>JARKPU010000065.1 GCA_029975055.1 Anaerolinea sp.
GGCCGCGCACTTCCTCGAGGAATTCGGGCGAGTTGAGCCGGCGCTCGAGCAGGTAGGTGAGGTAATAGCGCAGGAGCGACTCCATCTCGGCGCGCTCGCCCGCGCCGGGGTTGGCGCGCATAGCTTCGGAATAAGCGCTGCGCTGCAGGTGGCGCAGGTATTTGAGCGCCTCCATTGAAAGCTCGCGCGCGCCGGTGAAGCGCGGGGCGCACCGCGGGCAAATGACCCCGCCCTGCAGCACATCGAAGAACTGGTTTTCGGGCCGGATGACCTCGCCGCAAATGACGCACTTGAAGAGCTCCGGGCGGAAGCCGGTCAGATCGAGCAGGCGAATCTCGAAATACCGCACCGCGAGGAAAGGGTCGGCCTCGCTGTTGACGCGCGCGAGCGTATCGGCTGCCAGGGCATACAAGGCGCGGTTCTCGCCTTCGTCATAGGTGAAGCGGTCGAGCAGCTCGATCACATAGGCGCCGTAGGCTGTGCGCAGCAGGTCTTCGCGCAGGGGCAGGTAAGCCTCCACCGTCTCGGCCTGGGTGACGATCCAGAAATCCCGGCCGTGAGCCAGCAGCAGGCGCACGCGGGTGAAAGGCTCGAGGTGCCCGGCCTTGCGCGAACGCAGCTTGCGCGCCCCTTTGGCCACCGCGCGCAGCTTGCCCGCCTCGCGGGTGTAGAGCACCAGCAGGCGGTCGGCTTCTGCCCAATCGCTGTGGCGCAGAACGATGGCCTCGACCGAAAGCGTATGCGGGGTGGAGGGCATGGGGCAAGGCCGGGCTTCAGCCGGGGGCTTTCAGAGAGGCGGGAGTGAACGCGCCGGGCAGGAGCTCGCGCACGCTGGTTTCTTGGGTGACGGTTCCCCGCCCGTTGACGATGATCACCGCAGTATCCAGCCCAAATTCGGCCAGCACCTGCCGGCAGGCCCCGCACGGGGTTCCGCCGTTGCTGGTGGCGACGACCAGCGTATCGAACTCGCGCTCGCCCTGCGAAACCGCCTTGAAGACCGCCACGCGCTCGGCGCAGATGCCCGAAGGGTAGGCGGCGTTCTCGATGTTGACGCCGTCATAGACCTTCCCCGAGGCCGTTAAGAGGGCCGCGCCGACTTTGTACTTCGAATAGGGGGCGTAAGCCCACTTGCGCGCCGCCAGGGCCGCCTCGATCAGATGCTCCTTCTGCTCATCGTTCAACGTCATGGTTGTCCTCTCTTTGCGCTTCCTCCGTGCGGCCGGTCTGCCGGGCGCGCACCGAGCGGATGCGCCGCCCGACGATGTGCTCCACCTGCAGGGTCAGACCGTCCACTTCGGCGGTCTCTCCGCTCTGCGGGACATGCCCAACCAGACCGTAGATCAACCCGCCGAGGGTATCGGCGATATCTTTATCGATATGGCTGCCCATGATCTCATTAAAGTCGTCCAGGTCGATGCGCCCGCTGAAGATATACTCGCCCGGGCCGACCTGGGTGTAGAGCTGCTCTTCGCCCTGGTCGTATTCATCGCGGATCTCGCCGACAATTTCCTCGACGATATCTTCCAGCGTCACCAGCCCGGCCACGCCGCCGTATTCATCCACCACGATCGCCATATGGGTGCGCCTGGACTGCATATCCTCCAGCAGCTCGTCCACCTTCTTGGCCTCGGGGACAAAATAGGCCGGGCGCAGCATCGAACGCAGCGCCGAAAGGGTCTGGCCTTCGGGCCGCACCTTGAGCAGGTCTTTGGCGAACAACAATCCGATGATATTATCGACCGTCTCTTCATAGACCGGCACGCGTGAATGTCCCGACTGGCTGAGGGCCTGGATGGCTTCCTCGAGGGGGGTGTTGATCTCGAGCGCGAGCATATCGATGCGCGGAACCATGATCTCGCGGCAGAGCGTATCGCCGAAATGGAAGATCGAGTAGATCATCTGGCGCTCGCCCTTTTCGAGGCCGCCTTCCACCTCGCCCTCTTCCACCCAGTTGCGCAGTTCATATTCGGTGGTCGGGCCAAGGCGCTGTTCCAGCATGGCCGGCGAACCGAGCAGCCGCACGATGACTGCGCTGAGCGGGCTGAACAGGAGGTCGATCACGCGCGTCACGCCCGTGAGGCGCAGCGCCCAGACCTCCGCCCTGGGCAGCAGGATGCCCTCCAGCAGGTGTTCGATCACCAAGAGAACCAGCGCGGCGGCAGCCACAAGCAAAAGGTCGAGCCCAAAACCGGCCCGGAAGAGCCAGGCGGCCGCCAGCCAGGCGCACATCGCCCCGAGCATGAAGTGGGTGAGCACCACGCCCAGGCGCAGCGAGGTGCGCAGGCGCGGTTTTTCGAGCAGTTCCATGGTGGATTGCACCTGCTCGGCCTGTTCCTCGCCAAGTTCCATCAACGCGGGCAGGCGCGCGTTGAGCAGGCTGCCGCGCACCGCCGCGAAGAGCAGATCGAGGAGGATCAGCAGGACCAGGACGATCCAGTACAGGTCAGTTCCCACCCGGCTCCTTTTTGATGAACGGGCGCGCGGGCACGCCGACGACCGTCGAATCATCTGGGACGTCATGCGTCACCACCGACCCGGCACCCGTGCGGGCGTTCTTGCCGATCTTCAACGGCGCGACCAGCATGGTATCGCTGCCGATGAAGGCGTTCTCGCCGATTTCGGTCTTGAATTTGCTCTTGCCGTCGAAGTTGCAGGTGATCGTCCCGGCGCCGATGTTGGTGTGCGCGCCGATGGTGGCGTCGCCGATGTAGGAGAAGTGCCCCATATGGACGCCCTCGCCCAGGTAAGAGCCTTTGACTTCGCCGAAATTGCCCATCTTCACGCCCCTGGCCAGGTGCGCCCCCGGGCGCAGGTGGCAGTAAGGGCCCATTTTAACGTTCTCTTCCAGCGTCGCGCTCTCGAGAGTGGAAGCCAGAATGCGGCAGCCCGCGCCGACCGTGGTGTCTTCGAGGATCGCATCCGGGCCAATCGTGCAGTTCTCGCCGATAACGGTCTTCCCGCGCAGATAGGTGTTCGGCCAGAGGGTCGTATCGGGGCCGATGGTGACCTGCGCGTCGATGCAGGTAGAGGCCGGGTCGATGATCGTGACGCCCTCCAGCATCCAGTGCTCGGCGATGCGCCGGCGCAGCACGGCCTCGGCTTCGGCCAGGTGGACGCGCGTGTTGATGTCAATTGCTTCGCTTGAATCGGCCAATTTGAGCGCGCGCACGCTCCGCCCCTCCTGCACGGCAATCTTGACCAGGTCGGCGAGGCAATATTCACCCCCGGCCGATTTTTCAACCTTGCGCAGGGCCGGCCACAGCCAATCGGCCTGGAAGCAACAGGTGCCGGTGTTGAGCTCGCACACGGCCAGGTCATCGGGCTGCGCGGCGGCTTCCTCCACCAGCTCGCGCACCGAGCCATCGGCGGAGCGCAGCACCCGGCCAAAGCCGTGCGGGCCGGCGGACTCGACCGTCAGCAGCGAGACGGGCCCCGGGTTGCTCTCTTGAAGCTGCACGAGGGCGCGCAGCGTCTCGACCTTCAGCAGGGGCATATCGCCGGGGGTGACCAGCACCAGCCCGCCCGCACCGCCGGCAAGCGGTCCGGCAGCCTGGAGTGCATGGGCGGTGCCGAGCTGCTCTTCCTGCACGGCGAAGCGCGCGGCCTCGCCCACCGCCTGCCGGACGGATTCCATGCCGTGGCCGATTACCAGGATGGGCGTTTCGCCCCCGAGGGATGCGGCGGTTTGAAGGGTGTGCAAGACGAGGGCTTTGCCGGCCAGGGGATGGAGCATCTTGGGCAGCCGGGAGCGCATGCGGGTGCCTTGCCCGGCGGCCAAAATGATCGGTGTCAGGCGCATAAAGGGTTCTCCTTGAAGTATTCGATATGGCTTATTATATTTTATTCCGCCCCGCGCTCCAAATATATGCGCAACAGCCCGGCGTTTTCGAGCCGCCGGGCTGTGATTGGGTGGCTGGGGCACCTGGATTCGAACCAAGATCCACAGATCCAAAGTCTGGTGTGCTGCCGTTGCACCATGCCCCAGAGAGCACGGTCTATTTTAACATAGGTTGGCCGAGTGCGGGAGATGAGATTTATTGCAGCCGCACGAGCACCTTGCCCTTGCTCCAGAGCGACTCGAGCTGGTAGTAGTCGCGCTGGTCGGGGGAGAAGAGGTGCACCACCACGTCGCCCAGGTCCACCACCACCCAGCCGTCTTCGGGCAGGCCTTCCACGCGCACGTCAAGCTCGAACTGCTGGTGCGCGTTCTCTTCCACCGCGTCTGCCAGGCTGCGCAGCATGCGGTCGCTGGTGCCGTTGCAGAGGATGAAATAATCGGTGAACGAAGCCAGCCCGCGAATATCCATCAGGAGAATTTGCTCTCCTTTTTTGTCTTCCAGCACGTTGACCATGCTGCGCGCCACGTCCAATGCGTTCAGGTTCCACCTCAATGATCTGGTTTGGCGCGATTGTAGCATAAAGCCGGCCGGCTGACCAGTTGAGCACAAATGATGGAGGGCAACCCCTGGGGCGGGACTGTGCTTCCATTGTTAATATATATTGCGGGGCTTGCACCGCAATTTACATTAATAGACTCACATACCCCTGGGGGCGGGCCTCACTGGCCCAGGGGCGCGGTGATGATCGGCGAATAGACCGCTCCGCCGGTTTGCAGCTCGCTGCGGAAGAGGACCAGCTCTCTAACGGCCACCACGCCCAGCTCGCCGACGGTGACGCCTGCCATTGCGTCTGCAACCTGGCGCACTTCGAGCGGGGTGGCGTGCTGCGAGACGCGCCCCAGCGTGAGGTGCGGCGAGAAATCGCGCTCTTCGCTTGGGTAGCCCAGGCGTTCGGTCTCGCGGTCGATGCCGCGCTGCAGTTCGAGCAGCTCGGGCGGGGCCGCCACGCCCACCCAGATGACGCGCGGGCGCATCTTGTTCGGGAAGGCGCCAAAGCCTGCCACGCAGAATTCCATCCTGCGATGGCGCAGCGCCTCGCTTTTGATCGCGCGGGTCAGGTTGTTCAGGTTGGTTGGCGAGACGTTGCCGAGGAACTTCAGCGTGAGGTGGATATTCTTCGGCGGCACCCAGCGGACGGCCTTCGGCGAGCGCTGCTGCAGCTCTTTGATGATCTCTCCGAGCTTTTCTTGAATGGGATGCGGAAGTTCGATGGCGATAAATGCCCGGATGGCGTCCATGTTGGCCTCATTGGTCTTTCACATCGACGGTGATGGTGAGCGGACCGGCCCGGTCAAAGCTGAGGGTGGCTGAGAACTGGTCGCCGGGGTTCAGGTCTTTCTTTAGATTCATTAACATGATATGCAGCCCGCCCGGTTCGAACTTCACCTGGCTTTCAGCCGCCACCGGCACGGTGCGCTGCGGGATCATGGTCATCACATCGTTTTCCATTTGCGTCTGGTGCATCTCGGCTGTTTCGGCCACGTCGGTCGAAACGCCCAGAAGCGTATCGGCATCCTTGAGGGGATTGTCGATGGTGAAGTAAATCGCGCTCGTCCCGCCGGCCTGTGCCGGGCGCGCCCAGGCGCCCTGCACCTGAAGCTGCTTCGAGGCGCAGCCGGTGAGCAGGCTCAGCCACACGGCTCCGAGCATGGCTGCACGTAAAACCATACCTTTCATCCGACCTCCTGGAAAAGGCTCTCGTCCCCCTCTGCAATTTCGATTCGCGGCAAAGACAATACCGGTTGGCGAATCAACCGGTATTCTTACATGGAGTATACAAAACCTGAATCGGGCTGTCAAGCGAAACGCGCTGCACGAAAGACGCGAGATGCGTGTAAAATGGTGGTACGGAAACAGCCTTATGAAACGCACCCTCCTGGCGGTCTTGCTCGCAGCGCTCATCACCCTCCTGGCGGGGGTAGCCCCTGTGCAGGTGGCGCAGGCGGCCGGTTCGACGATTACCCTCATTGGGCCGCCGGCCTGCCCCCCGGGCGGCTGCGCCGCCGGGCAGCGGCTGAGCTACCAGCTCGATTTCGAGTTGGGGGCTTACGATGCCACCCTGACCGTCCCCAACGTCAAAGTCTGTGTGTATATCCCGACCAACTGGTATGACGCCGCATCGGTCCGGCTGGGCACGAACGGCGGAATCACCAACAACCCCTACACGTTCATCCCCGGCACGACCAACTGCGCCGAAGATGCCACCCCGCCGACGAATTACAGCCTGGCGGCGGCGGGAGAATCAACCTTCACCGGCATTTTCGCGTTCCAGGATTCGCTCAGCTTCGACTTCCGCATCGCCGCGGGGGCCTCGGCGCCGGGCAGCGTGTTGGTGCGCGTCTTCGAGCAGACTGCGCCCGGAACCTGGACGCGCTCTTCGCAGACCTTCACCCCGCAGATGACGCCCATCCCATCGGCGGGGGTCGTCTATGTCGCGGGCGACCCGGCCTCCTGCACAAGCAGCCCCTGTTACCTGAACAGCGCCGGAGATTTACCCGGCGGCATTGGCACCGGTTTGAAGGATGCCATTGACGCCGTGGCAGCCGGTTCGCGGGTGGTGGTGCTCGGCACGGTGACGCTCAAAGGCAACGCGGTGCGCATTGACAAGCAGGTGGATCTGACCGGCAGCGGTGATGCCACCCTGACGGCTTCCGGCGGGTGCGCCAACCCGATGCTCGAGATCACCGCCGGCGGCTCGCTGCGCAGCCTGAACATCAACGATGGAAGCTGCGCCTCGCCGGACCGCGACCTGGTGGCGGTCAACACGCCGGCGGATTATACGATCCAATCCAACGACCTGACGGGTGGGGCTTATGCCATCCGGGTCACCGATAATACCGGCAGCCTGACCGTGCAATACAACCAGATCCGCGGAAACAGCGGTTACGCGCTCTACTGGGATACGGGCGGAGCCTCCGGCAGGTTGAGCATGGTCGCCAACAATATCTACCAGAACCGCGCGGGCGACCAGGTGGATTGCTCGGCGGGGGCCAGCGGTGCGGTTGCCAACCGGCGCGTCGATCATAACTATTGGGGGGCCGTCTCGGCGCCGACTGCCAGCCACTGCACCGCGAGCGCAAACAAGCGCCTGGGCGCGCCGATCCTGGCACTGGCCAACGCGCCCGGGGTGAGCGTGGCGCGAGTCACCGTTTCCACGACTAAAAATTACACCTTCAGCAACCAGGTCGGCTTCCAAAGGTCGGCCGATGGCAACGATTTCGATATTTACATCGTCAACCACGGCACGGGCAGCCCCGATGCCATCCCATTCACCGCGGCTTCGCTCGGCAGCCCCAACCCATGCAGCAATTATTACGATGTCTTCCTGGCCGAGGGGGCCGCGCCGGGCGGCTCGATGGATCTGTTCTTCAAGTACAACTCTTCCACGGCTTGCACCGCGGCGATCGAATCCTCGCAGTTCTGCGAACTCACCACCAACACGGCCAAATTCCCGCTGTGGTGGTACGACCCTTCCGGCCAGGTGACCGCCGGGTGGGACACCACCGGCCAGAACCCGGCCGGAAGCGGAGCGGGCGGAGCCGCCGGACAGGCAACGTCCTGCGACATGCCGAATGACGAGATCAAGGTCACGATTGATACTTCAGGGCGGCCGGCGCTGAACAGTGACCTGACCTTCACACCCTTTATGGTGGGCATTCCCGTTCCGGCCACTTTCATCACGCTGGCGAGCAATAATACCGTCACCGTGCGCTGGACGACCACCAGCGAAGCCGACCTGAGCGGGTTTTACGTCTTGCGCAGCCTCAACGCGGGCGGGCCGTTCGACCCGATCAGCGACCTGATCAACCGGGTGGGGTCGGCAACCACCGGCTCCACCTATACCTTTGTGGACGGCGGGCGCACGAACGGGGTGATCAATTACTATCGCCTCAAGATCCAGCGCACCGACGGCACTTTCTTCTATTCGGATATTCTCTCGATCGTGCCGAACGTTGCCACCATCACGCCCACGCCGACGCCATCGCAGACGTTGACGCGCGTGCCCACCCGCTCGCCCACCGTGCGCATCCCCACTGCCACGCGCGTCCCCACGGTGACGCGTGCGCCTACCATCACGCGCGTGGTCATTGCCACGCCCACCGTGCTGCGCTCGCCCACGCGGACGTTTGTGGACCCGCTCGGCAACCTCCGCACCGCCACGGCGCAGGCCGTTCAGGGGGCCACCGGCTACCCCGGGCAGGAAACGACCGCGACCAACGAGCCAGCATTGACCGGCTACCCCGTCCCCGGTGAGACGCAAATCACCAGTTCAGCCGCATCCCCCCGGCCGACGTCCACGCTGCGTAAAGCCACAGCCACCCTCAACCTGACGAAAACCGCCCAGGGCGTGGCCGGCGAGAAGCCGCGCAGCGCCTCGGATTGGATCAGCCTGGTGCTTGGCCTGTTGATGAGCGGCGGGGTCATCTTTGGCCTGGCGTGGTTCTTCTTCCTGCGGCGCAAGGCATGATGATGATTGGAACGGCAGAGAGGGCATCCGAGCAGGAGGCCCTCTTTTTTGACTTTTGCCTGCATTTATGCTATTCTTTGGCCTGTTAAAACTGGGTGAGGAATGGGTATGCAGCGAGAACGCATTTCCGAAAATGTCTATTGGTTCCAAAGTGAAGTGTATGCGCAGGTCACGGCCGGCGCCGTCACCGGGCCGCAGTGGGCGGTGGTGATTGACACGCTGGCGCTGCCGGAAGAAACCCTGGCGATGCGCGCTTTTATCGAAGAGGAATTGGGCGTGCCGGTGCGGTACGTGATCGACACCCACTACCACGCCGATCATTCCTGGGGGAACTGCTTCTTCCCCGGCGCCACCATCATCGGCTCGGAGTTGTGCCGCTCGGTGATGCTGGAGAAGAGCCACCTTTCGCTGGAAGCCGCCCGCAAGCAGAACCCGACCTTCAAACAGGTGAAGATCGTCCCGCCGCACCTCACTTTTGGAGACGGCAACCTGGTGCTGCGGGTGGGAAAAAAGAACCTTATCCTCACCTCTACGCCCGGGCACAGCCGCGATGGCATTTCGGTGCTGGTGGAGGAAGACCGCGTGCTCTTCGCAGGCGATGCCTTCTTGCCGCTGCCTTACGTGGTGGACGGCGACCTGGATGAGCTGATGAATACCATCAAGCGCATCGGCAAGATGGGCCTGGAAAACATCATCCAGGGTCACGGCGATATCATCCTGCGCGGCGAAATTGATGATGCCATCAAAGAAAACCTGGCCTACCTGGCGGCCATCCGCAAGCAGGTGCGCACGGCGATGAAAAAGCGCAACCCTTCCGACGCGCTGGCGATGGTGGATATCGAATCCTGCGGGAAGAGCCGCGTCTACCTGGGCGGGCTGGCGGAAGACCTGCACCGCCGCAACCTGCGCTGGCTTTACCGGCAGATGATGATCGAAGAGGGCGTCTCGGAACAGCCCGTCAGAGAAGAGGAATGAGAAAAAGCGGAGGGCGTCCCTGGGGACGCCCTCCGCTTTGAAATCACCGATCCTGTCGCTGCTGTTTGCGCCTTTGCAGGTAGGCACGCAGGCCCACCGGGCGCTCGGTGCCGCGCGCCAGCCGCGCCAGGTTGGGGCGCAGCGCCCACAGAAGAATCAACAGGCTGGCGGCGCCGTAGAGAATATATTGCCAGGGATAGCCCTTGAAAACGGCCAGGTAAGCGAAGATGACGGTGGAGGTGAGGGCGATGCTCACCGTGGTCAACGAGGCATAACCCACCAGCAGGAAGACCAACAGCCCCATTGGCATGATGATGAAACCACTCCAGGGCCACAGACCGATGGCCCCCCCAAAGCAGGGCGCCCCGCCCGCGCCTCCCCGCAGGCTGAGTTTACCGTCGGCGCGGCGTTCGATCAGCCAGATGGAGTAATTGTGCCCCATGATGGCCAGCAGCGGCGCGGCCACCTGCAGCCAGACCTTCCAGGGAGAATCGGCGGGGACGAGCCAGTTCACGATCCAGATGGCCGAAAGGCCCTTGAGGGTATCTCCGACGGCGGTGAAGACGCCTGCCAGCAGGCCGGCGGCGCGCATCGCGTTCGTCCCGCCGGTGCGGCCGCTCTCGATGGTGCGGATATCACGTCCAGTGGTGAGTTTAACGATGATCCAACCAAAAGGGATGGAACCGACGAGGTAAGGCAGGATGACCGCCCCGGCGATGTTGATTAATGGCATTCAGGCACCTCTCGGTAAAGAAAACACGCGACAGGCGCAAATGATACGCCATCCAGTTAAGATCAATATGAGAAGTGCGCCTGTTCTCGCGAATTTACCCGGAAAGCTCAACCTCGGTGAATGCGCCGTCCTCAAAGCGGAAAGCGCGCACCTGCCACCCGCCGCCGGAGGGCGAGAGGATCAGGTAAAGCACGCCGGGGTAGTTAAATTCGGCTGCGTCGGTCGCAGACGGCCCCGGCGGCCCGTTGGGGTGCGAGTGGTAGATGGCGAGCAGGTCGAGCTGCTCGGCCTCGAAGCGCATGAAGGCGCGGAACTGCTCGATTGGCAGCATGCGGAAGCGCGTTGGGCTGTGCAACTCGTTGGTGATTTCGATGGCCAGCTCGCCTTTGCCCTCTCGGCCGCCGATCAGCCCGCAGGCTTCTTCAGGCAGGCAGGCGGCGGCGTGAGCTGCGATTTGCGCGCGCAGGCCCGGCGGGAGGAACATCATTGCCCCTGGAGCAGCCCGGCCATGAGGAGCGCGACCGCCAGCATCACGACCGGTTCGAGCCACAATCCGCGCCCGCTGCGGCCTTCTTCTAGCCCGCCGGCCACGCTGGTGAGCGCGTAGGCGGCGCCCAGCAGCACGAGGCCAAATTGCAGCGGCGAGACGGGCCAGTAGTGCAGGCCGATGACCAGCTGGCCGATGATCATCGCGATGACTACCGGCCACTTCCACGGCCAGCGCCCGCCCAGGCGCAGGTAGAGCGTGCGCAGCGCCACCAGGAAGATGGCGACGACCAGGGCCGGGAGGATGACATACAGGCGCGGCCCCGCGGCCCGAATGGCGATGGCCAGGATGAGAAAGAGCGCAAACGCCACCGCGGTGAGCGCCACCGCCGCAGGCGCATAGCGGGCGTCGGTTGGGTCGATGATGATGTATTCGGCCACATAAACGGTGACGAGCATCACCCCGCCGAGGGCGAACAGCCCCCACCATTCCAGCCCCACCTCCAGGCGGTTGAGCGGCTCGCCGATCACCCAGGCGGTCAGCGCCGGGAGGATCCAATGGCGCGAGTCGCCGGCGTGCCCGGCAAAATGCGGATGGCTGCGCACCAGCCAATCGGCGCCGAACCCGGCCAGCGCCGCCGCAAGGATGGAGGTGAGGGTGGCAAAATGGATGGAAAATACCAGGAAGATGCCCGGCAGCTGCACCTGGAACGAGCGCTCGGGGAGCTGTATGAAGGGCGTGACGGCGTACGCCAGCAGCACGGTGGCCGCCAGTACGCTCAACCGGTTCGTGTCGGGCAGGTGCGACGACGAGTCAAGCATACCTGCTAATTGTACCAAACACCCCCTTCATGGTAAAATATTTGTTCGTATGAACAGCGTTCCGCAAGCTCAGGCCGGGCTCCCCCCGCGTTTAATGACCGCCCTCACCGCCGGTTTCAACATCGTCACCGGGCGGATTTATCTGCTTCTCCTGCCAATCGGCGTGGATCTGCTGCTCTGGTTTGGGCCGCGCTTCAGCCTGAAGACCCTGCTCCAGCCGGTCATCCAGAGCTGGCTTTCGGGGGCCGAGATGATGGGCGGCGCGGATATGACGGGGGTTTTCACCACCTTCCGCAGCCTGTGGGATACGCTGCTCGAGCGCTTCAACCTGCTCAGCTTCATCAGCACGCTGCCGGTGGGCGTTCCAAGCCTGATGGTCGGCACTGCCCCGGTGCAGAACCCCCTCGGCTCGCCGCAGGTGATCGAGCTGAAATCGTGGGGGCAGGTTTTCAGCGGTTGGCTGCTGTTTACGCTGATTGGGCTGGTACTGGGCAGCTTCTACTTCGGCATGATCGCCCGCTCGACGGCGGCCAAGGCCCTGCAAACCGGCCTGTCGCAGACCGTCTGGGAGGCGGGGCAGGTCCTCTTGCTGGCGGTGGCGCTGGTGGTTATCATCATCCTGCTGGCCATCCCCGTTACCCTGGTGACGACCATCCTGGCGATGATCAACCTCGGTCTGGCTCAGTTTGCCCTGCTGCTGATGAGCTTCGTTTTGCTGTGGCTGTTCATCCCGCTGGTATTTTCTCCACACGGCATTTTCGTGGCGCACCAGACCTTTTTGCAGGCCATGGTGGTCAGCGCCCGCATGGTGCGGCTGCTCTTCCCCGGCATCGGCCTGTTCCTGCTCTCGGCGCTCATCCTGGTGCAGGGCATGAGCTACCTGTGGCATATCCCCCCGGAATCATCCTGGCTGGCGTTGGCCGGGATCTTTGGCAATGCTTTCATCAGCACGGCGCTGCTGGCGGCGAGCTTCATTTACTATCGCGGCGCGGTGAGCTGGGTGGAAACCCTGCGGCGCAAAGCGACTGCTTGACACATTCAACTTGGAGGTAGGCTTGACCACACCCGTCACCAGTTCTTATGGCGCAAAAGATATTCAGGTGCTCGAGGGGCTCGAGGCCGTCCGCCGGCGCCCCGGCATGTATGTGGGCGGCACCGACCTGAAAGCGCTGCATCACCTGGTCTATGAGGTGGTGGATAACTCAATCGACGAGGCCCTGGCGGGCACCTGCGACCGGATCATCGTCACTATCAACCCCGATAGTTCCGTCACCGTGGAAGATAACGGGCGCGGCATCCCGGTGGATATTCACCCGGAGAAGCAGAAATCGGCGCTCGAGGTGGTGATGACCATCCTGCACGCGGGCGGCAAGTTTGGCTCGGGCAGCTATAAAGTTTCGGGCGGCCTGCACGGCGTGGGCGTCTCGGCGGTGAACGCGCTCTCCGAATGGTGCGAAGTGGAAGTCTGCCGCGATGGCAAGGTGCACTACCAGCGCTACGAGCGCGGCATCCCGCAGGAACCCGTCAAAGTGATCGGCAAGTGCAATCCCAAGCAGACCGGCACGAAGACGACCTTCCGCTACGACCCGACGATCTTCAAGGGCGACCTGGATTATAAGTTCGACACGCTGACCCAGCGTTTCAGAGAAATGGCCTTCGTCACCCGCAAGGTGACAATCCGCCTGGTGGATGAACGCGCCGGCCGAGAGATGACCTTCTACTTCGAAGGCGGCATCAACTCCTTCGTGCGCTACCTCAACCGCAACCGCGAGGTGCTCCACCCGGTGGTGTATTGCGAGAAGGAAGTGGACGGCATCGGCATCGAAGCCGCCATCCAGTTCACCGATGCTTACGCCGAATCGGTCTATTCGTTTGCCAACACGATCAACACCATCGACGGCGGGACGCACATGACCGGCCTGCGCGCCGCGCTGACGCGCGTGATCAACGACTTCTCGCGCCGCAACGGCTTCCTCAAGGATGGCGACCCAAACTTCAGCGGCGACGATACGCGCGAAGGCCTGACGGCCATCATCAGCATTAAGCACCCCGACCCGCAGTTCGAGAGCCAGACGAAAGTGAAGCTGATGAACCCCGAGGTGCAGACTTACGTCCAGCAGGTGGTGGGCGAGGGCTTCAGCACCTTCCTGGAAGAAAACCCGCAGGCGGCCAAGGCCATCGTGCAGAAGTGCCTCACCTCGGCGCGCGCGCGTGATGCCGCCCGCAAGGCCCGCGACCTGGTGATTCGCAAATCCACCCTCGAGAGCCTGACCCTGCCCGGCAAGCTGGCCGATTGCTCGGAACGCGACCCAAGCAAAACCGAGCTGTTCATCGTCGAGGGCGATTCGGCGGGCGGCTCGGCCAAGCAGGGCCGCGACCGGCACTTCCAGGCCATCCTGCCGCTGCGCGGGAAGATCCTCAACACCGAGCGCGCCCGGCTGGATAAAATCCTCTCCAACAATGAGGTGAAGGCGCTCATCTCGGCGCTCGGCACGGGCATCGGTGACGGGTTCGACCTCTCGGGCCTGCGTTACGGGCGCGTGGTGATCATGACCGACGCCGACGTGGACGGCAGCCACATCCGCACGCTGCTGCTGACCTTCTTCTTCCGCTATATGCAGCCGTTGATCGAAGAGGGCCACCTGTATATCGCCCAGCCGCCGCTCTACCGCATTGCGCACCGCAACCAGGTGCGTTATGCTTACAGCGAGGCCGACCGCGACCGCGTGTTGAAGGAACTGGGGGTCAGCCACGATAAGGCCTCGATCCAGCGCTACAAGGGCCTGGGCGAGATGAATCCCACGCAGTTGTGGGAGACGACGATGAACCCCGAGAACCGCACGATGCTGGCGGTTTCGATCGAAGATGCGGCCATTGCCGACCGCACGTTCGACATGTTGATGGGCTCGGCGGTGCCGCCGCGCACGCGCTTTATCCAGACGCATGCCAAGGACGTGATCAACCTGGATATCTAGCTCTCGATTGCAGTATCCGTAGGGTGCGGTCGATTTCATGACCGCACCTTTTCTTCTTCTTGTAGGGTGCAGTCGATTTTATAACTGCACCTTTCTTGACGATTGGGTGAAGATGGTGCGGTCCAAAGCGACCGCACCCTACAGGACTTTTTCTATTCTTGTAGGGTGCAGTCGATTTTTGACTGCACCTTTCTTGACGATTGGGTGAAGATGGTGCGGTCCAAGGCGACCGCACCCTACCGGACTCGTTCTATTCTTGTAGGGTGCAGTCGATTTTATGACTGCACCTTTTTTGACGATTGGGTGAAGATGGTGCGGTCCAAGGCGACCGCACCCTACCGGACTATTTCTATTCTTGTAGGGTGCAGTCGATTTTATGACTGCACCTTTTTTTTTGATGGTTGGGTGAAGATGGTGCGGTCCAAAGCGACCCCACCCCACCGGCCTC
>JARKPU010000066.1 GCA_029975055.1 Anaerolinea sp.
CTCTGGCCATAGTGGGAGAATCGGGATCCGGCAAGACAGTCCTCACCAAGACCTTCACGGGCATGCTGGAATCCAACGGAAGAATAGCCGCCGGCAGCATCGAATTCGAAGGCAGGAATCTTTTGGAGCTCAAAACCGATAAAGAATGGGAAAAAATCCGGGGTGTGAAGATCGCCACGGTATTCCAGGATCCCATGACCAGCCTCAACCCTCTGAAGCGCATCGGCATCCAGATCACCGAAGTCATCGAAAAGCATCAGAAACTTCCTCCCGAAGAGGCAAGACGCATCGCCTTGACCCTTATGGAAAAGGTGGGAATCAAGGATGTGGAAAAACGCTTTTACGACTATCCCTTCCAGTATTCAGGCGGCATGCGTCAGCGCATTGTCATCGCCATAGCTTTGGCGTGCAAACCCCGCATTCTCATCTGCGACGAGCCCACCACCGCCCTGGATGTGACCATCCAGGCGCAGATCCTAGACCTGATGCGCGAAATGCAGGAGAAGCTGGGCACCTCGGTCATTTTGATCACCCACGATCTGGGCGTGATCGCCGAAATGGCCAGCCGCGTGGCGGTGATGTATGCCGGGCGGATCGTCGAAGAATCTTCGGTGAACGATCTGTTCGAGATGCCCCTGCACCCCTACACGATGGGGTTGATCGCTTCCATTCCGATCCTCGGGAAGGTCACCGACAAACTGGATGTGATCCCCGGGTCGGTGCCGAACCTGATTAACCTGCCGCCGGGCTGCCGGTTTGCCCCGCGCTGCCGCTTGCGCGAGAAATACGGGTTGGAAATTTGCACGGTTGACGAACCCGAGCTGGTGAACCTCCGCCCAGGGCATAAAGTACGCTGCTGGCTCTACACCAGCAAAGACGATCATATCGCGCCCATCAAAATCGAAACCGAGGCCGTACCATGACGAACCAGACCTACTCATCCGGCGGCACGAAAGATATCGTGGTCGTCAAATCGCTCAAAAAGTACTTCCCGGTGAGGGCTGGGGTGTTTCAGCGCGTGGTGGCGCAGGTGCAGGCGGTGGATGACGTCAGCTTTACGATCCGCGAAGGCGAATGCCTTGGGTTGGTGGGAGAATCCGGCTGCGGCAAGACGACCGTCGGCCGCACGATGCTGCGCCTGACCGAACCGACCGCCGGGTCGGTGCTCTATGAGGGCGTGGATGTCTTCCGCCTGAAGGGCCGCGATCTGAAGGCCATGCGCCGCAACATGCAGATCATCTTCCAGGACCCGTACGCCTCGCTCGACCCGCGCATGCCGATCGGCGAGTCGGTGATGGAAGGGTTGAAGATCCACGGCATTGGCACACCGCGCGAGCGCTTCGAGGTGGCCATCGAAACCCTCAAGAAGGTGGGTTTGGAAGATTACCACGCGCGCCGCTACCCGCACGAGTTCTCGGGCGGTCAGCGCCAGCGCATCGGCATCGCCCGCGCTTTGGCGCTGCGCCCCAAGTTCATCATCTGCGACGAGCCTGTCTCCGCGCTGGATGTTTCGATCCAGTCGCAGGTGCTCAACATCCTCAAAGATTTGCAGGCCGAATTTGGCCTGACCTATCTGTTCATCGCGCACAACCTGAGCGTGGTGGAGCACATTTCGCAG
Organism: Anaerolinea sp.; assembly: GCA_029975055.1. GTDB lineage: Bacteria > Chloroflexota > Anaerolineae > Anaerolineales > Anaerolineaceae > Anaerolinea. Next base: position 1,619 of record JARKPU010000066.1, read on the forward strand.
CGCGTGGCGGTGATGTACCTGGGCAAGATGGTCGAGCTGGCCGGGCGCGACGAGTTGTTCCGCAACCCGCTGCATCCCTACACCCAGGCGCTGATGTCGGCCATCCCGATCCCCGACCCGCGCGTGAAGCGCGACCGGATCATCCTGAGCGGCGATGTTCCCAGCCCGCTCAACCCGCCCAAGGGCTGCCGGTTCCATCCGCGCTGCCCGGTGGCGATGGATCATTGCAAGGTGGAAGAGCCGCCCTTCAAAGAGGTCAGTCCCGATCACTGGACGGCCTGCTGGCGGGTGGGCTAAACCTCGCGAATGAAACGGAGAGGCGTTGT
>JARKPU010000071.1 GCA_029975055.1 Anaerolinea sp.
GCGTGATCTCCAGAGCCTTTTCGTAGGCGTAAATCGCGCCGTCGACCTGGCCCAGCTCGCGCAGGATGCCGCCCACCGGCCCCCAGAAGGATTCGCCCTCGAAGTCCATCAGGCGCGGGCTTTGCGACAGCGCCTCCTTGATCATGCCCTCGGCGCGCAGGAAGAGCTTCTCGCGCGCTTCCCCGGTGGAGGCGCGGGCCTTGCGGCGCAGGCCGACGCCGTAAGCGGCCTGGGCCGCCGCCCAGTTGGAATCCTGGCGCACGACCTTCGCCAGGTGAGCGATGCCCTGGTCGAGCCGGTCGCCGAGAGGTTGCACCTCCACCCAGCCGGCCAGATACCGGGCCAGGCGGTTGTCCGGCTCGCGCTCCAGCACGTCCGTGATCAGCGCGTAGGCCGAATGGTAGTTCTTCAGGCGGAATTCCTGCTCTGCCTGGAAAACGCGCGAGACGTTGTCGATCGTCTGTTGCAGCGAGGATTGGGACTGCTCCAGGTCCAGGCGCAGGTTCTCCAGATTCTCCAGGTAGGGGCGGTAGCCTTCCAGCTTGCCGAGCTGGGTGAGCAGTTCCTGGCGCAGGGTCTCGATCCGCGCGATCTCGCCTTCCATCTCGGTGCGGAGTTCCTGGGCGCTGCGCAGGCCGTACAGGGTCGCGGCGGTGAACCCGAACCCGACCAGCACCGAGGCCCCCTCCAAAAAGCTGAGCAGCAGCTCGACCGAATTGACGGCATCCTGAGCGCGTTCCAGGGTTAGCTCGGTGCGATCCTCCTGCGAGAGGCCGCCGGTATTGAGCGAGGCGGTGAAAGCGAACAGATTGCGCAGCACCAGGGCGAGCACCAGCAGCAGCACGATCAGGATCGCGCTCACGACCGCCACGCGCCTCAGGAAAACGCTGCCGGGTGAAGCGGGTTTTTGAGCGCTCATGCTTGCTCCTTTGGCCGGTCGCCATGCAAGGCGGGAGAAACGGACTACCGCGATCGTGATTATAGCACGTCCATACCATTTTCATACCGGCCCCGCGCGGGGTTGTCGCCTCAGGAACAGCGAACCGCGAAGCGCGCAAAAGCAGGCGCGGAGAGGAACAAGGGCCAGGAAACGCGCGTCCCGGCGCTGATCGGGCCGCTGGCGCGGCGCGGCAAAGGGGCGAGAATCAGAGGGAACGGGGCGCTGCCTGCCGGTCTGGGGCCGGGTGACTCCACCGGACTATTGGCGCGGGCCATACTTGGGAGACAATGGAGGGGAAGGATCGAGGCACGCGAGGGAGACTGCGCCGGGCCGTCCAGGCGTTTTTATGTTCGACGGTTGGATGTTGATAGCTTTTTCCTGCGAGGAGGGAAGATGATTTCCGAAAAACACTTCAGGCTGGGCGCAATCGTGCTGGCGGCCGCGCTGATCGCCGGCGCGGCGGGAGTCATGGCCCAGTCGCCGGAGGCGGCCGGGCACGCCCTCCTCTGGCAGGCGGCGGGCACGCGCAGCAATCCGGCGGCTCCCCAGACCCTGGTCTGGGCGATCCCCGGCCAGGAGCCGCTGGGATCGGTCGACCTGCCGCAAGCGGGGACGCGCGCGCTGCCCTGCGGGCCGGGCGCGGTCAGCC
>JARKPU010000013.1 GCA_029975055.1 Anaerolinea sp.
CGAAATGGTCATGCCGGGTGACAACGTCAACCTCGAGGTCGAACTGATCATCCCCGTCGCCCTCGAACAGGGCTCCAAGTTCGCCATCCGCGAAGGCGGCCTCACCGTCGGCGCCGGCGTCATCACCAAGATCTTGAAGTAAAGGTGAAAAATGGCAAAACAACGCATTCGCATTCGCCTTAAGGCGTTCGATCACCGGGTGTTGGACCAGTCGGCCAAGCGCATTGTCGAGACCGCCGAACGCAGCGGCGCGCGCGTCGTCGGGCCGGTGCCTCTGCCCACCAAGATCGAGAAGTTCACCGTGCGCCGGTCCACGTTCATCGATAAAGACTCGCACGAGCATTTCGAAATCCGCACGCACAACCGGCTGATTGATGTGCTCGACCCGGATTCGAAGACAATCGATATGCTCATGCGCCTCAACCTGCCCGCCGGCGTGGATATCGAGATCAAGATCTAACCTGGCGATGAAGGTGTGTTTGCTTTCCGTGTCCATTGCGGGCACTCTCCGCAATAGACACGGAAAGAAACACTTTCCTGGCATTTTTCTGCTCGTGCCTTAAGGGATGCGAGTGGGTCAACCAGGTTGCGCAGCGCGGAAGTGCTGCGCAACCTGGCCTGAAAAAAGAAAAAAGACCCTATGCAGAATGAGGGGTCTTTGGTAAAATGAAAAGGTTTGCGGCCGAGAAGGCCCAGACATGAGGCGATAGCCTCAAGGCAGTTCAAGAGCCGGCGCGCTGGCGCGTACACAACAACGAGCGCCGCCACGCACTGGTTGACTGGACTGCGGACAGGGATGATGCAACCAAGCCCAGGTTGACAGTCCCGCGCTACATTACAAGGAGACAACTGATATGTTGAAAGGGCTGATCGGAAAGAAAATCGGCATGACCCAGATTTTCGATGACGATGGTGTGGCTATTCCAGTCACGGTTATCGAAGCTGGGCCTTGTTATGTCACCCAGGTTCGCATGCCCGAACAGGACGGGTACTCCGCCGTCCAACTGGGGTTCCAGGAGGCGAAACCCAAGCGCCTCACAGGCGGCCAGCTCGGTCACCTGAAACGCAACTCACTTCCTCCACTGCGCATCCTGCGCGAATTCCGGGTGAAGAACATTGACGTGAACGAAGGCGATAAAGTGACGGTTGAGTCCTTTAGCGTCGGCGAAAACGTGGATGTGATCGGCACCTCGAAGGGGAAGGGCTTCCAGGGCGGTGTCAAACGCTATCACTTCAAGGGCGGCCCGAAGACGCACGGCCAGTCCGACCGTCAGCGCGCGCCCGGTTCGCGCAGCTCGGGCACCACGCCCGGGCGCGTGTATAAAGGTTCTCGCGGCGCCGGCCACATGGGCGATGATCGGGTGACCGCGCAGGGCTTAAGGGTTGTGCTAGTGGATGCCGAGCGCAATTTGATCGCCGTCAAGGGTTCCGTCCCTGGCGCCAAGGGCGGTCTGGTGCTGATCAAAGAAGCCCGGAAGCAATAGCCGCAGCCTTAGCCTGGAAAATGGAGTGAATTGAAATGCTAGTAGACGTTTTCAATATGGAAGGGCAAAAGGTGAACTCGGTGGAATTGAATCCGAGCATCTTCGACGCCCCGATTTACGTTGACCTGATGCACCAGGCCTACCTGCGCCAGATGGCAAACGCCCGGCTCGGCACACACGACACGCGCACCCGCAACGAAGTTTCGGGCGGCGGCCGCAAGCCCTGGCGTCAGAAAGGCACAGGCCGGGCCCGCCAGGGTTCCACGCGCTCTCCGGTTTGGGCGCGCGGCGCCAAGGTGCACACACCGCACCCGCGCTCGTACGAGCAGGCCATGCCGAAGAAGATGCGCCGCGCCGCGCTGCGCTCGGCCCTTTCGGCGAAAGCCGCGGAATCGGCGCTGGTTGTGGTTGACCAGCTCAGCCTGCCCGAGTTCAAGACCCGCCACATGGCCAAGGCCCTCAACACGCTGGTGGGCGATGCGAGCGCGCTGGTCCTCATCCCAGAAAAGGAAGCGTACGAGGGAATCATCCGCTCCACGCGGAACCTCCCGGATGCGAAAATCCTGCTGGCCAATTACCTGAATATCCGTGACCTGCTGGTGTTCGATAAGATCGTTCTGCCACTGGCGTCGCTGGATGTCATTTCCGCACACCTCGGTTAGGGAGGGTGAGATGAGCACAGTTTACGAAATTCTCCGCCGACCGCTGGTGACCGAAAAGACGAACTACCAGGTGGGTAAGCTGCACCAGTATGTCTTCGAAGTGTCTGCCGACGCGACGCGCATCCAGGTGAAGGATGCCGTGGAAGCGGTGTTCAAAGTGACCGTCCTGCGGGTGAATGTGATCAACGTCCCGGCCAAGCGCAGCCGCAAGTCGCGCAGCCGAAGGCTGGTGGTCAGCCGCCCGGCCTACAAGAAAGCCGTCGTCACCCTTTCGCCCGGCGATACGATCCAGATCTTTGAAGGGGTATAGTCATGGCCGTTAAAGTTTACAAACCCATCACCCCCGGGCAGCGCGGGATGACCGGCTACACCTTTGAGGAAATCACAAAGGCGACCCCCGAACGATCGCTGATCGTGATCCGCAAGAAGATGTCCGGGCGCAACAGCTACGGGCGGATTACCGTCCGCCACCAGGGCGGCGGCAACCGCCAGTACATCCGCCTGGTGGATTTCCGCCGCGATAAGCGCAACATCCCGGCCCGCGTTTCGGCAATCGAATACGACCCGAACCGCACTGCGCGCCTGGCCTTACTGTTCTACGCCGATGGCGAGAAGCGCTACATCGTGGCACCGCTGGGCCTCAAAGTGGGCGACAGCGTCTTGACGAGCGACCAGGCGGAAATCCGGCCTGGCAACAGCCTGCCCATCGCCAACATCCCGGTCGGCACGATGATCCATAACATCGAGCTGAAACCCGGCAAAGGCGGGCAGCTCGTACGCGCCGCCGGCACCGCAGCCCAGCTGCTGGCCAAAGAGGGCGATTACGCGCAGGTGCGCCTGCCTTCGGGCGAGGTACGCCTGGTGCCCCAGGTGTGCTATGCCACCGTCGGGCAGGTGGGCAACCTCGATCACAGCAACGTGAAGCTGGGCAAGGCCGGCCGCAAGCGCCACATGGGCATCCGCCCGACGGTGCGCGGCACCGCGATGAGTCCGCGCGACCACCCGCACGGCGGCGGCGAAGGACGCCAGCCGGCCGGTATGCCGGGGCCGAAATCGCCCTGGGGCAGGCCGACCCGCGGTTACAAGACTCGCCGGAACAAGACGACCGATAAGCTGATCGTTCGTCGCCGGAACGCCGGAACCCGTTAGGCCTGGGCTAGACCGTAAGAAAGAAGGACGAGACTATGTCACGATCGCTGAAAAAAGGGCCGTATGTCGACCCTAAGCTGATGAGCAAGATCGAGAACATGAACACCAGGGGCGAGAAGAAAGTGCTGCGCACCTGGAGCCGGGACAGCGTCATCTTCCCGCAGATGGTGGGGCACACCATCGCAGTTCATGACGGGCGGCGACACGTGCCGATTTATGTCACCGAGAATATGGTCGGGCACCGGCTGGGCGAATTCGCCCCCACCCGCCTGTTCCGCGGCCATTTATCGGAGAAATCATCCGCTGCCAAGGGAGGCAAGAAATAGGCCATGGCAACCGATATTCGGGCTACACTGCGGTTTGCAGATATCTCCGCGCAGAAAGCGCGCCTGGTTGCTGATATGGTGCGCGGCAAGCCGGTGATCGAAGCCGCCAATACGCTCAAGTTCACCACCAAGAAGGCCGCCAGGCTGATGGAGAAGCTTCTTGGGTCGGCCGTCGCCAATGCGGAAGAAAACTTCGGCGTCAGCCGCGACAACCTGGTGATCCACCAGATCGCGGCGGACGAAGGCCCCACCCGCAAGTGGCGCCGGTTTGGTGCTCGCGGTCGTTTCAAGCCGCTGCTGCGCCGCTCCTCTCACCTCACCATCGTTTTGCGTGAGCGCGAGTAACCGGCAGGATTGATACAGAGAGAAACCAGGAGAACGTATGGGTAGAAAAGTCCATCCAGTTGGTTATCGCCTCGTGGTCAACAAGAATTGGGAAGGCCGCTGGTTTGCCGATCATAAAGAGTACCGCGAGAACCTTCACCAGGACTTCAAGATCCGCAAGATGGTACACGATATCGCGCAAAACGCGGGCGTGTCGCGGGTTGAGGTGGAACGCTTCCCCGGGAAGGTGCGGGTGATCGTCTTCACCGCCAAGCCGGGCATCCTGATCGGCCGCAAGGGCGAGTCGGTCAAGAAGATCCGCCAGGATCTGGAAGCGCTGACCGCGAAGAAGATTGACCTGGAAATCAAAGAGATCAAGAATCCAGACACCGATGCGCTGCTGGTGGCCGAAAACCTGGCCGGGCAGATCGAGCGCCGCGTGAGCTACCGCCGGGCGATGAAACGCGCCCTGCAGCAGGCTATTCGCCAGGGCGCCCAGGGCATCAAGGTGGAAGTGCAGGGACGTTTGAGCGGTGCCGAAATGGCCCGCAGCGTCTGGCTGCGCGAAGGGCGCGTGCCGCTGCAGACTCTGCGCGCCAATATCGAGTTCGCCCGGGCTGAAGCCCTCACCACCTACGGCCGGATTGGCGTGAAGGTGTGGGTATATAAGGGCGAAACGGTGGCCGAGGCCGAAGAAAAGGCCGAGCCTACCGAAGGCGTGTACGTCAGCGAATAAACATCCCTGGCGCTGACCAGGTTAAGAAAGAGGGAACGACTATGTTGATGCCGAAACGTGTCAAGTGGCGCAAGCAGCAACGCGGTCGCATGACGGGAAAAGCTCTGCGAGGTGCCGAAATTAGCTTCGGCGAGTACGCACTGCAGGCACTCGAACCGGGCTGGGTGACTGCCCGGCAGATCGAGGCAGCCCGCCGCGTGATCGTGCGCGAGATGCGCCGCCGTGGCAAAGTCTGGATTCGGATTTTCCCGGACCACCCGTATACGCAAAAACCCCCCGAAACCCGCATGGGTAAAGGGAAAGGCAGCGTGGAGTACTGGGTGTCTGTGGTGAAGCCCGGCCGGATCATGTTCGAAGTGGGCGGCCTGCCCGGCGACATCGCGAAGGTGGCTTTGCACCAGGCTTCTTACAAGTTCTCCATTCGCACGAAGGTGATTGTCCGGGATGACCTGGCAGGAGAGCAAGAATGAAACCCGCAGAGATCCGCTTATTATCGACTGAAGAAATTATGGCCAAGCTGAACGATGCCCGGCAGGAGTATATGAACCTGCGCTTCCAGGCCGTGAGCGGTCAATTGACTGACACGAGCCGCCTGAAGTTGAGCCGCCGAGACATCTCGCGCTTATTGACGGTTCTGCGCGAGCGGGAGCTGGCAGGGAAGGAAGGTGCTTAATGAATACGCGCCGACGTTTAACTGGTTTTGTGACCAGCAACAAGATGACCAAGACCGTGGTGGTGGAAATCACCCGCACCTACCAGCACCCGCTGTTCAAGAAGGTGGTCCATTCGTCCAAGAAGGTCCACGCGCATGACGAACTGGGCTGCCAGGTGGGCGACGAGGTCGAAATCGTTGAAAGCCGCCCGCTCTCGGCGATGAAGCGCTGGGTGGTTTATAAAATCGTGCGCCACGTGAGCGGCGGCACAGCCACCGTTGAAGAGGCAGGAGCGTAAGGCCATGATCCAGCAAGAAACGCGATTGAAAGTAGCCGATAATACCGGCGCACGCGAGCTCCTGGTCATTCACATCCTGGGCGGGTCTACCCGCCGGTATGGGCGTGTGGGCGATATCGTCGTCTGCACGGTGAAGTCGGCGGCTCCGCAAGGCGCAGTGAAGAAGAGCGAGATCGTCAAAGCTGTGATCGTGCGCTGCACCAAAGAATGGCGGCGAGAAGACGGCTCGAGCATTCGCTTCGATGATAACGCAGCGGTGATCCTGGATACCTCCGGGCAGAACCCGCGCGGGACACGTATCTTTGGCCCGGTGGCGCGCGAATTGCGCGAAAAGGGCTTCATGAAGATCGTCTCGCTCGCCCCCGAAGTACTCTAGGCCTGTGAGGAGCTTGGAATGAAAGTAAAGATTCGCAAAGGCGATACGGTAGAGATCATCAGCGGCCGCTCAGAGGATAAGGGCAAACGGGGTGAGGTGATTCGCGTGCTGCCTGAAGAGAACCGCCTGGTGGTGCAGGGTGCGAATATGCGCACCAAGCACCAGAAGCAGGTGCAGTCTCAAGGCCGGACGCTCAACCCGGGCCTGGTGCGCTTCGAAGCGCCGGTTCACATTAGCAATGTCATGCTGGTTTGCCCCAAGTGCGGCAAAGCCACTCGCGTGGCGATCCACCGCGAAAGCGGAAAGGCCCTGCGCATTTGCAAGAAGTGCCAGGCCAGCATTGATGAGTAGGCCGCCGGGAGATAGATGATGAACAGGTTGAAAGAACGATATCAAACCGAGATCGTGCCTGCATTGATGAAGTCGCTCAACATCGACAACGTCATGCAGGTGCCCCGGCTGCAGAAAATAGTGGTCAACATCGGGTTGGGCGAAGCCCTCGATAACCCGAAAGCGCTGGAAGCAGCCAGCGCCGACCTGGCGGCCATCACCGGGCAGAAACCGGTGATCACCAAAGCCCGTGTGAGCATCGCCAACTTCAAGCTGCGCGAAGGCCGGGCTATCGGCTCCAAGGTGACCCTGCGCGGCGAGCGCATGTGGGCGCTGTTGGACCGGCTGATCAACGTCGTCCTGCCGCGCGTGCGCGACTTCCGCGGGATTTCGCGCGATGCGTTCGACGGGCGAGGGAATTACACCCTCGGCTTGCGCGAGCAGCTGATCTTCCCCGAGATCGAGTACGACAAAATCGACAAGATCCGCGGGTTAGAGATCACCATCGTGACGACTGCGGAAACCGATGATCATGCGGCAGCCCTGCTGGAAATGCTCGGCATGCCATTCAGAAAGGGTTAGTATGGCAAAGAAGTGCATGATGTATCGTGAGATGCGGCGGAAATACCCCATTCAGGTGCGCAACCGCTGTATGAAGTGCGGTCGTCCGCGTGGATATCTCCGCAAGTTCGGCCTGTGCCGTATTTGCTTCCGTGAGCTGGCGCTGCAGGGGAAGATCCCCGGCGTGGTCAAGTCTTCCTGGTAGCCGGTCTGGAGGTAACAATGAGTGTCAATGATCCAATCGCCGATATGCTGACTCGGGTTCGCAATTGCTTGATGATCGGCCAGAGCCTGGTAGCCATGCCCAACACGAAGATCAAGGCAGAGATTGCCCGCATCCTCAAGGAAGAGGGCTATATCGAGAGCTACGAGGTGGTCGAGGGTGAAAATCCGAACCGGCAGATTCTGCGACTGAAACTGAAGTATGTGGGTGAGCGCCGCCAGCGGAAATCGGTGATTACCGGTCTGGAGCGGGTCAGCCGCCCTGGTCGGCGGGTGTACACCCATATGAAAGATATCCCCTGGGTGCTGTCTGGGATGGGCATTGCCATCCTGTCAACGCCAAAGGGTGTCATGACCGGGCAGCGGGCCCGCCAGCTGGGTGTTGGCGGCGAGCTTCTCTGCAAGGTCTGGTAGCCCGGCGGCGAAGGAGGAAATACAATGTCTCGTATCGGACGTTTACCTGTCACAATCCCGCAGGGGGTGCAGGTGGAGATCGATGGCCTGAAGGTGGTTGTCAAAGGCCCCAAGGGCACGCTCCAGCGCACCTTTGCCCAGGGCGTGAACTTGAGCCTGGAACAGGGAAATATCGTCGTGACCCGCGCATCGGAAGAAGCGCGCATCAAGGCGCTGCATGGTACGACCCGCGCCTTGATCAATAACATGGTCACCGGCGTCCATACAGGTTTCACCAAGGTGCTGGAGATCGAAGGCGTGGGTTACCGCGCCGCGATGGACGGCAAGACCCTGGTGCTGAACCTCGGTTTTTCGCACCCGGTTCGGATCGAACCGCAGGCTGGTATCAGCTTCGAGGTCGATGAAAAGACTCGCCAGATCAAAGTGAACGGCTCCGACCCTGAACAGATCGGCCAAGTGGCCGCGGACATCCGCAAGATCCGCCCGCCCGAGCCGTACAAGGGCAAGGGCATTCATTACCTGGGCGAGAGAATCCGCCGCAAGGCCGGTAAAGCTGGCAAGGGCGGTAAAGGTGGCAAGAAGTAGGTGATGGAATGACGAAAAAAACTCGTGCTGAACAACGCCTTCGCCGGCATCGCCGCGTGCGCCTGAATGTTCACGGCACCCCCGAGCGGCCGCGCTTGAACGTCTTCCGCAGCCTGGAAGAGATTTATGTTCAGGTGATTGACGACCAGGCCGGGGTCACTTTGGCCTCAGCTTCGACGATCGACCACGACCTGCGCGAAAAGGTCAAAGGCTTGAACAAGACCGACCAGGCGAAAGCCGTGGGCAAGCTGGTGGCCGAGCGCGCCAAGGGCAAAGGCATCGAAAAAGTGGTCTTCGACCGCGGCGGTTACCGGTATATGGGCCGCGTCAAGGCTCTCGCCGAGGCTGCTCGCGAAGCCGGGCTGGATTTCTAAGGACTGAGGAAAGGCCTCGATTATGGAAATGAGCGAATATTCAAGCCTGGAGCAGTCGTTCGATGAGCGCGTGATCGAAATTGCGCGCGTCGCCAAGGTTGTCAAAGGCGGCCGGCGCTTTCAATTCCGCGTGACCGTCGTGGCTGGTGATAACCGCGGGCGCGTTGGCCTGGGCGTTGGCAAAGCCAATGCCGTGCCGGACGCGATGCGAAAAGCCACCGAGCGGGCGCACAAGAACCTCCGCAAGGTGGGTGTGCTTGGGACGACCATCCCGCACGAGGTGATCGGCGTGGTGGGCGGCGCCCGGGTGCTGCTCAAACCGGCTTCGCCCGGTACGGGCGTCATCGCGGCAGGCGGCGTGCGCGCCGTCCTCGAAGCGGCGGGCATCCGCGACATCCTGACAAAGTCAATGGGCAGCGCCAACGTGTTGAACGTGGTGCAGGCCACCTTCGACGCGCTCGATCACCTCAAATTCCCCGAGGAAGAAGCTGCGCGCCGCGGGAAACTGGTGAAAGATGTCATGCCTTTCTGGGAGCGGAAACAAAATGACTGAGCAACCCGAACCCAAAATGCTGCGCATCACCCTGGTGAAGAGCGCGATTGGTTACTCTGAGAAGCACAAGGCCACCGTCAAGGCGCTGGGATTCCACCGCCTGCACCAGACGGTCGAGCTGCCCGACACCCCCTCGGTGCGCGGTATGCTGCTCAAAGTGAACCACCTGGTAAAGATTGAGGAAGTGAAATGAAACTGCACGATCTTATCCCTAACGAAGGCTCTCGGAAGAAGCGCAAGCGCAAAGGCATCGGCATCGCAGCCGGGCAGGGTAAGACCGCCGGCCGCGGGACCAAGGGCGAGGGCTCTCGCTCTGGCACCGGCGGCAACCTGTACCGCCAGGGCGGCGCGCTGCCTTTCTACAGGCGGCTGCCGTTCCAGCGCGGCGAGGGCTTCACGCCTCCTCAACAGGTTGTGTATAACGAAGTCAACCTGGAGCAGCTCGAGCGCTTCCCCGCGGGCACCGAAGTGACCCCCGAACTCCTTGCGCAAGCCGGTATGCTGCACAAGGTGAAGAACCCGGTGGTCATCCTGGGCCGCGGCGAGCTCAACGTCGCGTTGACTGTCAAAGTTCAGCGCATCTCGAAGGGCGCGCGCGCCAAGATCGAAGCCGCGGGCGGCAAAGTCGAGTTGATCGGCTGATTCAGGAGACGACCTCATGAAACGGTCTGCTTGGCGTTTTCTGTGGAAATCAGAGGACATCCGCAAGAAGCTGCTCATCACGTTGCTTCTGCTGGTGTTGTACCGCCTGGCTGCAAATATTCCTGTGCCGGGGATCGACCGCGCCGTGCTGGCCCAACTGGCTACGAGCGCAAACCCGGCACAGAACCTGTTCAACATGCTCGACCTGCTCTCCGGCGGGACGATGTCAAACTTCTCCATCCTGGCAATGGGCGTGTACCCGTACATCACCGCTCAGATTATCCTCACGCTGTTGATCCCGATCATCCCCGCTCTCGAGCGGCGCATGAAGGACAACCCGCGCGAAGGGCAGATCTTCCAGGAAAAATGGACGATGATCCTCACCATCCCGATGGCGGCGCTATCGGCGATTGGGCAGATCAACATCTTCAGCCAGCTGGCTGGGCGGCAAATCTTCCCGAGTTATGGATTCACCGGGGCCAACCTGGTGCCGACGCTGGCGACGATCATCACCATGATGGCCGGCACGATGTTTGGCGTCTGGCTTGGCCAGTTGATCTCGGAATACGGCATCCCCAAGCAAGGCCTTTCGCTGATCATCTTCGCCGGTATCGTGGCGCGCATCCCGGCCAACCTGGCCTCGCTGCTCAGCGATAAGGTCAATGGCTGGTGGATGCTGCTGGTGATCCTGGTTCTGCTTGCGCTGACGATCTTCGCGATTGTGTATGTGCAGCAGGGCCGCCGGAACGTGCCGGTGTTCTTCCCCGGGCGGCGCGTGGGCAACCGCATGTCGATGCCCGTCCACAGCAACCTGCCATTGATGGTCAATATGGCCGGTATGATCCCGTTGATCTTCGCGCAGGCGATCCTGACCTTCCCCTCGATCCTCTCGAGCTACTTCGTCAATTCGAAGACCACCTGGGTCGCCAATATTGCGACGACGATATCATCGACGTTCAACGGCCAGAGCGCGGTTTACTCGCTGCTGTATTTTGTGATGGTGGTGGCCTTCACGTTCTTCTACACGGACGTGATGTTCCAGCAACAGAACTATGGCGAGAACCTCAAGCGCCAGGGAGCGCAGATCCCCGGGGTTGTGCGCGGCACGCCCACGCAGAAATACCTGAATAAGGTGCAACAGCGCATCACGCTGCCGGGGTCGTTGTTCCTCGGGCTGGTGGCCGTCCTGCCGTATATCCTGGGCGCGATCTTCCCGACCACGGCGCGCGCCGGTTTGTTCCTGATCTCGGCCGCGGGTCTGCTGATTGTGGTGGGCGTCGTTCGCGACACCTTCACGATCATCGAAACCGAACTGAAGCTCCACGGATACCAGGAAAGCCTGATCAAAGGATAGGGTCGAGAATGGGCAAGTACATCATCCTGCTTGGGCCTCCGGGGGCCGGCAAAGGCACCCAGGCGCAGATCATCGCCAAAGAATTCGGGCTGGCGCACGTCTCCTCAGGAGACCTTTTCCGCGAGAACCTGAAGAACCAGACCGAACTTGGCAAGCTGGCCCAGGGTTACATGAACCGGGGGGAGCTTGTCCCGGACGATGTGACCATCGCGATGGTGAAAGAACGCATCAGCCGGCCCGACTGCGCGCAGGGTGTGCTTCTCGATGGCTTCCCGCGCACCCCGGCTCAGGCCGACGCCCTTGAAAAGGTGCTTGCTGAGTTGGGCGGGAAGGTGAGCTGCGTGCCGTATATCTCGGTGGCCCCTGATGTGCTCATCGAGCGCCTGAGCGGGCGCTGGACATGCCCGGCCTGCGGGAACGTCTATCACGAGAAGTACAACCCGCCCAAATCGGCCGGGAAATGTGATAAAGACGGCAGCGAGTTGATCCAGCGCGAGGACGATAAACCCGCAACCGTCGAACGCAGGATTCGTGTTTACATGGAGCAGACCGCTCCGCTCATCCAATACTACCAGGACCGGAACCTGCTGGTGGAAGTGGACGGCACACAATCGATCGAGTCCGTCTCGCAGCAGATGCTGGCGGCGATCCGTAAAGGTTAAACGTATGGCTTGGGACAGGCAGATCACCCTCAAAACCGCGGCAGAGCTGGAGGTCATGCGCGAGGCCGGCAAGATCAACGCCGAAGCGCTGGCGGCAGCCAGGGCGGCCATCCGCCCGGGCGCAACGACCGCCGATGTGAACGCCGCGGCTGAGGAAGTGCTGCGCAAGTACAATGTGATTTCGCCGTTCAAGAATTACCCCGGCCCTTACCCTTACCCGGCTTCGACCTGCGTGAGCGTGAACGAAGAGCTGGTGCATGGCATCCCAAGCAAATCGCGCAAGCTCAAAGAAGGCGATATCGTCACCGTGGACTGCGGTACGGTTTACAAAGGCTTTGTGGCCGATTCGGCCTTCACGGCCGGGGTGGGTGAGATCTCCGAAACGGCGCGCAAGCTCCTCGAAGTGACGGAAGGCGCCCTTTACGAGGGCATCCGCCAGATGGTGGTTGGCAAGCGCGTGGGCGATGTTTCTGCGGCCATTCAGCAGTATGTGGAGAGCCGCGGGTTCCATGTGACGCGCGAGTACACCGGGCACGGCGTTGGGCGGCGCATGCACGAAGGCCCCCAGGTGCCCAATTACGGCACGCCCGGGCGCGGGATCGAACTGCGCGCGGGGATGACGATTGCGCTCGAGCCGATGGTGCTGGTGAAGACCTGGCAGACGCGCGTGATGCCGGACGAGTGGACGGTCTCATCGGCCGACGGCTCGTTGACCGCGCATTTCGAGCATTCGGTGGCTGTCACCGAGGCGGGGCCGCGCATTTTGACCCTGCCTGATGGAGCAGAGTAACGTAGAAACCTGGACGGAAACGGCAACAGCAGGTATAATCGGTTGTTTGGCTTGCAGGTTGCCAATCTATGAAGGAGCAAGGTATCATGAGAGTATCGCCATCTATTCGCAAGCGATGCGCCAAGTGCAAGATCGTCAAGCGCGGTGGGCGCCTGTATGTGATTTGTGACAACCCGAAACATAAGCAGCGACAGGGATAGTAAAACATGGCTCGTATTGAAGGTGTTGATCTGCCGCGCAATAAGCGCATTGAGGTCGGACTGACCTACATTTATGGCATTGGCCCGACCCGGGCTCACACGATTCTTTCGGCCACGCGTGTCAACCCCGATACGCGCGTGAAAGACCTGACCGAGGCCGAAGTCAACCTGATGCGCGATTTTATCTCGCGCACATATAAAGTGGAAGGCGACCTGCGCCGAGAAGTTCAGATGAACATCAAGCGCCTGGTCGAGATCGGGTGCTACCGCGGCCTGCGCCATCGCCGCAACCTGCCCGTGCATGGGCAGCGCACCCGCACCAATTCCCGGACGCGCAAAGGCCCCAAGAAGACCGTTGCCGGTCGCGGCCGCCGCCGGGGTGGCAAGAAGTAATTCGGCCAGGCCGGCCTGGAAAGGGGCTTCCTCACCCTGCGGCAGCCGGGCCGGGCATGGTCTGAATGAACTCTTGAGAATTTTATATACCTGGATGTAACGTAAACAGGAAGGAATCATGGCTCAAAACGTACGTGCAGCACGCCGCGCGGTCACCGCGAAAAAGGTCAAGCGAACGCTGACCTCCGGCGAGATCCATATCTTTGCTTCCTTCAACAACACCATCGTTACGGTGACCGACCAGCAGGGCAACGCCGTCTGCTGGGGCAGCTCCGGTTCGGCCGGGTTCAAGGGCTCGCGCAAAAGCACGCCTTTTGCCGCGCGCCTGGCCGCCGAGCAGGCCATCAAAGCGGCCTTAGCGATGGGTTTGCAGGAAGCCGATCTGATCGTCAAGGGGCCTGGCCCCGGTCGTGAGTCGGCCATTCGGGCCGTCCAAAGCCTGGGTGTCAGGGTGCGTTCGATCGCAGACGTGACGCCGGTGCCGCATAACGGCTGCCGGCCGCCGAAGAAACGCCGCGTCTAAAAGAGAGGGATCTGTATGGCTAGATATGTAGGCCCGGTATGCAAATTGTGCCGGCGAGAAGGTGAAAAACTGTTTTTGAAAGGCGAGCGCTGCTACGGCCCGAAGTGCTCGTTCGAGAAGCGTGGTTTTGTCCCCGGCCAGCACGGCCGCACCCGGCAAGGCCGCAGTGAACGTGAATCGGACTACGCCCGCCAGTTGCGCGCCAAGCAGCGCGCCCGCCGTGTGTATGGCATCTTCGAGCGCCAGTTCCGCCGCTACTTCGGCGTGGCGCTGCGCAAGAAAGGCCTGACGGGCCTGAACTTGCTGCAGACGCTCGAAATGCGCCTGGATAACGTGGTTTATCGCCTGGGGTTCGCCGGCGACCGCGCCCAGGCCCGCCAGCTGGTCAACCACGGCCATATCCTGGTGAACAACCATAAGGCAGACATCCCCTCGATGCTGCTTTCGAATGGTGATGTTGTGACCGTCAGTGAGACCGCCCTGCGGAACGGCTACTTCAAAGAGCTGCCCGAGATCGCGGAAAAGCGCCTGTGCCCTCTGTGGCTCAGCCGCGACGCCAAGAACCTCTCAGGGCGCGTTTTGCGGCTGCCCGAGCGGGCCGAGATTGACGGTAACCTGAACGAGCAATTGATCGTCGAGTATTACTCGCGCTAAGACACCAACGAATCCGGGCTCCCAGCCGGGGGCCGGAAGGGGTGAATTGTGGCAGCTCTAAGTAACATGGTAACGCCGAAAGTCGAGCGCGAAGCCGAAGCTCGCAATTATGGCAAGTTCGTGATCGGACCCCTCGAGGCTGGTTACGGCGTGACGCTTGGCAACGCCTTGCGCCGCGTGCTGCTCTCCTCGCTGGACGGGGCCGCGATAACATCCATCCGCATTTCGGATGTGCTGCATGAGTTCAGCGACATCCCGGGCGTGCGCGAAGATGTCATTCAGGTCATGCTGCAGATCAAGCAAATCCGCTTGATCCTTCACGACGTCGAATCCTCTCATCTGCACCTCGATGTGCGGGGCGAAGGGGTGGTGACCGCCGCTGATATCCAGGCGCCTGCAGATGTGGAGATCGTCAACCCAGACCTGTACCTGTTCACGGTGGACGACCCCAACACCCGCCTGGAAATCGATATGACGGTTGGCCGCGGTCGCGGATATTCTCCGGCTTCAGAACGCAGCGGCCGGCTTCCGATCGGCGAGCTGCCGGTGGATGCCATCTTCACCCCGGTCAAACGGGTCAACTGGATGGTTTCTGCGGCGCGCGTCGGCCAGAGCACGAATTACGACCGCCTGAACATGGAAATCTGGACGGACGGGACGATCTCGCCGGAGCGCGCATTGAGCACGGCTTCGAAGATCATCATTGACCACCTGCGCTTCATCGCCGGGGTCAGCGAGGAATCGCTGATGCTGGGCGTGGAGAAGGAAGTGGTCGGCAGCCGCCTGACGAGTGAAGCCGCCGAGACGCCGATCGAGAACCTTGACCTTTCGGTGCGTGTATTCAACTCTTTGAAGCGCACCGGGATCACCACGGTTGGCGACGTGCTCGAGCTGCTCGAAAAGGGCGACGAGGCGGTGATGTCCATTCGCAATTTCGGCGAGAAGAGCCTCGATGAACTGCGTCAGAAGATGCGGGAAAAGGGCTTCCTGCACGATGAAAAAACGGTGGAGTAAGCGATTATGCGACACGGTGTAGCTGGTTATAAACTGGGGCGGAGTGTTGGGCAGCGCAACAGCCTGCGCAAGACGATGATCATCCAGTTGTTTACTCATGAGCGCATCCGGACGACCCGCGCCAAGGCGCAGGCCATCCGCGGCGCAGCGGAAAAGTTGATCACGCTGGCCCGCAACAGCGGCAACGGCAGTGATATCGACAAGGTGAATGCCCGCCGCCTGGCGGCTGCCCGCCTGGGCAACCCCGCCGCAGTGCGGAAATTGTTTGAAGACCTTGGCCCGCGCTACGCGAACCGCAACGGCGGTTACACGCGCATGCTCAAGCTGACGCCCCGCCTGGGCGATGCCGCCGAAATGGTCTTGCTGGAGCTGGTCGAGGGTTAGGCAGTTCGTCATCCGGCTTGAGGCCGGGTGGTCATGGCACGTTACAAACTTATTCTTGCCTACGATGGCACGCATTTCCAGGGGTTCCAGCGGCAGGGGAAGGGCCGCACGGTTCAACAGGAACTGGAAAAGGTCCTGAAGCAGCTGGGCTGGGAAGGGAGTTCGATCCTTTCCGCCGGGCGGACCGACACAGGCGTGCACGCCAGCGGGCAGGTGGTGGCCTTCGATTTCGATTGGGGCCATTCCTCCGCCGAGCTGGCGAGCGCGCTCAACGCCGGGCTGCCGCCCGACCTGGCCGTGAAAGAGGCTGTGGAAGCGGGCGAGCACTTCCATCCGCGTTACGACGCAGTGGAACGCAGCTACCGCTACCACATCTACACGGCCAACCAGCGCGACCCCCTGCGCGAGCGGTTTGCCTGGCGGGTAGCCCCGGCCTTGAGCCTGGAGCGGCTGCAAGCCGCCGCCGGTTTGCTGCCGGGGAGACACGACTTCGCCGCATTTGGGAACCCGCCGCGCCCTGGAGGAAGCACCACTCGCTACATTTATTCGGCGGGCTGGCGGGCCGAAGGCGATGACCTGTACTTTGAAGTGCACGGGAATGCCTTCTTATACCACATGGTGCGCCGATTGGTGTTCACGATGGTGCAGGTCGGGCAGGAACGGTTGAGACTGGAGGATTTTGCCTCCGCGATCAACGAAACTCGACCGCTGCCGCCCGGCCTGGCCCCTGCCCAGGGATTGGTGCTTGTGGGAGTGCGCTACGCAGCCAACCGGCAGGAAGCGGTAAGAATTATGAAGACCTTGTTGTAAGGTGATGAAATGGGAATGGACAAAACGTACGTCGTTAAAGGAAAGCCAGAGTCCAAGTGGATCCTGGTGAACGCAGAATCGCAGGGCCTTGGCCGGTTAGCGACGCAGATCGCCTACTACCTGCTGGGGAAGCATAAACCGACCTTCACCCCCGGGGTGGAAGTGGGTGATTACGTGGTGGTTGTGAACGCAGAGCGTTTGGCCATCACCAACGAGCGGGCTCTGACGAAAGTTTACTACCGCCACTCCAATTACCCCGGCGGTCTGAAGTCCGTCAGCCTGCGCGACCAGATGCAAAACCACCCCGACCGGGTGATCCGCGCTGCCGTGTGGGGCATGCTGCCGCACAACAAGCTGGGCCGCAGGCTCATCAAGAAATTGAAGATCTACGCCGGGAGTGAACACCCGCACGTGGCCCAGAACCCGACCCCGGCTGCATAAAGGAGCGAGAGAAAGATGTCTGTCCAGTATTACGAAGGTATCGGCCGACGCAAAGAGGCGACTGCGCGCGTCCGCCTGATGAGCGGAAACGGCAAGTTCATCGTCAATGAGAAGGCCGCTGAAGAGTATTTCACCCGCATGGGTGACCTCGAAGCCATTCTCGCCCCGCTGTATGCCGCCGGGCAAGAACGCAACCGCTTTGATATCACCGTGCTGGTGACCGGCGGCGGCGTGACCGGGCAGACCGATGCGGTGAAGCTTGGCATGGCCCGCGCCCTGGTGAAGATGAACGCCGAGCTGGTTCCGGCCATGCGCAAGGGCGGGTTCCTTACCCGCGATGCGCGCGTGAAGGAACGCAAGAAGCCAGGCCTCAAGCGCGCCCGCAAGGCCCCCACTTACACCAAGCGCTAGGTCTTTGCGCCAGTCCATCCGGCCGGCTCGTGAGCGTTTCGTTCGCGGGCAGGCTGTGATATGACGATGATATTAAAAACCGCAGGTGATCAGCCTGCGGTTTTGCGTTGGCCGGGAGATGAGGGGGAAATCCCTATAAATCGGTGAGATGGTTGAGGCGCTCCCAGGGCTTGCTTTCTTCGGCGCTCGAGCTGGGTGCGTCCTTCAGCCGCTTCGACACCTGCAGGAGCTTGCCGCGCAGCTCACTCGCCAGTTCGATCAGCACGTCATCCGGGTTATCGGAACAGCCGATCATCTGCGCCGGGTCGGCGATGCGCACCAGCGTCTTTCCGTCTGCGGTTGTCTCCACCGAAACGTTGCAGGGCATCATCAGCCCGATGCGCGGGTCGCGCTCGAGCGCGCGGTGAGCGATGGGCGGGTTGCAGGCTCCGAGGATGGTGTATGGCCGAAAGTTGACATTCAGCTTAGATTTCATCGTCTGCTGGACGTCAATGCTGGTGATGACGCCAAAGCCCTCGGCCTTCAGAGCATCTTCCACCAGCTTCAAGGCCAGCTTGTAGGGTGTATCCAGGATGATTTCGAACTCGTCCATCTCGTTTCGCGGCCTTTCCTTTGGTAAAATCAACCCGACCTATTTTACCGCAATCCCACAGGATGTGCAGGCCGGGGCCTGCCTGGGGAGATTTGAGGATGAATAATGATCCAATCGGAACCACGCCGTGGAATTGTCCTTCTGGGCCTTGGCCCTGGCGATGCGAGCCTGCTCACGCGCCAGGCCTGGCAACACCTTTCCAGCATCCCGGATGTTCACCTGCGGACGCGCATGCATCCCGCCGCAGACGGGCTTCCGCGTGGATTGGCCATCCATTCCTTCGACGATTTTTATGAAACGGGCGAGACCTTCGAGGGCGTGTACGCGCGGATCATCGAGCGCGTGCTGGAACTCGGCCGCCGGCCTGAGGGTGTGACGTATGCCGTTCCGGGCCACCCGTTCGTCGCCGAAGCCACCGGGCCGGAAATCGCCCGGCGCGCGCGGGAAGAGGGCATCTCACTGCGCGTGATCGAAGGGGTCAGTTTCCTCGAGCCGGTTTGCTCTGCGCTGGGGATCGATCCCTTCCCCCGGCTGGCGTTGGCGGATGCGCTCGAGCTGGGCAGCCTGCACACACCCAACTTCCCGCCGGATACCCCCGCGCTGGTGGCGCAGATCTACTCGCGGCAGGTGGCCTCGGAGTTGAAATTGACTCTCAACGCAGTCTACCCGGATGAGCACCGCGTGCGGCTGGTGCACGGGGCGGGCACGCCGCAAGAGCTGGTGGAAGACCTGGCGTTGTATGAGATCGACCGTTCCGAG
Source organism: Anaerolinea sp. (assembly GCA_029975055.1). GTDB lineage: Bacteria > Chloroflexota > Anaerolineae > Anaerolineales > Anaerolineaceae > Anaerolinea. The sequence continues at coordinate 18,677 of JARKPU010000013.1, forward strand.
CACACCGGGCTGCTCACCGCGCTCTATTTGCCCCCGCTGGCTGAGGCGACTTCGCTGGAAGGGTTTCAGGAAATTGTGGCGCACCTGCGCGCCCCCGATGGCTGCCCCTGGGACCGCGAGCAGACCTTCCAGACGCTGGGGCCGATGCTCCTGGAGGAGACCTATGAGGCCCTCGAAGCCCTCGACCAGGATGATATGGACGGCCTGCGTGAGGAAATCGGCGATATTCTCATGGTGGTGACTCTCCTATCGCAGATTGGCTCAGAAGAGGGCGTCTTCACGATGGCGGAGATCCTCCAGGGCATCCACCGCAAGATCGTCAACCGCCACCCGCACGTCTTTGGGGATGTGACAGTGGACGGAGCAAGCGGCGTGCTGCGCAACTGGGAGAAGTTGAAGGCCGAAGAACGCGCGCAGAAAGGCGCCGAGAAGGAGAAGGGCATCCTCGACGGGGTGTCGAAGGCGCTCCCGGCCTTGACGCGGGCGCAGGAATACCAATCGCGCGCTGCCCGCGTGGGGTTCGATTGGCCGGATATCGAGGGTGTGAAGGAAAAACTCCTCGAGGAATGGCGCGAGGTGGCCCGCGCCCGCACCCCGGAGGAGCTGGAAAAGGAGCTGGGCGATCTGCTCTTCAGCGCGGTGAACCTGACGCGCTGGTATAAGATCGATGCCGAGACTGCGCTGCGCAAAGCCAACCAGCGCTTCTACCGCCGCTTCAGGCACATCGAGCGCGAAGCGGTGAAGCAAGGCAGGGGGCTTGGAGACCTTTCGATGGACGAGATGGAGGCCCTCTGGCAGGAGGCAAAGCACTCGGCGGATTGAGCGGTGGAATCGAGCCTCCGGCAATTGGCGCTGGTTTCGTGATACTTTGCGAAACCAGCGCTTTCTCTTTAAAACGAATTGGTTCACGGATCGGATGATCTTGGATCGAACCGATCGGCATTGTTGAATAATATTCAATGCGAGATTAAAGAATATTCAAGTATCTATTGACAAATTCATAGATCATGCTATGATGTATAAAGAAATCGAAAGGAGATCACGATGGGAGAACCTGGAATGCGGGTTGTGTATAAAGAAGGCATGAAAATCATCCTGCGGACGACCGCCGATTTACACCTGCGCGGTTGGGCAGAAAGCGATATTGAGGTAGCTCCCTCCGACGCGCACCACCTGCAGGTGCGCGAAGATGGCAGCCTGTTGAATATTTATGCGAATGAAGATTTATGGGTGAGCGTGCCTGCAAAAGCCGAAATTCGCATCGAGCATACCGGCGGTGATGCACTGGTCTCGAACCTGGAAGGCGCGATTGAAGTGCTGCACGTCGGCGGAGACCTGACCCTGCGCGGTGCTTCTAAGGTGGACGTGGGCCACGTGAGCGGTGATTTTGCGGCAGCGGATGTGCGCGAATCTCTGGCCGTCCGGCGGGTGGGGGGTGACCTTTCGGCTCAGGTGACCGGCTCTGTGGCGGTTGAGCTGGCCGGCGGCGATATCCTGCTGGATGCGAAAGACGGCGTGCGTGTGCGCAGCGGCGGCGACCTGGAAGTGAGCATTGCCGGCGGAAGCTCCGACGAAGTGGTGCTCAAGGCCGGAGGTGATATCAGCCTGTTCGTGCCCGCAGACCTGGACGCGAGGCTCGACCTGACCAGCGGAGGCCGGAGTATCGAGATCGACGTGGCCGACCAGAAACGCAATTATGAAGACGAGAATGTGATCGTCACCTTCGGGAAGGGCACCCGCCCTTTGCGCGCCAAAGCGGGAGGCGATCTCCGCATTGGAGACGAGCCCTTTGATGTGCAGGATATCTACGCGGACCTGGGCGTCCTCGACGAAGAGTGGGCTCCTTCCGGCGGGCATGGCCGGCATGCAGAGCACTGGTCGGACCTCGAGGAGCGAATTCAACGGCGCGCCGAAGAGGCTTCGCGGCGGGCCGAAGAACGCGTGCGGGCAGCCATGGAGCGCGTGGAGCGCATGAACCGTCACCAGGAACACGCGTTTGGCAAATTCGATAAATGGCTGGGTTTCTTTGGGGTTGGCGGGCGTCATTTCGAGCCGCCTGCCCCGCCTGAGCCGCCCGAGCCGCCGGCCCCTCCGACGGGGGAGGTTCAGCCTTCTTCGCCGGTCGCCGAGGCGGATTTTTCTACGGCCTCGAACATCACCAACGATGAGCGCATGCTGGTATTGAAGATGCTCCAGGAGCACAAACTCACTGTAGAAGAGGCCGAACAATTGCTTGCTTCTTTGGAAGGACAGTTCGATTAAGTCAATCGCGTGCAGGTTGTGATCCTGCTGGAGAACAATCGAAGGCCGGGCTTGTTCCCGGCCTTTTCGTTATAATAAGCTCATGAAATCGATCTGGAGCCTGGTTCTTGCTGCCGGGGCTGTTCTTTGTGTCGCGGCGGTGATCCTCAACAGCATACCTGCCGGTATTGAACAGGCGGACCTCACCTTGCGCATCGCGGACGGCGAAGGAGAGATCATCCGCCGCGCGGTGTTGGAAGCCCCTGAGTACATCTGGCTTGGCGAGCAGGCCGATGTGCGGTTGACGGTTCTGCCCGATGAAACCGGCCCGTCAAACCCGGTGCTGCTCGAAACCAGCCTTGCCCTGGCCGGAGCCGACCCTGTGGAAGTGAAGCGCGAGGCGCTGGTGAACGGCCAGAGCGCCAGCTTTCGCTGGGTGGTTACCGGCCAGGAGCCCGGGCCGGCGCAGGCCAAGCTCTGGGTGTGGGTGGATGCCGGCGCCGGGCGCACGGCCGTGCTGGCTCGCCCGGTGGAGTGGGGTGTGCGCAGCTGGGGCGGCTTCCAGCCAAAAGTCATCCGTTGGGCAGGGGGCGGGGGGCTGCTCATTTGCCTCTTGCTGTTGTTGAGCGAACGCAAAAGGGCAGGATAAAATCAGAATATGTTACAATTACTGAAACTAAATTTAGCCCCTTAAACCCAGGACATATGAATACCTTCCTTCACCGGGTTCCCACCATGCCAAAAAGGAGATTTTATGCTGAGTGATTGGCTTTACGTGGGCGTGTTTTTTCTCATTGCGATGTTTCTCCCCGGGGCAGCCATCTTTGTAGCGGGTCTCCTGGCTCCCAAAAAACCCAATCCAATCAAGAACTCCACCTACGAGTGCGGCATCGAAACCGTCGGAAGTGCATGGGTGCAGTTCAAAGCCCAGTACTACGTGTACACCCTGGTCTTCCTGGTCTTTGATGTGGAGACCGTCTTGCTCTTCCCCTGGGCGCTGGCCTATAACAGGCTCACCATGTTCGCCATCCTCGAAGGCCTGCTCTTCGTGGTGATCTTGTTGGGCGGCCTGCTGTATGCCTGGCGCAAGGGCGCCCTGGAATGGGTCTAAGGAGGCAGCCATGTTACCCTGGTATCAAGACCCGGTGAATTTCATCGCTGCCTGGCTGCGAACGGTGCTTTCAGGCTGGGGGCTGGCGCCCGGCGCGGTGGATTTTATCCTCACCTTCCTGGGGGCGGGCATCACCGCTCTGCTGGGTATGTTGTGGGTGATCTTCCTGATCTGGTACGAACGCAAGCTGATTGGGCGCATTCAGGACCGCTTCGGCCCAAACCGGGTCGGCCCGTGGGGCATCTTCCAGCCGTTCGCCGATATGTTGAAGATCTTTGTCAAAGAGTACATCACCCCTGCCGGGGCCGACCGTGTGCCCTACAACCTGGCGCCCATCCTCTCGGTGGCGTCGGTGCTGCTCATCTGGGCGGTGATTCCCTTCACGATGACGATCATGGGCGTGAACCTGAACGTCGGGCTGCTGCTCATCATCGCCAGCGGCGGTTTGAGCGTCCTGGCGGTGTTGTTAGCCGGCTGGGGCTCGAATAACAAATTTGCCATGCTCGGCGGGTTCCGCGCGGTGGCCCAGTTGATTTCTTACGAAGTGCCGATGGTGGTGTCGCTGCTGATCCCGGTCATCCTCAGCGGCTCCTTGGGGGTGAATGACATCGTCAAGGCGCAAAACATCCCCTTCCTGGTGACGGCGCCCGTGGCCGCGCTCATCTTCTTCATCTCCTCGGTGGCAGAATCCGGGCGCAGCCCGTTCGATCTGGTGGAAGCCGAATCGGAGCTGGTGGCCGGGTTCAACACCGAGTATTCCGGCCTGAAGTTCGGTATGTTCTATGTGGCCGAATTTCTCCATGCTTTTACGATCTCCCTGCTCTTTTCGACCCTCTTCCTGGGCGGGTGGCGCGGACCGTTTGCGGAGCAATACCCCCTGCTCGGTTTCCTCTACCTGGGGATCAAAACCTTTGTGGTGTATTTCGTGGTGATTCTGTTCCGGGGGTCGCTGCCGCGCTTCCGCATCGATCAGATGATGGACCTCAACTGGAAGCTGCTCACCCCTATGGCACTCGTCTCATTGATCATCACGGCGCTGGTGGCCCAGCCGCTGGTCAGCCTGCCGTGGGTGCAGGCGGCGGCGCTTTTCGCTGCGAATGCGGCCATTTTGATCATCTTCATGGGTTGGGCGGGACGGAAAGTGAGCCGCAAGCGGCCGATCGTTGGCAGGCCGCGCCCGCTGGCGGTTCCGCACCCCGATGACCACATGCCGGTGGAGCCCTAAGGAGCAAGGATGAGCGCATTGCAGATTATTTTCCTTGTGATCGGCGCGCTGACCCTGGCCTCGGCGGTCATGGTCGTTACGGCGCGGAAGATCATGCACGCCGCTCTCTGGCTTGTACTGGCGCTTGGCGGTGTGGCAGCCGTTTTTGCCACCTTAGAGGCGAGCTTCTTCGCCGTCATGCAGGTGGTGGTTTACATCGGGGCGATCGCCATTCTGATCATTTTCGCGGTCATGCTGACGCGCAAGGTGATGGAAGATACCGGACCGCAGGTAAACCGGAGCTGGCCCTGGGCGCTGCTGGCCTGCCTGGGCGTGCTGGCCGGGCTGGTCTATTTGCTTTCGAACTGGGGCGGTTTCCTGACGGCGGCGCGGGCGATCCCTGAAGGGGGTGAGAACCTGGTGCAGTTCGGGCAGGCGCTCACCTCGCCATCCGGCTTCGTCGTTCCCTTCGAGGTGGCGTCCATCTTGTTGGTTGCCGCGTTGGTCGGGGCCATTTACGTGGCCGGCGAGCCGAGAGAAAAATAGAAACGCAAACCGTTCTCAAGCGAGCGGCATTGAGGAGGGGCAATTGATTCCACTGGCGTGGTACCTGATCTTTGCGGCGATGCTGTTCTGCGTCGGCCTCTTTGGCGTGCTGGCACGCAGGAATGCCGTGGCAATCTTGATGGGCATCGAATTGATGCTGAACGCGGTCAATGTGAACCTGCTGGCCTTTTGGCGCTACCTGTGGGCGCCGAAGGTGGACGGGCAGGTCTTCGTTTCGATCGTGCTCATTGCCGCGGCGGCTGAAGCGGTGGTTGGACTGGCGTTGATCATCTCCGCTTACCGCAGGCGCAACACGATTGCCGCAGAAGACATGGATATGTTAAAAGGCTAGGCTTGCGGAGGCGACATGGCATTCGAAACCCTCATCTGGTTAATCCCGCTGGCGCCGCTCGTGGCCTTTGGCCTGATTGTGCTGTTCACCAACCGAAACAAGGCGCTCAGCCATTGGCTGGCGCTCTCTGGGGCGGGAATCGCCTGGTTGTTGAGCATGTGGGTCTTTCTCCGGGCCGTCTCGACCGAGGGCCTGGCCGGCGAGCCGTTCGCCTCGGTGATCAACTGGCTGCCGGCTGCCGATACCTGGCTGCAGATCGGCGTGGTGGTGGACCCAATCACGGCGGTGACGCTCTTCTTTGTGGCCTGGACCGTGCTGATGATCTTCATCTACAGCGTTGGCTATCACAACTTTGGCCAGCCTGCCGGCGACCATGATGTTCCCGGCCTGCCGCCGCATGGCGCAACGCTCAAGGAAAAGAAAGGGCCTGCCAGGCGCGTGCTTTCGGTCGAACCGATGTATTCGCGCTTCTTCGCCTTGATCAGCCTGTTTGCCTTTGCCATGTTCCTGCTGGTGGTGAGCGACAACCTCCTCACGCTCTACATCGGCTGGGAGATCATGGGCTTCTGCTCGTATATGCTGATCGGCTTTTGGTACGGCAAGGTTTCGGCACGCAACGCCGCTGTGAAGGCCTTCCTCACCACACGCATCGGCGATGTGTTCATGCTGCTGGGCATCGTCGGTCTCTACTCGGCCACCGGCACGCTCAATTACCGGGCAGCCCTGGCCGACCCGGCGGTGCTGGAGCGGCTGGCCGCCGCCGACTCGGGGGTGCTGGGGCTTTCAGTAGCGGGCCTGCTTGGTATCTTGCTCTTCATCGGCACGGTCGGCAAATCGGCGCAATTCCCGCTGCACGTCTGGCTGCCAGACGCGATGGAAGGCCCGACGCCCGTCTCGGCGATGATCCATGCCGCCACGATGGTTTCGGCGGGCGTTTACCTGGGCATTCGCATCTTCCCGCTCGTCTCTGCCGGCTGGGAGGGCGGTGAACTCACCGCGGCCATGCAGGTGATGGCCTTCATCGGCGCGTTCACCGCGCTCTTCTCGGCCACCATCGCCCTGGCTCAAAACGACATCAAGCGCGTGCTGGCTTATTCGACCATCTCGCAGTTGGGCTATATGATTGCCGCGCTTGGCGTCGGGGCCTATGTGGCGGCAGTCTTCCACCTGGTGACGCACGCCTTCTTCAAGGCGCTGCTGTTCCTCGGCTCGGGGTCGGTCATTCACGGCATGGAGCACGGGGTGCTGCACACCGGCGAGAAGATCGACCCGCAAGATATGTTCAACATGGGCGGCTTGCGGAGCAAAATGCCGCGCACGTTCTGGACATTCCTGATCGGCGGGCTGGCGCTTTCGGGCTTTCCGCTGATCACGGCCGGGTTCTGGTCGAAGGACGAGATCCTCACCGGGGCGTTCGGCGGCGGGCACCTGCTGGTGTTCATCACCCTGGCGCTTTCGGCGCTGCTGACGGCCTTTTACACCATGCGGCAGATCACGCTGACCTTCCTGGGTGAGGCGCGCACAAAATCGGCCGAACATGCGCACGAGACCGGCCCGGTGATGACCGTGCCTCTGATTATCCTGGCGGTGTTTGCCGTGGGGGCCGGTTGGGCGGGCATTCCCCAGCAGTTCCCCTTGCTGGGGAGCATCTCCTCCAACTGGTTCGGGCACTTCGTCGGCTCCATGCTTTCTGCCGAGGAGCACGTCGCGGAGAGTTACATTCCGCTGGTCACCTCGCTGGTCGTGTCGCTCGGGGGCCTTTACCTGGGCTGGCTGGTTTACCGCAAGGTGAGGGCCGGCGACCCAGACCCCCTGGCGAGACCCCTTGGTTTCGTTTACCAGGTCTTCAAGTACAAGTATGGGATCGACGAGTTCTACCAGGCGGTGTTCATCAAGCCTTCCATCTGGCTGGCGGAGGTGTTCACCTACCGCATCGTTGATAAGCTCATCCTGGACGGCATCATCGAGGGAATCGGCAAGGGTGCTCTGGCGTTTGGCCGGGCGGTGCGTAATTACTTCGATGCGCCGGTGGTGAACGGCGCAGGCGACGGGTTGAGCAAAGGCGTGCGGCGCAGCGGAGAAGGTCTGCGCGCGGTGCAGACCGGACGCGTGCAGCAGTATATGATCCTCACCGTCGCGCTGGTGGTGCTGGCCGGGCTGCTGTTCGTGCTCGTATTCCCGGGTCGGGGAGGTAACTGAGATGCCATTCATCAATGCCCATCTCCTGACGATCATCCTGTTCTCGCCTGCGGTGGCGGCGCTGGTGTTGCTGCTCCTGCCGCGCGATAAACCCGGCCTGCTGCGCTGGTTCACGCTGGCGGCCAGCCTGGTGCCGTTCTTCTTCTCCCTGCTCTTGTGGCGAGGGTTTGACCCGGCCGGTGAGAAGTTCCAGTTCATTGAGCTGGCCGCATGGTACCCGGCGATCAACTCGGCTTACCACCTCGGCGTGGACGGCATTGCCCTGACGATGGTGATCCTCACCACGCTGCTCACCCCGCTGGCGGTGCTGACTTCCTTCAGCATCAACGAGAAGATCAAAGCCTACATGGTGCTCTTCTTGCTGCTGGAAACCGGCATGCTGGGCGTGTTCATGTCGCTCGACCTGCTGCTCTTCTTCGTCTTCTGGGAGGTCGGGCTGGTTCCGATGTACTTCCTGATCAACCAATGGGGCGGCGAGAAGCGTAATTATGCTTCCCTCAAGTTCATCCTGTACACCATGGGCGGCTCGCTGGGGCTGCTGCTGGCCACGCAGCTCATCGGCGTGGTGGCCGGGACGTATGACTTCCAGAAGCTGCTCAGCATCTGGCCCGGGCTGGAGCTTCCGGGCGGGGTATTGATGGGCCTGCCGCTGGCGACGGTGAAATCGGTGGCTTTCTGGGCCTTTGTGATTGCCTTCGCGGTGAAGGTGCCGGTCTGGCCGTTCCACACCTGGCTGCCGGATGCGCACACCGAGGCCCCCACGGCAGGCTCGATGATCCTGGCGGGTGTGCTGCTCAAGCTGGGCGCGTTTGGTTTCATCCGCATGGTGCTGCCGCTCTTCCCGGCAGAAGCGCACCAGTATGCTGGCTGGCTGGCGGCCCTGGCCACCCTGGCAATTGTCCTGGGCGGGTTGGGGGCCTTTGGTCAGGATGACTTCAAGCGCCTGGTGGCGTATTCGTCCATCAACCACATGGGCTTTGTGGTGCTGGGCATCGCCACGGCGGCATGGGCGGCCGGTACAGCCGATGGAGTGATTGCCCTCAACGGCGCGGTGCTGCAGATGTTCAACCACGGCCTCTATTCGGCCGGGATGTTCTTCCTGGTGGGGGTGATCTACGAGCGCGCCCACACCCGCGACCTGAACGCCTTTGGCGGGCTATATGCGCTGCTGCCGGTGTATGGGACGATCCTCATCTTCACCTCCATGGCTTCGCTCGGCCTGCCGGGCTTGAACGGGTTCGTCTCGGAATTCCTGGTGGTGCGCGGCGCGTGGCCTGTCTTCACCGCGGCGACGGCCATCTCGATGGTTGGCTTGTTCTTCACCGGCGCTTACACCCTGAAGGCGCTGTGGAAAGTGCTGCACGGGCCGCTCAACCCGAAGTGGAGCGGTCACCTCAGCGAGATCGACCTGCGCGAAATCGCGGTGATTGCCCCGTTGATGGTGATGATCCTTGTGATTGGCGTCTGGCCGGCGTGGATATTGGATGTGATCAACCGCGCCGTGAGCATGTGGTTCTAAGGAGCCCCGGATGAGCTTCCCTATCTTGAGCCTGATCATCTTCCTTCCCCTGGCTGCCGGGCTGGTCATCCTGGCGCTGCCGGCTGAGCGCAAGCAGGCCGTGCGCATCATTGCGCTCACTGCCGCCGTGCTGGACCTGGTGCTGGCGGTGGTGGTCTTCATCGCATATGACGTGGCCCAGGGCGGTTACCAGTTCGTCGAACGTTTCTGGTGGGTGAAGCAGCTTGGCATCTCCTATTACGCCGGAGTGAATGGCATCAGCACGCCGCTGGTGTTGATGGGCGCTCTGGTGGTGACTTCGGGCGTGATGATCTCCTGGCGGGTGGAAGAACGGCCGCGCGAGTTCTTCGCTTATTTGATGTTCCTGGGGGCCAGCGTGCAGGGCGTCTTCTGCTCGCTGGACCTGTTCATGGTGTTCTTCTTCTTCGAACTGGCGGTATTCCCCAAGTACCTGATGATTGCCCTGTGGGGTTACCCTAAAACACGCGACTACGGCTCGATGAAGCTGACCCTTTACCTGTTCCTGGGGTCGGTGGTCTCGCTGGTGGGCGTGTTGGCCATGTACTTTGCCGCCGGGCAGAACAGCTTCGATATGCTTACGCTGGAAAAGGCCGGTTTCTCGCGCGCCTTCCAGCAGACCTGGTTCCTGGTGGTCTTTGGGGGGTTCGCCATCCTCGGGGGCATTTTCCCCTTCCATTCCTGGGCGCCCGATGGCCATGTGGCTGCCCCGACAGCCGTCTCGATGCTGCTGGCAGGCGTGGAGATGAAGGTGGGCGCCTTCGCTGCCCTGCGCGTGGCCATCATGCTTCTGCCGGATGGCGCACACTTTTGGGCGCCGTTGATCCTGGCCCTGGGGACGGTCAACGTCGTCTATGGCGCACTGATCGCTTTGATCCAGACGGATTTCAAGTACGTCATCGGCTTTTCCTCCGTTTCGCACATGGGTTTGGTGTTGATCGGCTTCGCCACGCTCAATAACGAAGGCCTGCTTGGGGCAGGCATGCAGATGTTCTCGCACGGCATCATGACGGCGCTCTTCTTTGCTGTCGTCGGCATGGTCTATGACCGGGCGCACACGCGCAATATCGGCGAGCTGGGCGGTTTGTTCCGCAAGATGCCCGTCGCGGCGGTCGGCTTCATCATCGCCGGGTTGGTTTCGATGGGCATGCCGGGGTTCTCGGGCTTCGTGGCCGAGTTTCCGATCTTCATGGGCGCCTGGAAGACGCTTCCGCTGGTGGCCATCATCGCCGTGCTGGGGGTGATCGTCACCGCGGGCTACATCCTCCTCGTGGTGGGGCGGGTGTTCTTCGGTACCATCCCTCCGAAACTCGACGAAACCGTGGGCGATGTGAGCCTGATGGACAAACTGGTGGTTGGAGGGCTGGCTGCGCTGATGATCTTAATCGGGGTCTTCCCAACCCTTTCAAAGATGGCGCCGTTGATTCAATCGGGCGTGACGCCCATCCTCGCGCTGGTGGGAGGTGCATAAGTGGACCTGACCTTTCAACCGTCCATGCTGCTGGCAATTCTGCCCGAACTGGGCCTGGCCGGATTGGCGGCCATCATCCTGGCGCTGGATTTGATTGCGAAAGGAAACCAGAAAATCCTGTTAGGGTGGGTGACGGCCGGCGGGCTGTTGGTGGTAGCGGTGATGGCGGCCTTATTTGCCCGCCCCGCCGAGCAGCCTCAGCTGATCTTTGGGGGTATGCTGCGCGTCGACTGGCCGGCTTTTACCTTCCGCCTCATCTTTCTCCTAGGCGCGGCGGTGACCGTGCTGCTCGGTGCAAGCGAGCATATCTCGAAGCGCTATGGAGAGTTCTGCGCGCTGGTGGTGGTATCTACGCTGGGCATGAGCCTGATGGCGAGCGCTTCGAACCTGATCATGCTCTACCTGGCAATCGAGACGACCTCCCTGCCGCTGTATATCCTGGCGGGTTTTCGTGTGTTGGACCAGAAATCCGTCGAGGCCGGCATCAAGTACCTGCTTTATGGGGCGATGACCTCGGCGGTCATGCTCTACGGCTTCAGCCTACTGTGGGGTTTCACCGGCACGACGAACCTGTATGAGATCGCAGACCTGGCGAAAACCGGCGGCCTTTCTCCGCTGGTGCTGGGCGGGACGGCCATGCTGGTGCTGGTGGGGTTCGGTTTCAAAATTTCGGCCGCGCCGTTCCACTTTTGGGCGCCGGATGTCTATGAAGGAGCGCCCACGCCGGTGGCGGGGTTCCTGTCCACGGCTTCCAAGGCGGCGGGTTTTGCCGTCCTCGTGCGCGTTTTGATGGCGGTTTTCCCGGAGGTGGCTTCCTTCTGGTCGCTGGTGGTAGGCATTTTGGCGGCCGTCAGCATGGTGATCGGCAACTTCCTGGCCCTGGCGCAGCGCAACATCAAGCGCCTGCTGGCCTATTCTTCGATCGCGCAGGCCGGCTACATGCTGGTGGGCGTGGCGGCGCATTCGGCCTTCGGGGCGGCAGGCGCGGTGTATTACCTGGCCTCTTACCTGGTGACCAACCTGGCCGCCTTTGGCATTGTCTGGCTGGTGGGGCGCGAGGTCGGCTCGGATGACCTGGACGCGTACACCGGGCTTGGCCGCCGCAACCCCACCGTTGGGCTGGCCATGCTGGCGGCGCTGCTTTCGCTGGGGGGCATCCCCCCGTTGAGCGGCTTCTTTGGCAAGCTGCTCGTTTTTGGCGCGGCCGTGCAGGCCGGGCAGATCTGGCTGGCCGTGCTGGGCGTGTTGACCTCGGTGGTGGGGCTGTACTACTACCTGACGGTCCTGAAGATCATTTACCGGCCCGGGACGGATGAGCACGCCCTGCCGGTGAGCGCATCCTGGCGGGTGGCGCTGCTGGTGTGCGTGGCGGGCATCCTCTTCCTGGGAACGGTTTTCGCTCCGATGTATGGGTTATCGCTTTCGACGGCGGGCGGGTGGTTCTAAAGTTGACGGATTAAATCCGCTTATGTTATAATCCATGCCGATGAGCCAACAGACGCCTGTGCCCTCTGACCCAAAGCGCCGCTGGCTAAATCTTACACTCGCGGGGATCGCCGGGCAAGTCGGCTGCCTGACATTGGTGATCGTGCTGGGCGCTGTTCTTGGGGGGCTTTGGCTGGATGCGCAGTTCCATACCAGGCCGCTCATCACGCTCATTTTGGTGATCGCCAGCATTCCAATCTCGCTGGTTCTCATGTTCCTGGTGGTGCGCGGCGCCACCGCAAAAATAAAAGCTAACCTGCAAGCGCCAAAGGAGTAGGAGGCTGGCATTGGAGAAACCGTTTAGCCGTGGCCCCCTGGGCATCAAACATCGGTATTGGGTTTTGCTTTTCATTGTCTTGAATATCATCGGCGTGATCCTGGTGAAGCCGGTGCAGCCGCACATCCAGGTTGCGCCTGAAAACGTCAGTAAGACCCCTCTGAGCATCCCCGGCATCGGCGATATTTACCTGACCAACACGCTCATCATGCTCGTGCTGGTCATGCTGGTGATCATCGGAATGGCCTGGGCAGTCAAGCAATCGCTGCGCGGCGGGTCGCTGGTGACGAAGGGCGTGGCGGCTTTGATGGAAACGGCCGTCGAAGCGCTGTATAACCTGACGGAATCTTCCGCGGGCAAGTACGCCCGCATGGTCTTCCCATGGTTTGCTACGATCGTGATTTTCGTCCTGGTCGGCAACTTGATGAAGCTGACACCCATTGTGGAAACGTTCGGTTTCCTCCACGAAGCGCACGAGGGCGGGCATCCGCGCGTGGAGTTGTGGAGCGGGGCGTACAGCATTCTGCCCGGCGAGGTGGAAGAGGGCCAGACGGGCTACCTGGTGACGCCCTTCCTCCGCGGCCTGCCGACCGACCTGAACTTCACCGTGGCGCTGGCGTTGATCTCCGTGTTGATGACACAGGTGATCGGCGTGCGGGCGCAAGGCGCGAAGTACTTCCTCAAGTTCTTCAATGTGACCAACCTGTTCAAGAAGCCCTTCTTTGGAGCAATGGACTTCCTGGTGGGGCTGCTGGAGCTTATTTCGGAGCTCTCGAAAGTGCTCTCGTTCAGCTTCCGGTTGTTTGGCAATATGTTCGCCGGGGCGGTGCTGCTCTTCCTGGTCGGCTCGCTCATCCCGGTTTTCATGCAATCGTTCATTGTCCTGTTCGAGGTGTTCGTCGGGGCCATTCAAGCCTTCGTCTTTGGCATGCTCACGATGGTCTTCATGGCGCAGGCCACGCGCGGGCACGGCGGCGAGCACGCCGAGGAAGCCCATTAAGCCGGGCCGGCAGGACGAGATCATCACGCATTATGGTTTTCAGGAGGATATGAGAAGATGACTGGCGACATTATCGAAGCCGCAAAGTTCATTGGGGCCGGTCTATCGATGATCGGCGCGCTGGGCGCCGGTGTCGGGATCGGTTTGAGCGTTCAAGGCGCGTTGGAAGGCATGGCCCGCAACCCGGATACCTATGGCAACCTACTGACCAACATGATCCTGGGGATTGCCTTCTCGGAAGCGATCGCGATCTACTGCCTGGTCATCGCCTTCCTGATGCTGTTCGTTCTGTGAGCCGGCCTGGGTAAAGGAGCGCTGACTTGGAAGCATTAGGGATTAATCTCGGGTATTTGATTGTCTATATCTGCTCGTTTGCCATCATTTTTATCGTTTTGCGCGCCTGGGTGTTTGGCCCGCTGACTGCGATGATGGAAAAGCGCCGCCAGACGATTGCCCAGGGCCTCGAAGACGCACGCATTGCCGCCGAAGCGCGCGCCAACGCTGAAAAAGAGGCCGGGCGCATCATCGCCGAGGCCCAGGCAAAAGCTGCCGAAACGATGCGAGATGCCACCGAGCGCGCCGAGCACGTGGAAGAAGAAATCCGCGCGCAGGCCGAGGCCGACGTGGCGAAATCGCGGGCGGCGGCGCTGACCGAGCTGGAAGGCGAGCGCAACCGCATGCTGGCTGAACTGCGCGGGCAGGTGGCTGCCCTGGCGATTGCCGCGGCGCAGAAGCTGATCGGCGCGAGCATGGATGAGAAACGCCAGCGCGAGCTGCTGGCTGAGTTCTTCTCTGGCGTCAAGGGCGGGCGTGTGGTCGTCCTGGCCGATGCGCGCGACCTCGACGGCCAGATGGCCGAGGTGACAAGCGCATTGCCCCTGACCAGCGAGGAACAGGAAATTGTCAAGCGCGACGTGCTCGCCCGCATGGGCGGGGCCGCCACGGTGGCCTTCAAGGTGGACCCTTCGATTCTCGGCGGGTTGATCGTGCGCGTGGGCGACCGCATTGTGGATGGGTCGGTAGCCGGGCAGCTGGACGAACTCCGCCAGAGCCTGCGCTAAACTGGTCTGCGAATTTACGCCGGGGCCGGCGAATTGACTGTTCGCCAGGTCCCGGTTTTGGTTTAAAATAATACACACAGGTTAAGAATATGACCGGATTCGTCCACAAGACACTGCGTGATTTGTTCGCCGATCTGCCCAGGGGGATTTGCCAGGCCGGAGAGCTGCCTGCGACCCTGGTGACCGGCGTGACCTATAACCACCGCGAGCTGCAACCCGGGAACATTTTTGTGGCTCATCGCGGGATGAAAGCAGACGGGCATGATTTTATCCCTCAGGCCATCGAGCGCGGGGCTGTGGCTGTGGTGGGGATGCGCGAGCTGAGCGGCCTGAGCGTGCCGTATCTGCGCGCGCGTGATTCTCGCGAAGCCCTGGCGTACCTTGCGGCGGGATTCTACGGCCACCCTGGCCACGAGATGACCGTGATCGGCGTGACCGGCACCGACGGGAAGACGACCACCTCGAACCTGCTCTACAGCATTCTGACGGCTGCCGGCCTGCGCGCCGGGGTGATTTCTACTGTCAATGCCATGCTGGGCGATGAGGTGGTTGATACGGGCTTTCACGTCACCACGCCCGAAGCGCCCGAAGTGCAGCGCTACCTGGCGCGCATGCGCGCCGCCGGGTTGACCCATGCCGTCATTGAGGCCACATCTCACGGGCTGGTGCAGCACCGCGTCACAGGCTGTGAATTCGACCTGGCCGTCTTGACCAACGTGACTCACGAGCACCTGGATTTCCATGGCACCTACGAGGCCTACCTGGCTGCCAAGGGGATGCTCTTCCGCATGCTTGGGCAGACGCCGCCAAAGCCGCGCGGTAACCCGCGCATGGGGGTGTTGAACCGCGACGACCGCTCATACGCCTACATGAGTGAGCTGACCGGCCCGCGCAGAATTTCGTATAGTATTCAGGGCGAGGCGACCGTCCACGCCGAAAACATCCAGTATGGGCCTGACGCCTCCAGTTTTACCGCCGTCGGGCCGGATTTTCGCCAGTACATTCGCACGACGCTGGTAGGGCCGTACAACGTTTCCAACTGCCTGGCGGCTATCTGCGCCACCGTGATGGGGCTGGGCATCGACCCGGCAGTGGCGGCCCAGGGAATCGCCGCGCTGCGCGGCGTGCCGGGGCGCATGGAGCGCATCCACATGGGGCAGCCTTTCCTGGCAGTGGTGGATTTTGCACACACCCCAAACGCGCTCAGGCAGGCGCTCATCACCGCCCGCCAAATGGCTCCAGGCAAGGTGATTGCCATCTTTGGTTCGGCCGGGCTGCGCGACCGCGAGAAGCGACGCATGATGGCCGAAGTCTCGGCGGAGCTGGCGGATTTAACCATCCTGACCGCGGAAGACCCGCGCAACGAGCCGCTGGAGGGCATCCTGGCGGAGATGAGCGCCGGCGCAGAGGCCAAAGGGGGGAGAATCGGTGAATCGGTGCTCATTGTGCCCGACCGGGGAGAGGCCATGCGCAAAGCGGTTCGCCTGGCCGGGAACGAAGACCTGGTGATCGCCTGCGGCAAAGGCCATGAGCAATCGATGTGCTTTGGCGAAACGGAATATGCCTGGGATGACCGCACGGCCATGCGCGCCGCCCTGGCCGAACTGCTGCACATCGACGGCCCGGCGATGCCCTACCTGCCCACGCAAGGCGGTAAGACTGGAATCTGATGCTTACGCCCGAATTCTGGAAACATAAAAGCCTGGCTGAAATGAACCGGGAAGAGTGGGAAGCACTGTGCGACGGCTGTGCGCGCTGCTGCCTGTATAAGCTCCAGGACGAAGAGACCGGCGAACTGTATTACACCAACGTGGTGTGCCGCCTGCTCGATACCTACCGCTGCCGCTGCACCGACTACCCGAACCGTGCGCGGCTGGTGCCCACCTGCCTTGTGCTCGATTCTGACCTGGTGAAGCAGTTGAACTGGATGCCTAAAACCTGCGCTTACCGCCTGCTGGCCGAAGGCAAGGACCTGGAATGGTGGCATCCCCTCGTCTCCGGCGACCGCGAATCCGTCCACCGGGCGGGTATTTCGGTGCGTTACCGGGTGGTCGAGGAAAAAGATGCCGATATGGAAAACCTGGAAGATTACGTGGTGGATTGGCTGGGGTAGGCACGGGAAATCAAAAAGAGCGGGTAGTTGCACCCGCTCTTTTTGATTCCAAAAGGCTATCTGCCTATCTGCGGCGCGGGCCGCGGTCGCCGGAGCGATCGCCGCCGCGGCTGCCACGGTCTCCGCCGCGGTAGTTGTTACCGCCGCGATCACCGCCGCCGCGGTAGCCTCCACCGCCGTTGCGGTCTCCGCCGGAGCGCTGCCCGGAAGAAGGCCGGCTGCGTGAATTGCGGTCGTTTTCCATGGCTTCTTCGGGGGTCCAGCCTTCGAGGACAGCCTGGCGGGAGAGGCGGATCTTGCCTTCGGGGTCGATGTTGGTGACCATGACGGTGACCTCGTCGCCCAGGTTGACCACATCTTCCACCTTGTTGACGCGCTCGGAATCGAGCTGCGAGATGTGCACCATGCCGTCGATGTTCGGCAGGATCTCGATGAACGCGCCGAAGTCGGTGATGCGCACCACTTTGCCGGTGTAAATCCGGCCGATCTGGGGCGTCTCGGTGATGGCTTCGATGCGTTCGCGGGCGGCCATCTCGTTCTCTTTGTTGGTCGCGGCGATGTACACCGTGCCGTCGTCTTCGATGTCGATCTTGGTGCTGGTTTCTTCCTGCAGGGCGCGGATGTTCTTACCGCCCGGGCCGATGATGGCGCCGATCTTATCGATCGGGATCTTGATGATGCTGACGCGCGGCACGTGCGGCTTCAGCTCGGGGCGCGGCTGCGGGATGACTGCCAGCATCTTGTCGAGGATTTCCAGCCGGGCTGAGCGAGCCTGTTCCAGCGCCTTGGACATGATCTCAGGCGTGATGCCCTTGATCTTGATATCCATCTGCAGGGCGGTGATGCCCTGCGTGGTGCCTGCCACCTTGAAGTCCATATCGCCCAGGTGGTCTTCCAGGCCCTGGATATCGGTCAGGATGGCGTATTTATCGCCTTCTTTGATCAGGCCCATCGCCACGCCGGCCACGGGGGCTTTGATCGGCACGCCGGTGTCCATCAGCGCGAGGGTCGAACCGCAAACCGAGGCCATGGAGGAGGAGCCGTTCGAGCTGAGCACCTCAGAGACGAGGCGCAGCGTATAGGGAAAGCTTTCTTCGGCTGGGATGACCGGTTCGAGCGCGCGCTCGGCCAGCGCCCCATGACCGATCTCGCGGCGCGATTGCCCGCGCAGGGGCTTCACCTCGCCGGTGGAGTAGGGCGGGAAATTGTAATGGTGGATATAGCGTTTCGAAACCTCGGGGCTGAGCGAGTCGATCTCCTGGGCTTCCTTGGGGGTACCGAGGGTCGCCAGCGTGAGCACCTGCGTCTCTCCACGGGTGAAGAGGCCAGACCCATGCGCGCGGGGGCTGATGTCCACCTCGCACCAGATGGGGCGGATTTCGGTGGTCTTGCGGTGGTCAGGCCGGATGCCCTTGGTGAGGATGCGCTCGCGGACGACCTTCTTGTACACTTCCTCGAAAGCCGTCTTCACCTGACCGGCCAGCGAGCCGTCTTCTCCGCCGAGTTCGGTGACGAGGGAGGCTTCCAGCTCATCCACCTCGCTGTAAAGCTGGGCTTTGTCGTGCGGTTTATCGAGCGCGGCGATCAGCCCAGGCGCGGCTTTTTCTTCGACCTGTTTGAGCAGGTCGGCATCCACCGGGTAGAGCGTCACTTCGCGCTTGGGTTTGCCGACTTCGGCGGCCATTTGCAGCTGCGCTTCGACGAGGGATTGGATGGCATTGTGACCAAACTGAAGGGCATCGACCATCACCTCATCCGGAACTTCCTCCGCGCCGCATTCGACCATCAAAATGGCGTCGCTCGTGCCTGCAATGCGCAGGTCAAGCTCGGAGGCTTCCATCTGGCTGAAGGTGGGGTTGAGAACGAACTCCCCGTTCAACCTGCCGACGCGCACCGCGCCGACCGGCCCGGCCCAGGGGATATCCGAGATCATCAAGGCCGCGGAGGCGGCGTTGATGCAGAGGATATCCAGTGGGTTCTCGGGGTCGGCGGAAAGCGAGAACATGATCACCTGGACCTCGTTGCGCATCTCCTGGTTGAAGAGCGGGCGCAAGGGGCGGTCGGTGAGGCGGGCGGTGAGGATGGCCTCGGTGGATGGGCGGCCTTCGCGGCGGAAGAAGCTGCCCGGGATGCGCCCGCCGGCGTACATGCGTTCTTCGTATTCCACCTGCAGGGGGAAGAAATCGATGCCTTCACGGATGGTGGAAGACATGGTGGCTGAGGCAAAGACCATCGAATCGCCGAGGCGAATGGTCACTGCTCCGCCGGCCTGGCCGGCGAGTTTACCCGTCTCAAACACGATGGGACGGCCGCCAACGATGGCGGTGTATTGTTTTGCTTCTGGTTTCATGATGAATCCCTTTGTCTGGCGCCCCGCTCGATTAGGGACTGAAGCTTGAAGAGGAATGCGGCTTCCTCATCACGATTCAATTCCCAACCAGTGCGGCGCCAATGTTCTAAATTCGCAAAAAAAGAGTAGATGGCCGGTATCGCACCATCTACTCAGCGCTGCGATTGCTTTACTTGATCCTCAAGTTCAAGCGCTCGGCCAAAGCCAGGTAACGCGCATAGTCCTTGCGGCGCAGATAGGCCAGCAGCCGGCGGCGCTGACCGACCAGCTTGAGCAGGCCGCGGCGGGAAGATTCGTCGTGCTTGTTCGCGCGCAGGTGCTCGGTGAGCTGGTTGACACGGGTGGTTAACAATGCGATCTGGACTTCGGGTGAGCCAGTATCGGTATCATGACGTTTGTACGTCGTGATCAAAGTGTCTTTCTGATCTCTTGTTAAGGACATGACCTCTGCTTCTCCAAAAATGATTCTTGCAGGTCTCCATACCTCCAGCGGCGCCGGGGGCAGGACCAGTCAACGGCTGGAATTATACCATATTGGTGAGATATTGTGAACCTTGTCAAATCACACTGCGAGAGCGTAAAGCGGTTCGGAGAGAGCTTTGCATCTCCGGCGGGAATTCCGAGACCATTCGCCGCACCAGGCGCGCAGTGGCCGGGTCGGAACTGGTGGCCAGCGTCTGGCGCAGGAAGTACGCCGTTTCAGCAGGCGTTCGGCGCGCCAGGGCTGCCAGGCTGTGGTGCAGGTCGTTGATCAACCTCGCAGGCGGCGCGGACAGCAGCGGCGATATCAACCGGAAGATGGGGGGCAGGTTGGCGAATTGTGGGTCGGAGACGATCACCTCGATGAGCAGCAAAGCCAGGCGTTGATTCTCCGGTCCGGGCGTACCCAGGCCCATCTGGATCAGCCTGAAAAGTCCATCGGGGGCGGCGCGCCGCAGTGTGACCGTGCCGCGCTCCAGGAGCGCATCCAGCGCCTGGCGGTCTTCCGCCGGGCGCATCCATGCATGCAGGCTGGCGAGCACCGGCTCGGCGTGCGTGGCGGGGATCTGCCCCAGAATCGTGGCTGCCAGCAGGCGCGGCTCCATGTGCGCCTCTTGCCAGAGCGCTCCGGCGCAGGCGAGCAGCAAATCGGGTTGACGGTGCGCGGCGGCGCTAAGTTCAAGCTCCAGCTGGCGCATCACCAGGGCCGGGGCCCTGAAGGCGGGCAGGAGCGGCCTGGATGAGACGGCTTCGCCGGCGCGGTAAGCATGCTCGCCGTACTGCTCGAGCATGTTCACCAGCGCGCGGCGAAATTCGTCCGGCCGGTCGATATAGGTGAGAATGCGGAAGATTTGATCGCGAAGGCGAGTCAGTTCGACAGAAGGCATAGGCAGGCAGGCGCGCGGCACGTAAAGCCCGTGTGCTGTTTCCGGTTCTAATAAGCGCGGGCGAAGTAGATCTTCTCGCGGGCGGGTTTGCCGCACACCACGCACAGGCCGTCGCCGCTCTCCTGGTCGAGCGGGATGCAGCGCGTGGTGGCTTTGGTGTCTTCCTTCACTTTCGCTTCGCATTCCGGGCTGCCGCACCACCAGGCCAGCGCCCAGCCTTTCTGGACGGCGTCGGTCAGGTCGGCATAGCTGCGCACGGCGAAGATGTGCTCGTCGCGGAAGGCGATGGCGCGCGCCAGGAGGGCGGCCTGGATTTCCTTGAGCGTCTCGCCGACTGTCTGGGCCAGCCCTTCCTGGGGCACAAAGGATTTTCCGGCCTTGCCGGGGCGGTCGCGGCGGGCGAGGGCAACCGAGTGCTTCTCCACATCCTTTGGCCCCACTTCGATGCGCAGCGGAACCCCGCGCATTTCCCAATCGTTGAACTTGAACCCCGGCGTCAATCCATCGCGCAGGTCAACATGCACGCGGAAAGATTCGCCCAGTTCCTTTTGCAGGCGTTCCACAACCGGCATCACCAGGCTGTGTTCTGCGTCGTCGCGGTAAATGGGAACGATGACCACCTGGATGGGCGCGAGGCGCGGAGGGAGCATCAAACCCTGGTCGTCTCCGTGGGTCATGATGATGGCGCCGACAAAGCGCGTGGAAAGCCCCCAGGACGTCGTATAGGCAAATTGCAGCTCGTTGTTCTGGTCGAGGAATTTGATGTCGAACGCGCGGGCGAAGTTCTGCCCAAAATAGTGCGACGTGCCCGATTGCAGCGCGCGCGTGTCGCGCATCATCCCTTCGATCGTCCAGCTACTCACGGCCCCGGCGAACTTCTCCGATTCGCTCTTGCGGCCGGGGATGACCGGAACGGCGCCGTCTTCGACGGCGAAATCGCGGTAGGTATCCAGCATCAGGCGCGTTTCGGCCATGGCTTCATCCGAAGTGGCGTGGACGGTGTGGCCTTCCTGCCAGTAGAACTCGGCGGTGCGCAGGAAGAGCCGCGTGCGCATCTCCCAGCGCACCACGCTGCCCCACTGGTTGATCAAAATCGGCAGGTCACGGTAAGACTTGACCCATTTGGAATACATGTAGCCGATGATGGTTTCGGAGGTCGGGCGGACGACCAGCGGCTCTTCCAGCTTTTCGCCGCCGCCGTGGGTGACGACCGCGAGCTCGGGCGAAAACCCTTCGACGTGCTCCTTCTCCTTTTCGAGGAAGCTCATCGGGATGAGCATCGGGAAAGCGGCGTTGACATGCCCGGTGGCTTTGAAGCGCCGGTCGAGCGCCGCCTGGATGTTCTCCCATAGAGCCCAGCCGTACGGCTTGACCACCATGCACCCGCGCACCGGGGCGTAATCGGCGAGGTCGGCTTTTTGGACAATCTGGTTATACCATTCGGAAAAGTTCTCGGCCTGTGGGGTGAGTTTCTCTTCTGCCATTCTTCCTCTTTGCGTGTAGTTGAGCTTCTCGATTGCTGGATCGAAACTGAATTATAAGGCTATTTGCGGTTTCTTACCCGTTCAATGCGGCAAATGCCCCGGCTGCATCTGAGACGAAGGTCAACAGAGAGCGATGCGCGGCCGGGAAGTAGCCATCCATGCTGCCAAACAAACCTTCGAACGTGCTGCGCCAGCCATCTCCCACCAGGATCAACCGCCTGCGCGGGGCGGCTTCGACGATCATGCGGTTCCAAAGCAGGGTGATCTCGGCCAGCGTGCCCACTCCGCCGGGCATGGCGATGAAACACTCGCCAAGGTCCATCAGCAGGACCATGCGCTCCTGCAGGCTGGGCACCTTGCGCTCTTCGAGCACCCATGGGTTGGCGGGTGTTTTTCGCCAGCGCTCGATCTCTTCGCACGTCACGCCGATCACATGGCCCCCGGCCTCGTTAGCGCCGCGCGAGGCGGCTTCCATCGTGCCCATATAGCCGCCGGTGACGACGGTGTGCCCGGCTTCGGCCAGCATCCGCCCCAGGTGATAGGCCGCGGCGTATTCCGGTTCGCCGGGGCGGGGTTTGGTCCCTCCAAAAATGGTCACCCGCATACCGTCGCTCCCTTCATCCGGCATCCCAGGTGCGGCCCTGGTTGGCGGCGAGTTTATCGAGGATGGCCTGCTCCAGGTCGATCCCGGCGATCTGGGCCAGCTGGAGCAGATAGAGGGCCACATCGGCAAGTTCGCCTGCCAGTTCGGCCGGGTGCTCGATCTCTTCCTTCCATTGGAAGTGCTCCAGCACTTCGTTGGCTTCGAGTGAGAGTGAAATGGCAATGTTCCGCGGGGTTTGAGGCCGCGGGCTCTCAGGCTCATACCAGCCTTTCGAGCGCACGAAGCGGTCCATAGCGGCGGTCAATTCGTGAACGTGCATCCGGGCGGTCCTTCAATGAGGTGGGTTCGCGGCCTTTCAGCGCCTGCGACAGGCTACATTGTACCAGCCTTTGGCTTGAGCAGAAAAAAAGAGAGGATGCAGCCGCGCTGCATCCTCGAAACGTTCCTGCTGTTTGCCTGGACTGCCTACTCTTGCTTCTTTTCCTTCTGCGCCTGGGCGATGATCTCCTGGGCGATGTGCGAGGGGACCGTCTCGTAATGGTCGAATTCCATGGTGAAGAATCCGCGCCCGCCCGTCATGGAGCGAAGCTGAGTGGTGTAGCGCAGCATCTCGGCCAGCGGCACGTGGGCTTTGATGATCGAATGACCGCGTTCGCTGTTCATGCCCTGGACACGCGCCCGGCGGGTGTTCAGGTCGCCCAAAACATCGCCCATGTTGGCTTCGGGCACGGTGATTTCAACGTTCATGATCGGCTCGTTGAGCACCGGGCCTGAATCCATGAAGGCCAGTTTGAAGGCTTCGCGCCCGGCGATTTCAAAGGCGATTGGCTTGGAATCCACAGGGTGTTCTTTGCCGTCGAAGACCGATACCTTGAGCGCGTTGATCGGGTAACCGGCCAGGATGCCTTCGTTCATCGTGGCGCGGATGCCCTTTTCGATGGCGGGCATGTAGCTGTTGGAAATCGAGCCGCCGAAGACATCGTTGACGAACTCGAAGTCACCTTCGGCGAGTGGTTCGATGCGCAGGTGCACCTCGCCGAACTGGCCAGCGCCGCCGGTCTGCTTTTTGTGGCGGTACATGGCCTGTCCCTTGCGGGTGATCGCCTCGCGGTAGGGAATGCGCGGTTCAGACGCCACCAGGTTGACCTGGAATTTCGTCTCGGCGCGGCGCAGAGCCACGTCGATGTGCTGGTCGCCCATGCCTTGCAGAATGGTCTGGTTGGTGGCAGGTTCCATATACCAGGAGAGGGTGCGGTCTTCTTCGCACAGGCGGGTGAGGGTGGGCGAGATCTTGGTGGAATCGGCCTGAGTCTTGGGGTTGATGGCCACGCGGTAGAGCGCGCCCGGGTACTGCGGCTCGGGCAGGGTGAGCGGGTGAGCGCGGTCGCAGAGCGTGTTGCCGGTGGAGGTTTCGGCCAGCTTGGGCACGATGCCGAGATCGCCCGCGTGGACCACCTTGGTGGGAATGGTTTCCTTCCCGCGGATGAAGGCGATGGTGCCAAGGCGCTCTTCCACGCTCTTATTCTGGTTCCAAACGCGCGAGTCGGAGGTGATCATCCCGGAATAGACGCGGAAATACGTCAGTTTACCCACGAAGGGGTCGGCGGTGGTCTTCCAAACATAAGCGGCCAGTGGGCCTGAATCGGTCGCGCTGAGCTCTTCGGGGGCGTCTTTACCCTGCGCCTGCACCGGCGGAATGGCGGCCGGGGAGGGGAGCAGGTTGATGATGGCATCGAGCAAGGGGAGGATGCCGATTTCGGCGGCACCGGCGGCAACGAACACCGGGATGAAGCTCCGGCTGCGGGTGACCGCAACCAGCCCGCGCAGGATTTCCTCGCTCGAAAGCTCGCCCGATTCGAGGTATTTTTCGAGCAGGGCATCTTCGCCTTCGGCGGCGGCTTCGATCAATGCCGTGCGCGCGGCTTCGGCTTCGGCGGCAAATTCGGCGGGAATGTCAACGACGGTTTTGCCATCGCCCTTGTAGGCCTTCATGGTGAGCAGGTCAATCACGCCCTGGAAGGCAGCCTTCTCGCCCCACGGCAGCTGAACGGGGATCAAGCGGGTAGCGGAATATTCCTGGATCGCATTCAACGCCTTCTGGAAGCTGGCGTTTTCGCGATCCATCTTGTTGATGACGACCAGTCGCGGAAGGTTGAATTTATCAGCCTGCTGCCAGGTGATCTCGGTACCGACCTCTACGCCGGCGACCGAGTCGATGAGGACAACCGCGCCGTCGGCAACGCGCATCGCGGAGATGACTTCGCCGATGAAGTCCAGGTAGCCGGGCGTGTCGAGCAGGTTGACCTTGCAGTCTTTATACTCTACCGGAATGACCGACGTGCTCAAGGAAATCCCGCGCCGGATCTCCTCATCTTCGAAGTCGGAGGTGGTGGTGCCGTCTTCAATGCGGCCCAGGCGGGTGGTCGCGCCGGTGGCATGCAGCGCCGCTTCAGCCAGCATGGTCTTGCCTGCGCTGCTGTGCGAAATCAGCACTACATTGCGGATAGCCTCTGATCGGTATTCTTTCATGAATGGAACCCTTTTTGATTGTTTTTTGCTGGTGGGCAACGCGGCGGTGGCTGCTCAATTTGAGGTATTCATGGAGGCGTGCCCCCCAGGAATACCTCAAATCAGGGATCAGTACATTTAGACCGTGAGGTTACCCCGACGGTCTATTTTAAGGTATGATGCCGTTCTTGTCAAAGCGATTTTGACTCTCGCGCCGATTTTCTGTATGATACCTGGTATAGGTCTGCGGTGGAATCCATTTCTCGCTTGATTCACAGGCTGCGTTTCGCGCTGCTTTACCTGGGCAGCCCCCCATGGGATACGGGGGTCACTCCGCCGGAAGTGGAAGCCTTTGTGAGGGCGAATCCGCCCGGGCGGGCGCTGGATGTGGGCTGCGGCACGGGCACGAACCTGCTCTACCTGGCCAAAGCGGGCTGGGCCGTCACCGGGGTAGATTTTTCCGCACGGGCTGTAAACCTGGCGCGGCGCAGACTCGGCCAGTCCGGCGTGCGGGGCGAGGTGATTTGCGGGGATGTGACGCGCTTCGCGCATTCCGGCCCGCCGTTCGACCTTGTGCTGGATATTGGCTGCTTCCACGGCCTGCCCGAGCCGGACCGCGAGGCTTACCGCCGCAGGCTGACCGGCTGGTTGAGCCCGGCGGGAACTTATCTGCTCTATGTGCATCTTAAGAATGATGGTGAAGCGCGTTCGGGCGTGACGGAACGGGAGGTGCAGGCTTTCCAGGCGCTGGTCCGGCTCAGCGCGCGCACCGACAGCCTGGATCGTTTTGGCCGTAAAGCCGCCTGGCTGGAGTTTCGAGGCCTGCTGCGAGGTGACGGAGGGGATGAGCAATAGAACCTGCCATACGTTGATCTGCGCCGCTTCTGTGATGACCCTGGCGCTTTTGCTGACGGGCTGCCGCATCCCGAGCGAGCTGTTCTTCTCGCCGGTGTCCACTCCCCCCAGCCAGATCATCGTGCCCACCGCGACGGAAATCCCTCCCAGCCCGACGCCGGGTGAACCGACCCCGACCGAAACGCCCACCCCGCTGCCGTGTGCCTTTGTCTATGCCGACCAGTCGCTCCCGGATGAGACGGCCAGCCTGCAAGAAGCCGTGACCACAGCCGGCATCGGCGGCGTGGAAGCGGTGGCGGTGGCCTTTGGCGAGAACTGCGTGGACACTTTGAACAACACCGTCGTGCGGTTCACGCCAATGGAGACGGATTTCTACTTTACGGCAGTCGTGCCGGACCGCGAAGACCGGACTGCGCTTGGGAACCTGGCGGGACGGCTGCTCGATGTGCTGGAAGACTTCCCGCCCGGGGTTGTGCCGGGGCCTAACCCCGGTTATGTGACTCTCGTCTTCCAGGACGGCACCGGGCAGACCCAGCTGCGCGTGAAGTTGGATGCCGCGCAGAAAGCCCGCCAGAACGGCCTGATCGGTTCGATGTTGCTGGATATGCTGACCTCGCTGGAGTAAATCCTCAGGCCAGGCGTTTTTCCATGCGCCAGGCGGGTTCCACCACGTCGCGGACGCGCCCGTTTTGATCAATGTACGACCAGCGCCCCGGCTCGGAGGCCACCACCGTGAAGCCATGCTTCTTGTAGAAGGCCTGGGCGCGCGGGTTATCTTTCCCTACATTCAATGTCACGTAGATAAAGCCACGCCCAAGAAGGTCCTCTTCAGCGGTGCGCAGCAACAGCGCGCCGACCCCCAGGCTGCGAAACGCCGGGCGCACGCGGAAGGCGTACAGGTAGGCGCGGTCGATGCCGTTGCACAGCTCGGGCCGGTCGCAGGTGAGCTGGACGAACACCTGCCCGATGATGGTCTGCCCCGCCAGTTCGGCCAGCCAGAGGACGCTCAAACCGCGCTGAGAGCGCCGGTATGCCTCGGCATACAGGCGCCGGAAGTGCGAATATTCGCCTTCCCATTCCAGGCCGGGCAGGTCTTCGGCGCGCACCTGGCGCACGGTCACATCCAGCGGTGCTGAGAACGGCTGGTTCAAGGTCAGTTCAGCCATTTTTACCCCCACTCTCGGCTCGATAGGCGGCGATCAGGCGGGCGAAGAAATCCTGCTCGCTGGAGTGATTGGCAATCTTCCCGTCCAGCCAGGCGGAGCGCAGTTCGTTCAGGATGGCCTTATAATGCGGGCCGGGCGGAATGCCCAGCAGGCGCAGGTCTTCGCCGGAGTAGGTTGGGGCGATATGCCGCCAGGCAGTGATGTAAGCCAGGATGGGCTTTCGGAGCCGCTCGTCTTTCGTCAGGCGATAGACCGCATAAAGCGCGAGCGGGGGGATGCCCTCCAGCAGCGGTGTGGCAACCGAGGGTGGTGCGCCGTCGAGGCCGGGCAGGTCGCGCTGAGCCTGGATGGCCAGGACCAGCAGTGAGAGCAGCGCCCCCGCGAAGCGCAACCGCTCGCCGATGGAATACGCCTTCTCAAGGGGCAGGCGCGCCAGCCAGACCAGGTAAGCCAGCGCCACGCGCGCAGGGAGGTTCCCAACGCGCTCCGGCAGGCCCCAGGCAGGGTCGAAGGGCTGCGTCAGGGCGGCTTCCACATCGCGGGCAACCTCCTCCGACCAGCATAGGTCGGGGTGGATGGCGCTGAGCAGGCCAAGCCCGTCCAGCCGATGAAGCATGGCGACGGCCTTTTCCTCTTCGAGGATCAAATTCAACTCATGGCGCAGGCGGTCGCCGGAAAGGCTGCGGATGAGCGGGCGGCCTTCGTTCATCAGCTCGAGGGTGCGTTCTTCGATGTGAAAATCGAAGCGCTGCTCAAAGCGCACCGCGCGGAGCTGCCGGGTGGGGTCATCCACAAAGGAAAGCGAGTGCAGCACGCGCACCAGGCGGGCTTCGAGGTCGCGCAGACCGCCCCAATAATCGTAGAGGTCGCCGTAATGGTTCCCATCGAGGCGCAAGGCCATGGTGTTGATGGTGAAATCACGGCGGTGAAGGTCGAGCTTGATGCTGCTGCGCTCGACGGTGGGCAGCGCGGTGGGATAATCATAGAATTCACGCCGGGCGCTGATCAAGTCCAGGCTGGCGGGCAGGTCGGCGGGGTTGAGGGTGGCTTTATCGCCCAGCGCGCGCGCCAGGTCTTTGCGGATGGCGCCGATGGACCATTTGGCGGTGCCGAAGCGGGTGTGGGCGAGCACGCGCCCTCCAAAGCGCTTTTCGAGGGCACGCGCCAGGGTGATGGCGTCGCCTTCGACGACCACATCGAAATCCAACCCGGGGCGGCCGAGGAGCAGGTCGCGGACGTAACCGCCCACAATATAAGCCGCCTGGTGCAGGCGGCGCGCCTCGGCGGCGACGGCTTTCAGCAGCGCCAGCCGCGCGGGGGGCAGGGCGGCATCCAGCCGGGAGGCAAGGTTATTCCGGCCCGGCAATGGAACGTGCCCGCTGAGGTGTTTGAGCAGGTCGGTGCGCGTGACGATGCCGATGACCGCACCGTTGGATGGATCGACCACCGGGATTTGCCCCCAACCCGATTTGATCATCACATCGCGCAGCTTTTCGATCGAGTCCTCCGGCTGCACCGAAACATCGCCGGCATCCATCAGGCTGCCCACCGGCACTTTTAACCGGTGCGAGACGGCCCGGTCTACGGCGCGCCGGTTGAGCAGGCCAATGATCTTGCCTTCGCGCACAATGGGATAACCTTCATAGCCGTAGCGCTGCATCAAACTCAATGCCTTCTCCACCGGCGTGTCGGGTGTGAGCACCAGCGGCTCGCTTGACATGATCTGCCTGACAGTGGCAGAAGGGCGGACGTGTTCGGGCAAGATACGCACAAGCTCGCGCTGCACGGCGGCGAGGGGGGCTTCTCCCGCAGCCTGGTAGGGGAGCGAGCCGCCGGAGGGCACCTTCACCAGGGCAGCCGCGGCCCGGTCGTGACCGCCGCCGCCGAAGTGCGCCGCCACCCCCGATACATCCACCTGGTCGGTGGTGGAGCGGGCCACCAGCCGCACGCCTTCACCGGTCTGGACGAGCAGGAAGAGCGCAGCGGGGTCCAGCAGGTCGCGCAGTTTATGCGCGATGCTCGAAATCTCATCGGTCATCTCAGGGGCTTCTTCCGATGCGATGACGATATGCTGCCCGTTGAGATGAATATCCACCGCGGTCGCCAGCAGCCGGTCATATACGGCGCGCTGCTCGGCCGAAAGCCCGGGGTTGAGGTAAAGACCGGCAATCTCGAGGTTGGCGCCCTGCTCGAGCAGGTAGCTCACGGCGCGGGCGTCACGCGGGGTGGTGCCGGCGTACATCAGCGAGCCGGTGTCTTCATAGATGCCCAGCAGCAGCAGGGTGGCGTGGATGGGGCTGAGCACGCCGTTATGCTCGCGCAGCCCTTCGACGAAGAGCGTGGTGCACGCCCCGGCCTGGTCGAGGGTGACTTTCCAGGTGTCCGGCAGGTCGGGCCGCAGGGCGTGGTGATCCACCACCTGGACGAGTGTTTTCGCGCTCATCCCGCGCAGCGTGACGAGAGCCTGCGTATCCACCAGGGTCACCGTCTCGATTGGCTCGGCGGGCAGATCGTTGAGCTCGATGAACGGCAATTCCGCGCCGTACAGGGTGAGGAAGGCCTTCACGTTGCGGTTCAACCGCCGCGGCAAGACGGGGCGGGCGTGCTCGTTCATCAGGTATGCGCCGAGCATAGCCCCCAGGGCATCGAAATCGGCCTGCTCGTGGGTCAGGATGAGATGCATACTTCTATTATAGGACGGTGTTTCAAGTTTTCAGTAAATTGTGGGGATTGACCCACAATTTACAGAAAAAGATGCATACGATCCGTTATAGTCTTTGCGGCAACAGCGGCGGATCGATTGGTTTATAATCGCTGAATGGATGCGGCGAGTCTGGTTTACACCCTGTGTTTCCTGCAGCGAGGGGAGCAAATCCTCATGCTGCACCGGCGCAGGCCTCCCAACCAGGGGCTGTGGAACGGCATCGGCGGGCGAATTGAGCCTGGAGAGACGCCCCGCCAGAGCATGCTGCGCGAGATCCGCGAAGAAAGCGGGTATGCGCTCCAGGAAGTGCATTTTGCCGGTGTGCTCACCTGGGAAGGGTTCGAGATCCCGCCCGGGGGGTTGTACATCTTCACGGCGCAGGCCCCGGCGGGTGACCCGGTGGCCAATGACGAAGGTGAACTGGCCTGGAAGGACAGGGCGTGGGTCTTTTCTTCGCCGGAGGTCGTCTCCAACATCCACCGCTTCGGCCCGTGTGTGGTCCGCGGCGATGCGCTGCTGGAGCACCATTTTGTCTACCGGGATGGTGAAATCCTGGCTTACCGGTGTTATGATCTGCCTGAGGAATTTCTTAGGGGTTTGCTCGTTTAATTCCTGGATATTTCCCTCACCCTGCCCTCTCCCAGAGGGAGAGGGTTTTTACCTCCCCTTTCCCTCTGGGGCGCGCTTCGCGCACCCGTCGGGGTGAGGGCCGGGGATGAGGGGAAATGTGCTGAACTTGGCGAGAAAACCACTTAGCGGAATGATGGGTGAAGAACATGGAAAACCTGACTCAAGCTGAACTGCTGCGTTATTCGCGGCATTTGATCTTGCCGGAGGTCGGCCTGGAAGGGCAGCGCAAGTTGAAATCGGCCTCGGTGCTGCTGGTGGGCAGCGGGGGGCTGGGCTCTCCGGCGGCGCTTTACCTGGCTGCAGCCGGGGTCGGGCGCATCGGCGTGGTGGATTATGACGTGGTGGATGAGTCGAACCTGCAGCGGCAGGTGATCCACGCCACGCAAGGGGTGGGCACGCTCAAGGTGGAGTCTGCGCGCAGGCGGATGCTCGATCTGAACCCTTACATCACTGTGGAAGTGTTCAACGAGGTTTTCACAGCCGAGAACGCCATGCGCATCGCCGAGGGATACGATATTCTGTTCGACGGGACGGATAACTTCCCCACCCGTTACCTGCTCAACGACCTGGCCGCGCTGACGGGGCGGCCTTATGTGTATGGCTCGATCTTCCGCTTCGAGGGCCAGGTGAGCGTCTTCGATGCGCGCAGCGGGCCGTGTTACCGCTGCCTGTTCCCCGAACCCCCGCCGCCGGGGAGCGTGCCCACGTGCGCCGAGGGCGGCGTGTTTGGCGTCTTGCCCGGCACGGTGGGCACTTTGCAGGCCACCGAAGTGATCAAGCTGATCCTGGGAATCGGCGAATCGCTGGCCGGCAGGCTGCTCATTTACGATGCGCTGGAGATGACATTCCAAAGCGTGCGGCTGCGAAAGAACCCGCACTGCCGCTTGTGCGGCGAAAAGCCAGAGATCACCTCGCTGGTGGATTACGAGCAGTTTTGCGGGGTCCCCGCGCGCGGGGGTTACCATGTGCAAGGGATTCGCGAGATCGAGCCGCGCGAGGTGGCTCGCAGGCTGCAAAACGGTGAGGCGCTGGGGTTGATTGATGTGCGCGACCCGGTGGAACTTCAGGTTTCGCGCCTGCCGGGCGCGATGATCCTCCCAACCGGGCAGGTGCAGCTGCGCCTGGGTGAACTGGACCCCGGCAAGGAGTGGGTGGTGTTCTGCCGATCCGGCGAGCGTTCCGCGCGAGTGGTGAAGGCCATGCAAGATGCGGGCTTGAAAGCCGCCAACATGAAAGGCGGGATCAACGCCTGGGCCGAGCAGGTGGACCCGGCGATGCTGAAGTATTAACCCGGCTGCGCCGAGCGCCGGGAGGCAGGTTTTCTTACGGCGGTAATCGAAATGAACGATACAAAACGAGTCTTATTGGCAGTTCTGGCACACCCGGATGATGAGACATTTGGCACCGGCGGCACCCTGGCCTATTATGCCCGCCAGGGGGTTGAGGTTCACCTGGTTTGCGCCACGCGCGGCGAGGTGGGCGAGATGGATCCCAAGTACATGCGCGGGTTCAACAGCGTGGCCGAACGGCGCGAAGCCGAGCTGCGCTGCGCAGCCGAAAAGCTGGGCCTGAGCGGGGTACACTTCCTCGATTACCGCGACTCGGGCATGCCCGGTTCGCCGGATAACGCGCATCCGCGGGCGTTGGTCGCTCAACCGAAAGAGCAAGTGGCTGAAGATGTGGCGCATTATATCCGCCTGCTCAAACCTCAGGTTGTGATCACCTTCGACCCGATCGGCGGGTACCGCCACCCCGACCACATCGCCATCCACCACGCCACAGTGGCAGCATTCCACCTTGCGGCAGAAGAGAATACCCCGCCCGACGGGCTGGCCCCTCACCGGGCACAAAAGCTGTATTTCCAGACGATGCACCGCGGCTTTTTGCGCTTCATCGTGCGCCTGATGCCGCTCTTCGGTCGGAATCCGCGGCAGTTCGGGCAAAACAAGGATATCGACCTGGTCTCGATCGTCGAGGTAGATTTCCCGATCCATGCGGTGATCAACTTTCGCCCGGTGGCCGATATCCGCGACGAAGCTTCGGCGTGCCATGCCAGCCAGGGCGGGGCTTCGCTCTCGGGGAAGAATATCTTCGGCAGGCTGCGGCGCCTGTTCTTCTCGAAAGAGCAGTACATGGCCGGGTATCCAGAGGTTCCCGCTGGAGCGCCCGTCTCGCATGACCTGTTCGCCGGTGTGAAGCTCTGACTTTGGCGATTCGCCTTGAAGGATGGAGGAACAACTTGCCGGCGGGCGGCGTCTTTAGAAGTGAGGCCGGTTCAATGCAATTGCGTTCTAAGCTGGCTTGCGGGTGCGATTAAAATTGACATCGGTGGGTATTGTTATTACACTATAAACGGATAACCATCGACCAAGGAGGGTGTGCATGCCTTCAAGCTTCCAACTTGTGATGCGCTCCGGCCCTTCGGCAGGGAAGGTCTTCCCGCTGGAGAAGGGCGAGATCGTTCTGGGGCGCGATTTAAGCAACGATATCGTGATCAACGACCCCGAAATTTCACGGCGGCACGCAAGGCTGTACGCCCAGGGAAACACGTACGTGCTGGAAGATTTGGGTTCCACCAACGGCACTTTTGTCGGCGGGCAGCGCCTGACGGGCGCCTACCCGCTTCGGATTGGCGAGGTGATCACGCTTGGCGAGCGGGTGACGGTGATCTTTGAGACAACGCAACCGGCTGATGACATGACCATGGTCTCGGCGGGGCTCCAGCCGCAGGTATACCAGCCTCCTGTCAGGCCTGTGGCCGGGCCGGCACAGCCGCCCGTGCGGCAGGCGAGCGCACAGCAGCCGCCGGTGATGCCCGCACCGACCGCTCAGGCGCCTGCCGCTCAACCGCCTGTGCAGGCAGTGCAATACCCGCCCCAGCCGCAAGTGCAAGTGCCTGCCTATCAAAGCCCGGCGCCGATTCCTCCACATGATGTGTATGCTGGGCAGGTTCCTTATGCTGAAGAGACAGAACCGCCGAAGGCCAAAAACCGGACGATGCTGATCCTGTTAATCATCCTCGCCGGGGTTCTTTTGATCAGCTTTATCTGCGTATTTGTGCTCTTGTGGAACGCGCCGCTGGAATTCTGGTGCCAGTTCCCCATCTGGCCCGCCGGCGCCTGCCCGTAATCCGGTTCTGATCAATCTTTCTAAGCCGTTGAGGGGTTTTGAGCAAATTGGCTTGAAACCCCTTATAATTGTTGTATGACCGTTCGCCGGGTGCACAACCGAAAAGTTCGCCGCGCCGAAACCTCGCTGGCCCTCAAGGGCAAGGTGGCAGCATCGGACAGGCATCTTTGGGGAAACACCACCAAGCTCGTGGTGGCCCTCTCGATGTTCGTTGTGCTTGGCTGGCTGCTGGTGCGCTTCCAGAACATCGTCGGGTTGATCATCTTCTCGGTTGTGCTGGCTTACCTGATCGACCCGGCGGCCAAATGGCTGCGGAAGGTGACGCGCCTTTCGTGGCGCTGGTCGGTCTCGATCGTTTTCCTCTTGCTGCTCATTGTGTTGATCGGGTTGATCACCCTCGGCGGCCTGGCGATCATCGATCAAGCTCAAAGCCTAGTCAGGTTCCTCGACCGGGCTTTGAAAGATTTGCCCGCATTCCTGGAAGGTTTGAACTCACACCCGATCCAGATCGGCCCGTTCGAATACCAGCCGGATTTTTCGGACATCAACGCTGTCGGCCAGTACCTGCTCAGCCTGGTGCAGCCGCTCCTGGGCCAGGCCGGTTCGCTGCTGGGCACCATAGCTTCAGGCGCGGCGAACTTCTTGGGCCTGTTCTTCTTCACCCTGCTGGTGGCTTATTTCGTTCTGGCCGAATCGGGCGGCGGGAGCCGGCAGATCATCCGCCTGAACATTCCAGGATATAACGAAGACCTGAAGCGCTTCAGCACGTATCTTTCGGGCATCTGGAATGCCTTCCTGCGCGGGCAGCTGACCATCATCCTCCTCACCATCCTGGTCTATACGGTGCTGCTGGGGGCGATGAACCTGCGTTTCTTCATCGGGCTGGCACTGCTGGCAGGCCTGGCTCGCTTTGTGCCCTATGTGGGTCCGGCAGTGGCCTGGGCCAGCTATGGGCTGGTGGCCTTCTTCCAGGGCTCGACCCTGTTTGGCCTGGAGCCCATCTGGTACGCCGCGCTGGTCATTGGCGTCGCATGGATCACCGATTTGATCATGGATAACTTCGTTGCCACCCGCCTGCTTGGCAACGCCTTGAAGATTCACCCGGCTGCCGTGATGGTATCGGCGCTGGTGGGGGCCAACCTGTTCGGTCTGGTTGGGGTTGTCCTGGCTGCGCCGGTTGTTGCCACGCTCAAACTCGTTTGGAATTACCTGATCAACCGCCTGTTGGATATTGACCCATGGACGAGCATCAGCGCGTCACCTCAGCCGCAACCCAGGCCAATGATGCAGGCTATCCGTCTGTTTATCAAGCGCATCAAGATGCGGATGAAGAGCTTCCGCCAGCGCTTTCTCGCACCGTCTAAATCTGTCTCGAAATGAATGAGGAGGAATGATGCCCACACAGAACGAACCGAAAACCGATACCCTGGCCGAAACCGACAATTACCTTGCCTGGAAGGCCGATGAACCCGATGGAGAAACCACGTATCACCTGGAGCTGAACAACATCACCCTTCACTTTTTCCAGGAAGAGTGGGATGAATTCCTCGAGTTGGTGAAGCTGCTGGGCAAAAAGTGAAATAGAAGAGACCCGTCTGGCTGACGGGTCTCTCTGTCGGTGCGGTCCCCTGACTCCCACACCGAGGGATGAGGGCGTGGTTTGGGTTGCTCAACCGGTTGTTAAGTCTGGCAGCTGTTTGGCAGCCGCTTGATTGAGCGGCTTGGTGTGCCCCGCTGTCAATTCACGCATCAACACCTGCCTGAATTCCTCGATGTTGCTGAAGGTGTATGCGTCGCCGGTGTCGATCGATTTTACCGAGCCGCAAAATGCCTGGTTCGGCTCTTCGGCAGGAATTACCGTTAAGAGAAAAGATTTCCGTCTGCGCATTCAGGTTATCCTCAATACAAAATATAGAGACTGCGACTGACAGATTACTGACACGAAGAAAGCGAGGGATTGCCTCGCTTTTTTTTATTTCCATCAGGTGATTTACCGGTTGAGGATGCTCTCGGCCAGTTCGCGCAGGTCTGGCCTGGGAGGGAGGTTCAGGTCGTTTTTCAAGGTGGCTGCAAGCTGGTTGTAAAGGCGCAGTGCATGCGGCGCCGAACCAAGCTTGAGGTGCGTCTTCATGCCGATCAGCACGGCTTCTTCATTCCACGGGTCGAGGCGAAGAGCCTGGTGGACTGACTCGAGTGCATCGGCGAAGCGCTCCTGCTCGAGGTGCAGCGATGCGAGCACGACCAGCCCTTCCAGGTGCAGTTCCGCAAGGTGGGTGCGCAGTTCGGTCGTCCAATCGTTGTATTGGTCGATGGGCAGCAGCTCGCCGGCGTAAAGCTTGAGCGCGTCTTGAATATCATCGGCGCGCGAGGACTGGATGGCCGTGCGCAGAGTCTGCTGGAAGACTTCAAAATCCACTACCGAACCAGGGGGCAGCTTGAGGGTGATCTGCTCGCCTTCATACGCCAGGTAGCGCGAGGGGAATTTATCGGGCAGATCCGGCTCGAGCAGCCGGCGCAGAGCCGAGGTGGCCTGGTGGAGCAGGTTGCTGCCGGAGGTGGCGTCATGCTCTGGCCACAATGCTTCGATGATCACATCCTTCGAGGCGGTGCGGTTCGGCTGCAACAACAGGAAACGGAAAAGCTCACCGGCGCGCCGCCGTTGCCAGCTCTTCTCAGGGATCAAAACCCGGCCTTTCCAGACGGAAAACTGGCCCAGCGTGGCCACCCGCAGCGCCTGCGGGGGAACCAGGGCAAGCTGTTCCAGCAGGCGCTCCGTCATCCGGCGGGTGAGATCATCTCCGTGGCGGCTCCAATAGGTCGTCAGGTAAAAGGCGTGTTCTTGCTCGCGCTCCAGAATGAAGGCATAGCCCCCGTCCAGGATAACCCTGGCAGCCTGGTTCCAGGCGGCTGCGGCGGATTGCGACTCACCATCGCGTTCCCAGGCGGCGCGCAGAAAAAGCACGCAGGCAAGGTCGTAATCGGCTTGCAGGCGGGTGAAGAGCGCGATGGCGGTTTCCAACTCCTTGAATGCGCCGTTTGGGTCGCTCGAATCCCAAAGCACCTGGGCCAGTTCGGCCCGCGCGAGGCCTTCGAAATATGCCAGGCCCCCGCGCACGGCCCAGCGCAGGGCTTCTTCAGCCCACTCGCGCGCCGTGGTGACCTTTTTCGTCAGCCGGTAGAAACGGCTGTGCTCGAGCCGAAGCCAGATATTCAGGTCGGGCAGGTTGGTCTGCGTGGCAATACGCAGCCCCAGGCGCAGGTATTCACGCGCGCGCTCGAATTCCTCTTCATCAATTGCCAGCCGTGCCCAGAGGTAATAATATGCCCCGGCGATTCCCGTGGCAGGCTCGATCTCCTTCACCATTTCATACAGGATGTGACGGGCGCGCTGCCGGTCGCCGGTGGTGAGGTATACGTACGTGCGCAGCCAGGGCCAGCCCCAGTGAGGCTGGCCGCTTTCCTGGTACAGCACATGCGCTTCATCCATGTAGGCCATGGCGAGGTTGAACTTCCCGCGCGCCAGGAGGACGCTGGCAGCAAGGCCGTTCAATGCGCGGGCCAGGTGGCTGCGGTTAGCGGATTTTCTACAAAGCTCGGTGGCAATGTGAAACTGCTCTTCTGCCTGGAGTAGATCTCCCAGTTGCGCCGTGCAAGCGGCACACAGCAACAGGGCGTCGATGCGGTCTGTAACCGGCGGATCGAGCTGGAGCGCTTCTTCAGCATAAGCGCGGGCCAGTTCTGAATAGCCCGCCTGAGCCAGGCGCGCGCCCGAATCGATCAATACTCTCACCAGCTTCGCCGGTTCCTGCCCGCGCGCATGCTCGATGGCAGATTGTATGGTTTCCAGGACTTCTTGCGAATCCCCCTTGAGTACGCTGGCATCTGCTGAAGGTACCAGGAGCCGATCGATATCAGGCAGCATGAAGGGCTAAAATGAAGGGGTACTCCTGTTGAGATGTGTTGAAGTAATCATACACCGTTCAACGGTTCAGATCAACCATTGACAGAGAACAATTCTGGCCAGTTCTTGAGGGCGCTCAACACCGGCACGGCGGCCGTCTGCCCCAGGCCGCAGATCGATTCTGCCGGGGCCGTCCATGAGGTGTCTTCCAGAGCATCCAGGTCGCCTGAAGCCAGGCGGCCGGTAGCCAGGCGGGTGAGAATCTCTGCCTGGCGGCGTGTGCCCATCTTGCAGGAGGGGCAAATTCCACAGGATTCTTCGGCCAGGAAGAGCCCCAGCCGCAGCAAGATGCCGCGCAAGTCGCGCGTTTCATCGAAGATGGTGATCACCCCCGATCCAAGCGGTAGGCCGGCGGCGTTCAAATCCTCGACCGTTAGCGGTAAATCCAGTTGTTCTTCGGTGCAGAAGGCCCCGGCTGCCCCGCCGATGAGAACGGCCTGCAGCCGCTTCCCGCCCCGCACGCCGCCGGCCAGATCCATGAGCAGATGGCGGAGGGTGATGCCAAACGGCACTTCGTAGAGGCCCGGCATGGTCACGTCGCCGGAAAGGCAGAATAACTTGGGGCCTGGAGAAGCAGGTGTGCCAGTCTGCCGGTATGCTTCTGCCCCGGCGCGAAGAATATAAGGCAGGTTGGCAAGCGTTTCCACATTGTGAATCAGGGTGGGTTTACCAAACAGACCCTTTTCGGCCGGGTAAGGGGGACGGCGGCGCGGGAGCGTGCGTTTCCCCTCGATCGACTCGAGCAGGGCGGTTTCCTCGCCGGCCAGATAGGTTCCAGCCCCGCGGCGAACTTCAACCTCAAAACAGAAACCGCTGCCGAGAATGCTTTCTCCCAGCAACCCGGCATTCTGCGCCTCCTGGACAGCCCGGAGCATGACATTGTATTGGAACAGATACTCGCCGCGTACGTACACATAGCCCTTGCTCGCGCCGGTTGCATAGGCCGCTATGAGCATCCCTTCGAGGATCATGTGCGGCTCGTCTTCGAGCAAGACGCGGTCTTTAAACGCGCCGGGCTCGGCTTCATCGGCATTACAGACCAGATACTTCGGCTGGCCTGACATGCGCGCCAGGGCTTCCCATTTGAGCGCAGCGGGGTATGCGGCGCCGCCGCGTCCTTGCAAGCCTGAGGCTTTCACCTCGGCGATGACCTGTTCGGGGCTCATCTCGAGGGCTTTCCGCAGCGCTTTGTATCCACCCGAAGCCTGGTAGAGCGACAACCAGTTGACGCGGTTCTTGCCGCAGTTGGTAGTGAGGATGGAAACTTCATTGCGCACGATGCTGCGCGGGTGGCGCAGCTTGCCTGAAACAAGGTCTTCGTAAGAGAGCGAATCGGCCCTGGCGACCGATGTGCCCTGGACGATCATCGCCGGGGCGTGCTCACAAAGGCCCAGGCACGGAGCATATTCGATGGTCAGCGTGCCCACGGGTTCTCCGGCCTGGCGGTGAATTTCGATGGTCTGGGAGAGGCGTTTCATCACCGCTTCGGCCCCGGCGTTGGCGCACACCGGGTTATTGCACACGTGGATGACCGTCTTCCCGGCAGGCTCGCGATAGAAAAGGGGGTAGTAATCCACAACCTCGCGGATGTCTTCGACCGGCACGGCAAGCATTTTGCCGATCTCTGCCACAGCATCCGGTGGGATAAAGCCGTACAGGTCCTGGGCGGCATGAAGCGCCGGCAGAAGGGCTGCCCTCCCCTGGTGAGAAAGAGAGGTCAGCAGCCTGGTGAGCTCGCTCAGGTCGATGGTGGTATCTGGCATGGTGGATCCCTTTCTTCCCAATATTATAGCGACTTTCCTGCTCAGCTTGGTCGGAAAAGAGGCACGAAAACCGGCTGCCCGCGCAAGGCCCGGCAGCGATGGCGTCTTCGGCGCATAAACCGGGGCGGCTCGGGCGGGCGAAAGTCTGGTAGAATCGGGATTGATGAGACAGGTAATGACACTCGGCGGAAAGATCGGTCTGGTTGCCCTGTTCACGCTTATTGGGCTGGCCGGGTGCAATTTACCGGAATCCACCGGCGCGCAAAGCGCGGTAAAGACTCCGCTCCCTCCGCAGTACGAAACCGTCTCTGCCATTCTAACGGCCACTTCCTTCGGGAAGATGACCGGGGTGCCCTCCCTCCCGGCTTCCGAATCGGCCACACCTTCCCTCGATGCGACAGCCACCCCTCAACAGGCAACCACCGGCCCGCTGAAAGCCCCAACCCAGGCGCCCAGCCCCACCCCGACGCGCATCTGCGACCTGGCGCAGGCTGGTGTGCCCATTGACGTGACCATTCCGGATGACGCCCGCATGAGCCCGGGTGAGGTCTTCACCAAGACCTGGCGGCTGGTGAACGGCGGCGCCTGCACATGGACGGAGGATTATAAGATCGTCTGGTTTTCGGGGGATGATCTCGGTGTGAGGCGCGAGGAGCCGTTTACCCGTGCCGTTCAACCGGGCGAAAGTGTGGACCTCTCGGTCGATATGAAGGCCCCGCAAAAACCGGGTTCCTTCCAGAGCAACTGGAAGCTCAGCAACCCCCAGGGCGGGTTATTTGGCATCGGCCCGGGCGGCGGCGCGCCTTTTTGGGTGCGCATCCAGGTGGTTGTCCAAGAGACACCCACGCAAACCGTCCAACCGGCCACCCTCACCCCCACTTCCACCGTTGCACAGACGGGCACAGCCAACCTGACGGCCGGGCAGGGATATGACCTGGACGCTCTGCGCTTGAGCACCGGCCCCGACACCGATTTGAGCCTGGCGCTCGAATCGGAGCAGTTGAATCTCGTCCCCGCGAACGGCGCGCTCTTTTCAATTATGGGGAACGCTGCGCCGACTCTCGCCGAGTGCCAGGCGGCGGCGCTTTCGGCCGAAACAATCGCTCTGGCGGGCGAGCTGAGCGGCCGGTACGTTTGCTTCAAAACCAGCCAGGGGCAGCCGGGCAGCCTTCAATTGGTGCGGGTGGACCCGGCAGGTCTTACGCTGGACCTGTTGATTATGGTCTGGTCGGTTCCGTAGCAAGCGGATGGGCACGCTCTACCTCGTCGCGACGCCGATTGGCAACCTGGAGGATATCACCCTGCGCGCGCTGCGGGTGCTCCGCGAGGTGCGCATCATCGCCGCAGAAGATACGCGCCAGACGGCCAGGCTCCTCCGGCATTACGGCATCACCACCCACGCCATCAGCTACCACGAATTCAACAAGCTCAGCCGGTTGGATGAAATCCTCGCGCACCTGGCTGAGGGTGATGTGGCGCTGGTTTCGGATGCCGGCACGCCGGGCCTGAACGACCCAGGCTATGAGTTGGTGAAAGCAGCCCTGGATGCCGGGTATCGAGTCAGTCCGCTGCCGGGGCCCTCGGCCCCGCTGGCAGCGCTGGTCGGTTCCGGGCTGGCCACCGATGCCTTCCTGTACCAGGGCTACCTGCCGCGCAAAGGGAGCGAGCGCCGCAAGCGCCTGGCGGAGATTGCCAACCTCCCGTATACCCTGGTTTTCCTGGAGGTGCCTCACCGGTTGCTCGATGCGCTGGAGGATCTTCACACAGCCCTGGGCGACCGGCGAGCCGTGGCGGCCCGTGAGTTGACCAAGCTGTACGAAGAATTCGTGCGCGGCACGCTGAGCGAATTATGCGCGCACTTCCGGGCCAATCCGCCGCGCGGCGAGTTTTGCCTGGTGGTCGAAGGCGCCGCGCCGGGCGGGGCCGCCTGGGCAAAAGAGAAGCTCGTTGAAGCCCTGCGCGAACGACTCGCGAGCGGTGAAGAATCGCCCGGCAGCCTGGCGGCCGAACTGGCGGAGCGATCTGGGTGGCGGAAAAGTGATGTTTACCGCATACTGGTTCACTTGAAAGAGAGTAAAATTTAACCGACATCCCTGAGAGGAGAACCTTCGATGAACCTGGACGACCTGTCCTTATTCCGCACCCTCGATACCCAGGATATTCTCGGGCAAATCGATGCCCTGCCGGAGCAATTGTTCAACGCTTACCAGCTTGGGCTGAAGCTGCAATTGCCTGCTTACCGGCCGGTTCAGCAGGTGGTGATCTCCGGGATGGGAGGGTCGGCGATCGGCGCCGACCTGGTGGCCGCGTATGTCAGCGCATCCTGCAAGGTGCCGGTGCTTGTCCACCGCGATTACGGCCTGCCCGCGTTCGCGCACGGGCCGGAAACGCTGGTGATCTGCTCCTCGCACTCGGGGAATACCGAAGAGACGCTTTCGACCTTTGAGGCCGCGTTGGGGCGCGGCTGCAGCCTTCTGGCCATCAGCACAGGCGGCAGGCTGGCCCAGCTTGCCCGCCAGAATTACCTGCCGACCTGGGTGTTCGAGCACCGCCACGCTCCGCGCACCGCGGTGGGCTTCTCGTTCGGGCTCATCCTCGCGGCGCTCTTCCGGCTGGGGCTGGTGCCCGACCCGGCATCCGAGCTGGAAGAAGCCCTCCACGCCATGCGCAATTTGCAGACCAACCTGAAGCAGGAAGTGCCCGCCGCGCACAACCCGGCCAAGCGCATGGCAGGGCAGCTGGTGGGCCGCTGGATTGCCCTCTTTTCAGCCGATTACATGGCCCCGGTGGCACGGCGCTGGAAGGGCCAGATGAGCGAACTGGCCAAAGCCTGGGCGCAGTTCGAGTATATCCCCGAGGCCGACCACAACACCCTGGCGGGCACCGAGAACCCCCCTCCGCTGCTGCAGAATATGATCGCACTGTTCCTGCGCGCACCAGGGATTGACCAGCGGAATTTAAAACGGCTTAATTTAACCCGTGAGATGTTCATGCACCAGGGCATCAACACCGATTTTATCGATGCGCGCGGCGAAGGCCCGCTGGCGCAC
Source organism: Anaerolinea sp. (assembly GCA_029975055.1). GTDB lineage: Bacteria > Chloroflexota > Anaerolineae > Anaerolineales > Anaerolineaceae > Anaerolinea. Next base: position 60,845 of record JARKPU010000013.1, read on the forward strand.
ATCTGGACGACGATTTTGTTTGGCGATTACACCGCATTTTACCTTGCCATGGCCTACCAGGTTGACCCGACTCCCATCGCGATGCTGGATGCCTTCAAAGCTGAAATGGCGCAAGCCTGAGGAGTGCCGTCCGTGAAACATACCAATGGATCGATTGAAGTCATCACCGGTTCGATGTTCAGCGGTAAGACGGACGAGTTGATCCGCCGGCTGCGCCGGGCGCGGATTGCGAAACTGGAAGTGCAGGTGTTCAAGCCGATCATCGACACCCGCTTCAGCATCGAAAAGGTGAAATCGCATGCGGGCAACGAGTTCGAAGCACGCCCGATTCGCTCCTCCGGCGAGATCTTGAAACAGCTCAACGAAGAGACCTCGGTGGTGGCGATCGATGAAGCTCAGTTCTTTGACGAGGGCATCGTCAAGGTGGCCGAGGAATTGGCTGCGCGGGGCCTTCGCGTCATTGTCGCCGGGCTGGATATGGATTTTCGGGGTGAGCCGTTTGGGGTCATGCCGGTCTTCCTGGCGCGCGCCGAACGCGTGGATAAATTGCAGGCCATCTGCATGGTCTGCGGCGAGCCGGCCAGCCGCACGCAGCGGCTGGTGAACGGGAAACCCGCGCGCTACTCCGATCCAATCGTCATCGTGGGGGCGGCCGAATTGTACGAGGCGCGCTGCCGGAAGCACCATGAAGTCCCGTTAGATTGAGGTGAGCGCATGTGGGATTACCGCGAGTTCATAGACGAGATTCTCATTCCAGAGGAGACGCTCCAGGCGCGCATCAAGGAGCTTGGGGCGCAGATCAGCCGCGATTATCAAGATAAGAACCCGCTGTTGGTGTGCATTCTGCGCGGCGGGGTTCTTTTCCTTACCGACTTGATGCGGGCGATTCACATCCCGCACGCAATCGAGTTCATGGCGGTGTCTTCGTACGGTATAGGCGGGCGGTCATCGGCCGGCCAGGTGAGAATCAACCTCGACCTCAACACGGATGTCTCCGAATGGGATGTGCTCCTGGTCGAAGATATCATTGACAGCGGGCATACCCTCTCTCACATCCTCGACCTGCTCTCCATCCGCTCGCCGCGCAGCCTGAAGGTCTGCACCCTGCTCGATAAATGGGAGCGGCGCGAAGTGGAAATCCCGGTAGATTACGTGGGATTCAAAATCCCGAACAAGTTCGTCTTCGGTTACGGCCTGGATATCGATAATTACTACCGCAACCTGCCATTTGTGGGGACGGTGGACCTGGAAAAGTACCAGGCGCTGCAGGCGAAAAGCTAAGCAGAAAGGCGGCGGGGGAACCCGCCGTTTCGATCTACGCCAATGACAATCGACGATATCCTGCCTACCATCCTTCGGCTGGCCCCTGCGGACCGGCCGGTTTACCTGGTCGGCGGCGCAGTGCGCGACCGCCTGCTCAAGCGGGAAAGCCACGACCTCGATTTCGTGATGGCAGGCGAGACAGCCTCGCTCGCGCGGCGAGTGGCAGATGCCCTCGGCGGGGCCTTTTTCATCCTCGACGGCGAACGCGACACCTCGCGGGTGGTGCTTAGCCGCGCCGGCGAAGGGCAATTCCTGCTCGATTTTGCCTCACTGCGCGGAAAAGACCTGGAAAGCGACCTGCGCGGGCGAGATTTCACCATCAACGCGATGGCAACCCGGCTCGGAGACGACCACGAACTGATCGACCCGTGCGGTGGGGTCGCCGACCTGCGTGAAAAGAAAATCCGCGCCTGCGGGCCAACCAGCCTGCTGGATGACCCCGTGCGCACGCTGCGAGCGGTGCGGCTGGCGGTGACGCTTGGTTACCGCATCGAACGCGATACTCTCCGCCAGCTGCGCAGCGCGGTGGCCGAATTGCCGCGCATCTCGGCCGAGCGGCAGCGCGATGAGCTTGTGCGCATCCTCGAGGGCAGCCGCACTTCGGTGGCGATGCGCCTGCTCGAGCACGCAGGGGCGCTGCCGGTCTTGCTGCCGGAGGTGGTTCCGCTGCAAGGGTTGATTCAACCGCTCCCGCACCATCTGGATGGCTGGGAGCACACCCTTGAGATGATCGACCACGTTGAGAGCCTGCTGGGTGTGCTGGCGGAGGATTACCATGAGGAGAGCGCATCGGGGTTGACGCTGGGCACCGCAGTGCTCTGGCTTGGGCGCTACCGCGAGCAGTTCAAACATCACCTGGCAGAACCGCTGCCCAACGACCGCAGCGTTTTGGGGCTGCTCAAGCTTTGCGCGCTGTACCACGACACGGGCAAAGCCGTCACCGGCGCGGTGGGGCCGGATGGAAAGCTGCATTTCCTCGGCCACGAGGAGGTGAGCACGCGGATGATCGCCAGGCGGATGCAGGCGCTGGCGTTTTCGCGGCAGGAGATCGAGCGCGCCGGCCGGGTGGTGGGCGGGCACATGCGCGTCCATGCCTTGACGGATGTGCCGGGGCAGATCACCCAGCGCAGTATGTACCGGTTCTTTCGCGACCTGGGCGATGCCGGGATCGATGTGTGCATCCTTTCTCTTGCCGATGTCTGGGCTACCTATAGCTTCACGCTGCCGCAAGAGCGCTGGCTGGCCGAATTGCAGACCTGCCGGGCGCTCCTCGAAGCGCGCTGGGAGAAGATGAATGCCATCGTCAGGCCGCAGCGACTCCTCAGCGGTGACGACCTGATGCGCGAGCTGGGCCTACCGCCCGGAAAACTGGTGGGCGACTTGCTCGAATTGATCCGTGAGGCTCAGGCGGCAGGTGAAGTGACCTCCACGGAAGAGGCTTTATCGTTAGCGGCTGATTGGTTGCATAGAATGAAAGGAGATCATTAATGGCTCAAGATACCGTAGAACTCGCCTGCGCAGATGTTGGCGCCGGTAAACCCCTGGTCTTGCTGCACGGCTTCCCGCTGGATCGCAGTATCTGGCGCCACGTCACGGGCCTGCTCCAGGACCACGCGCGGGTGATCCTGCCGGATTTGCGCGGCTATGGCCAATCGCCGGTGACGGATGGGGTGTACACCATGCGGCTTCTGGCAGACGACCTGGCCGTACTGCTGGACCGTTTACACCTTGACCGCGTGACCCTGGCAGGGCATTCGATGGGCGGCTACGTGGCCCTGGCGTTTGCAAAATCCTACCCCGACCGGCTCTCAGGGCTGGCGCTGGTGACCACTCAGGCCGCCGCCGACCTGCCCGAGCGGGCGGAAGGCCGGTTGAAACTGGCCGCCGAAGTTGAAAAGCGCGGTTCGGTCGCGGTGGTTGAGGCCAGCCTTGCGCGTTACTCGCCTGACGCCGCCGTGCTGGAAGAAACGCGGCAGGTGATGCTGCGCGCCGACCCGCGAGCCGTGGCCGGGTCGCTGCGCGGGATGGCACAACGCCCGGATATGACCGGTTTTCTCCCGGAGGTGAAGGTTCCCTCCCTGGTCGTTGCCGGCGCTGCCGATGAGTTGATCCCGCCGCAGCGCTCGGAGGAAATGGCGGGCCTGCTGCCACAGGGTAAACTGGTGATGATTGCCGGCGGGGGGCACATGGTGATGCTCGAATCGCCGCAGGTCACGGCCGAGGCGCTCAAAGACCTCATCGAGCGAGTGTAAGCGTGCTCCCGAATCAAAAAGAAGCCCGAGGAAACAGGGCTTCTTTTATTCTGTGAAAGATCAAGGGAAAATTTCTTCGAGGGTGGGCTGGTAGAAGCAGCGGCAGCCCTGCGGGTGCGAGCAGCCTTCCACGGGAAGGGTGGGAGCCTGGTCCTTGGGGTAGGTGCCCTGAACGGCCAGGCAGGCGGGGCAGGCGCCCTCGGCAGAGGCGACGTGAACACCATTGACGCGGGCGTTTTGTTTGAATGATGCCAGCGCCACCGCCGTGGTGGAAAGTTCACGCAGGTCGGCCTGGCAGCCGGGGCAAATTGTGATGTCATCGGGGGCCTGGGTGTGGCAGCGCGAGCAGGTTTGCATGGTAGCCTCTTTGAAATTGCTGTATAAGGGCAATTTTACTACGAATTAAAGGCGAAAGGCGGCCAACCTGCCGCCTTCCACTACCGCTAAGAATCCCGCCTTAAATCGTCGCTTTGGGCGACGGGGCAGACTTTTTGAACGCCGCGGGCCGGCGCACCAGCTTGCGCAGCCGCGCGATGAGCGTTCCGCTGGAGATGGGCTTGGTGAGGTAATCGTCTGCGCCGTTATCGAGCGCGCGCGCCACCATGCCGGGGGTATCGAACGCGGAGAGGATGAGCAAAGGCACGTTGCTGAATTCGCGGATTGCGCGGCAGACCTTCCAGCCTTCGGCTTCGGGGAGCATCAAGTCGAGTATAACGACATCTGGGTTTTCATCTTTGAGCAATTGAAGCCCTTGCTGCGCCGTGTTCGCCGTGAGCACTTCCGAACTGGCGGGCGTCAGCAGGATGGTTAGCAAGTCTGTCATCCCAATGTCATCATCTATGACCAATACTCGCATGCGGGGTTTCCTGTCCATGGATTTGATACCCCTATTATCAGCTAATCATGGGGCATTTTACCTTTCAAACGGTTTACAGTAAGCAAACCGTCGCGGATTGGTAATTTCTCTATAATGCGGCGGGGCGGCATGGTTCAGGTATAGACAGGCCGGCTTCCCTACTTGGTTATCTCGCTTTGTGGTAGAATTTCGTGGATTTTTGCGAATCATCCCCAGCTTCGGGGTGGATAATTTTCCTGGAGGAATCCATATGGCAGATAAGAAATGGGTCTATGTATTTGATGAACTGGACCAGGCATCGACCTACGTGGGTGGTGAATGGGACAATGTGCGCGGCCTTCTGGGCGGGAAAGGCGCGAACCTGTTCGAAATGTACCGGATCGGCCTGCCGGTACCGCCGTTCTTCACGGTGACAACCGAGGCATGCAACGCCTACCTGGCCGCCGGCGAGAAATTCCCCGGCGCAATGTGGGAGCAGGAACTCGCGGCGTTGAAGCGCGTGGAAGAAGCCAGCGGTAAGAAATTCGGCGACCCCAAGAACCCCTTGCTGGTCTCCTGCCGGTCTGGCGCGAAGTTCTCTATGCCGGGGATGATGGATACCGTCCTCAACATTGGCTTGAACGACGAGACCGTGGAGGGCATGATCGCCCTCACCGGCAATCCCCGCTTTGTGTATGACTCTTACCGGCGCTTGATTATGATGTTCGGCTCGGTGGTGTTGGGCATGCCGGATGAGGCCTTCGAGCACCCGATGGCTGCATTCAAGGAAAAGAAAGGCGCCAAAGCCGATACCGACCTGACTGCCGACGATCTGAAGGAACTCTCCGCGATTTTCAAGAAGGTTGTGCGCGATCATCAGGGGTTTGACTTCCCGCAGAACCCGATCGATCAGCTGCGTCTGGCGACGGAAGCCGTGTTTAAATCCTGGAATGGCAAGCGCGCCCGCGATTACCGCCGCGCCGAAAACATCCCGGATAACCTCGGCACCGCGGTGAACATTGTGACGATGGTCTTTGGCAACATGGGCTGGGATTCGGGCACGGGCGTGGCCTTCACCCGCAACCCCTCCACCGGCGAGCGCGTGGTGTATGGCGATTACCTGCTCAACGCGCAGGGCGAAGACGTGGTGGCGGGCATCCGCAACACCGACCCGATCGCCAAGATGGTGGAAACCCTCCCGGAAGCGTACCATCAATTCATGGATATCTGCTCCATCCTCGAGAAGCACTACCGCGACATGCAGGATATGGAGTTCACCATCGAGCGCGGCAAGCTGTGGATGCTGCAGACGCGCAACGGCAAGCGCACCGCGCGCGCAGCCATCAAAGTGGCGGTCGATATGGTCAACGAAGGCCTCATCACCAAAGAAGAGGCCGTGATGCGCGTCACCCCCAAGCAGGTGGATGCGATGCTGCACCCGCAGTTCGATGAAGCCGCCAAGAAAGCCGCCCGCAAGGAAGGGCGCTTCTTCGCCTCCGGCGTGAATGCTTCGCCGGGCGCGGCAGTCGGGCAGATTTACTTCGACGCCGATAAAACCGAGCGCATGGCCAAAGAAGAAGGCCAGGCGGTGATTATGGTGCGCCCGTTCACCAAGCCGGATGACGTCCACGGCATGCTGGCCGCCAAGGGCATCCTCACCAGCGAAGGCGGGGCGACCTCGCACGCCGCCGTGGTGGCCCGCCAGTTCGGCGTGCCCTGCGTGGTGGGCGCTTCTGCCGTGCGCATCGACCTCGATAAGCGCGTGATGAAAGCCGGCGATATCGTCGTCAAAGAAGGCGAATGGATCTCGGTGGACGGCGGGACCGGCGAAGTCTTCGTCGGCAAGCTGCCTTTGACGACGCCCGACCTGAGCGAGCAAAAAGACCTGCTCACGCTGCTGGGTTGGGCAGATGAAATTGCCCGCCTGCAGGTCTGGGCGAATGCCGATTACCCCAAGGATGCCCGCCGGGCGCGCTCGTATGGCGCGAAAGGCATTGGCCTGTGCCGCACCGAGCACATGTTCTTCGAGCCCGAGCGCCTGCCCATCGTGCAGCGCATGATCCTGGCCGAAACCTCTGCGGACCGCACCCAGGCTTTGAATGAACTGCTGCCCTATCAGCGCGCCGATTTCGACGGCCTGTTCGAGGCGATGGACGGTTACCCGGTGATCATCCGCCTGATCGACCCGCCCCTGCACGAATTCATGCCGGACGAGGAAAAGCTGTTTGAAGAAGTGATCACGATGCGCGTGAAGGGCGAGACGAAAGGCCTGGCCGAGAAAGAAAAACTGCTCGCCAGCATCCGCGCGATGCACGAGAGCAACCCCATGATGGGTCTGCGCGGTGTGCGCCTGAGCATCTATATGCCTGAGATCGTGGAAATGCAGGTGCGGGCTATCTTCGAAGCCGCCGCCGATTGCACGAAGCGCGGCATTCATGTTCACCCCGAGGTGATGATCCCGCTGACCGGCACGGTGAACGAGTTGAAGTGGATCCAACCCCGCCTGGTGCGCATTGCTACGGCTGTGATGGATGAAAAGGGCGTTAAATTCCCCTATAAATTCGGCACGATGATCGAAATCCCGCGCGCGGCTGTCACCGCCGGCGAGATCGCCGAGCTGGCCGAGTTCTTCTCCTTCGGCACCAACGACCTGACCCAGATGACCTTCGGGTACAGCCGCGATGACGCCGAACGCAACTTCCTGATCAAATACATCGAGGAAGGCGTGCTGGAGAGGAATCCGTTCCAGACGATTGACCGCGAAGGCGTGGGCAAACTGATGCACATGGCCGTGCAAGACGGCCGCAAGACCCGCCCAACCCTGGAAGTGGGCATCTGTGGCGAACACGGCGGTGACCCCGATTCGATCGAGTTCTGCCACCTGGTTGGGAACAATTACGTGAGCTGCTCGCCGTTCCGCGTGCCGGTGGCGCGCCTGGCGGCTGCGCAGGCGGCTGTGAAGAACGGCAAGTAAAGAAACTGTAAGCCGGTTGTAAGCCGAAAACAGGGTCCGGAGGAGCGCCGCAAGGCTAATCTCCGGGCCCTTTGACATATAATGGTGGGGAACACCTTCTGATCCAAAAGAGGACGCGCATGGCCGAAAGCAACCAGATCCCGGTTGAACCGAAACGCATTTTCGGTTTCTTTTCCACGCTGGCTTTCAGCGTAGGGGGGATAGGCCTGGCCTATTCCAGCCTGGTGCCGCTTTCGGCGTTGATCGGTTATTGGCCTTCCAACCGTTTGGTGGGCATTCTAACGGTCGGCGCGCTGCTGGCCTTTGCCCTTTCCTATGTTTATTCGGCCATTGGCGCAGCCGCCCCATACGCAGGGGCCGATTATGTGCTGGCCAGCCGGGTGCTTGGCGGAGGGTTGGCCTTTGTCGCAAGCTGGACGTTCGTTGTCTTTGGCGGGCTGCTGGCAGGCTGGCTGATCGTCACACTGCTGCGCGAGTTGATCCCGTTCGGTTTGCAGATGCTGGCGATTCTGGGCAATATCTCCGGCATTTCGAACACCGCCGAAACCCTGGCGACCCCGGCCGCGCAAGCCACGCTGGGGACGGCGCTGGCTTTGCTGTTCTTCCTGCTCTCGCTCATTCCGCCGCGCATCACCGCCTGGCTGCTGAGGTTTGGGTTAATCCTCAGCCTGGCGGGCTGGACCGTGCTGCTCTTCCAGCTAGCCACGCCCATCCAGCCGTTCCCCGCGGCCTGGGACCAATTCATGGGCGCAAACCATTACAACGAGCAGCTCAACCTGGCGCGCTCGTTGAATATGGCGGTCACGCAGAACACGGCCCCTGTTTCGGCAGCCGGGCTGCTGGCGGCGCTGTGGGTGTTCTTTGGCGGTGCTGCGCCGGTGGCTTTTGCCGGACAGGTGAAGTCGCCCGGGCGGAACCTGATCCTTTCCAGCCTGGTGAGCCTGCTGCTTTCGTGGGCGCTCATCTGCGCGGGGGTGATCTTGCTGCAACGGCTGGTTCCGGCGCGCTGGCTGGCTGCAGAAAGCTTCCTCTACCTGAACCCCGCTTACAGCGGCCTGGCGATGCCCTGGCTGCCTTTCTATGCGGGCGTTCTTCACCCCGTCTGGGCGTTGAGCCTCTTTGTGCTGATCGTCCTTCTTTTTGGGATGGTGAATTTCATCCAGGTGATCTACTATGCCTGCAGCCGGACGGTGCTGGCCTGGGCAAAGGATAACCTGATCCCCGGCATATTCAAGTACGAGCATCCACTTATGAAGACGCCGGTGGTGAGCCTGTTCGTGGTGGGCGTTCTGGCCCAACTGGGGGTGATGGATTCGAGCCTGGGCGGGCGGTTGGGTGACCGGGGAACGTTCGTTTTTGTTTCTGCCATCTGCACCGTTGTGCCGGTGCTGGCGATCGTCGTCTTCCCGGCCATCCGGCGCGAGTGGTTCAAACGCTCGAGCCTGTTTTCGCGCGCAGGGATCGGCCCGCTTCCATTCGCCAGCCTGGTTGGGGTCTTTGTGCTGATCTTCCTGGGGGTGGTCTTCTTGAGCGGGTGGGTGGCGCCGATTCTGGCCGGGGCGCGCATCCAGGCATTGCTCGCGCTCGTGCTCGTGGCCGGGGTGGGATGGTTGTGGTATGCTCTGCGCAAGCGCTATTTGAAACAGCAAGGTGAAAATATCGCCGACGTGTTCAGGGCATTCCCGCAAGAGTAAGACGCGAAGACCGGCTGCTGCGCGGGCGGCGTGGAAAATCCACGCTGCCTGTTTTTTCCCTCCATAAGTTCACGCCGCTCGTTTATAATACCTCGCATGAATAATCGCCTCAAAGACATCATTTTTGGCATTCTATTCGGAGCATGGCTGGGGCTGGTGTATTCGTACGTCACCATGGCGTTCAACTGGCTCTTAATGCCCGGCATTCCGCTTTCGGTTCCAAATGGCGGCTCGCTGGCGGGGTATCTTTCGTTTTATGCCCTGGTGGGCGCGGGGATGGGCTTCATTGTCTCGCTACCGGCTTCTCCGTGGCTTGGAATCGGGCTCAGCGGGCTGGTTGCATCGTTTGCCATCTCCATTTCCACCCTGTTTGGCAGCGAATTCTCGGCCGAGACGGTCTTCCGTGCCGGTTTTGCCTTTATCTACACCTTCCTGCCGATGGCCGTCATCCTCATGCCGATCGGCTGGTTGATCCGCGCTGGCGTGAACGCTCAGCACCCCGACCCAGACCGTCCTGAACTCTGGGCGCGGCGCTACCTGATCCCCGCGGTGATTATGCTCGTGGTGGTCGCGGTCGGCAGCCTGTCGATCCATGACTCAGACGAACGGTACGGCTTCCGCGTGGTTAACAACCTGATCCTCGAAGCGAAGCAGGCGAGCGACCCAAGCCAACTCCCCGTGCCGCTGCAAAGCGTCCAGGGCTACCTGGAAGGCGCCAAAGGGCCGTACGGCTTGAGCGTGAGCACCGACCTGGAAAACTTCATGGGCCCGCAGCCGGTGGGCGATCAACTGGAGGTGTTCCTGGTGGTGGTGGAGTTCGACACCGGCCTGCGCTTTGCCTGTGTCTTCCAGGGGCATGAAACGGTTGTGCCGGCCTGCACGAACTTTTGACAGGCGCCGCGCATCTGATATAATTCCGATAGAACCATTCTAAATAATCCGGCCGTTATGCGGTGAATCCAGAATGGATTATTATTTGAATCGAAGCCTCACCCGGCTTTTACGAACTGCTCTCATCGGGAGGATCGCATGGAAAAAACGGAGCATCTAAAGCTCTACCACGAGATGGTGGTCATCCGCAGAATGGAAGAAAAATCCGCCGAATTGTACCAGCAAGGGAAAATCGGCGGATTCTTGCACTTGTATATCGGGCAGGAGGCCGTTTCGACGGGGCTGATCTCGATGCGCAGACCGGAAGACCGTGTCATCACCGCGTACCGCGATCATGGCGTGGCGATCAACTGCGGTCTTTCGGCGCGCGAGGTGGTCGCCGAGTTGATGGGCAAGGCAACGGGCTGCTCGAAGGGTAAGGGCGGTTCGATGCACCTGGCGGATGTGAGCAAGAACTTCTGGGGCGGGCATGCCATCGTCGGGGCGCATTTGCCCATTGCCACCGGTCTCGCCCTGGGCGATGCGTACCGCGGAAATAAGGCCGTCACCATTTGCATGTTTGGAGATGGCGCGACGAACATCGGCTACTTCCATGAGGCACTGAACATGTCGGCGGTCTGGAAGCTGCCCGTCCTGTGGGTGTGCGAGAACAACCAGTATGGCATGGGAACGGCTGTCGACCGGGCTTCGGCGGTTTCGGAGATCGCCCAGAAAGCCTCTGGGTATGGCATGCCAGCGATGCGCGTGGACGGCATGGACTTGATGGCGGTGCGCAAGGTGGCCGGCGAGATGATCGAGCAGATCCGCGCCGGCGGCGGGCCGATGCTGCTGGAAATTCTCACTTACCGGTTCCGCGGGCATTCGATGGGCGATCCCGAGCGCTACCGCAAGCCGGAAGAAGTGCATCACTGGCAGGAAAACGACCCCATCGGCATCTACCGCAAATATCTGATCGACCAGAAGATCGCCAGCCAGGCGGAGCTTGACCAGCTGGACGACGATGCCCAGGCGGTGGTGGATGACGCGGTTGCCTTCGCGGAAGCCAGCCCTGAACCGGCGCCCGAAGATCTGTACAAGAATATCTACGTCGAAGCATAACGAGGGACTGTATGGCCAGAATCACGATGCGCGAAGCCATTTCTCAGGCCTTGTGGGAGGAAATGGAAAGAGACCCCAGCGTGTTTATCCTGGGCGAAGAAGTGGGCGTGTGGGGTGGAACCTATGCGGTGACGAAAGGTTTTTATGATCACTTTGGCGGTGAGCGTGTCCGCGACACACCCATCGCCGAGGCCGCGATCATCGGCGCAGCCATCGGCGCGGCGTTGACGGGGCTGCGCCCGGTGGCCGAATTGATGACCATCAATTTTGCCTTCTCATCGTTCGATCACATCGTCAACCAGGCGGCCAAAATGCACTATATGTTCGGCGGGCAAATGGTGCTCCCGCTGGTCATCCGCGCGGTCGGCGGCGGCGGGCGGCAGCTCGGCGCCACCCATTCGCAGACGCCGGATGCCATCTTTGCGCACTTCCCCGGCCTGACGGTTGTAGCCCCGGGCACGCCGGCAGACGCCAAAGGGCTGCTCAAGGCGGCCATCCGCAGCCAGGACCCGGTGCTGTTCATCGAGCACGCCACGCTTTACCAGATTCGCGGTGAAGTGCCCGAAGGCGATTACGTGGTGCCGATTGGAAAGTCCACCGTTCAGCGGCCCGGCCGCGATGTGACCCTGGTGACGTACTCCAAGATGCTCGAAATTTCTACGAAGGCCGCCGAGCAGCTCTCGAAAGAAGGCATCGAGGTTGAGATTGTCGATCTTCGGACTCTGCGGCCGCTCGACATCGAACCGGTGATCGCCTCGTTCAAAAAGACCAACCGGGCGGTGATCGTCGAAGAGGGTTGGAAATCTTACGGTGTCGGGTCGGAGATTGCTGCGCGCATCTACGAGGAGGCCTTTGATTACGCCGATGCGCCCGTCAAACGGGTGGCGCAAAAGGAAGTGCCGCTGCCCTACAACCGCACGCTGGAGCAATCGGCGATTCCCTCCGTGGAGGATGTGATCGCGGCGGTGAAGGAGGTGCTGCATGGCTGAGACCATCACCATGCCCAAGCTTGGATTCGATATGGCAGAAGGCACCCTTGTCCGCTGGGTGCGTGTAGAGGGCGAGACGGTCGAAAAGGGCCAGGTGCTGGCCGAAATCGAGACCGATAAAGCCACCGTGGAGGTGGAATCGAATGTTTCCGGCGTGGTCTATAAGCACCTGGTCGAACAAGGGGCGATCGTGCCGGTGGGAACGCCGATTGCGGTGATCGCAGCACCGGGCGAGAAGGTGACCGACCTGCCTGTGCAAGCCGAAGCAGCTGCCCCGGCGCCGAAAGCCGAAGCTGCTGCCCAGCCCGCCGCCGTTGCGCCCGTTCCCTCAGGGGCCACGCTGGAGGGCGGGCGCGTCAAAGCCTCCCCGCTGGCGCGGCGGCTGGCGGAAGAGCACCAGGTGAACCTGGCGGCCGTGCAAGGCAGCGGGCCGGGCGGCCGGGTGGTGCGCAAGGATATCGAGGCCGCGCTTGCGGCTGGCGCTGCTGCCGCGGCTCCGGTCGCTGCTGCGCCCGCGCCTTCGGCTCCGGCGCCCCAGCCTGTGCCTGCGGCCTGGGCCGGGGCGGTTTCGGCGCCGGCCGATGAGCACGTGGCAATTGACCGGCTGCGCAGTGCGATTGGCCGGCGGATGGTGGATTCCAAGCAGAACATCCCGCACTTCTACGTGACGCATGTGTATGATGTGGAACCCCTCATGGCGCTGCGCAGCCAGCTGAACGAGCTTCTGCCCGACGGCCAGAAGCTGACGGTGAACGACTTCATCGTCAAAGCGGCGGCGCTGGCGCTGCGCCAGTTCCCGAACCTGAATGCGAGCCTTGCGAACAACGAGGTTATCCGCCACGGGCACATCAACATCGGCGTGGCGGTGGCGGTTCCCGGCGGGCTGCTCACGGTGGTCTGCCGCGATGCCGATCAGAAACCCCTGCGAGTGATCTCCGCCGAGGTGCGCGAGATGGCCGCGCGGGTGCGCTCGGGAAAGGTTCGCCCGGAGGATATCGAAGGCTCGACTTTCTCGATCAGCAATATGGGCATGTACGAGGTGGAGTACTTCACCGCGATCATCAACCCGCCCGAAGTGGCAATCCTCGCGGTGGGCTCGGCCCGGAAGGCGCCCGTGGTAGACGGCGACTCGCTGCGGGTTGGCATGCAGATGAGCATCACCATCTCGGCCGACCACCGCGTGACGGACGGCGCCGAGGCCGCGCAGTACATGCAGGCGCTGGGGCAGTATATCGAGCAGCCAATGCGCCTGCTGCTGTGACAGGCGCAGGCAGCATAAATCGACGAGGGCGTCTCAGTCGGCGCCCTCGTTTTGCGTTCCCTTACGGTTTTTGCTCGTAGATCAGCCGGTAGATGTTGAAGAATTCAAAGATCTGCATGATGTAGGTGCGGGTCTCGTCGGCGCGGATAACCTCGAGGAACAGGTCGGGGTCGTCATTGGAGAGCTGATCCCAAATGGCGGTATTCCCCGGTCCGCCGTTGTAGGCGGCCAGGGCGTCATACAGACTGCCGCCGAAGTAATCGCGCTGGCGCGAGAGGTAGCGTGCACCGAATGGAATCGAGACGAACGGGCGGTTGAGGTCCACCTCGGCGTAACCGGGCGGCCAGTTGAGCTGCGAGGCCAGTTCTTGCCCGGTGGCAGGGACGATCTGCATCAAACCGCGCGCGTTGGCGCTGGAGCGGGCAAAAGGCTCGAACAGGCTCTCCTGGCGGATCACGCTCAGGAGGAACAGCGGGTTGAGCCCTTCATTGTCCGCCGATTGCTGCACCAGGTCGCGGTAATAGACCCCAAAACGGATGTGGTTGAAGTAAGCCGGTGCGCCCAGGGTGCCGGCGTCGTCCAGGTGGGCCAGGTCGAGGATCTGGCGCGAAGAGAGGATCGCCTGACGGTAGTAGTTGCGCTCCAGTAGGTAATTCATCAGCCGGAAGGTCTGAACGGGGTCGCTCTGGTTTTCCTTGCGGATGATCTCAAACTGGTCGCGCGCCTGGGCATGCAGGCCGAGGCGGTGGAACTCGTTGCCTTTGCGAAAGGCCGGGTTGGATTCGAACGAACTCATATCCGAGAGGTTCGTCTCGGGTGGGATCGAAAAGGTCGTTCGCAGCCAGGCTTCGGCGGCCGGGCGCTCGGCGTTCAGGTCATAACCCAGGTCGAAGAGGTTGTTGATGGTGAACGGCTCGCGGCCGATGATCAATTCGGCCGAACGCTCGGCGTAATATCCGGTCGGGTCGCGTTGGACGGCCTGCTCCCAGGCAGCTTTGGCCAAATCGGTGTTGCCTTCAGCCTGGTGGGTTTTACCGATCCACAGGTATGCGGCCGCCTGGTCTTTGGGTTCGGGGGCCAGCACGAGCGCGCGCTGGAAGACCGTGCGCGCTTCGGGGTATTGCTGAAGGCGATACTTGCACACGGCCGCCAGGAAGAGTCCGCGGTAACTCTTTTCGGCCGATGGGTAAGAGTTGATCAGGCGCTCCCAGGTCTCGGCGGCCTTTTCCAGGTTGCCGCCGCGCTCGTAAATGCGCGCCGCTTCGTATAGCTTATCGGGGGCATCGGCGGCCTCGCCGGCAAATTCGAGGTAGGCCAGGAGCGTCTCGGCGGCGGGGTCGAACTGGTCGAGGTAAGCCCAGAGGGTAAAAGCTTTTTCATCGTAAGCCCGCGACCAGAAGCGGTCAGCCTGGAAGTTGGCGATGATGGTGTCAAAATCGTCCAGGGCATTGCCATATTCGCGCATCGCGCGGCGGGCCAGGGCCCGGTAGTAATAAGCGGTGGCTTCGTTGGGCTGCTGAGAATCGATGTACCGGCTGAGTGCGTCCACGGCCAGGCCGTATTGCCCGGCGAAATAATCAACAAGGCCGCGGTTGAGGTCGCTCACCGGGATGCCCGCATTCACCAGTTCCACCAGCCCGGAATAACTATCGTAGGAGGTGGGGAAGTTGATCACCGCGTCCATAAAGCGGGCGTAGGCCTGTTCCGTCTCGCCGAGCAGGAGATAGGTCTGCCCAAGGAGGAAATCCACCTGGGCGCGGGCGTAATCGTCGCTGCTGGTCTGGTAAATATCCAGGTAGAGGGTGACAGCCTGGGTGTAATCGAAGCCTGCGGCGAAAGCCCTGGCCTGTTTGATGCGCAGCCAGACGGGGTCACCCGGCGGAGGGTCGTTGAGGGCTTTGCCAAAAGCCTCGGCGGCTGCCAGGCCATCGCCGGCGGCCAGCAGGGCATCGCCGCGCCATTCCTGGATGGTGCCGTCGATGAGGCCGGGGCGGAGCTCGAGATACTTCGCATAGGCATCAGCGGATTCGCGGTAGAGTTGCTGCAGGCTGTAGGCTTCTGCCAGCCAGTACCACGCGTCTGCCAGGTGCGGGCTGGCGGGGTAGGTTTGGATGACCGAAACGAACTGGTTGATCGCCGTGGGGTAGTTGCGTTCGAGGAACAGCGTGCGGCCGATGCCAACCCCGGCGGCGGCGCGGGTGTCGTCGTCTGCGGCCTGGGCCTGGGCATCCTGGAACTGCCGCCGGGCGAGTTCGAAATCTCCCAGGAAGAGGGCCGTCTCACCCAGTTCGACTCGCGCTGCGGGCAGCGGCGTTGGCGAAGGCGTGGGAGTTGGCGTGGGGGTGGGTGTGGCGGTTGGGGTGGGCGTGGATGTGGGTTCGGGGGTGGGTGTCTTGACGAATGGCAGGGAGATTGGCGCGGAGCACGCGCTCAGGGTAAGGGCCAGGGCCAGGAGGCAGACCAGAACGCGGCTGTACATACCTGGCTTATACCGGAGGAACGAGTTTGTGTCAATACTTTGACAAACCTCTCAAGGCATGTTAAACTTTTCGAGCTTTTTGCCCGGAAACCACGCCGGGTGCGCTCTGGATATCCCCCGCCAGAACGTAATGGATCGAGACGCGCAGGCCGTCTTGAACCGAATCACCAGGGGGTGCAAGGCAATGGCATGCGCACCGTCGAATGGGACCCTATCCACCAGGCCGTTCAATTAATCGATCAACGCCAGCTTCCGGGGAACTTCACTACCGTGTCGTTTCGTGACGTGCCCGCGCTGGCTGAGGCTATCCGGGCGATGGTGGTGCGCGGCGCGCCTGCGATCGGCGTGACGGCCGCGTTTGGCATGGCGCTTGGCGCATATAACTCCAATGCGGCCAGCGTGGAAGGCCTGCGGGCCGACCTGAAAGCCTCGGCCGGGCTGCTTGGCGCGGCGCGGCCGACGGCCGTCAACCTGGCCTGGGCGCTCGAGCGCATGCTCGCGGCAGCCGCGATGCCGGTTTCCTCACCCGATGAACTGCGCGAGCGGATGCTCCGCATGGCGCAGCAGATGGCCGATGAAGATGTGGAAACGAACCGGCGCATGGCGCTCATCGGCGCGGAGCTGATTGCCGACGGGGATACGATCATCCATCATTGCAACACGGGCGCGCTCGCCGCGGTGGATTGGGGCACCGCGCTGGGGTGCATCCGCATGGCGCACGAACAGGGCAAGCGCGTGCACGTGCTGGTGGATGAGACCCGCCCGCGCCTGCAGGGCGCGCGCCTGACGGCCTGGGAACTGGGCCGCTGGGGCATCCCCTATGAAATTATCACCGATAATGCGGCGGGGTACTTCTTGCGCAGCGGGCAGGCGCAGAAGGTGATGTTCGGCGCAGACCGGGTGGCGGCTAACGGCGATGTGGCAAATAAGATCGGCACTTATATGCTGGCGCTGGCGGCGCATGCCAACGGCGTACCGGTCTTCGCCGTGATGCCTGCTTCCTCGATTGATCTCAGCCTGGCCAATGGCAATTGCATTCCCATCGAGGAGCGAGACGAGGCCGAAGTACTCGACCTGCAGGTCAATGGCCAGCCGGCGGCCCCGGCAGGGGCGCGGGCGCGCAACCCCGCCTTCGATATCACCCCGCACGAGCTTCTGACCGCGCTGGTGACCGAACGAGGGGTCGTTTACCCGCCGTTTGAAACCAACCTTCCTGGGATTTTCCAGGCGACAAAATCGAGGGAATAGTGTCCATCATCTGCACCGGTTCGATTGCTTATGACTATTTGATGTCGTTCCCGGGATATTTCCGCGATCACATCATCCCCGACCGGCTGGATTCGATCAGCCTGTCATTCCTGGTGGATTCGATGGTGCGCCAGCGCGGGGGTAACGCGCCAAACATTGCCTACACCCTGGCGCTGCTCGGTGCCCGGCCGACCGTGATGGGAACCGTCGGCGAGGATTTCGAGGATTACCGCGCCTGGCTGGACAGCAAGGGTATCGACACCTCTGAGATCAAGGTCATTCCGGGCAAGTACACGGCGTCTTTCTTTGCCAACACCGACCTGGCGAAGAACCAGATTTCGAGTTTCTATGCCGGGGCGATGGCCGATGCCACGCAGGTCTCGCTGCGGTCGCTGAAAAACAAGCCGGAGCTGGTCATCATCTCGCCGAACGACCCGGCGGCGATGGACCAATACGTGCTCGAATGCCACGAGCTGGGCATCCCGTATCTTTACGACCCCAGCCAGCAGGTTGTGCGCGTCAGTTCGGAGGAATTGTGCCGCGGCGTGCAGGGCGCTCACAGCCTGTTCGTGAATGAGTATGAGTTCGAACTGCTGCAAAAACATACCTGCATGGACAGGCAGCAGATCATCGACGGCGTGGGCTTCCTGGTGGTGACACTCGGCGCAAAAGGCGCGGCCGTGTATGCCGAAGGCCGGCGGTTCGATGTTCCCTCGGTGCCGCCGCGAGCGATCCTTGACCCCACCGGCGTGGGCGACGCCTTCCGCGGGGGCTTTGTGCGCGGTTACCTGCTAGGGCTAGATTGGGTCACCTGCGGGCAGATGGGCAGCCTGGCGGCGACGTACTGCCTGGAAACGCAAGGCCCGCAAGAACACAATTACACTCCCGCGCAGTTCGTAGCCCGCTACCGCGAGCACTTCGACGACGGCGGGAAGCTGGATGTTTTGTTAACGTGAAGCGCAGCTTGGAGCGATGAATTTTACGATCGTTTCATATCTCGCTACCAGATTCATAGTTGAAAGATCAGGAGAGTACCATGGCAAATTTCGATATCAAAGAACCCAGGCTGGCAGAGGGCGGGCGGCTGCGCATTGAATGGGCTGAACGTGAAATGCCCGTTCTGCGCAAGATCCGCGAGCGTTTTGCCAAAGAGCGGCCGCTGGAAGGCTTACGCATCTCGGCGTGTTTGCACGTCACTTCCGAAACGGCCAGCCTGATGCGCACCTTGCAGGCCGGCGGGGCCGACGTGGTGTTGACGGCCTCCAACCCGCTATCCACGCAAGACGACGTGGCCGCTGCGCTGGTGAATTACTTCGAGATTCCCACCTTTGCGATCAAAGGCGAAGATAACGTCACCTACTACAAGCACCTGCGGGCCGCGCTGGATCACCAGCCCCAGATGACGATGGACGACGGGGCCGACCTGGTTTCTACCCTTCATAAGGAACGCCGCGACCTGCTCGCGAACGTGGTGGGCGGGACGGAAGAAACCACCACGGGGGTGATCCGTCTGCGCGCGATGGCCGCCGACCGGGCGCTGGACTTCCCGATCATTGCCGTCAACGATGCGCTGACCAAGCATTTCTTCGATAACCGTTACGGCACGGGGCAATCGACCATTGACGGCATTGTGCGGGCCACCAACGTTCTGCTGGCCGGGAAGACCTTTGTGGTGGCAGGGTACGGCTGGTGCGGCCGCGGGTTGGCAAGCCGGGCGCGCGGCCTGGGTTCGAATGTGGTCGTCACCGAAGTGGACCCCCTCAAGGCTCTGGAGGCGGTGATGGACGGTTACCGGGTAATGCCCATGGCCGAAGCCGCCCGCTTCGGCGATATCTTCTGCACCGTGACCGGCGACTTGAATGTGATCGACCGGCATCACTTTGAGGTGATGAAGGACGGGGCGATTGTGGCGAACTCCGGCCACTTCAATGTGGAGATCAACCTGCCTGCACTGGAAGAGATGGCTGCCGGTAAACGTCTGGTGCGCCCGTTCGTCGAGGAATATTTGCTCAAAGACGGCCGGCGCATCTTTGTGCTGGGCGAAGGCCGCCTGATCAACCTGGCTTCGGCAGAGGGGCACCCCGCCAGCGTGATGGATATGTCGTTTGCAAACCAGGCTCTGAGCGTGGAATACATGCTCAAGAACCATTCGAAGCTGGAAAAACGGGTCTATTCGGTGCCGGAAGATATCGATCAGGAGATCGCCCGCCTGAAGCTTGCCGCAATGGGGGTTGAGATCGATACCCTGACGCCGGAACAGCAAAACTACTTGAATTCCTGGGAAGAAGGCACGTAAATCCGGCTTTTCAACGAAAATCGGGCGCTGAGGCGCCCGATTTTCGTTTTCTACCGCACCGAGAGCACTTCTCCGCCGGTGATGCGCACCAATTCCTGCGGCTCGATCGGGAAAACGGCATGCGGCGTGCCCCCGGCAGCCCAGACGACATCGTATTGCAGCAAATCCTGGTCAATGTAGACGGGCATGGGCCTGGCATGGCCCAGCGGTGGAACCCCGCCGATCACATAGCCGGTGGCTTGCTGCACCTGGTCGGCGTTGGCTTTCACCAGTCTGCCGTTCAATCGCTGGCCGAACGCTTTTTCATCTACCCGGTTCGACCCGCTGACCAGAACGAGGATCAGGGCCCCGGCCGGTTCCAGCGCAAAGACCAGCGATTTGACGATTTGCCCGATCTGGCAGCCGACAGCCTGAGCTGCTTCTGCGGCCGTGCGCGTGCTGTCTGGCAGCTCGCGTACCTGCGCGGCGCAGCCGGCCTGGTTGAGGGCGCTTTGCACCCGCAATGCTTGAGGATGTAAACTCATATTTCCACCTTCATGAAAGAGCATCCCATACCTGCTGGAGCAATTGGATGGTCTGCTGCAGGCCCTTTTCGAGCGGGGCGGTGTGAATGAATTCCTGCGCCGAATGCGCACGGTCGCCGGTGGTGAGGCCGATCGTCACCGATGGATAGCCCAGACTGAGCGGAAGGTTGGCTTCGGTGGAACCGATATCCAGGTGCGGTTGGAGCCCGACGCCGCACAGCACCTTGACAAGCAATGCGACCAGCGGGTGATTTGGCGCGATCTCACCGGCCGGACGCCAGCCGACTCGTTCAATGAGCACCTCGACCCCCGGCTTTCTGGCCTGTTCGACGGCCAGGTGCACCTTTTCGGCCAGTTCGGCCAGGCTCTTTTTGCTCTCCGAGCGCAAGTCGAGTTCGAGCATGGCGGAGGATGCGATGGTGTTGATGGAAGTACCGCCGCTGATCAGCCCAATGTTGAGCGTGGTGCGCGGGCGGCGCGGCAGGCGCAGGGCTGCCAGCTTCGTGGCCAGGCCGGCCAGCTCATGCACAGCCGAAGGCGAGCCAAAATCTACCCACGAATGCCCGCCGGAGGTGTGGACGCACACTCGAAAGCGTTCCACCCCCAGGCCGCGGTGCAAGATGTTTCCTAATCCCATCCCTTCCAGGGAGATGTAGGCCAGGGGCCGGGGCCCGAAGCGCTCGGCTACGGCGCCGATGCCGCGCAGGTTGCCGAGGCCTTCCTCGCAAACGGTGGCCGCCAGCCAGAGGTCGCCGGGAAGGGTCACACCGTTCTCGCGGAGGAGCGGCGCAAGGCTCAACAGGCCCGCCAGGCCGAGGGCATTATCGCCGATCCCCGGGCCGCTGATGCGGTCGGGCTGCCGGTCGAGGGTGAGAGGAAATTCCGCCGGGAAGACGGTATCCATGTGGGCGCTGATGACCAGCATCCGCGCCGAGGTCTTTCCCGGCAGGCGGCCGAGCACATTGCCAGCCAGGTCGGCCTGGACATCGAATAACCCCATGCTTTCCATGCGGCGGCGGGTGAACTCGGCGCGCGAGGCTTCCGCGAAGGTGGGGCTTGAGATCTGCTGAATTTCACAAGCAAGGTCGAGGAGCGCTTCGATGGCGGCGGGCGGGAGGGAGATCATGCTTTCCGCACCATGTCGCGCAAGGCATCCAGGCGGGCCTGGGCCAGACCCGTAAGGCAGTCGAACGCATAGAATGGCGTGGTGCCTTCAATCACGAGGGATGCGGCGATGTTCCCCTGCAGAGCAGCCTGCACAGGGTCATACGAGGCTCGCAGGCCGGCCAGGAAGCCGCCCGCAAAGGCGTCTCCGGCGCCGTTGGGGCAGCGCACGCGGGCCGGGTATGCGGGGATGATCCAGCGCATGCGGCTGGGATGCTCATAAACGAACTGGCCGCGCGCTCCGCGCTTGATGACCACAATTTCACAGCCAAACTCCGCAAGCCCTTCGGCCATTTCCCATGGGTCTACCGCCCGCCCCTGGAACAGGGCAAAGATTTTTTCTTCGTTGCTGATGAAAGCCGTCAAGCCATTCATCACCACGGGCATATCATCCCAGAAGGCCGGGTTCATGTATTGCTCGCCTGGGTCGAGGGTGATGGTGTTGATGTGCCCCTGGCGTAATGTGGTCGGCAGGAGGGTGTGACTGAGGTAATCCAATGGGCAGATGTGAGCGGCTGTGGCATCCATGTAATCGGGGGGGAAGTCCGACCCGCGAATTGTCAATAAGCTTGGGCGGGTACGGCTCTCTGCCACCGCAGCGTTGGGCGCATACCCCAGCAGGGATTTTGGGAAAGGCAGGTTGAGGCGCGAGAAGTGCGCGACCGGGTTATCTACCTCGCGTGTTTCGAGATCGGGGTAGGCGATGAACTCGCGAAGATCCAGCTGATCGGCAACGCGGCGGACCCCGCGCCGGTCTATCCCCCAGCGATCCATCTCATGCAGCCAGGCCTGCGGGTAATCGGCTCCGACGCGGGCAACCAGGCCAATCTCCTTTTCCCAAACGGCGCAACCTGCCGCCGCGTAGAGGGCGCTGCCGCCGGGCGTGTTTTCTAAGAACTCGCCATCCGGCAGGAGCGTGAAGTTGCGGGTCAGCCTGCCGATGACCAGGTAACGCAGGTGTGGGATGCTTTCTTCGATGCCGGGCGTGTTATCCAACATATCTGAGAGGAAAAAATGAGGTTCCGCGTTCCAGGGCGAAACCTCAGATGAGAAGAAGCCAACCGGTCAATGCGTGCCGAGTTCAGCCAGCAGGCGCAGCACAGCCAGCACGCCCAGGCCGACCTTCACGCCGTCGCCGGCGGTGAGTTGCGGCTGCACATTATTCTTCTGGGCCTGTTGGATCAAGATGAGCGCGCCGATCACCCCGGTGACGGCTCCAACGATCGCGCCAATCAGCATCACTTTAGACTGCCAGTTATTGTTCATGCGGATCCTCTTCTGTGCTTAAAGGGATAATTTCTTACGAACCGCTCTGACCTTGGCGGCGGAGGTGTTGATCGAGATGACGGGCGCGGCAGCCCGATCTGCGATGGCGCGGGTAATCTTCTGCACTCGTTTGAAGAACCCCTGCACGGCTCGCAGCCAGCCGGGCATCTTGCGGTAGAGCAGGCCGATCAGGCGGATCAGCACGATGAGCACCACGAGGCTGATGAGGCTGGTGAACAGGTTGGGGATGATCAGCAAAACCGCAGAGATGTTCCCCCAGCGGTTGACTTCGCTGCTGCCCGCCACGGTACCGTAAACTGCCAGGCCTGCCAGTGCGAGGGCCACCACCAGGCTGCCGATGAGAGGCAGCCAGACCTGCCTGAGCACCTGCTTTCGGTGGCGTTCGGCGAGGTATTCGGGGGTGAGGTTCTTCAGAGGGTGTGGCATGTTTCTATTTTATTACAAAATGAAGCTCTCGACCGCAGGGATTAGACATTTATATACGCAATTCTTAAGAAATACTGTATAATTACTGAAACGATCTGATAAATCGTTTGACTGCCACTTCAATGAATTGAAGCAGCAGGCCTGACGCGGATATGCTTTTACTATGGAAATCTGGATACTCTCCGAGAGCCGCAAACCCGGCCCGGAGTGCTGAGCAAGTAGGTTCGAGGAAAAGAACGAGTTGTTTTGAGCAGAAAGGACAGACGTTGTGATGTGGGATGTTAATGGCCTTACCTGTATCCCATTCCGGCCGGCGCGAGCCGGAGTCTGTCTATCCCCAAAAAACAATACGTCACTTAAGGGAATGCTTTTACCTGGCGATTTGCTTTCTCTTGCCAGCTCATCCCTGACTTGAGCCCCCGCCGTTGAGCGGGTCAGCTTGCGTTGATACCAGCATCCTGTAACTGCAGCCGCAGCCTGTTGCACAGTTTGGCGGCTGTTGCTGTTTAAGGATCGAAGCGGGATGAACCTGGCGCGGAAAGTGACCGGCTTGCGGGCCCAAAAGCGGAATCCTGAGCGGATCAATGTTTACCTGGATGGTGAATATGCGTTCAGCCTGGCGCGAATCGTGGCGGCCTGGCTGCAGATCGGCCAGGAGCTGGAGGAGGAGAAAATCTCCCGCCTGCGCGAGCAAGATTCGCTCGAGAAGGCGCACCAAGCTGCGCTCAAGCTGTTGAGCTACCGGCCCAGGGCCGAAAAAGAGATCCGCCAAAAACTTGCGGAAAAAGGTTATTCCGAAGCTGAGGTTGGCGCGGTGGTTGCTCGATTGCAAACGGCCGGCCTTTTGGGAGATTCGCGCTTCGCCCAGGAATGGGTGAATAACCGCAGTGAGTTCCGCCCGCGCAGCCGAAGGCTGATCAAAGCCGAGTTGCGCCAGAAGGGGGTGGCAGAGGATGATATCGAGCAGGCGCTCAACGGACTCCCCGATGAGGAAGCCCTGGCCTTCGATGCGGCGATGAAGGCCGCCCGGAAGCTGCGCGGGGCTGATTGGGAAACTTTTCGCAAGCGGCTGTTGGGCCACTTGGGGCGCAAAGGGTTCTCGTATGAGACGATTTCGCCCGTGATCCGAAAAGTATGGGAGGAAGTTGGTGAAGCGTCCAGCTCATCCTGAGAGAAGGTGAGGAACACTGGAACATGATAGGCGTTACTGAGACAATCATTTTGGTCGTATTTCTTTTTGTCATTCTGGTCGTGGGAGCGCTGGTGGTCTTCTTTGTGACGCGCTCTCTGGCGGCCAAATTCCGCCGCGAGCAGGAAGCCCGCGCCGATAACATCGTCCAGATGGCGATCGAGAAGGGCAAGTCGATCGAGCTGGAAGCCAAGGAAAAATCGCTCAAAGTTCTGCAAGATGCGGATAAGGAGCTTTCTCACCGGCGGCAGGAATTGGTGCGCGAGGAAGAACGGCTGACCAAGCGCCGCATCGAGCTGGATAACCGCATCGAGCGCATCGAGCAGCGCGAACAGCTCTTGAATAAGCGCCAAAGCACCATTGACAAGCGCGCCAATGAAATCGAAAAGATGCATGCCGATGAAATGGCCGAGTTGCAGCGCATCGCTCAGATGTCGATCGAAGAGGCCAAGGGGCTCGTCTTGCAGGAAGCCGAGCGAGGCGCGCGCGCCGATATGGCACGGATCATCCGCCAGATCGAAGCCGAAGCGCGCGCCGAGGGAGAGAAGCGCGCCCGCGAGATCATCGCCGACGCCATTCAGCGCGTGGCTTCCGAACACGTGGCCGAGGTGACCACTTCGGTGGTGCCGCTGCCCAACGAGGAAATGAAGGGCCGCATTGTTGGCCGCAACGGGCGCAACATCCGCGCCTTCGAGCAGGTGGCCGGGGTGGATGTGATTGTGGACGATACGCCCGAATCGGTGACCATCTCCTGCTTCGACCCGGTGCGCCGCGAAGTGGCACGCCGTTCGCTGGCGAGGTTGATCCTGGACGGGCGCATCCACCCGGCTCATATTGAGAAAGTGCTTTCCGATGAGCAGCGCCAGGTGGAAAAGGATATGGAAGAGGCCGGCCAGCAGGCTGCCTTCGACGCCAATGTGGCCGGGCTGCACCCCGAAGTGCTCAAGATGATGGGCCGCCTGCGCTACCGCACATCTTACGGGCAGAACCAGCTTGCCCACGCCGTCGAGGTTTCGAAGCTGGCGGCGGTAATCGCCTCCGAACTGGGGGCGGATGTGGAGGTGTGCAAGGCCGGGGCATTCCTGCATGACCTGGGCAAGGCGATGGATCATAACACCGAGGGCACGCATGCATCGCTCGGCGCGGAATTCGCCCGGCGGCACGGGGTGAACCCCAAGGTGGTCAATGCGATTGCCTCTCATCACCACGAGGTGGAGCAGGAATCGGTCGAGGCGGTGATCGTCGAAGCGGCCGATGCAATCTCGGGGGCGCGGCCCGGCGCCCGGCGCGAAGACCTGGAGCAGTACATCAAGCGTTTGCGCGCGCTGGAAGAAATTGCTAACAGCTTCAAGGGCGTCAACCAGAGCTACGCCATCCAGGCGGGGCGCGAGGTGCGCATCATTGTGCGCCCGGAAGAGGTGGATGACCTGGCCGCCATGCAAATGGCCCGGGATATCGCCAAGAAGGTCGAGGAGACGATGCAGTATCCCGGCCAGATCAAGGTGACGGTGATCCGCGAAACCCGCGCAGTCGATTACGCCAAATAAACGCAGTGTGTTTTCAAAGCACAACGGCCGGGGTTCCGGCCGTTGTGCTTTTCTTAACCTGCCACAAAGGGGTTTTCGCGCATTTCGGCTTCGACGGACGTCTCCGGGCCGTGCCCTGCCAGCAGGCGCGTCTCGCCGGGCAGGGTGTAGACCTGCTCACGGATGCTCGTTTCCAGGGCAGGGAAGCTGCCGCCGGGCAGGTCGGTGCGCCCAACGCCGCGGTAGAAGATCAGGTCGCCGCAAAAAGCAGCTTTGTTATCGGGAGCATAGAAAAGCACATGGCCCGGTGTGTGGCCCGGTACGTGCCTGATTTGCAGCACCTGCGCCCCCAGCTGGATTTCAGCGCCATGCCGGAGGATCAACGAGGGTTCCGGGAAGTCTTCCAGGGTCATGCCGAACAGTCGGCTGCCGCCTTTGTCGCGGTAAAGGGGCAGGTCTGCCGGGTGCAACGCAATGGGCGCCGGGCTGCCGGTGAGGCGCAGCAGGTCGCCAATTCCGGCAATGTGATCGAAATGGGCATGCGTGAGCCAGACAGCCGCCAGGTGAAACCCCCGCCGCGCAATTTCCTCTGCCACAGGCTGGACTTCGAAAGAAGGGTCCACCACCGCTGCATCGCCGGAGGCGGCATCGGCCAGCAGGTAGGTGTTGTTTTCGATGGCGCCGAGTGTAAAGCGGATGATTTCTAAAGGCATGCGCGCCTCCTTTGCGAAGGTCACTTAGCGAATCTCGACCGCCTGCGCGGGATCTTTCCTGGAAAGTATATGACGGATGACCAGGTTCGACAGCACGAGCGCTGCGATCAGACCGAGACTCACCATGTACATCAGGCGCGGGTTGGCGGTGTAGAGGCTCCCGGCAAGCAGCGGGGCAAGGATCACCGCCACACCGTTCATCGTTTCGATCAACCCAAAGGCCAGCCCGGTTTCGACCGACCGGATGTAGTAGCGTGCGTAGGCCAGCGCCATCATCCGCATCAGGCGAAACCCGCCGACGAAGAAATAAGCCACCGCGTACCAGGGGGTGCTGTTCCCCTGCCACATGAGCAGGGCAAACACGCCCACCAGGGCCTGCCCGAGGACGAAGCCGACCGGAGCGCGCAGGTGCCCCAGGCCGAAGACCAGCAGCGCGTTCCCCAGGCTCCCCATGGCGCCAAGCTGGCCGATCGTCTTCAACGAAAGCCCGCCCTGGTTCTGCAGGAAGTTGGGGGTGAGCGGCTGCGGGAGATACAGCGCAAAGGTGGTCAGGCCGATCAACGCCGTCAGGCCCAGGAAGCGCGGATTGTGGAGCAGGTTAGGGCGCGCCTGGGTGGCTTCATGGTGTGAATCGACGGGCGGGCGGCGGGCGAAGAAGACGATGATCGTGGAGATCGAGACGAAAATCATCGAATCGACGTAGATCATGCGGATGCCGGATTTCTCGGCAATCAACCCGCCGAGGATTGGGCCGATGACCATGCCGCTGTTATACAGGGCGGATGGGATCGAAAGCGCGCGTTCGACGCTCCACGAACCGCGCACACTGGCCAGGTAGGTGCTCATCGGGGCCATCACGAACGAGGTGAGCGCATAAAGCAGCATACCGCCGACAAAAACAGGGAGCGAGCCGGCGGCGGCCATGATGATGACCGCGACGACGCCGATGACCCAGGAAGCCCACATCACCGGGCGCGAGCCGACTCGATCGGTTATGTAGCCCGCCGGCGCATGGACGACGGTCATCGCCACGCCCACACCACCCAAAATGGCGCCAATCGCCAGAGGGTCGGCACCCCATTGCTGCAGGTAGATCGGCTGAAAGTAAATGAACATGCCCTCGCCGATGCCCCACGTCAGCAGGGCCATCGAAACAACCAGCAGGTCGCGGGGAATCAAAGTTGAACCAGCTCCCGCGGGAGATCGCTGAGCGTCTCGCAGCCTGTTTCGGTGATGACGACGTTATCTTCGATGCGCACCCCGCCGCGCCCGGGCAGGTAGATGCCCGGTTCGACGGTGTAGGTCATTCCCGGGGCCAGGAGGAGGTCGTTTTCGGCGAAGATATAGGGCGGCTCATGGACCTCCATGCCCAGGCCGTGACCGGTGCGGTGGGTGAAGAACTGCGCGTAGCCAGAGGCGGCAATCACATCCCTTGCGGCGCGGTCGACCGCACCCGCCGGGACACCGGGCTTCGAGGCGGTGCGCCCGGCTTCATTCGCCTGCCTGACCACGCTGGCGATGCGTTTGTATTCGGGGTCCACCTCGCCGATGGCGAAGGTGCGCGTCAGATCGGAGTAGTAGCCGTCTACGGCGGCGCCCCAGTCAATGACCAGCAGGTCGCCCGGCGTGAGCGCCCGGTCTGATGGGGTGGCGTGCGGGTTGGCGCTGTTCGGTCCGCCCGAAACGATGGGTGTGAAGGACGAATGCGCATCCGACCCGGCCTTGAGCAGCTGGACGCTCAATTCGGCGGCCACCTGCCGTTCCGTCACACCGGCGCGGATGAACGGAAGGGTGGCCTGGAGGGCGGCCTGGGCTGCCTGCACCGCCTTGCGCATGCATTCCAGTTCGGCGGGGTCTTTCTGCATGCGCAGCGAGGCGATCGCCCCCTCGGCCGAGGTGAAGCGCGCCGATGGGGCCGCCCGGCGGAGGAATTCCAGCTCCAAGAAGCGCAGGGCGGTGGGTTCCACGCCTACCAGCCTGCCATCCAGGCGCAGAGCAGCAGCTGCCCGGTCGAAGGCGGCCTGCCAGCCTGCCGGGTTGTCGGAATAGGTGACCGCCTGAAGCGGGTAGGGGGCCTGTTCCAGCTTGCGGGCTTCCAGCTCGGGGAGCAACAGGAACGGCTCGTGGCCCAACGCCGCCAGCAAGACGACGGGGCGCTCCATCAGGTGAAAGGGCATTCCGGTGAGGTAAAACTGGGTGGGGCCCGGGTTCAGAGCGATGGCATCCAGACCTGCCTGCTGCATGACCTGGAAGAAGCGGTTCAGGCGAGAGGAATACATAAGAACTCCAGTGTGTTTGATGTTTAATCCATAGACACAGCCGGATTCCAGGCGGTTGTGATGGGCTTGATTATAAATGATTTTAAAAAGCGAAAGGCGGCCCGAGCCTGGACCGCCTTTCTTCTAGATGCGGTGGTAAATCCCGTTTTCGCGCGCCATCAAGCGATATTCGATAAAACTGCGCCGGATGGTGGCGAAATCGTCGTTGTATTGCTTGATGATTTCGTTCACTTCCTTTTCGGTGTAGCTGCGGCCAGGCTCGAATGCGTTGAGGATGTATCGCAGCACCACGAGGAATTTTTTCTCTTGCGATGGGAGCGCTTTAAAGCGCCCATCGGGGGAGATAAAATCGCGAATCACCTTACGGTCGTAAGCCTCCACGTCGGCATCTTCGGCCAGTTTTGCCAGCGTCTCGCGTTTCAACAACCGGCGCGACATTTCTTCCAGCTTCTCGGTTTGCAGGCTGTACACGTTGTAATAGCCATCCGCGCGGGCAGTGACCAGCCCTGCCTCGCTGAGGCGGGCCAGATGGTGCGAGACGGTCGAGGCGCCCAGGTTGAGCGAGGCGGCCAGCTGCTCCACGGTTTGCGGCTGGGTGGCCAACAGCCCGAGGATTTTCAACCGGTTGGCATCCGAGAGCGCTTTAAAGAAGTCCAGCAGCTCACCGGGCAGGTTCGTATCAGGTTGTGCGTTCATGGGTTCAACTCCTTCAAATTAATTCGATATTCATAAAAATAATTATACACAGATAAAAATAGATGTCAAGGGGTCGAACAGGTTTTGGGTAATTCATCTTGATTCCTCAAATAAAAGGATGCGGCTCATCACCGCATCCTTCATCTTGAACCGCGCCTCAGCCGGCCGGGCTAGGGGTAGGTGTTGTTCCAGAACCAGTTGTAGGCGAAGTAGCCGGAGGTGGGGCTTTGCATGCGAATGGCGATGCGCTGCTGGCCCTTCAGCCCGGCGGGGATATCGAAGGTGAAGGTCTGGGTGCCGCCGGTGCCCGTATCAACGGTGGTTACCTTGGTGCCGCCTACGCCCTTCGTCCCATACAGGCCCATGTACACGTCAAAGTCGTCATCCTTGGGCAGGTTGGAGGTCTTCACGGTGACGGTGTTATCCTGGCTGACCGCAATGATCGTGAAGGTGGGGAAGACGCCCGCCGGCAGGCCCGGTGTGGAGGGGGTTCCGCTGCTGGTGTTGTTCCAGAACCAGTTATAGCTGAAGTAACCGGAAGTGGGGCTTTGCAGGCGGATGGCGATCTGCCCCAGTCCCTTCAGGCTGGCGGGGATATCAAAGGTGAAGGTGAGCACGCCGCCGGCGCCCGAGTCGACCGAGGTCACTTTCGTCCCGCCGATGCCGCGCGTGCCGATCTTGCCCATCAGCACATCGAACTTGTCGTTCTTGGGGAAGTTGGCGGTTTTGATGGTGACTTTGGAATCCACTTCGACGCTGACGATATCAAAGGTAGGGATCTTCCCTGACGGCACAGAGGGTGAAGGCGTGCCCGAGGTGTTGTTCTCGAACCAGTTGTAGCTGAAGTAACCCGAGGTGGGGCTTTGCAGGCGGATGGCGATGCGGCTCAGGCCCTTCAGGCTGGCGGGGATATCGAAGGTGAAGGTGAGCACACCGCCTGCGCCAGAATTCACCGAGGCGACCTTGACCCCGCCTACCCCCAGCGTGCCGAATGTGTTCATGAGCACGTCAAACGTGTCATTCTTGGGGAAGTTGGCGGTCTTTATGGTGACCTTCGAATCCACCTCGACGCTGACGATATCAAAGGTGGGGATAACAAGAGCCGGCGCTGCCGCAGATGCCGCCGGCGCGAGCAACCCTAAGAGAATGAAGACGGTCAAAAATACGGAAAGTGCTTTCATTAGTCTCCCCTTGGTAAAGGAAAAGTGGATTGTGGTATTACCATTGTACAATCTTGACTCAATAAATCCAAGTATTTCCATGTGATTAAAACGATCTTGTGCACAGAAAGTTCCCCACCATGCGCAAACGGCTGTGGGCGCTTGACAAGCGCCCCTGCATGGGTTAAAATCGGGTCGTTCTCGTTCGGAAGAGGGCCTGTAGCGCAGTTGGGAGCGCGCCTCAATCGCACTGAGGAGGCCAGGGGTTCGAATCCCCTCAGGTCCACCTTGGCTGATGAGCGGCCCCGCTCGTTACAGCAAAAAGCAATCAAATGGGCCCATAGCGCAGTTGGGAGCGCGCCTCAATGGCATTGAGGAGGCCGGGGGTTCGAATCCCCCTGGGTCCACTCCATGAAGCGATGATCAGGCACCGGGCACTCACAGGTAACCGCGTGCCTGATTGAATCAGGCTTCACAATCGAGCAATATTGCCAGACCAGGAGTAGTAGGCCATCTGCCAGCGAGCCGGGAAAGAGAGGTGTGAGCCCGGCACGGTGCTTCGCAGAGCACAACGGCTGAACTCGCCTGCGGCCCCAGCGAGGGCAGGCAGCCCGGGTGAACGACAGTAGCCGGGGCCGGGTTTCGCCCGTTATCGCGACCCAAAGCGGCCCGCCTTTTGGCTGGCAAGCAGGGTGGTACCACGGAGGAACTGGCCTTCGTCCCTGAGGACGATGGCCTTTTTGTTTAAACTGAGGAGCGATATGCCTGAAAAAATTATTCCGATCTACAATCCTGCCGAAATTGAACCGCGCTGGCAGCTGAAATGGGAACAGGACGGCCTGTACCACGCGAACATCGACCGGAGCAAGCCCAAGCATTATGCGCTGACCATGCTCCCGTACCCGTCGGGCGACCTTCACATCGGCCACTGGTATGCGATGACGCCTTCGGACGCGCGTGCGCGCTATAAACGCATGAACGGGTACAATGTGCTCTTCCCGATGGGCTTCGATGCCTTTGGGCTGCCAGCCGAAAATGCCGCCATTAAACGCAACATTCATCCTAAGGAATGGACATATAAGAACATCGCCAACATGCGCAACCAGCTCAAGAGCATGGGCGCGATGTTCGACTGGCGGCGTGAGGCCATCTCGGCGGACCCGGAATATTACCGCTGGACGGAATGGTTCTTTGTCCAATTCTTCAAGAATGATCTGGCCTATCGCAAGATGTCGCCGGTGGATTGGTGCCCGAATTGCAATACCACGCTGGCCCGCGAACAGGTGTGGGGAGAAGACCGCCACTGCGAGCGCTGCGGCACGCCGGTGATCAAAAAGAACCTCGACCAATGGTTCTTCCGCACCACGCGCTATGCCGAAGAGCTGCTCAACTATGAGGGCATCGACTGGCCCGAAAAAGTGCGCGATATGCAGATCAACTGGATCGGGCGCTCGGAAGGGGCGGCAGTGGTCTTCCGCACCGAAGCCGGCGACCCGCTGGAGGTCTTCACCACGCGGCCCGACACGCTGTGGGGAGCCACCTTCATGGTGCTGGCTCCCGAACACCCGCTGGTGAGCAAGCTGACGACCCCCGACCGGAAGGAGGAGGTGGAGGCTTATGTGGCCCAGGCGCTGCGCCAGACGGATATCCAGCGCGAATCCTCGGAGAAGGAAAAAACAGGCGTCTTCACCGGCGGGTATGCACTCAACCCGGTGAACGGCAAGCGCGTGCCCGTTTGGACGGCCGATTACGTGCTGATGACCTACGGCACCGGCGCAATCATGGGCGTCCCGGCGCATGACGAGCGCGATTTCGCCTTCGCTTTGAAGTTCGGCATCCCGATCATCCCGGTCATCGACCGGCCCGATGGCATGGCGCGCAGCCTGGTCTTTCCAGGCTCGATGGAAGCGGGCTTCGAGGAGAAGCTGAAAGCCAGCGGGGTGGAATACTACACCGCGCCGGTCGGGACGGTTGGCGAGGGGATGTTTGTCACCCTGCGCCGTGAGCAGGTGGAGGCCTTCACCGCCCTGGTGCAGGCTTACCTCAAGCCTGGGGACTGGAACGACATTGTCGGCTCGGTCTGGCGGTTTATTTTCAAAGACGCGATCCTGGAGCTGGACTCGGTGGAAGCCGACCAGGAGATCCTGGCGCGCTGTAAGCAGATCTGGCCGCCGGTGGCGCATCATCGCACCGTGATGGAAATGCTGAACACCCAGCCTTTTTACCGTGATATTCTCCTGCATGCCGAATACGGAACGATGATCCATTCCGAGGGCTTCACGGGCACCCCTGGCAAAGATGCGCGCCGGAAAGTGACCGAGTGGCTCGAACAGCAAGGCGTTGGACGCTTTGCGGTCAATTACCGCCTGCGCGATTGGCTGATCTCGCGCCAGCGCTATTGGGGCGCGCCGATCCCGATCGTTTATTGCGCCAAATGCGGCGCCGTGGCCGTGCCGGAAGATCAATTGCCAGTGCTGCTGCCGGACGACGTAGAATGGAAGCCGACCGGCGAAAGCCCGCTCAAGCTGCATCCCACCTGGCGGTTCACCACCTGCCCGCAGTGCGGCGGCCCGGCCGAGCGTGAGACAGACACGATGGATACGTTCATGTGTTCATCCTGGTATCACCTGCGCTACTTGAGCCCGCAGTATGACCAGGGTCCCTTCGACCCGGCCGAATATGACTACTGGGCGCCGGTCGATACCTACACCGGCGGGGCGGAGCATGCCACCATGCACCTGATCTACACGCGCTGGTTCCAGAAGGCCTGCCGCGACCTGGGCATCACCCGCGGCGATGAACCGATGCTGCAGCTGCGCAACCAGGGGCAGATCCTGGGGCCGGATGGCCAGCGGATGAGCAAATCGCGCGGGAACGTGGTGGATCCCGATGAGCAGGTGAGGCTGTATGGGGCCGACACGGTGCGCGCGTTCATGATGTTCGGTTACCGTTGGGCCGAGGGCGGCCCGTGGGACCCGGGCAGCATTCAAGGGGTGAACCGGTGGCTGCGCCGCCTCTGGCTGGCGGTGTTGGAGCCGGCCGCCGGAAGGGCTGCCGATGGCACAGCCCAAAAGGCTCTCAGGCGGAAAGTTCACCAGACCTTGCGGGCGGTGACGCGCGATTTCGAGCAGTTCGAGTTCAACACCATCGTCTCGGGGTTGATGGAACTGCTCAATGAGATGGTGAAAGCCAAGCAAGCCGGGCTGTATGGCTCGGAAGCCTGGAACGAAGCCGTGGACATCTACCTGCGCATGTTGGCGCCGGTGGCGCCGCACATCGCCGAGGAATTGTGGATGCTGTTGGGCAAACCGTACTCCATCCACACGCAGCCCTGGCCGGTGGTAGATGAAGAAGCGGCGAAGGAAGAGGAAATCACCCTCGTCCTGCAGGTGAACGGCAAGGTGCGCGACCGGCTGGTGGTGCCGGCAGGCATCTCCGAAGAGGATGCCCGCCAGGCGGCCCTGGCCAACCCCGTGGTGCAAAAATACCTGGAGGGCCGCGCCCCCAGGCAGGTGATTTACGTGAGGGGTAAGCTGGTCAACGTGGTGGGGTAGAGCCTGAGGGAACATGCGCATCGAAGACTTGAACTGGATGGATGTTGAGCAATACCTGAAGCAGGACGACCGGCTGATCGTGGTGCTGGGGACGATCGAACAGCACGGTTACCTCAGCCTGGCGACGGATGTGAAGGTGCCGTTGGCACTGGCCGATGCCGCCAGCCAGAGAACCGGCGTGCTGGTGGCTCCACCGGTCAATTACGGCGTCTCACCGTATTTCGCCACTTACCCAGGCACCTTCAGCCTGCGCCTCTCAACTTTCATCGACACGGTGGAAGATATCATCCACTCGGCCTACCGCCATGGGTTTCGGCGCATTTTGCTGTTGAACGGGCATGGCGGCAACGATGCGGCCCGCGGCAGGCTTGTGGAAGTGGCAAACGAGCTCCCTGGCTTGAAGCTGGCCTGGTACGCCTGGTGGACGGCGCACAGCGTGGAAGAAGTGGCGCGCAAACACGGCCTGGAAAGAGAACACGCTTCCTGGATGGAAGCCTTCCCGTTCACCCGCGTGGCCGACCTGCCGGAAGGCGTGAAGCCCGAGGTGAAGGTGAAAGGCTTGCTCAACGCCGAAGAGACGCGCGCCGCCTACGGCGACGGGGTGTTCGGCGGGGCATACCTGGCAGCGCCCGAAGTGATGGATGAACTCTTCGCCGCCTGCCTGGTGGATGTGCTGTACCTGTTGGAATTCTAGCTCCGCTTCAGGTCGTATTCACGGCGATCGATGGACGCCCCCAGCGTCCATCGATCGTTTTTATTACAGCTTTTTTACATCCTCGTAACAAAACGCTGACATGCCTGCCGTATGATTTGCTCAAGGTTGCAAATCATCTTCAGGAGGAAAACGATGTTCATCGGATTGAGCAAATTCCTGTTCAGCAGCGCTGCGGCGCTGGTCGCGGCTGCCGGGCTTGTTTTCTCGGCATCTCCCGCGGTGCAGGCTGTTCAGGCTGCCGGCCCGGCTCAGGAGACACCGCCGCCACCGGCGCGGCCTGCCGCCAG
This sequence comes from Anaerolinea sp., assembly GCA_029975055.1. Classification (GTDB taxonomy): domain Bacteria; phylum Chloroflexota; class Anaerolineae; order Anaerolineales; family Anaerolineaceae; genus Anaerolinea. The sequence continues at coordinate 95,705 of JARKPU010000013.1, forward strand.
CCCGGAACGCCTGGAGCGGCTCTATCAGAATGAGTTGAAGGCGCTCGATGCCCAGGCGGCGCACCTGGAACGGACGGACGAGATCATTGCCAGGGCGCAGGCGAAGATCGACGAACTGGCAGCCAAGGGGCTGGATATCTCGGCTCTGCAGGAAGCGCTGGGTGATTACCAGGATGCCGTTGCAGATGCGCAGGGGTATCACGACAAGGCGGCGAGCATCCTCTCGGCTCACGCGGGGTTCGATGCAAACGGCAAAGTAACCGATGCCGCCCAGGCCCGTGTCACCGTGCAGGAAGCCGGGCGGGCGCTGCGCGACGCACGGCAGAACCTGCGCCCGGCATTGCACAGGCTCTTGCGGGCTTTGCGGGAGACCTGGCGGGATAACCGCCCCAGGCCGTGAGGTCTTCGATAGATCGAAAGAGGACGGGCGTTCCCCGTCCTCTTTCGATTAATTTAACTTGCGAACCGCAGCGGAGGTGGCGTCAAGGCCTGCCGGAACGGATGATGGACCAGACCAGCCAGCCGCCGAAGAGGATCGAAGAGATCAGCGCGAAGCCGAAAATGAAGTTGCCGATGGTCTGCCAGGCTTCCGAACGGTAAACCACCATCACCAGCGCCAGGGCGATGATTACCGCCGAGAGGATCATCCCCAGGGTCATGCGGTTGGTCATGGATTGCAGCTTTCCCACCAGTTCATCCAGCTCACGCTTGTTCAGGTTGACTTCGAATTTGCCCTGTTCCATCTGCGCAAGGATGCGCTGCGCTTTGCGGGGCAGGTCGAGGCCGATTTCCAGCCCGTCGATTGCAGCGGTGGCGGCCCGCGGCAGAATGACCCCGGGTGAGCGTTCGGCTTTCCAAAAATCGCGCAGGTAGGGCGCGGCAAAAGAAAACAGGTTGAACTCGGGGTAAAGCAGCGTGCCGGTGCCCTCGCTAATGGTGACGGCGCGAGTCATCGCCACCAGCTCGCCCGGAAGCTGCAAGCCGTGGCGCAGGATAATGGACATGAAGTCCTTCACCACCTTCGAAGCACTGAGATCGCGAATGGCGGCGCCCGAAAGGCTGTCGAGCAGGCGTTCCAGGTCGCGGGCAAAGTTGCGCCGGTCAACACCGCGTGTGTAGATGCCGGCTTCGAGCAGCTGATCGACCAGGAGGTCAGAATCATTCCGGTCGATGGCCTGGGCGATGCCCAAAAAAGTGCGCTTGGTGTGCTCGTTCAAACGGCCGACCATCCCGAAATCGACCACCGCCAGAGAGGAATCGGGCTGGACGAAGAAATTCCCGGGGTGCGGGTCGGCGTGGTACATGCGGAACTCGAAAATCTGGCGCAAGGCGAAGTGCATCAGGTTTTCGGCCACTTTGCGACGGTCAATGCCTGCGGCGTCCATCGCGGCCAGGTCGTTGATTTTGATGCCCGAAACACGCTCGAGGGTGATCACCCGGCGGGTGGTATGGTCCCAATAGATGACCGGAATGTAGATATTGGCGTCATCGGCGAAGTTTTTGCGGAAGGTGTCGGCGTTGCGGCCTTCGCGGATGTAATCCAGTTCTGCGCGGATGGTGTGGGCAAACTCCTCCACCAGCACCGGCAGGTCATAAAGCTGCCCCAAAGCGGTGTGTTGGGCGGCCCAATCGGCGCCGTCGGTGAGGATTTCCAGGTCCTGTTCGATGGAGGCTTCTGCATCCGGCCGGATAATCTTCACCACCACTTCATCACCGCCCCACATGCGCGCCGCATACACCTGGCCGATCGACGCGGAGGCGATTGGGTTCGGGTCCAGCTCAGCGAAGAGCTGGTCCACATCTTTGCCCAGTTCCTCGCACAGAACGGCGCGCATCTTTTCAAATGGGAGCGGCGGCACCAGGTCTTGCAGCGTGTTCAACGCCTCGATGTAATCCGGCGGGAGGAGGTCGGCCCGTGCGCTGAGTGCCTGGCCGAATTTGATAAACGTCGGGCCCAGCTCGACCAGCATCTCGACGAATTCCTCGGCTTGCGTGCGCCCATTCTGTTTGATGATGCGGCGCAGCGCCTGCGCTCCACCGGCGCCCGAATCTTCCATGCGCGTCACCAGCCAGCCCAGACCGTGTCGCGTCAAGGCGCCGATCACCTGCCTGGAGCGCCTGATGAGCGGCGGGCGTGGAAACCAGGGGATGCGCAAAAGATTGGACGGCATGACCTAATTATATAATTGGTATGTGAACCTGGATAGACGCCTGTTGAGCTTCTTGAAACGGGTGCGAATCGCATTCGCCATCTGCGTGGCGGCCGGCGCGGCAGGCGGCGTCTTCGCCATCCTGCAGGCAGGCCTGCTCAGCCGGGTGATCGGGCGGGTTTTCCTTTCGGGTTACACGCTGCATGAGGTTCTGCAGCCGATGATTCTCCTGCTGGCTGTCATGCTCTGCAGGGCGGTCTGCGCATGGGCCTCCGAGCGCGCAGGCGCCGCAGCAGCCCGCCGGGTAAAACTGGACTTGCGCGAGCAGATCAACCAGAAGTTGTTCCGGCTTGGTCCGGTTTATGCCCAAGAACGCCCGGCGGGAGAGGTGGCGGTTCTCGCGGTGCAGGGCGTGGATGCATTGGATGCTTACTTCAGCCAGTACCTTCCGCAGGTGGTGCTTGCCGGGCTGGTACCCCTGGCAGTGCTGGCTTTCGTCTTCCCACGGGACTGGATCTCGGGCGCCATTCTGCTGGTGACCGGGCCGCTCATCCCCGTTTTCATGTTCCTGATCGGCAGCCACGCTGAACGCTTGACCGGGCGCCAGTTCCACGCGCTGAGCCGCCTGAGCGCGTTTTTCCTCGATACGCTGCAAGGCCTGCGTGCCTTGAAAGAGCTTGGCCGCAGCCGCGAGCAAGTTGAGCAAATCCGCAAAGCCGGCGAGGAATATCGCCAGGCGACCTTGAGCGTGCTGCGCGTTACCTTCACATCCGCGCTGGCGCTGGAACTGCTCGGGACGATCAGCACGGCGCTCATCGCCGTCCAGGTGGGGCTGCGCCTGCTCCGCGGCGCGATGTTCTTTGAAGATGCGTTCTTCCTGCTGGTGATCGCGCCCGATTTCTACCTGCCTTTGCGCACGCTGGGGCTGCGCTTCCACGCCGGGATGAACGGCGTGAGTTCTGCGCGGCGGATCTTCGAGCTGCTGGCAGAGCCGGAGCCGGCCGCCGGAAGCCGTGCAGCCGGTTTGAAGAAAATCCGGCTTTCCGGCAAGGAAATCGTGTTCGATGCGGTGCGCTACCGGTACCGGGGCAGGAGCGAACCGGCGCTGGACGGGTTTGACCTGCGCATCGAGCCGGGCGAGCTGGTGGCGCTGGTGGGCGAAAGCGGGGTGGGAAAGTCGACGGCCGTCGCGCTGTTGATGCGCTTTATCGATCCGCAGGAAGGGATGATCCGTGTGGGGGGAGTAGACTTGAGAGAGATCGACCCGCAGGCCTGGCGCGGGCAGATTGCCTGGGTGCCGCAGGAACCGCACTGGATCAACGGGACGATCGCCGAGAATCTGCGCATAGCCAACCAGCATGCCGGGATGAGCGAATGGAAAGCCGCTTGCGAAAAGGCCCGCTTGCTGGAATGGATCCAATCGCTGCCCGACGGCTTCGAAACGCAGATTGGCGAGCGAGGCAGCCGGATGAGCGGGGGGCAGGCGCAGCGCCTGGCTTTGGCGCGGGCCTTCTTGCGCGATGCCCCCTTCGTGGTGATGGATGAACCGGCGGCGCATATCGATCCGCTCGAAGATGCGCTGATCGCCGAGGCCATTCGCGCGTTGTGCCACGGGCGGGGCGGGCTGGTAATTGCCCACCGTCTTGGAACGGTTGCCAAAGCGGATCGTATTGCCGTTTTGCAGGCCGGGAAGGTGGCAGAATGCGGCGACCACGCCGCCTTGAAAGCCGCCGGCGGGCTTTCCACCGCGCTGCTGCGTTCTGCCGGAGGCGCCGAATGAGGACTTTCCTGCGCCTGCTGCGGCTTCTGCGCCCATTCGCCTGGGAGGTGCTGCTCTCGGTGCTGCTCGGGACGGCGACCGTGGCAAGCGGGATTGGCCTGCTTGGCACATCGGCTTATCTGATTGCGCTGGCGGCCCTCCAGCCGGGAATCGCCCCGCTGCAGGTTGCGATCGTCGGCGTGCGCTTCTTCGGGCTTCTCCGCGGGGTTCTGCGCTACGCAGAGCGGCTTTCTACCCACTCGGTGAACTTTCGCTTGCTGGCGGAACTCCGCGCGTGGTTCTATGAGCGCATCGAGCCGCTCGTGCCTGCGCGGTTGGGCACCTTCCAGGCGGGCGACCTGCTCAACCGGGCCGTTGCGGACGTGGACGTGCTGCAGGATTTCTACGTGCGGCTGGTTGCCCCGCCTTGTGTTGCGCTGCTGGCCGGTGCCGGAATGAGCTGGTTCATCGGCCGGTATGCCGCGCTGTTGGGCGGGCTTCTTGCCGGGGGGATGCTCGCGGCGGGGGTGGGCATTCCGGCCCTGGTTTACCTGGCTTCGCGCCCAGCCGAAAGGCGCATCACCCAGGCACGCGCGCGCTTGAATGCCCGGCTGGTGGATTGCCTGCAAGGCATGCCGGATTGGGTCGCCTTTGGCCAGGAACAGAGCCTGTTGGGCGGGCTTCGCACAGCCGGCGGGCAGTACACGCAAGCCGCCGAAGCGGCTGCCAACCTCGGCTCGGCAGGGGGGGCGCTTGCCTCTTTCACCGGGCACGCCACCCTGTGGCTGGTCGTCCTGGCAGCCATCCCGTTGGTTGGCGCCGGGGCGCTGGATGGCGTCTCGCTGGCAGTGGCAGCCCTGCTCACGCTGGCTTCCTTCGAGGCGGTGCTGCCGTTGAACCAGGCCGTAGCGCTGCTGGAAGGGGCACTGCAATCGGCACGGCGGCTGTTCGAGATCGCCGACCAGGCTCCGGCCGTCACAAATCCGCCTGGCGCGTTGCCATTGCCGGAAGAATGGGACCTACTCATCACCGGCCTCACGTTTCGCTATGCCGAAGCTTTGCCCCCCGCGCTGGACGGAGTCCACCTGCGCCTGCGCAAGGGGCGGGTGACGGCCCTGGTGGGGGCAAACGGAGCGGGTAAATCCACCCTGGCCGGGTTGATCTTACGGCTGTGGGATGCCCCTCCGGGGACGATCTTCCTCAAAGGGGTTGATATCCGCCTGTACCGGGCTGAGGAGCTGCGCAAACAAATTGCGCTTGTTCCGCAATCGCCCTACCTGTTCAGCGGAAGCCTGGCGGATAACCTGCGCCTGGGCAACCCGCAGGCCGGCGATGAGGCCTTGCGGCGGGCGGTGCAGCTGGCGGGCCTGGATGAGCTGGTCGCCCGCCTGCCGGGCGGTTTGAGCGCCCAGGTGGGGGCGCAAGGGATGCAGTTGAGCGGCGGAGAGCGCCGGCGCGTGGCGGCCGCCCGCGCCTTGCTGCGCGATGCAAAGCTGCTCATCCTGGATGAACCCGCCGCCAACCTGGATCCGCATTCGGCACGCCGGCTGCTCCGCTCACTCATCGAGAGCAGCCGCGAACGCGCCGTCTTGTGGATTACGCATGACCTGACAGGGCTGGAGCAGGCCGATGAGATCGTGGTGCTGAGCCAGGGAAGGGTCATCGAACAAGGCGCGCCAGCCGAACTGCTCGAGCGCCGCGGCTGGTATGCCCGGGCCCTGCAAATCCAGCGCGAGTCGCTCCTCTGATGCGGAACTTCCGGCACCGCCTCGCCGTCCTATGAGTGGCGAAGGTCGCCCTTGAGTTCGTTCCCACGGAGGAAAATATGAAGCGACAGGGTTGGTTGCTCGGATTCATTCTATTCTTCCTGCTCGGTTTGTGTGCGACTCCGGCCCAGGCCGATGGCATCATCATTCCGCCATGCGACCTGCGGCCATGCCCCCCGCCGCCCTGCACCATCGAACCCTGCCCGCCGCGCCCCATCTCTCAACTGGATATTCGTTACCACCACGTGGATGTGACGATTGATGACCAGGTGGCCACCACGCGGGTGGACCAGGTATTCTACAACCCAAACGAGTACAGCGTCGAAGGCACCTATGTATTTCCGCTTCCACAAGACGCCGTGGTGAGCAACTTCAAGCTTTGGGTGGATGGCGAGCCGGTGGAAGGCAAAGTGCTGGCGGCCGATGAAGCCCGGCGCATGTACCAGGAAATTGTCATTTCGCTGCGCGACCCGGCGCTGCTGGAGTACATCGGGCGCGGGGCTGTCAGGGCGAGCGTGTTCCCGATTGCTCCCAAGGGCGAGCGCCGCATCCAGCTGGAATATTCGCAGGTGTTAACGGCCGAAAAAGGCCTGGTGCGCTACGTTTACCCCCTGAACACCGAGAAGTTTTCGGCCAGGCCGCTGGAGGATGTGTCGGTAAAGGTGGAGATCCGCAGCAGGCAGCCCATCCGGGCCGTGTATTCGCCCACCCACAGCGTGGATATCACCCGCGAAGGCGATTCCCAAGTGCTGGCAGGCTGGGAAGCGAAAAATGTGCTGCCCGACACGGATTTTGCGCTCTATTACTCCACCGGCGAGAGCGAAGCCTTTCACCTGCTCACTTTCCGCGACCCCGGCAACCCGGATGACCCGGATGGGTTCTTTTTGCTGCTCCTGGCCCCTAAAGCGCGGGCCGAGCTTCAGGCCGTTTCAAAGGATGTGATCCTGGTGCTGGATCGCTCCGGCAGCATGGAGGGTGAGAAGTTCCGCCAGGCGCAGGATGCGCTGCGTTACGTGCTGCGCAAGCTGAACCCGGAAGACCGCTTTTACCTGCTCGCCTTCTCCACCGGTGTGGAGACGTATGCTTCCGGCATGCGCCCGGCAGGCGATGCCCCCGAGGCGCTGGCCTGGGTGGATGGCTTGAGCGCCGGGGGCAGCACCGACATCAACCGCGCCCTGCTCGAAGCGCTCTCGGCTGCCGGTTCGGAGCGTCCGACGTATGTCATCTTCCTCACCGATGGACTTCCGACCGTCGGCGAGCTGGATAGCAGCAAGATTCTGGCGAATGTGACCCGCACGGCGGGGAGCAACATCCGCTTCTTCTCCTTTGGGGTTGGTTATGACGTGGATACGGTGCTGCTGGATTCTCTCAGCAGCGAGCACCACGGGCTGAGCACCTATGTGCGCCCCGATGAACCCCTTGACGAGGTGCTTTCGGCCTTCTATGAGCGCATCAGCACCCCGGTGATGACCGACCTGCAGATCGATTTTGGCTCGATGCGCGTCTATGATCTCTACCCGCTACCGCTGCCCGACCTCTTTGCGGGGACTCAGGCGGTGGTGGTGGGGCGTTACCGCGATGGCGGGGCGGCGAATATCAGCCTGAAAGGCAAGGTCAACGGTGAGGAACAGGTGCTGGAATTCCCTGAGCAGGCCTTCGCGCAAGATTCTCGCAGCCAGGCGGGTGAGTTGAGCGCGCTGCCGCGCCTGTGGGCCACCCGAAAAATCGGCTACCTGCTGAACCGGATTCGCCTGACGGGCGCCGACCAGGAAACGATCGACCAGATCGTGAAGCTGAGCGTGCGCTACGGTATCATCACGCCCTACACCTCCTACCTGGTGACCGAACCGATGCCTTTAGGGGTTGAACAGCAAGAGAAGATCGCCCAGGATGAGTTCGCCAAAGCGCAATCCACGAGCATGGCGCCATCCGGCGAAGGGGCCTTCAACCGCGCGGCGCAGGAAGGCGCGATGCAGTCGGCCGAAGTGGCCCCCGATGCGGCTGAAACCGGGCAGGGGATGATCCGGGTGGCGGGGCAGCGCACCTTCTTGCTGAGCGATGGGGTGTGGACCGATACAGCCTTCGACGGGCAGAGGATGAAGCCCGAGGTGGTGCCTTTCCTTTCGGAAGCTTATTTCAAGCTGGCGGAATCGCAGGCCGATGTGGGCGCCGCGCTGGCGCTGGGAGAGAAAGTGATCGTGGTGGTGGATGGCAAAGCCTACCAGGTGGGCGAAGCCGGGCAAACGGCAACCCGCGAGCCTGCGCGGGATGAGACCCCCACCCCCAGGGCCGGGCCTTCTGTGACGCCCCTGCCGCAGAACACCCCGGAGGTGCCCACCCCGACCGATGCCCCCGCGCGGACTTCCAGCCCGGTATGCGCGGCGGTCATCCTGCCGGCGGCGGCGCTGATCGGGATGCTCATCTACCGCCGGGCGAGGGTGATATGAGGTTGTTGCGGTTGGTGGGTTAAAAAGAGTTTCCCCAGGCCGATGTGCTGCCACTCACAACTGCATGGGGAAACAACCGAGAGGAGAATGCACCTTTTTTATACCTCCCGGATGTTAGATATACCTGAGCGTAAATTAAAAATAAGATAAGAAAAGTCGACAATGTTCCAAAACATCCCTGATGATAATCGCCGGGGATGTTTTCGTACGGGAGAGCCGTCATAAGGCCGCAGTGATCTCCTCGGCCGATATGGCCCCCTGACGCAGGACGGCGGGCGGGCTCTGCGTGCAATCCACCACCGTTGATGGCACGCCCCCGGGGCAGGCGCCCCCGTCTAGGAGCAGTTCAAAGCGCCCGTCGAGCTGACTGAGCACGTCGGCGGCGGTGAGGGCATTGGCTTCCAGCGAGCGGTTGGCCGATGAAGCGGCCAGCGGTCCGGCTTTGCGCAAGAGTGCGAGCGCAAAGGGATGATCGGGCATGCGCACGCCGATGGTTGGGTAAGGGGAAAGGTTCGCAGGCAGGTCTGCCCGGCGCGGCACCACCAGCGTGAGGGCGCCTGGCCAGAAACGCCGCGCCAGAGCGAAGGCGGAGGGCGTCAGGCCGGGGGTGAGGGAATCCAGCTGCTCCACCGCGCCGACCAGCACGGCGATGGCCTTGAGCAGGTCGCGCGTCTTGGCTTCGAAGAGGTGTTCGATCGCCGCAGGCGAGAACGGATCGCAGGCCAGCCCGTAAACCGTATCGGTCGGGAATGCCACCAGGCCGCCTTCCTTCAAAACACGCAGAGCGGTTGGGATAGCGGCTGGGTCGCCGGCGGGCAATACCAGTGTGCGCATAGGTTTACCTCACAAGCTGATTTCGCAGATGCGGTCCAGGCCGGAGAGATCCTGGAGGATTGTCACGCGGGCAGCGGGGAACGCGCGCCTGGCCAGCCGGGCAGCTTCTGAACCCTGGCGGTATTCGATCTCCAGTAGAACCAGCCCGCCCTCTGCCACGCGGCCGGCTGCCTGGCCGAGCAGCCTGCGGATGAGCCGGAGACCATCTTCACCGCCATCGAGCGCCAGCGCAGGCTCGTAGCGGCCCACAGGAAGCCCTGAGAGCGCCCGGGAGGGGATGTAAGGCAGATTGGCGCATATCAGGTCAAACGGCCCTTCCAGCGCCTCCAGGAGGTCGGAGGCCAGGCAGTGTACCCGCCCGGCGGCTGCGTGCCGGAGCGCGTTGGCCTGCGCTACCCGCAGCGCCCGCCAGGAAAGGTCGGCGGCCAGGACGTGAAGGTCCGAGATGTGGTGGGCAAGACTCACGGCGATGCAGCCGGACCCGGTGCCAACATCCACAGCCTTACGGCGGCCTGGGTTCGCCTTCAGGTAGGCCAGGGCGCGCTCGACGAGTTGTTCCGTCTCGGGGCGCGGGATGAGCACATCCGGGGTGACGTGAAACGCCAACCCGAAGAATTCCTGCTCGCCGGTCAGGTAGGGCAGCGGTTCACCGGCGCAGAGCCGCGCCAGCAAGGCATCGAGCTCAATCCGTTGTTCATCCGCCAGCTGGAATTCGGGGTGGGCCAGCACCCAGGCGCGCTGCCGCCGGAGGGCATGCGCTAAGAGTGCCTGGGCTTCGAGGCCGGGGTGCTCGCTCGCTTCGCCCAGCTTCAAGCGGGCGCGCGCAAGCCAATCGCCCAGGTTAACGCTCGTCCTCATCGGCCCCGGCTGCCAGGCGCTCGGCCTCGCTGCGCAAGGAAAGCTCGTCGATGAACACGTCAATTTCACCATCGAGCACGGCAGCCATGTTGTACGATGAGACGCCCGTGCGGTGATCGGTGACGCGCGACTGCGGGAAGTTGTACGTGCGGATCTTCTCGGAGCGCTCGCCCGTGCCGACCTGCGAGCGGCGCGTATCTTCCAGGTCTTGCCGGCGTTTTTGCTCCTCGATTTCGTACAGTTTGGCGCGCAGAATGCCCATCGCGCGCAGTTTGTTCTGCAGCTGCGAGCGTTCGTCCTGGCAGGCCACCACGATTCCGGTCGGGATGTGGGTGATGCGCACGGCCGTGGAGTTCTTCTGCACATTCTGGCCGCCTGCACCCGCAGAGCGATAGACATCGATTTTGATATCGGACTCGGGAATGTTGATCTCCACCTCGTCCACCTCGGCCAGCACGGCCACGGTGGCGGTGGAGGTGTGGATACGCCCGCTCGACTCGGTGACCGGGATGCGCTGGACACGGTGCACGCCGGATTCGTACTTCAAACGCGAGAAAGCGCCTTTGCCTTTCACCGTGAAGATGATTTCCTTATACCCGCCGATGCCGGTTTCGTTCTGCGAAAGCACTTCCACCTGCCAGCGGCGCTTCTCGGCATAGCGGGAATAAATGCGGAAGAGATCTCCGGCGAACAGAGCGGCCTCGTCGCCGCCGGTTCCGGCGCGGATTTCGACAATCACGTTGCGGTCGTCGCGCGGGTCTTTGGGCACGAGGAGGGTCTTGAGGTTCTTCTCCAACTCGTCGCGCCGCTCGCTCAATGAAACGAGGTCGGCTTCTGCCATCTGGCGCAATTCTTCGTCATCAGAATTGGCCAGGCTGCGTGTGTCCTCGATCTGCTGCAGTACCGAGCGGTATTCCTTGCCCTTGGAGACGATCTCCTCAAGGTCGGCGCGTTCTTTGGCAAATTCGGCGACTTTCTGGTAATCGTTGACGTTTTCTTCGATCAAGACGCCCAGTTCATCATACCGGGCTTCGATGGTGGCGATTTTTTCGAGCATACAGGTTCTTTTCTGTCTTTCGGTGCGGATAGTCAGCCGCCCGCTGCCGGGCGAGTGCAGCCTTCAATTATACCAGCATCGAGGGAAGGCCGGCGGGCTTCATGCTCCCATCCAGGCGAGGATCGCCTCGGCGGCAGCCGGCACCAGCGCCGCGGCGCGCGCCGACAGCCCCTGCACGAAGCCGAATTCATATCCGCGCACCGAGGCCAGCAGCGCGCGCGGGGTGCGCCCATGCAAGGCCCCGGCGATCGCCAGGCAGGACGCCGGGGTGAGGTGGTGGGTGAGCGGAGAGGCCTGGTACCTGCCCTCGAGCTCCTCCAGGTGAATTTCCTCCGCCACGCTGCCGGTGTGCGCGTCGATGAACACGACCTGAGCATACCGCTCGAATTCGTCGGCAATCTCCGGGGTGAGCTGGAGCAGGTAGCGCAGGTCGGCACTGGGCAGGCTCAGCTCGCTGCATTCCTGAGGTGTTTCAGGCAATGTGCCGCCCAGGCGGGAGGCCAGTTCGCGCAGCACCTGCCAGGCCACGCCGTCATCCTGGCGGTCGGTGTTCCCATAAGCGATGATCAAGGTGGGCATGGAGTGATTATACCGTCCGGTTGCGGGTGCGCAGGCAACCAAAATGCGGGTGGCAGCGCCACCCGCATGGTTTTCGGAGTTCGGCCGTTACAACCCGCGGCTGAGGGTCTGCGTCAGGTTGCCTTCGGCGTCATACACATCCACCACCATGGGCATTTGCCCCACGGCATGCGTGGAGCAAGACAGGCACGGGTCATAGGCGCGGATGGCGGCCTCGACGCGGTTGAGCATGCCCTCGGTGACGGTGGGGCCTTGAATGTACGTCTTGGCGACCGAGTCAACCGCTTCGCTCATCGCGTAGTTGTTGTGTCCGGTGGAGACGATCAGGTTCACCTTCTTAATCTGCCCGCGGTCGTCGGTCCAATAATGGTGCAGCAGGGTGCCGCGCGGTGCTTCGATCACCCCCACGCCCTCACCCTTGACTTCCATGCGCGTGTTGAGGATATCGGTGCTGAGGATATCGGGGTCGTCGAGAAGCTCGCGGACGCGCTCCGCGGCGAAGAGCGTCTCGATAAGGCGCGCGTAGTGGTAATAGAGCGTGTTTTCGACCGGCTTCCCGCCGTTGATCTGGCGGTAGCGCTTGAATTCGGCTTCGGCGAGCGGGGTGCGCAAGTGTTCCGCGATGTTCAAGCGCCCGAGCGGGCCAACCCGGTAAGCGCCTTGCGGCCAGCCGAGTTTCTTATAGTAGGGGAACTTCAGGTAAGACCAGTCCTCGACGTGCTCGGCAATCACATCCAGGTAATTCTGTGCCGAGAAGCGTTCCAACTGCGCGCCCTGGCTGTCGATCAGGCGGATCTCGCCATCGTAAAGCTCGAGGCCGTTATCGGGGGTGATCAGGCCGAAGTAGCCGGTGGGGAAGACGGCGAACTTGCGGATATCTTCCATGTTGGCTTCGGCCCAGCCGCGCATCACCTCGATGCCTGCCTGGATGGTGGCGATCGAGGCGTCGAGGCCTTTCAAGATGGTGTCGCGCTCATCGGGGTGCAGGGCTTTATTCACCCCGCCCGGAACGGCGAAGTTCGGGTGGACGCGCTTGCCGCCCAGGATGGCAATGATCTCCTGGCCCCACTTGCGCAGGCCAACGGCCTTGACGGCCAGGTCGGGGTTCGCCGAGGCGATGCCGAGCACATTGCGAATGGCGGGGTCGGCGTCGAAGCCCAGGAGCAAATCGGGGCCGGCCAGCTCGAAGAAGTGCATGCCGTGGCTCTGGACGACCTGCCCCATGTGCATCAACTCGCGCAGCAGCGAGGCTGGGCGGGGCGGCGGGCAGCCCATCACCACATCGCCGGCCTTGGCCGAAGCCAGGTGATGGCTCACCGGGCAGATGCCGCAGATGCGCGGGGTGATATAGGGCATCTCGAACACCATGCGGCCTTCGCAAAACTTCTCGAAACCGCGGAATTCGTTCACATGGAAGTAGGCGTGTTTGACCTTCTCCCCATCCATGTGGATGGTGACCTTGGCGTGCCCTTCGATGCGGGTTACGGGTTCAATTGTAATCTTTTCAGCTACCATGTTTTCCTCCTACCGCCAGTGCAGCAGGTCACCTTTCAATTCCGGCTTGCGGCCCTGGGCCAGTTCGCTGAGCACGTAGAAGATCGCATCGGGGTCGGGAGGGCAGCCCGGCAGGAAGATATCGACAGGGACGACCTCATGAATGGCGCGCACCCTGGTCATCCTGGCCAACTCGGGGTCGGACGGGATTTTCCCCTCCGAGTCGGTGCTCTCGGTCTCCACATAGGCGCGGCGCAGGGCCTCTTCGATGGTGAAGAAGTTGCGCATGGCAGGCACACCGCCGAAAACGGCGCAGTCGCCGAGGGCCACCAGCAGTTTGCAGCGCTTGCGCATGCGGTGAGCCACCTCTTCGTTGGCCGTGTTATTGATTCCCCCTTCGAGGATGCCCACATCCACGCCGCTTTCATCCGGCTCTTTCAAGTCGGTGATCGGCGTGGCGCGAATATCGGTCAGTTCGGCGATGGTAAGAATGCGTTCGTCGATATCGAGCAGTGACATGTGGCATCCCGCGCAGCCGCACATCCAATCGGATGAAATTTTTGGTTTAGCCATACCGTTTCTCCTGATGATGGTTACCAGCTATGAGAGCGCCAGAGCCACAGGGGCTTTGCGTTCGGCCAGGGCGGCCTGCCAATCGGCCTCGGCCGAAAGCCCCACCGAGGCTGCCACGGCCTGGAGGGCCGCCAGGTTCGAGCGCACCCCAGCCGCAGGTTTGAGCGCTGCAGCCGTCCCTTGCACGCGGCCTTCGATGTTGATGTAATGGCCTGAAGTCTCGGCCCACATCTCGACCGGGAAGACCACATCGGCCATGGCCGTCAGGCGCGAGCTGTAGGCGGCCTGGACGACCAGGAAAGGCGTGCCTTCCAGTTGTTGGATGAGGCGCTGGCTGGGGACGTCATCGCCCAGGGCCACATAAACCGCCTGGTGACCGTTGCGTTTGAACGGCTGGTCGAGCCCGAGCTGGGCGGCGGCAAGGCTGTTGGCGGCCCCGCGCGCGCCGATCAGGTTCTTGCCGGCTCCCACCAGGGCGGCCAGGTCGGCGGCGGCTTTCAGGTCGGCCAGGTTGAGGTTCTTGCCGTAGATGAACACCGGGCGGGTGGCTTTGGCGATCATCCCGCCGGCATAGACGAGCTGATCGGCCAAGATACCGGATTGTTCGGCAGCGGATTTCAGCTCCGCTTCGGCGTCTTTGCCGTTCGTCCCCGCCTTGGCCAGCCCAAGCTTGCGGATCGCTGCCGAAAGGCCGCGCAGAGCCACATTCACTGCGCCGGCGGCGGGCTTGAGGGCAGCGCGCGCCAGGGGGGTAAAGCCGTTTTCTGCGGCGTCGATCACCACCAGGGCTGTGTTGCTGGGCAGGGAGCGCTTGACCATAAAGCCGAGAACCTGTTCTTCGACGGCCAGGTCAATGCCGAGCACGACCACGCAGTCGGCAGCTTCCAGCGCAGAAAGGTCGGTCTCAAACGGGCCGGTTTCTGCAGCAAGGGCGGAGGCGGCCAGCGTGGAAGCACCTTCTTCCAGCGTGGTGACCGTATCCGAGCGGAAACCGCCTTTGAAGAGCTGTTTGAAGGCCGCAAGCGACTCGACGGGCAGGCGCGGCGAGGCTATCGCCGCCACACCGCTTCCATTCTTCCCGGCCAGCGGTTTGAGCTTGAGCGAAGCGGCCTGGAGGGCTTCATCCCAGGTGGCAGGCTGGAGCTTGCCGTCTTTGCGCACCAGCGGGGTGGTGATGCGCTGGCGGTCTTCATCCAGCGGCAGGAAGCGCCCAAGTTTGCAGAGCACGCCCGCGTTGACCGGGGCATCCCAGCGGCCGGTGATGCGCACGAGGCGGTTATCGCGCGTCAACACGTTAACGCCGCAGCCCAGCGAGCAGCCGAGGCAGATGGAAGCCGTGCTCTCTGTCTTTTTCTCCAGGCCCTGGTAGGCGCTGCGCCGGTCAATGATCGCGCCGGTGGGGCAAACCTGCGAGCAGGTGCCGCAGGCCACGCAGGAGCTCTCGCCGAAGGGGACGCCGACATCGCAGACCAGCATCGAGCTCGCGCCGCGTTCTTCGATCCCTAGCGTGAAGTTGCCCACCAGTTCACCGCAGGCGCGCACGCAGCGGCGGCAGAGGATGCAGCGGTTATGGTCGATGACCAGGTATTCGTGCGATGCATCCACCGGGTAGGGCTTCCAGTTGGGCTGGTATTCCCAATGGGTCATGCCAAGGTTGAGCGCTGCGTTCTGCAATTCGCAATCGCCGCCCGAGACCTGGCAATACGGACAGAAGTGATTGCGGTCGCTGAAGATGAGGGTTAAGATGAACTTACGCGCTGCCTGCACCTTTTCTGTGTTGGTCCGCACCACCATGTTGTTGCTGACTGGGAGCGAACAGGAGGGCTGCAGGGTGCGCATCCCTTCCACTTCGACGACGCATAAGCGGCAGCCGCCAAAGGGGAGGAGGTGGGGGTGATCGCACAGCACAGGGATTTTGAGTCCAGCCTGTTCAGCAGCTCGCAGCACGGTGGTTCCTTCGGGAACCTGAATGGTTTTCCCATCAATCGTTACATTGACCATGCGTTCTCTATTCTCCTGAAGGTGAGGATGGCTTAAACAGATGGGTTCGATAAATAAGGTAATCTTATCAGGTTAAAATCAGTACCATTCTAAAACTGAGGCCGGAGCCAGACAAGTGACATTCATCACCGATGGGAGAGAAGGGAAGAACTTAATCCACTTTCTCCGAAGCGGGGCTCGAAAAACCCATTGAAAAGAGAGGGGGCGAAAAATGGTATAATGTCTAGATAGATTTCGTGATTGTGAACGAAAGCGCATTCTCGCGGCTCATTCTGGCGCCTTCAACGGCCGCCGATTTTCGATATGGAGTGAAATTCCTTGGCGTTTGACCCTCTACGGTGGCTTTTAGGTCTTTTCTCGCTGGATATTGGCATCGACCTGGGGACAGCGAATACGCTGGTGAATGTCCGCGGGAAGGGGATTGTGATCAACGAGCCTTCCTGGGTCACCATCGATAAACGCACGCGCCGGCCGATTGCCATCGGCGCGCAGGCCAAAGAGATGGTCGGACGCACCCCTACCAATGTCGTTGCCATCCGCCCGCTTCGCGATGGGGTCATTTCGGAATTCGAGATCACGCATGCCATGCTGGAATACTTTATCAGCAAGGCGCACCAGCAGAGCATTGTGCCGATGCCCCGCCCGCGGGTGGTCATCGGCATTCCATCCGGCGCGACCGAAGTGGAAAAGCGGGCAGTGTTCGATGCCGCCAGCGCGGCGGGCGCGCGCGAAGTGCATTTGATCGAAGAACCTCGCGCGGCAGCGCTTGGTGCCGGGCTGCCGGTTTCGGATGTGCGCGGCAGCATGGTGGTGGATATTGGCGGCGGCACGACCGAAGTTGCCGTCATTTCCATCGGTGAGATCGTCGTCTCGCGCTCGCTGCGCGTGGCCGGTGACGAACTTGACCAGGATATCATCACCTACATCCGCAACAAGTACAACCTTTTCATCGGCGAACGCATGGCAGAGCAGGTGAAGATGCAAATCGGCTCGGCCTACCGCCTGCCGGAAGAAAAGACCATGCTTGTGCGAGGGCGCAACCTGGTGACCGGCCTGCCTGAATCGATTGAAATCAGCTCGGTGGAAATCCGTGAGGCCGTCTCCGGTTCGGTGCAGGTGATCGTGGATACGATCAAAGATGCGCTGGATGAAGCCCCGCCGGAAATCGTTGCCGACCTGATCGAAACCGGCATTTGCCTGGCGGGCGGCGGCGCTCAATTGCTGGGGCTGTCGGAACGCCTTGGAGAAGAGCTGCGCCTGCGCGTGTGGGTGGCTGAAGATCCGATGACCTGCGTGGCGCGCGGGGCAGGGATGATCCTGGAAGACCTGGAGCGCTATTCTCAGTTCCTGGTACCCATCGAACGGAACGGCTCACGCGGTTGATCTGCTCTCCAGCCTCCAAATGGGATTGTGCAAGGTATTTTCCGGTATGGCAGGGCAGGCCCCACACCTTACGATAGAACCAAGGCGCAGTCCAGCATCGTCAGGTATAATCCTGGCTGAGATTCCATGAACTCACTGTTTCAACGCTATTGGCGGACGGGGGCCCTGACGCTGCTGGTGGCCGGGCTTCTGATCCTCGCGTTGGGCGGCTACCTCACTCCTGCGCTGCGGTTGGCTTCAGCCCCGGTGGTCGCGGCGCAGCGCTGGCTGGCCTCGCGCTACCTGGCAGTTTTCCAGGCCATCAACTCACCGCAAGATATGGCCGAGCTGCGCCAGCGCGCCAGCCTGCTCGAAGAGGAAAACGCCCGCCTGCAAAGCCAGGTGATCGAACTCCAGCAGCAGTTGAAAGACTCGCAATTCAAGGACGAGCTGCTTGGTTTTGCCCGCTCTCACCCCGAAGACACCTACGTCGGCGCGAATGTCATTGGGCGCGACCCAAGCCCCTTTTTGCACTATATCTTCATCGATAAAGGCTCGGATGACGGATTGAGCCGCGGTATGCCGGTGGTGACTGCCCAGGGGCTCGTCGGGCGGGTCGATGCCGTCATCGCGAACGCCGCGCGCGTGCAATTGATCAACGACCCGGCCTCTTCGGTGAATGTGCAGCTGGCGGCCAGCCGCACCGAGGCGATGCTGCAAGGCTCGCTGACCGGCGATGTAACGCTCGAAATGGTCGCCCAAGATGCCGAACTCAAACCGGGCGATGTGATCCTCACCTCCGCCCTCGGCGGGAATTACCCGGCGAATATCCTGGTGGGGCAGGTTGCCAGCGTCCGCAAGCTGGAGACGGCCCTTTTTCAATCGGCGTCCGTCCAACCCTCGGTGAACTTCAGCCTGCTGCGCTCGGTGCTGGTGGTTGTCGATTTTGAACCTGTGGATAT
This sequence comes from Anaerolinea sp., assembly GCA_029975055.1. GTDB lineage: Bacteria > Chloroflexota > Anaerolineae > Anaerolineales > Anaerolineaceae > Anaerolinea. Next base: position 113,547 of record JARKPU010000013.1, read on the forward strand.
CACCCCCCTCGTCCCCGGGGCAACAACCCCGTAAACCAGCATGGCCACGCTCATCGGCATACCGGTCGTATTCCTGGTGGTGATGCTGCAAACAGCGGTCATCAGCACTCTTCCATTGCTGCAGGGCACCGCCGACCTGGTGCTGCTGGTGGTGGCGGCCTGGTCGCTGCAAGAGAGGATGCGCGCCAATTACACCTGGGCGGTGATGGCCGGACTCTTGGTGGGCTTTGTGGGCAAAGTCCCCTGGGTCATTCCGCTGGTGGGATACCTCGGGGTCACGCTGTTGGCTCAGCTCCTGCGCAGACAGGTGTGGCAGACCCCGGTGCTGGCCATGTTCATCACCACGTTCACCGGGTCGATCTTGATCCCGGGAATGGAGTGGGTGATGCTTCGCGCGCAGGGGGTTCCGCTCCCATTCTGGGACAGCCTCAACCTGGTTCTTCTGCCCGCGACGTTCTTGAATCTCTTATTCGCTTTACCGGTGTATGCACTGGTCACCGATCTGGTTCAAACGGTGACTCCCGAAGAGGTTGCTCCATGAATCACATAGGTCAAAACAGCCCGCTCGAGCGCTGGCGCTTGTTGATGGTGATGGGCCTGGTGGTGCTTGTCGTCGGGTATTACGCTTATAAGCTCTTCGATTTTCAAGTCGTGCAGGGAGCGGTGTACCAGGCTCAGGCTGATGAAAACCGCACCACGCGCATCAGCGTTCCCACCCAGCGCGGCAATATCTACGACCGCAACGGATTCGTGCTGGCGCGCAACGTGGCTTCATACAATGTGACCATCACACCGGCTAACCTGCCGGGAGACCCGTCTGTCGGCGGAGACGCCTCGAAACTCACCACCGACCTTGACGCCGACGTGCAAGAGGTGTATCGCAAGCTATCGGCGCTGATCGGCGTGCCGGCAAGCGCCGGTGAGATCAACGATGAGACGGTGAGATTGTTTTCGCCCTGCCAGACGGACCTTGGCATAGCGCAGATCGTTTATATTGCCGACACCAACGCTCCCTATGACCCGATGCGTATCGCTTGCAACATCGACGCCTCCCTGGCGATGACCATCCAGTCTCACTCGGCGGAACTGCCTGGCGTTGGCATCGAGGTGGAAGCCGTGCGGGATTACCCAACCGGCTCGCTCACCGCTGCGATCGTTGGCTTCCTGGGGCCGGTTCCGGCCGGACAGCAGGATTACTTCCGCGCCAAGGGGTTCCTGCCGAACCGCGATAAAGTGGGCTACGCCGGGATCGAAGCCACCATGCAGGATGTCTTGGGCGGGAAGAACGGCGAGCGCCTGGTGGAAGTGGATGTCTCGGGGCAGGAACTGCGCAACCTGTCCAACCCGGTCGAGCCGGTGCCAGGGAACAACCTGGTGTTGACCATCGACACCCGGTTGCAGAATGCAGCTCAGCAGGCGCTCATCGGGGAGATTGATTTTTGGAACACTTACTTCAATGAGATTCGCTCCTCCAGCGGCGCTGTGATAGCGATGAACCCGAAAACCGGTGAGATCCTTGCCCTGGTTTCGTACCCAACCTATGAAAATAACCGCATGGCCCGGTTCATCCCGGCTTATTACTACCAGCAGTTGATCAGCGACCCGTGGAAACCGCTCTTCAACCATGCCATCTCGGCCGAACACCCGCCGGGCTCGGTGTTTAAAATGCCCACGGCGATCGGCGCTTTGAACGAGGGCGTGGTGACGCCTGACCAGAAGCTCAACGACCCCGGGCAAATCACCGTCATGCAGCGCAACCTGAACAACCTGCCCACCCAGCCGTTCACCTATGTGTGCTGGAAAGCTGAAGGCCATGGCGACATGGACTGGATTCACGGCGTGGCGAATTCGTGTGATGTGTATTTCTACAAAATCGGCGGCGGCTACGCGCCCGACGGGGTGGCGGGGCTGGGGCCCTGGCGCCTTGTGGAGTATGCCCGCGCCCTGGGTTACGGGCAAAAGACGGGCATCGAACTGCCGGGCGAGGCTTCGGGGTTGATCCCAACCCCAGACTGGAAACGCATTAACCAGGGCGAAAGCTGGCTGCCCGGCGACACTTACATCGCTTCGATGGGCCAGGGATACATCCTCTCGACCGTCCTGCAGGTGTTGGTTTCGGCCTCCATCCTGGCCAACGACGGCAAATACATGCAGCCGACCTTGATCCGCGAGGTGTTGGACCCCGAGGGGAATGTAGTCAAGCCATTCGAGCCGAAATTGAAGTGGGACATCACCAAAGACCCGGTCATCAAGGTCTTCGATGAAAATAACCTGGAAACCGGCGAAACCAAGGTGGTGCAGCCGTGGGTGGTGCAGCTGGCGAAGGAAGCCATGCGCCTGGTGGTCACGGAAGGCACTGCCAAAGGCGTGTGGGAGAATTCGAAGGTGCAAAACTCCGCCGGAAAGACGGGCACAGCCGAGTATTGCGATAATATCGCCCGCGCCAAGGATCTGTGCCGGCGCGGGAACTGGCCGACGCACTCCTGGTACTTTGGGTACGCGCCGTATGACGACCCTGAAATTGCCGTGGTGGCTTTCGTGTATAATGGTGGCGAAGGCGCCAGCGTGGCAGCGCCCATCGTGCGCTCGGTCATTGAGAGTTACTTTGAGCTGAAGGCGATCGATGCGGCGAAATAATCGCGGATGGCCCGCCCAATTTCCGGTGGTGTAACAGGGAGCGACCGACCAGCATGGTAATGGAAAAGAAACCTGCCATCAATATAAAGGGCGTCCGTGACGGGCTGCTCATCACCGTGGGCGAAGGCGAGTGGCGCGACCTGGAGGCTGCGTTGCTCCAGATGATCGAAGAGCGGGCGGCCTTTCTTGAAGGGGCGCGCGTGGCGCTGGATGTGGGCAACCACATCTTGCGGGCCGTGGATCTTGGCAAGCTGCGCGACCGCTTTTCCGAAAAGAGCATAACTTTGTGGGCCACGCTGAGCAACTCGCCGGTGACAGAGAAGAACGCCCAGGCGCTTGGGCTGGCGACGCGCATCCACACCCCCCGCCCCGAGCGCATCATTCACGCGTTGGATACGAACCTGCCCGGTGAAACGGCCATCCTGGTTCACCGCACGGTGCGTTCCGGCTTTAAGATCTCGCACAACGGGCACATCGTCATCATTGGAGACGTGAACCCGGGTGGTGAAATCTTTGCCGGGGGCAGCGTGGTGGTGTGGGGCCGCCTGAAGGGGATGGTCCATGCCGGAATGGACGGCGACGAGAAAGCCGTGGTCTGCGCGCTTGAGATGGAGCCGATGTCGCTGCGCATCGCCGGTTATACGCTCAACCTGCCGCAGCGGCGCGGGAAGCCCGAACCCGAAATGGTGTACGTTCAAGATGGGCGTGTCATTACAGAAGCATGGAAAACTAAAGTGAAATGAAGGGGATGGTTACTGAGCATGGCAGCGAAGGTACTCACGATTACATCGGGTAAGGGCGGGGTTGGGAAGACAACCACCACAGCCAACCTTGCGGTTTCTCTGGCGCGTGATGGGAAAAAGGTGGTCTGCATCGACGGCGATATCGGTTTGCGCAACCTGGACGTGGTGCTGGGGCTGGAGAACCGCATCGTTTACGACCTGGTGGATGTAATCGAGGGGCGCTGCAGGCTGCGCCAGGCGATGATCCGCGATAAGCGCCTGCCGGAGCTTTACCTGATCCCCGCCGCGCAGACCCGTGATAAAAATGCCGTCTCGCCAAGCGATATGGTGCGCCTGACGGACGACTTGCGCGCTGAGTTCGACTGGGTGATTATCGACTCTCCGGCCGGAATTGAGCGCGGCTTCCGCAATGCAATTGCCCCGGCCGATATGGCCGTGGTGGTGACGAACCCCGAGGTCTCTGCGGTACGTGACGCAGACCGGATCATCGGCCTGATCGAAGCGGAGGAGAAAGGCCCCGCGCGGTTGATCATCAACCGGGTGAACCCGGCGATGGTGCGGCGCGGCGAAATGCTCTCGGCGGAGGATGTCATCGAACTGCTTGCGATCGAGTTGATCGGCATCATCCCTGAAGATGAAAGCGTGGTCATCAGCACCAACAAGGGCCAGCCTGTGGCTCTGGATGGAAAATCCCGCGCAGGCGAGGCTTACCATAATATCGCCCGCCGGCTCAACGGCGAGAAGGTGCCCTTCTTGAACCTGGACGAGAAGGAGGGACTCTTCCAGAAGCTGGCCCGCATGATCAAGCCGGGAGGAAACTGAGATGGCTGGCTGGCTGGATTGGCTGACCGGGCAGAAGAACAAGAGCGCCGGGCAGGCGAAAGATCGTTTGAAGCTCGTTTTGATCAATGACCGCACCGATCTTTCACCGGCGCAGCTTGACGAGATGAAGAATGAACTCCTGGCGGTGATCATGCGCTATGTGCCAATCAACCCCGACGAAGTGAATATCACGATGTCGCAGGAAGGGCGCGAACACCGCCTGCTGGCCGATATCCCGCTCAAGCCGGCGGCGCGGAAGCGCTAGAAGGAGCTGATCGAGACAGGCCATGCTCCAAAGGGAAACCTGGAAGCACTTCGATTTCCTGCTGTTTGGCGGGGTGATCGTGCTGTCGATCTTTGGGGTGGCGATGATCCGCTCTGCTATCGCCGGCAACGAAACCCTGGCCGGGCTGGTGACGCGGCAGGTGATCTTCGTGGCGATCAGCTTTGTGGTGATCATCATCCTCGCGATGATCGATTACCGCTATTGGTCGTCCATGGCGCGTCTGTTATATGTGATTGCCATCCTGGCGCTGGTCGGGATTTACATCTTTGGCACGGCGCTGTTTGGTTCGGCGCGCTGGCTGGATACCGGCTTGATCCTCATCCAGCCTTCCGAGATCGCCAAGATCATCATGATCATTGTGCTGGCCGATTTCTTCGCCCGCACGCGCGAACGGCAGAGGAATCTGCGCTGGATTATCTCCAGTTTCCTGCTCACCTTCGGCGTGGTTTTGTGGATCTTGCTTCAGCCCAACCTGAGCACTTCGATCGTAATCTTCGTGATCTGGTTTTCGATGCTTTGGGTGAGCGGGCTGCCCGTGAAGTATTTGTGGATCTTCGCCGGGATTGGGCTGGTTCTGCTGGGGGTTTTCATCGGATTGTTGTTCTCTGGGGTCAAAATCCCTTTCATCGAGGATTACCAGCTTCAACGCATTGTGAACTTCCTTTTCCCAGACCCCAACGCCCGCCATGGGAACACTTACAACGTCGAGCAGGCGCTGGTTACGATCGGTTCGGGTGGCTTGTTCGGCCAGGGATATGGCAGCAGCCCGCAGGTGCAGTTGCGCTTTTTGAAGGTGCGCCACACCGACTTTATTTTCTCGGCGATGGCCTCCGAATTTGGCTTTGTCGGCACCATCCTGGTGCTGGCTCTCCTGGTGTTCGTCATCCTGCGATGTTTCAGGGCCGCCTCGCTGGCCGCCGACCCGTTTGGCGCGTTGATCGCCTATGGATTCGGGGTTCTCCTGTTCTTTCAGATGGCGGTGAACATCGGCGTCAACCTCAACGTCATCCCGGTGACGGGTTTGACCCTGCCTTTTATTAGCTACGGAGGCAGTTCCCTGGTATCATTAGCCATCGGAATCGGGCTGGTGGAAAGCGTCATCATCCGCCACAAACCCCTCGAATTTTAACGGAGCACTATGTCGAACATCGAAACACCTGTGCGCGTTCGTTTTGCGCCTTCACCCACCGGCCGCATGCACCTGGGCAGCGGGCGAATGGCTTTGTATAACTATCTGCTGGCGCGAAAAACCGGCGGGCAGTTCATCCTGCGGGTGGAAGATACCGACCAGAGGCGCTATGTGCCGACGGCCGAGCAGGAGCTGTATGACGGTATGCATTGGCTGGGGCTGCAGTGGGATGAAGGCCCCGATGTGGGCGGCCCTTATGGGCCGTACCGCCAGTCGGAGCGCAAAGAGATCTACCAGCAGCACGCGAAGATGCTGATCGACTCGGGGCACGCTTATTATTGTTTCTGCGCCCCAGAGCGGCTGGAGCGAGTCCGCCAGGAACAGATGAAGCGCAAAGAGCAGCCCCACTACGATGGCACCTGCCGGGCGCTCGACCCTGCCGAGGCAGCCGCCCGCGTGGCGGCCGGGGAACGGCACGTGGTGCGCTTCAAAACCCCCAAAGAAGGCACGACGACGGTGGTGGATGAAATCCGCGGGGCGATCACCGTGCAGAACAGCTCGATCGATGACCAGATCATCCTGCGCTCAGACGGCCTGGGGGTGTATCATCTGGCAGCGATGGTGGACGACCATTTGATGAAGATCACGCACGTCTTCAGGGGCTCCGAATGGCTGCCGTCCTTCCCGTTGCACCACCTGATCATCCGCGCGTTTGGCTGGGAACCGCCCAAGTTCTACCATCTCTCGGTGTTCTTGAAGCCAAGCGGCAAAGGCAAGATGAGCAAGCGTGAGGCCGCCGACCTGATGAAAGACGGCTTCTCGATCTTCGTGAAGGACTTCGAAGAGCTGGGCTACCTGCCCGAAGCCGTGGTGAACTGGATCGTCTTGATGGGATGGAGCTACGATGACCACACCGAGTTCTTCACCATGCAGGATTTGATCGAAAAGTTCAGCCTCGACCGCTTCAATCCTTCGCCGGCGGCAATTAACTTCAGCAAGCTCGATCACTTCAACGGGCTGCACATCCGCAGCCTTTCGCACGAAGACCTTGCACGCCGGATCAAGCCGTTCTTCCTCAAGGCGGGCATACAGGCCGATGATGCCCGGCTGCTTCGGATTGTCCCGCTCATTCAGCATCGCATCGGCACGCTGGACGAAGCCGTTGATATGGCGGGCTTCTTCTTCCGCGATGAAGTGACGCCGCCCGTCGAAGATTTGGTGATCCAGGGGCTCTCCGCGGCCCAATCCGCCCAGGTGGCGAGGCGCTGCCTGGAGGTGTTGAAGGGATTGCCGGAGATCAATGTGGAGACAGCCGAGGAGCCGATGCGCGCGCTGGTTGAAGCATTGGGTCTGAAGCCGGGGCAGGTGTTCGGGCTGCTGCGCTCGGCAGTCACCGGGCAGCGCGTCAGCCCGCCGCTGTTCGAGAGCATGGCGGTGATCGGCCGGGAGAAGGTGCTGGAACGGATCGAGCGTGCTATTCGCTTGCTCGAAGGGATGTGAGAGCAGCGCGGATTTTCGCGGGCGGTTGAATTCGGGTTAGCTCATCGTAACCCCTTGATGAAACCGGCCGGTGGTGGTAAACTAGGCGCGTTGAGAGCTCTGGGGGCTCGTCTAACGGCAGGACAGCAGACTCTGGATCTGTTTGTAGAGGTTCGAATCCTTTGCCCCCAGCCTCTTTTCTTTTTAAGGGCAAAATCGTGAGAGGTTCGTACCCCCGCAGGGGGGGCGGTGTCCTTTGCCCCCAGCCTCTTTTCTTCTATGCAGAAGGGTTTCAATCCTCTTTGAAAACCAGCCGGGTGCGCTCGATGCGCGCCGCGGTCGGGTCAAGCCCCAGGGCGAGGAGCACCTCGTCTGCGCGGCCGGTGGCCCCCTCGCGCGCCGAGAGCCGCATCCACAGCTCCGGAGGGGTGCTGGAGACGACCTCAAGCCGATCGATCAGTGGGCGCAGGTCATAAGCCTTTTCGCGCCGCGTGCGCGGCAGCGACTGGGCGCGCAGCAGCTTCTCCACTGAAGCCGGCAGATCGAAGCCATCAGGAACCTCACTCAATAGAACGCTATATTCGGCATACTCCACCCGGGTCTGTAAGGCAGGCAGAGACAGTGGAATCTCCACGGCTTCTTTCACGACCAGCCCCGGGGGCGCGGCCGCATTGAGCTTCTCGACCACCTCTGCGGTACCTGCATCGCCTGCCAGCCAGAGGTCGGCCACTTCGTCGGTCGAGGTAAAGCCGAGCGGCAGCGCGCAGGCCATGTGGAAGCGTACCCGCGGGGTGAAGCCCTGCGTAAAGGCCACCGGCAGCCTGGCGCGGCGCAAGGTGCGCTCCCACACCAGCTGCATATCGAGCGTGCTGACATAGCGAAGCTCTTTTGCCCGCGTATAGTGCAGGCGAATCCGGTGCAGGGAAGGGGCCTGGTCGCTCATCGGGCTTTCACCTGGCTGACCGGCGGGCACTTCCAGGCCTCGGGAGGGGTGTTCATGCGCAGTTCGTTGAAACCCGGCAAAATGCCGCACGCCACGCAGTGATCGCGGCAGTCGGCGCGCAGGATGCCCTGCTGGCTTCTGCGCAGTTCTTCCTTGAGGTAAGTCGTTCGCACGGCGGTGCTGATATGCGCCCATGGGAGCACCTCATCCTGGGCGCGCATGCGGTGACTGTAAAAATCAGGATCGAGGCCCACATCGGCAAAGGCTCGCAGCCAGGTCTCGGCATGGAACTGGTCCTGCCAGGCATCGAATTTAGCCCCCAGCTGCCAGGCGCGCTGGATGACGGCGCCGATGCGCCGGTCGCCGCGGCTCAGCCAGGCCTCGTGCATGGTGACGGCAGGGTCTACCCAGGTGAGTTTGAAGCTCGAATGGCGCAGACCCTTGCGCAGAATATCCTGCTTGGCGTGGATCTGCTCGACCGAATCGCAGGCCACCCATTGGAAAGGGGTATGGGCTTTGGGGATGAACGTGCTCACCCCGGCATGGACGCGCGCGCGCCCGCCGCAGATGCGCCGCCCTTCGGCCAAGACCGCCTGGCACAGGTCAACGATTGCCTGAACGTCATCGAGCGTTTCTTCGGGGTGGCCGATCATGAAATAGAGTTTCACCGTCAGCCAGCCGTGTGAGTAGATGGCGCGAACCGTCTCGAGCAGTTGTTCGCTGGTGATGCCCTTGTTGATGATCTGGCGCATGCGCTCGGTGGCGGCCTCCGGCGCGATGGTGAACCCGCCGCCGGGGCGCAGTTCGCGCAGGCCTTCCATCAATTCCACCGAGAAGGACTCGATGCGCAGGGAGGGGAGCGAGACAGTCAGCTTTTGATCGCGGTAGCGGGAAGAGACGGCCTCGACCAGCCCTTTGATATTCGTGTAGTCAGACGAAGAGAGAGAAAGCAGGGCGATTTCCTCGTAGCCGGTATGCAGCAAGGCGTCATCGATGGCGGTGAGGATTTCATCCACCGGGCGCTCGCGCACCGGCCGGGTGACCATGCCCGCCTGGCAGAAGCGGCAGCCGCGGGTGCAGCCGCGCATGATTTCGATGGCGATGCGGTTGTGGACGATATCAATCGAAGGGACGAGGAAGCGCGTCACCGGGGGAGGGAGCTGGGCGACGACGCGCTTGAGGACGGGAAGGGCGGCAGCCGGATGGGTCGGCTGAATGCCGGAAAGGGTGCCGTCCGGGTGGTACGAAACTTCGTATAGGCATGGAACATAGACACCGGGCAGCCGGGCGAGGCGAATCCAGAGGTCTTCCCTTGGCTCGCCGGAGGCCTTCCAGGCCTGGTGAGTGTTAATGATCTCGTGGATCACCTCCTCGCCCTCGCCGATCACAAGCGCATCGATGAAGCGTGACATCGGTTCGGGGTTGAAGGCCGCGTGCCCGCCGGCGATCACCAGCGGGTGGCGTGCGTCGCGCTCGGAGGAAAGCAGCGGCAGCCCGGCCAAATCGAGCAGGTTGAGCACATTGGTGTAGAGGCTCTCGTAAGGCAGCGTGAAACCGATGATGTCGAACCCGGCCAGCGGGGTCTTGCTCTCCAGCCCATAGAGCGGGATGCCCGCGCGGCGCATCTCGGCTTCCATATCAATCCATGGGGCATAGGCTCGTTCGGCCAGTGCATCCGGGCGCGCGTTGATCTGATCGTACAAAATCGCCAACCCCAGGTTGGCCAGGCCGAGGTCGTACAGATCGGGGAAGACGAGGGCGACATGCGTTTTCACCTCATCCCAGGGTTTGAGCACCTGGTTAAGCTCGCCGCCCACATACCGGCCGGGCTTCTGCACTTTCAACAGAATGCGGTCAAGCTGCCGCTCAATTTGCTCTGCATTGCGCATTAAAAGGTACCTTTATAGAGGCCGCCGTCCACCGGCAGCATGACGCCGGTGAGGTAGGATGCCGCCGGAGAGAGGAGGAACACAGCAGCCCGGGCGAATTCCTCCGGAGAGGAGATGCGCCCCAGCGGGCTTTCCTGAGCCTGCTTGCGCATTTCTTCTTCCACCGTGGTGCCGTTGGCTTGCGCCCGGCTGGCGAGCAATTCGGTGATGCGCTCGGTTTCGGTCCAGGCCGGGAGGATGGAGTTCACGCGAATCCCTTCGCGGCCGAGTTCGAGCGCAAGCGATTTGGTGAGTCCAACCGTTGCAGCGCGGACGCTGTTGGATAGCACCAGGTTGGCAATGGGCTGCTTGACGGAAATGGAGGTGATCGTCAGCACCGAAGCGCTTTTGGATTGCCGCAGCGCGGGCAGGGCGGCCTGGATCAAACGCACATGTGCCATCAGGCACAGGTCAACGGCGCGCTGCCAGTCGGCTTCGCCCAGCGAGTCGAAACTGCCGGGCTTTGGCCCGCCGGTGTTCGTGACGAGGAGGTCCAGCCCATCGAAAGCGTGGATGGCCGCCTCGACGACCTGGGCGGGCGTCTCGGCGTTTGCAAGGTCGCCAGGCAGGGCAATCACCTCGACGCCGGTCTGCGAAGCGATGCCGGCGCGCGATTGCTCCAACCGGGCAGCATCGCGGCTGTTGATGGCGACCCGTGCGCCTTCCTGGGCCAGCAGCAGGGCAGTGGCGTAACCCAGCCCGCGGCTGGCGCCGGTGACGAGGGCTTTCTTTCCTTTCAATCCTAAGTCCATACGCTTCTCCGCTTTAGATCAACTCGATGCGTTGATCGGCTATCTCGATTTCTGTGAAATGCGGCGGAATATACTCGACGACCGATTGCAGAACCCGCCTCACCACGGCAGCGTCGTTGCTCAGTGTGGCGGCCGCGATGACGGCTTCCTGCCAGCGGTCTTGAAAATCCACCTCGGCAGCGGCGAGGTTGAATTCGCGGCGCAGCCTGGCGAGCAGCGGCTTGAGCAGGCCGCGCTTCTGCTTCAAGGAGGTGCAGCCCGGCAAAAACAGCCGCAAGGTGAGGATTCCGACAGTCATCGCCAAATTTGCTCCAATTGGTCGGCACTAATGTAATCGATAACAGCCCTCCCGTCAATGAGGGGGCGATCTTCTGATAGCTACTCTTGCAGATTTGCTTCCGCGCGGTTACAATGCCTTGCGATTATGTCTTGAAGGTGAGCGCTGCAGCATGTTCGATGAGATAGCCTACCAGGAAGCCCTGGATTATCTTTACAGCTTTGTAGATTACAGCCTGACGCGGAGTTTCCGTTATGCGCCGGAGAAATTCGATTTAGGCCGCATGCACGCGTTGCTGAGCCTGCTGGGAGACCCTCACCGGTGCTGCCCGGTCATCCACGTGGCGGGGACGAAGGGAAAAGGCTCCACGGCAGCGTTGATTGCCAGCGCCCTGCAGGCCGCCGGGCTGCGCACCGGCTTCTATTCCTCGCCGCACCTCGAGGACTACGGTGAACGCATCCGCGTGAACGGGGTGAACATCAGCCATGCCGAACTGGCTGCGCTGGTCGAGGAGATCAAACCGAGTGTAGCCAAGATCGAGCGCCTGACCACGTTTGAGATCACCACAGCAATCGGGTTTCTCCACTTCGCCAGGCAGGGCTGTGATGCCGCGGTGATCGAAGTCGGCCTGGGCGGGCGGTTAGATGCCACCAACGTGGTGGACCCGCTGGTCAGCGTGATTACTTCGCTTTCGATGGATCACATGAATGTTTTAGGCGACACGCTGGCGAAGATCGCCTATGAGAAGGCAGGGATCATCAAGCCCGGCAGGCCGATCGTGCTGGCCCCTCAGCGCGAAGAAGCCCGCCTGGTGGTGGAGCAGATTGCTCAAGAACGCAAAGCCCCGCTCAGTGAGGTTGGCAAAGACTACTTCTATGCGCCGTGGTCACATTCGCTCGATGGACAGACCTTCCTCGTCTGGCAGGCCAGCGAGCAGGCGCTGGTCGATGAATTTATTGAGAGCGGAGGTCAGGCTCCCTGGGAACCGCTGCGAATGCGCATCCCGCTCTTGGGGTATCACCAGGTGCAAAACGCAGCGACCGCCTTCACCGCGCTGCAGGCGGCAAAACAACAGGGGCTGCCTGTCAGCGAAGCGGCCATCCGCGAGGGCTTCCAAAAGGTGCAGTGGCAGGGGCGCTTCGAGGTCTTGCAGCGCAACCCCATTTTGATCGTCGATTCGGCGCACAACCAGGATTCGGCGCTCAAGCTGCGCCTGACCATTGATGATTACCTGCCTGGAAGACCCGTGATTCTGCTTTTCGGCGCCTCGGAAGATAAGGACATCCGGGGGATGTTTGCAGAACTGCTCCCGCGCGTGCGCAGGCTGGTCGCCACGCAATCGGTACACCCCCGCGCGATGGATGCCTATCAATTGGTGAGCCTGGCGCACACATTCGGCTGCCCTGCGCAGGCCATTTTGCCGGTGGAAGCTGCTCTGGCTGCGGCGGTAGACCTGGCAGAGCGTGAAGAGGCGGTGGTTGTGGCGGCCGGCAGCCTGTTCATCGCAGCCGCCGTGCGGGCCGCCTGGCAGACCGCCGCCATCACGAATGTGAAGCATCCGGCAGGTTCTTGAGAGGAAACAGGGATTAATGAAAGACGACTGGTCTCAAACGGAATCGGAAGATTATCAGAATAACCTGCAGCAACGCACGGAAGAGTTATACAGCATTCCCGACGCGGTGATGGACAACGACGGGTTCATTGAGTGTGCCGTCTTCATCATGCGCGATATGCTTGTTTACCCGCGGATGATCTCGCCGATTTTCATCAGCCCCGGGCGCAACCTGCTGGCAGTTCAAGATACGCAGGCCACCGAAGAGACGATGATCGGCCTTGTCCAGCAGAACCCGGATATTGACGACCCCACGCCCGAGGACTTCCTGCCGATCGGCATTGAGATTGCCGTCGGGAGGCTGCTTTCGCTTTCGGATGGCAACAGTTCGGCGCTGGTGCAAGGCCGCCGGCGGGTGGAGATCGTCGAATTCACCCAGGAAGAACCGTATTTCCGCGTGCGCGCCCGGCCGATCATCGAGCCGGTGGATGTGGATCGCGAAGTCGATGCGTTGATGCGCACGACGCGCGACCTGTTCGAAAAATGCGTCCAGCTCGATCGCAGCCTGCCGGATGAAGCGCATCTGTTCTCGATCAACATCCCCGAGCCGGGCTGGCTGGCCGATATGATCGCAACGGCGATCTCGCTGCCGTTCAAGGAACGCCAGACGCTGCTGCTCCTGCCCGACCCGCGAGAGCGCCTGAAGCGCCTCAACTGGCTGCTGGCGCAGGAGCTGGATGTGCTCCAGCTGGAAGATGAGATCCAGAACAAAGTGCAGAATGAGGTGGACCGCAGCCAGCGCGAGTTCTACCTGCGCGAGCAAATGAAGGCCATCCAGACGGAACTGGGCGAAGGCGATATCTGGATGCGCGACATTGCCGAGCTGAAGGAAAAGCTGGAAAAGACCTACCTCCCAGACGAAGCCCGGAAGGTGGCGCTCAAGGAGATTGACCGGCTGACCCAAATGCCGGCGATGGCCCCCGAAGTTGGCATCATCCGCACCTACCTCGATTGGATCCTCGAGCTGCCCTGGGATAAGACCACCGAAGATAACCTGGATGTGAAACACGCCGCCGAGGTGCTGGAGCAGAATCACTTTGGCTTGAAGGACGCGAAAGACCGCATCCTGGAGTATATTGCGGTGCGCAGCTTGAAGCCCAAGAAGCTGCGCCAGCCGATTCTGTGCTTCTCGGGCCCGCCGGGAACCGGGAAGACCTCGTTGGGGCGCTCGATTGCCGAGGCGCTGGGACGCAACTTCGTGCGCCTCTCGCTGGGCGGGGTGCGCGACGAGGCGGAGATCCGCGGCCACCGGCGCACCTACATCGGCGCGCTGCCGGGCCGCATTCTGCAGACGATGCGGCGGGCAGGCACCATCAACCCGCTGTTCATGCTCGATGAAATCGACAAACTGGGGGCTGATTTCCGCGGAGACCCTGCGGCGGCGCTGCTGGAAGTGCTCGACCCCGAACAGAATTACTCTTTCTCCGATCACTACCTGGAGATTGCCTACGACCTCTCCAAGGTTATGTTCATCACCACCGCCAATTCGCTGGGGAATATCCCGCCGGCACTGCTCGACCGAATGGAGGTGATCGAATTCCCGGGGTACATCGAAGAGGAAAAACTGGAGATTGCCCGGCGCTATCTTATCCCGCGCCAGTTAGAAGAGAGCGGGTTTGAGTCCGCCGAAATCGAGTTCCTCGATCAAACCGTGCGGCGCCTGATTCGCGAATACACCTACGAAGCCGGGGTGCGCAACCTCGAGCGCGAAATCGGCCGGATGTGCCGGAAAGTGGCACGGTTAAAATCCGAGAAGAAGAGTTTCCCCAAGCGCCTGACACCCGCTGCAGTGGAGAAGCTGCTCGGCCCAACGCAGTACTTCCAGACGGAAGCCGAACGGCAGGATGAAGTAGGCGTGGCGACGGCTATGGCCTGGACGGAGATGGGCGGTGAAATTATGCCGGTGGAAGTGCTGATCCTGGAAGGAAAAGGCAATTTGCAAATCACCGGCTCCATTGGCGAGATCATGCAAGAATCCGCGCAGGCGGCGCTCTCCTACCTGAAAGCCCATTGCCGCGAATACGGGCTGGAACCGAACATCTTCGAGGGATTGGATATTCACATCCACGTGCCGGAAGGCGCCGTGCCGAAGGACGGGCCGAGCGCAGGCATCACCATTGCCACAGCACTCGTCTCGGCATTTACCGAGCGCCGCGTGCATAAAGAGATCGGGATGACCGGCGAGATCACCCTGCGCGGGCGCGTGCTGCCCATCGGCGGCATCCGCGAGAAGGTGCTGGCGGCTCACCGGGCGGGGTTGAAAACGGTGATCATCCCTGAGCGCAACAAGAAAGACCTGGTGGATGTGCCAAAGAAAGTCCTGGCGGATCTGAAGATTGTGACCGTGACGAACATCGAAGAGGTGCTCTCGCGGGCGCTCTATCCGCAGGAGGAGAAGGCTGCCGCTCCGCGCTGGAAGGCGCGTGAAAAGGTGGAAGAAGAGGAAGAAGTTGCCGAGGCTGAGTGAAGCCGGTATAAAAATCAAAATGGGTGAGGTTCTCCTCACCCATTTTCGTTTGGCATAACGGGCGGTTTATTCTTCCTTTGCCGTTTCTTGCATCTGGCGCTCGCTTTGGATGGCGCGAATGCCGTTGCGTGCCTGGCTGAGCAGGCGTTCCATTTCGGCTTCAAGGCGCGTGAGGGTTTCCAGCACGTATTCATCGGACTCGCGCATGATCACATTCACATCCTGGTGGGCCTGGGCGATGATCTGCTCGGCCCGGGCTTTGGCCTCGAGGACGATCGAATCGCGCGAGGCAAGCGCTTCGCTCTTTTCGCGCGCCAGGGCGAGGGTGCGATTGGCTTCTTCCTGCGCCTGCGCCAGGATGCGGTCGCGCTGAGCCAGGAGCTGCTGGGCTTTTTTGATCTCTTCGGGGATGGAGACGCGCATCTGGTCGATCAGATCCAGCATGCGATCTTCGTTAACGATGACGCTGTGTGAGAATGGGAGCGGGCGGCTCTCATTGAATAATTCCTCTAACCGGTCCACAAGGTGCAGGATGTCCATACTCAACCTCCGCGTCTTTTCGCTTACCCCAAATGATGCAAGTATCAGGCCAGGAAACGTACCTTAATTATAGTGGATTTCTTAAGAATCTGTCAGCCCGCAGCAGAACGACCTTGGCGCGCTCAATCGCGCAGGGAGGCCTGTGGAACGATGTTATGGCCTTCGCCGAGTTCCACAAAGCGCCTGCGCAGCGCCTGGGCCACGTGTTCGGGCACCATGCTCGAAACGTCGCCGCCCAATGAGGCGATCTCGCGCACGGTGGTTGATGAGAGAAAGGTGTGTTCTTCGTTGGTGATCAAAGCCACCACGTCGATATCCGGCGCCAGGCGGTGGTTGGCGAGGGCCATGCGGAATTCATACTCGAAATCCGAGAACACGCGCAGACCGCGCACGATCACCTGGGCATGGTTGGCGCGGCAGACATCCACCGTCAGCCCGCGATAACCGATGACCTTGATGTTGGGGTCGTTTTCGAAGGTGGTGCGCACCAACGAGAGCCGTTCGCCGGGCATGAAGAGCAGGTTCTTCAGCGGGCGGTCGTAGACGGCGATGATCAGTTCATCGAAAATCCGCGCGGCGCGCCGGGCGATATCAATGTGCCCGTAATGGATAGGGTCGAAAGAGCCGGGAAACAAACCGCGAACCATCAGCTCACATCTCCTCTCCCGCCGCCCCAGAATTGCTCCAGCCGTTGGGCAAGCAGGGCGTGTTCAGGCGCGGATAGATCAGGATCTGCCTCGAAAATGTGGTGGGCCTGCTGGCGCGCCTTTTCGATCAATTTGACATCCGTCAGGTTTGCCATGCGCAGCTCATTGAAGCCCGCCTGGCGCGTGCCGAGGAATTCTCCGGGGCCGCGCTGCTCGAGGTCGCGTTCGGCCAGGACGAACCCGTCGTTGGTCTCAGCCATCACCGAGAGACGGGCGTTTTCGAGCTCATCTTCTTTATCTGGGATGAGCAAGCAATAGGCCTGAGCATCTCCGCGGCCGACTCGCCCGCGGAACTGATGAAGCTGCGCCAGCCCGAAGCGGTTTGCACCTTCGATGAGCATCACCGTGGCATTGGGGATATCGACGCCGACCTCGACCACCGAGGTGGACACCAGTACGTGGTACTCGCGGTCGCGGAAGCGGCGCATCGTCTCGTCCTTTTCCTCTGGGCGCATCCGGCCGTGCAGCAGCCCGATGGTGAGGTCGGGGAAGATTTCTTTTTGCAGGCGCGCGTGGGCCTCGACGGCTGCCAGCGTTTCTTCCTTCTCGCCTTGTTCGACCATCGGGTAGATGATAAATGCCTGGTAGCCCTGGCTCACCTGGCTCTTGATCAACTGGTAGGCGCGCTCGCGTTCGAGCGGATGCAGCACGTGGGTGCTCACGGGCTGCCGCCCGGCGGGCATTTCATCCATCACCGTCAGGTCGAGGTCGCCGTAGATCGTCAAGGCAAGCGAGCGGGGGATGGGGGTGGCCGTCATCACCAACAGGTGCGGGCTGGAGCCTTTCGCGCGCAGCGCAGACCGCTGGGCCACGCCAAAGCGGTGCTGTTCATCCACCACGGCGATCTGTAAATCCTTGAACACGATTGGATCTTCGATCAACGAGTGCGTGCCGATGACCAGTTTAATGCTGCCATCGGCCAGGCCTGCGCGGATTTCCTCTTTTTCGGCCTCGCGGGTATCGCCAACCAACAGGCGCACTTCGCCGGGGGCAAGGACGGCTGGCGAGGTTTCATCACCGGATGCCAGCAGGCGGCTGAAGCTGCGAAAGTGCTGCTCTGCCAGGATGCTGGTTGGGGCCATCACGGCAGCCTGTGCGCCCTGCCGGACGACCATCGCCACCGCCAGCGCGGCCACCACCGTCTTGCCCGAACCCACATCGCCTTGCAGCAGGCGGTCCATCGGGCGGCCTGAGGCAAGGTCGGCGCGGATTTCATCCACGGCGCGCAGCTGCGCCCCGGTGAGGGGGAAGGGCAGGCGGGCAAGCCGGGCATCCAGCCAATCCTGATCAACGCTATACGTGCGGGCGCTGGCGGCCTGCCAGGCGCGTTTTTGGCGCAGCACCCCCAGCTGGAGCAGGAAGATCTCATCAAATGCCAGGCGCCAGCGGGCCTGGTCGAGTGTATCTTGAGAGGTTGGGAAATGAGCCTGCTGGATGGCGGTGCCCAGGTCGAGCAGCTTCAGGTTGGCGCGCACCGATGGGGGGAGGAAATCCGGCACGCGCGGCGCCCAGAAAGAGACCGTGTTGTAGATGTTCTTCCGCAGCCACCGCTGGCTGATGTTTGCCGTCAACGGATAGACGGGGACGATGCGGTTGGTGTGCAGGTGCTCGCGCTCCAGTTCTTCGATCTCCGGGCGGTTCATCACCTTGCGGCCCAGGTACTGCTCGACCTTGCCCGAAACGACCACCTGCATCCCGGCGGAGAAACGGTTCGTCAGGTACTGCTTGCCAAACCAGGTGAGTTTCAGGGTTCCCGTCCCATCGCTGATGACTGCTTCAGTGATTTCACCAAAGCGGCTTTTCGTCTCTCTGGATTGGATGGCCTGTATTGTGCCCAGGATAGTGACTTCATCACCATACTCGAGGCGGTTGATCGGCTTCAGGCGGCTGTAGTCATCGTAACGGCGGGGGAAGAAGTAGAGCAGGTCGCCCACGGTTTGCAGCCCCAGGCGGGCCAGGTCACGGGCGTGGCTGTCGCCGATGCCCCGCGCGGCGGTTAACGGGGCATCCAGCCCTGCTTCCTTGCGGGGCGGTTCCGGCCTGGCAGGGCGTTCTGGAGCAGGCAGCCGTTCGGCGGCAGGCTTTGCAGGTGAGAGCTCACCTGAGTTTCCAATCGGCTCAGGTGTCCCTTCGAGGACCGCCGGGAGGGGTTGTGGAGCCGGCGGGTTGATCAATTGCTGGCTGAGCGAATTGATGGCCGCTTCTCGGCTGGAGGGGTCTAGCTGGGGGTATTGTTCTAAGAATTGGACAATCGACCGGATAAAGTCTTCGTCCAGGCGGTTGGAACGGGCTTCGCTTTCCCACCCGGGGATGATTTTATCCAGCCCGCCGACCACCGCACGATTATCGAAACCACGCTCACGCTCTAGTTTGATGAATTTTTGAAGTTTTTCGATGGATGAGAGCATAAAAGTATTGTACCGCATTCCGTTGTCATTCTGCTTCCATGATGATCAACGCCAGCGCGCGCGGGCCGATCAGTGTGGCCAATGGAAGGTTGATGGTGTGCTCGCTGAACGGCGTCTTCGGAAAATGGTCCGAAGCGTGCTCGCGCAGGATGTGTGACTCGTGGTTGAAAGGCGCCGCGCCCTGGATGAGGGCAATATGCTGAAGGTGATCGAACTCGCCCAGGAATTCCTGGAAGAAATCCATCACACCGCGAATGTTGCGCGCCTTCTCGATGGGGCTGAGCTTGCCTTCTTCGAGCGAAAAGATTGGGATCAGGCCCAGCATTTCGCCCACGGTCGCCTGCGCCAGGTCAATGAAACCGGCTTCGCTCAGGTATGAAAGACCGGCCGTCGAGAGCAAAGTGTACACGCGCGGAACGGCCTTGCGCACACGGCGCTCGATTTCGGTGGCGCTCAACCCGTTGGCGGCCGATTCGGCGGCCAGCTGCACCAGCAGCCCCAGGCCGACCGAGGTGGTCTGCGAATCGATCAACGTGACGGGGATGATGCTCTTCACGCTGGAAGCGGCCTTTTCGGCCTGAGCGAAGAGGCCGCTCAACTCGCTGGATGTGAAGATGGCAATGATTTCCTGGTAATAGAGCGCCAGGTTTTGCAGGAGGAGTGAGATCTTCTCGGCTTCCGGAGGAACCAGGCGCGGGTTCAGTTTTTCGCCGGCCACCGGCGGCAGGCTGGTGGAGCGATAGCCCTCGCCCTCGGGGTACACCTGGTTTTGGAGATGGACATCGTACGCGATCACGCGCACGTCGTTCCGGCCTGCAAATCCTGGTTGGGTGAATTGGACGGCAGAGTCGGTCAGGATGCAGATTGAACTCATAGCTCATTCAATAGCGATGATGAATTGGTAGTAGGGTTGCCCGCCCTCGTGAACTTCGATTTCATGTGAGGGGTATGAAACCCGCACTTTATCGGCGATCTGATTGACCTCTTTATGATCGATGTTGTTCCCATAATAGAGGGTGATCCGCTCGCGGTCGGCGGTATTGGCCTTCTCGAGCAGGCCGGTGACGGCCGCTTCCAGCGAGGTGGTCGAAACCACCAGCTGGCCATCCAGCAGAGCGATGACTTCACCCTCTTGCACTTTCACCCCGTTGATATCCACCGAACGCGTTGCGGTGGTGATTTCGCCGGTTTCCACTTCGGTGATGGCTTCGTTCATTTCATCGACCAGCTCATCCAGCTCGCCGTTGGGGTTGTGGCGGAAAATCGCGTTAATCCCCTGCGGAACGCTCCGGCAGGGGATGACTCTGACCTTCTTCAGCGAAATATCGGCGCAATTCTTCGCGGCCAGGATAATATTTTTGTTGTTTGGAAGGATGATGATCTTATCGGTTGGCAGGTTTTCAAAAGCAGAAAGAATTTCCTCGGTGGAAGGGTTCATCGTCTGGCCGCCCTCGACGATCGCCGCCGCGCCCAGGCTGGCAAAGATGCGCGCAAATCCGTCTCCCGGCGAGACGGCCACCACCGCCACCTGGCCCGGTTCCACCTCGGCCAGCTCGAGCGCGGGCTGTTCCTGTTTCTTTCCAATCTGCTCCATCTGAGCGAGCAGGTTTTCCATGGCGATTTTCGTGATGGTGCCCTTGCTCATGATGTAATCAATGGGGGCATAGCGTTTCTCTGTCGGCACGTGGATGTGCATGCGGTACATGCCTTCGCCTTCGCCCACCTGGATGGATGTGCCGATTTCCGAAAGGTCGGCATAGAACCGCTGCAGGTCGAGGGGTTCGCTGGGGTGGAAGTCCACCACCACCTCGTAATCCTGGCCCGGTTCGATCTCTTCGGTGGCCTGATCGAGCTGCATGGCCGAAATTGGCTGGACGGCCCCCAGGCTGATATCCAAAGGCAGGCCTTTGAGGTGGCGAAGCATCCCTTCGAGGATGAAGAACAGGCCTTTTCCGCCAGAATCCACCACACCCGCCTGTTTGAGGATGGGCAGAAGGTCGGGCGTGCGTTTGACCGATTCATCAGCGGCGGCGACAACCTGCTCGAGCAATTCCACCAGGTTGGAGGTGGAAGCGCGGGCCTTTTCGACCGCCGCAGCGATATCTTTGGCCACGGTCAAAATGGTGCCTTCCACCGGGCGCACGACGCCCTTATAGGCGGTATTACGGCTTTCGGCCAGGGCACGGACGAAAAGGTCTGCGTCCATCATATCCAGGTTATCGAGCGCGCGGGCGAAACCGCGCCACAATTGAGAAAGGATGACGCCAGAATTCCCGCGCGCGCCCATCAACGCGCCTTGCGCCACGTTGTGCGCCATTTTGCCCACGTTCGTCTCAGTGGAATTGGCAATTTCCGCATAAGCGGCCTGCATCGTCAACACCATGTTCGTGCCCGTATCACCATCCGGCACAGGGAACACGTTGAGCGCGTTCACGGTTTGCATATTGGTCTTCAGCCAGGTGAGACCGGCTTCGACTAACGTGCGCAAGCCCTGTCCTTCCAGAATGGAAGGGGTTTCAGGGTCTGCTGCATCTGTGGCGGATGGGTTTTGCATGTCAATAGTCATAGCGCTCCAAAAATCCAATGATTTTACCTGAAAATAATTAATCGGGATTGCTGACCCTCAAGCCGCGGACATGAACATTGACATGACTTACCGGCAGGCCGATGGTTTTCTCCACCTGGTATTTGACGTTCTCTGAAACCGTAGTGGCGACTGTCTTGATGCGCGTCCCGTATTCGACGATGATATATAGATCGATGAGGATGGCTTTGTTTACAAAGCGAATTTCTACGCCAAGAGTGGGGTCTTTGACCAGCACCTGGACAAGCCCCTCGGCGAGGTTCTTGGCGGCCAGCCCAACCACCCCATACGATGAGAGCGCCGATTGGCAGGCGACGGTGGCAATGGCTCGGTAGGATACGAAGGTATTGCCAAGCGAGTTGCTTTCGTTCATGTGTTCAACCTTTTGTTTATTAACACAGTTCTTGTCTATGGATGCGAGCTGTGGTAGAATTGCACCTCGTTGCAGGATGGCTGGGCCCTTCCTGACACCGACCTGGTATTATAGCAAGAAAGGACTCAAAAATGGCAAAGTGCGAAAAGTGCGGTAAAAAGACGGTCTTTGGCCAGAACCGGAGCTTCTCGAACCGCGCCACCAACCGGACGTTCCGCCCCAACCTGCAGCGTGTGATGGTGATGGAAAATGGGCGCAAGGTCCACATGGTGTTGTGCGCGAAGTGCATCCGGACGATGGTGAAAACCTCATAAGGTTAAGGCTCTACTTTATCTTAGCAAAAATCGCGGCCCCTAAGCCGTGGTTTTTGTTTAAGCCACCGAATCGCGCAGGGCTTTGATCCCTGCGGCAATCCCCTGGGGGTGTTTGAAGACGCCGGTCGCCGAAACGAACACGCGCGCCCCGGCCTTGTAGCAGGCGGGCAGGTTGCCTGCGTCGATCCCGCCATCCACCTGGATGAGCGCCTGACTGCCGGTTTGCTCGATCAACCGCCGGACGCGCGCCACCTTCTCGACCATGGCAGGGATGAACACCTGCCCCGAAAACCCCGGGTTCACCGTCATTACCAGCACAAGGTCGGCGAGGGGCAGCACTTCCAGCAGGCTTTCTGCGGGCGTGCCCGGGTTGAGCACCACACCCGGCTGACAGCCGACCGAACGGATGTGCTCGAGCGTGCGGTAGATGTGCGGGCAGGTTTCAATCTGCACCGAAAGCCGCCGCGCCCCTGCCTGGGCATACCATGGAATCATCGTATCGGGGTTGTCAACCATCAGGTGCACATCGAGCGGCAGGCTTGTGAGGCGGGCGACCGTCTCGACAATGAACGGTCCCATCGTCAGGTTGGGGACGAAGTGACCGTCCATCACATCCACGTGAACCCAATCGGCGCCGGCTTCTTCAACCTGCCGGATTTGACCGGCCAGGTTGGAAAAATCGGCTGATAAGATGGACGTGGAAATGAGGATGGAGGGCATCTGCTTATGGCGCGCCGATGATCCCAAGCCGGAGAAGCACGTAGGCCCCAAAAGGCAGCATCCCCACCCAAAGCACCACGGCGATGATGGTCAGGATGATGATATCCGGCGATAAGAGCGGTGGAAGCAGCGGTTCGGCAGCCGCCTCGGCGGCGGGAGCGGCCGGTTCTTCGATGGGCTGCTGCGGCTGCGGCGGGGGCTGGTAGGAGCCCGGCCTCGCAGCGGGCGGTTGCGCAGGCGCCGGGGCCTGGTAAGCCGGCTGCTGGGGGCGCGGTGCTTCGGGCGGGATGGGTTGGAGCATCTCCGGCGTTCCGGCAAAGGGGGCCAGCAGCCTTCCGAGCTGGTCGGCCGAGCGGTAGCGCTGCGCAGGCTCTTTGGAGAGAACCTTGAGCAAAATCTGTTCGAGTTCGGGGGCTATCTCGCGGTTCAGGCGGCGGGGAGGAACCGGTCGCACCTCGCGGTGCTGGCGGGCCAGCTCCTGCGCATCGGTGGCGGTGAAGGGTAACTGGCCGGTGAGCATTTCATAGAGCACCACGCCGAGCGAATAGACATCGCTGGCCGGTGAAGGGGCCAGCCCGGCAGCCTGCTCCGGTGAAAAGTACTGCGGCGAGCCCCAGACTTCGTTAGAGTGCTCATCGGGGTTGATGGATGTGAGCGCGCGGGCGATGCCGAAATCGGTCACCTTGAGGCGCTTATCGGGCGTGACGATCATGTTGTGCGGCTTGACGTCGCAGTGGACGATGCCTGCGCGGTGGGCGTAACCGATGCCCGCGCAGGCCTGGGCGATCAGGTTCACCGCCTCGGCCACCGGGAAGCGGCCGCGCTCTTTGATGAGGGTTTTGAGGTCTTTGCCGGGCACGAATTCCATCACGATGAAGAGCCTGCCCGCGTCAAAGCCGAAATCATGCACGGTGACGATGTTGGGATGTGACAGGTTGGCGGCAGCCTTTGCCTCGAGCCTGAACTGGTTGCGAAAGCCGTGGTTGCCCGAGTAATCCTGCCGGAGGAGCTTGATCGCCACCGGGCGTTCAAGCATCATATCCTGGGCGCGATAAACTACCGCCATTCCCCCTGCCCCAAGCGTTTGGAGCAGTTTATAGCGGTTTGAAAGCATGGGTGTGTCGGCTGTGTTTCGCTCCATATCCCTGAACGATTATATCATAACAAGGTTGCAATCTCCTTGCCCGAACCGGCCGCCCTCCGTACAATCCGATATAATTAGACCTGAGGAGTCCGTGATGCGAGATCTCATTGCCGTCATCCGCAAGAAGAAGCTGAACTGGCTGCTGCTGGCCATCCCGGTGGCCCTGGTGCTCGAGTTGACCCACGCCGAGCCGTTGTGGGTCTTCATCGCCTCCGCCATCACGTTGATTCCCCTGGCGGGGTTGATCGGCGATTCCACCGAAGCGCTGGCGGCGTATACCGGCCCGAAGGTGGGGGGCCTGCTCAATGCCACCCTGGGCAATGCGGCGGAATTGATCATCACCCTGGTTGCCATCCGCGCCGGGCTGCTGGAGCTGGTGAAGGCTTCGATCACCGGCTCGATCCTGGGGAACCTGCTCCTCGTGATGGGTTTCTCGATGACTATGGGCGGCTTGAAGCATGGGGTCCAGACTTTCGACCGCCGGCAGGCCGGTAACCACACCATCATGCTGATGCTGGTGGTCGTCGCCCTGGTGATTCCTTCGCTGTTCAGCCATTCGATTGGCCCCGATACATCCGTCCAGGTGGAAGCGCTCAGCCTGGGGGTGGCAGGAGTGATGATCGTCTTGTACGGGCTGGGGATCGTCTTTAGCCTGAAAATGACCCAAAGCCCCATCACCTACCTGCCGTCTGGCGCTCACAAAGCGGAGATGAGCCGCGCGGCTGCGCTGGGTCTGCTCGCTGCGGCCACCGTCGGCGTGGTGTTTATGAGCGAGTTCCTGGTGGGGGCGGTGGAGAGCGTGAAGACCAGCCTGGGGCTATCCGAATTCTTCCTGGGGATCATCCTGATCCCGATCATCGGCAACGTGGCCGAGCACCTGGTGGCCGTGCAGGTGGCCATGCGCAATCACATGGACCTCAGCATTGAGATAGCCATTTCCTCCAGCCTGCAGATTGCCCTGTTCGTTGCGCCGCTGCTGGTCTTCGTGAGCCTGCTTCTGGGGCACCCGCTGACGCTCGTGTTCAACCAGTTCGAGCTGCTGGCGCTCATGGCGGCTGTGTTGGTGGCAGCCCTGGTGGCCTCGGACGGCGAATCGAACTGGCTCGAAGGCGCCGCTCTGCTGGCGGTGTATCTAATCCTGGGCATCGGGTTCTTCTTGCTCCCATAACCTATGTGGACCTGGTTGAAATCTCGCGTGAATATCTGGGTCATCCTGGGGGCGCTGGCGGTGGCCGGCGCGTTGATTGCCCTGACGATGGCGCTCCTCTATTTTTATCCGGCGCCTGGGGCGGGTTCAGGCACGCAGGCCGCGCAGTTGACGGTGATCCCCGGCCCGACGCTGACGCCCACGCCTCAAACGGCCACGCCGCAGGTAACCGAAGAGACGCCCGGGGCGGTCGTCGGCGGGATCGGCGTGGGTATGTATGTGCAAATCGCGGGAACAGGCGGTGATGGGCTGCGTCTGCGCTCGGGGCCTTCCAAGAATGACGACCCGCGCTTTTTGGGCTACGAATCGGAGGTGTTCCGGGTGAAGGACGGGCCGCGCTTCTCGGACGACCTGACCTGGTGGTTCCTCGAAGCGCCTTATGACCCAGGCCGGAGCGGTTGGGCGGCTTCGGCTTACCTGGCCGTGGTTGGCGCCACGCCCACTCCATCCCCTTAGGAGGTGCTTGTGTTGAAAGAAACTCCGGCGAGCATCACAGCCAGTAAATCGAAACGAGAGCTAACCATCGCATGGAAAGATGGGCATGTATCGGTTTATCCGTTTGGGCTGCTGCGCGCGGCCTGCCCATGCGCCTCATGCCGCGGCGGGCACGAGAACATGCATTCCGAGCCGGATGAGCAGGTGTTCTCTCAAACCCTGCCAGACTCTCCCGCCACGCGCCTGAGCCGCATCGAACCCGTCGGGCAGTATGCCATCACCATCGAATGGGAAGACGGCCACCATTATGGCATCTATAACTGGCATTTTCTGAGGGCGCTGTGCCCATGCCCGGTATGCCGGGCATGAAAAGACGGGGTGCAGTTTTCTGCACCCCGTCCGTTTTTAATCACCTGCCGGATCAGCCTTTCCGCCTGCCGTTGCGATTGAGGAACCAGAGCAGGCTTCCGGCCAGCACCGCCAGCGCGCCAACGCCCACCGCGGCCTGGACGACCGTTTTCGGTTCCACGCCGGGCATTGCCACGCGCCCGTCGCCATAGGCGGCGAATAGCTGCCCCCATTGCGTCTTGAGCGCCTCCTGCACGCGCTTGCGGCCGACGAACGGATACCAGTATACATTGTGGTAAAAATTGCTCGCGAAGTATGACCATGGGACGATGGGGCTTTGGAGGAGGAGCTTCTCGAACGGCTTGAGCGGGCCGTGGTAGATCATCTTCTGCCCGCGCGAGGCGAAGGTGTCCTCCTGCACGAAACCCCAGGGTTGTTCCTGCTCGATGTCGTAACCGAGGATTTCGATTTCGCGCGGGTCGCCGACGCCCAGGCCCAGTTCATGCGCGATGCGGATGAACGGAATCGCCATCGGGTCGAAGCCTTGCAGCCGGGCAGATACGGCATCGATCGCCACCTGGTCGGCAGAAGCCAGCAGGATGTTCTTTTCGTGCCAGCGCATAGCGCGCGGGCCGGGGCCGTCACCGGCGAATGTGCCGTCCATGAGGGCAAAGATGCCGGGGTGAATTTCCTGCTGGATCATCAGCAGGTCCACCAGGGTTTCATGGATGACGCTGTGAGTCCAATGACGGTTGCGGTGCAGCAGGCCGCCAAAGGCGTTTTTCATCGCCCCGGTGATGGTGGTGAAGACGTGCGTCTTGACGGTGGGCAGGTGGACGATGTTCTTGCCGACCAGCGCTTTGGGGATATACACCCCATCGGGGTAAACCTTATCGAGCACGAGGAAGGAGTGCGTCTTCGGGGTGTAGCGCTCCCACTCGAATTCCTGATTATATAAATAAATGCAGGGCACTCCGTAAGTGTCGGTGACAAAACGGTGCTTGTTATTCGCCTCGCCGACCGAAGTATCTACTACGACGGTATCGTTGTGAATACCAACCAGGTCGGCGTAGCCAAGCTTCTTGAGCGTGCGGATGGCCCCTTCCAGCTGCCAGGGGGTGCTTGAACAGGCCGGGTACCACGTTTGCCAGGAGATGTTAATTTTCAACCCGGTGGTGACGTTCTTCGGCAGCGCAGCTTCCACTCCGGCAAGGCGCATTACCTTCTCGGTATCTTCGAGGATCGTTCGCGGGGTTGTTTTTATTACGGCAACTTTGCCTTTGCCTGGGTAAGTTGACATTATTTCCTCCTGATGTCTATTTTACTTCATTGGAGGTCTTCCAATTGTTTTTGGATCGAATTTGCGATGAATTCGGCTCGCTGCGGGGCGATGCCGGTGTAATCCTGAGCCTGCATGGCGCGCTGGATCTCGTCTGTGGTCAAGAAGCGCAGGAATTCAGAATCGCCCGCTACGAGTTTCTCGAGTGGGTTGGCCTCGCCCTGTTGAACAACCCGCCAGGCCTGCATGGCATGTTCTCTCAGGCGTTCGTGCATCTCCTGGCGGTCTGCGCCGGCCTTCACGAGCGCCATCAGCAGGCGCTCGGTAGCCGCAAATGGCGCATACCGCTTGAGGTTGCGCCGGATGGCTTCAAGGTTAACTTTCAGGCCTTTCGCCAGCCGGAGCGCGACCCGCAGCAATTCATCGCAGATCAAGAAGGCTTCCGGCAGGAGCGTCCGGCGGTTGGCCGAATCATCCAGGGTGCGTTCGAGCAGCGAGTGGGCGGAGTTTTGCCAGGCCACCTGCGGCAGCACCGCCAGCATGCGCGCCAGTGAGTCGATCTTTTCGGCGTTGATTGGGTTGCGCTTGAAGGGCATGGCCGATGAGCCGACCTGCTTCTCGCCAAACGGCTCGCTCCACTCGCCGATGACGGGCGACTGCATCAGGCGCAGGTCGAAGGCAAACTTGTAGAGTGATGCGCCAAGCCCGGCCAGCGTGGATAAGACCTGATAATCCTGGCGGCGCGGGTAGGTCTGTGAAGCAATCGGGAAGAACGGCAGGCCGAGAAGCTCTTCCAGGCGGGCTTCGAAACGGGAGAAGTTCTCGGCTCCAACCAGCTCGCAGTAAGAGGCTGCCGTCCCGACCGCGCCTTTGAAACCCTTTCCACGAATGCCCGCCTGCAACCGGCGCAAATCTTGCATATCTTCTAATAAATCCTGCGCATAAAGGCTGAGGCGGTACCCCAGCGTGGAGGGTTCGGCCGGCTGGAGATGGGTGAATGCCATGACGGGCGTGTGTGCGTGTTCGCGGATGAGTTCCATGAAGGCTTTCAACAGGTCGGCGAGCCGGCCTGTGACCAGCCCGAGCGCTTCACGCAGGCGCAAAGCATCGGCGTTGTCCTCGACATCCATCGAGGTGGCTCCCAGGTGGATGATGCCCCCTGCGCCGGGGCATTGCTCGGCGAAGGTGCGCACTTCGGCCATCAAGTCGTGGTGGATCTCGGCTTCGATCTCCAGCGCTCGGGCGAGGTCGACTTTTTCAGCCGATTGCTCAAGCTCGGAGACTTGCTCCGGGCTCACCAGGCCAAACTCAGCCTGGACCTTTGCCAGGTTCACCCAGATTTTTCGCCAAAGCTTCCTTTTATATGTTTCACTCCACAAGCGGCGCATTTCAGGGCTTGCATAGCGCCAGGAGTATGGAGATTGATAGACTTCATCATCGAGCATGTCCTTATTTTAACCGCGAACCGGATTTTGAGCCCCAGGACAGGTATCGGTAAGGAAATTGAAAGGCCATTTTCGTTGCAAATCATTAGATGTGACATATAATTTAACCAGGGTAGGCGGGCAGCACCGCTGCCTTGGGGACTGGACAGGAGGGAAACTGGTCCTGTGGTGGTATTTAAGATCGATCTTCCAGGATAAGGCAAGCCTGGACCTTATTGGCAGGAGCAAAATTGGAAACTCATCGAATCACACAGAGCTTTAACCCTAACGCACAACCCGAAAAACAATTACAGGCCGGTAGCGTGCTCATCAACCGTTACCTGATCCAGGATGTGATCGGTGTCGGCGGCATGGGCTCGGTGTATCGGGCGCGCGATCTGCACTTCCCGAATGTGGTCAAGCTCGTCGCTGTGAAGGAGATGATCAACCAGGCCCGCGACCCGCAAGTCCGGCAGACGATCGTGCAGAACTTCGAACGCGAAGCCAATATCCTGGCCACCCTCAACCACCCTTCGATCCCGAAGATCTTCGATTACTTCAGCCACGAGCAGCGTTCTTATCTCGTCGAGGAATTCATCAACGGCAAAGACCTGGATGAATACCTGAACGAATCGGAAGGGCCGATTGCGGAAGATCAAGTCATCTCCTGGGGAATCGAGCTGTGCGACGTGCTCGAATACCTGCACAACCATAAACCGGAACCGATCATTTTCCGCGACATGAAGCCATCGAACGTGATGGTGACGGTCGATTCGCACATTGTATTGGTGGACTTCGGCATCGCCAAGATGTTCCGCGTGGGGCAGAAAGGCACAATGATCGGCACCGAGGGCTATTCACCCCCCGAGCAGTACCGCGGTGAGGCGACCCCGGTGGCCGATATCTATGCCCTCGGCGCGACGATGCATCACCTGCTCACCAAGCGCGACCCGCGCATCGAGACGCCCTTCACCTTCAACGAGCGCCCCGTCCGCAAGTTCAACCCTTCGGTCTCGCCCGAACTCGAGGCGGTGATCAACACCGCCGTGCAATATAACGTTTCGGACCGCTATCAGACTGCCGCAGCGATGAAAGAAGCCCTGGTGACTGCGGCGAAGAAGACCGGCATTCTCGCCAGGTTGGGCACCGTCTCGCTGCAGGTGACGAAAGACGAGAACATCAAACCGTTGTGGACGTTCGAGTGCGAAGATGAAATCCGCGGCGGGCCGGCGGTTGATGGGAACATGATTTTTGTTGGATCTTACGACAATAACATGTATGCGCTCGACCCGGCGGACGGGAAGTTCTTGTGGAAGTATCCCACCGAGGGCGGGATCGTCAGCCGGCCGGTGTTCTCTGAGGGTGTGGTGTTGTTTGGCTCTGAAGATTACCGCCTGCACGCGGTCAATTCGCGTTCGGGGAAAATATCCTGGACGTACCCGACCGATGGGCCCATCCGCTGTTCACCACGGGTGGCCGAGGGGCATGTTTTCATCGGTTCGGATGACGGCCACATGCATGCGGTGAATATCATGTCCAGCCGCCGGGCCTGGAAGTACGAGACGGGAGGGCCTGTCCGTTCGACCCCGTTCGTTCAGAGCGACTTGATTTACTTCGGCTCGAGCAGCGGCGATATGTACTGTATGGATTTCCGCGGGACGGTGAAATGGCGCTTCCGGGCCAAGCGCGAGATTGCCTCTTCGCCCCTGGTGGTGAAGAACACCCTCTTCTTCACCTCGCTCGATGCGACCCTGTATTCGGTGGATGCCCGCACCGGCTGGGCCATCTGGCGCTTCCGGATGGGGAAAGGATCCGTCTCGTCGCCCTGCAATGCCGATAACTACATTTTTGTGGGCTCGGCAGACGGCTTTATCTACTGCGTCGAAGCAGGGAGTTCGAAGGAAATTTGGAGGTTTAAAACCGACCACCAGGTGAGTGGTTCACCGGTTGTTTACCGCGACTCGGTGTACTGCGGTTCGGCGGACGGGAACCTCTATTGCCTCGAATATCGCACCGGACGACTGCGTTGGAAATTTGCCACCGGAGGGCCAATTACCAGCAGCCCAATCATTTATAATGATATCGTGTATGTTGGCTCATCCGATCATATCCTCTATGCACTTCTGGCATAAAGCGACCTGGATGTACTGACCTACCGCCGTCAATGGGGAGGAATGAGTGCTAGATTTCTTGAAGTCAATCTTTGGCCAGAAGAAACGTCAGGAACCGGTTCATATCGGGGTTGAAACGGCTCCTCTTTCAGAGGAACAACTGCAGGTTGTCAGTAAAACGAATATTGTGATGCGGCCGATCCAGCTCATCACCGGGTCGGCTCAATCGGTTGGCCGCCAGCGCGACCACAACGAAGACACGATCTTTTCCTTGACAACCGTCCTGGCCGATTGGGAACGAGATATCCCGCTCGGAATCTACGTGATCGCAGATGGGATGGGCGGCCATCAAAGCGGAGAGGTTGCCAGCAGCATTGCTGCCCGCAGCGTGGTCAATTACCTGCTGAATAAGCTCTTCACGCCCATTCTTGGGTTAGACCATGAAGGGTTGACCGAAAGCATCCAGGAAGTGATGGAGAGCAGCGTGCGCGAAGCACACCACGCCGTACAGCGGTATGCCCCCGGCGGAGGGACCACCCTTACCACCGCGCTGGTGCTGGGTGAGCAGGTGACCCTGGCGCATGTTGGCGACAGCCGGGCCTACTTTATCTACCCCGACGGCCGCATGAAAGCCATGACGCAAGATCATTCTTACGTCCAGCGGCTGTTAGAATTGGGTCAGATTACCGAGAAAGAAGCCCAGAACCACCCTCAGCGGAATGTGCTTTATCGCGCGCTGGGCCAGGCCGAGCCATTCCGGCCGGATATCAGCACCTATGATTTTCCGCAGCCCGGGTATCTGATGCTGTGCAGCGACGGGTTGTGGGGGTTCGTGCCGGAGATCGAGATTTTCCGCATCATCAATTCGAATAAGAACCTGGCAATGGCCTGTCACCAATTGGTGGAGGCTGCCAACGCCGCGGGAGGCCCGGATAACATCAGCGTGATCCTGGTGAATTTATTAAGCTAGCGAGCGCAGCTTTGATCGATTACTATTCCACTCTCGGTATTCCTTACGATGCTACGGCTGATGAAATCAGGGCAGCGTATTTTGAGCTGGCTCGCAAGTATCACCCGGATGTGAACAAGGAGCCTGGAGCGCGCGATACGTTTCTGGCGATCCAGGAAGCGTATGATGTACTGTCCAACCAGCAGCGCCGCACCAGTTATGACACCAAGCTCCCTGATGAGCTAAAACGCGGCCCGGAAGTTTCCATCAACGTCAAATACAGCCGGAGCGTCATCCCGCGCATCGCCGAGCAGCAGTTGCATTATGTGCTGCTCGATTTGATCTGCACGGCGGATTTCGATTTCAAAGATCTGCCGCCTTTCCACATGTGCCTGGTGCTGGACCGCTCTACCTCCATGCATGGCGCGCGCATGGACATGGTCAAAGCCAGCGCCATGCAGCTCCTGCGGCAGTTCCGCAAGCAAGACCTGATCTCCGTGGTTGCCTTTTCCGACCGGGCGGAAGTCATCGTCCCGCCCACGCGCGTATCTGAGATGGCCAACGACGACCATCGCATCAGCATGCTGCAGACTGGCGGTGGGACGGAGATTCTCCAGGGGCTGCAGCTTGGCATTCAGCAACTGCGCAGCATCGATCCGCGCTTCATGCGCCAGCTCGTTTTGCTCACCGATGGGCACACCTACGGCGACGACGACGCTTGCATCCAGCTTGCCGATGAAGCCGCCGCCGAGGGCATCTCGATCAGCGGGTTGGGGATTGGCCACGAATGGAACGATGCCCTCCTCGATCGAATTTCGAGCGCCAGCGGCAGCAACTCGATGTTCGTTTCAGCGGCCAAAGATCTGAACAAATTCTTCGAGCAAAAGCTCTCGGTGCTCAGCAACACATATGCCCGAGGGCTGGCCTACGAATGGGAGACCGACCCCGGTGTTCAATTGCGCTACGCCTTCAGGCTGCACCCCGAAACAGGCCCGCTGCCGGTCAATGATTCTATCCCTCTGGGAACATTGATGTTCAGGAAGAGTATGAGCTTCCTGTTTGAGTTCCTTTTGCCGCCTATGCCTCAGGATGTCAACATCTTAAGGTTGATGCGCGGGCAGATTAAAATGGAGATTCCATCGAAGAATTCCTTCCGCACGCGCATCCCAATCGAAATCTCACGCCCGGTCAGTTCCAATGTGGACCGCGAAACGCCTCCTTCGACCCTCGTCGAAGCCATGGCCAAGTTGACCCTGTACCGGATGCAAGAGCGCGTCCGGCGCGAGGTCACCGATGGGCAGATCGATAAAGCCACCAAGCACCTGCATTACCTTGCGACGCATTTGCTTTCGCAAGGTGACCGTGAACTAGCACATACAGTTCTAATGGAAGCAGAGCATATACAACAGAGTCGAAGGTTCAGCAAAGAAGGCGATAAGCGGATAAAATATGGTACCCGCGCCTTGTTGTTGTCTTCTGGCCCGGAGCAAAAGCCATGATACTATGCCCAAATTGCCATCATGAAGAAATGCCAGGATCGCTCTTCTGCAGCGAATGCGGCGCTCAACTGGTCGTTTCGGAGGTTCCTACCACCCAGCATATTCAACGCAATCCGTCCGATATTTTGGCTGTCCAGCCGCCCGTGCATTCGCCGCCTTCTCCGCCGGTCACGAACGGCGCAGCGGATGCAATTGTGTCGCTGCACATGGTGGACAGCGGACAGATCGTCAACCTGACCGGCCAGACGGAATTCACGATCGGACGGACTGCGGAGGGGCAGCCTATCCTGCCGGACGTGGACCTTTCTCCTTACGAGGCCTATTCGAAAGGCGTGTCGCGGCTGCACTCGGCTTTGAAGATCCACAATCAGCGCGTGGTGATTTGCGATTTGGGGTCTTCGAACGGCACGCGAGTCAACGGCCAAAAGATCGTCCCGCACGTTGATTACCCCCTCAACCATGGTGATATGATCTCATTAGGTAAATTCACCATTCAATTGCTGATCAGGAAGTAAAAAAACACAGGTCCCTATGCCTACCGTATTAATTCATGTGATGAATGACGACCCGGTTATGGGAGAGATGGATGCGCTCCCCGACCCAAAAGATTCGATGATTGTCGTGAAGAACCCCAGGCGGAAAGACGGTAAAGATCTGAATTACCTGGAAGCCAATGTCTCGACGATGATCTGGCCGTTGCTGCGCATCAACTTCATCGAGATCATGCCCTCTGGAGAAGAGGAAGAGATCATCACTTCCTACCGGGAATAGCGCATGGCGGATGATTTCAAGAACCGGAGCATCCTGGTCGTTGATGATGAAGAGCGCATGGTGCGCTTCATCCGTCTCAACCTGGAGCATGACGGCTTTCAGGTGATGGCGGCATACCGCGGTTACCAGGCGCTGGACCTGATCCGGCAAAACATGCCCGACCTGGTGCTGCTGGATGTGATGATGCCCGACCTGGATGGGTTTGAGGTGCTCAAGCTGATCCGCGAAAGCAGCACCGTGCCCGTGATCATGCTGACGGCAAAGAGCGAGGAAGACGACCGCATCAAAGGGCTGGAATTGGGCGCCGATGATTACATCAGCAAGCCATTCAGCCCGCGCGAGCTGGTTAGCCGGGTGAAGGCCGTCCTCCGGCGCACCGAAGCAGCCGGGCAGGCCACCCGCAGCGAGCCGATCCAGATTGACGAGCGCCTGAAGGTGGATTTCGGGAGGCGGGAAGTCTGGGTAGATAACGAGCTGGTGAAGCTGAGACCGACGGAATACCGGCTGCTGTACCATCTGGTTCAAAACGCCGGCTGGGTGATGACTTATGACCAGCTCCTGACCAAAGTGTGGGGGTATGAGTACAGAGACGAGGCCCATTACGTGCGCCTGTACATCAATTACCTGCGCCAGAAACTGGAAAAGGACCCCTCCAATCCCAAATATATCCTCACCGAGCGCGGCGTTGGCTACCGGTTTTTCGATTACCACAAAACCCCGGCGGGTGAGCAGCCACAGGCCTAGACGACGCGGCGATTAACTGATATAAATAATCCGAATTTAGCCGATAGGGAGTCAATGTAATGAATCAACCCATTCATGTAACCGACGCAGAGTTTGAGGCCACCGTCTTAAAATCTACCAAGCCCGTCATCGTGGATTTTTGGGCGCCCTGGTGCGGACCCTGTAAAGTCGTTGCGCCAATCCTGGAAAAGATCGCCAGCGAGCAGGGCGATAAGTTGATTGTTGCCAAGGTGAACACCGACGAAAACCCCGACTGGGCCATGCGCTACAATGTACAGGGCATTCCGACCATGTTATTTGTGGCCAACGGCAAAATTGTTCACCGCCAGGTGGGCGCTTTATCGGAGAAGAGCCTGCGAGATATCATTTCACAGTTTTTGGATGTGGTGAGCGCATCGGCTGCCGGTTAAGACGGCGGTGCAGATAAACGAAAAAACCGGCGGCGAGGAATTCCTCGGCCGCCGGTCTTCGTTAATCTGGCAGATCACTTGCCTGAGACGGCGAACACAGGGTTCCGGCTTGACATCTGCGCTTTGATCACCCTGGCCAGGCGCGCGATGCCCTCGTTGATGATCTCGGGCTTGCAATAAGAGAAGTTCAGTCGCATGGTGTTCTCGCCGCCGCCGCATGGGAAGAATGAACTGCCGGGGACGAACGCCACCTTCTCCTTGACCGCTTCTTTGAAAAGCTCCACCGTGCTCATGCCTTCAGGGATGGTCGCCCAAAGGAACAGGCCGCCCTGCGGGTGTGTCCAGGTGACGCCTTCGGGCATGTGCTCGGCAAGGGTGTCAAGCATCACGTCGCGCCGCTCGCGGTACACCTTTTTGATCACCTCGACGTGCCGGTCGATAAACCCGCCGTGCGCCACTTCGTAGGCGATCATCTGGTTGAGGGTGGCCGAGTGCAGGTCGGCGCCCTGCTTGGCCATCACCAGCTTGCGAATCACCTCCTCGGGTGCAATTACCCAGGCGAGGCGGATGCCGGGCGAGAGGGTCTTGCTGAAGGTGCTCAGGTAGATCACATTGCCGGTATAGGAAGACCCGTTGCGGTGCTTTCGGCCATCGAGCACTTCCAGCGAAGGGATGTGTTCGCCTTCGAAGCGCAATTGACCGTAGGGGTCGTCTTCGACGATTGGCACGCCGTAGTGGTCGGCGATTTCGATGAGCTGATAGCGGCGCTCGAGCGAGAGGGTGACGCCGGTGGGGTTCTGGAAGTTCGGCAGCACGTAGATGAATTTCGGCCCGGTGCGAAGCGCGGAATCCAGTTCGGACGTGACAATGCCGTCATTATCGCTGCGCACAGGCACGTATTCCGAACCGTAGACATTCCAGGCCTGCAGCGCGCCCAAATAAGTGGGGGCTTCCACCAACACGCGGTCGCCGTGGTTGATGAAAATTTTCCCCAGCAGGTCCAACGCTTGCTGCGAACCGGAGGTGATCATGATATTATCGCGCGTGACCTCGATTCCGTTGCGCGTAGCGAAACGGGCGATCATCTCTCGCAGAGGGGTATACCCTTCGGTGGAGCCGTATTGGAGCGCGGTAGCCCCTTGGGTTCGCAAGACTCGCGTGGATGCTTCAACGAATTCTTCAACCGGGAACACATCCGGGGCGGGCAGCCCCCCGGCGAACGAGATAATCTCAGGATCCTCGGTCAACTTGAGCAATTCGCGGATGGCCGAACTCTTCATCCGCTGCGTCCGTTGGGCAAAACGATGGTCCCAAAGGGTCTGCATATTCTTTCCACTCCTTATAATCAACCGCAAGTCTTAAATCCGCGCCTGCGGCCCGGCCGCAGCGCGGTTAACTACCCAGCTTCGGGAAACGGCTGACGATGGTGGCTGGCGTGGGCAGCGTGACCCGGTCTCCTGCCTTGAGTTCGGCAGGAGCTTTACCGGCTGCTTTGGGCGCGGATTGGTAGATGGCAACCGGGGTGCCTTCGGCGGCCGACTTAAGCTCGACAAAAGCCTGGCCGGTCAGGTAACCCTCGCTGTCGATCGAGCAGCTGGTGACGGTGCCGATCACCCGGCCTTTGAGGTCGAGGACGGGATCGCCCAGGTGCGCCACGCGCACGCCTTTCTCATTGAAGCGGAAACGCACGACGACGCCCTTGCGGTTCTGTTCGCGCGCGATATACGCTGCGCGGCCGATGAACCAGGGCTTATAAACCTTCACATACGATCCAAACCCGGCTTCGGCAACACCGAGGTTCAATTCACCGCCCATCTCGTGCCCGTAGAGGGGCAGGCCGGCTTCGGTGCGCAGCGAATCGCGGGCGCCTAAGCCGCAGGCTTTGAGGCCCATGGGTTCTCCGGCTGCCAGGAGGGCATTCCAGAGAGCGGGGGACTCTGCAGGATGGACGAACAATTCAAATGCCATGCGCTCGCCGGTGTAACCGGTGCGCGAAACGACCAGGTCGAACCCTCCGACCACCGCCTCGCACAGCTCGGTGCGCTTGAGGGCCATGATTCTGCGGCGAGCGGCGGCATCGCACCCCAGCGCCAGGAGAATATCGCGCGATTTCGGCCCTTGCAGAGCGATATCGACGCGCATATCCGGGCCGGCCTGCGGGTCGCGCAGATTGCGCAGAATGGCGCCCGCGCCAAAAGCCCGCGCGGCTGGGTCGAGGCGGTCCACCAAGGCCGTGCCATTCAAGACGGCATTGAGCCAGGCCCAGTCTTTGTCATCGTTGGAGGCGTTGACCACCACCAGGTATTTCATTTCTGCGCGCCGGTAGACGAGCGTATCGTCGATCACGTTGGCGTCGGGGTCGAGGAAGTGCGTGTAGCAGGATTCTCCTACCGCAAGGGCGGCAATATCATTCCCGCAGACGCTATCCAGGAAGGCGCAGGCATGCGGCCCTTCAACCTGGTAAACGCCCATGTGCGAAACATCGAACAACCCGGCGGCGTGGCGGGTGGCGAGATGCTCTTCCACCACCGAGGTGTATTGCACGGGCATTTCCCATCCGGCAAAGGGGACCATCTTGCCGCCCATCTGGCGGTGAATCTCGTTCAGCGCGGTCAGTTTTAAGCCTGATGGTTCGGGCTCGTTCCAGGCAAAGGCCGGTTTGGGTTCGGCGGGCACGACCTGCTTGCCGATGTAGTAAGGTTTGCGGGTATCTTCCGGGTTGCCGGTAAGGGCTTCTCGCGGAGGTGCGGAGCTTTCCTTGACGACCACCGGCCCGGCGATGCGGCGTGTGACGTCTGTGTCGAAGGCCACGTAGCCGTCCGAAAGGTCGCGCAGCCAGGTGGCTGCCAGGCCAAAGCCGTCTGAGTCAAAGCTGAACTGGTAGCAACCGACGCTTTGGAAGGTGAGCACGCCATCGACGGCCCCTTGGGGGGTGATGAGCCGCGTGGGCTGGCTCTGACCGAGCGTGAGGGCTTCCACGTTGGAGGTGAAGGCGGCCTGCAGAAATGCCAGGACGTGCTCGCCGCTGATCTCCAACGCCGCCCGGCTGCCGGGGCGAGCGGGCCTGTCATCGAGGTGGTAGAAGTGCGGGTAGCCATGCATCTCGACGGGCTGGTCGAGGCCGGCTTTCTCGGCCAGAGCGCGCACGCGCAGGCGGGCCGATTCCAG
Organism: Anaerolinea sp.; assembly: GCA_029975055.1. Classification (GTDB taxonomy): domain Bacteria; phylum Chloroflexota; class Anaerolineae; order Anaerolineales; family Anaerolineaceae; genus Anaerolinea. Next base: position 151,757 of record JARKPU010000013.1, read on the forward strand.
TGTGGCGAAATCCACCTTGGCGCGCTGCGCCTCGCCCTGGCGGGTCTCGATGGTGTAGGGGGTGCAGGCAAAGAGCACATCGGCGATGATGTCGCCCAGTTCGAGCATGTCAGGCTCCTTCAGGCCGCGCTGGGTGACCCAGGGTGTGCCCAGGCGTATGCCGGAAGCGTTGAGGGCCGTCTTATCGCCGGGGATGGTGTTGCGGTTGAGGACGATGCCTGCGATGTCGAGGATGCGGGCGGCCATATCGCCCGAAAGCGGGGTGCCGTCGGGGCCTTTGATCGATTTGCAGTCCACGTTCGTCAGGTGCGTGTCGGTTCCGCCGTAGGCGATGCGCAGGCCGCGTTCCGCGAGCCGGTCGGAGAGGGTCTTGCAGTTGCGGGCGATCTGGAATTGCAGCGTCTTGAACTGCTCGGTGCGCGCCAGCTTGAACGCGGTGGCCATGGCGGCGATGGCATGGATATGCGGGCCGCCCTGCTCGCCGGGGAAGACGGCGCGGTCGATCTTTCGGGCCAGGGCCGAGTCGGTGGTGAGGATGCAGGCTCCGCGCGGGCCGCAGAGCGTCTTGTGCGTGGTGAAGGTAACCACATGCGCGATGCCTACCGGGGATGGAATGACACCCACCGCGCACATCCCGGCGATATGAGAGATATCCGCCAGCAGCGTGGCCCCCACGGAATCGGCGATGGCGCGGAATTTCTGCCAATCGGGCACGAAGGAGTAGGATGAATAACCTGCGATGATGATCTTCGGCTTGTGCTCGTTTGCCAGGGCCTGGACGGCATCATAATCGATGCGCTCGGTGACGGGGTCCACCGCGTAGTGCACGGCTTTGTAGAACTTGCCGGAGCGGTTGACCGATGAACCGTGGCTGAGGTGCCCGCCGTGCAATAGATTCATGCCCAGGATGGTATCGCCGGGGTTGAGCAGCGCCGTATAGACCGCGTTGTTCGCTGGGGCGCCCGAGAGCGGCTGCACATTGACGAAAATGCGGTCGGCAGGCACCGCAGGGGTGGCGAAGAGTTCCGCACAGCGGCGGCGGGCCAGCTCTTCGACGATATCGGCATATTCCACGCCCTTGTAATAGCGCGGGTCGGCATAGCGGCGATAATGGGCAAGCTGCGAAGGATGATCCAGAATCTCGGTTTCGCTAAAAACGCGCGATTCCTCATCCGGGTAGCCCTCGGCATACAGGTTTTGGAAGGCGGTCGCCAGTGCCTCACGGACGGAGGCAGGGGCGGCGCTCTCGCTTGGGATGAGGATCAACTTTCGGGCCTGGCGCTCGGATTCGAGCTGAGCCAGCTCATAAACGGCAGGGTCGAGTTCCTTCAATGTGCCACGAAAAAGAAAATCAGTCATCGTTCACGGCCTCCATCAAGACTGTGCCGGTTCATTATACCCGGCCTGGCAGAGCGACAAAGAAGGGCCGTTTTTGGTTACAAAACGGCCCTGCTCGACGTATTGGATTGTCTGAAGAATCGTCTTCATACAATTAAATTGTAGCTGATGGAATTCACACGGTCAAGTGAAGATCATCCCGGTTTGCAAAAGCGTTAACGGGGTTTCCAGGCGGGTTTCCATTCCTGCAGGTCATCGTTCGTCAGGCGCTCGATGTTCCCGGTGGCAACATCCTGCCGGTAGATATCCCATTGGTTGTCGGCGCGGTCCGAAACAAACGTGATCGTCTTTCCATCCGGCGACCAGGCGGGCGTCTCGTCGTTGCCGAGGTTGTTGCTGAAGTTGGTGGTCTGTTCGGTGGCCAGGTCGTAGATGTAAATCTCCTGGTTTTGCATGCGGTTGGAGACGAAAGCGATCTTCTTGCCGTCGGGCGACCAGGCCGGTGAAATATCGGCCCCGGGGTCGGTCGTGATCTGCCTGGGCAGCAGGCCGTCTCTGCCGATGATGTAGATTTCGTTATTTCCCGTCCGGTCGCTGACGAAGGCCAGCTGCCTGCCATCCGGCGACCAGGCCGGCATGCCGTCGTCGCCGGGGCCTTTGGTGAGGTTCACCAGGCCGGTGCCGTCTCCGTTCCTGAGCCAGATGTCATACGTGCCGTCGCGGTTAGACGAAAATGCGATGGTCTTCCCATCCGGCGACCAGGCCGGCCAGCCGTCATCGGAAGTGGAGCTGAGCGAGAAGTTGAAGGTTTCCTCTTTCTGCAGGTCGAGAATCCAGACCTCCAGGTCGGTGGAGCGGTTGGATGTGAAAGCCATATAGCGGCCGTCGGGCGACCAGGTCTGCCAGAAGTCGTCGCTGGAATGGTTGGTCAGGTTGAGCAGTTTGCCCGTGCTGAGGTTCTGGAGGAAAATCTCTGAGTTTTGGGCGCGCAGCGTATATGAAAGCTCAGCCGAAGCCCGGCCAGTGTTCGAGCAGCCTGGCAGGAAGACTGAAGAAAGGACGATTAAAGCAAGCAGTAAGGGACGGATACCTTTGATCAATGCGTTATGCTCCGATGTGATGGTTTAGCCAATCCAGCATGGCCTGAATGACCTGGGCTTTATTCACTTCGTTGTGTGTTTCGTGGAACATGCCTTCCCATTCGCGGTAGGTGATGAACTGTTTGGGCACCCCGGCCGCGAAGCGGGCTGTGGCCTTAGGCGAGACGATGTGGTCGCCCGCGCCTTGCATGAGCAGCAGGGGCAGGGCCCAATCGCCGGCATGTGCGATCACCCACGGGCCTTCTTTGATCAGGTCCAGCCCGAGGCGGGCTGAAACCTGGTCGGTGTTGAGCGGGTCGTGAATGTAAGCCTGCACCACTGCCGGGTCGTTGGAAAGATTTTGCACATCCAGGCCGTTGGGCAAGGTGAAGGAGGGCGCTAAAACACCGAGGGTCCTTGCTGCGAAGAGTTTGGCAGGCGGGACGCCATCTCCGACCGCCAGGCCGGGGCTGGTGCAGATGACCCCTGAAAGGTCGGGTTTGCGCCGTAAGGAATAATCCAGCACAAGCAGCCCGCCCAGCGAGTGACCGTAGAGGAAGACGGGTGCGCCAGGGTGCGCCTCTCTGGCGGTGGCGATGAAGTGACCGATATCGCCAAAAACGGCCTCGAAGGATGGAATATGACCTCGTTTGCCCTGGCTGTTGCCGTGCCCGCGGTGATCGAAAGAATACACGGCCAGGCCTTCCGCGTTGAAGGCTGCGGCGACATGATCGTAGCGCGAGCAGTGCTCCCCCAGGCCGTGAACGAGGACGACTGCGGCGCGAACAGCCGCCTCAGGCAGCCAGGTGCGGGTGTAGAGGCGGACGCGATCGGGAGTTTCCCAGCTTGATTCGAAAATGCTCATGCAGGCACCTCCATACGCTCGTGATGCTTTGAACCTGGGTGAGTTTATATCATGCCGGCCTATCTGTAAAGAGACTGCTTGCCGACGACTCGTTTCGTTGCTCTACAGCGCAGCAATATACTCGCCAACCATGCGCACCCGCTCGATGTCGCTGTCGGGCGGTGGCTCATCGGAGATGCCCAGGATCAGGTTCGGCGCGAACAGGTCGATCACTCGTTTTACGCAATCCATCAGCGTCTGAAGCGGGTAGATCGGCAGGAAGTAGAGCGCCGGGATGCCATCTAGCAGGATGCGCCCGCCCAGGGCGGATTGGATCTCTTCCAGAGTCACATCGCCTTGCGGGAGCGGGGTGCAGGCCTCGATGGCAGTCATCGGGCAATCGCGAATGTCTTTCAACAGCGGTTTCATTGCCCCGTCGATGTGAATGCTCGTTTTGATCCCCGCGGCGTGCAGCTGCTCCGTGCGTTTGCGGTAATAGGGCAACAGGTAACGCCGCCAGTAGGAGGGCGGGTCCATGTGAGCGTCAATGTTCTCGCCAAAGTTGAAGAGCGGCGGCCTTTCGCGGCAGATGAGGGCATACATGGCGTCATCGGCGGCAGTCTGCGCCTCGATGTGGCGCTCGATCACCTCAGGCCGGTCTGTCAGCAGATAGACCGTGCGCTCGAAGCCCATGCGTTCGATGAAGAGGCTTTGCAGCGGGCTGCGCCGGGCATAGAACATGAGCGCGCCGCGCCGGCCCACGCGAGCCTGGTCGCGCGCCAATTCGGCAGCATCCCAGTACCATTCTTCGTCCTTCAGGATGGTTTCATAGATGCGAAAATCGTCCGCGCTTTTGAGCAGGTATTCGTGGTTATAGGCGGAGAGATTCCACTCGTCGTAATGCAGCACTTCATCGAGCGTGCCGAGCGGTGTCTCCCAGGTGATTTGCAGGTTCTTTTCATCCAGCCATTTCTGCCGGGTCTGCACGTTCCGATAGCGCACCTTGAGGGGGTTGCTGAAGTAACGGATGGAGGCGTGGCAGTAGTCGTACAGGTCTTCCAGGGTCTTTCCCTGGAGATGCGGCGGAAGCGTGCCGCGCTTTTGATTGACGGCATACCAGAATTCAAGCCGCGGCTGCCAGATCACCCGGCCTGAAGGCCGTCCATGAACCACATCCATCACCATGCGCCGGTAATCGAGTGGCATTCCTCAGCCTTTCAACCCGAAGTATTGCTCTTTCAAATCCAGGTAAAAGAGATAGTCATCCGGGTGGACGTTGGGCGGGCAGCGATGATCGCAGAAGGGGATATACCCGCCGCGCTCGACCAGGGGGACGAGCGTGTCCATATAGCGCCGGATTGCCTCGCGGCCTTTGCCAAGCTCGATCTTGTCGAAACCGCCCATGATGCGCAGTTCCAGGCCGTATTCTTTGAACAGATCGGCAGGATGTGTGCAGGAGTTGACTTCGTACGGGAACAGGCAGTTCACCCCGCCTTCCATCATGTGCGGGAGGATCGGCCGGACGTCGCCGTCACAATCGATCCACCAGATATCCACGCCGTGCTCATGCAGCTTATCGGCGATGCGCCGGTAGCGGGGAGTGATCACCCGGCGGAACCACTTGGGAGAGACGATTGGGCCGGATTTATAAGCGATATCTTCCCACCCGGCGGCGAACTCGAACTGGAAATGCGGCAGGAGCTGGTCGAGCGAGTGCTCCACCAGCTGGCAGGCCGTCTCGACCATATCTTCGACCATCGCGGGATAGTCATAGATCGCATAAGCCAGGCCCTCGAAGGTGAGCATATCGCGGATCTTGCCGATCATCGAGCCGGTGTTGATTCCCAGCGGGTAATCGCGGTCGGAGGGGTGTTCCTTCTTTAGAGCGGCGATGTCAACGATGCGATCGGGGTCGTCCAGCCGGAATCGCTCGGCCTTGACCTTTTTCCAATCCTCTGGGGTGACGACGCTGGCCTTGATGTAATGCGGGATGGTATCGTGCCCGTCGAGGGGCACTTCGGCCAGCAGCCCATCCGAGTTCATCAGCACTTTGGTGTTTTCGCGCACCTCGACGACATCGTTTGGGAAGCCGGGATTGATCCACACATTTCCGCCGATGGTGACGATGCGGTCGAAGTTGAAGAACAGATCGGCCTCTTCGTTGTTGCGGATGCCGTTTTCCTTGAAGATCGGCCATTCGATGAAGTTCTCGTCCCAGTAGCCAAACTCCATGTTGAAGCAGCGGTCGAAGGGCTGGTAGTGCATCTGGCGGATGAAGCGTTCGCGGTCAGTGAGCGTGCCCTTCCACCTGGGGCGAATCGGGGTGATAGTTCTCTGTTCTGGCATGGTTCCTCAATAACTGGCGGAAATGGGTTCGGATTAAGCGTAATTGCCTTCGGCGCGCCAGATCTCGAGCATGCGCTCATAATTTGCGAGCGGCATGCCGGTGTAGATGCAGTTGCTGGTGGAGAAGATATATCCGCCGCCGGGCATCCCGCTTTGCAGGGCATAGCGAGTGGAGGCGGCGATTTCCTCCGGGGTGCCCGAATCCAGCGTGGCGCAGTTGACGTTGCCGATCAGGCAGATCTGGTCGCCATACAGCCGTTTGACTTCGGCAATATCCACGCCGGCCATGGGGTCGAGTGAGTGCAGAGCATGCGGCCCGGTCTGCACCAGTTGATCGAGGATGGGCATGATGTTCCCGTCGGTGTGCTTGATCACATAAAAGCCCATCTGGCGGTATGCGGCCGTCAGGCGGGCCAGGTAGGGCGTGATGAAGATACTGAAAAGGCGCGGGCTGAGGAAAGGCCCGGTGTTGAAGCAATAGTCGGCACACAGCGCAAAGCCATCCAGGCCGCCGTGCTTCTGGTAGCGCTCTGCATTGCGCAAAGCATCATCCACCATGCGAGCGGCTTCGGCTTTGAGGCCTTCGGGGTCGTCGGCGATGCGCAGGGCAAATTCCATCATGTGCTCGCCGTCGGGAAGGGAGAAGGTTGCATCGCCATGCCGCAGGATGAAGTAGCGGTCGCCGGTTTTCTCGCGGATGAGATCCACCAGCCGGATGGTCTCTTCGACGGTATCGGGGTTGGGATGGATGAAGATGGCATCATGCTCGAAGCGCTCGGCGGTGGCAATGTAGATTTCGGCCATTTCCTGGCGGTGGAGCTGGCGTTCCAGTTCTTCCATCTGATCCCATTGGCTGTAACAGCGTTGGGATGGATGAACCTTGCCGAAAGCCTGCATGGTGAGGAAGAAGACCAGTTCGAAGTGCGGCACCCGCCCGGGCAGAGGCGGTTTACGTTCCAATGCGTGAATGAAGCGTTCGCGGTGCGTGATCACAGATTTCCCTCCGCTGGTATTTTACCAGCGAAACCCCGCCGCCCAGGCTTGCCTGGGCACCCATTCGAGGTAAAATTGTGATGGTTCACTGTTCTTTCACCCCTTCTTGCCTTTCATTTTCATCCAGCCGAGGAATCAATGCCATCCATCCAAGCCCTGGCCCGGTTTCTGGAGACTCCCGAAGCCGCTGAAAAGTTATCTGTTCTCTATGGAAACCAGCCGCAGCGCCTGGCAGCCATGCAGGCACGCTGGCTGAACCTGGTGCGCTCATTTTCCGTTCGTTTTCCGGCAGGCGGGGCCGATGTGATGCTCATCAGCACGCCGGGGCGCACCGAAGTGGGCGGCAACCACACCGACCATAACGCCGGGCGGGTGCTGGCCGCCGCCGTTGACCTTGACCTGATTGCGGCCGCCGAGCGAACAGGCGACGGCATTGTCACCGTCTATTCGGAGGGGTATCCGGCCGTGCGCATCGATACGCGCAGCCTGGAGCCGGAAGAGGAGGAGCGCTTATCGACGGCGGCGCTCATCCGCGGCATTTGCGCGCGCATGCAGGAACTGGGTTGGAAGATCGGTGGTTTCAATGCCGTGTTGACCAGCGACGTTCCGAAGGGGTCGGGCTTGAGCTCGTCGGCGGCTTTTGAAGTGGAAATTGCCTCTATATTGAACCATCTCTATAACGATGGGAAGCTGGAACCGCTGCAAAACGCGCTTATCTCACAGTATGCCGAGAACAATTATTTCGGCAAGCCTTGCGGCCTCATGGATCAGACCACCTGCGCCGTGGGCGGTTTCGTGACCATCGATTTCAAAGATGCGCACAATCCGCTGGTTCACAAAGTGGGCTACGATTTTTCCTCCAGCGGGTATTCGCTGGTCATTGTGGAAGCAGGCGGAGACCACGCCGACCTGACGGACGAATATTCGGCAGTGACCGGTGAGATGAAATCCGTGGCGCACGCCCTGGGGGGCAGGGTGCTGCGCGATGCCAGCCTTGAGCAGATGATGGCTGCCCTGCCAGAATTGCACCACAAGGTGAACGACCGTGCTCTGCTGCGCGCCTTTCACTTCTATGCAGACAACCGGCGGGTCGGTGAGCAGGTGCAGGCTCTGGAGGCCGGGCAGTTCAGGCGCTTCCTTGACCTGGTCAACGAATCCGGCCGCAGCTCGTGGATGCTGCTGCAAAACTGCTACTCGACCAACCGCCCCACGCATCAGGGCATTCCGCTGGCACTAGCGGTCACTGCACAGTTGTTGGGCGAACGGGGGGCCTGCCGGGTGCACGGCGGCGGTTTTGCGGGCACCATCCAGGCGTTCGTGCCCACCGACATGCTGGAAGGGTACGTGGTTCAAATGGAAGCGATCTTCGGGCAGGGCACCTGTTACCCGGTGATGGTCCGCACGGCCGGGTCGGTGAAGCTGGATTTGATCTAAAGGGAGGAGAACATGGCTTATTACGGAAAAGAAACGGTTGTACTCGCCAACCCGGCGGTCACCATCGAAGCGCTGAAAGAAGGCGGTCCGCGTGTGGTGCGCATCCTGCCTGGAGGCACCGAGGTCAACCTGCTGGCCGAAGCTCCTGAGGCCGTCACCGAGACGGCGTGGGGGCCGTATCACTTCCTGGGGGGGCATCGCCTCTGGCACGCCCCAGAAGCCTCTCCACGCTCCTACGAGCCGGACGATCGCGGGGTGAAAGCTTCTGTACAGGGCGGTGAGATGCTGCTGCAAGGCCCGGTTGAAGCGCATACGGGCATCCAGAAGATCATCCGCATCGTGCTGGACTCCGTTCGGCCTCTGGTGCATGTTGAACACACGCTGGTGAACCACAACGTCTGGCCGGTTGAGATGGCGGCCTGGGCGATCACCCAGATGCACCTGGGGGGCACAGGCATTTTACCTGTCCGCGCGCCAGGCGCCGGCGACGGCCTGCTGCCCGACCGGCAAGCGGCCTTCTGGCCGTACAGCGACCTGGAAGACCCGCGCTTCCAGATGCGTAACGATCTTTTCCTGGTGGAGGGCAGGCCCAGCCCGAATGCCTTCAAAGTGGGGGCATATAACCCGTTGGGCTGGGTGGCCTACCTCTTTGGCGAATACCTGTTCGTCAAGCGCTTCAACGTGGTGAGCGGGCGTTTCGCCGATTTCGGCTGCAACGCTGAGATCTTTGTCAAAGATATGTTCCTGGAGATCGAGTCCCAGGGGCCGCTGACGGTGGTCGAGCCGGGTGCATCGGTCATTCACACCGAAGAGTGGGAACTCATCAAAGTTGGTTTGGTCGGGCCGGAAGAGGCTGCCCGGAGGATTGGTGAATGAGCGACAAGCGCCTGCTGAGCCACAGCGAACTGCTCGAACTGAAACGCTGGAACACCCCGACCATTTATAACGGCTGGGAGCAGATCACCCGCCGCGACGCCGGGCACGAGTGTTTCAACCTGGAAGAAGTGCGCGACTTCATGCCCCAAATGGGCCCGATGGTCGGGTATGCCGTCACGCTGGTGGTGGAGCCTGGCAACCCGGTGCACAAGCGAGACGGCGCAAGGCTGTGGAGCGAATACCGGCGCTACATCGGAGGCATCCCTGGGCCAAAGATCGTCGTTGTGCAAGACCTGGATAAACCGGCGGTGTTTGGCTCGTTTTGGGGCGAGGTGGCCAGCAACACGCATAAGGCGCTCGGATGCGTGGGCACGATCACCGACGGGGCGATCCGTGACCTGGATGAGATGACCAACGCCGGCTTGAAAGCGCTGGCCCGGCGCCTGTGCGTGGGGCATGCGTACTCGGTGCCGGTGCGCTGGGGGTTGGAGGTGGAGGTCTTTGGCCTGAAGGTGCGCCCCGGCGACTTGATCCACGCCGATAAGCACGGGTTTCTGGCCATCCCGGAAGAAGACCAGCCACGCCTGCTGGAAGCCGCGCGCTTCATGGACAGCAACGAGTGCCAGACGGTGATCGCCGCGGCGCGAAGCAGCGCCGGGAAGCCAACCGATCAGATTCTCGCCGAATTGGATGAAGCCGCTGCCCGGTTCTCAAAGGCTACGCGCGAGAAGTTTCACTAATCGAGCTTCTTCCATAGGAAATCATAGGCCCTCCGGCCGCTGATGCGGTGACGGCCTTCGAAATAATCGGTTTCCACCTGTTCGGATGCCCCGAACACGGCATACACCTTTTCGCGCGCCAGCTTCACCCCCTGGCGCACGGCTTCGACCGGGAAGATGGGGTCATATGTGCCAGATTCCACCAGCACCGGGCGCGGCGCGATCAGTCCGATCAGATCATGCTGCTCGCCAAAGCGCCACAACCCCGGCACATACATGCAGGTGCAGTGATGCATGGCCAGGAGGCTGTCTTTGAAGGATGAGTAATATCCGCTGATCACGCAGGCGCGGATGCGCTCATCCAGGCAGGTGGAGAAGAAGGTGTGCATGCCGCCCCCCGAAATGCCCATCGCGCAGATCCGGCTGGTATCCACGTCCGGGCGGGTGGCCAGGAAGTCCAGCAGGCGGTGCGCATCGTGGACCCGAAGCCCCACAGTCGAACCGCCCAGGTGGAAGGCCAGCGCCGTGGTGTGGTGGCAGGTGTATGGCACGGGCTGGCCGATGTCTTGTTTCAGATAGGCGTAATCGTTGAGCCGCTCGCCAAAGCAAGAGATCTCATGTGCGGCGACCAGGAAACCGCGTTTGCACAGCGCCACGCCGAAATCGGCATGGTAACCGTCGGGCGTGTCGCGTTCCTGGCCGTCTTCCCACAGCCCGACGATATCTTTGACGCCGTATCCATGCCCGTGAAGCGCCAGAGCCAGCCGGTAAGGGGGCTGTGCATTGCGCGGGATGAGCAGGTAGAAGGGCATGCGGGCGTGCTTCCAGGTGCTGATGAGCCACTTTTCGCGCACGTAATCGCCTTTGTCAACCGATTCGATCTTTTGCGCATCGAAATCTGCCTCGGGCAGGTCGGTGAACCCAATTGCCTGGTTGAGAGCGGCGCGCGTCTCAGACTGCCAGGCGCGGGCCTCGGAGGCTGTGATGGCCTGGAAACGCAGCGGGGCCGTTTCGGGGTGATACAACTGCCACAAGCCGTGGATGGGCTGTAATTCGGGAATTTCGGCGGGTTTGAGGATTTTCGTTGGCATTGGTTAAGCTCCTGCTTCTTCTTTTGCAATTTTCACCCAGCGCACCACCCGGCGCGGGTCATTGGCGATGGTGTGGTTATCTTTCATAATAATTTCCAATCTGCAGTGATACCTGCGTGCTGCGCTGATAGCTTCACGCAGGCCGGTGCGGATGGCAGGCTCATCCACCTCTCCGGCGGCCAGCGCAGCCGGGTTGGGCTTGAGCGAGAGGATGTAATCTGCTCCCAGGCGCTCGGCCATGCCTGTCACATTCGACCAGGGCGAGACAGATACCCTGCGCAGGCGCGGGATCTGCCGGACGTACTTCCAGCGCGCATCCAGCGGCTCGCAGCAGCCGTAACAGTTCAATCCAAACCGTTCGAGGATTGGCAGCTGGTAGGGGAGGATGAATTCATTGAACATGCGCGGCGAGATGGTGGAGGTTTCCTGGCTTTCGGCAAATCCCCACATATCGAGCGGGCGCACCCGACCGCTAAAGTCGCTTTGCGGCAGGCTGCGAGTCCAGCCGAAGCCGCCGGAACCGACGTAGGTGCCGTCATTGTTGAGGGCGAGCAGACCGTTTTGCTCGAGGAACTCGATGCGAGCCAGTGTGCCGTCGCGCAAGAAGGCCATCACGCGGTGCAGTCCAGAAGGCTGGTCGATGAAATCCATCAGGAAGGGCGTGATTCCGCGCAGGTAAACCAGCGTTTGGGTCAAACCCAGCGTCCACCACCAGGCCGTGTGCAGGCGCACAGGCAGCAGGTCGCCGATGGCTTCCTCGGCCAGCGCGATGCGCCGGCGGGTGGCATCCCAATTCACCTCGATCTTCGGGAAGCGCATGTGTTCGAGCATGCCATAGTCTTTGAGCGGCGCATCCCAGGTGTATGCTCCACCCTGCTCGCCGCCGATTCGCTGCTCATGCATGCCCCAGTCCGTCTCGGTATAGATGTGCGAGACGCGAAACTCCGGCAAGATGACGCGGTCATCCTGCATTTCGGCGCCCCAGAAGAGCTCCTTCCGCAGGGCCATCTCCCAGTTACGGGCCAATTCGCCTGAGCAGTGCAGCGAATCAGGCGGAATGATCTCGTTCCAGCCGTTCTCGGGGTCGCAGAAGACCAGCGGGCGGGTCTCTTCGAGGTCGTTGTGGCGGTACCAAAGCTCTCGTTTGGCCTCTTCGACCGGCCGGCGGGCCAGTTCGGCGACCTGGGCAGCGAGACTTCGCAGCACGGCCCGGTCTGCTGGCGATAACTTGATGTTTTCCGCTCTACCCGCATCGGTAGAAAGCGCCGACACCGATTGGTCACTCATCGAATCACCTGAAGAAAATCATTTCGTCATCGGCCAGGGTTCGCCTGCGGATGATTAAATTTACCCATGCCGGCCCTTGCCGAAAACATACTCATTATATACTTACTATGACAGGCGGCATGCTCGCAGAGTTTTTAAGGTCCAGCGGCAGTGATAGAATTATGGAAATGATCCATCCGACATACGAGTTTATCTTAACACGACCATAAGGCCTGCAAAATCAAGAGGAGCCTGACATGCGAACCTTATCGATCGGCAAATTGCGCGGATTACAGCAAACTTCGACGCCTTTCCATGCCATCGCGGTGTGCGCGCTGGATCACCGCAACAACCTGCGCCAGTTGCTGCACCCGGAAGACCCCTCCGCCGCCACGCTGGAAGAAATGATCGCTTTCAAGGTGGACCTGGTGCGCGCGCTGGCCCCGGCTGCCAGCGCCGTGCTGTTGGACCCCGAATGGAGCGCGGCTCAGGTGGTGGCCGAGGGCGCGCTTCCGGGTGCCACCGGCATGATCGTCGCCGTCGAGGCTACAGGTTACACCGGCAACCCGGATGCGCGTGAGAGCCGCGTGCTGCCGGGGTGGAGCGTGGCAAAAGCCAAGGCGATGGGGGCGAGCGCCGTCAAGCTGCTGGCGTATTACCACCCTCAATCTTCGACTGCTGCCTACCTGGAAGATCTGGTGCGCTCGGTGGCCGCCGACTGCCAGGCACATGACCTGCCTCTGTTTGTGGAACCGCTGGCCTATTCCCTCGACCCGGCGAAGAAAAAGCTCGATCCCGATGAGCGCCGCCGGGTGGTTATCGAAACCGCCCGCCGCCTGACCCCTCTAGGCGTGGATGTGCTCAAAGCCGAATTCCCGCTGGATGTGAGCGCCGTGACGGATGAGGATGAATGGTACGCGGCCTGCGTGGAACTCAGCCAGGCCAGCGCGGTTCCGTGGGTGCTGCTTTCGGCCGCTGTGGGCATCGAAACCTACCTGCGCCAGGTGACGGTCGCCTGCCGCGCCGGAGCTTCGGGCGTGGCGGTGGGCCGGGCCGTCTGGAAAGAAGCTGCCGAGTTGAAAGGGCAGGCGCGTATTGACTTTCTTAATGGCGAAGCTCGCCGGCGCATGGAGCGCACCACCGCGCTGGTCAATGCACTCGCCCGCCCGTGGACGGATTTCTACACCGCCGGGGCTGTGACCGCCGATTGGTATAAGGGGTACCAGGAATGAGCAATCTGTCTCTCGTCGAGGTCGTCCGCCGGCTGATCGAACTGAGAAGCCGGGGCGTGCAGATGACTCTGCTGGCGGTGTGTCCCAATTCGAGCGCGGTGCTCGAGGCAGCGGTGAAGGCCGCCGCGGAAAACCGCTCGGTGATGCTCTTCGCAGCCACCCTCAACCAGGTGGACCGCGACGGCGGGTACACCGGCTGGACCCAGGCGCAGTTCGTGGCCGAAATGCGCCGGTATGCTGCAAAATATGGCTGGAATGGGCCGCTCTACCCGTGCCTCGACCACGGCGGGCCATGGCTGAAAGACCTGCACACCCAGCGAGGGTTGAGCTTCGCTGAAACGAACGCCGAGGTCAAAGCCAGCCTGACCGAATGCCTCAAGGCCGGATATGCGCTGCTGCACCTGGATACGACTGTGGACCGCAGCCTGCCCGCCGGGAGCCCGCCGGAAATCGAGCTTGTGGTGGAGCGCGCCGTCGAATTGATCGCCCACGTGGAGGCCGAGCGGGCGCGCCTCAACCTTGCGCCGGTGGCTTACGAGGCCGGTTCGGACGAGGTGCACGGGGGGCTGGTGGAGTTCGGCCGCTTCCAACAATTCCTGAGCATGCTGCGCCGCCGCCTGAATGAGCGCGGGCTGGGGGGCATCTGGCCGGCGTTCATCGTCACCCAGGTGGGCACCGACCTGCATACCACCCGCTTCGATGCGCAGATTGCCGCGCGCCTGTTCGAAGCAGTGGCGCCCCTTGGCAGCCTGATCAAAGGCCACTACACCGATTGGGTCGAAAACCCGCGCATGTACCCCGTCACCGGGATGGGCGGGGCGAACGTTGGGCCAGAATTCACCACTGAGGAATACCTGGCGCTCCAAGATTTATGCGAAAAAGAAGCCGCACTCGCCGATACGCGCGGGATGGCTCCCTCAGGCTTCATGCAGGCGCTCGAGCAAGCCGTGGTTGAATCGGGGCGGTGGCGCAAGTGGCTGCAGCCTGGAGAAGAAGGCCGCGAGTTCGCCGAGTTAAACCCCGAACGGCGCGCCTGGCTGGCGCAGACGGGCGCGCGTTACATCTGGACACAACCCGGGGTGTTGGCGGCTCGCGAGAGGTTATATGCGAATTTGCGCGTAGCCATGAACGAACCGCATGCGTATGTCGTCCGGCGCATTCAGGCGGCCATCGACCGCTATATTAATGCCTTTCATTTGTTCGACTCGGTGGAATACTTCAAATAAAAGGATAGGAACCGTATGAATGAAAAAGTGAGGATCGCTGTCATCGGCATTGGCAACATGGGGAGCTTTCATGTGCGCGACCTGGCAGCCCAGTCAAACGCGGAGTTGACCGCGGTTTGTGATATCGACCGGCCCAAAGCCGACCGGTTTGGAGAGATGTTCCACGTCCCGGCCTTCTACGATTACCGCGAGATGTTCGAGAAGGCTCCGCTGGATGCGGTGGTGATCGCGACTCCCCACTACGACCACACCCCGATCAGCATCGATGCGTTCCAGCGCGGCCTGCACGTGTTGACGGAAAAGCCGATCGCCGTTCATCTCAAAGATGCCCGCAAGATGGTGCAGGCTTATGAAACGGCGCGGCAGAAACACCCCGGCCTGACCTTTGCGATCATGTTCAACCAGCGCACCTACGGCTTCTGGCGAAAGATCAAATCTTTGATCGAGGACGGCGAGCTTGGCCGGCTGGTGCGGGTCTCGTGGATCATCACCGATTGGTTTCGCTCGCAGGCTTATTATGACAGCGGCGGCTGGCGGGCTACATGGAAGGGCGAGGGCGGTGGCGTTCTGCTCAACCAGTGCCCGCATAACCTCGACCTGTTCCAATGGTTCGCCGGGATGCCAAAGCGCGTGGCAGGCTATGCCTCGCTGGGGAAGTACCATAACATCGAAGTGGAAGATGAGGTGACCGGCTATTTCGAGTATGAGAATGGCATGGTGGGACACTTCATCACCACCACCGCCGAATCGCCGGGAACCAACCGCCTCGAGCTGGTCGGCGAGCGGGGCAAGCTGGTTTTTGAGGATGGACGGCTGACCTTTTTCCGCAACCGTTCGTCCATGTTCACCTTCCTCAAGGAATCAAAAAGCGCCTTCGATAAGGTGGAGAACTGGGAGATCCCGATCCCGTACCAGCACCACAACGAAGGCGGGCACCGTTTCTTGCTCGAGAATTTCGCCGAGGCCATTTTGCACGGAGAACCGCTCATTGCCCGGGCTGAAGAAGGCCTGAACTCGCTGGCGCTTGGCAATGCGATGATGCTTTCCTCCTTCCTGGGGAAACCGGTTGATATCCCCTTCGACGAGGACGAGTACGCTGCGCGCCTGGCGGAACTGGCAAGGACTTCGCGCTTCCAGAAACCGGAAGAGAAGCAGCTCGAGGAAGACTTGAATAAATCGTTTGGTTTTCATTAGAGGCGCCGATGAAACTATCTTTCACCACCTTGGGTTGCCCCACATGGGACCTGGCGACGATTTGCGCGCGCGGGCGCGAGTACGGCTTCGACGGCGTGGATTTCCGCGGCTATCTGGAAACGCTGGATATCACGCTGCTGCCAGCCTTCACCACGCAAGCCGAGGCTACCCGCCGGATGCTGGCCGACGCCGGGCTGGAAGTGAGCGGCATCAGCTCGAGCATCACCGTTTGCGTCGCCGAGAAGCAGGCCCAAAACCTGGAAGAGGCGCGGCGGACGATCGCAGCGGCCAAAGGCCTGGGCGCCGGGCACGTGCGCATCTTTGGCGGCGGCGACCTGAAAGCCCAGAGCCGGGGCGAGCTGGCGAAGGTTGGCCGCGAGATGATCGAGAAAATCCTGGAGCTCGACGGCGCGCGCGACCTGAAATGGTGTTTCGAGACTCACGACCTGTGGATTCAATCTTCCGATTGCAGGCTGCTGCTGGATGCGATCCAAGATCCGGCTTTTGGCGCCTTGTGGGATATGGGCCACACGCCGCGCGTCGGCGGCGAGATGCCCCATGTCACCCTCAAAGCCCTGGGCGGGCGGGTATATTACACCCACATCAAAGATGCCGAGTACAACCCGCGCCACCCTCAGGCGATGGCCGATGGCTGGCGCTATACGCTGCCAGGCGCCGGGATGCTGCCGCTCAAAGAGGCCGTCGAGGAGCTTATTGCGAGCGGTTATTCGGGCTGGATGGTTTTCGAGCATGAGAAGCGCTGGCACCCCAACCTTCCTAAGCCTGAGCTGGCTTTCGCGGCCTTTACGCGATGGGCGCGCGGCGAACTTGGTGAATGAGGAGCGCAGCCATGTATTACAGTGGTTTTGCCGATGAAGCCGGAAGCGCTGTCGAGACGCAGATCAAGGCCACCCTGGAGCTTGGCTGGCGTAATATCGAAATGCGCAATGCTGGCAGCGCCAACCTGACCGACATCAGCGATGACGAGTTCGATGCAGTGTGCGCCATGTTAAGCGATGCCGGAGTGCAGGTGGATTGCTTTGGCAGCACAGTGGCAAACTGGAGCAAAGACCCGCTCAGCGATGCGGATTTCGAAAGCAGCCGCCAGTCGCTGGCACGAGCCATCCCGCGCATGCACCGACTGGGGACGCGCATGATTCGCGGGATGAGCTTTGCGGTTGCGCGAGGCGTGACGCCCGACAGCCCCGAAGTGGAAGGTGTGATCTTTCGTAAAATGCGCGAGCTGGTGCGCATGTGCGAGGAAGGCGGGGTGCTCTACCTGCACGAGAACTGCGCCAATTATGGCGGCATGTCGCACGAGCACACGTTGAAACTCATCGAAGCAGTCAACTCGCCCAACTTCAAGCTGGTCTTCGATACCGGCAACCCGGTTGGCACCGACCGGCGGATCGGGAAGCCCCCATACCCCAAGCAAAGCTCGTGGGAGTTCTACCGGAACGTCAAGGAGTTTGTGGTGCGCGTGCACGTGAAGGATGCGGTCTTCGTGCGAGACACGGGAGGCACTTTCAACGAGCTGCGGCATACCTTCCCCGGTGAGGGTGATGGCGATGTGAGGAAAATCCTCGGTGATTTACTCTCAAGCGCGTTCGATGGGGCGCTGTCGATCGAGCCGCACCTGGCGGTTGTCTTCCACGATGCATCTCTCACCTCGCCGGAGGAGATCAAGTACGCCAATTACGTGGAATATGGGCGCAGGTTGATGAAGCTGGTCGAGAGCCTGTGAATCAAAAAAGCGGTGGCCGCCCAGCCCACCGCTTTTTTGATTCCTACGTGATCACCTTCAACCATCCGCCGTCGATGTAATACGTCGACCCGACGCAGTAGCTGGCTTTCTCAGAGCACAGGAAGACGAACAGGTTGGCAATCTCCTCCGGGCTGGCAAAGCGGCCGATGGGGGCGTTCTCTTTGGCGATCTTCTCCAGGTGCTCTTCCCAGGTGGTGCCGGTCCCTTCGGTGAGGATCTTCGCCGTTTTGACCCAATCGGGGGTCATCACCAGGCCGGGGTTGACGGCGTTCACGCGGATGTTGAGCGGGATCAACTCGTTGGCAAGGCACTTGGTGAACATGACCAGGGCGGCTTTGGTGGTGTTGTAGATCGGCTCATAATAGAGGGGCTGTGTGGCGCAGATGGAAGCATTGTTCAGAATCACCCCGCCGCCGCGCCGGTGCATGGCGGGCACCAGCGCGCGCGAAAGGCGCACCGCAGCCATCACGTGCAGCTCCCAGTAATACTGCCAGCGCTCATCGGGCGCGGTGAGGATCTTCTCTTCGCTCCCGGTACCGGCGTTATTGATGAGGATATCCGCGCCGCCAAATTCCTCTGTTATGCGGCGGGCAAAGGCGGCGCAATCCTCCGCCTGCGAGACATCGGCCTGAACCGGCACGGCGCGCACGCCAAACTGCTCCTCGATGCTCCGGCATTCGGCCTCCAGGCGGAGGGCGTTGCGCGCGCACAGCGCCAGGTGTGCCCCTTCCGCAGCCAGGCCGCGCGCAATGGCCAGCCCGATGCCCACGCTCCCGCCGGTGATGGCGGCGACTTTTCCAGCAAGCCCAAGGTCCATGCGCCCTCCTAGAGGTCGATCATCACTTTCAGGTATTCGCCGTGCGAGGCCTCGATGGTCTCGTACGCTTTCAAGTAATCGCGGAACGCGAAACGGTGGGTGATCATCTCATCCAGGTGAAGCTTGCCCGAGGCGACCAGTTGGATGGCTTTTTCGTAATCACGGTACTGGTACATCAATGTGCCGATCAGGCTGAGTTCACGATCCTGCACCAGGCCGAGATCCACCACGGGCTTCTCGCCAAACACTCCCACGACGACGATGGTGCTGCCCTTGCGCGCCAGGTTGACGGCCTGCGTGATGGTGGGCTGCACGCCCACGCATTCCAGGATCACATCGGCCTTGCGCACGCCGAAGTAATCGTCTATGGCCCTGCCCAGGTCTTCCTGCGCGGTGTTCACCACACGCTCGAAGCCGCATGCGCGCGCCTTTTGCAACTTATATTCGGCCACATCGGTGATCATCACCTTTGCGGCGCCCATGGCCCGGGCGCACTGGCCCACCAGGCTGCCGATCGTCCCTGCGCCGAGCACGAGGACGTGCTGGTTCGCCACCGGCCCGTAGCGGGCGAGTGCATGCACGGCCACCGCCACCGGCTCGACCATCGCGGCATGGTCGAGGCTGACCGATTTGGGCGGTTTGAGCACCTTCTCGGCCTTCACCGCGAAATACTCCTGCCCGGCGCCGTCGGTCTGAAACCCCAGCACTTTCAAGTTATCGCAGATGTGGTAGTTTCCGGTGCGGCAAGGGAAACAGGTACCGCAGGTGACCTGCGGCATGAAGACGACCGTATCACCGATGGAAAGGCCTTTCACGCTCTCACCGAGGGCCGCCACCGTGCCCGACACCTCATGACCCTGGACGACCGGGTAGCTGGTGTAGGGGTGCTTGCCATGGTAAACATGGATATCCGACCCGCACACGCCGATGCGCCGGACCTGAACGAGGACTTCATCAGGCTGAACGGCCGGGCGTTCAACCTCGCGGAACTCGATCTGCCCCGGGCGAGTCATCACAGCTTGTTGCATCTTCTCACCTCCAGTTTTTCAGTTATCCGTGCAGTGCATAATCGATCAGCTCATCCAGCGTACAGGTTGCCAGGCCGATCACATGGTCGCCCCCGCCATAAAAGACATATACGGTGCCGTTTACCACCGGGTTCGCGCATGAGAAGACGACGTTCGGCACGTCACCGCGCAGTTCCCACAGCTCTTCGGGCCAGAAGACCGGTTCCTTGGGCCGCCGGATGACCCTGGTAGGGTCGTCCAGGTCGAGGAGAATCACCCCCAGACGGTAAACATTCTTCTGGTCATAGGCATGGTTGAGGAGCAGCCAGCCGTGCTCGGTTTCGATCGGCACGCCGTTGCTGCCCACGGAAGTGTTGTCCCACCAGTTATCCTTGCGCGGGCCGTAGATGGGCGCCATGAGGCTTTCCGGCCAGGCGCGCAGGTCTTCCGAGTACGCCAGCCAGACGTTCGGCCTGCGGCGGTGCAGCGCAGCGAAGCGCCCGTTGATCTTCCGTGGGAAGAGCACGTGGTCCTTGTTGTCTTCGCCGACGGCGATTGGCCCCAGCCTTTCCCATTCGAGCAGGTTTTCGCTGCGCGCCACCATGGGGAGAATACCGCCTCCGGCATGAGTCGGTTCACCGCTGCCGGTGAATTGGCGGCCGTAGGCGGTGTAGGTCATGAAAAACACGCCGTCAATTTCCACCACGCGCGGGTCTTCGAGGCCGCGCGAATCGGTGCCGTCTTGGGGCGAAAGCACCGGCTGCCGGAGTGCATTCCAGTGCACGCCGTCCGGGCTGACGGCATAACCGATGCGGCTGACCCAATCGAGGCCTTGAGCGCGGTAGAACATGTGGAACAGACCTTTGTGGTATAGAACACCCGGGTTGAAGACGTTATAGCACTGCCAACCCGAAGCAGGGTCTGGCAGGAAAACCGGGTTAACAGGATGCCTTTGCAGTCTCAAATGAACCTCCTTGGGTTAAGCTCCGGCCCAGGCCGAGAGCAGGTCGAAAATACGCAGGGTTTTCAATGTGGCCTCCCCGCCGGCGGCAAAAGCTGAGATTTGATCGGCGCCTTCCTGCGGAAGGAAGCAAGATGTCATCGAAACCAGGCCGCCGTTCGCGTAAACCTCAAGAGAGGTGCGGTCAACCAGGATGCGCAAGTTCACCTGCCCGTTGGAGGCTTCCAGCGGGGCCGTGCAGCCCAGGCAGGTGAGGGTATGGGCCTGGGCATCATACGTGATGGGCTCTCCGCAGGCAATGATTCCAACAGAGCGGGCGCTGCCGGCCTCGAATTGGGCCTGGATGTCGTAAAGGCCGCCGCGCGGACCTTGCAGCTCCAGCTCGCCGGGTGAGAGAGCAAGGTCTTCCCAGAGGTGCTCGCGGGCGTACAGATTTTCGATCTCACGAATGGGCCGGCGCGCAAGCCGCAATCCTTGCGGGGTGCGCACGAGCCTCAGCTCGCATGGAAAGCTCATCTGCTGGTTGAACGGCATGCCCGGGTATTCGCCGCCGTTCATCCATGTGAGCTGGATGCGCCGCCCGTCGAGCCGCGGAATGTCGCTGTACGTCTGGCAGGCGTAGATATTCCTGCCCCAATCGCCGGTGAGTAGTTCCTGTTCGGGGGTGAAGCGGGTTCCATCGAACTCGCCGACGTAATACCGCGCGTTCGAGGCGACCCAGACCCATTTGCGCGCGCCGGGTTCATCCTCCACGGGCAGCTCGAAAAAGTCGGGACATTCGATGCTCTCAGGGGCAGTCAGGTCATGCAGGTGAGTCCAGGTTTTCAAATCCGGCGATGAGAAGAAAGCAAATTCATTCCCGTCCAGGTAGAGCGTCATGATCCACCGGCGGGTGGGCGCGTGCCAGATCACTTTGGGGTCGCGGTTGCCGGGCCGGATACAGCCCAGCACGGGGTTTTCGGCGTATTTCTGCCAGGTTTCGCCGCCGTCAACCGAGAAGGCCAGGCACTGCGTGAACGGCTGCCCCTCCGATTCCGGCGAGGTTCCACCGGCGGCGGTATAGATCAGGACGATGGGTTTTTCGGGCCCAGTCTGGAACCCGCCGGTGTTTTCCCAATCCACCACCGCGCTGCCGGAGAACATCGTCCCCAGCCGGTCGGGAAGGAGCACGTGCTCGCCCTGCCGCCAGCGGATAAGATCGCGGCTGGTGGCGTGCCCCCAGGTCATGTTGCCCCATTGCAGGCCGGATGGGTTGTGCTGGAAGAACAGGTGGTAGGTGCCGTTGTAATACACCAGGCCGTTCGGGTCGTTGAGCCAGTTCTGCCTGGCGCTAAAGTGAAACTGCGGGCGGTATTTTTCCCGGTACATGGCTCCTCTAATACTTCCCATATGTGCGGGCGGTGTGGATCATGGCATGGAGGTTCTCGAAGGGCGTGTCGCGGCCGCACTGGTCGCCGGTGGAAAGGATGAAGCGCCCGCCCTCTGCGGCGTCGTCGATGGCCTTGCGGCTGGCGGAAATCACATCCTCCGGCGTGCCCTGGAGCATGACCCGCGTGGTATGCAGATTGCCTTTCAAGGTCAACTTGCCGCCGTAGAGGCGCTTGAGTTCGGCCAGGTCGCAGTCGCCCATCGGCGGCTCTTCCAAAGGGTCTATAACCGTCAGGCTGGTTTCTTCGGCCATGATGCGCACAAGGGCCTTTTCGGGGCCGCAGGAGTGCACGTGGCTGGGCATCCCGTCGCGTTCGGCCAGTTCGAGGACCTTGCGCACCGCCGGGAAGGCCAGCTGGCGGAAGATCTTCACCGATTGAAAGACCAGCGTGCCCGAACCGCCCACGCAGATAAAATCGGGCTTGACTTCCATGCTCATCACGCGCTCATAGCGCCGGACGGCCGCTTCTACTCGCTGCTCGGCCCATTGCTGGTGCAGTTCGGGGTGGTCGTAATAATTGTAGATATCCGCATCGCTGCCCAGGGCGGCTGTGGAGGCGACAAAGATGCCGAGCAGGCCCTGGTCGCCTAGTTTTTGCTTGAGGCGTTTCAAGCCTTCGGGGCCCAAATCTACGGGCTTGCGCCCCTCTACGGGCCGCCAGCGGGTTGGCATGTCTGGAAGGCCGGCTTTTGCGGGGCAGAGGTGCATGGTAGGCGGGTCGGCGATGTAATACACGTCCACCCAGGGCTGCCACTCCATTTTCCCGTTCGATCGTCTCCCCGGCTGGGTGACGATCCGCCCGGCGGATTCAAACACGATGTAATCTTCCCAGCCTTCATCCTTCACCTCTTCGGGGAAGGTCAGCGGAAAGTATCCGTCCATCAGCGCGTCAATATCAAAGAACTTCGCGCAGTCAATGTACGCTTCCCAGAGCGGAGGGTCATTGTACAGGTAGATATCCCAAAAAGGCTTTCCGGTCAACTTAGCCGGGATCATGTTGGAAAAATCCGGAGCGACGGGGACGCAATCGGGGATCTGTCCCTGCAAAACGGTGAGCAGGCGCTGGCGGGGTTTCATCATAGTTCGGTCTGGAAGGGCTTGGACTGCGCGACAGGAACGGAAGATAAGGCTTCTGTGAAGAGGGCAATGTCGCTGCGGAGCATCGCGGGGTTCTCGCGGTTGTAAATGCCCACGCAGACGCAATCGTATGGCCGCATGTGGCGGGCGGCGTATTGGAACGCGGCGCGCGGGTCGTTGCGGCCGGCGGCGAGGATTTTATAGTGGATGACGGGCCACGGCAGTCCGGCAATGACGGAGGTCATGGCCTGGCGGTCGTCTTCCAGGAAGCGTTCTTCGGCGCCGTGAATGTGCCCGGGGTGTTCTTCGCGCGGGGTTGGGTTGTAATAGGAGCACATGCAGTAATCCACGTCCAGATTCTCACGCGCCCAGACGAAGATGCGCGGGTTATGACCGGCGATCCCGGCAAGCAACCCCAGGCTGCGGATCTGGCGGATGATCTCATCCACTTCGCCCAGGCGGTTTTGCGCCAGGAGGAAATCCATCACCCCGCCGTGGATGTGGCAGCCGGCGGCGCCGGCCCGGGCTGCCCGTTCGGCGCTCAGCAGCGGGCTGCCGAGTTCAGGCGCGCTCTGCGCCAGCCAGTTGATCTGCCCGCCTGCGGCGCGGAAATCGCTCAAGATCGAGAGGATATGGTCATCGGCGCGCGCAACCCAGGCGTTCACACCGAGCGCTTGAGCCTCGAGCAGCAGATCCACCGCTCGCGGGTTGCTGAAGTGGTCGCGCATTTGCGCATCCATGGCCGTGGATTGGTGGGAAAAGCCGCTGATGGGATTCGCCCCGAGGATGAAGCGGCTGATAAGAAGCTTCCCGATTCGCGTGTAGTCCATCAAACCCTCCGGTTTGGGTGAGCGATAATGATGGTGCATTCATGGCAGGCGTTCGATTCGCCAGGGATGTCCCCATTTTAACATCGCTTGCATGAATTGTAAGAGTTCTATAAGATGGCTTGACAATCCGCACCCAGGCGATAAAATCTTACCAACAAGGAGAACCTATGAGCACATCCCTGCTGAACGACCCCGTTGGATTGATCCCGACGGTGACCGAAGTGACCGAACGCGGCGAGCGCATGTTCGATATCTATTCTCTCCTGCTTCGCAACCGCATCATCTATGTGGGAACGGCAATTGACGACCGGATGGCCAATAATATCGTCGCTCAGCTGCTGTACCTGAGCAACGAAGACCGCGAGAAACCCATCCAAATGTACATCAACTCGCCGGGCGGGGTGGTTTATGCCGGGCTGGCCATCTACGACGCGATGCAGGTGATCCCGAACCCGATCAGCACCCTGGCAGTGGGGGTGACGGCCTCTTTTGGGACGGTTCTGCTCACCGCCGGGACGAAGGGCATGCGCTACGCGCTCCCGAACGCCACCATCCACATGCACCAGCCGCTGGGCGGGGCGCAAGGGCAGGCGACGGAAATTGAGATCCAGGCGCGGGAGATTCTGAGGCTGAAGTCGCGCCTGAACCAGATTCTCGCGGCGCACACCGGCCAAAGCGTGGAGAACATCCAGCGCGACTCTGACCGCGACCGATATATGACGGCTCAGCAAGCGGCCGAGTATGGGCTGGTGGACGCGGTGATGGAGATCCCGGCAGGGAAACGCCTTCCGGGGCTATGAAATTCATCTGAACCGCCTGAAAGGGCGGTTCTTCTAAATTAAAGGTGCTGCATGACCGAGTTAGAGAAATTCCGAAAAGAAAAGGATGATTTTTTCCGCTACAGCCCGCAAAGCCCGCTGACCCCGGCTCAACGCAAAGAATTCAAGGGGCTGGCGTACTTCGCTGAGAACCCCGCGCTGGACCTGGAACTGCCATTGGAGCTGTACCCCGACCCGGAGGTCGTCACCATGCAGACCAGCACGGGGGAGATCCAGGAATACAGCAAGATCGGCCAGGTGCGCTTCCAGGTGGATGGAGAAGAAGCGGCTCTGCAGATCTATGAAGCCGCGGGCGATGGGTATCTCTTCCTGCCGTTTGTGGATGCCACCGCTCCAGGTGAGACGTACGGCGCAGGCCGCTACCTCGAGCCGGAAGTGACCGGTCCGAACCGCGTGCGCCTGAACTTCAACCTGGCGTATAACCCTTACTGCGCATACAACGAAAACTGGAGCTGCCCGATCCCCCCGCGCGAGAACCGCTTAAAGGTGAGGATCGAAGCAGGTGAAATGAACTTTCATTAGCAGGCAAAACCGCGAGGGCCCCCCTCGCGGTTTTGCCTGCTAACCGTAGAACTCGTATTCCCGCCGCCAGGCATCGGTTTGGCCCGGCTGCAAGTGGATATCATGGAAAACCTCGGCACTGATGACGTGCGCCGTGCCCCATAGAGCGAGCCGCGAGGGGGCGAAATCGACCGTTTCGGAGATCGTCACCCCGCTGGGCCGGTGGACCAGAACCCATTGCGGCTGCCTGGAAGCAGCGAGGTTCGCTAACCGGACGTAAAAGGGTGCTTCGAGATCGCGGCGGAAAGTCAGGTCGCATCCGTCCGGCGCCAGGACTTCGACGTTGTGCATCATCCCCGGCTCGTAGGCCACTTCCTGCAGAAAAGCGAAACCATAGGCCGGGCCGATGGGTTGCCGGTCGATCCCGACAAAATTATGCACGTATTCGTTGGTGGTGATCGGTTGGCTGCCGGTGTTCTCTAACCGGTACTGGATGGCCAGCCGGTTGCCGGATACGCTGATGGTTTTCACCAGCCGGGCGGCGTACCCACGGCACTCCAGCGGCTGCACGGTGAACGTCACAGACGATGTTGAGGCTTCGACCTCGATGGGGAACGGCTGCGCCACCTTGTGCGGGTACCAGAAGGAGTAATCCGGCTTGTCCAGGCGGGTGAGCAGGCCGATGCCGAGCTTGGGGAAGAGATCGCCTGGCTGTGTGCCTTCGAAACCGACCGGCATATCGATCCCGAACTCGTTGCACAGGCCAATCCCTCCGGTGCCCTGGCCCGGGCGGTAATCTTCAGGTACGCAAAAGGTGTGTCTGCCGTCCAGCGTCACCTGGGTGATGAAGCCGGACCAATCGAAACGGGTGCCGGCATAGAGAGCGCCGGGCCGGGCGATCTCCACGCTCAGGCGGTCACTATTGAGAATGATCGGAGATGAGGGTGTCATGGGCTGCTTTCCATAGATGGAATGAATGGATGAAAAGGGTTGGATGATTCCAATAAGATTAAATGAGCCTTCGTGATGCGTCAAGCAAAACCTGAGATGAATTCACTCTGAAATCCGGAATGGGTTGAAGTTGGTGTGCCAGTCGTAATAATCCTCGTTTTCGGCGCGTTTGAGCAGGCCGACCACCCAATACGTCAACGGGGTCATGACCACTTCGACAGCCACTTTGAAAATATAGTTGGTGACAGCCAACGTCAAAAACAGGCTCCACGGGAAGACCCCCGCCAGGCTGGCCACAGCGACAAAGATGGCCGAATCGACCGCTTCGCCGGCCAGCGTGCTGCCGATGGTGCGAGTCCACAGCCAGCGGCCGCGGGTGAGCAGCTTGAGCCGCGCCAAAATGAACGAATTGGTGAACTCACCGGCAAAATAGGCCGACAGGCTGGCCAGGACGATGCCGCCGGAGCTCATGCCCCCCAGGATGGCTTCATAGGCCGACTGCCCGGCGTAGGATTCCCAGGTGGCCTCGCCCGGCATGATCCGCACCAGCCAGAGCACCAGGGCCGTTAAAGCCAGGGCACCAAAACCGGCCCAGATGACCCTTCGGGAGCGGCGGTACCCATATACCTCGGTGAGCACATCGCCAAAAATATAACTGACCGGGAAGAGGATCGTCCCGGCATCGAAGGCCAGGCGCAGGCTGCCCAACGATACGCCCCAATCGACAATCTTGGCCGAAGAGGCGATGTTGCTGGTGATGAGCACAGTGACGAAGAGCACCATCACCAGGTCGAAGAAGCGGTAACTACGTTGATTCGCGGGTTGGTTGCTCAAATTCATTGATTACACCTTCTTGTGAGGTCTTACGGATAAAAATCCGGCTCATAGCGAAGACCGCCAGCGCCAGGGCGGCCACCCAGGCCATGCTGCGGTACAAACCGGCCGGTCCGGCGCTGTCGAACAGGCGCCCGGCGGTGAACGACCCTGCCATGCTGGCCATGCTCGTGACCGCCGAGAGCAAGCCCTGGCTGGTGGCTTTCAAGCCGGGAGGCGCCTGGTCATTCGCATAGGCAACCGAGGCGACCAAAAAAGGGCAAAAGGTGATCGACTGCATCAGGCCGATGACCGGAAACCAGACGGGGTTGCGGACAAGCGAGAGCAGAAACAGACGCAGCGCGTAACCGGCGAAGGAAAGCACCATCAAGCGTGCCGCGCCAAAACGCTCGAGGATGAGCGCGCTGAAGAAGAAGAACGGTATTTCGGCGATGGCTGCAACGGTAAACGCCAGCCCCACCAGGCCTTCGCCGCCGTGATATTCTTTGATCGTCAGGCTGAGGAACCCGCCTGAGCCGGTGGTCGCAAACCAGAGGATGAAGATGCTCAGAGCGAAGAAGACCCAACTGGCGCGCTTCACCATCTGGCCGATGCCCTTGAACGGTGACGTGAAGATATAGAGGGCCTGTTCCGGCAGCAGGCGCGAGGCCGCCAGGAAGACTGTCAGCCCGAGCGGGTAGGCGATGAAGATTGCGCGAATGCCGGTTCGCTCAAGCATGAAGCCTGCCAGGGCGTTGGTGGCGACGAACCCCACCGTGCCCCACATGCGAAAGCGCCCATATTCTCCGGCGCGCGGGCCAAGCGTGCGCAGCGTGGTGCTATCGAGCAGGGTGAGGATGGGGGTCTGGAAAAAAGTGAGCAGCCCGGCGCAGACGAGGATGAAGCCATAGACCCGGACGGCCGAGAGCGCGAGCACCGAAGCGATCAACCCGAGCGTGGCCCCGGCGATGAGCAGCCTCGTGCGCCCGGTGCGGTCGGAGAGGATGCCCCCCAATGTGGAACCTGCCGCGCCCATCAATGGCGAGATTGTGTTGATCAGCCCGATCTGTGTGCCTGAAAGGCCGATGGCGCGGTAATGCAGGCTGACGAAGGGCAGGAACAGGCCTATTGCACCCCAGATGATAAAGTAGAGGATGCTGATAACACGAAGGTTATGGCTCTGATGGGCGGTCGTCTGCATGATGGACTGCGATGAGCAATTGAGGCGATATTATCTCACAATCTCAAGGCTGCGTAAGACCGGTTTCGGGCTAAAATGAGTGTACTTCAAAACAACGGAGGATAATAATGGGAAAACAAGAGACATTGGCGCGCTTGAAGGAACAGGGCCTGGTGGCAGTCATCCGCGGGCCATCGCCGGAGTTAACCGTAAAAATGGTGGAAGCGCTGGTGGCCGGCGGCGTGATCGGGATCGAGATCACCTATTCGACCCCCAACGCCGCCGGGGTGGTGAAGCTGCTCGACCAGGCTTTTGGTGAAAAGATCATCCTGGGCATGGGCACACTCACCGTCCCTGCCCAGGTGGAAGAGTCTCTCGCGGCGGGGGCGCGCTTCCTCGTCAGCCCGATGTGCGAGGCGGAACTTGGCAAGGCCATGGTGGAATCGGGGGTGCCGGTGATGATCGGGGCGCTAACGCCCACCGAAATCTTTGCGGCTCACAAGCTCGGTTCGGATGTGGTCAAGCTGTTCCCCGGCTCGTTGACGGGCCCGGCGTATGTCAAGGCGCTCAAGGGGCCTTTCCCGCATATCCCGATTATGCCGACGGGCGGTGTGAGCGCCGCCAACGTGGGCGAATGGTTCGCGGCAGGCGTGTTCGGGGTTGGGGCAGGCAGCGAACTCTGCCCGCCAAACCTGGCCAAAGAAGGCCGCTTCGCGGAGATCACCGAGAAGGCATCCGCTTTTGTCCAGGCCGTGCGCAATGCTCAACAGGCGGCCAAGGGGTGATGCAAACCAACCTGCTCAAGCCTTTCCGGCCGCGCCGAACACCTGAAGGTAATGCGCAGCGCGCTCGGCGTAGGCCTGGCGCAGAGCCGCAGTAAATTTAAACATCGAAGGCTTTTCATCGGCAGCCGCCTGGACCATCCGGGCGGTTGCTGCGTTGTTGATGCCGGTGAAGTAATTGATTTTCGCAATCCCGCAGGAGATCACCTGGCGGTATTGGTCGTCGGTCAAGCCGGAACCACCGTGCATGACCAGCGGAATATCCACCTTCCGCCGAATGGCCCGCACCAGGTCAAGGTCGAGGCACGGCTCTCCGGCGTAGTCGCCGTGGGCATTGCCGAAAGCGATTGCCAGGAAATCCACGCCTGTCTGCCGGACGAATACTTCGACGGCTTGCGGATCGGTGAACCCGAGGCGTTTTGCGCCGAACTCGGAATAGGTGCTGCCCTGCCCCACGTGGCCAAGCTCGGCCTCGGCGCCGGCTCCGGCTTCGTGCGCCAGCCGCGCCACCTGGAGGGTGATGGCAATGTTCTCTTCCAGCGGCAGCCGCGAACCATCGAACATCACGTCGGTGAAGCCGAGTTCCAGCGCCTGCCGGGCTTGATCGAGGCTTTCGCCGTGGTCGAGCATCAGCGCCACGGGGGCTTTGAGGTTCCTCACCCGCTCGCGGATATATGCGGCAAACGCGGCGATGTTGGCATCGCGGAAGCAGCCGGAATACACGCCCAGGATGCACGGCGCGCGGGTTTCCTCAACCGCGGCCACGACTCCATCCACGGCAATCGGGTCGAAGACATTGAACAACGGCACCGCGTAACCGCCCTTGGCGGCTTTATAAAGCTCAGGCAAGATCGACACTAATGGCATAGAGACTCCCATTCATCCGGCCGGCGCTGGGCCAGGAACCGGAAAACCTGCTCAATTGTTGGAATGCCGCGCCGCCCGCCCATTTGCATGCACTTGATCGCCGCCACCGCCGAAGCAAACTGAGCGGTGCGCTCCAGACCCCAGCCGTGCAGCAATCCCACCAGGTAAGCGCCGTGGAAGACATCGCCCGCGCCGGTGGTATCGACCACCTCAACCGGGAATGCCGGGGTGTGAAACCAGCCTTCGGCAGAAAACGTGACACAGCCGTCTTCGCCGAGGGTTTCCACAAAAACGCGCGGCCCGGCCTCCAGCACGCCGAGGCCCGCCTGGGTGAAATCGGTGCGGCCCGAAAATGCCCTGGCGAACCCGGCCCCGCTGATGACGATGTCGGAGCGCCTCACCAGTTCGCGAAAATCATCCGCTACGTTTCCATCGGATTTCGCCGCGTCCAGCACCACGCACTTCCCGGCGGCGTGCATCCACTCGGCGGCTTGCAGCGCGGCCCGCAGGTGAAAGCCATCCAGGTGAAGATACCCGGCCTGGGTGATGTATGCGCGGTCGAGTTCCTCCGGTTCGAGCGGGAATGTACCCGTGCGGCCGGTGCCAGAGAAGATGCGCTCTCCACAGGCAGAGTTGACACACACCAGGATGACCTGCGGCTCCGGGATAGGGCGGCGCACCACCCGGCTGATATCAACCCCTTCTTTGCTGAACAGGCGCAGTTTCAGTTCGGCGGTTTCGTCATCACCGGCCGTGCCAATGAAGCCCGCCCGTGCGCCCAGCCGCGCGGCGGCCACCATGGCCGTGCCGACCGGCCCGCCGCCGTCGAGCGTCAGGTCGTCGAGGCGCGTGCCGTGCTCCCAGCAGGGCATTTCGCGCATTCGCGCAAGGATATCGACCGTGGCCATCCCCAGGCCGACGATCTGCAATGGCTGGTCACCGGGCGTCATTCGACCACCACAGGCTGAATATCAAGGAACTTGCACGCCAGCAGCAAGGCATCTTTCTGGTCGCCGTGGATGAGGCTGGCGTGGTGGATGAACCCTTCTTCGACCAGGGTGCGGTAGAGACGGTTGTGATCGGGCACTTCCACCCAGGCCCACGTGCCGGCCAGGGTTTCATCGCTGTGGATGATCTCACCGGGGGCGATGAGCATTTTCCACTGCCCGTCACATTCGGCCAGCCGCGTGAGGGTGACTTTGCCAGGGCGTACCTGGAACTGGTACAGGCCGTTTTGCGTATCGGCCGGGTCGGGCGGAAGCTCGCCGAGCATATCATTGCGGCTGCGCAGGGCTGTGCGCTCGAAGTGATCAGCCAGGCAGGCGGGGGCGTTACCGCAATGCCACGAAAGGAAGCGGTTGGGTAAATCGCGGTGCTGGATGGTCCAGTCGATGAAATGCGGAATGTCCTGCCCGAGCGAAGCGGCGTAATTCACCAGCATGGAGAGCGCACCGACCACGTCCGTCTCGCAGGCGGTGAGCATGCCCTGGCCGGTGAGCCTGCCGAATAATGCGCACACCGAAACGCCGTAGATGCGCTGGATGGCCGACCAGCAAGACATCGCCAGCGCACTCAGCCCGGCTTCCTGCCAGAATTCGGTGATTGCCAGTTCCAGGCGGGCGGCCTTCGTCACCCACTCATCGGCCACCGTCACCACAGCCACCGAAGAGCGCGTGGCCGAGGCCACGGCCGCGATGCGCGGGTCATCTTCAGGGTAGCTTTGCGCGCGCAGGACGATCTCCGAAAGGTCTCTTGGGATCACATTTTGCCCGAAATGCCGGCTCATCGAAACTTCGTCGTAGGCCACCGTCTCGAAGCCCGCCGGGCGCACGCCGATCTGCCCGATGCGCGCGCCTTTCATCGCCTTTACCACCGCGACGGCCTGGAGGAAAGTGCGGGCCTGAGTTTGGAATTCACTTTCTTCGGCGAACAGAATCCCGGCGAAGTGGAAGGGAATTTTCCTGCGCTGCAACCCCGCGGCAATGGAGAGGGTGCCGCAATAGGAATCGGAGACACGCGCCAGGCTGCGGTCTTCCGGCACAGGCGGTTCTTTGGTGGCGTAAAGGAGCACCGGAATGCGTAGAATTTCGGCCACCTTCACCGCCGAGCGCTCGTCGCCGAAGTTGAGCGCTGCAATGACAATGCCATCGACCTTCTGGAGCCGGAAATACTCGGCCAGCGCCTCGGCCTGGTCGAGGCTGTGAATGGCGCCATCCGGCAGGTAGCCCTGGCGGGCGTCGATTGCCGTTGGGTCGGACGGGTGTGGCCTGGGGATGACCAGTTCCAGGCCGGGCAGCCTGGAAAGCTCGCGAATACCATCCTTGCGCATCTTGGCGCACCAGGCGGGAAATTCACCGAATTTTCGATATGTGGGCTCAAATCCGATGCGGATCGGCGTTTTCATCGTCACCTCGATGGAATTTAGATAGAGATTTGGCCGTCGGCAATCAGCCACCTGACCGATTCCTCGACTGCATCGAGGGAGGAATAACGCGGCTGGTATTCCAGCAGACGGACGGCTTTCGCGATGGAGCAATTCGAGCTGTGGGTGATGTGCGAGACCGCACTCTCCACAAAATCGGCGGGGATGGTGGCTTTCCATTCTTCCATGGGCAGGAAGCGCAGATTGGGCCGGACGTTGAACCTTTTTGCCAACCCTTCGGCAAAGCCGCGCAAGGTCAAGGCCGCCGGAGAAACGATGAAGAAGCCCTCGCCAACGGCGCTCTGCCAGTGGGTGAGGGCTTTGACGAATCCCTGAGCAACATCATCCGCGTGGACGTGGTGGAGCGTTTCCATGCCGAGGTTGGGGAGGGCCAGTTCCTCGCCGCGCAGCAGCCGGGCAAAGGCCTGCGGGTCGTGGCAGCCGGTCGGCCCGACGGGCATCCAGCCCGGCCCGACGATGTGCCCGGGGTGCAGCGCAGTGGCGGGGAAGCCCGTCCGGCGGGCCTGATCCAGCAGGTAGGCTTCGATTTCGTTCTTGCGCCGGCCGTATTCGGAGGGCGGGTTCCGCGGCTGGTTTTCATCGGCGGGCACTTCGGTTCCATACCCGCGCACCCAGATCGTGCCGCAGTGAGCGAAGAACTGTACCTCGCCGCGCAGGGCTTCCACCAGCTGCCGCGCGCTTTCGAGGGTGAAGCAGAGCATATCCATCACCGCATCCGGCCTGAGGTCGCGCACCGCCCGGCCGAATACGCCCTCTTTCTCAGCCGATTCGCGGTCCAGCGTGACGAGCCTGACCTCTGCCCAGGCGGGGTGTTCACGGTAGGGGCGGCGCTGCCCGCGAGTGATGACGATGATCTCGTGGCCCAGCGCTGCCAGCCGGGGCACGAGGTAGGAGCCGATGTGTCCGGTTCCTCCGATGATTACGATGCGCATCACGCACCTCCGGGGGGATATGGGTTATTATAGTACCATCTGGAAAGCGGGCAGCCCAATTACAGCCCGCCAGGCGGCAAAAGCGTTAGCTCAGGCCTGGATTTCGCGCAGGTAAACGATAAAATCCAGGTCGCCGGGAGATTGGCCCAGGTGAGTGAGCAGCATGGCGGCTTCGGCGCGGTGAGCGGTGCTGTGGTTGACCAGCTGCATGAGCAGCTCCCAGCGGGGCATTTCGAAAGCTTTGCCTTTGGTAGTCACGTAGCGGAAGGATTCGGCAAGCTCGGCTTCGCTCAGGCGTGAAATGAAGGCCCGCATGGCTTCTTCCTGTTTGTGCCAGCGTTGCAGCAGGCTCGGCAGGTCGGGGAATTCATCCCGGCCGGGCACTTTGGGCAGCGTGATTCCTTCGGTCAGGCGGGTGAGCCACATGATTTCGGCGCCCAACTGGTGCGCCAGCGTGTCGAGCAGGCCGCCGTAACCATTGGCAAGGCTTGTTTCGAGCTGTTCGGCGGTGAGATTGGCGGCTTTCGCCTGCACTTTATGATTGGCCCAACACACGTACTCATACAAGAGCTGGATTTCTTCTTTGCGCATAGATATCTCCAAATTGTGAACGGCACGGTGTGCGATTACCGATGATAGCATAAAATGGGATGGGCACCTATGGCAGATGAAAACGCATTTGAGCAGAAGCCTGACGGCGAGATGGTTCAGATCTGGACGGGCTGCGCCGTGGCCGTTGAACTGGTTTACCAGGATGGCAGCCGCGAAAAGCTGGCTTTTCAGATCGTGCCAGATCATCTTTCGGATTTCTCGCAGGGTTACCTTGGGGAGGGAACGCGCCTTGCCCAGGCGCTGCTCGGCCGCCGGGCTGGTGAGCGGTTGGCTTATCAGGCCGATGACATTGCCGAGGTGGTCATCCTGGGCGCGCGGTTGGCTGAGAGCGGCCCAGATGAGAGCGTGGCGGCGCGGCGTGAAGCCAGCATGAAAAAGGCGCTGCGCCAATCCGAACTGGCCAACCTGATCGCTTTCGCGGCGTCTTTCAATAGCAAATGGGGCGACTACGACCCCAAATCGCTGACAGATGAATGGGAAAAAGAGGACTGAGGAGAAGATGAGTTTATGAGCCGGGTAAAGGTGACGGTTATTGGCGCAGGCAGCGCGAGTTTTGGCCTGAATACGCTGGGCGCTTTGATGCGCAGCGCGAAGCTGCGCGGAAGCGAGATTGCCCTGGTGGACCGCAACGCCGAAACGCTGGAAGTGGTCCGCAGGCTGGCTGAACGCCTGAACCGTGAATGGGACGCAGAGATGAAGATCTCGGCCTATCCACATCACCGGGCTGCGCTGCCGGGCACGCATTTCGTGGTGTCGGCCATCGAAGTACCCCCGCGTGAAAAGCTTTGGCGCATGGATTACGAGATCACCTTGCGCCACGGGGTGCGCCAGCCCTATGCCGAGAACGGCGGGCCGGGCGGTTTTGCCCATGCCGCGCGGAATATTCTACCGGTGCTGGAGATCGCTCACGATATGGAGCAGGATTGCCCCGATGCCTGGTTCATCAACTTCAGCAACCCCATGGTGCGCGTCTGCGATGCCATCCACCGTTACAGCAAAGTGAAGGTGATCGGCCTGTGCCACCAGATTCATGCCGGGTATGCCATCCTCGGCTACCTGCTGGCAGAGCGGCTGGGCATTCGGGTTCCTGAGGGGCCGATCAGCACGCATGCCGACCCGAAGTATTGGAAGGCCATGGGGCAGCTTGCCCGCCAGGCCGAGGAAAAGCTGGTCGTAAAAGCGGCGGGCTTGAATCACTTCACCTGGATGCTGGACATCCGCGAGAAGCAGACCGGTGAAGACCTTTACCCGCTGCTTGCCGATGCGTGGAGGCGGGCCGACCCGAAGGTTGAACCGCTCACCCGGCGCGTCTTCGAGGCATTTGGCTGCATGCCGGTGCCCGGAGATGAGCATCTGGATGAATACCTGCCCTGGTGCAGCGACCCAGTCACCCGCCCGTGGGAGAAATTCGACCTGAGCCTGTACGACTGGGACGGGCGAGAACGCAACCGGGATGAAGGCCTGGAGGTGATGCGCCAGATGGGCGCCGGAACCCGCGATGTTTCTCCGCTCAAAGAGGCTGGGAGCGAAGGCGCGCTGGAGGTGATCGAAGCGATTTCGGGCGCTGAGGATTTGTATCATCTGGCGGTGAACCTGCCCAACCAGGGGCAGGTGGCGAACCTTCCGCTGGGGAGCATCGTGGAAACGCCATGTGTGTTGAGCGGGATGGGGGCGCTGCCGGTGACGATGGGCGCCCTACCAGAGGGAGCAGCTGAGCTTTGCCGGCGTGAGCTGGCGGTGGTGAAGCTGTGCGTCGATTCGGTGGTGGAAGGCAGCCGCCAAAAGGCTCTGCAATGCCTGCTGCTCGACCCGGTGATCACCGACCTGGATGCCGCCGAGCAAATCCTGGACGATTACCTGACCACCTACAGGGAATACCTGCCGACTTTCTGGAAATAAAAAAAGGGGACGCGCAGCCGGCACACGAGGCTGCGCGTCCCTCGTTTGCGGGTTAGCGTGAAACGCGCCCTGAGGCATCGCCTGCCATCAGCGCTTCCACTTCGGCTTTGGAAACCACGTTGAAGTCTCCCAGGATGGAGTGCTTCAAGCAGGAGGCCGCCACGGCAAACCGCAAGGCGTAATCGCCGTCGCCGGGTTTCGCGCGCAGGGCGTAGATCAAACCGCCGGCAAATGCGTCTCCGCCCCCCACGCGGTCAACAATCGGGAGGATATCGTAGGTCGGGGCGGTGAAGAACTCGCCGCTGCGCTGCCAGAGCACGCCAGACCAGGTATTGTGGCTGGCCGAAAGCGAACCGCGCAGGGTGATGGCAATGCTTTGCAGCCGCTGGAAACGCCCGGCGAGCTGCTCGGCCACGTAGCGATACGCTCCGGCCGAAACCTTGCCCGATTGCACATCGACCTCCGGCGCTTTGATGCCAAAGACCTTTTCGGCATCTTCTTCGTTGCCCACAGCGATGTCGCACAACTCGACCAGGCCCGGCATCACCTCGGCGGCGCTCTTGCCCCACTTCCACAGGTTCTTGCGGTAGTTCAGGTCGCATGAGATGGTGAGTCCCTTGGCGCGCGCGGCCCGGGCGGCTTCCAGGCAGGTCTCGGCTGCCCCTTGAGAGATGGCCGGCGTGATGCCGGTGAAGTGGAACCAATCGGCCCCTTCGAAGGCGGCATCCCAGTCGATCATGCCGGGCTGGATCGTCGCCAGGCTGGAATGGGCGCGGTCGTAGATCACCTTCGAACCGCGCTGAGCGGCGCCGTTCTCGCAGAAGTAGATGCCCAGGCGGTCGCCGCCGCGCGCCACCGCCGAAAGATCGACATTATACTGGCGCAGATACGCCATGCACGCCTCGCCGACATCGTTGTTCGGCAGGCGGGTCACAAAGCGGGCGGAAGCGCCGTAATTCGCGAGCGAAACCGCCACGTTTGCTTCACCGCCGCCATAAACGACCTCGAAGGAGCGCGCCTGGCGAATGCGCTCATAGCCCGGCGGTTGGAGGCGGAGCATAATCTCTCCGAATGTGACGACAAATGGTTGCATGATACCCTCCTGGATTGAATCAAATAACTCGCAAGACTTTCGCACCGCGAATCTTGCGCAATTTCAGGTCGATTAATGCCTGGTTGGCATCTTCGAGCCGGTATTCCTGCACATCGGGCTGGATGCCCCCCTCGGCGGCAATTTCGAGCATCTCGCGCACATCGGCCCGCGTGACGTTCGCCACACTCTTGATTTCCTTTTCGAGCCACAGGTGGTCGGGGTAATCCAGAGTGAGTAGGGCGGATTTATCGTGCTCTTCCTTGCGAATGGCGTTGATCACCAGCCGCCCGCCTGGCTTGAGCCTGCGCAGCCCTTCGACGACCGGCAGCCAGACAGGGGTCGTGTCGATGATGCTGTCGAGCAGGTAGGGCGGCGTTTCGGAAGTGTCTCCGGCCCAGTCTGCGCCGAGTTCCAGGGCAAAAGCGCGTTCGGCGGGGCTGCGCGCAAAGACGGCCACACGCACATCGGCGAAGCGCCGGCGCACCAGCTTGAGGACGAGGTGCGCGCTGGCGCCGAAACCCGTCAACCCCAGTGACTGGCCGGGGCGCACGCCCGCGAGGCGCAGCGAACGCCAGCCGATTGCCCCGGCGCACAAGAGCGGGGCGGCCTGAGAGTCGCTGAGTGCGGGCGGGATAGGGTGGACAAATGCTGCTGGCGCAACCATGTATTCTGCGTAGCCGCCGTGCGCGTCGCGCCCGGTGGCGCGGAACTGCTCGCACAGGTTCTCCTGCCCGGAAAGGCAGTAACCGCACCCGCCGCAGGCAGAGTAGATCCAGGCCACACCGACCCGCTCGCCCAGCTTGAGGCCTTCCACGCCCCGGCCAAGCGCCGCGATTGCCCCGACCACCTGGTGCCCCGGGGTGACCGGCAGAACCGGCGGGGGCATGCGGCCCTCGATTTCGTCCAGCTCGGTGTGGCACACCCCGCAGGCCGAAACGCGGATCAACACATCCGCAGGCCCGGGGGCAGGTTCGGGCAACTCAACCTGCGCAAGCGGCTGTGAGCCTTCTTTCACGGCAGAAATGACTTTCAATTGCATGGCTTTCATCGGCTTCACCCGAAAAACAACCTCTGGGAACGGTTCTCCCAGAGGCTATTGTAGACGATGAACGCAAAATTGTTTAGTAGCTTGGCTTGAACTGCACCTTCACATCTGCAATGGATGCGCCAACGACTTTGATCTCGTCGATATTGTTGGTGCCCATGCCTTCTTTGGCAGCGATGTTCAGGTGGTTGTAGCCGTTGACAAAAGGCTCGTTCGGGTAATCTGCGGTCGGGTCGAAGCCCATGGCAGCCGTGGCGACGGCATCGGTGGCGACCGGGTTCTTCCCGGCAAACATGGCCTTTGGCTGGATAGGGGTCAGCGCAGGGATCCAGGGGCCTTCGCCGCCTTCGGCGGTGAGAATGCCGTCGATGATCGAGAGGTTCACCGGGCGAGCGCGGTTCAGGTCGATAATCACGTGCGGAAGGCGTTCTTTCATCTCGCCGGGCCTGCCGTGGAAGGCTGAGCGATACGTGTCGCCTGCGTTCATGGTGTAATAACGGTACGGCACCAGCCCGAAGAGGTTCTTCATCGTGTGCGTCACACCGGCCACATTGTGGCATTTCATCTTCGAGACGGACACAAAGGCGTCGATTTCCGTCAAGATGGGGTTGACTTTGAAGGCCTCGTAGATATAGGGGTTGGCTCCGGCGGAAAGCTCGACGAAGTCTTTATACGGATCGGTGTTGGTCAGGTCAACGATCTTCGCGCCGACTCGCCTGGCCATGTCTTCATAGCCGTAGTGCGGCCAGGATTCATATTCATACGCCGCTTCGACAATGTAGATATCCTTTGCTCCGGCATCGCGGAGCAATTCAACCAGCGCGCCGACGACTTCGGGGTGGGTGAGGTAGCTTTCGATTTCCGAAACACCCGGCAGCGGCTTTGCGCTTGTCCCGCCGGTCAGGTTCGTTTTGATGGCGACGCGGTTCCCGTGAGCCAGCACGTCGGCAATGCCGCCGATGTCATCAAGCATCTTCTCGAGCGTGCTGCGGATGAGCGCGGGGTCGTAGTTCTGCGCTTTCGCAATGGCGACGACGGGTTTGGTTCCCGCCTCGGCAACGGAACCGGCGGTGGGGGCGGGCTTAGAGACGGCCTCTTCGGTGGCGGCAGCCGGGGCGCAACCGGCAACGATCAAACCGGCGGCGGCCAGGCCCATCCCCTGGATAAATTTGCGCCGCGAGATGCCGTGCTGGTGGTTCATCTGACAGGGTTTCATTTTGAACTTCCTCTTTTTAGAAAACAAACTTTACAATACCTTTGCCAACTGATATTCCATAGGGGCGGAGCCTGTCCCTGCAAAAGATACGATGGGCAACCATTCGGGTTGCCCCTGCTTGTGGCGAGTCGTTATGCTGACGTAAGATTGGCGATGGTATTGTCTTTGATGAACGTATTTTGGTTATTATTCTAGCATAAGGCATTAGGGCGTCATCCGTGACGAATGTCCTGATTCTTCCTTAAAACTTCGATATAATAACCTCTGTTGCATGAAAAAGAGTCGTCCAGACATTTCAATGATGATTTCCGATTTTGCAAATATTTTTCCGCGAATTACGGGGCTTGCCCCTTAATTTGCAGAAAGCTGATGCACTGTTTGGTTTCCTGCCAGCGTGAAATAAGGTTTTATTGTGGCCGCCGATGATTACCTTTTCAACCATGTGAATTCACAACTCCCGGCCAGACGCCGGAGGCTGGCCTTTCTGAGCAGTTCTCTGGGCGGTTCCCATACGATCGAAAAATGGAATATGTGGCGCGGAGTTTATGAAGCAGCGCAGGCCCACGGCGTGGATTTGCTTTGCGTGGGGGGCGAGGATTTCGAAAATTCGCCCCAGGCCACACTCTACAACCTGATCGACCGCTCTAACATCGACGGCTATATCATCTGGAACTCGTTCTTCAGCCCGCGCGCTCCGAAGACGAATGTGATGCGCTTCTTACAGCGTTATGGATCGCTGCCGTTTGTATCCATCGAACTGGCGCTCCAGGATGCGCCCGCCGTGCTGCTGGATAACCTGCAAGGCGTGCGAAACCTGCTGGAGCATTTCATCCAGGTTCATCATTACCGAAAGATCGGTTTCATCTACTACCCGCTGTACCATTCTGCGCTCTCGCGTAAGCGCGCCTTTGAACAGGTGATGAAAGAGTATGGGCTGCTCGATCCCTGGCTGGTCGGAACGCTCGAGGACCTCGACCGGCGTGGAATGCAGCCCGGTGTAGATTACGAGGCGTTGATAGCTCATTCCGACCAAGAGGCCGTCGGGGTGGTGAATGAGCTGCGCGGGCGGGGGGTGCGCTTCCCGCAGGATGTGGCTGTGGCTGGCTTCAATGACGGATACGAGGCCCGCAGCGTTGACCCGGCTTTAACGACCATGCGCATCCCCTTCCGAAAGCTGGGCGAGGCGGCAGTCAACCTGCTGGTCGAGAACCTTGACGCGCGGCAGTCCAGCCGGTCGGTCAGGCTGCCAATGCACCTGGTCACGCGCAGTTCGTGCGGCTGCTTCGAGCCGTTGGCGGTGAATGCCGCGGCAGGAGAGCTGCCCCCCACCGGCCAGCCGCTCAGGCAGGCCATCGCTGCCGGGCGGTCACGCCTGTTAGCGAGCCTTGCCAGCAGCATGGGCACCCCGGTTGAAAAGCTCTCGGCGGAATGGTCGCGGCGCCTGTTCGAATTGTTTGCGGGCGAATTGCTTTCTGGCGGATCGAAATCCGCTCAGGAACCCGCTGCCGAAGACTTCCTGGCAGATTTCGGCGAGCTGCTGCGCGAGGCTATCGGCGAGGGGGTGAACGTCATCCGGTGGAACGATGCGATCTCCCGCATCCGGCGGTTCTTCCTGCCGCATCTCAAACCGGAAGATGTGACCTTGCTGGAAGACCGCTGTCACCAGACGCGGGTGATGATCAGCCAGATGGGGGTGCGCACCGAGATCAGCCGGAACTGGCATGCCATTCACCGCGGCGATATGCTCCGCTCGATCATTGCCGATTTGCAAATTGTGTTCGACTTCACGGAATTCACCGATGTGCTGGTGAAAGGCCTCAAGCAACTCCAGTTCCCCGATCTCTATCTCATTTTGTACCCTGAACATGCGCTCCGGCTGGATGAAGCACATTTGATCATCGCGTATGAAAATGGCGAGAAGGTTGATTTACCGCCGGAGGGGTTTGCATTCCCCATTCAAGCCATCCTTCCGGCGCAATTCCTGAATTCGGCATTGCCGCAATGCCTCTTAATGGAAGCGCTGCACCTTGGAGCGGAGCAGATCGGTTACCTGGTGATTCGCGCGCAACCCTCGACGGACCCGATCTTCAGCGACACCTTCGAGGCGCTGCGCATCGCGGTATCATCGGCCTTGAAGAGCATTCAACTGCGCAGGCGCCTGCAAGACGCGGTGCGCCAATCGGAAGAAGCGAACCTGCTGAAGAGCCGTTTTCTTTCGATGGTCAGTCATGAGCTGCGCACGCCCCTCAACCTGATTGTCGGCTTGAGCGAAATGGCAATGCGCCAGCAGACGAAAGGCGGGCGAAAATCTCTGGCGATTCTGTCTCGTTACCTCGAGCAGATTTACGTCAGCGGGCAGCACCTCGACCGACTCATCCGCGACGTGCTCGACCTTGCCAGCAGCCAGGTGGGTCAGATGAGCCTGGTGCAGCAGCCGGTGGACCTGACGCAGGTCTTGCTGGACGCCGGAGCGATGGGAAAACAACTCGCCGACCAGAAGAACCTGACCTTCGTCCAGGAAATTCCTCAACAACTCCCGGTGGTCTGGGGAGATAAGACCCGCCTGCGCCAGGTGGCATTGAACCTCTTGAGCAATGCCGTTAAATTCACTGCACGCGGTGAGATCAGGTTCAAAGCCGAGGTTGCCGAAGGAATGGTCAGGGTTTCGGTGAGTGATACCGGGTTGGGGATTGCCCGGGAAGAACAGGAAACCATCTTCGATGAATTCCACCAATCCACCCGGACGATGGCGCGCGGATACGGGGGCATTGGGTTGGGGCTGGCCATCACCCGCCGGTTGATCGAAATGCACGGCGGGCAGGTTTGGGTCGAATCGGCGGGCGAGGAAGGCAGCGGTTCTA
Source organism: Anaerolinea sp. (assembly GCA_029975055.1). Lineage (GTDB taxonomy): Bacteria > Chloroflexota > Anaerolineae > Anaerolineales > Anaerolineaceae > Anaerolinea. The sequence goes on from JARKPU010000013.1 coordinate 193,315, forward strand.
CCTTTCGATTCACCTTGCCTGTGATGGTCGAAACGCGAGCGCAGCAAACCACCCCGGCACCAACCCGAGCAGGTTCCATTCTCATCTTATCCGACCAGCCGGAGGACTCAGATCAATTGCGCTTACGGCTGCAAAAACACGGTTACGAGGTGGAAGTCCGCGTTATGGAGGAAATTCCCCGCATGATCGCCGCGCTGGCAGAAGCTCCTCCGGGCGCAGTGGTGCTGGACCTTACCCCGACATCCGAGCAGGGTTGGGAGTTGATGAAAGGCTTGAAAGAACACCCTGCCACATCGGAAGTGCCGGTTTTATTCTATTCGCTGGTCACGGAAGAAGGCGCGGGGACGGTTCTTGAGCTCGATTACATGAGTAAGCCGGTCGGGGTGGATGCGCTGGTGAAGGCCCTCAAACGGTATGGCTTGAAAGGCGGTGAGAGGGAGGCGAGGCCGGTCATCTTGATCATTGATGATGATCCGGGGATATTATCGCTGCATGCGCAAATTATTTCGAGCGAGCTGCCCGAAGCGCAGATCCTCACAGCGAAGGATGGCAGGCTGGGGCTGGAATTGATGCAAAAAGAGCATCCAGACCTGGTTTTGCTCGACCTGATGATGCCGGAACTGGATGGCTTTGGTGTGCTGAAGAGCATGCAAGAAGATGAAAGGCTGAGGCAGATTCCGGTCATCATCCTGACGGCCCAGGTGCTGTCTCAAGAAGTGATGAGCCGCTTGAACCAGGGCGTTGCCTCGGTTTTGTCAAAAGGGGTATTCAGCCGCGAAGAGATCTTCCAACGCATCGAGAGCGTGCTTTCACGCAGGCAGCGCATTGGAAGCGAGGTGCACCGCCTGGTGCGCGAGGCGATGGCGTATATTCACGAACACTACAAGGAACCGTTATCGCGCGGTGAGATTGCCGCGCGGATGTGCGTGAACGAACAATATCTATCTCGTTGTTTCAATAAGGAGATTGGCATCGGCCCCATGGCTTACCTTGGGCGTTACCGCATCCAACAGGCGAAACGGTTGTTGGAAAGCGGACAGTTCTCGATCACCCAGGTGGCGATGGACGTTGGCTTCTCCAGCCAGTCATACTTCAGCCGGATCTTCCAGCAGGAGACCGGGCAAACACCCTCTGAATTCATGCGCACGAGGGCGTAATTGGTCATTTTGCGCAAACAGGATACAAAAGTACACAACTTAGTTTCAGCCGTAAATGACGAGCGCCTCAGAAACTGCTAAAAATTAAAGAGATTAATCCCATTATCGTGCTTGCAACAAATTAAAGTGAGCATTGCATCTTGCTGATCATATGCCTCAAACTTGCTTGATCGCAGCGCATGATCCCTGGTTCATCCAGCTTCTGCGGGTGTATTCCGAAGAGAGCGGTTTTCGGGTGGTGCAGGCATACGAAGGGCAGGATGTGCTGCCATTGGTGCTTCAAGAAAAACCCGCCACCGTCCTGCTTCAGATCGACCTGCCAGGGCAGGTGAAGGGACGCGAGGTTCTGCGCCTTTTGAAGCGCGACCCAACGGCCAGCCGGATCCCTGTGCTGGCTTTTTCCTGGCAAGACCAGGCCGATGCTTCGGATATCGAAGACATCGTCACGGCGCACTTGCAAGAACCGGTGACCTATAAAGCGTTCGTCGAAGCGCTGGCGAAAGCCGGGGTGCAGTGCCACGAACGGACGAAAGCCTTAGATGAAAAAACTTTGCCGGAGAAGGTCACTGCGCCTGATGCTCCAAAGGCTGCCGGGAGGCTGAAACATAAGCGGGAATAGAGGGGGCTTATCCTCGTGGGGCACCCGAAGCTCCAATGCTCACGCACAGCCCATCGAGCCGGTACGTGCGTGAGTTCCGTTTAGGGCAGTGTGGTCACCGAGCGATCCATCGAGGGGTGTGCCCTGTCATCGAGATGAATCGGTAGCCGTTTAGTTTTTTCAAGGGAGTTATACATGCCGCAGACAATTCTTCCACGCTGGCGCGGGTTCAACCTGCTCGATATGTTCACGGTGAAGAGCAACGGGAATTTCGAGGAGGACGACTTTCGCTGGATCGCAGACTGGGGTTTCGATTTCGTGCGCATCCCGGCCTGCTACACCTTGTGGATCGAGAATGACGAGATTGGTAGATTCCACGAACCGATGCTGGAAAAGGTCGACCGGGTCATTCGCCTGGGAGAGAAATATGGCATCCATGTGTGCTTGAACTTCCATCGCGCGCCGGGGTTTTCGGTGAACCCGGAACGCACCGAGCCGTTCAACCTCTGGAAAGACCAGGACGCGCTCGACGCGTTCTGCCTGCATTGGACAATGTTCGCCAAACGGTACCTCGGCATTCCTTCTTCGCGCCTGAGCTTCAACCTCGTCAACGAACCCATGAACCCCGACCCGGCACGGATGTCGCGCGACGACCATGAGCGGGTGATGCGCACCGCGGTGAAGGAAATCCGCGCGGTGGACCCCGAGCGGCTCATCATCCTGGATGGGTTGACCTGGGGCACCGACCCGCTGCCCGAACTGGCCGACCTGGGCGTGGCGCAATCCTGCCGGGCGTATGCCCCGGCGGGCGTGAGCCATTACAAGGCCAGCTGGGCGGGCGGCGAGAACTGGCCGAAGCCCTCCTGGCCTGGATGGATGCCGGACGGGAAATACTGGGACCGCGAAGCGCTCGAAAGGTTCTACGCTCCCTGGATTGAGCTGGCAGAGCAGGGAATTGGGGTGCATTGTGGCGAAGGCGGGGCATTTTCTTATACTCCGCATGAGGTGGTCCTGGCCTGGTTCAATGATGCTTTGGATATTCTCACCGCGGCGAATATCGGCTTTGCCCTCTGGAATTTCCGCGGCGCTTTCGGAATCCTCGATTCCGGGCGCAGCGATGTGGCTTATGAGGATTTCAAAGGTCACAAATTAGACCGGAAACTGCTTAATGTGTTGTTATCCCATTAAAATAGAGCTGGCAGCGCCACACCATTTTGGAGAAAAGAGAAGAGATGAGCTTTAAAGTCCTGGAATATCCTCTCGTCGATAGATTCATTCACAACTGGCTGGTGACCGATGCATGGTTCACCGATTTTTCCGGGCCGCGCGGAAGCCTGACCCGCCCCGAATGGAAACAACACCTCCTGGCACAGGTTTCTCGGCCTTCGGTGCAAACGGAAGAAGAACCCGTTGATCGAGGCAATTACCTCAAAGACGATTCCAAGATACGCTGGCATTACACCCGCTGTTTTGCCGATCACCTGGTGCTGGTCAGCGGAAATGCCCCGCTCCCGGCTTATGGCTGCGCCTTTGCTCACGCCGGGCTGACGCTGCCGGAAGCCGGAGCAGGTGAATTGACTCTTTGGGGGCAGGTCGGGGCCGTCTGGCTGAATGGTGCGCAGGTGTATGAATCCGCTTCTCTCGCGCCGGTTCGGCATTTGAGCATTCCGGTGGCATTCCAAACCGTGAATACCCTCGCGGTACGCATCGAATGGGCTGCCGAGGGTGCCTATGCCGCTTCGATGGCGCTAAGGGTGGCAGCTCCCAGGGCGGATGAAGCGCTCGTGCGCTTGAATACCAAATCGCGCTACCCCGACCGCCATAAGAAGATGGAAGAGGTGTTGGATAAGGCCCACCTGGTGGACGTGGTAAGCGAGATGGGCAAGGTGGTCAACCTGGTGTGGGATGAATCAGCCACCGAAGAGCTGCGTTATGCCTACCAGGTGCAGGACGACCAGGAGAATATCTACGTGGATGGCAGCTGGGACCTGGACGCCAGCAAGCCGTACGATGTGGGGCACCCGGTGCGGCTCGCCGAGCGCAGCTACCGGGTTGTGCTGAAGTCGCCATCGCGGGAATACTTCGAGATGGGTATGCGCTACCAACGCGACCTACCGCTTGAGGTGGTCGATAATTCGTATAGCGATGCGCCGTATGGGCCGTTTGCATCGCGCCGCCAGGAAGCCCTGGAAGACGCCGCACGCCGGAACGGCAGCGTGTTCTATGAGGCTGCGAAGATGGCCCTCGAGCGCTGGGACAAGGTGGAGTGGAGCACGCTCGAAACCGCTGCAGCCGGCGTGCAGCGCAGTGAAAACGGACGCGAATTGGAGCTTGTGGGGCTGTTGAGCCTGGTTTACCGGCACGGGCAGGCGCACGAGTTCAAGAGCGAGACGGCCGGGCAGATCGAGCAGGCCGCCTGGAATTTCGACTACGCACTCGACCGGTTTCCGCAAGAAAGCAGCCGGGCGCTGGCGCTGTGCGGGGCTCTCCTGGCCGGGCAACTGTACCCGGAGGTAGATTTCATCTACGGCAGGTTGAAGGGCGAGGCGCTGCGCGCTCAAGCCGAGGCAGGATTGCTCGAGCTGCTTCCGCAGAAAGGCAAGGCGGGCTTCGAGGAATGGGGCTCTGGGGCGGCCTACGAACGCTGGGTGGTGGCTCTCACCGCGCTGGCGAGCCTGGCCCGAAACGAGGCGGTGAGTGAGCTGGCGGCCGTTCTGCTCGATAAACTGCTCTACATGCTGGCGGTAGGGCACTTCAAGGGCGTCCCTGCGCTGCCGCAGAGACCCGGCGGCAGGCTGGAGATTAAAAGCGGGCGGCTCAACCCGATCGCCGGTGTACAGCGCATGTTATGGGGGATGGGCATTTTCACCCGCCACGCGGCGGGGACCGTCAGCCTGGCTTGCGCGGATTACGAATTCCCCTCCTTCTTTGCCGACTTGGCCGCTGAGACGCCAAATGAGCTTGAGGTAACGGAACGTCACCAGGCAGCGGGCGCAGACGCGGAACTCTACCTGTACAAAACGCCCGATACCGCCCTGAGCTGTGTGCAATCGTACCGTTCTGGCGAAACAGGCGGCGTGGAGCACATCTGGCAGGCGGTTTTGGGCACCGAAGCCCTGGCCTTCACCAATCACCCTGCATCGATGCACGAAACCGATGCGCCCGACCCGGGCTTCTGGCTGGGGAATGCCGTTCTCCCCACCGTGGCGCAGTACAAAGACACGCTGGTTGCCATCTACAACCTGCCCGAAGATGCCTGGCTGGGTTTTACCCACGCTTACTTCCCGGTGCACGCGTTCGATGAATACCGGTTCGAGGACGGGTGGGCCTTCGCGCGCAAGGGTCGTGGTTACCTGGCGCTGTTTGCGGAGAAAGGCTTCCACCTGACCAAACTTGGGGTGGGGGCTTACACCGAGCTGAGATCCGAAGGCAGGCAAAACGCCTGGGTCTGCGTTACTGGCCGCGAAGCTCAATACGAGGATTTCCGCGCCTTCCAGAAAAAGGTGCTCAAGATGCCGCTGAGCGTGGCGGGGCTTTCGGTGAACCTGACCACCATCCAGGGCGTGAACCTGGCGCTGGAATGGGGCGGGCGCATGAAAGTCAATGGGGTTGAGCAGCCGCCTTCGAGTTGTCACCTGCAAAGCCCCTACTGCACGGCTGAGAGCGGCTCGCCGAGCATGGACATCCATTACGCCGGGACGGCCCTGCGTTTGAATTTCGCGTGAGCTGTGAGGTGAGTCAATGAGTGACACGCAGGAGCTGTTCCAATCCGCAAAGGCGCGCTACCCTGAACTTGCCGGACAGGTGGCGGTTGTCACCGGAGCCGGAAAAGGCATCGGCCGGGGTATTGCCATCCGCCTGGGGCGAGAGGGCATGAAGGTGGTTCTGACCGCGCGAACCGCGGCCGATATCGAAGGACTCGGCGCAGAGTTGAAAGACCTGGGCGTGGATGCCCTGGCGGTTCCAGGCGATATCAGCAAGCCGGAGGATATCCGGCGACTGATGGATGAAACCCTGCGCGCCTACGGGCAGGTGGACCTGCTGGTGAATAACGCGGCCAACCTGCACCGGGTGCCTTTCTTCAAAGTCACAGCGGAAATGTTCGTGGATGAGATGGCCTCGAATGTGACCGGGCCGTTTATTGCATCTTACCTGGCGGCTGAAGCGATGCGCGACCGCGGGCGCGGCTGCATCGTGCACATCAGCTCGGTCGGAGGGCTGCGCGCGCACCACCCCGGGCTGCCCTATGATGCCACCAAAGGCGCCCTGGACGCGATGACCAGGGTGATGGGAATCGAGTTGATCCAATACGGCATCCGTGTGAATGCAATTGCCCCGGGCGCGATCTACACCGAACGGCGCCGGCCGTTGGATGACCCGCGCATGCAGGCGTACCTGAAGCTCATCCCCAGCAACCGGATGGGCACCCCGCTGGAGATCGGCGCGGCGGTAGCCTTTTTGGCGTCGGAAGATGCCGATTACATCATCGGGCAGACAATTTACATCGATGGCGGTATCACTGCGCAATTGAGCCCGGCGCAGTACCAGATTTGAGGTAACAAAATGTAATATCATGGCCTTTCGAGTATGGAAAGGCTACAAAATTACATAAATGAGTATCAATCGTATATTGTCCGGATCAGACCTGTGTGCTATAAAAAAGAAGGTGTTCTCCCAATGGTGAAATCTATCAATTTGGCTGTCAAGGGGTAGCTTGCTTTACCTGGTGGATGGTTCCTACCGCCAGGCGAGTCCTTTCTATTGCATCTGCCCATTGAACAGAACGATAGACCATGTTACCCTTCTCATGTGAAGACTCGATTGTGGGAGAGAAAGGAGGAAGGACGCAAGGGAGGCTCGTGTTGATTGTCGGATTTTTCAAGGCATATCTCTGATCGTTCGATGAAATGAATAAGGAGAAGAAAATGTCAAAAATTTCCCGCAGGGAATTTCTGTTCGTTTCCACCGCAGTAACCGCCGGAGCAGTCTTGACTGCTTGCCAGCCGGCCACCACCACCCCGGCCGCTGAGCCCACCAAGGCCCCCGAAGCCACTAAAGCGCCCGAACCCACCAAGGAAACCGCCGCTGAGCCCACCAAGGCCCCTGAACCGACCGCCGAACCTGTGAAGCGGACCTGGCCTTTGGGCGATGTGCCTCGCAATAAGACCCTGATCTACTCTTACGGCGCTGCTGTGCCGGAGATGTACAACCCGCTGTCGCCCAGCTATAACCACCAGATCGGGCATGCGATCCTCTGGGAGCCCTGCGCGTTCTACGGCGCCCATGCCGACAAGACCTACATGTGGCTGGCTGAGAGCTACAAGTACAACGATGACGCGACGGAATGCACGATCACCTTCCGCAAGGGGATCACGTGGAGCGATGGAACGCCCTTCACCGCCAATGATGTCGCCTTCTCGATGGAGCTGCTGAAGCGCGTTGACGGCCTCAACCGCTCTGCCACCTACAAGACCGAGCTGGAAGCCGCTGAAGTTGTGGACGACACGACCCTCAAGGTGAAGTTGAACCAGACCGACTGGCGCTTCTTCTTCAAGAGCCTGACCTTCCGCTTCGACCTGGGCGATGACACCGCCATCCTGCCCCAGCACATCTACAAAGACATTCCCGATGAGGAGCTGGTCAACTTCAAGTTCTGGGACAAAGACAAGGTCTGGCCCGTTACCACTGGCCCGTATGGCGTGAGCAACACCACCGACCAGGTGACCTACCTCGACCTGCGCCCCACCTGGTGGGCAGTCGAGACCGGTTTCGTCCCGGCGTACCCGGACGTTGAGCGCCTTCTGTGGATCCCGTTCCAGAACGACACCCTGGCGGCCCAGCAGCTCACCAACAACGAAATCGACCAACCGCTGGATATGCGCCCGCTGCTCATCGCCAGCCTGCTGGCAAGCTCCGACCACATCATCTCCTGGACGCCCGATCTGCCGTTCGGTTACACCGACTGGTGGCCGATCTCGGTGCAGTTCTGCACCGCCAAGCCGCCCTTCGATAACCCGAAGGTGCGCTGGGCCATCGCGTACGCGATCGATCAGCAGCAGGTGGTGGACGTCGGCTGGGGCGGCGTGGGCAAAGTGGCCTTCACTCCGTTCCCCGAATTCGCCAAGCTGAACGAGTACGTGGCCGGCATCAAGGACATCACCGACAAGTACAATGTCCTGGAATATAACCTGGACAAGAGCGCTGCGTTGATGACCGAAGCCGGCTTCACCAAAGACGCCGAGGGCTTCTGGGTGGATGCCCAGGGCGTGCGCCCCGACTGCGACCTGTATGCGGCCGTACCGCTGTTCGCCGATATCGCCCCGGTGGTTGCCGAGCAGCTCACCAAAGCGGGCTTCAAGTGCGAACACAAGGCCCCGCAAGATGTCTGGGCCGCGAAGGTGGATGGACGCGCCTCAATGTTCCTGTTCGGCCACGGCGGCGCCACGATCGATCCGTGGGATACCTTCATGCTCTACCGCAAGGAGAATGCTCTCCCCATGGGGCAGCAGAGCTGGGGTAACATCACCCGCTGGAGCAACGAAGAGTTCACCGCCATCACCGACGAGATGAACAACACCGCCATGGACGATCCGAAGATGAAGGATCTCTTCCACAAGGCGATGGAGATCTGGTTCGCAGAACTGCCGGACTGCCCGCTGGTACAGTGGTTCCACCGCATCCCGGTCAACACCACCTACTGGACCAACTGGCCGACCGCCGAGAATCCGTACATGAACTCGGCGCTGTGGCACCAGACCATGCTCCAGGTTGTGCTTGGGCTGAAGGCCACCAACGCTTAATCGACCCATGCCTCCAGGTTACATGGCCTGCCATGTGACATGATTTGAAAGCTCCAGGGGGCCTTCTCACGGAGGCCCCCTGGACACAATCTACGGCCTGATGTAAAGGTCATTAAAGTTACCCTTTACCCAACCGCCAATCAGGCAGAGGAGGTTAAGCATGAGAGCAAATTACGTTATTCGACGCGTTTTTTTCCTGATCATGGTGATCTGGACGGCTGCCACGATCAACTTCATCCTCCCTCGTCTGACGGGGCGAGACCCGATCAAAGAGCAACTGACGCAGCAGATCGCCAGCGCCGGGCGTAAAGCCGAAGACGCCGAACAGATGTGGCGAAAGTACAACGAGCTGTTCGGCCTCGATAAGCCGCTCTGGCAGCAATATGTAACCTATATTTCCCACGTGGCCCGGCTCGATTTTGGTTATTCGATCAACTCCTACCCGCGCACGGTGATGGATATCATCATCTCTCGCGGGCGCCTGACCTTGCCGTTCGTCTCGGTGGCGATCATCATCGCCTTCGTCGGTGGAATATTACTAGGGGCGCTCCTCGGCTGGAACAAGAGCCCGAAATGGTTATCGACCATTGTGGTGCCGCCCCTGATGGTGCTTTCCTCGGTTCCGCAGTTCCTTGTGGCGCTGGTGCTCATTTACTTCGTCGCCTTCCGATGGAAACTGTTCCCGTTGGGTGATCCATACCCTAAAACGATGGTAGAAGACTGGTCGAGCTTGAAGTTCATCGGTCAATATGCCTACCACGCCGTTTTGCCGATCCTCTCGATCGTGCTGGTGGAACTCTCCGGCTGGGCGCTCGGCATGCGCGCGATGATGGTGACGGTGGAAGGCGAGGATTACGCCGTCTTCGCTGAAGCCAAGGGCTTGAAGAACGGGCGCATCTTCTACCGCTACCTGATGCGCAATGCGCTCTTGCCATCGTTGACGGGTTTGGCCCTCCGGCTTGGATTCATTATCACGGGTGCTTCGGTGACCGAAACATTCTTCAACTACGCCGGCATCGGGAGCACCCTGGGGGCAGCCATCTCCAACTTCGATTACTTCCTGCTCTATGGCATCGTCATCATCATGGTGATGAGTATCGCCTTTGCCACCTTCATCATGGACATGATCTATCCGTTGCTGGATCCGCGGATTGCCTACCGCGGGCAGAGAGGATAAGCGTCATGAAAGGATTCTTTTCCTACATCAAACGTAACCCGGCGCTGGGCGCAGGCCTGGGGATTCTGATTTTCCTCATCCTGTTCACATCCCTTGGCCGGCTGATCGTGGACCCTGAGCATGCCTATCCGCTTTCGGTAAAGGCCAATCAACCCCCAAGCGCGGAATTCCCGTTCGGCACCGACCGGCAAGGGCGTGATCTGCTGGCGGTGATGGTGGTTGGGACTGGCATGACCCTGCAGATTGGGGCAATCGCCGGGGCCATTGGGCTGGGTGTTGGCATCGTGCTGGGGTTTGTCGCCGGGTATTACGGCGGCACTTTCCTGGATACGATCATCACCTCATTCATTGATGTGTACATGAGCATTCCGAGCTTCCTGATCTTGATTTTGATCGCATCGACCTTCAGGAACATCACGCTTGGAGTGACAGAAATGGGGCTCATCGTGGCCATCGTGTCCTGGGCGGGGCCGGCTCGCGCCATCCGCGCCCAGGTGCTCTCGATGCGCGAGCGGCCCTTCGTGATGATGGCGAAATTAAGCGGGATGGGCAATATCGAGATCGTGATGAAGGAACTGGTGCCCAACCTGCTGCCCTTCCTGGTGATGAGCCTTTCGCAGGCCGTTTATGGCGGTATCATGGCATCTTTGGGCCTGGAAGCGCTGGGAATTGGCAGCCGCCGCGCGCCAACCATGGGCATGACCCTCTACTACGTCAATTACTACTCGGCCTTCATGGTCGGCATGTGGTGGTGGATCATCGAGCCGGTGGCGGTCATCGTGCTGACGCTGACCTCGCTTGTGTTGACCTCCTTCGGCCTGGATGAAATCGCCAATCCTAGAGCGCGGAGGAAAGCATGAGCGATCGTCCGGTCATCGAAATCAAGGACTTGAAGGTCTATTTCTATGTAAAAGCCGGTACGGTGAAGGCTGTCGATGGGGTGAACCTCACGCTCGACCCTGGCGTGAAGATGGGTCTGGTTGGGGAATCCGGTTCGGGCAAATCGACGATGGCGCTGGCGCTGATGCGCATGGTCAGGCCTCCGGCCACGATCGAAGGGCAAATGTTCCTGGATGGCGTGGACCTCTTGACGCTGAAGGAAGAAGAGATGCGCCGGGTGCGCCTGAGCGAGATTGCGATGATCCCGCAAGGCGCGATGAACTCGCTCAACCCGGTCATGCGCATCCGCGACCAAATCCTCGACGGGCTGCAGGACCATGGCGTGCGGATGAGCCGCGCAGACGCCGATAAACGGATTACCGAGCTGTTGGAGATTGTGGAGCTGCCGAAGAAAGTGCTGCGCATGTACCCGCACGAACTGAGCGGCGGCATGAAGCAGCGCGTCTGCGTGGCCATTGCCATTTCGATGCGCCCGAAAGTGCTCATCGCCGACGAGCCCACCAGCGCGCTGGACGTGGTCATTCAACGGCAGGTGATGGAGACGATCACCCGCCTGGTGAACACGCTCAAGCTCTCGATGATCTTGATCGGCCACGATATGGGCTTGATGGCGCAGAGCGTGGACCGCATCGCGGTGATGTACCCCGGCAAGTTGATGGAACTGGGCGACACCCGCGATATGTTCGCCGAACCGCTGCACCCCTACACGCAGGCGTTGATCAACAGCCTGCCGGTGCTTGGCAAGCGCGGGGTGTTCAATGGCATTCCAGGCATCCCCCCCTCGGTGATCAACCCAGGGCCGGGCTGCCCGTTCTATGACCGCTGCCCGAAGGTGATCGAAGGCCTGTGCGTGAAGAAGATGCCGCCTTTCCGCGAGATCAAACCGAGGCGGTTTGTTGCCTGCCATCTTTACGAGGGAGTAAACTAACATGGCCCCAATTATCGAAATGCGCAATGTTACCAAACTCTTCGGCGGAAAGATGGGCGGGAAGAACACGACCGTCGCCCTCGATGATATGACTTTCTCGGTGGACTCGGACTTCCCGCATATCGTCACCATCGCGGGAGAATCCGGCAGCGGCAAAACAACCTTGATGATGCTGATTCTCGGTTTTTACGAGCCCACGTACGGCCAGATCCTGTACAACGGGAAGGACATCTGGAAGAAGATGACGCGCGAGGAGACGATGGATTTCCGGCGCAACGTCCAGGCGGTCTTCCAGGACCCATTTGCCGTATATAACCCCTTCTATAAGGTCGATAACCTGCTCAGCATCCCGATCAAGAACTTCAACCTTGCCAAGGGCAAAGAGGAAGCCTACGAGTTGATGGTGACGGCGCTCAAGCGCGTTGGTCTGCGTCCGGAAGAAACCCTGGGGCGCTACCCGCACCAGATGAGCGGCGGTCAGCGCCAGCGTATCGCGGTGGCCCGCGCGCTCATTTTGCAGCCCAAGCTGCTCATCGCCGATGAGCCGGTCTCGATGGTGGATGCCTCGCTGCGGGCCACGCTGTTGCAGCACATCCGCGATATGAACCAGGAGCTTCGTATCCCGATCCTGTACATCACGCATGACCTGACGACGGCTTACCACGTCAGCGATTACATCATTGTGATGTATAAAGGCGCGGTGATGGAAGCCGGCGATGTCGAGCGCATCATCCGCGATCCAAAGCACCCGTATACGCAGCTGCTGGTGAACTCGATTCCCTGGCCCGATCCTGATCACCTGTGGGGCGAGGCTGCCGAAGGCACGGCGCGAAGCAGCGGCGTGTACCAGGTGGGCTGCCGGTTTGCCGACCGGTGCCCGCACGCCTTCGAACCATGCACCAAGTCGAGGCCGCCGCTCTTCAAAACGAGCGACAGCCAGGTTGCGGCCTGCTTCCTTTACCAGAACAATGAAATCCTGGAAAAGAAGGACCTTGGCAGCATCTTAAAACGGTAGTGTGAATTGGATAGCCCTTGCCGGGAAGACCGCCCTGTTCCATCCCAGGATGGCTGCATGATTTAACCCATACCATCCCCCCCGCGCAAGCGGGGGGGATGATGAGTTCAGGAGAATAACGGTATGCGCCACGAAGAGAACCTTGGAAAGATCCGCTTAGCGGGGCAGGACGGCCGAAAGGCAGCTGCGAAGAGCACCGCCCCGGTGCTGTTTATCCATCCATCCAAGCAGGGTTTGAATTTCAACGGCAACCCGGCGATGGGCAGGCCGTATGGACTTTTGCCGGTGGGGCTGCCGGCGCTGGTGAACCTGCTGCGCAAGCACGGCATTGCAGTGAAGGGCATCAGCCACCCGCTTGAAATCCAGCTAAACCAGCATTTCGATCTGTTCGACTGGCTGAAGGCGAACCGGTCGGCGCGGATTGTGTTGATCGACATGCACTGGTACGAGCACTGTTATGGCGCCATTGATATAGCCAGGGCGGTGAAGCAAGCACTGCCGGAGGCATGGACGGTTCTGGGGGGGCTTTCTGCTTCGGGCTTTGCCAGGGAAATCCTGGAGCATTTCACGGAGGTGGATTTCATCATCCGCGGGGACGCCGAAAAACCGCTGCTCGAGCTGGTGAAATTGCTGCTGGCTGCCGGTGAAGCCGGGGGAACCCCCGCCGAGGTGCAGGATATTCCTAACCTGAGCTACCGCCAGAACAATGAAGTGCTCGAGACGCCAACGAGCTATACCGCGGCGACGGAAGACCTGGACGAACTTGATTTTATCGACCTGAGCTGGCTGGAGCACAGCCGCGAGTATTATGTGCACGAGTACATCGTCACCGACTTGAAGATGGCGCGCGAAGCTTTAAACACCAGCCCATTCCTGGGGCGTTGGACGACCACGGCCCGCGGCTGCAAGTTCAACTGCTCCTATTGCGGCGGGGGCCGCTCGGCGCATAAAAAGCTCGCGAACCGCGTGGGATTGGTGGTCCGCTCTCCGGAGAAGGTGGTGGACGATCTTGTGCGCCTGCGCGACCTGCGCGTGATTCAGGCTTCGATGACGTATGACATTGCTCAGATCGACGAGGACTACTGGCGCGAGTTGTTCGACCGCATCCGGCAAAAGAACCTCAAGATCGGTCTTTACAACGAATTCTTCCAGATGCCCGATGCGGCGTTTGTGAATGCCTTCGTGAAGGCATCCGACCCGGCTCATTCCTGCCTGGCGCTCAGCCCGCTCAGCGGGAATGAGAAAGTGCGGCGCTTGAACGGGAAGCATTACTCGAACGACGAGTTGTTCGATATTTTGGATGTGCTCAGCCGGAATAAGGTGTACCTGTTCGTCTACTTCTCGCTCAACTTGCCGGGTGAGACGCGCGAGACCTTCGAAGAGACGATTGACCTGGCCCGCGCGATCTATGAGTTTTATCCGCGGTCGCTGTTGAAAATGCTCAACACCGTGCATACGATCGATCCGCTTGCGCCGATGAACGTCAACGCCGATAAATTCGGTATAAAATCCAGTATGGTGACGTTCAAAGATTTCTATGAGTATTGTTTTGCCACGCAATTTGGCAGCCCGCAAGCGCGCACCGACCTGTACCGCGGGTTCGTGCTGGAAGAGCCGGGCGACCGTTCGGTGGAGGCGATGGCTAACCTGTGGGATAAAGAACGAGCAGGCCGAGAGGCCAGCTGGTGGCCGATCCCTCCCAGCTGGTAGAGGCCGGTCAGGAAGGATTTTCTTGTGGATAGTGTGCTTCACCTCTTAAAAGGTGCGATTATCTATTTTTTTACGAAGGTGTTGGCGGGTACAATTTTGATTTGTGGGCTTGTTGCGCTCAGTTTCGTCATCACGAAGGGGTATTCACACCAGGCTTTCAGCGACCGCGTCGTGTGGGTGGGGATTGGCATGAACGTCGTGGCGGGAATCATCGTGATGGGCCAGATGGCGACCGGCAAAGAGTTCGGCGTGAACAGCATGGTGCGCAGCGTGGGCGAGGCGAAGCGCTTCTTGGAACATCACCTTGAAATACGAGCGAAGATTGAAAAACGCTATGACGCGGCGCTGCTCGTCTGGCTGGTAGGGCTGGCCTGCATCGGCGCCGGGGCGTTGATCGATACATTTCTGACATAAGTGGAGTTTCAGTCGTTCATCACAGTTTCCATCCATGAGGTTTGCCCATGAAAAAGCTGGTATTGGCCGGGTTGTTCCCGGCGCTGTGCGCGGCTGTGCTGCTCTCGGCTTGCTCGGCCGGGGGCGGCGGAAAGGCTACGCCCACACCGCTTCCGGCGGTTGTCAGTTATGAAAAATCGCTGTTCACCGTCGAGCGGGGGCCGATTGTTCAAGAAAGCCGGATGATTGGCGAGGTGGTGCCTTCGAAACAGGAAGAATTGTTCTTCAGGGCTTCAGGGTATATCGCGCGTGTGGCGGTCAAGCAGGGAGATAAAGTGAAGCAGGGAGATGTGCTGGCCGAACTCCAGATCGATGACTTGCTCAGCCAGCTCCAGCAGGCCCGCATCGACCTCGAAGTGGCTCAGGCCGACTTGGCAAAGTATCAGGCTCAGCGCGCGTTCGATATCGAAAAAGCAAAAGCCGATGTGATCATCCAGCAGAAGAACGTTGAGCTGGCGACGATGGATTTCGAGCAATCGGCAGGGCTGGAACGCGAGCGGGCACAGATCCGGCTCGATATTGCCATCCAGAATTACCGCCTGGCTGAAGCGGCTGCGAAGCTGGTCGAACAGGACAACAACCCATACATGGAGCAGGCCGTCAAACGAAGCCAGCTTTCGGTGGAGCGCCTGGAAGGACTTGTGGCCGAGCGGCAGATCATCGCGCCGTTCGACGGGGTGATACTACGCAGTTCGCTCCGGCCGGGCCAGCAGGTCGATGCGTTTTTCGTGGTGATGAATATCGGCGATCCAACCGAATTGGTGATCCGCTCTCAATATAACTGGGATATCGCTCCATCGATGACAGAGAACAGCGAGGTGGAGCTCTTCCTCAACTCGGATTACACCGACGGGCACCCGGTGAAATTCATGCCCAATTTCCGCCCGGTCAGTTCCACGCTCAGCTCATCGCAATCCACCGGCGGTGACTTCTTCTATTTTTCCATCCCGACCGATGTGCCGAAAGAAGACCTGCCGCTCAACCGCTCGGTCTATATTCGCGTTATCCTGGGCCGGAAGGATAACGTTCTCTTGCTGCCGCCGGCGGCGATCCGTGAATACCGCGGGTTGAAGTTCGTCATCGTCCAGGATGGCGATGTGCGCCGGAGGGTGGAGATCAATGAAGTGGGGCTCAAGGCGACCGATAAGTGGGAGATCGACGCCGCTCTGAACGAAGGCGACCAGGTCCTGGGGCCGTGAGAGGAGCCAGGGCGATGATGGACACAATTGGCCGGCTGGCTTCTCAAGCCGGAAGAAAAGTGAGAAGGTTCCCCGCAGCTTTCGCAAGGGCGCTGGTGAACGCCCTGCGGAACATTGGCGTTGCGCTGATCTCATGGCCGGTGCTGCTCAGCGGAGGGGGGACGAGAATCACCGACTTGCTGGCGACCGCCGGCTCGATGCTGCGCATGGTGCTCAAACGCCTGCGCCACAACCTGGGCCTGACGGTGAGTGCCCTGGTTGGCGTCATGGCGGTGTTGGGGATGGTGATCTGTGTGCCGATTTTCTCGCACACCGTCTCGGGCGAGATTCTGCGGCAGCAACTCGAAGAGAAGGCGCTCAGCACGAACCGCTTTCTCTTCTCGATGCACATGTACTACGTCGATAAACGTTCGGCTTCCAGGTTGAATTTAGAAGAGATTCGCACCGTCACGCAGATGATCCGCTCGCAGACGCAAGCGCAGATGGGCTTGCCGGTAGATCAAATGATAATCCGTGTGCAGACGGCGGCCGTTGCTTTGCGCCCGCAGCGGCCGATGGGTGATGTCGGCCCTGATGAAGCCTGGATCTCGATGTCGTTCATCTCTCAGGAGAATGTGCCTGAGCTTGCCACGCTGGTAGAAGGTGAGTGGCCCAAGGAAGCCTCGCCAGGGAGCGGGCCTATCCAGGTGGCCGTCTTGCAGGAGACGGCCGACCAGAGCTTCCTGAACGTCGGCGACCGCTTCTCGGTCGGCGACCAGGAGGTTGAAATTGCCGGTATCTGGCAGGCCAAAGACCCGCTTGACAAGCGCTGGTTTGATTTGCCAACCACAGCCTTCAGTTCGGCGATGTGGGTTCCGACAGGCACCTATTTCAACCGCCTGGGCACGCTGCTCGAGCGTCCGGTATTCTACATCTCCTGGTATTTTTCCTTCGATGATGCCAGGGTGCAGTTTACGCGCGCGCCGCAGTATGCCCGCGGGATTGTGCGCATGACCAACGAACTCAGCCGCGTGCTGCCGACGATCACCGCCGATCACTCGCCGCTCGAAGCGCTCGAGGCTTACCAGGGGCGCGCCGAATCGATGACCACCCTGTTTTATGCCGTCGGCGGGCCGATGGTGGTGCTGGCGCTGTTGTTCATCAGCCTGACGGCCACCATTGCCGTGCAGCAATATGAACAGGAAACGGCTACCATGCGCGGAAGGGGCACTAGCTGGTGGCAGGTGGTCAGCCTGAACCTGCTCGAAAGCGTTCTTCTTGTGTTGATTGCCTTTCTGCCGGCGCTGGTGATCGGCTGGCTGGCGGCAGGGGCCATCCACCAGACGCTTTCATTTTTGAAGTTCACCAACCGGGGCGCCATCCCGTTCTCGCTGCAGGGGATCAACTTCCTTTGGCTGCTCATCGCGGCGCTGTTGATCATCCTTGCGCGCTTCATGCCGAACCTGGGCATCTCGCGCACCACTATTGTAAAACTCAAACAGGAGCAATCGCGCAGCCTGAAGAAGCCCATCTGGCAGCGCTTTTACCTCGATTTTCTCCTGTTAATCCCCGGGATCTATGCCTATGTGACGATGAGCGGGCTGGCGAAACCGTTGAAGTTCCTCTCCAACCTGGAGGCCGACGGGGGCACGCAGTACCGCGATGCGCTCCTGTTCGTGGCGCCCGCCTTGTTCGCCATGGCGTTGTGTATGATCGCCCAGCGTGTCCTCCCGTTGTTGACACGGCTGCTGGCCTGGGCGTTTGATAAAACCCCAGGGGTGTGGGCTTATCTTTCGATCCAGCAGATCGCACGGCGGCCTCAAGACCACGCCAGTGCGCTCCTGTTGATTATGATCTCCCTCAGCCTGGCGATCTTTTCAGCCTCCACTGCCAAGACCCTGGACCAATGGCTCCATGATTCGCAATACTATAAAAGCGGGGCCGACCTGGTGGTGCATGAATATGTCGTCACCGGCGGAGATGTGGTCATGGGCGCAGGGGATATCCAGCGCGGCGCAGTGACGCTTTCGGACCTCGATGTGAATGTGATCAATTACGTCAGCATGGAGGAACACCTCAAGCTGCCCAGTGTGGAACATGCCACCCGGGTGGGCAAATACCCAGGCACTTTCTCTTACGGCGCCGGCGAGATAGATGCTTACTTTATGGGGATCGACCGGCTGGATTTCCCTCAGGTGGCCTTTGTGCGCGACGATTTTGGCGACCAGCCGATGGGCGCGCTGATGAATGCTCTGGCTGCCGACCCCAATGCGGTGCTCATCCCGAAGGAAATGGGGGTAAAGTCTGGCCTGCGCATCGGCGATCATCTCCTGGCATCGATCCGTATTCTCGACCAACGGATCGAACGCGACCTGATCATCGTGGGGACTTACGATTACTTCCCGACAATTTACCCTGCCGATGACCCGACCCTTGTGCTCAACCTCGAGTCGCTCTTTGACAACCCTGAAGCGGTGATTGGTTATGACGTCTGGCTCGACCTGCGGCCGAATACGGATGTCGAATTGCTCATTTACCAGCTCCGGCAGATGATGGGCAGCGATAAAGCGGTGGTGCGGGTGGTGGGCGATGCCCTGCGTGAGGTGCGTGCTTCGATGGACCAGCCCGAGCGGGTGGGGCTGTTCGGCGTGCTGAACGTGGGCTTCCTGGCCACCGGCCTGATGCCCGGCATCGGTTTTGTGCTCTATTCGTATGCCTCGCTGCGCCGGAGGTTCATCCAACTGGGCATTCTGCAGGCGGTTGGCCTCTCCACGCGGCAGTTGATCGGCTACCTCGCTCTCGAACAATCCATTTTGATGGGGCTGGCGATCTTCAGCGGGGCGCTGATCGGCTTGCTCACCAGTCACCTGTTCGTACCTTTCCTGCAGGTGGGGGCCACGCCGGGGAAGCCGATCCCGCCGTTTGAAGTGCTGATCGGGTGGGGAGAATCGGCCTGGTTGAGCCTGGCTTTCGCGTTTGTGCTCTTTTTGACCACGCTCGGAACGATCGCTTACCTGGCGCGGATCAAAGTGTTCCAGGCAGTCAAGATGGGCGAGACGTTATAAGGGTGAACCATGGCGAATGAAACCGCACCGTTGATTGTCTGTGAGAATCTGGTCAAAATCTATAAAGTGGCCGACCTGGAAGTGCTGGCGCTGCAGGGCCTGGATTTGATCGTCAACCGCGGGGAGGTGCTGGGCATCGTCGGCACCTCGGGATCCGGGAAGACCACCCTGATGAATATCCTCGGCGGCCTTGACCGGCCCTCTGCCGGGCGGGTGAGCGTGGACGGGATCGACCTGCTCAGCCTTTCGGACCATGCCCTCAACCAATACCAGCGCACCAAGGTGGGGTTTGTCTGGCAGCAGACATCGCGCAACCTGATTCCTTACCTGACGGCGCTCGAGAACATCGAGATGCCGATGACGATGGCGTGGGTCACCAATGCGCGCCAGAAACGAGAATGGGCTGAGGAGCTCCTGAGCGCCGTAGGCCTGTACGAGCGCAGACATCACAGGCTCGCTCAGCTCTCTGGGGGCGAGCAGCAGCGTGTAGCCATTGCAGTGGCGCTGGCCAACAAACCTGTGCTTCTTTTGGGTGATGAACCTACCGGCGAGGTGGACACGGTGACGGCGCAGGCGATTATGGATACGTTCCGGCGCTTGAACGAACGACTTGACTTGACTACGATCATCGTCACGCATGATCCGCGCATCGCCGAACAGGTGGACCGCGTGGTCGCCATTCGGGACGGGAAAATCAGCACAGAGACGATCCGCCAGGTGAGCCAGCTGGAGCACGTGATGGCCGGCGAGCACAGCGCAAGCGATGAGCTGGAACTGACAAAGCGACCGGCGAAAGAGCAGGTGACCTTCAAGGAGTTCGTCGTGCTCGATTCTGCCGGGCGGCTGCAGATTCCAAAAGAGCTGCGTGAGGAACTGGGCATCGGCAAGCGCGCCTACCTCGAAACCGGCGAGCAGTGCATTATCATTCGCCCGGTGGAAGGGGAAAGCGATGGAGCGGTGAAAAACCTCAGCCTGGAAGAGCAGATTGCTCAATTATTCGCCAGTGAAACAGCGCCGGTGAAGAAACCCGGCAGCGTGAAGCGCTTGAAGCTGCCTGGCTGGAAGTGAGAAAAGCGATGAGCGAACAACCCGGGGTCACTCCCAACCTCTCAGGAGAAGCAGCCGAAACCAAAGCGCCTCCGGTCATCCGGGTGGAAGGCGTGCGCCGCGTTTACCAGATGGAAGCCAGCCAGGTGGAGGCGCTCAAGGGCGTTTCGTTGACTGTGGAGCAGGGGCAGCTGGCAGCGCTGCGCGGGCGTTCTGGGTCGGGGAAGACCACACTCTTGAACATCATCGGCGGGCTGGATAAACCCACAAGCGGCGAAGTGTACCTGTTCAACCTGCCTGTTTCAGGGATGAACAACGATGAACTGACCGAACTGAGGCGTAAACGCATCGGCTTCGTCTTCCAGTCTTTCGCTATTATGCCGATGTTCTCGGCGGTTGAAAATGTGGAGTTGATGCTGCGCATTGCCGGCTTCACTTACGAGCGGCGCAAGCTGGCGATGCGCGCGCTGGAGATTGTGGGCCTGGGCCCATGGGCGCACCACCGTCCGTGGGAGCTTTCAGGGGGCCAGCAGCAGCGTGTAGCCATCGCGCGGGCGCTTTCCACTCACCCTGACTTGATTATCGCCGACGAGCCGACGGGCGAACTCGACAGTTCCACCGGCAGGCAGATCATGGCTCTCTTCCGCTACATCGCGGTGAAGGAGGGGATTTCGATCTTGATGGCAACTCACGACCCGATGATCGAAGAATATGCCCACGTGGTTTACGAATTGAGCGATGGGCAGGTTGTGGCCACGCGCAGGCCGAACCCGTGAGCGCGCCTGAGGTGTTCGACACGCTGAGTCATGAGGCGCGCCGGCACTTTTACGAAATATCTTTTTGGAGGATATTGCCTGGGCCACAATCCTGTATAATACAATTAGATATTGTCTAAGCGCCGAATCCTTCGGAACGGGGGATCCTCTTGTGGGGCGAATCGCGGCCCAGCCGCGTAGAGCCAGTCTTCGGTTCGAGCCCGTCAGCTAACCTCGCAGGCGTTGAAGACTCTGGCTGTACCTGAATCAACAGGCACAGCCTGGGCTTTAACGGTATCGCGAAGTTACTGGCGGAGGCAACATGAACCCGATTGAGCTGAAAGCTCCTTCACCTGAGGATCCTCAACGTTTAATCTCTTCGATTCCACCCCAAATTTTGGATGAATTCGAGCGCCAGGGCGGCTGCATCGAACACCTGCAGATCGCTCTGGCGACCGACATGGCTGCCGACGGCTCCTTCGGCGAGCAGTGGCTGCTGATCGACTCCGGGCTCATCCAGGTTATAACCCTGGAAAGGGGCAGGGGCAGGTTGATAACCCGCCTGGCCCTGGACGAGGTGGAGGACGCGCAGATCGAGCCTTGCGTGGGGAACGGTCTGTTGAAAGTCACGCAAAATGACCGGCAGCCGCTGGTGCTGATGCACTTCACCAACGAGCAGACCGAGCATTTCGCACTGGTGGCGCATTACCTGCGCCAGCGCCGCGAGCTGGGGGCTGAGGCTCCCGCGCCGGATTTCGAAGCCGAAGGGCAACACTGCCTTTCGTGCGGGCGGCGCTTGCTCGACCCGTCCTTGAAGGTCTGCCCGAACTGCATCAAGCGCGGCCAGGTGATGCGGCGGCTGTTCCTACTGGCGCGGCCCTATTGGGGGCTTGGGGCGGTCCACCTGTTGTTGATGCTGGCAGGTGTGCTGGTGGATTTGGTACCGCCTTATTTGACGCGCGTGTTGATCGACGATGTGCTCACCACTCAGGTACACACGAACTGGCTGGCCTGGATCGTCGGCGGGTTGCTGGGGCTTCAGATTCTGCGCGTGTCGATCACCATTTCGGACGCGCTCCTCACCAACCGCATCAGCAGCCGCTTCGCCGCCGGTGTGCGCGAGAAGATGTTCGGCCACCTGAAGAAGCTCTCGCAGGAATTCTTCGACCGCAACGAGACCGGCCGCCTGCTCACGCGCATCAACCAGGATACCGAGGAATTGCAGGGTCTGATCAACCAGATGGCGTCCTTCTTGCTCTATGCCGTGCTGGTGATCGGGATCGGCATTGTGCTCTTTTCCATGGCGCCCTCGCTGGGGCTGTTCGTGTTGATCCCTGCCCCGTTTGTGATGGTGGCGACTCTGCTTTACCACCGGCGCATGAACCCACATTTCAGGCGCTATTGGATCTCGCGCTGGCGCTTGAACTCCATGCTCAATACTTTCCTTTCGGGCATCCAGGTGGTGAAAGCTTTCGGGCAGGACGATCAGGAGGAAACACGCTACCGCGACTTGAACAACCAGTCGCTGATGTCGCGCCTGAGGGTCGATCAGGCCTGGGGGCGCTTCTTCCCGTTGATTTCTTTCGCTTTCGGCGCGGGCGGGTTGATTATCTGGTACGCAGGCGGGCGGGCCGTTTTGCAGGACCGCATCTCGCTGGGGACCTTGATGGCTTTCCTGAGCTACCTGGGGATGTTCTACGGGCCGCTCTCGAACATGGCGCAGATCAGCCAGGCGCTCAACCGTTTTGCCACCATCTCGCAGCGCACTTTTGAATTCCTCGATGAGGAGCCGCGCGTGCAAGAGAAAGAAGCGCGCAAGCAGCTCGTGCCGGTGGATGGACGGATCACCTTTGATGATGTGACGTTTGGTTATAACCCATACTTCCCGGTGTTAAAGGATGTGAACTTTGATATCGCCCCGGGCGAATTGATCGGCGTAGTCGGGCCAAGCGGAGCGGGCAAGACCACCCTGGTGAACCTCATCTGCCGGTTCTACGACACGACGAAGGGCTCAATCCGCATCGACGGCGTGGATGTGCGCGACCTGTCGCTCGATGACTTGCGCCGGAACATTGGCATCGTGCTGCAACAACCCTTCCTTTTCAGCGGGACGATTGCTGAAAACATTGCTTATGCCAGGCCGGAAGCCAGCCGGGAGGAGATCATCCGCGCTGCGAAAGCCGCCAACGCGCATGACTTCATCACCAACCTGCCGGAAGGGTATGACACGATTGTGGGCGAGGGCGGAACCGGCCTTTCGGGCGGAGAGCGACAGCGCATCTCGATTGCGCGCGCCATTCTGCTCAACCCGAAGATTTTGATCCTGGATGAAGCCACTTCTTCGGTGGACACCGAGACCGAGCGCCAGATTCAAAAGGCGCTCGATACGCTGGTGCAGGGCCGGACGACCATCGCGATCGCGCACCGGCTTTCGACGCTCTACAACGCCGACCGGATCATTGCTCTCGACCACGGGCGCATCGCCGAGATGGGCTCTCCGCAAGACTTGATGGAGCACAAGGGCCTGTTCTACAACCTGGTGCAGATTCAATCTCAATTTGCCCGCCTCGATGGCGTGGTGGCGGTTTGACGCGATGGAGGGAAGTGAAATGTCGGATAGGCCTGTGGAACACGAAAGCTTCGAGAGCGTTTACCTGGATGCGAGTAGGGTTCGTTTCGCTTTCGACGGCGAAAACCTGACCTTCGTGGACGCCGACCAGGTACTCTACCCGCGCGTCACGCTGCGCCGGTCATTCCCGCTTTCGGCGCACAATAACCATATCCTTGTGCGCACCCCCGATGGCGAAATGGAGCGCGGGAAAGAAATTGGCATCATCGAGGACATTTCGCTGCTGGATGCGGAGTCTAAAGAAGCCGTGCTGCGCGAGCTGCGCCTGCATTATTTTGTGCCCAGGATCTTGCGCATCGACCAGATCCGCGAAGAGTTCGGCTTTCTATACTGGAAAGTGGAGACCGACCGGGGCGCAAAGGAATTCATCATGCGCGACAGCATCATCGGCTCGGTGCGGAGGGTTTCTCAGAACCGCTGGCTGGTGATCGACATCAACCAGACGCGCTACGAGGTTCATGATTTCTCCGCGCTGGACGAACACAGCCAAAATCTGCTAAGGCGTTATTTGTTGCTGTAATATAATATCTTCAATTCACCTGTTAACGCTCTCAAGGAGGCTGGATGCCTGGACGGTTTGGACCATGAAGGCGATTCTCATCGGCCTGTGTTTGATCATTCTAACGGCCGGGTGCGTGCCGGCCGCTTCGACGAGCCAGCCAACGGCGGTCCCTCCCTCGCCCGAGCCTTCCGCCACAAGCGCCCCGGCGGTGACGGCTTCGCCGGAACCCAGCGCAACGCCTGCTGTTCCAACCCAAACGCCTTTCATCATAACCGAAAGTGAACGCCTGGCCTATGAGCGCAATGAGCGCCTCGGGCGCGGGGTGAACCTCGGCAATGCGCTCGAAGCCCCAAATGAAGGTGAATGGGGTGTGACCCTGGAGGAAGGCTTCTTTGACCTGATCCATGAGGCCGGGTTCTCTTCGGTTCGCGTGCCCATCCGCTGGAACGCGCATGCCGGCGATAAGCCCCCCTACACGGTTGACCCTGCGTTCTTCGCTCGCGTGGATTGGGTGGTGGAGCAGGCCATGCAGCGCGACCTGGCCGTGATTCTCGACTGGCATCATTACGTGGAGATCATGGAAGCGCCGATGGGCCACCATGACCGTTTTATGGCAATCTGGGAGCAAATCGCGGAGCATTACAAGAGCATGCCCGATACGGTGTACTTCGAGCTGCTCAACGAGCCGAACGGGACGATTGGCGCAACTTCGTGGAACAAATTCGTCGCCGAAGCCATCCAGATCATCCGCCGCACGAACCCGACGCGCACGATCATCGTTGGCCCCGGTAACTGGAATTCGATTGGCAACCTCTACGACCTGCTCCTGCCTCCAGACGAACACAACCTCATCGTGACCGTTCATTATTACCAGCCTTTTCAGTTCACCCACCAGGGCGCGGACTGGGCTGAAGGCTCGGAAGCCTGGCTGGGCACAAAATGGACCGGCAGCCCGGCTGAAAAATCGGCGGTAGGCCGTGATTTCGATGCCGCGTTGAAATGGTCGCGGCAGAATCATCGGCCGATCTTCCTGGGTGAGTTTGGCGCATACTCGGAAGCGGATATGGAGTCGAGGAGCCGGTGGACCGAGTTTATTGCCCGCAGCGCCGAAGAGCGCGGCTTCAGCTGGGCCTATTGGGAATTTTGCTCCGGGTTTGGCGTTTATGACCTGGCGAACCGGAAGTGGAACGAGCCCATCCTCACCGCCCTGCTGCCATAGGAGGCTTGTGATGAACCTCGCAGAGAAGATCCTGGCATATTTCAAAGTCTTCTTGATCTTATTCGTGAAGAAGGTCTTGCTCGTCGTCCTGGCAGTTGCGGGGCTGGTTGGGCTTTCATTCCTCATCACCGGGAATTTTTCCACAGCGGCCTTGAGCGAGCGCATGGTTTGGACCGGCCTTGGCATCGCTATCCTCTGCGGCTTTCTGGTGTTCGGCTCAACGGTCGGCGGGCGTGACTTCGGCGTGCCGGGTGCTTTCATTCGCTCGGCGCATGTGGATACGATCATTGATTACAACATCGCCGTGCGCCAGGAGGTGGAAACGCGCTTCGACTTCCGCATCCAGGGTTTCATCGTTGGCTTGTGCGTGTTTGGGCTTGGCGCGCTCATTCAATCGATCTTCGGCTGAAGAGGCCGGGTTATTAACTTGATGAATCACACTCTCACTCGAAGGAGGTAAGTATGGCGAAACCTGTCACCATCCAGGATGTGCAGACTTTCCTGGTGCAAACAGCGGGCGGAGGAACGCGCTTCATCGTTGTCAAAGTGATCACCTCGGAGCCGGGGTTGTATGGCCTGGGGTGCGCCACCTTCACGCAGCGCTTCAGGGCGGTTTATGCGGCCCTGGAACACCACGTGAAGCCGTTTGTGATCGGCAAAGATGTTTCGCGCATCGAAGAACTCTTCCAGATGAACCTGGTCAACGGCTATTGGCGCAACGGCCCGGTGCTCAACAATGCCATATCGGGGATCGATGAAGCCCTGTGGGACATCAAGGGCAAGATGGCGAACATGCCAGTCTATGACCTGCTGGGGGGCAAGTGCCGCGAAGCTGCAGCCTGTTACGCTCATGCCGACGGGCGCGACCCCAAGGAAGTCCTTGAGAATGTGCGCAAGTTCCAGGAACAGGGTTATAAGTATATTCGCGTGCAGATGGGCGGTTACGGGGGCAAATCGCAGAAGTTCTACAAGCCGGAGGGCGCGCCGGATGGGGCTTACTTCGACCCTCGCTCCTACACGCGCAACATGCTGCGCATGATCGAGTATGTGCGCTCAGAGGTCGGCGATGAAGTGGAGTTGCTGCACGATGTGCACGAGCGTCTTTCGCCGATCGACACGGTGAAGTTTGCCAAGGATGTGGAGCAGTTCAACCTCTTCTTCCTGGAGGATTCGTTGGCGCCGGAGGATATCGAGTATTTCCGACATATCCGTAAGGTGTGCGCCACGCCAATCGCGATGGGTGAGCTGTTCAACAACCCGCGCGAGTGGCGCCTGTTGATCGAAGAGCGCCTGTTGGATTTCCTGCGCATGCACGTCAGCCAGATTGGCGGGATCACCCCTGCGCGCAACGCCGCCATCCATGGGCAGATCTACGGCGTCCGCACGGCCTGGCACGGCCCGGGCGATACTTCTCCGGTGGGCCATGCCGCCAACTTGCACCTCGACCTGTGGGCGCCGAACTTCGGCATCCAGGAATGGTGCCGCTTCGACAGCCTGGTGTACGATATGTTCCCGGGGCTGCCGGTGGTCCGCAACGGGTACATGTACCCGAATGATAAGCCCGGGCTGGGGATCGAGTTCGACGAGAAACTTGCCGCCAAGTACCCGCCTAAAGATGAGGTGGATTGGTGGACACAAACGCGTCTGCCGGATGGGAGCCCGACCAGGCCATGAAACGCATCTTGTACGTCGGAACCTATACTGCCTCCAGGCCGGGCGAGGAGCATCGCAAAGAAGGTATTTATACCTATACCTTCGATCAAGGGAGCGGCAGGCTGGCGCTTTCTTCGGCTGCCGTCTCAGGCGACAACCCCTCGTTCCTGGCGGTTTCACCCGACCGGCGCTTCCTTTTCTCAGTCAACGAGAAGCGCGACGGCGGCGTGAGTTCGTTCTCCATCGATCAAGCCACAGGCGCGCTCACGCGCCTCAACAGCGAGCCTACCCGCGGTGCCGACCCGTGCTACCTATCGACCGATCCGGCCGGGCGCTGGCTGTTGACCGCCAATTATTCGGGCGGCAGCCTGTGCGTACACCCCATCGGGCCTGACGGGCGGCTGGGGCCAATGAGCGATTTTATCCAGCACGAGGGGAAGGGCCCGAACCCGGCCCGGCAGGAAAAAGCCCACGCGCACTCCATCCGCTTTGCGCCGGGCGGTCAATTTGTGCTGGCAGCCGACCTGGGGCTGGACTCGGTGTTGATTTACCGGCTTGGCAGCGAGGGCAAGCTCACGCTCCACGGCAAGGCGGCATTCGCACCGGGCACCGGGCCGCGCCACTTCGATTACCACCCAAACGGTGGTTTCATATACGTGGCAGGAGAGCTGGCGAGCAGCATCACGGCCTGCACCTGGGATGCCGCAAAAGGCGTTTTGACCCCCTTCCAGAGCCTTTCGACGCTGCCGGCAGGGTTCAGCGGAGAGAATATCGTCGCCGATATTCATGTGCACCCGAGCGGGCGCTGGGTGGTGGTTTCGAACCGAGGCCACCACAGCCTGGCACTCTTCTCGATTGACCCAGCCTCAGGCAGCCTGGCTCTGGTGGGGCATGAACCAACGCGCGGAGCCTGGCCAAGGAATTTTGCCAT
Organism: Anaerolinea sp.; assembly: GCA_029975055.1. Classification (GTDB taxonomy): domain Bacteria; phylum Chloroflexota; class Anaerolineae; order Anaerolineales; family Anaerolineaceae; genus Anaerolinea. The sequence continues at coordinate 221,032 of JARKPU010000013.1, forward strand.
CGACCCTGATGGCGAATACCTGCTGGCCGCCAACCAGTACACAGATAATATTGTTACTTTCCGCATCGACCCAAGCAGCGGGCGGCTCGCGGCCACCGGAGAAGAAACGCACGTTCCCAGCCCGGTGTGCCTCCGCTTCATCGATCTGTAAATCCGCTCCCTCCTGGCGGTCTATACGCCAGGACCGCCAGGAGGGAAAACCAAACGGAGCCCGATCAACTCACCACTTTACCTGGAGGAAATGATGTCTGCGTTTAATTGGACGAAAGAAATTCGGCACCTCAATATCACCGATCTCGAGCGCATCGAGCGCTTCCGCCGCGCCGGATACGGCGGATCGGTCTCGGATTCGCTTGCCAGCCTGGGCGTGACGAACACGGTCTTCTCAGACCGCTTCAAACCGCTGCGGCAGGGCATGCAGCTGGTGGGGCGGGCTTTGCCGATCAAGCTGCATTCGCAGGTGGATTTGAGCGAATTCCCCGACCTGAAAGCCAAGCAAGAGCAGCGCTGGCAGGAAGAAGGCGGTCACCCGCAAAAGCGCATGATGCGCGCGGTAGCCGAATCGGAGCCGGGCTCGGTCTTGGTCTTCGATTGTGGCGGCGATATGCAGCCGGCTCACTTTGGTGAAATGAGCTGCCAGGTTGCATACGCTCATGGCTGCCGGGGCATGCTCCTGGCGGGGAACTGCCGCGACACCCAATACGTGCTCAAGATGGCGGATTTCCCGATGTTCACATTTGGCACGCGGCCGAATGCCTTCGGCGGCTGGGTCGTCACCGAGGTGAATGTGCCGGTGTACCTGCCGGGGCATATCACGCATTACGTCAAGGTGACCCCGGGCGATTTCATCTTCGCCGATAACGACGGGGCGCAGTTGATCCCGAAGGACCTGGTGGATGAGGTGCTCCTGCGCGTTGAAGATATCTACGCCAAAGAGAACGAAGAACGCGAGCAGCTTGCCGCGGGAATGCCCATCGACGAGGTGTACCGCGTTTTCGGGGTGCTTTAAACCGGCACCTGCCGTGGGGCTTCTATGCCGGGGCGCAGGCCGCCCGAGCCTTGCGCCCCGGCTTTGAATTTACGACGCGAGCGAGAAAACGAGGTGCGCATGCAATTGGAAGGCAGGGTGGCGCTGGTGACCGGCGCAAGCGCGGGAATTGGAAAAGCCTCGGCGCTGCTCTTGGCGCAAGAAGGCGCAAAGGTGGGCGTATTGGCGCGGCGCGAAGATGCGCTGGGCGAGACGATCCAGGCCATCGAAGCTGCCGGAGGCGAAGCGATGGCGCTTGTGGCCGATGTTTCTGCGCCTGACCAGATGAGAGCGGCGGTTGACCGGCTGGCGGAACGCTGGGGGAGGCTGGATATCGTCTTTGCGAACGCGGGGATCAACGGCCTGTGGGCCCCGGTAGAGGAAATCGAGCCGGAAGAATGGGACGAAACGCTCGATATCAACCTGAAAGGGACGTTCCTGACGGTGAAGTATGCCGTGCCCTACATGAAAGAGCGCGGGGGGTCGATCATCATCGATTCATCCGTCAACGGGACGCGCATGTTTGGCAACAGCGGAGCTTCGGCTTATGCGTCCTCAAAGGCCGGGCAGGCGGCGTTTGCAAAAATCATCGCCGTGGAGCTGGCGCGTTATAAAATCCGCGTGAATGTGATCTGCCCGGGGGCGATCACCACCGAGATTATGCGCAACACCCGCTCGCGGCATTTCGACCGGGTGCGCAAGCGCATCCGTTACCTGGACGGGGCCATTCCCCTCACCGGCGGAATGCCCGGCAAGGCTGAACAGGTGGCCCGGCTGGTGCTGTTCCTGGCATCGGATGCTTCCGACCACATCACCGGCTCCGAAATTTGGATTGACGGCGGGGAATCGCTGGTGGAGGGTTGAGCGATGATGGACGCAAGGACGGGGAATGAGCTGATCAGGCTTCGGCGCGAGGTGGATGAGGAGGTGCGCGGGAATATCCTCCCTTTTTGGATGCAGCATGTGTTGGATTTTAAACAGAAGACCTTCGCAGGCGAGGTGAATTTTGAAGGGGTGCCGAATCGGCACGCTCCAAAGGGAGCCATCCTCACCGCGCGCCTGGTGTGGACGTTTTCGCACGCCTTTCTGGTTTACCGCGACCCGAAATACCTCGATGCTGCCGCCCTCGCTTATCACTGGTTGAGCGAAAAGCTCTGGGACGGTGATTTTGGCGGGGTTTACTGGTCGGTCGATTGGCAGGGCAAACGGCTGGACGAGAAGAAGCATGTTTATGCCAATTCGTTTGCCATGTATGCGTTCGTCGAATATTTCCGTGCCAGCGGCGATGAAGACTCGTTGGAAAAGGCGATTGCGCTCTTCCATTTGATCGACACCTCGGCTCACGATGCCGTGAACGGGGGCTGGTACGAGTCATTCGACCGCGAGTGGCGGTTGATCGAGGATGCGCGCCTGGCCCCGGGCGAGTTGAATGCGCCGAAATCGATGAACACCCACCTGCATCTGATGGAGGCCCTGACCAACTTGCTGCGCGTGTGGGATGATGAATCACTGCGCAATCGTCAGAAGGAGATGCTGCGAGTCTTCCTCGACCACATCATCGATCCTCGAACTTCTCACTTCGTCCTGTTCTTTAGCGCAGGCTGGCAGCCTCTCAGCGAGGTGATCTCGTTCGGGCATGATATCGAAGGCTCCTGGCTGCTGGTGGAGGCTGCCGGTGTGCTGGGCGATGCACCGCTCCTGGACGAGGTGACCGAGCGGGCTTTGAAGATGGCCGAAGCGGTCTATCGCGAAGGGCTGGATGCAGACGGCGCGCTGTTCAACGAGGCAGGCCCCGGGGGGCACCTCAATATGGGCAAGGATTGGTGGCCGCAGGCCGAAGCGGTGGTGGGCTTCTTGAATGCCGCTGAATTGAACGGGAGCGTCGATTTCGAGCAGGCGGCGCTGCGGGCGTGGGGGTGGATCAAGCGCTGCCTGGTCAACCGCACGCACGGCGAATGGTATTGGGGGACCGACCGGGCCGGGAACCCCATTCCGCACGGGCTGGCGGGTTTCTGGAAATGTCCCTATCACAACAGCCGCATGTGTTTCGAAGTCATGGAACGAGTGAAGGCGGATTGAAAAAGAGGCGGGGTTAGCGGCCCCGCCTCTTTTTCTTTGATAGGAACAGACCCCTTTCAGGCTACTTTGAACACCGCGGAGACGGGCTGAGGCGCCCCGAGCGCCAATCCGCGCGGCGAGGGTGAGCATCCGCCCACCGTAAGGCGGAATTCACCCGGCTCAAACGCCTGCCTGCCATCCTCGCCAAAAACCATCATCGCCTCCGCGGGGATCGAGAACTGTACCGTTTTGCTCTCGCCGGGCTTCAGCGACACCCGCTCAAAGGCCACCAGGCTGCTGAGCGGCACAGGCACCGAGGCTTCCAGGTCGGTGAGATAGGCTTGCACGACCTCGCCGCCTTCGCGCGGGCCGGTGTTGGTCACTTTCACGCTGGCGGATAGGTTCTCGCCGGGCTTGAGAGCGGGATTTTCGAGACGCAAGTCCGAATAGGCGAAGGTGGTGTAACTGAGACCGAAGCCGAAGGGGAACAACGGCTCGGCTGTCATGTAACGGTACGTGCGGCCTTGCATGTTGTAGTCTTCGAAGGGCGGGAGTTGATCCAGCGACTGGGGGAAGGTGAGGGGCAGCTTGCCGGAGGGGGAGTGATCGCCGAAGAGCACATCGGCCACCGCGCGCCCGCCTTCCTGGCCGGGGTACCACACATAGACGATTGCGTCCACGATCTCTTCAAGCCCGCCCAGCGCGACGGGGCTGCCGCCTGAGAGCACCAGAACGATTCTTCCGCCCGAAGCAGCCAAAAGCCGCAGGTAGCTGATCTGGTTTTCCGGCAGGCGCAGCTCGGTGCGGTCGCCGTTATCGGAGAGGATCGATTCGCCCTCTTCGCCTTCGAGCAATGGCGAGAGGCCCATGAAGGCGATTGTCACATCCATGTGCCCGGCCGTATAGACCGACCAGTCTTTCTCGATGCGCTTGGGGTGAGCCAGCAGGCTGCCGGGCATAAATTCCAGCCGGATTCCTTCAGGCAGGCGGCCGACCAGCCCTTCCAGGAAGGTGGTCATGGTGTTGCTCAGGCCGTAATAATTGCCGAGCAGGACGTTCGTTTGGCCTGCATTTGGCCCAACCACCAGCATGGTGCGGACTTTTTCAGTCAGGGGGAGAATATTGTTCTTGTTCTTCAAGAGGACAACCGATTCAACCGCGGCTTGATAGGCCAGTTCGCGGTGCGCGGCGCAGCCAACCACACTCATCGGCGTGGAGGCAAAGGGGACCATCTCGGGCGGGTCGAACATGCCGAGTTTGAAGCGCGTGGCGAGGGTGCGCTCCAACGCGCGGTCAATATCGTCTTCGGTCACCAGGCCGCGCTCCACGGCTTCGGGGAGGAAATCGGCCAGGACGCAGTCGCAGCCGATGTCGCAGCCCCGCTTGAGGGCCAGGGCGGCCGATTCGACGCCATCTTTCGTCACCTTGTGGTGGGCATGAAAATCGGTGAGTGCGCCGCAGTCGGAGACGACATGCCCTTCGAAACCCCATTCGCCGCGCAAGATATCGCCCAGGAGCAACTGGCTGGCGTTGGCAGGCTCGCCGTACACCCGGTTATAGGCGCCCATCACGGCTTCCACCCTGGCTTCCTGAACAAGCTTCTTGAAGGCGGGCAGGTAGGTGGCATACAGGTCGCGTTTACTCACCACGGCATCGAAGACGTGGCGCAGTTTTTCGGGCCCGCTATGGACGGCATAATGCTTGGCGCAGGCCGCGGCCTTCATGTAGCGTGGGTGATCGCCCTGGAGACCTTTCACGAAAGCGGAGCCCATCTCGCCTGTCAGGTATGGGTCTTCTCCCCAGGTTTCCTGTCCGCGCCCCCAGCGCGGATCGCGAAAGATGTTCACGTTCGGGGACCAGAAGGTCAGCCCCTGGTAGATTTGAGTCTCCCCGTTTTTGCGCAGCGCCTCGTGATACTTGGCCCGGCCTTCATCCGCAATGGCGGATGCCACGCGGTGGATCAGGTCGCGGTCCCAGGTGGCAGCCATGCCGATGGCTTGCGGGAACACGGTGGCCCGCCCGTTGCGAGCGACGCCATGCAGGGCTTCGCTCCAATAATCATAGGCAGGCATGCCGAGCCGTGGAATAGCCGGGCAGGCATTACGCGTTTGGGAGATTTTTTCTTCCAAAGTCATGCGCGAAAGGAGGTCTTTCACCCGTTCGCGGACAGGCAGTTCTGGGTTGAGGTAGTCGGGCGTAGATGCCATAGATGAGGCCTCCGGGTTGAATAAGTATATGGATATTATAAAGCTCGATCTGCATTTCCATGCTTGATCGAGCTGTTGAAAAGACGGACGATGGCAAGAGGTTTGAATGCCGGGTCAACCGATGAGGAACTTCCACAAAAAGCCGGCTCCACGGCATGAGGAGCGCTCCATCAATTGATGTGATATCAAAATCGGGTCAGCCGGCTCGCGCCAATTCAACCCTGGCCTTGCGTTCGAGGGCTTCGTTGACAGCTAAAGACAACAGGATGATCGCTCCGCCGAGGAGGAGTGTGGGCAGGCTGGCCTGCTCGCCGAAAACCAGGAGCGATACCGTGATCGAAAGGGGGATCTTCAGATCGTTGAAAATGGCCAGCGCGCCGATGTTGGTGCGCCTGGCGCCGAAATTCCACAGGAAGAAGCTGAACCCGGAAGCAACAGCGCCCAGGTAGAGGAGAGTCCATGCCTGGACAGGTGAAATATTGACGGTTCTAAGCGGGACCAAGATTAGTGAGAGAATAACCGTCAGAGCTGATCCGCCCAGGTAAAGTACACCAAAAACGTGATGGTCTTTCAGCTCAGGATGAGGCCGCATCCACTTGCGGTAATACACCTGGCCGACCGCGAAGCTGAGGTTAGATAATTGAACCAGGAAGAAGCCCGCAATCATCCCCGGACGGTTGATGCCGAATTGCACGATGATCGCCGCGCCAAGGACGGCCAGGATGGTCGTTAACCAGCGGAGCGGGACGGCTTTCCGCTGGTCGATATCGTGAATCAACGTCACGAAGATGGGCGTGAAGATGGTGAACAGAGCGACTTCATACGCCTTGAGGAATTGAAACGAGAGATTATAGAAAATGTACATCAGCCCATACTGGACTGCGCCCAGGATGAACAGACGCAGCCTCAGTTGCCGCGATGTTTGTGATGGACGGATGAACGGGAGGAATACCAGAGCGGCGATGCTCAGTCGGATGGCCGATACCAGGACCGGATGAATCGATGTCAGGTTGGTTTTGATCAACCCGAATGAAAACGCCCAAACCAATGAGACAATTAAAAGATATATCATCGCTATTATAAGAATTGACAGGCTGTAAGCTGCCCTATCATAGCACAAGATTTGCAGCTGCGCTCATGACAATCATCCTCTTTAAGAAAGACTCTTTTCGATCGTCTGCATCCGCCATGCCGGTGCTTCGGATGGCGGTGAGTAACGAGTTATGAGCTCCGTGAAGCTGCATTCGAGTTCAAGAACATCCGAATTGCCGAGTAGATCAAGACCAGACCCAGGATTAACTTCAGCACGTTGGGAGACACCAGCCCAAAGAGAAAACCGCCAATGATCGAGCCGATGATCGAGCCCACGCCCATGGGAACGACGATCGAGCGGAAATTCTGTGCGGAAATGAACGAAGTCTTCCGGTAATAGCGGTACAGCCCGACCATGACGGTGGGCAGGCTGATGATCAAGCTGCCGGTGCCGGCCAGCTTCACGCCGATGCCGTATATAAAAATCAAGGTTGGGATGATCAATTCTCCCCCGGCCACCCCAAGCAGGCTGCTGACCATGCCGATCAACCCGCCCGCAGCGATTCCAACCAGTATTTGAACCCCGAGAGGGGTGGCGATCAGGTTGGCGCTGATCTCGGGGATGAAACTCTCGCTGATCAGAAGAACGCCGATCGAAATCAACAAGACCTTGATCCATTTTTCGAGGGTGTGGTTGGGTATTTTGCTGGCGACCCCCGCCGAGAAGTACGCCGCCGTCGTTGCTCCGGCAATCATCGAGAGCAAGATCGGGGCGAAATCCAGCAGGGGGAAGGCGGTCACGACGCTTAAACGCGAAATCAAAGATGCAATCAACGTGATGAGGCTGACTGCCAGGTTGATCGAGACCGCATCACGGGGTTGGAGCTTGAGCAGCCCGATCAGCACCGGAAGCCGGAATTCCGCACCTCCCAGGCCAATCAAGCCGCCTAACGTACCAATCGGGATTGAAAAGAAGAAGGCGAGAATGCCATGGCGCGAAAGTTTGGTGGTCAAGGCAGAATTCAGTTCGCCTCCTATTTTGTACCGCTGATGGTATTCGAGAGCTGGAGCGCGACAAATAAAATGGCGAAAGCGATCGTCGTCAGCAAGAGGACATATTCATTCGCCAGCCGGGTATTGTTGGATTGTACAGCATCATAGAGCGCCATCGAAATCGTCTGTGTTCGGCCGGGGATGTTCCCCGCGACCATCAAGGTGGCGCCAAAATCGCCGAGTGCGCGCAAAAAGCCCAATAATCCACCGGCCACAATCCCTCGCCAGGCTATTCCAAGGTCGATATACAGGAATAGCTGCCATTGATTGCATCCATCCACTCGGCCTGCATCTTCGATCTCCTTGCTGACCTCGGCGAGACTGGTGCGAACCATTTGAACCACCAAAGGGATGGCGGCAACCGTAGCGGCGATCACCGCCCCGGGCAAGGCGAAGACGACTCGTATGCCGGCTGTTTCGAGCAAAGGGCCCAATCCTTGCCTGCCGAACAGGAGCAGGAGATAGTAACCTAACACCGTAGGCGGGAGGACCAACGCGAGCAGGGTGAAGCCTTCTAAAGCCCACTTGAACCGAAACCTGCTTTTGACGATCACCCAGGAAATTCCAATCCCAATGATCAAGGCGAAGAGACCTGCCCAGGATGATACCCAAAGAGACAGAGACAGTGGAGAAGCCATTATGGTTGAGGGGTGGGGGCCTGCTGTGAAAGCAGGTTGATCTCATCCGGTAACAAGAAACCATATTGACGCATAATGGGCCTGCCATGCTCTCCATTGATATATGCAATGAAATCCGCGGCTATTTCAGGCTGTTTGCTGGCGGTGAGGATGGCAAGGGCCTGGTCCAACGGCTGGTGCAGAGAGCCGTCGATCAGCGTCCAGGTGATTTCCGGCACGGCGGCAACCGACAGCGATATGATGCCGGCCTCTGCGTCGCCGGTTTGGACAAACTGCAATGCCTGGCGAACATTTTCAGCGAGCACCAGTTTCGGCTGCACACGCTCCCAAATGCCCAGGGATTCAAATGCCTGTTTCGCTGCCAATCCATAAGGGGCGTGCTCAGGGTTGGCGATCGCAATGTGGCGAATCCTGTCGGAGAGCAGGTCGTCCAACCTGGTGGCCTGGATGCCCGAATTCTTGTTGACGGCTAAGACAATCCGCCCGCGTGCATACAACGCTGCGCTGTCTTTGACAGCCAACCCTTGCTCTACCAGGCGATCTACATAGGAGATATTCGCCGCGGCGATCAGGTCGAACGGCGCTCCGTTCTCGATCTGTTGCACTAACTGGCCGGTCGATCCGAAAACGAGGGTAACCTTCCTTCCGGTTTGTTGTTCATACAACCTGGCAATGTCGCTGAAGGCAAACTGCAGGTCGGCCGCGGCTGCGACGGTGATTTCCGGCTGTTGGGTTGTAGGGGTTGCGCTTGATGGAATTACCTGGCAGCCGGCCAGAAAGATGATTAGAGAAAAGATGAACCTGATTGTTTTGTTTTTCATTGGCCTGCTTTAATCTTCATGGAAGAAGCTCGATGTGTTTTCGATCCAATTCAGAGTAGTCTCTAACTGGCGAATGCGCAAATCGAGGCCCAAGCGGTTGAATAACTGATCCATCGGGAGCAAATCGAAACGCATCCGCAAGTCTTTGAGGCTGGTACGGATGGTCTCGGCCTGTTCCTGGATGATGCGATTGGGGAGGGACGCGCTCAGATGGGCTGCGAAGAACAAGCGGGTGATGAATTCCACACGAATCGCCCTGGCCCGTCCGGGTGTAGGAGTATACAGCCAATACTCGAATTCGGCCTTGCCCTTTTCAGTCAAGGTTAAGAGGTCTTTGTCGGGTTTTTTATCCTGCTCCTGGTGGGTGGCCGAGATGACCCCTTCTTTCTCGAGGTTTTTGAGAATGTTGTACGTCTGGCTCTGAGAGATGCGCCAGACTTCACGGAGGCTCGAACGCAATTGCTTGTCCAGTTCATAGCCGTGCATTGGACGAATGTATAAAAATCCCATGACAGCATATTTTGGTGAAAGGTTGCCGGAAGGAATGCTTGTGCGTGCCATAGGATATACTCACTGGATGAGTATATCAGACAAGGCCGTTTTTCTCAAGGGATGGACGGGATTCGAAACACCCCCATTCGGGGGCGCGCGGGCTCAAAGAAACGAAAAAGACCGCTTGCGCGATCTTTTCTGGCGGGAGCGACGGGATTCGAACCCGCGGTCTCGGCCTTGACAGGGCCGCATGTTAGCCGCTACACCACGCCCCCGAACGCGCAATAGTTTATCATGCCATCGGATGGTTGTCAAGCAATTGCGCTTTAAATTGCAAAGCCGGGCGGCGGCCCGGCTTGCTTGCAGAGCTAATTATCTTCGAAGATCCACTCGTCTGACGCGCGCACCCATGCGACCAGTTCACCGGGGGAGAACCACAATTCGATCTCTTTGATGCCGTTCTCGACCGAGTCGGACGCGTGGGTGAGGTTGCGGCCTACCGTGAGGGCGAAATCATGCCGGATGGTGCCCGGCGCGGCTTCGTGGGGGCGGGTAGCGCCCATCGTTTGGCGCACAAGGGCCACCGCATTGGGTCCTTCCCAGACCATTGCCATCACCGGCGCAGACGTGATGTAGCGAATCAGGCCGTCATAAAAGGATTTGCCCTTGTGAATGGCATAATGGCGTTCGGCCAGTTCTTTACTGACCGCCATGAACTTCGCCGCGACGAGCTTCAGGCCGCGTCCTTCAAGGCGCGCGATAATTTCACCGATCAAGCCGCGCTGAACGCCATCCGGCTTGACCAATACAAAAGTTCGTTCCACGATGTGACCTCCAATGTAGTTTGGATGTGTTCGTGCCTTCATTCGCAAGGTATTACGGGGCAGCCCGTAATTCCCTGCAAGATTGCACTTCCAGGATTGACACGCCGGGTCTGCTTATTTGCGGCCGGCGTGCGCCTAATTGTACCGCGAATCAGCGCAGAAGCTCCTCTGCTTTCGTGTAGGCATCGAGGGCGTCTTGCACCCGATCAATGCGCATGTAGGCATCGCCGAGTGCCTGCCAGAGAGAGACATCCACGGGGTGCTGGTCGAGAGCACCCTGCAAATCATGGACGACCTCATCCAGGTTTTGAGATGCGTTGATGAGGCGGGTGTATTGTTCGGCGGCACCCTCAATATCACCGCTGCGCAGCGCGGCGCGAGCCAGAGCGATGGCATCCGATGGAGGTGCGGAGATTGGAGCCTCCACTCTCGCAGGCGCAGCGGGCTCTTCCACCCGGGCGGGGGCCTCGGCAGGCGGCTGGCTTTCCTGGAGTTCCTTCAGCCATTCCGGCATACCGCTTTCGACAGTTGCAGGCTCGGTTTCGGCGCCCGGCGCTTCAACCTCGGCCTGGACCGGCGGAAGGACGACTTCCGGCTCGGCGGGCGGTTCTTCCCGCAGCCAGGCGGGGAGCTCTTCATCCGCCACTGCCTCGGGCGTGAAGGTCTCATCCGGCTGCCAGACGGGTTCCTGCGTGCGCTGCTCCTCCTCGTAGGAGCGCAGCCATTCGGGAATCTCCACCTCGCCCGCCGCGGGCTGAGCAGCTGGAGTGGGCGTTTCCGCTAGCGGAGCTTCCTCTGCAGGGAGGGTTTCGGCTTCCATGGCGGCGGGCTCGATCGGCGCGGTTTTCTCTTCCAGCGCTTCAACGGCGGGTTCAACGGCTTCCGCAAACGGCAATCCCTCGCCTGGGGCTACCTCGGCTGCGGGTTCTTCTTCAGCTTGCGGCAGCGGCGCTTCGGCCGAAACTGGCTCGGCCTCGGTTTGGGCGGCTTGCGGTGCGGGTTCTTCGAGGGTCTCGGCCACCCATTCCGGCGGAGCCTCAGGGCGCTCTTCCGGCGCGGTGACCAGGGTGCCTTCTTCGGCGCCTTGCTTAGCGGCCAGCGCTTCCATCCAGGCGAAGGCTGAGTCAGCGTCCAGGGGGGCAGCCTCCGGCAGAGGTTCTTCCACGGCGGTTTCCATTTCAGGCAAGGCAGGTTCGGGTAGTTCTTCTACAGCTGCAGGTGGTGAAACCGCTTCATCGGCCGGAGCGCCCGGCTCTTCCATAGCACTGACGGGTTCTTCGACGGCGGCCGGGGCTTCCCAGGCGGCGGCCTCCTCGGTGGCTGCGGACGATTCCATCTGCTGAGGCGCTTCTTCCAGTGGGGTGATTCCTGCCTGGGCTGCCTCAATTTCTTGAATCCAATCCGGCGGTGTTTCGCTGCGCTCTTCGGGGGCGCTGATCTTCAGCGATTCTTCATCTGCACCCTGTTTTGCGGCCAGCGCTTCCATCCAGGCCAGGGCAGCATCCAAATCCTCCGGCGCAGCGCCGGGTTCGGCAGCGGGCAAAGCGGCTTCGACGGCCTGCGCGGGCGCTTCCTCAAGCGGGGCAGCTGCTTCGACTTCGGCCTGGGTTTCAACCTCTGCGCCCTGGAGCTGCTGGAGCCATTCCGGGGGCGTCTCGCTGCGTTCTTCCGGCGCGCTGATCTTCAGCGATTCTTCGTCGGCGCCCTGTTTTGCGGCCAGGCCTTCCATCCAGGCCAGCGCAGCGTCCATGTCCATCGAGTCGAGGGCCGGGGCAGCGGCCTGGGGGGCTTCCTCCACCTGAGGGGTTGACGACTCGGGCAGCCATTCATCGGCCGGCTGCCCGGCCACTTTGAGGGGCTGTGTGGGGGCGGTTATCTCATCTGCAGGTCCGGCGGTTTGCGCGGGTTCTTCCTGTTTGAGTTCGCTCAACCAGTCCGGTACGCTTTCTTCCGCGACCGGCTCTTCAACAGGCTGCTCGAGCTTCTCGGCTTCCGCCTCGACTGGCGGCTCCAACTCGGCCTGGCGGATCCAGTCCGGGACTTCCTCTGCCGGGAAACCTGTTTCTTCCACAGACGGGGCCTCGGCGAGGGTCTCTTCGCCTGCGGGGGCGCCTAACTCCGTCAGCCAATCGGGAAGGGCCCCGGCCTCGGCGGCGGGGGCTTCCTCGGCGGCTTCTCCGGCAGGCAGGGTGCCCTCCAGAGGGGTTTCCGAGAGCCAATCGGGCTGCGCAGCTTGCGGGGTGAACTCCTCGGCCGGGGGCTGCTCCAGCGAGGGAGCTTCGCCTTCTGCAGGCACCATGGGCTGCGCTTCATCGGCCAGAGCGCCGGCAGCGGGCGGGAGGATGCCTTCGAGCCATTCGAGTTTTCCGGCATCTTCGGTCGTTTCCTCGCTCTCAGGCAAAGCGGTGGAAGCGGGGGCGAGCGATTGCAGCCAGTCGGGGATCTCGGCCTCAACGGCCTCGCCTTCGCCGGCTGAAGACGGCTCTTCCTCTTCGATGAAGCTGACCGGCTGCTCGGCTGTTGTGCCGTCAGACACCGTCCAGCCGGCCTCCTGCAAAAAGCCCGGGATTTCCGCGCCTCCGGCGGGCGGTGCGGCGATTTCCTCCTCGGCCAGCGCTTCGGGAGCGGCGGTTTCCTCGGCTGCCGGGGCCTGGGCGGCGTCGATCGTGTTCAACCAGTCGGGGAGAGCTTCTTCCGATGTTTCTTCCCACTGCACGCCGATGTTGCGCGCCCAATCGGGGCCTTGCGCTTCAGCCATAGATGGCTGCCAGTCAACCTTCTCGACCATCACCGTTTGCTCAGGCACCTGAGCGCTGGTAGGCGCATTGGGTGAGATGAAAGCCGCGTAGGGGTCAAGGGAGAACAGACGCTGCTGGAAGATACGCGCATCTTCTGCCCGTGAAGTCTCCGGGAGCACTTCCATCAGCACCCGGTTGGCCTCGTAACAATAGGGGAGCTTGCCGATCAGCGATGAGCAAATCTCGGTAGCTTCGATCTTCTGGCCGGAGAGGTAATACATTCTCGCCAGGAGGGTGATCAAATCGATCCGCGAGGGGTCTTCCGCCAGGGCGGCGCGGATTTCGGCGATGGCCTGGGGGTACAGGTCGCCGCGGGCATACATGCGCACCAATGCACCGCGCGTCAGGCGAATGCGCGGCGGCTCGGCGCCGTCTCTGCGCCCATACAGGCGGCGCAGCTCATCTTGTACGGGCCGGTTAAAGGGCTGCACCTCGTAAGCGCGTTCCATGTGCCAGATGGCGGCATCGAGGTTGCCTTCATCTTCGCGGATAATGCTCATGCCCAGGTGCGAGACGAAATCATCCGGGTAAACCGAGAGAACGCGCTGCAGGATATCGGCAGCCTCGGCGTATCGCTGGCTTTCGAGGAAGGCCTTGCCCAGCAGGCGGTACGTCTCGATGTGTTTGGGGAATTGCTTGAGGATGTTCTTGCAATGAGCGATGGCTTCTTCAATCTGCCCGCGCTCGATTAAGTTTTCAACCTCACGGTTATATGCTCGCAGCGGTATCCTGGCCATAAAATTCGCCTCCCTATATCTGTTAAGTATGCAACAATCCTGCCGATTGCGCAAGTAGAAGAGGCTTGCCTCACATAGCAGAAGAGCGAGGCCCGGCCCCGCTCTTCGGAATCACCGTTGGTGTGAAAGCACACTCAATCACCCAGGTAATCTCGCAATTTGCGCCGGATAGAAGGGTGCCGCAGGCGGCTGAGCGCCTGAGCTTCGATCTGCCGGACGCGTTCGCGCGTGACGCCCATCTTGCGCCCGACCTCTTCGAGTGTGTAAGCCTGCCCGTCGAGCAGGCCATAACGCAATTGCAGAATGCGCACCTCGCGCGGCGGGAGGGAGTTGAGAACTTCCTCCAGGTGCTCGCGCAGCAGGTTGTAGGTGGCCGTGTCATCAGGCGGCGGGGCTTCGTCATCTTCGATGAAGTCACCCAGCACCGAATCCTCTTCGTCGTCGGTAGGCGTTTCGAGCGAGAGCGGCCGGCGGGCCACCTGGATCATATTCTCCACCTTGCGCGGCGGAACGTCGAGGGCCTCGGCGAGCTCCTCGACTGAAGGTTCTCGCCCAAGGCGCTGTGTAAGCTGGTGTTGGATGCGCAGCAGCTTATTGATCTGGTCGCCCATGTGCACCGGCACGCGGATGGTGCGGCCCTGGTCGGCAATGGCGCGCGTGACGGCCTGGCGAATCCACCACGTGGCATAGGTGCTAAACTTATGACCGCGGCGGTAATCGAATTTCTTGGTCGCGCGGATCAAGCCGATGTTGCCTTCCTGGATCAGGTCGAGGAAAGGCACACCGCGCCCCATGTATTTCTTCGCCACCGAGATGACCAGGCGCGAATTGGCGGTGATGAGGTGTTCACGGGCGGCCCAGCCATCTTCGATCAAGCGGCGCAGATCGTGGCGGCGGCGCGGAGAGACGTTACCGCGTGCCAGCTCTTCACGCGCCATGCGCCCGCGCTCGATGCGCTGGGCCAGTTCGACTTCCTCTTCGGCAGTCAGCAGCGGTACACGGCTGACTTCTTTGAGATAGAGGCCGATGGTATCGTCTGTGTCGATATTGGCGAGGTCGTCGAGTGATAATTCCTTGTTTTCCTCTTCTTCGGCACCCTCGCGAGTTTCCAGCTCATCTTCAACCGGTTCTTCGACCGTTTCATCTTCCAAATAGGGAATACCCGCGCTGATCAGCGCGGCGAAGGCCTCTTCCAACTGCTCTACATCCTGTTCGGCTTCCGGGAAGAAGTGCAAGATGTCGTCAATCGTGACATAGCTCTTCTGGCGGCCTAGCTCGACCAGCCTGGCAAGAGCAGAATATTCCTCGTCCTCATCCACAACATTAATTAGAGTGTCATCCATGTATCCGTCTTTCCACCTCATCCTTAGATGAAGCCAAACCCTCAAACCTCGGTTCCGCCGGGGTTGAATCTAATCCAGAATACACTTTTTCAGGGTTAAATTCAATCCCTTAATATATACACTCGATTTGCGCTCATATCACAGTCTCAATCCGTGCTGTTCACCTCACGGGGTCGGTGTGGCGATCGCAATGGTCGGGAAGGGGGTCGGTGTGGGAGCCA
This sequence comes from Anaerolinea sp., assembly GCA_029975055.1. Taxonomy (GTDB): domain Bacteria; phylum Chloroflexota; class Anaerolineae; order Anaerolineales; family Anaerolineaceae; genus Anaerolinea. The sequence goes on from JARKPU010000013.1 coordinate 236,283, forward strand.
CAGCGTTGTTGAAGGCCTGTAAAACAGCCTCGAAAGCATATTTGCTCACCACGACCGGTGCGTTGTTATCTACCCTGACGTAGTAGCCGTTGCCGGTCGGGGTCAAACCACCGCCGTATACGTGCAAGATCTGCCCCGAACCATAGGAGAGGGTGATTGTCTGCGCGGGGGCTTTCAGGGCCAGGCTATCGAGCGAGTAATCGGCGGGCATGGTGGTGAGGACCCTTGTTGTGAGCAGCTCCGAGAGCACCTCTTCCACTTTGCCCGCTTCCACAGGGGCCATACTCACCTCGTTCAGCCATGTGCCATCTGCCTGGCGCGCCAGCCTCACGGGAACACCTCCGACCTGTACCAGCTCGACCTTGTTGACATCGGCTGCCTCAACCGATTCAACCATGCGCGGCGCGGGCGTTGCGCTGGGGGTGACATTCGCATTCCCAAGCGGTGAAGAAGGCGATTTCACCAGGAAGATGGCCGCTATACCTAAGACGAGAAACACCATGAAAACGATCCAGGTGGAGCGCCTGACCATGCTTCTTACCCCCTTCTGCGCCGCTGCACCCACACGATCACGCCGCCAACCAGCACAACACCGGGCAGCAGGAAGACAGAAACCAGCAGAATCACCCCCAGGGTAGATTGGCTGCGCATCGCCAGGACGCGCTGCGTGGTATCTTTGGGTGTCAGGTTGATCAGGTTTTCCTGCTTGGAAGCCCAATCGATGCTGTTGATCAGGAAATCGCCGTTGCCATATTGGGTGAAATTCACCGTGCTGGCAAAATCGGAATCACCGATGACGACAACCCGCCCATTGGAGGCCGGGTTATCGGCGGCAACGGCCAGGGTGATCGGCCCGGGGGTATCAACGCCCTCGTTAAACCCGACCTGGTTTGCCTTGAGCGATTCCATATCTTTTTCAGCCCACGAGTTCGCGGCTGTCATCACCAGCGCCGTCTGGGTGATTCCGGCCACCGTTTGCGTGGTGATGCTGCGCGCGCTGGGCATGACCACAGCCAGGGTACCCATCTTATCGGTGATGGCGTGCTGGCCGTAAGAGGCCGAAACGGCCACCGAAGGCGGGTTGTAGTTTAAGTCGATGACCATATCATCGCCTAACTGAACACCCCAATCGCTGGCGAGGTAAGCGGCCAGAGGGTCTGGCGAGGTGCCGAACTCGGTGACAATCGGCGGTTCAGCCAGGTACACCAGGGCGCCGCCTTTCGCCAGGTAGGGTTTGATCAGGTCAACCTCTTCCTGTGAGACCGGTTTATTGGCGCCGGCGACGATGAGAGCCAGGGCATCTTCGGGGATGGCGCGGGCGGCGAGCAGGTTGAGCGTGTTGACGGTGTAATTCTTTGCCGTCAGGATGGACTTGACCTGGCTGTAGGAACGGTCGCCGGTGTCATCGGGGCTGTATTCACCGTGCCCGATCAGGAAGTACACTGCCCGGTTGCCTGGGTTGGCCAGGCGGATGAGAGCGCTGGTCAATTCCTGTTCGGATGGGTAAGTGACCTGCTCGGAGCGCCCATCCTGGTGGAGGACGATTGTGCCATCGCGGGTGACTTTCGCGTTCTGCGCGCGGACAGGGTCCTGCTCGGGGTCGATGAACTGGTAGCTGATCTTCCCGTTTCCATTATATTGGTAGGAGTCGAGCAGGTCTTGAGCGGTGGTGGAGGAAGTCCGTGCGGTGTAGTAAGCCTCGATGGTCACCGGGTCTTTCAACGACTTGAGCGTCTCGAGGGTTTCCTTGCTGAGCGTGTGCTGCTTATCTTCCGTCAGATCCCAGCGCACGGGGTTCTTATACACCACGTAGTTGACGACGACGAGGATCCCAATGACGGCCACCGAGAGCACCAGCGCATTGCTGCTGTAACGGGCCTGCCGGCCGGTGAGCATTTCGCGCAGATGGCGCGGATCGAGCAGAGCATACACTGCCAGCCCCAGGACGATCATCCCCAGGCTGATTTGCAGCGGAAGGTTGAAACTGCGCTGGACGATGTAGAGCCCGCCCGAAGCAAGGGCGGCGGCGAGGGCAATGTAAAGCCCAACCGGTGCATAGCGCTTCAATTTCGGGTTCATCTATCTCCACCTCCGGGTTTCGACAGACATCGAACCTAAAAACAGCGCGAAAGCCGTCATGCTGATGTAATAGATCACGTCTTTCAATTCGACGATTCCACGATAGAAGGTCGAGTAAAAGTGCTCGCTCATATCCAGGTACTTGAGCAGGTCGCCGCCCATCGCGCCCATGGCCTGCGAGGGGTAGCTGATCATCCAAAGGACCAGGAACACCCCGAGGGTGGCGAAAAAGGCTGCGATCTGGTTGGAGAAGAAGGAAGAAACCGCAACCCCGATGGCCAAAAAGGCCATCGTGAGGAGGAACACGCCCAGGTAACCGCTCACCAGCAAACCCTGGTCGATGCCCGGATCGACAATGTTATTCAAGATGATCGGGTAAACCCATGTCGCCAGCAGGACGATTATGATGAAAACTACCGCTCCCAGCCACTTGCCGATGACGACTTCCCAATCGCGCACGGGGGCAGTGAGCAACAGTTCGAGGGTGCCGGTGCGCTGTTCTTCGGCCACCGTGCGCATGGTGATGGCAGGTACAGTGAACAGCATGAGCGTGACCAGCGGCCCGAGCACGATCTGAATGGGCGGGGCCACCTGCTGCACGACCGCATTGAGGATGTTGGCGTAGAAAATGATCCCCATAACGAGGAAAATGGCCAGCGCAACGGCGTATGCGATCGGGCTGATGAAAATGCTCTTCAACTCTTTCCAGGCGATGGTGAAGATGTTCCGCATAGAAACTACTTGGCCTCCAACATCGAGTTCAATTCTGGCATGGCATCGGCTGCGGAGCTTTCGTCGCGTGTGAGCTGCAGGAAGATCTCTTCGAGGCTGAGATTGACCGGTTGGAGCAGGAGCAAATCATAGCCATGGTCCACCACAGTCCGCGCCACCTGCGGCCGGCAATCCTGGCCGGGAAGGGTCTCGAACTCATACGAGCCGCCGTCTTTATCCACCACGTGCAGCACGCCGGGAATCTGCGAGAGCAGCTCGGGCAGGCCGCGCCCGTCGCCGCGCACCTGCAGCGTAACGCGCTGCGAGCCGGTGAGGCGGGCCTGGAGCATCTCCGGGGTGTCTTCAGCGACGATTCTCCCCTTGTTGATGATCATCACCCGGTCACAGACCTGCTGGGCTTCGGGCAAGATGTGCGTAGAAAGGATCACCGTGCGGTCTTTGCCGATGTCTTTGATCAGGTTTCTGAAGTTCACCACCTGCGCCGGGTCGAGGCCGATTGTGGGTTCATCCAGGATGAGCACTTCCGGCTCGTGGATGAGCGCCTGGCCCAGGCCGACGCGCTGCCGCATGCCTTTCGACAGGTTGCCTATGTAGCCGTTCGCGCGGTCGCCGAGTTCGACCATGTCGAGCACCTTCTTCACCCGTTCATCTGCATTCTTGATATGCCGCAGCCGGGCCATGTAGAGCAGGTATTCGGACACGGTCATATCCACATATAATGGAACAGTCTCGGGCATGTAACCGGTGATGCGGCGCACGTCAAGCGAGTTTTCGATGATGTCGAACCCGCCGATGGTGGCTGTGCCGGATGTGGGCGGCATGTAACCCGTCAGGATACGCATGGTGGTGGTTTTTCCTGCGCCGTTCGGGCCGAGGAAGCCGAGGATCTCGCCCTTGCGCGCGTTGAAATCCAGGTCATGGATTGCGCGCCTCGAACCATAATCCTTCGTTAACCCTGTCACGCGGATCATTCACATCTCCTATGAAATGGTGGCAGTAATGAGTGGAGGCAAGTGAAGAGCGGAAACGATGTTCCGCTCATCAGGAGTCTTCATATAACGTTAAGATAACTGCCGGCCCCCAACAGGCCGCATCATTTTATACATTAAATGCTTGTACAAAGTCAATAGGCTTACTCATTTCTAATCAAATGCTAATCTTGTATAGCCAATTTTCCGACTTTGGAGTACAATGGGCAAGATTTTTTGTCCCCTGGTCATACCTCGGATCACGTAATTTAATATCTTCACACCCTGAGGAGGTACTATGGATATCTTTGGTATGGGTACACGCCACGGCTTGAATGGATTCGAGCAGGTGGCTGTACTGGGTGTCGTGGTTACAGCCTTTGTGAGCCTGCTTTATGCCTGGTTGCTGCGCGGAAACGTGTTGAAAAAGGATAAAGGCTCCAAAACGATGCAGGATGTGTGGGACACCATCCGCATTGGCGCTGAAAGCTACCTCACCCAGCAGTTGCGCACCATTCTCCCTGCGGTGCTCTTGCTCACCGTTGCGCTCTTCTTGAGCGTGTATGTGGTGAAACCAAGCGCCGAAGCATTGGAAGAATTCCCCAATAACACGGTGATCATCATCGCCATTGGGCGCACCCTGGCTTTCATCATGGGGGCAAGCTTCTCGCTGCTCGTCGGCCAGCTGGGCATGCGCATGGCCATCCAGGCCAGTGTCCGCTCGGCATCGGCTGCACGGCGCGATTTCAATGAAGCATTATCGATCGCCTATTATGCCGGCACCATCACCGGCATGCTCACCGACGGCCTTGGGCTGTTCGGCGGAACCGTTATCTTTATTATTTTCGGCAAGGCTGCACCCGATGCCCTCCTGGGTTTCGGCTTTGGCGGCACGCTGCTGGCGCTCTTCATGCGCGTGGGCGGCGGCATTTACACCAAGGCCGCCGATGTGGGCGCCGACCTGGTGGGCAAGGTAGAGAACGATATTCCCGAAGATGACCCGCGCACCGCTGCCGTTGGGGCCGACCTGGTCGGCGACAACGTGGGCGACTGCGCCGGTATGGCGGCGGATATCTTCGAAAGCTATGAGGTGACGATCGTCTCGGCTTTGATCCTCGGTTTGGCCCTGCTGGCTGAAACCGGCGAGTTGAAGTGGATCGTTTACCCGCTCATCATCCGCGCCATTGGCGTGATCAGCTCCATCCTCGGAACCTTCACCGTGCCGATTTGGGAGAAATTCCCGCTCAAATTCCTGCGCGCGCACGACGCCGAAGAATCGATGTTCCGCTCGTATGAAGTGTCGAGCGTGAACACTGTCCTTTGGGCTTTCGTCCTGGCCATTGCTTACGGCCACGATTGGAAACTCGGCGCGCTCACGACCATCGGCGTTGGCCTGGCGGTGGCCTTCAACCCGTTGACTTCCTACTTCACCGCGACTCGTAAAGCCCCGGTGCAGGAGATCATCAAGTCAACCAAGTTCGGCCCGGCCACTACCATCCTTTCCGGCCTGTCGGTCGGCATGGAATCGAGTGTTTGGGCGTTGATCATCATTGTGGTCTCGTTCGTCCTGGGCCTGCTCCTGTATGGCGCGCAAGGCTCGCTGCACGTGCTCTACGCGGTGGCGATGATCGGCATCGGCATGCTCAGCCACACCGGCAACAACGTGGCCATGGATTCCTACGGCCCCATCTCCGATAACGCGAACGGCATCGGCGAGATGGCCTGGCATGACCTCGATGACGACACCACCAAGAAGGCCCGCCAGATCATGGCAGACCTGGACGCGGTCGGCAACACCACCAAAGCGATCACCAAGGGTGTGGCTATTGCCTCGGCTGTCATCGCGGCTGTGTCGCTCTTCTCTTCCTTTATTACCGATGTGGCCAAGGTGCAGGCGAACATGGGCGCGACGGTGCTCGATTCGATCCGCATCTCCGACACGCGCGTCTTTGTCGGCTTTTTGATTGGCGGGGCGCTGCCCTGGCTGTTCAGCTCGCTGGCGATCAAAGCCGTTTCTCGCGCTGCCGGGCAGATCGTTGATGAGGTGCGCAACCAGTTCCGCATTCCGGGCATCATGGAAGGCACGGTGAAACCCGATTACGCGCGCGTGGTCGGTATCTCCACGGCTTCTTCCCAGAAAGAGTTGATCCCGCTGGCGACCATCGCCGTGCTCGTGCCGTTGATCGTCGGCCTGGTGCTCAAGGTCGAGGCGCTGGGCGGCTTCCTGGCCGGTGTGATCCTCTCTGGCCAGATGCTGGCGGTGTTCATGTCGAATGCCGGCGGCGCCTGGGATAATGCCAAGAAGGGCATCGAAGACGAACCCCGCAACCTGGCTGCCAACACCGGCAAAGGCTCTGAACGCCACAAAGCCGGGGTGGTGGGCGACACGGTTGGCGACCCGTTGAAAGATACGGCCGGCCCGGCGCTCAACCCGATGATCAAAGTGGTGAACCTGGTGAGTCTTTTGACGGCCCCCATTCTCGTCCAGGCGCAGGGAGTCCTCCCTTATATCATCGGCGCCGTCTTGCTGGTGGGCGTCATTTGGGCGATCGGGCAGAGCAAGCGCCCCATGCCCGAGCTGCTGCGCGAACCGGAAGCCGAAAAAGCATCGGCTGATTAGACCGGATAACTGAAGGTCAAAAGGGCGGGGGCCAACCCCGCCCTTTTCATTTTAAGCCGCTCAGAAGCTGTTGGAAATCCGGCGGGCAGGGAGCAGAGAGTTCGAGCCTCTGAAGGGTGACGGGGTGATGAAAGGCCAGGTTCACAGCGTGCAGCGCCGTGCGCTGAAAGGCTGGGGCGAGTGCGAGGTCTGGCCGCGGCCCCTGGTAAGCGTTGGGGATGCGGTAAAGCGGATCACCCAGGAGAGGCAGGCCGATGGAGGAAAGGTGGGCGCGAATCTGGTGCGTATAGCCAGTGCGAGGGCGGGCTTCGATCAAACAAAACCCCTCGAACCTGCGGAGCACCTGTAAATCCGTCCATGCGGGCTTGCCTTTGAGGGAGTCCACGACCGTGCGGTGGCTCCGGTCGCCGTTCACGCGCAGCGGTAAATCAACGAGCAAATCATTCCATGGGGGAGCGCCGGCGCACAAGGCGTGATAGACCTTCTCGACTTCATGCCGCGCGAACTGGCGATCCAACAGCCGATGTGCTTCGGCTGAACGCGCCAGAAGCAACACCCCGCTGGTATCTTTATCGAGCCGGTGAACAATATACAGCTTCCCCCAGGCCGGTTCCAACGTGCTCTGGACGGTCGGCAGGCTGCGATTGTAGCCATCCGGGATAGAAAGCAGCCCGGATGGCTTGTCAATCGCAAGTATATGCTCGTCTGAATACAGGATCATCCGCCGGTTTACCAGGCGTAAGCCCAGGGGGCTTCACCGCCCGGGCCGGGCCAGATGGCATCCAGCTTTTTCATCGTCTCGTCATCGAGGTTGATCTCTAATGCGCGCAGGCTGCCGTCGAGCTGCTCCATGGTGCGCGGGCCGATGATCGGCGCAGTGACGACCGGGTTCTTCAACAGCCAGGCCAGGGCCACGTCGGCGGGTTTTTCGCCGATTTCACGGCACAAGGCTTCGTAAGCCTCCAGCTGCGGGCGAAGCTGGTTCATGCGTTTCTCGGCATCCGGGGAGGAGCGCCGACCGCTCTTCGCCTTTTCGAGCGCTCCGCCCAGCAAGCCGCCGGCAAGAGGGCTCCAGGGGATGATTCCCAGCCCGTACTTCCGGCAGGCTGGCACCACCTCCAGCTCGATCATGCGCGCCGAAAGGTTATAGAGGCTCTGCTCGCTCACCAGCCCGAGGAAGTGGCGTTGTTTTGCGGTTTCCATTGCGGCAGCCAGGTGCCACCCGCCAAAGTTCGAGCTGCCAACGTAAATGACCTTGCCGGCCTGCACGAGCACTTCCATTGCCTGCCAGATTTCCTCCCAGGGAGTATCGGGGTCAACATGGTGCATCTGATACAGATCGATATGGTCGGTCTGGAGACGGCGCAGGCTTTCTTCGCAGGCCTGCCGGATGTGCAGCGCCGAGAGCTTGCTCTGGTTGGGCCAATCGCCCATGCGGCCGAAGACTTTGGTGGCGATGACCGTCTTCTCGCGGCGGCCACCGCCCTGCGCGAACCAACGGCCGACGATCTGTTCGGTGACGCCCTCGCCGACCTTCCAGCCATAGACGTTCGCCGTGTCGAAGAAGTTGATCCCAAGTTCCAGGGCGCGGTCCATGATGGCGAAGCTATCGGCTTCGCTGGTCAACGGGCCAAAGTTCATCGTGCCGAGGCAAAGGCGGCTTACCGATAATCCGGTACGACCAAGATGGGTGTATTGCATGACGACCTCCTTTGGATGGTTGTTGTAAAATGAGTATATCAAATCTCGGGCAATTTTTCGGATGGATCGAGGAGGTAGCATGCATGTCTTGATTGTTCAGGTTCACGTCAAAGAAGCGTATGTCGAACAATTCAAAGAAGCCAGCCTGATGAACGCCCGCGGGAGCATCCAGGAGCCGGGGGTGGTACGGTTTGACTTGCTGCAGCAGAAGGACGACCCGACCCGGTTCTGCCTCTACGAGGTATACAAGACGCCGGAAGACCATGCGAAGCACCGCGAGACGGCTCATTACCAGGCCTGGCGTGACGCCGTGACCGATTGGATGGCCGAGCCGAGGGTTGGAACCAGCTACCTGAACCTGGCCCCGGATGACCAACATTGGAATAAAGCTTGAAGAAAGTTATTCCATTAAAGACCAACGTGGATGCCCGCGCATCCACGTTTTCGTCAATTGATGGCCTTATTCGAAGTCTGGGGAGGCTTTATGTGATTTGAAGCCGCCGGCCTCCCTATTGTAGAACACGCACTCTCTCTACTCGGCAACAAAGAAGGAGACCGCGAGTGCGCCCGGACCGGAATGGACCAGAATGGCGGCGGTCAGGTCGTAGATCGGAATTTGTTCCACGGCGATCCCAAGCTGCGGCGCAAGCTCGGCGGCCAGGTTTTTCGCCAGGTCGATCGCATCGGCATGCATGACGCTGACAAAGCTCTGTTCACCCTTCGGGCATTCCTCCAGGACGATTTCCTTCAGGCGAGCCAAAGCCCGGCGCTGCGTACGCTGGCTTTCTGCAGAGGTGATGATCCCGTCTTTCATCGTCAAGATCGGCTTCATTTGCAGCAGGCTGCCGATCAGGTGCGCTGCGCCGCCGATGCGCCCGCCTTTGTGCAGGTATTCGAGGGTATCCACCAGGAAGTACACCCGGTGGCGTTTCGCCATGGCCTTCACTTTTGCGATGAGCGTGTCTGCGTCCATGCCCTCTTTGGCCCAGCGGTCGGCCTCCAGCACCAGCGCGCCTAAACCTCCGGCGAGGATTTCCGTATCCACCACGCGGATATCGGCATCCGGGAAATCCTGCGCGCCGACGGTCGCTCCGCGGACTGTGCCGCTGACCTGCCCGGAGGGCGCCAGGACGACGGCTGTGTCGCCATTGTCACGGATCTCCTTGAACACCGGGGCATAATATGCCGGGCCGGGGGCGGCCGTCTTGGGCAGCACCGGGCTGGTGCGCTGGCGCCTCAAGAATTCGGCTGTGCTCATTTCGGTGTCATCGCGGTAGGTTTCCTCGCCGATGACGATCTCTTGCGGGATGTAATAAATTCCCTTTTGCCGTACCAGCTCAACCGGCAGGCAGGAGGTGGTATCCGCCACGATTCTCACCATAATTACAAATCCTTTCTTCGAATGAAATGCTGACCAGGAATGAAAAATGACAAACGCAAGCAAAATGATCTTTAATCGTGCGAACAACGACTTAAATTATATCATTCAATGTATAATGCATCCCATCACCCACGAGGTACTGGCATGGCGCATCATGAACAATCCCCTACACCTGGCAGATCCCCGATAGCATTTGTCATTTTTGGCGTGACCGGTGACTTAACCCATCGAAAACTTCTCCCGGCATTGTATGAGCTGCACCGCGAAGGCCGTTTGACGGCGCCTCTTTACATCATCGGGTTCGCTCGCCGTGATTGGTCCGACGAAGTGCTTCGTGATTCATTGAAGGCAGGCATCTATGAATATGCGCGTACCAAGCCGGTCAACGAGCATATTGTCGAGGACCTGCTTTCGCGCGCTCATTACGTGCGCTCGAGCTTCGATGAAGATGACGGCTACGTCAGGCTCAACCAGATGCTGGAGAGCCTGGGTGTCTGCAACGTGATGTACTACCTGGCGACTCCGCCGGCTTCGTATGAAGATATCATCGTCAGGCTTGGAAAGTATAAGGTGACTGAGTGCACCGATAACTGGGTGCGGCTGGTGGTGGAAAAACCCTACGGGCGGGATCTCGAATCGGCCCGCGAACTGGAAGCGGTGATCCATTCGGTCTTCAATGAAGGCCAGATATTTCGTATAGACCATTACCTTGGGAAAGAGACCGTCCAGAACATCCTCGTCCTGCGCTTCGCAAACGGCATTTTTGAGCCGTTGTGGAACCGGAATTATGTGGACGGCATTCAGATCACCGTGGCAGAGACGGTCGGCGTTGGCTCGCGAGCAGGATATTACGACACCGCCGGGGTGATCCGCGATATGTTCCAGAACCATCTGCTGCAGCTGATCGGCCTGACCGCCATGGAAGCTCCGGTGGTCTTCAATGCCGATAAAGTGCGCGATGAGAAAGTGAAAGTGCTCGAAGCGATGCGCCCGATGCGCGGTAAGAGCGCGCTCGAGAACACCTACCGGGCGCAGTATGTGGCCGGAATGGTCGATGGGGTGCGCGTGCCGGGATATAAAGATGAACAAGGCGTTCCGCCGGATTCGATCACCGAAACTTATATGGCGGCGCGCATTTTCATCGATAACTGGCGCTGGGCAGGGGTGCCTTTTTACGTGCGCTGCGGCAAGCGCCTTGGCGCCAGGGTGACGGAGATTGTTATCCAGTTCAAACAGCCGCCTCTGCGCATGTTCGACTGGCAAGATATGGGCGGCGCGGCTCCGAACCAGTTGATCTTGAACATCCAGCCCAATGAAGGCATCACATTGACCTTTGGGGCAAAAAACCAGCGCCCGCGCACGCAGATTGCCCCCGTGCGCATGCAGTTCAGTTACCAGGAAGCCTTTGGAGCCGAACCGCCCGAGGCTTACGAGCGCCTGCTCCTCGATTGCCTGGTCGGCGACGCCACGCTGTTCACGCGCAGCGATGAAGTGTTGACGGCCTGGGAATTTACTGAAGATATCTTGAAGGTTTGGCAGCAGGAAAAGGTGAAAAACCTGCCAATCTACGAGGCAGGCACCTGGGGCCCAACCGGCGCCGATGACTTTATCAAGCGTGACGATTGGAGCTGGCGCAACACCACCGAAACAAAACCGGGCTGATGCCCGGTTTTGTTATACTGGGTTTTTACAGTTGGGGCAGGTGCGTTCGCTCTGCAGCACCACAAAACCACACCGGCGGCATGTGCGCGGCTGCACCGAGCCTAACGGAGCGCCGCAGGCCAAGCAGTTCGATTCTCCGGGCGGGTTGGCGGTGTTGCAGAATGAGCACGCCACCCGGCGCAGGCGCTCGGACAGTTCCGTGGAGGCGCGCATGGTCTGGGCGGTGTTTTCGATCACCCGCCAGACTTCCTCGGTCAGTTGAAGATATTCGATATCCTGGGCAATATCATCCAGCCGGCCCAAAAGGTTGAGCGGGTTGCGGATGACGGCCAGGGCACTGATCCCCAGGCTGGCGGCAACGCCCATCCAGTTCTGCCGCCCTACCTGGATCGAAACGCCGTCTTCGACGCGCTGGAGGATGACGCTGAGGGCCGTCTGACCGCCGGAGCGGGCCATGGATGAGGTGGCGATTTGCACGATGGAGCGGTTATCATCGCCGACGATCTGCACCCGCAGGTTGCCACGGTTGAAAGCCCCCGCCAGGATGCGGGCGAAATCGGATGGGTGGATATTGCCGTGGTAGATTTTCTGGTCCATAGTTCGATTATAATGTGCCTCGTCTGAATCTATTATGCATACAATGGCGGTGAAATGCGTCAAAATCGTATCAAAATCGCCGGTTTGATGGTCCTGCTTGTCACGGCGTCCTTACTGGCTGCGCACCCGGTTGCACTGGCTTCCAGCCCTGGGCAGCAGCCGACGGCTGCCATGTCCACCGTCACCAGCACGCCGAGCGGGCCGATGGCGGTGGTGGTGCCTGGGCCTGAGCCGCAGATCAACCTGCGTTCAGGGCCAAACACGACGTATGACCTGGTGGGCGTGCTTCTGGTGGGGCAAAAAGTGCCGGCCAAGGGGCGTTCGCCGGGCGGGAACTGGATCATGGTGGAATATCCCGGCGTGCCGGGCGGGGTGGCATGGGTCTGGTCGCTGTACGTCCGCATCGAACCGGCAGTAGACCTGCCAATCGTCGAGCCTCCGCCCACGCCGACGCCCCTGGTGACGAACACGATCGACCCAACCCTTGCGGCTAAATTCGTGGTTACACTGGCTCCAACGCGCCCGGCGACGTTCACTCCGCCGCCTGCGCTGCAAATCCCCACCTTTCAGGCCGAAAACGGGGCTGTGGTGGGGAACATCCCGATGGGGTTGATCATCACCGGCCTGGCGGTGGTGGGGGTTTTGTTTGGGCTGGTATCCTTCGCGGGGCGCAGGTGAGTGGTGGCCCCAGCGTTCATCTGTTCGTGAAATGGATTAATCGCCTGAGGCACGCAGCCGGAAGCTTATGCCCGGCTTCTTCTTCACAGTAATCCACAGCCGCCCCGGCTGCTTCCAGTTGCTCGGCTGCCATTCGCGCATAGAGGACCGGGATGGTGTCGTCCCGCGTTCCGTGGGCGATGAACACGGGCTTTCCCTTCAACGAATCCAGGCTCAAGGAGCCAGCAATAGCGGGCAGAAATCCGGAAAGGACAGCCAGCTTTCCCACCTTTTCGGGATGAAGCAGGGTGAGAACCAACCCTACCGCAGCGCCCTGGCTGAACCCAATCACGTGGAGAGGTATTCCAATCCCCTTTTCCGCGGCCAGAGTGCGCTCCAGCGCCTGCATCAACGCCCGGCAGGCCGGGATGAATGCTTCCATGGGTGCGAAGGCCCCGGCTTCGGCGGGCGCCCACCCGTAACCGGTTGGGGCTGCCACCGGCCCGCGCGGGAAGATCTGCAGCGCGGTATCGGGCGCAACCCGGCTGAACACTTCCATCGAGCGTTCGTCGCCCGTCCAGCCGTGGATGAAGAGCGCAATGCTCTCAATGCGCCCATGGGCGGGGCGGCGCATGCGCATAGTCCAGCCATGCTCGTGAGTGGTGATTGAGTCATTCACGGTTCGCCCGCTTCACGATCCAGTCGATGATTGCCAGGGCTAGAAGAATCAAGAGCAGCGGAAGCAGGCCAATGCCCAGGCAAATCAGCCCCGATAGTGCCGCCGAAGGGCCGTAGATCAGGTAGATCAACCCATCGCCGATGAGGAAGAGCAGCAAAATTCCGCCGATAATCAGGCGAAAGGTCGTCTGCCGGGCGTACTCGCGCAAATCGCGGCTCAAGCAGCCTCCCGCTCATCATCAGGGTCTTCGCGCAGCACCCCGGGCGTATCCACCGGCGTGATGGGACGGAGCAGGCGGCGGATGCGGCCCTCCAGAGAGACGGCCTTTCTCAACTCACCGAGGTGTGCAGCTGCAGCTTTCCGGCCCAACTCGATCAATGCATCGGCATCGGCCGATTCGAAAATGCCAAAGCGGATCACATCCGGCCGGATGAGCACCTCGGGGCGGTCGATTCTCAGGCGCAGCTCCGTCAGCATCCTGGAATTGATATCCATGGATTGGGCAAAGATGCGCATCGCCTGGCCAATGCGCAAATTGGAGAGGCCGTGGATGATGGGGGCAGGGATGGGCATGGGCGTCGTCTCGATAAAATCGGCCTCGGGAGCTTTGCCCCATTCCTCCGGCGGAGGCTGCAAAGCCACCGCGACAACCGGCAGGCCGGGTTTGAGGCTGCGCGCCAGCGCGACCGGAACGGGGTCGAGGACGCCCCCGTCTACCAGCAGCGATTTTCCGGCTTTCCGCGGAGGCAGCACGCCCGGGAAGGCGCTGGTGGCCAGTACGGCGTCGATCACCAACCCATCCTTGAGGTGGACTTCCTTGCAGGTGGTCAGGTCCACGGCGGTGCAGGCGAACGGAATGTGCAGCTCACCGAACCTGGTTCCATGGAGCAAACTGGATAGAACATCCACCAGGCTGGCGTGGCCCAACAATGCGGGGCCGTCTTCGGGCCTGCGGCGCGCCAGCGTGCCCATGTTGAAGCTCTTGATCGCCCGAACGATCTCCGCCGGGCTGATCCCGGCGGCATATGCCGCGCCAACCAGGCCGCCAAAGCTGGTGCCTGCCACGGCGCGCACCTTGAACCCATTGGCTTCGAGGACTTCGATTACGCCCAGGTGGGCGATGCCGCGGATTCCTCCGCCGCCTAAAGCGAGGGTGATTTCCATAGACGAGATCTCACTTCGAACCGCAGGATGATACCGGCTTGGACAGCCGCGAGAATGAATGAAATAAGTTTACCATGAAGGACTTTGGCTCCTGCAGTGGTCAGATGGGCTGTGTTTACCTTTCATTTGCTCGATAGCGCCCGGGTATCCAGATATAATAGAGCTATATGCCGCCATTCAGCCTGCAATACAACCTGCGCCGCATCTTTTCAGGCGATTCCATTCCCGCCGAGTACCGCAGGACATTCCTGCACCTGTTCATCGAGATTGGCTGGATCGGCGTGCTTTCGGGGACGACTCTTTCGTTTCTGAGCATTTATGCGGCCAGGCTGGGCGCCAGCCCAAACCAGATTGGCATGCTCAGCGCGGCTCCGGCGCTGGTTAACTTGATCTTCGCGCTCCCGGCAGGGCGTTGGATCAAAGGCCGCCCGCTTGGTGCGGCGGCCTTTTGGTCATCGGTGTTCGCGCGGATTTTCTACCTTCCGCTGGCTTTTCTGACGCTGCTCTTCAAGCCTTCCGTGGAGATTTGGGTGATCATTGCGATCACCCTGGTGATGAACCTGCCGCTGACGGTTTTGAACGTCAGCTTCAATGCTTTGATGATCGAGGCGGTGCCCGCCGGGTGGCGGGCGTTCGTGGTGGGCGGGCGCAACGGCTTACTTTCGATCGTCGCTTTGGTTGCCACACTGGCCAGCGGGCGAATCCTCAGCTCTGTGAGTTTTCCGCTCGGTTATCAGATTGTTTTCGGGCTTGGGTTCATCGGCGCAGCGATGAGCAGTTTTCATCTCTTCTTCCTGCGCAGGCTTGGAGACACCCGCGCCGCCGGGCTGGAGGCTCCTGAGGGCCCCGCTTCCATCAAGACCTGGTTCGAACAGGCGCGCTCGAACCCGAAGGTGCGCAAATACGTGCGCGTGCTTTCCTTGCTGTTCTGCTTCCACATCTCCCAATGGCTGGTCATCCCGGTCAACCCATTGTTCTCGGTGAATTACCTTCACCTCACGGATTTCCAGATCGGCCTGGCGACCGCGATGTTCAATTTGATCGTATTCATCATCTCTTTCTACCTGAGCAGAATCACCGGCAGGCTTGGCAACCATCGAGCGACAGGGTACAGCATGGTCGGCCTGGGGTTGTTTCCGTTATTGCTCGCGCTTTCAAAGGGTTTCCCCCTGTATCTCGTGGCCAACTTCACCGGCGGCATTTCGTGGGGCATCCTGGGTGGGGCGTTGTTCAATTACCTGGCCGATAATGTTCCGGATGAAAACCGGGCTGCTTTCATGTCGTGGTATATCCTGGCGAGCAATGCGTCGATCTTGATTGGCTCTTTGCTTGGGCCGCAGGTAGCCGGGGTGCTGGGCTTCCAACTGGCGCTGGGGTTGTTTGCCGTGCTGCGCATGCTTTCGGGGCTGGCAATTCTGCGGTGGGGGTAGGCTCTTATGTTAGAATCGTCGCATGCGTAATCAAGGCATCAAAGTCGTCGCCACCAACCGCAAAGCCAACTTTGAGTACTTCCTGTTGGAGCATTTCGAAGCCGGGCTGGCCCTGCAAGGCACGGAGATCAAGTCGGTGAGGGCCGGTCAGGTCAGCCTGGCTGAGGCGTATATCGAGGTGGACGGGCGCACAGCCTGGTTGATCGGCGCGCACATCGCGGTTTACAACCCCGCCAGCCGGTTCAACCATGATCCCAAGCGCCCGCGCCAGTTGCTGCTGCACCGCAAGGAAATCCTGGAGCTGTGGAACGCGGTGCGCACGAAAGGGGTGACGATCGTGCCGGTGAAAGTCTATTTGAAAGATGGCCGGGCAAAGCTCGATATCGCCATCGCCAAAGGCAAGAAACTCTACGACAAGCGCGCATCCATTGCCGAGCGCGACGCCGAACGAGAAACCCGGCGCGAAGAGCGTGAACGGCAGCGCTCGGTCGCGTAGACCACCCCCAGGAGCTGCATGATCGGCAACGACCTGATCGCTCTACTGCTCACGTTCGGGCTGGCGCTTGCCTGGCTGCGCCTGAACGATTTTCTGGCGCATCGCGGGGTGATTGGCGGGCCGCTGAGCCGCAAGATCATCCACATTGGCACGGGGCCAATCTTCGTTTTGTGCTGGCTTTTCTTCTCGGATGCGCCCTCTGCCCGCTGGCTGGCTGCTCTGGTGCCCTTTGCCATCACGGCGCAGTTTGCGCTGGTGGGTTTGGGGGTGATCAAAGATCCGCAATCGGTGACGGCGATGTCGCGCACGGGCGACCGGCGCGAAATCCTGCGCGGGCCGCTCTTCTACGGCGTTGTGTTCGTCATCCTCACCCTGGTGTACTGGAAGACCTCACCGATTGGGATGACGGCATTGATGCTGCTCTGCGGCGGCGATGGGCTGGCCGACGTGGTTGGCAAGCGCATCCAAACCGCCCCGCTGCCCTGGTCGCCCCGGAAGACGGTGGGCGGGCTGCTTGCGGTGTTCGCGGGCGGGTGGGTCTTTGCCGCCCTTGTGGCGGGCGTGTTTGTTTCTGCCGGGGTATTTGCCGGACCATTGAGTGACTATCTTCTTGGAATTACGATCGTCTCGCTGGCCGGAATGATCGTTGAGTCCTTGCCGTTTGCAGATGTCGATAACCTCACCGTTCCGGCCGCGGCAGTTCTGCTCGGCCATCTCTTTTTCAGGTAACCCGGCATGGTCATCATCGATGGGAATCAATTGACGCTTGAGCAAATCGTACAGGTTGCTAGGCATGGCGAGCAGGCAGCGCTTGCCGCCGAAGCGCTGGAAGTGATGCAGCGCACCCGCCGCTACCTGGATGAAATCGTTGCCACCGACCGGCCGGTGTATGGTATCAACACAGGCTTTGGCATTTTCGCTGAGCAGCGCATCCCCAGGCGCGATGCAGCAATGCTTTCGCGGAACTTGATCCTCTCGCACGCAGTTGGCACGGGCGACCCGCTGCCCGAAGAGGTGGTGCGTGCGGCGATGCTGGTGCGCGCCAACACTCTGGCGAAAGGCTATTCGGGCGTGCGGGTCGAGGTCGTCCAAACGCTGCTGGATATGCTCAACGCCGGGGTGACTCCGCTGGTTCCGAGCCAGGGGTCGCTGGGTTCCTCCGGAGACCTGCTGCCGCTCTCGCACATGGCGCTGGTGTTCACCACCGATGAGCAAGACCGCGAGGCCGATTCCGGGCAGGCGTATTACGGCGGCGAGCTGCTCAGCGGGAAGGCGGCGATGGAGCGCGCCGGGCTGAAGCGCATCCGCCTGGGGCCAAAAGAGGGGCTGGCAGTCAACAATGGGGCCACATTCTGCGCAGCCATTGCCGCGCTGGCCGTGGTGGATGCGGAACACCTGCTGGATCTGGCCGACGGGGCCCTGGCCCTCAGCCTGGAGGCTGTGATGGGCTGCCGTTCAGCCTTCGACCCGCGCCTGCACCGGGCGCGCGGCCATCGCGGGCAGATGCAGGTGGCGCAGCATGTTCTGGCGTTAACCGACGGCAGCGATCTGCTAGACGCGGCCTGTCGTGTCCAGGATGCCTATTCGCTGCGTTGTGCCCCGCAAGTGAACGGCGCTGCGCGTGACACGCTGGCGTTCGTGCGCGGGGTGATTGAAAATGAAGTCAACGCCGCCACCGATAATCCGCTCATCTTTGAAAACGGCGATGTGCTTTCGGGCGGTAATTTCCACGGCGAGCCGATCGGCATGGCGATGGATTACCTGGCGATTGCCCTGACCGAGGTGGGTGCTATCTCCGAGCGGCGCATCTTCCGCTTGACCGATGGCAAGCTCAACGCTGGCCTACCGCCGATGCTGGTGGATTCTCCCGAAGCTGCAGGCCTGAACTCGGGGTTGATGATGCCGCAGTACACGGCTGCCTCGCTGGTGCTCGAGAATCAAACCCTCTCTACACCCGATTCGGTGCATTCTCTGCCAACCTCAGGCGAGCAAGAAGATCACAACGCCAATTCCATGACGGCGGCCAGGCATGCCCGCCAGGTGCTGGCGAACACGGCGCATGTGCTGGCCATCGAGCTATACACTGCCGCTCGGGCGCTGGACCTGCGCTTGCGTTTGATGCCGGGCAGCAAGCTGGGGAGGGTCACCGCGCAGATCTACGAGCGTTTGCGCGCGGTGGTGCCTTATCGGCCCGGAGATGCGTGGTGGGGCCCGGAAATTGACCAGGTGAGGGAAATGGTGACGCAGGGCCGGTTCTCCTCCCTCACAGCCTTCCGGCAGGATGAGGCTGATATTAAAGAACCCTAAGGCCGATGAGATTGACAAAAAAGCCCTTAATGAGTATGTTTAGCGCGATGAAAGAGAAGGTCTTATCCCGCAGGGAATTCCTGTTGTATAGCGTGGCGGCCATGGGCACCCTGGCGATGACCCCCTGGCGATATTGGAGCCAGCAGGCCGTCGAATGGCCGGACGCCGAAAAAATGGGGCGGGTGTGCCTTGGCAAGGTGAACATTCGCTCGAGGCCAGACCCGAACGCCGAGACCGTCAAGGAAATCTATGATGATGCGGTGGTGGTCTGGCTGCGCGAAGTGGTCGGCGCATCGCCGGGATATGGCAGCCGCCGCTGGGTGGAAACCCCCGACGGGTATATCTACTCGCCGCGCCTTCAGCCGGTGTACAACCGGCCGAACGAAGTGCTCACCAGCCTGCCCTCCGCCGGCGATGAGAAAGGCATGTGGGCAGAGGTGACCGTCCCGTATGTGGATATCATCATCGCCAACCCGCCGATCCGCACGCCATCTTTGAAGGATAAACCGTTCCCGCGGCTGTACTACAGCCAGGTCGTCTGGATTGACGATTATAAAGTCGGCTCCAGCGGTACACCGCTTTACCGCATCAACCAGAAATACGGCACGTATGGCGATATCTTCTGGGCCCCGGCTGAGGCTTTCAGGCCAATCACTGCCGAGGAGATGGCACCGATCAGCCCCGAAGTCACCGACAAGAAGGTGGTGGTGAATGTGATTCACCAGACGCTGGCCTGTTATGAGGGCAAGCGCGAAGTTCACTTCGCGCGCGTCTCCACCGGGGCCAAATTCGATGCCGAGGGGAATGCAGTCGATAAATGGTCCACACCGCTTGGCCCGCACCCGATCTACCGCAAGCTGATGAGCCTGCACATGAGCGGAAACCTCACCGGAGATTACACGGCTGTGCCCTACACCTGTTTTATCACCGGCGAGGGAGTTGCCGTCCATGCGGCATACTGGCACAATGATTTTGGCATCCCACGCACGCATGGCTGCATCAATGTGGCCCCTGAAGACGCCAAATGGTTTTTTCGCTGGTCATACCCGACGGTATCGCTCCTGCCGGGTGAACTGGATGTATCGAAAGAGTGGCCCCCGGTTGGGACGGTGGTGGAAGTGGTGGAAACATGAGCAAACGCACCGCGATGAAGGAGCATGGTGAATGGAAGTAACAATCGGCCTGGCATTTTTGGCTGGGATGGCATCGTTTCTCTCGCCGTGCGTGTTCTCTTTGGTGCCGGTCTATATCGGATACTTGAGCGGGCGCTCCATCGCATCCACAGCCGGAACGGTGGAGGCCAACCGGCTGGAGACGCTCACGCACGGGCTGGCTTTCGTGCTGGGGTTCAGCGTGGTGTTCATCACCCTGGGCGTGGCTGTTTCAACCCTTGGCGGATTTCTGTATGATTTTCGCACCGTGCTGGCAAAGGTCGGCGGGGTGGTGGTGGTGATCTTCGGCCTGCACATGACCGGCATCCTGCGCATCCCGTTCCTCGAATACGACCTGCGGCCGCGCTCGAAGGAAGACCGCTCGCGGAGTTACTTTTCCTCCGCGCTGATGGGGGTGTTCTTCTCGGCAGGCTGGTCGCCCTGCGTGGGGCCGGTTTTGGGGGCGATCCTCACGCTGGCTCTCAATGGAGGATCAATCAGCCAGGGCGTGAAGCTGCTCGGCGCCTATTCGGCCGGGCTGGCCATACCCTTTCTCATTGCGGCGTTTGGCATTGGCTGGGTGACGAAGATTCTCAGGCGGTATGGCAAGTTCATGCATTATGTGGAAGTTGGCATGGGGGTTGTGCTCATCGGTGTGGGGGTGATGCTCTTCCTGGGAGTGTTCAACCTCCTCTCGCGTTTTGGGTTCTTCGTGGACCTGGGATTGTGATATGAGCCGTCTGCGCGGGGTGCTCTTCCTGGCGGGCGGGCTGCTGATTGGCCTTGTGGCGGGGGGCATCTTGCTCTTTGGCTTGCCGGGCCGCACGGCAGCCTCACGCCGGCCCCCGCCGCCATCCACGGGGATGGCGGTGGCCGATTTCGAGCTTGAAGGCTTGAACCGCAAGATGAACAGCCTGAGCGACTTACGCGGCAAGCCGGTGGTGCTCAACTTTTGGGCCACCTGGTGCCCGCCGTGCCGTGAGGAAATGCCCCTCTTGGAACGCTATGCGCAGGTGCTTAAGGATGAAGTGCAATTCATCGGCGTGAATTACGCCGAGGATGCAGTGACCGTTCAAAACTACATCACTGCCAACAGGATCAGCTTCCCGATCTGGCTCGATGAGCGCGGCTCTGTCGCCGACTTGTATTACATCGACAGTTACCCCAACACCTTTTTCATCGATGCGGAAGGTGTGCTCAAAGCTCAACATATCGGTCAGCTCAGCGAGGATCTACTGTTGAAATATCTCGCCGCGATTGGAGTGAAACCATGATAACGGTGACTCTGTATGTGGATGAGAGTTCAGGCTCCAGCGACGAGGTGAAATCCGCGCTGCAGTCCTTATCGACCGAATACCCGCACCAGCTGGTGACGATCGATATTCAACGCGACTCGGCGATGCGCAGCGCCTATGCCGGGCGGGTTCCGGTGGTGCAGGTGGGGCTTTACCGGCTGGAAGGTGAAATTACCAAAGAGCGCTTGCAGGTGGCCCTCGGCGCGGCCATCGACCGCGACCGCCAGCTTGGGAAGATCGATGACAAATCCTACCGCGAGCGCCTCGGGCGAGGCCGCACCGTCACCCAAAGCGACCGGCTATCCCTGTGGGTGAGCAAGAATTACCTGCATGTTTTCAACGTGCTCATGTTCATCTACGTGGGCCTGCCGTTTCTTGCTCCGGTGCTGATGAAGAACGGCGCCACCGCTCCAGCGAACCTGATCTATCGGTTCTACGCAATCATGTGCCACCAGCTTCCGTTCCGATCGTGGTTCCTGTTTGGCGAGCAGGCCTATTATCCGCGCGCTCTGGCGGGGATATCAGGCGTGCTTACCTTTGAAGATATCAGCAACAATGCGCCGATCGATGTTTTCGTTGACCGGCAGTTTGTGGGGAACGACCAGGTGGGTTATAAAGTGGCCCTGTGCCAGCGTGACATTGCCATCTACCTTTCGATGCTCATTTTCGGGCTGGGTTTCGCTATTTCGGGCAGGCGAATCCGAGCAATCCCATGGTATGCCTGGGTCGTCATTGGGCTTGGTCCGATCGGGTTAGACGGATTCTCGCAACTGCCTGGCATCATCGCCGGGCTGCCGGCCTGGCTGCCTGTGCGCGAAAGCACCCCGCTGCTGAGAACGGTGACTGGCACCTTGTTTGGCGTGATGACTACCTGGTACCTTTACCCGATGATTGAGGAATCGATGAAAGAGACACGCCGCCTGGTGACGCGGAAACAGGCCATCGTCAATCAATTGAATCCATCAGGCAAGTGAACTCTATGCCCTTCGAAGAACATGACGGGCTGCGCTGGTACCAGTTCGACCTCTTCATGGATGAACCGGGGTTGATCCAGGGAGTCTTCACGCGGCGCGGCGGCGTGAGCCCTGAGCCGTGGTCATCGCTCAACATGGCCACTTCGGTTGGAGATTCGCGTGAGCGGGTGATTCATAACCGGGCGCGCATCCTCGAGGCGTTGTCGATCCCACAATACGGTTTTTACGACGTCTGGCAGGTTCATGGCGTGGAGGTGCTCCCCACCCGAGAGCCAAGGCCCCTCGATACCCCGCATCGAAAAGCCGATTCCATCCTGACCGACCGGACCGGGGTTGCGCTGTTGATGCTCTTTGCAGATTGCGTTCCGATCTATCTCTACGACCCCATACACCGGGCGGTTGGCATGGCCCATGCAGGCTGGCAGGGGACGGTGGCAAAAATCGCCGCCCGGGCTGTGGAGGCGATGCGCTCTGCATACGGCTCTCGGCCTGAAGACCTTCTGGCGGGGATTGGCCCGTCTATCTGCCGAGAGCATTACCAGGTGGGCGAGGAGGTGATCGGGAGGGTCGAGCAGGCATTCGACCGCGAATCCGGCCTGCTCAGCAGCCACAATGACGGCAAAGCCCAGTTGGATTTGTGGGCCGCCAACCGTCAGGCGCTGCTCGAGGCCGGCGTGCGCGAGGGTCACATTCAAGTGTCTCAAATTTGCACGGCCGAGCACCCGCAGGATTGGTTTTCGCATCGCGGTGAAAAGGGGAAAACCGGCCGGTTCGGGGCAGTGTTTGCGCTGCGAGAAGGGTGAGCAGGCATGGGCGGTCTGGAAGATGTCATTCGCAAGAACCTGGAGCTGGCAGCGGAACGAATTGAGCGCGCGGCGCTTTCGGCGGGGCGGCGGCCCGGGGGCGTGCGGGTGGTGGTCGTCACCAAAGCCCAGCCGGTGGAGGTGGTGCAAAGCGCCATCCGTGCCGGGGCGCGTTTGATCGGTGAAAATTACCCCGAAGAGGCGGTCGAGAAGATTGCCCGGATTGAGGGCTCCGCAGAGGCGGAGTGGCATATGATCGGCCACCTGCAAAGCCGAAAGGCCCGCCTGGTGATCGAACACTTTCAGATGCTGGAATCACTCGACCGCGTTGACCTTGCCGAGAAGCTGGAGCGCCAGTTAGCCGGGCTGGGCCGGACCTTGCCGGTGCTGCTCGAATATAACGTGGGCGGCGAGGAGAGCAAGTTTGGCTGGAATGCCCAGGATGAAAGCAACTGGGAGAACCTGCTCCCCGATTTTGAGCGCATCCTCTCGCTGCCGCATATACAGGTGAAGGGGTTGATGACCATGCCGCCGTATTTCGAGCAGGCTGAGCTTTCGCGCCCGGCGTTTGTGCGCCTTGCGCGCCTGAGGGATTTCCTCGCGCGGCGCTGCCCGGCGGCGGACCTGGCGGAGCTCTCGATGGGGACCAGCGTCGATTACCCGGTGGCTGTCCAAGAAGGAGCAACTCTTGTGCGGCTAGGCACTGCCATTGTTGGCCCGCGGCCAGCGAAACCGTTATAATAAAGATATGGGTTACACTCTCGCGATTATCATTCAAACAATCGGCCAGGTTTTAACTGTTGCGATCATTGCCGATGCGCTGTTGTCATTCTTTCTCTCGCCGTATCACCCGATCCGCGAAGCCTTGGGCCGCATTTTACAGCCGATGTATGCGCCAATTCGCCGGGTCATCCCTTCGGCGGGCGGGTTGGATTTCAGCCCGATTGTGTTGATCTTGCTCATTCAAGTGATCGAATCGCTTCTGGTAGCTTTGGTCCGACAAATAGGGTGATGCAGTGGATACAGCCAGACGAAAGTACAAACTTCATGACGGGCAATTAGGCGCGGCATTGACCATTCGCGTCACGCCGCGCTCCAGCCGAGACGAGGTGAGTGATATCCAGGAAGACGGCACCGTTAAAATCCGATTGAAAGCGTCGGGGCCGGATAACAACATCAACCAGGCTTTGGTCAGGTTTTTGAGCGACCTGCTTGGGGTGCAAACCGGCAACCTGGAGATCGTCGCCGGCGGAGCGGGAATGGACAAACTGGTGACAGTGACGGGAATGGATGCCAGCCAGCTCCAGAAGCGCATCCTGCGCTCGCTGGGCGGCGGGAATTAGACCATCTGTTGGGGAGGGGGAAGTTTGACCCCGCTGATGGACCAGTAATAGATTGTCTGTAATGCGGCTTCACTGATCTCCCGCTGGCCTGAATAGAACAGGCTGTACGTGTCGATCAGGATGCGGTCATCGTGGATGAAACGGGCATACTCGAGCGCACCGAGCTGCTCTTCGAGCGTGCCTGTGGCAAGCGCCTGATGCAGCAGGTCATTGACCGGCTGGTTCGGGGCCACCCCAAGGCCGCGTTTGCTCGCGAAGGCAATGAGCCAGGGGCAATCCCACGGCTTTGGGAGCGGTTTGGGAATGTGGTCATCCGGTTTCTGCAGATCTTCCAGCGCCTGCGCGGCGACATTGCGCACCACCCATTGGCTGTCTTCGATCGTCATCTTTTCGAGAAGCTGCATGGCCCACGGGTCGTGCAGCTGGTACAGCCCAAACACGGCGGCCCGGCGGGTGAGGATATCGTCGATCGCGGCGGCTTCTTTGATGATCTCTGGGCCGATCTTTGGCAGGAGGGCGATGGCCTCGGCCGCGGCCTGCCGGGTGCCCTCATCGCCTTTCATTAACACTTCGGCGGCCAAGTTCACGGCCTGTTCGGTGCGAATGGCCGTCAGCGCCATGCAGGCGGCGATGCGCACATCTTCATCAGGGTCGTACAGGAGCGCTGTGATATCGGGGACGAGGAGCGGGTCTCCCCACGCTCCGGCGCCAAGCAGGCTGATGCGCCTGACGATGGGTGATTTCGAGGTGAACAATTGGCGGAAGAAGCGCGGCAGCGAGGCATCGTTCGAGACAACGAAAGCCGCAGTAGCCCTTGTGCGCAGACCAAGGGGAATGGATTCATCCTGGATCAACCCGGCCAGCGATCGGAAAAGGTGCGGGCGCCAGGCAGCTGTGGGAAGGGCGTCCATCAACCAGCGCCCGGCGATCAGTAAATTGCGGGCGAGGATCGAATTTTCTACGAACAGGAATTCATCAATCCAATCGGCTTCATTGCTGCGCGCGGCCAGGTAATGGAGCGACAGGTTATAGACCGGCCAGTATGGCTCAGCCACGGCCTTGAGAAGGTCCTCTTCGGATACCTGGAAAGCCGCCAGCACGCCGGTGAATACCGGGGAGGTGAAGCGGATCATCTCGCCGGAATGCTCTGCGAGCAGGCCCGAGTTGACCAATTCTTCCAGCGCCTGTTCGCCGGCCGAGAGGATAAAATCGCGCCGGCCTTTCTTCCGGTTCTTGAGCGTCTGAGTCTGCTCCTCTTCCGGCTGGGCAGGCATGACGGCCGGCAGGCGCGGACCGGTCTGCTCGGTGATCACCCGGTCGAGTTCGCCGTATGCGATGGCTGCCTGCCCGCGCACAAGGAACTGCCGGGCGATCTTTTCCAGAATGGGACGGGTGATGATGCCCTTGCAGAACCGTCCCAGGTAGGCTTCGATAGCGGCCAGGTTGGTCGGGCCTTTCACATCGCCGGCGAAGACTTCCCAGACTTTCAGAGTCCATTCCAGCGGCGTGGCATAACCGCGCTCGCAAGCCAGCCAGCCGGTCAGCAGATCGGAGGAGACGGCTTGAGTTACCCCATGCCTGGAAAGCTGCGGGAGGATGTACTCATTCCAGGCGGAAGCCCACCGGTTGAGGAGCCTCTCGCGTTCGGGCTGTCCCCAGGCCGATAAAGCGAGTGGAATTGCGCCGAGTTCCGAGAGGCCGTCGATCCAATCGGGGGCGGCGCTGAGCGCCAGCCGTGTCTCGGGGTAGCGGCTCAGGAGGGCCTTCAAGTATTCCACCACAGGGCGGTGGTGGCCGGGCGGCAGTTCATCGAACCCATCCAGGAGAAGAAGCGCTTTGCCTTCGCGAAACCGCTCGACGAGCAACCTTCTCAGCTGGGGTTGGAGCAAGACCGGCGCTCTGGCAGATATGTACCGGATGATGGCCTCGGCCGGGTCTTTGTTCTCGTCCAGCGCCACGTCCAGGTCGAGGACGTGGATCAAGATCGGTGCGTAATCCATCAACTCGCCGGCCGCCGTCTCCTTGCGCGCCACCTGGCAGGCCAGGTGCGCCAGGCAGACGGTCTTTCCGCTGCCCGGGCGGCCTGTGACCGCGATGGGCACATTGAATGAAAGCGCCTCGACCAGGGTCAGGCGGGGGTAACCATAACCGGAGACGAATTCAGGCCAGTCGGGAAGATAGGGCAGCTCGCGGCTGGCCGCAGATTCAGGCTTGGGTGCCGCATCGGGGTCAATCGGGGGCGGCGGGGCCAGCAGGAGGGGCGGGAGCACAAGGTCATCCAGCGGGAAGAGATGCGCGGCCAGATGCATGCGCTGCGCCCGGCGGATGGTCTCCTGGCGCAGGAAATCGTTCGCGCCTTGCAGGTTGCGCTCGCGGATGGCACGGATGAGCTGCCGGATGCGCTCGCGCATGGCCGGCAGCAACGGGCGCAGCCTGCCGAGCACCCACCAGAGTAACGTGGCGGCTACAAAGCCGAGCCAGAAGGAGATTTGATCAATGTGCGGTAGGTCGGGCATGGCGGGTCAGCCGGCGAATAAGATCCGGCCGCAAGAAGTGCAATACACCAGCGTGGAGGAGAGCCGCGCCGACTGCGCTTCAGAGGGGCGAATTTGGGCGCCGCAAGTGGAGCAGGCATCGTCTTCCACGCCGGTGACGGCGATGCCATGCTTTTGCTCACGGATGCGCAGGTAGGTTTCCAGGTTGGCCGCTGTGATGGGGCCAAGCGCGGCGCTGCGCTCTTGCTCCAGGTTTGCGCGCTTCGCTTCCAACTGGCTGCGTTCTCCGGCCAACCCGGCTTTCTCCTCGATGACCTGGGCCTGGACGGCCTTTTCTTGCTCCTGGGCCGCGTGATATGCCTGCTCGGCTTCTTCAAACTCAATCATTGCCTGGAGCTGTTGTTCTTCGAGGGTGAGTTGGTATTTCTTTAATGAGACAATTTCCTTTTCGAGGTCTTGCAGCTCTTTGGGGTTCTTTACCATCCCGGAATAGAGCGTCGCGTTCGCCTGTTCGATCTTCACCTGTTGCTCGTGATTCAGGTGTTCGAGCGAGCGGAGGTTCAAACGGGCTTTCTCATAGCGGTGGAGCGCCGATTCGGCGGCGGCGCGGGCAGCCTGCAAGCGCTCGTCCTCCAGCAAAAGTTTCTCGATCTGCGCCAGGCGGGTTACGATCTGATCGATCTGTGTATCGATGCGCTGCAAGCGGTGAAGAGAGCCGGCCTGGTTCATACCGTGATTATAGAATGAGACCGGCAGGCGGGCAAGTATTTCCTGGGGCGCAACAAGTTGCGGGGCATTTTGATCTCAAGTATACTGGTCGGTATCCATATGGCGCCGAAAATTAAGGTAACCATCGCGATCGTCCTTGTGCTGATCTGCGTAACACTTCCGTATATCCTCGCAGCAGGCGCGGCGGGAGGAGGGCAGGTATTTGGCGGTCTGCTCTTCAACCCGCTGGACGGCAACAGCTATCTGGCCAAGATGCAGCTCGGCTATCAAGGCGAATGGCGTTTCCGGCTGCTCTATTCTCCCCCTGAGGGCGAAGGGGCTTACATTTTCCTCTTTTACCTGGCTTTGGGCCATCTGGCCAGGCTGAGCGGTGTTCCGGTCGTGTGGGTTTTCCACCTGGCGCGGGTGGCATCGGCCCTGTGCCTCCTGGTTGCGCTGTGGAAGTTCTTCGAATGGGCAGCGGGGGGAGATGAGCAGAAAGCCTGGCGCAGCTTTTTGCTTGCTGCTGCCGGTTCCGGGTTGGGATGGCTCGTCTCGCTGGCTGGGGGATACCTCACCGGCGATTTTTGGATTCCGGAAGCCTATCCGTTCCTGAGTATGTACGCCAATGTGCATTTCCCGCTTGGTTTGGCGTTGATCTTGTGGCTCAGCCTGCGCGTCTTGGGGGGCGGCGGCGGGGGGATCTTCCTCACGGCGCTGCTCAGCCTGGTTCTAGGGATTGTTCAGCCGTTTGGCGTCGTCGTGCTGGCGCTTCCGCTGGCGGGGTTCCTGGCGGCCGATGTGAAGAACATCCCCCGCGAGACGATCCTCGCTTCGATCGCTGCCATGGCTCCAGGCGGGTTGTACCTCGTTTACCAGTATGCCGTTATCCTCGGCGACCCGGCCCTGGCTGCCTGGAACCGTCAGAACCAGACACTCACCCCGCCGGCGTGGGATGTGCTCGCGAGCTTCTCGCCCGCGCTGCTTCTGGCCCTGCCGGGGGCCGTGCTGGTGTGGCGCTCTGGCCACCGCGAAGGCCGCACGTTGGCTTTCTGGCTGGCGGCTGGGCTGGTGCTGGTGTATCTTCCCTTCAGCCTGCAGCGAAGGTTTCTGACCGGCCTTTACGTGCCCGTTTCTGGCCTGGCGGTGGTCGCGCTGGAGGCCGCGGTAGAGAAGCTCAGAAGAAGGGGCTGGCTGTTCCCCGGGTTGTTTGCCGTCTCAATCCTGACCAACGTGCTGTTGATCCTCTCCGGGCTGGGGGCGGCTTTTGCGCAAGATCCCATCCTCTATCTTTCCAGGCCAGAGATGGAGGCTGTGACGTGGCTTGGCGAAAACACCCCGCCCGGTTCGCTTGTGCTGGCTTCCGCTCGCATGGGGATGTTCATCCCGGCCTGGAGCGGACGCAACGTGCTTTACGGGCATCCGTTCGAAAGCCTGAACGCTGCCGAAACCGAGCAGAAGGTGACTGATTTCCTTACTGGGAAAATGAACCAGGATCAAATGCAAGGCTTCGTTGAAACACAGGCCTTTGATTACGCGCTGGCCGAAGAGTCTGCCGGTGGAAAATTGCTTTCTGCCCTCCCAGGGGCACACCTTGTCTTCCAGAGCGGCGGCGTTTCTGTGTTTTCCTTCCAGCCATGAAAAAGCCCGTTGTTCTGCTCATCCTGCCGGTGCTCTTCCTGCTGCCTTCGCTGGGGGGGTTCATTTTTAACCGCGGGGCCGATTATAACGACATCGCCATCAGCCATTACCCTAACGCGCTCTACATTCAGCGCTCGATCGCCGAACGGGGCGAAATTCCACTCTGGTCGGATACGATCCTCGGTGGATATCCCTTTGCAGCCGACCCGCTTTCGGGGCTGCACTACCCGCCCGGCTGGCTTGCCTTGCTGCTGCCGCTGCCATTGGGGTTGAACGCGGTGGCAGTCTTGCATCTGCTGCTTGGCGGGGCCGGAATGTACCTGTTTTTGCGTTCGCAGGGCTGCGCTCGGTGGCCGGCGATCTTTGGCGGGTTGGCATGGGAAGCTCTGCCCAAGCTCCAGGCTCACCTAGGGGCGGGGCACCTCACCATGCTGTATGCCGCGGGGTGGATGCCCTGGCTGCTGCTGGCCCAACAATATGCCGGCAGGCGGCGAGCTTTTCTTTTGCTTCCCGGGTTGCTCCTGGGAACCATTTTGTTAGCCGATGTGCGCATGGCTTTTATTGCCGGAACCCTCTGGGCGGTGTTTAACCTCCGCATGCTGCTTGCCGGGCAAGGGAATCCACGGCTTGCCGCCTGGGGAGCTCAGAGCCTGCTCACCGTGGCGCTGGCCGGGCTGATGGGGGCCGCGCTGCTCTTGCCGCTCGGCGAATTTGTGGGACTATCTACCCGCGGGCTGATGCAAGCCAGAGACGTTGGGGCGCTTTCGCTGCCGGTTGCCCGCCTGCTGGGGCTGCTGGTTCCTGAGATGGGCGGCACGGCCGAATGGGCGGTTTACCCAGGCAGCGCGGTGCTTGGCCTGGCGATGCTGGCCCTGGCTTTCCGGCCGTCGCGGGGGCGTGCTTTCTTCTGGTGGCTGCTCTTCGGGTTATGCGTTTTATGGGCGCTTGGAGACCAGTTGCCCTGGTTCAATGCCCTGGCCTCGCTGCCGGGCGTGAGCCTGCTGCGCGTGCCTCCGCGCATGCTGGCCGCAGGGCTTTTCGCGCTCATTGTTGCGGCAAGCCTCGGGCTGGATACATTACTGGCGAGCCCTGAAAGCCTGCGCTCGCTGCCGAAATTCAACCCGCTGCTGGTGCTTGCGGGGCTCGGATTCTTCGTGGCGGCGTTGAGCGCGGCAGTGTGGGCCGCGAGCGGCGAGGCGCCGGTGCGCTTCATTTGGGGCACGCTCAGCCTAGCCGGAACGCTGGCAATTTTTTTCATGGCGCGTTCGGGGCGGTTCACATCTGGCAGGCTGGCCTGTTTGTTCTGCGGCTGGCTGCTCTTCGACCTGACCAGCGTGAACCTCATCAGCCTGGATTACCGCCCAAAAGGCGAGATTCTCGCGCAGGGCAACGAGGCGGCGGCGATGCTGCTGACCGAGCGGGCGATGGATTTCTACCGAGTGTATTCGCCTTCTTATAGCATTCCCCAACAAACCGCCGCAATGCTGAGAATCGAGCTGGCGGATGGAATCGACCCGCTGCAGCTGAAGTCTTACGTGGATTTCCTGGCGAAAGCCGGCGGTTTTACCTCCGAAGGCTACAGCGTGACCCTGCCGCCCTTCCCGCAGGGCGACCCCTCCACCGATAACCGGGGGGCCAGGCCGGATGCAAGGCTGCTTGGGCTGTTGAATGTACGGTATGTGGCTGCCGAATTCCCCATCACAGCCGAGGGCCTGGAACCCGCCGGGCAGTATGGGACGACGTACCTGTACACGAATCGCTACGAACGGCCGCGGGCCTGGGTGCAGGGGGCTGGCTCACAGCCCGGCGAGGATATTCTCTCTACGCCGATGGTCTTAAAGACGGCTAACCGCATCGATCTGGTCGCGGAAGGCCCTGGCCTGCTGGTGCTCTCTGAAGTGGCTTACCCTGGCTGGGCAGCCACCTTTGATGGTGAACCGCAACCGTTGCTTTCGGTGGGCATCTTGCGCGGGCTGGAACTGCCGGAAGGCTCGCACCGGATCCGTCTGGAGTACAGGCCAACGCGGTTCTATCTCGGCACGGGGGTCAGTTTGATCACATTGGTTTGCGTTGGGGTTTACACAATATCCGCCTTGCGGAGGGAACATGCTCGCGCAAGGTGAACGGCGATGGGTGAGGTGGTTCGCGGTTGGGGTGGCGGTCCTCACCACGCTGCCCTACCTGGCGGGGTACGCCTTCCAGACCGACACATGGCGTTACAGCGGCCTGCTGGTGGCCTCGGAGGACGGTTTTTCTTACCTGGCCAAAATGCTTTCTGGGGCGGCAGGGAACTGGCTGTTCAGCACCCCGTACACGCTGGAACCTCAGGCGGGCTTCCTGGCTTTCTTACCTTACCTGCTCCTGGGCAAGCTGACCAGCCCTCCCGGCCAGTATGAGCAGCTCGTGGCTCTGTTCCACCTGCTGCGGGTGGCAGGGGGCTGCCTGGCGGTGCTGGCGACGTATGATTTCTTCTCGCTGTTCATCCAGCCGGTGGGGTGGCGCAGGCTGGCGCTGGTGACGGCGACTCTCGGCGGCGGGCTGGGAATCTTATCCATTTTTGGCCTGGGCAGCCTTTGGAAAGGCCCGATGCCGCTCGAGTTCTACTCGCCAGAGACGTTTGGTTTCCTCGGCATCCTGGCGATCCCACACCTGGCCTGGGCGCGGGCGCTGCTCCTGTGGGGTCTTGTGCGTTACCTCAACGCCTCCCATTGGAAAGATGCGCTGATGGGCGGCTGGTTGTGGCTGGCGATGGGCTTCTTCCAGCCGCTGGCGGTGGTGGTGGGATGGACGGTGCTTGCTGCGCACCTTGCTTTCAACGCGCTGAGGGCATGGCGCTCTGCCGCCTGGCAGAGCTGGTTTGCGCAAGCGAAGAAAGCCATCGCCATCGGCTGCCTCTCGGCCCCGTTGGTGGTTTACACGTTCATTTCCTTCCAGGTGGATGGATTCTTGAAGCGCTGGCAGGCGCAAAACATCCTGCTTTCACCGCCTGCGGGCGATTACCTGCTCGCCTTTGGGCTTGCGCTGCCGCTGGCGGTGCTGGGGGCGGTCTGGTCCTTCAAACACCTGGATGAAAAGAACAGCCTGCTGCTCGCGTGGTTCTTTGCTTTCCCGGTATTGGCTTATCTTCCGTATAACCTCCAGCGGCGGCTGCCCGAGGGGTTTTGGGTCGCATTGGTCGCCCTGGCGTGCCTGGGGGCGCTCAGATTGGCGCCGAAGGCGCGTCGATGGGTGCCGGTGTGGCTTTCGATCGGCCTGCTGCCGGGCCTGGCGCTGCTTTCAGGAGCGTTCGCCAGCCTGTTGAAACCGGGTTACCCTCTGTTCCGGCCCGCCGGGGAGCTGGCGGCCTATTCTTACCTGGCAGAGCACGCCGAGAAGGGAGCGAGCGTGCTAGCGAGCTACGACACCTCAACGGTGTTGCCGGCGCACGTATTTTTGCGCGTAGCCATAGGGCATGGACCCGAAAGCCTGGGGGTGAATGAACTGAAACCGAGGGTCGAGCGTTTCTTCCAGCCCTCGACGGATGATTCGGAGCGAAGGTCGCTGTTGAATGAGCTGGGCATTGACTTCGTCTTCTGGGGCCCGCTGGAAAAGCAGCTTGGAAGCTGGAACCCCGAAGTGACCAGTTATCTGCGCCCGGTCTTCTCGCAAGACGGGTATGAAATCTTCTCCTACGAGGCGCCGCAGTGAAAGCTGGGGGTGGCTGGAAATTCCAGTCGATTCCTGCCGGCTTCTGGGTGGCGCTGGCGGTTGCGCTTGGACCGCTCGTGCTCGTGGGCCGGGAGCTCGTGCAGGGGAAAGCCTTGTTTTGGGGCACACCCGCTTTGCAGTTTGTGCCGTGGTGGATGGAAGCCTTGCGCCAGCTGCAGAGCGGGCAGTTACCTTTATGGAATGCGTTGAACGGCATGGGCGCTCCACTGCTGGCGAATTACCAGTCGGCTTTCTTCTATCCGCCCAACTGGCTGCTCTGCCCGCTTGGGCTGGCAGGCGGAGCGCCCTGGGTTGCCTGGGGTTATACCTTCCTGGCGATGCTCCACCTGGCCTGGGGCGGTTGGGGGATGTCGGCTTTTTTACGCCGCTCAGGGGCAAGCGCCCTGGCCCAGGCTGTCGGCGGCATGGCATACGCCCTGACGGGGTATTTCATCGGGCGGATGGAATTCATCAGCATGGTGTGGGTGGGCGCGTGGATTCCGTGGGTCCTGCGCTGGGCCGATGAACTTGCCAGCCCGGTGAAGCACAAGGAAGAACCTACGCATAAACCCTGGCTAAGCCTGCCGCTGGCTGCCTGCCTGGCAATGCAACTCCTGGCAGGGCACGCGCAGCTCACCTGGTACACCATCGAATTTGCCGCCGCATGGGTGGCCCTCGGCGCCCTGCTCGAAGGTGGGTGGAAGGCCCTGGCGCGAGACCTGGGCAGGTTTGCGGCAGCCGGGTTGGTTGCGGCGCTCCTGGCGAGCATTCAGCTGATCCCAACGTTCGAATACCTCAGTCAGTCACAGCGCGCCAGCGAAGTGGGCTTTCAGGAGGCGCTCACCTATTCCTTCTGGCCCTGGCGGTTCCTCTCCATAATCGCACCAGATTTTTTCGGGAACCCCGGGAAGGGCAACTATTGGGGGTATGCCAGCTTCTGGGAAGACCACCTCTATATTGGCATGCTGCCGTTCATCCTTGCGCTCGGATCGCTACCGCGGGTATTTAAGCGGCGGGAGGGCGACAACCTGAACTGGCTTCCTCAACCCGCCGTCCGCCTGTTGTGGGCGGTTATTCTGGTGGGGGCGCTCTTTGCGCTGGGCAGCAACACTCCGCTGTTCCCGTTCCTTTACCGGCACATCCCCAGTTTCGATATGTTCCAGGCACCGGCGCGTTACATGGTCTGGCTGGTGCTTGCGTTGATCCTGCTCGCCGCCAGCCAGGTGGATGCCTGGCGTTACCCGCGCGGCAAGGGCCTCTACTGGCTGCGGCTGGGCACGGCAGGGGCTTTCGCGGTGACACTGGGGGCCGGTGCGGGCTGGCTGAGCCTTCACGATGTTAAGCTCACCTTTGTGCTTGCGCTGGCGCAGGCCGGCTTTTGGGCACTCGGCACAGGCGCGCTGGCGCTGCTCACCGGCCTGAAAGACAGGCCCGCCTGGAAGGTTGCCTGGCCCTGCCTGGTGGCCGCCTGGACGGTCGCCGACCTGCTTGCCGCGGGTTGGTACCTGAACCCGATGGTCAAAGCCGACTTCTATGCCGGGACGATGGACTCTCTGGCAGATGCACGTTCAATGCTGGGCGATAAGCGCATCTACCTGAGCCGTAAAGATGAATATTCGCTCAAGTTCGATCGTTTCCTTCGCTTTGAGGATTACCGTTCTCTTGAAGACCGTGGGAGGATGCGCACCGCATTGCTGCCCAACCTGAACCTGCTGGAGGGAGTGGCGCTGGCAGGCAACTTTGACCCGATCGTTCCGGCGCGGTATGCGGCCTGGATGAAATTGGCCGACCGCGCATCCGGCGCCCGGCTGAGTGACATGCTCAGGCGGATGAACACCGGGCTGGTGGAAGTTCTCGACCCTGTCTCGCTCGCGGGGGTGCGTTACCGGCCTTTCACCGGTGGGTTCGCTGCGGCATGGTTCGAATGCGCCCGGTTCCATCCAACCGGCACGGAGGCTTTGCTCACGATGGCGCGGCGCAGCTTCAGCCTGGGGATATTACAGGTGGAAGATCCAGCCCGAACCGGGCAAGGGTGTTCTGCTCCGAACTGGCAACCTCTGACGGTGCAGCGGACCGGCAGTGCCGGGCTGCGTATAGAAACCAATCAGACCAAAGCCGGCTGGGTATTTCTATCGCAAACCTGGTACCCCGGCTGGGTGGCAAGCATTGATGGGCAGCCTGCTGCGATCTACCGCGCAGACTATACGTTCATGGCAGTCGAGGTTCCGCCCGGCAGGCACAAGATCGTTCTGCAATATCGCCCATTTACATTTTACATTGGCGAATTGTTGAGTATACTTGTTTTGGTTGGGCTGCTGGGAACCTGGATTTTCCATAGACGGAAACCCCGGCTCATCTAGAATGATGAGCCGACCTTTTTAAACGGAGATCGCGGATGGAAACAACACTGACCGTAGCGGATGTGCAGGCGCTGGGCAATAAAATTCTCGCCAATCTGGAGAAAGTGATCGTCGGTAAACGGCAGGTGCTGGAGCTGACTTTAATTGGCCTGATGTGCCAGGGTCACATTTTGATCGAGGATGTTCCAGGGGTGGGGAAGACGATGCTGGCGCGCGCCCTGGCAAAGTCACTCGGCTGCACCTTCAACCGTATACAATTCACCCCCGATATGCTGCCCAGCGACGTGACCGGGGTGTCGATGTTCAATCAGGTGTCGCGCGATTTTGAATATCGCCCGGGGCCGATCATGGCGCAGGTGATCCTGACCGATGAGATCAACCGCGCCACGCCGAAGACGCAATCGGCCTTGCTCGAAGCGATGGAAGAGCGCCAGGTGACGGTGGATGGCAAGACTCACCCCTTGCCGCGGCCTTTCCTGGTGATGGCCACTCAGAACCCGATCGAGTATGAAGGCACCTTCCCGCTGCCCGAAGCTCAACTGGATCGCTTCTTGCTGCGCATCCGCCTGGGATATCCGAGCCTGGATGATGAGATCAAGATCATGGGCGATCAACAGTTCCAGCACCCGATCAACACGATCGAGCCTGTGGTAAGCCTCGATGAACTGACCGCCATGCAGGAAGCCGTGAAGCAGGTATTTGTCTCACCGGCGGTCAAACGCTATATTGTTGAGTTGACGCGCGCGACACGTGAGAACCAGGATGTTTACCTCGGCGCAAGCCCGCGCGGCAGCCTGGGTCTCTTCCGCGCAGGGCAGGTGCGGGCCGCCATCGAAGGGCGAGATTACGTGCTGCCAGATGATATCAAAGCTCTGGCAGATTTTGTCCTCTCGCACCGGATTGTGATCAACCCGGCAGCGCGCCTGAAGAACCTCACTTCGGCTCAAATCGTCAAGGAAATTGTCCACAACCTGCCTGTTCCGGGTGGTCTGCTGAGCAAAGCCTGAGCCGCGATGAGCGTTCGCCGAACCTTCTGGGCCATCCTGGCCCTGCTGGCTTTTGCGATCCTGGGGGGGCTGTTCTTTCCCGCCGGGCCGTTCCCGATTCCCGAACAGTTGAAAGACCAGACGGAAATCCGCATCTTCACGCGCATCGTGGTGGTGTGCGTCGGTCTGCTGGCGGTGAGCTGGGTGTGGGCTTACTTTTCTCTCACGGCGGTGTGGGTGCGCAGGGATGCGCGCGTGCTGCGCCAGCAGGTGGGCCAGATCTTCGAGGAGCGCTACCGCGTTTCGAACCGGCTGCCGTTGGCCAGGTTGTGGCTGGAGATCAACGACGAATCGGGCCTGCCTGGGAACGCCGGATCGCGGGTGCTGTCGCTCATCGGTGGGAACCAGCAGCGCAGTTACGTGGCATACACACTGCTCAACCAGCGCGGGGCGTTCCGCCTTGGGCCGACGGTGGTTTCTTCCGGCGACCCGTTCGGGCTGTTCAAAAAAACGCGCCTGGTACAAGGAGAACACGAACTGCTGGTCCTGCCGTATATCGTCAACCTGATGCGCTTTCCATCGCCGGTGGGGCAGTTCCCCGGCGGGAAGGCCATCCTGCAGAAAGCCACCGAGGTGACACCCCAGGCCGCAGGCGTGCGCGAATACATGCCTGGCGATGCGCTGCGTTCGATCCACTGGCCATCTTCGGCGCGGAAAGAACGCCTGATGGTGAAGGAATTCGAGCAAGATCCCCAGGCCGATGTGTGGATCTTTCTCGATGCCGACAGGAGTGTTCATATCGCCAGCGGAGAGCCGCAACCGGTGCTGCGCATCGATCAGCTATGGATGAAGCGCAATGAAAACCCGTTCAAGCTGCCGCCCGATACCTTTGAGTACGCTGTGAGCGCCGCAGGCTCCATTGCGGCTTATTACCTGCGCCAGGGCCGGGCGGTTGGGGTGATCTGCGCCAGCGAGGTGACGATTGTCCTTCCGCCGGAACGCGGCGAGCGGCAGTTGAACAAGATCCTCGAAAACCTGACTTTCCTGAAATCGAACGGCAAGCTGCCGTTAGTGGGGCTGGTGGAGACGGAAGCTCCCCAGCTTCCGCGCGCTTCTACGGTCGTCTTGATCACTCCCAGTGCTCAACCGGGCGTGGAGCTGGCCGTGGACGCCTTGTTAATGCGCCGGCTGCGGCCGGTGATGGTGTATCTCGAAGGAACCTCGTTTGGGAGCACCCTGCGGGCAGACGAGTTCCTGTACCGGCTGAAGCGCCGCGGCATTCCGATCGTGATGGTGAAATACGACGTCCCGCTGCAAGACAGCCTGGAAACGGTTCTCTGATTAACCAAGACAAAAAACAACTCCGGCGATGATAAGCCGGAGTAGTTTTTGCAAACGATGAATTACCTGCTGTGGCCTGCTTCGGCCGAGGGGCTTTCGTTGAGCAGCTCAACGGCGTGTTCCAGCACGCCCGCGATGGTGGTCAGGTTTTCGAGCGCGGCTTTGGGGCTTCCGGGCAGGTTGATGATGATCGTTCGCCGGCGAATGCCGGCCACTCCCCTGGAAAGCATGGCATGGGGTGTGACCCTGAGGCTCTCTGCGCGCATTGCTTCGGCCAGGCCGGGGGCCAGTCTTTCGAGGATGGGCAGGGTGGCTTCGGGGGTCACATCGCGGGGAGCGAAGCCCGTGCCTCCGGTGGTTAAGATGAGGTCGGCCCGGCCTGAATCGCACCAATCGACGAGTGCGGCCTGGATGGCTTGCAGGTCATCGGGGACGATGCCGGTCAATGTGACCTCCCAGCCGCGTTCTACCGCGGCGGCAGCCAGAGCCGGGCCGGAGGCGTCGGCGCGCTCGCCGCGCGCGGAACGGTCTGAAACTGTCAGGATAGCTACCCGGATGCTCATGAATGAGGTTCAGCCGCAAATTGCCTTAATAGATTGGTCAGATCGTCGGGCATGTACGGCTTCAGAAGAAAGGCATCTGCGCCGGCAGCCAGGCATTCCTCTTTCATTGCCATTCCAGAGGTCATCACCACGCGGATATTGCGCAGATCGGGGTCGGTCCGCAAACGGCTCAGGATTTCCATCCCGCTGACTTCGTGTAGAAATACATCCAGCAGCAAGACGTCGGGCCGTTCGGCGCAGATCTGGCTATAGATATCCGATTCCGGCTGGCCGTTCCAGGTGGTGATCTGGTGATGTTCCATCTCGAGCAGCACCTTCAGCATGGCGCGCATCGTGCGGTCGTCGTCAACCAGCATGATTTTCATCTGCACTGGCCTTTCTCTTGCGAGACCTGGGCGGTTTTCCATTCCCGGCAGCGACTTCCTGAGCAACCGCGGGAGCATCGGCTAGCCGAGGAGCTTCTGTAGCTGGCGCTTCAAGCGCATTCGCTAAGACTTCGTCAATCTGATCTACCAGGATGAATTTCAACGCGGCACGAATCTCATCGGGGATGTCGTCCAGGTCCGGCTCATTCAGTTTGGGCAGGATGACGCACTTCAGGCCGGCGCGGTGGGCTGCCAGCACCTTTTCTTTGACGCCGCCGATCGGCAGCACCTGGCCGCGCAGGGTGATTTCACCGGTCATGCCCACATCGGAGCGCACCGGCCGTCCGGTGAGGAGCGACACCAGCGCGGTGACGATGGTCACGCCGGCCGACGGCCCGTCTTTGGGCTGCGAACCGGCCGGGATGTGCACGTGGATGTCGGTCTTCTCGAAGAAATCCGCCGGGAGGCCATAATGCTCGCTGCCCGCACGGACGAGGGAGAGGGCCGCACGCGCCGATTCTTGCATCACATTGCCGATCGACCCGGTGACGGTGAACCCTTTATTCCCGGGCATGCGGGTGGCCTCGATGAACAGCACATCGCCGCCTGCGGGCGTCCAGGCCAGGCCGGTGGCGACCCCGGGCTGGGATGTGCGCACGTTGATCTCTTCGTTGCCCAAATAGCGCGGACGGCCGAGGAATTCTCGCACCAGTTTTTCATCGATTTCCGCCGTCTTTTCGCCGGTTTCGGCCAGGCGGGTGGCGATCTTCCGGCAGACGGAGCCGATTTCGCGTTCCAGGTTGCGCACCCCGGCTTCGCGGGTGTAGGTGCGGATGATCAAACGGAGGGCTTCGTCGCGGAAGGAGGCTTCGTCTTTGTGCAGCCCGTTTTCGCGCAGCTGCCGCGGAACCAGGTACTGCTTGGCGATCTCGACCTTTTCATTTTCGGTGTAGCCGGAAATGCGGATCACCTCCATGCGGTCGAGCAGTGGGGCGGGGATCGTCTCCACCTGGTTGGCGGTGGTGATGAACATCACCTGTGAGAGATCGTAACCGACCTCGATGTAATTATCGCGGAAGTCGTTGTTCTGCTCGGGGTCGAGCACTTCGAGCAGGGCCGAGGCCGGGTCGCCGCGGAAGTCGAAGCTCAACTTGTCGATTTCATCCAGCATGAAGACCGGGTTGTGTGATTCCACCCTGCGCAGCGCCTGGATGATTCGCCCGGGCATCGCGCCGATGTACGTGCGCCGGTGACCGCGGATTTCCGCCTCGTCGCGCACCCCGCCCAACGAGATGCGGATGAACTTCCGCCCGAGGGCGCGGGCGATCGACTGGCCAAGCGAAGTCTTCCCGACGCCGGGCGGGCCGATGAAGCACAGAATGACCCCTTCACGTTCCTTGCGGATGCGGTCGGTCGCCGAAGGCTGGGCAAATTCTTCGTACCGCTCCAGGCGCAGCTTTCGAACGGCCAGGAATTCGAGGATGCGGTCTTTCACGTCTTCCAGGCCGTAGTGATCCTGGTTGAGCACTTCGCGCGCGTGGGCTATATCGAGGTTGTCTTCGGTGGATTTGCTCCAGGGGATCGAAACGAGCCAATCCAGGTAGGTGCGGATGACGCCATATTCCGCCGCCGCCGTGGGCAGGCGTGAGAGGCGGTCGAGTTCGCGGCGCGATTGCTTCTCGGCTTCCTCGGGCATTTTCGCCGCTTCGATCTTCTTGCGGAATTCCTCCACATCGGCGGCCTGCTCGTCGCCTTCACCCAGTTCTTTCTGGATCGCCTTCAACTGCTCGCGCAAGAAGTATTCGCGCTGCATCTTCTCGATTTCAGAGCGGGCCTCATTTTGGATCTTCTGGCCCAGCTCCAAAACTTCGCTCTCGCGCGTGAGAATTGAGACGAGTTTATGCAGCTTTTCAGTGACGGAGTTGATCTCGAGAATCGCCTGCGAATCCGAAAGCTCCATGCGCTGGAAATTGGCGATGGTGTAAACCGTCTGCAGAGGGTCTTCGATGGAACTGATGGACCCAACCAGCTCGCGCGGAAAGGAGGGAATCATCTCGGCAATGTGGTTGAACTGCTCGCGAGCGTTCCGCGCCAGGGCTTCGATTTCCAGACCCTCTTCTATTTTTTCGGGGGCCAGGGTGATATTGGCTTTCAGGTAAGGTTCTATCTGGGTGAACTCGCCCAGCGTGAAGCGGTTGACGCCCTGCACGAGCAGGCGGATCGTGCCATCCGGCGCGCGGAACATGCGGTGGATCATCCCCACCGTGCCGACGCGATAGAGATCGTCTGGCCCGGGGTTCTCGATCTCCGGGTCGCGCGCGGTCACCAGCCCGATCAGTTTCTCTCCAACGACGACGTCATCCACCAGGCGGATCGACCTTGGCTGGCCGATGGTGAGCGGCACTGCCGTTTGCGGGTACACGACCAGCCCGCGCAGCGGGAGGATCGGCAGGTTGGCAGGAATGGAGGCGGCAGAGATCGGCGCTTCGGACGAGCCAGATAGATCCTCCATCGAATCCCCCTCGTTTTGCGACTGTTCGGTCATATATTGAATGATCAAATCGGAGTAATTTTCCTTAATACTGTTTTCTTCGTCTTCAAGCCATTTAAAGAATTGAGCCGGGTTGGTATTCCATCGCGATGCTGCCATAAGGTGGGTCACTCGTTGATGTGGATCTGTTTCGGTTCGCTCTTGGGGAGAGTCACCCAAAGGAAACCCTTTTGGTATTCGGCGCTGACTCGTTCCGCATCGATGGGGCCGGGGATTTCGATGACGGTGAAGAATTCGCCGATGTTCACTTCCATCTGGTGGTAAGCGCGGCGGTCGGGGATGTCATACCGAACCCCATGGATGGTGAGCAGGCTCTGATCGAGGCTGATCTCGAAATCCTTCTCATCCATCCCGGCGATTTCGACTCTCACCAGGAAATTATCTTCCAATTCGAGCAGGTCGGTGGGCGGGCGCCAGATGTGCGAATGACCTGACAGGCGCCAGTTAAACAGCATGTATTCATTCTGCTCAGGGCTGTGCAGGCTGTGGATTTGCAGGGGGCGAAAAGTCACTGTGATCATAGCAACCTTTACCCTTCCAGCGCTTTTTGAGCTGCTGCCAGTACGGCATCATAATTGGGTTCATCGCCCATTGCGGGCATGTAATCGCGATATGTGACGATGCCCCGACGGTCGATAACGAAGACTGCCCGGCGGAGGATGCGTTGATCCTTCATCAGGCAGCCGTACTTCACACCAAATTCCACCTCGCGGTGATCGGAGACGACCATCACCTGGTCGATTCCGGCGGCGCCGCACCAGCGTTTTTGGGTGTAAGGAAGGTCGGCGCTGATCACCACCACGGCGATATCCTTGCTCAAGCCGGCGGCTTCCTGGTTGAAGCGCCGGGTTTCGCGGTCGCACACCGAGGTTTCCAGTGAAGGCAATGCCGCGATGATCCGTACCTTCCCTTGGGTGGAGGCGAGGACGGGAATCCATTCCCATTCCAGTGTGTGAGCGTGGAATTCAGGCGCAGCCTGGCCGATTTCGATGTCGGGTCCAACGATGGGGGCGTCCTGTCCACGGAATTTGTAAATTCCGGTTCTTTCCGACATACAACCTCC
Organism: Anaerolinea sp.; assembly: GCA_029975055.1. GTDB lineage: Bacteria > Chloroflexota > Anaerolineae > Anaerolineales > Anaerolineaceae > Anaerolinea. Next base: position 278,082 of record JARKPU010000013.1, read on the forward strand.
TTTTACAAATAAGGCGCCCCAGGAGAGATTCGAACTCTCAACCAACTGCTTAGAAGGCAGGTGCTCTGTCCATTGAGCTACAGGGGCATTGGCTGGCGCGGCTTAAGAAACATTTTACCATAGATCAAAACCGGCTTTATGTTAGAATGATCCTTCAGTACTGCCACCACTCGATTGACGCACGTGCAGAAGGCCGGTTCTTATCCGGTTCGGCTTGCTTCTCCGCAGTTGCAACTTAGAGGAAATCTCCGAATGACCGCAGCCAATTCCAGCGCAGAATTTACCCTCCCGCTTCCTTATCATGCCGACCGGCGCAGCCCCATCCGATGGGTGCTTTCGCATTCCTTGAATAAGTGGCCGTTGTGGCTGCTCATTCTGGTTGGAGCGGTGGGCAATGCCGGCTTCCTGGCCATCGTCCAGACGATCATCGGGCAGGCGTTCAACGCCGTCATGGCCCAGCCGCCTGCTCTGCAGCTGCTTTTGCGCTACGCGCTGATCATCGCCGCCTGCTCGGTTGGCCGCGGGCTGCTCCAATTTGGGCGCAACTTTGGGGCCGAGCTTCTGGCGCAAAAGGTGGAACGCGACGTGCGCAACGAGCTGTACGTGAGCCTGCTTGGGAAGAGCATGACGTTTCACAGCCTGCAGCCCGTGGGTGATACGATGGCTCGCGCAACCAATGATGTGCGCGAGGTCAACTTTATGTTCAGCCCGGGGTTCAACCTGGTCATCGGCTCTTTGAACTTCTTGATCATGCCGTTGATTGTCGCTCCGCGTTACCACCCAAGCCTGGTGATCACCCCGATTCTCTTTATCATCGCGTATATCTTTGCGCTGCGTGAATATCTTTCGACCCTGGGGCCGATCACCGACCGCGTGCGAGGTTCTTTTGGGCAGCTCAACACCCGCCTGGCCGAAGCACTGGAGGGCATCGAGACCGTCAAAGGTTCGGCGCAGGAGCAGGCCGAGGTGGATCTCTTCGAAGCCAATGTGCGCCGCTACCGCGATGCTGCAGTGCGCCAGGGCGACGTGGAAGCGCGCTTCTTGCCGCTGCTGCTGCTGAGCACGGCCCTGGCCGGTGGGCTGTTCCATGCGCTGCTGCTCTACAGCCAGGGCCTTCTCACTGTGGGTGATGTGGTCGGTTATTTTGGCATTCTGTTGATGCTCGACTTCCCGACCTTTACCTCGTTGTGGGCTTATTCGCAGATATCATTGGGATTGGCCGGCGCGCGGCGCATCCTGGAGTTGATCAACCGCGAAACCGACCTCGATCAAAACATCGCCGGCTACCAGGGGCCGATGACCGGTGCGGTGGAATTCCGCGACGTGTGTTTCGCATACAACGATGACGACTGCATGCTCCAGAACGTGTCCTTTTCGGTCAAGCCCGGGCAGACGGTGGCGATCGTTGGGCAGACGGGATCGGGGAAGACCTCGCTGGCGCGGCTGATCAACCGCACTTATGATGCCAGCTCGGGGCAGGTGCTGGTGGATGGAATCGATGTGCGCGATTGGAACCTGGAAGCGCTGAGGCGGAACATTTCGATCATCGAGCAGGATATTTTCCTCTTTTCTCGCAGTTTGGCCGAGAACATCGCCTTTGGCAAGCCGGATGCAAGCATGGATGAAGTCTTGCAGGCGGCGAGGGCGGCCCAGGCAGATGAATTCGCTCGATCTTTCGAAGAAGGCTATCAGACAGTGATCGGCGAACGCGGCGTGACGCTTTCGGGCGGGCAGCGCCAGCGCGTGGCCCTGGCGCGGGCGTTCCTCACCGATCCGCGCATCCTAATTCTGGATGATTCGACCAGCGCGATCGACAGCGCAACCGAAGATAAAATCCAGCGGGCAATCTTCACTGCCGCCCGTGGTCGGACGACCTTCATCATCACCCACCGCCTCTCGCAGATCCGCTGGGCCGACCTCATCCTGGTTTTGAGGAAGGGCCGGTTGATTGCGATGGGCACGCACGAAGACCTTTTACGCACCTCCGAAGCCTACCGGCGCATTTTTAGCGAGTAAAGTATGGGATTCTTTGGCAGCCTCAACGTGGAAAAATATGATCGCCAGTACACCGACCGGGTGTTGGTGAGGCGGATTGCCGGGTATTTCAAGCCGCAGCGAGTTCGATTGTTGTTGATTGCCGGGCTGGTGCTGGCGATGGCCGGGCTTGGGGCCGTCCAGCCGGTGGTGGTATCTCGCGGCGTGGATTGGGTAGAAAACAGCGGTGCAAGAAGTGGAATTTATCTGATCTGTGCGGTCGTCCTGGCCGTGGGGTTCTTCTCCTGGCTGGCCAACTATGGCCGCCGGCGCCTGACGGTGCGGGCCATCGCCGACACTACCGTCAAGCTGGCAACCGATGCGTTTCGGTCGGCTTCGGCGCATGACCTTTCGTTCTATGACCAGTTCCCTTCCGGCAAGGTGCTCTCACGCATCACCAATGATACGCGCGATTTCGGCCAGCTCGTCACGCTCATCACCGACCTGGTCTCGCAGGTGGCCGAAGCGCTTATCCTGGCGGTCGTCCTGGTGGGCATCGAGTGGAAGCTTTCGTTAGCGGTGTTCACCATCATTCCTATCGTGTTCGGCATGGCAATTGGCTACCGTACGCTCGCACGGCGGGTGACACGCCGCGGGATGCAGGCGATGGCTGAAGTCAACTCGACGATCAAAGAAACCGTCAGCGGCATTGCCGTGGCAAAGAATTACCGCCAGGAGAGGAGCATTTACGCGATCTTCGAACGCGCCAACCTGCTTTCGTATCAAGTCAATGTGCAGAGGGGGTTGGTGCTGTCGATTGTTTTCCCGACTCTGAACACGATCGGCGGGCTTGCGACGGCTTTGCTGGTATACGCGGGCGGTTTGAGCGCTGCGCAAGGATTGGTGACTGCCGGGGCCTGGTATCTGTTCATCCTCAGCCTGGACCGCTTTCTGTTCCCGGTGATGAACCTGGCTTCCTTTTGGACGCAGATTCAATCGGGGCTTTCGGCCTCCGAGCGTGTCTTCGCGCTCATCGATGCCGAACCGGCGGTTGTGCAGAGCGACTCACGGCCGGTTCCGCCTCTGCGCGGTGAAATTGAGTTCGAGCATGTGGATTTCCATTACAAAGAAACGGAGCCGGTGCTGGATGACTTCAGCCTGCACATTCCACCCGGCGAGACGCTCGCCGTGGTGGGGCACACCGGGGCCGGGAAATCCTCGCTGGCGCGCTTGATCGCGCGGTTCTATGAATTCCAACGCGGACGTTTGCTGGTAGATGGGATGGATATTCGCACATTCGATCTGCATTCTTACCGCCGGCAGCTTGGCATCGTATCTCAGGTGCCCTTCCTCTTCTCAGGGACGGTTTTGGAAAATATCCGTTATGCCTGCCCGGATGCCACGCAAGCAGAGATCGAGCGAATCGCCTATTCGATCGGCGAAGGGGATTGGGTGGATACGCTGCCCGACGGCTTGCTCACCCAGGTGGGCGAGCGGGGCGGGCGGCTCTCGATGGGGCAAAGGCAGCTCGTTTCGCTGATGCGGGTGCTGGTGCAGAAGCCGGCCATCTTCATCCTGGATGAAGCTACCGCCAGCATTGACCCTTTCACCGAGTGGCAGATCCAGCAGGCGTTGAATATGATCCTCTCGAAGTCCACCAGCATACTCATCGCCCACCGCCTGTCCACCGTCAAATCGGCAGACCGGATCATCGTCCTGGAGCATGGGAAAATCCTCGAGGAAGGCATCCACGCATCACTGCTGGAACGCGGTGGGCACTACGCGAACTTATATAACACTTACTTCAGGCATCAAAGCCTCGCGTATGTCGAATCCGCGCGGCAAATCGCAGACGAATGATGAGCCTGTGGGCGGATTCGGCTATAATAAATCCATGGGCGGCATCACGATTTCGCGCCAGATGGGCAGCCTGGGCAGCCAGGTGGCCGAAGCGGCTGCCGGACGGTTGGGTTACCGGCTGGTCTTCCGTGACCTGATCAACCAATCGGCTCGCAGAGCGGGCGTGCCGGAGGTGGCCCTGGCGACAATCGACGAGTTGGGCATCCTGGGCATTAAACCTTCTCGCGCCGACCTGCAGGCGTATCACCGCGCGGTGAAACAGGTCATGCTCGAACTGGCACAGGAAGGGAATGTTGTTATCGTGGGGCGCGCCGGACAGGTGATTCTCCAGGATGCGCCGGGGTTTCTGCACGTGCGCATCGTGGCGCCGAAAGAATTGCGCGTCTTGCGCACGATGGAAGATAAGAACCTGAGCCGCGAAGCGGCGATGGCCATGGTGGAGAAGAGCGACAAGGCGCGCGCCCTGTATGTGCAGCGCAATTACCACGCCGATCTGGAAGATCCGTCATTATACGACCTGGTGATCAACACAGGGCGGTTCAATGTTCAAGAAGCGGCCGAACTGGTCTGCGCGGCATTGAAGCGCTTATTGGAAACCGAACAAACCCCTTGAGCGACGCACCCCGGACCCCGCCACATTTTGCTCACCCGGTTGAAGAAGTTTTCGCCAAGATCCTCGATTTTTATGGGATCCAGTGGACTTACGAACCGAGGACATTCCCGCTGGAATGGGACGAAGCCGGGAATGTGACGGTGGCCTTTTCGCCGGATTTTTACCTGCCGGAGCAGAATCTTTATGTCGAGTTGACCGTGCTGCGGCCAAAATTGACTGCGAAGAAGAACCGTAAGCTTCGCCTCATGCGAGAGCTTTACCCCGAGGTGAACATCAAGCTGTTCAAACGCCGCGAACTTCGCAATATGATGATCCGCTTCGGCATGCTGGAAGAAGCCGACCGCATCCTCGGGACGGATGCGCAGGAGTGGGGAGAATGAAAAAACCGGTCCCTGATGAATTTGCCGAACTGAGCCAGGCGCTCCAGGAAGTGTACATCACGAGCAGCGAACTTCAGGAAAGAGTCGCTCAGATCGGCCGGGCGATTTCGGCCGATTACGCCGATAAGGCCCCCATTTTGATCGGGGCTTTGAAGGGCGTGATGTGCTTCATGGCCGATCTCGTCAGGGCGATTACCATCCCGGTGGAAGTGGATTTTATTGCCGTTTCGAGTTATTCTACCGAGGAGCGCGACCGTGGCGTGGTGCGGGTGATCAAAGACCTCGATTTGCCGATTACCGACCGGCACGTGATATTTGTCGAAGACGTGATCGACACCGGCCTGACGTTGAACTACCTGCTGCGCAGCCTGCGCGCCCGCAGCCCAGCCAGCCTGGAAGTCTGCGCGCTGCTCAACAAGCCGACACGCCGTTTGATGGACATCCCGATTCGATATAAGGGTTTCGACCTGCCGGATTATTTTGTGGTCGGGTATGGGTTGGATTATGCGGAGCGTTACCGGAACCTGCCGTTCATCGGCATTCTAAAGCCGGGGGTTTTATTTTCTCGCAGCCAGGCCGGAAATTAAAAGATTGGGGCCCCAAGTAACCCGTCCAGCGATCTCATTCCTTTAGAGTTCCTAGTCCCTTTTTTAGTTTTGTTATACTCGCGGTGTCGTTTTTTGCTACGGCCCGCACACAAAACCTAATCGGTTTATGACTTAGGACTCGATGAGCGCTTACCGAATTCCTCGGGGCTCCCTTACTCCGAAGGATTTTTGTCCTTCGGCAATTTTATCGTAGCAAAGGGCTCATTAAAAGTCAAGCGAATCAGATAAATATATGACAAATTTTAAGCTTGGCCTGTTGGCTGCCAATCCGTAGTTTCCGGGCCGTTCACTTCCTGGCCGTGCCGGATAAATGCATCTGGAAGATGCACGTTCCTTCGGTTGAACCAGCCGGGAACATCGTTTGAACCAGTTCTACTTCGGCCCCAAGCAGCCTTTCGAGCATGAGGCGGTCCATCTGGCACAATACAGGCAGGTCATGCCAGACGGCCGCATAGGGGCAGTTGCCGAAGGTGATCCGCGGCCCTGAGGAACGCGCCTCCCACGAGCTGCTATACTGCTGCCGGTTCAATAACAGAATGGCGTTAGCCAGCCGTTTCGGCAGGCTGGTGCCTGGTGCCGGCTCCCCGGCCAGCAATTCGGCCAGGCGGACTTCGATCTTTCCAGGCATCGCGGGTTGGGGTTCCAGCGCCAGCCTGGCGAGGGCGCGGGTGAGTCTATCCAGGTTATGAAGCCGGTTTTGCTCCGTCAGGCGCACGGTGCGCGGCGGCCTGCCGCGATCGAGTTTCTGATCGAGCGGCGGATTCGCATCCTCTACCAACCCTTCCCTGGCGAGCCGGCTGAGGTGGTAGCGCACGCCAGAGAGCGTGATGCCCAGTTCTCGGGCCAGCTCTTGCGACGATGCAAAGGGCCGGCGGTGCAGGTATTCGAGGATTGCTTTACGCGTTGCGGCATCTGCCATGCCATCATTATACCCATTTTACGATTTACGCAAAGTAAATTTTGCGTATTGATTGCTTGACGGTTGTCCGGTTCGTGATACAATGGAGACGGGCCTGCTGCATGGCCCCAAAGATGCATGGAGGTACTGAACAGCTCATGACGCCACCAGAGATCAATTCCCCAGGATATGAAATTCCAGCCGAAATTCGCAACCAGGTGAACATCACCACGCTCGACCGCGTGTATAACTGGAGCCGGAAGAACTCGCTCTGGCCGATGATGTTTGGCCTGGCCTGCTGCGCCATCGAGATGATCTGCACGGCCGCCAGCCGCTATGACTTCTCGCGCTTTGGCATGGAAGTGATGCGCCCAAGCCCGCGGCAGGCGGATGTGATGATCGTCTCCGGCACGGTGACGAAGAAAATGGTGCCGCAGATCGTGCGGTTGTACAACCAGATGCCCGAGCCGAAGTATGTGATCGCCATGGGCGCGTGTGCATCGGGCGGCGGCCCGTTCAAAGAAGGTTACAACGTCGTCTCAGGGATCGATAAGTTCATCCCGGTGGATGTCTATATCCCAGGCTGCCCGCCGACGCCGCAGGCGCTGCTCAATGGCCTGATCACCCTGCAGAAAAAGGTCGAAACCGAGTCGATCAAGAGCGCCCGCTGGTATGGCCGGCGGCCAATCCAGCCGATTCCCATCCCGGTGCTTGGCCCTGACCTGATGGACCCGCGCAAGTACGGCGAAATCCGCGAACTGGCGCGGCAAAAGGCCGAAGCAGAAGCTCAGGCGGCCGCCGAGGCAGCGGCGCCTGCCGGCGAACCCGAAGCAGGGTAGGAGGCCACCGTGACAGAACAGACTCAGACGACGTATACACCCGACCTTGCCGCTCGTTTCCCCGAGTGGGTTACGCCGGATTCGCGACCCGGTTTCAGCGGGTATCTCGTTCAGCGGGAACACTTGCTGGATTTCTGCAAGACCTTGCGAGACGACCTGGGATACGACCTGCTCTCGTCTGTCACCGGGGTGGATTACCTGCCGGAAGGCAAGCTGGAAGTGGTTTACCACGCTTTGCAGACGGTTGGCGGCCCGATGCTGGTTTTCAAGGTGCAAGTTCCGCGCGATGAAGCGGTGGTTCCCTCGGTCGTGTCCATCTGGCCTGGAGCCGAATTCCAGGAGCGCGAAGCCTGGGACCTGCTGGGCATCCGTTTCGAGGGTCACCCTGACCTGCGCCGCATTTTGATGTGGGAGGGTTTCGAGGGGCACCCGCTGCGGAAAGATTGGAAAGAGCCTTATTTCGAAGAAGAAGTCAAGCCGTATAAGAGCCGCTGGCCGGATGGGCAGGTGGAGCGCATCGAAGACCGCATGCCGCTGCAAGATAACGTCCAGTACCCGGCCGGTTTCGACCCCGAAAGCTGGACGCCGGATGGCGATGAGTCGCTCTACCGCGGGCTGAGGAAATTGCTGGAGGATTCGGGCTCCGAGTTGAAGACCGACCGGCTGATCGTGAACCTGGGGCCGCAGCACCCTTCCACGCACGGCGTGTTCCGCATGGTGGCCGTGCTGGACGGCGAAACCATCGTCGATTTGAAGCCGGTGATGGGCTATTTGCACCGCAACCATGAGAAGATCGGTGAACGTTGTTCCTGGCTGCAGAACATGCCCTTCACCGACCGGCTGGATTACATCAGCTCGATGAGCAATAACTTCGGCTACGCATTGGCGGTCGAGAAGCTTATGGGAATCACCCCGCCGGAACGGGCCGAATATATCCGCGTGATTATGGCCGAGTTGACGAGAATCATCTCGCACCTCATCTCGATCGGCTTCCTGCTCAACGACCTGGGCGCGTTCTTCACGCCGGTGTTATACGCGTTCGAAGAGCGCGAGTTAATCCTCGATATTTTCGAGGCGGTGTCTGGCTCGCGCATGATGTGCAACTACTTCCGTTTCGGCGGTGTGGCGCGCGATTTCCCCGAGGGCACGCTCGAGAAATTGCGTGAGTTGATCTACGAGCGGCTTCCGCGCAAGATCGACGAGTTAGACCGCTACCTGACGCGCAACGAGATCGTACAGACGCGCTGCGAAGGGGTGGGGGTGATCACCGCCGAGCAGGCGATATCCCTTTCGACCACCGGGCCCATTCTGCGCGCCTCGGGTGTGCCTTATGATATCCGCCGCGCCGACCCTTATAGCATCTATGACCGGTTCGAGTTCGACGTGGCCGTGCGCTATCACGGCGATGTGTACGATCGCTATCTGCTGCGGCTGGATGAAATCCGGCAGAGCATCCGCATCCTGAAACAAGCCCTCAAGGATATCCCGGAAGGGCCGGTGATCAGCGGGAAGCCGCAGTGGCAGGTGAGGGTTCCGGCAGGCGAGTCCTACGGGAGGGTGGAAGGCCCTAAGGGCGAGCTCGGTTTTTACGTCGTCTCGAACGGCAAGGCCAACCCTTGGCGCTATCATGTCAGGGCGCCATCCTTCATCAACCTGACGGCGCTGGCCCCGATGGCGCGTGGAGGCAAGATCGCCGATGTGGTGGTCATCCTCGGGTCGATCGATATCGTTCTGGGCGAAGTGGACCGGTAGGAGGGAAGCATGAACGGTTTTGGAGTCATCCGCGGCCTGGCGGTCACGTTCCGGCACTTTATCGAAACCTACCTGGAGGACATCCGCGCCGGGCGCAAACGCTACCACACGCCTGAGGGCATCGCCCAGCGCACATCATCGAAGGTGACCGGCGCGTTCACCATCCAGTACCCCGAAGAGAAGATGCCTGTGCCGGAGGAGTTCCGCTACATTCCGTTCCTGGTGTACGACGAAGGGGAAAACGGCGCCAAAGACTATCGCTGCACTTCTTGCGGCATCTGCGCCAAGGTATGCCCCCCGCAGTGCATCTGGATCGTGCGCACCAACGACCCGGTGACCGGCAAGCCCATCCCTGCGCCGGCCGAGTTCTATATCGACGTGGATATCTGCATGAATTGCGGCCTGTGCGCCGAGTACTGCCCCTTCGACGCGATCAAGATGGATCATGATTACGAAATTGCCTCTTTTGACCGCTTCAAAGAGCATATCTACAACAAGGAAAAGCTGGGCAAATCGGCGGCTTATTATGCGAGCATCCGGCCCACGAATAACGCTCGAGAAGTGGCCGCGCGAGAAGCGAAAGCCGCCAAGAAGGCCGCCGTGTAACGGCCCTTATTGGGCGCGGGATGTTTCCAGGTTATCTTTGATCGGTAGAAGATTAGAGGAGAAGGATGTATAATCCGGATACTGAACTGCTGTTCCCGCTGCGTGTTCTACCGCAGTTGAGGAACCTGCGCGGCGAGGAATGGAGCCGGTTTGTTGATTATATCGGTTCGCAGGAATCGACCAAGCCGGAAAAGTGCGCTTTTGTGCTGATGATGGTGCGCATGGGCGGCTGCGTGAGCTGCAATTCCGATTCCTTCAGGGCGATGCGCGGATGCACGGCCTGTTCTCGCCAGACGGTACGGCGCTATAAAGGCGCAGACCATGATTTGATCGAACAGCACCACCTGCTGCAAAAGGAAGTTGAGCTTTTCCTCAGGAAGCAGGCTGGTTTACCGGCAGAATGAGTTATTCGTATTGAAAGGATCTTAATGACCAATAGAGAGGCTATCTTTGCAGCCCTTAGCAAAGTCCAGGAACCTGAGCTTCACAAAGACCTCGTGACCTTGAATATGATCCGCGACCTGGAGTTGAAGGACTCTACGGTCCGGTTCACGATTGTGCTGACCACACCGGCCTGCCCGCTGCGCAGCCGCATCGAAAAAGAAGCGCGCGAAGCTGTGCTGAGCGTGCCAGGCGTGAAGAACGTCGAAATCAAGATGGATGCCTCCGTGCCGTCTGACGGGCGGCCGCGCGGGCTGCTGGAACTGCCGGTGCGGAACGTGGTGGCAATTGCCTCCGGCAAGGGCGGGGTAGGCAAGTCAACCGTGGCAGTCAATGTGGCCGTGGCGCTCGCTCAAAGCGGTGCGCGCGTGGGGCTGCTGGACGCCGATATCTATGGACCCAACGTTCCGACGATGATGGGCATCAACCGCCTGCCGCCGCAAGCGGGGCAGAAATTGACCCCGGCGGAGGCATACGGCGTGCAATTGATGTCGATCGGCTTCCTGGTGAAGCCCGGGCAGCCGCTCATCTGGCGCGGCCCCATGCTGCATTCGGCCATCCGGCAATTCCTGGCCGATGTGGCGTGGGCCGAACTGGATTACCTCGTCATTGACCTCCCGCCCGGCACGGGGGATGCCCAGCTCAGCCTGGCGCAGTCGGTGCCGATCAGCGGAGGGATTATCGTCACCCTGCCACAACAGGTCTCGCTTGAAGACGCACGACGCGGTCTTGAAATGTTCCGCGAGTTGAACGTGCCTGTCTTGGGCGTGGTGGAGAATATGAGCTACCTCGAGCTGCCAGACGGCACCCGGATGGACGTGTTTGGCAGCGGGGGCGGGGAAAAGCTGGCTGAAGCTGCAGGCGTGCCTTTCCTTGGGTCGATCCCGATGGACCCGGCTGTCCGCATGGGCGGCGATCAAGGCGTGCCTGTGGTGGTATCCATGCCCGAGTCGGCCCCGGCGCGCGCGCTGCGCGAGCTGGCCGGGGTTGTGGCCGCTCGGCTGAGTGTGGCAGCTCTTTCCGGCGGGGGCGAGCTGACGATTAAAGTGGTCGAATAACTATGGAGAACCTCGCTCTGCCTGTAATCGTTGGGGTACGGTTTTCGAAGGTTGGAAAAACCTACCATTTCGATGCCACCCATGTGCCCGATATTCAAATGGGCGATTCCGTGGTCGTAGAGACCAGCCGCGGCTGGCAGCTGGGCTGGGTCTCGCAGCTTTTACCGACCCCCGAAGCCATCCCGGAAGGGCTGAAGGCAATCGACCGGCGAGCCACCCCGCGAGACTTGCTGCTGCGGCAGACGTGGCAGGCACGCGAGGCCGACGTGGTTGCGGCGGCGAAGGCGCGCGCAAGCGAACTGAACCTTAACGGGGTGAAGGTGGTGGCGGCCGAATACAGCTTCGATGGCACGCGGCTGGCGATTTTGTTCTCGACCGAATCGGAAGAGAAGGTGGAGCTAAAATCGCTGCGGCAGGATATGCAGCGGGCTTTTCACCCGGCGCAGGTGGAACTGCGGCAGATCGGCCCCCGCGATGTGGCGAAACTTCTGTGCGGGATGGGGGCCTGCGGGCTGGAACAGCGCTGCTGCTCGAAGTTCCTGTGCGAATTCAATTCGATCTCCATCCGGATGGCCAAAGAGCAGAACATTTCACTCACGCCGTCCGAAATCACCGGCATGTGCGGCCGGCTGCGCTGCTGCCTGATCTATGAATACGAGCAGTACATGGAAGCGCGCGCCCGGCTGCCGAAACGCAATAAACGCGTGATGACCCCCTTTGGCGAGGGGAAGGTGATCGATATCCTGCCGCTGCGCGAAGCCGCCGTGGTGGAATATCCCGATATGATGCGCCGCGAGATTGCGCGTGATGATATGACCGTTCTGGAAGAAGGGGCCGTGGCAGCCGCCATGCCTCTGCCGCGAGAAACAGACGACAGCGCCGGAGGAGAACAGGAAAGACCTGCCGAACCGCCGCAGGCCAGGCCTCGGCACGAACCGCACCGGCCGCAAGGGAAGCCGCATCCAAATAACCGGCGGGCAGATTCTACCGCGCCGCAGAATGCTCCCCGCCAGCAACGCCAGGGTCCGCCGGATCGGCGGCCAAAACCGAATCGCAAACAAGGAAACCGTGGTCCACACAAGCCATGATTGATTTCTACACCGAAGCACAGACGTTGTTCCCATTCACGCGAGATCTCCGGCGTGATTTGCATCGCCACCCGGAACTGGGTTTCCAGGAAGTCCGCACGGCCGGGATCGTGGCCCGCGAACTGAGCCAGCTTGGGCTGGAAGTGCATGCAGGCGTTGCGAAGACCGGCGTTGTGGCGCTGCTGGAAGGGGCTCAACCCGGCCCGGTAGTGCTCATCCGGTTCGATATGGATGCGCTGCCGATTGTGGAAGAGACGGGCGCGGAGTATGCCTCTGAGAACCCCGGGGTCATGCACGCTTGCGGCCATGACGGGCACGTGGCCACCGGCCTGACGGTGGCGCGCATTCTGGCGAAGCACCGCGATCAACTGCACGGGACGGTCAAGTTCATGTTCCAGCCCGCTGAAGAAGGCGAAGGCGGCGCGCTCGCGATGATCCAGGCCGGGGTGCTGGACGATCCGCAGCCGCAAGCGGCTCTGTCGCTTCACGTGTGGAATGAGCGGCCGGTCGGCTGGCTGGGAGTATCGGCAGGCCCTGTGATGGCAGGCGCGGATATCTTCCACATCCGCGTCACCGGCAAGGGCGGGCACGGGGCGGTTCCACACCTGGCTGTAGACCCGATTGCCTGCAGCGCACAGATCATCACCGCCTTGCAGACGGTCGTCTCGCGCAATGTTGCCCCGCTCCAATCGGCCGTGGTTTCTTTGGGCAAGGTGCGCGCGGGGGAAGCATTCAACGTCATTCCGCAAACAGCAGAGATGAACGGCACGATCCGCACGTTCGAACCCGAGGTGCGCAGCCGGGTGATCGAGCGCATGGAGCAGGTGATCGGGGGCGTCGCGGGCGCCATGGGCTGCCAGGCCGAGTTCCGTGTGGAAGAGATGACGGCCGCGGTGATCAATGACGAAAAGATTGCTCAGGTGGTGGCTTCGGCTGCGCGCAAAACCCTGCCGGATGCCAGGCTCGAATCCGGCTTCAGGACGATGGGTTCGGAAGATATGTCGTATGTGCTGCAGAAAGTGCCTGGGTGTTTCTTCTTTGTCGGTTCGGCCAACCCCGAAAAGGGCTTGAGCTACAATCACCACCATCCGAAGTTCGACATCGATGAAGCAGCCCTGCCGAGGGCGGCGGCGTTGATGTCGGCCAGTGTGTTCGAATTGCTTGGGTGATGATCCCCTGGGGTTTAGAGAGCATCCGATTGCGATTTCAAACGACTCCTCAGCGAGTCGTTTCGCTTGTGCCTTCCTACACCGAAAGCCTTTTTGACCTTGGCTTTGGCGAAACAGTCGTTGGCATCACCGACTACTGCGTGCACCCAAAGGGCAAGCTCGCGCATCTGCCGCGCGTAGGGGGGCCGCTCAACCCACGCATGAAAGATATTCTCGCCCTGCACCCCGACCTGGTGATTGCCAACCAGGAGGAAAATACCCGTCAGACGGTGGAACAGCTGACCGATGCAGGCCTTGCCGTTTGGGCCAGTTTCCCGAAGACGGTGCAGGAAGCGCTCGATGTGCTTTGGGGCATGGTGGATTTATTCCACTCCAGAGAGGCATCTTTGAAGGTGCGCTTCCTGGAAGACAGCTTTGATTGGTCGCGGCAATCCGGCGAGGGTGCACAGACGATCCGCTATTTCTGCCCGATCTGGAGCGGGGTGTCGGCTCAGCAAAAAATCTGGTGGATGACGTTCAACCAGGATACCTACTCGCATGATTTGCTCAGCACGTTTGGGGGTGTGAACATTTTTGCAGGCAGGCAGCGCCGCTATCCGCTCGAGGCAGACCTGGGCCTTGCAGAGCCAGAGCCTGCCGGGCAGAGAGATACGCGCTACCCGTGCGTGACACCCGCCGAAGTGCTGGCATGCGACCCACAGATCATCTTCTTGCCCAGCGAGCCGTTTAATTTCGACGCCGAGGCCGCCGCCGAACTGGTCGAGTGCCTTGCGGAGACAACGGCCGTTCGCAATGGGCGGGTTTACCAGGTGGATGGCAGCCTGATCACCTGGTACGGCACCCGCCTGGGCCGTTCGCTGGAAGAATTACCGCCATTCTTCAGCCTATCAACCTGAAAACCGGTTGACTCGCCGCCCCTGGCGTGCTATACTGTGTGTGTATTTATCTGATTAATCAGATGAATACACCGCCATGACAACCAACGATCATTCCCCGGCCTTTCTAGAATTTCTCGCAGCCCACTTTCAAGACGGCGAACGGCTGCCATCCCTGGCGCAAATCAGCCGGGAGATGGGCATCAGCATCGCGGCGCTGCGCGAACAGTTGGAGGTGGCGCGAGCGCTTGGGCTGGTGGAGGTGAGGCCTAAAACCGGCATCCGCCGACTGCCCTACACCTTCCTCCCGGCGGTTCTGCAAAGCCTGCGCTATGCAACCGGTGTGAATGCCGAGAACTTCCGGTTGTTCGCCGAGCTGCGCACGCACATTGAAGCATCTTACTGGTACCAGGCGGTTGCGCTGCTCACACCGCAGGACCTTGCCGAACTCATGAGCCTGGTGCAGCGCGCCGAGGCCAGGCTGGCAGGCAGCCCGCCCGAAAACCCGCACGGCGAGCATAAAGAACTGCACCTTTCGATCTACCGAAGGCTGAACAACCCCTTTGTAAATGGCATCCTCGAAGCCTATTGGGAGCTTTACGAAGCTGCGGGGTTGGCGGTTGTCAACGAGCATGACTACCTGCGCACGGTGTGGCAATACCATCGCAAGATGATCGAAGCTATTTGCTCCGGCGACCTGGACGTGGGTTACCAGGCGCTCGTTGACCACACCGATCTGCTCTATAAGCGGCCTCAAGCCGCGCCGAGGCAGCGTTTCGAATGATTTGTGCCCTAAATTTCACCTTTAAGGAGAGAACCAGGAGCGAATGATGACTCAATCTATGCCCAATGTGGTTTCCGAAACCGTTCAAGACCGTAAGATGATCGTGAACGATTTTGCGATCACCTTTTGCACCGTGAATGGGTCTGGCAGCGCCACGGCCAACATGACCGTGATGCGGTCGATTTTCAAAATGGGCGTGCCGGTCTCGGGAAAGAATATCTTCCCGTCCAACATCCAGGGGCTGCCCACCTGGTACACGATCCGGGTCAATAAAGATGGTTATATCGCCCGGGTGGAGAAGGATGACATCATTGTGGCCATGAACCCGGCCACGTTCCTGAAAGACCTGGAATATCTTGTCCCGGGCGGGGTTGTTCTTTACAGCGATGATATCAAGCAGACGCCGACCCGCGATGACCTCATCTATTACCCGATGCCCGTCAAGAAGCTCTCCAGGGGAGTTGATGTTCCGCCTCAACTGCGCGATTTTATCGCCAACATGGTGTATGTGGGTATCCTGGCCTGGTTGATCGGCATTGACCTGGAGGTCATCCGTTATGCGCTGGCCTTCCAGTTCAAGGGCAAGAAAACGCCGGTTGAATCGAATTTCGGGGTGATCAAATCCAGTTACGATTGGGCGGCCGAGAACCTCGTCAAGAAGGACGTGTATCGGCTCGAGCCGATGCAGGCCACCGAGGGTCTGATCATGACCGACGGAAACACCGCAGCTGCGCTGGGTGCCATCTACGGGGGCGTCCAGCTGGTCAGCTGGTACCCGATCACCCCCGCATCCTCGCTGCCGGAGGCGTTGATCGAATACCTGCCCGAACTGCGTAAAGATAAAGAGACCGGCGAGCAGACTTACGTGGTGGTTCAGGCGGAAGATGAGATAGCCGCCGCAGGGATGCTGGTGGGGGCCGGCTGGGGAGGGCTGCGCGCCATGTCGGCCACTTCGGGGCCGGGGCTGAGCCTGATGAACGAGTACCTTGGGCTGGCTTATTTCGCCGAAGTGCCGCTGGTGCTGTGGGACGTGCAGCGCGTGGGGCCATCCACGGGCCTGCCTACCCGCACGGCTCAGGGCGACCTGACCGAAGTCTACTTCATGAGCCACGGCGACACCAATTACGTGCAGTTGTTCCCGGCCTCGGTGGAAGAATGCTTCGAGTTCGGCTGGAAGGCATTTGACATTGCCGAACGGCTGCAAATGCCTGTGATCGTGATGAGCGACCTCGACCTTGGCATGAACCAATGGATGGGCAAACCTTTCGTGTATCCAGACAAACCGATGGATCGCGGGAAAATCCTGTGGGAGAAAGATCTGCAGGAAATGCTCCAGAAAGGCCAATGGGGGCGCTACCTGGATATTGACGACGACGGGATTCCCTACCGCACCGTGCCGGGCAACCTCAACCCGAAGAGCGCCTACTTCGCCCGCGGCACCGGGCATGATGAATTTGCCCACTATTCCGAAGAACCGGAGGTCTGGGAGCGAGTCCTGACGCGGATCGGAAAGAAGGTGGAGACTGCCCGCCTGATTGTGCCCAAACCGGTCGTCCACAGCATGGAAGGCGCGAAATTCGGCATCATTGCCATCGGCACCGCCGACCCGGCCATCGAAGAAGCCCGCGCCAAACTGAAGGAAGAAGGAATCTCTACCGATTACCTGCGCGTGCGAGCGCTGCCATTCACTGCCGAGGTCGAGGAATTTATCCGCGCTCACGAGCGGATTTACGTCGTTGAGCTGAACCGCGACGGCCAGCTGCGGCAGATCCTGTTGATCAATTACCCGCAGTATGCGATGCGCTTCAGAAAAATGGCGCGCACCAACGGGCTTCCGCTCAGCGCGCGGTGGGTGAAGGATGAAATCCTGGCCCAGGAGGCAAAGAAATCATGACAGACTCTCAATCTGCTTCGACCCAAGGCACCAATCTGATCGGCTTGACCCGCGCCGATTATCGCGGCCTGCCCAGCACGCTCTGCCAGGGATGCGGGCACAATGCCATTTCGAACCAGATCGTCGCCGCGATGTATGAGTTGAATATTATCCCGGAGAAGGTGGTCAAGTTTTCGGGTATTGGCTGCTCGAGCAAAAGCCCGGCTTACTTCTTGAACCGCAGCTTCACTTTCAACGGACTGCACGGGCGCATGCCCTCGCTGGCGCTTGGGGCATTATTCGCCGACACAAGCCTGCATGGGCTGGGCGTCAGCGGTGACGGCGACACGGCTTCGATCGGCATCGGGCAGTTCAAGCACCTGATCCGCCGGAATGTGCCGATGGTCTATATCGTCGAAAATAACGGCGTGTATGGCCTGACGAAAGGTCAGTTCTCGGCTACCGCCGAAAAGGGCCTGACCCTCAAACACGAGGGCACGAACATCTTCCTGCCGGTCGATATTTGCCTGGAAGCCCTCGCCTCGAACGCGACCTTCGTGGCGCGTTCCTTCGCGGGCGACCCCAAGCAGGTGAAGGAGCTGCTCAAAGCCGCCATCAGCCATCGCGGCATCGCGGTGTTGGATCTGATCAGCCCTTGCGTGACCTTCAACAATAAAGATGATACGATCCACTCCTACGTGTTCGGTAAAGAACATGAGGTGCGCCTGCACGACCTGATTTTCACGCCCGCGCGCGATATGTTGACCGTGGAGGATTTCGAAGAAGGCACTGCCCGGGATGTAGAGCTTTACGACGGCTCGGTGATCACTTTGCACAAGCTGGAAAAAGATTACGACCCCACCGACCGGCAGGCGGCCTTCAGGGTGCTGGAAGAGGCGCGCGAAAAACGCGAACTACTCACCGGTTTGATTTACGCCAACCCCGATGAGCCCTCGTTGTTCGACCAGTATAAGCTGCCTGAGAAGCCGCTCAACCGGCTGACGGAAGCCGAATTGCGTCCCGCCAAGGAGACGATTGCCGAGGTGAACAGCTGGATGTTCTCCTGATCTACAGGACTATCGTAACCCAAAGGGCAGCCCCGATGTGAGCTGCCCTTTTGATTCATTCGATGTTGACGGCGATGGGCCGGGATGGGTCGCGGATCCACTCGCTCCATGAGCCTGCGTACAGGCGCGGCATACCGAGACCGGCGGCGCGCATCGCCAGGATGTGGTGGCAGGAGGTGACGCCCGACCCGCAGTAAACGACCACATTTTGCGGTGGCGTTTTACCGACCAAGCTTTGGAATTGCGCGCGGAGCTGCGAGGGAGGGAGAAGCGTGCCATCGGGGGCCAGGTTATCACCGTTGAAGCGGTTCACCGCCCCCGGGATGTGCCCGGCGACCGGATCGATCGGCTCGGATTCGCCGCGAAAACGTTCAGGGGAGCGCGCATCGATGAGAAGGATCTCGGGGCGGTGAAGCGCATGTTCCACCCAGGCGGTGTCAACGAGCATGGAGTGATCGAGCGCCGCGGAAAAATGGCCGGGGCGGCTTGTTTCGACGCCGCTGCGCAGGGGGCGATTTTCGCGCGTCCACTTCGCGTAGCCGCCATCGAGCACGGCAACGGCCTTGTGTCTATAGAACTGCAGCATCCACCACAGGCGGGCTGCAAAGGCACCGCCGGCGGCGTCATAGACGACGACCTGCTTGCGAGCATCGATGCCCCAGGCGGAGAGCCTGGCAATGAATTCGGCCGGCTGCGGCAGGGGGTGGCGGCCTGTTGCGGGTGTCACCGGGCCGGAAAGATCGCGTTCGAGGTGCGCATACACGGCTCCGGGGATATGATTTTGCGCGTAGTCATGCTCTCCCTGGTCGGGCTTGAGCAAATCGAAGCGCGAATCGACGATCACCCAGGCGGGATCTTCCAGGTGCGCAGCCAGTTCCTCGGTTTGGACGAGTGCGTCGTAGATTTCCGTCAAATTGAATCTCCTAATACTTGTCGCCGATGGTGTGCAAGAGGAGGAAGTTGGGCTGCTGCATGGCGCCTACCGGCAAACCGGAGATGAGCACGATTTGCTGGCCCGGTTCGAGCATGCAGCGCGTGGTGACGGTCTCTTCCACGATGCGGATGATCGATTCGACCGAGTTGGCAAAGGGCACTTTATAAGGCGTCACGCCCCAATAGAGGCCCAGGCGTTGGTATGTTTCGTCTTCCGGCGTAAAGGCGTAGATTGGCACCCTCGGGCGTGATTTTGAGGAATAGAGCGCGGTACGACCCGTTCCGGTGAAAACCACAATGGCCGCCACTTCACGGTCGTGGGTCAGTTCGCGCGCCGCCCAGGTGATGGAAAGCGCCGTGTTGTGCATGGCTTCATGCGGCAGGTCTTTATAATGCCCCCAGGTGTCATAATGGGTTTCGGCGTCGCAGATGATCGAGTTCATCATGCGCACCGTTTCTACCGGATACTCGCCGACGGCCGTCTCACCGGAAAGCATGACGGCATCGGTGCCATCGAAGATGGCATTGGCCACATCCGAAGCCTCGGCGCGCGTGGGACGCGGGTTTGATATCATCGACTCGAGCATCTGCGTGGCAGTGATCACCAGCTTGGCGTGCCGGTTTGCCAGGCGGATCATCTCTTTTTGAAGCGTGGGCACCTCGGCCGGTGACATTTCGACGCCCAGGTCGCCGCGCGCCACCATGATTCCATCGGCGGCGTGGAGGATTTCGTGCAGGTTCTTGATCGCTTCCGGCAGTTCGATTTTTGCGATGACGGGGGTGGGGACCTTTTTGGTAGATTGAGCGGATATGGCCTCGCGCACTTTCTGGATATCTTCAGCCGTGCGCACAAACGAAACGGCGACCATATCCACCCCTTGCTGGATGCCAAAGGCAAGGTCGGCCTGGTCTTTTGGCGTGAACCCGGGGATCGTCAGGTTAGCTCCGGGCAGGTTCACGCCCTTATGCGAGCCGAGCGGCCCGCCCGTGACCACCCTGGCCTCCACGGCTTCAGGCGTCACGTCCAGCACAGTCAGTTCCAGCTTCCCGTCATCCATCAGGATGCGCTTGCCGGGGCTGACGCTGCTTTCCAGGTCGGGAACATCCATCGGGATGAAGATGCGCTGCCCGCCGTTGGCCTTCTCGAAGGCGTTGGGATTCGACGAGAGGACGACCGTATCACCTGCGCTCAGCTGCACTTCGCCGCCGGGGATGCTGCCGACGCGCAGCTTGGGGCCCTGCAAATCTTGCAGAATGGTGACCGGTTTCTGGAGTTCCCTAGAAAGATCACGAATCAACCGGATCCGCGCAGCATGTTCGTCGTGAGTCCCGTGCGAAAAATTCACCCGGGCCACATCCATGCCTGCCTGGATCAGCTGCCTGAGCATTGCGGGTTCATGGCAGGCCGGGCCGAGGGTAGCAACGATCTTCGCTTTACGGATCGAACTCACACGAACCTCCTTTACCCATAGCAGCTTGGGCCTTATGTAGCCTATGAAACCGGAAGGCGCCTTATGGCATGGTCAGCACTTCCCTGATGCGGGGAAGCGCCCAATCGATTGTGTCGCGTTGAATGGTGAGCGGCGGGGCAAAGCGGATGACATGCTGGTGGGTTTCCTTGGCAAGGATGCCTGCATCCTTCATCTTCTCGCAGAAGCGCCGGGCGCCGCCTGCTTCTGGCTTGAGTTCTACGCCGATGAGCAGGCCTTTTCCGCGCACTTCTTTGATGTGCCGGCTGGGGATCTCGGCGAGCTGCTCGCTGAAGTATTCGCCCTGGACGGCGGCGTTTTCCACCAGGTGTTCCTCGCGAATCACCCGCAGCGCCGCCCGGGCCACTGCCGCGCCGAGCGGGTTACCGCCAAAAGTGGAGCCGTGTTCGCCGGGCTGGTAGAGGCCCATGGTGGGGGCATCGCCTAACACGGCGGAAACGGGGTAAAAACCGCCCGAAAGCGCCTTGCCGATGATGGTCAGGTCCGGCCGGACGTCTTCATGCTGGCAGGCGAACAGCTTGCCGGTGCGCCCCAGGCCGGTTTGGATTTCATCGGCGATGAAGAGCACGTTCTCGCGCTCGCAGATTTCTTTCACTTTCTTGAGATAACCGGCCGGAGGGATGATAACCCCGCCTTCGCCCTGGATAGGCTCGATCATCACTGCCGCCGTGTTGGGGTTGATGGCCTTTTCGATGGCCGAGGAGTCGCCATATGGAACGATCACAAACCCCGGGGTGAACGGGCCAAAATCATCACGGTAGGCGGGCTCGGTCGAAAAAGAGATGATGGTGGTGGTGCGGCCGTGGAAGTTGCCCGCGGCAACAATGATCTCCGCCTGGTGGCGTGGGACCTTTTTAACCTGATAGGCCCACTTGCGCGCCAGTTTGATGGCCGTTTCGACCGCCTCGGCG
Organism: Anaerolinea sp.; assembly: GCA_029975055.1. GTDB lineage: Bacteria > Chloroflexota > Anaerolineae > Anaerolineales > Anaerolineaceae > Anaerolinea. The sequence goes on from JARKPU010000013.1 coordinate 299,301, forward strand.
CCGCTGTTCATCGGCAGCGACATTTCGTAGCCGCTCATTTCTGCAAGTTCTTTATAGAACAGCGGGAGCTGATCGTTGCGGAAGGCGCGCGAGGTGAGGGTGACGCGCGAGGCCTGTTCGACCATCGCTTTGAGAATCTCTGGGTGGACATGCCCCTGGTTGAGGGCCGAATACGCGCTCAGGCAGTCGAGATAGCGGTTGCCTTCTACATCGTAAACCCATACCCCTTCACCGCGCTCGATCACCACGTCCAAAGGATGATAATTGTTCGCGCCGTACTTCTTTTCGAGCTGGATAAATTCGCTGGATTTCATAAATCAAGCCACTCCGAGAACTCGCGCCAGGATCGCTTTTTGAGCATGCAGTCGGTTGTGCGCCTGCGGGAAAAGGGCCGAATGCGGGCCGTCGGCAACTTCGTCGGTGATTTCGTGCCCGCGATGAGCCGGCAGGCAATGCAGAACGATGACATCCGGGTCGGCTTCGGCCACCAGAGCCGCGTTCACCTGATAGGGCGGGAAGACCTTCTCGCGCTCTTTGGCTTCGGCTTCCTGCCCCATGCTCGTCCAGGTATCGGTGTAGATGACCTGAGCGCCCTTCACGGCGGCGTGCGGGTCGCGCGTGAAGCGTACCTGGGCGCCGCTCTCGGCGGCGAACTTTTTGCCCAGCTCAACGGCAGCGGGTTTGATATCATACCCCTGCGGGCCGGAATGGGTGAAGTTCCCGCCCAGTTTGGTGACGATGTGCATCAGTGAGAGGGCCACGTTGTTCCCGTCGCCGATGAAGGTCACATTGAGGCCTTTGAGCGAGCCGAACTTTTCCAGAATGGTGAGGGCATCGGCCATGGCCTGGCAGGGGTGGTCGTAATCGCTCAAGCCGTTGATGACCGGCACACTCGACCATTTGGCCAGTTCGAGGACATGTTCGTGCGCAAAAACGCGCGCCATGATGACCTCGACATAACCGGCGAGCACACGAGCCACATCGGCGACCGATTCGCGCTGGCCGAGGCCGATCTCATTCGGCGAGAGGTACAACGCATCGCCGCCCAAATGTCGCATAGCCATATCAAAACTGACGCGCGTGCGCAAGCTCGGTTTTTGGAAGATCATTCCAAGCACCTTGCCCTTCAGCAGTGGGACGTTTCCGCCGGATTGGTGCTCTTTCTTCAGCCGAATGGCAAGATCGAGCATGCTTTGCAGCTCCTGCGGAGTAAAATCCTGAATGCTGATGAAGTCCTTTTTCATATTCCTCTCCTGGCAGTTGAAATCCTTGACTGATGCTCCAAAGGTGAGTATATCATATCGGTTTAAGCCGTTCACGCGATGAACGATCGTATCTTGCCAGTATAATGTCATACAAAGGAACCGCCGATGAAACTGAGTTGTTTGAGCTGCGAAGCGCTGGCGCGGATGGTGTATCAGGCTGCCGCATTTTCACCGCATATTGTGGATGTCGATATCATCCGGCTCGGTTTGCATAACACCCCTGAGGTTCTACGCAACACACTCCAATCGAAGATCGATGCGCTTTCCGGCTCGAATTACGATGCCGTCGTCCTGGCATATGGCTTGTGCGGGAAATCCACCAACGGGTTGACTGCGAGGGAAATCCCGGTGGTGATTCCGCGTGCGCATGACTGCATCACCCTCTTCCTCGGCAGCCGCGAACGATATACAGATCAATTCGAGAACCAGCCCGGAACCTATTGGTACGCGCTCGATTATTTGCAGCGGCGTGAAGACGACGGCACGGTGCTCTCGCTTGGCGCATCCGATTTTGCTCAAGACCTCCAGAAGACGCGCCAGGAATACGTCGAGAAATACGGCGAAGATAATGCCGATTACTTGATGACAGTCATGGGGGCCTGGCAGGCGCACTACCGGCGCGCCGTTTTTGTAGATATGGGCATTGGCGATGGCAGCGCGGTGGAACAACTGGCAAAGGCCGACGCAGCCAACCGGAATTGGACTTACGAACGCATGCAGGGAGATGTGGTGCTGGTGAAAAAGCTGCTGTATGGCGAGTGGGACGCCGATTTTCTCGTGCTTCAGCCGGGCGAACACCTGCAGATGACCTACGACAAGGATATTGTCTGCTCAGCCAGGGCTTGAGGTGCCTCAGGCATCAGCCTTTGGGTTGCTTGAAACGTCATTCAGCCCGGCGACCATTCCCGGCTGCCCTCACGGCGGCACCGCTTCCTGCCAGGGGTAAATCAAACAGCCTGGCGAACCTGCCGCCGCGCCGGGAGGTTCAGCGTCCAGGCTATGATGGCCAGGTAACCGCCGTAGGCGATTGCCTCGGTGAGCGATGGGTTGCCGTTGTAGCCAAAGAGAGCCGTCAGAAGCAGGCCAAGCGGTGATTTATCCGACAGAACACCGTTGATATTCCAGATTTCCTCAACCACAGCTGGAATGACGCCCGCTTCGTTTAACTCGTGGATGCCATGACCGATCAGCCCGGCGGCGAAGAGAATGAGCAACAGGTTGGTGACGAGGAAGAACCAGCGCATGTTAAGGCGGGCAGTGGAGGTGTAGATCACCCATCCCAAAATGAAGGCTGAAAGCAGCCCTAGCAGCGCTCCGCTCAGAATCGATGGGGCGTCGGAATTGAAACTGGCGGCGATTAAGAAGAGCGCCAGCTCGATGCCCTCGCGCAGCACAGAAGTGAATGCCAGGAGGAATAACCCCCATTCACCTGCCTGTGTGATGGCGGACTGGACGTTCTGTTCCATTTTCCCGCGGCTGTTTGGCTTGCTTTTACGCATCCAAAGGATCATCCCGGTGACCAATGCCGCGGCAGCCAGCATCGTGATGCCCTCGAAGACGGCTTCGGCGTTGCCTTCCAGTTCAGCGCCGACCCAGTTCAACACCAGCGCGAGCAGCAGGCTGAGGATGCCTGCCGTGAGTGCTCCGCGCCAGATGCTCTTCTGATATTGGGCCTGCCCGAAGCGCTTCAAAGCGCCGAGCAAGATTCCAAGGATCAATGCGGCTTCGAGTCCTTCACGCAGTGACAATAAGAACGCAGGTAACATTGTTGAAACACCTCGATAAGTGATATTGTGACTTATTATACCTGAATTATAAGAAAATAATCATAATTATTCCGTCACCATTTTTTTCAATTTTAATTCTGGGGATGTACAATTACCGAAAGACCACCAGACGAGGGTTTGCATGAGCAATGAACAGACGCCGGCGGTTCTTCAGCCTTTGAGTTTGAGCGCATTTTTAGATTCAATAGAAAATAAGCTCGGAAAGCTGAGCGCCGGGCAGAAGGAACAAGCGCTTTCGGTTCTGGAGGACCTGGATGAGGCGAAACGCCGTATCGCGCAGGCCGAAGAACAGGGCGCATGGGTGAAAGCCGAGAAGGCGCAGTTCGATTCGATTTGTGCGTCGCTGAAAACCGGCGCAGGGCAGTTCCTGCGGCAACTGGGCGGAGCGAGCGAGCTGACGGCCGAGCGGGCGCGGCGGAACCCTCCGCGAGAGAACCTTTGGTGGTACCTGGATGAGATCGATGCCGCTGCCCGCCGCAGAACGGTGCTCAAGGCCGTCCGCAGCGGAGCAATCCTCCTGGTTGTCATTGCTGTGATCGTTCTGGTCTATCGCCTGTTCCTCGCACCAGATCCAAAGCTTATCGCGGTGGTGAATGCACAGCAATCGGCCGACCAGTACTTCGGGCAGAATGACCTCGAAAAGGCGCTCGCCGAGGTGGAAAAAGGCCTCGAAACGGTACCCGATTCGCCGGATTTGCTCATCTACAAAGCGGCGATCTACGAGGCGACCGGCAGAGCAGCTGAAGCAGCCGGTTTGTTCGCAAAAGCAAAAGAGCTGCTGGGCGACGATGAAAACTTCACGCTTGCCCGCGCGCAGGTTTACTTGATGATGCACCGTCCGGCCGATGCCGAAGCGGTCCTGAACGATTGGATTGGCGTACGGCCGCAATCGGCCAGAGCGTATCTTCTGCTCGGGCAGACTTATGAAGACCTGGGCGACCAGTTCAAAGCCCTGGAGTCCTACGAAAAATCCTCCGAGCTGGCCAACCAGGATCAGGATTCGACGACCGCTGCCCAGGCGCGCATCAAGCAGGCGATGCTGATGCAAATTCTCGGAAGCTCGCCGGTGTATATCACCTCGACACCGGATTCATAACCTTGCCCGGCCGAACCCTTAAAATATGCCTGCCCGGGTTGTTCATTAAAATGCTGGTGGTACAATAAACCAGCAGTTTTTCCATTGAGGTACCCGATGAAAGAAACCAAAGAATTCCAAGAAAGAGCCATCAATACCATCCGCTTTTTATCTGCCGATGCCGTTCAACAGGCTAAATCCGGACACCCCGGTTTGCCGATGGGCGCGGCTGCGCTCGCGTATGCGCTCTGGACGCGCCACCTCAAGCACAACCCTGGCAACCCTGGCTGGCCAGACCGCGATCGGTTTATCCTCTCCGGCGGGCATGGCAGCATGCTGCTCTACAGCCTGCTGCACCTGACGGGTTATCCTCTCTCGCTGGATGAACTGAAACAGTTCCGCCAGTGGGGTAGCCGCACACCGGGGCATCCCGAATACGGGCTTACCCCTGGGGTGGAGACCACCACCGGCCCGCTCGGTCAGGGGTTCGCCAACGGCGTTGGAATGGCGATTGCCGAACGCCACCTGGCCGCCGTTTTTAACCGGCCGGGGTACGAGATTGTCGATCATTACATCTATGCCATTGTGACCGATGGCGATCTGATGGAAGGCGTGGCCAGCGAGGCGGCTTCCTTAGCCGGGCACTTGAAGCTGGGAAAGCTGATCTACCTGTACGACGACAACCGGATTTCGATCGAAGGTTCGACGAATATCGCATTCACCGAAGACCGCGGCGCGCGTTTCGAAGCCTATGGCTGGCAGGTGTTGCGTATTGACGACGGAAACGACGTTAATAGTGTGGATGCAGCGATCCAAGAAGCCAAACAAGACCCGCGCCCAAGCCTGATCATCTGCCGGACGCATATCGGCTATGGCATGCCGAACCGGCAGGATACCGCTAAAGCGCACGGCGAACCGCCTGGAGACGAAGAGTTGAACGCCGCCAAGCTCAGGCTCGGCTGGCCGCTCGAGCCGCGTTTCCTTATTCCTGAGGATGTGGCGGGATTCTTCTGCCAGGCCGTGTCGCGCGGGGCAGCCCTGGAGGCGGCCTGGAAGGAACGCTTCGAGGCTTACCGGCGGGAGTATCCAGAGCTTGCCGCCGAGTTCGAGCGCCGGTTGAAAGGTGAACTCCCCTCCGGGTGGGAAGAAGCGCTGCCGCAGTTCCCCGCGGACCCGAAAGGTGCTGCCACGCGTGTATTTTCGGGCAAGGTGATCAATGCCCTGGCGGGCCACCTGCCTGAGCTCATGGGCGGCAGTGCAGACCTGGCCCCTTCCACCAATACCTGGATCGCCGATGTTCCGGCCTTCCAGTCCGATAACCCGCTGGGGCGAAACCTGCACTTCGGCGTGCGCGAGCACGGCATGGGCGCAATCGTGAACGGCATGGCCTACCATGGAGGTTTGATCCCCTTTGGGGCAACCTTCCTGGTCTTCTCGGATTACATGCGCCCTGCCGTGCGCCTCTCTGCTCTCTCACATTTGCCCTCGATCTGGGTGTATACGCATGACAGCGTCGGCCTGGGCGAAGACGGGCCCACCCACCAGCCGGTGGAGCACCTGGCCGCGCTGAGGGCGATCCCGAACTTGACGGTGATCCGCCCGGGCGATGGGAACGAAGTGACGCAGGCCTGGAAAGCCGCCCTGGCGAACCGGCACGGCCCCACCTTGCTGGCGCTCTCGCGGCAAGCCACACCGGTGCTCGACCGCAGCAACTATGCCCCCGCCGATGGGTTGTTGAAAGGCGCGTATGTCCTGGCCGACCTCGGTGAAGGCAAGCCGCAGGCGCTCTTGATGGCCAGCGGCACCGAACTGGCAATAATATTGGAGGCCGGGCAGAGGCTGGCTGCGGAGGGCATTCCTGTGCGGCTGGTATCCTTCCCGAGCTGGGAACTGTTCGCGGCACAGGACAGCGCGTACCAGGCTTCGGTCCTCCCGGCGGAAATCCCAATCCGCGTTTCGGTGGAAGCGGGGGTGAAGATGGGCTGGGAACGCTGGCTCGGCCCGCAAGGCGTGGCTGTCAGCCTGGAGCGCTTTGGAGCGTCGGCGCCGTATCAGGAAATCTACCGGCACCTGGGCTTCACACCGGAACATGTCATCGAAGTGGTGAAGCAATTATTGGCAGAGCGGTAACCGGGAGGTTGATTTGCGTGTAGCTATAGCGTGCGACCACGGTGGTTTTCCGTTAAAAACCGCGATCATCGCCGCAGTCGAAGCCGCAGGCCACCAGCCGGTGGACCTGGGAGCGTTTTCTGCGGAAAGCTCCGATTACCCCGATTTTGCGGAAAAAATCGGGCGATCGATCCTCTCGGGAGAGACCGAGCGCGGAATCCTGGTGTGCGGGTCGGGCGCAGGAGCGTGCATCGCGGCGAATAAGATCAGGGGGATCTACGCCTCAGTTTGCCATGACACCTATTCCGCCCACCAGGCGGTGGAGCATGACGCGATGAACGTGCTTTGCCTTGGGGCGCGGGTGATTGGCGTGGAACTGGCGCGCGAGCTGGTGGCAGCCTACCTCGCCGCGCAATTTTCGAATGAAGAACGACATGCCCGGCGGGTCGGAAAAGTCCGCCGGATCGAAGAGACCGGGAATCCCTCCTGAGCGATGGAGCGAAGGATGAAACCAATCGAACAATTACATCAATTGGGCCAATCATTATGGTTTGATAACATTCAACGTTCGATGCTGGAAAACGGGGAGTTGGCCAGGCTGATCTCCGATGGCGAGATTAGAGGTGTGACTTCCAACCCCAGCATCTTTCATAACGCCATTTCACGTTCGAGCGATTATGATGCAGCCATCGCGCCGATGGCCTGGGCCGGCTGGACGGCCGAACGGATCTTTACCCAACTGGCGATCGAAGATATTCGCATGGCAGCGGATCTCTTCCGCCCGCTGTACGAACAAACGAACGGCGGGGATGGTTACGTGAGCCTGGAGGTCAATCCTTACCTGGCTAATGACACTCAGGGCACGCTGCGCGAAGCACGCCGTTTGTGGAAAGAAGTGGGCCGACCGAACCTGATGATCAAAATCCCGGCCACGCAAGAAGGCATCCCGGCTGTCCGCGAAGCAATCGCCGAGGGGATCAACGTGAATGTCACACTGATTTTCTCGCGCAGCCGCTACGTAGAAGTGATGGATGCATATCTGACGGGCCTTGAAAGGCGCGTGGCGGCGGGTTTGCCGGTGGGCGCAATCGCTTCGGTGGCTTCGTTCTTCGTCTCGCGGGTTGATACGAAGGTCGATGCGCGCTTGAACGCCCTGATCAGCCAGGAAGGCGCGTACGCCGAGCAGGCCGTTCTGCTGTTAGGCAAAGCTGCCATCGCCAATGCGCGCCTGGCCTATGACGATTTCAAAAAGGTATTCACGAGCGAACGTTTCCTTGCCTTGAAAGAGAAAGGCGCTCGGGTTCAGCGGCCTTTGTGGGCTTCAACGAGCACCAAGAATGCCCAATACCGCGATGTGATGTATGTGGAAGAATTGATCGGTCCCGATACGGTCAACACCGTTCCACCGCAGACTCTGGCTGCCTTCCGCGAGCACGGCGTTGCGCGGATGAGCATCGAGGATGGGCTGGACCGGGCACGCCAGCGCTTGAGCGACCTGGAACGCATGGGCATTTCGATGGAGCAGGTGACCCTCGAACTGGAGCAGGAAGGCGTCAAAGCCTTTTCGGATGCATACACGGCTTTGTTGAAATCCTTGGATGAGCGCCGCGCTGCAAAGCAGGCCGAACTGGGGCCGCTTCAGAACTCCGTTGCGGCCAGGGTGGAGGATCTGGAGCGGATTGACTTCGCCAGGCGCATGTGGGCTTTCGACGCCGGTCTGTGGACAGCCGACCCGGACGGGCAGAGCGAGATCGTCAAACGAATGGGCTGGCTGAAGGCTCCCGAGACCAGCCGGGCTTTGGTGCCCGAATTGAGCGAACTGGTCAGCCAACTGGCGGCCGAGGGTTTCACTCACGCTCTGCTGCTTGGCATGGGAGGCTCCTCGCTGGCCCCGGAGGTGATTCGTGCTATTTGCGGCGTGGGCAAGGTAAATGGCGCGCAAGGCCTCGACTTGATGATCCTCGATTCGACCGACCCGGCCCAGGTGAGACACGCAGAGAATTGGTCACCCTCGAAACAGACGCTTTACATCGTCTCCAGCAAGTCGGGGGGAACCAGTGAAATCAACGCGTTTCTCAATTACTTCTGGGCGAAAGCATCCCGCGAGCTGGGGGCGGAAGCGAGGGAGCACTTTATCGCTATCACCGACCCGGGGACTTCGCTGGAATCGCTGGCGCGAGAGCGCAGCTTCCGCAAGGTGTTCTGCGCCGACCCGATGGTGGGCGGAAGGAATTCTGCGTTGACGGCTTTTGGCCTTGTCCCGGCCGGTTTGATCGGCCAGGACGTGGCCGGTATGCTCGAATCTGGGCGCCGAATGGCCCTGGAATGTTCGGAGGATGTTCCCGCCGGGCGCAACCCGGGGCTGGTGCTGGGCGCGGTGATTGGCCAGGCAGCGCTGGAAGGGCGCGACAAGTTGACCTTGCTGGCAGATGAGCCGTGGCAGCCTTTCGGCGCATGGTTGGAACAATTGATTGCCGAATCGAGCGGTAAGCAGGGCAAGGGCATCCTTCCGGTGGATGGCGAACCGGTCCGCCAGGCGGAATGGTATTCGCGCGACCGCCTGTTTGTCTATCTCAAAGGTGACGGGGCGCACCAGACGCTGGCTGAGAACCTGCGAAAAGCGGGGCATCCCGTCTTGACCCTCGATCGTCTGGAAGTTCAAAATCTGGCAGCCGAGTTCTACCGCTGGGAAGTGGCCACGGCAACGGCCTGCGCGGTGATCGGCGTGAACAGCTTCGACCAGCCGGATGTGCAGGATGCGAAAGATCGCACCGCCCGAAAGGTGGAAAATGTGAAAGCCGCCGGACGGCTCGATGAGGGTGAGCCGATCTGGACAGGCGCAGGCACGAAAGCCTTTGGGCGCCGCTTCGCAGGCGGAGAGAGCGCCCAAAGCGCTGCCCAATTTGTGCAGGCCTTCCTTCGCCAGGCGCGCGATGGCGATTATGTGGCCATTAACGCCTACCTGCCGCGCAACCCGGCCATGCAGGAGAGGCTCCAGGCTTTACGGCGCTGGGTGCAGGACCAAACCGGCCGGCCGACGACGCTGGGCTTTGGCCCGCGCTTCCTGCACTCCACGGGGCAGATGCACAAGGGCGGGCCGAATACGGGCATCTTTTTGCAGATTACAGCCGACCCGGTGGACGATCTCGAAATCCCGGGGGAAGGGATCAGCTTCGGCACGCTGGAACGCGCTCAGGCCCTGGGCGACCTGGAAGCACTGCTGGCCCGCGACAGGCGCGCGATCCGCGTACATTTGCCTGCAAACGACATTCGCACCCTCTTTGAGTAAGCGAAAAACCATAGAAAAGGTCCGGCTGATGGTTGGCCGGACCTTTTTTTGTTCCATTTCCGTTCTACGAGGTGGATGATTTTAACTCTCTGCGCATGTTTCAAGCTGTGAGGAGTTGTTGTGCCATGGCGATGGCCCCCAGCCCGCCGGAGCGGTTGCCCAACCCCGGAGGGACGATATAGCTCTCGATCTTCCGCAGGATGGACGGCGATTGCACGTAGCCGTTCAGCAATTCCACAACCCGCTTATGAATGCGCGGGAAGAGATGGGTTTGCTCCATCACGCCGCCGCCAAAGATGAGCATTTGCGGCGAGGTGGTCACCACCAGGTTCTGCGCCGCAAGCGCCAGGTATTCCGCTTCGATTTCCCAGGCGGGATGATCCGGCGGGAGCGTGTAGCCGGGCTGGCCCCAGCGCTTTTCAAGAGCCGGGCCGGAGGCAAGGCCTTCGAAACAATCGCCGTGGAATGAACAATTGCCGGCGAATGGGTCGCGCGCCAGGTCATGCGGCAGGCGCAGGTGGCCGATCTCTGGGTGAACGAGGCCGTGCACGGGTTTGTGGTTGATGATCACGCCGCCGCCGATGCCTGTTCCGATGGTCAGGTAAATAAAATCACTCAATCCGACGGCTGCCCCGAAGGTGCCTTCACCGATACCGGCAACCACCACATCGTGGTCGAAGGCAATGGGCACGCCCAGCCCGGCCCGCAGCGGGCCGACCACATCGGTGAATTGCCACCCGGGTTTCGGCGTGGTGGTGATATAGCCGTAGGTAGGAGACCCAGGGTGCAGGTCGATCGGCCCAAAACAGGCCACGCCTATGGCTTCCACGGCCTGCCCGGTAGCCTGTTCCTGATTCTTGAAGAATTCGATTGCCCTGGCGAGCGTTTCTGCGGGGGTGGTCGTAGGAAAACGGATTTCTGCGCGGATATCATCCGGACCGGTGCCGATGATGCAGACAAATTTCGTTCCGCCGGCCTCGATCCCTCCAACCAAGTGAGGCATAATCCCTCCCTCTCGATGCTGGGTTTTTCATGATTATAATGCAGCCCGCATTTCTAATCTGCAAAAAAGGCACCGGCTGGGCTTTTTCAGTATAATAGGGCTATTGTTCGTCAATTCACATGCTGGTTCTTTCGCACATTCACTTCTTCGTGTTCCCATCTTCCTTCGTATTTCCGTTTATAACCATTCATCTGCGAGGTTCTAATGGATATCTTCGAGAAGTCGAAAAGCTTTACGGCTGCCCGTGAAGCGATCAAAGACGGCTACTACCCCTATTTCATCCCGCTGGATGAAAACGAAGGCACCGAGGTGGTTTATAAGGGCCACCGCCTGATCATGTGCGGTTCAAACAATTATCTTGGCCTGACCACCCACCCAAAGGTGCGCGAAGCCGCCTGCCGCGCGGTGGAACGTTATGGCACATCCTGCACCGGGTCGCGCTTCTTGAATGGCACACTTGAGATGCACGAGGAATTGGAGCGCCAGCTGGCTGAATGGGTTGGCAAGGAAGCCGCCCTGGTGTTCTCCACCGGCATGCAGGCCAACCTGGGGGCCGTCTCTGCGGTTGTTGGGCGGGGCGATTATGTGATTTTAGATAAGGACGACCATGCCAGCATTGTGGACGGCGCTCGCCTGAGTTTTGGCGAGATCCAGCGCTTCCGCCATAACGACGTGGAACACCTCGACCGGGTGTTGAAATCTTTGCCGGAGGCTTCAGGCAAGCTGGTGGTGGTGGACGGGCTGTTCAGCATGGGCGGCGACCTTGCCCCGCTGCCTGAGATGATCCCCGTCTGCAAGAAATACGGCGCGCGGCTGATGGTGGATGACGCGCACGGCATGGGCGTGTTGGGCTGCGGGCGAGGGACGGCGGCGCATTTTGGCGTGACCGACGGCGTGGACCTGATCATGTCCACCTTCAGCAAGTCGTTTGCGTCGTTGGGCGGGTTCGTTGCAGGGGATGAGGAGATCATTCACTACATCAAGCACTTTGCGCGGTCGTTGATTTTCTCTGCCAGTATCCCGCCTGCCAATGCCGCCGCAGCCCTGGCTGCGCTCGATATTATGCGTTCCGAGCCGGAGCGCGTGGAACGGGTGAATAAGATCGGCGAGAAGATGCGCCGGGAATATGCGGCGATGGGCTTCAACACCGGGCCGTCCGTCTCGCCCATCATCCCGATCATGATCGGCGACGATGCAACCACCTTTGCGTTCTGGAAGGCGCTCTTCCAGGCGGGCGTATTCGTCAATCCGGTCATTTCTCCGGCCGTCCCGCAGGGAATGCAATTGCTGCGCACCAGCTACATGGCCACGCATACCGATGAGCAGCTCGACCGCGTGCTGAGCATCTTCCACGATGTCGGCAAGGAAATTGGAGTGATTTAGACTTCTAAAAAGCGAACAGGCGGGTGCAAAGCCCGCCTGTTCTTTTTTTTAGTCTAGAACCATTTGCGGCGCCGGAACCAGACGATCATCCCGACGAAGATGCTGATAAAGATCACCCAGACAAACACATATCCATACCGCCAGGGAATCTCCGGCATGTATTGAAAGTTCATGCCGTAAATGCCGGCGACGAAGGTGAGGGGCAGGAAGATCGTCGAAACGACCGTCAGAGCCTTCATCACTTCGTTCAGGCGGAGAGAGGTGGAGTTCAGGTAGATATCGAGCACGCCGGAGACGATATCACGCAGCGTCTCGCCCAGGTCCTGGATCCGCACGAGGTGATCGTAGATATCGCGGTAGTACAGGCGGCTCTGGCGGTCGATCATCGGGTAGTCGTCACGGCTGAGGCGGTTGATCACTTCCCGTTGGGGGGCGATGATGCGGCGCAGCGCCATTAATTCGTGTTTCAACTCAAGCAGGTTGGCCAGAATATCTGCTGAAGGGTGCTCTAAGACGCGGTCTTCGAGCCGTTCGATTTCCTCGTCCATCTGGTCGAGGAGAGGGATGTAATCGTCCACCAGCTCATCGAGGATGGCATGGCAGAGGTAATCGGAGCCGTTCTGAACGATGCGCTCGTCTCGCCGGAGCCGCCTCCAGACGTCCTCGACCGGCGGCATTCGCTCGGAGTTATAAGAGGTCACCAGGTAATTGGGGCCCAGGAACAGGTTCAGCTCGAGGGATTGCTCGAAATTGAAGTGTTCGGCTTGCGGAGGAAGGGCATGCGCGAGGATGAAGAGGTAATTGATATAATCATCCACTTTGGGCGTCTGGTAGCCGTCACTCTGGCTGTCTTCGATCGCCAGGGGGTGAAAGTGGAACAGATCGCGCAGAATCTGGTTGCTCTCATCGAGGTCGGGATGCTCCAGGCTGACCCATAACAATCCATCCGGGTTTTTCAAGGCCGCCTGCATGGCTTCGATCGTCAGATCGCGAATGGGCTGGCTGGTTGTGGATTCATAATAGATCGATTGGATCATGTTCCTCCACCGGCAAGGTGAGATTCATCTTCCAACGAGTATAATGCAATATCGAAATCGGGGTAGAATCCTCCCAACACATCCATTCATCGGAGGGTTTATGGACCACGACGGAAGGAAGAACATCCTGGAGCAGCTAAAAGCCGCGTTTCAAGGGGAAAAGGCCGCCGGAGTGAACGCGAATATCCAGCTGAAGCTCACCGGCGAAGGCGGCGGCAACTATTACCTGCACATCGAAAATAAGGAACTCTCCGGCGGGGAGGGGATGGTCGAAAAGCCGCGCCTGACGTTATCTGCCGACACGAAAGACCTGGTGGATGTCTTCGAAGGCCGGCTCGACCCGATGTCGGCTTACTTTCAGGGGCGGATTGTGGCGCAAGGAGACCTTGGTTTTGCTATGACGCTGGCGGGGTTATTCAAGCGGCCAAAGAAATAAAAAAGGGGTATCTTAGTAGATACCCCAGTCGGAGGCCAGGCCTTCTTCCATGTAGGAAAAATCCCACATCTCGGAAGCCCTGAAGTCGATGTGTGTCGGTATGCCGAGGGTTTCTTCGGCTTTCTGGCGGGTCGTCTCGAGCATCGCCGGGCCGTAAGGGCAGAAGGGGGTGGTGAGCATCATGCTCACCAATCCGGCGCCGTTTTCGATCTTCACGTCACGAATCAGGCCCAGTTGCAGAATGTTGAGCCCGATTTCGGGGTCAACCACGCTTCGAAAAGCTTCTGAGACCGGTTCGACCAACTCAGGGTTGGTGGTATCGATGCCCCAGGCCGGGCGGTTGAGGTTGGGTTCGTCGCTCATGCGTTCTTCTCCATTAAAGCCTGCCGGGTAATGACGTAGGTGCAGTGTGCATCGCCGTTTAAAACGCAATTTACCTTTTCGGCGGGGATGGACAGGACGGTTGAAATCAACGCCTGGTCAACCGTGCAGACTTCAGGATGCGCCTGCCCGATGTGATAGTATGGGCAGGTGATTTCGTTAATGCGGTATTCATCTCCCTGCAGTTCCCATTCCACCGAGAAGCCCTCGTTGGCGAGCATTTCTTTGATTGCGTCGAGCTTCTGCTCGATGCTCATTTCCTTCACTTTTTGAGCCGAACTGGCGGCCATTTCGGTGGCAATTTGCTGGAAGAGATGGCTGACCACCGGCCCAGGCAGGGATTCTTTGATCTGATCGAGCAGGCGGTTGGTCAGTTGCAGGTAACGGGTGGGGAAGCGCTCGAGGCCTTTCTCGGAAAGCGAATATACCTGGCGGGGGCGCCCCACACCGTGGCGGACTTCTTCCACCATCACCAGGCCTTCAGCCAGCAGGCTGTTCAAGTGGTGCCTGACGGAGATACCGTTGATCCCAACCGAGCCGGCAAGCTCGTTGATGGTCGATTTCGGGTGGTTCAACAGCGTTTGAATGATGCGGTCTCGCGTGCTTTTCATGTCTTTCCAGCAATACTCCAGCAAGCCTCGAATCCGGGTTTCAAAGGTAGTATAACATAGGGAACATAAAATTGTCAATATATAAGATTTTTATGTTAAATATTGACGATCCGGGGGCGGTGTGTTATAATCTGGCAGCCTGAAGCCTATCAGGAGCTAAACCGCAACATTCAATCCGCATGAAGGAGTCCGGACGCAATGGCAGAGTTAGTCATCAAGAACCTGCATGTTTCGATCGACAATAAAGAAATCCTCAAAGGCCTGGACCTGACCATTGCCCAGGGCGAAGTGCATGCCATCATGGGCCCGAACGGCACGGGGAAGTCAACCCTGGCCTATACCTTAATGGGGCATCCATCCTATGCAGTGACCGAAGGCGAAGTGTTGTTCAAAGGTCGAAATATCCTCGAGCTGGAGCCGGACGAACGCGCCCGGCTGGGGATTTTCCTGGCGTTCCAATACCCGGTGGCTATTCCGGGCGTGACGGTGGCGAACTTCCTGCGCACGGCCATTAATGCCCGCCGGCGGGCTGAAAACCATGAAGATAAGGGCATACCCATCCCTGAGTTCCGCAAGATGGTGAAAGCCAAGATGGAAATGCTCAAGATGGACCCTGCCTTTGCCGGGCGTTACCTGAACGATGGGTTTTCGGGCGGTGAAAAGAAGCGTGCCGAAATCCTCCAGATGGCTGTGCTGAAGCCCGAAATTGCCATCCTCGATGAGACCGACTCGGGGCTGGATATCGACGCGCTGCGCATCGTGGCCGAGGGGGTCAACACGCTGCGCGGGGGCGACCTGGGCGTGCTGCTCATCACACACTACCAGCGCATCTTGAATTACATCACGCCCGATTTCGTGCACGTCATGCTCGACGGCCGCATTGTTGAATCGGGCGGGGCCGACCTGGCGCTGCACCTCGAAGAGCACGGGTATGATTGGGTGCGCGAAAAGTACGAAGTTGTAAATTCGTAATCTTTATCGGTTGTGGAGGCAAATATGAGTGCCAAAACAGATAACGACCTGTTGACTGGGTTAGGTGAGTACCAGTATGGTTTTCATGATGAAGACCATTCTGTTTTCAAGTCTCAGAAAGGGCTGACCCGCGAGGTTGTCGAGACGATTTCGCGGATGAAGGGCGAGCCGCAATGGATGCTCGATTTTCGCCTGCGGGCTTACGAGCATTTCATCAAGCGCCCGATCCCGACCTGGGGCGCGGATCTTTCGAGCCTGGACCTGGATGACATCTATTACTACGTCAAGCCGGTCGAGGCGGCCGGGCGTTCCTGGGACGAGGTGCCCTCCTCGATCAAGAACACCTTCGAGCGCCTGGGCATCCCCGAAGCCGAGCAAAAGTTCCTGGCCGGGGTAGGGGCGCAGTACGAATCGGAAATGGTGTATCACTCCATCCAGGAACACCTGGAAAAGCAAGGGGTGATCTTCCTCAGCATCGAAGATGGCCTGCGCCAGCACCCGGAAATTTTCAAAGAGTATTTCGGCACGGCTATTCCGATCGAAGACAATAAATTTGCCGCATTGAACAGCGCCGTCTGGTCGGGCGGTTCGTTTGTGTACGTTCCCAAGGGTGTCAAAGTGGACCTGCCCTTGCAGGCTTACTTCCGCCTGAACGTGGCGAATATCGGTCAATTCGAGCGCACGTTGATCATCGCTGATGAGGGCGCCCAGGTGCATTATGTGGAAGGCTGCACCGCTCCGCAATACACCACCGATTCGTTCCATTCGGGCGTGATCGAAATTATCGTCAAGAAGGACGCGCGCGTGCGCTACAGCACCATTCAGAACTGGTCCACGAATGTGTATAACCTCGTCACGCAGCGTGCGCTGGTCTATGAAGGCGGCACGATGGAATGGGTGGACGCCAACCTGGGCTCGAAAGTGACGATGAAGTATCCGTCCTGTTACCTGTTGGGCAAGGGTGCGCGCGGCGAAATTCTTTCGATCGCCTTCGCCGGTGCGGGCCAGCACCAGGATGCCGGCGGTAAGGTGATCCACTTTGCGCCTGATACGAGCAGCAAAATCACATCCAAGTCGATCAGCAAGGGCGGCGGGCGGACTTCCTATCGCGGGCTGCTGAAGGTGTATAAGGGCGCGACCAACATCAAGTCGAACGTGGTGTGCGATGCGCTCCTGCTCGACCCGAAGTCGCGCTCCGACACCTACCCGTACATTGAAATCGACGAAGAGGACGTCACCGTGGGCCACGAGGCTTCCGTCTCGAAGGTGGGAGAAGAGCAGCTCTTTTACCTGATGAGCCGTGGGCTTTCGGAAGAAGAGGCCACCACGATGGTCGTTTCGGGCTTTATCGAGCCGTTGGTGAAGGAACTGCCGATGGAGTATGCGGTTGAAATGAACCGCCTGATCCAGTTGCAGATGGAAGGCTCGATCGGCTGACGTGCTGGAAGAAGGGAACATCGATCTATGAAAGAAGCACCCCGCGTAGTAAACCGCGTGCGCCGAGTCGAGCAGGCCGGCCCGCGCGACTTTGCCTTTACCGAAGAGATGGTGGATTTCAACCTGCCCACCCCGGCGCTCAGCGAGTATCGCAGACAGGCCTGGGCGGCCTATCGAGCTTCGCCGCTGCCGACGACCAGCGATGAAGCATGGCGTAGAACCGACCTGAAAGGGCTGCAAGCCGAAATCTTCCGCCTGCCCGGCAAAGATGCGTACCTTGACCTCCCGTCGGCCTCCGAGCGCTTCCTGCAGCCCCTGGCCGATAGCGTCCATGGCGGTGAAATCATCCTGATGGCGGGCGGTGCGCAAGCCCGCCTTGACCCAACGCTCGCGAGCCTCGGCGTGGTCTTTACCGACCTGGCGACCGCCCTGCGCGAACACCCGCGCCTGGTGGAAAAGATCCTCGGCAAAGCCGTGAAGCCTGCAGCAGGCAAGTTCGCTGCCCTGGCAGGCGCGCTGGCCAATACGGGCGTTTTCCTTTATGTGCCCAGGGGGGTGGCGGTGGATGCGCCGATGCACAGCCTTTTGTGGGGGCCGGGAGCCGGGCTGGCGTATATTTCGCATATTCTTGTGTACCTGGAAGAAGGCGCATCGGCCACGTATGTGCACGAATCCGCCTCGCCGAACGAACCGGGCACGCAAACCCTCCACACCGGCAATGTGGAGATCTATGTTGGGCCGGGGGCGCATTTGAAGTTCGTCGAAATCCAATCCTGGGGTGAGAGCGTGTGGAACTTCACCCACGAACGCGTCATCGTTGACCGCGACGCCGGCGTGGATTGGATCTTCGGCGCGGTTGGCAGTCATCTGACGAAGAATTTTTCCGAGATCGACTTGATTGGCCAGGGCGCGGTGGGGAAGATGTCTGGTTTCTACTTCACCGACCACGACCAGCACCTCGACCACGATACCCAACAGAATCACCTCGCACCGCACACCACCAGCGACCTGCTCTTCAAAGGCGCGCTCATTCAAGAGAGCCGCTCCGTCTGGCAGGGAATGATCTACGTGGCTCCCGGCGCCGAAAAGACCGATGGTTACCAGGCTAACCGTAACCTGGTGCTCAGCCGCAAAGCGCGGGCCGATTCGATCCCTGGATTGGAGATCCTCGCCGATGATGTGCGCTGCACCCACGGTGCAACGGTGGGGAAGATTGATGAAACGCAAGTCTTCTATATGATGGCGCGCGGAATTCCCCGGCAGGTTGCCGAGCGCGTCATCGTGGAAGGATTCTTCGACCCGATTATGCAACGCATCCCGTTCGATGGAGTGCGCCAGCGCTTCCAGGAAGCCATCGAAGAAAAAATGAAAGTTTTTGAAGAAGGGATTCAAGACTGATGGGGTATAATTATTCGGATAAGCAATTCTTACCCCCAGCCAGGACGAAAGATATGGCGCAAATTTCGTACATGAAGGCACCCGAGCCGGAAAGCACTTATGAAGTCGGTGATGTCGTCGAGGTGTACTGCGACCACGAGAAAAGCAACCAACGCATTCGCGGCTGGTTGAAAGGCATCGTTGTGCAGGTGGACTCGAAGATGGTGGCGGTCCAGTTCCGCTCGAATGTCTTCTTGACCGATGGGTGGATGGTGCCCGACCATATCTTATGGTATCCGGCGAATTCAGCGCACATTCGCTTCCCCGAAAAGCGAACCTCTCGCAGCAACATCCCCCACGGCGAGTTATAAACCATCTGGCCGGCGAAGGACAGCAAAACCCGGATGACTACAACTGTTCAATTGCGAGATGATTTTCCGGTTCTGAGCCGAGAAATTCGTCCCGGCGTTCCCCTGGTATACCTGGATTCGACTGCCACGGCGCAGAAACCCACTCAGGTCCTGCGCGCGATGGATGAATATTACCGCAAATACAATGCCAACATCCATCGCGGGGTTCACACCCTGGCCGAAGAAGCCACGGCGATGTATGAATCGGCCAGGCAGCGCATTGCAGGCTTTATCCATGCAGCGCATCCCCGCGAAGTGATCTACACACGCAACACCACCGAGTCGATCAACCTGGTGGCGCAGACGTGGGGACGAAAGTACCTGCAGGAAGGGGATGTCGTCATCCTGACCGAGATGGAGCACCACTCCAACCTGGTCCCCTGGCAGATGCTCGCCGCAGAGAAGCACCTGCGGCTTGAGTTCATCCCGGTGCGCGATGATTACCTGCTCGACCTGGATGCTTACCAGGAACTGCTCAGCCTCAAGCCCAGGCTGGTGGCGTTTACGCATATGTCGAATGTGCTGGGAACGATCAACCCGGCTGAGGAAATCATCCGTCTGGCACACGCAGCCGGCGCGCTGACTTTGGTGGATGGAGCGCAATCGGTGCCGCACTTCAAGGTGGACGTGCAGGCATTGGATGCAGATTTCCTGGCCTTCTCGGCGCACAAGATGTGCGGCCCCACCGGCATCGGCGCTCTCTATGGCAAGCAGGCGCTGCTCGAAGCCATGCCGCCCTTCCTGGGCGGCGGGGATATGATCCGCAAAGTGTATTTGCGCAGTTTCACCCCCAATGAACTGCCGCATAAGTTCGAGGCTGGCACCCCGGCAGTGGCCGAAGCAGTTGGATTTGGCGCGGCGGTCGATTACCTTTCTCAGGTGGGCATGGATCTTATTGCCGCGCACGAGCATGAGGTCACCGCTTATGCGCTCGAACGCTTGTCTGAAATCCCTGGCCTGCGCATTTTTGGGCCGGACCTTCCGCACAAAGGCGGGGTGGTCTCGTTCACGATGAACGGCGTTCACCCGCACGATGTGGCGCAAATTCTCGATCAGAACGGCGTGGCCGTGCGTGCAGGGCATCATTGCGCCATGCCGCTGCATGATAAATTCGGCATCACGGCCACCACGCGCGCCAGTTTCTACCTGTATACGACCTTCGAGGACGTTGACCGGCTGGCGAAGGGCCTGGATGACGTCATCCGCTTGTTTGGATAACCCATGGACGATCTCTACCGCGAAGTCATCATCGAGCATTATAAGAACCCGGGTTACCGCGGCGAGCTGGACCCCTGCGATATCCGCTTTGAAGATGAAAACCCGCTGTGCGGTGACCACATCCGCATTGACGTGCGCGTGGATGCCAATAACCGGGTGACGGAGGCGGCTTTCAGCGGGCATGGCTGTGCGATCAGCCAGGCATCCGCCGATTTGCTGCTCGAAAGCATCATCGGCAAGAGCCTGGATGAGGTGAAGGAACTGACCAAACAGGATGTGCTCGACCTGCTAGGGATCGACCTGGGCCCGGTGCGCTTGAAGTGCGCATTGCTTTCGCTGAAGGTGTTGAAGGCGGGTGTGTATGGCCTCGGCGAAGCCAGCGATGCGCTGGTGGAGGGGGCCTGATGGTTACCGAACCGAACCTGAGCAGCTACGAATTTATCCAGGTGGCCGAGGAAGCCGAATTGCCGCCTGGGCAGCGCCTGTTCATCGAGCTGGACGGTGAGCCGGTTGTGATTTTCAATATCGCCGGGAATCTGTATGCCATTGCCGATGTGTGCAGCCACGATGACGGCCCGGTGGGCGAGGGCGAACTGGCCGGCTTCCAGATCATTTGCCCAAGGCACGGCGCGCGCTTCGATGTGCGCAGCGGCAGGGTGCTTTCGCTCCCGGCCGTGACGGATATTCCGGCCTATCCGGTGCGGGTGGTAAATGGGTGGATCGAAATCGGCGTTCCTGTCAGATAACCGCTCTCGCTAAAACGATGCAAAAACGGCCGGGTAACGGCCGTTTTTGTGTGCTCAGCATGGAATCTACTCGCAAGCATCGAGCATTTCGCGGCAGCCAAAAGCACCGATGATCCGCAAGATATCGAACCCTTCAGCGTATGGCCGTTCGGCGATCGCCCCGTTGCGCACCAGCGTGGCGCGGGTAATCTTTTCGTCGAAGTAATACTTCGATGCGTACGTTTTATATTCCGCCAGGGCAGCGATTTTCTTCTCTACATCTTCTTCAGTCACTTCGCACAGGAAATGGGGGAAGAACCCGTAGCTGCTGCGGATCACATCGAAGCCGAGGACCGTCTTCCCACGAAAAGCGCGCAGAGCCTCTTCGGTGACGGTGGAATGATCCTGATGGATATCTGCCTTCGTGTGCACAAAAACGATATCCGGGTTGAAGGTGTGGTTCAGGTCCACCATAAATTCCAGGATTTCTTGCCGGTAGTGAGGGAACCGGCGCGTTTCGAACGTCCCCAGGATGATGCTCGATTCGGGAACCCCTAAAACCTCCATGCTGCGGTAGTGCTCTTCGACCAGGTGGGTTAGAGCCGGGTTCTTTTGATTATCGGAGAGCGTAACACAACGCAGCTCGGTGTGGGGCGCGATGTTTGCAATGAGCGCCCCGCTGCCGATCTCGATATCATCGGGGTGTGCGCCGAGAAAGCAGACCCGTTTGCCGTAGAACAGCAAATTGTTGGCCATACCGCTCACTTGGTGGCGATGAAACCGCCGACGACCTTGGTCATCACCAATCGGCCTTCGGCAGCAAGGCGGCGGGCTGCGACGGCTTCGATCTGCCCCATAATGCGCTCGAAGTCCTCTTTGGTTTGGAAGAAGCTGTTCCACAACTTGCGGTCTTCGGCCAGCGAGGCGCGCGTGTAGGCCAGGAACGGCTCGACAGACTCAAAGATCAGGGGGTTTTCGAAGATGTGCGTCTCGACCTTCTTGAACAGCTTCTCGATGGAAGCGTAGATCTGCGTGCTGTAGCGCGAGCTTCCGGGCATGGGGGGGATGGCTTTGCCGGTAGCTTCGCGGATGATATCGTAGAAAACCTGTTTATTGGCTGGCATGGGGCCGGTGGTGAACAGCCGTCCGCCCGGCTTGATGACGCGGTGCATCTCGCCAATGGTGAAGGGAATGTCTTCGGCGTAATAGATGGCAAAGCAACAGGAAACGAGGTCGTACGAGTCGGACAGGAGGGGGAATTCCTCGTTGAAATTCAGGTCAATAAACGCCATTGGCTCGCCGATCTTGCGGTTGGCTTCGCGCGCCTGATTGAGCAGGTCTTTATTCACGTCACCGCCGGTGATATCGGCTTTACCCTGCAGGTGGTGATAAAAAGAAAAGCACTGCTTGCCCGAGCCGCAGCCGACATCAAGGATGCGGTTGCCGGGCCGGAGCTGGAGGATATCCAGCATCCACG
This sequence comes from Anaerolinea sp., assembly GCA_029975055.1. Classification (GTDB taxonomy): domain Bacteria; phylum Chloroflexota; class Anaerolineae; order Anaerolineales; family Anaerolineaceae; genus Anaerolinea. The sequence goes on from JARKPU010000013.1 coordinate 321,293, forward strand.
AGTCGATATCGCGTGAGCCGTACTTGGAATGGATATCGATGCGGGTTTGCAGGTCGTTGGTCGTCTCGTGATATTCGATTTTCATAGAACCGTCCTGTGTTCAATCGGTTGGATGATTCGAGCGCGGGCTGCCCGGCGGCCTCGCCCCCTCTCTCTAGAACAGGTCAAGTATACCGGATTCTGAGACCGAACTGAAGGGCTCAGCAAATCCGGGGGAGCATCTCGCCGGCGAGCATATCGAGGATGCGCGTTCCGCCGATGAGCGTGCGCACGGTGACCCGCCCGGCCGGGCCAGGGAGTACCGTACCGACCTGGCAGGCATTCTCGCCGTAACGCGCAGAGCGCATCGCCCTGAGGGCGGCATCGGCTTCGTTGGGCGGCGTGATGACGATCAATTTCCCTTCGTTGGCCACATAGAGCGGGTCGAACCCGAGCATTTCGCAGGCGGCCTGCACCGCCGGGTTGACCGGCAGCGCGCTCTCGGTAAGTTGGATGTGTACCTGGCTCTGGCGGGCAATTTCATTCAAAGTGGTCGCCAGGCCTCCGCGCGTGGGGTCGCGCAGCACATGCGTGTGCGGGGCAGCCGCCAGGACGGCCTGGATCATGCCGTTCAAGGGGGCGATATCCGACTCGATTTGCGACACCAGCCCAAGTTCACCGCGAGCCGAAAGCACCGCCATGCCATGATCGCCCAGCGTGCCGGAGACGAGTACCGCATCGCCGGGTTGAGCGCGCTCTCCGCCGATCGTCACTTCCGGCGAGATCCACCCAATCCCCGTGGTGTTGACAAACAGTCCATCCACCTTGCCCTTCTCGGCCACTTTTGTATCGCCGGCCACAAAGGTGACGCCGGCCTCTTGAGCCGCCGATTGCATCGAGGCAAGCACACGCTGAAGCGTCTCCACCGGCAGGCCCTCTTCCAAGATAAACGCGGCAGTGAGGAAGAGCGGGACGGCCCCCGACATGGCGACGTCATTCACCGTGCCGCAGACGGCCAGCCTGCCGATATCGCCGCCGGGGAAAAACAGCGGGGTGACGATGTGCGAGTCGGTGGAGATGGCAATTCGCCCCTCCAAACCGGATTGCCTGGGGAGTCGAACACCGGCGAAGTCATTGCCTGCCGCCAGCTCCGGGCTGGAAAGGAAGGCCTGGAAAACGCGCAGGATCAGGTCGTGCGTCATGCGCCCGCCTGAGCCGTGGCCCAGCACGATCTGGTCGGAATGCGGCAGCGGCAGCGGGCAGGCTGCGCCTTCGAAGGTTGGCAGGTCGGTAGTGAATTTATCTTCGGCCATAGCGGTAAAATGCGGCACAGGCGCCTTCGGATGAGACCATCGGTGCGCCCAGCGGGTTCTCGGGCGTGCAGAGCGTTCCAAAGGCAGGGCAATCGTGCGGCTTTTTCATCCCTTGCAGCACCTGCCCGGCGATGCAAAGCTCTGATTCACGGGTTTGAATATGAGCCACGTCGAAGCGCTGTTCGGCATCCAAATCGGCGTATTCCGGGCGCAGCCCCCAGCCGCTTTGGGGGATCATCCCGATCCCGCGCCAGTTGCGGTCCACCGGCATGAAAACTCTTTCGATCATCGATTGGGCCGGGCGGTTGCCATCGCGGGTGACCACGCGGGAATAGGCATTCTGTACCTCGCAGGCGCCCCTTTCCAGCTGCTCGACGGTTCTCTGAATCCCCAGCACCAGGTCGAGGGGCTCGAAGCCGGTGACGACGATGGGGATGTGGTATTGCGCCGCGATCGGTTCGTATTCCCAGTAGCCCATGATGGTGCAAACGTGCCCCGCGGCGAGGAAACCCTGCACGCGGTTACCGGGCGCGCTGAGGATGGCGTGCATGGCGGGCGGCACGCGCACCTGCGAAACGAGCACCGAAAAGTTCTTCACGCCCAAGGCCCTGGCCTGCAGGATGGCCATTGCGTTGGCCGGGGCGGTTGTCTCGAACCCAATGGCAAAGAAGACGACTTGCTTATCGGGGTTCTGCTGGGCGATTCTCACCGCATCGAGCGGCGCATACACCACCTGGATTTTGCCCCCTCTGGCGCGGATGGTGTATAGATCATGCTGCGAGCCCGGGACGCGCAGCATATCGCCAAAGGAGGTGAAGATCACATCGGGTTGTGAGGCAATCTCCAGAGCGCGATCGATCTGTTCGAGCGGGGTGACGCACACCGGGCAGCCCGGCCCGTGCACCAGTTCGATCTCCGGCGGGAGGAGCTGATCGAGCCCATAGCGCATGATCGAATGCGTCTGCCCGCCGCAAATTTCCATCAATACCCAGGGGCGAGTCACCGTGCGGTGAATCTGATCCAGCACGACCCGGACCAGCTCACCGTCACGAAATTCATTGACAAATTGCATATGCTGTTGCCCTTCAAGCAGGCTGAGCGCCCGATTCCGCGTTCTCATCCAGCGCGGCAATATCGCGCAACAGCGAGAGGGTTTCTTCGGCCTCGGCTTCGCTGAGCAGGTTCAAGGCAAAACCGGCATGGACGATGGTGTAATCGCCAACCCGGGCTTCGGGAAGGGCTTCGAGGCAGGCTTCGCGGATGACACCGCCAAAGTCGATTTTCGCCATGCGGATGCCGAGGTTATCGTAAATCTCGGTGATCTTACCGGGCACTCCTAAGCACATGATCTACCTCCGGAAGGATTTTACCTGTTAAATGAGCGGGCGGCAACCAGCGCCTGCCCTAAAGCCACCCCGCCGTCATTGGCCGGCACGCGGTGGTGAATCAGCACATCAAAGCTTGCTTGCATCAGCAAGTTCGCCGTCTTCTCGAGCAGCAGGCGGTTCTGCCAGACGCCGCCGCTCAAAGCCACCGTCTGCAAGCCCGTGTCCCTTCTGAGGCGCAGGCAAAGATCCAGCGCGAGCCTGGCGACGCTGTTATGGAAGCGCGCAGCCAGGGCTGGGACGGGCGTCCCTTTGCGCCAATCGGCGAGCAGTTCTTCCCAGAGCCGGTTGGCGAGGATGTTTTCCTGAGCAATTTCGAAGGGATACTCGCCCGGCTCGTTTGGGTCGGCGAGCGCTTCCATCTGAATGGCTGCCTGGCCTTCGTAGGTGGAAACCTGGCGGATGCCCAGCAGGGCAGAAGCCGCATCGAAGAGGCGGCCCATGCTGGAGGTTGGGGGAGCGTTCAAGCCTCGTTCGAGCTGAGCCCGCAAGACGGTGCGTTCTTCCTCGCATAGTTCTCGGACGGGAGGCAGGTCGGGCTCCCAATCGAGGCCGGCCTTCCAAAGATGAGCGAGGGCCATGCGGGCGGGCTTGCGGGCCGCCAGGTCTCCGCCGGGCAAGGGGACATAAGCGAGGTGGAATCGGCGCTCGAACTTCGTGTAGCCGCCAACCAGGACTTCCGACCCCCAAACCGCGCCGTCGGTGCCATAGCCGGTGCCGTCGAAAGTGAGGCCGATCACCGCTTCGTCGCTGTCCCAGGCGTTATCGGCCAGGCAGGCTGCCAGGTGGGCGTGGTGGTGTTGGACGGCCACGAGAGGGAGTGCTTCGGCCTTGGAGCGCCCTTCGGCGTAGCGCGTCGAGAGGTAATTGGGGTGCAGGTCGCAGGCGATCCATTCCGGTCGGATGCGGAACAAGCGCTCGTAATGCCGGATGCCTTCCTCGAAGGAGGTGAACGTCTCCAGGTTTTCCATATCGCCGATGTGGTGGCTGAGGAAGGCATAGCTGTCGCGCGTCAGGCAGAAGGTGTTTTTCAATTCCGGCCCGACTGCCAACCCTTGCGGAAGCCGGCCTGGCATCACCAGGGGATCGGGGGCATATCCGCGTGCGCGGCGGATGAAATATGGCTGGCCGAACACAGTTGTAACGACCGAATCATCCACCCGCGTGTGAATCGGGCGGTCGTGAACCAGGAATGCGTCGGCAATGCCTGCCAGGCGTTCCTCGGCGTCATCATCCTGGAAGGCGATCGGTTCTTCGCTCAAATTGGCGCTGGTCATGACCAGCATTTCCGGGAAGCCTTCGGCAGGCTCGAGCAGCAGCAGGTGGAGCGGGGTGTAGGCGAGCATCACGCCAAGGTGTGACAGGCCGGGAGCCACTTCGTTCACCGCCAGGGTGGTGCCTGGGCGCACCTCGAGGAGCACGATTGGCCGCTCGCGCGAGATGAGCAACGCTCGCTCGGCCGGGTTGATGATGCAGTGGCGTTCGACGGAAGCCAGGTCGAAGGCCATCAAAGCGAATGGCTTATCGCTGCGGCGTTTGCGCCGGTGAAGCTCGGCGACGGTCTCTGCGTTCGATGCGTCACAGGCGAGGTGGTATCCGCCCAGGCCTTTGACGGCGATAATTTTGCCTTGTTTCAACCACTCGCGCGTCAGGCGCAGGGCCGTCTCGCCTTCGGCCAGGCGCTGGCCTTCGGCAACGAGGGCAACCCCGGGGCCGCAGGCGGGGCAGGCAACGGGTTGAGCGTGGAAACGCCGGTCGCGCGGATTGTGATACTCCTCTGCGCAGCGAGGGCAGAGCGGGAAACCCGCCATGCTGGTGTTCGGCCGGTCGTACGGGATATCGCGGATGATGGTGAAGCGCGGCCCGCAATTGGTGCAGTTGATGAAGGGGTAGCGGTAGCGCCGGTCGGCGGGATCGAAAAGCTCTCGCGCGCAATCGGGGCAGATGCTCACATCCGGTGAGACGGGAAGGAATTCACCTGGCAGCGGCTGGCTGGCCTGGATTTCAAAGGCCGGGTAATCTCCAGGCGGGCATGGTTCGGCTACCAGCCGGTCGATGCGTGAAAGCGGCGGCGGATTGGCGCGGAGGGAGTCTAAAAAGCGCTGTAAACCCTCTTCGCTCCCGGCAAGCTCGATTTCAACCCCGTTGGACGTATTCATCACCCAACCGGTGAGCCGGTTCACCTCGGCCAGATTGTAGATGAATGGTCTGAACCCGACCCCTTGGACGATCCCGCTGACGCTGATGCGCAGCCCGGCTTTCTGAAGGACGCTCATTTTTTCATTTCTTCGCTTTTATGGAGCAGCCAATCCGCCCAGGCCTGGATGCCTTCGCCCGTCCGGCAAGAGACCGGGAAAGTGACCACGCCGGGGTTGAGCAGCTCGACGCCTTGTTGGAAGTAGCTCATGTTGAAGGGCACGTAGGGGAGCAGGTCGGTTTTATTGATGATCAACACGTCCAGGCCGCGGTAAATGGCCGGGTATTTATAGGGTTTATCATCGCCCTCGGGGATGCTGGCAACGAGGATATTCAGATGTGTCCCAAGTTTGAAGGCCGCCGGGCAGACCAGGTTGCCGACGTTCTCCACAATGAGCAGATCCAGGCCGTCGAGTGGCATCTGCTCGAGGCCGTTCTTGAGCATGACAGCGTCCAGGTGGCAATCGCCGCCGGTGTTGATCTGCACGGCGGGCATGCCAGCGGCGATCACCTTATCGGCGTCGATTGTGACCGGGGCCGTATCGCCTTCGACGACGCCGATTCGCAGCCGGGGGGCCAGGGCACGGATCGTCTGCAAGATAAAACTCGTCTTGCCGGCTCCGGGGGAGGCCATCAGGTTGATCGAGAGGACCCCGGCTTCATCCAGGCGGCTGCGGTTGAGCACGGCGACCTGGTCATTGGCATTCAAGATATTCTCAACAACGGTGACTCGTCTGGCGGTCATGCGACTGGTTCCTTCTCGATTTCGATGCTGTCCATGTAGAACTCCTCGCCGGACAGAATTTTTAACTGCGCGCTTCCACAGGACGGGCAGGGGGTGGCCTCGTGATCGAGTGTGAACTCGACCCCGCAATTCAAGCACAGGAGTTTCGCTGGGAGACGGTTGAAATGCAGCTTTGCGCCCTTGCAGATGGTTTCCTGGCTGATGATATCCCAATAGAATTGGATCGACTCATCCACGATGCTGGAAAGGCGGCCAATGGTGAGGTAGATATCGGTCACCCGGGCGGCATCGTTCTGGCGGGCGTGCCGAAGGGCGATCTCCAACACATGCTCGGTGACGGAGAGCTCGTGCATGCGGTTATTATAATACTGAAGTGGTGGGATTAGTCTGATTTACTCGCCGCGGGAGATTGCGCGCGCTCGTTATGTGCGCGGATGATCTCGAACAGGTGCAGGCGGGTAGTCAGCAAGCGGCTGGCGGCCACGTTGGCAATGCGCCGGTAGAAGACGTACCCCGATTCGTGGTCTTCCTCGCAGAACTGGCGCAAAAGTTCGCTCTTCAGGCAGATTAGCATGGATGGAACCACGGCAATTGCCGTGTCGGTGCGCTGCCTGACCACCGGGGTGAGCCCCGACCAGCCGATTACATCCAGCGGTTCGGCAGTGAAGATTTCCACATCACCATAACCCGGCACATGGGTATGTAAAGTGACCTGGCCTTCAACCAGGACGAACAGGCAGTTTTCTGGATCCCCCTCGCGAAAAAGAACCTCGCCGGCGCTCAAGAAGCTGATGCTCGCGATTTTCGCCAGAATTTCTACGGCCGCCGGATTCAACTCGTTGAACCACGGGATGCGATGAAGTGTGCGTAAGGTATTGTCATCTTGAGCCATATTAAACTTTTACCCATTCCGGTCGGTGTGCCATAAGTGTTGACCATCACCCTTGCCGATGCTGAAAGTCACGAGATCGAGATAATAAGAGAGGGCGGTTTCCCCGCCCTCTCTTCGCCGGTTGCGACGATTAAGCATAGGCGGGGATTGGTTCTTCCCTATGCATCGGGCAAACACCGGTAGGACAAACCCCGAGTCGAATATGCGCTTCGACTTCGGCGCGGAAGTATTTGAGAATATCTCGAATGGGGGTGCCGGCGGTCTGACCGAGGCCGCAATTCGAGAGGTTATACAGGTTATCGGCCAGGCTGATGAGTTCGTCGAGGTCTTTCAACGCGCCTTCGCCCTCGGAAATGCGAGTCAACAACATCCAGGCCCGCTCGGTGCCGATGCGGCAGGGGGTGCATTTACCGCAGCTTTCGCGCCGGAAGAAGTTCAACAGCACTTTCGCCAGATCGACCACGCAGGTGTCTTCATCGCAAATCAAGAGCGCCCCAGAGCCGAGCGCAACCCCGGCCCGGCTGAAGGAATCAAAGTCCATTGGGGTATCCTGCAGGCTGGCGGGAATGACCGAACCGCTCGAACCGCCGGTCTGCGCCAGTTTGAAGGTTTTTCCGTTCTTGATTCCGCGCCCATAGATGGCGACGACTTCGCGCAGGGTGATGCCCATGGGCACTTCGATCAGGCCGGTCGAATTGACATTGCCGAGGATGGTGTAGGCCTTGGTGCCTGGGCTGGATGGCGTGCCGAATTGCTTGTACCATGAGGCTCCATGGCGGATGATGGCAGGCACGTTGGCCAGCGTCTCGACGTTGTTCACGAGAGTGGGTTTGCCCCACAGACCGTGAGTGGTCGGGTAGGGCGGGCGGATACGCGGTTCACCGCGCTTGCCTTCGATGGACTCGATCAAGGCGGTCTCTTCACCGCATATGTAAGCCCCAGCCCCCGAATGGATGTGAATGTCGAAGTTGAATTCACTCCCGAAGAGGTTCTTACCGAGGAAGCCGAACTCGCGCGCCTGGGCGATGGCGTTGGTGAGGCGTTCCTGAGCCAGGGCATATTCGCCGCGCACGTAGATGTAGCCCTCATCGGCCCCGACGGCGTAACCGGCGATGGTCATCGCTTCCAGGATGCTGAAGGGGTCGCCTTCGAGGATCACGCGGTCTTTGAAGGTGCCAGGCTCGCTCTCATCGGCGTTGCAGACCACATATTTCTTTGCCCCGGCTGCCTTCGAGACGAAACTCCATTTTAGGCCGGTGGGGAACCCGGCCCCGCCGCGGCCTTTGAGGCCCGATTTCTGCAATTCGGCGATCACATCCGCCGGTTTCATCTCGCTCAGCACCTTGCCGAGGGCGGTGTAGCCATCGTGAATGATGTAATCTTCGATGCTGGTGGGGTCCACCAGCCCGGCGCGCTCCAAAACGATGCGCTGCTCGGCGGGCAGGGTGCCCTTGCGCGTGTTCACCCAGGCGATGCGCCCGGAAAGCTCCTTCACAGATGCTTGCAGCTCCGGCACAACCCGCCCTTTATACAGGTGTTCCTCGACGATGCGATGAACGTCTTCCAGCTTCACCGGGCCATAAGTGGTGGCTTCGGGGTAGATGATCACCAGGGGGAAGACGTCATGCCGGCCCAGGTCGCCGACCATGGACACGGAAACCTCATCTTCGAGCCCAAATTCCTTCACCTCCTCTTGAAAGCGCGAGAAGATAGCCTGCGCGCCGAGGAGCATGCTTTGAGGATCGCTGGAAACCAGGACCATGCTGCGGTAGATTTTCATTGGTTTCCTCCTAGTTGTAGCGAGCCAGGATATCAGGGATCATTTCCGGGGTGACGTTGCCGTACATATCGTCATCAACGACCAGGACCGGCCCGACCCCGCACACCCCCAGGCAGCTGACCGTGACCAGCGTCCATTTTTTATCGGGGCTGGTCTGGCCGGGCTCCAGCTTCAGCTCGTCACGCAGCCGCCGCCAGACTTCTCGCCCGCCGGACACATGGCATGGTGCGCTTTCGCAAAACAGGATGACATGCCGGCCCGTCTCGACGGTCGATAGCATCTGGTAGAAGGTGGCGACCGAAAATACCTGACTTTTGGCCACTTGCAGTTCGGCGGCAACCTCTTCCAGCGCTGCCGATGGCAGGTAACCGATTTTCCGGTTGATCTCATTCAGGATCGGAATCAATTCCTCGCGCAAAGCGCCGTGTTTCCGGGCTGATTCGCGTGCCGTCTGGCGCACGGCGGTGTCATTCACGGTTTCGACAGTCATGGTCCTCCTCGTACCCTGGCAGGTTATCGCTCGAAGGATGCGGATCAGTTGATTTCAATGGCATTAAAGTTACAAACCTGCATGCAGATGCCGCAGCGGATGCAGATATCGGGGTCGATGCGGTGCGGCTGACGGCGTTCGCCGCTGATTGCGTTCGCCGGGCAGTTGCGCGCGCAAACCGTGCAGCCGGTGCAGGTTTCCTTGATGATGTTGTAGGTGATCAACGCTTTGCACACCTTCGCCGGGCAGCGCTTCTCGTAGATGTGCGCTTCATATTCGGCGCGGAAGAGCTTGAGCGTACTCATTACCGGGTTTGGCGCGCCCTGGCCAAGCCCGCACAGGCTGGTGGCTTTGATCCACCCGCTCAATTCTTCGAGGCGTTCGATATCGCCGTCCTGGCCTTTGCCTTCGCAGATGTTGGTCAGGATTTCGAGCAGGCGGCGGGTTCCGATGCGGCACGGAGTGCATTTGCCGCAGCTTTCTTCCTGGATGAAATCCATGAAGTAACGGGCAATATCCACCATGCAGTTGCCGGTATCCATCACCACCAGGCCGCCGGAACCCATCATCGAGCCGGCGGATGCCAGGCCTTCATAATCGATGGGCAGGTCGAGATGCTCTTCAGAGAGGCAGCCTCCGGCGGGTCCGCCCGTTTGGATGGCGCGGAAGCCCTTGCCGTCTTTGATACCGCCGCCGATATCGTAAATGATCTCGCGCAGGGTGATACCCAGGGGCACTTCGATCAACCCGGTGTTCTTCAAGTCGCCGGCGAGGGCAAACGTCTTGGTGCCTTTCGACTTCTCGGTGCCCATGCTCGCGAACCATTCGGCCCCGCGCAGGATGATCTGCGGGACGTTCGCGTACGTCTCGACGTTGTTGATGTTGGAGGGTTTCATCCACAAGCCCGCCACAGCCGGGAAGGGCGGGCGGGGGCGCGGTTCGCCCCGGCGGCCTTCGATGGAGGCCATCAGGGCGGTCTCTTCGCCGCAGACGAACGCCCCGGCTCCGATGCGCACCTCGAGGTCGAAGGAGAAATCGGTGCCGAGGATGTTTTCGCCCAGCAGGCCCAGGTCGCGCGCCTGTTCGATGGCGATCGAGATTGTCTTCACGGCCAGGGGGTATTCGGCGCGGCAGTAGATATACCCCTGCCTCGAGCCAATTGCGTATGCAGCGATGGTCATGCCCTCGATGACGGCGTGCGGGTCGCCTTCGAGGACGCGCCGGTTCATAAAAGCGCCCGGGTCGCCTTCATCGGCATTGCAGATGACATACTTGATATCGCCGGGGTTCTGGCGCGCGAATTGCCACTTCTTGCCGGTAGGGAAACCCGCTCCGCCGCGCCCGCGCAGGCCGGAGGCCAGAATGACATCGATGACCTGCTCGGGGGTGTACTCGCTGAGCACCTTTGCCAGCGCGGCATAACCATCTTCGGCAATGTAATCTTCGATGTTGTTTGGGTCGATCTTGCCGATGTTGCGCAAAACGACGCGCACTTCCTTCGGCTTAGGAGCACCCAGCTCTTCATCGACGACGACGCGTTCCTGCGCGCGGAACTTTTCTACCGGGCGGCCTTTCAGAAAGTGCTCGGTGACGATATACGGCACGTCATCCGCTGAAATGCAGGCGTAATGCACGCCTTCCGGATAGACCATAAGATCTGGGCCGAAGAGCACCGGGTCGCCGATGCGCGAGGTTTCAAGGACCTGGATTTCATCGTTCAGGCCCTGGGCGACCAGCTCATCGTGAAGCGCGTCCACCACCTCGAGGGCGCCGCGCTTCAGGCATTCTGGATCGACAGATACCAATACATGAGAACGGAAGAAAGCCATAAAACACCTTTGATCGTGCTGTAAATGCAGGAATGGCGCCTCAGGCGCAGCGCCTTCCGCTTAGCTTTCGATGACGTGTTCCTTTACGATTTTTCCGCCTGCCACATGTTCCTTCATGATCCGGCGCGCGGCATCGGGGGTCACCTTACCGTAGGTGACTTTCGGGTTATCACCGATCACAACCTGGACGATCGGCTCAAAGGAATCCATGCCGATATTGCCCGTCTGGCGGACAACGATGCCGGTGAGATTTTCAGCCTCGATGTACTCCAGGATTGCCTTAAGGGTATCACGGGCGCCGGCGGCGATGCCCACCGTGCCCATGCCGACAATCACCTGCACCTCGCCGGTGGCGGTTTTCACGCGGCGTTTCTCAAGAGCTTCTTCACGAAGGCGCTTCAGATCTTCGAGCGATTTGACTTTATCCATTTTTCTCTCCTGACAGAGGTAATTCCATTGTGAGGGCGGACCGCTGAGCATCTCTGACTCCGGCTTCGAGCACATTCCGAATATATGCCAGGACGCCAGGTTCGGTGAGCGGAATCCCTTCTAATTCCTTTTTGATCAGAGCGTCGTCGAATTCAAATAAGAATTCGCCAACCCGGTAACGAAAAACCCAGTGAACCTCCGGGCAGCCCACCACCAGCGAGAGGATCGTATCAGCCAGGTTGCCGAGCGGCATGCGGTCGATATGGCTGCGCCGAAAATCCACCTCAATGCGGGTGCCGACCCCCGGCGTGGATTGGATGGTCATGCCGCCGTCGCATGCTTCGGCTGCCGCTTTGAGGAGCGGAATGCCCAACCCCACGCTGCGAGTGACCCGCGAGGTAACAAACGGGTCGCTCACTTGCTGCACGGTGGCTGCGTCCATGCCTTTGCCGTCATCTTCTACCATTATTCGCAGGCGGTCGGCCTGGATGTCTTCTTCTACCGATAGGGTGATGTTCCTGGCGTGCGCCGAAACACTGTTGTGGGCAATATCCAACAGGTGCAGAGCCAGTTCCCGCATGAATTAATTCCCGCCAGGTTCGGTGAGCCCCCGCACCAGTTGGGGGAATTTGTTCGGACGAACCCGGCCATGCGAATCTTCATCAACCACGACGACCGGCGCCTGGCTGCAGGCACCCACGCAGCGGCAAATCTCGAGCGTGATGGCGCCGTCTTTGGTCGTTTGTCCCGGCTCGATGCCCAAAACCTGCTTTGCCTTCTCGATGAGCTGGGGCGCGCCGCCAACGTAACAGGCGGTGCCCATGCAGAATTTGATCGTATGCCGGCCGCGCGGTGTGGTGGTGAAGAAGGAATAGAAAGACACAACCCCGTGCACCGTGCTGACCGGCACGTGCAGGCGGTTGGCGATATAGAGCTGCATTGGCTCGGAGATAAAACCGATTTTGCTTTGCACCTCGTTCAAGATAACCATCAAACCACCCGGGCGGTCCTTATTGGCCGCGAGAATTTCGTCAATTAAAGCGCGCCGATCGGCTACCGCTACCGGATCGTTTTCTGGGATGTCAATCTGCTTCAACATGAGATCTCCAGCGGAATAATTTTGACTTAAATTGTAAGAATTACCCCTATTAACCTCAATGAGTTTACCCCTCGACTGTAAATATGGTCAATTATCAAATGTCACCTAAAGTTGAGAGGGTTGTCAATTTGGATGTATCACTCCGAATAGCCGCCTGGCAATCGATGAAACCAGCCTTTATGATTGAATGGCATGCGACCGGCCCTCCAGGCCGAGTATGGCGGATCGGACCTCTGCGACGGTGACGCTCTCCAAAGTCAGGTGGTTCAACCCGAGGATATCTTCCAGGAAATGCGCGTCGCCGTTCTGGATGAGCGGATACCCCTGGATCTGCGGGTATGCGGCCACAGCTGCCTGTGGTGTAATGTGAATGGAAATTTCGAGTATCTCGATCGGGGTATCTTCGGGCACGAAACCGAGGGTTTGGATGAGCCCGTTGGCTTTGCGATTGACATGCGCGGGGATGAGCAGCCCGCCCAGGTCGGTGACCTGTTCCCATGCCCGGCGGATCGTCAGGCCGGATGAGGTGAGCAGCAGGCGCTCCTCGCGGCGCAAGAAATCGCCGGTGTCATCCACCACGAACTGCTCGCCGAAGAATTCGATATTGTTTGGCAGCGCGGGTGACGAAGCATCAACCATCTGTTGAAAGGCGCGGATTTGATCCAGCTCATCGAACAGGCAAAGGACGTGCACTTCTTCGCTGGTCTGAAGCTCCATGCCCGGCAGAACGACCAGCTCGGTTCCCCGCGCTGCTTTTTGCACCGCCTCGATATTTGCCGAAGCGTTATGATCGGTGATGGCAATTACCCCGATGCCCTTGTTCAGTGCAGTTTCGACGATGAGCGGGGGAATCATTTCCACGTCTGCGCACGGCGATAGGAGCGTGTGAACGTGGAAATCGGCGCGCAAGTTGATCAAACCGAACTGCCCCTGGTGGAATTGTTAACCGGCGCGCAGGCCAAGCTCCCAAAGGCGCCCGGCCACTTCGAATGTAGAGAGCGGTGTGGAGAACAAGATGACGTTCTTCTCGTTGGCTTTGGCGATGGTTGCCGCATCGACAGCGGCCCCCTCGGTGATGATGACGGCCGATAGCTCGAGCAAGGCGGCCACCGCGACGATGTTCACGTGTGCCTGAAGTGTGATCCAGAGGCTTTTTTGTGGCGCCCCAGACATGACGCAGCTGAGCATATCGGAGGTATAACCGGCTGAGGGAGTGATTTGAGTAAGGTCTTGCTCTTGCGTGAGGAGCGCCAGCCCAAGGGCGTTGGCGATTTGTGCGAGTGTCATGGGTGTGTTGTCCTCCTCCTAGTGGGCTGAATGGCCTTCTCCGACGGAAGCGTCGGGATTCATAAAGATCTTCATGCGCAGGCGGGTACCTTTGCCGAAGGTTGATTCGAGCTTCATGTTATCCACGCAGCGTTGAATATTCACCAGCCCCATGCCTGCTCCAAACCCAAGCTCGCGCACCGAGTCGGAAGCGGTTGAATACCCTGGGCGCATCGCAAGCTCGACATCCTTGATCCCGGGGCCGTCATCGGTGGCTTCGATCGAAATCTGGTGCGGCTCGATCTCCACGCGGATCACTCCGCCGTTGATGGTGTGAATGATCAGGTTCATCTCGGCTTCATAGACGGCAATTCCGCAGCGGCGGGCTATTTGCGGATTGGCGCCCAGGCGCACCAACGCGCGCTTGATGTTGCTGCTGGCGGCTCCGCCGTTGGTGAAGTCGCGCGGTTTGATGTTGTAACGTAAGATCAGGCTGGTGCGGTCGGAGACGATATCTTCGAACAGGTGACTGGCGCGGTAGCGGCGCAGCTCTTCGGCCTGGAAATCCTTCTGCAGGGCTTCCAGCATGCCCATGGTGATATCGCCTTTGGTGAGGATGCCGAGCATACGGTTATGCTCGTCCACAACCGGCAGGCGGCCGTGTTTGGTGGTGACGAAGAGCTTGAGCGCCTCGACCACCGGGTCGGTATAACGGATGGTGACCGGGTTGGCGCTCATGTATTCGCGCACCAGCGCGTCGAGGTCGTAATTCGTCAGGCAGCGGATCAGGTCTTCCAGGCTGACGATTCCACACAAGATGTCGCCGCAGACGACCGGTGCGCCAGAAATGCGCTCGGAACGGAACATCTCCAGCGCCTGGCTCATCTGCATATCCGGCTCCAGGCACTTGACGTTGCGCGTCATCACCTCTTCCACCTTGAGCTCGTAGGCCAGCTCTTCGGTGCGAGTGATCTGTTGGACTTCCTGGTCTGTAATTATCCGGCTGCTTGAATCAGGCTCTGTTGCCATGCATCACGCTCCAGACTCATCCGCAGTCGCAGTCTTTTGCATTGACCTGGTTCTCAAGGCTGCGGATTCCGGCGCGGTAGAGCCTTCCGCTCACTTCATACATGCCGAATGGAGTGGATATAAACGGGATACCCTCGCTATTGGCCAGGGAAACCGTCTCTTCGGGAGGAGTCTTGCCGCGGACGAGCACGATGGCGGCTACATCGGCCATGTGCGCCGTGCGGATTACCTGCGGGTTGCATAGCCCGGTGATAAGAACCGCTTCGGGCTGGATGGATGCAAGGACATCCGACATTAAGTCGGCGGCAAAGGCGCCCTTGACCTCGCGTGTCAGGTCGCCGTTATTGGCCAAGAAATTGCCATTGACAAGCCGCGCTAATTCCTGGATGTTCATAGTCATTTTCCGGAAAAAGAAATGGATGAAATCACCTTATTGTACCTTAAGTCGGATTAATCAAAACCGGCGGGGTTGACAAAGCTCGCCAGGGTTGGTATGATTACCGGCATGAAGCGCGTTCCTGGCCTGCTCCATCATCATGCTCACCTCCATCGGTCGTGACCGGAGGCTGGCAAGGCGCGCTTGCGCATGAAAGGCACCTGAAACTCCCCGGTCTGCGGGGTTTTTTCTTTAATTCGCAAGAGTAAAAACGGAATCAAACGGAGCAAGTCATGAAGAATATCGTTCAATCCGTGAAGGGCACCCGGGATTTTTATCCAGAGCAGATGTCTCTGCGCAACTGGCTGTATGGAGTCATCCGAAAGGTTTCGGAGAGTTTCGGGTACCAGGAATATGAAGGCCCGTTCCTGGAAAAGATCGACCTCTATGCGGCCAAGTCGGGCGAAGAACTGGTCAACCAGCAGGCTTTTGTCTTCCAGGACCGCGGCGGCGACCCGGTGACCCTGCGGCCTGAACTCACCCCGACCCTGGCGCGGATGGTGGCTCAACGCCAGAATGAACTGGCTTACCCGTTACGCTGGTGGTCCTTTGGGCCGTTTTGGCGATATGAGCGCCCACAGCGCGGCAGAACGCGCGAGTTTTTCCAGTGGAATATTGATATCATCGGGGTGAATAACCCCGAAGCCGATGCCGAATTGCTGGCTGTGTGCGCGGAATTCTTCAAGGCAGTCGGGTTGACCTCCGATAAGGTTAAGCTCCTGGTCAACAGCCGCCGGTTGATGGATGCTTCTCTTGCGCGGTTTGGGTTGACAGGCGACCTGAAACGCAAAGCCTTCCAGTTGATCGACCGGAAAGATAAGCTATCTCCGGCAGATTGGCGGCTGTATGCCTCCGAGCAGGGCTTGAGCGAGGATCAACTGGCAGGGATCGAGGGTATCCTGGCCGATAAAGACCTTTGGAAGCAGTCGGAGGAACTCAGCCGGGCATTTGCACTGCTCGAAAGCTGCGGCCTGGGCGATTTCGTCCGATACGAGCCGGCGATTATTCGCGGGCTGGATTATTACACCGGCATCGTCTTCGAGGCGAAAGACCTGGATGGCGGACGCTCGATCTTGGGCGGCGGACATTACGATAACCTGGTGGCGGCGGTCGGCGGCGATCCGCTCCCCGGGGTTGGGTTCGCGATGGGCGATGTGATGATCGGGTTCGTCCTGGAAAAATACGGCCTTGTACCGAAGTTCGAGCAGACCCCGGCGCAAGTGCTGGTGACGGTTTTCGATGAAAGCCGCAGCCAGGCGGCATTTGTGCTGGCGAACCGTCTTCGCCAGTCTGGCCTGCGGGTGGCCTGTTACCCCGAGGCAGCAAAGCTGCAAAAGCAATTCAAGTACGCCGACCGGATGGGAATGCGTTTCGCGGTGGTGGCCGGGCCGGATGAGGAAGCCGCCGGTCTGATCACTTTGAAAGACCTGCGCGAGCGAACGCAGGAAACGTTGAGCGTGGCAGATGTTGCCGAAAAGGTGCGTGCATTGCTTGCGCAGTGACCGTCTCCGTGGTAAAATCCGAGCGCGATCCGAATGGTGGGTGTAGCTCAATGGCAGAGCGCCACACTGTGGATGTGGATGTTGTGGGTTCGAAACCCATCACCCACCCAGGGTAAACAAAAAAGGGAGCCGTTCGAATGGGCTCCCTTTTTCGATTCACGCGTCAAGAGCGGCTTTATGACAGGGATTTCTTGCTGCGCGTGCGTTGCAGCTCATAATCCGGCACCTGGCGGGTGAGCAGGTCGAGCGAAATATCAATCACTTCCTTCGCCTCTTCCGCTGTGGTGGTGCCGATGGTGACCATGTCGATCGGCCGGATGGTGTTCCAGACGAAGGCAAGCCCCACGACCGGCAGCAGCCGCCCGGCAGCGAGGGGTTTGATCGTCATCACGGGTTTCTTTGCGTCGCGGATGATGTTCATCACCCAATCGGCTTCCACCTGCATGAGGAACCCGGCGGCGTTATAGAGCTGGATGTACGTCTCGATGTCGATGCCCGTGCGGTCGGTGATGATGACGGTTTCCGGCATGTGGGTTGAAAGGCCGGGGACCATCCCGCGGTCGCGGATCATCCTGGTGTAGCGGTCGATATCGCGGATCTTGCCGTTCATCCGGTCAAGCAGCGCATCGGTGACGGCCTGGTGCGGCATGCAGAAGGTGGCGCCATAGTCGGCGCACTGATCGAAGACATATTCGGGCTCATTATCCGCCGGACCGCCCGGAACGATGTTGAACCAGGGGGTGTAGATGCGGATGATGGCGTGGCCGGTGCGTTGTTCGGCGTCGCGGATGGCTTCTTCCAGCAAGGGGTTCACCGGCCCCATCACCGCGTCAATGCCGCGTTCCACAAACGTGCTGATGATCTCAGCCACGCTCTCGCGCGACTGGTAACCCTTGATGAATTTATCTTTTGCCAGACTGGTGTGGGAATAGCCCAGGAACCAGTTTGACCCGACGATCAACCTGGGCAGGCTGACCCCACCGACGGTCGTGCGAGGAAACGCATCCATTCTACAACTCCCGCTGAACGATATAGTTGGCCAATTCTTCCAGCGCAAAGCGCTCGGGGCCGGCAGGCACCTGGCGCAGCGCGTTCAAACCGGTTTCGACGTATCTAACGGCTTCTGCGTGGCTCTTTTGGATCGCATCCGAAGTACGGATTTTAAGGATCAATTCCTCGATGCGGTCGCCTTCTGGAATGCAGCGCCCGGCCAGCAGGTCGGCAGCATAGCCGTCATCATGGTAAGTTTCGGCATAGATAATGGCCGGTAAGGTGATGATGCCCTGGCGCAGGTCAGACCCTACCGGCTTCCCCAGGGTGTCTTCCTGGCTGGTGAAATCGAGGATATCGTCAATGATCTGAAAGGCCATGCCAATATTGTAACCATATTGGCGCATCCATTCCACAACCTGCTCTTCGACCGGGCTGATCAACGCGGCCGCCTGGGCGCTGGTTTCGAACAACGAGGCCGTTTTGGAATAGATGCGGAAGCAATAGCTCTCTCGATCTACCGTGCAGCGGTTGCCGAACAACTGAGTGATCTCTCCGTTGACGATGGTCGAGAGCGTTCGCGCGAAGATCTTCATCACCGGGATGGAGTTGGTTTCGGCAGCCATGTTGGCCGCGCGAGCGAAAATGAAATCTCCGGTGAGCACGGTGGCCCCCGGAGACCAGCGCGAATTGAGGGTTGGGATGCCGCGGCGCAGAAGGGAATTATCGATCAGGTCGTCGTGCACCAGGGTGGCGGTGTGGAGGAGTTCGATCGCTGCCGAAAGAGAAAGCAGCCGTTCGTGCTCGGCATGGAGCATGCGGCCTGCCAGCATCGTCAGGCCCGGCCTGATGCGCTTTCCTCCGGCAGACAATAATAAATTCAATGCTGAGCGCAGGTCGGGGTGGTTCTCATCGGCCTGCGAGCGCATGATCGCCTCGACAGCTCGAATATCATCCAACACCGGAACTAAGAATGAGACGGTCGTATTCAAATTAAGGCTCCCAATTAAACAGCCGGGCAGCGTTGGCGGCTGTAACCCCGGCGATGTCATCCTCGTCACTACCACGTAATTCGGCCAGCTTACGGGCGATAAATGCCGTGAAGGCCGGTTCGTTCCGCTCCCCCCGGCGGGGATGCGGGGTCAGATAAGGCGCATCGGTTTCGATCAATAAGACCTCGGTGGGCAAGCCGGCGGCCACACGGTGCTTTTCGTGCGCATTTTTAAAGGTCACCGGCCCGCTGATGCCGATAAACATCCCAACATCCACTGCGCGAGCAGCTTCTTCCAGCGTGCCGTCGAAGGAATGCATCACGCCGCGCCTGTTCTTGGGGGATGCGGCGATCCAATCTGACAGCGCAGCGAGCACGTCCTCGAACGCATCGCGGTTGTGGATCACCACGGGCAACCCGATTTCACCGGCTAGTTCAAGCTGCGCCGCGAATACAGCGCGTTGGAGCGGGCGCGGGGCGCGGTCTCGATAGTAATCCAGTCCGATTTCACCCACGGCGACCACCCTGGGCATGTGCGCAAGCCGGCGGAGCTCGCTCAACGCTTCGTCATCAAACGTGGATGCTTCGGATGGGTGAACCCCGACCGCTGCGTAAATCATCGGGTGCGCGGCAGCCAGCTCGACGGCCCGGCGGCTGGTTTCCAGGTCGATCCCAGGGACGAGAATGCGTTCCACCCCGGCTGCGCGCGAGCGCTCCAGCACAGACTGGAGGTCGTCCTGGAAGGTGTTAAGGTTCAGGTGACAGTGCGTATCTGTCAGTCGCATGGAAATTACACAAGGCCTGCGATCTTCAACCCGTCTTTCAAGATAGAGTCCACCCGATCAGGGTGGGTTGTTTCGGTGTAAACGCGCATAATCGGTTCGGTGCCGGAGAAGCGGATCAGCAGCCAGCCGCCGTCTTCCAGCTCAAATTTGAAGCCGTCGGTGGAGTTCAAACCGGTGACTTTCAAGCCGCCGATCGTTTTTGGGTCGGCCGCCAGAATCATCGCCTCGCGGGCTGAGCGTTCGCCGGAGAAGAGCCGGTCCACGCGGTCGTAATAATGGGGGCCCACTTTGCTGAAGAGCAGGTCGAGTAATTCGGAGGGCTTGCGCTGGAGTTTGACCATCATATCGAGCATATAAAGCCCCGCCAGGATGCCATCCCTTTCCGGGACGTTCCCGCGGAAAGCGTAGCCGCCGGATTCCTCGCCGCCGATCATCGCATCGGTTTCGAGCATCTTGGGGGCCACATACTTGAAGCCGACTCCGGTTTCATAGACGGGCACGTTGTATAACTTGCCGAGTTTTTCCAGCATCCCGGTGGTGGAGAGCGTTTTTACGATGGCGCCGCGAGCCTGCCTGACTTCCAAGAGATAATAGGCCAATAAGGCAAATACGCGCAGCTGGTTGACGAAGTTGCCTTTCTCATCGCCGACTCCCACGCGGTCTGCATCGCCGTCGGTGATCAGGCAGACGTCTGCGCCGGCATCGAGAGTGGCCTTCAGGCCCACATTGATGTTCGGCGGGATCGGTTCGGGGCGCGACATTTCAGGGAAGGAGGGATTGCGCTGGTTGTGGATTTCGAAGACCTGGGTTTTCCCGCCGGCGAGGAGGCGCGGGAACCAGCCGGCCCCGTTGCCCCACATGCAGTCCACCATCACTTTCAAACCAGCCTGCTTGATCGGTTCGAGGTCGATTAAATCGTGCAGGTGAGCGATGTAATCGGGCGCCGGGTCGAACAACTTGAGCAGGCCCTTTTCTTTGGCTTCTTCGGCAGGCATGCGTTTGACATCTTTTACGTCTTCTGGAATGAGATCTTCGATCTCGTACAGGCCATCCGGGTCGATTGCCGCGCCAAACTCATTCCGAACCTTGAAGCCGTTATCGGTTGGCGGGTTGTGCGATGCGGTGATATTGACGGCCCCGGCAGCTTTCTGGTGGACGACCGAGTAAGCGATCACCGGCGTGGGGGTGGCCCCGTTCGTCAAGAGAACTTTCAACCCATTTCTGGCCAGCACTTCGGCCACCGCCAGGGCGAAATTCTCCGAATGGAAGCGCTTATCGTGGCCGACGACGAACGTTTCGCCCTTCTTCCCGCGCTTCACCATATAGGATGCATAGCCCTGAGCGCAGCGGCGGACATTATCAAAGGTGTAGTCTTCTGCGATGTAGCCGCGCCAGCCATCTGTCCCGAAGTGGATTTTATATGACATATTCTCTCCGGAATGTGAGAAAAGGAACGATTTATGCTATTATAACAGGGAATAGAAGAGAGCAAAATTATTTAACGGCCGGCATCGGTGCTATAATCCCTTCCTGGTGACCGAAATGCCAGATAATATTGGTATGAAAATATACCTGGATTATGCCGCCAGCACGCCTGTGGATGAGCGCGTGCTGAGTAAAATGCTCCCTTATTTTACGGAACAATACGGGAATCCTTCCTCGGTTCATTGGTACGGCCAACAGGCCGAAGCCGCCGTGGAGCAGGCCCGCAGCCTGGTGGCTTCGCTGCTCAATGCGCGGGCCGATGAGGTGGTTTTCACCTCCTGCGGGACCGAAAGCGATAACCTGGCTTTGCGCGGGGTGGCATGGGCGCAGCGCAAGCGGCGCGGGGCGAACCACATTCTCATCAGCCCGGTGGAGCACCACGCTGTACTTCACACCGCCCAGCAACTCGCCGAGCAGGGCTTTGAAATTGAGTATCTTCCGGTCGATGAATCCGGCATGGTCGATCCAGATGACGTTCGTTCGGCCATCCGCCCAGGGACTGCCCTGGTTTCGGCCATTTACGCCAATAATGAGATCGGAACGATTAACCCCGTAGGTGAAATCGGGAAAGCC
This sequence comes from Anaerolinea sp., assembly GCA_029975055.1. GTDB lineage: Bacteria > Chloroflexota > Anaerolineae > Anaerolineales > Anaerolineaceae > Anaerolinea. Next base: position 342,487 of record JARKPU010000013.1, read on the forward strand.
TGCCGGGAAGCCGGCGTACCTTTTCATACCGATGCCGTGCAAGCCGCCGCTCACTTGAAGATGGACGTGGACGCCGACAACGTGGATTTGCTTTCGATCGGAGCGCATAAGTTCTACGGGCCGAAAGGCGTAGGCGCGCTGTATGTGCGCCAGGGGACGCCAATCGAGGCGGCACAGGCCGGCGGGAAACAGGAGAACGGGCTGCGAGCGGGAACGCATAATGTGCCGTATATCGTCGGCCTTGCCGAGGCCTTCCGCCTGGCGCAGTCCACGCTGCAAGAACGCGCGCAACATCACAGCGCCCTGCGCGATTACCTGCTCGGGAATGTGCTGGAGAATATCCCCCGCGCGCGCGTCACAGGGCACCCAAGCCGGCGCCTTCCGAACCACGCCAGTTTCGTTTTCGATAACGTGGATGGGAACCAGCTGCTGATGATGCTCGATATCGCCGGGTACGCCTGCTCATCCGGTTCAGCCTGTAAGACGGGCAGCCCGCAGCCGTCTGAAGTGCTCACCGCCATTGGCCTGGCGCGTCACTGGGCGCTTGGCTCGCTGCGGGTGACAACCGGGCGAGATTCAACCCCAGAGCTGATCGAGCAGTTCTCTCAAGTGCTGGCGGAGTTGATTGGCCGGATTCGCGCAGCCTCACAGTAGATGATGCCGGAAAAACCTTTCGTCGTGGTGGCAATGAGCGGCGGGGTGGATAGCTCCGTGGCGGCAGCTTTGCTCGCCGAACAGGGTTACCGCGTGGTGGGGATGATGCTCCGCCTGTGGAGCGAACCAGGCCGTGAAGACAGCAACCGGTGCTGCACACCCGATGCGATGGCCCAGGCGCGCAAAGTTGCTCAGGCAATTGGCATTCCATTCTATGCCGTGGATGTGCGCGAGCGATTTTACCAGGCGGTCGTCCAATCTTTTCTCGAGGGTTATCGTGCCGGCGAGACCCCCAACCCGTGCGTCGTGTGCAACCGTCAGATCCGATGGGGAGCGCTTTACGAGCAGGCCCGCGCCAGCGGAGCGGATTTCCTGGCAACCGGGCATTATGCCAGGAGGTCAACCGATGAGTCCGGGCTGGCCCGCCTGCACAAAGGGATGGATGCGGGTAAAGACCAGTCTTACGTGCTCAGCGTGTTGAGTCAGGAGCAGCTCCGGCACAGCCTTTTCCCCGTGGGAGAATATCCGAAGGCGCAGGTGCGCGAGTTGGCGCGGAAGTACAAACTGCCGGTCGCCGAACGGCCGGACTCGCAGGATTTGTGCTTCCTCGCAGGGCAAGACTACCGGGAATTTCTCTCACAGCATGCGCCAGAGGTTCTGCGCCCAGGGGTGATCTTATCCACCGAAGGGAAAGCAATCGGCGAACACCGGGGGCTGGCTTTTTACACAATCGGCCAGCGCAAGGGGCTGGGCATCGCCTCTCCGCGGCCGTTATACGTGATCGGCAAGGATCAAGCGGCGAATGTGCTTTATGTCGGCGAGGAAAGCTGCCTTGGGGGCGCCGAATTGCTGGCAGGCGAAGTGAACTGGCTGGCAGGCGAGCCGCCCGGAGAGGTTTTCGATGCGAGTGTGAAGATCCGTTACAGGGCGCGCGAAGTTCCAGCCAGGATTTCCATCTGTACTGATGGTCGAGTGCGTGTACAATTCAAGCAGCCTCTGCGCGATATCACACCCGGCCAGCGCGCGGTATTCTACCAGGGCGATGTTTGCCTGGGGGGCGGAAAGATCCTGGCGTCGGAGGGAGCAGTATGACGATCCCGGCAGTTCTGTTTGGCTTCCTGGTTTCGACATTTTTAGGGGCGGCCTTCCATTTATGGAAGAACGGCGGGCTTGGGCGGTTGTTGCTCTACCTGGTTCTGGCCTGGGTCGGATTCTGGGCGGGGCATATCCTGGCGAACTCTCTTGGCTGGACGTTTTTGAGCATCGGCCCGCTCCGTTTTGGCGCGGCGTTCCTCGGCAGTATCGTATTCATTGGCATCGGTCACTGGTTCAGCCTGGTGAAAACTGAGCCACAAGAACATTGACGAAAGGATGATTATGTACCGGATCGACTCATTGCTCTCGGCGCGGCTGTTCATCTCCCCACAGGTGGTTGGAGACCGGATCTTCTTCTTATCGAATATGAGCGGTCACCTCAGCCTCTACGCCATCGACCACGGCGGCAGCGTGCCTGAGCCGCTCCTTCCGCCCAACCTGGCGCTGCAAAATCCACATCTAATTGGCGGGAACTCCTTCTTTGTGTTCCCGAAGCTGGGCAGAATCCTGGTGATGCTCGACCAGGACGGCGACGAGAACTACCAGCCGGTGGTGATCCCAATCGACGGCGGCTACCCGGAGGTGATCTTCCAGGAAACGCTTGGCCGCAGCCGCGTGCACCTGGGCGATTGTGATATCGAGCGGAATATTGCCTATTTCAATGGCGAAGCCCGCGATAACCAGATGCAAACCGGTTACCGCGCCAACCTGGAGACGATGGAGATCGTCACGCTGGCTTCCAGCCTGTATGGGGCCTACCCGAACGGCCACTCGAGCGACCACCGCAAGGTCGTCCTCGGCGACGGGTACACGGTGGGCGATAACGTGCTGTACCACTGGCAGGAAGGCAAGCAAGGGCTGGATCTTCTGTACGGCGTGCCAATCGAGAAGCGCAGCCCGGAGATGGAAGTCAAACCCAATGGCATCGGCTCGGTGAATTACACAGCCGACGGCAAGGGCCTGCTGGTGACCAGCGCGGTTTTCAATGACCAGTACGGGGCGGCCTACATCGACTTCAACACGCCCGGTAAGATGAGCGAAGTGCCCATCCGCGGGATCGTCCACCAGGGTTCGGGCGAGCTGGAGTCGATTACAAAGCTCTACGGCGACCTCTACCTGGTGACGTATAACATCGACGGCTGCACCTGGATGTACGAAGGGAAATTTGACGCGGCCGCCAGGGTATTGAACCTGGAGCGCGTGCTGGTGGGCAACCGCGCACCGCTGATGAACGGGATGGTGTTCTCGTGCAGCTATGATGAAATTGGCGACCGGTACGCGCTGTCCTTCTCGACCGCCACTTCTCCGACGCAGATCTACACGATCGAAGGCAAGGATCGTTCGAAAGTCGTCTTGCACACGCGCGAGCGCGTGTTGGGGATTGCCCCCGGCTTGCTCTCGGCGGGTGAAGATGCCTCGTTCACTTCGTTTGACGGGCTGCGCGTTTCGGCGCGGCTCTACCTGCCCAATGAGGCGCTTGGGTTCAAGGGAAAACGCCCGGTGGTGTATTACATCCACGGCGGGCCGCAGGGGCAGGAACGGCCCGATTTCGCCTGGTTCTCGATGCCTTTGATCCAATACCTCACGCTGAACGGGTTCGCTGTCTTTGTCCCCAATGTGCGCGGAAGCACCGGCTACGGGCTGGATTACACCAAACGGGTTGACCGCGACTGGGGTGGGAAAGACCGCCTCGACCACGTGCATGCAATGAGCCTGTTGGCAAAAGACCCGCGCCTGGATGCTTCACGGGCCGGAGTGGTGGGGCGCTCTTACGGCGGTTACATGACCCTCACGATGGCTTCGCGGCATCCCGAGCTTTGGTCGGCGGCGGTGGATATGTTTGGCCCGTTCGACCTGCTTACCTTCCTGGAGCGCATCCCTGAGACGTGGAAGCCCTACTTCAAGATCGCTCTGGGAGACCCCGCCGAAGACCGCGAGTTCCTGCTGGACCGCTCGCCAAAGACGCATATCGACCAGATTACCTGCCCGCTGCTGGTGATCCAGGGCAAGAATGATCCGCGCGTGGTGGAACGCGAGTCGCGCGATTTGGTCGAATATCTGCGCTCGAAGGGCAAAACGGTGGATTACCTGATGTTCGAAAACGAAGGCCACGATGTGCTCAAGTATGAGAACCGGGTGCGCTGTTATGAGGCCATCACCGAGTTCTTCAGGCAATATCTGAAACCATAGGAGGATCTTTGGGCTGGAACACGCACGGTACGCATGCCCAAGAAGGCGACCTGGTCCAACTGGTTGGATTAAGGCACAAGAACTTCATTTTCCGCCTCCAAACGGGGGCGGAATTTCAATCTCATCGCGGGGTGATCCGCCATGACGATCTGATCGGCCAGCCGTGGGGATCGCAGGTGCTCAGCCACAACGGCAGCCCGTTCTTCCTTCTGCCGCCTTCTCTGGCGGACGTGCTGGCCAACACGAAGCGCAACACGCAGATTCTCTACCCCAAGGATGTCGGCTTTATCATGGTGATGATGGGGATTGGCCCCGGGATGCACGTGCTGGAAGCCGGAACGGGCTCCGGGGCGATGACCGGGGCGTTCGCCTTCCTGGTAGGCCCGCAGGGGCATGTGACATCCTATGAGGTGCGCCAGGAGATGCAAGACCTTGCGCGCAGGAACCTGCAACTGATCGGCCTTGAGGAGCGTGTGACGCTCAAGCTGCAAGATATCGGTGCCGGAATCGAGGAAAGCGGCGTGGATGCACTGTTCCTCGACCTGCCGAACCCGTGGGATTACCTGGCCCAGGTGAAAGCGGCGCTCAAGCCGGGCGGGACGTTTGCCTGCATCCTTCCGACGGCCAACCAGGTACAGCGCTTCCTCCAGGCGCTGCGCCAGTTCGACTTCGCATTCATCGAAGTCTGCGAGACGTACCTGCGCTGGTATAAAGCCGTGGCCGATCGCTTCAGGCCGACCGACCGGATGGTGGGGCACACCGGCTACCTGGTGTTTGCCCGGCCCGTGCTGGTCGATAAAGACCATGCCAGCCTGGAACTGCTGGCTGAAGCCGGGCTTGAGTCGGAAGACTCTCTTGACGAACCGATTGATGGTGCGGAGCTGTAGTTGGAACCTGGCGAGCTGGATCACCTGACAGAGCAAGACATTGCCCAGGCGCTGCGAAAAGCGCAAATGGCAGCTTCGGGGCAAACCGGGCCCGGTTCCTTCAGGCCTGCTTCTGTGCTCATTCCGTTATTCCGGCAAGAGGACCACTGGCACCTGGTATTCACCCGCCGCACAGAGCATGTAGAGAACCATAAGGGGCAGGTTTCGTTCCCGGGCGGAGCGGCGGATGACGGAGACGGTGATGCGGTGCAGACAGCTCTGCGGGAGACCTTTGAGGAAATCGGCATCCCACCGGATTGCGTGCGCGTGCTCGGCCAGATGGCTCCAATGGCGACCGTCACAGGGTTTTGCATCACGCCGGTGGTTGGCGTGGTCTGCTGGCCTTATGCGTTGAAACCGGCAGAGGTTGAAGTGCAGCGGGTGTTCACCGTTCCACTCGCCTGGCTGGCCGACCCGAATCACCGCTCGATGCGGCCACACACCCGCCGCGATGGCAGCACCGATTTGGTCGTCTTCTTCGACAGGTATGATGACGAGTTGATCTGGGGGGTGACCGGCACGATCACCGTCGAATTTATCCGTCTGCTGCTTGAAGGATAAAAAAAGCCCCGGGTTCAACGCCCGGGGCTTTCCAATTCGGAGTGAAAGGAGGCTTAGGCTTCCTCTTCTTCCTCTTCCTTCTTGCCGCGTTCGATCACTTCCGGTTCGGCGAGTTCACCCTCGGCAGCCACAGGCTCCACTTCTTCCCTGGTGGCCGAGACAACCGCAACGACCTCGTCCATGTCTTCGAGGATCTCCACTTCCTTCGCGACATTCAAGTCGCGAACGTGGATGGAATCACCGATATGCGCAAGGGCGGAGATATCGACGACGATGCGCTCGGGCAGGTACTGCGGCAGCGATTCGACTTCCACTTCGGTCAGGTTCTGCACCACGACGCCGTTGTAATCTTTCACGGCCGGGGATACGCCCTCGAAGTGAATCGCCACAGTTGTGCGAATCTTTTCGGTGAGGGAAACCACCTGGAAATCGACGTGCAGGAACTTGTTGCGCAGGTAGTCTTTTTGCTTTTCGCGCACCAGGGCCGCATGAGTCTGACCTTCCAGGTCGATGTTGATCAACGTGCTCGAAGACAGGCCCGAAAGGATCAGGTTGGCCGAGTGAGCATCCAGGCTGATGGGGGTTGAGGGGATGTTGTGGCCGTACATGACGGCGGGGAGAAAACCCTCACGGCGGAGGGATTTGGCAGTCTGTTTGGTAGACCGCCGGGTGGCTTTCAGAACGATCTTGTCCATGGTTCCTTCCGTAGAGCGCCTCTCACTCCTCAAGGGAGCTACCCTCACTCTGTTGGAATATTGGTTTTTATTTTTTACCGGTGCAGATCGAATCGAGAGGCAGGGAAAACTGGCCTGACCGGCTTACACGAGGCCCGATTGTAAACCGGTTGGCGCAGACTGTCAAGCGCTTTACCATCAACCCCGCCCGGCGATGGTGAAGATCAACCAGGCGCCGTAAGCCACGGCCGCGACGCCTGCCACGGAAAGCAGCGCGGTGGCGGCTTTCAGGATTGGCTCGGATGGATTCAGATCCAGCAGAATGCTGCGCAGGCCGATGAAGGAATGCGTCACGACGGTGACGAGGAAGATGATCTCCATCGCGACTACGTAAGGGATCTGGTAGTAGCGGACGACATCGGCGTAGGTGAGCAATCCGCCCGGCGCGACCATATGGTTCATAACAAAATGAACGCCGAGCACCACGAGGATCAACACCCCCGCGATGATCTTGACTAACCACAACCATGCGCCTTCACGTGCTTTTGGGGTAGATGCGGCCATTCCTCACCTCCTCAGGCTACAAAGAACATCACATAAGCGAAGGCGGCAGTGCCAATGGCGGCTAACGCCATCAGCATCCAGAAGACTTGCCGCTGGATCGTCACCCCGATGCCGAAGGTGGTGAGCACCACGCGCAGGCCGTTCAAGCCGTGGATCAGCCCGGCAGCGATTACCAGCAGCTCGCCGAACTTCACCACGGGCTGGCGGGCGAATTCGAGGAAGGTGTCATAGCCCTCAGCACCTTTGGTAAGGTTGCTGAGGACAACCAGGTGCAGCACCAGGTAGAAGGTGAGTCCCAGCGCAGTGATGCGGTTGAGGATGAAGGCCCAGGTGCCAGGCTGCCGGTGGCGCGGGTCGAACCAATACAGGAATTTCTTCGGAGAAGGTTGGTTTTCCATGGGGCCAATCCTTATTTTGCCAGTCCGAACAGCCGTTTGATGCGCCGGCCGATCACCTTGCGGCGCAAGTCCATGATGCGCCAGGCCGGGTCAACGTTCGAGGGGCAAACTGCCGTGCACTCAAAACCGCTGTGGCACCGCCAAACGCCATCGGCGCCGTCCATCTTCTCGAGCAACCCGGCATGGCCCGTCAGCGAAAAGGCTTGCTGCGCAGCCGCCAGGACGGCCGGCCCCTGATATTCCGGTGTGGTGACGGCCACCGGGCAGGCGCTGATGCAGCAACCGCACTCGATGCAATCTGCCAGGCGCTCGTAGGCGGGGTCGGCCTGCTCGAACAGGCCTTTCTCGTAAGGCAGAGCGGACCCGCGCACCGGCACCACCTGAGGGGCGCAGGTTTCTTCCATGCGCGTGTAGAAGGTGCTCATATCCACGCTCAGATCGCTGATCACCGGAAAGTTCCGCAAAGGCTCAACCTTGACCTTCCCGCCATTGCTGGTGACCGAGCGGATGGGGGTGATGCAGGTGAGTTTTTCGACGCCGTTGACGAGCATTCCGCAAGCCCCGCAGGTGGAATGGTGGCAGGCATGGCGGAACACCAGGCTGCGGTCATGAAAAGCCCAGATCCGCTCGACGCCGTCCAACACATATTCGTCTGGATCGACTTCGAGTTGGAAGGACTGGAAATGCGGCGGCTGCTCGCCCTTTCTGCGCGAAACGATGAAAGTGACGGTCCAGCGTTCATGGCTCATGGGCGGCCTCCGTTGGGCGTGTAGTAATCACGGTAAGAACGTAAAGCGTATGCGTGCGTCTCGCATGCGATGGAGAGACCAAGCTTCTTGCAGACGAGGTCGGCGGTCTTCTCGGCCATCACGCGGCAGGTGGTGGCCTTGCCGCCGGTGATGGTCACCAGGCCGTCAATTCCGTCTGCTTCAAGATGGTCGAAGCACTTGAAGGTGCGCGCCAGGCTGCGGCCCGACTGGCCCTTTCCGACCAGCGGCCTGGCCGACATATAGGCTCCACGCATCCGGCAGCCGGCGACGCCTGGCACCAGTGCGACGGCATCGCTGTACATTTGTTGAACCTGTTCATCCTCGACCGGGATGTAATCCACGTCCTCAGCCTCATACGATGTTGTGCCGATGACCATCATGCGCCGCTGCGGGATGATGATATCGCCGTCACTTGGCGGGGTGAGGCGGTTGATCGGCCGGTTGATCAGGCGCCGGTCATAGGCTACCATCACACCGGGCGTGGGCGTAACGTTTACCTGCGCGCCCGACCCGGCCAGCACCTTGCCGGCCCAGGCGCCGGTGGCGTTCACCACCAAATCTCCGTGAACCTCGCGGGTGGAACCGTCGGTCCGGTTGAGTACCCGAACGCCCTTCACCCGGCGCTGGCCATCGAAAACCAGGACCTGCGCCTCGTGATAGGGGTGGAACTGTGCCCCAAAGTACCTGCCCGAGGCGGCAAAAGCCAGCGCAAGGCGCAGCGGATCGAAGGAACCATCCGGCACGGTGAAGACGGTGAGAACCTTGGGGTTGAGGTTAGGCTCCAGGCGCAGGGCTTCTTGTGGTGAAATTTGCTCGATTTCGATGCCGCACGCCGCAGCGCCTTCGGCGAACCGGGGCGCATACGCCGCGTCTTCTTCCGTGAGGGCCACGAACAGCCCGCCGTTAAATTCGATGCATTGGCGGGCAATCTTACGCAGGATGATGTTTTCCTGGATGCATTCCACCGCCGACTCCTGGTCGCTGACACAGTAACGCCCACCGCTGTGCAGCAGGCCGTGTGTGCGGCCTGAGGTCCCCGAGGCTATCTCGCCGCGCTCGATGACGGTGACATCCATGCCGCGCCTTGCCAGGTCATAGGCCAAGGCACAGCCAGTGAAACCTGCTCCGATGACGATGATATGAGGTTTTGAAAATGCCATGCTGTTTTCCGATCCAATTTAATGAAGAACCGGGATCCCGGCGATTCGGCATTCACCGCTAAGATAATGTTAATCCACCCAATTAAAGGTGCGGGTGACAGCCTTTTTCCATTCGCTATAATATTTCTCGCGCTGCGATGAGGGCATTTGGGGCAGCCATTCATGGTCTTGCTGCCAGTTGGACCTGAGGGAGGTGAAATCGGTCCACAGCCCCATTGCCAGCCCGGCGGCATACGCCGCGCCGAGAGAGGTCGTTTCTACCACTTTGGGCCGGACGACCGGCACATTCAGCAAGTCGGCCTGGAATTGCATTAGCAGCTCGTTCCCGACCATGCCGCCATCCACCTTCAGGCGGCTGAGTCTGACGCCGGAATCTTTTTCCATTGCCTCGAGTACTTCGCGTGTCTGGTAGGCTGTGGCTTCCAGGACGGCCCTGGCGATGTGCCCCCGGTTGACAAAACGGGTAAGGCCTGCCAGCACACCGCGAGCGTCGCTGCGCCAGTAGGGAGCAAAGAGGCCGGAAAACGCCGGGACGAAGTAAATCCCGCCGTTATCTTCAACGGTGCGGGCCAAAGGTTCAATTTCGGAGGACTTGGCGATAATTCCCAGGTTATCGCGCAGCCACTGCACGAGCGCGCCGGCGATGGCTATGGAACCTTCCAGGCAGAAAACGGCCGGGGAGTTGCCAATTTTATAGCCCAGGGTGGTCAGCAGCCCGGCTTTGCTTGGCACAGGCTGATGACCGGTATTCATCAACATGAAGCAGCCGGTGCCATAAGTGTTCTTCGCTTCGCCGGGATCAAAACAGGCTTGCCCAAACAGTGCAGCTTGCTGGTCGCCGAGATCGCCGGCAATTGGGATGCGGGGCAACCCGCCGGTGGTGTAACCGTACACCTCTGAAGATGAGCGAATCTCGGGGAGCATGGAGCGCGGGACGCCCAGGGCGCCCAGGATTTCGGGGTCCCAATCCAGCGTAGCGAGGTTCATCATCAAGGTGCGGGATGCGTTGGTCACATCGGTGACATGAACGCCGCCGCTGGGGCCGCCGGTCAGGTTCCAGATTAACCATGTGTCGATGTTGCCAAAGAGCGCATCTCCTACCGCGGCGGCCTGGCGAAGGCCGGGGACGTTCTCGAGCATCCAGGCAAGTTTTGGGCCGGAAAAATAGGTGGAAAGCGGTAATCCGGTGCGTTCTTTGAAACGGTCAAAACCACCTTCTTCGGCCATCCTGGCGCACAGCTCGGCCGTGCGGGTATCCTGCCAGACGATGGCGTTGTAATAGGGTTTTCCGGTCTTCCGGTCCCAAACGAGGGTCGTCTCGCGCTGGTTGGTGATGCCGATGGCGGCAACCTCATCGGGCGGGATGCGGAATCGATCGAACGCGCTGTGGATGACCTCTTGCGTACGCTGCCAGATTTCAAGCGGGTCGTGTTCCACCCATCCGGGCTGCGGGAAGATCTGCCGGTGTTCTTTTTGCTCCAGGGCGACAACCTTGCCCTGGATATCGAACACCATGAAACGCGTGCTGGTTGTACCCTGGTCAATTGCGGCTGCGAACCTGGCCAAAGAATCCTCCTGTTTTGCGGTAACCTGGGAAACCATGGATTATTATAGATTATGTTACACTAACAAAGCCTGATTCAACAGGAATTACCCGCAGCTTTTTCAAAACAGATTAAACCGGAAATAGGGAGGAAGATCAACATGGGAAGCACGCCTGTGTCTGTTCCGTGGGGCAAGGAATCGATCTCGCTCCAACTGCCCGAAGGATGGCGATTGGCCGGCATGCCGGAACCCTCATCGGTGCCGCCTGTGGCGGATGTGGCCGAAGAAGTGAAGCGCAGCCTTGCGGAGCCGATAGGCGCCGGTAGGTTGGGGGCGCTGGCGAGGCCGGGAATGCGCATAGCCATTGTGGTTGATGATTCCAGCCGCCCGACGCCCGTCAAGAAGATCATGCCGATTTTGCTGGCCGAGCTAGACAAAGCCGGCGTAGAAAGCGATTGCCTGACGGTGGTGCCCGCTCTCGGCGTGCACCGGGGTATGGAAGAAGCCGAACTGGCCGGGCGGCTGGGCGAGGGGATCATCCCCGGCTTGAAATGGGAAAACCCCGATTGCGACGACCCCGAAAAGATGTCTTTCCTCGGCACGACCAGCCGGGGAACCCCGGTTTGGATCAATAAAACCGTGGCAGAAGCCGACCTGGTGATTTCGATTGGCTGTATCGAGCCGCACATCATCGCCAGTTTTGGCGGGGGATACAAAAATATCCTCCCCGGTGTGGCCGGACGCGTTTCGATTGCGCATAACCATGCACTCAACTGCTCTCCGGCCACGTTCAATAATGTGGGCAGGGCCATCGAAAAGAATCCGATGCGGCTCGACCTGGAAGAGGCCGGGCGGATGTTAAAACCGCAGGTTTACATCATCAATGCCATTCTGAATTATCGCCAGGAAGTGGTGCGCATTGTCTCCGGCGACCCGATCGAATCTCACCGCGCCGGGGTGAAGGTCAGCGCCGGCCTGTATGGGGCAAAAGTGGAGAGGCCGGCCGACGTAGTCATCACCGACTCGCATCCGATGGATATTGACCTGCGGCAGGGCGTCAAGGCGCTGGCGAACACCATCCGGGCTGTGAAACCCGGCGGTGTGTTGATTACCTTTGTGCGCGCAGAAGAGGGCACGGGGGTGTTTGGCCTGGCCAACCGGAAACTCCCGCTTGGGAAAGGCGGCTTGAAGCTTCTCTCGCCGGTGCTTCTCCCGCTGGTTCCGAAGCTCAAACTGAAGGGCATGGGAGAGGAAGACCGGTTTTTCCTGTATTTTGCTCTGCAGGCCATGCGGCACGCGACGCTCCTGATGTATGGGCCAACGATCCCAGAGGTGAACCAGAAAAACCTGGTCTTCGTGGATTTCGTCCAGCAGCCCTCGCAGGCCATCGAACTGGCCAGGCAGCGCTTCCCGAAGAAAGCAGATGTGCTCGTCTTCCCGCATGGAGGGATCACTTACCCGGATATGTAGATCTGCCTCAAGTGAAGATCAAGGAGGGTTCACCAGCAGAGCGGTGAAATTATCCAGCGAGAAGTGTCCTTCGACTTCTCTCCGGTAGAAATAATATATTCGATCCGGCGATTGAGTGATCCACATCCCCAGGCCAGCGCCCGAGGTATAGCCGCAATCGTGAGCCGTTTGCATGGTGTGGTAATTGGCCACCCCGTAAGGGTATGCAAAAGAATTGATCGGCAGGTTGAACTCTTGCTGCAACCTTGTGCGAGAGTCGCAGATTTCGCCGAGGTCATTCTTCGATTTCAACAAATCCGTATGGGTGATCGAGTGACTGCCGATTTCCCAACCTGAATGCGCCAGTTCCAGCACCATATCGCGGGTGAGGTAACCGCTGGCATCTACCGCAGATGTGATCAAGTACATTGTGGCGGTGTACCCCAGGGCGCTTAGAACAGGGAAAGCGTTCTGGAAAATATCCACATCACCGTCATCGAATGTGATCACCACCGGGCGGGAAGGCAATTCCTTCCCTGAAAGAACCGCTTCGGTCATATCGGAGACGTTGATGGTCTGGTAACCCTGCTCCTTCAGGTAGCTCATCTCGGCTGTGAATTGCTCTACGTCCACGGAATACCTGGAGTGAGATGGGTTGCTGGCGACGACATGGTGGTAGAGCAGCACCGGGATGTTCACAGTTCCCGGCCCGGTTTGCACATAAGCGATGGTTGGCTCGGGAGTGAGCGTAGGTGTTTCGGTGGGTTCGGGGGTGAAGGTGGGCGTCGGGGTGAATGTTGGCGTGTTGGTGGTCTGTTCGGTCGGGGTGGGTGTGTCTGTGATTTCGAAGCGGGTTGGTGTGGGCAGGCTTGTAGCGGCGGGCATGACGATTGCCCAGAACGATGCTGCTGGATTGCATCCACTGAGGAAAGCCAAAGCCAGCAGGGAGATGAGGCCGGCACGTTTCAGCTGGGAGGTCATATTCTTCCTGTGCATGTATTATAATGTTCCTTATCCATTTCATTAGATCGGCGGTCGGCGCAAATGCTCGTGCGCCGGCGTTGGGCCTCCGAGCCCATCGAAAAGTGCCGCCGGAATAGGAGCCGCCGATCCAATGAGCCTCTGGAACCACTACCACATCGCAACTTCAATCTATGACGCTCTGGAAGCGTTAAAAGTTTCGCCGCAGCCGGCTGCGCTTGTTGGCGGCGGCACCGACCTGCTTCTAGAACTCCAGCAGGGGCGGCACAAACCTGTTCAGACTCTGGTGGACATCACCCGTGTCCCCGAGTTGACGCGCATGGAGGTGCAATCGGGGCGGCTGTTCATCGGCGCGGCGGTGCCGGTGGGTTGTATCAGCCAGTCGCCGCTGGTGCATGAACATGCCCGGTCGGTTGCGGAGGGCTGCGCGTTGATCGGTGGGCCTCAGGTGCGCAATTCAGCTACGCTGGGGGGGAATGTGGCACACGCGCTGCCAGCCGCAGATGGCATGATCGGCCTGCTGGCGCTGGATGCGATGGCGCTGGTAGCGGATGCGTCTGGTCTGCGCGAAGTGGCGCTGCTCGATCTGTTTGAGGGGCCGGGCCGCTCCAAACTGAGGCCCGGCTTTGACTTGCTGGTCGGCTTTTACGTTCATACGGCGCAGCCAGGCCAGGGCTCGGCTTTCCGGCGGATCATGCGCCCGCAGGGCGTTGCCCTGCCAATTCTCAACATGGCGGCGTGGGTCGAGCGCGAAGGTGAGCGAATTCGAAGGGTACGCATCGCCGTTGGCCCGGCGGGGCCGACCCCGCAGCGAGCATCGGCTGTGGAGGATCTGCTCACAGGGGTTATATTCGAGCGGAATCAAATTGAACGGGCGAAAGAACTGCTCCAATCCAGCGTGACCTTCCGCACCAGCGCGTACCGCTCAACATCAGAATACCGCTATTCGGTTTCCGAGGTGTTATTGGAGGATGTTCTGGCGGCTGCCTGGAAGCGCTCCGGCGGTAATTTGGAGAATTTATGAGTCATTTCATTCATCTTACTGTTAATGGCCAGCCGTACGACCTGGAATCCAGGCCGGGTGAGATGCTTTCTGATCTGTTGAGAGACCGGCTGCATCTCACCGGGACGAAAATCGGTTGTAATGAAGCGGAATGCGGGGCCTGCACGGTCCTGGTGGACGGACAGGCGGTGCTTTCGTGCACCTACCCGGCTGCGCGCGCCGATGGCAGGCAGGTAGTGACGATCGAAGGCCTCGCGGCGCCCGGCGAGAGAGCAGACGAGCGCATCCTCCACCCGCTGCAACGCGCGTTTATCTTATACGGGGCGGTGCAATGCGGGTTCTGCATCCCCGGACAGGTGATGACAGCGTACGCGCTGCTGCAGGAAAACCCCGATCCGACCCCTGAAGAAATCCGCCAGGCGCTCAAAGATACGCTTTGCCGGTGTGGAGGGTATCTTGCGATCATTCAGGCCATTCGCGCCGCGGCCAAATCCATCCGCACCGGCCAACCGGTGGAGCCTCCGCTGGTTCCGCCTTCCAGCCGACCGCACCGCGTGGTCGGCACGGTGCAAACCCGCGCCGATGCCGAGGATAAGGTGACCGGCAGGGCGGTGTTCACCGATGATCTTCACTTCCCAGGGATGCTGCACGCGCGGGTGAAGCGTGCCATGCTCCCCAGCGCGATCCTTCGCTCCATTGACGTCACAAAAGCCAGAGAACTGGAGGGCGTGCGCGCGGTACTTACGGCGTCTGACCTGAAAGCCGAGAAGAACCACGGACTGGTGGTGTTCGACTGGCCGGTGATGGTGGGGGTCGGCGAGCAGGTGCGGACGGTTGGAGATGCCCTGGCGATCGTCGCCGCAGATACTCGCGAAATTGCCACACAGGCTCTTGACTTAATCATCGTGGATCTGGAGGAGCAACCCGCGGTTTGCGACCCCGTGCAGGCTAACAAGCCGGGCGCTCCGCTGGTTCATGCAAGCGGTAACCTGCTCAAGCACATCAAAGTGCGCAAGGGCGACGTGGAAGCAGGGTTTTCGCAAGCCGATGTGGTCCTCGAGCATACATTTCACACACCGATGCATGACCACGCTTTCATCGAGCCGGAGTGCAGCATTGCCCGGCCAGTGCCGGGCGGGCGCATGGAAATTTATGTGGGCTCACAGATTCCATATTCCGACCGAAGCCAGGTGGCCAGGGCGCTTGGCGTGCCGGAAGAATCTGTGCGCATCATTGGCCAGTTGATCGGCGGGGGTTTTGGCGGTAAGGAGGACATCGCCGGGCAGATCCACGCGGCCTTGCTCGCTCAGGCCACCGGCAGGCCGGTGAAGCTGCTCTTCGACCGCCATGAAAGCCTGCTGGTGCACCCGAAACGCCACGCCACGCAGATCAGGGTGAAGGTGGGTGCGCTGAACGATGGCACGCTGACGGCGGTCGAGACCGAGCTTTACGGCGACACGGGCGCTTATGCCTCGCTGGGCGAAAAGGTGATGACGCGCGCCACCACGCATTCCTCCGGGCCATACAGCGTGGAGCATGTGAAGGCTGATTGCTTTGCGATGTACACCAACAACCCCCCGGCAGGCGCGTTCCGCGGATTTGGGGTGTTCCAATCGGCCTTCGCAGTGGAGAGTGTGATGGATATGCTGGCGGAGCGCCTGGGCCTGGACGGCGTGGAATTGCGCCGGAAGAACGCGCTGCGCCCTGGAAGCATCACCAATACCGGGCAGGTACTTCGCAGCAGCGTGGGGCTGGTGGAATGCATCGACCGGGTGGAGGCGGAGATGCTCAGGCTGGGCGGGCCGCAGCCCTTTGTTTCGCAGCCTGTCGAGGGCAGCCCGCATTTACGCCGGGCCTGGGGGTTTGCGGTGGCCTACAAAAACACCGGCCTGGGCGGGGGCGCGCCGGATAAGGCCGGGGCTGAAGTGGAGCTGCTCAGCGATGGAACCTTCCAGGTTCGTTCCGCCTCAGCGGAGCTGGGCCAGGGGCTGCCGACCGTGCTGCGTTCCATCGCCGCAGAGGAACTCCAACAGGACGTTGCTCGCGTGCATGTGCTGCTTTCGGATACCGACCTGACGCCCGACGGCGGCCCCACCACGGCTTCTCGCCAGACCTTCGTCACGGGCAATGCCGTCCGGTATGCGGCGCGCGCGCTGGGAGAACTGCTCACCAGCCACTTAGCTGAGCATTTCGACACCCCGCCCGACCAGGTGAAGTTCATCGAAGGGCTTGCGCAGGTCGGAGAACGGACGCTCCCGCTGAGCGAGGTTTCTCGCATCTTGCATGAAGCCGGCCGCTCGCCGGTGGCTTCCTACACGTACTGGGCGCCTGCCACCAGGCCTCTGGGAGAGGGCGGAGATATGCATTTCGCCTTTTCGTTCGCGGCGCAGGCCGCCGAAGTGGAGGTGAACACGTTGACCGGCGAGGTGAAGGTGACGCGGGTGATCACCGCCAACGACGTGGGCTACGCCATCAACCCGCTTGGCCTGCAAGGGCAGATCGAAGGCGGAGTCGTGATGGGCGTGGGCCATGCACTCACCGAAGGCTTCATCACAGAAGGCGGGCGGGTCATCACCGACCGGCTGGCGAAATACCGCATCCCATCCATCACGCATACGCCTGAGATCCATTCATTCGTTGTTGAGCATCCAACTGAAGACGGACCTTATGGAGCCAAAGGGGTGGGCGAGGTCGTCATCATTCCGACTGCTCCGGCGGTCACTAACGCCATCTACCATGCCGTTGGCGTGCGCATTGACCGGCTTCCGGTGGACCAGGCGGTAATTTTGAGGGAGTTAAGGCAGAGAGAGACTGCTCAGGCTTGATTGGGGCGCTCAAGCAAGCGGAATGCCGCAAATGGAGACGTAGGATGTGTTATCTACATCCGCGGGGCAAACCGCATATGCCTGGTCTACCCCGGAGCAGCCTTCCAGAAGCATGAGCGCCATGTAGATCGGCGACGTCCCGCAGACGTTGTTTGCATCCCCGGTTTGCTGGATGAGCCGGTAGAATTTATGCGCGTCGGCTGTTGAGATCGCGCCGATCAGCGCATCATCGGCTTCTTTTAAGCGCATCAAGTCAACAGGTGATATGGGCGGCCCTCCAAAGGCCGGGCCGACATGCGCCAGGTCACCTGCGGCGATGATGAATGCCTTCCGGTCGATGCAGATCTTCTTCAAGCGCTCAATCAGCCTGCGCAAGGCAGGGTGGTCGGCGGGGTTTCCCGTTGAAGTTTCAAATGAATCGAGCGGCCCGCATAAAATGGGCAGGATGGGCGGTGTCGATTCGCCCAGCATGTGTTGCAGCCAGACGGCCGGCAGCTCGATGGAGTGTTCGCTGCGGTGGTGAAGCTCGCCGCGGAATGCTTCCTCTGTACCCATAACTGAACAGAGTTCGTAAACAGAATCGAGATCGACCTGCAGCCGCCCGTATGGAGTGCAAAAGTCTTGCCGGGTGAGGGTGAATGGAATACCTTCTGAATAATGATCCGTACCCAAGATGATGACCAGCTCGGCTTTGCGTAGACCGGTGACCGACCGGCACCAGGCCCGGGCGTAGGTCGGGCCTCCGCGCTCAAAATCGATGTGGGGGCTGATGAGCCCGCGCACAGGCCGTTGACTTGTTTGTAAATCGGCCGGAAGGTCGTTGATATACCCTTGAAGCAGGTTATGCAGCGCGTCCGGTTCCTGTGGGTAAGACTTTCCGGCCGAAGAGGCCGTGCGGCAGCCATTGGACAGATACTCCGCCAGGGCTTTCTCGCGGCCTGCGCGATAATTCTCGTTTTCGATGAGCAGGGCATCGTCAAGCGCCTGCACCAGCCGCCTGATCTCATCCACAGAGATGCGCGTTCTCTCCCGCACGGCGAACGCCAGCTGCAGGCCGGCCAGGTCGCGCGAGCCGTCCATTAAAGGCAGCAACGATGCGAGAGGCTGGGGGACGAGGAGCGTGCGCCCCGATAACCCCAGCGGATCGCGCAGGTGAAAGTACGTCATGCCTTCGTAAAGAACCGGCTGGACATCGATCGGCCGGAGGCGAGGGCGTAGATGGCTGTCGCTGAGAGGCTCCGTTCCGGGCATAGAAGAGTATTATAAATCGCGTTTCTTAAAATTCCAAACTGCTGCGTATAAGAACCCAAGCAGGTAAAGGCCTGTGAAGGCGATCATCACCGGGCTGGGTGTCTGAGAAAACGAAAACGGCGTGGCGCCAAACGAACTGGCGAGCTGGTTGGTCATGCGGCTGGATGCAAGATTCCAGATCGCCTCGCTGGGCATGAGCAAACTGGAAAGAATGCCAATGTTGATGGCGGTGTCGTTCTTGAGCAGAGTTCCGATACGCTCGATCCAACCGCCGATGAACGCCACGCCAAACAGGCCAAAGACCGTCCCGCCGGTTGCCAGCGTGGACATCGTCGATGAAAGCGCCAGCGCCACCGTCATCACGATCAACCCGTTCAGGTACAGCAGCGGGATGCCTTCGGTGACGTGCGGGGCGATGTAGCCTGTTTGCAGCCAGATGCCCAGCACCGAACCGCCGCATAGCAGAGCAAGATAGAGCGCCAGCAGCCCGGCGTTACCGAGCCATTTACCGATGACATATTGCCAGCGCGCGATGGGCTTGGTGACCGTCACCTGGACGACGCCGCTGGTGATTTCACCCGAAATGCTATCGGCGGTGATCAATGTACCAAAAACGATCACCATGAAGTTGCTGGCATACATGGCTGCCAGGTGCAGGAAGTTATAGACCTGTTCGAGCATCAGTTCGACCTGCGAGGTTCCAGGGTGCGCGGCAATTTCCGCCGTCATGAAATGGAACCCGAGATTGAACACGATCAGGAACAAAATGCCAAGGACCAATGAAGCGGTGGCAATCCGGCGCCGAACGGCTTCTTTGAACGTGAGACGGGCAATCACCAGGATAGGGTTCATAAACCACCATCCATTCCAACCACCTGGATGAAGAGATCTTCGAGCGACATTTTTTGGGGCGAAAAGGCATACACCTGCGCGCCAGACTCGACGAGATAGCGGTTGATCGCCGGCAGGCTTTCTTCATCCAACACCACCATGTGCAGCGTGTTGCCATCCAGGCGGATATCTTTTGCCCAAGCCGAAAGCCCCGGCAGGCTTTCCGGCGAAAGGTTATGCACCCGAGCGGTGAGAGTGGTTTCGCCATCGACGAGTGAAGAAAGCGAACTCACCCGCAGCACTTCACCGAATTTGATGAAAGCCACGCGGTCGCAGGTGATTTCCACCTCGCTCAGCAGATGCGAATTGAGAAACACCGTTGTGCCTTCGGTCTTGAGCGAGCGGATGATGTCTCTCACCAGCCGGCGGCCGACGGGGTCTAGCCCGGAGGTGGGTTCATCGAGGAAGACAAGCTCCGGCCGGTTGAGCAGCGCCTGAGCCAGGCCGATGCGTTGCAGCATCCCTTTCGAATAGGTGCGCAGTTGTTTGTGGCGGAATTCCGCCAGGCCGACGAGCTCTAACAACTCTTCGATCCGGGCAGTTAGCCGCGCAGAAGGGATGGAATACAACCGGCCGTGCAGCGTCAGGAATTCCTGACCGGTGAGCCATTCGTGGAAGCGAAAATGCTCAGGCAGAAAGCCCAGCCGCGAGCGAATTTCGGTTTTTGCCGGCTCCTCGCCGAGTATCCGGATGTTACCGGAGGTGGGCGCCACAAGCCCCAGGAACATCTTGATGGAGGTGGTCTTCCCGGCGCCGTTCGGGCCGAGAAAGCCGAAGACCTCGCCCCTTGGGACTTCAAGATTCAACCCGCGGACGGCGACGGTTTTCCCGAATTCTTTTCGGAGGGATAGGCTCTGTATGGCAAATTGTGCTGACATAGGATTATTTTAACCATATTGCCGGCAAAGTAACCGGCAGGCCAAACAGCCTGCCGGTTACGGTTAACCGCTATCCGTTTACCGAACCAGCGTGTTCGCCAGGTCGATGCCGGTTTGCGGGTCTCCCTGGCCGGAGATTCCGAACAGGAGCCCGTCGCGCACCCAGAAGAGCACGTATTCCTGGCTGCCTGCGTCGGTGACAAGCGTTCCGGTCACCGTATCGACCTCGACCTCGCGGCTGGTCATGCCTTCGCCCGTCGGCACAGGCAAGATGAGCGTGGTGGCCCAATCGGTGCTCTGGCTCAACTTGCGGGCTTCATCAGGGCTCAACCCGAGCAGCTGCAAGACGGATTCGGCGATCTTGGGGACGTCCATGCCGTCCGGCACGTTCACCTCGGGGCTGGGCATCTCGACCAGAACCGTGCAGCCAGCCAGCTGGTCAGGGCGGATGTCCTGCGGGCTCGAGGCCCCCGCTAGGACTGTGCAATCTCCGATGCCGCTTGTAATTCCCGCGGGCACGCGAACCGAGATCGTTTTACCATCCATATCGGGAGAGATCAGGTCGCCCTGCTGCCCCAGGCTCTGGAGAACGGAATTCCACAGTTCGGAATCGATCTTGATCTCGTAAGTGGACTTTCCGATCACGCCCAGCGATTCGACCTTCCCCAGCGCGGGCAGGCGCGGCGTGAAGCCGGCAAGCTCGGCAGCCCGGCGGACGCTATCGACCTGCTGGAAACCGCCGTCTTCCACGGCGATGATGTTTTGGCGCAGGTACTGCTCGACCTGGCCGTTGCCAGACTGAGCCTGGGCAAACTGCTCGAGCATGGCCGGGTCGAAGCTGACGACCTTCACCTGTTCAACGCGGAACAGGCTGAGAAAATCGCTTGCCAGCGCGCGGACTGGCGGGAACGCCATCGACACGGCGAGGATCAACACGAGCGCCGCGGCGATCCATGCAGGGTGCTTAAAGAGAGATTTCATTTGTTTGAACTCCATTCTGCGGTCCAGGTGCTTTTCGAGCGCCTGGTGGGCGGAGAAAGACGCAGGCGTTCCCTCGGCGAGTTGAGCGATCCGGCTGGACGTAAAAGCCTTACGCGCTTGCAATGCATCCAGGCGGGCGGCGCAGGCGCGGCATGCAGCCAGGTGCTCGCTGACAAGCTTTTTCTGCCCGGCTTCCAGTTCCTGGTCGACGAAAGCCCGGAGGTCATCATCTTTGAGGTGCATGGTCTTCTCCCTTCTGATACAAGAAGGCGAATTTCTTTTCGGCGCGGTTCAAGAGCGTCCCCACAGATGCGGGGGCCACCGACAGGCTCTCGGCTATTTCCTTATAGGAGAGCCCCGAGTGGCGAAGCAGCAAAATCTGAACATCGCGCCTGGGCATCTGAGCCAGCACTATTCGAACCCGATGGATTTCCTGGCGTGAGTCCACCAGCGCCTCGGCAGTGCGATCATTCGAGGGTGGTTTTGCAGCCTGAGTCATGCTCTGCTCGCGAACCAGGCGGCGCCGACCGGCCCGCAGGGCGTTGTAACCCAGGTTGATCACCACGCGGTATAACCAGGCGGTCAAATTGGTTCGTTTGGCGGGCGGCCGGGTCCATAATTTCCAAAATGCGTCTGAGGCCAGGTCTTCCGCCAGGTCAGGATCACCAACCATGCGGAATGCAACCGCACAGATCCTCGGATAGAGTTCGAGGAAAAGGCGGTCGAATTCTGCTTCATCCAACCCGGTATTGGCAGGAATGAGAAACGGGATATCTAGCTCCATGATGCCCTTCTGCACGAATAACACCGCAGAAGGAGCAAATGTGACAGGTTGTCAGGACCGGCTGACCAGGTCGATTTCCACGGCCTGGATGCCCGATCCACGGTCGGATTTGCCTAATTCGAACTCGAGGATGTACGAGCGGCTCGGCAGGTTGGCCGGGTTGACGGACGTTGGCAGGTTCGAGTCATGGAAGAAGACGGTTCCATAAGGAGATTCGGGGTGACGGGTATCGGTGATCCACAACGCCGGGCTGATCTTCTTCATGTAGCGAATGAAGCCATAGCCCTGGTCGCTGTGCCAGTAGCACCAGCCGCGCACCCGCGAGCCGATCTCTCCCCAGGCAGGCGGTTGTTCGTAACGGCCGTCGTAATCGACTGGAATAAGGTTGGGGATGAGGAAACCGGAGATGTAAAGATCGGCTTCCTGTTTTAAGCGCGCTGAGACGTTCTCCAGGCCGATGATCTCCAGGCGGCAGCCTTTGTTCTGCAATGCGCGCACCACCTGGACGAAATCTCCATCACCGGAGGCGATCAAAACCCGGTCGAGGTGATCGCCTTGCAGCAGGGCATCCACGGCCAGGTCGAGGTCGGAATTCGCTTTGGCGATGCGATTCCCCTGTTCATCGATATACCAGTGGATTTCTTTGACGTTCACCTTGTAGCCGAGGTCCCTGAGCGCTGAATGGAAATTCTGAGCGCCTTTACGATATTCCTCATCATCGTCGGCCCGTTCCTTATCGTATGTGACGTAGGTGTTCAGGCGTTGGGGTTCGGCACCGTCGCGGCAGGCAAATTCACGCAGCACATCATACTGCATTCTTTGACCGCCATTCATGTAGATATTCGCGACATCTACGAAGACACCGACTTTTAAACCATTGTAAGGTAGCGACATATGATTACCCGATTCTTTTTAAACTAGATTTTGGAAACTTATATGAGGTAATGCTAATGTTATTAGTCTGGTTGAACTTCACCTCCTGGAGGCAAAACCAACAATTCTTGTATTGTTAGGCGTTTTTGATACTACTATTCTAACAGGGATTGTGATTTTGTATCAAGGCGAAATTTAGAATGTTATAATCTTGACCAAAATCCGATGATCGAAATCTGGAAGTGCCTCAACCCTGCGTGCGGCCTGCGCTTCAACCTGCCAGCCGAAAGCCACGCCGATGTTCACTGCCCGCGCTGTCGTTCGAGCGCGAGGCTGGTTTCGGGCGGTATTGCCCAGAGGCGCATCCCGGCAGACCTCGATGTGCCTTTAGGCTGGCCTGGACGGCTCGAAGTCATCCTCGATAACCTTCGTTCAGCCTGGAACGTGGGCAGTATATTCCGCTCCGCCGATGGCGCCGGGGTGGCGCGGCTGCATCTTTGCGGTATCACACCCGATCCAGAAAACCCCGCTGTGCGGAAAACCGCCCTGGGCGCGGAAAAGTGCGTTCCATGGGTTGCGCATGCCGATGGCGTAGAGGCTGCTCGAGCGTTGAGGTCGAGCGGCGCCGTCCTGTGGGCGCTCGAAGGCGGGCCGGATGCCGAACCGCTCATCCGTGTGCCTGTGCCGGAAAACACGACTCTTGCACTGGTCGTCGGGAGTGAACTGGGCGGGGTCGATCCGGGTATCCTCGATGTGTGTGACCGGATTGTTTACCTGCCGATGGCGGGTACAAAGACTTCCTTGAATGTGGCGGTGGCGTGCGGGATAGCGATTTACTTGATTCGCAGCATGTCCTATGTTGTTAAGCAAGCCGGGACGGTTGAATGAACCGGCGGCGATAATAGGCCAACGCCAGCAGCACGCCCAACTGGTAGATAGCCAGCGCGGCCACCGAGAATTGATCCACGAAGAAGGCCAGCAAGTTGACGGCAGTGAGTGACATCACCATGCAGGCGGTGCCGAATTCGAGCGCGCGTCTTTCGCGGCGCAGGATGAGCAAGACACTCGACAGGATGGCAAACAGACCGACCAGCAATTGAAATACCAGGTGAACCATGAACCAGCTCGCGCCAATGTTGGAGCGGACTTCTCCGCGCTGGACGCCGACAAGGACGATCGATTCCCAGATGGAGCTGGCGGCCTGGTTGGTAAACACCACGGTGAAAAACTCGTACCAGGCGAAGGCCCCGGCGATGAGAAGCAGCCCGATCAAAATCAATCTCATTCTCGGCTGTAAAAGCAGCGTGGATTCGATTCGCCTGCCGGCATCTTGAATCCGTCCCCAAACGCCGCGCCGCGGTTCGACTGTTTTCAACGATTCGATGCGAATGAAGTCGTGGAGCGATTGCGCCATGACTGCCAGGTTGGGGTTCTCGACCGACTGCGCAACTTTTTCGAGACGGTGCTGCAACTCGGCGCGCTCTAGGGGATCGAGGTCGTGGTCGAGAACTTCAGCCAGCCCATCCAGAACCTGATAGAGCTCCTGCCTGGAGTCCCTCGTTCTCGGACGGCGGATGCGCAGGTAGAGCAGGACGGTGAGCAGGAAGAACGCATAGATGATCGGCGCGGCCGCCGGATAGAAATAGTCGTTATCCTGGGTGATGAACTTGCCGACTTCATCGATGAAGAGGCCGATCCCGACGCCGCTGAGCACCGCGCCGGCAGAGAACACCCAGCGGTTGGCAAAGATGAGCGGCAACAAGGCTGCGATGAACAGGATTAACCCACCCCAAAGGACGTGCGCGATGTGAAGCTCACCCCCGCCGAGCTGCGGGTAGCCGGTAATTTCAAGAAAAAGGCGCGTGAGCACCACCGTTCCGGCGAAACTGGCCAGTGAGACGAGCAGGTAAGTCTGGGCCTGTTGGCGGTAAACCGGCGTTCGGATGCGCGAGCTTCGTTCCATGGCAGCCTCATTCAAGCTTTGGGTTTATGGCCCTCCATAATATCCAACCGGGCCGCCCTGTAAGGAGGTGCAATTTCAGGGACGGCCTGCGGACCGGCTTCGACCGCCTCTTGAATGCCTGCGCGGATCTCATCCCAAAAGGCGCGCGCGGCTTTGACTTTATCCGCCCGGAAGCGTTCCAGCCATGCGTTCAAGTCGTCGTCAACCAATCCGCGGGCCTGCCAGTCCTCAAGGAAGCGCCACACCATGTCGATGAGGCGTTCGCTTTCCCAATAGACCACGGAAGCGCCGTCGTGGTCATAGATATCCCGCACCACCTGGAACTGGTGGGCGGTGTAGTCGATGCTCAGGTCATAATGCGCGGTGATGATTTCATCGATAATGGCCTCCACCCACTTGCGGTGGAAGCGGCAGACGCCGCTGTTCTCGGAGAAAAACTCATACACCATGCGGTGGACGCAGCGGCGGCCCAGTTCGCGCGGGGGGAGGTATTCCACGCCGTAATAGACGAAGTATTTTCCCATCATCGGCATGGGCGCGAGCATCCCTGGCACCCAATACTGGTTGGGGGTCATGCAGCCGTTCTGTCCGTGCGATGTGAACACTGCACGGTCGGTTGTGCGCTTACCGGGCAGGCTCAAGCCATAGCGTGAATCGAGCTCCCTGGCTGCCTGGCGGATTCCCTGGCGGAACGGCGCACCGGCTTCTGTGAAGAGGATCATGTAGATGATTTTTTCGGCATATTGCGCATTGCGCAGCGAGTCGTTGACGATGTCGAACTCTTCCGGCTTGTGCGCGAAGGCGAAGCGGATATCCGCGGCGGGAGGCAGGCCAAAGTCTTCCGGGGGAATGATCCCTTCGGCGAACAATTCCATCAACCAGGAGACGGTTCCACCGATCTGGATTGAATCGAGGGCCATCGCATCCACGTAATGGTTGAGCGCTTCGGCAGCGCGCTGGTCGAACACTCCGCACAGAGGGCCAAGCGCCTGGTAAGGTTCGTAATCCTTCTTATACTTCCCGGAGTACTTCTTGCAGACCACCGAGCAGGGTTCTCCACAATGGTTGAAGTTTTTCGGCTCGATGATCTCCTGGTTGAACTGCTTCAGGTAATGGTTGACGATGTAGATTTCGTGCTGCTCGAGGCGGTCCGCCGGGCTGGCATAAACCGATTTGTAGTTGAAGCTGAGCAGCTTCTCTTCCACCGTGTGCATATTCACGCCGAACGTGCCGCCGGTGTTGAAGTCGGGCACATAGCGATACTTCTCGGTGGCGCCCAGGTCGGTTTTAATCATGGATTGCTGGTAGTAGGTCTGGAAATAACCGTCGATCTCTTTGGAGTCTTGCAGGTCTGGATCCACCCAATCGCCGCCAAAGATGCACGCAGCAATGTGATGCGTCTGCAGCAGGCGGCTGCCCAGCCCGCCCCGGCCGGCCCAATCATCGATCGGGGTGATGCTGCCTTTGCGGATGTGGTTGCTGCCGATGATGCCCTGGTTGGTGCTGCGCGCCGATGGGCCGACGGCGAACACGCGCACCCAGTCTTCCTGGTACTCGCTTTTGTAACGGTCATAGACCGCCTGCTGGAGGGCATAAAACCCGAGCAGCGACTCGCCTTCCGGGTCGGCGTAGCCGTTCCAGATGAGATCGGGGTTGATTGGTTCCAGGCGGACCTGGATATCTCCATTGGCATGGTTGAGGAGCAAGACCGAATCTTGCGGGGCTGCGCCGGTGAGGGTGACGAAATCTACCCCAACGCGGTGGAGAATGTAGGCCGCCCCGCCCAGGCTGGAAATGTAAAAGCCATCCCAGAGGGGTGAATAGCTGGTGAAAACCATCCTGCGAGTGCCCGGTATGCGTGAGCCGGCCAACGGCCCGCCGCCAAAGGTGAACAGCGCGGGGTCGCGCTTGCCCGTCATATGAATGGAATAATGGTACTTTGCCCAGCCATAATCAACCGGGCCGATGATCGCAGGGTCGTTGACCGGTGAAATTGTATGCTCGCCGGTGGAAAGGTCGATCACCAGTTCTCGCAGCATCAGGGGATACGTCATCACATCTCCAGGGTTCGCCGTGGGTTGAAAATTGTCGATAATAAAAGTTCCTGATTATAATACACTGAACTTACTGTAACCCGCCTTCCAAGGAGCTGACCAATGGCTAAACTGATCTTCCGGGCAGATGAGCTGAGAGATTACGTGGTGCGTTTCTTCGTCAAATATGGCGTTCCTGAGGCTGATGCGCGCATCGCCGCAGATATCCTGGTGACCGCCGACCTGCGCGGGGTCGATTCTCACGGCGTGATCCGGTTGGATACCTACTATGGCAGCCGCCTGCGCAAAGGGTTGATCAGCCCGCGGCCGGAAATCAAGGTGATTCGCGAGACGGCCACCACGCTTGCGCTCGATGGCGGTAGCGGCCTCGGCCACGTGGTGGGGCACCGGGCCATGCAGGCCGCGATCGAAAAAGCCCGCGAGATGGGTGTGGGCATGGTGACGGCGCGCAACAGCAACCATTACGGCATCGCGGGCTATTACGCGATGATGGCCCTCGAACACAATATGATTGGCATCAGCTACACCAATTCACAACCGCTGGTGGCCCCCACTTACGGGCGAACCGCCATCTTGGGCACGAACCCGATTGCAGTCGCCGTCCCGGCCGGGAAGCACCGCCCCTATGTGCTCGATATGGCCACCAGCATCGTGCCCATCGGCCGGATCACCGTGTACCAGAAGGCCGGCAAGGAAATCCCCGAGGGCTGGGGGATCGATAAAGACGGCCAGGTGACGCGCGATCCGAACGCGGTATTGAAGGGCGGGGCGTTGATGCCGCTGGGCGGGATCGATCTGATGCGCGGTTACAAGGGGTACGGGCTGGCGCTGCTGGTCGATATTTTTTCGGGCGTTCTCTCGGGGGCATCAACCGGAGCGCAAGTGGGCCACCCGAACGAGAATATCCCGGCGGATGTGGGCCATTTCTTTGCCGCGATTAACATTGAAGCTTTCAGGCCGATCGAAGAGTTCAAGGAGCATATGGACCGCCTGCTGGGCGAGCTCAAGGATGCGCCGAAAGCGCTTGGCCAGGAGCGAATTTACATCCATGGCGAAAAGGAATTCGAGCTGGCGGAGAAGTACGAGCGCGAAGGCGTCCCGCTGATGGTCGAGGTGGTGGACTCCTTGAAGGCGACCGGCGCCGAAGTGGGATTGCCGTTCGACCTGGTACCCGTGGGCAGGGTGGATTAGCCGTCAGGTTTTGAGAACGCTGAGGAGGAAGCGGGCTGCCTGGGCAGCACCGTTTTCCTCCGTGCTTGGATTTTTCGGCTGCGCGAGCAGGCCTGGGATTGTCTCGAGCCAGGCGCCGGAAAGATATTCCTGTTCGCTGATCGACCGGGCGTTCATGAATTTCAAGGCGAAATCGGCCAGCGGGCGAGATTCGGCGAAGCTTTCGCGCGGGATGAAACCGTAAGCCGTGCCGGACGTGTGGCATTCGGCAAAGGTGCTGTAACCCAGTTTGCCGATGACGCAATCGCAGGCATTGACCAGGTCGGGGTGGTAGATGCCGTGGTGGTGGGGCAGAAGGAGCAGGTTACCCTCCCAGTGAGCCTGCGAACTACCGCCCGGAATGATAAAAACGGCATCGCGGAACGATTTCATCCGGGCGAGGTCGAGCGCGGAGGAACCCATGCCGCCCATGGTGACCAGCACCGCGGGCATGCTGGCTGGAAGCCTCAACGCTTTACGCGCGGCCTGCCTGCCGGTAACCAGCGGGCGGCTGGCGGGATTGACCTGCAGGGCGGAAGGATCCGGCACGCAGGCGGGGCTGGTTTGGATATGATAGGTTGCCCGCGAGAACATGGCGCGCAACTGCGTGATATACTCGCCAAAAGCGGGCTGTTCGGCCAGGTAATTCCGGTAGATCCAGTCCCAGGTGAAGTTCTCGAGAAGCGCCGAGGGCACTCCGGCTCGTTCTGCGACGGCGATACCCAGAGGGGCAATATCGCATAAGACGATCTGGCATCCAAAAGCGTTGACCTCGCGCGCAAGGCCGGCGAGGAGTTCATCAGGAAAAGGGAGGAATTGACCCAGGCGGCGCAGAGTCTCTTCGAGGTCTTCATGCATCGCGTCAAGCTGGGCCAGGCCGATATCCGTCTGGAGCGGATGGTAGCCGTAGCGATGAAGGCCTGACTCTGCAAAGAACCATTCCGGTACATGCGTGTAGATATGAAAGTAAGCATCGGGATTCAATTTGAGCATTTCGATCATCACGGCAGCGGCCCGGGCTGCGTGCCCAAATCCGTGCGGGGTGATGAAGTAAGCGGCTGTGAATTGCGATGAGGAGGGGTATTTCATGTGTGAATTGTACAGGAAACCAGCGAGAATATGAGCCGCATCATTCCCGGAGGCGAGGCCAGGGCCGAGATCGTCATCGATAAATCACGCTTCATCGCAGCGGCTGCGCCGGCCTTCAGTGTTGAGGAAGCCCGCGCATTCTTGCTGCGCATCCGCGCGGAGTTCCCCGATGCTTCGCACCATGTGCCTGCTTTCGTGATTGGGCACGGCAACAGCGTCATCACCCATTGCTCGGATGACGGCGAACCTTCCGGCACCGCCGGCAGACCGGCCCTGGCGGTGCTCCAAGGCAGCGGCCTGGGCGATGTGGCAGCGGTGATCACACGCTATTTTGGCGGGATCAAACTGGGGACGGGCGGGCTGGTGAGAGCTTACTCCGATGCGATGCGCGAGGTGCTCGCAAGGTTGCCGCGCGCAGAAAAAGTGGCGACAACCGACGTGATGACGGTCATCCCGTATCCGCTCCTGGAGCGAATCCGGCTGGCGGTGAGTGACAACGGCGGGCTGATCCTCGATGAAGATTTTGCCGCCGATGTGACCCTTTCTTTACGGTTCAAGGATGAGGCGCTCGAGAAGTTCAAGGCAGACCTGACCAACCTGACCAGAGGAAGGGCCGAGGTGATTGTGGTCGGCCGCAACCCGAATGCAATCATGCCTCTTGCGGGAACTTCCTGAGTCTTCCGTCGTCTAATTAATGATATTCTTAATATATAATCTCTATGGTATACCAGGCGGCCGGCCTGTTCCTATGTGGAGGTTTTGATGAAGCGCCATTTTCTATTGATCCCCCTGCTTGCCATTAGCCTGATCCTGGCGACCGGGTGTGCGTTGATCCCGACGCAAGGCCAGGTCGATGAAGACGCTGTGGCGACCCAGAGCGCCGAAATTATCCAACAGGCGCGGATGACGGCAACGTTCATCGCCGTCCAAACGCAAATCGCCGACCTGGCGACCAAGGCGGCCGAAGCGAACCGCCCCACCAATACCCTTGAACCAAGCGCGACAGCCGCCCAACCCACACCAACCTCGCTGCCGACGCAAACGCCTTTGCCTTCGGTCACACCGCTGCCGTCCTTCACCCCGCTGCCCACGTCTACGCCGGTGCCCTCCATCACACCGATCCCATGCGACCAGGCAGGTTGGGTTTCGGATATCACCATTCCGGATGGGACGGTCGTTTCTCCAGGACAGACCTTCACAAAGATCTGGAGAATCCGCAACACCGGTTCGTGCACATGGTCGACCAGCTACTCGATCGTGTTCTCCTCGGGCGAACGGATGGGCGGGAGCTCTCCGCAGGCATTGAGCGCAAATATCAAGCCGGGAGAAACGGTTGACCTTTCGGTGACCCTCACCGCCCCGACCACTGAAGGCAAGTATCGCAGCAGCTGGAAGCTGCGCAATGCCTCGGGCGTGGAGTTTGGGCTTGGCGGCCGGAATTCGGCCTTCTGGGCGGATATCGAGGTGAAATCCTCGCCTTCGGGATATGCGTATGACTTCGTGAATTCCTACTGCGCTGCCGAATGGTCGAGTGGGTCTGGCACACTCACCTGCCCCGGCTCGGATGGAGACTCCAAAGGCTTTGTCCTGCGGGTAGATGCCATGGTGCTCGAGACCGGGACGAAAGACGACGAAGCCGGGCTGGTCACTCAACCGCAGGCGATCACCGACGGCGTCATCCGCGGGAAATACCCGAGCTACAATGTGAAATCCGGCGATCACTTCAAGGCGCTGATCATGTGCGCCTACCAGGCCAAGAACTGCGATGTGAAATTCCAGCTCGATTACCAGATCGGTTCGGATTCGATCCAGACGCTGGCATCGTGGAACGAAGTGTATGACGAGAAGTACAAGAGCGTCGATGTTGACCTGAGCAGCCTGGTCGGCAAGGACGTGAAATTCATCCTGACGGTGCTGGCGAACGGGGCAATGAACCAGGATAAGGCCCAGTGGCTGGCTCCGCGCATCGTGCGGTAACTGGCTGCGTTTGAACCTGAACAAGAGCTGGAGGGCGTGAACCTCCAGCTCTTGTTTTGTGATATGATTGCGCTTGTTGGCGATTCAATCATCCCGGACTTTGTATGAAATTCAAATGGCCTGTCTTCCTTAAAGTCTTTGGCAGAAGCGCTGTCGATTGGTATGACGCGTGGCTGGATATGACGCTGATCGGGATCGTCTGGCTGGTGGCGCAGGTGACGATCGTTCTAGGGCCGCCGGCGACCTTTGGGGTTTATTATGTGGTCGACAGCATGGTGCGCACCGGAGATAACCCGGGCGTCAAAGGGCTGTTTGAAGGCGCGCGAAAGTATTTCCTGAAAGGTCTGGCCTGGGGAGCGCTTAACTGGCTTGCCGCTGCAATTGCGGTGGTGAATTTCTGGTTCTACAGCAGCCTGGAGTCTACATTTGGGATCATTGCGCGGACGTTCATCGGCATCCTCGCCGTTCTATGGGCGGTGATGCAGTTCTATACAGCGCCCTTTATCATGGCGCAAGAAAACGAGAACCTCTTCCTGGCGCTGCGTAACAGCCTCTACCTGGTACTCGCCAGCCTGCCTTTCACATTAGGGTTGATGGTCTTTGTGGTGCTCATCATTGCCCTGAGCGGTGTGCTCATCCTGCCGGCGTTCCTTGGCCTGCCGATGCTGATCGCTGTGCTCGGGTGCAGGGCGCTTTACGACCGGCTGGAAGCGTATGGCTTGAAGAAGAAGGACCCTGAACCTAGAGAGGTTGGGTAACCGTTTTCCGCGAGCGGGCATCTTTGATGGCATACGGCAGGTAGAACAACCCAACGAACGCCATTCCCAGCAACTCAATAATAGCGATATACCACGGCCAGGGCGGAAGCACGTCCAGGAGGCTGGCGGTTTCAGGTTTGTGGGCGGTGAACAGGTAATTGCTCTGGATGAGCAGATTCAAAGCAGTGATGGCAACCAGGTAGATATTGCTGCCGATAAAAACGCGCAAGACCGAGCGCGGGTAGGGCCGGAAGCCTTCCACAAAGGTCATATAGAGCGCTGCGGTGACGATCAACCCGTGAGAGACGAACACCTGGAAGTAACGGAAGTGGGGAAAGGCATAGATGCCCAGGTCGGGCGTTAATAGGGCCTGCAGGGCGCCGGCAATGCCTATCAGATACGCAAATTCGTAGATTGCGTAATTCTTTCTCACCAGCATGTAGGCGCTCAGCCAGACGAGGACGCTGCAAAGGTGCAGGGGGAGCATGGTTTGCACCCTCCACTGCCCGGTGACCAGGTTCCACAGATGCCATAGAACCTCGTTGGCCACCAGCACTGCCGCCATGCCATACCTCAAGCGCTTCCGCGCGGCTTCGCTCAAGGCGTGCCTCGAAAGGATGATAACGAGGTTCAGGCAAACGATCACCGCCAGCGCCGCCAGGTGCGATGGTGAAAACAGAATGAACGGGCCGCCGACGAACTCTCGCGCGAAGAACTGGTCCATGGTCACCTCGGATGACGATGCAGGTTAGTTTATCTCGAGCAATCCAGACATGATTAAGAAACAGGCCGGTGATTCGACCGGCCTGTGAATGTGACTGACCAGGGTAATTACGCCGCAGCGGGCTTTCCGCGGTTGAACCAGGTTTTCCATTCCTTCTTCTCCCAGATCACCAGCGCCGGAGCGGCGATGAAGATGGAAGAATAGGTGCCCATAAACAGGCCGACCAGTAAGATAACGGCGAACTCGCGCAAGGTCACACCGCCGAAGAGGGCCAGTGCAAGGAGCATGTATTCCACGGTCATCAACTGCGTGTTGATCGAGCGCTGCAGGGTTTGGATGATGGAATGATTGGCGAGCTTTTCGAAATCGAGCTTGCGGTAGATGTTGGTGTTCTCGCGAATCCGGTCGAACACGACCACCTTATCCTGCACCGAGAAGCCAATGACCGATAGCAAGGCTGTGAGGAAGAGTGAATCCACCTGCCAGCCAAACAGCTTCCCGCCAATGGACACAAGACTGATCACGACCAGCACGTCATGAACCATGGCGATGATCGCGCAGACACCGTAGCGGAAGGCGTTCGGGATGCCGCGGAAGGCGAAGGTGATGTAAATGATGACCGCCAGCGCCGCCAGCCCAACTGCCAGGGCAGCGCGCCCGGCTACTTCCTGGCCAATCGTCGGGCCGACGCTGTCGAACTTGAGCACGGTGACCGTTTCGCCCAGTTTGTCTTCGAGCGCGCTCACCACCTTCGCACGGGCTTCATCGGTCATGAAGGACGAGCGAATCTGGAGGGAGTTGCTGCTGGTGGTGGTCACCTGCGCATCGGTCAGATCGAAGTTGTTATAGACGGCGAGGATATCATCGGTGGTGGGCAGCTTGCCGGAAGAGAATTGAACCTCCAGCAAGGTACCGCCCTTGAAGTCAATCGATAGAGGCAAACCGGAGACCGCCATGACGATCAGACCGGGAACAATCAACAGCAAAGAGATGGCGAAGAAGAAATAACGCTTACCGAGGATGTCCAGCATGGCGAGCTCCTATTCCTGTACCCCAAACCACTTCAACTGCTTGGCTTGCGGCTTCCAGCGGTCGATCAACACGGTCATGAAGGTGCGAGTGACAACCAAAGCAGTGAACAGGGAGACGATGATGCCTAACGCGAGCGTAAAGGCAAACCCCTTGACGATGGTGGCGCCAAACTGGGAACCAAACCAGTAGAGGATTACGCAAGTGATGAAGGTGGCGATGTTCGAGTCACGGATGGAAGGCAGCGCGCGCTTCCAGGCCAGATCGAGGGCTTGCAAGAAAGTACGGCCTGAGCGAAGCTCCTCTTTGAAGCGCTCGAAAATCAAGATGTTCGCATCCAGGGCGCTGCCCGTACTCAACAAGAACCCGGCAATGCCTGGGAGCGTGAGGGTGACGGGAATGAGCTTGAACAGCACCAGAGTGATCAGAGCGTAGATGATGATCGAAAGGTCGGCCAGCAGCCCGGGCACGCGGTAATAGATGCCCATGAACAGGATCACAATGGCGAACCCGACGATCCCGGCGATGAGGCTTTTATTGAGCGAGTCTTCGCCAAGGGTAGGGCCAATGACGCGGCTCTCGACCACCTTGAAGGGGATGGGCAGCGCGCCGTAGCGCATCTGAATGGCAAGGTTGTTCGCCTCATCGAGGGTGAAGCTGCCGGTGATGCGCCCCTGTCCATCGGGGATCGCGCTTTCGATCGTGGGGGCCGAGATGATCTTTTTGTCGAGAACAATCGCGAGGATCTTGCCAACGTTGGCGCTGGTGTAGTCACGGAAGATTTGCGCGCCTTCGGTGGTCAGGACAAAGTTGATTTCATACCCGCCGGTGGTGGTGGTGGACACAGCGACCGACTTGAGCATCTTGCCGGTCATAATCGTCTTGTACACCGTGGCGGGCGCTTCAGGGGTGGGGGTAGGAGCGCCTTCGGGCAGCGGGGTGGCGGTTGGGAGAGAGGGATCAACCGTCGGGGTGGGCTGTGGAGTGGCTTCCGCGCCGGTGCCTGAGCCAAAGTCGGTCTGGATGATCGTTCCCTCGTTGAGCCGAGTGGTGCCCAGGTCGACAAATTCGAGCAAGCCGGTCTCTTTGATGACGGAGATGACCCGTTCAGGGTCCGACAGCCCCGGGAACTCGCCGACGATGCGGCGTTCACCGGCGACCTGGAAAACATTTTCCGAAACGCCGAGGGCGTTGGTGCGGTTCTCGAGGATCTGGCGGGCATCTTCCATGGATTGCACATCAACGGTTGTCGATGCCGGAAGATCGGCTTCCAGGAGTACCTGAACGCCGCCGCGCAAATCCAGGCCTAAGACGACCTGCATACTTCTGTAAAAATTACCGATTGAAATTCCGGGATTGCTGGGCAGGTTTTGCCAGATGACCAGCCCCAGGAGGAGGGCGATCACGAGCAATGTGATGTATGGGCGCCTCATTCTACGATAGCCTCCGATGCACACAAATGCCAGCCAACGGCTGGCGTTAGCTGGTGATTATACTCTTATTGAGTCGGCATGAGTAGGGGATAATTTTCGCGGAGGAAGCCAAGCACCAGCTGGAGAACCTGGGCTTCGGTGTAGGGGTCGGTTAAAAGGTAATAATCGGCATGCTCGCGGGCATGGCCAAGGCGGCGCTGCTGTTCTGCATATTCGTCGAAATTCCAGTTCAAACGTTTTCGCCGGGCAGATTGCTCGAATGTGACATCCAGAAAAATGAGCACATCCGGGTTGGTGATGCGCTGCCACATGTAGGGAACGAAGGAGTGTTCCTGGGCGATGTGATGGATTTCGATGCCCGCCTGCTTCATGTTACGGACGAGAGTGGATTTGCCGGCCGTACAAGGCCCAACAACACCTATGACCGGGTTGGCTTTATCGGTTCTCATGCAGCAACTGGTTGATGCGTTCGGGTGTGCCAAACACCGCCAGCGAGGCGCCTTTGCTGATCTGGATCGAACCTTCAGGGTGAAAATAGGATTGATGATCTTGCTGCAGGTACACCAGGCTGGTCTGGTACTGTTCTTCGATCTCGTTCACCGTCAAACCGGCCAGGCCGGATTTTTCGCGCACTTCCAGCCGGGCCAGGATGTGCGGCTGGCCTTCTACGGTGATCGGCGGGGTGATATCCACGCTGGATGCCGCCGCGGCGAACAACGGCGCGGCCATGCCCGTGGCGGAAAGGGCGCGGAAACCAAATTGAGATTGAAGTGAGTCAGCGAATTC
Organism: Anaerolinea sp.; assembly: GCA_029975055.1. GTDB lineage: Bacteria > Chloroflexota > Anaerolineae > Anaerolineales > Anaerolineaceae > Anaerolinea. Next base: position 377,962 of record JARKPU010000013.1, read on the forward strand.
ATCGTCGAAGATGCGGATGACGACTTCGATCGCCGGGTTCAGGCTGCGGGCTTTCAAGGCAATTTCCAGGTTGAGGCTGTCATCTTGCGTGCAGAGCATGATGGTGCGTGCGCGGGGCACACCGGCCGCGGTGAGGATGTCCAGGCGGGTTGCGTCATCTTCGATCACGGGAATTCCGAGCGCCTGGAGCTGCTCGGTGAGGTGCGGTTTGGAAGCAAGTTCGATGACCACCACTTCCTGCCCGATATCATACAGGCGGCGGACGACCCGGTACCCCAAGTGTCCCAGGCCGACGAGGACTATATGCTTGTTGAACGTGGATGCAACAGCCATCTGCCAGTCCTTTCCACGCGCGCGGCGATTAAAGAACAGGATGCCAAAGTCTGCCAGCCCAAGGGCCAAAATGGCTGTGCCGGCGATCGGCATGATGAAGTAAAAGGCTTGCAGGTACCACGCATCCGGGAATGGCTCAACCGGCTGGAGGAAGGTGAGGGTGAGCACATCGTACACCGCTTCAGTGAATGAACCCGACCCGATCGGCGAGCCTTTTGCCAGGTTGTGGTAGAGGAAGCCTGCTCCGAGGATCAACAGGATGAAGAAAATAAGCGGCTGGCGAAATTCCCTCAGTAAGATCCGGGTGTCTCGCCAGCCGGCCAGAAAGCGCCTCCACCTGCGCCGGTTCACATTGGGCCGCATAGGGGTCAATCGCTGGAAGCCGGCCCGACCGGGAGGCTGACCGTCATCCTGCGCACTTCGTCAACATTCCTGCTTAAAACGCGCAACACCACCACGCTCATATCGTCATTTGGGCGGTTTTGATCCAGCCGCATCGCCTGGGCGAGCAACGCGTCGGCGATCTGCTGCGCGCTGGGATCCTGGTCTTCGAGGAGCGACTCGAGCAAAGTGCACAGGTCGAAAGGTTCGCCGTAGCGTTCACCGGCGGTGATGATGCCGTCGGTATACATGACGATCGTCGTGCCGTCTTCGAGCGGCATTTCGCTGATCGCCGGGCGGATGTTACGGGAGGTTCCGATTGGCGTGCTTTCGGATGCAAGGCATTCGATGCGGTCTCCCTGAGCGATGAATACCGGGCAGCGGTTATTGCGGGTGATGACGATGGTGTTCGTCTGCAGGTCGGCTGAGAGAATATTGAGCGAGGCCGAGACTTTTCCGGCCCGTTCGGTATATAGTTGATCTGATGCGGCGCGTGCCGCGGCACCATCGCGCACGCCTTCGGCCAGCAGGCTGATGACCTTTCGCACCACCATCGAGGAGATTACCTTCGCACCCCTGCCGGAAGTTTGCCCATCCGCAAGGACGACAGAGACGCCGCCGTTCGGACGCTCGGTCACTTCGAGCGTATCTCCGCTTTCTGAGGTGGCGTATTTGTTGATTTTCGCTACAGCAATCTGAATTTCCATGGTTTGATTTTAATACAAAAGCGGGTGATTTTTACACCCGCTTTTCGTTTTTCGTAGCAATGAGGAGCAGGAAGCTGGTGTTGTTTCGCTCCTCCCAGCGCACATTGGCGGCGAGGCCAACTTGCGTGTAGACATCGGCGATACGGGGGAATACTTTGCGGGGCGGCGCCGATTGGCCGGTGGCCTTGAACAGCCAGTTGATCAAGGCTGCCGGTAAACCGGGTTTCGAGGGCCGGGCAGCCAGAAGGACGATCAATTTGCCGCCGGGGCACAGGATGCGTTCGATCTCGGTGGCGGTTTCGGGACGGAGAATATATGGAGTGGGGAAAGTGGCGCAAACACAATCGAAACAGGATGAGGGGTAGGGCAGAGCTTCGGCCCTGGCGCGCAAGACGCGGGGGGGATATCGCGGGCGCAGCCGTCGGGAGGCCAGAAGTGCCATTTGATGGCTCTCATCGGCCCCGAAGGCCTTGAAACCGGCTGCTTCGAGGGCCGCCAGCAGGTGACCCGGCCCGAACCCAAGCTCGAGGATGCGCTTGCCCTGCAGATAGGGGATGATTTCTATCACCCAGCCCTTCCAGCGCCCCAGCGAGGCTGCCCAGGCGACCGGATCGTATGCCCACGCAGCGTCATGATATAGATGCTTGAAGAAAAAGGCCAGGAACCGTTCGATGAAGCTGGTTGGGGGAGTCTTGTTTTCCATCAACAGAACTGCTCAGGCAGCCGAGTCCGGCTCGCTGAGTTGAGACGGTTGGTCTGCTGGCTTGAGAGCCTTCTTTGGGTCTCGCACGGTGAAATGCAGGCAGAAGATCGCTGCGACGGCGCAGGCGGCCGATGCCAGGAACGTGCTGGTGTAACCGGCTTCGTTGGCCAGCCAGCCCCCGATAAGCGGCGCCAGGATGGTGAAAGGCGAGATCAGCGTGTTGGCCATTCCGATATATGTGGGGCGCGACTCATCGTTGCCGAATTGCAAGGTGAATGCCATCATAATCGTCCAAAGGGCGGTCGAAGCGGTTCCGGTGAAGAGCATCACCGCGTAGAACCAGTTGAATGAAGGCGCAAACCAGGCGGTGAGTGCACTGAGCCCCATCGAGATGAGGCCGATCTCGAGGACGCCCTTCCGGCTCCAGCGGTCAGCCAGCCAGCCCATGCCGATGTTCATGACGACCTGGGTGGCCATGAGCACACTGGTCATCAGGCCGGCCTGGAATTCCGTCGCGCCGAGGTTGTTCACCACGTGGACGGCATAGAAAGAAAAGCCCATGGTGCCGAACTGGCTCAACACGCGGCTGACGAGCAGCCAGACGAAATTCCGGTCGGAGCGTAAGATCGACAGCATGTTCGTCCAGAGCGATGATTGGGCGAAGACGCTGTCATCCACCACATGAGGCGGTTCACGCGTGGCGTTGACACAGAACCAGGAGACGGTGAGCCAGACGCATGCGATGGAAAATGTGGCGGCATAATTATAGGGGTATGCGATGCGCTCCAAGATCACGCCCGCGACGATTGCCCCACCGCTGGCCAACAAATTGGCGGCTGCTCCCTGCACCCCAAAGAACGTGGCCAGGTAATCCGGGAGGATCACCTTGTGGATCATCACCTGCCATGGGTTAGCGGTGAACCCGGCCCCCAGGCCCTGCCAGACGAGCATGGCGAAGGTGAAGATGATCCCCAGCGTCGGACCGATCTTCGGCAGGAGGAGCGCGACGAGTACCAGCCCGGCGAACGGCAAACGTTCCTGAATGGTGAGGATGGCCACCAGGGGCTTATAGCGCGGCTGGCGGGCGGTGTGGCGAGCCATTAGCAATTGTGGGAGCTGCCAGCCCAGGGTATGCACCGCCGCCACCAGCCCGATCAGAATGGCCGAATGGGTCAGGGTGGAAACGAAGAGCGGGATGACCGTGCTGAACGAGGCAAAGCCAAATGCAAGACCGAAGAACGCGCCATCCAAAACGTTGGCGATGTAATTCCACTTTAAGTTGCGTTGAATTTCAGCCTGCATAAGACGACCATTTCATAAAGCAAAGGCTTCCGCCGCAACACCTGTCGAATGGGAAGCTTCGGAAGCCCAGCCTGATTAGGAAGCTACTGCCTGGAACGATCAGAACTCTTCTTCTTCCTCGTCCATCCAGATATCTTCGTCCTCATCCCCCTCTTCATCATCGACTTCTTCCCATTCTTCGATCTCTTCTTCTTCGTCCCACTCGTCCTCCGCATTGGCCTCGGCATTGGGGCTGTAGGTGTTGCAACCCGTGTCGGGGTCAACTTCTACGAGGGCCGCGCTGCAGTAGCCTTCATCCAGAAAGACGCAATCGAGATAATGACATCGAATACGAGGCATAGGTTTCCTCCAGGCTAAGTATTTGGGCTGCCTTGATTTCGAAACAATCGTAGAGCTGTCAAAACGAAAATTCCGGTCAGCATCCCTGCCGAAACAACACAGTAAGGGCAGATTGCACGGATGACTGCAATTTCGAGATAAGTCAGATAAGCCGAGTAGAGCACCCCTGCCAGACTGATTCCGAACTGCAGTAAAACACCGTTCTCGGCAAGAAATGTATTCTGGTGCTCGAGCAAGAGAACTGCCAGAATTGCGATATACGCAACTGCGCCCAGGAGGGCGACCGGAACCCCCATGATTTCCGAGTAGCGACTGGTGTTGACCGCTTCGCAGTTCCCCAGGCCTGGCAGGCAGGCGGCAGCCGTGTTGGAGAGCTTGATCCACGTCAGGTAGAGCGCATCCGCCAGGCCGATTCCTGCCAATATTATAGTGAAAATTCTCGCGGTTCGCTCATTTTTCATGACGAAATTCTATCCAGTCGCCAGATGTTAACCTTGGAGCCGGCAGGAAGCGATTTTACCCCAGAGGGGAGAATCAGTAAAGCACTTGCTTTGCTCAAAGCAAAAAGATTGGCCGATCCCTGATGCCCGCTGAGCGAGACGAACAAGCCGCTGTCGATTTCCTCCACGCGGGCGCGCAGGTAGCTCTCTCTCCCATCGGATTCGACATCCTCGGCGAGCGTTGCCGTCTCCAACCGGTGCCGTAGAGGCGGCTCGCCGCGCAATTTGCGAATGACCGGGAGAAGGAAGATCAGGCTGCCAACGTAGGCGGAGACGGGATTTCCAGGCAGCCCAAGAAAGGGGACGGTTTCGAAATTGCCAAACGCGACCGGTTTGCCGGGGCGTATGTTCACGCGCCAGAAGGCGATTCTACCGTGCTGTTCGATCACCTCCCGAACATAATCAAAGGCGCCCACCGAAACCCCGGCCGATGAGACGATTAAATCCGGCTGGTGATCGAGGGCCGCCTGGAAGTGCGCCAGGACATCCCGCGGATCGTCTCTGGCGATGCCGAGGTCGACCACCTCGGCTCCGGCCTCGCGCAACAAACCGGAGAGGACAAAGCGGTTGGCATCGTAGATCTGGCCGGGTTGCAGCTGAGAACCGGGCTCGAGCAGCTCATTTCCAGAGGAAAAGATCGCCACGCGGGGAGGGGAGATGACACTGATTTGCGCGTAGCCGAATGAGGCGAGCAGGCCAACGTCCTGCGGGGTCAGCTTCTTCCCCGCCTGCAGAATGAAGGTTCCTTTTGGCAGGTCCTGCCCACGCGTGCGGATGTAATCGCCCGTTCGGGGTGGGCGCGAGATGAGCACAAACCCCTCTGAATAGCGGCTCAGATCCACATCCTCGAGCGGGATGACCGCATCGGCTCCGGGTGGGACTGGCGCGCCGGTCATGATGCGCGCCGCCGTCCCCGGCCGGAGAGGCGCCACATCGCCGGTGCCGGCAGGGATATCCTGTGCCACGGGCAGACTCACCGGGTGCTCCCGGCTGGCTGCGCTGAGGTCGGCACAGTGCACGGCGAAACCATCCATGGATGAATTATCGAAAGGCGGCATATCCTGGGTGGCGGCCACGTCCTGGGCCAGCACCTTGCCGTAAGCCTCTGCGAGCGGCACGGTGACAGCCGGGCGAGGAGTGAACACAGCCAGGATGCGTTCTTGGGCTTCGCGGACGGAGATCAGGTCATCCAAGTTGCCTCCAGACACTGGCGCTCCTTTCTGGATCACCCCGGTTTCACCCGGTGCGCTTCGGTGACATTCGGCAGGTTTTCGATGCGCGTCAACACGCGGCTCAACTGGCCGATGTCGCCCACTTCCAGGACGAGTTTGATCGTTGCGAGGTGATGGCTGACCTTGATATTGACATCCAGGATGTTGATGTTCTCTTCGCCCAGGATGGCAGAGATATCACCCATCAAGCCCTGCCGGTCGTAGGCCTTGATTTCTACCGGCACGGGGTAAGTCTTGGGGGCTGCACCCCAGGAAACCCGGATGATCCGATCGCGCTCGTCGAGCGTCAGGATATTCGGGCAATCCTGGCGATGGATGGTCACCCCGCGCCCTCGGGTGATGTAGCCGATGATTTCGTCGCCTGGGACCGGCTTGCAGCAGCGGGCAAAGGATGTCAGAATCCCTTTCAACCCCAAGACAGTCACCGTGGCGCTTTGCTGCGCTTTTGCTTCATCGAGAGCAGGGTGCGGAGAGATGAGAAGCGGATCGGTGGCCTTTTCTTTGCTCAAATCGCCGAGTTTATTGACGATCTTCCCGACGGTGATGTCGCCGCAGCCGATGGCGACATAGAGGTCATCGGGCGCGCGGAAATCGAAGGCTTTCGCCAGCTTGTCCGGCTCCATCTCCAGGCCCAGGCGGCGAAGCTCGCGTTCGAGGATATTCTTGCCCTGCGAGAGGTTTTGTTCGCGGTCTTGCCACTTAAACCAGGCGCGAATCTTGGCCCGCGCGCGCTGGGTTTTGACCAGGCCGAGGTTGGTGTTCAGCCAATCGCGGCTGGGACCGCCGTGCTTCGCGGTCAGGATTTCCACCTGGTCGCCGGTCTTCAGCTCGTAATCGAGGGTGACCAGCTTGCCGTTCACCTTGGCGCCGCGGCAGCGGTGACCGATTTCGGTGTGCACATGGTAGGCGAAATCGATCGGCGTCGAGCCTTGCGGAAGGTCAATGATGTCGCCGCGCGGGGTGAAGACATACACACGGTCCTGGAAGACATCCGTCCGCATGCCATCCATGAATTCGGCCGCATCGGTCACCTCTTGCCGCCAATCCATCAAGCGGCGCAGCGTGTTCACGCGCTGCTCATAGCCCTCGTCGATCCGCCCGCCCTTCTCTTTATAACGCCAGTGCGAGGCAATGCCGAACTCGGCGTTCTTGTGCATCTCGGCGGTGCGGATCTGCACTTCGAGCGGCTTGCCATCGTCATAGATGACGGCCGTGTGCAGCGACTGGTAGTTGTTATCTTTCGGCGCGGCGATGTAATCATCGAACTCGTGCGGAATGGGACGCCAGTGGGTGTGGATGACCCCCAGCGCGGCGTAGCAATCCTGCGTGGAATCGACGATCAGGCGCACACCGCGCAGGTCCATGAGCATATCGAATGGGCGGGACTTCTCCAGCATTTTTTTGTAGATCGAGTAGATATGCTTGGGCCGTCCTGAAATTTCGGCGTGGATACCGTTCTGCTCAAGGGTTGTCTGCAGCCGGTCGATGATCTCGTCCACCTGCTTCTGGCGGTCGGCGCGTTTCTGCGCGAGCAGGTCGGCGATTTCTTTATATTTCTCCGGTTCGACGTAGCGGAAAGCCAGGTCTTCCAGTTCCCATTTGATTTGCCAGATGCCCAGCCGGTTGGCAAGTGGAGCGAAGATGTCCAATGTTTCCTGGGCGATGCGCGCGCGTTTATTCTCCGGCATGTGCCGCAGCGTGCGCATATTGTGAAGCCGGTCGGCCAGCTTGATGAGCACCACGCGGATATCTTCGCCCATAGCGAGGAACGTTTTACGCAGCGTCTCTTGCGCCAGCAGCTTGCGGCGGGAATCGTCCACCACTTCGAGGACGGGTTCCTCTTCAAGGCCGTATTCCTCGATCTCGGAGTAATGCTGGTCTCCGCGGCTGACGCGCGGCAGGTGAGTCAGCTTGGTGACGCCGTCTACCAGCCGGGCGATTTCGTCGTTGAATTCGCGGCGGATATCATCCAGCGTGACGTTCGTGTCTTCTACGGTGTCGTGAAGCATCCCGGCGGCGATGATGGCGGGCGGGACTTCCAACTCGGCCAATATGGCCGCCACCGCCACGCAGTGGCTGATATATGGGTCACCGCTGGCGCGTTTTTGCCCGGCGTGGGCCGCTTCGGCAAAACGGTAAGCATGCTCGATCAGCTCTCGATCGGCCGGGGTGTAGTTTTCAGGGAGGCTATTGATCAGGTTTTCGATCGACATGCTCATCCAGGTATGTGCATCCATTGCTGTGATGCAAGGCTGCTTAAATATACCCGCCTGTGAATTAAAAGCAAGGGCAGAATCTCGCCATTCGTGAATTTTCTTCTTTCATGGCGCGTATACGCCCGGTCATTTCCGGTCCAGCAGAGCACAAATACGCTCCAGCGGAAGGTCGGCTAGCGAAGGGACAATGAGATTGGCTTGCGAAAGATCCAGGTCGCGGCTGACCGGGGTCGGCACGGCAACGCAGAATATACCGGCGGCCCTGGCCGCTCGAATGCCATTCGGCGAGTCCTCGACGGCGAGAGCATCGCCAGCGCCGACGCCGAGGCGTTCGAGCGCGAGGCGGTAGAGAGCCGGGTCAGGCTTCACTTCGGCGACATCATCCTTGGTGCACAATGCATGAAAATGATGCAAAATGCCCAGGCGCTCGAGGTTGCCACTCACCCAGTCAATGCCGGAGCTTGAGGCCACGGCAACCTTCAGACCGCGTTCGCCGGACAGGGAAAGATAGGCTTCTATTCCGGGCAAAGGCGGCATGGTTCGTATCAACTGGAGCAGCTGAGCTTTCTGCCTGGCCTTCAGCACCTGCCGGTTCACAGGCCTGCCGAGGCGTTCTTCCAGGTACACCAACGGGTCGAAGGCCTGGAGGGATGACCCCATGCCCTTTTCCCAGGCCGACATTGGCAGATCAAGGCCGAACTCTGAATAGATGGACTGCCAGGTCTGATATTCGGGTGTCTCGGTGTCGAGTATGACACCGTCGAAATCAAATATGAGCGCCTTGAGCGGCATGGCCCTCTCACCCGGTTGGATTAGAAGGGGAAATTATACCCTGCCAGCCCCAATTCTTCCTGCATCTGTTTGATGTCTCTCTGCAAGTCTGGAAGCACCTCAACGCCGTTCTGGCGCACGCGCATTTCGTTGTAGTATTCCTTTTCACCGGCGGTGTAGATGCGCGTCTGGCCGGGTTCCAGCGTGGCGGCGCGCAACTGGCGGAGGATTTCTCCGGTCGTTTTCTTGAAATCTTCCGGTTCGGTGAAGGCGGCCACGTCGATGGCCATGAAGAAATGTCCAAGCATGTTCGGCCGGCGGTTACCCTGCTCGTCGAAGCCGATCAGATCCCACAGGAATGCGCCGGATTGCAGCGATGCGCTCAAGATTTCGACCATCGTCGCCAGGCCATATCCCTTGTGGCCGCCCAGGGTTTCGCCGTCACCGCCAAGCGGGAGAAGCGCTGCCGTTTCTTTTGCGAAGCTGGCCAGGATAAAATCGGGGTCGGTGAGGGTGGCTCCCTGCGGGTCGATCACCCAGCCGGCAGGGGCGGGCTTCTTCTTGCGCGAAAGCACTTCCAGCTTGCCGCGCTGCGTGATGGAGGTGGCCGCATCGAACAGGAATGGGAAGGGTTCATCACTCGGCGCGCCGAAGGCGATCGGGTTGGTGCCCAGCATCGGCCGGACCCCGAAAGTCGGCGCAATGGAAGGCCGGGCGTTGGTGACCGTGAGGCCGACCATATCTTCTTTGACGGCCATCAGCGGGTAATAACCGGCGATGCCAAAGTGCGTGGAATTCCGCACCGCAACCGAGCCCATGCCAAATTTCCGTGCCTTTTGAATTGCCAGGCTCATTGCACGGTGGCCGATCACCTGGCCCATGCCATGGTGCCCATCCACCACCGCGGTGGTGGGCGACTCGCGCACGATCTCGAAATTCGTGACCGGGAACTGCATCCCCTGGCGGATGCGGTCATAGTACAGCTTCAACCTGCCGATGCCGTGCGATTCGATGCCGCGAAGGTCGGATGTGATTAAAATCTCGGCGGTGATGCAGGCATCCTCTTCTGGAACGCCCAGTTTTACAAACACATCATGCATGAAGCGCTGCAGGGTCTCTACCGGAACATAAACGCTGGCTTGGTCCATGGATCGGTCTCCTTCAATGACTGGCATTTATTTTAATTGTTCCTGACCGGAGAAGTTCCGGTAGGGAGAGAACATAGCTAAAATCTGTTGATCGCTATCAACTGCATTCCCGGTGACAACCCGCGCGAGGAGCTCTCCCAGGCCCGGCCCGAGCATGAATCCCTGCCCGCACATACCGGCAGCCTGGAGGAAGCCATCTACTTCTCTGCTCCAGCCGACGATCGGGAAGCCATCCGGCGTCATGGGGTACAGGCCGCGCCATGTGCGACGCACGCGGATATTCTTCAAGCGAGGCATCACTTCCACCATCCGGCGGGCAACCATCGGCAAGAAGCTGCTCGTCTCGCGGGTATCATACCCCCAAATGTTCGGGCTGGGGGTGATACAGAACATGAGCTGCCCGGTGATGTGCTGATAGAAGTAGAAATTCGAAGAGCCGGTGTCTGGGCGAATATCCACAACCATCGGGTCGAGGAAGTGCGCGACGGCTTCGGTGATGGCCGATTCGTGAGAATCGGGCCGGACGGGGAGTTCCATGCCTCCCAGGCGGCCGATCTGCCCGGCCCATGCGCCTGCGGCGTTGATGACCACATCGGCCCCGTAAACCCCGCTGCGAGTGCGCACGCCCGCAACCTTCCCCGAGCGGATGACCAGTTCGGTGACCGGCTCGTTGAACCGAAATTCGGCGCCGTTTTGCAGGGCCTGGCGGTAGAAGGCGTGGATGGCGAGCAGGGGCGAAGCCGAACCATCATCGGGCGAGTAGGTGCCGCCGATTAAGTCATTCGGGTTAAGGTCCGGGATGCGCTCAAGAAGCTGAAAGGAGTCCAGCCAATCGATATTCAACCCATAGGATTTCTGGACGGTTAACAGGTTCTTGAGGGTTGTTTCTTCGCGTTCGCGATAGGCCACAAAGACGTATCCGCCCTTGTACCATTCGATATCCTCGCCGTAGCGCTGTTTCCAGGTAGAAAACACCTCGATGCTGCGCAGGCACAGGCGGATTTTCGCAGGGTCGGAATGGGTGGCGCGAATGCCGCCGATGGCGTGTTTGTTTGAACCCTGCCCAACGGATGCAGCAGAATCCAGGACGAGCGTTCGCAGCCCCATGCCTGCCAGGCTCATGGCCGCCGGGACGCCGATGGAGCCCGCCCCGATGACGATGACGTCGTAGTGAGGAATGGCGCGCTCAGTCATTCTGCCCACCCTTTGCTTCGTCAATCCCGGCGAAGCGCCCTAAGGGAACCTCTACAAAGAGGGGCCGGCGCGTAGCGACGGTGATCTCGCTGGCAGGAACACCTTCGTCTCGGAAGAGGCGCAAGATGAGCGCCGTGCAGGTCTTTGAGCCGCAGGCTCCCATCCCGGCGCGGGTGATGGCTTTAATCTCGTTGATGTCGCGGTAGCCTGCGCGGATGAGAGCGCGGATTTCGCCTGCGCTGACGCGTTCGCAGCGGCAGACGATCGTATCATCCTGGATATGCTGCACGTACTGGTTCATCGCGCGGGTGATGGTCGGATCTTGCACCCGGATCCCCGCAACGCGTTGAGCGTAACCGGAGGGCACCTGTACCTGGACGACACAGGTGCGGTCGGCTGCGCGGATGGTGCTGACCGCCAGCACATCGGCGGTACCGAGTTCATTTCCCTCTGTGTCGAGGACGGTTACCACGTCGCCCTTGCGGATCGTCTGGCGGGTAAATTCATAGGGGATAGCCACGCGCGGGGTCTGTGGGTGTTGGCGGTAATCCACCAGCGTGATGGCCAGCCCCGGGCATCCGGCGACGCAGCGCAGGCAGTAGCGGCAGCTGGATGCATCGCCCATGAAAGATGGCACGCTGCGAATATCGGATTGGTCGATATAAATCAGACCCTGGCTGCACAGCGTTGCGCATGGGTTGCATGGAATTTCCTGCGTGCAGTGAATGACCGGGAACACCCCGCTTCGTTCTTCGGGCAGTTTCTCAGGATAGACGGCGCCCGGCCGGGAACGCAAGATCTCAATGGTGTGGTACCAATCATCGGGCACTTTCTCGACTGACCGGCCGAGGTCGCGGGCGATTTCCAACCCGCGGATCTTCCCCGCGAAAATGGCAGCGGATGCTTCGGCGATCTCCTCGGCGTCGCCTGCGGCATAGACCCGCATGCCGAATTCACGCGCCTTGGAGGTGAATTCATTCACCGGGTCGAGGCCGACCGCGATCAGCAGGCTGTCGCACTCAAAAGAGCGCTCGCTGCCTGAGATGGGCTGGAATTTCTCATCCACACGGGCGATGGTGACTGATTCGACCTTATCTTTCCCGTTGGCGCTCACCACGGTGTGCGAGGTGTAGATGGGCACGCCCATGCGCACCAGTTTGTCTCGGTGCACCTTATAACCGCCGACCTCCGGCAGGGCCTCGACCAGACCGATGACCTGGATGCCCGCCTGGAGAGCATGGTAACCGGCGATCAGGCCCACGTTGCCGCCTCCGACAATAAAAAGCTTCTCAGCGGGGCGAACGAGGTCGCGGTTCACCAGCGTCTGGAAGGCCCCCGCGCCATAGACCCCCGGCAGGGTGTTGCCGGGGAAAGCCAGGAATTTCTCTCTCGCGCCGGTCGCCACGAGCAGGACATCGGGTCGAACGAGCACGTATTCATTCCCGTCTTTGAGGATGCCGACTTTTTGATCCGAAAAGACGGCCAGCGCCGTGCTTTGCAGCCAGACCTGTACGCTGGCGTATTGTGCAACCTGTTCCGAGAGACGGGAGGCGATGTCGATCCCGCGCGTGCCGGCATACACCGCCTGCGCCGAGCCAAAGAAACGGTGGGTTTGCAGCACCAGTTTGCCCCCGAGGCGGTGTTTATCATCAACCAGGATGGTTTCGACGCCCAGCTTGCCCAACTCAATGGCCGCCGAGAGCCCGGCAGGCCCGCCGCCGAGGATCAACACCGGGATATGGACGAGGCGAACGGGCTTCGTGGCAGGCGTTTCGTGGACGATTGGCAGCTCGGCCAGACCCTCTAATGGCTCGATGCGCATCCCGGCCTGGACAAGGTGCATACATGATTTGACCGGCTGGCCATCCGCCAGCACCATGCATTGCGCACACTGCCCGTTGGCGCAGAAAATACCTTGAGGAGATTGGTCCTTGGCATGGTGCCCAAAGATGCGAATGCCATGCGCAAACAGCGCCGCCGAGATGGTTTCGCCTTCCAGGGCTTCCAGCAGGCTGCCTTGCCAGTAGAACGGGATCTCTTTTCGTTCTGGAATGGAAAGGATCGGGTGCTCGCGTATCCGGTAAGATGACATGTCCGTCAAATCCCCACCAATGGATTGGTTTAGCGCCAGGCCGGTCCCCGCATTCAGGCCTTTGAACGCCACGCGCATTGTAGCTTAAGCAGGTGGAGAGGCCAACTGATGATTGGCTTGCATTGCTGCCCCATGTGTCACATTCTCAACGGCCGCACGATGATGCCGGGAGAGGCAATTTAAAGAGAAAGCGGGCCTGAAGGCCCGCCCATGGCTCTTATTGGTTATTCCTGCTCGGGTTGGTGGCGCAGGAAGGCTTCCATGAACGCGTCCAGGTCGCCATCCAGAACGGCCTGGGTGTTCCCGGTTTCGTATTCGGTGCGGTGATCTTTGACCATCTGGTACGGGTGAAGCACGTACGAGCGGATCTGGCTGCCCCACTCGGCCTTTACATACTCGCCGCGCAGGTCGGCCAACTGGCGCTCCTGGGCTTCGCGTTGCAGCTCGGCCAGCCGCGCGCGCAAGACACGCATCGCGTTCAGGCGGTTCTGCATCTGCGAGCGCTCGTTCTGGCAGGATACGACGATGCCGGTGGGGATGTGGGTGATGCGCACCGCGGTTGCGTTCTTCTGGACATTCTGCCCGCCCGCAGAGGAGGAGCGGTAGATATCGATGCGCAGGTCGTCTGGGGCAATCTCGATTTCGGTGTCCTCATCGCCCAGGTCGGGCAGCACCTCCACCTGGGCAAAAGATGTGTGGCGGCGGTGAGCTGAGTCGAACGGCGAAAGGCGCACCAGGCGGTGAACGCCCTTTTCGGCTCGCAGGTAACCATAGGCATACAGCCCATCCACGGCGATGGTGATCGATTTGATTCCGGCCTCTTCGCCTTCGGTCAGGTCGAGGATCTCCGTTTGGTAGCCGCGGCGCTCACACCAACGCAGGTACATGCGCTGGAGCATGGCGGCCCAGTCCTGTGAATCGGTGCCGCCCGCGCCCGCATTGATGGAAAGCAAAGCCCCGCCGCGGTCGTATTTACCGCCGAGGAGCACCTGCAGCTCGAGCCGGCCAATCTGTTTCTCGATTGCATCGGTCTCCGGCTCCAGTTCTGGGCGCAGGCTTTCATCGCCCATTTCTGCCAGTTCAAGGATATCCTGGATATGTTTTTGAATGCCGCGCCAGCTTTCCACCTCGGAGCGCAGGTCGGCCAGGCGTTTCATCAGTTTTTGGGCTTCAGCAGGGTCATCCCAAAGGGCGGGGTTCTCGGTGCGAGTTTGCAGCTCGGATAATTCGGCGTCCTTTTTCGCGAGGTCAAAGATGCTCCTGGAGGTTCTCGACGATTTTCAAGCTGGTCTGTAAACGGGTAACTAAATCCTGCATGGTTCCTCCAGTGTCATTTCTTCTCGATGATATTATCAACAAACGCTTCACGGTCGAAGGTTTGCAGGTCGGCGGGTTTTTCACCTAAACCGGCGAACAGAATGGGCAGCCCCAGTTCGCGTTGGATGGCGAAGGCCATGCCGCCGCGGGCCGAAGAATCGAGCTTGGTGAGAATGATGCCGTTGACTTTCACGGCATCTTTGAATGCGCGCGCCTGGTGGAGCGCGTTTTGGCCGGTGGTCGCATCCAGCACCAGCCAGACGGCATGCGGCGCGCCGGGCAGGGCTTTCGCGACCACGCGGTAAACCTTCTTCAATTCTTCCATCAAGTTGAAGCGTGTGTGCAGGCGCCCGGCAGTATCGACGAGGACCACATCCACCTTGCGGCTCTGAGCCGCCTGGACGGCATCGTACGCCACTGCACCAGGGTCGGCATTCGGTTGGCCGGTAATCACCGGAAGGTTCAGCCTCTCACCCCACACCTGGAGCTGATCCACGGCAGCGGCGCGGAAGGTGTCGGCGGCTGCCAGCAAGACGGATTTCCCACGGTCGGTAAACTGCTTGCCGAGTTTCGCGGCGGTGGTTGTTTTGCCTGAGCCATTCACGCCAACCAGCAGGACGACAGCCGGTTGAAAACCGTCCAGTTCAATGGGGGGAACCGGTGCGAGGCGAGCCAGCAATTCGGCCCGCAAGGCGTCCTGCAACTCATCCGTGTGCGTCAGGCCGTCTTGCGTGACGCGCTTCTGGAGTGCCTTGAGGACCTCCTCGGTGGTTTCGATCCCAAGATCGGCCTGCACGAGGATCGATTCGAGCTCGTCCCAAGTCTCTGCGGTGATCTCGCTGGCGCCAAAAAAGGTTGCCAGGCGGCCGAAAGCCATCTTGCGAGTCCGTTCCAGTCCATCTTTCCATTTTGCGAAGAGGTCTGCCATATGGGCGGAATTATATCATCCTTCAATTGACTGGCTTCTACGCTGATTTTCCGTGGCGAGCTGCCCGCAGCCGGCCTGAATATCGATGCCGCGCCGGATGCGGATGGTGGCCGGTATGCCCGCCTTTTCCAATTCGGCGCAGAAAGCAACAGCCCGTTCGTGAGTCGTCGCCTGGCCCCGGTATTTATTGGTGGGATTGAGCGGAATGACATTGACATGGCAGAGCAGGCCCTTCAGAAGGGCTGCAAGGCGGCGGGCTTCTTCGGGGGTGTCGTTCACGTCGCGAATCAACGCCCATTCGAAGGTGATGCGCCGCCCGGTTTTCTCAACGTATTCACGGCAGGCGGCCAGCAGGTCGAGGAGGGGGTATTTCCTATTCACGGGCAACAGAGACGAGCGCAGAGAGTCTTCGGCGGCGTGCAGGCTGATAGCCAGGTTCACCTGGCGGTTCTCTTCGGCGAAGCGGCGGATCATTGGGATCAATCCGACGGTAGAGATGGTGAACCGGCGCGCGCCGAGGTTCATGCCCTCGGGGTGGTTGAGCCGGTCAATGGCTGCCAGGGTATTTTCGTAGTTGTGGAACGGCTCTCCCATGCCCATCACTACGATGTTCGTCACCGCTTCGCCCTGTTCCTTCAATTGGCGGGCGTAATAGAGCACCTGCTCGACAATCTCACCCGAGCTGAGGTGGCGTAAAAAGCCCATCTGACCTGTGGCGCAAAATACGCACCCCATGGCACAACCGGCCTGGGTGGAGATGCACAGCGTGCGGCGCGATTCGTAGCGCATCAAGACGGCTTCGATGGCTTTTTCGTCTGGGAGCGTGAACAGGGTTTTCACCGTCTCGCCATCGGTAGATTGCAGCACCGCTCCCGGCTTGAGCGCCTGGAAGCTGAACTCGGCATCGAGCCGTTCGCGCAGCTGCTTCGAAAGGTTGCTGAACTGACCCGGCTGGCTCCATAAAGAGCGGTAAATGCCCTGCCAGACCTGTTTGGCCCGAAATGCCGGTTCTCCCCACGAGGTGAGAACAGCCTGAAGTTCGGGCAGGTCAAGGTCGTAGATCAATCGGCGCGTTTCTGGCATCTTCAATTGCTACTTTCCGCCGTTCAACACCGGCAGAAGCATGGAGAGATTCTCTATGGTCAAGCCGGGAGGCGGCTGCCAGTGCGCGGCTTCCTCGCGGGTAGAGACGCCCGTCAGCACGAGCGCAGTCGGGCAGCCCGCGCGCTGACCACCGAGAATGTCGGTATCGAGCCGGTCGCCGACAGCAAGCACCTCATCGGGCGCAAGCTGCATTCGCTGCAGGGCAAGTTTGAACATGAACGGCTCAGGTTTGCCGGTGATGAGAGGCTTTACCCCCGACCCGGCTTCGATGAATGCCAGCACCGAGCCGGCGCCGGGCGTCAGGCCGTGAGGAGAGGGAAAGGTAAGATCGGGGTTGGTGCCGATGAACGGCGCTCCGGCGCGGATCAACGTACAGGCGCGCGAGAGCTTGGCGTAGGTGAGGTGGCGATCAAGCCCGGCGACGACCGCCAGGACATTCTCTTCGGCGGGGAAAAATCCCCATTCGGCCAGCGTTTCGACCATCCCTGACTCACCGACGATGAATACGGGTCCACCGTGCGGGTGCTTCTGGCTTAGGTAATACCCGGCCGACATGGACGAGTTGACGATCTGCTCGGCGGACAACCGCGCTCCGAATCCGCGCAGTTTATCCAGGTACTGAGCGACGCTCTTGGTGGCGTTGTTTGTAGCCAGAGTCACTTTCAGGCCCATCTGCTCTGCCTGGTGGAAGAATGCTTGCAGGTCGAGCAGCGGTTGGTCTCCGCGCCAGAGGACGCCGTCCATATCCAGGATCAACCCTTTGATGTTGGCGAGGTTCATCTTTCCTTTCAAAAGAACAGGCCGGGAAGCAAGGCGCCATCCGGCCTGTTACTCACCGATCTCAGCTCCGCCCGCTTTTACTTTGCGGGCAGTTCGAGCACCTTATCAACGATGCCATACTCGACTGCCTGGCGGGCATCGAGGTAGAAATCGCGCTCGGTGTCGCGCTCGATGACGGAAATTTCCTGGCCGGTCGTGCGCGCCAGGATTTCATTGAGCGCCGTCTTCAGGCGCAGGATCTCGCGCGCCTGGATTTCGATATCGGTTGCCTGGCCCTGGGTGCCGCCCAACGGCTGGTGCATGTGAATGGTGGCATGCGGCAGGGCATACCGCTGGCCTTTCGCGCCGGCTGAGAGGAGCACTGTGCCGAAGGACGCTGTAACACCGACGGCAACGGTGCTGATGCGGTTGGGGATCATCTGCATCGTGTCGTAGATTGCCAATCCGGCGTAGATCAACCCTCCCGGCGAGTTGATGTACATCTGAATATCCTTCTCGGGGTCTTCGCGGCTCAGGAAGAGCAGCTGAGCGACGATGAGGTTTGAAATCTGGTCGTCGATCGGCGTGCCGAGGAAGATGATGCGCTCTTTGAGCAGCAGCGAGAAGATATCGTACGCGCGTTCGCCGCGCGCCGACGACTCAATCACCATCGGGATGACGGATTTGAACTCGGGAAGGGTCATGCTGACTCCTGTGATTGCCGGCTGCCCGGGTGGTTATTCAGCCGTGGCAGGCTCGGCCGGCTCGTCTGAAGAAGATTCGGCTGCCTGCGGCGCGGCGCTTTCGGGGGCGGGCGCAGGGGCTTCGGCGGCCGGCTGGCTGCCCTCTGCCGCGGCTTCGGGGGCAGTTTCGGGAGCGGGCTCAGCGGGAGCGTCGGCTTTCCCTGTGGCGATATCGCGCAGGCGGTTCATCAGGCGCTGGTTGAAGATTTCGTTGACGGTGCCGCGCGCCAGCGTATCGGCCAGCTGTTTTTGGCTGATTTTTGCGCCGGACCGGATTTGAGCGAATTGCGGGTCGTTCTTGGCCTGCTCTTTGGCCATATCGAAGATCATCTGCATCTCATACGGTTGCAGCTGGATGTTTTCGCGGGAGGCAAATTCTTCCAGGACGAGTTGGCGCTTGATGCGCGTTTCGGCGGCCGGTTTGATCTCTTTCTCCACCAGTTCTTCGCGGGTCATATTGCGCGTTTTCAGGTAGGTTTCCAGGTCGAGTTTTTGCTGTGCAAGGTCTTCCTGGAAGTGCGCCAACAGGTGCTCGACCTCTTCGTCGAGGAGGATGGGCGGATACAGGACTTTGGCGCCGTCCATCAACTTTTCGATGAGGCCGTCATAATACTCGCGATTGTACTTGCGGGTCTCCGTCTCTTGCAGCTGGCGGAGGATATCTTTCCGCAGGGCGTCCAGGTCTTCGTAAGGGCCGAGGCTCTTGACGAAATCCTCGTTGACCTCAGGCTTTGCGATCTCTTTGATGCTCTCGACCTCGACATGGAAGCTGGCTGTTTTGCCGGTCAGGTCATCGGAAGAACCGTCATCTTCAAAGGTGTGCTCAAAGGTTTTCGTCTCACCGACGTGGAGGCCGACCAGTTCGTTCACGAAGCCCTTGTACGGCCATTCGTGACCGTCTTCATCGGTGTGGTCTTCGGGTGTTCCGGCCACCATCTCATAGGAGCCTTCTTCGATCAACGTGCCCTCTTCACCCTCAGGCGGTTCGCTGAGCTTGGCAGACAGCTTGATTGCGACAAGGTCGCCTTTTTCGGCGGGGCGTTCGATGGGAACGGCAGTGCCGACTCGCCGGCGAAGGCGCTCGATCATCTCGTCCACTTTGGTTTCTTCGACGGTCGGCGGATTGTAATCGAGGCGCAGTTCTTTGTACTCACCGAGGTCGATCACCGGGGCGAGCGGAATGATGAACGAGAATTTCGGCGGTTCTTCGCTGATGATTTCTTCCAGCTGGCCGGGGCCGTAGGATTGGATTCCAGCCTCTTTCACCACCTGGGGGTACACTTCATCCAGCATCAAGCTGATGGCTTCTTCTTTAATCGCCTGGTCGCCCACCGTGCGGCGGACCATTTCATAGGGAGCTTTCCCGGGGCGGAAACCTGGGAACCTGGTTTCCGCAGAGATTTTCCGCGCAGCCTGCCGCTTAAAGCGTTCCAGGGTGTCATTCTCGAATTCCACCACAACTTTCTTCTGGTGATCGTCTCGGTCGAACGTCTCGATTTTCAAGGCAGCCTTCCTGAATAAGAATAGTTTGATTGCTCAAATGGGGAAGACGGGACTTGAACCCGTACGCCTCTCGGCACATGATCCTAAGTCATGCCTGTCTGCCAGTTCCAGCACTTCCCCTGATGGATACAGGATGGGGGCGTAGCTAGACAATTATACGTTCCACGGCTTTCCTGTCAAGGCCGAGGTGCGCGGGTGCGAGGGCAGCATGGTTTCTTATCGTTGATAAAGAGCCCTCACCCTGCCCTCTCCCACCGGGAGAGGGCAGGAAATTTGCTCCCTTCGCCCTCTGTGACGTGCTTCGCGCAGCCGCAGAAAGAAGAGAGATCAAGGATGAATGATTGGCCGGGCAGTTCTGAGAAGGCCATGGTGAGGGCGGGTAACGCTGCGTGCGTGGGCAGGTCAGTCCATCCACGTGGTGCGATCCTCGAAAGAGGGCCGTTGCGCGGTAGGGGCAGGGTTGGCCGGGTAACCGATGTAAATGAACGAAACCAGGTCTTGCTCGGGCTGGAGGCCGAGGAATGCTTTCACGCGGGGGTCGGTAGCCTGAGTGCCGGTGCGCCACTTGGCGCCCAGCCCGAGGGCGTGCGCGGCCAGGAGGATGTTTTCCACAGCAGCTGCAACCGCGCAGGCGTTCTCGAACGGCAGCGCGCGCGGATCGGTCACCGGTTCCACACCAACGGCGATGAGCAGCGGTGCGCGCAACGGTTTGGCCCGTTCTTTCTCAACCGAGGCGGGCGGCGCAGCCGGGTGTTCGGCAAGGTAAATCTCAGCAAAAAGGTCACCCAGGCGCTCGCGAGCCTGCCCCTGGAGCACAACGAAGCGCCAGGGGCGAACTTTATAATGGTTCGGGGCCTGGACCGCCGCCGAGAGCAGTTTTTCGATCAATTCGCGCGGGATCGGGTCTGCTCGAACGGTATCGCAGGAATAGCGCGTGAAAATGGTTTCCAGAGCGTCCATTTCGACCCTTCCTTGTTGAAGAATCAGATCAACCATTGAATGCACAATGCCTGAGATATTTACTTCCTCTCAGGCATTGATTGTACCAGGATGAGATCAAGCGAATTACTTTTGGACGATGGGTATGTTCACCGTGAAGGGCACCGGGATGAGCGCCGCGTGGATCACCATAAGGTTCTGGTCAGTAACCGTTGCCGCCGATGGCACGACAGGCCCTGCCTCCCCGGGGGTGACGGGGGCCGCATTGGTGGTAACCCCGCCTTGTGCTCCTGATACCCGCGCATCGGGGCTGATTGCATGGAGGAGAACCAGCGCCAGCACGGCGAAGAATAACAGTGCAGTTCGGAACCGCAGCCTATGGATGGGAATCATGGCCAGAGCTCCGCGCCGTAAATGACCCGGCAATCGCCCGAAGCGCAGCCCCAGGCCGCACCGCTGGTATCGTTTGGATCCAGGTACAGGTATAGCCTTTTACCAGAGATCATCGCCGTTTCGAAGATGCTCAGGTAACGCGAGACGTTCGGGTTGGTGGATGAAACGGCGAACCAGCCTATTCCAATGGTTGGCGAAGTGGAGGTGCAATGGACATGAATGCGCGAGTCGAAGACTGCTACCTGGTCAACCGTTGTACATTGGTACCAGTTGAGAGCGGCCAGCGGCCGGTCGCTCGAGGCGGCCTTGATGGGCGAGCTGCTGGTCAAAACGCTGATGAGCAATCCGACGAGCAAGATCGTTTCCACCGCCAGGTGGAAATTCCGCGACGAGATGATACGATGAATCATAGTTTTACCCTCCCTTTGGCTTGTTCAATTGGCAATCGCTTGCAGATGACGGTTGTAGTCCCCCTGTGTAATAAATATTGTACACCTGGAACGGTAAAATCTAAATTTATATAACAAGGTCAGTATCTCTCTGAACGCAATTTTTCGACAGGTTGTGAGCGGTCGAATCACGGTATAATCTGGCGTCGATCATAAAAACCGGAGGAGAATGCATGGGAAGGGTGATCAACCCAGATGGTTCCGGGAAGGAGCGCACCCGTCTGACGAAGGCGACGGTGCTGGCTCTGCGCGAGTTGATGCGCCAGACCCGGCCAGACGAAACCAGCCGCGATCTTGCCGCGTTCATTGCCCTGGCGCTGCTGGAAATTGCCAACACGATCGACCAATCGGTGACCGCCTGGGAGAAGAAAGGGTATTGGCTGAAGGCCGATCGCTTTCGAATGGAGTGGGATTGGTCTGCCAGCCTGGGGGAGAAGATGAAGAAGGCTGTTCTGGCCGACGATTGGGCTTCTATCGCGTTGATTTCTGCGCAGGTGGGCAGCAAGCTTTCGAGTGTGAAGCTGCCAGAGCGCCATCGCCTGGGGCAGCCCTGGGTGGGCGCGTACAGACAGCTTGGAAAGTGATGCAAGTGAATTCAGTAAAAAAAGCCGGCACGAAGCCGGCTTTTTTGCTGCTGTGTGAGAAAAGGCTTACTTCTTCTTCAGGATGATGCGCGCGTCAACGACTTTGACGCCCTTGCCCTCGGCATAAACCAGGACGGGGTTGGCGTCGGACTCCGAAATTTCATCGGCCAGGTCGAGGATCATGGTGGAGTAGGCGCAGATCGTCTCGGCCATCGCGGCCCGGTCGCGGGGTGATTCGCCGCGCACGCCGGCCAGGATGGGGGCGCCGCGAATCTCGCCCAGCATACGCAAGGCCTGGCTGGAAGAGACCGGCGCGACGCGGAAGGTCACATCCTTGAGCACCTCGACAAAAATACCGCCCAGGCCGAACATCATGGTGGGGCCAAAGGTGGGGTCGTTCACCGAGCCGAGGATCACTTCGGTGCCCCAGGGAGCCATCTCTTGCACGGCGATGCCGTGAATGTGGGCTTCGGCGTTGTAATCTTTTGCGTTGGCCATGATCGTGCGGAATGCCTCGCGCACAGAGGCCTCATCTTTGATGTTCACTTTTACGCCGCCAGCATCCGATTTGTGCAAAATCTCCGGGGAGACGATTTTCATCACCACGGGGTAGCCAATCTCTTGCGCCAGTTTCACGGCTTCATCTTCGCTGGTGGCCAGTTTCGTGCGCGTCACCGGCAGGCCGTAGGCAGAGAAGACCTGCTTGGCTTCGATCTCCGTGAGTGAATCACGGCCGTCCAGGCGGGCGTGCTCGATGACCTTCATTGCGATTGCCCGGCCTTCATCACCGCAGGGGGTGATCGACTCTGAGGCGATGGCCTTCATGCGCGCGTATTCGCGCAGGGCTGCCATGGCGTTGACGGCGCGATCCGGCGCACCGTAGGCCGGCAGGCCGTGCTCGACCAGCCAGGCCATGGCCTTCTCGGAGCGCTCACCGCCGACGAATGAGACGGAAACCGGCTTGCCGTTTACACCGGATTCATCAATGGCGGCTTTGATGGATTGCGCAATTTCCATGGGGTTGGTCACGGCGGTTTCGCAATAGAGGATCGTCAGGCCATCCACCCAGTTATGGGCGTATGCATACTTCACCGCGTCGTGGTACCACTCGTTGCCGGCCATGCCCGTCAGGTCCACCGGGTTTTTCGCGGAGCCAAAATCGGGCATGTGCTTCTTCAGCTCGGCCTGCACTTCAGGCGGGGCGAATTTGAGGGGTAAGCCGTAGCGCTCGGCGGAATCGGTGGCCAAAACACCCACCCCGCCGCCGTTGGTGATGATCAGCAGGTTGTCGCCATTCATCGGCGGCTGGAGAGAAAGGGCCAGGGTGCGGTCAAAGAGGTTATCCAGGTCGGAGGCCTGCACAACGCCGGCCTGCTGGAGGGCAGCTCCGTAAACTTTTGCGGCGCCAGCCAGCGAGCCTGTGTGCGAGGCGGCTGCGGCTGCCCCGTGCGCCGAAACACCCGCTTTGAGGCCGATGATCGGTTTGGTAGCGCGGCGGCACACATCCATGAAGCTGCGGCCGTTCTTGAAGCCCTCGATGTACAGGGTGATGCAGGAGGTGTTCGGATCGTCATTCAGCCATTCGATGATATCGGCGAAATCCAGGTCCGACATATTGCCGATGGAGAACATCTTGTCAAAACCAACCCCGCGCGTGTAGGTGGCGGCATCAATGGCGATGAGCAGCGCACCGCTCTGGCTGACCAGGGTGGCTTTGCCGGGCAGGGGCAGGTAGGGGGCGAAGGAGGCGTTCATGCCATCGGAGTTCGAGAGCACGCCCACAATGTTCGGCCCGAGAATGCGCATCCCGTAGCGGTGAGCGAGGGCGACAATCTCGTCTTCCAGTTCGCGCTTCCCAACTTCGCTGAAACCGGAGGTGATGACGATCAGCCCTTTGACGCCTTTTTTGCCGCATTCCTCGACGCCCTGGGGCACGAGTTTAGCAGGGATGGTTATGACCGCGGCGTCAACCTGGCCGGGAACGTCGAGGATGCTGGGATAGCACTTCAACCCAAGGATTTCTTCGGCGCTGGGGTTGATGGGGTAGATGGTTCCGGTGTAGCCCTGTTTGATCAGATTGTCGAGGACGGTGTAACCGATCTTCCCCGGCGTGGCAGAGGCACCGACGACGGCAATGGCTTTCGGGTGCATGATTCCATCGAGAGCTTCGTGATTCACAGATTTCCTCCAGGTGTATGATCGTCACAAGGACGCGGATTTTGGGTGCAAGACGGGCGTAAACAAGTTAAAGGTATTGTAAACACTTTTCATTTCACGAAAGTAACGTTTTTGGGCGAATTTAATCATGGATTGAGGCCTATTGCGACGGTTGCAGGTTCACGATCTCCCCCAGACCGTTCAACGTGAGGGTCCACGAGCTTCCAATCACGGCCTGACGGTAGAGGTTCTCGTCGCTGGTCGAATAGGTGTAGGTCTTTCCACCGCTTTCAAAGATGATTTGATAGGTCTCTTGCCGGTCGCCCAGACGCTGGTTGCCTGCAAGCTGCGGATTCGGCCAGGAGGGGGCATTGTCTGACCCTTGCAGGACTGCCTGATCAACCACCGACCAGTCGTTGATCTCATAGCTGCAATAGTCCTCATAAACTTCGTACTGGCATTCCTGGACGACTTTACCGTAGCCGGTGCCCTCATCGACGGTGTACGGCGTGCCGCACACTTCGCGCGCGCCTGCCACGGGTTGTTCAGACGTATAGCGGTAGCGCTCGCTGCAAGAACCCACTTTCGCGCCGGCCGGGAGTTCCGACCGCCAGTCGCTGTGCTGCTCCGGACCGAATTGCTCAACCAGTACCACGCGTTTCCACGCTCGCTCGGTGACCGTTGAGCCTGCCTCTTGGGTGCGGAGGAGCATGGCGAGAACGGCGATGATGCAAACCGCCGCCACGACGATGACAGCGATGAGCGCCCACCGGTTGATCTTCCTGGCAGGTTGAGCCGGGGCTGGTTCTGCAGCGGGAGCGGCGGTTTGCGCCTGGCCGAGCGGAGCTCCGCAACGAGAGCAGCGCTGGTTGAGCGCAGGGTTGGACTCACCACAGGCGGGGCAGGTGACTTTCGCCTCGGGCGTTTCTTTGAAAGCACCGACCACTTTACCGGCCTGGCGGGCTTTGCCTTCCACAAGGTCGGCGCCGCAATTGGCACACACCTTTGCGCCGGCCGGGTTGCGCGCGCCGCAAAAGGCACAGTGGATATCCGGTCCGGCTTTGGCCCTGGCAATCGAGGCGGAGTCATTGATCAACTCGGTCTGCAAGGGTTGAACGAATTGCACATCAGGGGGTTGGGCCGCGCCACAGCCGATGCAGGTGGTGACAGTGCCCTTATTCCGGGTGGTGCAATTCGGGCATATCCACTCCAGCTCGATATGGCCCAATTCCTTTTCGGTCATTTGTCCTCCGAACCCGATTGGAGTCTATAACGGTTATTATATTCGATGTAACCGGGGGAGGATAGAAAGCATGAAAAGACGTGGGGTTGCCTAAAAAGATCTCTTTCAACAGAAAACCGGCTATCGAGAGGGCGACGTTTGTGTCGCCCCTAACGGGCAGGGGCGGACTGAAGTGTCCGCCCCTTTATGAACAGCTCCAAACCTGGGAGACCCTCTCGTGAGGGTTACTTGAGCGCCGAGAGGAGGATTTTCTGAATGCGGTCAATCATCGCGGCCGGGTCTGGGTGCAGGCCCTCGATAAGAAGCGCATCTTCGTACACCTGGTCCACGACCATATCTGAAAGCGGATCGGTCCGGTCAACTTTCAGCAGGCGTTTGAGCAGGTCGTGGTTGGGGTTGATTTCCAAGACTTTCTTTGGCGCGGTGAACTCCTGCTTCAACATGCGGTACACGCGCTGCACTTCAGGCTGGGGCGCGCCTTCTTCATCGACCAACCGGGCCGGAGAATCGAGCAGGCGGTCGGTAAGGCGCACATCGGCCACCTTTTCGCCCAACCGCAGTTTGAAGCGATCGAGGAGATCGACCGTGGTGGATTCGTCCTCGGTCGGTTTGGCTGAATCGGATTCGCCAGCGGCGGCATCGAGGGCGGGCTTTTCGGCCGACGCACTGACGAGTGCGTGGTCTTTATACCTGGTCAGCGTCAGGAGGACGAACGAATCGAGCGGGTCGGTCATCATCAGCACATCGACGCCCTGTTTACGGTAAATATCAAGGTGCGGGCTGCGCAGGGCGGAGCGCTGGTCTTCGCCGAGGATGTAATAGATCTTTGCCTGACCTGGCTTCATTTCCTCGATGTAGCGGTCGAGGGAGATGAGTTCCTCGGGGTGATTGAGGGAATGGTAACGCAGCAAAGGGGAGAGGGTGTCGGTATTTTCGCGGTCGGTGGCAACGCCTTCTTTGATGTACCGTTTGAACCCCTCCCAGAACTTCGTGTAGTCGTCGGTGCGGTTGGCTGCCAGGTCTTTCAATAAGTCCAGGACTTTCCCGGTCACAACGCGGCGCAGCTGCGGCATCGCCCGCGAGGCCTGGACAGTCTCGCGCGAGACGTTCAGCGGGATATCCTCCGAATCGACCACGCCCTGGACGAAGCGCAGATACTCGGGCAGCAGGTCTTTGCAATACTCCTGGATGAGTACCTTGCGGGCATAGAGTTTGAGGCCGTCTTCCTTGCGGAGAGCGAACATATTCCGTTCGGCGCTCGAAGGAATGTAAAGCAGCGCATACAGTTGAACGGGGGCGTCGATGTTCAAATGCAGGTGAGCGATCGGCTTGCCGAAATCAAGGGTGAGTTCGCGGTAGAACTCATCGGCCTGCTCCTGGGTGATTTCGCGCGTCTGCTTGCGCCACAGGGCGGTTTGCTGGTTTACTTGTTCTTTATCCGCGCCGAGGTAAATAGGAAACGGCACGTAGTTGGAGTGGCGGCGGATGATCGCACGCAGCCGGTGCAGCTGGGCGAACTCGACGGCATCTTCTTTGAGCTTGATCTCGACGGTTGTGCCGCGTTCTTCTGCGTCTGAAGGCTCGATGGTGAAGGTATCCTCGCCGGAAGAGGTCCACACCGCTGCGGCGGCATCCTTCCGATACGAGCGCGAGGTGACGCGGATCGATTCTGCGACCATGAAGGCCGAATAAAAACCGACTCCAAACTGGCCGATGATATCGGCGAGCTTGCCCTGGCCTTCTTCGACGGCCTGCAGGAAAGCCCGCGCGCCCGAGTGGGCAATCGTCCCCAGGTTTTCGGCCAGCTCATCAGCAGTCATGCCGATGCCGCTGTCGCGGACGGCCAAAGTGCGGGCCGATTCGTCGGCTGTGATCCAAATGGCCAGTTCGGCATCCGGGTTGTTGACGTCGCGGTTGGTGAGCATTTCGTAATTCATGCGAGTCAACGCATCGCTGGCGTTTGAAATTAACTCGCGCAGAAAAACTTCACGTTCCGAATATAAGGAATGGATCAGGATGTTTAAAAGCTGCCGGGTCTCTGCTCGGAAGGGTCGCGTTTTCGGTTTGCCTGCCATGTGAAACCTCCGGTTATGTTTTTGTCTGCGTTAATATACCTAAAATTGAGAACACTGGAAAGGTTAATCAAAACCTCCAGGATGTTCAGTCCTGGAAGTTATGACGCTCGAATGAGGAAACCGGGCTGATCTAGCGGAGGGTGAAAGTGGTCAATTCCTGGCGCACCTGCACATACGGCACAACCACGGGGCCGAAATTGGGGATGAGCATGTTGGTGATCTCTGCGTCATACAGAGCCGTATAGGCCTCGTGGGTGACCTCGAGGTATTTCTTCAGGTCGGCGTTCGTGGAAAGGCGAAGGGAACCCTTTACGATGAACGTGCTGAACAGCGCATTCACCGGCAGCATCTGGCGGTTCGGCTCGGTGGGGTCGTAATCGATTGGGTCTTTGCCGGGGGGAGCGATGTGAAACGCCAGAATCTGCGGCACCGGTATGTTCACCTCAGGGTAGGAAGCCGGTCGAACCGCATTGGGGGATAATGTGACCAGGCTCTTCGCGTTATAGATGGTGATCCGGTCCGGCGCGGCATTGGTTCGCAGCCATGTGCTCACGCGAATCATATCTTTCACCACCACCTCTCCCCAAAAGAGTGAGGAAGCCGTGTAGGCCATCACCTGAACGGCTTTTTCATCCGGGCCGACATGATGCGTGACAGGCTGAGTCGCTGTTGCCATTTCTTAATTCCCTCCCAGAAGGATCGAATGAAAGCCTTCTTATGATAATTCTACGCCTTCCACGGATTTTCGCGGTAATCTGGCGGCCACCTTGATTTGTTATACGGGCGCCGCATATCGCTGCCGGATGGCAGGGATCAGATATTCCGAGAAAGCGCGTTCCTGGTCGTAGTCGGGCTGCCAGCCCCAGTCACGGCGGGCTGCCGAATCATCGATGTCGGCCGGCCAGCTATCAACGATCTTTTGCCGGCTGCCATGCGGGACGAAGTTGATCTCGGCGGCGGGGAAGTAACTGTGCACGATGTCGGCAATATCCTGCGCGGTAGGATTGAAGCTGGTGACGTTATATACCGTTTGAGTCAACGAAGAGCGCCTGGCATTCATCAGATGCAGCAGCGATTTGATCGCGTCCGGCATGGCCATGAAGGGCAGGCGGGTATCTGGCCTGACGAAGCAATTGTAAGGTTCGCCCTGGGCGGCATGGTGAAGCATCTCGGGGCCGTAATCGCTGGTGCCGCCGGTGGGGATGGTGTCTGCGCTGATCAAGCCGGGGAACCGGATGGCGCGGAAATCGATGCTGCTGCGGTCGGGGTCGGCGGCAAGCTGGCGGTAGTTGGCGGCATAGTAACGCCCAAGGTGTTCACAGTAGAGCTTGTTGATCCCATACATCGTGATGGGCATGCACCACTGCGTCTCGCGAATCTTCCCGGCGCGGTTTTTCGTCTCAAGGTCGGGCAGGCCGTAAGCAGCGATGGAGCTTGGGTAAATGAACATCACCGGGCGGCCTTGCCATTGCGATTGTTCCACTGCCAGCCGGAGCAGATTCAAAGTCCCTTCGACGTTTACGCGGTGGGCTGTTTCGGGGTTGTATTCGGCTTTCGTCGAGAGAATGGAGGCCAGGTGGAAGATCGTTCGAATTTCGAATTCCACCACCATCCGGCCAAGCAGCATTTGGTCGAGGATATCACCCTGAATAAACCGCATGGCGTAGGGTTTGAGTTCATCGTCCAAGGGCTGCACATCCAGGGCAATAATATTCACATTCCCTTGCTGCCCCAGGTGTTTGATCAACCCATGGCCCATCTCGCCGTTTGCGCCGGTTATCAGCACCACCTCTTTACGCATGTATTGGAATCTCCTGGTTTTGGGAAAATAGATGACGAAATCATACTCGCTATTACACGATCGTGAAGAACTTCCAAATCATTGTAGCAATTAATCGATGAAGAATGGGTAGATATTCATCACCAGTTACAAAATAAAACTTCCGGTTTTTCCGGAAGTTTCGGGGATATTATGGTTCTACAGGGTAGCCGGCTTCGGACCAGGCTGCGAACCCGCCCAGCAAGGCACTCACCTGAGAATATCCCTTGCCGAGAAGGATCTCCGCTGCACGAGCGGAGCTGTTCTCGGCAGGTCAGGTACAGTAGGTGATGATCCAGCGATCCTTGGGCAGCTCATCGAGGCGGTTCTCGATCTGGTCCAGCGGAATATTCAAGGCGCCGGCAACATGCCCGGCGGCATAGGAACCGCTGTCGCGAACGTCCACGATCAGCGCAGACTGGCTGTCGTAGGCTTGCTTGGCTTCAGCCACTGAGACACGCGCAACATCTGGAAAAGGCGTGCCGATGCTGCCACTGAGCTGCGGCGCCGATGTGGTCGGCGCGTTAGCCAGGACAACGACCACGGCGATGATGATGATGACCACCCCTCCGATGATCATGAGGAGCGGCAGTGTGCGGTTAGATGGGTTGTTTGTGTTCCGGCGTTTCATGGTATCCCTTTGGCAAGCCTTTACCGGATCAATGTTACCCGATAAATCTTAGAATTCCCTTAGAGGTCAGGCGAATGAGAAGGTTTTTCCAGCAGGAACAGCATGAACCCGACCAAGGCAACTGCACCGCTGATGATGAAAGCCGGAGTGAAACCGAAACGGTCCGCCAGATAGGTGCCGAGAAACGGCGCCAGGATTGCCGAGAAATACTGCAGGCTTTGAGAAGCCGAAACAAACGTGGCGGAATAAGCGACGGGCACGCGCTTCATCAACTCATCGAAGAGCACCAGGTTGAGGCCGGCCTGGAATATCCCGGCCATTCCGGCATAGAGGGGGATTATGTAATAGGATGTGGTGATCCCCGTCAAAATGGGGTAAAAGGATATGCCAAAGGTGGTCGCCAGAAGCACCAGGCGCGAGCCTCTGCGGCGCGTGGTGCGGGTCCAGAAGAAGTAACCAACGATCAATATGGCGGTCTGGGCGGTGTTAATGGTGGCGATCCAGCTGTCGGGAGCGTTCAAAGTGCGCACAAAATAGACCGGAAAGAGCGGCGTGGCAATGGTCGTGCCGGTGAGGAATATAAAACGCTTGAGGACAAAGGTGAGGAAGGGCTTTTCGGAGCGGATCAGGCGAAAGAATTCGCCAAGCCGTTCTTTCATGCTGTGCGCGGTACTGGTCACTTGTTCGGCATCCGGCAGGCGGATATGGCTCGAGTAGTAATAGCTGATCAGCCCGCCGAGTGACAGGAACAGGAACATGATCTGGTAATTGAGCGGGAATTTGATCACCACCAGCATCTGGCCGATGAGGATGACGACAATCGTGGTGGTCAAGCCCAGGATCGACCAGCGCCGGGTCATCAACTCGTAGCGCCCTTCGGGACCGGCAACGGCGTTCATCACCACGCTAAAGCCGATGGACACCAGCGTCTGCGGAATGGTTGCCAGTGCCCACACCGCCAGGATGCCGATAACTGCGTTGTGCCCGAGGAGAAAGAGCGAAACAAGCCCCGTCAGCGCGTAGCTGGCAATCACCAACAGGCGCGAGAGACTGAACCAGGGGACGATGTTCTTCTGCCGTTGGAGAAACTGGCCAAGCGGGATTGAGAGGATCAAGCCGGTGAGGGCCGGCATGGAGGTGAGCAGGCCCACTTCGAAGGTGCTGGCCCCGAGGCGTGTCAGGTACACGGGTAAGAACGGCGCAGCGGCGCTTGCGAGACCGACGCCGATCGCGTCAATCTGCACATTGACGAAATTACCTCGATCGATTTTTGAGGTTGTTTGCGGCGTTGAAAACCATTCGATCAAGTTCATGGTGATAATCTACAGGGATTACAGCTCGATGTCAAATTCTCCAAGCTTAATAGTCATGGGTTCGCTGATCTCGATCTCATACCGGCGGATCCATTTCCAAAGGGCAGCCGTGAACATCAGCCAGCTTTTTTCGGCATCCGGCAATGACCTGTCGAGGAGGCGTTCGGCCACCTCGCCGAGCGGCAACGCGGAGCCCGGCTGATAAGGTGTGCTGAACCAAATCAATGGCGCAAGGTCCCACAGGATGACCGTGCCCCGGTCATCTGCACTGGCGAGCAGCCGGCCATCTTCGGAGAGGGTGATGGTCGAAATTGGAATCGAGTGGCCTTTGAGCGTGGTGATCGTCTCGCCGTTGCTCAGGTTGAGGATGCTGATCGTGTTCCCGGCCGAAGCCACAATCAGGTGTTCGTTGGGGTGAAACTGCAGGCCGGATACCTGCGATTGCAGCGGCGAAAAGGCTCTGACGAGGTTCCCGTTGACCCCGTTCCAAACGTTCAACACGCCTTTCAATCCTGCACCGGCCAGCAATTCGGAACCTGACACTGCGTCAAGGTGGACGATGCCTTCACTTCCAGATGGAATTGTGCGGAGGAAATTGCCCTCAGGCATACTCCAGATGCTGATGTTCCCGCCGGCCCCGGCTGAGGCAAGCATATCTCCTCCGCCGAAGACTGCCAGGCTGAAGATTTCTTCCACATCGCTTTGCAGGCGCTTGATTTCAGTGCCTATGGGGAAGCGCCAAAGGCGAATCATGCCGTCAAAACCTGCGCTGAGCAAGATGCGCCCTCCAGGGTGCAGTTCGAGCGCACGGATCAGGCTCCGATGGCCTTCGAGCGTTTTGATCAACTGACCGCTGGCGTGCCGAAAGATTCGGATGCGCTGGTCGCCATTTGCCGCGACAATTAGCTCTCCATCCTGGCTGAAGAGGATCGCCCGGGTGGTGGAAGCCGGGCCGACAACCCCCGGGAAGTCGCTTTCGCCATCCTGCAGCCGCCATAACTGGATAGGCTGCCCGCGGCTGCCGGCTGCCAGCAGGTGCGCCTGCGGGTGGAACTTGAGGCAGATCAAGTCATCGGATAACGCTCGAAACTTTCGTTTAGGTTTGACTTCGATGTTCTTATGCCAGCAGGCGAGAGCCAATTCAGCCAGTTGTTGGAAGTTCTCGCGCTCGGCTCCGCCGGGCTGCCAGCCTGCCTGGTGAAGGCTAGCAAGAATGACGGCGCTCCAGGCGGGAGGCGCCACCTGGGCCAGTCGCCATAATTCGCCGTGTCGTTCCTGCGCTAGAAGGCGCTGCAGGGCGGTGCTCCAATCGCTGTCGGTCAGGTCTGAAAGCCAGCGGGTTTCTTCGGCCTGGCTGACAGCGCGGAGCCACTCCACGCGGCCTGTCTGGCGGCTGTAAGCGAGTAAGCGTCGGCGCAGCGCCCGGCTGGCAACCTCGTAAGCCGTCACGAGCAGGTTGTGGTCGAAGTCCAATTGTTGATAATGCTCCTGGTCTCCGGCCAGGAAGTAGAATAACGCCTGAGCGTAGGCATCGGAGGGAAGGTAACCGCATTTCTGCGCGATCGCAAGCGCATCCTGGTCGCCATGCTCGATAAAGAGGCGGCAAATGACCTCTTGGGCAGCCGGATTCTCAAACGCCAATCGCTGAAGGTGCGAAAGGCAAATGCGTTGTTCGATCTGCGAAAGAGCAGGATAGAGCGCGGTGAGTTCGTGAAAAGCGGCGGAGTCGGCCTTGGAGAGCGCGGCCATCAGTCTGCCCCAACCGCGGTAACGCGGCGACAAAGCCGCCCTGGCAAGGATGCGTTCGCGAAGGTGGGCCGGCGCGTCTTCGAAGAATGCCTGGGTGAGGAGATCGACCTCGGCATTCGCATCGGGGTTCGTCTCAACCGCCGCCAGCCAGCCAAGGAGGGCCTTTAAAGTCGGGCGTGAGGGCTGCCAGTTCTGTGCCGCGAGGAGCTGACGGATGCCGGCATGTTCCACCTCGAGAGCCAGCCGGTAGAGAGCATCAATTGCAGGCTGGGAATGGTTTTCGGCCAGCGTGGCCAGGACGCGCCCTGAGGCTTCGCGCGTGGATGGGTCGGTGGCAGAGGCGGCAAGTTCTGCCAGCAGGCGGATCGATTCATCCGATGCATCTTGCTGCAAGTAGAGAACAGCTCCCTTGCGGAGAAGCTCGTCATGGATGGAATCCG
This sequence comes from Anaerolinea sp., assembly GCA_029975055.1. Lineage (GTDB taxonomy): Bacteria > Chloroflexota > Anaerolineae > Anaerolineales > Anaerolineaceae > Anaerolinea. The sequence goes on from JARKPU010000013.1 coordinate 411,026, forward strand.
GAATGGCCACCTCATGCGGGGTGGACGATTCGAGGATCGTGCGGATCAGCTCGATCAATTTAGGGTCGTTTGATCCGGTTACCATAAGATGGGATCGATCCCTGTCAGTTGGACGCTGCCATCCGGCAAGATCAGCACTTCCGCTTCGGGGATGGGGTCAAAATCCCGGCGGCTGTAGCGTCCGGTAAGAAAATGAAACTGCTTGTTGCTCGAGCCCGCCAGCCCGGCCGCCACCCTTTTGCTCTGCTCAAACCGCCCGGCGATCAACACATCCAAACCGGCGAGGACGCGCCCGGCCTGGCGGATTCCGTGCAGCTCTTCGAGCGTGTAGCCGGTGAAAGCGATGATGGAAAGGGTCGAACGTGCCTTGATGCGTTCCACCAGATGCGCCAGGGCCGCGGCCTGGTGAAAGGGCTCTCCACCGCTGATGGTGAGGCCTTCAATTCCTGAGCCGAGGCTCAGGAATTGCGCGCTCAATTCCTCGATCCCAATCAACGATCCGCCTTCGAAGGAATGCGTCTCAGGGTTGAAGCAGCCCGGGCAGCCCAGGCGGCAGCCTTGCACCCAGATAACGCAGCGCAGACCGGGGCCGTTCGAGCGGCTGGCGGGGATGATTTGATGGAGAAGCAAAGCGGGCCTGCGCATGTTCTGAGGACTTAACCCGCCTTCAAGTGGTCGGACTGGTCGATCTCCGGGTTCGGTTCTTCGGCTTCCGGGGTCAATTCCCGTGATAGCACCACACCCCCCAACAGTTCCTCTAATGGGGCAGTAATTTCCAGGCACTGCTTGCCCTTCACGCCGTGGACGTGCAGTTCCACCTTCCCATCTTTGCCGATTGTGACTTCTATTTCTTGCATTTCCATTCAAGGCTCCTCAAGACATGCGGCGTAGCACAAGGCGGATCTGGTCGTCAGCGGTGACTTTCTCTTCGACGAGTGTAAACCCCTGTTCTTCTAATTTCCGGCGGGCGGCATGGTAGGCATAACGCTGGGTGACTTGCTGGATGAATTTCTCCGGTTGGATGCCGCGCACCCCGCTCCAATCGGCAACCGCTTCGTATGCATTCCCGGCTTTTCGAAAACCCGCATCAAGGCTGCCGGGGAGCGTCAGGCGGATATCGACCTTCGTCTTCCTTCCGGTGACTCCCAGGATGTCTTGCGGATGGTCTTCATATTGAAAGCCCAGATCTTTGAGCGCTTGCAGCAGCAAGTCTTTCTCGCAAATCTGAGTCTGTATGCGAGTGAAATGGGACATGGGTGGTCCTTTCCAATCAGGTTAGCCGAACGACCGGGTGATCTTGGAGAGCAAGCTGACCGGTTTGAACGTCCCGTGCAGTGATAGTCAGGCGCTTATTGTAATCGATCTTGAATTCGACATCAAAACACGCTTCGCCTTGAGCGAGAGGGTGCCCGGCCGTCAGGAAGGTTGGGTTGTGTTCGTTCATCCAGAATCGGGTGCGTTGCTCCTGCTCGTGTGGGGTGAGCTGCGTGATGCGCGCGGCCCCGGAGGGATCGAACACCAGCTCCAGGCTTGCTTCAGCCCTCGGGCGCTGCTCTCCAAGTTCAAAGATGGCGATGCCAAGCTTCTGCTGGCCATGGTGTGATGCTTTAACGTTCAACCGCGAAATTGGTTCCACCGTTGGGTAGCTGGTTCCACGGGCCACGACCACTTTATACTCGTACTGCATGTTCTGCCGATTAAAGTAGCGGATGGCGTAGTCATGCTGGATGTGGTCGTAGAAATCCACCCCGGCGACAAACGCGGCTGCACCGCGAGCCACCGCATCGAGCGGGTGAGAATATAAAACACGCTCTTTCCCAAAGAACTGGCGCAGCAGGCGCTGGACCGATGGAATCTGGCAGCTTCCGCCCACCATCAACACGGCCTGGATGTCATCGTCCTTATACCCCCGCTCGGCGGCAAGGTTGAGCGCCGCCCGCACAAGCTGGTTGATGGTCGTAAAAAAGCCATGTTCGTCGAGGAGTTCCTCGAACCCGGCCTGTGTGTATTCGGCCTGCAGGTCGAAAGGTGATGGCGGCGGATTAAGCTGCAAACAGGCGCTATCCTGGCTGGATAAAGCCTCTTTCATGCGCTGGCATTCGAGCAGTAACGCCGTGCTCAGGCGGCGCACCGCCGGATCGCCATCGAAGAGACGGTTCCTGCGCAGGATATCTTGAAACAGCCACTGGTCGATGGTCGTCCCGCCGATATCGCGCCCGGCTTTTCCAAGAACGCGGCAGCGGCGCCCGATGGCCGATTTCTCCTCGTCTTCGATCAAGATGACGGAAGCATGCATGGTTCCCCCGCCAAAATCGAAGACCATATATACATTGCCGGGCTGGATGTGCGCGCCATAGCCGAGCGCCGCCGCGGAGGGCTCGTCCAGCAACCTGAAGCGCGGCATACCGGCTTTCTCTGCAATGGTAACGAGCCAGTCTTCATAATGCTCATAGGCTTCGACCGGCACGCTCAAGCCCACTTCTTCATCCATTAATCCGGCTTCCTGACCGGCCGATACCAGCACGGCAGTGAGGAAATCCTGCCCGGCGCTGTGTGGAGTGATTTCTTTACCGTCCATTTCGAACCTGATCGGGCTGCGGTGGCTGATGTAACGCTTCATCCAGCGCATGGTTCGCGGCGAATTTGCCAATCCGCGGTTGACGACCTGATTCCCAATCCAGATCCGCCCGTCTTCGGTGTAGTGGACGAGTGAGGGGATGACCGGCACGCTTTCATCTGCCTGCTGGAATAAAAGGCTGTACTCAGGGATCTTAAACGGAACAGGCCGGCGCTGGTGTGCATCCCAAAGCGCCAGCACCGTGTTGGAAGTGCCAAAATCTATTCCCAGGCGGCCAGACATACGAAGCGACCCTTATTCGATCCGCTGAATTGTACCCGATTTCGGTGCAGGGGATTTCAGGTTTGCAGGTCGAGGCGGATCTGCGGGCCGTCCGCGTTGGGAGAAGGTAAAGGCTCGCCCGAAGCAGAAGAGGCCCGCCCTTCCACCAGCCATGCTCGCAGAGCGTCCACCGTCTCACGTTGAGAAATGGAAAGGGGAACCTGCTTCTGGAGCGCAAGCAAGATATCTTCGGTGGTGAACTCGCGTTCGTGGTCGTTGAACCCCAGGTACATCGCATCGATGACAGCCTGCTCGATTTCGGCACCCACGTAGCCTTCGGAACGGCCGGCGAGCAGTGCAAGGTCGAAATCCTGCGGGATGCGGTTCCGTTTGCGCAGGTGGACGGCGAAAATCTCAACCCGCTCATTGAAGCTGGGCAGGTCGAGAAAGAAGATTTCATCAAAGCGGCCGCGGCGCAGCAATTCGGGCGGCAGGCTCGAAATATCGTTGGCGGTGGCGACGACGAAAACGGGGGCGCTCTTTTCTTGCATCCAGGTGAGGATCGAACCAAAAACGCGCGTACTGGTGCCGCTGTCGAGGCCACCGTGGGCCAGGGCCTTTTCCATCTCGTCAATCCATAAAATGCAGGGGGCAATCGTTTCGGCAAGGTGCAAGGCGCGGCGGGTGCGCTCTTCTGATTCTCCTACCAGGCTGCCAAACAAAGCGCCGACATCCAGCCGGATGAGCGGCAACCGCCACAAACCGCCGATCATCTTGGCAGTCAGGCTCTTGCCCGTGCCGGGGATGCCAATGAGCGCGATGCCTTTCGGCATGGGGAGACCGTACTGGCGCGCCTTTTGGGTGAAGGCGCTTTCGCGCAGGCGCAGCCACTCTTTGAGCGCTGCAAGCCCGCCGACGTTCTCCATGGTCTCAATGGCCGGGTAAAATTCCAGGGCTTCGCTTTCGCGCAGGATCTGGCGTTTTTCCTCTGTCACCAGTTCGATGTCACGGTCGTCGAGGACACCGTCGGTGACGATGGCGCGGGCAAATACCCGCTGCGCCTGCGACTGGCTGAGGCCCAGAGCCGCTTGAACCAGCTTCTCGCGGCCGAGCTGAGTCAGGTTTACCCGCACGCCCGGGGTCGTGGTGAGTTGTTCAAGCACTTCCGAGAGTTCGCGTGCATCCGGCAGGGGGTAATTGATGACCACCGCCTCATCCTTGAGCTCGTCGGGAATCTTGCCCAAGTGTGTGGTGATGATGATGTACTTGCGCGTGGTCTTTAGCCGCTGAGCCACGCTGCGAAGCTTGCGCTTGACTTGCGCGTTGCTCCACATGTCATGGAAGTCTTTGAGCACGAAGACGGTGCCGGTATTGGGGTCGAACTTGTCGATTTGTTCCAATGCGGTGAGCGGGTCGCGCGCCACCGGTGCGGCCGCATTGGTGGCTGTGACCCATTTAAAGTAATCGGCTGCATCCCAGGAGAGCAGACTGCGTTGTGACTGGGCGCAGATTGCTTTGATCGATTGCAGCGCGCGCTCTTCTTCGCCCGTCACCAGGACAATGAGCGTGAAGCGGGCACGGAGGTAGGTCTCCAAAATTTTATCGAATTCCATCAGCGGTTCCTTGGTTGGTTACATTCATCGGAGAAGGCAATGACATTAGCAAAGGGTGAACCGAACCGGTTTCATTATAATGGAATCAGGTATTCATACACAAACACCTCAATTTCATTGCCTGGAGGGGCCATGGGGATTGTATATCCTGATGTTGAAACGCTGCGGAAGACTCATGAGGCGATCGTCGAATATGCATACGAAACCCGCCCGGTGGAGAGAGGTTACGCGAACCGGACGCTGTACATCAATTTGAGCAAGATGAGCGTCGAGAGCAAACCGGTAACGCCGGAAATGAAGAAGATATTCACCGGCGGGCGCGGGTTCTGCCTCTGGCTGTTGTGGAACGCCATACCGGACGGCGTGCGCTGGGACGACCCCGAGAATGAGATCGTGATCGCCGGCGGCCCGATCGGCGGGATCACGCAATATCCTGGCACCGGCAAGTGCACGGTGACAACCATCTCGCCGCTCACCCATTCGGTGATGGACAGCAACAGCGGCGGATACTTTGGGCCGTACCTGAAGTTTGCCGGCTGGGATGCGCTGGAGATTCAAGGAAAGTCCGATGAGGAAGTGGTCATTTTCATTGACGGCGAAACCGGCCGGGTGCGGGTGGAGCGCGCCCCGCTGGATGCCGTTGATACGCATATCCTCAACCGGCAACTCACCGAGCTCTATGCCGATGATGAGGATGAAATGCGCTGGGTTTCGGTGATCTCGGCCGGACAGGCCGCCGACCATGTGCCGATGTGCGGGCTGAACGTCAGTTATTACGACCCCAAACGCCATGACGTCCGCATCAAGCAGGCCGCTCGCGGCGGGTCGGGCCGGGTGATGCGCGATAAAAAGATCAAGGCAATTGTGGTGCGGTGCAGCGGGGTGAATGCCAATAGCAACGGCCCGGCCAAACCGGAACTTTTGCGTAAAGCCGGGCAGCGGATCAACCACGACATCAGTGAATTCGATGCGTCGCAAAACGATATGCGCCATACCGGCACACCTTACCTGATCGAGATCATGAACCGGTTCGATCTGCTCCCCACCTCGAATTTCCGCTACGGGTCGCACAGCGAGGCGCACCGCATCAACGGTGAGATCTGGAAAGCCCGGTTCGACACCAAATACCCGGACGGATGCTGGTATGGCTGCACGATGTCTTGCGCACACAGCGTGCCGCATTACCATGTCCGTACGGGGCCATATCGGGGCGAGGTGGTGCGCGTGGATGGCCCCGAGTATGAAACCCTGGGCGGTTTAGGATCGAACATCGAGATTTTCGACCCGGCCGATGTGCTCGAATTGAATTTCTACGCCGACACGTATGGCATCGACACCATTTCGCTGGGCAATTCCATTGCTTTTGCCATGGAATGTTATGAGTACGGTATTCTCAACCTTGAGCGTACCGGCGGGCTCGAACTCACCTGGGGCAACGCCGAGGCAGTGCTTGAACTGGTTCACCAGATGGCGCGCGGCGAGGGCTTCGGCATGGTGGTCGGGCAAGGCGTGCGCGCCATGAAAGCCCGGTTCGAAAAAGAATACGGGGCCGACCCGAAGCTGCTGCAAGATATTGGCATGGAGATCAAAGGCCTCGAAATCTCAGAATATATGACCAAGGAATCCCTCGCGCAGCAAGGCGGCTATGCGCTGGCTTCGAAGGGTCCACAGCACGACGAAGCCTGGTTGATCTTCATGGAGCAGGTCCATAAGCAGCTGCCGACCTTTGAGGCGAAGGCTGAGGCGCTGCATTACTTCCCGATGTGGCGCACGTGGTTCAGCCTGCACGGGTTGTGTAAACTGCCATGGAACGACATCATCCCGGCGAGCAACAAGACGGCGAAAGAGCCGGCCAAAGTGCCCGAGCACGTGGAGAATTACACCTGGCTGTATGAAGGCGTGACCGGAGAAAAGGTGACCGTCGAGGACTTCATCCTCCAATCCGAGCGGGTGTATAACTTCCAGCGCCTGTTCAACCTGCGCATGGGCTTCGGCACGCGCGAGCATGATTACCCGCCCTATCGTGCCGTGGGGCCGGTGACTGTGAAAGAATATGAGTCCCGCGCAGAACGATACGACCAGCAGCTGCGAGACGAGTTGGGCCTGGCAGTGGAAGGCATGACGGTGGAGGCAAAGATGGCCGCCTTGCGGAAATTCCGTGAGGAACGCTACGAGAGCCTGGTAGATGCGGTATACCAGCGGAGAGGCTGGACGGCAAAGGGCATCCCTACCCGAGAGACGGTCAAGCGTTTGGGAATCGATTTTCCAGATGTAATAAAATTGCTGGAAAAGTACGAATGAAGCTGGAAGAACCGGGCTGGAAAGAAGCCCGGTTTCGTTATCTTACTATGGAGACGCTGTCCACGAGGAGCGTGTTGCAGCCGGCATCTTGCCACCAAAGGTAAGTCTCATCGTCGCTGTTCAACGCATCGATGCGCAGAATCTCCCACCCGGAGATTTCAACGTCATCACCCGTGCGGATGGCCTGAAGCTGGTTGAAAATGCCCTCATCCTTTGGGACGGTGTGAAGCAGGTTGATCGCGCCTTCGGGGTAAGTGTCGCTCAAGGCCACCCAGGTGAAATGATGGTTGGTCACGCTGGTTCGAACCAGCGCGGGATCGGCAAAGTCACCGGAGGTCACTAAAATATCGTGCGTCAGGAGAGGAATTTCTTTCAAGCGGATGGCGGATACGTGACTGACCTTGCCCATGAATCTGGAGGGGTAGGCTTTCTCATAACTGATATCCCAGGCGCGGCCCGAATCCTCGTAATGCATAAAACCAGGGGCAACCTGCAGGTTCTTGAAATCCAGCCTGCCCGTGCTGACGGGGCTGAGTGATGGGTTCTGTAGCAAGACCAGCCCGCCGATAAAAACCAATAACAATAATGCCAGCGCGCCAATAGGGCCGATCCTTGCAAGGCAGCCGATGCGTGGATTTGGTTCTGGATGGATGATCGTTTCGATTGGTTGCTGATCCGGATTACTCAACGTTTACCTGGTTGAATGGGGTGGGATGGTTCTTATATATATTGAGCAAACTAAACCGGTTTTTCAACCGATGAAATTGTAAGTTTCATCTGAGGTATAATACCGCAGTGAATGATTAAGGAGGTGAGACGAACGGTTTTTGCATTCGGGGATAACGAGCGCATGGTCCGGCTGGAAGGGGGAAGAACAGCCGGATGACGAGGAAGAGGGTTCTCTACCGCGAGGTAGAGTTAACCGGGCTGGGCAAAGCCCGGGAAAATCGAAAGATCAGCGGAAGCCCTCCAGGGAACACCTGATATCCCCACATCACAGATCAACAGCCCTGCCGGCTGGCATCAGGCCAGCGGTGCGGCTGGCATATGGCAGGCTGCGGGCCGGGCGCTCGCGGCCGCAGGAGATGACGCATGTGCGGGATTGTCGGTTACATCGGCGCGAAAAACGCGACCCCCATAGTCTTGAACGGCCTGAAGCGATTGGAATACCGAGGTTATGATTCGGCCGGGCTGGCGGTGCTCACCAACGGGCACATCGAGGTGCGGCGCGACGCCGGAAAACTGGAACGGCTCGCGGCACTGGTCGAAGCCGACCCGGTGAAGGGAAAGATTGGCATCGGCCATACGCGCTGGGCCACGCACGGCGAGCCGAGCGCAAGAAATGCGCACCCACATCTGAGCACCGACAGCGACTTCGTCGTTGTGCACAACGGGATTGTTGAGAATTTCCTGGATCTTAAAGAAGAGCTGACGGCCGAGGGGGCGGTGTTTCGCTCGGATACCGATACCGAGACGATTGTTCACCTGGTGGAAAGGTATTACTCTCTCGAGCATGACATGACCCTGGCTGCGCGAAGAGCGTTAAAAGCCCTGAAAGGCGCGCACGGGGTGGTGTTGATGTCCAGTCACGAGCCGGATAAGATCATTGCCGCGCGCATCGGCAACGCGGGCGGGGTGGTGATCGGTTATGGAGATGGCGAGATGTTCGTCGCTTCCGATATTCCGGCGATCCTCGAGCACACACGGCGGGTCAGCTTCTTAGAATCCGGGCAGATGGCAGTCATCCGGCGCACGGGCGTCGAGGTTTTTACCCTCGATGGGCAGCCGGTTGAACCCCAGATTCACACAGTAGCCTGGGACCCGATCGCCGCCGAGAAAGGCGAATACCGCCATTTTATGCAAAAGGAAATTCACGAACAGGTGCGCTCGCTCACCGACACGCTGGCAGGGAGGGTGGACCTTGATGAAGGGCGTGTGCGCCTGCCCACTTTGAACCTGGACGAAAAAACAGCGCGGAAAATTCAGAAGATCGTGATCACAGCCTGCGGTACGGCTTCGCACGCCGGAATGGTTGGAAAGGTGCTCATCGAGCACATTGCGCGCATCCCGACGGAACTCGACATCGCTTCTGAGTTTCGATACCGAGACCCGCTGGTGGACGAAAACACGGTGGTGTTGGCCATCAGCCAATCGGGTGAAACTGCCGATACGTTAGCGGCGATGGAAGAGGCGCGGAAGAAGGGGGCGGTTTTGTGGTCGATCGTCAACGCAATCGGATCTCAAGCCATGCGCCTTGCTTCGGGGTGTATTTCGATGCAATGCGGACCGGAAATTGGCGTGGCATCGACAAAAGCATTCACAGCTCCGTTGGTGGACTTGTACCTGCTGGCTGTGCTGCTCGGTGACTTGCGGGGAACATTGGACGAGGCAAGGCGGCGCAAGCTGGTGGCCGACCTGGCGCTTGTGCCGGACCTGGCCGGGCGCTGCCTGGACCGTGAATCCGAAGTGGCCGAGGTGGCGCGTTCTTTGAAAAACACGCGCGACGCGCTCTACCTGGGGCGTGGAATCAATATGCCGATCGCTTATGAGGGTGCCTTGAAACTGAAAGAAATTTCGTATATCCACGCAGAGGCATACCCGGCGGGTGAGATGAAACACGGGCCGATCGCCCTGGTGGACCGCAACATGCCGGTCATCAGCATCGCGCCGCTCGACCCGTGGTACGAGAAGATGATCAGTCAGGTAGAACAGGTGAAGGCGCGCGGCGGGGTGGTGGTGGCGGTCGCGACCGAAGGTGATGCACGGGTCGAAGGGCTGGCAGACCATATCTTTTGGGTGCCTGAAACGCCCTGGCTGCTCAGCCCGGTGGTCACCGTGATCCCTCTGCAGATGTTTGCGTATCACATCGCCGCGTTGCGCGGACTGGATGTTGACCAGCCGCGCAACCTGGCGAAGTCGGTGACGGTGGAATAGGGCAGGTTATTCGAAGTTTTCGAGCAGTTCCAGCACCAGCCCAAGCTGGCTGGTCGCGTCGAGGTAAGAATACATTCCGCCTGTGTAGCGCCCCTGCTGGACGAGAGGTACGCCTTTGCTTTCCAGGTAGGCGACGACCTGGTCGGTGCCCTTGACCTGGAAGGCGATGTGATGAACCCCTTCGCCTTTCGCGTCCAGGGCTTCTTTCCAGGTGCTTGGTTCACCGACCGGTTCGATGAGTTCGATTTGAACCTGGCCCATGTCGAAGAAGGCCAGCTTTGCCCGCGCATAAGACGGTTTTCCGCGGTAAACCGTCTGCGCCTGCTCGTAGCCGTCGGTGAGAATGACCTGCGGCTTCGGAAGGCCCAAAATGGAGCTGTATGCTTCGATGGACTTCTCGATGTCCTTCACGACCAGTCCAATTTGAGTGATGATGTTGGTTCCGATGTTGGATTCGGTCATCAGGCATTTCCTCCAATGGTAGAATGGTGCGAGTTTTGAATGATATCAAACCGGAGCACTCATGAGATTATACTTTATCCGCCACGCGCAGTCACAGAATAATGCCCTTTACGAGGAAACCGGCTCAGACGATGGACGAGTGGACGACCCATGCCTCACGGCTATTGGACAGGAACAGGCTGCGTTGACTGCTCGGTTTCTATCCAGTTCATCCGACCCGGTTGACCGCCTGGCGAACGGCGTTGGATTTGACTTCACACACCTGTATTGCAGCCCAATGTACCGGGCCATCGTGACGGCGAAACCGATCGCCGAGGCGCTGGATATGCCCCTGCGCGTGTGGACGGATTGGCACGAGACCGGCGGAATATTCCTGGAGGATAAGCGCAAGGGCGAATTCATTATTCGGCCCGGGTTGAACCGCTCAGGCATGGAGCAGCTCTACCCCAAATTGATGGTGCCGGATTCGATCGGCGAAACGGGCTGGTGGAACCGCCCGTTCGAAACCGACGATGAAAGACCCATCCGCGCAAGGCGGGTGTATCACGAACTCCTCGAGCGGCATGGCGGCAGCGACGACCGGGTGGCGGTGATCAGCCACGGCGGTTTTTATATGCATTTCCTTTCGGCGGTGATGGGAGTCGATTACCTGCGTTCAGTCTGGTTTCGGATGTACAACTGTGCGGTCACGCGCTTCGATTTTGAAGGCGGGGAGCAGACCGTGGTGTATCACAACTTCACGGCACACCTTCCGAGCCGGTTGATCACTTGATTGTTATTCTTGTGGTGGATTGCTCGGAAGGTTAAATATGGATCCAGGTGACCGGCTCGAGCAGGGGCAGGGCGTCGTGGAGGCTCATCACGATGGCAACACCCGGCAGGCCGGATCCGAATGAAATTTCGGTTTGATCGTGCATTCGTAAATCACAATATACCGGCAGCTTGTTGGGCAGGCCAAACGGTGAGACGGTGCCGATGCGATAACCGGTGACGTTGAACACTTCGTCCGGGGTAGCGAGTGCGACCCGGTTGGAGCGGATGATTTTGCGCAGTAACCGCCAATCGACCTGCCGCGGCCCGGATACCAATACCAGAAAGTAACCCTGATCCGGCCGCTTGAACAGGATGGTACGGATCACCTGGCCGGGCTGCTGGCCCCGCTCCCGCGCAGCCTGCTCGAGGGATGAAACCGGGCCAGCATGAATGAAGAGGTGATACCTCGCCCCTGCACTTTCAAGAAAGCGAATGGCTTCAGACTCTGGCATTCCTGCTGGATAACCCCTGTTGCAGCCCGATTAAGATTGCAGAGGTCTGATCCCCTTATATACGGTGCTGCCGGCCAGGGTGCGCAGAATCGTTTCGGGCGGCCTGCCGGTGGCTTCGCCAAGTTGAATGGGGGTGAGCGGGTTGTTGCCGTTCGCCAACAGGAGCCGGAATACGGCATCCACCAGCGAGGTGTTCAACGTGACAAACCCCGGCTGTTTCGCGCAGTGGGTCATCAAAACGTGCTGGAGCCCGTCGACCGAATGCACCTCGGCGGTTTCCGGGTCGATCCAATCGATCATGGTGACGCCGGTGCTATCGGCAAAGGCGGCGTGGTGCTCCGGGCAAAGGTAACTTACCAGGTAAACTCTCCAGTTTTTCTCCTGGTTCTTCCACCAGTCAAAATCGACGTGGAAGGGCGTCTGAGTTGTTGGCTTCACCAGGCTGAATCGTTTGATCTCCTGCATACGTTCCCCTATGTCTCGGTGGATTCATCGAGGCGGAAGTACAGATCGCCGAGGTGCAGGGCCCAATCATTTTCCATGAGGATGCTTAAAATGGGGCCGGGAGGAGACCTGCGGATTACATTCACCGCGGCATACAATTCCTGGGCATGGACGTGCCCTTGCGGGCTCAATTTCGCAAGTTCGTAGAGCATCATCTTGACCGTCTGTGGAAGGGTGGTGCGCTGTTTTGCACTCTGTTCCCAGACTCGATCGAGTGATTCAAGATCTGGAATGACGATTGCCATCCGTTCGTCATAGGTTGTGCTCAAAGAGTGCTTGAGCATGGCGAAGACGATCCCGCCATCCGAGCCGACCATGGCGGTGCGGACCCAGTCGCGCGTGGGGCGTTTCCGGCCGGAACGGATGATGACTTCACCGGGAACCTGGCTGCGCAGAATGGTCACCCGGCTGCCGGGTATGAGTTCATTCTTCAAGTACCAATCGCGCAGCCCATAAACATAATGGTGTTCGCGCACGACCCAGCCGGAGAACTTTTCACCGGTGTCGCCATCAACGAAGGTGAATTGGACTCTGGGAGATTCGTAGGCGGTGGGGAAGAATTGAATCAGCTGCTCGCAAACCGGGAGCGTTCCGGCCCTGAAGTGTGGATAGATGAGCGAAAGCGACACTTCATTGCCCTCGACATCCGGTGAGAGGCAGGTTTCCAGTTCATCGGCGACCTGCCCCTCGAACTGGTCGAGAAGCGGCTGCACGGCCGCGGGATTGTAGCTGAATGGCGGGCATCGCAGCCACGCAGGAGGCGTTAACACAGGCTCAGGCTCGAGGCGCTTTAAGTACCAGAGAATTTTGCCTGCCGGGCCAACTTCATCGAAGCGCTCATCTTCCTGGAGTGCCAGGTTGAGCGAGAACTCATTCAACTTGGTATTGACGTCTTTCGGCAGGTCAAGTTGCTCCATCAACTCGCGCGTGGGGAGCGGGCCGCCGTCGGCCATCTCGAGGATGGCTTCTGCCAGGTTGAGATGCCCAAGGTTAATATCCACCAGCAAAGCACGCGGGAACCACCGCCCGGCGATTCGCACAAGGTCGGAGTCGGCTTCCAGATGCTCCCTGAGCGTGCGCACCAACTGAGGGCCATAAACACGCAAGATATGCTCTGGGTTCAAGTTGGGATCATCGAGGTTCACCGAAACCGGCGTGTTGAGTTTATGCTGAGCCAGCCCAGAGGCAAAATTGTGGATTTCACCCGATTCCATCTGAACTTCGATGACCCCAAAGGACTCAACTTCGGGGTTAACCCCCGGGCGAGTGGCCGTCACTTTGCCGCGCTGCCAATCCAACTGTGGGAATTGAAGCGTCTGGCCGACTTGATAGTCTTCTTTGGGCAGGTAGACGGCTCCTGCCGCTGTCTTTTGACTCTCCAGGGCTTTTCGTTCTCGCTCGACGCGCTCTTTTACGAGCACCTGCACCAGCTCATCGGGTGTGAGAGGGGTTTCAATTTCAAGCAGGTAATTGTAGAGGAATTCAAGATCGCTTTCCTCGACCTGAAATTCATCCCAATAATCCGGTTTCAATGATAAAGGCGCAATTCCCATTTCGTGATCTCGCTTCAAAGCATAATTCCGAACCTAAGCTTCCATTATACCTTAGGTTATCTATCCTTCATTCAAGGGAAAACCCGGTCGAGCCACATTTGTGGATCCACCTGAACCCCGTTTACCCAGACTTCCCAATGCAGATGCGGGCCGGTGACCCGGCCGGTACCGCCGATCTGGCCGATCAATTGGCCTGCTTCCACCACGTCGCCAACCTTCACAAGCGATTCTTGCTGGTGCCAAAAGCCGGAGTACACGCCCCAGCCGTGATCGATGATGGTTGCATTACCGCGCACCGTGAGCGGCCCGCTGAACACAACGACGCCCGGAGCTGGTGCATAGATATTCAGATTCGCGCAAACGCCGTAATCCAGGCCGGTGTGGAAGTAGGAGTATGGCCCGCCGTTGTAGGAGCGCCGGTTGCCGTACCACGATTTGATGCAAGAAGGCTCATCCACCGGCAGGCGAAAGATGCCGTTCCAGTGCTTTTCCGGCGTGGCAGGGGAGGTCGTCTGGCGGATCAAGTCATCTTCGGGCCTGGTGTTGGCTTCATCCAGCGTTGCGGGGTCCACCGAAAGCGGTGGGTCGTTGGCGTAATAGCCCTGTTCGAGGAGCATCATCTGCTCAAAACTGGTCGAAGCGCCCGAGGCATCGGTGACCGTCAGGCTGAAAGGAGCCAGCCCGGGTTCTGCCATGGCATGAATGCCTTGCAAGGCGACGTATTGATTTTCGCCCTCCTGGAAGAAGTGGAGCGGAAAGCCGTTGAGCGAGCCTTCCAGGGTCACAGGGGCCTGGCTGGTGGCGCGGATAACGACCGTCCTGCCCTGCACGAGCGGGAGAGGGTCGAGCTCCAGTTTTTGAATAGCCGGTGCAAGCGGGTTGGGAGGAGGCGTTTCATCGGCCGAAGCCAGGTAGAGCTGCTCTCCGGGCGTGATCTCATTGGTCGAAGCCGCCTGGGCTGCAAGGACGAACTCCCACGGGTTGGCATTCGCGCCGGCGGCATGTTCGAGCAGAGATTCTCCGGCCGCCAGCCCGGAGATGGGTTTGCGGTAGGAAATCGATTCTTCCTGGGGAATGATCAGGTTCGACCCGGCGAATACTTCGGCGGGGCTGGTGATGCGGTTGAGGCGGATGAGAAGAGCCGGATCGAGGTTGCGATACCTGCTCAGGCTGGCCAGATCGAGGCCAAGAGGGATTGCCTCGGTGACCAGCCTGCCGGAGACTCCGGAGAGGCCGGGGATCGTCAGTTCGGTGCCGGCGGCCAGCGCGTTGGGGTCGACCATCTGGTTGGCATTGATCAGGTCGTTCAGCGGCACGCCGAAGCGCAGGGCGATCGAATACAGCGTGTCTCCAGGCTGGACGACATACACCGGATCGGTAGCATCGTTTTGAGCCCGGGCATGGCCGGCGGCTGAGGCAAGCGTGAGGAAAAGAAGGAGTAGTACGAGGGCAGGTTTACGCATCGGTAAACCTCAGGAGATGATCCTTCGCGTAGTCACGCAAGCGGTCGGGATGAGCCTCGATCACATAACGGGCTGGAACACGAGGGGCATAGGCCGGCCGCCAGGCCATGGCCAGGCGAGTATCGACGATGCGCAAGGATGAATCGAGCCAAAAGACGGCGATATCGAAGTTCATGAAGAACATGTGAATGGTCGTGTCCAGAATGGATTCCCTGGATTCAACCAGCACGATGCCTTGATCGGATTGTATGGTTTTCTGGAACATCAACCCGCGGAATTTCGAGAAGAATGTATCGCAAAGAACGGCTTGTATGGGGGTCGCCTGCGGGTTGGAAAGGTTCGAGATAAGGATCCGGCGGCGCATCGAGGTGTTATTCACCCGCCTCTTTGTTCAACACTTTTTCAACCGCTTCTACCAGTTCCTGTGGGCGGAAAGGTTTACAAATATATTCTTCAACCTTCGCGATGTGAAGCCCAAGTACGCGGTCGATATCCTGCGCCTTGGCGGTGATGATGATCACCGGAATGTGGCGCGTCTTTTCATTGGCTTTGATTTGCTGGAAGACTTCCCACCCATCCATGCCGGGCATCATCAGGTCCAGCAGGACCAGGTCGGGCAATTCCTTGAGGACCAGGTCGAGCCCATTTCTCCCGCCGTGAGCCCCCAACACCTGGAAACCCCGCCGGTTTAAGATCAACGAGACCAGGTCGATCATTTCCAGGTCGTCTTCGATATACACCACGGTGCGGTTTTTTTGTTCTTCCATGAATCCCTCGATACTAAGTTTACCATAACCATCTCAGGAGAGATATAAAATGTGGAAAGATTCTTTCCCTTGTCAGGATTGATTGGGTCATTTATACTCGAAATTGGAGGTGAACCAAGATGACCAGACAACGCATCGTGGTGGTTGATGATCACGAAGTGGTGCGGTTGGGATTGAAATCGCTGCTCGACCACCACGCTCAATTCGAGGTGGTTGGAGAGGCAGCGACTGCCAAAGAAGCGCTGGAACAGGTCTCTCGGCTTCACCCGGATATCGTCTTAATGGATATCCGCTTGCCAGGGACGAGCGGGATCGAGGCATGCGAAGAGATCACCAACCATTACCCGGATACCAGGGTGGTGATGCTCACTTCGTACGCCGAGGACGAGATGTTATTCTCCGCAATTCGAGCAGGCGCATCCGGTTATATCCTCAAGCAAATTGGCGGTGAGGATTTGATCCGTGCGCTCGAGGCGGTAGGGCGCGGCGAGGCTCTGCTAGACCCGGCAGTGACCCAGCGTGTGTTCCAGGAGGTGCGCAGGGCGGTGAAGGAAGAAGAGGCATCGGCCTTTGCCAACCTGAGCCAGCAGGAACGCCATGTGCTTCTCCTTGTTTCGGAGGGGAAGACCAACCGGGAAATTGCCAAGGCATTGTTCCTCGGTGAAGGGACGGTGCGCAATTACGTCAGCAGCATCCTCTCGAAACTTGGCGTCAGCAACCGCGCCGAAGCAGCGGCTTATGCCGTTGAGCATAATTTGAGAGACTATCTCTAGACCCTGGTTTTCAACCAGCGAGGGCTATCGAAAAAAGAGGGCGGACCTGCGTGTCCGCCCTCTTAGTAGACAACCCGTTCTTCTTATTCTCCAAACCATTCGGCCCAGCGATCCCGCATATAGACGGCGTCCTCTTCCATGGCGGGGCTTTCGCACAGGATGCGCCCGGCGCAGCCGCGTTTTTGCAGCGCCGAAAATAACGCGTGGAGATCCAGGTCAGACTCGAGCAGTTTGAGGTGGTTCTTCTCGCCTTTTGAGGTGTATTCAATTCCAGAAAGGTGAATGTGCAGGCGCTTGAGCGAAGTTTCGCCCAGCGCAGATGAGTAGGCGTCGAGAATTTGAAGCCATTCGGATTCCGTGTTCAACGAGCCGTCGCCGGCGCGGGCATGCAGGTGGGCAAAATCTATGCAAGGCTGGACGCCTTCAACGGCCAGGCTCATCTTCAAGGTGTCTTCCAAAGAGCCCAGCATCGCCGATTTCCCCATCGTCTCGGGGCGGAGCGTCACCCTGTTCCCTGCCGAGCGCAACTCATCCAGGCAGCCGGCCAACCGCTCAACGCTGCGCTCGACGACTTCATGCGGCGGCCGGCCGAAATACGAGCCCGGGTGAAAGATAATATCCGTCGCTCCGGCAAGGCTGCCGTAATAAGCGGTGTCCATCAGGCGTTTGCGCGAGTTGGGCCATTCATCTTCGGTGGCGTTCAGGTTGATGTAGTAAGGTGCATGGACGCTGAGCGCAATGCCATTTTCCTCACCCGCAGCGCGAATCGCCCGGCAGGTCTCCTCCGAAACGCGCACCGACTGTACCCAGCCCAGTTCCAATGCATCGAGCCCCAACTCCGCCAGGGTTTGAATCGCTCCAACGCTCCCGCCCGGCTTTTTAGGCGTTGAGATGGGGGAACCGACCGTGCCAAATCGAAATGGAATGCTCATCAGCCCTCTGCGCCTAACGAAAAAGTGCCTGCACCGCCGCCCATAACGGCGGCCCGAGGAGGAGGAACCCCACCACGACCGAAACCAGCGCCGCGATTAAAACGGCTGCCGCGCCAACGTCTTTTCCGACCCTGGCCAGGGGGTGATGCGCCGGGGTGGAGAGGTCAACGACCGCTTCCAGCGCGGTGTTGAGGAATTCGGCTGTCCAGACCAGGCCGATTGTCAACACAAGGACGGCGAAATCGCGCGCAGAGAGCCTGAGCCAGACGGCTGTGAAGATCACCAGCACCGAAGCGGCGGCGTGGATCCAGGCGTTGCGCTGCGTGCGGATGACGTACCACCAGCCTGCCAGGGCGTAGCGGAAAGAGTGAGCGCGCGAGCGGATGAACTGGGGGATCATTCTTCGGGCAGATTGGGCAAATGGATGCCAAGCGAGGCCAGGATGGCGCTCTGCGCAGCCCACATGGCGGTTTTCTCTTGCGGGGCGGCATGGTCATGACCGAGCAGGTGCAGCACGCCGTGAATGACCAGGAGGGCAGCTTCATCTGCCAGCGAGACGCCCGCCGCCTGTGCCTGAGCCTGCGCCCTGGGGCACGAGAGAATGATATCGCCGATATAACGCAGATTCGTGTCTGGATCAAATTCATCGGCTGGAAAGGAAAGTACATCCGTCGGGGCGTCGATGCCGAGGAATTGCAGGTTCAATGCCTGAAGGCGCTCATCCGAATCCACTGCGATGGTCAACCCGACTTCCTCCGCAATTCCCTGCTGGGTCAAAGCAGCCTGGGCAGCAGCCTTGAGAGCGGCTTCGTCGAGAAGGCCGGTGAATTCATCATCGATCAATAGCTCGATCATTCGCCGGTTTCCTCCTTTTTGGTCTGGGGCCTGGTTTCGGGAGAGATTTCAGGGTAGCGGATGCGCGGATGATACGTGTTTTTCAAAGTATCCACAAACGAGTTGGTGATTTCACTCAGGTCTTTCAAAGTGAGCCAGGTATTATCGAGCTGACCTTCCTTTTCGCATGTGTCAATCACCTTTCGGATCACCGCGCGGATCTCCTCATCGGTTTGGGGCAATTCGGCGCGCACGCGGGCCTGGCAGCCATCTGCAAGCATCAACAGGGCGGTTTCTTTCGAACCGGGGATCGGCCCCGGATATCGAAAGAGGGATTCGTCTACATTTTCTTTCCTGTTCCCGGCTGCCTCTAAAGCGCGGGCAAACTGGTAGCGGGTCAGCAGCGTCCCGTGATGCTCGAGAATAAAATCCTGGATGCGAGAGGGCAGGTGGTACTTCCGCGCCAGCGCCACGCCGTCTGTGACGTGGTTGATGATGATCTGGGCGCTCTCCGCGGGGTTCAGGTCGTCATGTGTATTGAGCTTGGGGCCGATCTGGTTCTCAATGAAGAACGAAGGGTTGAGCGCCTTGCCGGCATCATGGTACAGGCCGCCAACGCGCACGAGCAGCGGGTCGGCGCCGATCCGCTCGGCTGCCTGCTCGGCCAGCACCGATACCTGCAGGCTGTGCTGGTAACTGCCCGGGGCATTCTGCAAGATAAATTGCAGCAAGGGGTGGTCGGAGCGGGAGATCTCCATCAATTGCAGGGCGGTTGTCACACCGATGACTTGCGAGAAGATGTATTGGAACAGCAGGCTGAGGCTGGCGGAAGCAATGCCGTTCAGAAATGCGGCGGTAACCAGGGTGGCAAGGCCGATCAAGTCGGTGTAGGGGCTGGTCAGGCGGTAGGCGAGCAGGACCATGGTCCCGGCTGCACCAATGGCGATCCCCGACCAGAAGAAGGAACTGATGCGCTGGCCTTTCCCCACGGCAAAGACACCCAGGGCGCTGCTGAAGATGTAGTAAATGGTCAGATCGAGCGAATTCGACAGCCCAAAGGCCGTGAGGATGCTCAGGATGATCGATAAAACGAAACCCAGTTCAAGGTTAAACAGGACTGCAATGGTCAGGCCAAAGGCCGGGATTGGAAACAGATAGGGGACAACCGTCCGGTTGGGGATGATCAGGCGGGCTGAGAAGAGGAAAACAAGCGCGAGCAGGACAATGAGCAGGTGGCTGCGCAGGTTATCGAGGGGCCGCGGGCGCCTGCGCTGGACATAATAGATTGTGAAGGCTGAAGTGACCGCCACAATGGCGAGGGCGGATGCATATTCGATGCCGGAGGCCTGTGTGCGGATTAAACCGAACTGTGAAAGGGCTTCCCATGCCTGGGGGGTGATGATCTGCCCGCGCCGGACGATAATTTCGCCGGCAATATATTGCCGCATGACCGGTTTCACCTCATCACGCGCCTGTGACCGCGCCTGGGTGGTCTGCGCTTCGTCATACAGGCTGTTCGGCACGATGAAAGGCGTGACGAGATCGGCAACGATCATCGCTTGATCTTGCGGCAGCGAAAAGCTGATTAAGGTGGGGATACGCCGGACGGCATCACGCACCTGGTCGTCGCGGATCGTTTCGCGCATGACCTGTTCGAGCACCGAAAGGGATTCGCGTTGAATTGCCTCCCAGCGCACATCGTTGAGCGCCAGCAAGTAGTTGGCGTCCTGAGGGCCAAGCTCGACTTCAGTTAATTTCGACAGGTCGCTGAGCTTCTGCTCTAACGTTGCCAGCGGGTCGGCCCGCACCACGCTGATGAAATTCAATGCCGTGCGCAGTTTCTCGATTTGCTTGCGTGTGATGGCTGTATCTGCGGGCAGGTAGATTGCAGCAATGCGCTGCTCGGCATCGGCGCGGGCCTGTTCGGTGAGAATCTCGCTCGGGTAGGAAAGTGAGAAGGGAGCCTGGACATCCTGCGGGGCAACATCGCCCGGAGAAAGGGTATAGGAAGATGGACGAGAAGCGATTGGCAACACGAGCGCAGCCAGCGCCAAAAGGCTGCTGCAGACCCACACGATGGTGTGGAGCACTTTCACGTTCCGGGCAGGCAGAAAGCGCAGAAGGCGACCGTTAGCGGCCATTTTACCCGGTCAGGATTTTCCGAACAGCTTGATTGATGCGATCGCCCGAAGTGCGACCAGAAACTTTTGGCATCAGGGCCTTCATCACCTTGCCCATATCAGCAGGCGAAGCGGCCTGGACTTCGGTGATGGTCTGGCGGACGAGGCTCTCTAACTCTGCGTCCGAAAGCTGCGCGGGAAGGTATTGTTCAAGGATCGCTATTTCGGATTGCGAAGCGGCGACCAGATCTGCCCGGCCGGCCTTTTCGGCGTCGCTCATGGCTTCACGGCGGTTCTTCACTTCTTTCTGAAGCACGGCGATGATTCCGGCTTCGTCGAGCGGATTCCCCTTTTCCACTTCGGCCAGTTTGATCGCGCTCATTACCATGCGGATTGTGCGCAGGGCGGGTTCGTTTCGAGTACGCATCGCCTCGCGCATGGCGGTTTCGAGGTTCTTTTTCAGGTCCATGTGATGATTATACCCCTTGGTACTCTCTGAATCTACGGCGCCGGACCGACGGTTATCTTATCCTGTAACTGGTCGAACGTGGCCTCGCCGATTCCTTCGATTTCCTGGATTTCCTCAATGCTCTTGAAGCCCCCGTTTGCTTCGCGGTAAGCGATGATGGCTGCGGCGCGAGTCTCGCCGATGCCGGGAAGAGTCATCAGCTCTTCCAGCGAGGCGGTGTTTAGATCCACCAAACCGCCAGCCTGAGCGGACGAGGCTGCGTTTCCACCCGGCGATGTCTCGCCCTGCCTGGGCACGTAAATCTGTTGCCCATCGCGGAGAATTGCTGCCAGGTTCACTTGATCGGAGGCGGCATCCGGTGCGAATCCTCCGGCTTGCTGGATGGCAAGTTCCACGCGGCTGCCTGGAGCAAGACGGACTACCCCGGGCTGTTCGACGGCTCCGGCTACATGCACCTGGATGGGGGCAGGCGATGGCCGCGGAGCAAGCACCACCGGTTCGCCGGATGGCTGGCGAGCGATGAGAAAAATGGCTGCGCCGGCGGCCAGGCCGACCACGACCCCAAACGCAACCAGCAGCCATCCAGACCAACTCTTCATCGAACGCCCCTTAGAGGATCAGTGCTTTTTCTTTCTTCACTGCAAAGGCGGTTTCCTGTTCGCGCATCGTGTTGAAGGCGGTGATCGCCACCTCCACCATGCCGCGGTCCGGTTCGCGCGTGGTCAGGCGCTGTAGAGCAAGGTTAGGCCTTATCAGCCATTTAACCAAGGGGTGATCGATGAAATTGGCCGTGAAGCGGATGTATTCATAAGCCAGGCCTGCGATCAATGGCAGGAAGATGATGCGCGTTGCGATGCGCCAAAAGGCAGGCAGCGGGCCGACGATGGTGAAAATGATGATCGAGAAAACCACCAGGGTCAACAAGAAGGCGGTTCCACAGCGCGGGTGCTCGAGTGAATACCGCAGCACGGTATCGGGGGTGAGCTCGGCACCGTCTTCAAAGGCGTTGATCGTCTTATGCTCGGCGCCGTGGTAGGCAAACACGCGCGCGATCTCAGGGATCTTGCCGACCAGCCAGATATAACCGACCACGGCGGTCAAACGGATGAGTCCTTCCACCATGTTGCCCCAGAAAGGCGTGATGTGCAGGAACCTCTCGGAAAGCTGGCCGAAGAGCGCCGGGGCGGCGAAGAATAGCACTGCGGCTACGAGGATGGACCCGCCGACGGTAGCGAAGAAAGAACCGCCTTCGATTTTCTCGTCCTCCGGGCTTTGCAGGTTGGCCGAAAACGTCAGGAAGCGCATGCCCAGGCCGAGGGCGTCCCATATTCCAATGATGCCGCGCAGGAAGGGCAGTTTCATCCACCTGGAACGGTAAATGCCTTCCAACTCTTCGGTCTTGATGATGATTTCCCCTTCAGGCGAGCGGAAAGCGGCGGCGGCTGTATGGCTGCCGCGCATCAACACGCCTTCGATGAGGGCCTGCCCGCCATAGGTCGGCATTCGAGAAGGTTTCACGTTTGGTTAGTTTCCTTCCTGATCGGCATACCTGTAAAAGAAATACACCAGGGCCTGGATGCCTTTCTGCCAGGTGGGCAGGTGCAGGCGCTCGTTGGGGCTGTGGATGCGGTCATCTGGCAGGCCGAAACCGGGCAGAACGGTGTCTGCGCCGAGGAGCTTTTGAATATCGGCCACCACGGGCACGCTGCCGCCCTCGCGCTTGAGCACCGGGCGAATTCCCCATGCCTGCTCGAGCGCTGCACGCATTGCCAGGGCGGCGGGTTGGTGAGGATCGGTTGCGCAGGCGGCTCCACCGCCGTAATAGATGAGCTCCCAGCGTACGGTCGGAGGGATAATCCTTGCGAAATATTCCTTGAAGAGCTGGTGAATCTCATCGGGCTGCTGGTCGGCAACCAGGCGGGTGGAGAATTTGGCCATGGCGTAAGCGGGCAGAACCGTCTTGGTGCCGTTTCCGGTGAAGCCTGAGAGCAGGCCGTTAATTTCCAGCGTCGGCCGCGCGCCGATCCTTTCGGTGGGGGTGAACCCGGCTTCGCCCCACAGGCGGGGCGCGCCGGTTTGCGCCAGATAGTACCCATCATCCATCGGGAGGCGGGCCAGTTCGGCGCGCTCTTCTTCTGAGAGCGGGCGGACTTTATCATAAAAGCCCGGCACGGTGACGGTTCCGTTGGCGTCGTGCAAGCCGGCAATCACTTCGCTGAGCGCTTTTGCGGGGTTGTGGACGATTCCGCCAAAAACACCCGAATGGAGGTCGTGTTCCGGGCCATAAATGCGCAATTCAAAAAAGGCGAGCCCGCGCAAGGCGTAAACCAGGGTTGGAACATCAGCCGCGACCATCCCGGCGTCTGGATTGAGGGAAATATCGCAGGAAAGCATTTCACGGTGAGCTTCGATGAATGGCTTGAGGTGCGGCGAGCCGATCTCTTCTTCGCCTTCAACGAGGAATCTGAAGTTCAACGGGTAGCTTCCATCTGTAGCGCGGATGGCTTCGAGCGCCGAAAGGACGGCAACCACCTGCCCTTTCATATCGGAAGCGCCGCGCCCGAAGAGAAAATCTCCTCGCACTTCCGGCTCGAATGGAGCGCTTTCCCACAGCTCGAGCGGGTCGGCCGGTTGGACGTCATAATGCCCATAGACCAGGACGGTGGGCTTCTCCGGCCCGGCGTGCAGCCAATCGGCGTACACAATGGGATGCCCGGCGGTGGGTAGGACCTGAATGTGTTCGAGGCCGACACGCGTAAAGAGCTCACTCACCTTATCGGCGGCGCGGCGCATATCGGTTTCATATTCCGGTGAAGTGGAAACCGAAGGGATATTGACCAATGAACGCAGGTTGGCCAAAAAATCGTCTACATGAGTGGTGGCGTACTCGATTGCTGCTCGGTGATCCGACATGCTGTTCCTCACAGGTGGATTTGTTTGAATTATATGCGATTTTCGCCTGCACGTCTCCGGCGGTAATCCGCCCTGGATGACATAACTGCCCCTTTTTAAAGATTGTGTTAGAATTTTAACCAGGGTTCGGTGGTCAGTCCGATCTTGTGATTGGGCTGGCGTCGGACAGGTCGTCGGTCCGTCGAAAAGAGCCGCCTTCCTGAAACTCCATCACTTCCTGAGGAGATTTCTGTGCCCACCGATCCTGGTCAATCGAACAAATCCTGTAATTTGGCAGGAAAAGCGGATGATAACCGGCGGGGATGCTTTTTTTACTCGCCGGTTTATGCTGGCTGGTGGCTTCCGGAGTAAAGCGAAAATGCTCATTTACAATGCGAAGCTGATTACAAACGAACGGCCGAACCGCATCCTCGAGGGGCAGGCGGTGTTGATCCGGGACGGGTTGATCCAAAAGGTCGGCCCTGAACAGGTGATGCTTGTTGAAAATGCAGCTGAGGAGCGGCTGGATGCCCGCGGCCAGTATGTGATGCCCGGCAACATTTGCGCGCACACGCATTTCTATGGGGCTTACGCGCGCGGAATGGCCATCCCGGGGCCTGCACCCGCCGACTTCCCGGAGATTCTTGCGAAATTATGGTGGGGGCTGGATAAGGCGCTCAGCATGGAAGATGTGTATTACTCGGCCATGGTTTGCATCGCCGATGCCATCCGCCACGGCACAACCACGTTGGTCGACCACCATGCTTCACCGAATGCGATCGCCGGTTCGCTGGATGCGATTGCTTCTGCTGTGGAAGAGAGCGGCGTGCGAGCCAGCCTGTGTTACGAAGTGACCGATCGAGACGGCCCGGAGCGCGCGAAGGCCGGAATCGCAGAGAATGTGCGCTTCATTCAGCGAATCCAATCCGGGGGAGGTGCGGGGGGGCGGCTTTCGGCTTTGTTTGGGCTGCACGCCAGCCTGACCCTTTCGGAAGAGACCCTCGAAGCCTGCCGACACGCCAACCAGACTGGGGCAGGGTTCCATATCCATGTCGCCGAACACAGTGTGGACCAATATGACTCGCTGGAGAAATCCGGCCTGCGGGTGATTGACCGGCTCGAACGGCACGGCATCCTTGGCCCGGAAACGATTGCCGTGCATGCCGTCCACGTGGACGCAAAGGAGATCGAAATCCTGGCGCGCAGCGGAACGTGGGTGACTCACCAACCGCGTTCGAACATGAATAACGCCGTTGGGCTGCCCCAGGTCGAAGCGATGCTGCGCATGGGCATCAAGGTATGCCTCGGAAACGACGGATTCTCGAACGCGATGTGGGAAGAGTGGAAGGCCGCTTACCTGGGGCACAAGCTCATCAACGGCGACCCGCGCCGGATGAACGGCGCGCTCCTGGCGGAGATGGCTCTGTATAACAATGCCAGCCTGGCCGGCCGGCTGTTCGGTGTGCCGGTCGGGGTGATCGAGCCAGGGGCGGTTGCCGATTTGATCTTCGTCGACTACCACCCATACACCCCGCTCACAGGCGATAACCTGCCCTGGCATATCGTCTTTGGTTTTCATGAAAGCATGGTCACCACGACGATCGTCGCAGGCAAGGTGCTGATGCTGGACCGGCAATTAACCACAATCGATGAAGAAGCGCTGGCCAGAAAAGTGCGTGAGGTGGTTCCTGCCGCATGGGAACGTTACGTGCGATTCGCATCGAAAACAGTATAGGAGGTCACACTTGCCAGACCAGACGAACTGGAACATCCAGACGATAGCCATCATCGGCGGTACAGGTAAGGAAGGGAAAGGCCTCGCATACCGGTGGGCAAAGGCCGGTTATCGGGTGATCATCGGTTCGCGCCAGGCCGAAAAGGCTGCATCCGCTGCGGCCGAATTGCATCAGCTCCTGGGAAGCTCCGAACGCGTTTGCGGCCTTACGAACCCCGAGGCGGCCACCGCGGCAGATCTGGTGGTGTTGACCGTGCCATTCTCGGCCCACCAGGAAACGCTGATCTCTTTAAAAGACCGGCTGCAAGGGAAGATATTGATTGATGTGACCGTGCCGCTTGTCCCGCCCAAAGTAACCCGTGTGCAAATGCCGCCTGCAGGCAGCGCTGCACAGGAAGCTCAACAGATCCTGGGCGAAAGCGTGCAGGTGGTCTCGGCATTCCAGAATATTTCTTACGAGCATCTGCTCCATGACGAGGTTGTGGACTGCGACGTACTCGTCTGCGGCGGGAGCAAGAGCGCTCGTGCCGAGGTGCTCAAGCTGGTGAAAGCGGCCGGACTTACCGGATGGGATGCCGGGCCGATCGAAAACTCGGTCGTTGCAGAAGGGTTGACCTCGGTTTTGATTGGCATCAACAAGCAATTTGGGGTGCAATCGGCTGGAATCCGCATCACCGGCGTTCCGCGAGATACTTTACAGGAGTAGCAGCCTTTGACGCTAATCGTCGAACCCATCCGTGGGATACCACTCATCGAACCGGGCGATGCTCTCGGCCGCATTCTTGCCGACCGGGCAGAGCATTGCGGCTGGAGCTTCGAGGATGGCGATATCCTTGTGCTGGCTCAGAAAATCGTCTCGAAAGCCGAAGGACGGCTGGTGAACCTTTGCGACGTGACCCCCTCGCCAGAGGCAATCGAATTCGCACGGAAAGCCGAAAAGGACCCGCGCTTTGTGGAACTGGTGCTGCGCGAAAGTGCAAGCGTGTTGCGGGTGCGCCCTGGGACGATCATCGTGGAACACCGCCTGGGGTTTGTCTGCGCGAACGCGGGCATTGACCACTCGAACGTGCATGGCGCCTGGGGAGACCCCAATGATTGGATGCTCTTGCTTCCAGAAGACCCCGACCGGTCTGCCAGGGAGATCCAGGCGGCGTTGCTGGCACTCACCGGGAAGCAGGTGGGGGTGATGATCATCGATTCGCATGGCCGGGCGTGGAGGCTGGGGACTGTGGGCGTGGCGATCGGTCTGGCAGGCGTGCCGGGGTTGGTCGATATGCGCGGCAAGCCTGACTTGTTCGGCTATCAACTGCGAGTGACGATCATCGCTGCAGCGGATGAGCTTGCTGGCGCCGCCAGCCTGGTGATGGGTCAGGCGGATGAGCGCATCCCGGCGGTGGTGGTGCGGGGTTTTCCTTACGCGCTGCGAGAATCGGGGATCCGCGAATTGATCCGGCCAAAAGAATTGGATTTGTTCAGGTAAAATGGTCTACGCGGTTGCGACGATTTTCGACTTGGACGAGATGGTCTCGAATAACCTGGCCTGGAAAGCTGTCGCAGATGTGATGCAGAAGGCCGGGGTAGAGATCACTCCTCTGCCGCATTTCTCCTGGCATGTTGCCAGCGATTATGATTTTTCCGCGTTGGATGAGTATTTTGCAGAGCTGGTGCAAGGTTTCGATCCATTCCCGATCCATATCACCGGGATGGGTATCTTCACAGGCCCTGCACCGGTTCTATACCTGCCGGTGACCAAAACTCCACAAGTCACCGAACTGCACAGCGTGATCTGGTCGGGGATTGAACCGCTTTCCTCGGGGACGAATCCGAATTACGATCCGCATAAATGGATTCCGCACATTACGCTGACGGATGAAAGCGCCGGCGATGATGCGATCTGCAAGGTCATCAACGAGCTGGCATCTTTGCCGATGGACATGCGCATGGTGATCGATCACTTAGCGGTGATTTACCGTGATAATCGTTCCAGTGGTATTCGAAGCTCATACCGTTTTGGGGTAGGCGAAGTATGAAAATCGTTGCGCTGGCAGGCGGTGTGGGGGGCGCAAAACTGGTGGACGGGCTGGCCAGGCTGCTTTCGCCGGATGAGCTGACCGTTGTGGTTAACACCGGGGATGATTTCAATCATCTTGGGCTGCGGATATGCCCCGACCTCGACACGGTGTGCTACACCCTGGCAGGCCTTGCAAACCCTACGACCGGCTGGGGACGCAGCGGGGAAACCTGGAACGCGCTTGAGCAGCTTGCACGCCTGGGCGGCCCAACCTGGTTCCGCCTGGGCGATTTGGATCTTGCCACTCACCTGGAGCGAACCCGGCGTCTGAAAGCAGGAGATGCGCTCAGCCGGGTGACGCGTGATTTTTGCGCCGCCTGGGGGGTGCGGCACCCGGTGCTGCCGATGACTGACCAGGTTTTCGAAACCTGGGTGCTGACTGTAGAACACGGGTGGCTCCCGTTCCAGGAGTACTTCGTGCGCCATGCCTGTGAGCCGGTTGTGAAAGGGTTCGAGTTCCGCGGCGCAGAAAGTGCCCGCCCGGCTCCCGGCGTGCTCGAAGCCATCGGAGCCGCCGATGCCGTGGTCGTTTGCCCATCCAACCCGTGGGTTTCGATCGACCCGATCTTCAAGGTGGAAGGAATCAAGCAGGCCATCCAGGGCTGCCCTGTCAGAGTGGCTGTCTCACCGATCATCGGCGGAAAGGCCGTCAAAGGTCCTGCAGCAAAGATGTACGCTGAGTTGGGCATTGAACCATCGGCGCTTGCAGTTGCACGCCATTATACCGGCCGATTGACGGGCTTTATCTTCGACCGGGAGGATTCGCAGTATATGAGCGACATCAGCGCTCTTGGCATCCGAGCAGTTGTGCTCGATACATTGATGAAAACGAACGAGGACCGCGTGAACCTTGCCTGTAAGGTGTTGGATTTTTGCGCGCTTAACCAAACTGGAATTCGACGCTCATGAGCCTTTGGACTCTGGTTCCCGTAAAACCATTGCGGCGTGGAAAATCGCGCTTATCGAGTGTGCTTTCAGAAGATGAACGCACGTACTTGAATTATTCCATGCTGGCCAATACATTGCATACCCTGGCCGAGGTGCATGAAATTGCCCAGGTGCTGGTAATCAGCCGCGACCCGGCGGCGCTTTCTCTGGCGCGGGAATTTAACTTCAGGACGTTGCAGGAAGATGACGAAGGATCGGACCTCAACCTGGCCTTGAAGCGGGCAACGGTGGTGGCTCAATTCTACGGAGCGACCGGGCTGCTGGTCTTGCCGGCCGACTTGCCGCTATTGAAACCGGTGACGGTTCAAGATATTCTTAAGAAGGCGAAGCGGTCTCCGATGATGGTGATCGCGCCGGACCGGCATGAAGATGGGACGAACGCGCTGCTGGTTTCGCCGGTTGGGTTGATCGAATACCATTACGGCCCGGGGTCCTTCCTGGCCCATCTTGAACAGGCCGAGAAGCATCGCATCCCGGTGGAGGTTGTCCATCTTCCAGCATTGGAATTGGATCTTGATTTACCCGAAGACCTCGAAATTCTACAAGAGATGGACCAAACCATTTCTTACTCCCTGTTGAAGACTTGATGATCGGAGGACTGCATGGCAGAACGAGTGGCGTTATACCTGCAAGATGCACATCAATTACGCGACGGCCTGGAATATGTGCGCTATGCCGAACAGCGCGGCTTCGAGGCCGTCTGGCAGGCTGAAAGCCGGCTGGTGCGCGACGCAATCGTGCCGATGGCCGCATACGCGGCTGTCACCGAGCGCATCAAGGTCGGTTCGGGGGTCATCAATAACTGGACGCGCAACATCGGGCTGCTTGCTGCGACGTTCCTCACCTTGGATGACCTGGCGCCCGACCGGATCATTTGCGGAATCGGCGCCTGGTGGGACCCGCTGGCCCGCAATGTCGGCATCAACCGCTCCAAGCCGCTCACCGCGATGAAAGAGACGATCACCGTTCTGCGCCGGCTGCTCAATATGGAACGGGTGACTTTCCACGGCGAATTTGTGAACGTGGATGGCATCGAACTCGACGTGGTGCATGGCCGCAAAGAACCGCGCAATGTGCCGATCATGGTCGGCGCAACGGGCGACCAGATGATGGAAATGACGGGTGAACTGGCCGACGGGGTGGTGCTGAATTACTGCGTACCGCCCGAATACAACTTGAAAGCTTTGGAATTGCTCGAAAAAGGCGCGAAGAAATCCGGCCGTAGGCTGGAAGATATTGACAGACCGCAGCTCGTGGTGTGTTCGGTTGACCAGGACCACGACCGGGCAATCGACACCACGCGCGAACTGTTAACCCAGTACCTTGCGCAGCAGCCGCATATCGCCAAAGCATCGGGGGTTTCTCCGGACGTAGTAGCGCAGATCCAGTCCATTTTGGGCTGGCCAGCCACCCATGAACAGATTCGACGCGCGAAGCATCTGGTTCCAGAAGAGTTGATTCTCCGAATCACCGCTTCGGGTACGCCCGATGAAGCCAGGGCGAAGGTGGATGAATACCGCCGGAATGGCTGCACCTGCCCGATCCTCTACCCGGTGGGCGGGGATGTACACCTGTTGATCGACACCTTCGCACAGGCATGAGCCTTCAGGAGGTCTAGCAATGATCCTTGAATACCACCGGCCTGCCAGCCTGGAAGAGGCTCTGCGGTTACTTGCCAGAAATCAACCGAAAACGCTCCCGCTGGGCGGCGGAACCTATCTGAGCCGGAAGGTTATGGAAGACGTGGCGGTCGTCGATTTGCAGGCGCTCGGGCTGGATTTCATCCAGATTCATGGGAGCCAGCTCGAAATCGGCGCGATGGCACGTATGACCACAATTATTCAGGATAATGCCATCCCAGCCATGCTCCGAAGCGCCGTAGAGGCCGAGTACCCGCTCAACCTGCGCGAGATGACCAGCCTTGGCGGGGCGATTGCCTCGAATGACGGCCGCTCGGCTCTGCTCACCGCGCTTCTGGCGCTGGATGCCCGCCTGGTGTGGCTGCCTGGAGAAAATGAAGTTGCCCTGGGCAACTACCTGCCCCTGCGGCACGCCTGGAACGAAGGGAAGCTGATCCGGAGCGTTCTCATCCCAGCGAACAGCCGGTTGGCGATCGAGTCGGTTGCGCGCACCCCGCTGGACCGGCCGGTGATGATTGCGGCAATCTGCCAGTGGCCCTCGGGGCGCACGCGGGTGAGCCTCGGCGGGTTTGGGCAAGCACCGATCCTGGCTGCCGACGGGCCGGACGCAACCGGAGCCGACCTGGCGGCCAGAAATGCCTATCTGCTCGCAGAGGATGAGTGGGCAAGCGCAGAATACCGCAGCCAGATGGCTTATGAGCTGGTGCGGAAGCTGCTCCACACGATGAAAGCGCGAACATGATCATTCACCTCAATATCAACACAAAAGAGTTTGATCTGGAGGCCCCTCCAGGCGCGACCTTGCTGGACGTGCTGCGGAGGGAGGGTTTCTTTAGCGTGAAGTTCGGTGGCTGCGAATCGGGCGAATGCGGCGCCTGTACGGTTCTGTTGGACGGCCGGCCGGTCAACTCGTGCGGTATGCTGGCGGCGCAGGCAGAGGGACACCGCATCGAGACGGTCGAGGCGATCGGCGAGCACCCGGACCAGGGTTGGAAGAAGACCGAAGGGCTGCATCCCATCCAACAGGCGCTGGTGGAAGTTGGGGCCATCCAGTGCGGATATTGCACCCCGGCGATGGTCCTGGCGGCCAAAGCGTTACTGGACCGGAATCCGAACCCCACCGAAGCAGATGTGCGGGATGCTCTGAGCGGAATTTTATGCCGCTGCACGGGATATCTGAAACCTGTGCAGGCCATCTTGCGGGCTGCCGCGGCGATGCGCGGTGAAAGTGTCGTCGGGCTCGACGCTGCCGGCGAGCCGGTGGCACTTGGCTGGCCGGCCGGCCAGCCGCCCGAGGAAAACGGGTTGCCGCCCGCCCCGGGCATAGCTGAAGCGGCAACCCGCCAGCAGGTGCTGCCGAAAATATGGGTGGCTCACGATCCAGGAACCCGCACCTCGGTGGGTAAACCGGAGCGCAAGGTGGATGCTATCAAGCTGGTGCAGGGCAAGCCCGCCTTCACCAACGATATCGAGATGCGCGGAATGCTGGTGGCCAAGGTGCTGCACAGCCCGGTGGCGCACGCTCGGATCAAGCGGATTGACGTTTCGAAGGCGCGCGCTCTGGAAGGAGTCGCAGCCGTCCTTACCTGGCAAGATATTCCCCGCGTGGTCTATTCGACTGCGGGCCAGTCGGATCCGATCCCGGGGCCGCTCGATTCCTTCT
Organism: Anaerolinea sp.; assembly: GCA_029975055.1. Lineage (GTDB taxonomy): Bacteria > Chloroflexota > Anaerolineae > Anaerolineales > Anaerolineaceae > Anaerolinea. The sequence continues at coordinate 442,804 of JARKPU010000013.1, forward strand.
CGCTGGACCGCAAAGTGCGCTTCGTTGGCGACCGGGTGGCCTTCGTGGCGGCCGAGAGTGAGGAAGTCGCAGAGAAGGCGCTTGAATTGATCGAAGTGGAATATGAACCGCTCGAACCCATTCTCGATGCGCGCAAGGCGATGGAAGACGGTGCTCCGATCATTCATGATGAGCCTGAGTATGTCAACTTTGCCAACTCGGATCCTTCGAAAAACCTGGCCGCTGAAATCCGCATCGATATCGGCGATGTGGAGAAGGGTTTTGCGGAGGCAGACCTGGTCTTTGAGCAGGAATACTCGGTGCCAAAGGTGCAGCAGGCACACATCGAGCCGCATGTGGTGGTGACGTACTGGGACGAAGATGACCGCCTGGTCATCCGCACCAGCACGCAGGTGCCGTTTCACGCCAGGCGCATCCTCGCGCCTGTGCTGGGGCTGCCCATCAAGCGCATTCGGGTGATCAAACCGCGCATCGGCGGGGGGTTCGGCGGCAAGCAGGAGGTGTTGATCGAAGATGTGGCGGCACACCTGACCATTGCCACGGGCCGGCCGGTGCGTTTTGAGTATAGCCGTGAAGAAGAGTTCATTGCCGCCCGGTCGCGTCACCCGATGCGGGTTCGCTTGAAGACCGGGGTGAAGAGGGATGGCACGATCACGGCCAATGCAATGTATGTTCTGAGCGACACGGGCGCCTACGGCTGCCACGCCCTGACCGTGACGGGCAACACCGGGCACAAAGCGATGGCCTTGTATGTCGGCGATGGCGAATACCGGAAATCGCCGAATATCCGGTTCTACGCCGATGTGGTGTACACGAACACGCCCCCGGCAGGTGCTTACAGGGGGTATGGAGTACCGCAGGGGTTCTGGCCCTTGGAGCGTCATATCGAGCACATCGCCCGTGCGCTTGGGCTAGACCCGGTCGAGTTCCGCCTGAAGAATGCGGTGCGCGCCGGCGAGCTGCACCCCTTCAGCACGGCATGGAGCGAAGGACGCGAACCGAGGCCGGAGGTCATCCACACCGTCGGGCTGGAACAGTGCGTACGCCAGGGGCAGGCGGCAATCGGCTGGGAGCGGAAATTCGGCAACCCCGCCTGGCACAAAGTGGAAGGCAGGCCGGAATTGCGCAGAGGAATCGGAATCGCCACCGTCATGCAGGGGACGGCGATCCCATACCTGGATATGGGCGGCGCGAGCCTGAAGATGAACGATGACGGCTCCTTCAACCTGCTCATCGGTGCCACCGACCTGGGCACAGGCTCGGATACCGTCCTGGCACAGATGGCGGCCGAGGTGCTTGGGGCGCCGGTAGAGGATATTTTGGTGTACTCTTCGGATACCGATTTCACACCGTTCGACAAAGGCGCGTATGCCTCCAGTACGACGTATATTTCCGGCACGGCCGTTGTGAAAGCCGCCCAACAGGTGGCCGAGCGGATCAAGGCACGTGCCGCAGCGATGCTGTCGTTGAAAAACCAGGCGCCATGGGACCCCGACGAGATCAGGCTGGCGGAAAGCAAAGCATTCGCGCCTGACGGCCGCTTTGTGACCTTCAGGGATGTTGCGCATAATGCGCTGCATCACGAGAATCAGGAACAAATTATGGCGGTTGCCTCGTATTTCTCGCCGGTATCGCCGCCGCCGTTTGCAGCGCAGTTCGCCGAAGTGACGGTGAATACGTTGACCGGCCAGGTGACCGTGGAACGGTTGTTGATGGCCGTCGATTCCGGTGTGATCGTCAACCCGTTGACGGCTTCGGGGCAGATCGAGGGCGGCATGACCCAGGCGCTCGGTTACGCTGTCTGTGAAGAAATGGTATACGATGATCATGGGCGGGCCAGGGAGCGCGACCTGGTAGATTACCACATCTTCCGTGCCAACGAGATGCCCGCGCTGGAGACCATCTTCGTGGAGACGTATGAGCCGTCACACCCGTTTGGTGTGAAGGCCGTGGCTGAAATCCCGATGGATGGCGTTGCGCCGGCAGTCGGAAACGCGGTGCTGGATGCTTGCGGAGCCGAGGTGTTTTCGAACCCAATTACACCCGAAAAGGTGTGGCGGGCGTTGCGGATGAATAATGGTGGGTGAAGGAGCGGGTATGTCGGTATTAAAGGAACTGGCTGAATTAGAGGATTCCGGCAACGGAGGCGTGCTGTGCACCATCGTCTCGAGCGTCGGTTCCACCCCAAGGCATGTCGGCAGCAAAATGCTGGTGTACCCGGACGGGCATTTCACCGGCTCGGTGGGCGGCGGCGAAATGGAAAGCCGGGTGATCAAAGAAGCCCTGGATGCCTACCAGAATGGCAAGCCGCGCAAGTTGACGTATTCGATGGTCAACCCGAAAGAGGGCGATCCGGGCATTTGTGGAGGAACGGTGGAAATATTCGTCGAGCCGCTATTGGGAAAACCCGTGCTGCTGATTGTGGGCGGCGGGCATGTGGGCAAGGCCGTGGCGCACCTGGCTAAATGGCTGGGGTTTCGCGTTGCGGTTTCGGATGACCGGCCCGAATTCTGTAACCGAGAGGCAGTCCCTGATGCCGATGAATTTTACCCGGTGGCGCTGAAAGACCTCCCCTCGGCTGCGCACATTACCCCAAACACCTATATTGTACTGACGACGCGCGGTATGCCAATCGACGTGCCCGGACTCCCGGCCTTGTTGAGTACCCCGGCTGCCTACCTGGGTGTTATCGGCTCGAAACGGCGCTGGCTGACCACGCGCGCCGCATTGTTGGAAATGGGAGTGAGCGAAGACCGCTTGAAAAATGTTTATTCGCCGATTGGGATCGAGTTGAAGGCCGAAACGCCGGAAGAAATTGCCGTCAGCATCATGGCAGAGGTGTTGATGGTGCGGAACGGAGCTTCTGGAGAGCAAATGCGCTTCAAGGGATGATGGAGAGGCCATGTGGGAAAACTATTTCATCGCATCCAGCATTGAAGAGGCAGCCCAGGTACTATCCTCGCGGGTACCTCATGCGCGGATTGTAGCCGGGGGCACTGACCTTATCCTGGAACTCGAGCGGGGAGTCAGGCGAGATATCCATACTTTGATCGACATTTCACGCGTCCGAGGCCTGGCTGAGATTACGCTGGGTGATGACGGCTGTGTGCACCTTGGCCCGCTGGTGACACATAACCAATGTGTTGCTTCAGAGATCATCCACAAGTATGCTTTTCCTCTCGCCAAAGCCTGCTGGGAAGTCGGGTCGCCACAAATTCGCAACCGCGGCACCATCGCCGGGAACCTGATCACCGCCTCGCCGGCAAACGATACGATCACCCCGTTGATGGCACTGGATGCCCAGGTCACCCTGCAATCGGCCGGCGGCCAAAGGCAGGTGAAGCTGGCGGATTTCTACACCGGAGTCCGGCGCACCGTCATGCGCGAAGATGAGATATTGGTGGATATTTCCTTCCGCGCGATGACCCCTGAACAGCGTGGGACATTTTTGAAGTTTGCGCTGCGAAACGCCCAGGCAATCTCGCTGGTCAACACATCAATTCTACTGACCTTCGCACACACCGGAGAAGTTGCCGATGCGGCGATCACCTACGGGGCAGTGGCGCCGACGATCATCCATGCGCCTAAAGCCGAGCAGTTCTTACGCGGGAGGCTTCTCTCGGAGGACGTGATCCGGCGGGCGGCGATGTTGGCAGCCGGTGAAACAAGGCCAATCAGCGACGTGCGCAGTTCTGCCGCATACCGGAAGGCCATGGCCGCCGTAGCGTGCGAGCGGGCTTTGCTCAGCCTGGCGAAAGGTTCGGGGCGTGAGGGCTTCCCTGAAAACCCCGTTCTGCTGGCCGGCGCCCAACGCGCTGCTCCGATTGTTCACATGGCTTACGATTTCAACCATGATTCCGGGCCGATTGTCGCCCGGGTGAACGGCAAACGGGTGGAGTATTTCGGCGGGCATACAAAGACCCTTCTCCGGCTATTGCGTGAAGACGGGTTATTGACCGGCACGAAGGAGGGGTGTGCCGAGGGCGAATGCGGCGCGTGCACGGTCTTCCTGGACGGCATGGCGGTGATGAGCTGTATGGTGCCTGCGCCGCGCGCTCATGGGGCAGAGGTTGTCACCATCGAGGGGTTGAGTGACGACGACAGGCTGCACCCGGTCCAGAGAGAGTTCATCAACTCTGGGGCGGTGCAATGCGGTTACTGCACGCCGGGATTCATCATGTCGGCAGCCAAGCTGCTTGAGGAAAAGCCGAATCCGAATCGAGATGAGATCAAACAGGCATTGACGGGGAATCTATGCCGCTGTACAGGTTATTATAAAATAATCGAAGCGATCGAACGTGCAGCCGCGACAGGAGGTGTGTAATGCCAAAATTTTCTGCGTACCAGCGGGAAACGACGCGTGAAGAGCGCGAGGCGCGCAAGCGGATCCATCCAATCTGGCGGGGGGTGGGTTTTGCGTTGATCATCTTGATTCCAATCCTTTCTTACGCCGGCATGGTGGTGCTGTTACAGCAAAATGCCGAGAAGAATTGGTTCCCAATGCCCGCAGACCTTGTGGCCAGGCCGGGGATGTTCCTGTATAACGGCGACCCATGGATCTACTTCAAGATCGTGATCGTCGTCGCGTTCATGCTGGTTCTGTATGCGCTTTTTACCCTGGTCACATTCCTGATCTCCAGCGCATTTGCGCCATCTCAATACGGGCCGTACGACGTGCCGCCCATCAAGGGGAAGGTACGCAAGCGCGCCAGGTAAAACGGAGCCCGGCTAAGCAATCTTGGGAGGTGCCCATGACCGTCATCGGCCAATCGGTTCAGCGTGTCGACGCTGCATCGAAAGTGAAGGGTGAAGCGCAATATCCCGGCGATATGAACCTGGAGAACCAGGTTTACATGAAGATTCTGTTTGCCGGGCGCCCGCATGCCATCATCCATCGAATCGACACTTCACAAGCTGAACAGGTTGATGGGGTGATTGCCGTATTCACGGCCAAGGACGTGCCGGTGAATGAATACGGGTTGATCATGCCAGACCAGCCGGTTCTGTGCGGGCCGGGTTCATCGAAGCCTTATGCCGAGCGGGTGCGCTTCGTGGGCGACCAGGTTGCGCTCATCGTTGCGGAGAGCGAGGAAATCGCTGCCCGGGCCCGCGACCTGATTAAGGTTGAGTACGAAGATCTGCCGGTCATCGCCGACCCTTTCGAAGCGCTCAAAGAGAGCGCCCCGAGGCTGCACCCTGAGCGCGATAGCAACCTCTTCTGCCATTACCGCATCCGCAAAGGGGATGTGGAAACGGCTTTTGCGCAGGCGGATGTGATCATCGAAGGTGAGTACCATACCCCGGTACAGGAACATGCGTATCTGCAACCCGAAGCCGGGATTGGCATGATCGATGAACAGGGGCGCGTCACCGTCTATGTGGCGGGGCAGTGGGCGCATGAAGACCAGGAACAGATTGCCCATGCGCTGGGGTTGCCGCTCGAACAGGTGAGGGTGGTTTACCCCGCGATCGGCGGTGCATTTGGCGGGCGTGAAGATATGTCGGTGCAGATTGTGCTGGCCCTTGCAGCCTGGCGGTTGCACCAGCGCGGGATCAACCGGCCGGTGAAGATCGTCTGGAGCCGGGAGGAATCGATCATCGGGCACCATAAGCGTCACCCGTACCACATCAAAACACGCTGGGGGGCCACCAAAGAGGGCAAGATCATTGCTGCCGAGGTCGAGCTTGTTACCGATGGCGGTGCATACGCGTACACTTCCACAAAGGTGATGGGCAACGCCACCCTGATGTGCACGGGGCCGTATGAAATTCCCAATGTGAAAGTGGATAGTTACGCGGTTTACACGAACAATATCCCGAATGGAGCTTTCCGCGGGTTTGGCGGGCCTCAGGGAGCCTTCGCCGCAGAACTGCAGATGAATAAGCTGGCGGAGAAACTCCAGATCGACCCGGTCGAACTCCGCCTGCGCAACCTGCTCAAAGAGGGGTCGCTGCTTTCAGTGGGCACGCCGCTGCCGCGCGGGGTGAGTATCAGCGAGGTGGTGGAGGCCTGCGCGCTCAAGGCGGGCTGGGTGAAAGATGAAGAGGGCTGGAAAGCCCCTAAACCGTCGCCTGCCGACCCCTCCCGCCCATATCTCCGGCGCGGGATGGGCTTTGCATGCGCTTTCAAGAACGTTGGGTTTTCCTTCGGGGCTCCGGAGCAAAGCTGGGCGACGGTAGAGTTAAGAGGTGGCTCGGAGATCGAACAGGCGGTTGTTTACCATGCCGGCGCCGATGTTGGGCAGGGCGCTCACACGGTGTTTGCGCAAATCGCCGCAGACGCGCTCAATTTGCCCATTGAAAAGATTCGGCTGGTGGTTTCCGACACGGCGTTCACACAGACCAGCGGCTCCGCTTCTGCATCGCGGATGACGTTCATGGCAGGCAATGCAATCCGAGGGGCGGCTGCGGCGGCATTGGAGAAGTGGAAGAATGAAGACCGCCCGGCCACGGCAACGTATCAATACCGTCCGCCCAGGACGACGCCGTATGACCCTGAGACGGGAAAGTCGGAGCCGAATTTCGCTTATGGTTACGTTGCCGAAGCTGTGGAGCTGGAGGTGGACGAGGAAACCGGGCAGATAGCAGTCTGCAATGTGATTTGCGCCGATGATGTTGGCCATGCCGTTAACCCTCAGATGGTTCAGGGGCAGATCGAGGGCGCTGTTGTTCAAGCTGCCGGATACGCGATCCTTGAAAACTTCATTCAGCAAAACGCCGTTCCGTTGACACGGACGCTTTCGACCTACCTGATACCCACCATTCTGGATATCCCAGACCATGTCGAATCATTGATCCTCGAATATCCCGATCCGATCGGCCCGTACGGCGCGCGCGGAATGGGTGAAATGCCCTACCTGCCTTTTGCTCCCGCCGTTGCCAGCGCGCTTCATAACGCAACGGGTGTTTGGTTCGACGAATTTCCATTGATCCCTGAACGGGTGCTTCGCGGATTGGGAAAACTCGACGGGTAAGCCACTTTCGATAGACGGGAAACCTGTTTGAAACCTGTTACTGATAGACGGCTGCGCATTCTGGTGCGCGGAGGCGGTGATTTAGGCAGCGGCGCCGTTCTGCGCTGCGCAAGGGCGGGCTGGGATGTGATTGTTACCGAATTATCCCAACCCCTGACCGTGCGGCGGCTGGTGTCCTTTGGGCAGGCTGTGTATGATGGGGCCATCAGCATCGAAGGGGTTCGGGCCGAGCGGGCAGACGGCAGGAGTGACGCTTTCAGGCTGCTCGATGATGGGATCGTTCCTGTGTTGGTCGACCCGGAGTGCCGCATTTTAAGTGAGATCCGACCTGACGTGCTCATTGATGCGCGCATGGTTAAGCAAGTGAGCGATACATCGATCGATATGGCCGCGCTGGTGATCGGGCTTGGGCCGGGTTTCTTCGCCGGAGAGAACTGCCACGCCGTGGTCGAAACGGTGCGGGGACCCTTCCTGGGACGTGTGATCTGGAACGGCCCGGCCGAACGCAACACCGGCATTCCAGATGCAGTGGGAACCTACCGCGACGAGCGGGTGCTCAGAGCACCGGTAGATGGCGTCTTTCACGCACGCGCGGCGATTGGCGACACGCTCGCGGAGCGCCAGGTCATCGGCGATGTCAACGGGGAGCCGGTTCTCAGCCCATTTCGTGGAATTTTGCGCGGGTTAATCCAGAATGGTTTACGTGTGCCTGCTGGGCTGAAAGTGGGGGATGTTGACCCGCGCATCGACGCGCGCCTGTGCAGATTGGTTTCGGATAAATCCCTGGCGATCGGCGGCGGCGTTTTGGAAGCCATTCTGAGCTGGGAGGCTTTCAAATGATGACCCAGGAAACAATCGGGGCGGTGGTGCTGGCGGCCGGGCAATCGAAGCGCATGGGCAGGCCCAAGATGCTGCTCCCGTGGGGGGAAAAGACCGTCATCGAGCAGGTGGTCAGCACCTTGCTGGAAAGCTCGATCTCACCCATTGTGGTCGTAACGGGCGGATTTGCGGATGAAGTCGCGAAGGCGCTGTCGCCGTATCCGGTGAGACTGGCCCGCAACCCGGATTTTGAGACTACCGAGATGCTGCAATCGCTCCTGATTGGCTTGCGCACCTTGCCAGTCGAAGCGGAGGCCTGCCTGGTCGTCCTTGGAGATCAACCGCAGATCAAAGCCGAGGTCGTGCGGCTGGTCGTAGAGCAATACCGGCAGACACGGAGCAAGTTGATTGTTCCCAGTTACCAGATGCGCCGGGGGCACCCCTGGCTGCTTGCGCGTGAATACCGGGCGGAGCTTGCCGGTCTTAGCCGGGATGAATCCCTGCGAATTTTCTTGAACCGGCACGCTGCCGACATCCATTACCTGACGGTTGACACGCCAACCATCTTGGCGGACCTTGATACGCCGGAAGATTACCAGCGCGACCGCCCTAAGGTGGATTAACGACCTGGAAGAAGGCGGGCAGCCTTTTCGAGAGCAGCAGCCGAATTCGCTTCATCATCCGATAAGACCAGATCGAGAGGCAATCCTTTCGCATTGATCGATGTTTGGTCACCCGGCAGCCACCAGCGCCCGGCTGTGACGTGCAGGCTCGAGGAGTCCTGCAAGTCGAAGACAAGCTGGACCGAATCCTTTCCGAAAGTCTTGTTGCCAACCAGTTTTACGGAGCCGAATTTCCTGAGCGCGCCAGCGATGATCTCGGCTGCGCTGGCGGTGTTCTGGTTGACAACCGCTACGAGAGGAAGACCGTAGAATTGGCCTGTATTTTCGACTTTAAATTCCACCGGGGATTGACCTTTGAATTGCTCCACAAGAATGACCCCAGGCTGTAAGAAAAGCCGCGCAACTTCCACCCCGGCTTCCACCAGGCCCCCGCCATTGTTGCGCAGATCCAATATGAACCCGGTAGCACCTTGCGAGCGTAACTGATCGACGGCGTCAGAGACCTCCTCTGGGCTGGTTTCGGCAACGATATTAAGCTGGACCACCCCGATGGATGGGTCGAATGATGCCAGATTGTAGGTGACGCTTGGGAGAGGAACCTCCATGCGCTCGATCCTTAACAGGATTTCATCATCAATATTCTGGTGCTTGATTGTGATGGTCACCGGTTTACCGACGGGGCCGCGGATGGCAGCCTGGATTTCATCTGTGGTGGTTTCGGGCGCTATGCGGAGCTGATCGACCTTGAGCAGGCGGTCGCCATCTCGCACGCCGGCTGCCAGGGCAGGTGAGCCGGGCAGCGGATAGATGAGCACATCTCCTGCGCTGTCCTTTTCGATGCGAATGCCGATGCCCCCAAATTTACCTTGAAGCTGGTCCAACTGCAATTCGGCTTGAGGCGGTTCCACGAAGATGGTATATGGATCGTCGTAGGCTTGAAGCATCCCGCGAATCATTCCATATTCCATTTCAGCCTGGCCAGGGAGAGCTTTCAGGCCGCGATCGCGCAAGAGCAGGAAAGCTTCTCGAGCGATTGGGAATTGAAAGAATTCGGTTGAGCCGGCCTCTCGAAAAAGGTAACCGGCAAAGAAAGACACTCCTACCAGAAGCCCGACCAGGATTGCGGAAGGTAACAAGCGGCGAAACTCAGGAAATTGGGCCGTTTTGCTGAAAGGGAATTTCATTTCACCACCTTGATGCGGATTTTAAGGTGTAAACTTGTGCCTCGGAGGTATGATGGCGGAAGGAATTATCGGGTTCGTTCTTCATCCGGGTGAAGGCATTGTATACCATCGCCTGGAAAATATAGGTAAATATGGTTCGATCAATGATGTGCAAATGAACCTGCCGGAAGGGGTTTATACCACATTCCGTACTTACCAAAAAACGAAAGTGTTGAACCTGGAAGCCCACCTGAACCGGCTGGAAGAATCGGCTGCATTGCTGGGCAGGCCGCTTGTTCTGAACCGGGCAGTGATCCGCGGAGCGCTGCGAAGCATCCTTCAGGAAAGCTATTTTTCCGAGAACCGCGTGCGAATGTCGGCCGATTTGAACGATCAACCCGGCGACCTGTATATCGTTGTGGAGGAGCTTCGCCCGCCTGCTCCCGAAGAATATCAAAACGGTGCGCGGGCAGGAATCTATCAGATGCAAAGAGAGAACCCCAAGGCAAAATCCACGGATTTCATCGCCCGTTCTGCCGAAGTGAAAGCGAAAATCGATGGCAGGTTAAATGAAATTATCATGATCGGGGAGGATGGGCGGATGCTGGAAGGGTTGAGCAGCAACTTCTTTGCCGTCTCGCGCGGGGCTGTGTGGACGGCAGACCAGGAAGTGCTTTCGGGTATGACGCGCGAGCTTATTTTGCAGCTGCTCCAAGAGGCCGGTATACCCGTGCACATGCAAGGTTTCTTTTGGGGAAATATCGATCAAGCAGACGAGGCTTTCATCACCAGCGCCAGCCGCGGCGTGCTTCCGATTGTTGAGATCGACCACCGGACGATTGGAAGCGGGCGGCCTGGGCCGCTTACTGTTCAACTGATGAGGGATTTTGAGCAGCGCGTTGCCGAGATGGCAGAACCTGTCTGAAGGGCGTCAATCTTCGAGCTTGTCCGAATCCTTGTTCAGACCTGGTTTGGTCTCTTCCGGTTCATCCTTTTGTTCCAGCTCACCGCGCTCCATTGCAATCAAAATCTGGCGGGCATCGGCAGCCTGGTTCTCCGGAACAAGGACGATGGCTTCGCCCAGATCCCCAACGGTTAACCCAAAGGCCAGCCCTGCGCTTTCCTGCTCAATTTTCACCGGGATACCGAAGGACTCGAGCAGCAGCCGAATCATATCGGCGGCGAGTTTCCCTTCGGCCGAATAGACAGGAACGAAAGTGGTTTCACTCATTGGTTGAGTCCAATCATGGGCAGTCGAATCGAGAGTTCTGAGATCCCATCACCTATTCATTCTAGCGCGTTTTCTGTGCAGCCGTTCGAGCCGGTGGGTGAATTCATCCAGATACATTTTCCGCAGATATCCTGGCAGAGGGGTAGAGCCAATCGTCTCCAGCGCACGGTTCACCCATTCAACCGCCAGTTCGTAGTCGGTTGAAATATGTTCGTAGTATTTAACCAGTTCGATGAAAGCAGGCAAATGGTTTTGACCGGCTGCCAATTCCCACAGCTTGACCGCAAGATCGGCCCGGCCTTGCCGCTTGCGCATGGCGGCAAAACGTTCGAGGGAGCGCAGGTAACTGTCTTTGGGCAGACCCTCGGCAAGGCAGCGTTCATACAGCGCCGCGGCCTGTTCCAGGTGGCCCAGGTCCTCAAACAGGCGCGCGATGGCGGCCAGATCGAGCGCATGGGTTGAGCTTTCCAATGGCGCAGCAATCAATCCGGCAGTGTAGTTGAACAAAGCCGCCAGCGAAGTGATATCGATGACGTTGTGATAGAAGACCCCCTTGAGCGGCCGCGCATCTTGAGTGCGCAGGTAATCAAAATAATATTGAGGGATGAGGTACCCTGGAACTTCGTCCATCGCGCGGGTGAATCCGGCGATTTCCTTTTCGAGATCGCTAAGGGCGCGGCTGGGGAGCCTGTCGCGCCAGATTCGGCGGGCGAGGTGTAATAGATCGATATGTTCGAAACGCCCGAACGGCGAGGTCAGCCCGTTGAGGGTGAAACGCGTATTAAGAAGGGGCAGGTCGAAGGTTTTACCGTTGAAGGTCACAACGGCGCGAAAGGGGCTCAAAAATTCATCGAGGGCGGCCAGCAATGCCGTTTCCTGCGAAGGGTCGCGCATGAAAAATTGAACGACTTCAAATCCGTCCAATGTATGGCGGCCCAGCCCGATGAGGAAAGCGAATGTGCCGGTGCCGCCAGCAAGCCCGGAAGTCTCCGTATCCAGGAAAATAATCTCGTTGGGGGCCAGGCTGCCGAGCGCAGAAGCCTTTCCCCATTCCGAAATCATTTCAAGCGAAGGAAAGTTGTACAGATCGAGCTCGCCGTGGCGATAGTCGCGCTTGAATTGAGTGCTGGTGAAGAACGCGTCTCCGTAGATCGTTGAGCGGTTTTGACCGGCAACGACCTGTTCAATGGGGTATTGCCGAACGGCAGGCGGCAGTTCCGGCGCTGGTTTTGACTCTACCCTTACCCCCAGCGCTTTCAAGCGTTCGATCAGCGGGTCCGAATCATCTTTCATTGATGTACTCCAGGGGCAGCAAGGGCTTCGAGGATCGCCAGCGCTTCGGCTTTACCGCCGATTCCGTTTTCTCCTGCAGGGCCTACACAAGAAGGGCAGCCATCGGAGCATGGGCAGGCTGCCACCAGCTCCAAGGCTTCCTGGATGACGGTTTCGCCGATCTCATACAACTTTTGTGATAAACCAATACCGGCAGGCACCATATCGTAGAGCACGACAACCGGCCGGCCATCGGCAAGGGGCGATTGAGGCTCGTAATGCGCGCCCAGGTCGCCCACATCGCACATCAAGAAGAGCGGGGCGAGGTTGTGGAGCGCATAAGCGAAGCCCGCCAACCCGCTGCGAAGGTGCAGGTTCAATTCGGCCGCCTGGTGGCAATTGGGGCAGAGGGTGACCAGATTCTCGGGCCGGTTGGCCTCCAGCGCCGATTGGAACTGCCTGAATGGCACTTTGTGGTGAACATGGTGGGCGCGGCCTGCTTCGGGCGCGCCGCAGATCTGGCAGCGGTACTGGTCGCGCATGCGGATGGCCGAACGAAGTCTGTCCCAGCCTGGACCGTAGTCATTCGGATCATTCGACCATAAACCTTTCTCGCGCAAGGCTTCGACCGTCTCTGCATTGAGCGAAATCCAATAGCCGTTGGTGAGCAAGTCGGTGGGGGGCAAGTCCAGGTTGCCTTCGCCGAGGTTTTCGCGGGTGTACCAGCGCACCTTCCGGTAACCGGTCACCTGCGTGGTCACCTTCACTTCACCATAGTTTTTCACCGCCCCGGCGATCTCTACGCTGGCGATTTCGCTGATCTTTTCGATCGTGGTATTCCGGTGAGGCTCGGTGTAGTAATCCAGCGCTTTAGGCTGCAATTGGGCAATGTTGTTCTCGAGATCGAGGTCTTCCACGAGGAACGATTGCCCTGAATGCAAGTAAACCGCCTGCGGGTGAACCATCCACATCGCGCTGGGGCGGTCGACAATGCCAATGATCTGCACACGGCCATCCAGCTCAGCCTGGAGCTTGACCGAGTCGGGCGACGAACTGCGCAAAGATACCTGCGATGCCGGGTATTGGTCGGCCGTCCAAAAGTACCTGTCTCGAGCCGGGTGGACATCCCCCGATTGCGTGAGGGCAGCCATCAATCCTTCAAGCAGAGCGGGATTCACCCTGCCGAAGGGGTCGCCTTTCTTGAAAGGGAGCTCGAACGCGGCGCAGCGAAGGTGCTGCAAGAGAATGAGCAGGTTGTCGGGGTCGATCAGGGCCTGCTCAGGGTTGCGATCGAACAGGTATTCCGGGTGCTGGACCAGGTATTGGTCGAGTGGATTGGCAGAGGTCACCAGCACCGCCAGCGAGGTGTCTGTCTTTCGGCCGGCGCGGCCGGCCTGCTGGCGCGTGGAAGCGATGGAGCCTGGGTAGCCAATGATCACAGCGGCGTCAATCGAGCCGATGTCGATACCAAGCTCAAGCGCATTGGTTGCGATCACCGCGCGGGTGATGCCTTCGCGCAGGTTGTTTTCGATGGCCCGGCGCTCATTAGGCAGGTATCCGCTGCGGTATCCCTCGACGAGGTGCGCGGCATCCGGCTGGTTTTCGCGCAGGTAACGAAGCAACAACTCGACCGAGCGGCGGGTGATGGTGAAGGTGATCGACTGCACCTCGTAGGCCAGCAGATCGCTCAAGAGGCGCTGGCCTTCGAGGAGCGAACTGGCCCTGAGGCCGATCGAGGGATCGATGACGGGCGGGTTGTAGAGTAGAAAAACCTTTTCGCCGGAAGGAGAGCCATCCTCATCGATCAGCTTCACCGGCTGTTCGATCAGCCGTTCGGCGAGGTCGCGCGGGTTGGCGATCGTCGCAGAGGTGAGGATGAATTGAGGGTATGAGCCGTAGAATGCGGCGATGCGCTGTAAACGGCGCAGCAAGTTGGCCAGATGCGAGCCGAATACGCCGCGATACATGTGCATCTCATCGATGACGACATAGCGGAGGTTGCCAAAAAACTCAGCCCACAGCGTGTGATGAGGCAAAATGCCCGTATGGAGCATATCTGGGTTGCTGAGCAGGATGCGCGCCTTGCCACGGATGGTACCGCGGTGAGCAGACGGGGTGTCGCCGTCATAGATTGCGCTCGAGAGGCCGGGCTCGCTGCCAAGCGAATCGATCCAGGCAGCCAGTTTCCCTTGCTGGTCTTGCGTCAGCGCTTTGGTGGGGAAGATGTACAACGCGCGAGCGTCTTTGTTCTTCAGGCAGGTATCGACGACGGGCAGGTTGTAACATAGTGTCTTGCCGCTGGCCGTGCCGGTGACGACGACCAGGTGATTTCCAGATTGAGCCAGGTTCAATGCCTGCACTTGATGGCTATACAATGCGGTGATGCCCGTGGCTTCGAGCATCGCACGGAGCGCGGGGTGAAGCGAGGCCGGGATAGGCGCGAAACGCGGTTGGCGGGCCGGGATGATATGCGTGTGGACGATATTCTCAGCCACCGAAGAATCGGTCTGCCAGCGGTTCAGAATATGTTCAACATTCACGCGCGCAAGGTGTTGCATCATCGCTCAAGTTTAACACCATAATAGAACAAATATCAAGGAAAATCGGGCGGCGGTTCGGTTTGTCCCATCCGGCCACCTGGGCTATACTGAGGAGTACAGACTGAGGGAAGGATGACGATCGTTACACTTTGCATTTTACTTGCTGCCGGTTGGATGACGGGCGCACTCATCAACCTGCTGGCCGACCAGCTTCCAGTCATTCGCCGGGTTGAGGCGCCGGTGTGCGGCGTGTGCGAAAAGCGGCTCGGGTGGCTTGAGTATATTTTCCTTGAGCAATGCGGCCAATGCGGAGCCGGTCGAAGTGCGCGTAGCCACACAGTCCAGTGGTTGATGGTTATCGGGTTCCTGGCAATCGGGTTGACCACGCCGGTTCGCCTGCTGCCGGTGGAAGGCCTGATCGTTTTGGCGTTCTTCACGCTGGTTTTCGTGATCGACCTCGAGCACCGTTTGATTTTACAGCCGGTCAGCCTGGCCGGTGCGCTCATTGGGGGAACCGTAGGTCTCAGGCTGCACGGCCTGTGGGATACCATTATAGGCGGGGCGGCCGGTTTTGGAATCATGCTATGTCTGTACTTTATGGGAGAGTTTTTCGCGAGGGCCGTTTCGAAACGGCGCGGGCAGCCGGTGGAAGAGGTGGCACTCGGTTTCGGCGATGTGACCCTCAGCGGGGTGCTTGGGTTGATGCTTGGGTGGCCGGGCATCACCGCCGGTCTGTTGTTTGCCATCCTGGCGGGCGGGCTGGTAAGTGCTTTCATCCTGGCGCGCATGTGGCTGCGTAAGCAGTACCAGGCCTTCACGGCAGTGCCGTATGCGCCGTTCTTGATCCTCTCAGCTGCTTTTTTGCTCTTTCGACCGTAAGGTATTGCCCGGATCAATAAGGTAAAAGCCTCGCGCTTCACGGTAAGGCGTCAGAGGCGGCCGGCGACCAGCGTAACGCGCGGGCCAGCATCCCTGACCGATTCCGGTACTTCGTCGGCAAACTGCTCGAAGTTTCTCTCGAATTGCTCCATCAATTCCAGCGCGTGCTTTTGATATGCGGTTTTATCCGGCCAGGTGGACTGGGGATCGAGGATCTCATTGGGCACGCCAGGACAGGCCGATGGAATATCCAGGTTAAAGAAAGGTTCGCGGTGGAATTCCACCTGCTCAAGGGCACCGTTCAATGCGGCGCAAATCATAGCGCGCGTATAAGGGAGCTTCATGCGGTGACCGATGCCATAGGGTCCGCCAGTCCAGCCGGTATTCACCAGCCAAATGCGCGTCTTGTGATGGGCGATCTTCTGGCCGAGTAAATTGGCGTAGACCTTGGGGTGAAGCGGGAGGAAAGGCGCGCCAAAGCAGGTCGAGAACGTGGCTTGCGGCTCGGCTCCCAGGCCCGTCTCGGTGCCGGCGAGCTTTGAGGTGTACCCAGAAAGGAAGTAATACATGGCCTGGTCTGCATCGAGCCTAGAAATCGGAGGCAGGATGCCGAATGCATCGGCAGTCAGGAAGAAAATGTTGGCCGGATGACCGGCATACCCTTCGGGCACGTGGTTGGGGATGTAATCCAGCGGGTAGGCTCCGCGGGTGTTTTCGGTGCGGTGATCGTCATCGAAATCCAGCTCGCGGCTGTCGGGGTTACAGGTGACATTTTCGAGGACGGAACCATAGCGGTGCACCGCCGACCAGATGAGCGGTTCGAGGTCCGGGCGCAGGTGGATCATCTTCGCGTAGCACCCGCCTTCGAAATTGAACACGCCGTGTTCCGACCAGCCGTGTTCGTCGTCGCCGATGAGACGCCGGTCGGGATCTGACGAAAGCGTGGTCTTCCCGGTGCCGGACAGCCCAAAGAAGAGCGCTACATCGCCATTCTTACCAACGTTGGCCGAGCAATGCATGGGGAGCACTTGCTTGGAAGGCAGATGATAGTTCAACGCGCTGAAAATGGATTTCTTGATTTCACCCGCATAACTGGTGCCGGCGATCAAGACAATCTTCCTGGCCAGGTCTAAGGCGATAATCGTCGAAGAGTGGGTGGAATCTTCCAGCGGATCTGCCTGTAAATCGGGGCAATGGAAAACGGTGTATTGAGGGCGGTGATGGACGGCCTTTTCGGGCGATACCCGGATGAAGAGGTTGTGAGCAAAAAGCGCGGCCCAGGCTTTCTCGGTGATCAGCCGGATAGGAACGCGGTAAGCCGGGTCTGCGCCGGCATACAGGTCCTGAACGAAAACATCCTTCCCTTGCAGGTAAGCGCGCGCTTTATGCAATAGCTGGTTGAATTTCTCCGGCTGGAGGGGTTGGTTGGTCTTTCCCCACCAGATCTCGCCTTCACATTCCTTTACCCTGACAATATATTTATCGTTGGGCGAGCGCCCGGTGTGTTTACCGGTGCTAACAACAACTGCGCCGGAATTCGAGAGTTCAGCTTCATTGAACAGGATGACCTTCTCGATGAGCGCCGAGGGGGTCAGGTTCCAAAAGATCGAGCGTAGATTCCTCAGGCCGTGGTTTTCCAGGTTGTAATCACCGGGCATACCAACCGTCCGCATGCGTTTCTCCTTCGTTTTATTGGGCAGCCGGGGTGAAATGTGAGTACCAATACCAGGTCACATCGGCAGCCGGTTTACCATGAATTGAAAGTGATTGATCGGCAATCTGCACAGGCGGGTAATAACCAACCGAGAATACACCCGATAGCCAGGTGTTGTTGCTGACTGCCTGCAAGATCGAGGTGTAAATTTCAGCCTGCTCGCGCACATCCAGTTCAACGGACGGAATATCCAGCCCGCCTTGAGTGAAGACAATGGGCGGAAGGCAGGCATCGGACGATTTGATGCAGCCTGTATAGGCGCCTTTCGCGGAAGGATAAGCGATGCCAAGCATGACGGGCTTATCGAACCGGTCGCGGAGCGCACGCAGGTCGCCCTCGATGATGCTGGAAGCGGCAGCGGAAAGGTCAGAGGAAGTTGGGGTTTCGGCGTCGCTGAGCTTCCCGCTTAAGACGATGTAGATCTGGTCAACATCGTTGAGGAAGGGTGGGGTATTCGCGTAGCCATCAGGATAGACGAGGTACCAGCCAAGTTTACCTGTAAAGCGAGAACGTACTTTCGTAATCAGTTCGCGCCAGCGCGCTTCGGCATAATCGGGCACGCCTGATGGATTTCCGAGAATTGTGCCACCCGGCAATGCAGGCAGGATGTTCTCGTCGCCCAGGACCAAGACTTCCGTGCCCGATTGGTTGGCCAGGTCTGCATGGTGCAAGATGAACGTCTCGTAGCGATCGAACCAGCTCTGCCACCAGTTGGTGTCGCGGGCGGCATCGGACCACCAGGTGGCCGCCGGCTGGTAATACGCAGCGGTTGGATGTATGGCGATGTGCAGGTTTTGGGCGTGCGCCGCATTGATCGTCTGCGAAAGGTCATACCAGGATGCATCAACACCGGAAACGATGTTGATCACCGGGGGATTGGTGGTGGTGTAGTGCCAGGTTGGTGAAAGGATCACCCAGCCAGAACCTAACCCGGCTATGTTCTGGAACGCCTGTGTGAAATAAGGCTGCCAGGAAGGATGGTAATCGGGGGTCAACTCTACGCCGGTCATGAAACCGGCGGGTTTGGCGGGAATATCGCCGGAGGGGACGGTGATGGGGTCAAAAGCGGGCAGCGACCAGTTCCACTCCTTCACTTCATCTTCGATCACCTGCGCGTAACTTTCCGGCTTGAACGTAATCCCGGCTGCATCTGTGCCTGCCGTTTGGGCGTCATCGGCAATTCCGCACTGCTCGTTGCGGCAATAACGCACTCCGGCCTGCTGGATCATGTCGAGCGGGTTATAGAGGACGTACATCCAGCGGTTGTTCCCAAGTGGCCACATTGGGATAGGTTCCGTCCAGCCATACGGATTGAACTGGATAGAAACCGTATCGCCGGGCGGGGTGTTTGCCGGAACCGTGACGCGGAAGGTGACGGGCGCTTTACCCGTCGTTTGCCAGGTGTCGATCTTGTCCTCAATAGTGATGGGCTGGGCAGGGACGATCAACTGGCGGGTGTTGAACCCGCCTGTGCCGGATCGCTCGGCGTTCCAGAATCCGTCGCCGAGGGTGTATTTGTAGCGCAGATCGAGGCCGGCGGGCAGGTTCAATTCCAATGTGTACTGGCCGGTATCGGTATAGCGAAGCAGCGGAGCCCGCGAGGCTAATCCGCTGACGCCTCCGCGCAGGTCGGCGAAAGTGTTCCCTAATGAGGTAATGTTGCCCATCAGACGGATAGGTATACCCGGCGGATTACCCTCCGGCGGGGTGACAACGAAGGTGACTTTCACCAGGCCGGCAGGGTCAACCTTGATTTCAGCGGGCGTGGAAGAATCGGAGGCGACCTCCGCCTGTTGTTGGAAGACTTTATGCCCGCCATCCAGGCTATAAACCACCAGGTTGTGCGTGCCTGGTGGGAGCCGGTCGATCAGAAACGAACCATCGGAGGCGGTGAGGGTGTCTTGCCCGCCAATGGTAACGAGGCTGGCCGGGACAGGCGCGCCGGTCGCGCTGTCGGTCACATGCCCCTGGACACGCCCATAAACCCCTTGATACGCCAGGTTGTTCCAGGCGAGAACGGCATCTTGAATGGTCGCAGGGTTGGTCGCGTTATAAAGCCGGTAACGCACCTGCCGCCCGATGCTGTTGTACTCGATCGCGGTCTGGTTGCCTTCCTGGATATATCGGTATTTAATCACCGAACCGGCAGGCACGCTGATTTTGATGCTGTACGTGGTGGGGCTCTCGGCCTGCATCGCATAGCGCTGCGGGTTCAAAGCCAGGCCGGTGACCTCGTCCATGATTTCGAGCTTGAGCTCCTGACCATTTTCGAGAGGCTGGGGGATGGTCGTTTTAAACTCCAACTCGACAAGGAGTTTGGGCTGGCCAACCTCTGCCGCCGGGGGTTCCCCTTGAGAAGGAGCAGATGGAGTGGGCGAAAACAACGTTGAACAGGCGCTCAACGCCAGTGAGAACAAAAGGAGCAGACTGATCGAGCGGGTGGCGAGTAAATGGACCCTTAACAACTTCATGGCGCTCCTTTGAAGAGTTATGAATCGGTTTTGGGTGTTGAGGGTCTGAATGTCTGAGAAGCAAATTCCTGTTGGATCTCAGCCTGGCGAGCTGCGAGGCTTCCTAGCACGCCATTGATGAAGCGGGGTGTGCTATCTGAGCCGAACAGCTTGCTTAATTCAATTGCTTCGTTGATGGCAACTTTCACCGGGGTGCAACTGGCGACGGCAAATTCCCACAGAGCGATGCGCAAGATATTGCGATCGATGACCGCCACCTGATCCATGGGCCATTCCGGGGCGTGTTGGGCGATCAGGTTATCGAGCTTATCGGTGATTGGGATGACCCCCATGATGATCTGCCTGGCGAACTCGGCCATACCATCCTCGAGGGCTTTATCCTCGAGGCGCTCCTGCAGCGCTTCTACAGGGGAGTGTCCGGTCAGATCAATTTCGTAAAGTACCTGCAAGGCCAAACCACGAGCCTTGGTGCGTGATTTCATACGGTTATGACTCTGCTGGTTGACTGTAATCGATATCTTCTACGTGAATATTGACTTTCCCAACTTCCATCCCGACCATCTCCGAGATCGCCCTGGCGACCTTTGCCTGGATTTCGCGGCTGACTTCGCGCACGTTGGTATCGTGATTCAAGATGACGTAAATGTCCGAATATACGACCCCATTCTCCACGCTGATGCGCACCCCCTCGCTCGTTCCACGAGTGAAGAACTGGTTGACATCGGTGGGGGTAGTGCAAAGCCGGTTTACCCCCGGAACGCTCAAAGCGCTGAGGCGCGCAATGGTCAGGAGCACTTCAGGGGCGATCGTCGTTTTGCCGGGCGGACGCGAGTTCGTTTCCATTCATACTCCACTGGTCAGGTTTCCTATATTCTAACCCATTATTGCATGAAATGTTATTGGTCTGTATGTCAAGACCTGCGGATGGTGGTTGTGGCATGCGGCAAGATGGCGGCGGTGAGCGGGCGCTCTGCCTGTTCGATCAGGCGGGCGACCACATCTTCGACCCGTGAAATGGGCTGCATCAAGAGGCGGCTGACCAGGCCGGGTTGGAGTTCAGACAACAAGTAGATCGGATGCTCCGAGAGCAACCGCGCGACCTGAAAGGCTTTATGAGGCCCCACGCGAAACTCCATTGAAGAGAACTTCTCCATCACTTCACTTGGGGTCTGCAAACCTGTCATGAAGTCTTCATATGCGCGGCTGCCTGTGCCTTCCGGGCATGAGGCCACGAGAACGAGGGCACCGCCCGGTTTGCAGAACATCGAGGCGTGCGTCAATGCTTTTTGGGCCTGGTAGAAGTTGATATCTTTCGGATGGCCGCCTGCGGAAGCGATCACCAGGTCGAATTGGCGTTCACAATGGGTTCCGCAGACGGATTTCGAGACCGGGATGCCCGCCCTGGAGACGAGCCCCGGGCGGCCAAAGAATGCCGCGACAATTGCCTTATCCTGGTTGAGAATTGCGTTGAGGGCAAGGTCAATGTTCATCAGCGCCCCAATTTCCTCGATATCCTGGCGCAAGGGGTTTTCCTCGAAGATGCCGATCCAGGAATTGGGGCGGATGAGCAGCGCGTGGTTGTGGTTGATCGTCTTGCGGCCGGCCAGCCCGATAGCTGCAGATTTATACCCCCCGGAAAACCCGGCGAAGTGGTGCGGTTCGATATCGCCGACGACAATCCGCAGGTCGGCGGCATGGAAGCGCCTGTTTACCCAGACAGGGCTTCCCGCAGAGGTTTGACCGAGGTATTCCAGATTCTCTGCGTCATCGGCGTTGTGCGCAGCAATTCGGTATCGAGCAATGATTTCGGGGGGTAAGATGGCGATGAACTCTTCCGGCTGCATTGGGATATGGGTTCCGGATGCGATCCAGATGTGGATTTGCTCGTCGGGGATGCCGAAAGAAGCCAGTTTCGCCAGCAGCGGGGTAAGGAGCAGATGGTTGGGCACCGGCCGCGTCTTGTCGTTCACAGCGACGGCCACGGTGGCCGTGGGGCCGATGTTCCAGTTGAATCCGAGCGGGTGGTCGATCGCCTCACGGACGACAACCAATGGTTCGGGGGCAGCAGCGGTGTAAGCCGGCAGGATAAGCTGCTGGTCAACCGAATCCGGCAGGGTAACAGTAATTTTTGAACGGCCGTACGGGAGGGAGTATTCGGTCATAGTAGAGCTCCGGAGGAAAATTGCGTGTAGCCATTAGAAGACGTATCCTGGATAAAAAACGGGGCGGGGCAGGGGGGGGTTAAGAGTAACAACAGCATATTGCGGCGGGAGGAACCGGAATTATTCACCGCAGGGGTTGTCCGCGTGCGTGGAATTCCTGGCATACTTTTCGTGGGCGCCACTTCTATTAAATGCGCGTAGCCATTATAACACCCTGTTACCAAGCCCTTCTTCCTATCCCAAAGTAACCAAACACACATTCACCAACGCCTTCGCCTCATCGGCGCGCAAGGCAATGCAGTTGACGCCCTGTACAACGCCCTCGGTGGGCGGTACCTCATCCGCTTTGAAGCGAATGATCTTCCCAAGGCGCGAAATGATGAACAGGTCATCATTCAAGTCCGTTGTGCATGCGCCGACCACACTGCTGCTCTTGAGCACCAATTTACCACTGCCACCGGGAGATTTGTTTGCAGCAAAGCCGCTCATTTGCCTGAGCGTGCCTTTCCCATCGGCGGAGAGCACAAACACACTGCTACTGTCATCCACTGATGCAATACTCACCACTGAGTCGTTCTCTGCCACCCTCAACCCGAGGCCACCCTGTGGGGGAATGGCCTTTTCAGGAAAGCGAATTCCCGTTCCGGCCCGGGTGACCAGAAGAAGGTCTGCGCTGCCCGGAGTCCAGCAAGCTGCTGCCAACGGACCAAATTCCAGCAGGTTGTAAAGCTGTGTTCCCTGCCGCATATGCTCACCAAACAGGTGGTGACGTAAACAACGCACTTTGCCGAGCTCGCTGGCCAGGGCAACATACCCACGAGCCTGCTCTGGCAATATCGCGACCACTCTTTCACCGGCTTCCAACCCGAAACGCTCCAACACATTGATGCCCTTCGAGCGCACGGGGAGTGAATCCAGGCTGCCAACAGATAGGCGAAACACACGTGCATTGCTTGTGAACACCAGGGCGGTTTGCTTCTCGTCCACCGAGGCCAGCAAGGATGGGTGATCGGGCGGCACGGTATCCAGGTCAAAGATCCCCATCCCACCGCGATGCTGCCTGGGGTAGAGGTGGCGGTATGTTCGCTTGATCCATCCCGACGCACTCACCGTCAAAATGCAGCTGGTGGTTTCTGGCTCGGTATACACCACTTC
This sequence comes from Anaerolinea sp., assembly GCA_029975055.1. Lineage (GTDB taxonomy): Bacteria > Chloroflexota > Anaerolineae > Anaerolineales > Anaerolineaceae > Anaerolinea. The sequence continues at coordinate 465,807 of JARKPU010000013.1, forward strand.
TTGCAGTGCTTCCGATAGAGGGGTAAGAGCATCTGCCCTGGAAGCACCCAGGCCCAATTTCCGTTCTAAGAATTCGATATATCGGATCACATCCGGGGGGGTATTGCTGAGGTCAGGTCGCTGCATCGTAACCGCCGCAAAAGAAAATGTAGAGGTAACATTGTACCCTATCTGCAGTATCTCAAAGGGCAATTGGAATGAAAAAGAAGCGCCTTTGCGCTCCTTTTCACTGATGAAACGGGGTACCTAGTCAAAGATCAGGGGCTGGTATCCGTAAAGATCTCTACATAGAATGTGCAGCGGGGATTCAAGCCCTCCATGAATGCCCAATAGGTGATGTGATATCCCGCCGTCTTTGGAGCCTGCATGGTGACGGTCACCTCGAATGTATCGCCTGGGACAACCGTGCGCGGTAGATCGATGATGCTCTTGCCGGTATGCATCGATTCTCCGCTCTTGAAGCGCACATCAATGCCATCCGAGGGCCAGTTGGTGTCGCTGGTATTCTGCAGCACCCAGCGGGTGGTGAAGACTGTTCCAGGTTTGAAACTGGTGCCGTCTGCAGGGTCCTGGCTGACTACCTTGCATTTGCCTTCGAGCGGCAGGCGCTCATTGGTGGGCAAGAGCGATTTCGGCGGCTGCGTGGGGCTGGGAAGCACAAACGGCGTGATAACAAAAGGCGTTGAAGTGGGCGCCGCGGTGGAAGTTGGTTTACGCGTAGGCGTGGCCGCTTCGGTGGGACGCGGGGTAGGAGTCCATGTGGGCGGAAGCCTGCGCACCGTGGCGGTTGGCGATGGGATGAAGAGTGACGACAACCCGCCGCCCTGGGGAGGGAAGGGGTTAAACGGCAGGTTTGGGTTGATGAACAGCAAAAGCGCCGCCAGGGCAATCAATACAATCCCGACAATCAACAAGAAGGTGAGAATATCCCAGATTGAAGTCTTCATGATCGGCATCCCCTCGGGGCAAGTGATCGATAGCCGGCCTCATCACTCATTATATATGATCTACTGATTATCACACTTTTCGATATTGCAAGAACAGGGCCAGATGCTCCCTATCAAGGGGTGCAAATGATGTCATTTTCCTTCGATGGCCTGCCGGTAGCCCTTATCCAGTTCATCATCGCTCAGGTGAGCATAGCGCTGGGTGACGGCGATGTTGCGGTGGCGCGCCAATTCCTGCGCAAGTTTCAGGTTGCCGGATGTGCGCAGCACTTTGGTGACAAAATAATGCCGGAAGGAATGCGGGGTGATCGCGCCGACCATGTAGTCGCCAAGCAAGGTGCGGACGCGCTCAGCGACGATATTGCGGCCTGTGGTGGTGGTCATTGGGCGGATTTTCTTCCCCGCGCCGGGATCATGCCGGGCAAATAATGGCAGGCGGGTGAGGGGCACGCCGCTGGCGCCGTCGAGGACGGCCCGGGCTTTGAGGTAGTCTTTGATGGCTTCGATCGAACGCTCCGAGAAACGGATGACGGCCTCTCGGTTGCCTTTTCCGATTACGATGGCCTTGAGCTCATTCCAATCGATATCACCGCGTTTTAGATTACACGCTTCATGCACCCGCAGGCCGGTATCGGCAAGGGTATAGAAAAACGCCCGGTCACGCAGGTTGCGGAGGCGTTCGGCGGCATCCTCAACCGAGGCTCCGGCGAGTAAATCGATCTTGGTAAGCAGTTCATCGATAGCGCTGCCAGGGAACTGTGGAAGACGCTGCCCCGGCCGCCGCGCGCGCTGCCGGATGAGCAGCCGAATACGCGGAAGGTTCACCTTTATCAGGTCTTCGGCTGCCAGAAAATCGTAAAAGCCAGCAGCAGCCGTCAGGTAAAGCGACTCGGTTGCTGGGCTTTTCTCTTTGAGCGCCTCCGCGAACCAGGCAATCGCTTCTTCGGGCAGATCACCAATCGAGAATTTATCGGGTTGCAGCTGGTGCGCATTGAGCACGGATGAAAAAGCATTGAGCGCGTTCCGGTAGGTCTGCGCAGTGCGCGGGCTGCGCGCCTGGCGAACCGTCTGAAGATAGCGTTCGATCGCCCAGGAGATCGTCCCTGCCTGGAATTCCTCATTCACATCCAGGTGGCTAGGACTCACGGATATAGCTCCGCGTTCAACACGGGTGCAATCGCCATCAACACAGCATGCTCGTACAGGTCGGTGCGGGTCACCCGGTCTCCGGTGAGCAGGCCAATCGCGCCGTTGGCTTGTTTCGAGTTCGAGCGGTAAAAGATGATATCGTCCGCCTTGCCCAGTTCAACACCCTGGCGGACCAATTCAGAGACGGTCTTGGGCAGGAAGAACATCGCCGAGCGAGCCGATCCATACCGCTCTTTCGACTGCACCACAATCCAGGCAAACGCAGCCAAACCTTCCGGGTGTTCCTCCACGCCGCCTTCAATCCCGGCCCAGAAATCAGCGCCCGGTTCGATCTTCATGGCATTGCGTACCCGGTTTTTTGCGCCGCGATACGTTTCTTCATCGCTCATCGGCTGGACGCTTATCTCGCTGGGGGCATCGACAGGGAGTACCACCAGTTCTTCCCCCGGCAGCCAGGCCAAAAAGCCCAGCCTGACGGCTTCGATCTTCACAGGGTTGGTGGAGGCGACGACGATGCGTACCGGCATGTTATTTGCGTCTCAAGATGCGCGAAAGGAGCATCAACAATCCTCCGACAAGGCCTGCGACTGCTCCAAAGATAACCGCATCTTGCGACTTGAACAGGGTGGTCACATCTCCCTCGACGTGCTGTGCAAACAAGAAAACGGTAGTGCTGCTCTTGAGTTTCACTTCTTTCGAGACGAGGACGACCGCCGCGGATTGATCCATGTTCACCTCGCCGGCAGCCACAAGCGCGTTGCTGAGCGACTGGTCCATCGTCACCCCGCCTTTGGCATACATCCCGGCGATGGTGGAATTATCAAGGCGGGCTGTCTGCGCCTGCACCAGGCCAAGAGCGCTCCCGCTGGCATCCACCTGTTCCACATTCACGCGCAGAGCAGCCGCCTGGCGCATCGTCACATCGTTGGCTTCGATGGTTTTTGCGCCGCCCTGCCGGATGGTGAGCTGGCTGGCGATCACACGATTCTGAAACTGCTGGTGAATATCGCCTTCGCCGGCAGACTGATTGCTTTTTCCTTGATCGGTTTCCATCTGGTAGTCCTCCATTGGGTGACTATGTTGGGAACCAGAAATTCCCAAAGTTCAGGCCGAAGCGTAAGATCAGGCAGATGATTAAGATCAACCCCCCGGCACCTATCAACAAGTAATCGGGCCATTGATATTTTAACGCTTCCACCCAGGTTCTTTTCTTTAATCCAAAGCAGCGCAGATCCATGGCGTTGGCGATGTCTTCTCCCGCGAGGATCGAGTTCATCGTCACCGGCACGATGAGAGGTGCCACCCGGCGAATCTGCGCAAACAGCCCGCCTTCCGTTTTTTCAAGCTCAAACCCCCGTGCTCGTTGGGCATCCACCGTCACTTGATAATCTCGCGCGAGGGTCGGGATGAAACGGAATGCCAGATCCATGGTAAAGGCCAGCTTATCCGGGAGGCCAATCCCGCGGAATGTAACACCATAGATGCGTGGATCCATTGTGAATGGGATGACGAGAAATAAGGCGCCAATCGAGAACACGCGCAGGTATTGAGCCAGGGCAAACCAGAGGCGCTCGCGGGTAAGAGCGTACCGGATCTCCCAGCCGACCAAAGGTATTTTGATCTCAAAATGGAAAACAGGTTTTCCACTGCCGACCACCCCGGCGATCGTTCCGCTGCCGGTGATGATGGTGTTGACAACAATCATAATTGTTGAAAGAATGATCAACAAGATCCAGGCACGGTGGGTTTCCTTCCAGGTAATCCGCGCAAGGAACACCTGCGCCATCGCAATGACGAAAAAGACTGCCAGCAGGCGAACATCCCAGAATAGAACGATCGAGAACAGCAAAGCAAATGACGCTATCCACCGGGCGCGTGGATCAAAGCGTTCGATGACGCTCTTTCGTGGGCGGTATTGGAAGCTGACCAGCATAAGTTCTCCGCCGGTGATCCAGCCTCAGGCTTCGGCCTGGGGCTGGATCACTCATCGAAACCTCTTAGCGACCGGACCGGGCGACAATGGCGCTATATGCGACCATTAAGATGGGTACCAGGATCAACCCGTTGACGATGTTGCTGATGAAAGCAGGCATAAAGTTGATCGTCACCGTGGTGGCAAAGTCCACGCCCGAGACCCACAACTCGGAAAGCGAGGCCACAGCCATGCCGACGAACGCCCCGACGACCACCATCACCTCCGATTTGATGATATCGGCTGCGCCGCGGAAATTGGTGATCGTCTGGTGAATTAAGCCGGGAACCAGGCCCATCAGGCCGTTGCCAAGCCCCCACCAGCCATAAAAACCGTAACCCGAGAGGAAATCACTCAAGGTGTTACCGATGGCGCCCGTCAAAAAGCCCACAATCGGCCCAAATGCCAGCCCAAAGAACATCGGAATGGCCACCGCCGGCCGAAACGAGACATTCCCTGAACCCGCAATTTGGAGCATATTGGTGCCATACGAAAGCACGGCATACAGCGCCGCCCCGATGGCCGAAAATACGACCTCGCGGGTGCCAAACGCCCATAACGATTTCTTCATCATTACACCTCCGTTACTTGATGATTGGATGAAACATAGTCAACCAGAGCTTCTGCCCGCATGAATCGCCCGGTCCGCGGTAGGAGCTCCAGGTTCAACCGCAACAGAGAAGTTGGCCGCAAGCGGGTGCTATGCAGTAAATTTTCATCGGCAAGCACATTTTCGGGGCTACCATAAGCTGCAACCGTTCCATCTTTGAGGAGAAGCACCCGGTTGGCGTAAATCAATGCCAGATCGACGTCGTGCGTGATGAACAGGATTGCATCGAAGCCGGGCATCTGCAAAATGGAATCCATGAACGAAATGTAATTCCAGTAATCCTGCCCGGCAGTCGGTTCATCCATCATCAGAATGCGCGAACGCATGGCGAGAATGGCGGCGATGCTCACGCGCTTTTGCTGGCCAAAAGAGAGCGCCAGCGGAGGCGTTTTGCGCTCGCCGTTCATGTGCACACTTTCCAATGCCCAACCGACATCCTTCTCGATTTGTTCGGTGGAGTGTTTGAGGTTTTTCGGGCCGAACTCCAACTCGGCCTGCACCGTCGGTGCAAACAGCATCTGAGTTGGGCTTTGGAACACATAACCAACGGTCGATGCGGCCTCCGCAACCGTCAAGCTGTGAGTCGGTTTGCCCTCAATCAAGACGGTCCCGCGCGTCGGCTTCAAAAGGCCCAGAGCATGCTTCACAAGGGTGGTCTTGCCGGCGCCGTTTGGACCAAGTATTGCGATCACATCGCCTTTGCAGATCGAAAAATCGATCTCCTTGAGCACCGGAGGGCTGTCGGGCTGGTAACGGAATTCAACCTGTTCGAACCGCACCAGTTCCTGGCCGTCTGCAGGGGGCAGGGCAGCCTTGAATGGCTGCGTGGAGGCTTTTTGCGCCCGCCGGAGGACCGCCCTGGCAGGCAGCTTCACTTTCGAAATGTCAACCGAATCATACAGGCCGCCCGCATCGCCCTGATAGATCACCTGACCCGCATCCATGAACAACACCTTATCCGGCTTGATAGCGAGCACATCTTCTACCCGGTGCTCCACAATGATGACGGAGATACCATCATCGGCCAATTTGCGGAAGATTGCAAGCGCCTCGGCCGCCGAAGCCGGGTCCAGGCTGGCAAGCGGCTCATCCAGCAGAAGCACTTTGGGCTGCATCACCAGCACGCCCGCCAGGGCCACCTTTTGCTTCTCCCCGCCCGAAAGGTGGAAGGTCTGGCGCTCGCAAAGGTGCTCGATATTCAAGTATTCGAGCGTTTCGTTAACGCGGTAGATGATGCGCTGGCGCGGAACGGCCAGGTTTTCCAGCCCGAAGGCGACTTCGTTGAACACATGGCTTGAAACAATTTGCCTTTCCGGGTCCTGGAGCAACGTGCCGACGCGCTGTGAGAGCTCGGTCATGCTCATGTCTTGCACGGATTTACCGAATATCCGCACCTCACCGCTGATATCGCCCTGGTAAACGCGCGGCGCCAGCCCGTTGATGCAGCGCATTAATGTGGTCTTGCCGCATCCGCTCACACCGGCGATCAGCACCAGTTCGCCGGGTTTCACCTCCATCGAAATGCCGCTGATCGAAGGAGCCGGCCTGCGCTGGTACCTGAAGCTCAGGTCCTTCACCAACAATGGGAGGTTGTGGTCGGTTTGCATCGGTAAAGCCCCGTCTGTTTTCAATTCCCGCTGCTCCAATGAATTTCGACTGTGCTGCCCACGCCGGTTCCCAGCAATGATTCGGCTGAGCCATTGACAACAGCGACCGTCACGAACCCGGAGCTGTCGATCAGCGCCACAAGTTCTCCTGCCGGGCGCTCGCCGAAAGCGAGTGATAACCCCCGGATCGTCGCCGGGCCGACCTTAACCTCCAGACCGTGCCGGCCGCGAACCATCGCGCCATCGATATTCGTCGAGAGGTTGCCAAAATGATCAACATGCACCACTCGACCAAGCAGCCCAAAAGCGGTTCTTTCTGGGAGGGGAAATTCCAGTAAAACCGGGTCCTCGATCGGGCTGCCCATATCATCGATGCGCACACCGGCAGCCAGATGCGCTGCCGCAGGCGCGAAGATGTCGCGCCCGTGGAAGATGGAGCTGACATCTTCCAGCCAAAAGGCGGGCCGGTCGAGGTGAAAGTATTGCACCGGCTCGCTGTGCTGCAGGCAGCGCCTGGCCGCGAGGGTGACGAGGCCGTTATCCGGCCCGATGAAATACTGCTCGCCAAGGCGGGCAGCCAGCGGACGGCGACGGGTGCCTACGCCCGGATCCACCACCACTACATGCACACTGCCCGCCGGGAAATACGGCAAGCTTCGGTAGAGGAGCAGGGCGCCTGACAGAACGTCATGCCGGGGCAGATCATGGGTGAGATCCACAATTTCGGCGCCGGGGGCAATCGACCAGATGACGCCGTGCAGCAGGCCGCAGGCATAATCGGCATGGTTGAAGTCGCTCGAGAGCGTGATCACCGTCATGCGGCAGCATCTCCTGAGACTGTCACTTCAGCTCCAACGCCGACGCCGAGCACCGCACGGGCGTCTCCGTTGACGATCGAGATCGAGAGGTCATGGTCGGTGCCAATCAGCGCGACCAGCTCGCCCGATGGTCTTTCACCGAATGTCTTGACAAGCCCTTCGATCACCCGCCCGGCCACCTGCACGCGCACCCTGCCCAGCCCTGCCAGGTGATTCTCCAGGATGTTCGTGCTGAGGTTGCCAAAATGATCCACGGCCACCACGTAGCCTTTCCAGCCGGCGGCGGTCTGCTGCGGGAGCAGCGGAGGGAGCAAGGCAGGATCGTGGATCTCGTCGCCAAGTTCCTTCAAGCCCACCCCGGCAGCCAGGTGAGCGGCTGCCGGCGCGAAAATATCGCGCCCATGGAAGACCCTGGACGGATTCGGCAGCCAATATTGCGGCCGGTTGAGGTGGATGAAACAGGTTTCCCAGCCGTTCTGGCGCGCTTCGAGGATCACATCTGTAAAAAGGCCGTTATCCGGCCCGACGAAAAAATACCTACCGAGTTGCATCGCCAGCGGCCGGCGGGCCGTCCCCACGCCGGGGTCAACCACGGCGATATGGATGGTACTATCCGGGAAGTAACGGTACGCGCGAGAGAGGGCCAGTCCGCCCTCACGGATATTTTGCGGCGAGATCGAGTGGGTGATGTCAGCAATCCGGCAGCCGGGGGCGATGGAATAGATCACCCCTTTCATGATACCGGGATATCCGTCCTGGAGTCCAAAATCGGTCAACAGGGTAAGGAATGACATTGCAATTATTATACAACGCAACCCGCCCTACAACCCGGCCGAAGCCAGCCAGCGCACCCCCAGGTAACCCAGGATGAGACAAAGGACACCCGTGAGGATGAACATCGGCTGGATGCCCATCCAATCGGCCAGCGCGCCGCTGAGCGACGGCCCTGCGAACATGCCAAAGCCATACACCGCCTGGTGAAGCCCCATGGCCGTGGAGCGCTGGCTGCCATCCACTTTGGAGATCGACAAGCCCATGAAAAGAGGGTGGGCGATGCCCGAACCAACGCTGATGATGAACTGTGCCACGAACAACACTACCAGGCTGGGAGCCAGCCCGGCCAGCACCGCTCCGGCAGCCAGAAGGGCGAAACTCCAGCCGGCCAGCGTGCGGTTCCCGGCTTTGCGGGCCAGCGTGGCCGTCAGCAGATTACCGATCGTTACCACGCCGATGCTACCGCTGGTAAGGAGGCTCTGAACCATATCTGAAGCGCCCAGGTTGCTTGCCAGGATGGGGGTGAAGCTCAAGGTGGCCGCCCAGGTCACATATTGCGCGAGCGCGCCAAGCAATGACGGCCGCAGCACATCCGGCCGGGTGATCAGCCCGGCGATTCCCTTCACAGAGGGTTGAACAGGCGCCAGCCGTTGCTCGCGGGCCGGCAAAACGACCAGGATGGCCACGAAGGCCACGCCAATGGCAACGAAAAACGCCAGCGGGTAACCGCCCGTTTCATTCAACCAGCCGTTCATTCCCGATGAGACCATTCGGCTGAGCGAGTTGGCAACCGTCAGCATGGCCGTGGCGCGCACGGCATCTTCCGGGGGAAAGAGGCCGCTGAACACCACCGTCAATAGCACCCAGGTGCCCGCCGCAAGCCCGGTGACGGCCCGGCCTGCCCCCAGCCCGAACCCGGTGGAGGTGGTGGCCATCACATAAGCGCCAACGGCCGAGAGGAGGAACCCGCCCAGGATGAAGGGCTTACGCCACCCGGCCCAATCGGAGGCGATGCCCAGCGGTAGGCGGATGATGGCCTGCCAGAGGCCGTACATCGAAAGGATCGTTCCCACGGCGGCGAGGCTATCGACCCGCGTTTTCACGTAAAGCGGCAGAGTGGGGACGTAGAAGTACAGGCTGGCCCAATAGAATGCGACCGCCAGGACGTAGAGGATGATTAACGCTTTTCGCGAGGAAACGGCTGCCTGCCCGGCTGGAAGTTCACCTGTGTCGAAAGCTTTCATGTGCCTGCTTTTTGATGAGCGGAGGGTAAGCGCATAGTATATCATGGGCTGCCGGGCAGACAGGCGCGTGATTGACACGACCCATGAAACACCTTTATACTAAGTGCAGGAAGGAAGCCCTGATATGTCGCAAACGCGCGCGATGTTATTCCCTGATTGGGACCTGGAAGCGATCGTTTCCAATATGAACACGGAGCGAGATGACGATTTCTCGCATGCCGTCGAGTTGATTCAGCAGGGGCAGCTGGAAGAGGCTGACAGCATCTTGCAGGTGGAGATGAGCCGTTTCCCGTGGGTGATGCTCACAGCAGCACATATCCAGATCCAGAAGGGCAATCTTGAAGAAGCGAAACGGCTCCTGCGCGCGGCGACGTTGATCTCCCAAGAGACGATCTTGCAGTTATGGGCATGGCACAATTTGCGCCGGTTGGGGAAGGCGCCCTCGGCTGCCATGGCTCAACAGGTTCTGGGCATCGTCATTGAGGTTCCTTACCAGGGCGGCGTGGATGTGCTGGCTTCCTATAGCGATGGAACGGCACGTTACCTGAACCATCAAGGCGGGTTGATAGTCTGGGATACCTATGACGAGCAGATCACGCCGCTGGTTTATGAAGGAATCCGCCTGGCGCGGCCGATGGGCAGCTTGGAGCAGTTCCACTCCGATGAACCGGTCGCCGAGGGCGAGGTGCGCCTGAGCACGCTCACCCCGGCGGGGGTTTACATCTGGGAGGGCACTCCGGAAGACGGTTCGGATGTTTCGCGCCTGTTTGCGCAACAGGCCGCTTTGTTGCGCGCTTTGGTACGCCTGGTGCTGGACCGAAAGGAAGACCAGGAGCCGGACTCGCAGTGAGGCGCTAACGGCAGATCAGCACTGCGCACTTCGCCGACCAGAGCACGCGGTCCACCGTGCTGCCAAAGAGGATCTCCCGCAGCAGTCCGCTTTCATAACCCCCCATGATGATCAGTTCGCTGCCCTCGGCAACCTGGAGAATGTTCCGGGCGGGGTCGCCTTTCTTGAATTTATAGTGCACTTCTGAGACGTTGTGGGTTTCGAGGTAATGCCAGGCGCGCGAAAGCAACGTGTCATCGCCGCTGCGGCTGCGGTCCACAGCTACCACCGTCAGGTCGAGGTGCCAGCACGATGCCAGGTAAGTGGCAACAAAGAGGGCTTCGTCAGAGCGCGGCCCGCCTCCGTAAGCCAGCACCGCAGAACGAAAATCGGCCGGGGCGCCGGGCGGGCAAACCAGCAGCGGAACGGTGGATAAACGGATCAAACTGCGCAAGCCCGACCGCAAACGGCGGAACGCCTGCAGGGGCGGGGGATAAAGCAGGCGCATCACCAACAGGTCGGCCCAGAAGGAGCGGTCGAATATCAGGCGGGTGACGTTGCCGCTTTCCACCGCCAGCCGGCCATCCACGCCTCTTTCACGGCAGCGGGTTTCGAATGTCTGGCGCAGATGATCGAGATGCTCATTGGATTCACCATCTTTATTCGGCTGCGTCACGTACAGACCGCCCAGGAGCGACTTTTCGCGCTCGGCGATCGATAGGGCCAGGTCCAGAGCCTGCCAGCCGGTCTCGTCGCCTGGCAGAGCCACCATGACATTGCGGAAAAGGCCTGTTTCACCCAGGTCTTCTTCGCGCTGGCGGCGCCATGCCCCAGGCGGAGGGCTGGGCTCGATTTCCTCCGGCGTGATCGTATCCACCAACTTACGGAGGACCCGGCTTAAAGCCAGTCTGAAATTGCGTGTAGACCGGGATGAAAGGTCTTGCAGCGCCGTATCTGGGTTCACGCGCCAGCCCAGCTCATCCTCGAGCGCAGCGCGGTGCTCCATAATCCAGATATACAGGTCGGCTTCGGTGCGGCGGGGAAAATCTTTCAACAAATTACGCTGGTGGATGATGCGTGCCACCGGGCGGTAAACGGTGTCGAACCAGTGGGTTGCCGCTTCGGTGAAGGGCACCTCGCGGTTTTCCTCGATACCCATATAATAACGGTGAACCGAGATATGCTCGAGGAGCGTATCGTATTCGCCAGGGACGGTGACATGCAGGTCGGCTTCCGGGCGCGATTCATCCAGCCGGGTCTTTTCCAGGAAGGCAGTATATTCAGCCTTGAGGATCACATCTTCCACCTGGTCGGTGGGGGAAAGGGGAACACGTGTTCTAACCTGGCGAACGTAAGCCTGGATATGCTTGCTGCCCATTTCGCGCGCCACCGAAGCGCGATGGTGACCGTCGAGGATGAAATAAGCGTCACCGATCTGGTACACCTCGATGGGGGGGAGGCCTTCCATTTTATCGTTGGCAACCCGTACGCGTGCCCATCGCGATGAGTCGGTGCTGCGCAGGGGCAGGAGCGTGCGGGAAAAATCGGCATACCGGCTGACGGTGCCGATGATCGCATCCAGGGGAATATCTTTGAGCTCGCGGATGGGTTCTTCGATACCGCCGAGACGGGCGCGGACTTCGTCATAGGACAGCATGGCGATGGATTTACCCCGCAAACGCGCCAGAACAGCTTGCAGCGAAGCCCTGCGGCGCGCCTGGTGAAAATCATCCAGCGCGCTCTCAAAATGGACGACTTGCGGATCGTTGTACATATTGTCAGACAACCTGGCAGAGTTTTCTTACCTGTAACTATACCAGATTCGGCGGTGAGGGGAGGTCAACAACCTGTTAACGCTCATCGATGGTGGCCTGCGATGCGCTATCTCTGTTTCGATTGCACATCATCGCGCGAACCTGTGGGGGAGGACTTTCGGAAGTTTGAATCCCCCAATGGTTTCGATAAGAATTATTATCGAAAACAATAGGTTCTCTCGCGTTTCGAGTATAATACACCGAATTATCCTCCGAAAAGAGCAGGTATGCCTTCATCCAACGAAGCCGCACAGAACACCGCCGCGCCGTCGAAGATCCTCCGCACATTCGCTTACTACGCCGGATTCATCGGCCTTGGGCTTACAACCGCGTCGCTTGGCCCAACGCTGCCCGGCCTGGCTGAAAACACGCACTCCGATATCGGCAACATCAGCTTCCTGTTCGTCGTGCGCTCGCTTGGCTATCTCCTTGGCTCGATCAACTCCGGCCGGTTGTATGACAAACGCCCCGGAAACCCGGTGATGAGCATCGGGCTGGCGTTGATCGGCTTCCTGCTCTTCCTTGTGCCGATCATCCCTGCCTTGCCTCTCCTGGCGCTCGCACTTCTTTTGGTGGGCTTCGCCGAAGGCACGGTGGACGTGGGCGGGAACACGCTCCTTGTCTGGCTGCATCGAGATAAAGTCGCACCGTTTATGAACGGGCTGCACTTCACCTTTGGCATCGGCGCGCTCCTCACCCCGCTCATCGTCGCGCAGACTGTCCAAACCCCCGGCGGCATCCGGCTGGCGTATTGGATCCTGGCGGCGCTGCTCGTTCCGATCGCCTGGTGGCTTTCACGCATGCCCAGCCCGCCCCCGCAGGTCAACGACCGCACCAGCGTGGTGAAACCCGTGCGCCCGGCACTGCTGGCTTTGATCGTGGTCTTCTTTTTCCTCTACGTGGGCAGCGAAGCCGGTTATGGCGGCTGGGTATATACCTATACGATATCTATGAGCCTGGGAACGGAGACCTCGGCGGCCTACCTGACGTCGCTCTTTTGGGGTGCGCTGACGGCCGGGCGGCTGGTCGGCATCCCGGTGGCATCCAGGCTGCGGGCCGGAACGCTCCTGGCCATCGACCTGGCCGGCTGCCTCGCCAGCCTGGCACTCATCTTAGCCTTCCCAGGCTCGCAAGAGGCGCTTTGGATCGGGACAATCGGCACCGGTTTGTTCATGGCGACCATCTTCCCGACGATGCTCAACCTGGCGCAAGAGAAGATGACCATCACCGGTAAGATGACGGCGTGGTTCTTCGTCGGAGCCAGCTCCGGCGGGATGATCCTGCCCTGGATCGTCGGCCAGCTCTTCGAGCCGGTCGGGCCGCAAACCGTGATGATTGCCATCTTCACCAGCGCCGCAGTGGCCACGCTGGTGTTCGCTGCCATCGTCGCCAACAACCGGAATCACAAGGCCTCCCCCACCCCACCGGGCTGAAGCATGCTCCGCCAGCGAAGTTGTCTGACAACTTTGAGTTTTCCGGACCGATAGGACTGCCGCAGTGATGAAAGCGTTTTCAATCCTGAGTCGCCGGCTGCGAGAACAAGGGCTGCCCACCACCCTGCTCTGGCTGTATGCGCGCGGGCTGCCGCTGCTCACCGGCGTTCCCTTGTTGAAGTACAGCCAGGTGACGCCGCAATTGTTTGTCGGCCCGCAATATCGCGCTCGCGGGCTGGCGCATTTACAGCGCAACGGCATTCATGCGGTGGTGAACCTGCGCATCGAAAAAGACGACGCCCGCCTTGGCCTGGCCCCGCAGGAATACTGCTACCTGCCAACGGTGGACGACCAGGCCCCGTCCTTCCAGCACCTCCAGGAGGGCATCGCTTTCATCCAGCGGGTTCTCGATGACGGCGGTAAAGTTTATATTCATTGCGGAGCGGGCGTTGGCCGGGCGCCCACCCTGGCGGCGGCATATCTCATCCGCACCGGCGCAAGCCTCTCAGAAGCGCTGGAGCAAATACGCAGGGTCAGACCCTTCATTCACATCACACCACCGCAAATGGAAGCCCTGCAGGCCTTTGAGACGCGCTGTAAGGAAGCCTGAGAGTCAGGCGGATCGTGCATCATTTTCTGTAAATTGCGAGGCTTGCCTCGCAATTTACAGAAATATCGAAACACGATCGTCAGGCGAGCAGCTTTGCCCGCTCCTGGATCAATTCTGCGACGATGCTGACGGCGATCTCCTCCGGCGTTTCAGCCTGGATGTTCAAACCGATCGGCGCATGCACGCGCCCGATCTGCTCGTCCGTCCAGCCCTTCGCCTTTAGGTTATCGAAGATCATGCGGCATTTGCGCTTCGAACCGATCATGCCGACATAGCCGGCCTGCGTGCCGAGGGCGGGTTCGAGCACAAGCTGATCCTGCAAGTGACCGCGCGTGACGATGACAATGCAATCCGTCTGGCCAAATTCGCGCCGGTCGAAGACCTCCGTAATCGGGCTGGCCACCAGGATTTCATCGGCCAGCGGGAAGCGCTCACGGTTGGCGAATTCCGGCCGGTCGTCGATGACAACCGTGTGAAATCCAACCAGCTGGGCAATCTGCGCCACCGGACGGGAGACGTGCCCTGCCCCAAAGATATACAGGCAGGAACTCGGCAGCAGCGGTTCAATATAGCGCAGGCTGCCCGTTTCCTCTTGAAGCTCAGGGTGGCGAACGTTTTCCACCCCGTTCTGCAGGCCTTGGGCAGCGCCGACGTGGCGGTGCGTCACCGTGCCATCGGGGGCAATTTCCATGACCAGCCAGCCGCGACCATGCCTTCCTGAAGATGCGACCGCCTCCACAACCTGCCAGAACCCGGAATTATGCGGAGTGATATGATCGAGCAGCACGCGCGCGCTGCCGCCGCAGATCATGTCCATGGATGCGGCGTCTTCTCCGGTGAAGTGGAAATCAACCACTCTCGAACGCCCATCCTTCAAAGCCGCGAGCGCAAGCTCGATCACCTCGGCTTCCAGCTTGCCACCGCCGATAGTGCCGGATATTGTCCCATCCGGTCGGACGAGCATCTTTGCTCCACTCGAGCGCGGCGTGGAACCACCGTGCTGGATTATGGTTGCCAACACAAAATCCTGCGCCTGGTCTTTCAAAAATGCCAGTTCCTTGATAAGCTCCAGCATAGTTCTCCCTGTTACACTTCCCATCCACTCATGATTCGGATTACAATAGCGCTGACTAATTATATGGACAAGGATAAAAGTATGGCAACTACCAAGGAAATGGGTGTTTTCGAGCACATCTCGGAGCTGCGCTCGAGGCTCTTCTTCGCCCTCATCTCCCTGGTCGTCACCACCTTGGGCAGCTTTATGTTTGCCCAAAAGCTCATCGAAATCCTCGCCGTGCCGATTGGCGGCATCCAGAATGTGGTTTCCATCGAAGTGACCGAGAACGTCGGGGTGTTTTTCCGCGTTTCGCTGCTCAGCGGTTTCATCGTGGCCCTTCCGTTCATCCTCTTCCAAATCTACTCTTTCGTCGCCCCGGGCCTTTACCCCAACGAAAAACGCATGCTGCTGCTGTTCATCCCGGTGGCAACGGTACTTTTCGTCGCCGGAGTGGCCTTCTCCTACCTGGTCATGCTGCCCACGGCGATCCCGTTCCTGGTCAGCATTCTCGGCGTGCAGACCCTGCCGCGCCTGTCCAATTACATCAACTTCGTCACCAACCTGATGTTCTGGATCGGTGTAGCCTTTGAAACTCCGCTGGTCGTTTATGTGCTGGCTCGCTTTCACCTGATCACCGCGCCCGCACTGCTCAAGCAATGGCGTTATGCCATCGTGATCATCGCGGTCATTGCCGCCGTCGTCACCCCCACCCCCGATCCGGTGAATATGAGCATCCTCATGGCGCCGCTCTTCGTCCTGTATCTACTGAGCGTTCTGTTTGCGTATATTGCCAACCCGACCCACAAAGGCAAAGCTGAAAAAGAAACCTCATGACCTGGGCCATTCAAAAAAGACAGCGGCCGAAACTTTGGCCGCTGTCTTTTTTGAATCGAGAAACCGTCGCGGTTATTCCTCTTCTTCCTCGTCATCATCCGCCTGATATTTGTAATAAGTCTGGACGGGAGCAGGCGGCGCAGCCGGGGCTGCCTGCGCAGCCTGGGCTGTAGTGGAGGGTTCGGCGGGCTTCGGCGGCGCAGAAGCGGCCGGGCCTGAGGTTGCCCCAGGGAGAACGCCCGAAGGAATTGGCTTCGAAGCCGGCGGCGGATTGGTATCGACGCGGATATCCACCGTGCCGGCTTCCTTCAAAGATTGCTGCACTTCGGTGTTCAGCTCATTGGCCGATTTCGTCAGGTCGGCATTCACTTCCTGCGTGGTCTTCTTGATTTCGGCCAGGTCATCATCCAGCCCGGTTTCGCGGACGATCTTCGTCGGCAGGTCGCGGATTTCGCGCGAGTAGCCCATAATATCGCGCCAGATCGGCGAGCGAATCAATTCTCTGACCCAGGTGCCGATCTGCCTTGCCGTTTTGATCATGCCATCGGGGCCTAGAAGAATGAACATTATCAGGATGATCAGGATTAATTCAACCGGGCCGATATTGAATATCTGCATAGGGGAAAGTCAGAGTCCTTTAGCTGGTAAATTCGACGCCCTGCAAATACACGCCTGGATTATACCCGATTATCCTGAGAAAGAGATGAGACCCCTATTTCCGGGCGGTGCGCCAGATGATCCACCCGCCTGCCGCCACAAGCAGGATGCCCCACACCCAGTTCATCGCCTGAGCAGCGCCAATGAGGAACAGCACACCCATCACGCCCAGGATGCCCGCCGGGAACAGCGGCCAGATTGCCCTCGCCACCGGTTTGGCAAACAGATACACCAGGAGGAAAGTGGCTCCCATCCCCAGGAACATCACCCCAACGCCGAGAAGGCCGTTATCGACCAGCTGGGTGAGGAAGATAAGCGCCGTGATGGAGAGAAGCACACCACCCGGGATGATGGCCCACCAGTTTTCGGGATGCGTGAGAAACACAATCCAGAAGCTGAGCGCCATGCAGCCCATGAAGAACACGCCGCTATAAGCTTCATACGGCGGTGGAATGACCCCGGCGACCAGGATGCCCAGCCCAAGCAAGGTCAACCCCGGGATGATGGCCCACCAGTTCTCCCTGCCCGAGAAGAAGGTGATGATGAAAGCCAATCCGGAAACTCCGAAGAGCACCGCCCAGATGAAGTTTGGGCCTGTGATGACGAGCGGCAGGTCCACCACCCCGAGGCTGCCTAGCAAAGCTACTACCCCGAAGAGGATCAGCACCAATGCCAGTACGATCCTTCCCGCTTGCGAACGCATGTCGAACTCCTTATGCTGACGATTTCACTTATTCTATATCGAAATATTAGAATAAGTTAAACAATCGCGCAGTTTGTACGTGTTACTACTGACCTGGCTGCTGTTGCGTTGACGCCCCAATTTCTTCATGCTATAGTACCTTTAAAAAAAGGGAATGCGCATGGAGACCACCATCCACCTGCAAAAAGATGCCTTTTCACCCTTCGAGCGGATACTCGTGGAACATGGCGGTATGACGGCATCGAGCTTCCTGTATCCCACCGGCGTGCATGCGCTGAGGATTCGCAACCGGCGGGGCGAGATGGTGCTGCTCCCGTTTCAAGGCCAGCAGATCTGGTCTGCGCGTTTCGACGGCCGCGAGTTGACCATGCGCTCGATGTTCACTCAGCCCCGCGCGACGCGCACCTACCTGGAAAATTACGGCGGTTTCCTCTTGCACTGCGGTTTTACCGCCATGGGCGTACCCACCGCCGGGGACTCTCACCCGCTGCACGGCGAACTGCCCAATGCTCCCTATGACAACGCTCAACTCTATCTGGGCGAAGACGAAGCCGGGGCGTACATCCGTTTGGGCGGCAGTTACCAGCACACCGTGGCATTCAATTACAACTACCTGGCCCAGCCGTCCGTCACCCTTCACGATGATACCGCGCTGATCCAGGTAGCCATCGCCTTCACCAACCTGAAAAACACACCGATGGAGTACATGTACCTTGCGCATGCCAACTTCAGGCCGGTCGATCACGCCAGGCTGGTGTACAGCGCTAAGGCGAGCCCGGCAACAGTGCGCGTGCGCAGGAGCATCCCCTCTCACATTCACCCGCAGCCGGGTTACCGCGAATTCCTCGAGGAGCTTGCCTCCAACCCCGGCCTGCATCACAACCTCGCCCCCGGCCTGCTCTTCGACCCTGAAGTGGTCTTTTACATCGATTTTAAAACCGACTCCGCCGGATGGGCGCACTGCCTGCAGGTCCACCCCGATGGCAGCGCCGATTATATCCGCCACAAACCGGCCCAGCTCCCCAAGGGCGTGCGCTGGATCTGCCGCACCCCCGACCAGGACGCGCTCGGTCTGCTCTTGCCGGCAACCGCCGAACCGGAAGGGTATTCGGCCGAGAAAGCCAAGGGCAACCTCAAAACACTTGGGCCGAAAGAACGCATCGAATTCACGTATGAATTGGGGAGCCTCAGCCCCGCCGAAACGGCGGAAAAGGCAGCCCTCATTGACCGCATTCTAGCTGGAGGGTGACACGATGTCTCTCGATGCCCCCTACCCCGACCTGGATGAACTCGTCACAGCCATTGGTGATGCGGGTGCAAGGTTGAGCGAGATCGGCGCGAGCGAAGGCGCCGCAGGGAACATTTCCATCTGCATCGGCTGGCAGATCGACCCGCGGCGGAAGTTCTCCAACTGCGAGCAGATCAAGTTACCGCTTGAGGTGCCTGCCCTGGCCAACCGGGCGCTGATCATCTCCGGCTCGGGCCGCCGGCTGCGCGAGATCCGCCGCGATCCGATTGCTAACCTGGGGTTCCTCATCATCGACCAAGATGGCGCTACTGCCCACTTATACACATCTCCAGGGCGCCTGTTCACCCGCCTGACCAGCGAGCTGAACTCACACCTGGCCATCCATGAAGACCAGGTGCAATCCTCGGGAACCAACTTCCATGCCTGCGTACATGCGCAACCGCTCTACCTGACGTATCTGAGCCATATCGCCGCTTACCAGGATGAAACGCATCTTAACCGCCGATTGCTGCGCTGGCAGCCGGAGGCCATTGTGAACCTGCCGGAGGGCATCGGGGTGGTGCCGTTCTACGTTCCAGGGTCGGATGAACTCATGCTGCATACCAAAGCAAAGCTGAGGTCACACCGGCTGGTCGTCTGGTCCAAACACGGCGTGGTTTCCCGCTCGGATATCTCAGTCAAGCGTGCCGTGGACCGTATCGAATATGCCGAGACGGCCGCCCACTACGAATATATGGACATGGTCAACCACGGCGCCGCGGAAGGGTTGACTCCTGGGGAAATCCGCTCGATTGCCGATCGGCTAGGGATCAACCAATCTATTTTCTGAGCCGGTACTCCTCGAGCAGCTTCTGCATCCGCCCCACGCTGTCATTCAAACCGCCGGGGCGGTTTCGCTTCAGCCAGATGACGCGATAATCGCGGATGATTTCGTTCATCTCGGCGGCCAGGTCCGGGTAAGCCGGCGCTTGAGTGTGCCCGGCGGCAGCCAGCCCGCGCCTGCAGGCGTGCTGTAAAAGGCGCGCCGTCAGGTTGTATTCATCCCGAATCAGGTGAGCATCCGGCCGTGTCATGCGCTCCTGCTGGAGATGTTCCATCACCTCGTCGATCCGTTCCAGGCAGGCAAGCAGCGGCTCGGGTTTCAGGTTCGGATGCATTGAAAGATCATCCAGCCCCGTCTGCAAAATGGCGAACAGGGCGCTTTGGTTCTCGAGTTCAAACCCGGCCAGCCGGTAAATATCTCCAAGCTCATAGGCCAGGCGCCCCATGCTGCCGGTCGGGTCATCGAAAGCAAACCGGCTGACGGCAGCCTGAATGTCGATCTGCTCGGCGGTTTCGTGCGACCAGCTGAATGCGGCACCCATGGCGAAGCCCAGGTAACTCACCGGCAGCGCCTGCCAGTGGCCGTTGTCGCCCCAATCGGTGATCAAATAGCCGATCGCGCCGTTTGCGTGCCCATTGACTGCCGCGCTGCGCAGGTTGCCCAGGCAATTTTCCGTCCGCCCGGCGATGGTGTTCCAGGCTGAGGTTCCGGGGCAGACATAGAAGGGAATGCCCGATTCGGCGAAGAGCTTTCCATGTTCGGCAAATGGATGTGCGGCTTCATACCCCCATTCCAGGGCGATCGCATCGCGCGGCAGTTTGCCAACCAACTCGGGGTGCTGCAGGATGATATCGCCCCAGAATTGCATGGTCTTCCCGCGGGCTGCCAGGGTTGCATAGAGCGAAAGCAGGTATTGCAGGTACACCTGCCCTGTGCCATAGGTTTCGCAGAGGGCTTTACTCTTGCCATGGCCGAGGTCGAACGTCTCGTCACAGCCAACGTTCACCATCGGGCTGGAAAAGTGCGGCAGCAGCTCGTCATACAGGCTCTTGATCAGCTCCAGGCTGCCCGGTTCGGCCGGAGAAAGGCTGAAGGGTCCCTTCATCGTTCCCCACGGCACCTCGAATTCACCATGGATTTCCGCCAGCGGTGCATATTCGGGGTGCTTCAGCCAGCGTTCCATGTGGCCAAAGGAATTCTGGTTCGCCACAAGCTCGATGTGGCGGTCCTTGCAGAACCGGTCGAGGTAAAGGATTTCCTCGCCGGTCATCGGCGAAGCGTCCTTCCAGACGGTTGGATGCTTGCGGTATGCAAAGGTGTGCTCGGTGTATAGCTGAAGCTGGTTGATCTTCCAGCTCGCCAATCTGTCCACCAGGTCGTAGAGCGTCTCCATTCGGTAGACTTTATCGCGGCTGATATCCAGCATCACCCCGCGAGCGGTGAAATCCGGCCAGTCGAACACCTCCAGGCAGGGCAGCTGGTTGCCCGATTGCTGCAAAACCTGGATCAGCGTCGCCACACCGTAGAATACCCCTGCCACATCGTGCCCGTCCACAAGGATGCCCTCCGGCCGGATGTGGATGCGGTATCCCTGGGCATAGGGAACCAGGTCCGGGGCGATCTTAAGGCTCAGGCAAGCCTGGCTGCCGGGAACCTCGCCGACGACGGTTTCCCAATTGAAACCCAGTTGTTTCCAGAGAACAGCTTCGAACCGCGCCGCCGATTGCAGCAAGGCCTGCGGGTCTTTCCCGCCAAGCACGATGTAACCATCGGCAGGGAGCAGAAATTCGCCCTCCTGGAAGCTGATTTGTTTTGGCAGAGGGAGGAGGTTGAGGTAAGCAGTCATGTGAAGAACCCTTTACTCTCGCTTGCGAGAAAACAAGGCTTGAATGAGTACGATGACGCCGAATGCGATCACGATCACCGGCCAGTACGTGGCCAGGATCGACGAATCGCGCCGGAAGACCCCCCAGAAGATGACAAACAACCCCAGGTTGATGCTCATCACCCACAATCCGGCTTTGATTCCGTTCCAGTGAGCTTCGATGATCGATCCCAGGATAATTCCGAGCCCCACTGCGGCCGGAACGAGTGCCCAGGCAAAGGACCAGCTCTCCCAATCGCCGGTGATGGATTGGTAATAGAGGATTCCGCCCACCGATGCGATGATCGTGCCGGGGATGGCAAGCCCCCCGATGCCGGTGATCAATGCAAAGGCCAGGAAGACCGCCCCCGCCCCGATGATATACCAGGGCCAGGAGAAGCTGGCCGGGAGATAACGGGTGAGCAGCCCGGGATTGAGCTGCTCGACCAGAAACAATGCTCCTATCAAGACCAGGAATAATCCTGCTCCGATCGACCGACGCCTCGTGCGCATATACCCTCCCTACAACGCCACCAGACCCAGTTTTGCGCCTTTCCGCAGAGCGTCTGTCCGGCTGCTGGCGTTCAGCTTGGAATAGATAGACGATATGTGAAATTTTACAGTATTTTCGCTGATATCGAGCGCCTGAGCGATCTGTTTGTTTGCCAATCCGGCGGCCAGCTTTTCCAGCACCATCTGCTCCCGTTCGGTGAGTGGTTCGAGCAGCTTCCCTTCCGGCTCGGCGGCGTTCAGCGCGGCGCGCCCCGGCGTTCCAGTCCCCGGTGACTGGACGATCAGTCCTTCACTTACTGCCAGGATGGCAGCCCGTAAGCCGCCGGCCGAAATGGTGTTGCGAACAACCCCCCATCCGCCGGCCGGAAAGGTAACTGAACGACCTGCAATCGTTTCATCGTCGCCAATCAAGAGAACGGGGCGAGGTTTTTGTGCCAGCAGGTTGACGACCCCCTCCAGCCCCAAGCCCGCGTGCACCACCCAGGCGACTTCGTCATCCAGCCGTTCCTCAAGCTCTTCGACGGAACCAATGGTAAAGAGGATCTCAAAGTCCTGGAACTGGCTGACCAACCCGGCCAACCCGGCGCGCATCACTGCAGTTTCGGCGTAGATCGCAACCTGTATCATGATTCAATCATAAAGAAAAAGGCGGTTCCTGTGAAGCCAGGAACCGCCTTTGGGGGCGGTTAAGCCCTTTCGCCAAGAGTCACTTGCAAGCGTTGAATCTGCCCGCCACGCACGATCGTGACCGGAACCGCCATGCCGACGGCTTCCGAACTCAAAACGAGCATCAGACTGTCCTGGTCATCAACCGGCCGTTCGTGGATGGCTACCAGGATGTCGCCAACCATCATCCCGGCGTTGACGGCCGGCCCGTTATCCTCCAGGCCCACCACCAGCAGGCCGTGGCGCTGCTCCCCCAAGGATGATTGGAGGCCTTCCGGAAGCCGCACACGCTGGGTGCGCACCCCAAGGTAACCCCGCCGGATCTTTCCATGTTTCACCAGCATCTCGGCCACTTCACGGGCAATGCCGATTGGAATCACCAGCGAAGTGCCCCCGATCAATCCGGAAGTGTTCATGCCCAGGACTTTTCCGGCAAGGTTCACCAGCGGCCCGCCCGAAAACCCCGGATAGGCGGTAGTCGAGGTGGCATAGAACTGTGGAAGCAGGCTGCCGCGCACGGTGCGCAGCGCCTGCCCCACCGCGGTGACGGTGCCAAAGCTGGCTTGAACGCCCTCGGACTCGGGCCTGCCGACCGCAAAAACCGGCAGGCCCACTTTAGCCTGCTCGGAGGTAAACAAATCGTTGAACGGCAGCGCTCGGTCGAGTCGCAGCACCGCCAGGTCCAGCCCGCCGTCGCGGCCAACCACTTTCGCAATTGCCCGGCCGTTGGTTAATTGCACTGCGATATCCTCTTCTTTTTCCATGCCGTGGTCCACGCTTAAAACCAGATCTGGCGCCAACAAGATGCCGCTCACCGGCAGGCGTTTGCGCGAATCGACCAGCGCCGTCACCCCGGCAGCCTGCTCGACTGCCCCGGTAAACAGGCCGGAAAGATCCATCGGGTCAAATGATGTTCTTGAAGTCATTTCATCCTCCATGCTGCAAGCATACAGAAAACTGGCGGGCAAAGCCACACCAGTTTGGAAGATCAGCGCCTACCCCTTCCGGTAGGGGGCGGTTAATCGTGCAAGACGGTGAACGGAATAGCCTTCAGCTCGAACAAGGCTGCCAGCTCTTCCACGTGGCTGCCGTAGGTCATCGCCCAATAAGCATTGCCGAAAGCCTCCGAAAGACGGCTGAGGAACAGGCTGATGGTGCAGTCCAGCCGGACCATCGCGTGCGGGATACCCTCGATCCACGGGTCGCTCTCCAGGCACATGCCGGTGGCGGCCGTGGCGTTGAAGCCATCGGCCGTCTCGCAGATGCGCAAGAGCGTCACGCGTCCGGGCCGGGTGATGAACTCGATCTGCGCCCCCCCGTCGGGGTCATTGCGCACGCACTCATAATCGCCGCAGATCATCACCGGGCCGTCAGACAGGCCGGCCGGGTTTTGGATTCCCCCATGCCCGCCGACGACCAGGTTGCGCGGCTGATCCCAGAACCACAGGCGCATCAAGAAACACGGGTTGCCCGAGATCAGGTTCAGAATGACCGTCGAAGCCACTGCGCCAATATCATCCGTTGGGATAAAAATCGTACTCTGGCCGTCCTGTTGGCCGGGCGGGATGCCAGGGCAATAGCCTGCCAGCCGGCGAAATGCAGCGGAATGATCGGGAACCGCGAAGTAGTCCAGCTGCCGCGCAGTTCCAACACAGCCCAGGGCCAGGGCAGACCGCGCCGCCTTGCGAATCGTATCATCCGTCACCATAATCTCAACCGACTGAGACTTCAAGTAGCCCAGATAGGCGTCGATCTCTTCTGGTGTGACGGTTGAGAAGGCGGCTTGAAATTCCACCGATCCGATCCGGGTCGATTCGACGCCCAGGCGCGTAAGCGCCTGCAGCCTGGAGATACGATCATCGGGCTGCTCCAGATCAAGATACCCCAGGCTGACTTTGGAGAGCGAGCTTGAAACGTGCGCGGCATGCGCAAAATGGCGGATTTTTTCCTGCACAACAGGGTCGTCTGCCGAGCCAAACGCCGCCAGGTAAGGAATCTTATTTTCGGTCAACTGCGCCAGCGTGGTTGACATGGCGTACATGCTCGATCCCTTGACCAGCTCTTCGTAGGTCATCGGGTGTGGAATGCGTCTCCACGGCAGGTAGCACCAGGCGACGAGAGGGCGCTTTTCCACCCCCTTCAAGATCTGGCCGAGGAAGGATTGATCTACCCGCGTTTGGAAGACCAGGATGATCAGATCGCATTCCATCGAGCGAAGCTCCACCGAAGCCGCCTGCGCAGTCTCGACAGAGTAGATCGACCATGATTTTTTGATCTCTAGGATCGGGCTGAGTTTGAAGATCAACCGATCCCCATCATCTTCCAGCTCCTGGATGGCTTCCTGGTCGTCGGTCAAGTCGAACCATTCTGACCTTTGGAGAAGTAAGGCTGCGGTCGTCTTCCGAATCATCCGTTACCTCCAATGTAGAATTCGCCGGCTTTCTCCATTGTACATCAGGACAGAAACAGAAAGCCCCTATCCGGGCGTTAGAAGCTCCGTTCGTGTGTCATAAGCTGCCCTCCTGAAATTCCCGGTTTCGATGTAAAATTCGTTCGAAAGGCGGGCAGGTTGGAACTTATCTATTTCTACTTCAGTTCGTTGAGCGGGTTATTCGGCCCAACCCCCACAGTGAACAACCCTTGGATCGCAGGCGAGGTGACGTCCAAAGCGCCCACCGGCTGGATTCTGGCCGGGTTCCTGCTTCTGCTGTTGGTCTCGATGTTATATCAGACGATCCGCCGTTTCTTTCAGCGAATGCTCAAAAAAGCGCGCAGGAAACCAGCCGCATAAAGCATCCAGGTATGGGTAGCCGGGCAAAAAAAAACATCGCGGGTCATTCGCCCGCGATGCATTTTAATCCTCGGCAAAGAACTCTTTATCGCGCTTGGCTTGCTTCCCGCGCTCTTCCGAGTTCAGGATTTTCTTTCGGATGCGGAAATTCAACGGCGTCACTTCGAGCAGCTCGTCTTCCGAAAGGTACTCGATAGCTTCATCAAGGCTCAAGATGCGCGGCGGGGTCAGGCGGATCTCGATGTCTTTGTTGGATGAGCGCATGTTGGTCAGGTGCTTCTTCTTGCACACATTTACTACCACGTCGGTGCCGCGCTGTGTCTCGCCGATCACCATGCCTTCATACACTTCGACTCCCGGCCCGATGAACAGCGTTCCCCGTTCCTCGGCGTTCTTCAGACCATAATTGGTCGAAACCCCGGCTTCCCATGCCACCACCGAATTGCTGTTACGCGAGCTGATCGGCCCGGCCATTGGTTCGTAGCCGTGGAAGATCGTATTCATCACGCCCATCCCGCGCGTGGCGGTGAGGAACTGGTAGCGGAACCCCAACAACCCGCGCGTGGGGATGTGGTAGGTGAGGTGCACGGTGTTATCGGGGTTGTTGGCCATGTCGAGCATCTTCCCGCGGCGCGAACCGAGCATTTCTACCACAGTGCCGACCGTCTCCGGGCTGGTGTCGATGTGGAGTTCCTCATACGGTTCCAGGACCTGCCCGTTCTCATCTTCTTTGAAGATCGCTTCAGGCCGCGACACCTGGAACTCATACCCTTCGCGGCGCATCGTTTCGATCAAAATAGCCAGCTGCAATTCGCCGCGGCCGGATACCAGGAAGGTGTCGGGGGTTTCGGTATCTTCGACGCGCAAAGCCACATTGTTGCGCAGCTCATTGTAAAGGCGCTCGCGCAGCCGCCGCGAGGTGGACCATTTGCCCTCACGTCCAGACATCGGTGAAGTGTTCACCCCAAAACTCATGCGCACGGTCGGCTCTTCCACCTGGATGGGCGGCAAGGCCACCGGATTTTCGAGATCACACAGCGTCTCGCCGATGCCAATTCCCTCCAGGCCCGAGATGGCAACAATCTCACCCGCCTCCGCCGAATCGACCTCGACTTTATCGAGGTTCTGGTAGAGGAAAACATAGCGCGCGCGTTCGGTGAAGATCTGCCCGTTGACACCAATCCGCGCGATGGCCTGCCCGGCGTTAATCTTCCCTGCCGAAATCCTGCCGATGGCTGTCATCCCGCGGAACTCATCATAAGCCAGGCTGGTGACGAGCATCTGGAAAGGCGCATCGGCATCGATGACGGGGCCTGGGATGTGCT
Organism: Anaerolinea sp.; assembly: GCA_029975055.1. Taxonomy (GTDB): domain Bacteria; phylum Chloroflexota; class Anaerolineae; order Anaerolineales; family Anaerolineaceae; genus Anaerolinea. Next base: position 492,096 of record JARKPU010000013.1, read on the forward strand.
CAATGATCGCATCGAAGAGCGGGCGCAGGTCGGGGCCCAGCGATTCATCGAGCCCGGCCTGCGCGGTGAGGCCGTTGGCATAGATGATCGGAAAATCCGCCTGGTGTTCGTTCGCGCCCAACTCAACGAACAGGTCGAAGGTGTTGTTGAGGGACCGGTCTGGGTCGGCATCCTTGCGATCCATCTTGTTGATCACAACGATCGCTTTATGACCCATTTCGAGAGCTTTTTTCAGCACAAAACGGGTTTGGGGCATGGGTCCTTCGGCGGCATCCACCAGCAGAAGGACGCCGTCTACCATGTTCATCACTCGCTCCACCTCGCCGCCGAAATCGGCATGGCCTGGGGTGTCAACAATATTGATCTTGATCAGCCTGCCGGTCTTGCTCTCTGGAATGGTGATGGCGGTGTTCTTCGCCATGATCGTGATACCGCGCTCGCGTTCAAGGTCGTTCGAGTCCATCACCCGCTCCACCACCTGCTGGTTGGCGCGGAACACCCTGGCCTGGCGCAGCATGCCATCGACAAGGGTGGTTTTGCCATGGTCGACATGAGCGATGATGGCAATATTGCGAATATCTTTTCGTTCTGTCAGCATAAATTCCTCTTACAACTCCACAAACAACGACCCCGGCGGCACCGAGGTCGTTGCGATGGAGGCTATTTTACCAGAAAGTGGATGATTGGGATAGATGCGGCTTTCGGGTTCTCCTATTGGTGGATCCCCCTGCGCATGAGCAGCAGGTAAATGCCCATGATGAGAATCACAATCGACCCTGTATTGCTGATGAAATTAACGGCGTTGCCCGGCTCTCCGCCGATGTACAACCCCCATCCCACCACGGCTTGCAGACCGCCGGGGATGAGCGGCCACCAGATGAAACGGTGTGTAATTGCCCGGCTCAAAAGGGTGATCAATACCCAGCCAATGCCGAACAGGACGAGCATCACCCCCGTCTTCGAAAGCGCCGTAGAGGCATAGGTAGTGCCCCAGGGGATATAAACCCCCAGCCCAGACCCGAACAGCAGGCACCCGGGGATGATCATCCCGATCCATTTTTCTACCAGCCCGACGATCACAAAGGCCAGCCCAAGGCCGATTCCCAGCGAGAGGGCAAAATCAACGATCCGCAGCGTGGTGGTGAGCAGGGTGAAGCCCACCGAAGCGAACACGGCCAGCGGAAAGAGCGGCCACCAGATAAACCGGGCATACCAGCGGTGCAGGCTGGCCGACACCAGCGCGAAACCCGCCCCGGTGGAGAGCAGGAAAAGGCCGACCTTTTGAATTCCTGTCCAGCCAGCGCGCAAGTCAAACCACAAAGCCAGGCCAAGGCCGATCCCGCCGACGATCCACCCGGCGATCGTAAAGCCCATCGAATGCTGCCGGTGACCGGCGAAGAGCAGGACCATCCCCCCAGCCAGCACCGAGATTGGCGCCAGCCATCCAAGGTGCAATAATTGATCGAGCAGCACCAGCCCTCCGCCGAAGATCAGCGCTGCGCCAACCGGCCTGCGCCAGGATTCTCCGCCGAATTTTGTGGGATGGTTATATTCGTCCAACATGAGATGCCTCGTCACAATAGAATAAACGATATCGACCCAGGCATTATGTGGCGCAAGTCATAATCGAGTCACACTCTGGTAACACCCGTCTCATGCCAGCCAACCCAGCTCCCGCGCGCGGATCACCGCCTGCAGACGGTCCTTCACCCCCAGTTTCGAGAGGATATTCGAAAGGTGGTTCTTGACCGTCCCCTCCGAAATGACCAGCTGCTCGGCAATCTCTTTGTTGCTGTCGCCGGAAGCCACCAGCCGCAAGATCTCCTGTTCGCGCGGCGACAGCGGTTCGACCGATTCGGCCCCGCGGCTCGCGCTCGAGCGCGGGATGCGCGCAAACTCGGCAATCACTTTTGCCGTGATCGACGGCAGTAAGAAGTACTCGCCCCGCGACGCAGCGCGAATGGCGTCGAACAGTTTGTTCGACGATACATCTTTCAACAAATAACCGATCGCCCCGGCGCGCAGCCCATCGAATACCAGTTCATCGTCGTCAAAAGTCGTCAGGGCGATGACGCGGCAGGAAGGAAGGATCGCGCGCAGCCGCTCGGTGGCCTTCACGCCATCCAGCACCGGCATGCGCAAATCCATCAACACCACCTCGGGTTGGGTTTGGGCGGCAATCCGCAGGGCTTCCTCTCCGTTCGAGGCCTCACCGACCAGCTCGAAATCCGGCTGGACAGACAACAAGGTGCGTAAGCCCTCTCGAAAGAGAGCTTGATCATCGACAATCAAAATCCGAATGGCCATACGCTACTCCGGAATGATAATTTCAATCTCGAATCCTTTCCCTCGCGACGTGTTGATGTTCATTTTGCCGTCGAGGAGGTTCACTCGTTCGCGCATGCCGATCAACCCGAACCCTCCGTTTGGGTAGTCCGATCCGATCCCATCGTCTTCGATGAGTAACCGGACGGCTTTGGGCTGCTCAAAATCCAGGGTGACCTTGAACGTTGTAGCCGCGGCATGTTTGATGGTGTTGTTAATGCTTTCTTGCACGGCGCGGTAAACCGTCAGTTGCAGCTCGGGAGAAAGAGAGCGCACTTCGCCGCATGTGGTCAAAGTGACAGTTAAACCGGCATTCTCACCGCTCTTCAACACCGATTGGATCTGGTTGAGCAGGTCGGCCCGTTCGTCGAAACGTTCGCGCAGGGCCGAGACCGACTGGCGCACGTCCATCAATGCGTCTTGGGTGATGTTCTCAGCCTTGCTGAGCAATTCGGCGCTGCGTTCTGGGTCCACCGAAAGCACTGCCCTGGCCGCTTTGACCTGCATGTTCAGGGCCGTCAGGTGGTGGCCGATTCCATCGTGGATCTCCCGCGCCATGCGGTTGCGTTCCTGCTCCACAGCCAGCATCTCCATTTGAATCGCCGATTCTCTCAACCTCTGGTTGGCCTCAGATAATTCCGCTGCCAGTTGGTGGATTTCGCGGCGCGATTTCTCCTCGCTGAGAGCCATTTGCGTGAAAACCAGGATGAATACCTGCCCCGCCAGGAAGATCGGCAGGTTGCCGATGGTTATATCCCACGAGCCGGACACAACCCGCAGGGCCACCGCATAGGTAACCGCTATACCTGCGTTGGTGGCATAACGCCAGATTTCGGGCAAGAGCACCACACTCTGACCCGCCAGCGGCAGCAAGAGCATCGCCGCGAACCCGGTCGCCCCGCCCAGGAACAGGATGGTCATGCCCAGGCAAAGCTGCACGACGAAATACGAGACCCGGATCGGCAGCCCGACCGGCGAAACATAAGCATAACCGTAAATACCGATTGCGATATAAGCAATGCCGAGCAAGATGATGATGACCAGCCAACTCACCGAGAGCGTGGTGACGTTCGAGAAAATGGTGAAGTACGCCGCCAGGACAACCACCGCAAACCCCAGGTCGGCGATGCTCCCCGTCCGGATAGGTCGAGACAGCTGGTTCATCACTCAAATTATAGCAGTCAAAGTGGGCTTAAAATAATGGGCAGCAGCGATATAATACAGACAATTATCAGGAGGTTGGTATGCCCCTTTACGAATACGTCTGCAATGACTGTGGCACACATTTCGACATGCTGCGCTCCTTCAAGGATGCCGATCAGCCGGCTAAGTGCAAGCACTGCTTGTCAGAGAAGACCACGCGGGCCATTTCTGTTTTCTACGCGCAGTCCGATGGCCGGTCGGTCGTTTCTACAGGCGGCGGGTGCGCTGGGTGCGGAGGAGGTTCCTGCTCCTCCTGCGGAAGCCACCAGCACAGCAACTAGCCCCTGAACCCACGCGATGAAAAACCTGAAGAATAAACTGGCGCTGATCACAGGCGGATCGAGCGGTATCGGCCTTGCCTGCGCAAAGATCCTCGCGCGCATGCAAACCAACCTCATTCTCGTCGCCAGAGATGAAGAGAAGCTGGCCTCGGCCGTGGCGCTGCTCAAAGAGCTTGCCGTTTCGCCGGAGCAGATGATCACGTACTTCCGCGTCGATGTGGCAAACCATGCCGAAGTCGAAACGGCTGCGCGCGAAATTCAAGCGCGATATGGCCCACCGGATTTAATCATCAACTCGGCAGGCGTGGTTCACCCGGGCCAGTTCACCGCCCTCGATCTGGAGAAATTCTCCTGGATGATGGATATCAACTACCATGGCACGGTGAATGTGTTGAAGTTCTTCCTTCCGGCCATGGTCGAGCGGCAATCCGGCCACATTGTCAACATCTCTTCGATGGCAGGCTTTATGGGCGTGTATGGTTATTCCGCCTATGGAGCATCGAAATTCGCCGTCAGAGGGTTGAGCGATGCGCTGCGCGTGGAATTGAAACCCCACCATGTGCAGGTTTCGATTGTCTTCCCCCCGGATACCGACACCCCTCAACTGGCATACGAAAACCGCTACAAAGATGCCGTCCTCCTGGCAGCCGAAGAAGGCATTCCAGCCCTCTCTCCGGATGTGGTCGCTCAGGCAATTGTCAAAGGGATTCTGAAAGATCGCTATATCATCACGCCCGGCTTCATCAGCTCATTTTTCTTCTGGCTGAACGGATTGACCGGCGGGGGTCTCTTTTACAGGATCATAGACCTCCTGGCTGCCGACGCGTTCAACAAGGTCAGGCGTAACCCAGGCAAATACAGTCACCATCACGTAACATAACCAGATCAGAGTGGTGACCAGCAAATGCACCAGTTGCAGCCAGACGGGCGCCAGCAGGATGATATTCAACATGCCCAGCGCCAGTTGCAGGCCGAACAACCCTGCCAGCATGGATGACACGGCGTTCAGCGGCCGCTCGGCTCGCCTCCTGCGAAGCCAGAAGCTGAACCACACCGCATAACTGCCCACAACAACGGCAATCACCGGGTGGAACACTCGCAGGCGAATGAGAAAGTGCGCCGCGGGGTCGATATCTTGCCGCAAGCCTTCTGCGAGCGACCCGGCCGGAAACAGGGTATCACCCAGGGCGGTGATTGCACCGCTTGCCGCCAGCAGGAACATCCCCAGCACACCCGCCACACTAAACCACCTCGCCGTGAGGGCTTTCGGCGCCGGCAATGGCGCGCCAACCGTCAGCCACCAGGACGTGACCAACAGGCTTGCCAGCAGCAGGAAGGTGTTCGCCAGGTGGGCGATCATCGAAACCGCCCGGGTGAGGGATGCGTTGTACTCCACCAGCTCGAAGAGCACCAGGCCGGCCCCCAGGAGTGACTCGACGATGATGAAGACACCGATCAACGCGCTGCTTGTGCGCAATCGGCTGCCGCGTGGATAAACCCGCCAGACCCAGATAATTAGAGCCAGGATCAGGAGCAGCGTGACCCCGCTGGTGACGCGGTGCGTGAACTCGATCACTGTTTCCAGCGCCGGCGCTCGCGGAACCACCACTCCGTTGCACAAAGGCCAATGCGAACCGCACCCCGCCCCCGAACCGGTAGCGCGCACAAAAGCCCCAAAGACAATCACAAACAGGTTATATGCCAGAACGAACCAGGAGAATTTCGCCAGTCTGCTCAGCCGCATGGTTGCCTCGATGAGTTAATCTTACCCTTCCTTGTGGGACTGTGCAATCCCAGGTCACATCCCCGGCTGAGGGCCTGTCATGTGCCTTCACCCGGCCCACCCTTCGGCCTTTTATGACTTCCAGCACATTTCGCTTTCGAGGCGCAAACATACACTTGGAATTAACCCGCTCTCGGAGGCCCAAATGAATATCCTGCTGGTTTACCCTGAATTCCCCGACACCTTTTGGAGCTTTAAACACGCTTTACGTTTTATTCACAAGAGGGCATCCTCTCCACCGCTTGGGCTGGTGACGGTGGCGGCAATGCTCCCCCAAAATTGGGTCAAACGCCTCGTCGATATGAATATCGAGTCATTGAAGGAGGCCGACTTGCGCTGGGCCGACCTGGTATTCGTCTCGGCGATGGTCGTCCAGCGTAAATCCACCACAGAGGTCATTCACCGCGCGAAGCAGGCCGGGAAGACCGTGGTCGCCGGTGGGCCGATCTTCCTCGGCGAGATGGAGGCATTCCCCGAGGTTGACCACTTTGTGCTCAACGAAGGCGAAATCACTCTGCCGCAGTTCTTGTCCGACTGGGAAGCCGGCTGCCCGCAGAGGGTTTACGCCACCAGCGATTATGCCGATATCACTTCATCGCCCGTTCCGGCCTGGGAACTGGTGAAACGGAAATATTATGACTCGCTCAGCATCCAGTTTTCACGCGGATGCCCCTACAATTGCGATTTTTGCAACATCACCGCCATGCTGGGCCACCGCCCGCGGACGAAATCGGCCCGGCAGATCATCGCCGAACTCGACATGATGTACGCGCTGGGCTGGCGCAGGAATATCTTTTTTGTAGACGATAATTTTATCGGCAACCGGAAGCAGTTGAAAGAGGAGATCCTTCCGGCGTTGATCGAATGGCGCAAGGGCAAGACCGGCTGCAATTTCATCACCGAAGCCTCGATCAACCTCGCCGACGACCCCCAATTGATGCAAATGATGACCGAGGCCGGGTTCACTTCCATTTTCGTGGGCATCGAAACGCCAGACGAAACCAGCCTGAAGGAATGCAACAAGAACCAAAATCTAAAGAGAAACCTGGTCGATAGCGTTCACACGCTGCAGCGCAACGGCCTGCAGGTGATGGGCGGCTTCATCGTCGGCTTCGATAATGACACCCCGACGATCTTCCAGCGCCAGTTGGAGTTCATCCAAAAGAGCGGCATCGTCACAGCGATGGTCGGCATGCTCCAGGCGCCATACGGCACGCGCTTGTACCAGCGCATGGAAGGCGAAGGCCGCATCGTTCACGAAATGACCGGCGATAATGCCGACGGCTCGACCAACATCATTCCCAAGATGGGTGCCGATATTCTTCGCAGCGGGTATAAACTGCTGTTGAATGAAATCTACGGCCCCAGGTTGTTCTACGAACGCATCAAGACCTTTCTGGCAAATTACAACCCGCCCTCTGCCCCGGTTAACATTCACATCGAAGAAGTGGCGGCTTTCTTCCGCTCGCTGTGGAGGTTGGGCATCGTTGGCAAGGAAAGGAAAGAGTTCTGGCAATTGATTGCCTGGACGCTCGCGAAATATCCCAGGAAGTTCGCCCTTGCGATCACCTTTGCCATTTATGGTTACCACTTTCGGCTGGTGAATCAGGAGAACGGGATATAAAACTTGCGCCTTTTCATTGAGCATTAAGATATACGATCTATGATTGGATGCATGTATAAAGATGCCCAATCTGTGATGACGGTTCTCGAAGCCAGGGTCGCCAGTGAGAACTGGCCGAAATTAAAAGAAGCTTTTCGCTCCGCCGGCAATTCGATCGACGCAGGTATTGAGCAGTCTTTTCTGGTTCAACAGGTGAAAGATCCTGAATTGTGGCGGATAATCACCATTTGGGAAAGCCAGGAAGCACTTGATCGGATGCGTGCATCCGGCGAAACGCCGCGCGGCGTTCTCATTTTCAAAGCCGCGAATGCCGAACCGTTATTGTCTGTTCATAAAATAACAGGGCGCATTACAGGCGACTGACCGGTATCGGCTTCAGCTCAATGGAGCAGCTTGAGGATCTTCTCGCCTGCTTTCAGCCCATGACCGGTGAATGCAGTGACCACCGTCTTGCCAGGCAGGATGTCTTCCAGGGCTTTCTGCGTTCCGGCGAACGCAGCTGCCGCGGTGGGCTCGATGTAAAATCCTTGCGCGGCGCAGGTCCGTAATGCTTGGGTGATCTCCGCTTCACTCACCGTTACAAAACCGCCCCCGCTTGATTTCACCGCTGCCAGGATCTGCGGCCCGCGCGCCGGCGCAGCGATGGCGATCCCTTCCGCAATCGAAGGGAGTGTTGTGATGGCCTGTGGAGTGGCCAGCCCGGCTTGGTGGGCAGCCGCGAGCGGCGCGCAATTTACAGCCTGCACGCCGGTCAACCTGGGCATGCGGTCGATGACGCCTGCCCGGAAAAGTTCGTTGAAACCGATCGCAGCCCCTAACAGCAGCGTGCCGTTCCCAACCGGAAGGATCACTTCATCGGGGGCCTGCCAGCCGAGTTGCTCGGCCGCCTCATAGGCGAAGGTCTTTGTGCCCTGAAAGAAGAAGGGATTCCAGGAGTGGCTGGCGTAATAATCCTTTTCTGCGGCATCCAGGACGGCTCTGGCCGTATCCTCGCGCGATCCCGGGACGCGATGGAGCGTTGCGCCGTAGCTTTCGATCTGCGCCAGCTTGGCCGGAGACGTATCCGCAGGGACGTAAATCTCGCACGTGATGCCCGCGCGGGCGCAGTAAGCGGCGATGGCACAGCCTGCGTTTCCCGATGAATCTTCGACAACTTTTCGCACACCCAGGTGCTTCGCCTGAGTGATCAACACGCTGGCGCCCCGGTCTTTATAGGAGCCTGTCGGAAACAGGTGCTCCTGCTTCACAAACACCCGGCGCCCGTTTAGCTCGACCTGCACAAGAGGGGTCATCCCCTCGCCCAGGGTAATGACCTCGCGCCTGGGCACTGGAATGAAGGCCTGGTACCGCCAGAGTGTAAACGCGCCGCGATGAACTTCAGCCGGGTCGAAGGCAGGCCTCAACACAATATCGAGCATCCCGCCGCATGTGCAGCGCCAGACGGGTGCATCGAGCGGGTAATCCAACCCGCAGGAGATACAGAGCATTTTCCCTTCAGGCATTCCGTCCTATCCTTCTTCTAGTTTCCAGATCGACAATCTTCGAAAATAGAACGTATAATAAGCCTATGTTACCATTACGGAGGACATCATGACCTTTCCAAAACCATTTTACCGCTGGCGCCCGCACCCGTGGCACGGGTTAGAGATCGGCCCGAACCCGCCGCAGATTGTGCATGCGTACATCGAAATCACCCCTTTTGACCTCGTTAAATACGAAGTCGATAAGGTGACCGGCTATTTACGGGTTGACCGGCCTCAGCGCAGTTCATCGCAGCCTCCCACCCTGTATGGGTTCATCCCCCGCACGTATTGCGGGCCAAAAGTGGGCAAGAACTTTCCAACCATCCACGAAGGCGATGGCGACCCGCTCGATATTTGCGTGATCTCCGAGCGTCCCATCACGAAGTCGGAAGTTGTGCTCAACGCCCGGGTGATCGGCGGTCTGCGGATGATCGACCATGAAGAGGCCGATGACAAGATTGTCGCTATCCTTGCAAACGATAATTATTGGGAAAATGTGAACGATATTTCACAGCTACCTTCTGTGCTGGTGGAGCGCCTGCGGCATTATTTTAGCACCTACAAGCTGGTGCCAGGCAAAGAAAACATGACGTACATCGAAAGCGTGTATGATTGCAACAAAGCTATGGAAATCGTCAAATCCGCTATCGAAGACTACGAGCAAATGTTTGGGTAGGCATCTCCCGGGTTGATCAAAACATGCCCTGGCGAGCAACCGGCCAGGGCAGATTTTTTTTTAGGGCGTGTTATTCTGGTTTGATTTGCACCAGCAGGCTGCCTTTTTCTACTTTCGCGCCGGCACAAGCGGTTGTTTTTTCCACCCTGCCGCCCTCAGGCGCACGGATTTCCATCTGCATTTTCATCGACTCGAGCGTGACCAACACCTGGTTCCTTTCGACCGTCTGCCCTTCTGCCACGTGAAGCTCCGTCACCACGCCGGGCATAGGCGCCAGAATGCTTCCCTCGCTTACATTTCCGGCCCGGTTGTTTTGCTTTCTCGAATTCCGATCCACCCGGATGGTCATCTGGCAGGTATCCAGCATCACCGACATCAGGTTTCTGTTTTGAGCTTTCAGGAGCATTTCCAGCTTGCGCCGCCCGCGTTCGATGAGGTACAGCCCATTGGCATTGAGGGGCTGCAATTTCAGATCAAACGGCTGGCCGTTCACCCTGAATTGATCCTGCTGAATCTCCACTTTATATTCTTTCTTCCCAACCGTGACAAAGTAGATGGTCATGCGGTCTCCACTTATTCTGAGCCGTTCATTTGCTCACGCCAGGCGGCCTGCAGCCAAATACTCGCCTGCGGAGCGTGGTGTTCGGTGGTCTGGCCGGCGCTGTAATGCGTGACCAGCGCCGCTGCCAGGGCCACTTCCTCTTCAAATAACCCCTCAGGCCGCACATGGATGTGCTGGAAATGATCCAGGTATGTGGTATCGGCTTTACCGCCAACGAATTTCTCGCTGGACAGGACCTGGATTAAAAACTCAATGTCGTTCGATATACCGCCTGTTCTGAATTCGCCGAGCGCGCGCTTCAGGCGCTGCAAGGCGTGCTGCCGGTCTTCTCCCCAGGCAATCACTTTCGCCAGCAGTGAATCATAATGGCTGCTTATGGACATGCCAGAATAGAGCGCGCTGTCCACGCGCACCCCCGGCCCGCCCGGTTCTTTTAGATACTCAATGGTCCCCGTCACAGGCAGAAAATCTTGATCGGGGTCCTCGGCCAACACCCGCGCTTCAATTGCCCACCCCTGCATGACAATATCCTCTTGCGGGTAGCGGATCTGCCCATCCATGGCCAGTTGCAGCTGCGCCGAAACCAGGTCGGCACTCGTCACCATCTCGGTCACCGGGTGCTCCACCTGGATACGTGGATTGACTTCGATGAAGTAATAATCGCCGCTGGCATCCATCAAGAACTCGATGGTGCCCAGGCTGCGGTACTTCAATGCCCTGGCCAGGCGTAGAGCATCTTCATACATCCGGTAGCGTAAGTCGTCGCCGAGGCCTGGTACCGGCGCTTCTTCGATCAATTTCTGCCGCCTTCTTTGAATCGAGCACTCGCGTTCGCCCAGGCAAACCACCTTACCGCGTCCATCGCCCAGCACCTGAACCTCAATGTGCCGCGCCGACTTCACCAGCTGCTCCAGATAGACGGTATCGTCTCCAAAAGCCGCTTTCGCTTCGCGGCGGGCGGCTTCGATCGTGCCCTTCAGTTGCTCGGCCGATGTCGCCAGCCGGATGCCTCTGCCACCTCCGCCGGAGACGGCTTTGACCAGCACCGGGTAGCGGATTTCCTTCGCCAGTTCCACCGGCACCTCGCCCCCGATCGGTTGCGATGAACCCGATAGGACGGAAAGCCCCACTTCCTGCGCCACCTTGCGCGCCTCCAGCTTGTTCCCGGTCAGGGCGATCACCTCTGGAGAAGGCCCAATGAAGATCATCCCGGCTTCTTCCACCGCACGCGCAAAATCGGCGTTCTCCGAAAGAAAGCCATAGCCGGGGTGGATGGCATCGGCGCCGGTCTCTTTGGCGGCGGCGATCACTGCCGGGATGTTCAAGTAACTCTGGCTGGCATCGGCCGGGCCGAGGCGCACGGCTTCATCGGCAGAACGCACGTGCAGGGCATTTTCATCCACATCGGAGAACACTGCCACGCTGCTCAAGCCCAGTTCCTTGCAAGAACGCAGGATGCGCACTGCAATTTCTCCGCGGTTGGCGACCAGGATCTTCATGCGCTTCACAATGGAATGTTGGTATGCTTGCGTGAGGGGGTCGGAATGCGCTTGTCACGCAGCGCCTCGAGGGCGCTGATGATCCGGCTGCGTGTATCGCAGGGAGGGATCACATCATCCAGGTATCCGCGCTCGGCAGCGACATAGGGCGTGGCAAACTCAGCCCTGTATTGATCGACCAGGCGGGTCCGGGTCTCATCGGGGTTTTTAGAGGCGGTAATTTCCTTTCGGAAAATGATCGGCACGGCGCCTTCGGGACCCATCACGGCAATCTCCGCCCCAGGCCAGGCGTAATTGACATCCCCGCGCAGATGCTTAGACGACATGACGATGTAAGCCCCTCCATAAGCCTTGCGCAGGATCACCGAGACTTTCGGCACGCTGGCTTCGGCGTAAGCAAAGATCAATTTCGCCCCGTGCCGGATCACCCCGCCGTATTCCTGGTCGGTGCCCGGCAAGAAACCCGGGGTATCGACGAAGGTGACCAGCGGAATGTGGAACGCATCGCAAAAGCGGATGAACCGCGCGCCTTTATCGGAGGCGTTGATATCCAGCACCCCGGCCAGCACAGCCGGCTGGTTGGCCACCACCCCCACAGGGTGACCGTCAAAGCGGGCGAAGCCGACCACCAGGTTGGCGGCAAAATCGGGCTGCACTTCCAGGAAATCGCCATCGTCAACGACCTGCTCGATCACCTGGTGAACATCATAGGATTTCTGCGCATCCGCTGGGACGATTTCCTCCAGCCCCTCCACCGCTCGGCCAGGTGCATCAAAAGGCTGGCGGTATGGCGGCGTTGCCAGGTTGTTGGAAGGCAGGTAAGAAAGCAAGCGGCGCAGTTCGAAGAACAAGGTATCTTCATCGGGAGCTGAGAAATGAGCCACCCCGCTCTTTTCGCAATGGACGCCCGCCCCGCCAAGGTTCTCGAAGCCGATTTCCTCTCCGGTGACGGCTTTGATTACCTCCGGCCCTGTGATGAACATATAGGCGTTCTGCTCGGTCATGAACACAAAATCGGTGATTGCCGGTGAGTACACTGCCCCTCCGGCGCAAGGGCCAAGGATGAGCGAGATCTGCGGGATGACGCCCGAAGCGCGCATATTGCGGTAGAAGATCTCACCATAAGCCGCCAGCGAATCCACGCCTTCCTGGATGCGCGCTCCGCCTGAATCGTTCAGGCAGATCAACGGCGCGCCATTCTGAATGGCGAGGTCCATAACCCTGGCGATCTTCAACCCATGCGCCTCGCCCAGAGAACCGCCCAGGATAGTGAAATCCTGCGCGTACAGGTATACCAGCCGTCCGTCGATCTTCCCCCAGCCGGTCACCACACCGTCCGTCATCAGCTTCTGCTGTTCCAGCCCAAAGCCGCTGGCCCGGTGAGTGACAAACTGGTTGATCTCGTTGAACGATCCGGGGTCGAGCAGCGCTTCAATCCGTTCTCTGGCTGTCTTCTTCCCCTTTTCGTGCTGCTTCTTGATTTGCGCTTCTCCCCCGCCTGCAAGCGCCTGGTCTCGTTTTCTCCGCAGAGTATCAATGGCTGCCATCGTTAAGTTGTCCTGGAGATGAATGGTTGACTACCGGTAGCGCATAATCCGACTATCACAACCCTCAAAAGGAAAGATGGTTTCGCAGAATTGCCACCCTGAAGACGAGTTGTTCAGACAATAATCGAGGGATGCGGCGGAGAACGCATCCCTCGATTCACTCGGTTACGATTTGGCTGTGGATTTATGCCCCGGCTGCTTCAAAGCCTTTGTCGAAAGCCAGCAGGTTCACATCCTGATACTTTAGCGGAACACGTACTTTGATGGATTCCTGGAAGGCGACCTTTGGCAGCCCCAGTATCCTCGCCAGCGCGCCGAGCATCACCACGTTGGTTGTGCGCAGGTTCCCGGCCTGCTCGGCAATCTCAACCGCCCGGATCCAGTGCTGGTTGGGCGTCATTCGCGCAATGCCTTCACGCAGCAGGTTGTCATCTGGGTAAGTTGCTGCACCCGAACTGACGGTGACAGGAACAATCGCGTAATCATTGACCAATGCCAGCCCGTCGTGCCGCAAGTAGTCGCTGAAGCGCAGGGTTTCCAGCTTCTCAAAGCCGATCAGCACGTCGGCGCAGCCCCTGGCTACGATCGGCGAAAACACCCGGCTGCCCCAGCGCAGGTTAGAGATGACACTCCCGCCACGCTGCGACATGCCGTGGATCTCTGCCTGCTTCACATCATAACCCAGGCGTAAACCGGCTTCGGCCAGCAGGTCGCTTGCAAGGATCGTTCCCTGCCCGCCGACGCCAACCAGCACCACGTTCAATGGTTGCCCTGATACCCAGGTCGTCATTTCAACACCTCGCTGTTCTCGATGTCACCCTTGCGCGCAAGCACCTGTTCGCGGAAGAGAATCGCATCGCGCGGGCATACCTGCGCGCAGATCTCGCACCCGGTGCACAGGGATGCATCGATCAGCGCCAGCGGGCGGCCGTATTTCGGGTCCAGCTGCTCGCTCTTCATGATGGCCGGGCAGCCCACGCGAAAACACAGCGTGCAGCCATTGCACTTCTCGCTGATCACTTCCAGTGGCAGCCACCGCCCGCGCGAAGAAGGCAGCAACGCGCATTCCTCGCGGGTGATCAGCACAGCCGGCTCATCGAGTTTCATCCATCCTTTGAGCACCTTTTCAATGCCTTCTACGTCATGCCCTTCCAGCGTGACCACATTTTGGATGCCCATCGCGCGCACCAGCGGCTCGATCTGCACCTCCAACGTCTCCTTGCCCTGGAGCGTCCTGCCGGTTCCGGGGTTTTCCTGGTGTCCGGTCATGCCGGTGATGCGGTTATCCATGATGATCGTGATCACATTGCTGCGGTTATAGGCCACATTCATCAACGCGGGGATGCCGGTATGGAAGAAGGTGGAATCACCGATCACCGCCACGTGGCGCTCTTTATCACCGGCGATTGCCGCCCCATGCGCCACGCCAATGCTCGCGCCCATGCACCCGCAGGTATCGATGGCGTTGAGCGGTGGAGTAACCCCCAGCGTGTAGCAGCCGATATCTCCGTTCACCGGCACGCCCAGCTTGTGGAGGACATAGAACGCTCCACGGTGCGGGCAGCCCGGGCAGAGCACCGGCGGCCTGACCGGCAGCTCAAGGTCGAAGCTCTCGGGTTCGCTGTGCTCCGTTGCTGGCAACAGCCCGGCTTTTTCGGCGCTCAGGCGCACAACCCTTGGGTCCAGTTCGCCGGTGACCGGAAAGATCGATTTCGTCCCCGGATAATACTTCCCTTCGGGGCGATATGCATCCACACCCATCAAACGCACCTGGTCTTCAATGAACGGGTCCAGCTCCTCCAGAACGATCACCCGCTCCACTGCGCCGGCGAACCGGCGGATCATCTCTGCCGGAAGCGGATAGACCATGCCCAATTTGAGGATACTCGCCTCAGGGAAAACCTCGCGTGCATATTGGTAGGCAATCCCGCCGGTGATGATGCCAAGGGAAGGTGAGTGCATCTCAATCTGGTTCAAGGGGCTCGTTTCGGCAAATTCCGCAAGCTCTTGAATGCGGTGCTCGATGATTCCATGCCGCTTACGCGCGTTGGCCGGGACCATCACATACTTGGCGGTGTTGCGGGGGTACTTTTTCGGCTCGGGGAGGGGCAGACGCTGGTCGCCAACCTCCACAAGGCCGCTGGTGTGGCACACCCTCGTGGTCATTCTGAGCAGAACGGGCGTGTCGAACTGCTCCGAAAGCTTGAAAGCCGCCGTCATAAAATCATGGCTTTCCTGGCTGTCGGATGGATCGAGGCACGGGATACGCACGAATTTAGCGAACTGGCGGTTATCCTGTTCGTTCTGGGATGAGTGCATGGATGGGTCATCCGCCGAGACCAGCACCAACCCGGCTTCTACCCCGGTCATCGCGGCGTAGAACAGCGCATCCGCCGCCACATTCACACCCACGTGTTTCATCGTCGCGAAGGCGCGCTTCCCGGCATAGGCCGCGCCAATGGCGGCATCCAGCGCAACCTTCTCATTCGGTGCCCACTCGGCATAAACGCCGGGGTACAGGGCAAAGGTCTCCATGATTTCAGTGCTGGGCGTGCCAGGGTAGCCTGAACCTATCTCGGCCCCGGCTTCCCAGGCGCCGCGAGCCGCGGCTTCGTTTCCAGAAAGGATCCGTTTCATCTATCTGCCTCCCAGGATGGCGCGTGCATCCAGCGCCAGGGCCCCTTGCCCTTCGGGGTAGACCACGAGGGGGTTGATTTCGATCTCTTCGATGCCGGGGTTCTCGATGGCAAGCTGGCTCAGCTTTTGGATACAGGCGACGATCGCCTGGATATCCGCCTTGGGCTGGCCGCGGAAGCCCATCAACAGCTTTCCTGCCCGCGTTTCACCGATCATTTCGAGGGCCTCATCTGCACTCACTGGCGCAATCCGAAATGCCACGTCGTTGAACAGTTCCACATAGATCCCGCCCAGGCCAAACATCATCAACGGGCCAAAACTGGCATCACGGCGCATCCCAACGATCACCTCGACCCCCTTTGGGGCCATCTTCTCGACCAACACACCCTCCAGGCGGGCCGCCGGTTGTCCGGCGCGGATTTTGGCTACCATCTCCTTGAAGGCAGTTTCCACCTCGTCCTTGCCATACAGGTTCAGGCGAATCCCGCCCGCATCCGATTTATGCAAGATATCCGGTGAGGCAATCTTCATCACCACCGGGCCGCCCAGATCACCGGCGATTTTCGCGGCTTCTTCAGCCGTCCGGGCAAATCCTCCGGGCGCCACCTGGACGCCGTATGCCTCGAGCAGAGGCCGGGTCTCGCGCTCTCCCAGCGCGGCCAATCCCTGGCTGCGCTCAAGGATCGATTTTGCTCGCGAAGCGGCTGTTCCAGGTTGCTCAGTGGGCATCGAAACCGGTTTTGCTTTCCACAGAGCATACCTGCGCATCGCCGCCAGCACTGGGCCGATCGTCTCCGGGAAGGTGTACATCGGCACGCCGCCGGAATGCAGCACGTTGCGCGCTTCCTTCACCGCATCATCGCCCATGAAGCAGCAGGTCATCGGCTTTTGCGTGCCTTTCGATGCTTCCAGCAGGCTGGCGGCCACATCGGTTGGCTTGATCAAGGCTTGTGGGACAAGAATTGGTACAACGATATCGACATTGGGGTCTTTCAAAAGCTCGCCCAACGCCCTGCCATAATCGGGTGGTTCGGCGCCCCCCAGCATATCTACCGGGTTCGAGACCTGCGCGCTGGGGTTGAGCCAAGCCCGCAAGCTGGCCTTGGTCTGGTCGGTGAGCGGCGTCAGGTTGAGCCCGTTTGCCCCCAGGCTGTCGGAGGTCAGCGCTGCCGGGCCGCCCGAATTGGTGAGGATGACGGTGCGGTTGCCCTGCGGTAGAGGCTGCAAATCGAGTGCGAGCGCCACATCAAAGAGCTCGGCCACGCTGCTCACTTCGATCACCCCGCTCTGCGCAAAGGCTGCCTGGTAGGCAGCGATGGATCCGGCGATCGAGCCGGTGTGCGAGGAGATTGCCTTGGCTCCGTCTTCGTTCTTTCCTGCTTTTAACAAAACGATGGGCTTGATCTTGCTCACGCGGCGGGCTACTTCGATGAAACGCCTGCCGTCGCGAATGGCTTCCACGTAGGCGGTAATCACGCGCGTGTTCGGGTCTTCAGCCAGGTATTCGATCACATCCGTCTCGGTCACATCGGCCTCGTTGCCCAGGCTGGCGAAGTTAGAGAACCCAACCCGCTTGCCGCGCACGTAATCGACGATCCCGCCACAGATGGCCCCCGATTGTGAGATAAAACCGATATGGCCCTTATCCGGTACGCCGTAGATAAACGTCGTGTTCAACCCGCTGTAAAGGTCCATCGTGCCCACGCAATTCGGGCCGATCAAGCGCATGCCATGCCGTGCGGCAATCTCAAGGCAGCGTTGTTCCAGCTCCACGCCCTGGCCTCCAACCTCGCGGAATCCGCCGGAAATGATGATCACCGCGCGGATGCCGCGCCTGCCGCAGGCTTCAAGAATGTCGGGCGTCAGGCTCCCTGCCACCGCAGAGACGGCCAGGTCGACCTCGCCGGGGATGCTGCTCACATCGGGGTAACAGGGCAGCCCCAAAACCTCCTTGGCGTTCGGGTTGATCGGGTAGATGTTCCCCTGGTATCCATATTGAGTCAGGTTGCGGAAAATACCAAAACTTAACTTATTCGGGTTCGATGATGCTCCAATGACGGCCACGCCCTTCGGGGCGAAAAATGGGGACAGGCTGTTTGGCATTCCATCCTCTCGAGGAAAGATTCGATGATCGTGTGGTTCATTTCTGTCATTTGTCGGGCAAGTCCCACAAATGACAGGCAATTTGAAGCACTATCGATTCGATACTCATGTTATACAGAGAAACTGGAAGCCAGTCTACAATAAAGATCACCAACCCGGCGGTAAAGTGTCATAAATCTGCCAGGATTGATCAAATTACCAACCTTGGGTATAATTACTCTACTGGATTAGTAAGGACCGCCGAATGACAGACATCCGCCTGTAACCATCCCCTTTCGTAGAGCAGCAACTTCGGATCGGCTTGTATTTAACGAACCGGGAGCGCCTGCTCCCGGCTTTTTTGTCTATGGCACAGGTGAGTCATGCTGGCGGTATCAAATCTCTCAAAATCCTACGGGTTGAAACCCGTTTTATCCAAAATTTCCTTCACGATAAAACCCGGTCAACGCATCGGTTTGGTTGGCCCAAACGGATGCGGGAAGACAACTTTACTGCGCATTCTCAGTGGCACCGAGCGCGCCGACCAGGGCGGCATCGCGCGCACTCCGTCGGACCTCCGCCTCGGGTACCTGCCTCAGGGCCTGGAATTTGAGCCGGAAGAGACAATCGCGGGTTTCCTCAACCGTTACCGCGGTGATCTGGACGCGTTAGCCAGGCAAATCGAGGAGATCACGGCTTCGCTTGAACGCAGTCCATCTGATGAGACGCTCCAAGAGATGTACACCGCTGCGCTGGATGAAATGGCCGCGGCATCCCTCAACCCAGACCGCAGCCCCGAAATTCTCGCTGCGCTTGGTCTGGATTCTTTCGCCGAAGACACCCCCGTGGCGCACTTGAGCGGCGGGCAAAAGACTCGCCTGGCTTTGGCAGGTGTGTTGTTGTCGAATCCTCAGCTGTTGCTGCTCGATGAGCCTACCAACCACCTCGATATCGAAATGCTGGAATGGCTGGAAGACTGGCTGGTTGGCAGCCCGTATTCGGCTTTGATTGTTTCGCACGATCGGGCGTTGTTGGATTATGTTGCTAATTGGATATACGAATTAAACCCCTCGACCCACAAGATCAAAGAATATCCTGGGAATTACACGGCATATCTGGAGCAAAAACAAGCCGAACAGGCCCGAGAATGGCAGGAATACGCCGACCAGCAGGAAGAAATTGCCCGCCTCAAGAGCGCCGCAGCCCACTTGCGCGGTATCGGTAAATTCCGCAAGGGCGGAAAGGCCGACACCGGCGATAAGTTCGCCCGAGGTTTCTTCGCCAACCGCGGAGCCGGCACCATCGGCAGGGCCAGGCATATCGAACGCCGGATCGAAGCATTGCTCTCCGATGAGCAGATCGAGAAACCGCGCGCTTCCTGGCAGATGAAAATCGAGTTTCTCGATGTGCAGCCCAGCGGCCGCGATGTACTCGTCCTCGAAAACCTCACGGTGGGTTACCAGGCGGGTGCGCCGCTGGTGGAAGATATCAACCTCACCCTGCGTTATGGCCAGCGGGCGGTGCTGGTCGGCCCAAACGGTGCCGGTAAAACGACCCTCCTGCGCACCGTTACGCAGGCCATTCCGCCGCTTGGCGGCACCCTCCGCCTGGGTTCCAATGTGAAGCTGGGTTACATGGCGCAGGAACAGGAAACGCTCTCTGCCGCAGAGACGCCCCTCTCCGCCGCCGAGCGTGTCATGCCGGTTTCGCAGACCGAAATCCGCTCTTTCCTTTCCAAATTCCTCATCACCGGAGAAGACGTTTTTACGCCGGTCGGAAGCATGTCGTTCGGTGAGCGCTCTCGTCTGACGCTTGCCTTGCTTGCCGCCCAGGGCTGCAACCTGCTGCTACTGGACGAACCGATCAACCATCTCGATATCCCATCACGGATTCGCTTCGAGAAGGCCTTGAAGGGCTTTGAGGGCTCCATCCTGGCCGTCGTTCACGACCGTTATTTCATCCAGGCATTCGCCACCACCGTCTGGGAGTTGCGCGACCGCAAGATCAACGTGGTCGCCTGAGGCTACCAGGAACGGTGAAGGATTTGCTCCAGCTCCTCCAGGTTAAACTGGACCGGGTTGGCCTTCATGCTGCTGGCCTCTTTCGAACGCTCGCAGATCAGCCGGATATCCCCCGGGTCGATCCCCAATTCGCGCAGCCGGGGGATGTGCAGCTCATCGCAGAGCATAGCCAGGTGCTCGCTCAGGTCAGAGGCAGCGGCTCCGGCCCGGCCTGTGATGAGCTCGGCCGCTTCGCGGAAGCGCGCCTGAAGGTCTTCTGGCAATGCGGTCCTTTCGATGGCGGTAGCATTCGCCTTCACCACCTCGGGCAGCAGGCAGGCACAGATCACCCCATGCGGCGCACCCGTCATACCGCCGATCACCCCGGCAAAACCGTGGACGGCCCCCAGGCCGGCATTGGCCAATGCCAGCCCGCCAAGCAGGCTGCCAAAACTCATATCGTTGCGCGCGGAGCTGTCATCTCCGTTGTGGTAGGCTTTCACGATCGAGCGGCTAATCCGGCGCATCCCCTCGCGGCAGAACAGATCGGTCATAGCATTCGCCCGCTTTGAGAGAAACGGCTCGAGGACTTGCGCAAGCGCATCCATGCCGGTGGAGGCTGTCACGTGAGGAGGCAGGCTGTGCGTGAGGTCCGGGTCCACCAGCGCGAGCTTGGGCAGGAGCAGCGGGCTGCGCAAACTCACCTTGATGCGTTTCTCAGGCACGCCCAGCACGGCGTTGCGGGTCACTTCGGCGCCCGTCCCGGCAGTGGTTGGGATGGCAATGACCGGCAGGCCGGGGTTCAACAATGATTTGCCCAGGCCAATCACTTCGAGGTAGTCGGTGGTCTCTCCCGGGTTGGCTGCCAGGCAGGCTGCCGCCTTGGCCGTGTCGATGGCACTCCCGCCGCCGAATGCAATCACCATCTCCGCCCTGTCCTCATGGAGCTGGCGGACGGCGGCTATCACAACCTCCACGGTTGGCTCTCCCCTCACTTCGAACAGGCTGTACTCGGTGTTGTAGGAATTGGCTATGCGCATAACGCCGCCGGCCTCTGGCCCGCCCCTGCCCGTCACGATCATCGCCCGCTTTCCCAGCCCCTTCACCGCCTGCCCCAGGCGCTCCAGCGCCCCGCTGCCGAAGACGACCCGGTTCGGTAGGTTTAACTCAAATTCCATTCCGCCACCTCGGTTTCACATCGTTTCTCTAAATCATATTACAATACAGCCGGTTCGGAACCAAGTTATGTGGATGAACGTCTATGATTCATCCACTCATACCATCAGGAGAACGCGAATGTCGAAAACCAAATCCTTGATCGCACTGTGCTTCATTGCACTCTTGTCGGCCTGCAATTTCCCCGCCGGTTCGAATGCCGTGCCCACGCAAGACCTGGCTCAGACGCTGGATGCCGCCCGCACGCAGGCCGCCCAAACCGTTGCCGCCGAAATCGCCAGCCGCCCCACCGACACACCCCTGCCCCCCACGGCAACCCTGGCCCCCACGGCCACCCAGCTCCCTTCTGCCACCCTCCCGCCAACCGTGGCGCCAACCAACACCTTGCCGCCACCCACGGCAACCAATACGTTCATCCCCTGGACGCCGACCATCACCAACACCCCAACCCCATCCGATTACAACTGCACCATCACCTCGGTATCACCGGCATCCGGCGCTCAATTCAATAAGAAAGAAGAATTCGACGCCAAATGGGTGATCAAGAACACGGGCACGAAAGCCTGGAACACCAACGACATGGACTTCCGCTATCTTTCAGGCGAGAAGATGCAGAAATACAACGATATCTACGACCTGAAAGAAAACGTGAACCCGGATGGGTCGATCACCTTCATCGTTGATATGATCGCGCCCGATGCAACTGGCACTGCCAAAACCAGCTGGGGCCTTATGCTTGGCTCGCGCACCGTCTGCTCATTGAATATTTCCATCGTCGTGAAGTAAGCCAACTATTCCGTTCATCGCCGGGGGTGCCAGCCATCCCCGGCGCCTTTTTTAATATCCTCGTGGTATCATCACACCTGTGAACCGGCCCAATTTCTACATCGGCTCTGTCCCAGTCTTCGGCGATTTAATCCTCGCGCCGATGGACGGCATCACCACCCAGCCGTTCCGCCTTTTGGCGCGCCGGTTTGGATCGGCCGTCTCATACACCGAATTCATCACCGCCGTAGATGCGATTCACCGGCGCACCCGCCTGGAAGAGCACCTCGCTTTCAGCGATGAAGAGCGCCCATTGGGCTACCAGATTCTCGATAACGATCCAGAGCGCATCCTTCAGGCCGCGCTCAAACTGCAAGAACGCCGCCCCGATTTTATCGACCTGAACATGGGCTGCCCTGCAAAAGATGTCTGCAGCCGCGGCGCGGGAGCAGCCCTCTTGAAAGACCCCGCAAAGGTTCGCACCATCTTCGCCCTGCTCACCGCTCATCTGAACGTGCCGGTCACGGCCAAGATCCGCCTGGGGTGGGATGAAACCGGCCGCAACTACCGCGATATTGCCCGCCTGCTCGAAGATTGCGGCATTTCAGCACTCGCCATACACGGCCGCACACGGCGGCAATCGTACCAGGGTATGGCCGATTGGGACGCCATTGCCGAGGCGAAATCGGCTGTGAAAATCCCGGTCTTTGCGAACGGTGATGTGAAGACCTGCGCGGATATCTCCCGAATTCAGGCCCACACCGGCTGTGAAGCCGTGATGATCGGCCGGGCTGCTCTCGGCAACCCGTGGATCTTCAGCCGGATCGACCGCAGCCAGGTGACTCTGGACCAGGTTTTGTCGGTGATGCGTGAACACCTGGATCTCAACCTGCAATTCTATGGCGAACCTTACGGCCTGATCTTATTCCGCAAGCATGCCATCCGTTACCTTGCTCCCTATCGCATCACCCGTGAGCTTCACCTCAAGCTGGTCACGTGTGAGGATTCCTCCACATTCAAAGCACATCTGGCCTCCCTTCCTGCCTGGCTTGCTAACGATCCGCAGCCGGCTCATTAGTTCATCCCGCTTTTTCGCTTGTGCCGCCGGGGTTCCTGCGTAAAATCAGGAATATCTATCGGAAAGGAATCACATCTATGCCGCCTGCGAAAAAACACTCCGGCCGCACGTTATTCGCGTTGGGTCTCGGTTACTTGATCGATCAAGGTGAAGGCGAGTCGATGGGCGTGCTCTCGCCGGTCATCCAGAGCATGTGGGGAGTCAGTTATGGGCTGATCGGCCTCATGGAGACTCTGCGAAACATCACCCAGACCATCTCCGCCCCCTTTTGGGGATACATCAGCGACCGGTTTTCGCGGAAAAAGGTGTTGATCTTTGGCACCGGCATCTGGGGCATTTGGACGGTCCTGGTCGGCGCAGTGCCAGACTTCACCAGTATGATGATTGTGCGCGCCATCTCTGCCCTCGGCCTGGGCTGCCTCATGCCGGCCACGTTCTCCTTATTAGGCGATCATTTCCCGCAATCCCAGCGCGGGCGCGCCCTGGGGGTCATCGGCCTGGTGGGTTTGATGGGCACTGTGCTGGGCGTGCTGGCGCTTGGGTTCGTGGCTACCCCCGACCTTTGGCGGTGGGGGTTCTTCGGGCTGGGCATCGCCAGCATGCTCTCAGGGGTTGTCATCTGGCTCTTCGTCGAAGAACCTCCGCGCGGTTCATCCGAACCGGAACTGGCCGGGTTGATCACCCATGCGGATGAGAAGCGTTACGAAATCAACGTGCGCGATATGCTCAAGACACTCACCATACCCACCATTTGGGCAGCCATTCTGCAGGGCATCACCGGATCGATGCCCTGGGTAGTGATGAGCATCTATTTCATCAACTGGATGGTGACCGAACTCGGGTACACCAACACCATCTCCTTCAGCGACCCAAAAGGCTCCGCCCCGCTCATATTTGCCGCGGTAGTCGTCAGCGCGGCTGTCTCCAACCTGGTGGGCGGGTTCATCGGCGACTATGCCGAGAAGCTTAGCCCAAAGTACGGCCGCACAGTCATCGGCCAGTTCTCGGTGTTCAGCGGCGTCCCGTTGATGTATATCTTCCTGACGCAGGCAAAAGCGATGAGCTTTTGGGGCCTCTTTGGCTTTGCCTCGCTCACCGCCATGCTCATCGGCTGGGCCGGCCGTGGCGCAAAAGAACCCATGATGCAGGCCGTCGTCCCGCCGGAAATGCGCTCGAGCGCCTACTCGGTCGTCAACCTAGTGGAAGGCGGGCTGTCTTCCTTCGCCAGCATCATCGCAGGCGCGCTGGCAGATAAGATCGGCCTCACCAAAGCGCTGCTTTGGACGATTCCCTTTCCCTGGATCATCTGCTTCCTGTTGTTCACACTGTTCTACTTCACCTACCCAAAGGACGCCGCCAGGGTGCGCGAGCGCATGGCGCAGCGGCGCGAAGAGCTGCTCAGGGTTCATGAGCAGCCCGCGCCGGATGCTCCACTCTAAACCGGGTTGCCAGCAGGAGCGCAGCCAGCAAGAGCGCCAGCCCCGCGCCGTCGAAAACTATGAAGCGCACTGCTGATGCGCGCAGCACTGCGTGCCCGGCAGGGAGCGTGCTGTAAAGCCAGCTTTCTCCAGCCAGACCGACTGCCTGCATGCACACGGCTTCAAGCAATGACACTCTGTGTTCCAGCGGGTTTGCCAGGGCAAACAGGTACGGGATGTTCCACATAAGGAAGAGGATTCCCATCCCTTGCACTATTTTTTCTCCCGGAAGCCCCGAAAGCTCGAACCCGGCGGCGTAAGCCTCAGGATGTGCTAGGAACAGGATCGCACACTGCAAGTTCAAGGCTGCGACCGCGCCGATGAATACACGAATAACCCACACCAGCCATCCTCTGCTCATGCTCGAATTGTAGTATAGATCGGCAAGTTTCCCCGCTCCGGAACAACCTCCGAATTTGTTACAATAACGCCACACTATGCAAAACCTTGCCGCGCCCATCCGAATCCTCTTCGTTTGCACAGGAAACATCTGCCGCTCACCCATGGCGGAATTCCTCTTTAAGCACCTGGCTAGCGAATCCGGCCTGAGCCGTTTCTTCCAGGTTTCATCGGCGGCTACGACCAGCTGGAGCCTGGGCGAACCGGTGCACCCCGGCACCCAGGCTGTCCTCAAAAAGCACGGAATTCCGTTTGACCCAGGCAAGCGCGCCCGCCGCCTCACGCCGGATGACTATCTGGAGAACGACTTTATCCTCGCTATGGATTCTCATAACCTCCGTCACATGCCCAACCTGGATAAAATTCACCGCCTTACCGAATTTGCACCGCCCGGAACCCCCCTTGACGTGCCCGACCCTTACTACACCGGTGATTTCGACTCGGTTTATGCCTTGATCCATGCAGGCTGTGCGGGGTTCATCTCCTGGCTGCGAGATACGAATCCCCATCTTAAGGTATCATGAAGGTTGAGCAGCAGAATCTACCATGGCAACGATAGACCGCTTCATCGCTCAGCTTCCTCCAGAGACTCAGGATCTGTTCCGGTTCATCTGGGAGTCACTTCCAGAATCGGAGAAGACCGGCTTCAACCTGCTCGCTGCCAGCCTGCCCTCCAACTCCACCCTGCTGCGCCTCCTGGTTCGCCTTTCGACCGTGCAGCTCAAAATGGCTTTCGGGAAGAAAAAGCATGTGGCCATCGTCGGCCCGGCGAACGTGGGCAAATCTACCCTCTATAACCAACTGGTTCAAGACCCGAAAGACCAGGCCAAAGTCAGCCCGCTGCCGGGCACAACGCGCGAGAACCAGTCCGCCGACGCCGGACTGTTCAACATCGTCGATACCCCGGGCGCCGATGCCGTCGGCCAGGTCGGCGAGCAAGAACGCGCCCGTGCCCTCCAGGCCGCATCTGATGCCGATTTCCTGATCGTCATGTTCGATGCCATTCAGGGCATCAAGCAGAACGAGCTGACCTTTTTTGAGCAGATTCGCGCCCTGCACAAGCCATACATCATCGTCCTGAATAAGACCGACCTGGTGAAGCGCGAAAAGGCCGCCGTCGTGCAGTCTGCCGCCCGCAACCTTGGCCTGGAAATGGATCAGGTAGTGCCAATCTCAGCCAAGGATGGCCAGAACCTCGACCGGATCCTGGTTGGCATCGCCATGCTCGAGCCGGAGATGGTCGCCGCCCTGGGGCAGGCCATGCCGGTTTACCGCCGCAAGCTGGCCTGGCGCGCCATCGTCAGCGCGGCTTCCGGTTCGGCGGTGGTGGCCCTCACCCCCATCCCGATCATTGACTTCATCCCTCTGGTCACCCTTCAAACGGTCATGGTGCTGGGCATCGCCCGCATCTATTCGTATGAAATCACCCCCGCACGCGCCCGAGAGATCATCGCCACCTTTGGGCTGGCCTTCCTGGGCCGCACGTTGTTCTATGAGCTGAGCAAACTGGGGGGCATTCCCGGCTGGCTGCTCGGAACGGCCGTGGCCGCCTCGATGACGGTGGCCATGGGGTACGCTGCGACGATCTGGTTCGAGCGCGGCGAGAAGCTCTCGAAAGACGCGGTGAACCTCATCTTGCGCCAGGTGACGGAACTCGTGCTCAATTCGCTCAAGGCCATCGGCAAGAAGAAACCTTCCTCCGAATCTCTGGGCCGGCGCATCAGCACCATCCTGGAAGATGCCCATCTTGAGGAGATCAACCTCGCTGATGCATCCAAAGGAGATGAACCCGAACAACCGCTGGAGGGTCAGAGTCCATGATCACTC
Organism: Anaerolinea sp.; assembly: GCA_029975055.1. Taxonomy (GTDB): domain Bacteria; phylum Chloroflexota; class Anaerolineae; order Anaerolineales; family Anaerolineaceae; genus Anaerolinea. The sequence continues at coordinate 518,561 of JARKPU010000013.1, forward strand.
TGTTTGGCGCCACCGGCCACACCGGAAAGCTCACCGCTGCAGCGCTCGATCGTCTCGGCTTGCCGTACCGCATCGCCGGCCGCTCGGCATCTCGTCTCGAACAGCTTTCCAGCAGCCTGCCCTCTCACCCGGCCTGGGTGGTCGCCGATGCGGCCGAACCCCAATCGCTGCCTGGGCTGTGCAGCGGTACGCAGGTGCTCATCAATTGCGTCGGCCCATTTACAGACCTCGGTGAGCGCGTTCTCCGCCAGGCCGCCTTATCCGGCGTGCACTACCTGGATTCGACCAACGAACTCGGCTTCGTTTACCGCATGCAGACGTACGACCGCCTGGCGGCCCAATCCAAAGCCGTTCTCGCGCCTGCCTGCGCCTTCGAGGTGGCCCTGGCAGATTGCGCCGCAGCAAGCCTGGCGCATGTTTTCCCCGGGCCTTTCGATGAAATGAGCGTGGTATATCATCTTCCAGGAGCCGGATCCAGCCGGGGCACACGCCGGTCGGCCTTGCGGTCTCTCGCCACCTCCTGGATTGCATACCGTGATGGTCATTGGGTTGGGACGGCCCCCGCTTCTCGCTCCAGGCGGCTGGAGATCGATGGCAGATCCCGTTACGCGCTCTGCATCCCGAGCAGTGAGAGCATCACCCTGCCGGCGCACCTGGATGTAAAGACCGTCTCTGTGTGGATGACCGTCTCGGCGTTTGCAGGCATTTTCGGCCCGGTGTTCATTCCCTTTTTTGCGCGCTTCTTGCGCAGCATTGCAGGGCCGCTCATTCAGAAAATGGTCCGGCCTCATCTTCACGAGAAACCTGCGGGCGGTGCGGGATGCCCGTATGTTGTGGAAGTCACAGCTCTCAAGGGTAGAATTTCGCGCAAAGTCACCATCACCGGCTGCGATCCATACCAGACGACCGCGAATATATTGGCTCAAGCTGCCGGGCGCGCCCTTGAACCCGGCTTCAAGCTGAAAGGGCTGGTCACGCCTTACGCTATACTCGGAGACCGGCTCCTCGTTGAAGCCGCCCCGGCCTGGGGAATCCAGGTCAACCTTGCGGAAGGAATAACCCATTATGCCCCCTGATGTGCGAGTGTTCAACGACCCGGCCACCATGGCCCGTGCCGCGGCAGAGGAGATCGTCCTTGCAGCCCAGGCGGCATTCCGCGCCAAAGGGCGCTTCAACCTGTGCCTTTCCGGAGGGAACACGCCCCGCCTGCTCTACTCGCTCCTCGCAGCGCCGCCGTTCCTCGAGCAGATCGATTGGACTCGCGTGGATCTCTTTTGGGGAGATGAACGCTGCGTGCCCCCGGAAGACCCCGAAAGCGATTTTCGCATGGCGCGCGAAAGCCTGATCGACCGCCTGCCGCCAGGCCAGGCCCCGCGCATCTACCGACTGATGGGCGAATTGGTTCCGCAATTCGCCGCTTCATCCTATGAATCTCTCTTACACGGGTATTTTTCCAGCACTGGCCAGGGGTTCGATCTGTTACTGCTCGGCATGGGTGAAGACGGGCATACGGCCTCGCTGTTCCCAGGCACCGCTGCCGTTCATGAGAAGGAGCGCTGGGTCGTCGGCCATTATGTGCCCAGGCTGGCCGCCTGGCGCTTGACCCTCACCCCGGCCTTCTTGAACCGCGCCGCGCGCACCATCTTTCTGGTAGCCGGTGAGAATAAGCGTGCCGTGCTGGCCGAGGTGCTGAACGGCCCTTACCGTCCGGATACTTTCCCTGCCCAGGTCATCCAACCGCTTTCGGGCAACTTGAGCTGGTTCGTAACCGGCCTCTAGGGCTGGTTGCGCTGCCGCGTAAAGGCCTGGAAGGCATTGCCCGCCGGGGTAAATTCCCGCTTTGGGAGGTCAACCAGGTCGGCAGTGGGGAAGTTTTCATCCGCCAGGCTGAACCAGGCCCAGCGCTGCACCAGCCGGCCTTCATCCAAAGGGTAACCGGTTTCGGGGTCGGCGGCGCTGTCAAGCCACGCAAAGGTCGCCTTCAGGTAATCGGCTACCACTTTATCGGTATATCCAAATTCCTCGGGCAAAAGAATGCCAAACTCCGTGACCGCCAGAGGCTTATCTTGATATCCCTGCGCTTTCATCCAGCCGCGGAAGCGCATGATCTGTCCTTTGAAGATATCCAGGTCGCCGTGCTGCTCCGGTTCGATAAGCAGGCCGGTATCATCTTCGATCCCTGGCGGGATGCCCGCCCCCCACGAGTCGCGCTCTTCGCGCAGCACATAAGCATGCACCGTCCACCAATCCACGGGCAGTTCAGCGCCAAATTGTTCCCGGTAGGATGAAACCACCCTCTCCAGGTATTTCAAGCGCAACTCACTTGGCTGCGAGACTCCCCCTATAGCGATTTTCGCGCCTGGATCGACGTTCTTAATCGCGCGATACAATTTCCCATACATGGCTGCATAGGCTTCTGGAGTAAGGTTGTCTTGCCAGATATTGTCCGGTTCATTGCCAATAATCCAAACCTGCCCGGGGTAAGTCCGCGCCATGCGAACGACGCTCTCTAGATCGGGTTGTGTCTCATCCTGCTGGACGCGAATAGTCTGCCAATATTGGACCTTCCGCTCCGCAGGCCACGCGCGGACAGACCAATCCACGAACCACCCGGCCCCCAGTCTATCTGCCCAGTAAGCGGCATTGGTTTGTGTCGAGAGGCCGAATCCCACCCGCTCGTAATGAACCGCCGGGGTACAGCCCGAAAGAGCAACCAGAAGACTCAAGAACAACCATGAAAAGCTTTTCGACATCCCTGGTTTCTCCCCCGCTCATAGGTATAATACTAAGATCGAACTCATCGAGGTTATCCAATGCGCGTATTAATCACTGCTTTTGAAGCCTTTGCAGGAAGCCCCGTCAACCCATCCGAACAGGTCGTGAATGCCATGCAGCAGGCTGGTCTGAGCGGCCAGCAGCTGTTTACATCCGTCTTGCCGGTCGATGCCCACACGGCCCCCCAGATATTATCCGATGCCATCGAGGCTAGCTCGCCGCATATCGTCATTGCACTCGGCGAGGCGGCCAACCGGCCAGTCATCTCCATAGAACGGGCCGCTTTAAATATACTCGACTTCCGCATTCCAGATAACGAAGGCAACACCATCACCGATCAGCCCATCCTTCCCGGCGGCCCGGCTGCCTATTTCTCCACCTTGCCGGTGCGCGCCATCCTCAAACGCCTTCAGGCTTCTGGCATTCCCGCCGAGCTATCCTACAGCGCAGGCGCGTACCTGTGTAATATGGTGTTTTACCTGTTGATGGACTGGGCGTCTCGTCAGCCCCAGCCCGTGCAGGCCGGGTTCATCCACCTGCCGTCGCTCCCAGAACAGGCGGCCGCCCGGGGAAATTCCGGGCCTTCTATGTCGCTCGAAACATCACTCCAGGCAATTCGCGCTGCGATTGAATGCGCCATAGAGCAGCATGCCCAAAATGGAGGATAGAAGATGCTCGACAGGCGCTCGAACGAGTTGTGGATCGCGTTCCTCTTGATCGGCTGCATCACCGTCGTATACATGACGGCGGTTGTTCTGCTCGGTTCCATCCCTGCAGCCTCTGATTTCTTCGGCCACTCGATGGGCGCCGTTGGTCTGCTGCTCATGCTGATGACCGAAACCCTCTATTCCTTGCGTAAACGCCGCGGTTCCGTCAGGTGGGGGCGCACCGCCGACTGGCTCAAATTCCACATCATCACCGGCCTGGTAGGTCCTTACCTGGCACTGCTGCACACTTCCTGGAAGTTCAACGGCCTGGCGGGGATCGTGCTCTTATTGACGATGATCGTTGTTTTGAGCGGTTTTGTCGGGCGGTATATCTACACCGCCGTCCCGCGTACAGCCGACGGCGTGGAGGTCGAGCAGGCGGTCATCGAGGAGCAGATACAAAAAGCACAGGCCGAATTAGAGGAACTGCTAATTGACCAGGATGCCTCCACCCGTCAGGCCGTTTACCGTGCCGCTGGCCTGGGCGCGGCCTCACCTGCCAGTGAATCCCAGGTGCTCTCACGGGTATTCACCGGCTGGCGGCAGCAGCAGGAATGGAGAACGCTCCGCGCCGGGTTGAAACACCTCGATATGACTCAGGTGCGTCATCTGAGCAGTCTGGTAGAACGCCGCCGCAACCTGGCCCGGCAGATGAACTCGATCCTGGCTGTGCGCAAGCTCCTGGCCGTCTGGCATACGGTTCATATACCAATCGGCCTGGCCCTGTTCTTATCGGCATTCATCCATGTGGGCGCCGCCATTTACTTTGCCACGCTGCTTCGATAAACTCGTCACACATCACCTGGGAGGGCATGATGACCAAGCTAAGCATCGACCAATACTTGAAATTTTGGAACGACGAAAGGAACTCAGCCTATCTCTACACGGTACTCTCTGAGAAGGAGACCGATCCGCGCATCCAGGAGGTGTACCGGCGCATGGCTGCGGTGGAGATCCGCCATGCCGAAAAATGGGAGCATGCCATCGAGGAAGGCGGGGGCAAGGTGCCCGAGTTCAAACCGGCCCGCCGGACGCGCATGCTTGCCTGGCTGGCGCGCCGGTTTGGGCCGGAATGGGTGCTGCCCAGCATGCAGAACATGGAACAGGAAGGCGTATCCGGGTATGGCAGGCAGGTCAGCCCCGGCATGGCATCTGAAGAGCGCTCGCATAGCAAGATTCTCACCGCCATCACAGGCTCAATGCGCGGCGGTTTTGAAGGCGGCTCGCTGGCGCAGCTCGAAGGCCGCCACCGCTCGGCGGGAGGGAACGCCCTGCGTGCCGCAGTATTAGGGGCCAATGATGGCCTGGTTTCGAATCTCAGCCTGGTAATGGGCGTGGCCGGCGCCGCGCTCGCTAACCGTTCCATCCTCATCACCGGGCTGGCCGGCATGCTGGCAGGGGCCTGTTCCATGGCCCTGGGCGAATGGCTTTCGGTGCAAAGCTCGCGCGAGCTCTTCTCACACCAGATCGGCATCGAGAAGGAAGAAGTGGAGAACGCGCCCGAAGAAGAAGCTGAGGAATTGGCCCTGATCTACGAAGCCCGCGGCCTCACGCACGAACAGGCTCATCTCCTGGCCACGCAGATCATGCAAAATAAAGATGCCGCCCTCGACACACTCGCCCGCGAAGAGCTCGGCGTAGACCCCAAGGAGCTGGGCGGGTCAGCCTGGGAAGCCGCAATCACTTCCTTCATCCTCTTCACCGTCGGGGCCATTGTCCCGGTCATCCCCTTCTTCTTCCTTTCGGGAACTACAGCAGTGGTGATAAGCATCGCGCTCAGCACGGTCGGGCTTTTCCTCCTCGGCGCGGCCATCACCCTTTTCACCGGTAAATCGGTCATTTCCTCGGGGCTGCGCATGGTGGTCTTCGGCCTCCTGGCTGCGGCCCTCACCTTCGGCATCGGCAAGTTGATCGGCGTCAGCCTGGCAGGTTGAAAAAGCAGGGAACCGGCACAATGAAGAAGCTCAAGGATTGGATCTACACGCGCGCGGGCATTCGGAACCTCATTCTGGCAGTGATGGCGATCATCCCGTTCAATGCCCTGGCTTTTCCGCTGCTCACGGGGCGCTTCCGCGAGTTGACGGGCGGAATGCAAACGCTCGATGTTCAGTTTGGATACCTTCCCGCCGAGGCTCTCGCGCAGATGAGCCAGTACAGCGAAGCTGCCCACCGCCAATACCTGCTCATCGAGCTGACAGCCGACCTGTTGTTTCCGCTGGTTTATGCGCTCCTCTTCAGCCTGCTGCTGGCGTTGATATTTAAAACATGCCTGAGTGAATCTCACCCGTTTCGCTCATTAGCGCTGCTGCCCTTCTTCATGATGGTCGCCGATTACGCCGAGAATTTCACAATCATCCTGATGCTTGCTGCATACCCCGCTCTGGCGGCCGCCCCGGCTGCCTGGATCGCTGCCGGGGCATCCTTCCTTAAATGGATCTTTGGCGGCCTTTCTATCCTGGGTCTCTTGACCGGCCTGGGATACCTGATCGCCCGTTTAATCCGCGGCGATCCGTTGGAAAGAGGTGTCTGATGAACGCTCCAATCCGCTGGGGGTTGTTATCGACGGCTCGCATCAACCGCCGGTTGATTCCTGCCATTCGCTCGTCAAGGCGCAGCCGCCTGGCAGCGGTGGCGAGCCGCAGCAAGGATTCGGCCGATGCCTACGCGAAAGAATGGGGTATTCCACTGGCGTTCGGCAGCTACGAAGAGATGCTGTCTTCGGATGCGATCGATGCAGTCTACATCAGCTTGCCCAACCATCTCCACGCCGAATGGTCCATCCGCGCCTTGCAGGCCGGAAAACACGTGCTGTGCGAGAAACCCTTTGCCCTCAACACCCAGGAGGTCGACCGCATGCTCCAGGCCGGCCTCGCCTCGGGCTGCGTGCTGATGGAAGCCTTCATGTACCGCTGCCATCCGCAAACAAGAACCGTTCTCCAGTGGGTCGGTTCAGGCCGCCTCGGCGAGGTGCGTGACGTGTTCGGGGTGTTCACCTTCAAGCAATCCGGCGGCGAGGACTACCGCCTCAACCCCGCCCAGGGAGGCGGCAGCCTGTGGGATGTGGGCGTGTATCCCATCAGTTTCGCCCAGGCTGTTTACGGATCTGCCCCAAAGAAGGTGTTCGGCAAGGCCGACCTGAGTCCCTCCGGCGTGGATCTGACCTTTCGCGGCCTGATGGAATACCCGGGCGGCCGGACGGCACAATTCCTTGCTTCTTTCGCGCTTCCGTTCCATACGCGCATGTCACTTTTCGGCACCCAGGGGCAGATCGAAATCGAGCGCCCCTTCATTGGCATGGAAAACACGGGTTACTTCTCCTTCACAAATGCCGCGGGTGAAACCCAAAAAGTATCTTACCCTCAAAAAGAGCTCTACCTTTGCGAGGTCGAGGAAATGGAATCCGCCATCCTGGAAGGAAAACCCACCGAAGTGACCCTGCCGCAGACTCGCGATCACATCCGCACCGTCGAAGCGCTGCTGGCCTCCGCACGCGCCGGGCAGCCGGTCGAATTGGCCTGAGCAAGGTGTCCACCCGCCAGCCCACTCAACTTCCCCTCCAGGAACTCCACGGCACGCTCGAGCGTGTGGTCTTTCAAAACGAGGAGAATGGCTACACCATTGCGCGCCTGCGCACCACCGGCCGCGAGCCCGAGGTGACCGTTGTCGGTAACCTGATGGGCGTCAACGTCGGCGAGCGTCTGGCGATGGAAGGATTCTGGGTCAACCACCCCCAGTATGGGCGGCAGTTCGAGGTGCATTCCTTCAAAGTGGAATACCCCGCCACGCTGGAAGGCATCCGCAAATACCTGGGCAGCGGCCTCATCCGCGGTATCGGGCCGGTCACCGCCGCCAGGATCGTCGACCACTTTGGCAAGGAAACCCTCGAGGTGATCGACTCCGAGCCGGGCCGTTTGATGGAAATCCCGGGCATTGGAGAGAAGAAAGTGAACCTCATCGCCTCCGCCTGGCAGGAACAGCGGCTGGTGAAGGAAATCATGGTCTTTCTCCAATCGAACGGGGTCAGCACCGGTCTGGCAGTGCGCATCTACAGGCAATACGGCGATGAGTCCATCCGCATCGTGCGCAACGATCCTTACCGCCTGGCCCGTGACGTGTATGGCATCGGCTTCAAAACTGCCGATAAAATTGCCCGGCAGATCGGCATCCCCCTCGATCATCCTTCTCGCATCCAGGCCGGGATCCTCTATGCCCTCAATCGCTTTGCTGAAGACGGCCATTGTTTTGCCGCACAGGACCCACTGCTTGAGGCCTCGGCAGAGCTGCTCGAAATGGCCGTTCAGAATTGCGCCGCGCAACTCGAAGTGCTCAAAGCGCAGGCCGATGTCATCGCCGAAGACACGGCCATCTACCTGCCGCCTTTCTTCCATGCCGAAACGGGTGTGGCCAACCGGCTCAAGCGTATTCTTCGCGCCGAGAACGACCGGCTCTCTGCCTTCCGGCGGCTGGATTGGGAGGCCCTCCTGGCCATCCTGGACCGTCAGACGGCCATTCACCTGACCGAACTGCAAAAGAAGGCGGTGAGAATGGCCCTCACTGAAAAAGTATCCATCCTCACCGGCGGGCCGGGTACCGGCAAAAGCACGATCACCTCCAGCATCATCAAGCTGCTCCGAATGCAGTCTGGCAGCGTGCTATTATGCGCGCCCACCGGCCGGGCCGCCAAGCGGCTGACCGAAACGACCGGCCTGGAAGCGAAAACGATTCACCGCTTGCTGGAATACAAGCCCACCGCGCAGAGCACCTTCGCCCGCGACCGTGAAAACCCCCTCAATGCCGATCTGATTATCGTTGATGAAACCTCGATGATCGACATCCTGCTCATGAACCACCTGCTGGACGCCGTGGAGCTGGGCAGCCACCTCCTCCTGGTGGGCGATATCGACCAGCTCCCATCGGTCGGGCCGGGGAACGTCTTGCGCGACTTGATTGCCAGCCAGGTTCTCCCCGTCACCCGCCTCGACACGATCTTCCGCCAGTCGGAGAACAGCTACATCGTCGTCAACGCGCACCGCATCAACAACGGCGAAATGCCCATGTTTCCAAAAGACGCTGCCGATTTCTTCCTCTTTGCCGAGGAAGATGCGCAAAAAGCTGCCGATTGGGTCATCGAATTGGCGGCCCGCCGGATCACCGCGAAATTTGGTTTTGAACCGATGAATGACATCCAGGTGCTCTCCCCCATGCATCGCGGTTCGACGGGCGTGAGCGAGCTCAACGAGCGGCTGCAAGCCGAACTCAACCCACCCGCCCCGGGTAAGGCAGAGATCCGGCATGGGCACCGGGTATTTCGCGCCGGCGACCGGGTGATGCAAACGGTAAACAATTACGATTTACAGGTCTTCAACGGCGACCTCGGTTTCATCAAGAACATCGATCTGGAAGACCAAACCATCAGCATTCAGTACGACTCCCGCACGGTGATATATGACTACACGCAGCTAGATGAGGTCGCCCATGCCTTTGCCATCAGCATCCACAAGTCCCAGGGCAGTGAATTCCCCGCCGTCATCATCCCCCTCCTCAACCAGCACTACATGATGCTCCAGCGCAACCTGCTTTACACCGGCATCACCCGTGCCCGAAAGCTCGTCGTGCTCGTCGGCAGCAAACGAGCCATTGCCATCGCCGTGCACAACAACCACATCGCCTCGCGCAACACCCGCCTCGCGGAGCGTTTGAAGGTCGGATGACCTGGCCGAATCTCGGCCAGGTCACGACAATTCGATCGTCCATACTATAATAAAAATGCGCTCATCTGTCGAAAGGACTTCACCTGGCATGACAACGATACAGGAATTTGCCGCCCCCATCATCGAGAACGTTGAGAAGGTCATCGTAGGTAAACGCCGCACCATCGAGCTTCTGCTGGTAGCAATGCTGTGTGATGGTCATGTTCTCCTGGAAGACGTCCCCGGCGTGGGGAAGACCATGCTCGCCCGCGCCCTCACCGTCAGCCTCGGCGGGGTTTTCCGGCGCGTGCAATGCACCCCCGACCTGCTCCCCAACGATATCACCGGTGTATCTATTTACAACCAGAAGACAGGCGAATTCGCCTTTCACCCCGGGCCGGTCTTCGCCAATATCCTGCTGGTGGATGAGATCAACCGCGCAACACCGCGCACCCAATCGGCCCTGCTGGAAGCCATGCAGGAGGGTCAGGTCTCGGTGGATGGCATCACTTACCCCCTGCCGCGCCCTTTCCTTGTCATGGCCACCCAGAACCCGATCGAATACGAAGGTACCTTCCCGCTGCCCGAAGCTCAGCTTGACCGCTTCTTGATCCGCCTGACCATTGGTTACCCCGACCAGAGCGATGAAAAACTCCTCCTCAACCGGCTGCGGCGCGAACACCCGATCAACTCGCTTGGCCCGGTCTCCTCGCCTGATGAGCTTTCTGTGCTTCAGAAGCAGGTGTGGGAGGTGTTCGTGGATGAAACCCTGCAGGATTACATCGTCCAGCTCGTCTACGCAACGCGCACACACCCCGAAGTCACCCTGGGGGCCAGCCCGCGCGCCAGCCTGGCCCTCTTCCGGGCCGGGCAGGCACTGGCGGCCATTCAAGGACGTGATTATGTCATTCCAGACGACATCCAATCGCTGGTTCTCCCTGTGCTCACGCACCGGCTCATCACCAGCCCCGAGGCCGAACTGCGTGGGCGCACCAGGCACCGCATCCTGCAAGAGATCATCGAGAAAGTCCCCCTCAACCTCAGCCGTCCGCCGGCCTGATCCAACATGGGAGAGATCCTGGTCATCGTCCTGGCGGCATTGATCTTCATCGCCGCCCTCACCCGCGAGACGTTCGTCCTCGTCCTCGGATATCTCATCCTGGGCACTTACCTGCTCGGGCGCTGGTGGACGCAGCAATCTTTGAAGAGTCTGCGAGTGCACCGCCTTTTCGCCGACCATGTTTTCCCCGGCGAAAACGTCCCGGTGCAAATTACCCTCAATAACCGCAGCTGGCTTCCGGCCGTCTGGATGAGCATCCGCGACCTTCACCCCATCGATTTAAGCGAAATAAAGGTCTTCAAACAGGTGATCAGCCTCCCCGGCCGCAAGACGATGCAGCTTCATTATCAACTGAAAGCCACCCGCCGGGGTTTCTACGCCGTCGGGCCGATGAGCATCGAAACTGGCGATCTGTTTGGCTGGGTGGACCAGGCTTTCAGCGAATACCGGCCCGATTACCTCACCGTTTACCCGCGCGTGATTCCACTCAAACGCCCCGACCTGCCCTCGCATTCACCGCTCGGGGCGCTCCGCCATAAACAACCGATCTTTGAAGACCCAACCCGCCCGGTCGGCAAGCGCGATTACATGCGCGGTGACGCAATCCGGCGCGTAGATTGGAAAGCCAGCGCCGCCACCGGCAAGCTGCAAGTGAAGCTGTTCGAGCCCTCCATTGACATGGAGATGATGCTGTTCCTCAACCTGAACACCGATGAATATCACGCCAAGTCTCGCTTCGATGGCCCCGAACTGGGCATTGTCACAGCGGCATCGCTTTCCAACTGGGCGGTGCAGAACCGCCAGGCAGTCGGCCTGGTGACCAATGGGATCGACCCGCTCAATACCACAGGTGAAATCCGGCCCATCGAGCCGCGCAAGACGCAAGCGCACCTGATGCGCATCCTCGAGGCGCTCGCGCGGGTTAAGCTGCAGACCAACCGCCGCATCGGCATTCGAGAAATGGTTCGCACCTACCGCCATTCCTTGAGTTGGGGTACCACACTGGTGGTGATTTCCGGCTCGGCCAATGAGGAAATCTTGCGCGAGCTGATCCTTGCCCGCCAGGCCGGCATGAAACCGATTCTCATCGTTTGCGGGTGGTACGTGGAAGTCAATCTCCCCATTCAAAACGGGAGGGCGTTTGGCATCCCCGTCAGCATCCTGCACTCCGAAGATGAGCTAAGGGGCTGGCAGGCATGAGCGGCAGGCCGCCTGCTGACGCCCCGGTTTGGGTCAGCCGCCGCAGCACTTCCAGCGCGCTGAACGTGGTGACCGTGCTCATTTTCGTCATCTTTGGGTTTGGCATCCGTTATCTGCTCGAGCGGTTGTCGCCCGGCACTCACGCCGGGTATGTGCCTGTCGTTCTGGGCGCAAGCTCGGCCATCGCCCTCTACTCGTACACTCGCCGCAAAACCCTGGAAGGCCAGGAAAAGACCCTCTTCTGGGTCTCCGAACTGATTTCCCTGGCGGTGCTCTTGAGAGTCTTCTTTGCAGTCCGCGGCGGGCTGGCTTCGCTCCAGAATGAATTTTCGGCTTTCAAGGTTGACTTTTTCGCCGCGTTCTTTAATCCTACCTACCTGTTGATGCTCTTCTGCGGTTTGGTCAGTTGGGTTCTTTCGAATTACCTTGCCGCGCAGTATGATTTCCTTTACGAGCGCGAACAGGACGTCTTTTGGGACGATCTCGGAAAGATTCAGAACTCGCTCAAGCAGGTTCGCGGTCACATCATCACAGTGGTCGTCTTCCTGCTCATCTTCTTCATCTTCATCACCGCCATTGCCTCGGTGCCCATCGAACTTCAGGGCGTGCTCTCGATACAAGCCGCCCCGGCTGCACCGGTCTGGATGTCGATGGTCTTCGGCGCGTTGGTATTGGTCATGCTCAGCCTCACCCAATTCATCCTGCTTCGTTCACGCTGGGAGATCGACCGTTCCACGGTCAGTCTTGATGTTCACCGGCAATGGCTGGTCAGCGCGGCGATCTTGCTGGTGATCATCGGGGTACTCTCGGCAGTGCTGCCCACCGGTTACTCGATCGGCTTCTTTGAGCTGGTGGCGCTGGTAGGCAATTTCCTGCTGCAAGTGGCGACTCTCCTGTTTTACGCCATTCTGCTCCCGTTCACCTTGTTGGGCCGCCTGTTCACCTCCAAACCGGTCGATTCACCTGAGCCGCCTCAGGTTCAAATTCCACCCATCGTCACCACCGAGAGTCCTGGTGGAATTCCACCGGTCTTGCAGCTCATCCGCGATATTCTCTTGTGGGTTCTCACATTTGCTGTGGTTGGGTTTGCTTTTTACCAGTTCGCCACATCGAATTCAATTTTGCTGAAGCGCCTCGGGTCACTGGGGGTGATGAAATGGCTCGTAGACGTGTTTCGCAGCATCCTGGCATTCTTCCGCGGTGCAGGGCAAGCCCTTCAGGAGCAAATCAACCGCCTACAAAAAGCCGGAGTCAGGCTGCCGGCGCTGCGCCGCCGGGCCGGGCAGCGCCTGAGCGCGCCCGATGACGCACGCGGTAGAATCATATTCCGTTATAAGGAACTCGTCGGGTTTGCCGGAGAGCATGGTATCCCCCGCCGCGAGTCTCAGACCCCCTATCAATACCGCGAGGCTTTCACAACCCAGGCTCCGGCCGTCAGCCCGCAGGTCGCCGAAGTGACCGATGTGTTCGTCGAAGCCCGCTACAGCCCTCACGACCTTCAGCCGCAGGCTGCCGATCAGTTCGAGGCCAGGATTGAAACCATCGAAAAAGCCCTCGATGAGCTATCCGAAAACAAAGCAGGAGATGATGAGTCTCCTGCCGGATGATTCGCGCCGAACCGCCGCTATTCGGGTTTCGTGCCGAAGACCAGATCCCACAGCGGAGAGCTGACGCCAAAACGCGCGTTCGGCGTCTTGTAATGGTGCTGCATATGGTAGCGCTTGAGGAACTTCCACACACCGCTGCGCATGGCGAAGTGGTGCGTTGCATAATGGGTCATATCGTAGAACAGGTACCCGACTGTCAGGCCGGACATGATCGGGTTCACCCAATGCGGCAGGCCCAGCGCCATGGCGACCACCAGGTACACCAGCCCAAATACAAGGATGAATAGCGGAACGCTGACGACCGGGGGCATCACCAGGCGCGTCTTGCACTGCGGCTGAGCGTGATGAACGCCGTGGAAGAGGAAGAAAATGCGTTCAGCGACAGGCGATTTGGCCTGATAATGAAAAAGAAACCGGTGCAGGGTATATTCGGTGAACGTCCACAGGATGACCCCCGCGAGAAAACCCGCCGGCAGGTACCAGTAACTCGCGTGCAGTCCGCTCCCTTGAAGGATTTCCATCACCATGAAGAGCACCGCCACCGGCGTCCAGATCAATAGCACGACCACCGGCGAGATATGGGTGAAATATTCGAGAAAATCCGATTTGAACAACCGGATCGGGACGTCACTATGGTCGATCGGCAGATGAGCCATGCAGAAGTCTCCTCAATTGCTCCAAAGCAGGTTGGTTTTGTTAGAGTATAGCGGTTACGCGCCTTTGAATCAAGCGCTAAAGGGTGAACTTTGGCAGAAAATTATCTGATTTCAAGCCTATTGACTTTTTCTCCCCTCGCCCATAAAATGATTATCGGCAGCCAGGCGTCTCCGGGAAGAGCTTCCCTTCACTGGGAACACCGAAGGGGCAAACCCGTTCAGGGTGAATCTCTCAGGTAACAAGGACCCGGAACCTCAAACTCTCTGGAGAGTCGCAAGACACCGACGGGGCAAACCCTTCACAGGGTGAATCTCTCAGGTAACAAACAGAGGGCGCGGTGTTTGATCGACCGCGCCTTTTTGGTTTGACCACCATCTTTCCCAGGAGGTTAATGTGAATACCCCAAGCGACCGTAAGTACACCCAATCGGATGAATGGGTAAAACTGGAAGGCGATATCGCCACCGTCGGCGTGAGCGATTATGCCCAGGATGCCCTGTCGGACGTGGTCTTCTTCGAAGCCGTTGTTTCGGTCGGCGATACGGTGCAGGCAAAGACGCAAATTGCCACGCTCGAATCGGTCAAAGCAGCCGCAGATGTGAATGCGCCGCTTTCCGGCGAGGTGATCGAGATCAATGAAGACCTGGCCTCCTCCCCGGAGCTGGTCAACAGCGATCCTTACGGCAAGGCCTGGATGCTCAAGCTCAAAGTGAGCAACCCGGCCGAGTACGATGCGCTGATGGACGCCGCGGCTTACGAAGCCTATTGCGCCGGGAGAAGCCATTGATGTTCGTCCCCCATTCCGACTTAGACCGCGAGGTCATGCTCAAAGCCATCGGCGCGAAGCGGTTAGAAGACCTCTTCACCGATGTGCCCAAACACCTGCGCTTCCCCAAACTCGACCTGCCGCCCGCCCAAACCGAAATGGAAGTGCTCGCCACCCTCAACGAGATGGCAATGTCCAACCTTTCGGTGCGCGACGCGATCTGCTTTCTCGGGGGCGGGGCCTATCATCATTACATTCCCGCCGCGGTGGATGCCATCATCCAGCGAGGCGAATTCCTCACAGCCTACACGCCCTACCAGCCCGAGGTATCGCAAGGCACGCTCCAGGCAATCTTTGAATACCAGTCAATGATCGCCGCGTTGACGGGCATGGATGTTTCGAACGCATCGCACTACGATGGAGCCACAGCCGCCGCCGAAGCCGTCGTGATGGCCTACCATAACTTCCGGGGTAAACGCTGCACGGCTGTCGTTTCGCAGGCGCTCCACCCCCAATATCGTCAGGTCATCCGCACGTACACCCAGGGCTACCCGGGGTTCAATGTCATCGGAGATGAAAACACCGCCGGCGACCCGCTTGCGGAACCCGAGAGCCTGTTGCCGTTGATCACCAGCGACACGGCCATCGTAATGGTGCAATACCCCGACTACTTCGGGCGGATTTACGACTACACGAAAATCGGCGAGGCCGCCCATGCCGCCGGCGCTCTCTTCTGCGTGGCAGTGAACCCGATTGCCCTCGGCCTGCTCAAACCCCCTTCGGATTTTGGCGCTGATATCGTCGTCGGCGAAGGCCAGCCCCTCGGCATCCCCCTCTCTTTTGGCGGTCCTTACCTGGGCATCCTCGCCACCCGCAAGGAATATGTTCGCAAGCTGGCGGGCCGCCTCGTTGGCGAAACGATCGACTCGGAAGGCAAGCGCGCCTACGTCCTCACCCTCACCGCCCGCGAGCAGCACATCCGCCGCGAGAAAGCCACATCGAACATCTGCACCAATCAAGGGCTGGTCGCCCTGGCTTCCACCGTGTACATGAGCCTGCTGGGCAGACAGGGGTTGCGTCAGGTGGCCGAACTGTGCTATCACAAGGCTCACCACGCCGCCGACCGTATCGCTCAGATACCCGGCTTTAGCGTCTGCTCGGGCGCTCCTTTCTTCCATGAATTCATTGTCTGCTGCCCAAAACCGGTTGAGGAAATCAACGATTACCTGTTGAACTACAACATCCTGGGCGGCTATGACCTCGGGCAGGATTACCCCGGCCTTGAAAACCACATGCTGGTGGCAGTGACCGAATTGATCAGCGCAGAAGATATCGATGCCTTCTGTGAAGCACTCGAGGAGGCCGTCAATGACTGAACCTACGCTGTATGAACTCTCCTCGCAAGGGCGCCCCGGGTTTCGCTTTCCTCAGCCGGATGTCCCCCTCACCCCGCTACCCGAGGGTTTCCTCCGCAAGGATCTGAACTTCCCCGAGGTCGCTGAAGTGGATGTCATTCGGCATTTCACGCGATTGTCGCGCTTGAATTACAGCATCGACCAGGGCATTTACCCCCTCGGCTCCTGCACGATGAAGTACAACCCGCGCATCAACGAAGCCGCCGCCCGCCTGCCCGGTTTTGCTCACCTGCATCCGCTCCAGCCGGTTGAGACGGTCCAAGGGGCGCTGGAGTTGATGTATGAGCTGCAATCCTGGCTGGCAGAGATCGCCGGTTTTGCGGCGGTCAGCCTGCAGCCGGCTGCCGGCGCTCATGGAGAATTGACCGGCATTCTGATCATGCGCGCCTATCACCAGTCGCGCGGCGATTCCGCCCGAACGCGCGTGCTCATCCCCGATTCCGCGCACGGCACCAACCCCGCCACATCGGCGATGAGCGGCTTCCAGGTGGTGAATGTCCCCACCGATGCCGCCGGGAACATCGACCTCGCCGTTCTGCGCACCCTCTGCGATGCCACCACCGCAGGGATCATGATCACCAACCCCAACACCCTCGGCCTGTTCGATCAAAACCTGCTGGATGCGATCGCGCTGGTTCATCAGGCCGGCGGACTGGTCTATGGCGACGGCGCCAACCTGAATGCTCTGCTGGGCGTGGCCCGCCCCGGCGATCTCGGCATCGATGTGATGCACTTCAACCTGCACAAGACCTTCTCCACCCCGCACGGCGGCGGTGGGCCGGGCTCCGGCCCGGTAGGTGTGGCAAAACACCTCGTGGATTTTCTCCCCGGCCCCATCGTGGAAATCGTCGAAGAGGGCGACGAAGACATGCCCCCCTTATTCGGCCTCGTGCAGCCCAAGAAGTCGATCGGCCGCGTAAAAACCTTCTTCGGCCATTTCGGAATGTTTGTGCGGGCCTACACCTATATCTCCATGCACGGGCCTGAAGGCCTGCGCGCCGTGGCCGAAAATGCCGTCTTGAACGCCAATTATCTGCTGGCTCGCCTGCGCAGCGCCTACAAAGTTCCCTACGACCGGACTTGCATGCACGAGTTCGTCCTGGAAGGGCGCTGGGAGGATGCGCCGGAGGTCATCGCGCTCGATATCTCCAAACGCCTGATGGATTACGGCGTTCACCCACCCACCAATTACTTCCCGCTCATCGTGCACGATGCGCTGATGATCGAACCCACCGAGACGGAGTCGTTACAATCGCTGGATGCCTTTGCCGATGTGCTCTTGAAGGTCGCCGATGAAGCGCACCAGTCTCCTCAACTGTTGAAAGACGCTCCCCACAACACTCCAATTCGCCGCGTCGATGAAGTCAAAGCCGCGCGCGACCTGGTCTTGTGCTGCTGGGTGCCCGAAGCTGAATCGAACTGACGGGCTTGATCCGAACAGAAAACGAGCGGGCCGGTACGCCGGTCCGCTCGTTACATTTGCATTGCAATCATTTGCCCCGATTGCAAAACCCAACCCGCTTAGTATGATTAAAGATACCCAAAGGATTTTCGATCGGGCGAAATATACCATACACCTGGGGAGGAAGGAGGTTGGGCTTGTGATCGAAAAGCGATGCGGGGTTGCTCAAGGCCTTGTTGAATATGCACTCATTCTCATGCTGGTCGTTATTGTGGTGATCGTCATCCTGGCTCTCATCGGTCCGCGCATCGGGACGATGTTCAGTAATGTTGTGGTCAGCATATGAAAAATGCCCCGGCAAAACCGGGGCATTTTGGTTGGTGCAGTCTAATCTGCCGGTATTTCCCTGACCTCTTGCGGCAAGGCATTGACCCGGCTGCGAATCATTGCGCCGAAGTTGGACACCTTCTCCCGCGCTTCAGAAACCAGTGTTTTTGCCCTTTCTCGTCCATCCGTCAGGGTGTGGTTGGTCTTTTCGACAATCTCCTCACCCTTTTCGCGCAAGAACGCGCGCGTCTGTACGCCCGACTGGGGTGCCGCTAAAAGTGCCACGGCCACACCTGCAAGGCTGCCAATCACCAGGCCGATCCCAAGGTTGATAGCTCGGTTTTTAGACATTCTGTCCTTTCTCCTTTATATTGATAGCCGGTTTTGTTTTTCCGCACCTCTACGCCATATTCGAGTATGAAAAGAGCACGGAGATGCTTGTACCCCCATGCTCTTTCATCGCGGTCGGCTTCGGACGCGATTACCGGTAAATCAACACCAATATTACCCTATTTATCCTCAATGTCAATACTTTTTCTACGATTCGGTGTTATAGTTTATTTTGAACCGCCTTTGGAGGTATTCATGAATCTCGGCTCTAAAAACAATCGTATAGGTGCTTGAAGCATGGAAATCCGCGATTTCCAGCACCTTAAGCATTTCCCGGGCACCGAAGGCAACCCGTTCGACCGCGTCTTGCGCCGCCTGAACGAGCTGCAGGAGCTGCCCTGGCCCCTCTTCAGCCTGATTATCTTGATCCTGGCCTGGGTGCCCTCCTACCTTCAACCATGGCGCGCTGCCGGGCTGTTTGCTTTCTTTCTGCTCGATTGGGCCATGCTTGCCGCGCTCCCCAGGGCCGGGGTGTCATTCGGCCCGCCCAGGCCGGTCGTTCTTTACCTGGCCTTGCTGCGCCTGCCGTTCGCATTCCTGCCAATCCCTTATGCACTGGCCTTACAAATCATCGGCACGCTTTTGGTGATCTATGCTTTCTGGATCGAGCCGCACCGCCTCACGCTCACCCGCCAGAGGTTGACCACCCCAAAGCTGAACGGCACCCTGCGGGTTCTTCACCTGGGCGATCTGCACCTTGAACGCATCACTCGCCGAGAACGCCTCCTCAACCGCTGGATTGCCGACCTCAAACCGGATCTCATTCTCTTTTCCGGTGATATTCTCAACCTTTCGTACGTGGAAGATCCAACCGCCATCCGCCAGGCGCGCGAAGTGATCGCCGAATGGAAAGCCCCGCTGGGCACGTTTTTCGTCAGCGGGAGCGAAGCCGTTGACCTGGCGCACGTCTTCCCTGGCCTCGTCGAGGGGTTGCCCCTCACCTGGCTGGATAACCGGTCGGTAACCCTTCAGACTCATGCCGGCGAGCTGGATATCATCGGCCTGACGTGCTCTCACCGCCCCTTCCGCGACGCGCCCGTGCTCGAAGAACTGGCTGCACGTTCAAACGGGCATCTAAACATCCTGTTATATCACTCACCTGACCTTGCGCCGAACGCCTCCCGGCTGGGAATCGATCTGCAGCTCTCCGGCCATACCCACGGCGGGCAGGTTCGCCTGCCATTCATCGGGCCGTTATTCACCGCTTCGCTCTACGGCCGTGTTTTCGCCTCGGGCCGTTACCAGATCGGCGACTTCACCCTCTATATCACCCGCGGCATCGGCATGGAAGGGAAAGCCGCGCCGCGCGTGCGGTTCTTATGCCCGCCCGAAATTATCCTTTGGGAAATTGGCCCGGCGGATGTAAAATAAACCCAAATTTATACATAGGAGAACACATTGATCCCCTCAGAACTGCTCCCAACTCCGCACACTGCGTTACGACCGGCTGCCCCCGCGAAGCCCCGTGCCGCGCTCGAAATTCGCCTGCGCTATGCGCCCGCCTCTCCTGCTTTGGGCGAACCGGGTAAAACCGCCGGCGATCTCTTCCTCCAGCAACAGGACGGAGGCACAGCCCTGCTGGTTTCCTTAGGCCCCGAAGGCAAAGCCACAGCCGAGACTTTCCGAAAGGCTGGAGGAGCGATCGGCAAATGGTTGCTGGCTGGTTCCGTCACCGAGGCAGATTTGCCCCTCACCGGCATAGATTTTCAGGCCGTTTCCGGCTCACTGCTCGCCCTGCTCGAAGGCATCCGCCTGGGCAGCTACCGTTTCGAGCGGTATAAGAAGCCGGAAAACCCCGCTGAACGGGTGACGGTTTATGTTTCAAGTGACGACCCCGATCTTGACCGCCTTCTACAGGATGTGGAAATCGTCACCGATGCGGTCATGTTGGCCCGTGAATGGAGCCATGAACCCGCCAACGTGATCAACCCGCCCAGCCTCGCCGAACGAGCTTTGGCATTGGCGCAAGAAACGGGCATGAAGTGCACCATCTTCACCGAGGCAGACCTGGAGGCCATGCACGCCGGCGCCATCCTTGCCGTCGGCAAAGGCAGCCAGACCCCTCCGCGCTTGATTGTGCTCGAATATCCCGGAAAGGCCCCGCATTCCGGCGATAAACCGGTCATCCTGGTCGGGAAAGCCCTCACGTTCGATTCGGGCGGCTATTCGATTAAAGATTCGACCAATATCCAGGGCATGAAGTATGACAAATGCGGCGGCATCACCGTGCTGGCCACCCTGCTGGCGGCCGCGCGCCTTGGCGTCGAGCAGCCCATCGTCGGCATTGTCGGCGCGGCCGAGAACATGATCTCCGGCGAAGCCTACCGCCCGGATGATATCATCACCGCTATGTCGGGCAAGACCGTGGAAATCGTCTCGACGGATGCCGAAGGCCGCCTTGTCCTGGCCGACGCCCTCACCTACGCCCAAAAGAACTACGAAGCCAAAGCCGTCATCGACCTGGCCACCCTTACCGGCGGTGTGGTGGTGGCTTTAGGCCGGGTCCGCGCCGGCATCATGGGCAACGATCAGCCATTGATCGATGCGCTCATCGCCGCCGGCGAACGCACCGCCGAACGCCTCTGGCAGCTTCCTCTCGATGAGGACTATCTGCAATCCACCAAGGGCGATGACGCCGACCTGAAGAATTCCGGCGGGCGTGAAGGCCACGCCATCTTAGGGGGTATATTCCTCAAGCAATTCGTCGAGGATTCCGTGCCTTGGGCGCACCTCGATATCGCCGGGCTTGCCGATAGCCCGAAAGACCTGCCTTACTGCCCAAAGGGCGCCACCGGGTTCGGCGTGCGCTTGCTGCTGGATTACCTGGCACACCTCGAATAACCCGCCAGCTCAATGCGAAGGTGAAAAGAGCAGCCGAGCGGATGGTTTCTCCCATCCGCTCGGCTGCTCTAGCTGGTTTTTTCCTTCACGTACCGCACCGCCTGGTCGAGTGCCTCCGCCAGCCGGCCAGGGTCGCGCCCGCCGGCCTGGGCCAGGTTGGGTTTTCCGCCGCCTCCGCCGCCGACCACCTGGGCCGCGCGCTTCACAAGCTCACCGGCCTGCAGGCCGCGTTTTACCAGGTCATCCGTCACCGCGGCGATCAACAGCGGTTTACCCTCCACCACGCTGCCCACCAGCACCACCCCGCTCGGATATTTCTGGCGGAAGCGGTCGGTCATCAGGCGCAATGTGTCGGCGTCTGCCCCGCCAAGCTGCACCGCCAGGACCGGAACGCCATTCACCAAAGGAACATGCTCCAGGTGCGAGGTAAATTCCACCGCGGCCAGCTCCTGTTTGAGCGCGCCAAGCGCCTTGCGTGCCTGTGAAAGCTCATCCTGAAGGCTCTCGATCTTCTGCGGCACCTCATCAACCGAGCTGGCCAGCAGATGAGAGGCGCGGCGCAGGCTGCGCAGGCGTTTTTGCACCAGTTCGTAGGCCCCGCGCCCGGTGACGGCCTCGATTCTCCTCACGCCCGCTGCTGCGCTGCTCTCACTGGTGATCAGGAACAGCCCGATGTCTCCTGTTTCGTTCACGTGGGTTCCCCCGCACAACTCATACGAGAACGGCTCAGCCCCGCCGATCGTCACGGTACGCACCACCTCGCCGTACTTCTCCCCAAACAGCGCCATCGCGCCTTCGGAAATTGCTTCCTGCAGGCCCTTCACGCGCGTCTGCAGATGGTAATTCTCGAGGATCGCCCGGTTCACCCCGGCTTCCACCTGGTCAATTTGCTCTTGGGTCATCGCCTCAGGGTGGGTAAAGTCGAAGCGCAGCCGGTCCGGTGCCACCAGCGACCCGGCCTGCCGGGCATGGCTGCCCAGCACGGCATGCAGCTCGGCATGCAGCAGGTGCGTGGCTGTGTGGTTGCGCATAATGTCCTTGCGCCGCGGCGCATCGATCGCGGCGATGACGCGGTCCCCGACCTTTGGGGTGCCTTTCTTTACCAGGCCCACGTGCGTCACCACTCCCGCCGCAGGCCGGCGCATTTCCACAACGGTCACTTCCCAGCGCGGCTCCGAAGTGGAAACGATCGTGCCCGTGTCTGAGACCTGTCCGCCTGCCTCCACGTAGAAGCATGTCTTAGGAAGAATTATCTCAACCCTGTCGCCCGGCTGAGCATGTTGGACAGCCTCCCCATCCACAACCATCGCAACCAGTTCTTCTTCCACCTCCACGCTGGAATATGGGTCGTACTTCACCCCGTCTTCCGCGAGTTTTCCCTGAGAGCGCAATTCCTCGGCCAGGCTGCGGTACACATCCACGTCTTCGCCGCCCAGCGGCCCGAACGCTTTGCCTGCGCCCGAAGCCAGCCGGTGTTCGTCCATCGCCGCGGAGAATCCTGCCTGGTCCACATCCAGTTCCTGTTCGCGGGCGATATCCCGCGTGATTTCGAAAGGCAACCCATGCGTGGCGTACAGGTCAAAGGCCAGTTTGCCATCCAATACCTTCTTCCCGCTGCGCTTCAACTCGTCCATCAGCGCCTGGAGCTCTCCCACGCCCGCCTCGACGGTGCGCTGGAAGCGCACTTCTTCGCGAGTCAGGCTGTCGAGGATGGCAGCCTTGTTTTTGACCAGTTCAGGGTAAACCGCGCCGTAGTTATCAACCACAATCTCGGCGATCTTCGCCAGGAAAGGCTCGTTCAGGCCGATTTTGCTCCCGAAGCGCGCCGCCCGGCGGATGATCATCCGGCAGATGTAATTCCGCCCGGTATTCCCGGGCACCACCCCATCGGCGATCAAGAAAGCCGAGGCGCGCGCATGGTCGGCGATCACCCGGTAGGGGGTGAAGTTTTCTTCGCGCTGAGCATCGCTGTGGCCGGTCAGCTCCTGCACCTTTTGCAGCAGGGGCCAGAAAAGGTCGGTCCGGTAATTCGAATTGACCCCTTGCAGCAGCGTAACAATGCGCTCGAATCCCATACCGGTATCCACATGCCGCGCCGGCAGCGGTTCGAGGGTGTTGGGGCCAAGGCGGTTATATTGGATAAAAACCAGGTTCCAGATTTCCAGGTAGCGCCGGCAGTCTCCGTTTACCCGGCAGACATGCCCCGGCTGCCCCTGCCTGTTGCAATAACCCGGCCCAAAATCATAATGGATTTCGCTGCACGGCCCGCAAGGGCCGGTATCGGCCATTTCCCAGAAGTTATCTTTCCGCCCAAAGTATTGCACATGGTCGGCGATCATCCCCTCCTGCGCCAGCCAGGCCTCGCGCGCCTCATCGTCGGTTGGGATGTCGCCTTTGTCATCCTTGAACACGGTAGCATAAAGCCTTGTGCGGTCCAGTCCAAAGACTTCGGTGAGCAGTTCCCAGGCCCAGGCAATCGCTTCTTTCTTGTAATAATCGCCGAACGACCAGGTGCCCAGCATTTCAAAGAACGTATGGTGCGAATCATCGCGGCCCACGTCATCCAGGTCGTTGTGCTTCCCGGCCACGCGCATGCACTTTTGGGAATTCACCGCGCGCTTATAAGGTCTGTGATCGGTTCCCAGGAACACATCTTTGAACTGCACCATGCCTGCGTTGGTGAAGAGGAGTGTAGCGTCTCCGCCAGGCACGAGCGATGAAGAAGGCACATAGGTGTGCCCCTTCTTCTGGATGAAAAAATCGATAAACGCCTGGCGGATTTCCGCACCTGTTTTCATTGTCTGCATGGATTCTCACTCCTCGCTTGTCATGGCCTGAAAGTGCCTGAATTATACGCAACAAACAGGCAAATCGCAATGAAGCGCCACGCACAACGCAAACCCGCCGCAGCCAAGCCGCGGCGGGTTGGTTTATTGACCCGTTGCTCTTTAGCGGGAAACAGCCAGCTTGATCACCCGCCCGTCTGCTGCCACCGTGGCCCGCGCGTAATGCCTGTGGATCGTCCGCGCAAACGGAACAGCCTTCGAGACGGTGACCACATAGCGCTTGCCCGGATCGGCTTCCTTCGTCCCGGCCTTCTTCGGAACAGCCTGCCCATCTTGCATACTGATGTGAATTTCCGCCGACTCGATCCCCGGCAGGTAAGAAGTCAGTTTCACCTTCACGTCTTCCAGCACCTTGAAGGAGAGCGGCGACTGCTCGCCAATCTCCACCGGTTTTTCGGCCACCACCTTGACGGCAGCATGTTTTCGCAACCTCAGGATGCTCTTGCCGCGTTTATGCTGGTTGTTCAATGTGGCCAGCGGGTCGCCATACAGCACGAAGGAAAGCAGCGTCTTCTGGTCTTCAGCGTCCAAAAAACCCTGGCGCTTGATCATCTCGCGCGCCATGTCGATCTTCGCCAGCATTAAAGCCTCGCCGGCAGTGCGCCCTGCCTTCATGTGCTGCCAGAAGTAATTTCCCAGCATATCGGCCGCCACCAGCGGAGTGCTCACTGCCCCATAGGCAATGCAGGTCGAACCGACCACTGCCAGCGTGCCCAGCGAAAGGAACTTCAATGACATGGCCGACTCACCGCATTTGTTCAAGATGTGCCCGCCATAACAGGCTTCGCTGAAAACGACCCGCGGGGCATGGCCGTTCTTCTTCAATTGTTTTGGCGAGAGCGCCACGGGGTAATCGGGCCCGTTGTAACTCTCCGATGGGTCGCGCTGCCCATACCACTCGGCCCCGTCTTCCAGGCCGTGCAGGTTGTAGTAGGCGATTTCAGGGGTGAGTAATTTATCCACCGGGATACTCTTCGCTTCTTGCGGCGGCGAGACCAGGATATTGTTCGGACTGCCCACCGGGCGGAAAACCGCCGTCGAAGATCTCCGCCACACGGCTGCCGAATATCCCACGTTGGCCGAGAGTCGCGGCGATGAAAGCGCATCGATCAGCGCCCTGAGCAGCACCACGAACGGCCAGAACACACTCCCCTCAGAGACGGTCTTCAGCCGTTTCGAGCGGTTATGGTTCGCCGTGGTCGACCGGATTTGCTCGAGCAGCAGCCCGGCATCCGAACCGGCTTCGCCCGGCAGCCTCCCCACCGGCCATTCGGGTACAAAGTAATTCGAATCCAGCGTAGCGTATGGGTTGTCGGAGTGAATCTTCTCATCGTAATCGTCGGTCGGGTTCGGCAGCTCGTGGAAGGGCACCACCTGCGGGCCTCCGATGATCGTCAACATGCCGATCATCTCGCCCTTCTTCGCCAGAGCTTTATCGAGGTCGCCAAGCGAAAGTTTGAGCTTCCACGGGTCGTTGGCAGTGACCGGCTGTAAGCCCAGCCTGGCAGCGCACTCCTCCTGATCGGGGTAATAGATGACCACATCCCAGCCGGTGCGTTTGCGCACTGCTTCGGCCAGGCGCCGCAATTCCAGGTCGATCACACCGCGGGTTTGCGGGCCATATTGTTCGAGCAGCCCGTTCCAGGAACTGAAGATCACATACGCCGGGTAACGCCCATCGGCCCGCCCAATGACCGGCTTTTTCAAGTGCTTGGCAAGTTTCTCGAACTCCGCCTCGATGGCCGTAAGCGCGCTCCTATCGAGCGGAGGTTCCTGCGGCTCGGCAGGAGTCTCATTCGAGGCGGCTTCGGCGGCGGGCGGTTGCGGCGCAGGTTCGCTCGGGCCGGTTTCATCTCCGCCAGCGGCCCGGACAGGCTGCGTGGCGTCCAACCCGGCGCCAGGTTCACCCATAGGCAGCCAGGCGCCGCTCATGTGAACGGCCACCTCGGCCGGCACAGGGATATCGAATACAACCGCCATGTCTTCCAGCCAGATCGATTGGTAGGCATGGTCCTTGCCCCACATCCGCTGCGCCGCCTGCCCTGCCGAGTCGAGCGAGACGCACTGATGCAGCAGCTTCACCGCTTCGGGCTCGTTGCCAAGTTCCATCAGCGCTTCGACCTTGTATAACAGCACCGGCAGGTTGTTGGGGCAACGCTCATGGTAAAGGTCGGCGAGCTGGCAGACCGCCTGGGCATCTCCCTGCTTACTCACCAGCCGCAAATGCTCCAACATTGCCAGCGGATGCGGATTTTCGTGCCCCAGCTCTGCATGGATCAACTCTTGCGCCGGCTCGATCTCATTGGCTTCCAGGTTCTTCCGCGCTGCCAGAATCCCTTCCGACCAGCCTGGAGCCACAAAACCGGCTGGAATATCAATCCCTAAGGCTTTCATTCCCCCAAGGGCCGCTGAGAACCTGGCTTCATCCTTCTGGTATGAAATGCGCGCCAGTGTTTCATACGCCTCAAGGTATTCGGGGTCGGTTTCGATCAACTTCTCCAGCAGCTGTACCGCCTGGGCCTGTTTATCATCTCCGGCCAGCATCTCGGCATGGATGAGCGTCACTTCCAGGTCGCCCGGGTAGATCGCCAGCCAGGCAAGCGCCGCTTGCCGGCCAAAACGGTAAGCTTTGCACTCCAGCGCTGAATCCAGCAGGCGCAGGAACTTTTCGCGGTTGATTAGATTCTTTGGTTTCCTGGTAGTTTCGTCGTTCATAAGGCTGTGTTTGCCTCCTGCGATTTATGGATCAGGTTGAGCGCCATCACCCCAACCAGTTGGCGGTGAATTTGCAGGTCATCTGGGGCATATTTGGCAGCCTGCTCGAGCATGGCTTCGGCTCCCGGGTAATCTTTGGTCTCCTTGAGAATTAATGCCGCCTGGAAGTAACCACGAGGGTCTCTGGGCGCAACGCGTGTGGCATGCATGAAGGTTTGCAGCGCCTGCTGGTGCTCGCGGCGGTCGATATAAGCCTGCCCAAGCTCCAGGTACGCCTCGATGTTATCCGGGCTCATATGGACGGCCTGGCTGAGCAAATGGACGGACTGGTCCAGCTGGCCGGCTTTGCGGGTCATCCGCCCCAGGGCGATTGCCAGATCCGGCTGGTTCGGCCGGAGTCGCAGCGAGCGGAACGCCGATCGTTCGGCCGCCTTCAAATCGCCCAGTTCTGCCTGAATGGTCGCATGCAATGCCAGGATTTCCGCATTCTCCGGATACGCTTCCACGAGCTGATTGGCCAGTTCGGCCGCAGCGCTTGCGCCGCTCATCTGATGGATCAGCCGGGCGCGCTCGAACAATAATGCCTGGTCGGGCTGCAAGGTGTCGATGGACTGCTCGATGACTTCCAGGCTCTCTACGAGCTTGCCTTGCTGGTTGAGCACCCGGCTCAGATTGACGATCGCGTTCACATCATCTGGGTCGCGCTTCAAGCTCTCGCGGGCATAAGTAAGCGCCTGCTCATTCATGCCTGCGCGCTGGCAAATCTGCGATGCCAGTGCCAGGCCCGCCGCCGAAGAGGCGTCGAGTTCGCTGGCCTGGATCGCGCTGGAAATCGCTTCTTCTGCCTGCCCAAGAGCATCTTGTGCCTGCGCCAGCCCCAGCCAGGCGGCCGGATTTTTGCCATCCAGCGCAATTGCCTTGCTAAGAGTCTCGGCGGCAAGGGCGTAATCACGTGCCTTGTAGAATGCTTCGCCGAGGCTCACCATGTAAGCCGCATTTGCCGGCTCGAGCGCCAACGCCGCCTGCCAGTGTTGAATTGCAGACTGAGGATCATTCAACCGGTCATACAACCCCGCGGCCAACGCTTGCCAGCGCGCCTCGTCAGGCCAGATGGCAAGCGCCTGTTCGATCTTGTCGAGTGCGTATTCAACCTGCCCGGCCAGATTGGCCAGCTTAGCGCAGGCCGCCAGGTACACCGGGTGCTCCGGCGCCGAAGCCAGCAGGGTTTCGGCATCCGAAAGCCCGCAAGCCGGGTCGGAATCGCCCAGGGCCAGCGCTTTTTGCAGCGTCACCGGCGCCTCGGCATCGGACGTCTTCGCGGCCTCGATAGCTCCGGCAGGGTTTTTCAACATCCTCAGGCTTGCCATCACTGCCGCGGTATCCATGGCTGAACAGGTTGTCGCCGCCAAACTGCGCACCCCTTCGAGCGACGGGCCGACGGCCAGCTTTGCGCGGATCTGCCAGCGGGCGGCTTCATCAGGGTTGATCAACGGCTTGATAGTTCCAATTACCTCTTCGAACCGCTGGAGATAACTCTCTTGCTGGGCATCGATGCCAGGCGCATGGGCTTTGATTTCGAGATCTTCGCACAACCTCTGCGCTTCCGCGGCCTCGACAAGTGCCCGCGCCAGGAGGTAACTCGCGCGGTGCTCGGTGGAGAATTTGCTCAGGTAGGTATCGTACAGGCGGAAACTTTCAGCCCACAGGTAAACCTCGGCCGCTGCCTGGGCAGCCCACAGGGTAGGATCGCCAGGGTGTATCTGGTCGTTCTCAAACGCCGAAATGATCTCCGTCACCTCTGCGGCTGCCTGGCGGATCTCTCCCTTCCGCGCCAGCAAACGCGCCCCAAGAGTCCGCACCCAGGCTTCCTCGGGGGCAATTTCATGGCACACCGCATACAGGCCCTGCGCATCGTCGATGCGGCCGGCATCCAGCGCCAGGTGAGCGCTCAAGCAGGCCAGAGCCACACCATCGGCATCCATATCTGCGCGGTTCGCCGCTTCAAAAGGCAGCATCGCATAGCGCCCGGCTTTCTCGTCCTGCAACATCGCAAGAGCCAGGTCGGCTGCCAGGAAGCGAAGTTTGAAGTCCTCAGGAGAATACTCGAGCGCTTTTTCAGCCTGTTCAAGCGCGCTGGCCACGTTGCCGAGTTCGCGGTTCCAGCAAGCAGAGCGCTCATAAATACCCGGCAGCAGTTCGTTATCACACGTGTTGTCCATCTGCACCAGTTTTTGTGCGCGCTCAACCGCCAGGAGCGCTGCCTGGAACCGGTTCTGCCGCGCCAGAAGGTCAGCGTGGAACACGTGCATCCTGATGTCACGGCACTGGTCTGCTGCCCGCTGGATGGTCTGGATGGCATCCTCCAACCGGTCGTTTTGCGAATAGACCGTCGCCAGGTCGTAGAGCAAGTCTGCGGGCGGCTGGTCCGAAAGCATCACGGCCTTCTCGAGGTTTTCGATTGCCGCAGCGGGGTCTTGCATACGCAGGTAGAGGTAGGCCGCCTGCCGCAGCACCTGCGGATCGGAACCATCCAGTTCAGGAAGTTTTCTGAGGGCATCCTGCGCGTCCTGGAGATGCCCGCTCTCGAGTTCCAATTGAGCGTAACGCACCCTGAGCTCTATATTCTCCGGGGTGAGGTCGATCGCGCAGCGCAGTGCTTCGGCGGCCCGGTCGGCGTTGCCCAGTTTGACCATCATCCTGGCAAACCAGTCGAGGTTCGCGCCATCATCGGGCTGCAACGCCAATGCGCTTTCCGCTGCTTCGGCGGCGTCTTGATTCAGATCCGCTGAAAGGCAGGCCTCAGCCAGGTCTTGTTGCAAGGCCAGCATCTCAGGTTGCTTTTGAGCCGCTTCACGCAGCAGGATGATCCCCGGCTCCACCTGACCCATCGCCACCGCAGCCAGCCCGAAGCCATGCTGGATGCGCCATAGCAGGTTTTGTTCTTCGGCTTCGGGCAGCTCTACCAACTCCTGGAATTGTTGATAGGCATCTTGCGTCTTGCCTTGTTTGAAGAGCGCTTCTGCCAGGGTAATCCTGGTTTTCAGATCACCCGGAGTTAATTCCAGCGATTTGCGCAAGAAAACCTCGGCCTGGAAGTAACGAGAGCTTTCGTCCAATTTGGCCGAATGCACGCCGTCATCCAGGAGCAGGTTGGCATAGGTGGCGAGCCACTCCGGCTGAGCGCACTCGGCGCGGGCAGCCGCGTCCAGCGCTGGAATGGCCGCATCAATGTCGCCCAGCGAAAGCGCGATCTGAGCATATTCATAGGCCACCTCTGGCTGAGCGGCCCACTTCAGGCGCATCCCGTCGATCACCCGGCGAGCATCCGCCAGGAAGCCCAGCAGGTGCAGCGCCTTAGCAAGCCTGAATGCAATCTTACTGTTCCCCGGAGACAGCGCCGCTGCGCGTTTGAGATGCGGCAGGGCCTCTGCGTTCATCCCGCTGTTGATATACATCTCACCCAGCGAATAATGCACGGCCCCTGATTCCGGCGCCGCCAGAACAGCCGCGCGCAATGTATCGAGCGCGGTGCGTTCGTCGCCCATCTTCTTCTGCTGGTCGGCCAGCGCCAGCCACCATTTTTCATCATCAGGTGAAATCAGCGTTGCCCGATTGAGGTGCAGAATGGCTTCTTCATCCCGCCCCTGCTTCGACCTGACCAGCCCCAACAGCCCGTGGACCTTCTCTTGATCAGGGGTCTCCGCAAGGATGGTTTCGCAAGTCTCGGCAGCCTCATCTACATGACCTGCCTGTAAGGCCGTTTCTGCATAGGCAATGCGGTTATCCAGCGCCTGGTCGGGGTCCATTTCAAGGCAGGCTTTGCGGAAGTGAAATGCCTGCTGCCAGTCTTCGAGCTTTTCACACAAGCCCGCCAGCCGCTGGTAATGCTCCAGCGAAGCGGGGTGCATCCCGGCCGAAAAGAGCGCCAGTTCACGCGCACGTCCCAGGTTCCCCAGTTTTTCCTGGAGCGAACCTGCGATGTCCACCAGCTCCGGGTCTGCCGGAGTCGCTTCCAGAGCTGCTTCAGTATAGGCTGCGGCGTCTTCCGTTAGCTGGAGATCGTCTAACAATTTCGCTGTTGCGGCAGGGACAGGCGTGAAAACATATTCATCACCCGGCTGGAATCCATTGGAAGCGGTCGATTCAGTCAGGCGAATTGCGGCTTCGTGACCAATCTCCTGCGCCAACGAAGTCTTTCCCTGCCGGAAGAGCACCTCTGCCCTGGAAAGCATCAGATGGGCATCTTCGATGTTCGGCAGGCCGGCGAGTTTTTCCGCCTGAGGGAGCAGCCGTTTACTGATCACGGCCCCCGCGCGGCTCTGTAGACGCTTCCTGCCCCCATTGAAGCCGGAGAGGTCTTCCAGTATCTCCACCAGTTCATTCTCATCGGCCGTCCGGCCTGTAAGCTCGAGAGACTGGATTTTTAGCCCCGCCTGCCAGAGATGGAGGGCGTCATGCGCTTCTTTCAGGGTGGCTTCAGCCTGGTTCGGGCTGCCGCTCAGCGCCTGGAATGCCGCCATTTGCTGCAACTGCAGCGCCCTGGCCGCCAGGTCGGCAGTGGAAAGGGCATCGATGTCGGCGTTCATGTTGAGTGCCTGGAAAGCCGGGTGTCCCGAAAGCAACAGACCGGCTGCCTTTTGCGTGAGCGCAGCCTGTTTTTTGACGTGCAGGCCTTTCAAGAAGCTCAACTGGAAGGTGACCGGCTGGTTACGCAGCAACTGGCAGGCCTTCGCGGCCTGCTCATCTACGTCTCCAGTCTGGCAGAGGAAGATGTGAGTCGCCCATTCCATACCGGCAGTCTCGTTTTCCGGCGCGAGCAAGGCTTCCATCAATTCGACCGAATCTGGAATGTAATCGGAAAGGCATGCCAGCGCCGTTTTCCATGTACGCGGAGAAATCGCCTTGACGCCGGAGGGTGACGTTAACAACTCGTCCGCGAGTCCCTTCCATGAACCCGTGTAGCGCCGCCGTTCGCGCAGCGCCAACCCGAGCAAGCCTGCATCGTTCAGGCTGGCAGGGCCTGCTCCGCGCCTGCGTGCATCCTCATAAGTGCGAACGGCGCGCTGGCGCAGCCCGGATTCGAGCGGCTGCATCGGTTCCAGCTTCAGGCGGGGTGCAATTCTCTCTTCATCCAGGCCGGCCAGCGCAAGCACGCCGGGTGTCCACGCGCGGATGTCGTCGCCACAGGCTACCAGAGCCTTGCGGGTGAAGCCCTCATCCATGAAGGCTGCCCAAACCAGAGCGTCCTGGCGCAGCGCCGCCAGGAGCCTTGCTGCCGTTTCACCGGCGAACAGCGTTCTCAGACCATCCAGAAGGTATTCGATCCCCATTCCGACCTCCCACTAATGAAGCTGCTGGGCCAGGTAAAACGCACCCGCGAAGAGAGCAAAACCTGTCAGGATCAAGAAAACCCCCACACCTGTTGTGGTCCGCACAAGTTGATTGAGAGCATCGAGCAGAGAAGAGGCGTTTCCAACCAGTCCCGAGACCTCGTCGGCAATCCCTTTCTGCGCCAGGCGCGCCGTCTGGTTGGCAAGGTTGTGAACCTCTTTGCCCGAGACGCGAAACACCAGCACAAGGATCCCTGCGGCGATCGAGATAACCCCCATAACGACCATAATGGTCGCCATAATCATAACGAGTTGATCGACATCCAGAGTTAACATATTGCCTCCTGAAAGAATGGTCTCTCAGGAGGCATTTGATGCAAGAACTATGCCAGCCTTTTCAGGCGGCCAGGGCGTCAGGTCAGATCGGGCAGGTCTGGCAGGTCGATCACTTCGCCGTTGCAGAACAGCATCGCGCGCTGCATGGTGTTGTACAGCTCGCGGATATTTCCGGGCCAGCGATAAGCAGTCAGGGCTTCCATTGCACGCGGCGTCACATCACGCACGTTCATGCCGTTGTCTCGGTTAAGCTGTTTCAAGAAGAAGCCCACCAGCTCAGGGATATCCTCTTTCCGTTCGCGCAGCGGAACCAGGTGCAGGTCAACCACTTTCAGGCGGTAATACAGGTCTTCGCGGAAATTCCCCTCTTTAATCATCGCCTTCAGATCGCGGTTCGATGCCGCCAGGATCTGCACGTCCACATGAATCGAGGTAGTTCCGCCCACCCGTCGAAACGCCCGCTCTTCCAGCGCTCGCAGCACCTTTGCCTGGATATCGAGAGCCATGGATGAAATTTCATCCAGAAAGAGCACCCCGCCATCGGCCACTTCCATCAAGCCATGCTTCTTGCGTTCCGCTCCCGTAAAAGCGCCTGCCTCATACCCAAACAACTCGGCCTCCAGCATCGTGTGCTGGATCGCCGCACAGTTGATATCGATGAACGGCTTCGAAGCGCGCGGCCCCGATTGGTGAATGAATTTAGCCAGCACTTCTTTACCTGTCCCGGTCTCGCCGGTGATCAGCACCGAGGCCGAGACGGCCGCAGCGCGCTGAGCCTGGGCCAGCACCTTTTGCACATGCGGGCTTTTCCCGGTGACGAAGGCCTTCGTCTTTTGTGTCTGGCGCAGATGCATCAACTCCCGGCGCATCGTGACAATTTCACTGGCGCGCTGGATCGACTTCTCCAGTTGAATGAACTGGATCGGCTTGGTGAGAAAGTCGTGCGCGCCGTTCTTCATCGCATCCACCGCCATCTCGATATCGCCATACGCCGTCATCAGAATGATCGGCGGGCGGTAAGGCAGGTTTGCCGTCTCGAACAACAGGTTCGGCCCGTAGCCGTCCGGCAATTGAACATCCAGCAGAACCAGTTCCGCGCTGCCCTTGATGACGTGCTCGCGCGCCTCTTCGAGCGTGCCCACCCCAATCACTTCATATCCTTTGCCTGCCAGGTAAGTGGCGGTGTTCTCCCGGAAGTTTTCTTCGTCATCGACGATCAGGATGGTCAGGCTCATGATTCATCTCCGTTGAATGCCAGCAATGTTACCTCAAACATCGTCCCGCCAGGGAAGCTGTTCACTGTGATGCTCCCATGGTGCGCCGTGACGATTCGCTTGGTGATGGCCAGCCCCAGGCCGGTGCCGTTGCTCTTCGTCGTCACAAACGGCTCGAAAATGCGCTCGCGGATCTCATCCGGGATGCCCGGGCCATCATCCGATACAGTCACCACCACCTGAGAGCGGTTCGGCAGGCTGTTCTTCGGACTGATGCGCACTGCCAGGTTGCCGCCGTTGGCGCTCATTGCCTCGGTGGCGTTGCTGATCAAGTTGGTGAAGACCTGCTCCAGGGCGCGCGGGTCCGCGTTGACCGGCGGGGTTTGGTCATCCACCTGAATGAAGGTATTGACATTGACCTTCGAGAAACGCGGCCTCCAACGCTCGATGATGCGCTTGATCAACTGGTGCAGGTCAACCGCCTCGAATTTATACTGCGTGTTGCGCGAGAAGTTCAACACCGATTCCATCAGGTGGTTCAGGCGCACGCAGTCGTTCTGTAGTTTCACGAGGTTGGCCTGGTTCTTGTCATCTTCCGGCAGGGTGGCCGCCAGCAATTGCAGCCCGCTGTAAATATTATTGATCGGGTTGCGCACCTCATGCGCAAAGACGGCCGTCACCTCTCCCAGGATCGCCCGCTGCTCCAGTTGTTGCGTGCGGATGCGGTTCTCCTCATTTTCCGAAATATCGGCAATGAGCACCACCAGCCCGATCACATGGTCGTCGCTTTCAACCGGCAAGGTCTGGATCAGCGCCGGAAACGACTGCCCGTTCCGCCGGTGCAGCGAGACGTTGCCGATATTGTGCGTCGGGATGCCCTTCACGGCGGCTTCCAGCGCGGGCACCAGCCCATCGGGGCCGATCAGAATATTCTCTACCCGCTTGCCGATGCATTCCCAATCCGCGTACCCAAGCATCCACTCCGCCGATGGGTTCATCAACAGGATATTCAAGTCTGGAGAGACAATCAAAATGCCTTCTTGGGCATTATCCATCACCACTTTGGTCGTGATCATCGATTGCTGCAGGCGGGTAATCTCTTGCCGCAGGTTTTCAGCCAGCAAGGTATTTTCCATCAATTGCGTGGCCTGCCCGCCCATCACCTCCAGCAGCGAAGGCAGCCGCCGGTAAGGTTCCCGGTCATCGGCTGCAACCAACAGCCCTAAGAGTTTCCCCGGCTGCCCAAGCGGCGTGGAGCAGACATACTGCATGTGATGATCGCGGCCGGCCTGGTGAATATCGCTCATGATGCGTTTCCCGGCCTGCCAGATGGACGTCTTCGACAGCCGAATCAGGTTGGTGGATGAGATCGACTCAGGGAATATCTCCTCTCCGCCCACTTCCACCAGTTTCACCAGGCGGGGGCTGGCCGGGTCGGCCTGGTAAATGCACAGGTTTCTCACTTCCATCGCCCGATAGATAATCTCGGCCGCCGAACGAAGCACCTGGTTGAGCCCGGCATCGATCGCGAGATATGCAAGTTCGACCAGCGCTTTCGCGATGAGGTCGTTCTTCCGGATCGTTTCATTTTGAGCGTCTGAGTCGAGCGAAATTGTCAGCAGATAAAGCTGCTGATTCCCCTCGATGTTCCGCGCGAGCAAATCGACAGGGAGAGAGTCTCTCATCTTGCGCAGCAACAACGCTCGTTCGTTTTCCACAACCGGCAGCACTTTCTCGTCCACATCCGCGAGCAGGTTCCCGGCCTTCATCCCTACCAGTTCGCCTGGCTCATAACCTGCCAGCTTCGAGAAAGCCTGGTTGGCACCCCAGATCACACCTTTGGCGCGCTCGACCAGAAGCACCGGCTGTTCCATCAGCGCGATGATCGAGTTAAATTCAAGCACCCCCTGCGGCTTGCCCTGCCAGGGGAAACGGATTTTCTGGTTTTTGAGGTTGAAGTTAGTCATCGGTCATTAGCATGGCCTTCGCAAACTCGCAGGAAGTATACCCTCCATCGCCCGGTATTTCGCCACCGTCCGCCGGGCCACTTCGTAACCATGTTCCGCCAGCAGGCGTACCAGTTCCGAGTCACTCAATGGACGCCGCTCTGCGGTGATAATCTCTTTCAGTATAATCCGCGCGCTCAGGCTGCGGTCGAAGAAATCGGCCAGAGGAATGATCCGCCCGTTCGGCAGCTGCACAGCCTTATTGGCAACCGCGCGCGAAATGGTCGACTCATGCACGCCCAGTTCCTTCGCCAGCGAGGCGCGGGTGATCGGCCGCAGGTACTTCTCGCCATTCAAGATAAAGTCACGCTGAAGAAAGGCAATTTTCGCCATCAAGCGCTGCATGGTGTGGTTACGCTGCTGCAGGCACTTGACGAACAATGATGCCCGCTCCAGGTCCTCTCGCATCGCGTCTTTCTGCTCGTCGGATGTCTGCTGGATGGCCTGCCGGTAGAGCGGGTTGACTCGCAGCGTGCCCCAGATGGGGAAGAGAATTTCCACCATCAACTGGTTGCTCTTCGAGTCATTCACTTTGGAAATCAGAATATCGGGCCGGTAATAAACCTGGGTCTGCGGAGCCGAGGGCTGGCGCACATCGCCCCAATAGGACCTGCCCGGGAATGGGTTGAGGTTCTCGCTGATGAACCGGGCAACGATTCTCACCTTCTCAGCCTGGATTCCCAGGCGTTTGGCAATCTCATGGAACTGCCGCCTGCTGAGCAGGTCCATGCCTTGTTCGATCACCTCGCTGGCGTAATCAGGCACACTGCGCGTCTCTTTGAGCACTTCCAGCTGCACGAGCAGAGCTTCTTTCGGTGAGGTGGACCCCACTCCCACGGGGTCGGCTCGCTGGATTAAACGCTGAAGGTTCTCCACGCGCGAGAGCGGCACATGGTGATACATGGCCACCTCGAGCAGCGGCACAGCCAGCAGCCCATCTTCATCCAGGTTGGTCAGCAGGTGCGCGGCAAGTTTCCGGTCTTCGGGCGCCACATCCGGGGCAATCTGCCGGAAGACGTAGGTCGCCAGGTCTTCGACCATCGCCGAGGTCGTATCTTCGCGGTCTTCCTCCTCGCCCGAGTCGCCAAAACCAGACACGACCTCGCGGGTGGAAACGAACACGATCGGCTCATCTTCTTTATTCAGCGCGGGCTGGCTGCACACCGGGCAGACGCCCCCGCCCTTGATCAACCGCCGGCAGGTTGGGCAGCGGATTTCATCCAGCATCTCCAGCGCAGGGTTCGAGGCCAATTCGGCTTCGATCTGCTCCTGGAGTTCATTCGAGGTCAGGCTGAGCAGCGTCATCGTCTGCGCCAGGTGCGCAGTGGTCAATGGCTTGATGGCATGGAATGGAATATGCTGGAACATGACTCACCACCCGCGGATTAGTATAGCCTTGATGCGGTAGTGTTGCAAGTTCCATGCCAGGGCCAATTTCATTCTTCGTGGTAAAATCACCCATCTATGACAGATCTGATCGTCATCGGTGGAGGTCTTGCAGGCAGCGAAGCCGCCTGGCAGGCTGGCCGGCGCGGCATGAGCGTTGACCTGTATGAAATGCGCCCCCAGGTGCCCACCGGCGCTCACACCGGCGCGGATCTGGCCGAGCTGGTCTGCTCGAACTCACTCGGCTCGAACCTGATCGACCGGGCATCGGGCCTGTTGAAAGAAGAGCTTCGCCGCCTTGGTTCGCTCCTGCTGGCTGTGGCCGAGGAATGCGCCCTGCCCGCAGGCGGTGCCCTGGCCGTGGATCGCGAGCGGTTTGCCCGCCGCGTGACGGAGCAGCTCGAAAGCCATCCAAGAATCCGCATCATCCGCGAGGAATATCCGCAGGTACCCGGCTCGCTGGCCATCATCGCATCCGGTCCGCTCACCTCGAGCCGCCTGAGCCAGTCCATCCAGGCTCTCAGCGGGCAAGACAACCTGTTCTTTTATGATGCCATCGCCCCGGTGGTGCGCGCCGAGAGCATCGATATGCAGAAAGCCTTCCGCGCCTCGCGTTATTCCGTTGGCGAGCAGAGCGACGGCGATTACCTCAATTGCCCCTTCACCCGCGAAGAATACGAGATTTTCGTAGCCGAGCTCGCGGCGGCTCAGCGCATCTCGCTGCGTGAGTTCGAACTTGAAATTGAGACCGGGGTGAAAGCCGGGCATGGCTCCTTCTTCGAGGGCTGCCTGCCGGTGGAAGTGCTGGCCGGCCGGGGCGAACGCGCCCTTTCCTTCGGCCCGATGCGTCCCGTTGGACTGCGCGACCCTCATACCGGCCGGCGGCCTTATGCAGTCCTCCAGCTCCGGCAGGATAACCTCGCTGCCACGCTGTACAACATGGTCGGGTTTCAAACGAACCTGACCTTTTCCGAGCAAAAGCGCGTTTTCAGGCTCATCCCAGGCCTCGAAAACGCGGAATTCGAGCGCTACGGCCAGATGCATCGCAACACGTTCATCGCTTCTCCCCTCGTGCTTCTGCCCACGCTGCAATTCAAAACCCGCGCAGTCCTGTTCTTCGCCGGGCAGATCACCGGCGTGGAAGGATACATGGGCAACATCGCCACAGGCCTCCTCGCCGGTGTGAACGCAGCTCGTTTCTTTCATGGTCAGGCCCCGCTCGAGGCCCCTCCGGTTTGCATGCTCGGAGCGCTCTGCCATTACGTCACTCACGCCTCCATGCTTGATTTTCAACCCATGAAGGCAAATTTCGGCATCCTTCCCCCGCTGGAACAGCCCGCCCGCAGCAGGCGCGAGCGTGCCAAGCAGTGCGTCGAGCGCTCGCTGGCTGCGCTGGACGAGTGGATTGCTTCCAATACGATCTAGCCCCCCAAAAAGACCATGAAGAACCGGCCAATCCTCCTCATTGCCCTCAGCATTTTGATCTTGCTCGCCGCGGTTTTCGCCGCATCGCGGCTGGCGCCCCCGCCTGCCGCTGAGTTCGATGCCCAGCGAGCTTACGGCGACGTCGTCGCGCAGGTAAACTTCGGCCCGCGTTATCCCGGCTCCGAAGGCCACGCCGCGGTGATCCAATATATCGCCGACAGCCTCAACCAGTCGGGCTGGTCGGTCGAGATCCAACAAACCGAGTGGAACGGTGTCGCCGTCCAGAATATCGTTGCTTCGCGGGGCGAGGGAGAAGCGCGCATCCTGTTGGGCGCCCATTACGATACGCGCCGTTTCGCCGATAAGGACCCCGACCCGCAGAATCGAGAAGCGCCCGTCCCAGGCGCGAATGACGGCGCTTCGGGCGTGGCCGTGCTGCTCGAAATCGCGCGCGTCCTGCCGGTAACGGCTCCTTCCGTGCAGTTGGTCTTCTTCGATGCGGAAGACCAGGGCGGCATTGAAGGCCAAAACTGGTCAGCCGGCGCGGAGGCTTATGTCAGCCTGCTGAACAGCCGGGCTGCCGAGAGCAGGCCTGAGGCCGTTGTGGTTGTGGATATGATCGGCGACTCCGACCAGCAAATCTATTACGAGCAGGCGTCCGACCAGGCCCTCAAAGAGGCCATCT
Source organism: Anaerolinea sp. (assembly GCA_029975055.1). Classification (GTDB taxonomy): domain Bacteria; phylum Chloroflexota; class Anaerolineae; order Anaerolineales; family Anaerolineaceae; genus Anaerolinea. The sequence continues at coordinate 557,340 of JARKPU010000013.1, forward strand.
GGCAGGCCGCCGCCGGTTTGGGCTACGACCAGCGCATCATCCCAACCGTCAGGCACAACATCATTGATGATCACCTGCCCTTCATCCGGGCGGGCATCGCGGCAGTCGATATGATCGACATCGACTACGCATACTGGCACACCACGCAAGATACGGCCGATAAAGTCTCACCGGAGAGCCTGGCTGCGGTTGGGAAAACGCTGCTCAAATGGCTGAACAACCGCTAAATTGCAATCGCCATACAAAATTTGGCAAAAAGGGCAACCTGGCGTAAACTATAGACATATGCAAGAACACGAGCTGCTCCGCACCCTCCAACCAGTCTGGCTCGACCGCGCCACATTGACCCTGGCCAAAGCCGCCAACCTCCGCGAAGACCTGCGGGCTCAACTGGAATCATTCTTTGAGATGCTCACGCAGGCTGTGGAGACCGGCGATTCCGCCTGGCTCGATCCCGTCTTGACCACCTGGGCCACATCCCTGACCCAAACGGAACTGGAGGGCGGAGAGAGCAACCTGCTCGAATTCCTGCGTGAGATCGTCGTGCTCACCGGTGACGTCTCCAGGCAGGCGCTCAACAACGATCAGGCTCTGAACCTTATTTCGGCTTTGCTGCCGCATTTCGCTTATTGCTTTAGCAAAGCGGCGTTTATGGAAATGCAGGCCCGCATCGCGTATATATCGGATCAATTGAAATCCGTCCAGCAAACGCTCGAGAAACTCGACCGCAGTAAATCCGATTTCATTGCAGTGGCAGCCCACGAGTTAAAAACCCCCCTGACGCTGGTCGAAGGCTACGCCGCCATGCTGCGCGATGCTTCCGAAGGCCGCCCTTTGACCGCATACGATATCGATCTCTTGAACGGCATAAGCACCGGCGCACGGCGGCTCAAAGCCATTATTGACGATATGATCGACGTTTCGCTGCTGGATAACAACCTGCTATCGTTGAATATTCAACCCATGTGGCTCAACCGCATGTTCGCCGTGCTTTACAACGAGCTGGCCGACAGCCTGCAGGAGCGCAAGCAGACTCTGGAGATTAAATCCTTCCCGGGCTGCGACGAAATGACCTTCGGTGATCCCGAGCGCATCTTGCAGGTCTTCCGCAACGTGTTGACCAACGCGATCAAATACACCCCCGACGGCGGGAAAATCACCATCGATGGGCGGAAGCTGCCGGGCTTCATCGAGGTGATCATCCGCGATACCGGCATTGGCATCGACCCGGAAGACCAGGTGCTGATCTTCGATAAATTCGCCCGGCTTGGAAAATCCGACCTGCATTCGAGCGGAAAGACCAAGTTCAAGGGCGGCGGGCCCGGCCTGGGGCTGCACATCGCCCGTGGGATTGTCGAAACCCACGGCGGGGCCATTTGGGTCGAATCGCCGGGGTATGATGAACATAAACTCCCCGGTTCGACTTTCCACATCCTGCTTCCATTGCGCCTCGAACCGCCCGATGAGGCGATGGCGCGCCTTTTAGCCCCCTTAATGAATAAAAACAATTGAAACAAGGACGATTGGATGGACTCGAATAACAGCGGTACCTTCATCCGCCCGGCGGATCGGATTGCTTCCTTCAAACCCTATTTCTTTGCCGGGCTGAATCAGAAGATCGCCCGGCTGCGCGCCGGCGGCGTGGATGTCATTCGCCTGGATATGGGCTCACCCGACCTGCCCCCTGCCGGTTTTATCATCGACCGGCTGGTGGAATCGGCGCGCCGGCCCGATACGCACGGTTATTCACCCATGGGCGGCACGCCTGCTTTCAAAAAGGCAGTTGCTGAATACTACCTGAACCGGTATGACGTGACGCTCGACCCCCAAAAGGAAGTTCTGGCGCTGGTCGGGTCAAAGGAAGGCCTGTTCAACCTTTGCCAGGTGCTGCTCAACCCCGGCGACCTCTCGCTGGTGCCTGACCCCGGCTACCCTGTTTACAGCGCGGGCAGCATCATCGCCGGTGCCGAAGTGTACCGGATGCCGCTCCTCAAGGAAAACGGTTTCCTCCCAGACCTTGACGCCATCCCCCCAGAGGTGGCCCGCCGTGCCAAGCTCCTCTGGCTCAACTACCCCAATAACCCCACCGGGGCCGTTGCGCCGTTCGAGTTCTTCATGAAAGCGGTGGAATTTGCCCGCAAGTACCAGATCGTCATCGCCAACGATGCCCCATATATGGATATCTGCTTCGACGGGTATAAAGCCCCGAGCATCATCCAGGTGCCCGGCGCCCGCGAGGTGGCGGTGGAGTTCAACTCCCTCTCGAAGACCTACAACATGGCCGGCTGGCGCATCGGGATGGTGGTTGGCAACCCCCAGATCATTGAATACCTTCACACCTACAAGAGCCAGGCCGATTCCTCCCAGTTCCAGGCCATCCTCGATGCCGGCGTGGCCGCGCTCACCGGCGACCAGGACTGGATCGAAAGCCGCAACGCAATCTACCGTGAGCGGCGCGATCTCGTCGTTTCCGCCCTGCGCAGCGCCGGTCTGCAGGTCGAGACGCCCCCCGCGGCAATTTATGTGTGGGGCAAGCTCCCGCAAGGCCTCACCGACAGCACCGCCTTCTGCAGCCGCCTGCTCGAAGAAACCGGCGTGAGCATTACCCCCGGCGTGGTGTACGGCGAACACGGAGAAGGGTATATCCGCATTTCCCTCGGCACGGCCACCCCGCAAGTGCAAGAGGCCATGCAGCGGTTCATTCGATGGATTCGGGCGTAAAATATACCCATGGCGAAGAAGACCCCAGAACCCACCCGGGCTCCAAGAGAACGCGCCTTCCTGGTCGGCGTGGAATTCCGCAAGGAACCCTCGCTCCTCTCGCTCTCGGACTCACTCGCCGAGCTGGCGCTCCTCGCCGACACCGCCGGTTTGGAGGTGGTCGGTGAGGCCTCTCAACACCTCGACGCCCCGAACCCCAACACCTTCATTGGTCCCGGCAAGGTGGATGAAATCAAAGCCCTGGTTGAAGAGACCCTCGCCCAGGTGGTCGTCTTCGACAACGAACTTTCGCCGCGCCATTTGCGCGAGCTTGAGGAACGCTTCGGCGAAAACGTGCGCGTCCTCGACCGCACCGCCCTGATCCTCGATATCTTCGCCCAACATGCCAACACCCGCGAGGGCATCTTGCAGGTGGAGCTGGCGCAATATGAATATCGCCTGCCCCGCCTGACGCGCGCCTGGACCCACCTGGCCCGCCAGACGGGTGGAGGCGGCGGGCGTACGGGCAGCACCGGCGGCGTGGGCCTGCGCGGCCCGGGCGAAACCCAGCTGGAAGTTGACCGGCGCGAGATCCGCCGGAGAATTTCCATCTTGAAGGCCGAGTTGGAGAAAGTCCGCGCCCACCGCATGCGTTACCGTGCGCAGCGCCAGCGCTCGCAGATTCCCATCGTTGCCCTTGTTGGCTACACGAACGCTGGTAAATCTACCCTCCTCAACCGCCTCGCCAAGGCCGATGTGTACGTCGCCGACCAGCTCTTTGCCACCCTCGACCCAACTACCCGCCGCGTCGAACTCCCAGGCGGGCATTGGGCCCTCTTCACCGACACGGTCGGGTTCATCCAAAAACTGCCCACCCAGCTGGTGGCGGCCTTCCGCGCCACGCTCGAGGAAATTGCCGAAGCCGACCTGCTCCTCCACGTCGTGGATGTCACTCACCCGAATGCGCTCCAGCAGGCCCAGGCGGTGCACGATACCCTCAAGGAAATCGAGGCCGGCCACATCCCGGTCATCACCGCCCTCAACAAGATCGACCTGCTCTCCGACCCACAATTCGCCTCTCAGGTTGTGCAGGACTTCCAGGGCTCCGTGGTCTCTATCTCGGCGCTCAACGGCACGGGGATTCAAGAGATGCTCGCGGTCATCTCGCGCGAATTGTTCGAGACCTTCTACCCCGTGACGGTCCGCCTGCCCTACCAGGAAGGCAACCTGATTTCGCTCTTCCACGACCAGGGCAAGGTGACCCTCGTCGAGCATACCCGCGGCGGAGTGGTCATTCAAGGCAATCTTCCCATCCGCCTGATGGCCCGTTTCCAACCGTTTATCGCGTCTGCGTCTGCAGAGCCTGAGGAACAGAACGAACCATGACCGGCCAGTTCAACCGCTTTCTCGACTGGTTTTCGAACTTCTTCGCTCACCGCAAAGGGTTGCTGCCGCTGGTGGGCGTGCTCATGGTCTTGCTCAATTTCCTGCTCGCTCAATTCGTCACCGGCTGGCTGGCCGAATCCAACCTGTTTCTGCACCTTGGGGTCATCATTGCGATCCTGGGTTTTATGATCGCCTGGGCTTTATAAACCGGCAAAACAAAGCGCAACCGCGGGGCTGAACGCCTCGCGGTTGCGCTTTCATCCTTTAGAACGATTGAAGCTTACTTGCTCTTCTCTTTTTCTGCGCTGATCACTTCTCTACCCTGGTAATGACCGCAATTCGGGCAGACGGTGTGCGGCGGGCGCATTTCGCCGCAGTTGCTGCATTGAACCAGGTTCACAGACTGCACGCTGTCCTGACCACGGCGGCGATCGCGGCGGCCCTTCGAGTGTTTTCGTTTCGGTTGCGGAACCATTCAGAAATCTCCCATTTTCTTTCACGAGCATATTGCCGGTTGCTAAGCCGCATTATTCTACCCTCGACGCCGCGAACCGTCAAGGGACGTTTTGTAAATCGTAAGCGCCCGGCAGGTGAATCACCAGGCGCTTGACACTTAACTTCGGCCAAAACCGCTTCTCAGGCACAGGCTCAGACGAAAATCTGCCCTTTCTTGTTCGTCAGTTTCCCTTCCAGCTGCGGGTGCTGGATGATATTGTTCTTCGTCAGGCGCAGATTGATCCTCCGGTGCAGCTGCTCGTAAGTGATCTTATACTTTGCCTTCTGGATCACATCCATCGCAAAGTAGGTCATCGCGCCGTGGAAAGTCCCACCGAAATTCGCGTCGTATGAGAATTCGTTGTCACGGCAACCGCTCAGCAGCAGTTCGTGCATGCCTTCTTCCGGGAACATCTCCTTCGATTTTGGCTTCGCGGCAAAGGGGTTGAGCAGTTCCGGCTTGCCCCGCACCGACGGCGGCAGGAAGCGCGGCCGCAGGTCCAGGAACAGCGGGCCTTTTGTGCCGGTACCCGAAAAACAATTGTCCAGGACAACGGTCATCTTCACCCCTGCCGGGATGTTCATGAACAGCTCGCGCAGCTCATCATCGACGATCTGGTTCGAGTCGATGTCGTAGGGGCAGATCAACTCGTCGTATTTCTCATCGTTGTCGGTCGAAACCTCGTATGAGCCGTGCGATGAATTGGTGAACACCAGCACATCGCCCGGCCTGGCCCCTGCCAGCAGGTCTTTCAAGGCCTGGATCGTGTTCGCCTTCGTGGCCTGCGAGTCCAGGATCATCTTCACATCCGGGGCTTGAAAATCATAATGATCGATCAGCAGCTTCGCCCAGGAATTCGCATCATTGATGCACCCGCGTAAATCGTTCCCAACGTACGGATAATCGTTGATCCCAACGCATAATGCTTTCTTCGCCATGGTTCCTCCTATCAGGATGCAAAGAACAATGTGGACAGGTCGTCGTTGTCAATCGAGCCGGAACGGATCTTCTCCTCGAGCACAGCGGCCTGGGTTGCCGGTGAAAGGATCGGCGCGCGCGCAAAGATGCCCGTTTTTCGTTTGGGAATGCTCTTGTTCAGGTCGCAATCTCCGCCCTGGATCAAGTCCTGGACGGCGCGGATGACTTTCGCGTTTCCTGGCAGGTTGCGGTGCACCTCCTGGATGTAAAACAGGCGGGCCTTCTGGTAAAAACCCGACCAGCCGGGCACGGTGCCGTCGCCCGATTGCTTCCCTTCTTCGAAGCTGGTGATCTCCAGCTTGCGCCCGCCGTTTTGGCCCACCAGGCTGGCTTCAGTCGGCGTGGCGATATTGCATCCGGCGATCTGCACAATCTCCACCTGTGGGTCCGACTTCGCGAGGAATTGATGGAAGGCTTTGCCCATGTCGAGGTTTTCCTGCCGGAGCCCGTCCACATCCCAGGCTTTGGCATCATAAAGGTCCCAGTTCGGCGCGGGCGCGCCTGGAGGGAGCAGCTCTTGTGGCGCGGGAAGGAGCTGGTACACGCTTGGCATTGAGAGCACCACGTCGCGCATCCCGTTCTGCTGGTTGAGCTTATCAACCGTTGCCATCATCGAATTGCCGTTGTAGAGGTTATCAATGGCGCTCGTTGCCCCGAGGTGAGGAGTGCCCAGGGTGATCAAACGCTTGATGCGCTTTTCTGCCTCACCTTTGTGCCTGCCCAGGTAGGCGCGCGAAACCAGCCCACCCATGCTATGCGCTACCAGCGTGAATTGCCGGTCCGGGTTCCCGGCCGACCATTGTTCGATGGAATTCCGCAGGATATCGCCGTTCGCCTCGATGGGCAGGCGCCAGTCGTACGGGAATTCATACACGGCGCAGGTCCGGCGCAGCTCCAGCACCAGCTTCAGGTACGTCAATTTCTCCAGCGAGAAGGCCACGCAATCCACTTCAGGGCTGCCGACACCGCTGCCGCCCGGCCCTGCTTTCAAGAAGTATCCCTGGCCGTTCAGGAATAACAGCGGGTTGATCCACAAAAGCGTGGTCACTCCGCGGATGCTCAACAGCAACGAACCCATGATTCCCGGCAGCACAACCACTGCCTCGCGCGGCCCGCGGGCTTTGGGAGCCCGCGCCGATGCGGCCAGTTCGCCGGCCTCTTTCTCGCCGACCAGCCGGTCCAGTTGCAGCGCGTCGGGGTTCTCGTTGAGTTGCTGTTCGATCTCATCGACCGACATGATGGAGAGCTTGTGCAAGACATCCAGGTTCGACATGCTTCCTCGCAGGCGCAAAAATGGTCTTTCCCCGATTAAGCCACCGGTAACAGGTGCAATTGCCGCTCAAGCCGTGTATATTGATAATAATATAAGTCTTATTAGTTGATTTTACAACTATGAAACAGATTAATCGAAATACGGTAGAATACCCTCATGTCCAAGCCGAAGGTCTTCATCACCCGCACGATTCCCGAAAAGGGCCTGCAGCCCATCCTCGAGCTCGCGGATGTGGAACTCTGGCCTGGTGACACTCCCCCGCCCTATCCGGTACTCGTCGAGAAAGTCAAAGGCATAGATGCTCTGCTCTGCCTGTTAACTGACCGGATCGACGCCCCCTTGATGGATTCGGCCGGGCCTTCGCTTAAAGTGATCAGCCAATATGCGGTCGGTTACGACAACATAGAGGTCGCCGCCGCAACCGCCCGGGGTATCCCGGTTGGCAACACGCCCGGGGTGTTGACCGACGCCACCGCCGACTTCACCTGGGCGCTGCTGCTCGCGGCGGCCCGGCGCGTCGTCGAAGGTGATCATCTCGCGCACACCGGCGGGTGGAAATCCTGGGGGCCCACCTTCCTCCTCGGCCCCGATGTGGCCCACGCCACGCTCGGAATCATCGGTTTTGGCCGCATCGGCCAGGCCGTTGCGCGCCGGGCGCGTGGATTCGATATGCGCATCCTCTATTACGATAACAACCGTCATTCAGAGATGGAAGAATCGCTGGGGGCGGAATTCGCCCCCTTTGAAGAAGTCCTGCGCCGCGCGGACTTCATCAGTCTGCACACTCCCCTCACAGCCGAGACACGGCACATGATCTCGAGCGCTCAATTCGGGTTGATGAAGCCTTCCGCCGTGCTGATCAATACTTCTCGCGGCGGTGTGATCGACCAGCAGGCGCTTTTCCAGGCGCTCAAAGCCCGCCGCATCGCCGCCGCCGCCCTGGATGTGACCGAACCCGAGCCGCTGCCGCTCGACAGCCCGCTCTTCACCCTCGATAACCTCATCATCACGCCGCACATCGCCAGCGCCGGCATCCATGCCCGCGACCGCATGGCCGAAATTGCCGCCGCCAACCTCATCGCCGGGCTGCGAGGCGAGCGTCTACCCCACTGCGTGAACCCGGAGGTTTACGGTTAATTTGCGTAACTGCCCAGCTCCAGCCCTTTTTGAATGAAATACTGGTACGTGTCGTGGGTCACGTTGCTTGGGATGGAATGATCGCTGTGCAGCACGTAGCCGTAGTTCCCCTTCACCACCGGGATCTTCGCCTCTAACTCGGCGTCAATTTCAGCTTTATCGTTGTTGTATAGCACCCGCACGTCGATGCCGCCCATGAACGACAGCCGGTCGCCGTATTGCCGGTAGAGCTTCAACAGGTCCATGCCCGCTTTCACCTCGATCACCTGCAGGCAATCCACCCCGGCTTCGAGCATCCCCGGCACCAAAGGTTCCACATACCCGCACGAGTGCATGATCACCGGCAGCCCACGGCTCTTGGCCCATTGAACCGTGCGCCGGTGGCCCGGCAGGATGATCTCCCGGTACATGCGCGGCGACATAAACGGGTGCTGCTTATATCCCATATCTTCATAAAACCACAAGCCGTCCGGTGCGCCTTCTTCGGCGAAGAGAATCTCCAGCAATTCGACCGTCAGCCGCGAATAGGTATCCACCATGTCCCTCACCCAATCCGGGTCGAGCGCCATGCCCATGAGCAAATACTCGTGCCCGCAGACCGGGTGCATCAGCTCGAACACATTCACGCCCGACCAGCAGAAGAAGCGCTGCCGCGCCGCAGCTTCCTGGCGCGCTTTGCGGTAGGCCTCGAAGTTAATTCTCCTTCGATCGGCTACCAGCCTGGGCTTGATGTGCTCTTCCCAGCCCTTCCGGTCTTTCACCAGGAAATCGACGTGCTCCGGCGTGCTGTCGTGCAATTTGTGATGCCGCAAGAGGGCCCCGTTGCCGTCGCGCTGGAGGATCGTCTCTTCGGTTTCTTCGACCACCTGAAGGCCAAAATCCAGGTCCGCGACCATATTGAAAGCCCAAAGCAATTGAAGATCGTAATGAAAATGGTCTTCGAAGCTCTCGTCCGGGCCAATCCAGCCCTTTTCCGTCCAGATGCGGTGGGTATCGCCCCAAAAATGTTCGAACACGCCAATGCGGTCAACGGGTTGGCGATGCAAGATGTTGTGGATGCGTTCCTGCCCGGTCATCGGCTGCATAGATCAATCCTTATGATGTGGTAAATGGAATGCTGCATAGTGTAGCATAATTCCAGGCCCTGCTTTGGCCGCTGAACCGGATTTTCTGTTATGATTCTGCCAGACGAGTGCCTCGATTGGAGGAGTGAGATGCCGCAGGAATTCCAGACTCCCGAATGGGTCCATCACGCAGTTTTTTACCAGATTTTCCCCGATCGTTTCGCATCCAGCAAGCAGGTGATTAAACCGAACAACCTCGAACGCTGGGATACACCCCCCACCCCTTATGGCTTCAAGGGCGGCGACCTGATGGGCGTCCTTGAAAAACTCGATTACCTGCAAGACCTGGGGGTCACGGCCCTGTACTTCACGCCCATCTTCTCCAGCGCATCGAACCACCGCTACCACACGCACGACTACCTGCAAGTCGATCCGCTCTTGGGCGGCCGGCCGGCTTTCGACCAGCTGCTCAAAGAAGCCCACCGGCGCGGCATGCGCATTGTGCTGGACGGCGTGTTCAACCACGCCAGCCGCGGCTTCTTTCAGTTCAACCACATCCTGGAGGTCGGGCCGCAGTCTCCCTACCTCGATTGGTTCAAGGTCAAGGGCTTTCCGCTGCATGCTTATGAAGGCCGCCCGAATTACGAATGCTGGTGGAGCCTGGCGGCGCTGCCCACGTTCAACCATGCCAACCCGCAGGTTCAGAATTTCATCTACGACGTGGCCCGCTATTGGATCGACCAGGGCATCGACGGCTGGCGGCTGGATGTTCCCTTCGAGATCAAAGTGGAAGGCTTCTGGCAGAAATTCCGCGAGGTGGTGAAGGCGGCCAACCCGGAGGCTTATATCACCGGCGAAATCCCCTGGGATGCCACCCAATGGCTGCAGGGCGACCAGTTCGACGGGGTGATGAATTACCTCATGGCCTATCCTTGTTGGAGCTTCTTCGGCGGGGAGAAGCTGAACACCGATCTGGTCGGCCATTGGCAGGGTCACGATGAAGCTTCTTTTGTCAAAGATGCCACCGGTTTCGGCCGGGTTGTCACCAGCCTGCTCAGTAAATATCCTCGCCCGGCGGTCCTCGCCCAGATGAATCTGCTCGACAGCCACGATACCGCCCGCTTCCTCAGCCTCACCGGCAGCAAGGCTGCCTTGCGCATGGCGACGCTCTTCCAGATGACCTACCCCGGCGCGCCGTGCATCTATTACGGCAATGAAGTCGGCATGGAAGGCAAAAAGGATCCCGACTGCCGTCGAACGTTCAACTGGAATGAGCGCAGCTGGGATCACGAGCTTCGCGCATTTTTCAAGGATTGCATTCGCCTGCGCAGCGCTCACCGTGCCCTGCGCGATGGCGAATGGCGGTTGCTGCATGCCGCGAACGGCGTGGTCGCCTACCTGCGAGAGTTTGAAGGCGACCAGGTGATTGTGGTGTTGAATAATACCGACCAGACCTATCCGCTCGATATCATCACCGGCCCGGCCGTCGCCGAGGGCAGCATTTTCGCCGATGCATTCAAGCCGGGCGTTGCGAAAGTCGAAAACGGTCATCTCACCGGGTTGGCTGTGCCCCCTCGCACCGGAACTGCCCTGACGAAAGGATGAGCGATGAAATTAGCAACGGTGATGGTAGAAAACATGTCAGGCGTCGCGGTGGTCGAGGAGGATAAGGTCTATTTCCTCCCGCCGGAGCGCTTCTCCAGCCATCTATCCGACTGGGTGCGGGGGGATTCAACGCGAGGGCTCACCAACCCCTTTTCTGCACAGGCGGAGATCGACCATGGTGAGGTGCCCGCCGTTTCGATCAGCGACGTGCATTTTATGGCTCCTGCGATCCGCCCCGCGAAGATTGTCGGTATCGGTCTGAATTACATGGATCACTGCCGCGAGCAGAACGTTCCTGTGCCTGACCGGCCGATCGTCTTCACCAAGTTCACTTCTGCCATCTGCGGCCCCGGCGACTTCATCACCTGGGACACGGGCCTGACCAACCAGGTCGATTATGAGGTGGAGTTGGGCGTGGTGATCGGCTCGCGGGCATGGAGAGTCTCGAAAGCCGCTGCGCTCGAACATGTCTTCGGCTACACAATCATCAACGATATCTCTGCCCGCGACCTGCAATTCAGCGACAGGCAATGGGTGCGTGCCAAGAGCCTGAACACCTTTTGCCCGATGGGCCCGGTGATCGTCACGCGGGATGAAATCCCCAACCCGCAAAACTTGAAGTTGAAGTGCTCGGTGAACGGCACCGTGCTTCAGGATTCCACCACCGCCGAGATGGTCTTCGGCGTTGCCGAATTGATCGCGCGCCTGTCGTACTCCTTTGTCCTGGAACCCGGCGACGTCATCGCCACCGGCACGCCCGACGGCGTGGGGGTCTTCCGCAAGCCGCCGGTGTTCTTGAAAGATGGCGACACCGTCGTCGCCGAAATCGAAGGAATTGGCAGGCTTGAAAACACCTGTATGACATTTGTATCCGACGAAACCCTCCTCTAAATCCAATACTGCAGCCTATAAAACTATGAGCGACTCCACACCATCAACACCCAAGCTGTACATCGGCGCAGCCTATTACCCCGAACACTGGCCTGAAGAGCGCTGGCTGGAAGATATCCGCCTGATGCAAGAAGCCAGGCTGAACGTCGCCCGCGTGGGCGAATTCGCATGGTCCACCTTCGAACCTGCCGAAGGAACCTTCAACTTCGAATGGATGGACCGCGCCATTGCCCTGCTTGCCTTGCACGGCATCGAAACCGTCATGGGAACGCCCACGGCCGCGCCCCCGGCCTGGCTCATCCAGCAGCATCCTGATATCCTCCCCATCGAAGAAGATGGGCGCCCGGCGCAGTTTGGCAACCGCTGCCACTACTGCGTCAACTCGCCGGAATTTCATACCGCCACAGCCCGGCTGGTGGGCGCGATGGCCGAGCATTTCGGCCCGAACCCCAACATCATCGGCTGGCAGATCGACAACGAATTCAACCGCGTCTGTTACTGCGACCGCTGCCGGGCGTTATTCCAACAGTTCCTGGCGGAGAAATACGGCTCGCTGGAAGAGCTCAACCGGCGCTGGTCAACGGCGTATTGGAGCCAGACGTACACCGCCTGGGAGCAGATTCCGATCCCGATCGGCAACCACAACCCGTCGTTGATGCTCGAATGGAAGCGCTTCGTCACCCACAGTTACCGGAAATTCCAGAAACTGCAGATCGACCTTCTCCGCCCGCATTTGCGCCCCGAGGTGTGGATCACCCACAACTTCATGGGCTGGTTCGACGGCTTCGACCATTACGAGCTGAACAAGGACCTCGACATGGCCAGTTGGGACTGGTACGTGGGAACCGGCCACAATGATCCTTACTTCTCGAACAGTACGCACGACCTGACGCGCGGGTTCAAGCGCAAGAACTTCTGGGTGATGGAAACTCAACCGTTGAACGTGAACTGGGCGCGCACGAACAACCCGCTGTACAAAGGCGAAGGGCGCACCATGGCCTGGCAGGCCATCGCTCACGGCGCCGATGGCCACCTCTACTGGCAGTGGCGTTCGGCGCTGGGCGGCCAGGAACAACTGCATGGCACACTGGTCGATCAATCCGGTCGGCCCCGGCCTTTCTATGCGGAGGTGCAGCAGGTGGCCGCCGAGTTCGAGCGCCTCTCGCCCTTGCTGGCGGGTTCCACCTACACAGCCCGTGTCGCCGTGCTCAACGACTACGAAAGCCGCTGGGCTATCCAATGGCAGAAACACCACAAAGATTTCGATTACGTCGCTCACCTCGAGCACTACTACCGCCCCTTAGCCCTGTCGAACATCCCGGTCGATATCATCTCGCCCGACCAGCCCCTCAAGGATTACAAACTGGTCATCGCTCCGGCGCTGATGCTCCTCGATGAACAGCGCTTCCAATACCTGAAGGAATTCGTCGAGGGCGGTGGGTACCTCGTCTTGACCCCGCGCACCGCCCTGCGCAACCGCGATAATGCCTTCCGGCCTGAACGCCAGCCGGGCCCACTGGCCAAAATGGCGGGCGCCGAAGTGGTGGAGTATTTTGCCATCAACGAGGATATCCCCGTGCGCGGCAACTGGTTCGAAGGCGTCAGCCGCACATGGGCCGAGATCCTCAACATCATCGACCCCAACGTGGCCGTCACGGTCGCAAAGTACGGTCAGGGCACGGGCTGGTTCGAAGGCCAGGTTGCCATCAGCGTGAAGGCCGTGCGCAGCGGGATGATCTACTACGTCGGCGCTTACCTGGATGATGTGGCTCAGGCATCCTTCATGCGCCGTGTCGCGCAAGTGGCAGGGGTGCAGAAATTGCTCGAGACCCCGGTCGGCGTCACCGCATCGCGCCGTACCCGCCCGGATGGTCAGGAAATCCTCATCCTCATCAACCACACCCGCCAGGAACAGACCGTGAACCTGGCGACGAACACCTACGACGATCACCTTTCGGGCAAGCGCTTCGCCGGGATGCTCAAACTCGAGCCCTTCGGCGTCGCCGTTCTCACAAAGACCATCTAAACCAACCACACCCGGGGCAGAGGGTACATTCCCCCTGCCCCCGGATGACAACATGACTTCATCTTCGCACAATCCTCGCAAACTCACCCAGGGTTACCTGATCGCCTTCATTGGCACGATCATCTGGTCGTCCACCGGCGTGTTGATCCGCTACCTGACCAGCGAACTGCGCATGCCGCCCATCATCCTGGCGCTTTGGCGCGATGCGATCGTCTGCGCGGCGCTGGTGCTCCTCCTCGGGCTGTTCAAACGAACGCTCCTTAAACCGGGCCGGAAGAACCTTACCTTCCTGGTCACCTACGGCTTTATCCTCGCCCTGTTCAACACCACCTGGACGTTATCGGTCTATTACAACGGCGCCGCCGTCTCCACGGTGATGGCCTATTCTTCGGCCGCCTTCACAGCCGTCTTGGGGTGGTGGCTGCTCAAGGAACGCCTGGATGCCCCCAAACTGGCCGCCGTGGCGCTCAGCCTGGGGGGCTGCGTGCTCGTTTCGGGCGCTTATGACCCCTCGGCCTGGAAGCTCAATCCGCTTGGGATTCTCACCGGTATCATTTCGGGCGTGGCTTTCGCCGCCTACAGCCTGATGGGCCGCCAGGCTTCGCGCCAGGGCATTCAACCTCTCACCTCACTCACCTACACGTTTGGCTTCGCTGCACTCTTTCTGCTGGCTTTCAACCTTGTGCGCATTCCCGGCTTCACCGGCCTCAGCGACCTGATGTGGCTCGGAAACTCGCTCAAAGGTTGGGGGGTGCTTGTTTTACTGGCCGTCGGCCCCACCATCGGCGGGTACGGGTTATATACCGTCAGCCTGGGCTATTTGCCGGCCAGCATCGCCAATCTGATCGCCACACTCGAGCCGGCCTTCACCGCTGTGCAAGCTTACCTCTTCCTCGGTGAGCAGATGACAGTCGTCCAGGTTGGCGGTTCGTTGATCATCTTGGTTGCGGTGCTGTTCTTGCGCTGGTACGAAAACCGCCTGGCGGCCCAATTGCACCCGGCCGAGGCCCCTCTCGTTTAAATCCAATTCGGAGCCCCATGCAACCTCTTCCGAAGCACCCCGTACTTTTCGAAATCAGCACCTGGGTCTGGCTGAACGAGCTCAGCCGACGCCACGGCCGCCGCATCACCCTTGGAAATGTGCCCGATGAGGAATGGGAAAGGCTCGCCCGCATGGGAGTGGACCTCGTCTGGTTGATGGGTGTTTGGGAACGCAGCCCGGCTGCCATTGCCCTGGAGAGCGCCAACCCAATCGCCATCAGCGAGTTTCGAGCCGTTTTACCTGATTTCACGCTCGATGACCTGGCCGGCTCACCCTACAGCGTGCACCGTTTTGAAGTGGATGCGCGGCTCGGTGGGCGCAAAGGCCTGGCCGAAGAGCGCCGAAAGCTGGCCCGGCACGGCATTCGCCTGATCCTGGATTTCGTCCCGAACCACGTCGCGCCCGACCATCCCTGGACGGTCACCCATCCCGATTATTTCATCCAGGGCAGCGGCGACGACCTTGCCAATGACCCTGAGTCGTTCATCCAGGTGTCGAATTCCATCTTCGCGCGCGGGCGCGACCCGAACTTCCCGGCCTGGATGGACACCGTTCAGCTGAACGCTTTCAACCCCGGGCTGCGCAGGGCCGTCATTGCCACATTGGCGGATATCGCTTCGCAATGCGACGGGGTGCGTGTGGATATGGCCATGCTTTTCTTGAATCCTGTCTTCTCGTCCACCTGGAACGGGCGGGCAGGAGATTATCCTGATGAGGAGTTCTGGGTCGAGGTGATCGGCGCAGTGAAGGCGCGCTTCCCGGGCACCATTTTCATGGCTGAAGCCTATTGGGATACCGAACGCACCCTTCAAGCTCAGGGATTCGACTACTGCTACGATAAATTGCTTTACGATTACATCCGTGACGAAGCCTTTGCTCACCTTGCCGAGCACCTTCGTGGCGATGACGATTATCAGCGCAGGCTGGTGCGCTTCGCCGAGAATCATGATGAGCGGCGCGCACCGGAGGTGTTCCCTGAGTCGAAGTGGAAAGTGATGGCGCTGGCCGCCGCCACGCTGCCAGGCCTGCGCATGTTTTATCAAGGCCAGGAAGAGGGACGCAGGTCGCGCGTTTCGGTGCTGGTGGGCCGCTGGCCGGAAGAACCGCCGGACCCTGAAGCGCTGGAGTTTTACCGCTGCCTGTTTAAGCTGGTTTCACGCCCGGCGCTCAAGAATGGCGACTGGCAGCTTCTGCGAGTGCGCTCCGAGCGGACGGCTCCGCTCAAGCGCTGCGCAGCCTGGATGTGGTCGCTTGGCGAGGAGCAGTATGTGATCGTGCTGAACTTCGGCAGTCATCCCGCCCAGATCTTCATCCACGTGCCCATCTCCGCGGGCTATAACGCGATTACACTGTCAGAGATTGAATCGCAGGCCCTGTTGACCTCTTCGCTCGTGCATGAACAAACTCAGATTTTCCAGCTCAGCTTGAATGCCTGGAATTCGCGCGTGTACCGGGTGCGCAGTTAGAGAATTTCCTTGTCCTTGCCAGCCAGGCGAAAAGCCGTGAAAACCAGGCAGAGCGCCCCCAGCGCTGCCCAGAGGGCAATCTCCCAGGTCTGTTCGCCTGCCAGCGCCAGCCCGGCGCAGAAGATAGACGTTCCCGCCCCCAGCCAGGCCGCCTCGGCCCTGGGTATTCGCTGCGTGCCGGGGTGATTGGCCCTCCACGCACCGTGATATGATACGGCCGCCAGGGCAATCGCCAGCCCGATGATCCAAACACAGCCGGTGATCGTCTCTCGCCAATTGATCATCTCGCCACCCTGGCGCGCGCAGGTGTGCCTTTGGCATATAGAATCCAGGCCCCGGCGCCAATGCCCCACAGCCCCCACAGGATAGGCGCAGCCCGCGTCCCCCAGGTGACTGCGTCCAGCATGCCGTGGGCTGTCAACGCCGCCTGGGCGCCAAGGAGGCTGGCCCCCGCCGCCTTCATCCACCCCACATCCATCCGGCTGCCTTGACGGAATAGCACGAAAGCTGTGCCTGCACTCGCAAACAGGCAGGCCAGCCAGCCGACCAGCCCAGGCAGGCCAAGGTCTACCGCCACCTGCAAGAAGAGTTGGTGAGTGTGGCCTATATTGGATGTCTCGGTGTTCAAAGGATAGAGCAGGTTGAGGGTGTGGTTGAAGCTTCCCATCCCCACGCCGGTGAACGGAAAATCGCGGAGCATGAAGAGCGCGCGCGACCAAATTTCCATGCGAACCCCAAACGTGTCACCGCCGGCAGTGACGAGCCAGTTATAAGCTTGCAGCAAACCGTTGTCGCTGAAGAGAATGTACCCGGCCAGCCCCAGGCCTGAAGCCGTCAGCGCCAACCCCGCCCATCGCGACCATAACAAGGCCAGCACGAGAATCGAGATAGCCACCCCCAGATAAGCCCCGCGCGATTGGGTTAGAACGACCACTCCGCCAATGCCCACCCCCACGCAGGCGCTGAAAACTCGCACCCACACCGGGGTTGGCTTCCCCAAAAACATCGAAACACCCAACGCAAATGGAACGAAAAGCGCAAGGCTGCCTGCCATCACGTTGGGATGCACCCGGTCTTGGATCAGCTCTGGCAGGCGGCTCACAAACGCCAGGTCGATCATCCGCAGCTTATCGGTCACCCATTCCACCGAAATTAACGCCATTACGGCCAGCAGCCCTCCAAACAGCACCCCCAACCAGAGGGCAATGCGGATTCGCCGAGCCGTCTTCAGCCAGGCTGCCAGGCTGTAGAACAGGCCTATTCCAACCAGCAGGCGCATCACCTGGGTGAGGGTCACCTCCGGCTGCGTGGTCACCCACAAGCTCACCCCCGCCATGGCCAGGAGGATGAGCACGCCCAGGTCAGGGCCGGTGCGCGGAATGACCCGCCCTGTACCGATCCAGCGAATGAGCGCACACAGCAAGATGGCCGCCACCGCATAAGGCAGAAGGCCCTCCCACACGGTGGAAAGGGCAGTCGCTACCGCTACCGGCAGAAGCTCGTAGTCGGCCAGGGTTTGCGCCAGTCTGCGAAGGCGGCCCATTGGAATATGACCGTCAGGCGGGCTGGAGCGTCCGCAGCGATTCGCCGACCGCCTCAACAACTGCCCGCACCGCAGCTTCTCCCATGCCAGGGTACAAAGGCAGGGTCACTTCGCGGGCAGCCGCCTGTTCCGTCACCGGCAGGCGTATTTCTCCATACCTTTCGCGGTAATACTTGAACAGGTGCGTGGGTGGGTAATGGATGCTGGTTTGAATTTGTCGCAGGCGCATCTGGTCGATGAACCGGAACCGGTCCACGCCTTCAGGCAGCAGAATCGGGAAGATATGATACGCCGGTTCGCCCGGGTGCCCCATAAAGGGCAGCCCCACGCCGCTTTCTCTCAGCAGAGTGCGGTAAAGCGCCGTCATGGCGCCGCGCTTGCGGTTATTGGCTTCCAGCTTCTCCAATTGCACGCGCCCAAGCGCCGAGCGGATCTCATCAATGCGGTAGTTGTATCCCAGCTCGACGACATCATAGCTGTACGCATGTCCCTTGTGGCGCTCAAGCGTCAGGCTGGTCATGCCGTGCGAACGCTGCAGGCGGATTTTCTCCGCCAGGTCGTCTCGATCGGTGACGATCATCCCCCCCTCGCCTGTCGAAAGGTTTTTGTTCGAGAAGAAACTGAAACAACCGATCGCCCCCCATGCGCCGAGCGGCCGTCCGCGCAGCTTCGCTCCGGGGCAGTGGGCATCATCTTCGATGATGGGCAGGTGGTGCTTTTCAGCCAGCCTGCAAATTTCCTCCATCCGGCAGGGGTAGCCGCCGTAATGCATCACTACAATCGCCTTTGTGCGCGGCGAGATGCAGCGTTCGATATCTTCGGGAGAAATGGTCAGGTCATCCAGGCCGTTGATATCGGCAAAGCGCACATCCGCCCCGGTGTAGAGCACCGCGTTGGAGGTTGCCACAAAAGATAACGATGGGGTGATCACCTCATCACCCGCCCCGATTCCCAGCGCCAGGCATGCCAGGTGAAGCGCCTCCGTCGCATTCGAGACGGCAAAGGCATGTTTCACCCCGGCATGCCGGGCAAACTCGGTCTCAAAAGCCTGTGTGACGGCGCCCATCGTCAACCACTTGGAGCGCAGCACTTCAAGCACGGCGTTCTCTTCTTCTACGCCAAAATCCAGGTCCGATAAAGGCACGCGCCAGTCCATTATTCTTCTCCAGGTAGGAATTTCGAACGCATCGAATCGAAATCTATACTCGCCTGTTCATAATCGTCGGGGCGGCCCAGGTCTTGCCAGTAACCATCAAAGGGAAAAGCCACCACTTTCTGACCCGATGCAATCATCATTTTGACCAGGTCGGGAAAATCGAGGTATTCTCCCCGCTTGATGTGAGCCAACGCCTCAGGCTCGAACACATACATGCCCATGCTGACCAGATAGTTGAGGGTCGGTTTTTCAGTGTAGCTGTCGATGCGGAAGTCTTTATCGGCATGGATGACGCCCAGGTCGATGTTCACTTTCCGCTGATGTGTGGCAATCGTTGCCACCCCGCCTTGCTTGCGATGGAATTCGATCAGGTTGCGAATATCGAGGGTGGTGAGTACGTCACCGTTCGTCACCAGGAACGTCTCATCCAGGCCATCGA
Source organism: Anaerolinea sp. (assembly GCA_029975055.1). Taxonomy (GTDB): domain Bacteria; phylum Chloroflexota; class Anaerolineae; order Anaerolineales; family Anaerolineaceae; genus Anaerolinea. Next base: position 576,542 of record JARKPU010000013.1, read on the forward strand.
TAAAAGCCAGCGGGCCGGCTGTTCCAAGGGGTGTTTCCTCGTAACTGTAACTCACCCTGACGCCCAGATGGCTGCCGTCTTGAAAGAACGCGCGCATTAATCCAGCCAGGTGCCCTACCGTCAGGACGACATCAGTGATCCCCGCCCGTCTCATCTGGATGAGCAAAATTTCAAGGATCGCCTTATCTCCCACCGGCATCATCGGTTTCGGGATGATGCGTGTAAACGGAGCCAGCCTTGTCCCTTTCCCACCTGCCAGGACAACCGCCTTCATAGAGCCTCCCTGCCTTACCGTTGATAAATATTCGGCCTGTAATCCGCCAGGTTCTTCTCGACCCAGGCAATCGTCTCTCTCAAACCAGCCTCGATATCTACCTCAGGCTGCCACCCGAGGACGGATCTCGCGCGCCGGTTATCGGATAATAATCGCATCACTTCCGATTTTTCCGGCCGCAGCCGCGCCGGGTCCTGTTCCACTTGCAGCTTCTTCCCGGTCAGGCGCATCACCAGTTCCACCAACTCACCGACCGTCACCTCGCTTCCAGTTCCCAGGTTAAAGGTCTGGCCTTCGATTCCCTCCACCTCGGCACCGCACAAGAACCCCCGCACCGTGTCGGTGACGTAGGTGAAATCGCGCCGCGTTTCGAGGTTCCCCAGGCGGATCGTCTCTTTGGTCAACGCCTGCGCGATGATCGTCGGGATGACCGCCCTGCCCGATTGCCTCGGCCCGTAGGTGTTGAACGGGCGAATCGTCACCACCGGCAAGCCATAGGAGCGGTAAAAGCTTTCTGCCAGCTTATCTGCGCCGATTTTGCTGGCGGAATAAGGCGACTGCCCCTGGAGCGGGTGCTCCTCGTCTATCGGCACGCGCAGCGCCGTTCCATAGACCTCGCTGGTCGATGTGTGAATCACCCTCTGCACCCTTAAATCACGGGCCGCCATCAAGACATTCAACGTGCCAATCACATTCGTCTCTACCACTTCCACCGGGTGCAGATAGGAGTAAGGAATGGCAATGAGCGCCCCGAGGTGGAATACATATTCCGACCCCGTCATCGCTTCGCGTACGGCAGCCATATCGCGCAGGTCACCAGCGATGATTTCCACCTGCCGGAATATCTCTTCGGGGATGCGGTTCAAAAGGCCTGGGTCGCCCCGCGAATTATAGCGGACGAACGCGCGCAGCTTCGCTCCGCGCCTCACCAGCATTTCAACGAGATGGCTGGCGATAAATCCGCCAGCCCCCGTAACCAAGACTCTCTTTTCAGACCAATCAATAGCCAAACCAGATCACCTCAATTGTAAATTGCTTTCCGGTATTGCTCGATCAACTGATGGGCTTCTTCCGTCTTCCCGCCGCGGATCAAGCCATCCAGCTCATCTAAAAATCCCGATGAAGCCGCCGCCGCCATAACCGGCGCCAATTGAACCGGCTGGCTCTTTGTATTGCCTGCGGCCGCCATGCTCTTCTTAATGATCGCAATCAAATCCGGGAACATCACCAGCCTTGCCGGCGTGTTCGCACAGATTTCCAGGATGCGCTTTCGTTCAGGCTCTTCGATGCGGGTGATCGCGAAAACGACCACTCCAACGTCGTACTTATCCACAATCGCCGGTATCTCTTCGGTCACACCGAGGACGGTTTTATCTGCCACCCGGACGTTCGCCAGCTTCGGGTCATCGTCTACATACCCGATGACGCTGAACGTTTTCGCAAATTCGGCGCGTGTGAAGAACCAGGCGGCAAATTCTCCCATGTCACCCGCGCCGATAATCAGCACCCTTTCACCGACCGTTCTGGCGACCTTGCGATAGTTCAACAACCGGTTGACCAGACCGGTGAAGAGCCTCTCACGATAGCGCGCCACGATAAAAAAGAATGCTGCGATAGCGCTGCTGATAACAATCATCAACGTCGGGAAGGTAAATGCTTGCACATACCAGTTAAGAGCTAACAAGACCATGGTCGAAATGAAGGTAGATAACAGCAGCTCAATTGCCGACTGCGCCCTTGCCTTCGCCCAGGAAATTCGGTTCAGGCCTAGCAGCGCATTGACCAGCGAAAAGCATAAAGCCATTCCAAAGGATGCCACGAAGCTGTGCCACCAGCCGACATCAATGACACGAATAAGCCGGTAGGCCACTCCCCCCATCCACACGGCCAGCAGCGAGAGGAGAAAATCAACGCAGAACCAGTTCACAAAGCGCGACATGAACTGGCTCAGCGGCCCAAAGTACAGGCTGCGCCCGGGGATTGGCTTACCCCGCAAGGTGGGCAGGAAAGCCACTGCCGTCCAGAAGATGATATCCAGGTCGGTCAGCACATTCCGATTGCGGATGTACAGCAGGTCCAGGCGCAGCTTGGAAGGCATGATCTTATCGACATAATCTTCCATCAGGCTCGCGCCTGAAAGCATCTTTTCTTCGTTCCGGTAGATGATCGACGCCGGGCTGGTGATGCCTGGCCGCACCGAGGTCATTTTCCGGCGAACATCTTCAGGCCACTGCATCGCGATATCTGGGTCCTCGGGGCGCGGCCCCACCAGGCTCATGTCGCCGCGTAAGACATTCCACAACTGTGGCAGCTCGTTGATTTTCGTATCCCTCAACCAATGACCTAACGGGGTGATGCGCTCATCTCCATTGGCGGTCACCCGGGTTCCCTGGTAGCTTTGCGGGCATTCGAACATCGTGCGGAATTTGAGTATTTTGAATACTTTCCCATCTTTGCCCAATCGCAGGCCGCGATAAAGAATTGGCCCGGGTGTATCGCGTTTGATGAGGATGCCGATGATGAGCAGCAACGGCCCAAGCAGCAGCAGCCCGGCAGCAGCGATGATGATATCGAGACAGCGGCTCAAGAATCGGTCTGCAACCTTGAAAAAGCGTTTTCGTGAAGGTTCACTTTGCCTGACATACGGATAGTATACAGATGTCGTAAAATCAGCCATCTAATCCCCCGCTATATTAATTTGGATAAGAATATGGGCTCCCCCCCATCCAATCAATAACGAAAAACAAGCGTTTACATTTTTACCATAAAAACTACATAAAAGTATACCGTTCTTCCTAAATTGAAAGAGGAATTTTTCATTGCAATTTAATCTCAACCGGTCGTTTTTCGAACCAACTCCACAGCCTAAATCTGGTATACTACTTGCTGGGGGTAATCACCATCGATTACATCACCTGAAGCTTTCCTGTAGCATCTCCAGCGCGCTAATCGTTGAAGTGGATAGATAAATGGACAATTTCGAGAGCGAATCCTCATTTCAGGCGGCTCCTTCCGCCGACTTGCGCAGATATTTTTGGCTCATCTGGCGTTGGGCATGGCTGATCTTGATTATTGCTGCGCTTGCCGCCGCCGCAACTTATGTTTTCAGCAGCATGCAAACCCCGATTTACCAGGCCACAACAACGGTCCTGGTCAATGAAGCCGCATCGGCGCAGGCCAGCAATTATTCCGCCATTTATCTCACCAGTGAGCGACTGACGAGCACCTACGCCGCGATGCTGACCAAGAAACCGCTTTTAGATAAAGTCATCGAGCGCCTTGGGATCAAAGACAAGAATCTTAAGTTCACTGTCAGGGTGAATTCCGTTCGCGACACTCAGCTTCTTCAACTCCAGGTGGAATCAACCGACCCCTACATGGCCGCAAACGTGGCCAACGAACTGGTCGCCGTCTTCACCGACGAGATCCGCAACCTTCAAGAATCCAAATACCTGGCTTCGAAGGAGAATCTGCAATCTCAACTCGCTTACCTGGAGAACCAGATCGAAGAGAACAGCCAGGCGCTCGATACGATCATCCAAAGCAATATCAACACCATCCAGGCGCAGTCTGCTTCCGGAGCCATTCAGCCCGTCCCGACTCAATCGCTGGAAGAAGAAGCCCGCCGCCTGAACCAGGCCGAAATCGACCAGTTGGAGACCCGCCTCACTCAATACCGCCAGATCTACGCCTCGGTGCTGGCCAGTTACGAGCAGGTGCGCCTGGCCGAAGCGCAGACGACGACCAGCTTCATCCAGGTTGAGCCCGCGGTGCCCGTCGAAATACCCATTCGCCCGCAAGTGCTGCGCAACACCCTCCTGGCGGCCATCGTCGGGTTGATGCTTGCCATCGGCGTGATCTTCACCATCGAATTCCTCGATGACACCATCCGCGACCCGGAGAAAATCACCTCGCTCACCGGCATTCCAGTGCTTGCCACCATCAGCCGGCACGAGCAGGTCGCCAATGAGCCAATCACCCAGGCCCACCCGCGCTCTCCGGTCAGCGAGTCCTTCCGTTCGCTGCGCACGAACGTGAAGTACGCCAGCGTGGATAAACCCATCCGCCGCCTGATCATCTCCTCCCCGACGCCGGAAGACGGCAAGACGACCATCACCTCCAACCTGGCGATTGCCCTCGCCCAGGGCGGTTCGCGCGTCGTGTTGATCGACGCCGACCTGCGCCGCCCGCGCATTCATAAAGTGTTTGGCGTCGAAAATAAGGTCGGCCTTTCTTCTTTGTTCGTCCAGCCGGAGGTGTACCTCGATGGGTATCTCCAGCCGGTGAAGACCGAAAATCTGTTTGTCCTCACCAGCGGCGGCACGCCGCCAAACCCATCCGAGCTGCTTGGTTCGCGTAAAATGAGCGAAATCCTCAAACTAATCGAGGCACAGTTCGATATCATTCTGCTCGACACCCCGCCGGTTCTTACCGTCACCGATGCAGTCGCGCTCTCCTCATCGGTGGATGGGATACTCCTGGTGGCGAAAATTGGACAAACCAAGCAGGCCGCCCTGTTGCAGGCAATCGAGCAACTGCGCCAGGTGAACGCCAACATTGTCGGCCTCGTAGTTAATGACGTTGATACCCGCAGCGCGCGCTATTACTACTATTATCGGAATTACTACTACGATCGTTACAGCTCCTACTACAGCGATACGCCCGACGGCGCACGGAAGAAGAAGGACGGCTCCGCACATAAAGACAATGGGAGGAGTCAAAGCTCCACACCGGTGGCACGCTCGGGCCGAAAATAGGATTGTGTGTATTATTTTCTGTAAAATGTGGGCATAGCCCCACATTTTCAGAAAAATGGATGCACAATCGAAAATAGAGTACACTACACGATGTTTCGACGACTCCGTTAGGGTAATCCGATAAGATTTCTGCTGCCTGTGCCCTATGAGATCCTTCTTTCAAGGCACAGGCAGACTAATCCACCATCCGATATTCACCCCAATCACGAGGTTTATAAGTCGTTCAGGGCGCCCCTCCCAGGATAAATCGCGCCCAAATGCTTTCTCTTTTTATGCTGGCTATCCGTGAGGACCTGCGCCAGCGGTTCTCCTCTTCGGAGGTTCATTGAAACTCCCTTTCTTGCAGCATTGGAACCTGCTTTCTCCCTATATTCGTCCACAGAGGGCGCGCTTCATCTTGCTGGCTGTGTTGCTTCTCAGCAGCATCGGCATGCAGGTCATCAACCCCCAGATCATGCGCTTCTTCATCGACACGACGCAGACCACCCGCGACACGCAGGCCCTGCTCGTTGCCGCGCTGGCGTTCATCGGAATTGCGCTTATCCAGCAGGTCGTCGGGGTGAGTGCAACCTATGTCGGCGAAAACGTGGCCTGGACGGCCACCAACGCCCTGCGCGCCGAGATGGCCAGCCACTGCCTGAACCTGGATATGAGTTACCACAACAACGTCTCACCCGGTGAATTGATCGAGCGCATCGATGGAGACGTGGCCGAGCTTTCCAATTTCTTCTCTCAGTTCGTCATTCGCATCATCGGCAACATCCTGCTCCTGTTCGGCATCCTCATCGCCATGCTCCTCGAAGACTGGCGTGTTGGCCTGGCCTTCACCGCCTTCTCACTCCTCACGCTCTTCGCATTGAATGCCGTTCGCGGCATTGCAGTTCCGCACCAAAAGAAGAACCGCGAAGCGATTGCCGACCTCTTCGGATACCTCGAAGAACGCCTGGCGGGCACCGAAGATATTCGCTCGAGCGGCGCCGTGGATTTCGTCCTCACCGGCATCTACAGGCTCTCGATCCGCGTCCTCACCCACTGGCGCAACGCCTCGCGGGCATTCATCCTGATCCGCCTGATTGCGGGGGTGATGATGACGCTCGGCGTGGGCATGGCGTTGGTGATCGGTTACTACCTTTTCAGAGCAGGCACGATCACCCTCGGGACGGTGTACCTGATCGTCACCTACACCAACCTGCTGCGCCGACCCATCCGCGAGCTCACCCAGCAGGTAGAGAATTTACAGAACATCGGCGCCGCCACCGAGCGCCTGCGCGAATTGCGTGCCATCCAGCCGAAGATCATCGACGGCCCCGGCGTGCCGGTGGCGGCAGGTTCGCTTGCTCTCCAGTTCGATAACGTCCATTTTTCCTACAAGGACGGCGAACAGGTTCTCGAGCGGATTGACTTCTCCCTCTCGCCCGGCACGGTGCTGGGCCTGCTCGGCCGCACCGGTTCCGGCAAAACCACCCTGGCGCGCTTGATCTTCCGGCTCTACGATCCCACCGTGGGCAGCATTCGCCTGGGCGGCGCTTCCCTCCCGTTGATGCGCCTGCGCGACTTGCGCGAACGGGTGGCGCTTGTCACCCAAGATGTGCAGCTCTTCCAGGCTTCCGTGCGCGATAACATCACCTTCTTCGATCGTTCCATCCCAGACGCGCGAATCTTTGAGGTCATCGCCCACCTCGGGCTGACCCCTTGGCTGGAAAACCTCCCCAAAGGCCTCGATACCCGCCTCGAGACGGGCGGCCGCAGCATATCGGCGGGCGAGGCGCAGCTGCTGGCCTTCACCCGCGTTTTTTTGCGCGACCCCGGCCTGGTGATCCTCGACGAAGCTTCATCCCGCCTCGACCCCGCCACCGAACAGCTCATTGAACGCGCCATCGACCGGCTGCTCCAAAACCGCACCGCCATCATCATCGCCCACCGGCTGGGCACGCTCCACCGCACCTCCGATGTGATGATCCTCGAGGATGGGCGCGTCATCGAATATGGCAACCGCCAGCGCCTCGCTTCCGACCCGTCCACTCGCTTCCACAGCCTGATGCGCACCGGCCTGGAGGAGGTGCTGGCATGACCGCTACAACCGCCTCAAGCAAACCCTCCCTTCCGGCCTGGAAGGTGATCCTCAAGTCAATTCAATACCGCAAAGACCTCTGGCTGGGCAACTGGTTCATGATGATGATCCTCATGTTGTTCTACCAGATACCCGGCCTGGTGCTGCGCTGGTTCTTCGATTCGATCAGCGGTAACGCCCAGCTCGGTTTGAACCTGTGGTCGATCGTCGGCCTGCTGGTAGCTGCCGAGGTGGGCAGCGTGCTGGGAGTCTGGGGGCTGGTGACCACCAACGTGCCGTTCTTCATGAACTCAATGACGCTCCTGCGCTCGAACCTGCTGCGCCACATCTTGCGGCGGCCCGGCGCCTCGGCCCTGCCGGATTCTCCCGGCGAGGCGATCAGCCGCTTCCGCGGGGACACGTTCGAGATCCCGCTCTTCGCACTGTGGTTGAATGACATCATGGGGATGATCCTCTTCAACATCATTTCCCTGGTGGTGATGATTCGCATCAGCCCCACCTACACCGGCCTGGCGCTGCTGCCCTTCCTGGTGGTGGGGGTCATCGCCGCCTCCTCCACCAAGCGAATTGATGAATACCGCCGCGCCAGCAGCCGGGCCACGGGCATCATCACCGGCTTCATCGGCGAATTCTTCGGCGCCGTGCAGGCAGTCAAGGTGGCCACCGCCGAAAAGGGGGTCATCAACCGCTTCCGCGAGCTCAATGACGAACGCCGCGTGCTGGCCCTGCGTGACCGCCTGTTCAATGAAATCCTCAACTCCATCTTCCACAATGCCACCAACCTCGGCACCGGGGTAATCCTCATCCTCGCGGGGCAGGCCATGCAGTCCGGCACCTTCACGGTGGGAGATTTCGCCCTCTTCGTTTACTACCTCGATTTCCTCTCCGAAATGACGGCCTTCACCGGGCTTCTGATTGCCCGCTATCGGCAGATTGGCATCTCGGTGGAGCGCATGCAGCGCCTGATGGAAGGCGCCGAGCCTGAAGCGCTGGTAGAGTTCCGCCCGGTGCACCTCGACGGAAAAATCCCCGAGGTGGCGTACCCGCAGAAGATGGGCACCAACTTGCTCCAGGAGTTGAAGGTGCGCGGACTCACCTACCGCTTCGCTTCTTCCGGCGCCGGGATCGAGAACATCAACCTGAGCCTTCCGCGCGGATCACTCACCGTCATCACCGGGCGGATCGGCTCCGGCAAGACGACCCTGCTGCGGGTGCTGCTCGGGCTGCTGCCCAAAGACAGCGGCGAAATCCGCTGGAACGGCACGCTGGTAGAGCGCCCGGCCGAGTTCTTCACCCCGCCCAACTGCGCCTACACCTCGCAGGTGCCGCGCCTGTTCTCCGACAGCCTGCGCGATAACATCCTGATGGGCCTGCGAAAGAGCGATGACGATATTCACCGCGCGGTGCGCCTGGCGGTGATGGAGCAGGACTTGCACGAGTTCGAGGAAGGCCTGGATACGATGGTCGGCCCAAAGGGCGTCAAGCTCTCCGGCGGGCAAATCCAGCGCACCGCCGCGGCGCGCATGTTCGTGCGCGAGCCTGAGCTGCTCGTCTTCGATGATCTCTCCTCTGCCCTGGATGTGGAGACGGAGAAATTGCTCTGGGAGCGCGTCTTCGAGCGGCCGGGGCAAACATGCCTGGTCGTCTCGCACCGGCGGGCGGCCCTGCGCCGCGCCGATCACATCGTGGTGCTCAAGGACGGGCGCATCGAGGCCGAGGGCAAACTCGACGACCTGCTGGCAAGGAGCGAGGAGATGCAGCGTCTGTGGGCCGGTGAGCCGCAATAGGCGACTTGATATTACTTTTCCTAAGGCACTCGGATTTATATCGAAAATCCGAGTGTTCGGAACGATCTTAAGAATTCGTAGATCTGTAAGAAACCTAGGGGTGGATAGGTAAGCTATCCCAGATTCGTCCTTCCAATAATCTACCAGCCTTTTTCTTGTTTCTTCCCCCCCATTGTTTAAAAAAGAAAGGAACGTCCATTCTGAGGCATTGATCCTTTATATCTACCACCCATTCAAGTTGAATCGGGCGAGCGTTTGGGCCTGATTCTCCGCCTACAATGACCCAATCGATATTATTTAGGTCTAGACAAGCAAGAGGACCTAATAATGGCTCTAATGAAAGAAATTTGATATTGGCGTTTGTGGATCGTAAATGATCAATCCGATATTTATATGCTTCATTTTCAACACTTACGCCCATCCATACATTAGCTGGCCAATCTAGTTGGCTTGATATCTCGGATAATCTTTCCGAACGTTTTGTTAAGATCTGGAAGGTATGCCAAGTCGCGATTTTCATAACCTCAAATACGCGGCAAATAAAATCGAGGGGCACATCTTCATGAAATAAATCACTCATTGAATTTACAAATATATATTGTGGTGATTTCCATGAAAGTGGTAACGTTAAAGAATTTTCATGAAGAGTCAACTTGAAAATATTCTTATAATTAGGATTTCCCATTGCGTACAGACGTTTTGCCATCCGCTCAGCATAACAGTTTTTACATCCCGGGCTGACTTTCGTACATCCAGTTAATGGATTCCAAGTAGAATTTGTCCATTCAATATTAGTTGATGCCATTAACGTCTCCTCCAATCATTCTAGCACTATAACTCGGCTTCACATGAAGGGGAGAATGAGATAATTACATCACTAGGAAAAGTATGTTTTCGACGATAATTGCCAGACTTCTTGAAAGGATCTGAGGAAAAACAATTTTTATCTTCAAGGTAGTTAAGGGCTTTTTTCATGTGCGACTCGGTATAAGGCGTTTCATCTAAAACGTATCTTGTAATACTTTCCACAGAGAGTTGTTGACCTTTAAAGTGCTCCTGTAGATCAATAGCTAAGTATAAGGAAGGATCATCATCAAATAGAACACCTTGATTTGGATTAGTTTTATCGGAAAAATGAAATCCTGTCGCTTGATCAACTTTCCAGAAGGCTTCTTTCATTTTCGCATGACCTAAGCAATTATTCGTCGCGAAGAAAAGGTAATAGATAATTTTGTCTGCATTATCTCGCATCTCGAAATATCTTACAAACCTTGCAATAGTTGATAGCTGCCTTCCATAAAGTGATCGTAGTTCTTTGATACGGTTTTTGCTATTAGCTATTTGCAGGACCTCCTCTGTACCAAATAAATCGATCATATAGTTGGATATTCTAGGATCTGAATGAGTTATAAACCTACTGATTGATTGAGCCATCACATTAATGAAAACTTCAGTTTTGGGATTAGCTAACAACTTGTTTACTAAAGAGAATGGCACTCCACTAAATCCAAAAGGATCAATGAATGCAAACGTCGGTGCCAGTCTGCCCCCCTTCTGATCTAGATGGGAGAAAATATTATTCATCGTATTGTTAAAATCAGAATGCTCTATCATCACAGAAAAATCTGAAGGGAGTGCCATCGAATTAATCTCCCGTTGAAGGAAACCACACCGTTTTTTGTCCGAATCTATAAATAAAAAAGTTACTTCTTTTATGTGCTTTTTCTGGTAATGGCTTATTGCAGTATTTAACGCGATCAATGGAGATCCTATTTCTCCTGCCTCATATCGACCTGGACCACAAAAACCATCGATAAAAATTAATCTATGATTGTATTTACCCATTATTCCAAACCAAGCTCCTAGATAACGTCTCAATATTTCATGCTTGGCAGCCGTATGTCGTACTAATTTCCATAAGGTAGATTTTGGCGTTGACATCATTATCCTCCCCAATTGATGTGCGTAGATAATTATATATTACTCTAAATTTACAACACCTTCGCCAATGTTCTAGACTGCACGTGCACAACACAGATGAAACGGTATTATCAAATTCAAATGGAATATCAGGCAAGCTTTTCGGGCGGATTTTCATGACCTCTCGATGGGGGAACCGCCGACACGCAAAAAAAAGACTCCCTCAAAGGGAGCCTTTTTGTTGGTCGGGGCGGGCGGATTTGAACCGCCGACCTCACGAGGGAATTGGTAAATCGTATTGTACACCACTTTTTGAATCTCGCGCATGCAACCGTGAGATTTATCAGTTCCCGAATCTGGTATAATTGTTCTAGCTTAAACAAGTTGCCGCACCAGGTTGGCGCCTGATGCGGCGATGGCTCAGGCCGTGCGGGCGGCCCAGGCAGATCCATTATACCAGGATAACAGCCTCCGACGCGCGCCGGTCCTTGCAGACGCGCTGTTTATTTTAAGGAGGTGTGAATGGAACAGGCCAGGTTGCGGGTGGCCCATCGGAAAACCCAACAGTTTACAAGGATTCAGATAAGCAAACTTCCTCGTCTGATGGAGATGATGTACCGGCCCAGCGAGATCGCTGAGGAGATCGGTGTGACCGCGGAAACCGTCACGCGGAATTATCTACCGAACGGCTGCCCCTTCGAGCGAGATAAAAACGGGAACATCTGGATCCACGGGCTGAGTTTCGCTGCCTGGGTCCGCTCGGTGCAGGCGCAGCGCAAACAGGGCCGGCTGGAGGACGGCCAGGCCTGGTGCCTGCGCTGCGAGAAAGCGGTGCCTTTGGATAAACCGAAACTGCGTTTCAAGGGGCGCTATGTGGTGATCTTCCAGGGCAAATGTGATGCCTGTGGATCTAAAATCAATCGAGCTTATGCGGCAAGCGAGGTGAAAAATGATTGAGCGTCAGAACTGGCTGGATACGAAACAGTACCTGGCCCATATTGAGAAGATCGGGCGAAATCCGGAGACGGTGAAACGCGTGCGCGGGCTGCTGCGCCACCTGCTGGAATGGGCGGATGAAACGCCTTTCCCGAAGGCGCGCATGATCGACCCGGCTTTCCCGGCCTATCTTTCCAGCAATCGCAACGACGGGCGCGATGGCGGACTGAGCCCTGCTTCGATGAAAAAGGCCTGCGAGTATAGCCGCATGTTTTTCAATTGGATCCGCGGCGAGCATTTTTCGAGGTATAAGACGATCTCGACCAGTTGGATCGAGACGCTCTACCCCAACAAAAGCAACAGCCTGCAGTCGGAATACTACGAGCATAAGTTCTGGGAGATCGACCAGGTGCGCAAGATCGCGGCGCTGGAGCCAAAAAATTTGACCGAGGAGCGCGACCAGGCGGCGCTGGTTTTCCTGTTCCTGAGCGCGATGCGCGCGCAGGCCTTCGTCAGCCTGCCGGTGGATGCGGTGGACCTGCGCCAGTTCAAGATCAGCCAGTTTCCCAAGATGGGCGTGCATACAAAAAACGCGAAGGCCGCGCGCACGGATATGCTGCGCCTGCCGGACCTTCTGGCCGTGGTGCAGGCCTGGGACGCGAAGGTGCGCGCAGCCGGTTCGCCGCTGTGGTATCCCCGCATCGACCGCTGGCACCGTTTCGTGGATCCGGCGAAGGGACTATGCTGGGTGACGCGCCGACAGATCATCAACGAGGGCATCAAGGTGCTCTGCGAGCGCGCGGGCATCCCCTATCTCAGCTCGCATAAGCTGCGGCATGGCCACGCGGTGTATATGATGCGGCGGGTGAAAGACATGAAGCAGCTGAAGAGCCTCAGCCAGAACCTGATGCACTCGAGCGTGGCCACCACGGACGGCATCTATGCACGTCTGGTCCAGGATGATATCGCTAATCTATACGAAGGTGTCGAGGAATAGGCGTTACTTGTGATTCGCCTCGGCGCACTGCATGGCTTCCTTCACGCCATCGCTGGTTAACCTGATTTCTGCGTCGGTGGTTTCGCCCGTCCCCCAGTTGGAAAATTGGTGGGCGAAGCCGCCGACCGCCAGGATGAGCCGTGGATCGTCCTGTTCGCCGCCGTGAGCCCACACGCCAGGCCCGACGCCCTTTTCCATTTCCGCCCCTGCCCCATAGATATATGCGGCGATTATCCAGACGTTTGCGTAGTCGTTGGATTTCACGGCCCAGGCATCCGACAGCCGCAGCGCTCCATCCGAGGCTTTCACCAGGCCGGCGCTGATGCTCTCAATTTCGGCGTCCGTGGCCGGTATGCAGCGCGAGAGATCGGCCTTCGGCGCGCAGGCCGTAGCCATAAAAATGATGATGATAAAAGCAACCTGTTTCATCTAGGCTAACTGAACCATCTGCAAAAAATCACGTTCATGAAAAATCTGAATAGAATATCCCTTCCTAATGAGGGCTTCGGCTTTGCGATGTTTGATGCTCTTATCGAACCCGGCGAGCCTATCCAGATTTTGGGTTCCAACGATTAATAACGTTGTTCGTTTGTTGACATCATCTTCAACGTTGCAACCAATCTTCGCTGCCAATTGGGCCGCTTCCTGGCGGGTCATCGACAACGCCCCGGTGAAAACGATTGTTTCCCCATAAAATGGCCCGTCCGGATCTCCCGACTGGGCGATTTGCGTGGTTTGATGATGGCTCGTTTTTTGATAAGCGCGCACCAGCCATTCATCGAAGGTGCTATCTGACCTCTCAATCGATTTAATCAACACTTTCCCGGCAGCGATTGCATCCTCTGTTGCGTCGTGCGCTTCATAAACAACGCCCAAGTGATTCGCGATGTTAGACAACGCATATCCTCGCTGGGAAAATTGAGGAAAGACCCTGCGCACGACGCGGGCAGAATCGAGCCATCTGCATTCGATATGCGGAAGACCATAGCGATCTGCAGCTGCATCGAGAGCCAACCGATCGAAATAGGTATGATGAACAATTATTTGGTCGTGAAGATTCGCCCTCAATGCTTTCAATAGATCGGGCAACTTGATTGCTCCGCGCACCTTTTCGGCCGTGATGCCATGAATGCTGATCATGAAATCATCGAAGTAAGTCTCCGGATTGATCAGTTCACCTCTGTTCTCTACCAATTCGCCGTTTATAAAATGTGCCAAACCAATCTGACAAATGCTGCCAGGGTCATAATTAGCCGTTTCGACATCTAGGGCAATAAATTCCGCATCTTTATTCATTTCATCCCCTCTTTTTCACCCATGAGTTTCAAATCCATTGAATCAAACTAGAATTAAAGTTCTATAATATTTTCTATGAAAACTATTCACTTCGGGGACTCTCAATCTTCGTTTTCGGTCTTGATATATTTGAATCCATTGCGTTCGAATATTTCGATCGCAATCCGTTCCGCCTCGGGATCGTCGAGGCCAATTTTGCGCTTGTGGTATGCGTCGCGCGTTTCGACGAGGGCCGCTTCCAGGCGCTCGCGCAAGGCTTCCGGCAGGTCTTCCAACCCGGAGGGATCTTCGGGCCGCGGCACCCCCAGTACGTCATAGATCTCCGGGCCCAGCTTATGCGCCAGGCGACGCAGGTTCTCCCCTGCCGGAGTGCTATCGCCGGTCATCCACCGGTTGACTGTTGGCTGCTTGATGCCCAACCACCTTGCAAATTCGCTCACGGTCTGCTTCCTTCCGGTAGCAGCCTCCCATTTCCTGAAATGATCGAGCAGCCATTTGGGCAGTGCAGCAGCGTTCATCAAACCAATCATAGCAAATTCCTAATAAACCATATATTCTCTATTGACATTTCGTTATGAACGATGTATAAATTAATCGTTCATCAATACGGAGCGGGAAATGGCAGACAAAATTTTCCAAGTAGTGATTTACGAGGACGAAGACAGGAAGCTAGCCGAGCTAGCCGAGCACGAAGAGCGCAGCCGGAGCGCGGAAATCCGCTTCCTGATCAACCGGGAATATCTGCGCGTCTTCCCTCCCCATCCTGTTAAAACCGAACCTATCGAAAGGGGGTCATGATGCCGACGTGGCTGTTCGCGCTGCTCATCCTGATCATCGCCGTGCCGTGCCTGTGGTACACGGACCAGCAGATCAAGGGCCTGCGCTAAAACGGGCAAGCGCCCGCGGTGGATCGCGAGCGCCTGCTGAAAGGGCTACACCAGTAGCTATTTCCATTGTACACGAAAACGCGACTTCCCTACGGGAGTTCGAAGCGAAAGGACAACACCAGATGAAAGCCAAGAAACACCCATTTTCCCTCTTTATCTTGATCATGACTCTGCTCTCGGCCTGCTTTGGCGCCGTGAGCGTGGCGATGCCGGCGGTTTCGACCACCACCCTGCTGCCCTCGAATGCCCTGGGCGCCGGCGAGACCTTCGCCGGGCTGCAGGCGGCCATGCGCGCTGCGCCGGGCAGCTTCATCATGGAGAAGGGCCAGTTGATCCTCTTCGCCTGGCCGCGCGCGGGCGAATATGCGTTCGCGATCCTGGGCAAGGACCCGGCGCTGGCCGCACCCGACCTGAACGGGCTGAAGGTGAACACGCTCTCGCTCACGATGATGGTCAAGAGCCTGCAGGACGGCGGCTGGAAGTACATGCTGCCGGCGCAGGTGCCGGTCTGGCTGGCGAACTCGCTCTCCATGCTGACGGTGGAGATGGCTATGACCAGCCTGCGGACCCTCCCCTCGGTTTTCCTTGTGCCGGCCTTCATGTTCATTGAAACGCCGGAGGTGAATTCATGATCCACATGCTGCGATTGCTGGCTTCGATGCCGCGCTGGGCCCAGCTGTGCGCGATGATGCTTCTGCGCTCCACGCGCCGGCCGCAATGGTACACAACCCAGGATCTGGTCATGCGGCGCCAGGCGGCCGAAAAACTCCTCGCCTATCTGCCCAGCCCGAAGACGCAGCTGGAATTCCTGTGGACGGCGACGGTGAAGGCCTGGCTGGCGGAAGAAATTCACCGCATCGATGGGCTGATGCTGGCGAACGTGCTGGTGTTTGGGACGGTTCCACTGGAGGTGCATGAGACCAGCATACCCGAAGAAAGGCAGCCGGGGAAATGAAGCTGCAAATTAGCGATGTATTAGCTCTCTACGTGATCCTGCTGCTCCTGGGGATTGGCTACAACCTGGCGATCGGCTGGCTGGAGCGGCAGAAGTATATCGAAGGCTTCGTGAGCATCTTCGTGGCCATTGGGGTGATCTTCATTCTGGGCGGCGTGGCGGCCCTCAATTGGCAGGCGGCGCTCCTGGTGTTTGGAGCGTTCGTCTTCGGGGGCACGCCGATGATCATCGGGTCGATCTGGCGCTACATGAAGGCCCGGAGGGAGGGGCAGCAACGTGACCGACAAGCCGCGACCGTGGCCGAACCAGGCGAAGGAGGCGCGCGACCAGGCTGCTGAGGCGGCCGTGCGCGCGATGCGGGCGCTGGAGCCGGTGGTGAGCGAGCGGATCATCACTGAGACAGAACGGCTGAGGCGCGAATCGGAGGCGCTCATCGCAATACAAAAAGTGCTGGGCCTGCTGGTCCAGATGGGCGCGCCGGTGAGATGGATCGATCTTTAACATGGATTTCCCGCTAAAGGGTGGCCAGCAACAGGCTGGCGAGAACTAAGGGAAATGGCGTGGGATACAACATGCGGTAAATAAATCCCGACGCTCCTTTGGGGCGTGGCTGGGTGAAAAAATCCGCTGAGGGATGAAGTCTAGCGTAGGAGAGGCCCACTATCCGAGCTCCTTTCTGGTGGTAAGGGAAACCAGGGTAACAAGGCTGACCCATAATTGCCGACGGCGCTGGAACCCGAAAGGGCGCCCGCAAGGGTGAGACAGCTGGCCGGTCTGCCAAGTGGCCACCCAAAGAGCGTTTTTCACGAGAGGCTACCCCTGAGCCTCACCCCTACGGGTGTCCTGAAGAGGGCTCGGATGGACGGATGGAACATCAGCGGCCACCTATTCTCATTTCCTCCGGCCGCAAGAAGCCCTCACGAGGGCGCCTAAAAGGCGGGTTCGAGGCCCTTCTCGTCCACAACCAATCCGGTCGGGGTTGTTGCCCCACCAACAGACCGGTGAAGCGCGTGACCCTGAGAAAACGCGAAACAGGTTAGTGGAGACAGCCGGCAGAGACCGGCAACAGGAACCGTCACCTGGTGAGTGGTGAGGAGCCGGGGCAACCGGCGAAGCGCCGGGCATCCGGTGAGAGCTGCCCTCCCCCCCGGGGCCGCTCCCCAGGTTCGACTCCTGGGAGCCCGAATAGGATGAGTGTCCACGGTGAGGTCTGGCGGACATAGGCCAGGCTGAGCGAAAATCGGCGCGAAGGCTGATCACCGGTTGTGGGGAAGACAGCCGAGCTCATTCGAAAGCTGCTCTTCGCGTGACTCCAAATGGAGAGCCTGGCTCTTGTGGTGGAGAGCGGGTGTGACGGCTGAGCGGCGCCTTAGAGGTGTTCTTGCCCTTCGGGGCGATCGGGCGTCGAGAGACGCGCTTCCACTCCCCAATGCGACCGGCTGTGGCGCATCCGCGAAAGCAGGTGCAGGTCTGAAACCTCCACAGCCGGTCGCAAGCCCCGAGGTAAAACATGGAAGATATTCAACCAGTGGAACGTGATGAGATAGAGCCGGCGGTGGAGGAGGCTCCCGAGCCGGTGAAGATGCGCGTGGGGGTGACGGAGGAGATGGTTATCATCAATTTCGCGCGGCCGGTGGACCTGATCGGCTTCACTCCCAGACAGGCCAGGCAGCTGGCCAACGACCTGTGCAGCCGGGCCAACCTGATCCTCCACGCGCGGCACCTCGGCGAGGCCCAGGCGCGCCGCGAGCGCAAGGCTGCCGCACGGCTGGCGAGGAAGGAGCGACGCTGATGGCCGTCGAATGGGATCTGGCAGACGATCACCTGCTGGAAATGGCGCGCTCGATAATTCGCGATCACCACGAGCACCTGCTCGAGGCGCGCATCGCCTTCCTATACCGGTCTGAGGCGTCAAAAAGCGGCGGGAAGTTTATCCTCGGCATGGCCAAGAAGGTCAGCGAGGAAATGAAGACATTAATCAACTTCGATTTCCTGATCTGGATATCCAAACCCCATTTTGATAATCTGGAAATCGACCAACAGCGGGCGCTCGTGGACCACGAATTATGTCACTGCGGGCGCAATATCAACGAGGAATGGATCATCCGCAAGCACGACTTCGAGGAATTTCGCGCGGTGATCCAGCGCCACGGCATTTGGAATGATGATCTGCGCTGGGCGAACGAGGCCTTCAAAGGCGCTAAGCAGCCCACATTAATTGAATTATCCACGCCCGGCGGTGAAGTGGCCACGCTGACCGGTGATCAGCTGGCGCGCATGTCCAAAGGCCAGTTCACGCGGCTCGAATCGGATGCGATCCAGGCGGTGAAGGATGAATTGCTCGAGGAGGCCAAAGCGCTGGTCGACGAGAACGGTGAGATCTCCATTTCCAAGATCCAGCGCGAGCTACGCGTAGGCTACACTCGCGCAGCCCAACTACGCGATCTGATCCTCTCGGCGAGAGGCGAAAAGGTTTAGAGCGGCGATGGCAGTGGTACGTGCGGGATCCCCTGAGTCCTGCGTCCGGCCTGTGGCCGGGCGCAGGCGGGGAGAAAGGAACAGGATCATGGCAGTCGATCTTTCGATCAGGCAGTCGGTGCTGGAGCAGATCGCGATGCGGGGTGTGGAGGTCGGGCAAGCCGTGAGCACGCCGCAGGGCGATGGTGAATTTGCCGGTGTGCTGGTTCACAGCAACACATTCCAGGTGATCGTCAATTTCCCGGCAGAAATGATCGGGGTCAACCTGGAACTGCCCGCTCAGCAGCCGGTGAAGGTTGCGGTGGCCTTCAACCCATGCGACGTATGGGTGCTGGTGGAGGGCGATACCCCTGCGGGTTCGCGCAAGGCGTGAGCAGCCGATTCTACGAAGAAGAGGTAAAAAACCTCGAGCCGGGGTTGGTGCGGGCGGCCTTGTCGGTCCTGCGCTTCCACGTGGGCAAGGAAAAGGCGATCGACAAGCCGGACCTGGTGGACGCGTTGCGCAAGACCGGCTGGGGCAACGAGATGACCTACGCGACCTTCGAGCGCAAGGTGCGGGCCTCGGTGGCGGAGCTGCGCAAGATGGGGCACCTGGTGTGCTCGAGCTCGGGCGAGGGTGGCTACTACCTGGCTTCCAGCTGGCCGGAGTTCGAGGAGTTCGCGGAGAGCGAGTACCGCTCGAAAATCATCGATATGTCGGAGACGCTTCGGGCGATGGAAGACGCGGCGCCGAAGAAGCTGGGCCGGCGGCCGAACCCCAAAGGCCAGGGGGCGCTCTTCGATGCTTAATGCGGCTGTGGTGCGCATGACGAAAGGCGCGGCGGCGTCGATCATCCTGCTGCTGGTGGCGGAGCCGATGGGCGGAAACCAGGAATGGATCGAGCGCTACACGGGCTACACCGACAAGAGCGTGAGCCAGGCGCTGGCATTCTTGATCGAGCAGGGTCTGGTGATGAAGAGCGGGAACCGCGGGGAATATCGCTACCGGTTGGCCACGGCGGAGCACCAGCTTCCCTTACCGGTGGAAGAGCTGGAAGGACCGGAACCGGAATTAACCACGGAGTTCACAGAGTCCACAGAGACGAAAGATGAAAACGAGGTCGGAAAAAATTTTGAGGAAATCGAGTCGGAGAATCTCCGACTCGACCCTCTAGCTAGTAGTGGTAGTTTAACCAAACCTGTTAAATCCAGTGATGATATCCAACTACCACTAGCTAGATCTTCCGGCGAGTCGGAAAAATTCCGACTCGAGCGCCTGCTGGACCGTCACGAGGTGAATAACCCGGCGCGGGCGCGCCTGCTGGCGGGGTCGTATGCCTACGACCTGGTCCTGGGGCACCTGGTGACGGCGGCGAACGCCGGCCAGGCGATCTGGCGCATCGAGAACGGCTGGCAGGTGCCCAGGGAGCGCTGGCAGGCCTGGCGGCAGGACCACTGCCCGGACTGCGAACAATACCGATCAGGCTGCACGTGCGAGGATGAGCTGGACGATGAGGATGAGGAAAACGACTCCCCTGAGGGAGTTCGAAGCGACTCCCCTGCGGGAGTTCGAGGCGAAAGGACAACACCAGATGAGCAAAATTTTGATCTCTTGTGAGGAAGGCGGCCAGGCGATGCTGCTGGATGCGCTCATCGACCAGGGCGTGATCGCGCGCTGGTCGGGGATCGCGCAGGTGAGCTATGTGGACGATGAACTGTATGACGCGGTCTCGCGCGTGCTGCGGCGGGCCGGCCTGGAGGTGGATCTCCTGGAGCGGACGCCGATTGCGGAACAGGCTGGCGGCGCCTGGCAGCGGGAAGAGGACACCTCCGCGAAGAGCGAGGATATCAGCATCGGGGAGGCGATGGTGCCGGCGATAACCAGAATGGCTGGCGCATTGGAGAAGATGATCACCGGGAAAGAAGAGCAAGGAGCCGTTTCCGCAGAAACGGCAGCGCCTGTAAACACCCAGGAGACGAGCGAGCTGCGGCGCTGCGAGGTGTGCGGGGAGGCGTTCATTCCGAAGCAGAAGAATTCCCGGTTATGCGGGAAGGCGGAGTGCAAGAAAGCGGATATGCACAAGCGCTACCAGGCCGAATACGCAGCGCGGAAGAACGACCACCCGGCCGGGGAGGAGGAACCGGCGGCGGACCCTTTCGAGGGGGCGGTGGAGGGGTTCGTCTGGCGGGAGGCGGAGACACCCAGTTTTTTCTCGATGGAGGGGCTGCTGGCGGCGTTGGAGGCGAAGAGCCTGGCGGTGGGGACGCGACTGATGCGGCGGGGATCGAACCTGGCGTGGGAGGTCTTCGACGAGGGCTTCGGCCTGCGCGTGAGAGAGATCCCTGGCGGCCGGCCCGGGTGAAGTTTATCCCGGAATCCCAACGCACCTGTGTGCTGTGCGGCCTGCCCTATCGGCGCTGTGAGTGCATATGCACCGGGTGCGGGCGAAAGATTTGGAGCGAGGTAAACGGCAGATGGGCGCACCATCGCTGCATCCCCTATAAGAGGAAGTTATGAACAGCATTCACGAAATTCAACTGGATCACATCCTTCCCAATCCCTACCAGACACGGGAGAGTGAGGACCCGGAGCACGTGGCCAAGATCGCAGCGTCGATCGAGGCGGAAGGGCTGCTGCAGGTGCCGGTCGGGCGCTGGGTGTTTCCAGAGGGCCGGCCGGTGACCGGCATGGGGAGCGGCGACCTGACGGGCCACGGGATGCGGGTGCAGCTGGCCTTCGGCCACACGCGCCTGGCAGCGTTTCTGATGCTGGCCAACCGCGCGCCAGGTGGGGGAGTCAATTCAGCGTGGGGACGGATGCCGGTCGCGATCCGCGAGCTGACCGACGAGGAGATGTTCCGCCTGGCGGTGAGCGAGAACCTGGCGCGCAAGGACCTCAGCCCGATCGAAGAGGCGAAGGCGATGCTGGTCTACCGCGACCAGTTCAAAAAGACCTCGCAGCAGATCGGGCAGCTCTTCGGGCTTTCGGATTCGGCGGTGCGCAACAAACTGCGCCTGCTGAACCTGCCGGAGACGGTCCAGGCGGCGATGGAAAAGGGCGACCTGCCCGAGGCCGCAGCGCGGCGGGTGCTGAGCCTGCAGGCGATCGCGCCGGAGAAGGTGGAGGAAGTGACGGCCACGCTCACCGGCGGCGGATATGAGACGCCCGAGAAGATTGCCTCGGTGGTGGCGACGGCGATCGTCGCGGACCGATCGCGATTTTGCATGTGGGACCGCTGGAAGACGGGCGAAGCGCGCGGCGGGACGGGGCTGTGGAAGCTCTCGGACGAGGTGAAGCGGCCGGAGGAGTATTACTGGATCTCGGACAACGGGAAGACCTGGGAACCGTGGATGGACGCTCTGGGGAAAAGCCCTTCCAATTTTACCGGCTGGCAGGACGTGCTCTCGAAGATCGGAACCTGGCTGGAAAGCGGGAACCAGCCTGACGCGATCGTCGATTACTTTAAAGTGCCGCTGCTGCTGGTGCACCAGGTGCAGGCGCTGAGCGAGCTGCCGGCGTGCACGAAGTGCCCGCTGTACGTGAAGATGGATGGCAGCCACTACTGCGGGCTGAAGGCCTGCTGGGAGCGCAAGCGCAAGGCCTTCTACCAGATGGAGCTCGAGCGGGTGTCGAAAGAGCTGGGCATCGCGATCTATGACAAGAAAACGGACGGCGTGGAGAAACTGCGCGCGGGCGAGACGTATTACGACCCCGAAGCTAAGAGTTCTTATTCAACGCTGAAGCTGCCGTGGGATGAATGGTTCGAGAAGCGCATCCATCACCTGCGGGTGATGGTGCATTACAACGATTATCAGCCGAACCAGTACACGAAGAATGCCTGCGTGGCGCTGATCTCGGTGGGGCCCACGGCGAAAAGTTACTATGATGCGCAGCTCCATAAAAAGGAAACCGAGGCCGAGCGCGAAGCGGACCAGTCGCGCCGGCGGCAGATGGAACGTAAAAACCGCGACCAGGTCCAGAAGTTTATCGTCCAGGCGGCGGTGCCGGTCTTCGCGCAGGCGCTGGAACCGCTGGAGAGCGTGGGGCTGCTGCTGTGGCTGGTGACGCGCGAATATGAGCTACCAGAAACACGGAAGGAACAGCTGGCCGCGCTGCGGCAGATCTGGATGGGGGAACTGCTGGAGGGCTCGCGCGTGGACTGGCGGGTGCGCGAGCAGGGGCCGGTGGCCACGGCGCAGTACCTGGAGGGCGTGGCGAAGCAGATCGGGGTGACGCTGCCGGAGGATTGGTTGGAGCGGGCCAAGAGCTTCGAGGTGGATGCGGGCGATCCGCAGGAGTGAGCAATGGAAGGGAATGCGCTGGGGCTGGTGGTAGGGATCGTGGCGATCGTGATCGTGGTGGCGCTGCTGGCGCTGGGATATGCGTGGTGCGCGCTCTCTGCGATGATAAGCGAGAAGGAGGGGACGCGCAATGAATAAGCGGTACGCTGAAGACGCGAATTACTGGGACACGACAGTCCACCCGACCAAGAGTCTCGGTGAGATTAACGAGCTGCTGGAGGCCTTCGGCGTGACGGCGATGCAAACGACGAAAGGCCAGGCCGCCGGCCACGTGGCCTGGTTGATTCGCTTCGAATGGAACGGGCGCAGCTATCATTTTGTGTTCGCACCCCTCGAATGCCGCACGCCGGCGAGAATATCCAGTTTCAACGGGAAGCGCCGCGAGCACCAGGAGCAGGCGCTCTACCAGATGGGGCGGATTGCGCTCTACTTTGTAAAGGCGATCCTGACGGCCGCGGAAGCGAACCCGGACGCTCTTTTCGGCTTTTTAGAAATTCCCGGCGCTGGATCGGGCAGCATTCCACCGATTGCGGCAGACCTGGATGTGAGCGGGTTGACGGCCATGCTGCCAGGGCTGGACCTACCGCGATTGGTGGAAGGCGAGGTGGTCGATGGCTGATTGCGCGCATTTTACCTGCTGGAAGCTGCAGATCTGGCATGCCGGCGGGCAGAAAATGACTAAACCATGCTCCAGCTGCAGCGAGAATATGAAGCGGCTGCGCGAGCAGAAGAAGAAGGGGAAGCATGGCTAAAACAAAAATTGCATGGGCTGAAGCGGTGTGGAATCCAACGATCGGCTGTACGCGGGTGAGCGAGGGTTGTCGGAATTGCTATGCGGAGCGCATGGCCGCGCGCTTGGAAATGATGCACAAACCAGAGTATGGAGGCCTGCTAACCAGCGCCGGACGGTGGAATGGCGAGGTCAAACTGCTCGATGAGCGCCTGGGCCAGCCGCTGCGCTGGAAGAAGCCGCGGCGGATTTTTGTGGATTCGATGAGCGATCTGTTCCATGAGGCAGTTCCGTTCGAATTCATCGACAAGGTGTTTGGGGTGATGGGGCGCTCACAGCAGCATAGATTTATGATCTTGACCAAACGGCCGCATCGCATGCTGGAATATTTTCAAACTACGGGGCTTTACCGGCGCATCCTCGGATGGGCCTTTAATATCGATGGGAGCATGGCGTTGAGCAATGCACAGATCGGAAACGGGATATCGAATCCGGTGAGCTTCCCGTGGGAGAATGTGTGGCTGGGCATCAGCGCGGAAGATCAAAAGACCTGGGACCAGAGATATCCCATTTTGCTCCGGATACCTGCCGCGCTACGATTTGCCAGTCTCGAACCGCTTTTAAATCGGATCGATATGGGTTTGGGAGAATGTCCTGTCTGCGGCGGCTGTGGAGAAACAGCAGGTCATTATAGCATGGAAGATGGCATGGACACCTGCGACGCATGCGGCGGATCAGGAAGGACCACCGACACGGTAGATTGGGTGATCTGCGGCGGGGAAAGCGGTCCGGAGGCCAGGGCGACGCACCCTGAATGGGTAAGGTCGATTCGAGATCAATGCCAGGATGCAGGCGTTCCGTTCTTCTTTAAGCAATGGGGAGAATGGTTTCCGAAGCAAGAACCACAGCCGTTATCGTCGATGGCCGCGCGCGGAAAGGTGCCGATCGAGGGAAATATCTCGGTTCGGCTCGGCAAGAGACAAGCGGGCAATCTGCTCGATGGGCAAAAATGGGAGGAGTATCCACATGGAACCGACGCGGAAGAAGATTAATCAGCCGCGCGTGCTGATCACGATCAGCGCGCAGGGCAGCAAGAAATTCAAGCAGCAGCTGGTGGATAAGATTTACGAATTGCTGATGGATGAGGATTTCCTGATGGAAGCTTCAAAGCCCGGTAACGGGCTAACGTTCAATTCTAGCTTACCGCCGAGAGAGATATTTTGATGAACAACGACACAAACATGGCCCGGTTCCTGCGCGTGGCTGTGGTCCGGAATATATTCAGGCAGGATATGATCTCGCGCGAGGATGCGCTGGAAATTTTGGATGGCAACCTGACACCCAGCAACCCATCGACGCATTACGACGACCGCGAGCTGCTCGATCTATCGGTAGAGGAAGTCATGAAACGGCTGGGTATCGAAAAGCCAGAGGTGAGCGATGGACAATCGACTGATGGAGCTTGAATTCGTGATGGGAACGCGCGGATATCTACGCTTAAAAGAGGTTGTCGAAGAACTGCGCTTGCTGGCCAACAGCATGAGTTCTGAGAAAGCCCTGGCCGAGAAAATCGGTATCTCGCCGGCATATTTGAACGATATCCTGTCCGGGCGAAGAAATCCAGGGCCGATGGTGCTCAAGTTTTTGAAACTGGAAAAACGAACGGTTTACGTGGAGAAGAAATGAGGGCGCTGGGCCTGATCAGTTACGGCGAATATATTCACCTGGAGCGCCGGCGGCAGAAACTGACCTGTACGGAACTCGCCAGGAAGGCAGGGATTGGCCGGAGCACGCTTTGGAGGATAGAGAAATCGGATTTGACCATCGAATTATCGTCATTGGCCAAAGTTCTCGAGGCGTTGGGCGTGGAAATGCGGGTGAAACTAAAACTGAAAGAGGATAACCAAAATGAATTGTAAAAATCCGGCGGTCTACCGCTACACCTGGCCCGGGGAGAATGAATCTTATGCCTGCCTGATTCATGCGATCGGGCTGGTGAATGTCGCGTTTGGGATTGGTCTTCACCTCCAGATGATCCGGTTGAACCTGGGCGAAATGGTCGAACATGAATGCAGTCAAATCGTGAGTGCCGAAGAGGAGAAACCCGATGTGGTGCGATGAGTTCGATGGCGATCTATATAAACTGGTGCCGCAGGCGCGCGAGGCGATCGCAGGGGTGGCGCATATCGATCTGGTGACGTATGGCAGCGTCTGGAAGGATGGCCGGCTGAACCACCCGAGCGTGTGGAATACGGATATGGGCAGCGCGGCCTGGTTCGGGTTGAAAAACGGCAAGCCCTTCAAACCTGCGGCATATTTCACCCTGGAACCGTTGGTGGAATGTACCTTCGAGGAAGCATGCCGCTCGGGATGGGTACAGGGCTGGGTGCTGCTTATCCTGGGCCGGCCACTGGCGAACTTCGCGCATCCCGATATGCGCGAGCCGTTCAACGAGCTGCTATTTCATGCGAGAGGAATTCATAAATTACCCGAGGACCGGGTGGTGGCGCTGCAGCATCTAGTGGCCGGGCAGTTGAAATTCATCTCCAGCATGCTCGAACGGACAATCTACTATCACGGAGGGGCGCATGCAGATCGTGTATGACTTGGGCCGCGGGCTGATGTGCGGCGGGGTGCTGCTGGCGTTTTTCTTCGTGCTGCTGCTGGCGGTGATGCTGGGCAGCCGGGCGGCGAGGCGGCAGGAGGCCGGGGAGGCTGAGCGCAGAGTGGAGTCCCAGCGCCCGAGTGCCCAGGCGCCAAAGCCCGTTAAATTTGAGAGGCGCGTGATTGAAACGGTTGTACTCGACCCACGTCATGGAATGGCATCGAAGCCGCGTCATAAATAAGCGCATGCGGCCTCCACTAAAGATGAGGCGAGCGCGTGTGTGGCTTCGTTGCCTTCATTGTTCGCGGCGCCTGGCGCCGGTGGATTTGCGCGACGGGCGGACGTGCATCTCGGTGGGAACAGGCTATGCCACGGCACTCGAGCTGGTCTGCAGCTGCGGGCAGGTACGGCAGTTTCGCTCGAAGGCGGCCTTATGACCTTAACCCAGTGCGTCGAATGTGCGGAGAAAGGGATCATTATGGCAATCTCCACCCAGAACAGCTTGCTGCTGCAGCATGCCGGCTGGCGTTGGCTTCCGTGGAAGGTGGCAATGGTCGTGGAAGAACGGACGATTTACCAGCACGCCTGGTTCTGTCTGCGGTGTGCGCAATCGAAAGCGAGCGGACAAAACCGTAACGAATGAAATTGATATGTTTTTTCGTAACGATATGCTGTATAATCAAGGCAGGCCGATGCGTGCCGTGTGAGCCCTAAAAGGGCATGGACACATCAATCCGGGGATTAGCTCCCGGCCTTTCCGATCTCGGGAAGGCCGGGAGTTTTGCGTTTAAGGGAGGTTTGCGGTGAAGGTTTCCAAAGTGTTTTTCTCGATCCTGCTGACGGTCCTGCTCGCGCTAATCGGCGCGGCCGTCTTTTTCATGCCGGCGGTGGCTGCCCCAATGAGTCAGGACAGCCCGCCGGCCGTCGAGTACAGCCAGGAGGCGATGCTGGCGCTGGCGGGGGCGGCGATCTCGCTGGCCTTTAGCTACATCCCAGGCCTGCGCACCAGGTTCGCGAAGTTATCCGATGAAACGAAGAAATTGATCATGGCCGGGGTGCTGGCGGGGGTGACGGCGGCGGTGGTCGCTCTATCGTGCTACGGGTGGATCTCGACGAGCATCTCGTGCACCCGGTACGGCCTCGAGCGCGTGCTGATGGATTTCTTGATCATGGCAGCGGTCAACCAGGGCGTGTATAAGCTGACGCCGGCGGCCAGGGATGTGAGAGAGGTCAAAGGCATGCTAATCGTACCCCAGCCAGGCGAGACCGACCCCGGCGAGTGGCCGGGCTACCCGGGCTAGCATGGTCGTGCCCTTGATGATCGTGGCCTGGGCTTTCACGATCGCGGCGGTTTTCTGCCTGGTGGATGCGATCATCGCGCGGCCGATCTCGAGGCAGATGTTCCGCGTGTTTCAATGTTTTGCGTTCACGCTGGCCGCGGTTGTGTATTGGAGCTCAACGCTGCAGCACGCGACGATACCGGCGCCGGAGATCCGCCTGGCGCTGCTGATGATCATCGTTTTCAGCATTTATGAAATTATCTCCAGATGGTCGGTAGGGGGACATAAACGATAAATGGACATTCTCACGATTATCGGGTTTTGCACCGGCCTGGGCGGGATCATCACGGCGATCTGGACGGCGCGGTCTGCGGCGACGAAGCAGGAGCTGGAGAGCCTGCGCAAGACGATCAAGAGTCTGCAGGAGGAAAATTCCAGGCTGCAGACGGCGAACGATGCGCTGCGGGCGCGCATCGACGACCTGGAGGAGCGCAACCGGCTGCAGGACGAGGCCTCGGACTGCCTGACGGACCGCGTGAAGGTGCTGGAGAGTGAGAAGGCGGAGATGAAAATCCGCATCGCCACGCTGGAGGCGGACAACGCGCGGCTGGAACAGGAGAACGCGGCGCTGCGCGAGCGGATCGCGGAGCTGGAGAAAGGGACAAAGTAATGGCATACACGGAGATCGGGATCGACACCAGCCACTGGAACCCCTACCTCGACACGGCGAAGCTGAAGGGGTTGGATTTCATCATCGGGCGCATGGGCACGCAGCTCAACAACGTGCAGCCGGCGGGCTGGTTGGACTCGACCTTCACAAACCACTGCCAGGTGGCGGCCGACCTGGACGTGCCCTACGGCGCGTACTGGTACGATGATTACACCTGGTTCCTGGACAACGGCTGGACGTGGGGTGCGATCAGCGACCTCTCGGCAGCCAACGATCCGCGCATCGTGACGATCAAGAAGGCGCTGTTCGCGGGCACGGCCATGCGGCGGGTGCACTTCCTGGTCATCGACGTGGAGCAGGAAACGCGGGGCGGCAAGGAACTCATCGAGCCAAACTGGTGCAGCAAATCGGCGCAGACGCTCTTCGAGAACCTGCTGTGGATGATGAACCACGGCGAGCTGCCGGTCATGCCGATTCTGATCTACTCGCGCAAGAGTTTCGTAGACAAGTTCATCGCGAACGGGGCGCTCGAGGTGTGGATGCAGAACCAGTTAAAAAGCATCGGCCCTGAGCGCATGGGCTGTTGGGTAGCCGACTGGCGCTACAACCGCTCGAATAACGGGGTGTACAGCATGGCCACGCTGCCGGGCACGCTGCCACTGGAGACGAGCAAGCCAGCGCTGTTCTCGGACGTGCCGACCTGGATGTGGCAGTATGGCGCGGACAAGGGGCGCATCGCCTATTTGGACGGTGTTTTCGACGATCGCAAGATCCCGCTGGCGGCGGACATCAACACGCTGATGCTGCCGCTCGAGAAGTTCTATCAGCGGGTGGGCTTCCAGGCGGTGGGCGAACCGTCCGATCCGGGCGATCCTAGCACGCCTCCTCCTATGGATGGGGATGTGAAGGCCAGCCTGGCACGCATCGAAGCCAACCAGGCGGCGATGGCCACGGTCATGCTGGATGTGCAGCGCAAGATCACGCACGTGGATGGAGTGTTCAAGTGAGACGGGCGGCGCAGATCTGCGCGGATCCGGGATGCGGCGAGGTCACCCGTAACCATTTCTGCGGGGTCCATACTCCGCAGCATGGGGGCTACGATGAGAGGCGGGGGTCCTCTGCGAGCAGGGGGTATGGGTCCAACTGGCGCAAACTACGGCGCATCAAGTTGAATCAAGATCCGGTGTGCGAGGATCCCGAGGGGCGGCATCCTGGGGTGGTGGCGGCGGCAACGCAGGTAGACCACATCATCCCGCTGGCGCGAGGTGGAACCAACGCGATGGTAAACCTGCAAAGCCTATGCGAGTCGTGCCACTCTCACAAGACAGCGACACAGGATGGCGGCTGGGGTAGGGAGGGTCCAATCTCTATGGCGGCGAAAGGCGAGACCGTGCGGCGAGGTGAAAAATTTTATGTACGGGATGGGGAGGGGCGGTAGCGTGCGATGCCAGGCCCTGTACCCAAGCCAGCAGGCACCCGTCAACGCCGCAACCGGGCGAGCTCGCGGGCGATGTTGCCACCAGAGGACAACCCCCGGCAGCGCGCGCCCAGCCTGCCCAAGCCTCTACGAGTCACACGAAAGCGGAAAGAGGGAGAGGTTGAGGAAGATCGAGCCTGGAACCCCCTCGCGGTGCACTGGTGGGAGACGATCTGGTCCAGCCCGCTGGCCAGCGAGTTCATCCGGGCGGACGAGCCAGCCATCATCCGGACGTTCATGCTGGTGGACCGCTTCGGGCGGACTGGCAGCCTGGAAGTGGCAAAGGAGATCCGCATGATGGAGGACCGGCTGGGCCTCACGCCGATCGCGCGGCGCCGGTTGGAGTGGAGCATCGACCAGGGCGAGGCTGCAAAAGACCGAGTGAAGAGACGCGAGGACGAACGCGCCCGGAAGGATGCGATCAGGGTCGATGTTGTCGATGCGGACGAGGTTTTGAGTTAATGAGCGTGCTGATGGTCCCGAAGGACACGATCAAATACCCCAGCCTGGGGCCGCAGGTGGCGGACTGGATGGAGGCGTATTTGATTTTCGGGCCTGGCGACATGCGCGGAAAACCCTACAAACTCGACCAGGAGAAGCGCGCGTTCCTATCGAAAATCTACCAGGTCTATCCCCAGGGGCATCCATTGGAAGGGCGACGGCGGTTCAACCGAGCAGCGCTGAGCATCGCGAAGGGGAGCGCGAAAACCGAGTTCGGCGCGGGAATCGTGGCGGCGGAACTGCATCCGGAAGCGCCGGTGCGCTGCGATGGGTTCGATGCGTATGGCCAACCCGTTGGCCGACCGGTGAGCGATCCGTATATCCCGATGATTGCTTACACAGAGGAGCAAAGCGACGAGCTGGCCTACTACGCGCTGTACGTGATGCTCTCGGAGGGACCGCTGGCGGACGATTTCGACATCGGGCTCGAGCGGATCATGCGCGTCAACGGGGATGGGAAAGCGATCAGCCTCTCCGGAAGCCCGAACGCGCGCGACGGCGCACGCACGACGATGCAGTATTTCGATGAGACTCACCGATTCACGCAGGCGAAACAGAAGGACGCGCACCGGACGATGATGCACAACCTGCCGAAACGCTACATGAGCGACGCCTGGAGCCTGGAGACGACCACCAGTTTCACCCCGGGCGAGGGCAGCGTGGCAGAGAAGACGTTTGGGTACGCGATGATGATCGAGCAAGGGGAGATCGACGACGAGGACAGCAAGAAACTGTTCTTCTTCCACCGCCAGGCCTCGGACGGTTACAAACTGCAGCATGAGGATGGCACGCGGAATCGGGAGCAGATCCGGGCCGCGGTGATCGAGGCGCGCGGATGGGAACGCATGCTGGAGGCGGCCGCGCGCGGCGAAGAAACGGCGTGGGAGCGACCAGACCTGCTGATCAATGGCATCGTAGAACTAGGGATGGACCCGACCACGGACATCAACTACTTCGAGCGGGTGTATCTCAACCGGCCGGTGAAGGCGACGGATAAAGCGTTCAGCCTGGCGGAGTGGGAGAGCCTGAAGGTGCTCTTCATGCCCCCGCCGCGGTCGGTGATCACGCTGGGGTTCGATGGGGCGCGGTGGCGCGACAGCGTTGGCCTGGTGGCCACGCATCTGAAGAGCGGGTTCCAGTGGCCGGTCGGTCTCTGGGAAAAGCCGTTGACCGCGGGCGACGAATGGGAAGCGCCCGAGGAGCAGATCGACGCGCGGGTCGAGTTGATGTTCGAGGAGTATGAGGTCGTGAGGATGTACTGCGACCCGTACCTTTGGGAAACCTTGATTGCGGAGTGGGCCGGTCGGCACGGCGAGAAGGTGGTAGTGGAATGGCGGACGAACCGCGAGAAACCAATGGGTTACGCGATCAAGGCTTTCGAGACAGCGATCCATGCGCGGGAGTTGAGCCACAACGGGGATGCGAACTACAGCCGACACATCGCCAATGCCAAGAAAAAGAAACTTCCGGTGGTGGATGAGCACGGGAACGCGCTCTACACGATCTATAAAGAGGGAGCGGACAGCCCCAACAAGATCGACCTGGCTATGGCGGGTATTTTGAGCTGGCAGGCGCGCACGGATGCGCTGACGGCCGGGGTTGACCCGGATGGAGGAAGTATCTATGACAAACGGGGAATCCTGACCCTATGAATACTCTACAGCGATTGATCGCCAATGCGACGGGCATGCAGGCTGAGGTGAATGCCCTCAAAGCGCAGGTTGCGCAGGCTGTCGAGCAGCGAGGTGACATCAACGTCGTGATGACGGATATCCTGCGCGAGAATCGCAAAAGCGCCGGAAACAGCGTGACGCCGGGGAACGCGCTGAGCGTGACGGCGTATTGGGCCTGTTTGCGCGTGCTGAGCGAGACGGTGGGAAGCCTGCCGTTGATCACCTATGAACGATTCCCGGAGGGAAAAGCTCGGGCGCCGCAGCACCGGCTATACCGGCTGCTTCACGACCAGCCGAATGAGCTGATGAGCGCGATCAGCTTCCGGGAAACGATGACGCTGCATATGGCCAGCTGGGGCAATGCTTATGCCCTGCTGATCTATGACGACAGCGGGGAGGTGATTGAGATGTGGCCGCTGCGTCCGGACCGGGTTCTGGAAAAGCGGACAAACGGGAACCGGCGCCTCTACCATTACCAGTGGGACAACGGGCGAATGGAATGGCTGAGCAATGACGAGGTGTGGCAGATCCCAGGGCTGGGGGGCAACGGGCTGGACGGCTACTCGATGGTGAGCCTGTTCCGGCGTTCGCTGGGGCTGGCGATGGATACGGAGGAGTTCGGGGCACGGTTTTTCTCGAACGACGCGCGGCCAGGGATCATCCTGGAGCACCCCGGAAAACTGGGGGATGCGGCATATAAAAACCTGAAGGAAACGATCGACGAGGATCATTTGGGAGTGGAGAAGAGCCACCGGCCGATGATCCTGGAAGAGGGGATGAAACTGCACGAGGTAGGCATTCCTCCAGAGGACGCGCAGTTCCTGCAGACGCGGCAGTTCCAGGTACGGGAGGTGGCGCGGATGTTCCGGATGCCGCCGCACATGATCCAGGACCTGGAGCAGGCCACCTTCGCAAACATCGAGCACCAGGGGATCGAGTTCGTGGTGCATACGCTGCGGCCCTACCTGGTGCGCTGGGAGCAGGCGATCCAGAAAGACTTGATGACGGAGGCGGAGCGCGGGCGGTTCTACGCGGAGCACCTGGTGGACGGGCTGCTGCGCGGGGATATCAAGAGCCGTTACGAGGCTTATGCCGTGGGACGGCAGAATGGATGGCTTTCGGCCAACGATATCCGGGAACTAGAGAATATGAACCCGGTCACCGGCGGGGATGTCTACCTGGTGCCGCTGAATATGATCCCGGCGGACCAGGTGGGCAACCTGGGAATCGATAAACCGGTATCCGGAGGAAGCCCGGATACCGCCAGAAGCCTGGCCCTGTTGACGGGTAAAGAGGCCCGGGCGCAGCGCAGCTCCATCGCAAGGCGGCGGATCGGACTGGCCTACCGGGAGGTGATCCTGGACGTGGCGGGGCGGGTGATACGTCGGGAAACGCGCGACATCGGGGAGCAGGCGCGAAAGCATTTCGCCACCCGCGACGCAAGCAGTTTCCTGATCTGGCTGGAAGAGTTCGAGCGCGAGCACCAGGATTGGGCAGCCAGGCAGTTCTTGCCCATCTTGAATGCTTTCATGGGGCTGATCGCACGTGAGGCGGTCGAAGAAGTGGGCGTCGATCAGGAGGTTGGCGAATCGGTTGACCGCTTCAGCCGCAGTTATACGGGATCGCTGGCGCACCAGGAAGCCGGAATCAGCCAATCCAGAATGAAGGATGCACTGCAGCGGGCCGCAAGCGACGGAATGGATCCATTGGAAGCGGTGAGCGCCGAACTGGATGACTGGCGGGAAAACCGCCCAGCGGAAATCGCGGGAGAACAAAAAACGCGGGCGCAAAACGCGATCGCGAAGGTAGTCTACCAGCTGGTGGGGGTCCAGGTGCTGCGCTGGGTGAGTTCAGGCGGCAGCTGCCCATATTGTCAAAAGATGAACGGGAAAACGGCCAGCATTACCAGAACGTTCGTGGCGGCCGGGCAGGGCGTGGAGGGCGATGAAGGGGATGCGCCCATGACCACGACTACGGACATCGGGCATCCCCCACTGCATAAGGGGTGCGATTGTTTGATCATGGCGGGCTGAATCCGAGGAGAAGAGAAAATGCCAGTAGAAATCGAACGAAGAAGTTTCACGGTGCGGGAGATCCGCGCGGATGATGGAGAAAACGGTCCGGTGATCACCGGTTATGCGGCGGTGTTCAACCAACCGAGCGAGGACCTGGGCGGGTTCGTGGAATTCATTGAGCCTGGGGCGTTTGCGGCCTCGCTGGGGCGGGATGACGTGCGCGCGCTGTGGAACCATAACGCGGACTACCCGCTGGGGCGGATGCGGGCGGGAACGCTGCGGCTGGACGAGGACGAAACAGGGCTGGCCTTCCGAATCAATATGCCGGATACGCAATATGCACGGGATCTGATGGTATCGATGCGACGGGGCGACGTGGACCAGATGAGTTTTGGGTTCAGCACGGTGCGAGACCGCTGGGCGCAAAACGAAAACGGTCTGGTAGTGCGCACGCTGGTCGAGGTGCAACTTTACGATGTGTCGCCGGTGACCTATCCGGCGTACTCGCAGACGAGCGCGCAAGTGCGTTCGTCGCTGGAGGCTTTCAAGGCTGGCGCCCAGGCGGGCGCGGCCGATGCGGGTGGGAGAGCGATTACGCAGGCGCGCAACCGCAACCTCCTGCGAAGGCTTCAATTGTTAAAAATTCGGTAAAAAAGCCGTAAAGGCGAAGGAGCTTTGAGATGAACGCACGTGAATTACGGGCCCGACGGGCCTCTGTATTGGAACAGGCTCAGCAGCTGGTGACCGCGGCTGAGACTGAGAACCGCGATCTGAATCAGGACGAGCAGACTCAATATGACGACCTGATCAGCGAGGCGGAAAGCCTGGAGCGCCGCTATACCCGGCTGGAAGCGCTGCCCGCCACCCTGCCACAGGGCGAGGGTGGCAACCGTAGCCGCCAGGCACCGGCGCACAACCGCACGCGACTTGGCGACAGCGAGGAACGGGCGGTGGCGCACTGGGTGCGCACCGGCGACCTGAGCCGCGAGCTGAGCTCGATGGCGGGAGAACCCGACCAGGAAGAGCAGCGCAGCGGGGTGCGGGGCGGCGTTTTGGAACTGCGCCTGCCCTCGCGCTACGAAGAGCGCGCGGTGGTCGATTCGACGATGAACATCACCACGGCCGGAGATGGCGGAAACGCGGTGCCCACCCCGTTATTGAACCGGATCATCACCCGCCGGGGTGAAGTGCGCCTGGCCGAGCGGCTGGGCGTGCAGCTGGTGCCGGGCGTAGGGACCACGGTGGGGGTGCCGTATGAGAGCACCGACGCGGAGCCTCTGGCGACGACCAGCGAGCAGAGCGACGCGCACGCGAATAATTACGAGCGGGACGCGGCCCAACTGGGAAAGAAATCGCTGACCCTGGTGAAGAAAACTAAGAAATTGGAGATCACCGAGGAGCTCCTGGACGACGAGGACGCCAACCTGATGGGTTTCGTGGGCGACCGGATCGGGCGGGGAATCGGGATCACGCACAACAGCATGCTGCTGACCGAGGTGGCGGCCTACGGCACCGCGTTCAAAACCTTCGCTTCGGCCTCCGCGATTGCGGACGGCGAGGTGGAGGACATCATCTATCACAACAGCCTGGCGTATTACCTGGACGACGGTGGGTCGCTTGGTTGGGTGATGCGGCCCCCGACGTTTGGGGTGATCAAGAAGATCAGCGGGGACCCGCGCATTTACGGCGACTCGATGCCCAACGCGGGGCGGACCCTGCTGGAATACCCGGCGTACTTCTCGAGCCAGGCGGCGGCGATCGCGGCCACAGCGAAGTCCGTGTATTTCGGGAACTGGAACTACGTGGGGATGCGCGAAGCGCCCGCGCTGCGGATCATCCGGGATATCTACTCGGTGGACGGGATGGTAGTGTTGAAATACTCCTTCCGCACGGTCTACGGCGTGCTGCAGGCCGGCGCGGTTGGGTATGGGGTGCATCCGAGCGCCTAAGGGCGAGTGTTGAGTGATGAGTGAAGAGTGAGGAGAGGCCGGATGGTTAAGGATGTGATGGTGTTTACGCCGGTTTTGCGGCTGGAGTCTGAGACCGTCCGGTCTCTCTTCGCTCAGGAGTTCGAGGGGGCGGTGAGCTTCCTGATGCAGCGGGATAACCCGAGCGGGAATCCGTATGCGGACCACCTGCACCAATACCAGCGCGGGCGGGAGATGTTCCTGGCGGGCACGTATGACGCGATGCTGATCGTGGAGAGCGACATCATCCTGCCGGTGGATGCGCTTAAACGCCTGGCGGCGCTGGACTGCGACGTGGCGTATGGCTGCTACGTGTACCGGGATGGGCGGGTAGTGAACCTGCTCGAGGAGTATGCGCCGGACGGCGGGCCGGGGCCCAAGAAGGTGAAGATCCAGATGCCCGGCCAGGGGACGCGGGCGAACCCGGGCGAGAGCCTGAGCGTGCGTCACCTGTGGAAGGCGGCGCAAAAACTGGGCGTAATCGAGGTCAGCGGCAGCGGTCTGGGATGTGTACTGATCCGGAGGGAGGTGATCCAAAAGGTTCCGTTCGAGGAAAAGTACACCAGGAACAACCAGGGGTTTTTCGATTTCCCGTGGACGTGCGCGGTGCATGAAGCGGGCTACCGGATGATGGCGGATACGGAGGTGCAATGCGGGCACGTGGACCGGGATGGGACGGAGTTGTGGCTGGCGAGGAGCCTACGCGGAGAAAAGAAGCCGTGACTTTCATGACGTTTTACACCCCGACCTATATGCGGCCGAGTTATCTGGCCGTGTGCAGGAAATCCGTGCAGGAGCAGACGTGCAGGGATTTTCAGCACATGGTCATCGTGGATGACGCGGGAATCGGGGTGGATGGGATGTTCGCGGACATCGAGCGACACGCGGCGAACATGCGCGGGGAGTACGTGTTCATCCTGGCGGACGACGACCGGCTGATGGGTCCCGGCTGCCTGGAGAACCTGAAAGCGGCGGTGGAAGGGTTGAAGAAGCCGCCGGTGGTGATCGTGAAAAACCATAAATGGGGGAAGATCTTCCCGCTGGACTGGGAGGCGGAACCCAGGCTGACGCGGATCGACACAGGCAATTTCGTGATCCGGGCAGATGTGTTCCAGGAGAACGTGGGGAATTTCGGGCGGCGGTACGAGGGCGATTTCGATTTCATCCGCTGCCTGTGGGACCAGGGCTACGAATTTGCCTGGATCGATTTGCTCTTCTCGGCGATGCAGGTGGGCGGGAAGGGCAGGACGGAGAAAGAAATCATGCAAGAGATGGGCCCGATGAAGGTGAAGATCTTGAGAAGTTTTTCAACCCTGCGGGGCAATTACCGCAAGGGGCAGGTAGTGGAGATGCCGCCAACGGCGGATTGGGTGCGGGCGGGGTTTGCGGAACCAATGGAAGGGGCTGTTAGCGGTCAGCTTTCAGCAGTCAGCCAGAAAGGTGTTTCCACGGAAACGCTTAAGCCGGCCGAACGGGCGGTGGGGCGCGGCGGAAAGAGGACAAAGCAGTGAAGTTCTTCCTGGAGGACCACCAGGGGAAAGGGCGGCCTTACGCGGAGGCGCTGATCGACGCCGGGTGGACCCGGGCGGAGAGTTACGGCGACCCCGGGGTGGACGTAGGGCTGTTCGATCACGATATCGGCGACGCGAGCGGGAAAACGACGCGCGCCGGTGCGCTCTTTTTGCATGAGCGCGGCGCGGCGGTGATGATCTACCCCCACGCGGCGCGGCCGATGCTGCAGTGGGATGGGATGTACCCGGTGTGGCCACATACACGGCTTAACCTGCTGATCGCGGAGGGACACCGGGAGGTGATGGAGGTCTATGGGTACCCGCTGCCGATGGCGGTGAGCGGGTGGGCGCTCTGTAAGCTCTCAGCATTCGGCTGTCAGCGGTCAGCCAGAGAAGAAGGGCAGTTGATCAAGGTGCTGTTCGGGCCGATCCACCCGACGCGGAATGGTTTCCTGCACCCGATCGACCGGGCGATCAATACGATGGTCTATCACAAGCTGCTAGACACCCCGGGGATCAAACTCACCGTGCGGCATGTAATGAGCCTAGAGCGAAACGGTCTATGGGGAGAGCCAGGTGTCAATTATGTGCTGGGCAACCCAAACGGAAGCACGGATGAGATTGACCAGGCGGATGTAGTAGTGGGACACCAGACCTTCGCTTATCTGGCCGCGGCGCGCGGGAAGCCGCTGATCATGTTCGGTGACGACATCCGGTCGCACAGCGGCAACTCGATGGGCAATATGAAATGGGCGGCGCATTACGAGGCTTATCGGGAGCTGATGCGCTACCCGCTGGAGGTCGAGTCGGCGCGGAACGGGACGGAGCTGCGGGACCTGATCGAACGGGCGATGGCCGACGATGTGGGTAAGCAATGGCGCGAGCGGTTCATCGGTCGGCAGATGGATCCATGCGAGCTCGTAAATCTGATCGAAAGGAACCTATCATGATTCCTGGAACCTTGAAATTGATCACGGAACCGACGACCGAGCCGGTGACGCTGGCCGAAGCGAAAAGCCACCTGCGGGTGGTGACGAGCGCGGATGATGCGGATATCACGCGCTACATCACGGCGGCGCGCGAGCAGGTGGAGCTGATCACGCGGCGGGCGCTGGTGACGCAGACGTGGGAGCTGGTGCTGCAGGCCTTCCCAGCGACCGACACGATCAAACTCCCTAAAGCGCCGCTGCAGAGCGTGACGTCGATCAAATACACCCTGCTGGATGGAACGGTGAACACGTTCGACGCGAGCAACTACCTGGTGGACACGGTCAGCCAGCCGGGACGGATCCGGCTGCGTTACGACAAGGCCTGGCCGGGCGACGAGCTGCAGGAGATCAACGGGGTGGTGATCCGGTTCGTGGCGGGGTACGGCCTGGCGGCGGCGGTCCCGATGTGGGCGAAACAGGCGATCCTGCTGTACGTGGGCGATTTTTATGAGAATCGCGAGGATACGCTGATCGCGCAGGGCGTGACCAGCGTGCCGCTGCCCAACGGGGTGGAGAGCCTGATCTATGGGCGGCGGGCGGACTGGTTTTAACACATGAGAGCCGGACAACTGCACGAGCGAGTGGATATCCAATATAAGACCGTCACGCAGAACGAGTACGGCGAGGAGGTGATCGTGTGGGCTGTTCACGCGGCGAGCGTGCCGGCGGACATCTATCCGCTACGGGGCGAGGAACTGCTGATCGCGCGGCAGGCCGAGGCCTTCGCGGACGTGCGCATCCGCATCCGCTACCTGGACACGGTGCAGCCGAGCATGCGGGTGGTATGGGGAACTCACATCTATGAGATCGTGGCGCCGCCGATCCAGGTGGGGATGCGCCGGCGAGAAACACAGCTGATGTGCCGGGAGGAAGTCAATGCGTAAAAACTCGGTCAAAGTGAAAATGACCGGCGATCAGGAGCTGAAGGAAAAGCTGCGGCGGATGGGGCAGGCGGTGGTGCGGATCAACCGGGAAGCGGCGGAGGCCGGGGCGAAGGTGATCCTGACGGCGGCGCTGCTGAATGCACCCGGGCCGCACCTGGAGATGGAGACGGTGAAGGCGGACGAGAACCAGGCGGAGGTGAACATCGGGCCAGATAAAGAGCACTGGTACTACCAGTTCATCGAGACGGGCGCGACGTCGCACGAGATCGGCCCCAAGAACCGCAAAGCGCTGGCTTTCCCCGGACGGGACGGGGAGGTGGTGACCAAGAAGTTGAAACACCCAGGGATTGCGGCGGAGCCTTTCCTGCGGCCAGCGATGCAGAACCACCAGGACCAGGCGACGGACGCGGCCGGGGATACGTTCCGGGCGGAGATCGACAAATACGTGGAGAGCGCGAGTGAATAAGAGGATTGGAGGCATATGAGCGCTGAGACGGCGTTAGTTGAACTGCTGACGAGCGACCCAACGGTGGCGGCGCTGGTGGGCGGGCGGATCTACCCGAACATGATCCCGCAGGACGCGGCGCTGCCGGCGATCGCCTACCAGGTGCTGAGTTCGGAGAAGGGCTACACCCACGGCGGGCCGAACGCCGGCAAGAACCCTTACGTACAGTTGACGATCGAGGGAAGCAGTTACGCCAGCACGATGGCGGTATGCGCGGCGTGCGAGGCACGGCTTTCCGGATATCGAGGCTTGATGGGAGGCGAGCACTTCGAGGCGATCTTCCTGGAAAACGAGTTCGATGGTTTTAACCTGGAGCCCGCAGTACATACGAGGCGACAGGACTACAGATTACGGTTCAAGGAGAGTTAAGATGACCGATCAGATCGGCGGCGGGTACGCCGCATTTGGGACGATCCTGGCCTATGGGGACGGCGAGGCAGTCGAGGAATTCACCGCGGTGGCGTGGGTGAAGGATATTTCGGGGCCTTCGATCAGCCGGGAGACGATCGAGACGACCAACCACCAGAGCCCCAATCGGATGGCGCAGTTCGTGGCTTCGCTTTCGGACGGCGGGGAGGTGACATTCGATGTGAACCTCAACCCGGGGGACGCGACGCACGACGCCACCACCGGGCTGTTCGCGATGCTGAGCGAGACGCAGCCGCGGCATTGGCGGCTGA
Source organism: Anaerolinea sp. (assembly GCA_029975055.1). Taxonomy (GTDB): domain Bacteria; phylum Chloroflexota; class Anaerolineae; order Anaerolineales; family Anaerolineaceae; genus Anaerolinea. The sequence continues at coordinate 616,668 of JARKPU010000013.1, forward strand.
TCTTCCCGATCGAAAGCGTGACACCGGGGCAGTATTACGGCTACGCCTTCCCGGCGCTGGTGAGCGGGTTCCAACCCGGCGCGCCGGTGAAGGACGTGCTGAACGCGTCGATCACGCTGAAAGTGGCGGGGGCAGTGACCCAGGGAGCCTACACGGTCGACGACATCTACGGGCTGAGTTGAGGCGGAGATGACAGCGACACACGGAGACGCGTATAAAAAGCGAGCGCCGGTCGAAGAGACCAAGCCCACCATCCTGACGAAGGAGATGATCCTGGCGGCGGACGACCTGCCGAAAGAACTGGTGCAGGTGCCGGAGTGGGGCGGGGCGGTGTGGGTGAAGGCGATGAGCGGGGCAGAGCGCGACGGCTACGAGGCGATGATCCTGGACCAGCGCGGGAAAGACACGAAGGTGAACTTGCGCAACGCGCGGGCCAAACTGGCGATGGCCACGGTGGTGGACGCGGAAGGAAAGCGGCTGTTCGGGATGGCGGACATCGAGGCGCTCTCGAAGAAAAGCGCGGCGGCGCTGCAGCGCATTTTCGACGTGGCGACGCGGCTATCGGGGATCTCGGACGAGGACCTGAAGGAACTGACGGAGAGCCTCGAAGAGAACCCTTTCGACGGTTCACCTTCCGCCTAGCGCTGGCGCTGGGGCGGGTGGACCGGCGGCAGATGCTGAGCGAGATCAGCAGCCGGGAGTTGACGGAGTGGCTGGCGTTCTACCAGGTGGAGCCGTTTGGCGACTCGGAAACGCAGGCGGAGTACCGGATGGCCTACCTGGCGGCGCTGCTGGCGAACATCCACCGGGACACGAAGAAGCACCCAAGCGAGTTCACGGCGCGGGAGTTCATGCGAACGGAGTTCCTGCGAGCAGGCGAGGAACCCGCGGCGGATGCGCTGCTGGAGAAGGCGAAGACGATCTTCGGGGCGCTGAACCGGAAAGGTAAAGAGAAAGGCGGCTGATGGCCACACTGGCGCGACTTATCGTAAAACTGATCACCGACGTCTCGGAGTTCGAGGCGGGGATGAAAAACGCCGCCAAGAAACTGGACAAGATCGGCTCGCAGATGAGCCAGGTGGGGGACAAACTGACCGCCGGGGTGACGCTGCCGATCATCGCGGCGGGGACCGCGGCGGTGAAGTTCGCGTCTGACCTGGCCGAAACGCGCAACAAAACAACGGTGGTGTTCGGGTCGATGTCGGACGACGTGATGAAGTTCGCCAACTCGTCCAACACGGCGCTGGGGATGAGCGAGAACGCGGCGCTGAGTTACGCCTCGACGTATGGGTCGATCCTGAAAAATATGGGGCTAACCGAGGAGCAGACGGCGGAGATGTCGAAAGCGCTGACGACGCTGACGGCGGACTACGCCTCGTTCCACAACCTGGCCCCGGAAGAGGCCTTCGAGAAGATCAAGGCGGGGCTGGTGGGCAGCTCCGAGCCGCTGATTTCACTCGGCAAAGACCTGCGGGTGGCGTCGGTGCAGGCCTACGCGATGGCAAACGGGATCGGGAGCGCGAACGGGAAACTGACCCAGTCGGAACTGGCGCTGGCGCGCTATGGCACGCTGATCGCGCAGTCCGGGGACGAGATGGGAGACTTCGCGCGCACCTCGGACGGCCTGGCCAACAGCACGCGCATCCTGGGGGCGACGATCGAGGACACGCTGGCGAGTTTCGGCGAGGTGGCGATCCCGACGGTGACCACGTTCCTGCAGGCGCTGATCCCGATCCTGGACTTTTTCAACAACCTGCCGCAGCCGATTAAGGTAGGAATCGTGAACATGCTGCTGTTCGCGGCGGCGATGGGTCCAATATTGAGCATCGGCGGGCGGGTGGTCTCGCTGGGCGGGCAGTTGATGACATTCTTCGGGGCTAAGGGCGGGTTCGCGAGTTTGAGCGCGCTGTTGACGACCAAACTGCTGCCGGCGCTGACCAAGCTGCCGGGGCTGTTGGGGACGGTGGGGGCGGGAATGGGGGCGATCAGCCTGCCGGTATTAGCGCTGATCGCGGCGATCGCGCTGCTGGTGGTGACGATCGTGCTGTTCGGCAAACAGGCGTGGGAGACGGTGCAGACGATCGGGAAACTGTTCGGGCTGCTGCCGGAGTTGATCCGCCAGCGAACGGTGCCGTGGATGAAGAACGTGGGGTACGAGATCGTCAAGGGGATCTGGCAGGGGATCTCGGGCGGATGGTCCAGTTTCGTGAACTGGGTGAGCCAGATCGTGCACAACCTGGTGGAGAACGTGCGGAACGCGCTGGGGGTGCACTCGCGGAGCCAGGTGTTCTTCGATATCGGTAAGAACCTGGACCTGGGGCTGGAAGAGGGGATCGCGGCGCAGGCGCACAAGCCGGTGAACGCGATGCTGAACGTGGCCACGGGCACGACCCAGGCGCCGAGCGCGGCGCCGGCGGGAACCGGCGGCGGGCGGTCGATCAGCATCGGGCCGATCACGATCAACGGGGATCTGAGCGAGAGCGCGAAGGAGAGCCTGAAGGTCGAGATGCTGGATCTGTTCAACGGGGTGCTCGAGGAGGCGCTGGCATGAGCAGCAGTTTCATGATCGCGACGGAGGCGGAGGGCGAGGAGGGGCTGACCGCGCTGGACGAACTGACCACGCCGGTGCTGGTGGACCCGCAGTTTTTCTTCCAACCCTACCGGCAGCGGGTGCGGTTGGGGGATGGGAGTTACCGGGGAATCGGCGCGCCGGTGGCCGAGTGGCGCTTCCCGCTGTTGAGCCTGGCGGAGCGCAACCAGCTGGCGACGTTCTGTGAGGGAGCGAGCGCGCGGGTGTACATCGCGACGCCGGACAACACGGGGAGTTTCCTGCACTACCTGGCGGTGATGCTGCTGCCGGAGAGCGAGCCGGCGAACAAGGCCGGGCTGATCCAGGGCTACGTGGTGCGGTTCGAGCAGATGGAGGAGCAGCCCACGGATGGCTAGAGCAATCACGGTCGGAGAACTGGCGAGTTTGCGCGCGGACGAGCAATGGAGCCGGCTGTACCTGGCGATCCACAACCCGGCGACGGTGTACAGCGCGCGGATCAACCAGGTGTTCACGAATTACGACGCGATCACCGAGTTGGTTTACGACGGCGGCAGCGGAACGCTGGCGGACGTGCTGCCGGGGATGACGCTGTACGTGGGGAGCGCGGCGGGGGGCTATGACAAGGGGATGGCGCGCATCCGCAAGGCGCCGGGCGCGAGCACGTTCTACATCGGGGAGACCTCGGACATCGTTTTCGCGGACAACGATTACCTGACGGTGGTGGACGATTTTGACCTGTGGGCGCGGCACCCGGCGGCGGACACGAACGGGGCGCTGCTGATGGACAACGACCTGGTCTACACCGACCAGCACACGAACTGCGACCCGGTTCCGGTGCTGGGTCCGGACGCGGCGCTGTGGCTGGCGGATGGGACGGCGGCCTTCGCCCCGGACGCGGGGGAGAGCTGGGTGGTCGGGTCGACGATCACGGGCTACGCCTGGGAAGCGCCGGGCGCGCTGAGCATCAGCGACGAGGACACAGCCACGCCGACGATCACCTACGACGCGGCGGGGACGTTCCGGGTGGGGTGCACGGCGACGGCGGCGAATGGGAAGAGCATGACGGGATACCGGAGCGTGTTCGTGTTCGACGCGGATCACCCGCCGGTAACGGTGTTCGACCTGGAGCGCTGCGAGGGCAACTTCGACAGCGGCGGCTGGTCGTTCGACGTGAGGATGCGGGCAGAGGCGGATTTATCCACGGTGCGCGACCGGGCGAAAGTAGTGCTGTTCGCGCGGGATTTCTACGACCAAGCGGAGGAGGAGATCGGGCCGCTGGCGGGGTACGAGAACGTGATCTGCAGCGGGCGCATCCTGGGCGAAACGATCGAGTGGGACGCGGACGATGGGTCGGTGACGTTCCGCGTGGCGGGTCCGCAGGCCTGGTTGAATGCGATCCCGAGTTTCCCGGTGGGGCTGAAGGACACGGATGGGACGCCGACAACGTGGCAGTTCTTCAACACGCTGACGGTGGATAAGGCTGTCTGGCACCTGCTGCACTGGCAATCGACGGCGACGATGGTGATGGACATCTACCCTTCGGGCGACGCGCGGCGGGCGGAGGCGCTGGAAGGGCCGATTGGTTCGCTGTGGCAGCAGTTGGAGGCGATCGCGGCGGAGAGCATCTTCGCCAGCCCGCTATGCGACCGCTACGGGCGGCTGTTCGTGGAGGTGGACCCGCAGTACACGCCGGTTGACGAGCGTGGGAGCATCCCGGTGGTGATGACGCTGCTGGAAACGGACTGGCAGGATAAGGTGGACATCGAGCGGATATCCACGCGGCCGGTGGGGATGGTGGACCTGTCGGGGATGACCTACGACGGGACGAGTTCGACGCCGCTGCTGGCGCGGGCACCCGGGCGGGTGTTCAAGCGGCTGGGGAGCATCTCGACGCGCGACCGGGTGCTGCTGACGGACCAGGCGCAGGCCAACGCGATCGCGGGGCTGATCCTGGGGCAGGCGAACAACCCGTTTCCACGCCTGTCGTTTGACCTGGCGATGAACAACCGGATGATCGACATCGCGCCGGCGCAGTACTGCGCGGTGGACATCGCCGCGGAGGATACGCTGCGAGGTTTCGTATGCGCGAACAAGCGGCTGATCCCGCGGGTGGTGGCGATCGAGCACAACGCGGATTCGGGAGCGCTGCTCACGTCGATCGACTTCGAGGGGGAGAACGAACAGCTCCCGGCGGTGACGATCGAGCGGGGAACCCCGTTCATGCCGAACGAGCCAGAGCAGCCCGACCTGCCGGACTTCCCGCTTTTTCCGCCGCCGTATCTTCCACCGCCGGGGGGGTGGCCGCCCTATATTCCACCGCCACCACCGCCGACCGAGGCGGGGTGTTTGACGGACGTGGAATGGCCGGCAACGGGGCCGTTCAGCATGCTGCAGCCGGGGACGATTTCGTCGGCGGACGCGCAGCCGTTCGCGAAGAAGGTTTATCCAGAGGGGGTGTACGTGCGGTCCGCCGCGGCGACGAACAAAACGAAGATTGAGCTGATCGGGTGCTTCGAGAAATTCGAGAACGACGCGTGGGTTCCGGACCTAACGACAGACTGGATCAGCGTGGAGGCGTGGGACGCGGGGGGGGTGATCGCGACGGCGACCGCGGCCGAGGTGACGGATGACGGCTGCGGGACGCGGACGTTCACGTTCAGCCCGCCGAATTATCTGTGGGCGAACCAGTTCGTGATTAACCTGTTTGGGGAGTTTACGCCGCCGTTTGATGTGACCTGGGATGGCGAAAGCATGGCAGGCGGGTTCCACGACGGGGGGGCGGCCAGAGACGGGGAGTGGGACGAGTGGACGTGGAACCCCGGGACGTGGCAGGGGACGGGGAAGTGGTACGTGCCAAATAATTATATTTGGAACAATTATTCGCGCAGGATGGTGCTGCAAACCGAGCTGCCGGGCGGGTTGAAAGATATCGTCGTGCAAAGTTATCCGGGGGCGAATCCAATGCCAAATTCCGATTATGTTTGCATTGGTGGAGAGCCAATGCCAATACGCACTACGGTTGGCTATGATTTCACTTTTGAATATGACGGCGACTTAATTACTGGAATGGGGACGGCATGGGTGGAACAGGACGGCACGTTCGAGATCGGGTATCCAGGATATTACCAGGCGCGCTGGGGGGATACGACTTACGGGCATTGTTCGCCGATCGTGCTGATGTGGGGATTCCGCATCATTGAATTCAACGGCTTTTCGTTCGTGCAGAACGCGAAGCGCATCCGCCTGGAGCGGGCACTGCTGTATAACATCTGCTGATATGACTATCAAACAGCGCAAAGTACGCCAGACGATCCAACAGAAATTTTTAACGAAGCAGGACGCGATCACAGCGGAGCCGGGCATCCTGGGCACGCTGGGGGGAATCGTGAACGTGCCGGGGCGACCCAACTACGTGTACGTGCGGATGGTGGGGCAGCCGATTTCGGAGGTGTATAACGTGCGCGTGCCGCCGGCGGCGGAGCTGCCGGTGCTGGTGGGGTACGACCCGCTTCAGCCAGGCGTATTGCAGGTACTCTCGGCGCGGGCAGTGACACGGGCGGGGGAGGAAAACTCCGGGGTGAACGTGGTGCCAGGCCACGGGACGACGCACGGGTGGATGGCGAGCGATCCGGTGTTCATCGATTTGCGCCAGTTTCTGCCGCTGCGGATCACGCCCGCGGGTGGGATGACTATCGCGATCACTCGCGGAATCGTGAGCATCGGGGGGGGGTATACGCTGATCACGCCGACGGGGACGGTGGACCTGAGCGCTTCGAAGCCGACGACGGCGGGGAACGCGGTGTTTGTGCTGGTTACGATCGATACGAGCGGCGATATTATCACCACGCTGGGAAGCGAGTTCGCGATCGCGGAGACGGCGCCGAGCAAGATCCCCGCGCCTCCGGCAGACACGGCGTACGTCTTGGGGGCGGTGTTCCTGTACGCGGGGCAGATCACGATCACGGAAACACACATGAACGCGGATATCGTGGATATGCGTTTCCCAATGCCGCACGGGCTGGCGCAACACCTCGATCTGCCCGCGCCGACGGCGGGGGATGATGGGAAGGCGGTTGTGTGGAATGATGGCGCGGGGCGGTTTGAGTTTGGAGAGGCGGGGGGAGGGGCTAATCTCGATTACGCAGTAACGAATGTCTCCAATCCACCCACGCAAGAGGAGATTACTACTGCGTTTGGAGCGGCTTTCACGATGGGGGCGGGTTTTGTCGGCCTACTCAACGACGGTTGTCTCGGTTTGCATGAGTACCTATGCCTCTCAGATGGGAACAAATGGTTGTACGTGCCCTTTGCCGTGGCCGCGTCAAGTCTGGCATACGATAGCCTGACACGGTATGGGATTGTGCTAGAGCCAATTGAGGATGAAGGCAGTTATATCGTCGAACCCAGTGTCATGATTGAAAGCGGGCTTTGGAAAATGTGGTATCGGTCTGGTTTTGATAGCACGAACGGCATTGGTTATGCAACAAGCCCGGATGGAATAAATTGGACGCGCCACACATCTAACCCCGTTCTAACCGGATATTTCTGCCCGTTCGTGTTCAAAGACGGAACAACCTATCATCTATATTCCGTAAAAGACGATTTTACACAAATTGACCACTACACATCATCTGACGGTGTTAATTGGACAATCGCCCAGGCCGCGGCGATTCCACTTGGATCGGGTGGCTCGTGGGACGATCAGGCTTTAGGAAATATCTATGTGTGGAAGGAAGGCACCAACGATTGGCGCACAATTTATGAAGCCAAAGGAGGTTTATCAACTCCCTGGAAACTTGGTTACGCAACCTCGACAGATGGGAATACCTGGACTAAATCAGGAAGCAATCCGGTTATTTCCGAGTCTGGCAGCCGTGGCGGTCCATTTGTTTATAAGCGTGGAACTACATATTATCTGTGGTGTCATTTCTCGTCCACCGGGTTTCTACCAACCGATTTGATGCGCTATCACTCAACCAATTTGACGAGCTGGATCAGTGACGGGACGATGCTGGAACGATATGGAACAGATGAAGGGTCGGGGGAAAGTGTCGGACAAATTGCAGACCCCCATATAGTTGTTTACAACGGCGCGATGTATCTGTACTATGAGGGTTCGCCAGACGGTTTGAATGGAACGGGCATTACAAATATCAAGCTTGCTACAGGTAAGGAATCGCTGATATGGGAATAGAGCACATCAGCCGTACGGTTATTTTCAACGATACTGCTGCCAACGTGGAAGCGAACGGTGGCGCACTGGCCGAGATCATCCTGGGACGGGATACGGAAACCGATGCAATTGGCTACAGCGTGGACGGCGGAACGACGTGGTTTTGGATCGAGGGTGGGGGCGCTACGGCATTCACGGATCTGACGGATACATTTGCATCCTACAGCGGCCTGGGCGGAGAGTTTATTAAGGTCAACGCCGGTGAAAACGGATTGGAAACGGGTGTTCCGGCGGGGGGTGGGGATGTGCTGGGGCCGGAGACGTCGACGGACGGGCACTTGGCCGTGTGGGACGGGACCGATACTAAAACACTGAAGGATGGCGGTGTTGTACCGGCTGGGGGCAACGGAGATGGGTGGTTATATCCTTGTAATGGACGATTGACGCTGGAATCCGGTGTGCCGGTTTCGGCGAGCGATCAAGCAGCGAAAACAACACTATATTTTTGCCCTTACAAGGGGAGTCAAATCGCTTTATACGATGGTTCTTCATCGTGGAACGTGCTTACATTTGCCGAACTAAGTCTGTCGCTATCAGGATATACCGCATCCAGGCCGTATGATATTTGGGTTTATAACAATTCTGGATCGGCGGCTCTCGAATCGACTGTTTGGACAGACGGAACGACAAGGGCAACCGCTCTCGCTTTACAGAATGGGATACTCGTAAAATCTGGAGCCACAACGCGCCGATATGTTGGCACAATCTTTATTAATTCATCTGGGGGTCAAACAGATGATAAATTGACGGCTCGTTTTGTATGGAATTACTATAATCGCCTACCTCGCAAATTACTAAAAAAAGATACAACGGTAAATAGCTGGACTTATAACGGAACGTGGCGGCAACTGCACAACGATTCCACCAATAAGGTTGAGGTTATCACGGGGGTTGCAGAGGATGTGAACAGCTTGATCCATTCGTGTCGCACAATCCAAAGTGACACCATATCATCTTTGATTGGAATTGGGATAAATGAGACCAACGCGAATAGCGCAGATACACCAGGATATGCGCGGCTTTTCCAACAAATTTCTATCACGGCCTTCTTGTACCACAACCCAACGGCCGGACATACCTATTATGCAGCATTGGAGGCCAGCGAAAGTGGTGCCGCTGAATTCTATTCTAATAACATTTATCAGGCCTTGACAGGAATTTGTTTTGCGTAGCCTTCGGGCTATATCGCACTACAAGTGATCGATGAGGATTAGTGAAGAGGCCCCGGTTTTCCCGGGGGCTTCTGATTTAACAAAAAAGCCGCCCAGGGGAGGCGGCTTGACGCGCGTGATACACTTAAGGCAGAACCTTAAAAGAATCGACGATCTCACGCGAGATCGTCAAATCGCTAAAAAGTCGGGGCGGGCGGATTTGAACCGCCGACCTCACGGACCCGAACCGTGCACTCTATCCGGACTGAGCCACGCCCCGAACGAACCTAATTGTACCCCACATCGCCCTGCCAGGCAAGCTTTTCACGGGCGCACGTGGTAATTTCCTTCGATCACCCATTTATAACTGGTCAGCTCGCGCAGGCCCATCGGGCCGCGCGCGTGCAGCCGCTGGGTAGAGATCGCCACCTCTGCCCCCAGCCCAAGCTGGCTGCCGTCGGTGAAGCGCGTCGAAGCGTTCACATACACCGCCGCCGAATCGACCCGCGCGGTGAAGGCCCTCGCCGCTTCGGCGTCACCCGTCAGGATGCCATCCGAATGCCCGGTGGAATGCGCCGCGATGTGCCCGATCGCTTCGTCCAGCCCGCCGACCACCTTCACCCCCAGCACAAGGCTCAGCCACTCGGTGTCGAAGTCACGCGGGCCGGCTGCCTGCACCGCCACGCCCGGCAGCCCGGCCATGAGGGGCAGCGCCTCAGGGTCGGCGCGGAAGCTCACTCCGTCTTGCGCCAGGCGCTGCGCCACCGCCGGCAGCAGCCTCGCGGCCACTTCGCGGTGCACGAGGATTGTATCGAGCGCATTGCACACCGAAGGGCGCTGCACTTTGGCGTTCTGGATCACCCGCACAGCCGCGTCCAGGTCGGCCGATTCGTCAATATACAGGTGGCAGATGCCAATCCCCCCGGTGATCACCGGCATGCGCGCGTTCTTGCGGCAGAAGTCGTGCAGCCCGGCCCCGCCGCGCGGGATGATCAGATCCACATACTCGTCCAGCTGGAGCAGCTCCAGCACCAGCTTGCGGTCGGTCTCCTCGATCATCTGCACCGCCTCGCCGGGCAGCTCAGCAGCCCGCAGCCCGGCCTGCACAACCCTTGCCAGCGCCCGGTTGGAGTGGATCGTCTCGCTCCCGCCGCGCAGAATGGCACAGTTGCCCGATTTAATCGCCAGCCCGCTCACGTCCAGCGTCACATTCGGCCGCGCTTCGTAGATCACCCCCAGCACGCCCACCGCCACGCGCACCTTGCGGTAGTGCAGCCCGTTCTCCAGGTCCGCTTCTTCGAAGACTTCTCCAACGGGGTCTGCCAGCGCAGCCACGGCCCGCAGGTCGGCGGCCATACCGCGCACCCGCTTTTCATTGAGCATCAGCCGATCGAGCAGCGCCTCCGAGAGCCCCGCCTGCCTGCCTGCCTCCAGGTCGAGCGCATTGGCGGCCAGCACATCACCGGTGTTTTCCAGCAGGCAGTCCGCAATCGCCAGCAGAGCGCGGTTCTTCCGTTCGGACGAAGCTAAAGCCAGGGCCCGTGATGCGGCGCGGGCCTGTTTCCCAAGTTCCGTTAATTCAACCATCGTTCCTCATCAACACCATGTTGTTGCGGTGAACCACTTCGTCGCCGTAATTGAAGCCCACGATGCGCTCGATTTCGCCGGATTGCTTCCCGCACAGGTTGCGCAAATCACGCGAGGAGTAGTTGCTGATGCCTAAAGCCAGCGTTTTCCCGCTCAAACTGAGGATGCGCACCGTGTCGCCGCGGTCAAAGTCGCCATCCACCGAGGCCACTCCCACCGGCAGCAGGCTGCCGCCGTGTGCCAGGGCGCGGGCAGCCCCGGCGTCCACCGTCAGCGCGCCCGAAGCCCGCTCGCCCGCCAGCAGGTAGCGCTTGCGCCCTTCAAGCTTGTTCTGCATCGGTGCAAAGCACGTTCCCAGGCTTTCACCATCCAACAGGCGGAGGATCACATCCGTGTCGTCACCGCGGGCGATGAACACCGTTGTGCCGGTTCGGCGGGCCAGGTCGGCGGCGTGCAATTTGGTCATCATCCCGCCGGTGCCCAGCCCCGAAAGGCTGCCCCCCGCTGCGCGGATCAAATCGGCCGAAAATTCTTCTGCCGGCACCTGCCGGATGAGCGTGGCGCCGGCATCCTGGCGCGGATCGCCGGTGAAGAGCCCGTCCTGGTCGGTGAGCAGAATCAACACATCCGCTTCCACCAGCCCTGCCACGTGCGCCGAAAGCGCATCGTTATCGCCAAAGCGGATCTCGTCCGTCGCGACGGTGTCGTTCTCGTTCACCACCGGGATCACCCCCTGGTTGAGCAAAGCGTGAAACGTGTTTCGCGCATTGAGGTAGCGGCTGCGGTCGGCCAGGTCGGCTCGCGTGAGCAGCACCTGGGCTACCCGCTTGCCATAAATGCCGAAGAACTCGGCGTAACGCGCCATCAAAGTGGGCTGCCCGACTGCCGCCAGCATTTGTTTTTTCGGGATAAAGCGCGGCAATTCGGGATATTCCAGCGCCTCGCGCCCGGCAGCGATGGCCCCAGAAGAAACGAGGATCACTTCATTCCCGCGGCTGTGGATACAGGCCATCTGGCGCGCCAGGTCTACCACGCGCGGCGGCGATATGCGCTGGGTACCGCCCGTCAGTGTGGACGTGCCCAGCTTAATGACAACCCGCTGGTTATTCTTCATGGCTTGGTTTTCACTCGGCGCTCAAAGCCGTTCGCGCAGTTTCACGCTCGGAGCGCGCAATGATCTCTTCCAGCAGCCTGCGCGCCGAAAGCTCGGGACCTTTATGTTCCATGCCCGCGATGCCCAGTTGCGTGCGCAACTCACCTACCAGGATGCCGCGCTCGAAAAAGGCTTTGAAATACTTCTGGGCCAGCTCTTCCTGCAGCTCAGGGTACATTGGCGGGCCGAAGATATTGGCATAAAACGAATTCACCAGCCCGGTACTCGTCGTCGTCCCTTTGCTCATCACGGCCCCGGCGCGAAAGACCTCCAGCGCTTCATCAACGGTGGTAAATGCCTCGATCACCGGGTGAGAATCATCCACCGGTTCATAGTTGTTGGCGTAGAGGACGAAATCCACGGGGAACCCGCGCACCACGTCGCTGTATTTCGTCACCGGGATGACCACGCGCGCGTTCACCTGGTCTGGGTTCATGATGATCGTGCGGTCGATCTGCCCAAAGGCATACCCCGATTGCAGGTCGTCCAGGCGCACAAAAGCGCCCATCTCGGTGCCGTAGCCCAGCACGCAGCCATCCTGCCCAAGGTCGAGCGAGCCCATGTCGTCGGCGATGATCACCAGGTCTTCCACCTCGTCGCGGATGATGTGCCGCAATGCTTCGAGCGTCTCAGACTTCCCCGCCCCGCTGTCGCCGATCAGCAGGATCGTGAAATCGCCGTGGTCTTGCAGCACAATGTTGAACATCGCCCCATGGTAGGGCATCCGGCCGCGTTTGAGCATGGTGACGTTGTGCAGGGTCAGAATCATCTTCTTTAGATAGCCGAAGTAGCCGTATTCATCGCGGCAGGGGATGGTTGCCACAATCAAGTCGTTTGCTTCGTCGTCGAAGAAGACCGTCTCGGTCTGCCCCTTCACATGGTCGCCCACCGGCGGCACGCCGAACATGAAAACGGCATCGGGTTTGCGGTTGAGCTCGCTCATATCGGCCAGCTCGAACAGGTTGGAGAGCGAGAAACCGAGTTCGAAGAAACGCACCGAAAAGTACACCATCACCAGCAGTGAACCCACCTTGGCCGGGTAGCACAGCCACTCCGACGGGTTGATCGTCACCTGTTCCAGCGGGTTGTAATTCACCTTCTGGAATACCCCGCTGCGCTTGTTCATCGGCGTCTCAAAGATCATCGGCGGGTAGATCAGCACCTGGCTGGTGACCGATATTTCGTTCAACCGTTCGTAAAGCTCGCTCGGGTAGGGCACCTGCACATGCCTGGCAATCGCGCCGATCTCCGCGCCCGCGCTCACCTGCCGGTAAATTCGCGGGTGGTCGCCGGTGATATTCTCGCGGATGTCACGGTAAGTGCTGCGCACCACGTGCATCAGCGTTTCCACTGTATCGTTGAAGGTGCGATAGGGGCGCTCATCGTAGCGGTCGCCGATCGAGTCGCAGATCACCAGCCTGTGCAGGCTGCGCCAGTAGTTGTAAAGGTTCTCGACAAAGTCATCCAGCAATTCGCGGTTGGCAAAGAACGGCTCGCTGCCCTCCACCACCTTTTGCGCCAGGTCGGCGGGCAGTTTGACGAGATAACGCAGCGTCTTGCCGAGCAGGCGCAGATCGCCTGTGGTGACCTCGGCAGGGTCCGGGAAGATGCGCAGCAGGCGCGAACGCTGCCTGGAGAGCATGTTCACATAGCGTTTGAGCACTTCGGCGAACACATCCGTCATAATCAACTCTTCCGGCGTGTCGCAGATGGTGTTATGAATGCGGACAATGATCTTACCGTCAAAGAAGTGGTAATGAGTCGGCATAACTGGTACCCTCTAATCTAAAACCGGCACGCGGACAACCGGAACCGGCTGCGCTTTGGCGGTCAGTTCCTCGAGCATCGGCGTGGTGAGTGATTTTGGCCGCTCGATTGGCTTGCCAAGCGCGCGCGCCCAAACGATGTGAGCCGTCAACCCCAGGATCCGGCTGACGCCAAACATGACGGTATAAAAATCAAACTGAGTCACACCGAAGTGATATTGCAGTGCGCCGTTGATCGCATCCACGTTCGGCCAGGGGTTCTTCACCTTGCCGGTCTGCGCCAGCACCGCCGGGAGGACTTCGTACACCAGCCGCACAAGCTGGAAGATCGGATCGTCAGCCAGGTATTTCTTCGCAAACTCGAACTGCACGGTGAAGCGCGGGTCGGTGGTGCGCAGAACGGCGTGCCCATAACCCGGGATGAGCTTCCCGTTATTCACCTGTTGAGAGAGGTAAGCGCGCAGGTCTTCGCGGGTGGGCAGGTTCCCGCCAAAGTGCTCACGCACATTCAAGAGCCAACGGAGGCATTCCTGGTTGGCCAAACCGTGCAGCGGCCCTGCCAGGCCGTTCATCCCCGCCGAGCAAGAGAGATACACATCCGAAAGCGCAGAACTCACCAGGTGAGCGGTATGGGCGCTGACATTGCCGCCTTCATGATCGGAATGGATGATCAGGAACAACCGCGCCAGGTCTTGATACCGCGCGTCTCCACCCTTGCCGATCATATTGGCGAAGTTCCCGCCCCAATCCAGGTCGGCGCGGTAGGGCACGATTTCGCCGTTCCGGTACTTGAGGTTATAGATGTACGATGCGATGCCCGGAAGCTTTGCCACCAGGCTGGTGCTGTCGATCAAGTTGTACTTCCAGAAATCTGCTTTCGGCAGGCCGTCGTCGCTGTACATGCGCTCGGCATAGCGGTTGGCAAACTCCGAGTAATGCTGCAGCGCCAGGATCGCCGCCGAGAAGAGCGTCATCGGGTGGGTGTCGGCCGGGAAACTGCGGATCGTGTCATACACATGCCCCGGGATCTCGCTCAGGCGGCACCATTCACGTTCAACCTCAAGGGCCTCTTCTTCGGTCGGTAGCGTATCTGCCATCAAGAGGTAATACAGGCCGCCCGCCATCGGGAATTCGGCGCCGGGCACTTTGGGCAGGTAGTCAATCACTTCGGGGATCGAATAACCCCGCAGGCGAATGCCCTCCAGCGGGTCCACATACGAAATATCGCTGACCTGAATCTGCACCCCTCGGATACCGCCGTAAATCTGTTCAACGGTCACCTCCCCCACCTTGAGCGCCCCGAATTCTTTCCGCAGGCGCGAGACGCGCTCGCGCCAGGCCGGGAGTTGCGAAGCAATCCGATCATGAATATTCATACTTTCCTCCGTTGTAGATGAACGACGAATCCGCCCGGGCTGGTTGCGCTCATGACTTCCAGCCGCTTTCCTGACTCTGGTACCCTAACCCTGCCGAAATCTGCCCGGCGACCCGCAGAAGGGCGCCCGCATAGCCTGCAATAATTTCATCCGTAAAGCGCTGCGTAGGACCAGAGATCGTCAACGCAGCGACTACGGCCCCATTGCGGTCGAAAATCGGCGCAGCAATCCCAGACGCATCGA
This sequence comes from Anaerolinea sp., assembly GCA_029975055.1. Taxonomy (GTDB): domain Bacteria; phylum Chloroflexota; class Anaerolineae; order Anaerolineales; family Anaerolineaceae; genus Anaerolinea. The sequence goes on from JARKPU010000013.1 coordinate 631,728, forward strand.
GGATCCACTCGCCGTTGCTGACCGAGTAGCCCTGCCGCCGAACCTTCACCAGCTCTTCCCGCAGCGTCTGCGGGTCGACAATCGTCTTCTCAGTTAGCCGGAGAAGAGAACCGCTTCCGAGGATTTCCTCGCGGCGCTCCTCCGGCAGGTAAGCCAGAAGCACTTTCCCCGCCGAACCGGCGTGCAGCGGCAGGTGCCGGCCCACGCGCGGGGCCACAAAGCGCACGTTCTGCGTGCTTTCGAGGCGCTCGATGCACACGCGCTCGTTCCCATCCAGGATATACAGGCTGATGGTCTCCGATGTTTTGCGGTGCAGCTCTTCCAGAAACGGGTAGGCAATGTTGCGGATGTCAGACGTGGAAAGATACGTCCCCGCCCAGGTGAGCACCCGCGGGCCGATCGAATAAACGCGCGTAGAAGGGTTTTGCGAAAGGATGCCCAGGTTCTTCATCGCCAGCATCAGCCTGCCGGTCGCGCTGGTCGAAAGCTCGATCCGCCTGGCCACCTCTCGCACGCCCAGTTCAGGCTGCTCCTGAGTGAAACATTCCAGGATTTTCACCGCCCGGTTCAAGGTCTGCGCTTTTTCGAACGGAGCTGCCATTCCGTCTGTCCCTCCATTCGGGACGCCGTCCCAAAGAGAATGGTGTCTATTATAGGAACCTTTCTGCGAGAGTCAAGCAAATCCGATTATTTATGTAAAATTTGGGAGAGAAACAATTTCGTGCGCTCGTGCCGCGGGTTGTCAAACAATAAGTCGGGCACACATTGCTCGATAATCCTGCCTTCGTCCATGAAGATCACCTCGTCAGCGGCGGCGCGCGCAAAACCCATCTCGTGCGTCACCACCACCATGGTGATGCCCGCCTTCGCAAGGTCCAGCATCACATCCAGCACTTCCTTGATCATCTCCGGGTCCAGCGCGCTGGTCGGCTCGTCGAACAGCATGATCTTGGGCTTCATCGCCAGCGCCCGGGCGATCGCCACGCGCTGTTGCTGCCCGCCGGAAAGCTGGCTGGGGAAGCTATCGGCTTTCTCCGAAATACCAACCCGTTTCAGCTGCTCCCAGGCAATTTCGCGCGCTTCTTCTTTGCTGCGCTTGCGCACCTGCTCTTGCGCCAGGGTGATGTTTTGCATCACCGTCAGGTGCGGATACAAATTGAAATGCTGGAACACCATGCCGATATCCGCGCGAATCTGGTTGATCTGCTTTTCGTCTTTGAGCAGGCGCTGCCCATCGATGTAGATCTCGCCTTCGTCCTCCACTTCCATGTGATTGATGCAGCGCAAAAGGGTCGATTTTCCCGAACCGCTTGGGCCGATGATGACAACCACCGAACCGCGCTTCACCGTCATGCTCACACAGCGCAGCGCCCAAACCGGCCCAAAGTGCTTGGAAACGTTGCGAACAACGATGATATCATCCGGCTGCATCATGACTGGAATCTCTTTTCCAGCGCTTTGACGCCTAAAGACAAGATCACCGTCATCGTCAGGTAAAAGACCGCCAGCGTGGTATAGGCTTCGGGGAAGCGGAACGTCTGCCCGGCGTAGAGCCGCGCCACCTGAGTGATATCGCGCACCGCGAGCACCGAAACGAGCGAAGAATCCTTGAGCATCGAAACGAAGTCATTGCCCAGGGCCGGGAGCACGTTGCGGACAGCCTGCGGGAGGATGATAAAGCGCATCGCCTGCCAGTAGGTCATGCCCTGCGAACGCGCGGCTTCCATCTGCCCGCGGCTGATCGATTGGATCCCCGCGCGGAAAATCTCCGCCGAAAAAGCCCCATACGTCACCGAGAGGGCGATGATGGCGCGCAGCTGCATCGGCACGCCTTTATTGTTGATGTCTACCAGCGCCTGGCCAACCGGCCCCGCGCCGGCGCTCACCAGCCAGACCCCAAGCTGGTTGAGAGCAGCCGTCGTTGCCGGAACCGCAACCAGGGCGATGAAAAAGATCAGCACCAGCATGGGGATGCCGCGCACCACCTCCACGTAGAACGTGGCCAGGTTCTTGAAAAATACGTTGGAAGCGATGCGTCCGAGACCGGTCAACAAGCCTAAGATGATCGCAATGAAGTAGGCAGAAAGCGTCGTCACCACCGTCACCGCCAGTCCGGCGCGGATGAAGCCGAAGGCTTCGTTATAGCTCTCTTGCGTAAAGATGATGAACACGGTGGCGATGGCGATCAAAATAATCACCGTGAACCACCATGGGAACCGCGCCAGGCGGATCTTGAGCGGATCGCGGATCACCGGCGCCGCCACCCCTTGAGAAAAGGTCGTATCATCACAGGCCATGGGTCGCTCCTTGAAGGTCAAAATCAACGCAGGTGCGCCCCGTAAGCGGGCGCACCTGCAAGGCTTGCAAAAGCTTACTTCACGTCTCCCGAACCGATTTTGAACTCGGAGCTAAAGTATTTCGCGTTGAGCTTATCGAGCGTGCCGTCGGCTTTCATTGCCTCCAGCGCTTTATTGACCGGCTCAACCAGGTCGCTGCCCTTGGGGAACACGAACCCAAGCTCATCACTCGAAATCGAGGGGCCGATCAGCTCCAGCTTATCGGCGTTTTCGCCCTGGTAGCCCTGCCCGGCGGTCTCATCAATGATCACCGCGTCCACGTCGCCCGCGATAAGGGCCTGGACGGCAAAGGGGAACTGCTCGAACGCTTTGATGCGCGACTCGGGGAGGAATTTCTTGGCCGTTTCGTAGTTGGTGGTGTTCGATTGGGTCCCTAAAACGAACTCTTGGTTGGCAGCGATATCCTCGATCGTCTTGAAACGAGTCTCGCCCTTGCGCACCAATAACCGCTGGTTGACCGAAATATAACCCTCGGAAAAATCGACGATCTTCTTGCGGTCTTCGGTGATGGTGACGCCGTCGGCGGCCATATCATACTGCTTATCGGCAACCGATTGGATCATGCTGTCCCAGGCCGATTCGACGAACACCGGCTCGCAATGCAGGCGGGTGCAGATCTCGCGCAGCGCATCGTAATCCCATCCGCCGGGTTCGCCGGTCGAAACGAGGATGTAGTTGAAGGGCAGATAGGCGTTTTCGACAGCAATGGTGATTTTACGGCAGTTCAAATCCACCACGGCCTTATCCGCCGAGCCCAGACAGCCGGTCGCGGGTTGTTCGGCAGCCGGGGTCGCTTCGGCTGGGGCCATCGTCGGTTCGGCGGCCGGGGTTGGCGTGGCTGCCGGGGCACAGGCGCTGAGCAGCAAAGCCAGCAAGACGACCAAAGACAAGAAAGCTGAGAGGCGTTTCATCTGATCTTCTCCAGAACGAAGATATTCGAATCGTATACCCTCGCGGCGATAGCCCCGAGGCGGCTGTGCGCGGCGCACAAACAAATAAGGAGGAGCGAAGATGCCGCCGCGCTTAGGGGTTTCCGTTCAGGCAGCCGGCTTCTTCTGGAGTGATGTGGTCTTCTTGGCACACCTCCCGGCGTAAAAATGGCGTTAAGGTTCAACCGGTAAAAAAATAAAAAAAACCTTCCTTCCGGAAGGTCTTTTCGCTAGATAATGTACCCTAATGCGAAATCGCCCTAACCTTCCAGGAAGGTCTTGGGTGCAATGATTCGCTTCGGCGCTAAGTTCGTTGTCATCATGGTATTTTTTATAACACGCCGGTATAAAATAGTCAAGTAAATGAATTTATCTTAACCTGGTTTTCACCCAAACGGGTTATATTTGATAAAATCAAATCAATAATACCCAATTTACAGGGAGATTGCCTGCATGACCGCCACCCTTTCTGACACCCGTGCTACCCTGGACACCCCTTCCGCATCCTACACCTTCTACCAGCTCGACCGTCTGATCGAGGCCGGGCCCAATTACCTGCCCCGCCTGCCCTATGTCATCCGCATCCTCCTGGAGGGGCTGCTGCGCAATTATGATGGCGAGCGCGTCACCCGCCAGGAGGTTCTCGACCTGGCCGCCTGGCAGCCCCACGGAGCTCGAAAACCGATGCAATTCTTCCCGGGGCGCATCATTCTGCAGGATTTCACCGGCGTCCCGGTGATGAACGACCTTGCAGCGATGCGTGCGGCAATGAGCAGGCTGGGCGGGTCGCCTGAACGGATCAACCCGGTCATCCCGGTTGACCTGGTCATTGACCATTCGGTACAGGTCGATTATTACGGCTCAGCCGATGCCTTCAGGCGCAATGTCGAGCTTGAGTTCGAGCGCAACCGCGAGCGCTATGAATTTCTGCATTGGGCGCAAAAAGCCTTCGATAACTTCCGGGTTGTCCCGCCCTCTTCCGGCATCGTTCACCAGGTGAACCTGGAATATCTCTCGCGCGGTGTGTTGACGCGCAAGGCCGGCAGCCAGCTCCTGGTCTTCCCGGATACACTCGTCGGCACCGACTCACACACCACAATGATCAACGGTCTGGGGGTGGTCGGTTTTGGCGTCGGCGGCATCGAAGCCGTGGCCGGGATGCTGGGCGAACCGCTCGAATTCCTGACCCCCGATGTGATCGGCATCAAACTCACAGGGCGGCTGTCGGATGGCGTCACGCCCACCGACCTGACTCTCACCATCACCCAGCTGCTGCGGAAGATCGGCGTGGTGGATAAATTCGTCGAGTTTTACGGGCCGGGGTTATCTTCTCTCTCACTGGCCGACCGCGCGATGATCTCCAACATGGCGCCCGAAACCGGCGCAACCGACCTGCACTGGCCGGTTGATGAGCAGACACTCGATTATTTGCGCCTCACCGGGCGGCCGGCTGATCTCGTAGAAGCCTATATGCGCGCCCAGCATCTCTTCCGCACCGATGACGCCCCTGATCCTGAGTACACGCTCTCCGTCCCGCTCGATCTTTCGACCGTCGAACCGAGCCTGGCCGGCCCCAAACGGCCGCAGGACCGGGTGGCCCTGCGCGATGTAAAGCAGAACTTCGCCCAATCTCTCACCCGCCCGCGCACCGAGCGCGGCTTTGGTCTGGCAGAGACAGACCTGGGCAAATCGGCTCCGGTGCGCCTTAACGGTCATGTTTCGGAGCTGAAACACGGCTCGGTTGTCATCGCCGCCATCACCTCCTGCACCAATACCTCCAACCCCTTCGTGATGATCAGCGCCGGGCTGCTGGCACGCAAAGCGGTCGAAAAGGGCCTGAGCGTCCCCGCGCACGTCAAGACCAGCCTGGCCCCCGGTTCGCTGGTCGTCACAGCCTATCTGCAGAAAGCCGGTTTACTGGAACCTCTCGCGCGCCTGGGCTTCAACCTGGTCGGTTATGGCTGCACCACCTGCATTGGCAATTCCGGCCCGCTGCCAGAGCCAATCGTTGAGGCCATCGACAGCGGCAACCTGGTGACAGCCGCGGTTCTCTCGGGCAACCGCAATTTCGAGGGCCGCGTGCACCCGAATGTGCAGGCCAATTACCTGGCCTCGCCCCCGCTGGTGGTCGCCTACGCGCTGGCAGGCACTGTGGATATCGACCTCTCGCGCGACCCGCTGGGCAGCGACCCCTCCGGCAAGCCGGTGTACTTGAAAGACCTCTGGCCTGATGCAAGCGAAGTGTTGCAGGCCATCCATCAGAACATCCAGCCGGAATTGTTTGCCGAAAACTACGCCTCGCTCTTCACCGGAAACGAGGTTTGGAACGCGATCCAAAGCACTTCCAGCAAACTTTACGATTGGAAGCCCGAGTCTACCTACCTGCAAAAGCCCCCGTTCTTTGATGATGTGTCGCGCAGCCCGGCCGGGGTCTCCGATATCGTCGGGGCGCGCGTGCTCGGGTTATTCGGCGACTCGATCACCACCGATCACATCTCCCCGGCGGGGAGCATTTCGCCTACCGGCGCAGCCGGGAAATACCTGCTCGAGCAAGGCGTTCCCATCCACGAGTTCAATTCATTTGGATCGCGCCGTGGGAATGACCGGGTGATGACGCGCGGCACGTTTGGCAATATCCGGCTCAAGAACCTGCTCCTGGGTGGAACGGAGGGCAGCTTCACGCTGCATTTCCCGAGTGGCGAGCAGATGCCCATCTATGATGCCGCGATGAGGTATAGAGCCGAAGGTGTGCCGCTCATCGTCATCGGCGGCAAGGAATATGGCACCGGCTCGAGCCGCGATTGGGCTGCCAAAGGCGTGGCGCTTCTGGGGGTGCGGGCTGTGATCACCGAATCTTTCGAGCGCATCCACCGCTCGAACCTGGCCGGTATGGGCGTGCTCCCGCTCCAGTTCAAACCCGGCGAAAACGCCGCCGTCCATCACCTCACCGGCCGCGAGGTCTACAGCATCACCGGGTTGAATCAAATCCGCGCCCCGGGCGGCGAGTTGACGGTGCAGGTCACGCGGGAAGACGGCAGCCCGTACAGCTTCCAGGTCATCGTCCGCCTGGATACTCGCAATGAAGTTGAGTATTTCCACAAGCGCGGGATTATGAACACGATCCTCTTGAAGCTCGCCTGAACCGACCAACTAAAACATATCGAATTGAGTCACGGAAAGGCGGATTTGCATCTCCGCCTTTCCTGCATTTCGGCAATTTCAAAGTCTTTTCGAAGAGAACTCCCTTTGGTGATTAACTCGCTATGGCCTGATCGCGAATTTGGTCTAAAATATATCTGCCATATTAGATCCCCTTATTAGATGAAATTCAATCCAACTCCAGGGTTGTGCAAGTATAGAACACTATGCTCCCTGATATCCCGCGGACATGTATATTCGCTCCGTTGCTTTGTCTGAACCAGGTGGCTGATCAGCTAAATAGTCCGGACAATTGACCACACGATACTGGCCGATGCCAGCCCTGGCGCTGGTGTAAATAGAAAGAAAGCAGGAACCCATGACCCTCCCAGCCATTCAAGTAACGCAATTGGAAAAAGCATTCGGCGCTCTCCAGGCCGTCAAAGGAATCACCTTTGAGGTGGCGCCGGGTGAGATATTCTCCCTGCTCGGCCCGAACGGAGCCGGCAAGAGCACGACCATTTCGATCATTTCCGGTTTGCTGGCCCCAACCGCAGGCGAGGTGGCCATCTTTGGCAGGTCCATCCTCCGCGAGCCCAACGCCGCGAAAGCGATGCTTGGGGTTGTCCCGCAGGATATCGCGCTTTACCCCGACCTGAGCGCGCGTGAGAACCTCGTCTTCTGGGGGAAGATGTATGGGCTGCGCGGCGCCGAGTTGAAACACCGCGTGGATGAAATACTCGCCGTGATCGGCCTGACCGACCGGCAGAAAGACCGCGTGAGCACCTTCTCCGGCGGGATGAAACGGCGCGTGAATATCGGTGCGGCATTGATGCACCGGCCCAGCGTCGTCATCATGGATGAACCTACGGTCGGCATCGACCCGCAAAGCCGCCGCCACATCCTGGATAATGTCAAAGACCTCAACCGCCAGGGGATGACCGTCCTCTACACCACCCATTACATGGAAGAAGCCGCCGAACTCAGCCATCACATCGCCATCATGGATGAAGGCGTGATCGTCGCCTGCGGCACCCACGATGAGCTGATCCGCCTGGTCGGCGAGCAAACCCGCATCGACCTGCGCCTGAACGCCGAGGCCGAGAAGGTGATGGCCGGGATGTCCGCCGTCAAGGGCGTCTCTAAGGTGACGTCGCTGGATGGGACGGTTACCGTCCTGGTGGACGACAGCAACCGCGTGTTGCCGCGCCTTTTCGAGGTAGCGGCGCAGGTTTCGGTGCGCATCCTGTCGGTTGATATTCAAGAGCCTAACCTCGAGACTGTCTTCTTGCATCTGACCGGCCGCGCCCTGCGCGATTAGAGGCACGATGAAAACTTTTGATATCGCCCTCAAGGACATCCTCCAATCCTTTCGCAGCTTCTTCCTCATTGGCATGGGCATCTTTGCGCCGTTGATCATCACGGCCCTGCTCTTCTTCGCGTTCGGCGGCTTTGCCGGAGAAGCCAGCGACCTCCCCGTGCTCAAGCTTGGCTTTGTGAATCTCGACCAGCCCGCACAAGGCCAAAACCTTGGGGAAATGATCTTCTCCATGTTCACCGATGAGAGCGTCTCAGGCTGGCTTGCCGCAGCGCGTTACCCCGATGAGCAGGCAGCCCTGGCAGCGCTCGATAACCGTGAACTTGGGGTCGCCGTCATCATCCCGCAGTGCCTCAGCCAGGCAGCCCTTCAGGGCGGGCAAGGTGTTGTGATAAAGATCATCCAGGACCCAACCCTCACCGTCACGCCGTCTGTGGTGCGCAACATGATCCAATCCTTCCTGGACGGCGTGTACAGCGGCCGGGTGGCCTATGAACTCATTTCGGCGCGCAGCGCCAGCGCCGGCCTTCAGGCCACCCCGGAGACCCTCACTGCGGTATTCGCAGCCTTACAGAGCTGGTACACCGATTTCCAACGCAGCCTGTTCCACAGCCCCGCCGCACCTCTCGTTCTGCGGCTCCCTTCTGAAAACGCCGACCCAACCGCGGGCGGCATGCAGCAGGTGATTCGGCTGATCATGGTCGGGCAGATGGTGTTCTTCTCCTTCTTCACCGCGGCTTACGCAATGGAGTCGATCCTGCGCGAACACGAAAACGGCACCCTGGCGCGCCTCTACACCACCCCGACCCCGCACATGACCATATTGATCGGCAAGCTGATGGCGGTGGTGATCACTGTTCTCCTCCAGGCCATTGTCCTTATTTTGCTCAGCACCGTCCTGTTCAAGATCCGCTGGAATGCAATTGACCGGCTGGCAGTCGTCGTGTTCGCGCAGGTTCTGGCGGCTTCGGGCATGGGGGTGTTGATCATCTCGATCCTGAAGAACACCCGCCAGGCCGGGCCGGTCATCGGAGCCGGTCTGAGCGTCACCGGCATGGCGGGCGGCCTCTTCACGGCTGCCAACACCATGCCGGATGTACTGACCACCGTCAGTAAATTCACCCCGCAAGGCTGGGTGATGGATGCCTGGAAGAACTACATCAACAATGGCCCCACGCCCGCCTTCCTGCAATCGATCGCCATCGCAGCCGCAATTGGGCTGGCGTTGTTCCTGGCCGGCGCGTTCATCTCCAGGCGGCGTTTCGCCTGACCTGTTCCTCGGAGTACATCCATGCGCATCCTAGAGCTGGCTCTCAAAGATTTACAGCAAATCCTGCGCGATAAACGCCAGTTGATCTTCCTGGTTCTCATGCCGGTCGGCTTCACCCTCTTCATGGGGATAGCCTTCAAAGGCGTTGTGCAGAAACCCGATCACCGCCTTCCGCTGGGCTGGTACAACCAGGATGTCAACGGGCGCTTCACCGAGATGCTGCGTTCGGCCCTCTCCGCGAACCCCGACTTGAACCTCTACACTGTGAAGCCCAACGAGCTTGCGAAAGCCAGGCAAAATGTGGCGAACAAGTACACCGGCGGGGTGCTGGTGATTCCGCCCGGCTTTAGCGATTCCCTGTTGGGCAGCCAGCCGTTGCAGATCGAGTTGATCGCAGATGAGTACACCAACCTGGGGCAATCGGCCTACCAATATACCCGCGCAGCAGTGACCCGCCTGTTCGGTTCTCTGGAAATTGCTCGACTCAGCACCGAAGCGCTTGCGCAGTCTGGCGCAGCACTCTCCGAGAGCGAAAAGACGGCTCTCCTGCCCGAGGTTGCCGCCGAAGCGTTTCTCAAATGGGAGCAAATCGGCAGCAGCGGGGTGGAAATCCGCCTGGAGAACGCCACGAACCTCCCTGAGGAAGCCCTCCCGCTCGGCGGCAACCCGTATAACCAGACTTCGCCCGGCATCCTCGTGCAGTTCACCATTTTTGGCCTGATCTCTTCGTCAGCCATCCTGGTCGAAGAGCGCAAGACGCGCACGCTCCAGCGCCTGTTCACCACCTCCATGCCGGCGGGGTCGATCGTTCTCGGGCACCTGTTGGCGAACTTCGCGGTAGCCTTCGGGCAGCAGCTATTGCTCGTGGTGTTCGGCCAGCTTTTCCTGCAGGTCAATTACCTCCGTGAGCCGGCGGCCATTCTGCTGGTGATGATCGCCCTCAGCCTGTGCGTGAGCAGCCTGGGCTTGCTGATCTCCGTTTTGGCCAGGAACGAGTCGCAATCCTTGCTGGCTTCCTTGATCCTCATGTTCGTCATCTCAGCCCTCGGCGGGGCCTGGTTCCCCCTCGAAACCTCCGGCAAAGCCTTCGCCGCGGTGGGCCACCTCACACCCGGCGCCTGGGCAATGGATGGCTTCCAGAATATCATCATCCGCGGCCAGGGGTTTGCATCGGTCCTCATCCCCGCTGCCGTCTTGTTGGGGTATGCGCTGGTGTTCTTCTTCATCGGATCGATGCGCTTCCGGGCCAATGTGAATGCCGGTTGAGCCCGTTCGGTTCGGTCGGATTTAGCACCATCGCGCGTACCCGCATTGGCAACCGAGCACGGGCGATGCATTTGGACGCTTGCCCGAAGCGAGAGTATAATACACCCGTGGTGCAAACGCTGCATCCACAGCCCGGATGTCTTCACAACCACAAATCAAGGAGTCGTCTTCAATGACCAAGAAGAAAGTGCGCGTCGCAATCATCGGCGTGGGGAACTGCGCCTCATCACTGGTACAGGGTGTTCACTTCTACAAAAACGCCGCCGATACCGACCGGATTCCAGGCCTGATGCACGTGAACCTGGGCGGATACCACGTCAGCGATATCGAATTCAGCGCCGCATTCGATATCGTCGATACGAAAGTCGGCAAGGATTTATCGGAAGCCATCTTCGCCTTCCCCAATAACACCTATAAATTCGCCGAAGTGCCTCACCTGGACGTCCCCGTGGCGCGCGGAATGACGCACGACGGCCTGGGCAAATACCTTTCGCAGATCTTGAAGAAAGCCCCCGGCCCCACAGCCGATATCGTCAAGATTTTGAAGGAAACCAAAACCGATGTCGTCGTCAGCTACCTGCCGGTCGGCTCGGAAATGGCCACCAAATGGTACGTCGAGCAGGTGCTCGATGCCGGCTGCGGGTTTGTGAACGCCATTCCCGTGTTCATCGCCAGCTCGGAATACTGGGGCGAGCGGTTTAAGCAGCGCGGCCTGCCGATCATCGGCGATGATATCAAATCGCAGGTCGGAGCCACCATCCTGCACCGCGTACTCACCAGCCTGTTCGTGGATCGCGGCGTGCGCCTCGACCGCACCTACCAGCTCAACTTTGGCGGCAACACCGACTTCATGAATATGCTGGAGCGCGAGCGCCTGGAATCGAAGAAGATTTCCAAGACCAATGCCGTCACCTCCATGCTGCCTTATCCCCTGCCGGAAAACGACGTGCACGTCGGCCCGAGCGACTACGTGCCCTGGTTGACCGACCGCAAGTGGTGCTACATCCGCATGGAAGGCACCACCTTCGGCGATGTGCCGCTCAACCTGGAAGCCAAGCTGGAAGTCTGGGACTCGCCCAATTCCGCCGGTGTGATTATCGATGCGGTGCGCTGCGTAAAGCTCGCCCTCGACCGCGGTCTTTCAGGCCCGCTTTATGCGCCTGCTTCGTACTTCATGAAGACCCCGCCGAAGCAATTCAAGGACGACATTGCCCGCGAGATGACCGAGGCATTCATCCGCGGCGAGTGAGCCTGCCCCTTGCTCTATATAAATGCACGGCGGAAGGCCGTGCATTTTTTATTAATCACCCTCGCAGATTCCTTTGGTAGAATAGACCGTATGGCAGGGATCAACCAGAAAAGCCGGGCAAAGTTCACAGCCTGGGCTTTTCTCTCCAGCATGCTCATCCTGCTCTCCGCCTGTTCCCCCGCCCAACCGACGCCCGACCTCACCGCCACCGCCGTTTTCCAGCAGGCGCTCATCGCGGCCACGCAGGCGGTGCCCACCAGCACCCAGACTCCCTCGCCCACACCGACGCCCACCCCATCTCCGACTCGCACTTCCACCTCCACGCCAGTCCGCACGCCGCCCGTCCTGCCCGGCACCTTCCAGACCAGCCTGCTCAAGGAAGCCGATGCTCCGCACACGTACATCCAGAATGTGTGTGTTTACCTGAAAGACCGTCTCAACCCCAATAAAGCCGCGCCCGGCACCGTCGTCATGCCGATCATGTTCCACTCGATCACCGATGGCGAGATCAACCACCCCTACCAGGTCACCGACGAACAGGTGCAGAAGCTCCTCGACGACCTTAAAGAACAGGGGTTCGAATCCATCACCATGCAGCAACTGGCGGGATTCTTGCAACACAACGAGAAAATTCCGCCCCGCTCTGTGATTCTCATCGTTGACGACCTGCACACCGAAGAATACTACCGCGAACATTTCATTCCATTCTTGAAGGAATATAACTGGACCGTGACCAACGCCTGGATCAGCGAACCCGAAGCAAGCAAGCGCGTGAAGGATGGCAACATCCGCCTTCAAGAGGAAGGCTGGGTGGATCACCAGGCGCATGGCGTCGTTCACAACGTGAACATCACCGAGTTCAAACCTGGCACCGTCATCTCGACGGAACTCTACGGCTCATTAACCGGAGAGGAATTCACCCGCGCCGAGCTGGCCGGCTCGATGAAAGCAATCACCGAGACGTTCGGCAAAGCCCCCATCGCCTATATCTGGCCGGGAGGGAACTTCAGCCAGCTGGGCGTGCAGGTGGCGCGTGAAGTGGGCTACCGGCTCGGGTTCACCGTCAATCCGCGCGGCCCGCTCATGTTCAACTGGATCCCGCTGGCCGACGAGAAAGACCCCTCGCGCCCGTCCTACCTGCCTGAGGGCTACGTGGACGACCCCTTGATGGTCTTGCCGAGGTATTGGGATGCAGACGCCGCGCTGCACATCGATGCCGTCCGGCAAATCGGCAAGCAGGCCGCCGATGCCGCGCAGGCCAACCGGCCCGTCGAGTTGGCGTACTACGACATCGTCTGTAAGCCAAAACTGGGCGAGATTCCCACCCCTGCCCCTTGATGCGTGAACCCATGAAGGCATCTCCTGTCATCTGGCTGGTTACCGGCATTCTCGCGGCAGCGGGGCTGGCAGGCTGCGTCAAATCCACGAAGTATTCCGTGGCCTGGAAGTACGATGCTTCCACCGCCACCCCTGCGGCGCTGGTGAATGCCCCCGCGCCCACCCGCACACCCTACCGCATGGCCACCCGCGACCCCAGCCTGCCGCTTTACACGCCCACCCCGGATGCCCCCCACCCCATGCCCACGCAGCGCACCGAAGCGGAGCAATACTCGGTGAAGGGCGGTGATACGCTGGGAACCATCGCCCAGCGCTTCGGAGTGGACTTGCGGGCCTTGATCGAAGCGAACGGGATTACCAACCCCGATATCCTCGTCGTCGGCCAGCAGCTGGTCATTCCGGCGCCCAACCCGCTCCCGCCGGGGCCGGGGTTCAAAATCATTCCCGATTCCGAGCTTGTGTATAGCCCGTCAACGCTGTTCTTCGATTCCGCTGCATTTGTGCAGGCCTCAGCGGCCTACCTCAGCCTGTACAGTGACGAGATCGATGGGGAATCACTCAGCGGGGCGCAGGTAGTCGCGCGGGTGGCCCAGGAGTACTCGGTTCACCCGCGCCTGCTGCTGGCCGTGCTGGAGTACCAATCCGGCTGGGTGACACAATCGAACCCGCGAGAGCAGACGCTCGAATACCCCGTAGGCTACCTCAACACGACCTACAAAGGTCTCTATCGCCAGCTCTCCTGGGCGGCGAACAACCTGAACCGCGGTTATTACCTCTGGAAAGCCGGCGGCGTAGCCGGTTGGATCCTTTCGGATGGCGTTGTCGTCCCCCCGGAAAGCACCATCAACCCTGGCACGGCGGGGGTGCAGCACCTCTTCAGCCTGCTCTATGACCACGCCGGTTGGGAAGCTGCCATCGGCGAAAACGGGCTTTTCAAAACGTACGAGAGCCTGTTTGGTTACCCGTTCGACTTCGCCATCGAGCCGCTGGTGCCCGCCGGGCTGGAACAACCCGCCATGCTGCTGCCATTCGAGCCGGGAACGACCTGGTCGTTCACCGGCGGCCCGCACGGCGGCTGGGGCAGCGGTTCAGGCTGGGCAGCCATCGATTTTGCCCCGCCGGGTGACGCACTCGGCTGTGTGCCGTCCAATGCCTGGGTGACCGCCGTGGCCGATGGGCCGATCGTCCGCGCCGCCAATGGCGCCGTGGTGCAAGACCTGGATGGCGACGGCCAGGAGCAAACCGGCTGGAGCGTGCTCTACATGCACATCGAGACGCGCGACCGCGTGGAGCCCGGCACATGGCTCTCTGCCGGAGACCGCGTCGGGCACCCCAGTTGCGAAGGAGGGTTTTCGAACGGCACGCACGTTCACCTGGCCCGGCGCTATAATGGAGAGTGGATACCGGCCGATGCCACCCTCCCGTTTAACCTTGAAGGCTGGATCTCATCGGGTGATGGCAATGAGTATAATGGGTGGTTAACGAAAGATGGACAGATCATTGAGGCATGGGACGCGCGCAAGGCGGAGAACCAAATCCACCGCTAGGTTTATCGAGTCCTTACTGATCATTTTGATCATCCTCGGCGCCATCTTCGGCTGCGCCTGGACGGTGACCGGCCCGCTCAACCTGATCGAGCGGATCAAACCCCTGCTCACTCCGGCGGTTGGCGGGGGAGATCAGCCGGTCTCGTACGTGCCGGCGGCCGGCCAGACGGAAACCGCCGAGGTCGCGCAGCCTACCAGGCAGCCCGCGCCCACCCTCACCCCCACCCCTGGCCAGACCAATACCCCCGAACCGCCCATTCTCTATTACACGCAGGCCGGCGACACGCTGAATGCCCTTGCTAAACGTTTTGGCGTCGAGCCAGGAGAGATCACTTCGCCCGACCCGATCCCAACCGAAAGCCTGTTCAATCCCGGTCAATTATTGCTCATTCCGCACCGCCTCGGCGAGACGACCTCCTCCGAACAGGTCATGCCAGACAGCGAAGTGGTATTCTCCCCTTCCGCGCTGGATTTCGACATCGCCTCGTTTGTGCGCGAGGCCGGAGGTTACCTGGCCACGGTACAGGAATGGCATTCGGATGGCTGGAATGACGGCGCCAGGGCGGTGAACAGTGTGGCCGAAAATAACTCGATCAACCCCCGCCTGCTGCTGGCTTTGATCGAATATGAAAGCCATTGGATCTACGGCCAGCCTGCCAGCCTGGCTGAAACCGATTGGCCCGTCGGTTTTCAAGACTACACGAAAAAAGGGTTGTACTTGCAGCTCAGTTGGGCCGTCCAGCAGCTCAATATCGGCTATTACGGCTGGCGCGACGGCCGTGTGACCGAGCTCACCTTCCGCGACCAGACGACCATGCGCCTGGCCCCGGACTTGAACGCCGGGTCTGTGGCCCTCTTGTATCTGATGGCCCAGCTATATGACCGGCCCAACTGGGCTGCCGCCATGTACGGCCCCAACAGCCTGCCTGCCTTATATGAGAAAATGTTTGGCAGCCAGTGGGAACGTGCCCTCGAAGTGGAACCCCTCTTCCCGGCCACACTCACCCAGCCGCCCCTCGAATTGCCCTTCCGTCAGGGCAAATTCTGGAGCTTCACCGGCGGACCGCACTCAGCCTGGGGACCCGATGGCGCCCGCGCCGCGTTGGATTTTGCTCCCGGCACGACCGAAACCGGATGCTATAACTCCGACGACTGGGTTTCAGCCATGGCCAGCGGGCTGGTGGTGCGTTCCGGCAACGGCGTGGTCGTTGTAGACCTGGACGGTGACGGTCACGAGCAGACCGGCTGGGCTATCCTTTACCTGCATATCGCCACCAAGGACCGCATCCCCGTGGGCACCTGGGTTAACCTCGATGACAACATCGGCCACCCATCTTGCGAGGGCGGACAGGCCACCGGAACGCACGTCCACATCGCCCGCAAGTACAACGGCGAATGGATCCTCGCCGATGGCCCGCTGCCCTTCGTGTTATCGGGCTGGCGGCTGCACGCAGGCGAGTTGAATTACCAGGGCACGATGACTCGTGGAGATGAACTCGTCACCTCTTCGATCTACGGCGACTTTAAATCACGCATTTCCCGTTAATCTTCAGGTTCTCAAAAGCGCTCATGCTCTGGTTATGGCCGCAGGCCTTCCACGACGGCCCCCTGGTACCACGCCATGCCAAAATCGGTGATGATCTGGTCCAGTTCCTCAAAGGTCGTCCACTCGTCCGGGTAACCCAGCAGGCACAGGAAGGTCGCCTCCCCGCCGGGTAAGACGATGATTCCAGCATCGGCCACGATAACCGGATTGGTGAGCGAGCCTCGTTTGTTGTAAATGACGCTGCCTTCCGGCAGCATGGAGCCCAAACCGGCTAACCGCACCGAGTCACCAGCGGTGATTTCGCTCAGCCAGCCCAAGAGCATCCGGCTGGCGTCAGTGCCAATCAAACTTGCGTCGAACAGGCCCTCGAAGAAACGATCCAGTTCTCGCGCGGTTGTGCGGCGCGGCTCCAGCGTGGTTTGAGGCGCCCCCCAGCCATCCAGCGTGGTGCGAATCCAGCCCTCTCCCATGCGGCTGCGCAGGTCCTTCTCCAACAGGTCGGTGGCGGTCTCTTCACTGAGCGCCAGCATGGCGTGCAGCAGCTGCCCATACGTCCTGCCCGCCTGTGGGGGCGCCTGTTCAAGAGCCTCGCTCAAGGGCCGGCTCTCCTCTCGAAAGCTCTCCAGCACAAGGATGCCGAGTGGAACTTTAATGATCGAAGCCGGATGCACGGCGGCATCCGCCTCCCTCGAAAAGGCCACCTCTCCGCCGACCGTCTTCACCAGTACCGACCACTTGCCGCCCCGGTTGAGAATCCGGTTCAGGCGCGCCTCAAGTTCAGCCATGCCGCCATAACTTCTGGGACGCCACCGGAGCATCCCGCGGCCAAAGCGCGCTTCCGGCGAGTTGCGCAGCCACCCTTGCGTGGGGTCGGATGGGTCATATAGCAGGGTTTCGCCCACCTGGAACTCCCCTCCCCGCCCGCCCGGCTGGAAGATCAGGCTGTACGCCCGTCCCTCAACATCCACACGAGAGACGGCCAGGTACATGCCTATATACTCTTCATGCGCAGGCAGCAGGTAAAGCAGGTCACCCGGCGCCAGCGGGCCGGCCGGATAGTCATAAGCTGCCGGAGGGCCGTTCACCTTCTGCCAAACAAAATCCTCATGCGGCAGCAACCTCTCTGCAGCGGCCGGGTCTTTGAGCGGGTCGAGCAGCCAGAAATGGCGCGGGGAGGCCTCTCCGGGTAATACGCCTGCCCGGCGCAAGACCTCCGCAGCCAGCGGGCCGTCGGCGCTCTGCGCGCTATCCACCCCCAGCCTGGCCAAAACCGCCTGGACGCTTTCGGGTGCTTCAGCTTCCAACGACCGGGCTGCTTCGGCCACCCGGTCGGCAAGTGAAGGCTCAATTACCGGCGTTTCCGTCATTTCCGGGGTTGCCGCGTGGGCAGGGGCCATGCGAGTGACGGAGGGTTCGGGTGTGCCAGGAATGGCATCCGTCCTTTCCGTGGCCTCCGGTGCCGCTGTGCCGGGGGTGAAGGAAGCCTGATACCCCGCCGAAGTGCCCGAACACCCCTGCAGAACGGCACTCACCGCCAGGCATAAGAGCAAAGATACCCACCCTTTCGTTCGTTTTATGCACATATCCGCGCAGGCGGGAACGGCTTGAAATCAGGTATAATCCCGGAGAATGGCTTCATCTTATGCGCTCCCATGAGCTTTTAACTTCTCCCTCCCTTGCCCTCGGCAGCCCATTATTGCAGACCGAATGCTAGTTCGCAAGCTTCACCTCGCCAGGTTCTTCAACGCCCTGCTCATCTTCGGCATGTTGGGGCTGTCCGGCTGCCTGCCGCCAGACCTTCTGGCTGCTGGGGCCGAACAACCAACCTTGCCCGTCCAGGCGCAGGAAGAACAACCGGTGAGGGTCACTCCGCTGCCCACGCGGCCATCCTATGCGCCGGGCGAACTGGTCGATTACACCGCCCAAACCGGCGACACACTCCCCGCCATCGCGGCGCATTTCAACACGACCGTCGAGGAAATCCGCGCCGCCAACGCCTTCATCCCAGGTGATGCCACCACCATGCCGCCGGGCATGCCGATGAAAATCCCCATCTATTATCAGGCGTTATGGGGCAGCCCGTACCAGATCATCCCAGACAGTTTGTTCATCAACGGTCCGGCGCAGGTCGGCTTCGAGACCTCGGCTTTCGTGCGCGATCATCCCGGCTGGTTGAAATATTATCACGACTATGTCGCCGACCGCGACCGGAGCGGGGCCGAGATCGTCGATTACGTTGCGACCAACTACTCGGTCAGCCCGCGCTTGCTGCTGGCCATTCTGGAATATCAACTGGGGGCCTTGAGCGACCCGCAAATGCCCGGCGATCTGGCCGAATACCCGCTTGGATACGTGGATTCCTCCTCCACCACGCTTTACCGGCAGCTTGCCTGGGCGGCCAACCTGTTGAACAATGCCTACTACGGCTGGCGGACGGGGAGCTTAAGAGAAATCACCCTCAGCGATGGCAGCCTGGAACGCCCTGACCCATGGCAGAACGCCGCGACCGTTGCACTGCATGCCTATCTGGCGCTTTTCCGCTCGCCTGCCGATTACCAGGTTGCGGTTTCATCGGAAGGGATCGCACGCACCTTTTATGGTCTTTATGGCGATCCATGGGCCTTTAGCAGCCACATCCCGGGCAGCCTGCGCCAGCCCGATCTGCGCCTGCCCTTTGAACCGGGCAGGTTGTGGGCATTCACCGGCGGCCCGCACAGCCCATGGGGTGAAGATGCCCCTCTGGCGGCAATCGATTTCGCCCCGCCTTCGGTGGTGGGCGGCTGCGCCGATACCGAGGAATATGCCACCGCGGTGGCCGACGGGCTGGTCGTGCGCACCGGTACGGGCATCGCCGTGCTGGACCTGGATGGCGACGGCGACGAACGAACCGGCTGGGTAGTTTTCTATTTGCATCTGGCCTATAATGATGTGGTTCCCCTCGGCGCGCGGGTGAAAGCCGGTGACAGGATGGGCCATCCCTCCTGCGAGGGCGGCAAAGCCACCGGCACCCATGTTCACATCGCCCGTAAATACAACGGCGAATGGATCCCCGCCGGGGGGCCGCTGGCCTTCAACCTGGAGGGCTGGGTTGCCTACAACGGCGCGCAACCCTACCAGGGTTATCTGAAACGCCAGGGACGCACCGTCTATGCCTGCGTCTGTTCTGACCAATCGAGTCAGATCCAGGCCGATTTTCATTAAAGGAGAATTGCATGCCAATTGAGCGACCGAAAGGGTTCCTTGCGTTCACGATCGTCTGGTTCGGTCAGGTGATTTCCTTGATGGGCACCGCGATGAGCGGGTTTGCCCTCACCATCTGGGCCTGGCAGTTCACCGGCTCGGCTACCGCCCTGGCATTGATGGGCTTTTTTAGTTTTGGCCCCACGGTGATCTTCAGCCCCATCGCGGGCGCGCTGGTAGATCGCTGGAATAAGAAGCTTGTCATGGCGCTCAGCGACCTGGCCGCCGGCCTTTCCACCATCGCCATCTTCATCCTTTACTCTCTCGGCCACCTGCAAATCTGGCACATGTACGTGGCCGGGGCATTCTCAGGGTTCTTCCAGGCCTTCCAATGGCCTGCCTACTCGGCTGCCATTTCGGTGATGGTCCCCAAGGAGCAGTACTCGCGTTCATCGGCGATGATGTCGCTGGCCGAGTCAGGTTCGGGTATTTTTGCTCCCATCCTGGCGGGCGCCCTCATCGGTTTGATAGGCATCGCAAACATCCTGCTGATCGATATTGCCACGTTCGTTTTTGCCATCGGCGTGTTGATGGTCATTTACATTCCGCCGGTGCCCGTCTCGCACGAAGGCAAAGCCTCGCGCGGAAGCATCTGGCAGGAATCCCTCTTCGGCTTCAAGTATATCTGGGCCAGGCCGAGCCTTTTGGGGCTTCAACTGATCTTCTTCTTTGGCAACCTGATGAGTACCCTGGCAGGCGTGTTGATCGCCCCGATGATCCTTGCCAGGACGGGCAACAACGCCCAGATGCTTGGGATCATCGAATCGGTCGGCTCAGCCGGCGGGATTGCCGGCGGCCTGATCCTCAGCGCCTGGGGCGGGCCGAAACGGCGCGTCAACGGGGTGATCTTCGGCTGGCTGTTCAGCGGCTTGCTTGGGATGTGCATCTACAGCCTGAACCTGGGCGTGGCCGCCTGGGTGATTGGTTCGTTCTGCTTCAGTTTCTTCATCCCATTGGTCAACAGCTCGAATCAGGGCATCTGGCAGTCGAAAGTCCCCCCCGACCTGCAAGGCCGCGTCTTCTCGGTGCGGCGGTTGATCGCTCAAATTACCGCCCCGCTCGCCATGTTGATCTCCGGCCCCTTGGCCGATTTCGTCTTTGAGCCTGCCATGCGCCTTCCGGGCAGCACCATGGCATCCACCTTCGGTTTCATCACCGGAACAGGCCCAGGCACGGGGATGTCGCTCATCCTGTTCTTTTCCGGCCTCACCGTGACGATGATCGGGATCATCGCCTATTCCATCCCGCGCATCCGCAATGTAGAAACGATCCTCCCCGACCATGACCAGCTTAAAGCACCGGCCGAGGAACCGGCCCCGGCCTGAGCAGTGCATCGCTCACATTGTTGGGATAAAAACAGGCAGGCTCATGGAAGCCTGCCTGTTTTCGTTATTAAGCCGCTGCCTATGGATCTATTCTTCCAGAATGGTGATCTTCGTCTCGATCGGCACCACCTTGCCGAGCATCGCTTGAGCCGGGCAGTAGCGGGTCGCCGAAAGCTCGACGGCCCGTTCCACCGCTGCGCGCTCCACGCCATGGCCAGAGACGATGAATTCCAGCAGGATGTGTGTGAACACTCTGGGGTGTTCGCTCGTGCGTTCGGCATGTGCGCGCACCTCGAACCCCGTCACATCCTGCCTTTTCTTCTTCAAAATGGAAATCACATCCATTCCGGTGCAGCCTGCCAGCCCGATCAACAGCAGCTCAATCGGCCTGAAGCCCTCATCGTGCCCCCCCACGTCAGGCGTAGTATCCAGCGGCAGCTTGTAGCCGCTTCCGCCTGCCCAGCCCTCGAATGCCATGTCTTGTTTCCAGGTCGCGCGAGCTTCCATTCCGCTTCCTCCCGAATTATTCACCCATCAATGCTCGTTTGATTTGCTCCACAAGCTGCCCTTCCGGCGCAGCACCGACGACGTTCACCGCCTGGTTGATGGTTGTCTGCGGCACGCCGGAGACGTTAAATTGGTTCGCCAGGTCGGGGAATTCCATCGCCTCGATCATTTCCGCCTCTACCAGCGGGCTTTCGAGCGCCATCTGATGAGCGAGCACAACTGCCCGCGGGCAATATGGTCAGGTTGGGGTGACGAACACCTGCAGGTACACCGGCTTTTCGAGGGTAGATAGAAAATCCCGTGTGGGCTGCGAAAGGCCCGAGTCGCGCCGAGAAACGATGAGCAGCGTGTTCACCAGCGAGGTGAACTCGTGCCCGGCCGGGATGCCCCGGTAGCGGATGCCGTAATCGATCAACTGATCGCCTTCGCGTGCGGTGATGACGGCGCACGGCGCCGCTTCGACATGGAAGGTCTTCGCCAATTCGGCAGCCTCGGTCAGATTATAAGTGTTGAGGTGGAGCTTATCCGACAGCCCGGTCACCTCTTCGAGGAGCTGGCGGGTTTCTTCGCAGTATGCGCAGGCCTGTGAATCATCGCTGCTGAAGAACTCGACCTGGACGTCTCGATCGAGGTCTTTGAAAAACTCGATCACCTGCTTCTGTATATTCTCATCGAGCAAATTAGGCATGGGTCACCTTTTGAGTCGGCAGGGTGAACTCCGCTGGCGAGAATTCACCAGGGAATTAGGAAGGATCAATGCGGGATGTAATCATCCAGGTTCAGGCGCATATAGAGGCGCTGCACCACGTGCTCGGGGACGGTTTCGTGCGAGACCGCCGCTTTATAAAGCTCGATCGTCCTGCGCAGCGTATCCACCACCACCTGGCAGTTGGTGCAATCTGCCAGGTGTCTTTCGATTTCTGCACAGAGTTCCTTACTCAACTCGCCGTCCACATAATCCGAAAGCGATCCCAGCAGGTGCTTACAAGAAGAGCTGTGTTCCATCTCGCCTTCTCCTTTCCATGCCTTTCAAGCGATGCGCTTCCCATAATATCTGGATAAATCCTCGCGCAGCTGCATGCGCGCCCGCAACAGGCGAGTCTTCACAGCCGCCTCGCTGATGTTGAGGGTTTCGGCGGTATCTCTCACCGACAAATCTTGAATATCTCTCAACACAAACACCGCCCGTAAAGCGGGAGATAGCCTCTCGATCGCTTTGTTCAAATGGTCTCGCCCTTCACTATCCAGCAGTTCTTTCTCCGGAAGGCAGCACCAATCCACAATTTCCACCGGCTCAGGGGCGCCTTCTTCGCTTGCCTGCTCTTCATCGACCGAGATCACCTCTTGCTTATGCTTCCGCAGCAGCATGAGCACTTCGTTCATCGCGATGCGGTACAACCAGGTAGATAAACTTGAGCGCTCTTCGAATTTATCCACCGATCGGAAGGCTTTGATGAAAGTCTCCTGAAGCACGTCTTCGGCGTCCTGCTCGTTGTTCAGCATCTTGAGCGCCAGCCGGTAAATATTCGCCGAATATAGCTCCACCAGCCCGGCCATCGCCTCAGGGTCTTTCGCCTTCAGCCTTGCCGGGGTGACCAACTCTCTGCGTGCCAATCGATCTACCATTTAGATGATAAATAGCCTGAAAAGTAACTAGGAAAGCGGCCAGGTCGGCAGCACATCCAGGTCAATCGGGTCTTGCTGCCCCAGCGCGAAGCGATAGTACCCCGCAGAGGCAATCATCGCTGCGTTGTCAGTGCATAGCGCAAGGTCGGGAATATGAACTTTGAACTCCTTTTGTGTGATGAAAGCCTCGCGCAGCGCCTTGTTGGCCGAGACGCCGCCCGCCAGGAGGATCTCCTGCGCCTTGAAGGTATGCGCCGCCTTGAGCGTCTTGGTCAGCAGCACGTCCACCACCGCCGCCTGGAAGCTCGCCGCCAGGTCTGCCACCGGCAGGTCGCGTTTTTCTTCCTCGTACTGGCGCACCACGCGCAGAACAGCCGTCTTCAAACCGCTGAAGGAGAAATTCCATGTACCATCCAGCCGGGCGCGCGGAAAGCTGAACGCCTGCGGGTTGCCTTTCTCTGCGGCATACTGCACCGAGGGCCCGCCCGGGTAAGAAAGCCCCAGCAGGCGGGCCACCTTATCGAATGCTTCGCCTGCCGCATCGTCCACCGTGGCGCCCAAACGCCTGTAGGTAATATGATCGGTCATCAAGTTGAGCTCGGTGTGCCCGCCCGAAACCAACAACGCCAGCAGCGGGAAGCGCGGCTCGGCCGGCGGGCTGAGGACATCGCTGCGCAGAACCCAGGCAGAATAGATATGCCCTTCCAGGTGGTTGACCCCGATCAACGGCAGACCCGAAGCCAGCGCCAGCCCTTTTGCCGCGTTCATCCCCACCACCAGCGACCCAGCCAGCCCAGGCCCGCGGGTGACGGCAATGGCATCCACATCTCCAAGGCTGATATGAGCCTGCTGGAGGGCCTGCTCGATCACCGCGTAAATCGATTGCACATGCTGCCGCGAAGCCACCTCGGGGAAGACCCCGCCGTATTTTTTGTGCAGATCGGCCTGGCTGGCCACCACCGAAGAAAGCTGCATGCGGCCGTTTTCGATCACAGCAGCCGCTGTTTCATCGCACGAGGTTTCGATGCCAAGAATGCGCGCCGGCGCCAAGACACGGACGGGTTCTGCTTCGCTCATCAGAGGTTCATCCTTTCATCGGTAGAACCAGGTCCAGCGGGAATTCAGCCAGCGTCTCGAAGACGCCGTCCGGCCGGACCCACAGGCTGTTTTCAATCCTCACGCCCATCCCGCGTTCCGGGTAGTATAACCCGGGCTCGAGCGTGATCACATTCCCCGGCGACAGGATATCTTCAGGGTCGGCGTTGCTGCCAGAGAAAGGCCGCTCGTGAATGTTCAAGCCAACGCCATGCCCCAGGCTGTGCACATAGCCGGATTCTGTCGCCGGGTCGGTGCCGATCGTCACATGGCCCATCGCCTCGAAAAGCTGGCAGGCGCGGTCCTGAAAATGCGTAAACCGTTCACCGACCCGCAGTTCCGCACTCAACTGCTGGAAGACCTGCAGCACCTGCGCGTACAACCCCATCACCTCATCGGGCGCGAAGCCCAGGCACCAGGTGCGCGTAAAGTCATAATAATACCCGCCGCCGGCTTCGCACGGGAAGATATCGAACACGATGGGAGAACCAAGCCGCAGAACATCCTCCGGGTTGCCGCTGGAGTGCGGCACGCCGCCATCTCTCCCGATGGCAAAGATCGTTCCTTCGGGGTTCTCAGCGCCCAGCTCGGCCAGCCAGAGGTTGATCTTCTGCTTCACGTCGCCGATTCTCACCGGCCGGCCGTCGTCGAAGACAAGCACATCCTTCGCAACCCGCCGGCTGGTCAGAAATTCAGCCGTCCGGCTCACCACCTCCACCGTCACCTGCCCCATGCGGCGGATGCGCGCCACTTCCTGCTCGTCCTTGGTCATCATCGCTCTCTGGAGGACTTTGTTTTCCACATCTCCCACCAGCTCGAGCTCCGGCAGCAGCGATTGGAGCGCCCGGAACACCGCCATCGAATACCCGGCGTCTATTCGGCCATACAGGCCCACCCGGCCTGAGGTCAGCCCGGCCGACTCGAACATCAGCTTGTAGCGCAGCGCCAGAGCCTGGGTGCGGTCCTGGTTCGTCTGTCGCAGCAGGTCGTTCATCGGGTAGGCCGTGTAGGGGCGCAGGTCGAAGCCCGATTTCGCAGCCTCGTCGCGCTCCATCGTCCCATGGAACAGAACGCCCTTCCCGTTGCGTTTCAAGATCAAATCTGCGTTGGTCAGGTGGCCGCCCCCGGTCAGATAGACCATGGCGGGGTTGTGCATCGCGGGCCCGACTACCAGCAGACCATCCAGTTGGTGTTTTGTTAAGATCGACTCCAGATCCGTTTTCATAGTGTTCCTCGATGAAGGTTTGGTCGAACTTGATAAATTGCATTGCGAATTGCATCTAGCAAGGCTTCTTCTTGCTCGGGCAGCACAGTGCGGGGGTCGAACACCACCCGCTCATCTTGCACGCGCGCAATCACTGCCGGTTCGCAGGCGCGCAGCAGCCTTAGAAAGCGGTTGGGCTGCGGGACTTCCAAAGCGTATAGAATGGTGGGCAGGGTTTCTTCCGGCAGGCTGCCGCCGCCCACGGTGGATCGCCCTTCAAGCAGGCTTCCGCACCCCAATGCTTCCTGCCAGCGGGCCGCTCTCGCGCCCAAACCCTCCAGACCGGCGGAAATCATCCGCCAGATGGGCACTTCGGCAGCGGCTTCGCCCTTCAAATAATGCACAAGCGTGGCCGAAAGCGCCGCCAGGCAGAGTTTATCGGCGCGGACGGCCCGCGCCAGCGGGTGCTTCTTCACTTTTTCGATCAGGCCGGCCTTTCCCACAATGATACCCGCCTGCGGGCCGCCGAGGAGCTTATCGCCCGAAAAGCACACCAGGTCGGCCCCGGATGCCAGCGATTCCTGCACCGTGGGTTCATGCGCCAGCCCATAGGCGGCCGTGTCGAGCAGCGCTCCCGAGCCAAGGTCATCCAGCACGGGCACGTCTCGCCGGTGGGCAGCCTCGACGATCTCTCCGAGATCCGCCTCGGTGGTGAAACCGATGATTTTGAAGTTGGAATGATGGGCTCTCAGCACCAGCGCTACGCCTTCTTCCAGGGCATCTTCGTAATCGCGGAGATGCACCCGGTTGGTCGTGCCCACCTCCACCAGCCTGGCGCCCGATTGGCGCATCACATCGGGTATGCGAAAGCCGCCCCCGACCTCCACCAGCTGGCTGCGCGCAATCACCACGCGTTTGCTACGCGCCAGCGCGCTCAAACACAGCAAAAGGGCCGCCGCATTGTTGTTCACCACCAATGCGGCTTCCGCGCCGGTGAGCCGCCTCAGCAACGCTTCGGCGTGCACCGAGCGCGAGCCGCGCGCGCCCTTCTCGAGGTCGTATTCCAGGGTACTGTACCCTTCCGAGGTATCCCGGATGGCCTGCAAGGCTGCCCGGCTGAGCGGAGCGCGCCCCAGATTGGTGTGCAGCACCACCCCGCTCGCGTTGATTACCCTCACCAGGCTGGGCCGCACCCAGGCTTCCAGCATCCGCCCGGCGCTTGCCAATATAGCCTGTTGATCGGGGGTTTCGATTGCCTGTGTTTTGATTCTTTCGCGGGTTTCGTCCAGCGCGGCGCGCAGGGCATCCAGGGTCAAACTGCGGCCATAGGCTGCCGTCATTTCCTCAGCTTGCGAGGTGCGCAGGAGCTGGTCCACGGAAGGCAGCCCGCGGAAATCACTCATCCACCGCGTCCTTTGGCTTCCACTGGCTCACTTCACGAACCCGGATGAGGAACTCAACCAGGAAGAACCCCAGGGCGAGGATGATGGCCAGCGGAGCCGTCAACACGTGGCCCTGAAGAAGCCACGCCACCAGGCAGGCGTAAATGCCAAACAGCATGGCTTCGCGCAGAACCGCGTTACTGCTTGCCGGGGGCTGGGTGCGAAAACGCAGGTTGATGAAGTAGGCTACCGGCAGCGCCGTTCCGCTCACACCCGTCAATAATAGGAAGAAGAACAGCCAGCGCGGTCCCAGGGTTGGCAGCGTGGTCGCCACGAGCACCGCCAGCCCGCCCCAGCCAAACAGGCTGAGCAGCAGGCTGGACCAGAAGAACGACCGGAACGATGGATAAGCAGGGAATTCACCAGACTGACTCATAAGTTTATTATAACGTATCCAATTCGTAGTGTTTCAGGCTCAATCGGCCGCAGCTCGTGCGGCTTCAGCCATCAGTCGGTCGATCTCCAGCGGGGCCGGGCGAGACGGCTCTCTTTGGAGGCTCAAGGCTCCCTGCGGGCAATTGTTGACGCACACACCGCAGCCCATGCAGGATGCTGCATCGACCCCGGCTATCCCTTCCACATGAATTGCCCCAAACTGGCATAACCCCGCGCAGGTGGCACACCCGGCACATTTTTCCTCATCCACCTGGCACACGTAGCCGGAGGAAATTAACATCGGCTCACCGCTGCGCTGAGCTTTCATCGCTCCGCAGCAGCATTCGCAGCAATTGCAGATGGCATAGAAGCGCCCCAAAATGGCATCTTTAAAGAATGCATGGTGGACATGGCCGCGCTCGTCTTCTTCCTTGAGGATGCGTTGAGCTTCTTCGGAGGTAACCCGCCGCGACCGCGCAGGGTGATGCTCCAGCACAAAGCTCGCGAACGGCTCGCCAACGATCAGGCACACGTCCAGCGGCAGGCAAGGGTTGGGTTTCCCTGCGCGGCACGGGCAATCCAGCACGGCAATCTGCTCAGGGTTCTGCAATATCAGGTCGCGCGCGCGGTTGAACGGGATGATCTGCTCCAGGTTCTCGAAACGCAAATCTTCCTGCACACTCACCAGCTGACGCGCCGATTCTAGCGGCACCACCTTGCCGTGGTAGGTATCGGCCATGCCCGGCTTGCGCCCATCGGCCCCAGCCGGGCCTGCGGCAGATGCAATCACCCTCCCGACCCAACCCAGCAGCGGAGCAAGGGGTTTGGCCAGCGGGTGATCTCCCTTGGCCATCGAAATGTAGAAAAACGGCCAGCGCATGTAAAAGTAGCCATGCAGCAGGTCGAAGAAAGTAAAACCTTTCACCTGCCTGGCTTCTCTGATCATCTTCCGGGTGGAAGGTCTGACGAGCATATCGAATAAGCGCATTGGTCAACTCCCGATGCAATCATCACGCCAGGCGGCTATGGCAGTGGAGTCCGCGAGGTAAAAAATGAGATGCTGAAACCCGCCAGTTCGAACTGCGCCTGCCCGCCGGTCACTTCCACAACAGCCACCTCCGGGAAGAACCCCGGCGCTTTACTGGAAGATTGTTTCAAGTAATAACGGCCATCCGGCAGCCCCTGGAGGATGACCTTTTCGGCAAGCGCCTGGTTGACCATCAGAACAGCAATATGATCGCCTTCACGGGCCGCCGTAAACTTGAGCGATGAACGGTCCGCCGAAGTGCCCAGCACCTGGCTCCCGGCAGGGAATTGGCGCTTCAACTCGCTCAGGAAGTAGAGCGAAGGGTATGGATCGCCCCGCTCGCCTGGGTTGAGCGGGTAGTCGCTGCCCATCATCTCCCAATAGAGCAGCGTGGTGGCGCGGGTCAACTTCAGCACGCGCGCATAGACCGCGGCGAGGTTGAGCGCGTGCGTGAATTTAACGAATTGCTCAGGCCTCTGCCACATTTGTGCATCCCAACCGCCCTCGGTGCACCATGCTTCGCGGCCCATTTGCTCGCCCAAAGCGCCAATGCGCTGCAGCACTGCGTCTGGAGCGCTCGCGTCCCAACTGTGGAAGGCAAGCGGCCCCAAGGATCCGCGGATATCTTCCGCTGCCCAGATCGCGCCCGCGTAGGCCGCGCTCTCCGCCATGTTGGATGTGTCGCCGATCAGCCACTTCGTTTGAATTGATTCCCCGGCAAAGCGCGCCGAGGCCTGCCGGATCATCTCCACATAGTCTTCCGGGGTCAAAAGCACATTCACACCCAGGTTGGCCTCGTTGAAGGATATGTAATCCACTTCGGCGCCATACACATCCCTCGCGCGGGCCAGCCAGGCGGTGATCGCTTCGACTGCTTCCGGGTACAGTTCGCGGGGGATCACCTGCCCTGAGCTTTCATCGGGATTTTCAACCATCCATCCAGGCACCCGCCAGACGCTGGCAACAATCTGCACATCTTGCCTATGAACTTCCTGCAGGAACAGAAACGTGGCGTGCAGCGCGCTGCCTTCTTCATCTTTGAAGGCTGCGGCCTCTGCCAGCGTGGCGTCGGAGTTATCATTTACCGGTTCCCACTCATCCAGGTCGATGGCTACGCGCACAACATCTGGGCCGAGGGTGCGCCAGTTGGCCTCACTCACCGGGTCGAACGCGCTCCGCACCCCGCCGAACCGGTGGATGAAATTCCCCCCGCCCACTTCGCGGATGACCTGCAGCGGTTGGTCGGGGTAGATCGTTAGCATGGCAGCGCTGGCAGCGCGCGTGGGCAGCGCAGTCGTCGCGCTCGGTTCAGGCGTGGATGTGGGCTGCGCAGCCTGCGTCGCCGGCGGCGCGGTGGGCAGGTCAGGCGCGGTGGTGGGTGCAGCGCACCCTGCCAGTAAGATTCCTAAGCCGAAGACACCCGCCAGCCGCCTGCAGATCGTGAGAAGAGACATTGAAATTCCTGCGAAAATGGGTTTTGGATATTATAGCCAGATCACCCTTTACGCCGGCTCGAATTTGCCATTCTGATTCTCTTGTGGTATCATACCTTCATTAACCTGGCTCATCCAGAGAGGTGGAGGGAACGGCCCTGTGAAACCTCGGCAACCGGGACCAACCGGTGCCAATTCCGTCAGACGGCCTGCCAGTTCAGGCTTCTGGAAGATGAGGTCCATCCCGCCGAATGCAGCCTCCTTCCAAGCGAGGCTGTTTCTTTTACCGGTTGCTCCACCGAAAGGAGATCGAAATGAATCGCACCTACACGAACCACCGCTACCTCGATTTCATCCACCGGCAGGTCGCCATCTTTGACGGCGCGATGGGCACCAGCCTTCAGCGTCAGGAACTCACCGCGGCCGATTTCGGCGGAGAACGCACCAACGGCTGCAACGATTACCTCGTCATCACCCGCCCGCAAGCCGTCGAAACCGTTCACCGCTCCTTCCTCGATGTGGGCGTGGATGTCATCGAAACGGACACCTTTCGCTCCAACCGCATCACCCTGGCCGAATACGGCCTCCAGGCGCAGGCCGGGCAAATCAACACCGCCGCGGCTTCTCTTGCCCGCCGGTTGGCCGATGAATACAGCCGCAAAGGCCGCGAGCGCTTCGTGGCCGGTTCGATCGGCCCCACCGGCAAGCTCCCTTCGATGGACGATCCCGAATTGTCGAACATCCGCTTCGATGAACTGGCGGATGTCTTCCGCGAACAGGCCCGCGGCCTCATCGAAGGCGGCGTTGACCTGCTGCTCATCGAAACCTCGCAAGATATTCTC
This sequence comes from Anaerolinea sp., assembly GCA_029975055.1. GTDB lineage: Bacteria > Chloroflexota > Anaerolineae > Anaerolineales > Anaerolineaceae > Anaerolinea. Next base: position 661,802 of record JARKPU010000013.1, read on the forward strand.
GAGGTCAAAGCCGCCAGCACAGGCATCCAGGCTGCCTTCAGCGAGGCGGGGGTTTACCTGCCCGTGCAGGCCCAGGTGACGCTTGATACCACCGGCCGGATGCTCCTCGGCACCGATATCGCCGCCGTGCTGGCCATCCTCGAAGGCCTGCCCGTGGACGTCATCGGCCTCAACTGCTCCACCGGCCCCGACTACATGCGCGAGCCAATCCGCTACCTGGGAGAAAATGCCCGCCTGCCGGTTTCGTGCATCCCGAACGCCGGGCTGCCCCTCAATGTGGATGGCCAGGCCGTTTACCCCCTCGAACCCCGGCCGTTCGCCGATACGCTGGCCGAATACATAGCCAAGTACGGTGTGGGGGTCGTCGGCGGGTGCTGCGGCACCACGCCCGAACACCTGCGTTTGCTCGTCGAGCAGGTTCACGGGCGGCCTTCTTCCGGCAGGCCCTTCATCAGCATCCCGCGGCTGGCTTCAGCCACCCAGATGACCGCGATGGTGCAGTCTCCTCCGCCTTTCCTGATCGGCGAGCGCCTCAACACCCAGGGCAGCCTGAAGTTCAAGAAGCTCATCCTGGCCGAAGATTTCGAAGGCGCGCTCGAGCTGGCCCGCCAGCAGGTGGAAAGCGGGGCGCACGGCCTCGACCTGTGCACCGCCCTCACCGAAAGGCCGGATGAAGCCGAATTGATGCGCCGCCTGGTGAAGACGCTTGCGCCCACCGTGCACGTGCCGTTGATCATCGATTCAACCGAGCCGGAGGTGATCGAAGCGGCTCTGCAAACAGCCCCAGGCCGCTGCCTGATCAACTCCACCAACCTTGAATCCGGCCGCGCGAAAGCCGACCGCATCTTTTCGCTGGCAAAGAAGTACAACGCCGCCGTCATCCTGCTCACCATCGATGAGCAGGGCATGGCCAAGACAGCCGAACGCAAGCTCGAAGTAGCCCGCCGCCTGTATGATATCGCGGTGAACGAGCACGGCCTGCTCCCGCAGGACCTGGTGTACGATGCCCTCACCTTCACCCTCGCCACAGGCGACCCCGAGTTCGCGCGCTCTGCCATCGCCACCATCGACGGGATTCACCTGATCAAAGCCGAACTGCCCGGCGTGCTGGCCTCGCTGGGCGTCTCGAACGTTTCCTTTGGCTTGAATCAACCTGCCCGCGCCATTTTGAACAGCGTGATGCTCTATCACTGCGTCCAGGCCGGCCTGGATATGGCCATCGTCAACCCGGCGCACATCACCCCTTACCCGGAGATTGCGCCCGAGGAACGCGAATTGGCCGAGGATCTAATCTTTTGCCGCCGCGCCGACGCGCTCCAGCGCCTGATCGAGCACTTCGAGAAGACCGGCGGGGTGCGCTCCGGCAAGCCCGATGCCCAGCAAGCCGCGCTCCAATCGCTGAGCGCAGCCGAGCGCCTGAGCTGGCGCATCCTCTACCGCCAGAAGGAAGGCGTGGAAGCCGATATCGATGAGATCATCTCCCGCCGCGATGGGAAATCTCGCCATGAAGCCGCGGTGGAGATTCTCAACGGCGTCCTCCTGCCCGCTATGAAACTGGTGGGCGATAAATTCGGCGCGGGCGAGTTGATCTTACCCTTTGTGCTGCAATCCGCCGAGGTGATGAAGAAATCGGTCTCGCACCTGGAGACCTACCTGGAGAAGAAAGAAGGCGTCTCCAAGGGCAGGCTGGTGCTCGCCACCGTTTACGGCGATGTGCACGACATCGGGAAGAACCTCGTCAAGACGATCCTCTCGAACAACGGCTACGAGGTCTTCGACCTGGGAAAACAGGTTCCCGCCGAAACGATCATTTCCAAAGCCGTCGAGTTGAACGCCGATGCCATCGGCTTGAGCGCGCTGCTGGTCAGCACATCCAAGCAGATGCCTCTCATTGTCAACGAGCTGCACCGGCGCAGCCTGAACTTCCCGGTCCTGGTCGGGGGCGCGGCGATCAACCGGCGCTTTGGTCGGCGGATTTTACAGACCGAATCCGGCGAGCTTTACCAACCGGGCGTGTTCTACTGCAAAGACGCCTTCGAGGGTTTGGCGACGATGAACGCCCTGATGGACCCCCAGGAGCGCCCGGCTCTGCTGCAAAACGTCCGCAGCGAGGCCGAGCTCGAACTCGGCCGAAGCCGTTCGGCAGCCGCCGGCCCTGCCCAAAGTGCGCCCCGCTCGAGCGTCCAGCCCGCCGAACGCATCCCGCAGCCGCCCTTGTGGGGGCCGCGGGTGGTGCGCGAAATGCCGCTCGAACTGGTCTTCCAGCACCTGCCCCTCAATGAGCTCTTCCGCCTCTCGTGGGGAGCCAAGAACACCCACGGAGAAGCCTGGCAGAAGCTCGAAGCCGAGTTCATGGCCCGCCTCGAACGCATGAAGCGTGAAGCCATTGCCGAGGGTTGGCTCAAGCCCCAGGGCGTGTACGGGTACTGGCCCGCGCAAGCCGATGGCAACCAGCTGGTGCTCTTTGACCCTGCCACGCTCAACGCCGCCGCACCGCGCGAGGCGGCCCGGTTGAACTTCCCGCGCCAGCCGGATGGCGATCACCTCTGCCTGGCCGATTACTTCCTGCCCACAGGCGCAGGTCAGTTCGATGTCGTCGCCCTGCAGGTCGTCACCGTCGGGCACGAAGCCACCCGGCGCTTCGAGCGGCTGCAAGAAGCCGCCGATTACACCGAGGCGTACTTCACGCACGGCCTGGGTGTGCAAACCGCTGAGGCAACCGCCGATTACCTCCACGCCCACATCCGCCGCGAATTGGGCCTGGCCCCAGAGCAGGGCAAGCGCTACTCATGGGGGTACCCGGCCATCCCCGACCTGCCCGATCACCAGGTCGTCTTCTCGCTCCTCCCTGCCGAAAAAGAGCTTGGCATGAGCCTGACGCCCGCGTACCAGCTTGTCCCAGAGCAGTCCACCGCCGCGATCATCCTCCACCACCCGCAGGCAAAGTATTTCTCGGTGGGCGAGAGCCGCATCGAACAATTGATGAAGTGAACGCTATGAGCACATTCCTCGAACGGTTAACCACCCGCAGGCCGCTGCTCTCGGATGGAGCGATGGGCACCGTGCTTCACTCGCGCGGCGTCACCTTTGATGCCTGCTTCGACGCCCTCAACCTGAGCGACCCCGCGCTGGTCGCCGAGGTGCACCACGAGTATATCGAAGCCGGAGCCAACATCATCCAGACCAACACCTTCGGCGCAAACCGGTATAAACTTGCCCGGCACGGCCTCGAACACCGCGTTGCCGAGGTCAACCAGGCGGGCGTCGAACTGGCCCGCCGCATGGTGAGTGCCTCCTTCAAAGATGTGCTCATCGCCGGTGACGTGGGCCCTTTGGGCGTGCGCCTGGCCCCGTTCGGGCGCGTTCAACCCGAACAGGCCTGCCAGGCCTTCAGCGAGCAAATCGGTGCGCTCGTCGCGGCAGGCGTGGATTTGCTGATCATCGAGACGATCTCTGACCTGTACGAGATCAACGAAGCGGTGCGGGCGGCCCGCCTGGTGAACCCTGCCGTCCCTGTGGTTGCCTCCGTCACCTTCACGCGCGACGACCGCACCCTGCTCGGCGACAGCCCGGCCAAGGTGGCCCGCTCGCTGGCCCAAACCGGGGCCGACCTGATCGGCGTCAATTGCTCCGGCGGCCCCAACCAGCTCTTGCGCATCCTCAAGTTGATGCGCGCCGAAGTGCCCGATGCGCGTTTTTCCATCATGCCGAATGCCGGCTGGCCCGAGCAGGTCGGCGGGCGGATCATGTACCCCGCTCCGCCCGAATACTTTGGCGAATACGCCCTGGCCTTCTGCGAGGCGGGCGCCAGCCTGGTGGGCGGCTGCTGCGGGACCACGCCGCAGCACATCCAATCGATGGCCCGCGCGCTGCTGGCAAGCGCCCCCGGCTGCGCCCCCGAAAATGGCATCAATCTGAGCATCCCTGCCGAAGAACAGGCCCCCGAGCAGCGGCCCACCCGGCTGGCCGAGAAGCTCGCCGAGGGCCGGTTCGTCGTCGCCGTCGAGATGGACCCGCCGCGCGGCCTCTCGACGCACAAGATCCTCGCCGGGGCTTCGCTGCTGGCCGAATCCGGCGCGGATGTGATCAATGTGGCCGATTCTCCCATGGCGCGCATGCGCATGAGCCCGTGGGCCGTCTGCAACCTGATCCAAACCGGCGTGGGCATCGAGACTGTCTTGCACTTCCCCACGCGCGGGCGCAACCTGCTGCGCGTGCAGGGTGACCTGCTCGCCGCGCATGCCCTGGGCGTGCGCAACGTGTTCGTCGTGATGGGCGACCCCACCGCCATCGGCGATTACCCAAACGCCATGGATAACTTCGACCTGGTTCCTTCCGGCCTGATCAAGCTGATCAAGCAGGGGTTCAATGCCGGCGTGGACCATGCCGGCAGCGACATCGGCCAGCCGACGGGCTTCTTCGTTGGCTGCGCGCTCAACCTCAATCCGCCGGAGCCAGAAGCGGAAATCAAGAACCTCAAGCGCAAGCTCAAAGCCGGGGCGGATTTTATCCTCACCCAGCCGGTTTACGACCCCCCCGTTGCGCGCGCATTCCTCCAATCGGTTCAAAACGAGCTTGGCGGCTCCTTGAGCATTCCCATCCTGGCCGGGGTGCTGCCGCTGGCCAGCTCGCGGCATGCCAACTTCTTGCATCAGGAAGTGCCCGGCATCGTGATTCCAGAATCCATCCGTGAGCGAATGGCGCGCGCAGGCGACTCGGGCGCTCAGGAGGGCATCCGCGTGGCGGTGGAATTGATCGAGCAATTGCGCGAACTCGTTCAGGGGGTGTATATCATGCCCGCGTTCAACCGTTTCGATTACGCCGCCGAGATCGTTGAATCGGTAAAGAAGGCCTGAGGGCACAGCGCGAAAAGCGGGTATGGTTTTCGTGCTATACTAGATTGAGACACAGCAGCCATCGGGCTGCATTCTTTATCGAACCAAACCGGCTTCTGTATGTTCCTGCTTATCCCCAAAGAACAGCCGCTCAGATCCGCCGAGGCCCGCCTGTGAACCTTCGACGCGCTGTGCTTTCGGCCATGCTTCTGTTGCTGCTGATCTCCGGCTGCGAAACTACCCCGCCGCAGCCGGCTGTCTGGTCTGCCCGCGATCCCAACCAGGCACTCGAAGAGGTAACTCCCGAACTGCCTGCCCCGCAGACCCAGCAAGAAGCCCTCCCTTCTCCCACGCCGCTCCCCCTGGTGGAATTGCCCGACCTGCCGGATAACATCGACCCGCTGACCGGCCTCCAGGTGGAAGACCTTTCGCGCCTCGAACGCCGCCCGGTGATGGTGAAGATCTCGAATTACCCCCGCGAAGGCCGCCCGCATGCCGGGCTTTCGTTCGCCGACCTGGTTTTCGAATACTATATCGGCTACGGTTTCAACCGCTTCATGGCCGTTTTCTTGGGACAGGATGCCGATATGGCCGGACCGGTGCGTTCGGGGCGGCTGGTGGATGCGCAGCTGGCCGAAATGTACCAGGGCCTGCTCTTTTATGGCAATGCCGATGACTCGACCGACGAGCAAATCCTCAAAGAGCTTGGCCCGCGGGCATTGGCCGAGAAGGACGTCCCTTCTCCGCCCAAATTCCGCATCGAAGCCGAAATCCCCGAAACGACGTTGTTCGTCAACACGCGCCAGCTTTCTGAATACTATACGAATGTCCTGGGCGGAAGCAACAACCGCCGCGACCTGCGCGGCATGATCTTCAGCAACGAGATTCACCCCGTGAACGAAACCGCCGATTTTCTCGCCGTGCAATTCAGCCGCCAGGCGCGCGGTGAATGGCGGTACAACGCCGCCACGGGCCTCTACGAGCGCTGGATCGAATCCGGCGCCACTACCTCGGGCGATATCCCGATGGAACCGATGGTGGACCGGGTGAATAACCGGCAGATCGCGATGGCCAATGTGATCCTGGTCTTCGCCACCTACACCGAGCTGGCCCCGACCAAGCACAACATCGCTCTGTTTGACCAAAATGCTGGCAAGCGCGCCGTGTTCTTCCGCGACGGCGTGCGCATCGAAGGCAGCTGGGTCACCGTCTCCAACGGGCGCCCAATCCAATTCTTCAACTCATGGGGGTTACCGATGCACCTGAAGCCAGGTCCTTCCTGGATCGTATTTGTAGGCGATACATCCACCCTAAAGAGCCTGGCTCCCGGTCAATGGGAGCTGCGCTTCGATATTCCTTAGCGCCTATGCAAGTCCTGGTGCTTTCCGATATTCATGGCAATCTCCCGGCGCTCCAGGCCGTGCTGCTGGATGCCGGTGCGGTCGATCAAGTGTGGTGCCTGGGCGATGTGGTCGGTTACGGCCCCTACCCAAACGAGTGCATCGAACTGTTGAGAAAACAGCCTGACCTGGTGTGCCTGTTAGGCAACCACGATGCCGCCGTTATCGGGATGATTCCGCTGCAAACCTTCAACCAGGATGCGCGCCTCTCCGTCCAATGGACAAGTGCAACGCTGCGCCATAGTAACCGCGCCTGGCTGGAATCTTTGCCCGAGGTGGAAGTGCATGAACCCTTCACCCTGGTGCACGGCAGCCCGCGCAACCCGGTCTGGGAATACCTGCTCGACCCCGGCGCCGCCTCGATCAATTTCGAGTATTTCGAGACCGATTATTGTTTTGTCGGTCACACCCATTTGCCCATCCAGTTCACCTTCACCCAGCCCCACCGGCCGGCGCGCTGGTCGATCCCGCCCGTTGACCAGGAAACCAAGCTGAAGCCGCGTGTCATCATCAACCCTGGGTCGGTCGGCCAGCCGCGCGACCACGATCCTCGCGCGGCTTATGCGCTGCTCGATACCGCCGGGTTGACCGTTCGATACAAACGCGTCAAGTATGATATCGAGAGCGTGCAGCAGCGAATCCTCGCCGAGAACCTGCCTGAGCGGCACGCGCTGCGGCTGATCGAAGGCTGGTGATGCAAATCGGCTGGAACTGGCTACAATAAGAGCAAGGAACTTTCCGCACGGATTTCACGTCTTCGCCTTAAGATGGTTTTGGATTGAGGAGAAGAACCCATGATCAAACGCCTGCTCATCGCCTTGTTGCTGCTATCCGCCGTGCTTGCGGCCTGTTCTCCGGCAAGGTCCAGCGCTCCATCCAGCGCCCCGCAGACGGGCGGGGTCGCCGCGCCCGATATCGCGGCTGAATCGCCGGGCAAGTTCGCATCCGCTAATGTCGCCGATGTGACCGTTTCGAACCAGGCCGACCGGCTGGTGATTAAGAACGCCACTTTGAATATCGCCGTCCTGAACCCGCTGGAGGCCGTCGATGCGGTTGGCAAGATGGCCGCCGAGATGGGCGGGTTCGTGGTCTCATCCAATGTCTACAAGACAGCCACTGAAAACGGCTTGGAACTGCCGGAGGCCAGCATCGTCATCCGCGTGCCAGCCGCCCGGCTGGATGAAGCTCTCGACCGCATCAAGGCCCTGGTGGTCGATAAAGATTCCGATATCCTGACGGAAAACGTCACCGGGCAGGATGTGACCAAAGATTACACCGACCTGCAATCGCGCCTGACCAACCTGCTCAACACCGAAAAGCAGCTCCAATCCATCATGGATAGAGCCACCAAAACGGAAGATGTCCTGGCGGTTTACAACCAGCTGGTGAGCATCCGCGAGCAGATCGAGGTGCTCAAGGGCCAGATCCAATATTATGAAGAATCGGCAGCCCTCTCGATGATCTCGGTCACCATCCAATCGAAGGCCGCCATCGAACCGCTTTCCATCGGCAACTGGAAGCCCGTCGGCGTGGCGCGCAACGCCCTGCAGGCCACCATCAACGGCCTCAAGTTCCTCGGCAACGCGGCTATCTGGATCATCCTCTTCGTCGTGCCGATCGGGCTGGTGATCTTCCTGCCCATCCGCCTGGTCTGGGTGCTCATTCGCCGGGCGCGCAAGAACCGCAAGCCCGCCGCGGTGGTTCCCCCTCCGGCCAACCCCGAAGCGTAATAATCATTCGCTGCCTACTTTAAAGAGATCAGGCCCGGAGTCAATGCCGGGCCTGATCTCTTTGTTCTTCCATGCGGTTCTATTTGATGAACGATCGTGAAGCCAGGTCAAAGGTGATCGTATTGCCCTGGTTATCTTGCATCATAAGGCGCTCGCTATCGGCCTGGGTCACCTTCAGGCTGCCGATCCCGCCCGGGGCCTGCACGCGCTGCCGCCCGGTGACGGAAAACCCGTCGCTGGTAAGCAGGATGACCAAACCCTTCCCGGCATCATCGGGTTCCGAACCCGCCAGCACCACCAGCACCTGCCCGCCGACCGTGCCGACCCAGTAATTGTTGATCTGCGCATCATCCGGGCGCACCATGCCGTCGCTGCCGGGGTAAATGCCGCTCTGCACCTCCCCCCCTGCCGCCGCAGCCAGTCCCGGCGCGGGGGTGACCATGCCGGGGGTCTTCGGGGCCGGGTTACCTGCCCCTGCCGATGAATCGGCTGTGCGCCGGTTTTCGATTTCCAGCTTTTCAGAGAGCGCCGAGCGGCTTTGCGGGTCGAGAGCGGGGTCGAACAACCGCTCGGGATTGATCGGGTTCGCAACCGGTGTGGCGCCCTGCCGGGGCTGCCCCGGCGCGGATAGGTTCACCTCGCCGGCCGCCGCCCAACGCCAAATGGTGAAGCTTCCGGCAATCAAGACCAGGGCCACAAGCGCCCAGGGTAAGATGCGTCGCATGGTTGTTCCTTTCACCAGGTGATATCCGTTGACCAGCGGATTTTGTGCGCGGTGCGTGCATCGCCGTTGACATAACCGGAGAGCTGGTTATAGCCTTCCAGCGGCGTGTTATCCAGCACCGGGCAGGCGGAATCGGGGTTGACCTGGCAGGATTGAAATTGAGTCATCACTCCGCGAAATTCCATCGCCAGGCCGTGAGTCTGGTAGGCATACACGCTCATCAGGTACCACTGCTGTGCGTTCACCCCGCTGTTGGCGTAGATCTCCGGCACCGGATACACCGGCGACGAACCCCAGGTGACGTACCAGACCTCTTCCTTCGACCACAAGTAAGGAGACGAGCCGCACTGTGCGCCCGGACTGGCAAAATACGGGCAGCCCGGGATGGCTCCAAAGTTGAGCATTTCATACTGGTTGACCCGGTCATAACCATCCAGCCAGTCCCTCGTCGCCGCATACGAATTCCAGCTCAGCTCAATGTCGTTCGCCCCGGCGGCGCTCACCTGGCGCGAGTAACCGTTGTCCACAAACCACTGGTTCACCTCGTTGACCATTTGAGCCCAGGCCTGCCCGTGCGCACCGTTCACCTGGTAAATGTCGCAATCTCCGTCGGTCTTGCAATCGGGGTAGATGTAATTGTTCGTCCCGATGCCAATCACCAGAGTGGATGAGAGGTCGTCGCCGGTGCAGTTGTAATACCCCTTCCCGAACTGCTCCACCGCGTTGGCAATCTGGCTGGTGGAGACGTAAGCCGCCGTGATGAACAGACGCGCCCCATATGCGCCGGAAGACAGCTTGCGCGGGCCGCCGAAATCCAAAATCACCATGTTATCTTGCGTTCCGGGGCGCTTCAAGTCGCGGTCGCCCAGCGCGCACCCGCGGTTGTAAAGCGTGGTTCCATTAACGGTGGACATGTAATAGCTGGTCGTATACACTGCCGGGCCGTTCTCGACGATGAAATTCTGGATCTGGGGCAGGAAAATCCGGTAGGGGCCGGTTCCCTGGAAAACGCGCGGAGTCGCGTCAACCGCTGAAAACCTCGCCAGGCTGAGGACGATCAACACGCCGAGCAGCTTCGCAAGCTGAGGCAGAGCTTTTTTCCACAATGCTTTATTCATAGGTTACCTGTAAACAGAACCGCCCAATCCGATCGTCCGGCGGGCTTCCTTTGCTATAATTTTCATTATACGAGATTCATGCATGGATGCCACCATCATCGAAAAACGCGACTACCTGATCAGCCTGCTGCGCAATCTTGACCCGGCGCTCGGGGCTCAAATCTACGGGGTCGGCATCATCGACACGGTGCAACTGTTATACCAGCTGGCTCCCGAGGCCATCGTTCGCCTGTTCGATCCGCGTCTTCCAGAAGATATCCGGCGCAGCGCCGCCGAGTTGGTCATCGCCATTCTACTCGACACATCGTATCTTGAGCGTTACGGGCTATTATTTACGCTCAGCCAGGTTCCGGCAACCATCTATCTGCCGGGCATCATCGAAGCCATGCTCAGCCTGGAACAGCCCGAAGGTGTTCGCAGCCTTGGCCAGGTGGCCCGGCGCCAGATGCTGTATGATTGCCACACCTACGCCTGCGTGTTGATCAACGCCGGGTACGCCCTTAACCTGCTCATGAATCTGACAGGCTACAGGCAATAGACGCTGTGATGGCACCGCTGGTTCCCTCTTGCACAAAAAACCGAGATGGTTTAAAATCCAGGTCACAGCGCGGGTGTCGCCAAGCGGTAAGGCAGTAGCTTCCCAAGCTACCATTTCGTGGGTTCGAATCCCATCACCCGCTCACGGAAAACACAGCATACCACGTAAAACGGGCCAGATCTCGCCCGTTTTGCGTTTCAAAACCCATTGATACGGTCGATTCGCCTATAATTATCGAATGCCAACCCCGGTCTCTCGCCTGCTGGATGTGCGCTGCTTCCTGCTCGACATGGACGGCACCTTTTACCTCGGCGACCGGCTGCTGCCCGGCGCGCTGGAGTTCCTTTCGTATCTCGAAAAGCGATCAGTTGGTTACCTGTTCCTGACCAACAACTCGTCCAAGAGCCGCGCCGAATATGCCGCCAAACTTCAAAGGCTTGGCCTGGAAGTGAGCCAGGAGCGCATCTTCACCTCCGGCGAAGCCACCACCATCTACCTGGCAAGGAAGCATCCCCATGCACGGGTCTTCCTGGTGGGCACGCCCTCGCTGCGAGCCGAGTTTCGGCGCGCCGGCTTCGTTCTCTCCTCCCGCTCGCCGGACGTGGCCGTGCTGGGTTTCGACACCACGCTCACGTATACTAAAATCCGCCGTTTGTGCGACCTGTTGAACACCGGCATCCCCTACATTGCCACGCATCCAGATATCAACTGCCCGACCGAAACCGGCTACATGCCCGACATCGGCGCGATGATCGAGATGGTCGCCGCCTCAACCGGCCGCCGGCCGGACGTGATCATCGGCAAGCCAAACCCGCCCATTGTGGAGGCCATCTCCGAGAAGCTGAACCTTCCACGCGAGCAGATTTGCATGGTCGGAGACCGCCTGTACACCGACATCGCCCTGGGAAAAGCCGGCATCCTCACCGTCCTCGTGCTGAGCGGTGAAACGCGCATCGAGCAGGTGAGCACGGCCCCCGTTCAGCCGGATTTCATCCTTGAGAACCTTGCCGGGCTTCTCGCCGTTTTGCAGCGTTACTCGTCAAAAAGCTGAGGCCTGGCCACAGAATTCTCGATTTGCAAGAAATCCAGCCCCTAACAAAACTGCAAAGTATCTGACAACCCGCTGATAGGTGTGTTCAGGTATAAATACTTACAATAGATCGTATAGGAAATGGGCCAAATTGGCTCGATAGCCCTTTTGTGGGCTGTTTCCATTCACTCAAAGGATTCCTTCTACTCATGCCTGACTCGAAAACCATCTTGCACATTGAAGATAACTTCGATAACCGTTTACTCGTCCGGCGCATCTTAATGGCTTCCGGTTACCGGGTGGTGGAAGCCGAAAACGCCTACCAGGCCCGTGACATGCTGGCAAAAGTGAAACCCGATTTGATCCTGATGGATATCAACATGCCGGATGTCGATGGGTATGCCCTCACACAGGAGATCAAAAGTTTACCCTCGCTGAAGAATGTGCCCATCGTGGCCATCACCGCCAACGTGATGAAAGGCGACCGCGAGCGCACCCTCAACGCGGGCTGCGATGGCTATATCGAGAAGCCCATCGATGTGGATAAGTTCATCGACCAGGTAGAGGAACACCTGGGCTGAGCTGGTCGGTTTCCTGCAACGCAGAGCGCCAGGCAAGGTCTATAAGTCCAAAGGTATCTTATGCCTCCAGAAAAGACAGTGCTTGTTGTCGAAGATAACGTATCCAATTTCGTACTGATCGCGCGCATGCTCGGGTTCTTGGGCATCCATTGTGAATGGAAGACCTCCGGTTACGAGGTCGTCGAATATGCCGATACCCTCCCGCAGCTGGACTTGATCCTGATGGATATCCGCCTGCCTTATGAAGACGGGTATGGAGCCTTGAAGAAGATCAGGCAATCACCCAAGCTCAAAGAAATTCCCGTCATTGCCGTCACTGCCGAGGCCAGCCAGGAACAGATGGATAAGGCCCGCCAGGCCGGTTTCAACGGTTTTCTGGGGAAACCGCTGGATCCAGACCGCTTCCCCGACCAGATTCAACGCATCCTTTCCGGCGAGCCGGTTTGGGAGATGATGTTCTAAGGAGCGTGGCATGGGTTTACTGCAGCCTGAGGGAGGAGTAAAAAGGCCGCTGCGCGAGAGCTGGCTTCGCCGTTTCTTGCGTTTCTTCCGGCAAGACAGCCTGCGGAAGACGCTGGTCATCGCCATCGTCCTGGTTTCGCTCATTCCGGTGATCCTGGTCGGAAGCGTTTCCTACTACCGCACCCGGGCGCAGATCCAAAGACTGGTTGCCAACCAGCTTTACCAGATCACCAACAACAGTTCCGCCCAGCTCGAGGAGTTTGCGCAGTCACGCGCCGCGACACTCGAAAGCCTGACTGCGAACGAGGCCTTCCTCGTCAACCTCAGCACCAGCCTGGATCCTGAGGTGCCGCTGGTTGAGTCATCCACCGCCACGATGACCCTCCGTACCCAGTTGATCACCACCGCGCAGGGCACGGCCGCCAGCGAACCGGTCTTCAGCCAGTTGTTCGTGGTGAATGAAGGCGGGAACGTCGTCGCCGCATCCGACAGCCAGTTTATCAATGATAACTTTGGTGTCGGCGGCCGGGTCACGCACGCCGCCCTGCGCCCCCTGGTGAACACCACCCAATCCAAACCGGTCTTCAATCCCTTCCGCTCGACCGGCAACGGCCTGACGCTGCTCTCCAGCCGGGTATTTTCCGCACCGGATGGTGCCCGCTACACCGTCATCGGGGTCTCATCCACGCTGCTCTATTCGCGCGCGCTCAATCAATCGGCGGCTTTCCTGCCAGGGGCGCGTGCCTTCTACATGAACGCCGGCGGTGATGTCATTTCGGCCGGAACAGACACCCCCCTGCAGATTTTGCCCAGGTTCGAGCCGTTCTTCGCGGCTGTGAATCCGGTCATCACCGGCCAGCAGACGGTGCAGCCGATCACCTTCACCTCGTACGATAACCAGCCCGTCATCGCCTATGTGCGGATCATACCTGCGCAAGACCTGGCGCTAATTCTCCAGGTTCCCACCGCTTCTCTTTATGGGCAGGTTCCGCTCCTGGACAGCTTCAGCATGTACATGCTGGGATTCCTCCTCGTGGCGCTGGCGGGGCTTTCGTTCATCGGGGCAAGCCAGGTCGTCAACCCGCTCCTTCACCTGAGCGATGTGGCGCGTAAGTATGCCGAAGGGAAATTCGAGCAGCGCGCGTTCGTCAACCGCAAAGATGAAATCGGTCTGCTGGCTGAATCAATGAATAAGATGGCATCCGAATTGAACAGCCAGTACGCCAACCTGGAAAGGCAGGTGGAACAGCGCACCAGCCAGTTGCGCGCCGCATCCGAAGTCGCTCAGATTGCCACCTCCACCTTTCAACTGGACGAGATTCTGAGCCGCACGGCAAACCTGCTCAACGAACGCTTTGGCCTGTACTGCACTTCAATTTACCTCGTTGATGAAACGCGCCGCTTCCTCGTCCTGCGCGAATCCGACCTTTCTTCAGGCCAAAAGGTGAAGCGCCCGAACGACCGCCTGCCGATCAACTCATCCACGCTTCCCGGTTGGGTGGCCGAACGGAACGCCGCCCGCGAAGTGCCGGATGTGGAAGCCGAGCCGCTCTACCAACCCGAAGCGCCGCTCCCGCTCACGCGCTCGCTGGCAGCCCTGCCCATCTCAACCGGCAGCGAAATCCTCGGCGTGCTCGAGGTTCGTTCCGATCAACCGGCCGGCATCGGCGCCGATTTGCTCAACGTACTCCAGACGGTCGCCAACCAGGTGGCCGGCGCCATACAAAATTCACGCCTGCTGCAGGCAGCCCAGGTTGACCTGGAGGAGACCTCGCTGCTCAACCGCATCACCCGCCAGGTGAGTGCCGCAGCAACCGAGCAGGAAGCCCTCGACAGCATCATCGACAACCTGCCCAAGATCCAGCATGCCAGCGCGCTGTTCAGCCTGGACGGCGACACATTGCACATTGTGGCACTCTACGACCCGCGCTCGCGCAAGCTGGAGCGCGGCTTGAACACCATTGATATTCCCGCCCGCAGGGTCATCCCGGCTCTCTCCAAAGGCGAACCCGTCTTCCTCGAAGATATCACCCGGCCAACCGAGTTCGAGAATATCCTGTCTTTCTTCCTCCGGCGCAGCTGCCATTCGGTCATCATCCTGCCCTGCATGCAGGCCGGAAAGCCCGTCAAGGTGCTGGTGGTCGGTTTCCCCGAGGGTCACAAGGTCAGCCAGGCCACCCTGCAGCCGTTCATCAACCTGGCCGATGTGATCTCAGCCGGCCTGGATAAATACAACCTCTTGACCACGCTCCAGCAGCGCCTGACCGAGCTGCAGGTGCTGGCGAACTTCAGCCAGGCCACCTCTGCCGAAACCAACCCGCAAGAGCTCTTCCGCACGCTGCACCAATTGGTCTCCGAAACGATGGGCAGCGACCTGGGCTTCGTCCTGGCGCTCTACCGCCCGCAGCGTGAGATGATCGAATTCCCTTATGCATTTGAGGATCAGCAATTGCTCCAATTGGATCCGATGCCGGTTGGCAACGGATTGACATCGTACATCATCCAAAACAAGAAACCGCTGCTCATCACCCGCGATACCGAGAGCCGGGCCGCCGAACTGGGCGCGCGCATCGTTGGCCAGCCGGCGCGGTCCTGGATGGGTGTTCCTCTCATCGTCGGCGGTGTGCTGATCGGCGCGCTTATCCTTCAAGACCAGGAAAACGAGGGGCGCTTCACGCAGGACGACCTTAACTTGATGATGACCATTGCCCCTCAGGTGGCAACCTCCCTGCGCAACGCCCAGCTGCTCGATGAAATGCATTCTGCCCTGGCGGTGTATGAGCAGGAGCGCCTCATGCTCTCCACCTGGCTGGATAACACGCCCGACTCGATCATCGTGAAAGACGAACACGGCACTTACCTGCGCGTCAGCACATCCGCCGCCCGCCTGTTCAACCAGCGGCCTGAAACCCTGGTGGGGAAATCCGACTTCGACCTGTACCCGCAAGAAATTGCGTCTCAAATCTACAGCGGCGACCGGATGGTGGTCGAATCGGGCGAACCGCGCATCGGCGATGTCGAGAAGATCGACCTCGGCGGCGAGGCAAACTGGCAGCTCGTTTCGCGCATCCCCGTGCGCAGCTCAGATGGCTCGATCATCGGAGTGATGGCGATTCGCCGCAACATCACCGACCTGAAGCTGGCCGAAGCTTACGCCCTCAAGCGCGAAGAGCAGATCCGCATCACCGCTGAGATTGCCCGTGACTCGGCCGGTATCTTGGACCTCGACGAGCTGCTCGATAAAGCCGTCAACATGGTGCGCGATCGCTTTGGCTTTTACCACGCGTCCGTCTTCCTGCTCGACCCGCTCGGTGAGTATGCCGTCTTGCGCGAATCGACCGGCGAGGCCGGGCGGCAGATGAAAGCCAACCGCCACCGGCTGGCAGTCGGTTCACGCTCGATCGTCGGCCAGGCCACGGCGCACGCCGAGGCGGTCATCGTACCGGATGTCACCCACGACCCGACGCACTTCCCGAACCCGCTTCTGCCTGAAACGCGCGCCGAGTTGGCCATTCCGCTGATCTATGCGGGCCAGGTCATTGGCGCTTTGGATGTGCAGTCCACCCAGGTTGGGGCGTTCCATCCAAACGATATCGAAATTCTCGGCATCCTGGCCGATCAGATCGCCACGGCCATCCACAATGCCGGGCTGTACACCGCGGCGCAGGAAATGCTCGGCAAGCACAAGCTGCTCCACCAGATCAACGTGGCCGCCACCTCGGCAGACAGCCTCGATGAAGCGCTTGCGAAGGTGGCATCGGGCCTGAGCATTGCCCAGGTGGCCGATCATATCGGCATCTTCCTGCTCAACGGCCGCAACGAGCTCGAGCTGGCAGCGGCCGCCGGTTACCAGGGCGGCAAACCTCCTTCATTGCGGCTCGCTCTCGGCCAGGGGTTGATCGGCGCCGCTGCTCAAGACCGCCGCCCGATCCGTGTGGATAACGTCCTCAACGACCCCCGCTATATCCAGGCCGACGAACGCACCCGCAGCGCGTTGGCACTGCCGATCATCTTTGGTGAAAATCTGATCGGCGCGCTCAACCTCGAGAGCGACCAACCGGCTGCCTTCGATGAGAATGATGTGGATATCATGGCCACCCTGGCAAACAACCTTGGCGCGGTTCTCACCAACTGGAAATTGGTCGAGCAGGTTCGCCGGCAGGTGGACCGCCAGAAGACGCTCTTCGAAACCACCAGCCGCATCCGCCGATCGGTCGATATCGCCACCATTTTGCAGACATCGGTGGCTGAGATTGGCCGCACGGTCGGCGCCCAACGCGCGCGCATCACCCTCACCGGCCCGCAGCTGCAACCCGAAGAGCCGTCGGCTCCGGCAAACGGGAACGGCCACGGGCCAGAAACTGGCAGCGAGGATAACGCATGAGCTCCATATTCCGACCGCTCCTGCCCGGTTACACCCTGCCTTCCGTGGCGGCAAAGGGAAGCCTGGCCGTCATCCGCGACCGCATCCTGCAAACCATGCTGCTGGGCCTGGTGGCGATGGCTCTGCCCATCATCTACCTCGCCACCGCCTCGGTGATCCGCGTGGGAAAATGGGGGCTGGCCGCGTTGTATATCGGCCTGTTCCTCATCCTCTTCCTCATCACCATCCTCCGCAAGCTGCCCTACACGCTGCGCAGCCTGATCGTCATCGGCATGGTGTACATCCTGGCCTTCTCGGAATTCTTCGACAGCAGCCTGCCCGGCGAGCTTCGTTTCTATCTGACCATCTTCTGCACGCTCACGGCCTCGCTGTTGGGGTATATTCCGGGGCTCGTTTCCATCTTGATCGGCTTCCTCACCCTGCTCGTCACGGGGCTGGGCGTCTCGAACAACCTGATCGTTCTGCACGATATGGATCTGTTCCTGCGCAGCCCCAACTGGCTGAACGGCCTGTTCACCTATCTGCTGCTGGCCGGGGGCGTGACCCTTTCAATCACAGCCCTGGTAAACGGTCTGCAATCGGGCCTGAAGGAAAAAGAAGAACTCGCCGCGAACCTGGAAAAACAGCGCGGCGTCTTGGAAGACACCGTGCAGAGCCGCACTGCAGATATCCAGCGCAGGCTGATGCAGGTGCGCACGGCTGCCGAAATTTCGCGCGCCATCAGCCGCTTAAATACCCCTGAATCTCTCTTCATGCAGGTGGCCGAATTGGTGCGCGAGCGTTTCGACCTGTACTATGTGGGCATTTTCCTCACCGAACCGAGCGGGCGTTATGCCGTCTTGCGCGCCGGGACGGGCGAAGCCGGCCAGGCCATGCTCAACCAGAATCACCGCCTGGCCATCGGCGGGAACTCGATGATCGGCTGGGCCATCGCCAACCGGCAGCCGCGCATCGCGCTCGACGTGGGCGAAGAAGCCGTGCGTTTCAACAACCCATTCCTGCCCAATACGCGTTCCGAGGTTGCGCTGCCGATTCTAAGCCGGTCGGATGTGCTCGGCGCGATCTCCTTCCAATCGGATCGCTCTCGGGCGTTTGATCAGAATGACATCCTCGTGCTGCAGGGCATTGCAGACAGCCTGGCGGTGGCGATCGAAAACGCCAACCTGTTCAGCGAACTGAGCGAGAATCTGGAAGAAATCCGCGCGCTCAACCGCAACTATATTCAGAAAGCCTGGACGGAGGTGATTACCACCACAGGCGAGCTGGAATTCGAGTACGAAGGCAGCGCCCCGACCCGCCAGGAACAGCCCGCGCACACCATCCAGGTGCCGCTGGTGTTGCGCGACCAGGTCATCGGCCAGGTCACCCTCGAAACCGACCGCGACCAGTTGACCGAAGAAGATGCCGCCTACCTGAACGCAGTCACCACGCAGACGGCCGTCGCGCTCGAAAACGCCCGCCTGGTGCAGGAATCCGAATGGCGGGCCTTCCAGGAACGCAAGCTGAACGAGATGACCGCCGCCTTCCACCAGGCATCCAGCCTGGATGCGATCTTGAAATCGGCTGTGGAACAGCTGGGGCAGCTTCCCTCGGTTGCCGAGGTTTCCATCCAGCTTGTCGCGCCTGAAGCCCTCTCCAATGAAGTGCATCGCACAGACGGAAAGGAGAAGCTGGCATGAGCTTCTTCCAGAACATCAAGCCGGATTTCATTCCCGCCTTTTTACAGGACAAGGATGACCTGAGCATCCAGCGTGAGATCGTGCTTCAGCACATCTTGAACACAGGTCTCCTCTTTTCCGTTGGGGCGTTCGTCTATTGGCTCTACACAATTCAATGGCAGCTGAGCCACCCGCGGGTGATTCTCTACGGCGTCATCTTGCTGGTCATGATTTTCATGACGCTCAATCGCCGCCTGCTCTTCCACCTGCGCGTCGCCTTTGTGATGGCCCTCCTGGCAGCCGCGAGCCTGACCGACCTCATCCACAGCGGTTTGAGCGGAAGCGGCCCGCTGTACCTGCTCACGTTTGCCATGCTCGGCGGCGCGCTGCTTGGCGTCCGCGCCGGCGTCATCTCGCTCGTTGCGGCGTGCGCAGCCGAAGGAATCATCGGCTGGCTGATGACTTCGCGGCGCGTCTTGCTGCCCACCTTCTCGGTGATGGTCAGCTCCGGCGAGCCGGAAGCCTGGCTGTATGGCATCTTCTCGACGATTCTTTGCGGCATCTGCCTGGCCGGGGCGCTCTTTCAGTTTTCATTAGGCCTGTCACGCACCCTGCAGAAGTTCCGCCAGCTTGCCCGCACGCTCGAAAACGAACGCAGCCAGCTTGAAAAACGGGTCGAAGAACGCACCGAAGAGATCTCTCGCAAAGCCGCCCAGCTGGAGGCCGCCCGGCAGGTGGCCGCGCGCATCGCCGCGCAATCGGATTTCGACGCATTGTTGAAGACCACCGTGGATGTCGTCCGCGAGCAGTTCGGTTACTACTATGCGGCGGTCTTCCTGCCGGATCCTGAGAACCAGTTTGCCGTGCTGCGCGCCGGCACGGGCGAGGCCGGTCGGCGGATGATCGAAGCCAACCACCGCCTGCGCATCGGCGAGGTGGGCATTGTGGGGTACGTGATGAGCCGCGGTGAACCGCGCATCACCGGCAACGTGGATGAAGACCCTGCCCACTACAAAAACCCTTACCTTCCAGAGACTCGTTCCGAAATGGCCGTAGCGATGAAATTGGGCGAGCAGGTTGTTGGCGTGCTCGATGTTCAAAGCACGCGGCGGAACGCCTTCTCGGCCGATGACGTGGATGTGCTGCAAACGATTGCCGACCAGCTCGCCGCAGCCCTCGATAAAGCCCGCCTGCTCGAGCAATATCAGAACAACCTGGCCGCCACCCTGGAAAATGCCCGCCTGATGACGCGCGAAGCCTGGCAACAACACTTGCGCAGGTCGCGCCGCCGGTTTGCCTACCGGTACAGGCAGCAGAAGGTCGAACCGGTTACGCCGGACCCCCTCGACCTCAATAAGGTCCTCTGGCAGGAGGCTCCAACCGGCACGGAAGGCGAAAGCCCGTTCCGCATCTTGCATATTCCCATCCGGCTGCGCGACCAGGTCCTTGGGGTCGTGAAGCTCACCCTGGCATCGGCCCAGGCCACGCCGGAGATCATCGAACTGCTGCAGAATGCGGTTGACCGCATGGCGGTCTCACTCGACAACGTGCGCCTGCTCGAAGAGATTCAAACCCGCGCTGAACGCGAGCGGATGGTCGGCGAGATCGCATCCAGGGTGCGCGCTGCAACCAACATCGAGAGCATTCTCAGTACCACCGCGAGCGAGCTTGGACGCTCATTGGGTGTTTCAGAAGTCGTGGTCCAGCTGGCCACCAGAGAATAACCTCATCCTGGAGGAAGGATGACCGACTTGAACCCGTCAACCCAACCGATCCAGAAGCCCCAGCAGGCCGAAGCCTTCTCGC
This sequence comes from Anaerolinea sp., assembly GCA_029975055.1. Classification (GTDB taxonomy): domain Bacteria; phylum Chloroflexota; class Anaerolineae; order Anaerolineales; family Anaerolineaceae; genus Anaerolinea. Next base: position 682,068 of record JARKPU010000013.1, read on the forward strand.
CCGGCCTGGTCTGGCTGCTGGTCACCAGCGTCGTCGCGGGGTTGGGCCTGCTGGCCGCCGCCGGTTACCTGGTTCTTGCGCTGCGGCAGGGAGCCTGGCCGTTGTATCTCATCGCGGGGCTTTTTGCGCTGGCGGGGTTCTCGAGCATCCCGGCGCTTCTGAATATCCGCTCCGGCCGGTTCGAGCTGCGCGCCATCGCCTGGGTGAGTCTTTTCCTCGCGCTGGCTGGCCTTGGCCAGGCGGTTTTCATCAAAGGCGCCGGCCTGACGACGGCCATTATCTTCCTGATCTACAGCCTGATCGTAAGCTCTGCGCTCAGCGCCGGGCGCAGCAGCACAGCGAGCATCCTGCTGGGCCTGTTCGCCTCGGCATCGATGTCGCTCCTGGCGGTGTTCTCGCCATATGCCACCCTCGAAGTGCAGTCCATCAACCTGATCCTCCCTTCGATGCTGGCAATCGTGCTGATGGCCTATATCACCATGCTGGCCATTCAGTTCATCTCTTCCTCGCTGCAAATCCGCCTGACAACAGCGTTTATCGCCATCGTGATCATCTCGCTGGCCATCGCCACCCTGGTGGAAAGCCAGGTGACCATCGGCGAGATGCGCGCAAACGCCTCGAACAATGTGGCGCTGACGGCCTCTCAAGTGGCGACCAACCTCGACCGCTTCATCGACACCAATCTCAAGTCTGTCCAGCAAGAGGCGCAGGTCGATCCGTTGATCAATTTCCTGAAAGCCCACCGCACGGGGCGGGTGGATGATGCCGCTCTGCGCGACGTGAAGATGGTGTTCCGTCTCCTGCAATACCGCGAAACCGCCGAACGCCAGTACCTTTCTTCCTACGCCTTGCTGGATCAAAAAGGCACGAATATCTTCGACACCACCGAGACGAACATCGGACTTGAAGAAGGCGGGCAGCAGTATTTCCTGGTTCCCTTCAAGACCGGCCAGCCTTACGTCTCAGAAGTGCTCTTCACCACCGCCGGGTATAGCTATGTGTATTTCAGCGCGCCGGTGCTGGGCGAGAACCGCAAGCCAATCGGCGTGCTGCGCGTGCGCTACAACGCCCTGGTGTACCAGCGCCTGCTCGAGACCTACTCCGGCCTGCTCGGGATCGACTCGCATGCCATGCTCTTCGATGAGAATATGCTGCGTCTGGCCGATACCTATACCCCCGATATGGTCTATTCGACCGTCCTCGAGCTGCCCCCCGAAAAGAGCATCCAGCTCACATCCGAACAGCGCCTGCCCACCCGCCCGGATGCCCAAAAATCGGCCAACCTCCCCGAGCTGGCCCGCGCCTTGCAGAACGCCGGCCGGGCAGCCACCTTCTCCGCCAACCTGGACCCTGCCGACATGCCCGGCGCCAACCCGTTGAATGAGATTGGCGGCATTGCCGGTATGAAGACCAGGCCCTGGAAGGTTGTCTATTTGCAGGCAAATTTCGACGATACCCCCATCCGCGAAGGCCAGGTGCGCATCGCCACCTTGATCGCCACCTTGATCGCCGTCCTCGTCGGCTTCATTTCGGTGGGGCTTTCCAACCTGCTCAGCGCGCCCATCAAGAGCCTGACCACCACAGCCGAACGCATCTCGCAGGGAGATTTCAACGCCCGCTCGAACGTGCTGGGCAACGATGAGTTCGGCACGCTCGGCCGGGCCTTCAACCAGATGACCGACCAGCTGCGCACGTTCATCAACGAGCTGGAAGAGCGCGTCTTGCAGCGCACGCAGGAAATTGCCCGCCGGAACGAAGCCCTGACCCTCCGCTCTCGCCAGCTTCAAACCGTCGCCGAGGTGGCCCGCAGCATCGTCACCTCGCAAGACTTGCAGCCCCTGCTCGATTCCGTCACCCGCTTGATCAGCGAGCGCTTCAATTTCTATCATGTCGGCATTTTCTTGCTGGACGAGAATCGCGAATTTGCCGTCTTGCGCGCGGCCAATTCGGAAGGCGGCCAGCGCATGCTGGCCCGCAACCACATGCTGCGCGTCGGCAAGGTGGGCATTGTGGGCAACGTTACCGCCTTCGGCCAGCCGAGAATCGCCACCGACGTGGGCGAGGACTCGGTTTTCTTCAACAACCCCGACCTGCCCGCCACGCGCTCCGAAATGGCCCTGCCGTTGAAAGTGGGCGATGAGATCATCGGCGCGCTGGATGTGCAGAGCACTCAGCCCAACGCCTTCTCGGCGGATGACATCGAGCTGTTCAGCACCCTCGCAGACCAGGTGGCGATCGCCATCTACAACAACCGCCTGTATTCCGAGACGGCCCGCGCCCTGCAAGAAGCTCAGAACGTTCACCGCCAGTACCTGCGCCAGGAATGGGATGCCGAGCTGGCTGCCAGCCAGGTCCGGACGTTCCAATACACGCCGCACGGCTCCTTTGCACGCGACCTCGAACTGCCCGAAGTGGACAAGGTGTACACGACCGGCGAGCCGTACCTCATCAACGAAGAGCAGCCCGACCACACCATCCGCGCGGTGATGGCCGTTCCCATCCAGCTGCGCGGCGAGACGATCGGCGTGATCCGCCTGCAGGATACCGGCGTAGACCGCACCTGGACAGACGAGGAATTCCAGGCAGTGCGGGACGTGGCCCAGCAGGTCGGTGTGGCGCTCGAAGCCGCGCGCCTGCTCGAGAAGACCGTCCGCCGCGCCGAGCGCGAAAAGAAAGTGCTGGAGATCACCGGGCGCATCCGCTCGACCAACGACCCGCAGCAGATGCTGGAGATTGCCGCCAGCGAGCTGCAGAAAGCCCTGGGAGCCTCGCGCGCTCAAATCTTCGTCCGCAAGGTGACCAGCCCTCTGAAAGAGCCTCACAATGGCGGTGAAGGCCGCCTGGAAGATTGACACGCCGGCGGAGGAGCTTACCGTATGAGTTACATCATCGCGATTGCCAATGAAAAGGGCGGCGTAGCCAAGACGACCACAGCCATCTCGCTGGGAGCTGCGATGGTTGAGTCTGGCCTGAACGTCTTACTCCTCGACCTGGATGCGCAGGCCAACCTGAGCATGGCGCTGGCTGTGGACGCAGCGCAAAACGGAAAATCCACCGCGGGCGTGCTGCTCGAAAATCTTCCGCCTCGCCAGGCAATTTGCCAGACGGGCATCCCCGGGCTGGATTTGATCCCTTCCACTGCCAACATGACCCTGGCGGAACGCTACCTGCCGATCCGCTCGAACCATGAATTGACCCTGCGCTCGGCCTTGCGCGAACAAGACTGGGCGTATGACTGCCTGATCCTCGACTGCCCCCCCTTCCTCGGCGCAGTGACCAACAACGCGCTCATGGCTGCCGACCTGTTGATCATGCCGACTCAAGCCGAGTTCTTCTCGATCAGCGCCTTGCGCAGCATGATGGCCCTCATCCGCAAGATCCGCACCCAGGGCAACCCGCAGCTCACCTACCGCCTGCTGCTCACGCTATACGACCGCCGCAACCGCATTCACCGCACACTCAGCGAGCAGCTGCGCGCCACCTTTGGCAACGGCGTCCTCGAAACCGTCATCGAGGTAGATACCCGCCTGAGGGAATCTTCCATCGCCGGGATGCCCATCATCTATCACTCGCCGAAGACGCGCGCCGCTCTCCAATACCGCGCCTTGACGCAGGAGATCTTAGCGTATGTTAAAGAAACAGCTCAACAGCCGGCTTAACGACCTGTTCACCAGCTTCGAGGCGCAGGCAGAGAGCGCTCCGGCAGTGCTCCAGGCCCAGGCGCCCGTTCTGAGCGGTTGGGCCTGGGCTGTGGACCGCGACGGGCGTTACACCGAATGCGGGGCAGAGGTGCGCGATCTGCTCGGCTGTGACGCTGAATCGTTCCTCGGCGAGCCGTTGGATGCCTTCCACCTCGATCCGCGTTCTCAGGCCGAGGTACAGTCGCTCCTGCTCGGCTCCAGCTTCCCCGCCGAAGCCGATGTGCTCCTGCTCAACGGGCAGGGCGGGAAGGTTGCCGCGCGCATTTGCGTGCTCTCAGGCCCTGGCCCAACCATGGATGGCTGGCGCGGGCTTTTTCAACTCCTCCCGCAGGCTGCAATCGAGCCGCCTGCGCTAAAAACACAACCCAGGCGCCTAAAAAAGGAGCACGCGCCTTCAAAACCCAAGCCGCCTGCGGCGCGCCCACCTGCCGATGGCCTGCCTTCTTTGGAGGAAAAAGCCGACCTGCCCAGGCTGACCGGAGTCGCTGTATCCGGCGATGCCATTCACCCCGCCAGCGTGCCCTGGACAGAGATTGGCCGTGCCAGCCTGAAAGAGAAGAAGGTGAAAGTACTCCCAACGCAGCCCGATCACCCGGCCACCATCGCGGTGCCGTTCCAGGCTCCTGAGATGGGCGACTTGCTCCTTGAGGTGGTGGATGAGCGCGACATGCGCTCGTGGAGCGAGGAAGAGCGCCAGATGGTCATTGAGGTGGCCGGGCAGCTTTCGCTGGCTCTCGAAAACGCGCGCCTGTTCCAGGCCGCCCAGCAGGAACTGGCCGAACGCGAGCGGGCAGAAGCCGTCATTCTCCACCGCAACCGCGACCTTGCCATGCTGAACAAGATCGGCCAGCGCCTCACCAGCCTGACCTCGCGCAACGAGATTTTCGAGACGCTTTCCGAGATGGTCGGGCAGGTGCTGGATAATCGCAACCTGATGATCTGCATGTTCGACCGTGCGCGCCAGAATGTCACCTTCCCGGTCTGCCGGGTCGATGGCCTTCCGAAGAACGAACCCGACCGCCCGGCCGCAAACGGCCTCCCGGAGTTCATCGCCGCGCGGCGATCACCGCTGCTCATCACCCGCGATGCAGCGCAGCGCTTGAAAGACCTCGGCGTGGACCTGCCGGAACGCGTGCCTGCTTCGCTGCTTGGGATTCCCATCCAGGGCGGCGCGCACCAGGTGGGAGCGTTGATTGCCGCCGATTATGAACATGAAGACGCTCCCCAGTTCGATGAAGTTCACCTCGAACTCCTTTCCACCGCCGCGGCGCAGGCAGCCACCGCCCTCGAAAACGCGAGCCTGTTCCAGCAAATGCAGGATGCGCTCAAGGCGATCGAAAACCGCGAACGTTACCAGGCCGGGGTGGCCCGCGTGGCCGCCAGCCTATCGGAATTCGGCACGCAGTCGCTCAATGAAGTGCTGCGCTTCCTTGGCCAGGCCTCGCAAGCCAACCGGATCTATTACCTGACCTTCCAGGAAGACGCGCAGGCCTGGAGGCTCGATGAAGACTGGACTTCGCCGCTGGTGGCTTACCTGTTCGACCGCAGCCGCATCCACGCCATCCCCCTGGAAGTGTTTGCGCCGCTGCTGATGAACCTGCGCGCCGATGGCTGGGCGCTGCCACTCTCCAGCGGCCAGTACCCCCAGGCTGAGGGTTACTTTAAAGCGCAGAATATCCAATCGGCATTGATCCTCTCGGTGACCGGCAAGGGCACCGCGCCCAACCTGCTTGTCTTCGAGCAGATCGACCATCCCCGGCAGTGGCAGCAGGATGAGATCAACATCTTGCGGGTCGCAGCGGATGCCATTTCGAACACATACGTCCGCGAAGACCTGTTAATGCAGCTTCGCGCCAACCTGGACGAAACCGAGAGCCTTTACAATGCCAGCAACCGCCTGGTGATGGCTAACGACTTCCAGGAGATGCTTGCGGCAGTCGTCAACGGTGTGAAACCCGCCGGGCTCAACCGCGCAGTGATGCTCCTGTTCGAGACGGATACCTACAACCGCATTTCGCGCATATCCGTCCAGGCAAACTGGTACAGCGGGCACGGGGCGCCGCCGCAAGAAGTGGGCCTTGAGCTGCCGCGCGCCATCTATGAAAGGCCGTTGATGAACATCAACCAGGCCTTCTTCGAGAACATCCATGAAGCGCTGATGGATGAAGCATTGCGCCAGGCGCTCCTCGAGCAAAACGTTGCCTCGCTGGGCGTGCTGCCCATGTGGGCCGGCAAACGGCAGATCGGCGTGCTGCTGCTGGAATGCGAAACCCGCCATGCCTTCACCCCGCGCGAGAAGCGCTTGCTGCCCCCTCTGGTGGACCAGTTGACGATTTCGGTGGAAAACCGGCGCCTCTTCGAGCAAACACAGGCCGCCCTATCGGAGACGGCTCTGCTCTATAACATCTCCAGCAGCATTGCCCAGGCTCAAGGCCCCGATGATATGGTCGCGCTGGTGGTCAACCATGTGCTTCCGCGCGGCGCCGACCGGGCTTCGCTGATGCTCGCCACGCTCGACGAGAACGGCGAGATGACCGACGTGGAAATCGCCGGGTTCATCGATACCACCGGCGAGAGCAACCTCAAGGGCATGCGCATGAAGATCGGCGAGTTCCCGCTCCTGCGCATCCTGCCCGAAGATGGCCTGACCATCTCCGACCTGAGCGACACCACGGTGGATTCCAACTCACGCGCCACCCTCGACCACTGCCAGGTGCGCGCGGCCTGCCTGGTTCCCTTGCGGACGGGCGGGCGCAGCATCGGCGCGCTGGTTGCCACCTCGCGCAAGCCCACCGACTTCGACCCGGCCGATGTGCGCCTCTTCCGCACGGTGGCGAACGGCATCGCCGTGGCGGTGGAAAAGCAGCTCCTGCTGCGCCAGGCTCAGCGCCGCGCCCTCGAGCTTCAAACCGCCGCCGAAATTGCCCGCGACACTACCAGCACCCTCACCCAGGATGTGCTCCTCTCGCGCATGGTCTCGCTCCTTATCGAGCGCTTCAACTTCTACCATGCGTCGATCTTCCTGGTTGATGAACGCGGGCAGTATGCCACGATCAGCGAATCCTCCGGGCAGGCGGGCGAAGAGCTCAAACGCCGCAATTACCGCCTTGCCGTCGGCTCGCGCTCGGTCATCGGCACGGTCACGGCCTCGGGCCAGCCGGTCATCCTCAATGATGTTTCAACGTCCGATCTTTACTACCCCATCCCGCTCCTGCCCGAAACGCGCTCTGAGATCGGCCTGCCGCTCAAACTCGGCGATAAAGTCATCGGCGCGTTGGATATTCAATCGAATGTCACCGGCGCGTTCAGCAAAGACGACATCTTCGTTTTCGGCATCCTGGCCGACCAGATCGCCATCGCCATCGAGAACGCCCGGGCCTTTGAGCTTTCGCAGAAGGCCATCGAAGACATGCGCGAGGTGGACCGCGTGAAGAGCCAGTTCCTCGCCAACATGAGCCACGAGCTGCGCACCCCGCTCAACTCGATCATCGGCTTCTCGCGCGTCATCCTCAAAGGCATAGACGGCCCGGTCAACGATCTGCAAACCCAGGACTTGACGGCGATCTACAACTCAGGCCAGCATCTGCTCAGCCTGATCAACGACATCCTCGACCTGTCGAAGATCGAAGCCGGCAAGATGGAGCTTTCGTTCACCGACCTGAACCTGGCCGATCTGATCAATTCGGCCATGTCCACCGCAGTGGGGCTTGTGAAAGATAAACCCATCAAGCTCAACACCATCCTGCCGGATAACCTGCCCCTGGTGCGCGCCGATTCGATCCGCATCCGCCAGGTGCTCATCAATTTCCTCTCCAATGCCGCCAAGTTCACCGAAGAAGGCACCATCACCGTGGAAGCCAGGCCGGTCGTCACCAGCGACGGGGTCTCTGAGATCATGGTCACGGTGACGGACTCCGGCCCGGGCATCGCCGAGGCCGACCAGGCCAAGCTCTTCCTGCCCTTCTCGCAGGTGGATGACTCTCCCACTCGCAAGACGGGCGGCACCGGCCTGGGGCTGTCGATCTGCCGCTCGCTCATCGAGATGCACGGCGGGCGCATCGGGCTGCTTTCTTCCGAGATCGGCAAGGGCAGCACGTTCTTCTTCACCCTGCGCCTGCCGGAGAATGAAGTCAAGCCGATGGAGATCGTCCCCGGCGCAGGCAATATCATCCTGGCAGTGGACGACGACCCGCAGGTGATCAGCCTCTACGAACGTTATCTGCGCCCGCAGGGCTACCAGGTGGTGGCGCACACCAACCCGCGCACCGCCGTGGAGCGCGCACGGCAGATTAAACCGTTTGCCATCACACTCGATATTATGATGCCTGAGATGGACGGCTGGCAGGTGATGAAAGCCCTCAAGCTCGATCCGGTCACGCGCGATATCCCCATCGTGGTGTGCAGCATCCTCGAAGAAGAGGAAAAGGGCTTTTCTCTCGGCGCCGCCGATTACCTGGTCAAACCCTTTCTCTCGGAAGACCTGTTGAATGCGCTCAACCGGCTGAACTTCGCCGGCGACCTGCACGAGATTCTCGTCATCGACGACGACCCCGAAGACTTGCGCCTGGTGCAAAAGATGGTGGAAGAAAACAAGCGCTTCCAGGCCGTTCTCGCCGAGGGCGGGAAGGCAGGCTGGAACGCCCTCCAGCAAAAAATCCCCGATGCGATCATCATGGACCTGTTCATGCCGGATATGAACGGCTTCGAACTGCTGGCCAACATTCGCGCCAACGAACTGTTCAGCCGCATCCCGGTGATCATCCTCACCGGCGCCGACCTGACCCCGGAGCAGCACCAACAGCTCGCTGAAGCCGGTCAGAACCTGCTCTCGAAGGGATTCTTGCGCGAGAAAGAACTGTTCAACTCCTTAGATGCCGCCCTGCGCCAATTCTCTAAATCACCTAGAAAGGTAGCCTGAACGGCTGTTATCGCTTATGGATGTCGTCATTGAATGCCTGGACTGCGGTTCTCAGGCGCCCTTCTCCGCTGCGCAACCCAAGTGCCCGAATTGTGGCAGCCTGTGGCGCGAAGCTAGATATGACTACGCGAAATTAAAGGCAGAACTCCCCTCCCTCGTCCGCTCACGCCCGTTCGATATCTGGCGCTACCGCGAGCTGCTCCCCGTCCGCGGCACCAACCCGGCGCTTTCCCTTGGCGAGGGCGGCACGCCCCTCATCCGCGCCGCCAACCTCGGCATGATGCTCGGCTGCCCGAACCTGTTCATCAAAGATGAGCGCCAGGGTCCGACCGCTTCCTTCAAGGACCGCCAGGCTTCCATCACCGTGGCGGCCCTGAAAGAAGCCGGCATCGAAGAATTTGTCATCGCCTCCACCGGCAATGTCGCCATTTCCTATTCGGCTTATGCCGCCCGCGCATCGATCAAGCTCTGGGCCTTCCTTACCAGCCTTGTGCCCGCCGCGAAGATGCGCGAGGTGGCCATTTACGGCACGCAGGTGATCAAAATTACAGGTTCATATGACCAGGCCAAAGAGGTAGCCGCCGAATTTGCAAAACAACGCGGCCTCAGCATCGACCTTGGCGCGCGGACGATCACCTGCATCGAATCCATGAAGACCATCGCCTTCGAGCTGGCCGAACAGCTCGCCAACCTGCAGGCCCCGGCAGACGGCCCGGCCTGGCTGGCCCCCGATTGGTACATCCAGGCCGTTTCCGGCGGGATGGGCCCGCTGGGCGTGTTGAAGGGCTTCCAGGAACTCAAGCAGATGGGCCTGGTGGATAAGGTTCCACGCATCGCTTCCATCCAGGCCGAGGGCTGCGCCCCCATGGTGCATGCCTGGAAGCAGAACAAAGAGACGGCTGCACCGGTGCTCTCGCCGCATACGCTGATTGCCACCCTTGCCACCGGCAACCCGGGACGCACCTACTCCATGCTCCGTGAGAAGGTGTTGAACGGCCCGGGCGGTACTTTTGAGTCGGTCAGCGATGCGGAAGCATTCCGCGCCATGCACTTCCTGGCAAAGATGGAAGGGCTGTCCGTCGAACCCGCCGCAGCCGTGGCGTTTGCCGGGCTGGTCAAGCTGGTGCGCAGCGGGGTGATCAAACCCAACGAAACGGTGGTGATCAATTGCACCGGACACACCATGCCCATCGAGCGCAACATCCTCGGCGAAGGCTGGTCGCGCGACCTGGTGCTGCCGCAAAGCATGGAAGAAAGCTCGGAGGAGGGGTTACTGGCGGCGCTGACGAAAGTTTCCATCGACCGCTTCCCGCGCATTGCGATCGTGGATGACCACCCGGATGTGCGCCGGCTCATCCGCCGCATCTTGCAGTCGCAAGGCAATTACACCCTGTTCGAGGCCACCAACGGCCGCGAAGCCATTGAGCTGGCCAAGCGCGAACTCCCCAACCTGATCATCCTCGACCTGATGATGCCGGAAATGGACGGGTTTGCCGTCATCAACGAACTCAAGAAAGACCCCGATACCGCCGAGATCCCGGTGATTGTCGTCACTGCCAAAGAACTCACCCCGGCCGAGAGAGACCGCTTGCGCGGGCACATCCAGACGCTCATGCAGAAAGGTGATTTTCTGAACGACGAGCTGCTGGATGAGGTGCGCGCGCTCCTCGGTTGAGAAAGGAAAATGTAGCTGATGAAACCGGCCGGCCAGAGACAGGGGATTTTCGCCGCGCTGGCATCTGCCCTTTTTCTGGGCGTGATCCCAATCTTTGGCAAGGTCGCCATCGGATCGGGCTTCACCCCGCTCTCGTTGATCGCCCTGCGCTCTGGCATCGCCGTGATCTTAATGATCGTGGCGATGGGCCTTTTCAAGCGTAAATTCTTTTATATCTACCCGGTGGGGTTACTCGGCTGCCTGCTGGCGGGCCTCTTCAACGGCCTTGGATCAATTCTTTACTATTCCGCGCTCAGCCGCCTGGATGCCGGCCTCGGCCAAATGCTCTATTCGTTCTACCCGCTCTTCGTGGCCCTCTGGCTGCTGCTCGACCGGCAGGCCATTACCCGCCTGACGGCATTCCGGCTGGGCCTGGCGCTGCCGGCGATGATCCTGCTCATGCAGCGCCAAAGCGGGGCGGTGGATCTCATCGGCGGGCTGATGATGCTGGGGTCGGCGGCTCTTTACGGCCTGCACCTCATCATCAACCAGCGCATCCTTTACGAAGCCCCCGCCCCCACGGTCACGCTCTACACGCTCCTCTCCATGGCCGTCACGGTGGATATTGCTTACCTGCTGTTCGACCGCAGCATTCCTGCCCCCAATGTGGCCTGGTGGGCTGCTCTCTCGATGGCCTTCATCACCTTCAGTTCGCGCGTCACGCTCTTCGCCGGGGTAAAAAGATTGGGCGGTCTGCAGACCGCCCTGCTTGGCCTGGGTGAGGTGTTCATCACCGTCTTGCTTTCGGTTGTCTTCCTGCACGAGCGGCTTTCCAGCCAGCAGTGGCTTGGAGCACTCTTCCTGGCGATCAGCCTTTCACTGGTCGGGTTCGATCGTATATCGCCTCAGAAACGCATCAGCACCGGCTGGCTCTCCTGGCTTAACCCGCCCACCATTCCCACCGGTGAATTCCCCTGGCAATCTCAGCTCTGATCGCTCTCCGCTTCTTCGGGCAGTTCGATCACATATCCTGAGCCGCGCACGTTCTTGATCCACTCATCCCACGCGGGCACTACGCTCAATTTCTGCCTCAGCCGGCTGACCACCGGCCTGAGGATCTTCGCGGCTTCTTCGTTATCCACCCGGTACCCCTGGCACAGGTGAACCAGTTCGGCGTGAGACATCATTTTGCCTTTTTGCTGCATCAAGACGCCCAACAGCCGCGCCTCGGTCGGCGTCAGGCTGATGCCTCCGCTCTCCCAGGTGATTGTGCGCTTATTAAGGTCCATGCACGATCCGCCCGGCAGAAAGTGGATGTACGCCGGCTTGCCTCCGGCTTCGTTCTTCTCTCGTTCCGCGTTGCGCCGTTCGATGGCCGAATCGATGCTGGAGAGGATTTGCACAGGCGTCACCGGCTTCAGCAGGTAATCATGCACCCTGAAGCGCAGCGCCTGGATCGCCGAATCCATCGAACCATGCGCGGTCAGGACGATCACCTGCAGTTCGGGCAGCCGGTCCACTACCACGCGCAGCACATCCAGCCCGCCCATGCCCGGCATGCGCAAGTCGAGCACCAGCACATCGAATGTATCTTGCTGAAGAATGGTGACCGCCTCGACCCCTGAGCCAACCGCTTTGACGGTGTGACCTTCCAGGCGCAGGATGTCACCCAGGGTCATGCGGGCGATTTCCTCATCATCAACGATCAAAATTTTGGCCATCGGTTATGCCCCTCGTTCGAGCGGCAGGCGGATCTCGAAACACGCGCCTGCACCGTGCTTCCCCGGGATCATAGACAGGCGTCCATCATGCGCCTCGATAATCGTGTAACTGATCGATAATCCTAACCCCGTGCCGGCCTTCTTGGTGCTGACGAAAGGCTCGAAAATATGCTCGCGGATTTCCGCATCCACTCCAGGCCCCGAATCTTCGACGGTGATCACCGCTTCACCCTTCGCTTTGCTCACATCAAGCCAGATGCGCTTTTCAGGCAGATTCTCGACCGCATCCATGCTGTTCAAGATCAGGTTGAAAATCACCTGCTGCAATTGGTCTTTCACCCCATTGACCTGCGGCATGCCGGGGGCCACCTTCACATCGAGCGTCACGCCCAGGTTCTTCATCTGAGGCGTGAGCAGGTGCACCACGCGCTCGATGACCACGCCCAGGTCAATATTCTCCTTCGTCGCCGGGCCCGGGCGGTAAAAATCCAGCATGTGGCGCACCGTGTTCACCAGCCGTTCCAGTTCGCTCTCGGTCATGTTCAGGTAGCTGGCGCGCTGGTCTTCGTTGATCTCATCGCGCATCGCCAGGTGGACGCAGTTGCGCACCGATTGCAGGGGGTTGTTGATCTCATGCGCCAGCGAACTCATCAACCGCCCCACGGCAGCCATCTTTTCTGCCTGGATCAACGCTCGCTGCGATTCCTCCACTTTCCGCACGTATTCCTTCAGATCGGTGTACAACCGCGCGTTTTCCATCGCCACCACCGATTGGCGGGCGAAGATCACCAACAAATCCAGCTCGGAATCGGAAAAGTTATTCTGCAGCGCATCCCGGCCGAGAACGAAGTAGAAGCGCTGGTCGTTGCGGATCACCGGCGCGACCATGATCGAGCTCCATCCGAGGCTGCGCATGGCAGGCTGGATGGCAGCATGGTCTTCCGGCCCGGCAGCGTTTACTACCAGGCCGGTTTGCAGCGTAAACACGAAGCGCAAAATCTGTGCCCAGGCCGGGGTGCCGACCGGGTCCGGGACGGCGCTCTGGATGATCAGCTTCGGCTCTTTCGAACCGGCGGCAATCTGATATACACAGATCGTTTTTGCCTGGAATGTCCTGATCGCGCCATCCAGGATCAACTTCTCCAGCGACTCGAGGCTGGTTTCGGCCACGAAAGACTCGCTGAGGTCGAACAACGGTCGCAATGCCTGGGCGCGGGCGGCTTCCTGTTTTTGGCGGCTGTCGAGCAACACGCGCTGGACGGCCTGGACCAGGTCGGCGGTGTTCTCGAAGGGTTTGAGGATCAGCCCGTCCACGCCTTTGTAGAGCGCCTGGACGGCCGTATCAACGGTGCCGAAACCGGTCATCACCAGCACGGCCAGGTCGGATTGAATGTCCCGCGAGCGTTCAATCAGTTCGAACCCGTCCATCACGGGCATGCGAATATCGGCCAGGAGCAGATCGACTTTGCGCGATTCGAGGATTTTTAGCGCCTCCAGCGGGTCTGTGGAAGCAAAGACCTCGTATTGAGCTCGCTCTAGCAGCCGCTGGCATAACCGGACGATACTACGGTCATCATCAACGATCAAAACAGACGCGCTAGCCATAAAATCTCCCTGCCCCACCAGCTCAGAGCCGCAGAGCTATGAACTCTCCGATCCCCCCAGATTCATATTCAGGCTGGAGATTTTTCATCAGCCTTATGTTGGTATTATCCCTCAGATCAGAACGAAAAGGCAAGCATATTTCACCTGCCTGATAGGATTATACCAATGAATCAGACAACCCATTTCGATAAAATTGACCGGTATTTCGGATAAACCATTCCGAGGTGTTAAACAAAAATGCCGCCAAAATGCGGCATCGAGTGCGCTGGGTGGGAGTTGAACCCACACGCCTTTCGGCACATGGCCCTCAACCATGCCTGTCTGCCAATTCCAGCACCAGCGCGCAAGTGAATGTATTATAATCGGCTCTGTTAGGATGTCAAGCTAAACTCCTGGGCTCGTGACAATCCTCCTGCTTTTAGGGTGAGCGATGCATGCGCGGTTCTGCATTCATACTGGCCGCGCGTTGGGCAGCCTTGACATGTACTCCAATTTATCTCGAAAGGAATCATATGACGATCATCCTGGATGCCATGGGCAGCGATGAGTACCCCGATCCCGAAGTTCAAGGCGCAGTGGATGCGGCGCGCGCCTTCGGCGAGGAAATTATCCTGGTTGGTGATGAAGCCCGTGTGGGGCCGAAGCTAAAAGCGCTCAATCCGGGCAGCCTGCCGGTGCGGATTGTTCACGCCCCGGACGTCCTCGAAATGACCGATAAGCCCGTCGCGGGCGCCACCAAGAAGCCGCAGAACTCGATGGCCGTCGGGCTGGAACTGGTCAAGCAAGGCCAGGGGAGCGCCTTCGTCACCGCCGGGAACACCGGCGGAGCGATGTTCAACGGCCTGAAAACCCTCGGACGGATCAAAGGCGTGCTCCGGCCGGCGCTCACGGCCCTGTTCCCCACCAAAACCGGGCGCTGTGTGGTGTGTGATATCGGTGCCAACGCCGATTGCCGCCCCGAATTCCTGGTGCAATTCGCCGTCCTCGGCAGCCTGTATGCGAAGAAGATGCTCGGCATAGAAACCCCGCGCGTGGGGCTGCTCTCGAACGGCGAAGAGAGCATGAAAGGCAACCAGCTGGTGAAGGATACTTTCCCGCTGCTCCAGCGGGCGCGCATCAACTTCATTGGCAACGTCGAAAGCAAAGAGGTCTTCCAGGGCAAGGTGGATGTGGTCGTCACCGATGGCTTCACCGGCAACGTCATGCTGAAGACCTCCGAAGCAGTCAGCCGGTTGATGATCGATGTGCTGAAGGAAGAACTGCGCTCCAGCCCCGTCACTTCGCTGGGTGCGCTGCTCGCAAAGCCGGCCTTTGGCAAACTGCGCAAGATGCTTTCGCCGGAAGAAGTGGGCGCAGCGCCGCTGCTGGGCATCGATGGGCTGGTGTTCGTCGGCCACGGCCGCTCGAACGCGCGCGCCATCTTCAGCGCCGTCGCCGTGGCCCGCCAGGCCGTTCAGGCCGACTTGCTCAGCTCCATGCGCGAGGAAATCCAGGCCAACCTGGCCGCCGTAACCCCCGCTCAGCCCCAAACCGCACAATAACCCCTCACGAAAGATCGGACCTTCGATGAAGATTGTCATTGACCAGAAAAAAGTCAACCGTAACCGGAAGATCGGCCAATACACCTCGCTGGCAGCGCTGGTTGTGCTCCTGGGTGGGTTCGTCATCGCCATCAGCCAGATCCTCACCACCTTCAACACACAATCTACCGCGCCGGTGCTTGACGAACGCATGTTGATGTACTCTTACCTGGCCATGTTCCTCGGGCTGGCCCTCACTCAGGTGAGCCTCTACTTTGGTAACCGCTGGGGCCGGAAGATCACCATCGACCAGGCCATCAGCAACAGCTTGAAGGGACTGGATGACCGCTACACCCTGTACCATTACACGGCGCCTGTCCCGCATCTGCTGGTAGGGCCGGCCGGGGTGTGGGTGATCACGCCCATGTACCAGGCCGGGACAATCACCTACGAGGGCAACCGCTTCCGCCAAAGCGGGGTGCGCTTTTTCTCGCGCCTTTTCGGGCAGGAGGGCATCGGCCGGCCCGACCTTGAGGCACGCGCCTACCTGGAGGACCTCATCCGCTTCATGCAAAAACGCCTGGGAGACGCGACAACCGTCGAGCCGGGCGTGGTGATCGTCTTCACCAATGAAAAGGCCTCGCTGCAGGCCGAAAACTCTCCCTACCCTGCCCTCATGGCCGATAAACTCAAGGATTTCATCCGCCGCAAGGCCAAGGAGCAGCCCGCCACGGCCGATGACCTCCAGCCGCTGCTGGCCGAGCTCCCTCAACCGGAGTGAATGGGAAAAGCACAGGGCTGCACAATTGTGCAGCCCTGTTTTGAGCAAGAAGAGTGTATAAGGGACTGTCTAAATAGAACCTTCTCTCGATCGAACCGGCATAAATCGGGGGGGCGGACTTGCGTGTCCGCCCCCCCTTCTTAGACAGTCTTTTCAACCTTACTCTTGAGGCTGCCCCGTGCGTTTCACCGGTTTCGCCGGTTCGGGAGGGTGCCTTTCAGGCTGCGGATCTCCTCGGGCGTCAGGTAACGCCACTCGCCGGGTTTCAAAGCGCCAAGCTGCAGGCTGCCAATGCGCACGCGGATGATGCGGAACACAGGCAGGCCGGTCAGTTTTCCCATTTCCCGGATCTGGCGTTTGCGCCCCTCGTGCAGAATGACGCGCAGCCAGGCGCCTTTCCCCATCGGCGATTCCATGCGCACCTGCGCGGGTGAGGTCTTGTACCCATCCTCCAAGACGATTCCATGCCGCCACGCTTCCAGTTGTTTCTCATCCGGGCGAGCCGCCACCTGCACCCGGTATTCCTTCTCGTGCCCGTAGCGCGGGTGCGTCAATCGGTTCGCCAGCTCGCCGTCATTGGTCAGCAGCATCAATCCTTCGCTCTCGTAATCCAGCCGGCCCACCGAAAAGAGATGCCCGGGCACCGGCACCAGATCGCGCACCGTCTGGCGCGGATCGGCGTGGGTCTCCACGTCCGAAATCACTCCGGCAGGCTTGTTCAGTGCGATGTAAACCATCGGCGGCTGCTTGGGGATCTTCTGGTTGTCCACCATAATCGCATCGCGTTCGGGGTCGGCTTTCGAGCCGATTTGGGCCACCTGACCGTTGATCTTCACCCGCCCGGCCAAAATCAATTCTTCGCAGGATCGCCGCGACCCATACCCGGCTTTCGCCAGGATTTTCTGCAATCGTTCTTCCGCCATTCATCAATCCTTTAAAATGTGGTTTTCTTCTTCGAGCGCAGCATCTTCATCGGGAACATCGTATGCTGGCAGATCGGCCAGCGAGGAAAGCCCAAAATGCTGCAGGAACTCGCCTGTCGTCCCATACAGAATCGGCCTTCCAGGGCCTTCAGCCCGCCCGGTTTCCTGAATCAGACCTTTGCTCAACAGGCTCTTCATCACGCCGTCGCTGTTCACCCCGCGGATCGAATCGACCGCCGGGCGGGTAACAGGCTGGCGGTAGGCAATGATGGCCAGCGTCTCAAGAGCCGCCCGGCTGAGGCGCGCCGTGGCTTCCAACCCCAAAAAGCGCTCAATCACCGCGGCAAAAGCCGGGGCGGTGGTCAATTGCACCCGCCCTGCATGCCACTGTAAACCCAGCCCCCGCCCCAATTGATATTCCTCGGCCAGGCCTTGCAGCTCGGCCTCCACCACATCCAACGGCAGCTGCATGGCTTCGGCCAGTTGTGCGGTGGTCACCGGTCCGGGCGCGGCAAAGAGCATCGCTTCCAGGCAGGCGCGAATCTGGCTGCTGTCGTTCAAAATAGGCAGATCACTCATGCTATAATTGCTTCGTCCAATCCACTTAATGGTGCAATAGGAACTTTCTCAATTGACCAAAAGACTTACGCTTTTCGTTTTACTGCTTTTGCTCACCGGGCTGGCCTGCCAGGCACCTGTGCGCCTGGCCGCCACTGAAACACCCTCCCCGATTCCCGTAACCACCGAGGCGGCTGGTGAACTGGAATCCCGGCTGGCCACCGCCGCCGCTGAACTTGAGACCACCGGCCAGGTCACCGTGACCTTCACCGAAAACCAAATCACCTCGTACATCGTTCAACAGCTCGCCGCCACTCAAGAGACGCGCCTGAGCGACCCCCAGGTGACCCTCCAGGACGGCCTGATCGAGGTGACCGGCAAGGTCTCGGTTTCGCTCATCAAAGCCAATGCCCGCATCGTGCTCGAGCCGTACGTTGATCAAGGCGACCTGCGCATGGCGATCCGTGAGGCGAAATTCGGTTCGATCCCTATCCCCGATGCCACGCTCGAGGAATTGACAGCGACCCTGAACCAAAACCTGAGCGAATTCACCAGCATCAACGGCCGCAAGTTCCGGCTCGAGGTAATCACGATTACCGATGGAACCATGACCCTCTCAGGCAAATTGGATTGAACCATGGCCGCCTGAAAATCTAACCGATTATACCTTGATTATGCGCACAAAAGCACCCCAAACGAACCTATCATCGAAGCCAACCTTCCCCAAGGGGCTGAAAACGCTGCGCATCTTCCTCATCGCCGGGCTGGCGCTGAGCCTGCTTTCGGCCTGCCTTTCTGCCCAGCCGCAAGTGCTCAGCTCCATCCAGGTGACGCTGATGGTTGACGGCAGGCAAGAAGACCGCCAGGTGACTGCCGGCACCACCGCACAAGGCTTGCTCGACCAGGCCAATGTGCAGCTCAACCAGCTAGACCGGGTCGATCCGCCGGCCTACACCGTCCTCACCAATGGGCAGACTGTGCGGGTCATCCGCGTGCGAGAGGAATTCGAAGTCGAAGATATCACCATCCCCTTCGAGAGCCAGACCGTTCAAAACGAATCCCTTCCCGACCAGCGCGAGATGATCATCCAAACCGGTTCGAACGGCAAGCTGCAGCGCACCTACCGCATCGTTTACGAGGACGGCAAAGAAGTCTCGCGGCAAATCTTCAAAGAAACCCGCCTGCTCGAGCCGAAATCGGAGATCAAGATGGTGGGGGTGCAAAAGCCGTTCACCCCCTATCCGCTTCCGGGCAGGCTGGTTTACCTGGCCGGCGGCAACGCCTGGATGATGGAAGAAAACACCGGCCAACGCCGCCCGGTCGTCACCACGGCCGACCTTGACGGGCGCGTCTTTTCCCTCTCGCCCGACTCGAACTGGCTGCTCTTCACGCGCAAGTCGAACCGGCCCGCAAGTGAAGAGATCAACACCTTATGGATGGTGAACCTGGAAGCGCCGGATGAGAAACCCGTGGACTTGCGCGCCGCGAACATCGTCCACTTTGCCGATTGGGTGCCGGGCAAAACGTTGACGGTCGCCTATTCCACCGTCGAGCCGCGCGCAACCGCCCCCGGTTGGCAGGCCAACAACGACCTGTACCTCACTTCCTACGCCCCGTCGGGGATGATCCTGTCCACCGAAAAGATCATCGAGGCCAATTTTGGCGGTGCGTTTGGCTGGTGGGGCACCGGGTTCGCCTGGTCGCCGGATGGCGAGCTATTGGCCTACGCCCAGCCAAATGCAATCGGCCTGGTGGATTTTGAATCACGGCAGCTCCGCCCTCTCGTGGAGCTGACCCCCTACCAGACCCGCGCCGACTGGGCCTGGGTCTCCGGCCTGGGATGGTCTCCCAATCACCAGGTTCTCTATTACAATTCACACGCCGCCAGGCCCGGCATCGATAACCAGGAATCCTCGCCCTATTTTGACCTGACAGCCATGGTAGTCAACGGCGGGCCTACGCTGACCCTGGTGGAGAAAGCCGGCATGTTCAGCTACCCGGTGCCCTCTCCGCGCCTGGAAGACGGCAGCTACCGGGTGGCTTACCTCGTGAACACCTCGCGCGAACAGGGTGAATCGGGGCGTTATTGGCTTTCAGTGATGGATCGTGACGGCAGCAACGCGATCCGGGTTTTTCCCGGCGAAGGCAACCTCGGCCTTGAGCCGCAGCGGGTGGTCTGGTCGCCGGAACCTCTCGAAGGAGGCGATTACTGGCTGGCGTGCATTTACCAGGGCAATCTGTTTCTGGTCAACAGCGCGTCGGGCGATTCTCGCCAGATCACCGGCGACGGTCTGATCGAGAGAATTGACTGGTAAGTAGAAAATGCTACGATTATTCTGTTCATTGTGGTGTAAATTCGCAATGGCCGGAATAATACTCATGATCGGTATAGAAGGGTGGATTTAGATGCGCATTCTCATCACCGGCGCTGCCGGATTCTTGGGTTCACACCTGTGTACGCGGCTCATCAAAGACGGCCACCAGGTCATCGGCATGGATAATTTCGTTACCGGCAATCCCGATAACCTGGCGCACCTGGCCGGCGAACCCGGCTTTCAGTTTATCCGTCATGATGTCTCCGACTTTATCTTCGTCCCCGGCAAGGTGGACGCGGTGATGCATTTTGCCTCGCCGGCCAGTCCCAACCCCGATTCGCCTTATGGATACACGAATTTGCCGATCCAGACGATGAAAGCAGGCGCCCTGGGCACGCACAACACACTCGGTGTGGCGCATGCCCACCGCGCCCGCTACCTGCTCGCCTCCACTTCCGAAATTTACGGTGACCCGCTCGAACATCCGCAGAGCGAATCCTACTGGGGCCATGTAGATCCCATCGGCGTGCGGTCGGTCTATGACGAAGCCAAGCGCTTCGCCGAGGCCCTCACCATGGCCTATCACCGCTATCACGGCGTTGACACGCGCATCGTGCGCATCTTCAACACCTACGGGCCAAATATGCGCCTCGATGACGGGCGCGTGGTCCCCAACCTCATCCAGCAAGCCTTGCGGCATGAGCCGCTCACCGTTTATGGCGACGGGCAGCAGACGCGCAGCTTCTGTTACGTCAGCGACCTGATCGAAGGCATCGTCAGGCTTCTGCTTTCGGATGAACACGACCCCGTGAACATCGGTAATCCGCAAGAGACGACCATCCTGGAATTTGCCAAAACGATCAACGAAATCGCAGGCAATCCTGCCGGGATCGTCTTCAAACCGGCTTCCCGCCTGGGCGACGACCCTCAGCGCCGCCGCCCGGATATCACCCGCGCGAAGAAAATCCTACAATGGGAACCCAAAATCACCTTAGAAGAAGGCATCCGTCTGACCATCCCATACTTCAAAGAAAAAATGGGGTTGGCATGATCCTCACCATCCCGCAAGAACGCACTCGATTTTTACGCTTTGCCGCGGTCGGGGTGATCGGCGCGGTGATCGATTTCGGCGTGTTCAACCTGCTCACCCAGCTCACCCCCTTGAAGGCGATTTACGCCAGCATGATCTCCTTCACCAGTGCGGTGATCAGCAACTTCCTTTGGAACCGCTATTGGACCTACCCCGATTCGCGCAGCAAACCGGTGACCCGCCAACTCATCCAGTTCTTCATCATCAACCTGATCGGCCTGGGCATCCGCACCCCGCTCTTTGCCTGGCTCGAAAACGTCCTCGATCACTTCTTCCGGCCTATCATCCCGCTCAACTTCATCGTTTCGTCCACCTTCCTCGGCCATAACATCGCCCTGGCGGTGGCCGTTCTGGTCGTTATGCTCTGGAATTTCTTCGCCAACCGGTTTTGGACCTATAATGATGTAAGCTGAACCATGAGCGAACGCAAACCTCTCGACCTGCCCGAACCCAAAGAAGAAGGCCTGACGCGCACCGTCAAATCGCTGCGCGAATTGATCGACCTCGTCACCGGCCGCACATTCCAGGCGGAAATGCCCCAAGAAGACGCCGGGCTGGCCGAGGTGATGCCTTTCCCTTTCCTGGCGCTGGTCGGGCAGGCAGAGATGAAGCTGGCGCTCTTGCTCGCCATCATCAACCCGCTGGTCAGCGGGGTGCTGCTGGTAGGCCCGCGCGGCACCGGCAAAACGACAACCGCCCGCAGCCTCGTCAACCTCCTGCCCGATGTCGAGCGTTCGGCCTGCTTTTATGGCTGCCTCCCAGAAGACATCGCTGCCGGAGGGATCGACGCCGTCTGCCCGGAATGTGCGCGGAAATTCGCCGAAGGGGTGCCGCTCACGCGCCGCGACCGGGTGCGCCTGATCGAGCTGCCCCTCAACGCCACGCTCGATGACGTGGTCGGCGGGCTGGACGAGCGCGCCATGATCCACGACCGTATGCGCCTGAAGCGCGGCATCCTGGCCCAGGCGGACCTCAACGTTTTATACGTGGATGAAGTGAACCTGCTGGACAACGAAATCGCCAATTCCATCCTGGATGCGGCTTCAGCCGGTTCATACACCTTGCGCCGGGGGCAGGTGGCCGCCACCTACCGCTCGCGCTTCACCCTGGTAGGCTCGATGAACCCCGAAGAAGGCAACCTCCGCCCGCAGATCATGGATCGCTTTGGCTTGCGGGTGGTGGTGCGCGGCCTCGATTCCATCGCCGACCGCCTGGAAGCCTACCGGCGCTCGCGCGCCTATCGCCTGAACCCGCGTGCCACGGTAGCCCAATACCAGGAAGATACAGGTTTCGCCCGCGAGGAAATCCTCTCGGCCAGGGCGCTGCTCACGAAGGTCGAGATCCCCGATACTGTGGCCGAGGCAGGCGGGAAGATCGTCCAGGCCTTGAAAATCGATTCGCTCCGCGCCGAATTCACCCTGCTGGAAGCGGCCCGCGCTTATGCTGCCGCCGATGCCCGCAGCCAGGTGACGCTGGATGATTTAAAGCAGGTCGCCCCCATGGCGCTGCGCCTGCGGCGCTCGCAGTTCATGATACAATACTTCGAAAACCAGTCGAACGAAGAGCAGGAATTCCAAAAAATCTTAAACAACCTCACCAGCGACGCTCAGGAGGCAGATTGATGGCTAAGAAAACATCTACACGAACCGTCGTCCCTGATCCTTCTGCCATGTCAGCCGGCACCTCTGATGAGCTGTTAGCCCGCGCCTGGTTGTATTATGGCCGGCAAGATTATGGGAAAAGTGAAGCCGACCTGCGCAAAGCTCTTGACCTTGATCCGGGCAACCTCGAAATCCTCTATGCCTTGGGCTTGACTTTATCGGCCAGCGGGCGTTCGCAAGAAGCTCTCCCTGTTTTCGAGCAGGCCGTGGAAGCACTCACCGACCAGTCCACCGTCCGCGCCAATATGCTGCGCAAGTTAATCAAAGGCCATATTAGCCGGATCAAAACCGGCGACTGGCACATCCGCTAGCAGAATGCCCCATCGATTGATCAGCCACCGCGAACGGCTCGAAACCTGCCTTTCGGGCGAACTGCCCGACCGGCCTCCCGTTGCTCTGTGGCGCCACTTCCCCGTCGATGACCAGACTCCAGACGGCCTGGCCGCGGCAACGGCCGCCTTTCAACGCACATATGATTTTGACCTCATTAAAGTCACCCCGGCTTCTTCCTTCTGCCTGAAGGATTGGGGCGCAGATGACGCCTGGCGCGGAAACCCCGAAGGCACACGCGAGTACACCCGCCGGGTGATCATCAGACCCGAGGACTGGACGCGTCTGCCGCTCCTCGACCCTTCGAGCGGCCATCTGGGAGACCAGATCACCTGCCTGCGCATCCTCACCGCCGAATTCGCCCCGCACACGCCCGTCATCCAGACGGTCTTCAGCCCCATGGCACAGGCAAAGAACCTGGTCGGCGGTGAGGTGCTGCTGGCGCACATGCGCCGTTCGCCCGAAGCCCTGCACGCCGGGCTGGAGCGCATCACCCAGGTGACGCTGCGCTTCATCGAAGCTGCCCGCAAAACAGGCATCGACGGCATTTTCTACGCCGTCCAGCATGCTCAATATCCCTTGCTCTCACCGGCAGAGTTCGAGGCCTTCTGCCGCTATTACGACCTGCGCATTCTGGAAGCCGTGCGCGATCTGTGGCTGAATATCCTCCACATTCACGGCAGCGAGATTATGTTCGAGCAGGTAGCCGATTACCCCGCCGCGGTGCTCAACTGGCACGACCGCCAGGCCGAACCTTCGCTCCAACAGGCCAGGCAAACCTCCACGCGCGTCTTGTGCGGGGGCTTGCGCCAGTGGGAAACAATGGTGCTGGGCACGCCCGCCGATGTGCGGGCTGAAGCTCGAGATGCCATCCTGGTCACCGAGGCCCGGCGCTTCATCCTCGGCACGGGCTGCGTCACACCCATCACGGCGCCTTCCGGCAACCTGCTGGCGGCGCGCCTGATTGTGGACGAGACCATCACCCCCTAGTATGGCAAATCCGCGCATCATCAGCGGCCTTGCGCGTGGCATCCGCCTGAAGATGGTCCCCGGCGAGATCACCCGGCCTATCACCGATATGGTGAAAGAGGCACTCTTCAACATCCTCGGCCAGGATATCGAAGGCGCCAGCCTGCTCGACCTGTTCGGCGGCACGGGTTCGGTGGGCATCGAAGCGCTCAGCCGCGGGGCTGCCTATTGCCGCTTCATCGACCTGCACCGCGCCGCGGTGGAGGTGATCCGCTTCAACCTGGAAAAGACTCGCCTCAAGGAAAACGCTCAGGTCGTCCAGGCCGATGCATTGCATTACCTGGCGCGCCCGGCCGACCGGGCCTTCGATTACATCTTCATCGCCCCGCCGCAGTACAAGGGCATTTGGGAGCGCGCGCTTGCCCTCCTGGACGCTCACCTCGATTGGCTGAACCCGGATGGGCTTGTGATTGTGCAGATCGACCCGCGCGAGTATAAGGCGCTCCCTCTCCAGCGCCTTGAACAGGTGGAAGAGCGAAAATACGGCAACACGCTGCTCGTGTTCTACGAGGTGCGCGCTGCGGATCAAGCAAACGAAGCGTAAAGCTTCGAAAAATCCACCTCGCTCAAAGGTAATTTCAAGTTAATCGATAAATTCCATCACCTGCCGGTCGTTCTCATCATAGTATGACCTTGCCGAGAAAGGCGCATTGCCGGGCCGCTCTTTCAGCACATGCGGCAGGAAATACTTCAAATCCTCCACCTGCGGGTAGGCATCCAGCCGGTCCAGGCGGATCCACTCCAGGCTTCCCTCCGGCGATTCACGCAATTCGCCGCCTGATACTTCGCCCCGGAACACGAAGAGGCAAATCCCCACTTTGTCACTGGCATCGACCATCACGCTCCCCGTCAGGCGCAGGTCGGCGCTTTCCAGCCCGGCTTCTTCTTTCAATTCTCTCCTGGCCGCCGAAAGGACGTCTTCTCCGCGCTCGATGTGCCCGCCCAGCCCGTTGTAGCGGTTGGCCCACAGCCGCTTGGTCGGGGCGCCTTTGATGAGCAGCACTTCCTCCCCGCGGGTCAGGAAGATCAGCGTGCGCGGGATGACCATGTATCGGTCAGTATGTACTCCCTGGTCGGATTTAGGCATAAGGGAAATCTCCCGGTTGGCTAAAAGCGCAGGCGGAGTGCCATAGAACCGCACCCCGCCTGTTGTTTAGCCGCAAAACTCGCGGATGGAATTACTTGCTCAGCATGGCCCGCACAGCCGGGAGCTGGCCCGCGCTGCCAAGTTTTTCATTCTTGTGAGCGATGAACTTCGCGTATTCGCTCATGAAGATTGTACCGATCGGGCGCAGGTCGAACTCCGCGGGGTGCTCCAGGAAGTACTCGCGGTGCACGCGCGTCCACACCAGGCGGCCGTCGGTGTCGATGTTGATCTTCGTCACGCCCAGCTGCGCCGCGCGCAGGAACTGGTCGGCATCCACACCCTTGGCGCCCTTCAGGTTGCCGCCGGCCTTATTAATGCGTTCCACCTCTTCTTGAGGGACCGAGCTGGAGCCGTGCATCACCAACGGGAAGCCCGGCAGGCGCTTCTGGATCTCAGCCAGCACGTCCAGGCGCAGCGCCTGCGAGCCGGTGAACTTGAAGGCGCCGTGGCTTGTGCCGATGGCCACCGCCAGCGAGTCGCAGCCCGAGCGCTCGACGAATTCCTTCGCCGCGGCAGGGTCGGTCAGTTTCGCGTTCGATTCATCCACGCTGACGTGCTCTTCCACGCCGCCCAGCTGCCCCAGTTCGGCTTCCACCACGATCCCGCGCGCATGGGCTGCATCCACCACGCGCTTGGTGATCTCGATGTTCTTCTCGAAGTCCTCATGGCTGGCGTCGATCATCACCGAGCTGTAAAAACCGCTCTGGATGCAGTCCATGCAGGTTTCCACGTCGCCGTGGTCCAGGTGGACGGCGAAGATCGCCTCGGGGAAGATTTCATCCGCCGCGCGGATCATCGCTTCGAGCATGCGTTTATCCGAATACTTGCGTGCGCCTTTGCTGATCTGGATGATGAAAGGCGCCTGGCTGTCGAGGTTCCCGCGGAACAGGCCCATCGCCTGTTCGAGATTGTTGATGTTATAAGCGCCAATGGCATACTTGCCATAGGCGGCTTCAAAGAGTTTCTTGGTCGTGACAATCATATCTTACCTGTCCTTTCAACAGAAACCGGATGGCCCTTAGCTATGGCCCTTAGCTATGGCCCTTAGCTCAGGAACATGGGCACGCCCATGAAGTCGCGCACGCGCGGTTTGTACTGCTCGATATCGTAGAAGCTGGTCACATCCACGCGTTTCTTGCCCGCCAGGACCATCTCCACCGGCACGGTGGTGTATTTACCGCCGTGCAGCGCCACCATCTTGCCCGTCTCATTGCGCCGGATCAACTGGATGGCCAGGTTGCCGTAAGACATGGCCACCATCCGGTCCAGCGAATCAGGCGCGCCGGAGCGCATCAGGTAACCGAGCTGCTGGTACATGATGTTCTGCCCGGTCAGCTTCTTGATGGCATCCGCGGTGATCTCGCCCACCCCGCCCAGTTTGCGGTGACCGTAGGCATCGGCTTCGCCGGATTCGATCACCTCTCCGCCTTCCATGATCGCCCCTTCCGAGATGGTCATGATAGCGTAGTTCGAGGCGTTATTGCGCTTGTCTTCGAGCAAGAAGTCGGCCAGCTTTTGGATGTTGAACGGCACTTCCGAGATAATCGCGCGGTCCACATACGATAAATACGCGCTGATTAAGCTGGTCTCTCCAGAGTTGCGGCCAAAGAGCTCGATCACGCCGATGCGTTCGTGAGAGCCGACCGATGTGCGCATGTTGGTGATAAATTCCACCGAGCGCGTCACCGCGGTGGAGAAGCCGATGCAGTAATCGGTGCCAAAGACGTCGTTGTCCATCGTCTTCGGGATCGCCACCACCGGCACGCCTTCACGGTGCAGGCGCACTGCAAAGCTGAGCGTGTCATCGCCGCCGATCGGGGTGAGTACATCGATGCCCAGGTGCTCGATCACCTTCTTAACATACTCCGTGTAATCGATATTATCAGAGTCTTTGATCGGCTTTCCCCAGGATGAATTCTTAAGGAAATCGGGCACGGCGCTGGGAGCAACTTTTTGAGGGTTGGTGCGCGATGTGTGCAAGAAGGTACCGCCGGTGCGGTCGATCGTGCGCACCGTGTCGCGCGTCAATTGCCGGACGTAATAATCGTGCGTGGAAGGCTCATCGAGGTTGAAGTTCAACAGGCCGCCCCAACCGCGCCGGATGCCAAGCACCCGGTAGCCGTTTTCCATCGCGCCCAGGGCTACGGATTTGATCGCCGGATTTAACCCAGGAACATCTCCGCCCCCCGTCAAAATACCTATCGTCTTCGTCATTCAATCCTCCTGCATGATGTTAAATTAGCGTGCTAGTTCTCGGAGTCGAGGATCGGAACCTGGAATGAAACCCGTGCGCCGCGGCCAATCCCTGAGTCGATTTCCATATGCCCGCCCAGGAGCTCCACCCGCTCCTGGATCAGCTTCAACCCAAGGTGGCCTGACTTCTCGATCGTTTCCGGGTCAAATCCCTTGCCGTTGTCGAGAACACTCACTTTGAGGGTCATATCATCCAAAACGATATTCACTGAAATCTGCAGCTTCACCGGGTTATCTTCGTTATGCCGGTAAGCGTTGCCGACCAGTTCCTGTAATGCCCTGAAGATCATCACCTCCAGGAAAGACTGCAAGCGGCGCTCGCTGCCTTTGATGCTCAGGTTCACGTCGCAGCCGGTCTGCTCTTTGAAGCTTTCGACATAGCGCTTGATTGTCGGGAAAAGGCCCAGGTCATCGAGCATCATCGGCCTGAGCTCAAAAATAAACGTGCGCACGGCCTTGAAGGTGCTGGTGGCCGCCGACTTGAGGTTCGACATCTCCTCCTTCGCCCGGGCCTGGTCAATATCCAACAGGCGCGAGACGATCTCGGTCTGGACGATGAAATTGGAGAGCGCCTGCGCCGGGCCGTCGTGCATCTGCCGCGACAGGCGCTGCCGCTCGGCTTCTTGCGCGTTGATGACCATCTCCAGCGAGGCAGGGCGGTTGTTGGCAATGGAGCGCCCGCCGCCGGCAGGTTTGTAATCGGTCGCCAGGTATTCGCGCACCCGCTCGATCAGCTTCAAATAGCGCCGCAAGGATTCTTCGTCATTTTGCAGCTTATCGAGCTGGCCTCGCATCACCAGCAGGCGCTGTTGAGCATCCAGCGCCGCATTGTAGGCCACCTTGATATCCATGCGCGGCATCGTATCGAACTGGGCCTGCACTTGCTGGAGGTGCGAGGAAATCGTCGCGTTCCTTTGGGTCAGCTTCGCCAGTTCAGCCTGGCTCTGCCCAAGCATCAAGGTCACTTCCTTAAGAGTCTCGCGAACCTTGGCGTACTCGGCTTCGATCTCTTTTTCGAAAGCTTCCAAAGGATTCTCTTCGGGCGGATTGGCCACCTGTAGAGTCATTGGCTTTCTCCTATGGCGTAAGCGGGGCTGGGTTTTTGGGTAAACCAATCAAACCTGCATAGTATACTATGAGTGGACACTGGAGGCAACGATTTTTCAGGGGCAAAGCCTTCTTTTGGCATGAGGTGTCCAGACAAGTCTCCCGCCTGAGAGGTTGATCTTCCCATGAAGCCTGCCGTCAAAGTAGCGTTGTTCCTCGGCTGGGCATTGGTTCTCCTCGCCGGATATTACGCAATTCACAAGCCGTTCGATCCGGCACAATTCAGCCAGGCAGCCCTCTCGCTCTACAACCTCCTCATCAGTTTCATCATCCTGGCTGTATGCGCCGGTGCGGGCCGAAAACTCCTCCCGGAGGCTGCCGGGCACCCCCTCGCCAGGCTGTCGCTCCAGGCCGCGGTTGGAACGGGTATCGCCGGGCTGGCCTGGCTTGGTTTGGGTGCTTTAGGGCTGTTCCGCTGGTGGGCCGGAGCACTGGTGCTGGCAGCCGCCCTGGTTTTCTTTCATCGTGAATCCCTCGCCTGGCTGAGTGATCTCCGCTCTCTCGCCGGGTTGTGGCGAACCGCCGCCCCCGTTGGCAGGTTCTTCCTGCTTGCCGCGGCATTCCTGACGCTCAACCAACTATGGGCGGCGCTTGCGCCGCCTGTCAAATATGACGCCCTCACCTATCACCTCGCCCTGCCCAGGGCGTATCTTGCACAGGGCCGGCTGGTTTTCATCCCAGAAAACCCCTATTGGGGGCATCCGCAGATTGTGGAGATGCTCTACACCTGGGCCATGTCGCTCGGGCAGGCCACCACCGCCGCGGCAGTCTCCTGGTGGGCCGGGGTGCTCTTCTACCTGGGCCTGGCCGGGGCCGCCGCCGAACACCTGCCGCTCGAGGGCGCATCGGCACAGGCCCGCGCCGATGCTGCGGCTGCCGCGCTGGCTTTCACCCTGGCCGGGGTGACGGCCCGCTCCATGCTCGGCTGGGCTTACACCGACCTGTTCTCGGCCTGGTACGGGCTGGCCGCCGTTCTGGCATTCTTCTCCTGGCTGCGCTCTGGAGATGCCCCCTGGCTGCGCTGGGCCGGTGTGTTCTGCGGCTTCGCAGCCGGCACCAAATACACTGCCGGGGTGCTCGCGCTGGTGCTCTTCCTGGCCGCCTGGCTGCTGAAGGGCGCCCGCAAACCTTCATTCTCCATCTGGCTGCAGAGCGGCCTGCTGGCCCTGCTGGTGTTTGCCCCGTGGGCCGTTAAAAATACCCTCGCTTCCGGGAATCCGCTCTTCCCGTATGGCATCCCCACGCTCTGGTACAGCGCCGCGCGGCTGGCAGCCGCCAACCTGCCCCCCGAGCCGGTCTCGCTGCTCTCGCAGATATTCTTGCCGATCACCCTCACCTGGGCAGGCGTGGACAGCGCCGCTGGCCCTTCCACCGACCTGGGGCCATTGCTGGTCCTGTTCGCCCTGCCGGCGCTCCTTGCGCACCGCAAAGACACCAGGATCCATTTCATTATCCTCAGCCTGGGCGCTGCCTGGCTGGTGATATCGATCGCCGGGGCGCGGTTTGGTCACCTGCAGCAGCCGCGCCTCTACTTCGCGCACCTTCCGGCGCTCTCGCTTGCCGCCGGTTGGGGCTGGGGCGTCCTACAAAACCTGTCTACCGGGAAGGTGCGCGCCGGGCGGCTGGCGCTTGTCATCGCCGTGCTGGTGCTGTCCTTATCCCTCTGGCAAGACGCATCGCAGGCGCTCAAGTCGGGGGCCGTTCAGGCCGCCCTCGGCCTGGAAACCCCGGAGGAATACCTGGATCGGCAAACCGGCGTATATTCCATTGCGATGCGCAGCATCGGCGCAATGCCCATGAACAGCCGCGTGCTGATGCTTTGGGAGGCGCGCAGCCTCTATGCCCCAACTTTTGCCCGGCCCGACCCGTGGATCGACGCCTGGCGTTCCGCCCAGCAATCGGCCGGTTCGCCACAAGCCGTCCTCGCCCTTTGGCGCAGCCAGGGTTTTACGCATATCCTGGTCAACCAGGGTGGAATGCAATTCATGCGCGAGGGAGATGCGGCCGTCTCGCCCGCCGAGTGGCAGAGCTATGACCGGCTGCTCGAACTCCTCCCGGCGCCGCAGCCGCTGGCAGGCGGATACTACCTTCTGTATTCTATTTCGCAATAAAGGCTGCTACTTCCAGCGATACACAGCCATGTTGCTCACCCCGGCTTCAGGGGCAAACCTCCCTCCGGTCTGGTACACAATCGCTTTACCGTCTTGCAAGTGCGCATACCAGTCCGGGAAGGTCACCAGATAATCCACCTGCTGGTCGTCGAGGTAATCCCGCAGGCGGGTTTCATCGCGGATGAACGGCACCACCTCAGGCGTCACCAGGCCTGCCAGGTCGATCAGCTTGCGCCTGGCGAAGAATCCCAGCGCGCCAATATCATGTGCGGCGATCAAATCACCTTCCGACGTGTTTACCGCCACCCAGCGGGCCGTGGCCACCATTTCCGTCTGGATGATGGCCACATCGGTCGCGTAGGCTCTCGCCCCGATCCACAAGAACCCGAGCCAAACCAGCCCAAGGCAGAGCTGCGCCGCGCGCCGGAAAGCGTATGCAAAGCGTGAAACCGGCAAAGCCCGTGAAATTTGCGCCGAGCCGGCCAGCCCGATGGTGTAAAAGACCGGCATGGCGGGCATGAGGTAGCGCCCATGCTGGTAAACGACCGGCAGCCGCATGGCGTAGAGCGCCGCGTAGCCGAGGAACCAGATTCCCCCCGCAAGCACCACCCAATCGCGTTTTCGCCAGCCATTCCACAAGGCGAAGCAGAACCCGGGCAGCAAGAGCAGCCCAGGGCCGGTGAGCGGTAAGGCCAGTTCGGAAGCCAGCCGTTGGAGAAACGGAACCGATTGCAGCGCGGCATATTCAGCCTGTTTGGCGTAGAACGTGTTCGGCCAGAAGCTGCCGTTCACCAAACGGTTGAAGAGCAGGTATGGCAGGAAAAACACGGCGAACCCCCCGGCCGAGCGCAGCGCGGCCAGCGCCTTTTCACGCCACCTGCCCTGCTGCAGCAACCACACCAACCCCAGCGGCCCGAGCAGGGAGAGACCATCCGGCCGCACCCAAACCGCCAGCCCGATCAACGCTCCCGCAAGCTCCCAGCGCAAAGGCCGCCGGCTCAACTGCCAGAAGGCCAGCATCACCATCAACCCCATCAAGGCGGTTTCCATCCCCGAGGTCGCCGCCCAAACGAGGTGCCACTCTCCAGCCAGGAAAAGCCCGGCCCACGGGAACCAATTCACCTCGCCTGCCCAGCGGGAAAAATACGCCTGCCCGGCCAGCGCGACCCCCGCCAGGCATAGCGCCCCCAGGAGGAACGTCCAGGCAAACGGGATCTCCCCGCCCGTCAGGTATCCGCCCGCCAGCAGCACCGACCATGCCGGCGAGGTCGAGCCGCCCGAGGTCTGCCCAGGGATGAACGCCCACTCGCCGCGCCCGGCAAAGTTGCGCGCATAAGTCTGGTGGATCCAGGCATCATCCAGCGGAAAGCCGACCGACTCGGTTGCACGGCTATACGCTATATATAGCCCGCAGGCCAGAAAGCCCGCGGCCAGGATGAGAAGGAGAGCGCGCCGGCCCGCCTCAGGGCTGCTCGGAAGTGAATTCATAGATCCTCGTACTGCCCTTATCGGCCAGCAGATGCAAGCCGGGGTAATCGGCCGGTGTCAAGAATAACCGGCTCAAGTGCCCCGAGTTGTTCGCATCCAGGAGCAGATAGCGCGCATCGAACGCGTTCGCTGCCGCCTTGAGCATGGTTTCATCTCCAAACGGGATGACCACCGACTCGCGCCCGCTGGCCAGGAAGTACCCCGGCGGGTTGTTCACCATCACCCGGTCGCCCGGCTGCGCGCCAAGCCTTATCAGCTCGCCTTCCAGCTGCCGGTACCCTTCCAGGCCGCTGCCCCAGGCCGGTGTTTCTTCCCCTCCGGCAATTTTCTGGTACGTGAGCCCGGCTGTGAGTAGAAAACACACCCCAACGAGCAGCACTTCAACGAAGCGCAGCACCTGAGCGCCGCGCTGCCAGGCTCGCTTTTGCGCTGCCCAGTTCACCACAGCAGCCGCGCCCACCGGCGCCGCCGCCCAAAACAGGGGCTGGAAGGCCGCCCCCGAATGGAAGAACGAGCCGTTGATCCCCTGGTAGGGGAAGACCAGCGTAAAAGCCAGGAACGTCGCCGCCCACATCCACAGCGCAAAGCGCACTCCGGCAGTTTTGCGCAGCCGGTACAGCCCAAGCAAGATAAACGGTCCGAGCGCGGCTGACCCTTGCACACCGGCGGTCGTTTGCAGGTTGGTCTTGAAGGCCTCCCACCATCCGCCCAGGATGTGCCCCAGCCCGCCCGCCAGCCAGCGGGCCGGTGTCAAACTACTGGCCGGGTAAATATACAAATCTTCATATTGCGTCAGCCAGAGCGCCCTGGAGCTTCCTGGAGGCATCAGGCGCCCAAATTCGGCCAGGTTGCGGAAGTACCAGGGAGCGCAGACCAGTGCGTACCCCCCCAGGCAGAGAAGCAGGTGTAGAATCAGGCGCGAAAGGCCTTCCTTGCGCCTCTGCCAGCCCTCGAACGCCAGCCAAACCAGCCCTCCGGCCAGCCAGAGAATGCCATCGGCGCGCGTCATGTGCATCAAGCCCGCCAGAAGCCCCAAAGCAAATGCCCGCCGCCCGCGCCCGGCAGGTTCAACCCCCGCCGCCAACAAGAAGGCGCTCCCCAGCAGCATGTACACGCCAAATGCGTCAATCGAGGGCAGGTAGGCCGTGTAGAACGCCGGGAACAACGCCAGGAACCCCCCGGCCACGGCCAGGTCTTGCTTGCCGTGCAAACGCCACCCCAGGTAAACGGTGAGCGCTGGAACCGCCCCCGCCAGCAGCCACAATGCTGCCCTTGCGCCGGTGAAGGTATGAAACAGCGCGTAACCGGCAGCCGAAAGGACCGACACGAGCGGCATCCAGAAGGTGTGCGAAGGCGCAGGCAGCCCCCTGACGTCATCGAGGTAATTCCACAAGAATGGCTGGGTAAAGCCTTCACCGCCCGCCAGCCGGAACGCACCCGCATAATAATAATCGGCGTCCATGTATCCGGGAGCCGGTTCGAGCAGGCCCACCCCAACCACCACCAGCAGCCCGGCGGCGATGAAGAAAGCATACCAGCGCTTAGCGACGCTCAAAGGTGAAAACCTCCAGGTCGTTGTATGCCCGGTGATCCACCTCGGCATAACGGGCACGCAGCCATTCCAGCGATGGGTGCTCCGCCAGGCCTGACGACCGGTATTCTTCTATTGCGCGGGTGAACACGACGAAGTATACCCGCCGGCTCTCGCCCACCGCGCCTGCCAGGTCCTTTTCCGGGAACAGCTGCATCGCCTGTTGAGACGCCGGAGCATAGGTATCGTTGCCGCTGCCGGGTTCATCTTGAATGAACACCTGCGCGAGGTCCGGCCGGTAGAAATGTGCCGGGAAGAAGCTTAGCTTATTATCGTGCACCACCCGGTCGCCGGGCTGAACAACCTGCGCGAGGTCGTCCACCGCCGCCCGAAAAGGCGAGCGAGGAAACTCTGCATAACTCGCCTGTGAAGCCAGGCCGATCACCGCGGTGAGCAGATACCCGCCCAGCAGCAGCTTTCCACCACCGCGCTGCCAGGTAGCACTCACCGCCCATCCGCACAACCCCAGATAAGCCGCCGAAGCGAGGATAAAACCGCGCGGAACGAAGATGGGCTTGTAGATATACGAAGCCGCCAGCATCAACCCCGGCAGGAGAACCGTCACGGCAGCGAGGAAGCGCACCCCCGGCGCGCTCTTCCATTGCCTGATGACCGTCATCGCCGTCAGCACGAAAATTCCCAGGCCAAGCACCGCCCCAACAGCCAGCCAGGGGCCCTTCAATGGCAGGCCTGCGCTCCAAACGATTGGGACTTGCAGTAAATCCACCCAGCCGGGCGGGCTTTGCCACCACGCGCGCGCGACCTTAGCCATCTGCCCCGGCAGCAGCACCAGCCACGGCGCAGCCAGCACGCCGATCACCGCCTGAGCCGCAAGGAGCGCACCCAGCCTGCGCCACCGGCCGCCGAGCAGCAGGTAAAGGTCGGCGGCGGCCAGCGCAAACACAGCCACGTTGTGAGTGTACATGGCCCCGGCGCCGCACAACACCAGCCCAAGCCAATCGCCTGGGCGAGCGTTCACCTCGCGCAGGAATATCCGGGCAAAAAACAGCGCATACCCAAGCAAGAAACACAACAGAAGCGCGTAATTGCGCACATCCTGAGCATGGTAATACTGAAACGGCGAGACGGCCATCAACAACGCCGCCAACAACGCAGCATCGGCGCCAAGCAGCTCTTTCACCAGCAGGTAAGTTAAATAGACTGCCAGGAGTGAAAAGAGGATACCGAGCAGCCGGATGAACCACACCGCCTGACTGATTTGCAGCCAAAAATGCAGCAAAAAGTAATATAACGGCGGCATGGTATCGGCGGCCGTGCCGGTGATGAGCTCGCCCAGGCTGCGCCCGGAGAGAAAAATACTGAAGGCGTCATCATATTGCAGCCCGCGCGATGTGATGCCAACGGCCCTCACGCCCGCCGCCAGGGCAAGCAGGGCAGGTAACTGCCAGCGACGAACGGCTTCTCGCACGAGCGGTGCCCCCTTAGAATTCGATCTGTTCCAGCCAGGGGCGCGGCGGGCGCACCGCCCACCAGCGCACCCAATACAAGAGCAAGAACATCATGGCAGGCAGCGGAAAGAACATCACCGGGCTTTGTATAGGCTGGTCGGCATACTCCACCGTGCCCAAGAAGATCCCCCACAACCCGCCGAAGAGCACCAGCAGAATCAGGATAATCGGGATTGCTCCACGCCCGCGCCAATGCTCATCGAGCAGACCCAGCGCCATCACTAAAGCCGGGAAGAGCACGATGAAGTTGCCCGGGTCGGTCTGGATGCCAATCCATTGGGCGGCTGTCAACGTGATGGCACAGGCCCACAAGAAGTGGCGCGTTTCGCCTTTTCGCGCAGCCCACCACTCGGCGATGAGCACAAGGCCCATCAAGCCCGTCAGCGCCCAGCCCAACCGCCTGCCGAACGCCGGCCACCAGGTGAGGAACGCCGCGGCAGGCGTCCCCGGCGGGTTATAAGACGGGTAGAGCATCACTTCGCGAAGATTCTGCACCACCCAGTCGGGGAGGATGAGGGCGGCGCTCGTTGCCAGCAGGAAGGTCACCCCAAACAACCAGCCCACCACCCGCCAGCGCCGGTGGCCGATGGACCAGACCACGATATACGCTAAGAACAGCACCACCACCTGCGGCTTGATTGTCGAAAAAGCGAACAGCACACCGGCAAGCTCATCGGCTCCAGAGCGCATTGCCAGCAGCCCGCCCGTCAACAGTACCGCCACCAGGATGACGGCATTTCCGTTGATCAATGGCCGCAGCCCGTGGTACCAGAAGACCGAGAACAATAATAGAAGCGCCAGCACCAACGGGCGGGGCTTCCAACGGCACAGGCTCAGGCTCAAGAACACAAGCCCCACCAGCCCGGCTTCCAGGACGGTCATCCAGGCTGCCCGCGCCCAATCAAAATCCTTGATCGCCGCAAAGGGAGCAAACAGGAAGACGGAATAGAGCGGGTAAGCCACCCGCAATTGATGCTCACCGGCTCGTGCCGGGCGGCCGTAAGCAAAGGTCTGGATTTTCACGGCCACCTCATCGCTGTATGGGCTGATGCCATCCTCCAGCAAAGCGCGGGCGCCCATCCAATGCACCAGGAAGTCGTTTCCGCCTCCGTTCTGAACGGCATAATTGTGATTCCCCCAAGTGATCGCCACCAGGGCAGCCACTCCCATCAGGACGACTAAAATGGATAGAATGGAGTTATTCCGAGAAGATCTCAATCTGGTTCTCCTGAATAGGATCAGGTGTGTTCTAATCGATATGTGAATCTGACAGACCAAGCATGGTTAATTATATTCCTGTCATCCGTCCAACGCCCTGTTAGGAGGGAGAATGCAATTCACTATATCACTCGCCCAGATGCACATTCACACCGGCCAGCTCGAGCGCAACATGGCACGCGCAGCCGAATTCGCCCAGGCAGCTGCGGACCGGTCCAGCGCCATGCTGCTGCTCCCTGAGCTGTGGCCTTACGGATACGACCTGCCTGAGGCGCGGGTTTTCGCGCAGGCTGCTCCACAAATCCTGGCCGAATTGCGCCGCCTGGCGACGCTCCATGGGCTATGCATCGGCGGCTCGCTGCTTCTGATGAGCGGTGAGGAAGTCTATAACACCCTGGCCTGGGTGGACCCGCAACAACCTCTCCCGGTATATTACCGCAAGACCCACCTCTTCCGCCTGATGGATGAAGACCGCTGGCTTGCGCCCGGCAAATCCCTCCAACAGGTAGATACCCCCTGGGGGGTGGCCGGCCTGGCAATCTGCTACGACCTGCGCTTCCCCGAGTTGTTCCGCCGCTACGCGCTCGAAGGTGCATCGAGTTTCATCCTCCCTGCCGAGTGGCCTGCCCGGCGCATCGAGCACTGGCAGGTATTACTGCGCGCGCGGGCTATCGAAAACCAGTGTTTCATGTTCGCCGCCAATTGCGTTGGCGGTGAATTCGGCGGGCGCAGCGCGGTGATCAACCCCTGGGGCGAGGTCTTGGTTGAAGGCAGCCCAGGCAGCGAAGCGCTCCTCACTGCGCAGATCGATACCGCCCAACTTGATCAGGCGCGCAGCTTCATGCCGGTTTTTCGAGATCGGCGGCCCGATCTTTACGAACGCCCGCCGGCAGCGCGCGTACCCCCTGAAGCCCCTCCCAGACATACAGGCCAAGCGGAAGGATGAACATCATCTGCAGGGCAATGTGACCGAACGGAAGATACAGGTAGGCCAGGTTGCCCGCCAGAACCGGCAACCATCCGGCGGGGAGGACGAACAACTCGATCAAGTCGGCTTGTTGGAAATACGGCAGGCCGAGCGGAACCGCCGCCAGCCACATCCACAGGCGCGCCTGCCTGGGCAGGGGCAGCACCAGCGGCGGAAGAAAGACCAGCAGCGCCCACGCGCCCACCCAGCGCCAAAGCGAAAGCGACCCATCGGCATTGGCCGGATTGCTTTGCATCACCGCCAGGATGCGCAGCGGCCAGCCGGGGTAGAGCAGCAGTGAAATAACCAGCGCTGCTCCCGGGAGAGCCAGCATCTTCACACGCTCGCGCCAGCCAATAACCGCCGAGAGGAAAAGCACCCCGGCGAAGAGCGCCCCGCTCTGGAATTTGGACGCTGCGAGCGCCAGCCCCAGCCCTGCGACCCACCAGCGCCGGTTCGCAACCCCCCACCACAACAGCCCAAGCCCGCCCGCCAGGAGCGCCGTCACCTGCCCGTAATACAGCGAGTAGAGCAACTGGTACGAAAACAGCGCCAGGGCAGCGTTCCCGCCAAACACGCGCGCCGCGAACCAGACCGCCAGCATGGAAGCCGCCGCCCACAAGAGATACGCGGCATGGAATGGCAGCCGTGTGAGGAGCGAAAACACGGGCAGCAGCCAGTAGGCGTAATAGTAATTCGAGTAATCACCTCCGGCAGCAGCGAGGTAATTCTCGAAATCATAGAGCACCACACGGCCTTGCGTGTGAAGCCAGATGAACACAAACGCCATCGCCAGGCCCAGGCCAAAACCCGCCGCCTCGGCCAGGCTTAATCTCTGCCGCAGCCGCGCAGAGATGGCCTCGGCATCGCACGTTATGGCCGCCGCGAAGGCCTTACCGCTTTCGGAAGACAACCGTCGTTTGATCGCTGTAAACAATCTCCCACCCAATGTCGTTCTGCAGGGCTTTCGCGAGCGATTCATTCTTCGGCCAGATCACCCATTCAATCCGGTAGCGCTGGAACACATCCTGCCAGCCTTCGGCGAGTGTTAAAACCTGCTCGTAGCGGCGCGTCAGCTCCTCGCCGTAGAAATCCGTCTGCCCGTCGATGAATACACGAAGTTCCGGCCACCCCCGGTAAAGCAGATACCCGCCCCAGGGGAAGTAATTGAACCCATTCCCGGGCAGGGGATTGGCCAGCAACCAATCGGCGGCCTGCACGGGGAACTGCTGCGGGTCGAACCGGTTGCCCGCCCGGTTCGCATCCAGGCGCGCTCCGCCTACCAGCAGAACCGCCGCCGCCACCGCCGCCAGCACGGGCCAGGCGGCTCCGCGCAGCGTTTCTTCGGTTTGCGCCAGGCGCAGGTCCACCTGGTGGACCCACCGGGCGGTTTTCCAGCGGCCCATTTGGGTTTGGATCACCTCTGCCCATGCATTTGCCAGCACCGGCGCAACAACCATGCCGAATAAGGGGATGTTCCTCGCGCTGAATAGCCCCATGGCCATCCATGCGCCCGAGACGAACAATTCAACGGCCTGCCTGCGCCGGTTGGCCAGCCCAAAAAGCCCAACCAGCGCAATGACCAACAGCAGGAACAGCCACATACTCGAAGAGTGAAAATCCGGCGAAAGGTACTCCGCGGTATGACCGACGAGGTATTCGTTCCCAATATACCCAAGGCTGGTCGCCCACAGGTGCGCTCCGGCAGGGTTCAAGAAGCTCACCAGCGCGGAGGCCGCCCCGCCCAGGAGCAGCGCCTTGAACAATCCGGGAGGCAGGTCTTCACCCCTGCCCTCCACCCAGTGCTCCCAGGCCCAACCGGCAAGCACGAGCGCCCAGGTGGCAAACCCGGCGATGAATGCCCCGTGCAGGTTCACCCATAGCAGCATCACCACCGGCATCCAGGCCCACCGGCGCACGTTTCCGCGCGAAAGCTCGTCCAAAATCCACAGCCAGATTGCCAGCAACAAGAAAGTGAAGATATGCGGGCGGGTCAACCAGTGGATGCTGGCGGCCCCGGCCGCCAGCAACGTGAACACCAACCCGGCCAGGCGGCTTCCGCTCCGCCGGGCTGCCAGGTTGTAAGTCAGGCTGAAGGTTGTGGCGAGGGTGGCCGCCGCCAACAAGACGACCCCATCCAGGCCCATCAGGCGGTCGGCCAGGGCAAAGAGCACCTGCGCCAGCCATTCGTGCGGTGTGAGCGGCTGCCCCGCCATGCTGTGAGAAAACACATCCGTCGTTGGGATGCTGCGGGAATCGAGGATATAGCGCCCAATGGTGATGTGCCGGCCCAAATCGCCGTCAACATTCATCATCGCAGGTCCCATGCCCAGCGCAGCAAAGAAGACGGCCACCCAGAACACATCACGCAAGCGAGGGACAAGGAAATTGATGAAGCGGGGTTTTGCTTCCTGGCTCATTCGATTGCCTCTCCAAGCCCCAGGTCTTCAGGGCGCACCGCTGCCGGGAGCGCATAATACACATGGTAATCGCCGATTTCCGCTTCCTGCCAACTCACCCCAAGCCTGCGCAAACCGGCCGTGATGCGTTCATCCAGGGCGGGGTTGCGCGCGGTGATAAATGCCGTCCGCGCCGCCGCAGACACCGCAGCTTCATAGGGAGAATAGCGGTTATCTCGCGCCGTATAGCGCAAGTCGCTGTGGTAGGGCAGCCGCGGGGTGAAGATGATCTCTTCATTGGAAAGGAAAG
The DNA here is from genome assembly GCA_029975055.1 of Anaerolinea sp. Taxonomy (GTDB): domain Bacteria; phylum Chloroflexota; class Anaerolineae; order Anaerolineales; family Anaerolineaceae; genus Anaerolinea. The sequence continues at coordinate 721,934 of JARKPU010000013.1, forward strand.
CCAGCGGATAGGCCACCCAGTAGGTGGTGTAGCCGCGGGTTTCGCCATGGGCCTTTAAAAAAGAGAGCAGCTCCTGGTCATAACGATGGTCGATGACCGTTGAGGAATCGAACTGCGTGGTGAATCCAGGCGGGTAAGTCAGGGCGCTCTGCAGGTTCCCGCCAAACTGGTAGAGCATGAGCACCGCCGGCACTGCAAAGCGAAGCCAGCGCTTCGCGCCGCTGCGCACGGCAAAATCGGCGGCAAAGACCGCCAACATCACCGATATGGGAAGGAAATACCTGCCCGATGGGTCCACTCCAAACGAGGTAAACAGAAAACCCGCAAAGAGAACCAGCCCCACACCGCCAAGCAAGGCATATTCCGCACGGGCATCGCCGGGCTGCCGCAGTCTGTGGTAAGCGCCCGCCAGCACAATGCCCCAGGCCGCCAGAGCAAACGGCAGGAGGGGCAAGGCAAGCCAGGTGACGCTCCAGGGCGGGCGAAAACCGAACAACGCTGTGAACCCCAGCAAAAGCAGGTTGACCAGGTGTATTCCGGTGCGCGCCAGCCAACCGGCCTGTTCCACCGCCACCGCCGAGCCGGTCAATTCGCCGGTCAGGTTCTGCAGACCGTTTTGCAGGGCATAGATCCACCACGGCAGCGACCCTGCCAGCCCGCCCGCCGCCGCCCCGCCCAATAATCTCAGCATCGGCAGGGAAGGCGCTCTCCTCCATAAACGGGTGACGAGGTAAATGAGAGCCGGAAGCGAATAGACCAGCGTCAAGGCGTTGGCCCACAGGCCCAGTCCGGCTGTGAACCCCCACAGCAGCGCTGCTGCGAGGTTTGGTCCGCGCGCCAGCCGGAGCGCTGCCAGCAGCGTGATGTTGCCGATGAGCAGGGCTTCCAGGTATCCGCCCAGGCTCACCGTCGTATACAGGCTCACATTCACGGCAGGGATAGCCAGCAGACCCGCCGCCAGCACGCCCACACCCTGCGAGCCGTTGACTTCCTGCCCCAGCCTGGCCGTGGTGAGCAGCACGAACAGGTACAGGATGATCTGCACCAGGCGGATTACCCACACCCCCTGCCCAAGAATGGCAAAACCGAGCGCGACAAAGACCGCATCCAGGCTGCCCATGTAGCTCTGCCCATAAAAGAAGATCGGCCGTTCCCCCGCCAGGATGTGCCGGGCCATCAAGCCCACCACGGCTTCATCTGCATTGAACGGCACAACCTCCATGCACAGCAGGAGGAACTTCCAACCGGCGGCGGCGATGAGAACCAGGGCGAGGAGCAGTGTGTTTTTCTTCAAGGATTACGTAAGTAGATCAGCAGGCCATCGCTGCCGTACAGGTCGGTCTCGATTTTCTGCAGCAGCGTATAAGCTTTTATGAAGCGCGGGTCGAGCAGTAAGCCTTTTCGGCCATACACTTCCAGGATGATGACTGCATCCGGCATTTCATCGATCACCGAATCGGGCGCAACGGCGTAATTGATCACATATTTGCCTGCATCGAGCGGGTAATAGCGCGTCACCTGTGGCGAGTTCAGGCCCACCAGGTCGTAGATCCGCGCACCGGTGTCGAAGCCCAGCACGCCCACATCCCCCGCCGCGAGCGTGGAACCATCCCTCAGGTGCGGCTTCACGGCAGCGGCTGCCTGGCGGTAGAGCAGCTCCAGCTTGATGAATGCCATATCCGGGGCCGGGCGGTCCTGCGCGTGGTCGGGGTGGAGGCGCCAGTCGCTCAGCATCAGGCCAAGCGCAACCGCCAGCAGCGCGGTGCAAACCGCCAGCCTGGTTCTATGCCCCGTGCGGATCGAACCGATCAACGCGCCGCCTCCCAAGAAAATCAACAGGAACCACGCCGGCAACGGCGGCGTCAGATACCAGCGGAAGATTAACGGGTTCGGCAGAGCGAACGCAGCGAAGTAGAGGAACGGGTAAGCCAGCCACGGCAGGCTGCGCGGCTCGGCCTTCAACGCCCGGCGCACGCCGATCGCCGCCAGGAAGGGGTAAACCAGCAGGCCGAACCCCACACCCAGCGCCGGCCCGAGCAGGTTATATTCCGAAAAGGGCGTGACATAGTGCTGGATCAAACGCACCAGCGATGCGCCCGGCTCGAGGCGGTATGCCACCAGCTTGGCCTGCACCGATTGGGGAACCGGGCTGCCAAAATAGAACCAGGCGAACCCGAGCCAGAGCATCACCGGCAGCCCGGCCGCCAGGACAACCCGCCAGGTCAGCCGCTCCTTCTTGAATACCGCCCGCACCAACCAGAATAACCCCAGCGGGCCCAACAAAATGAGTGCGTCCACGCGCGTGAGGAACGCCCCCGCGGCCGCCAGGCCGGCGGGCACTTCGCGCCGTTCGAGGAAGAAATAAAAGGAGGCGGTCAGGAGCAGAACATAAAAGCTCGTCTCCAAACCGCCAATTGCAAACGTCACCGAATAGGGCGCAACCGCCCAGGCAAGCGCGGCCGCCGCCCCGGCTCCCTCAGACCCCAGCCGCCGGCCAATTTGCCACAGCAGCAGGCAGGTCAGCACATCGGCAGCAGCGTTCAGCCACATGGCGATCAACGCAAAATCGGCTCCCGCGCCGCCGGCCATTCCGGCCAGGCCCGCAAGGAGGAGCGTATAAAGCGGCGTGGTCGTGCCAAGCACGCGCTCCCCCGGGTTGTAAACGAAACCGTTCCCGCTCAGCAGGTTGCGGGCGTAGCGGAAGGTGATGTATGCGTCGTCGATCGTCCGCGGCCCGGGGACAATCCTCGCAAAGATCGCCACCGCCAGCACCAGGGCCGCCCCCGCCAGTCGTATACGCTTCATACTAAGCATTATAGCCTGACCGTTCAGGCCCAACTTTACGGTTGCTTTTCAAAATGTGGAAGAGGTTGGGGTCTGCCCAACCTCTTCTTAAGATCAGATTTTCTTGTGATAAATGCGATGGTTTTTCCAGGGAATCGACCCGGCGGTGATGATATCCTTCCGCACCTGGACAGCCGTTTCGGCCATCTGCGTCAACTCGCCTTCGACAAACCGCGATGTCTTGAGCAGGTCGGCCATCTCGGCATAGAGCAGTGTGTTACCGCCGCGGCCATGGAATTCCGGCAGCACGCCCACCCCGTTCAACGAGATGAACTTTGTGCGCCGCAATTCCAGCAGGATATCGGCAATCCCCCAGGGCGTGATCTTCCCCCCCTGGCGCTGCAAGGCGGCTGAAATATCGGGGAAACCCAGTAAAAAGCCAACCACGCGGTCTTCGTAGGTGATCAGCTTGATCAACTCAGGCACGGCAACGGTCATCAGCGTATCGAGCTGGAATTTCACCTCGCGCTTCGTGAGCGGGTAATACTCCCAGTTGTTCACGAACGCCTTGTTATATGCCTCGCCGATGCGGTCGGCCCAGGCCACCAGTTCCCTCTTCGAGGAAAAATTCTTGACCTTGAACTTCCCTCGCTCGCGGACCCGGCGCGCCACTTCAAGGAATTTTTCCGGGAGGGCAAAGTTTTCACGGTTGATGTAGCACGAGACGAAATCGACCTCTTTTTCGAAGCCGATCATTTCCATCAGCTTCGGGTAGTAATCGAAGTTGTAATTCATCATCGTCATCATCTGCCGGTGTTCGAAGCCTTCCACCTGGATGCCATACCCGTCAAACGGGCTGAGCCCCTTCGGCCCGACGATTTCCGTCAGCCCGCGCTCCTTGCACCACTCGGCTGCCCGGTCGAACAGCGCACGGGCCACATCCACATCGTTGATCGTATCGAACAGGTAGAACTGCGCCTTCGTCGTCTGGTGATACTGGTTGAAAGGCCGGTTCTCGAGGATCGCGATCCGCCCGACCACCTCTTTGCCCCTCACGGCGATGAAAAAATCGCCGTCGGAATGCTCAAAAAAGGGGTGTTTCTGGCGGTTGAGCATCAATTTGATATCGGAATAGAAGGGTGGAACCCATTGCGGGGTTCCTCGGTACAGATCGTAATGGAACTGGACGAAGCGCTGCACCTGCGCCGGCGAGCTGGTGTCGATCTTCTCGATGCTCAGCATAATGGCCTCCCCAAGCGAAAATGAGATAAAAAGGATGATGAAAGAGTATACACCTTTAGCACGAAAAGGGTTCTCGGCGATGGGGTTGGATTCCCTGGTTTGACATCTGATCCGCCAGAATTTATACTAAATCAATCTCATTAAATCAAGGATCAACATGCCCAACCGCCTTGCTCTCGAAACCTCACCCTACCTCCTCCAACATGCCGAGAACCCCGTGAACTGGCTGCCCTGGGGCGAGGAAGCCCTTCGCCTGGCGCGCACCGAAGATAAACCCATCTTCTTAAGCATCGGTTACGCCGCCTGCCACTGGTGCCACGTCATGGCCCACGAATCCTTCGAAGACCCAGCCGTTGCGGCCATTCTCAACGAGCATTTCATCAGCATCAAGGTGGACCGCGAAGAGCGCCCGGATGTGGACAGCGTCTATATGAACGCCGTGGTTTCGATGACCGGGCAGGGCGGCTGGCCGATGAGCGTCTTTCTCACCCCGCAGGGTGAGCCGTTCTATGGCGGCACGTACTACCCTCCCGAACCGCGCCACGGGCTTCCGGCCTTCAGTGATGTGCTGCTGGCCGTGGCCCGCGCCTGGCGAGAGAGCCAGGCTGAGATCCGCAAGACGGGCACGGAGCTCTCCGCCCACCTCGCGGCCTTCTCCAATTGGGGCGGCGCGGAGGGCGGTGGGTTGCGAGAGAACGTCCTCGATCAGGCCGCGCAGGCGCTGCTGGCTTCCTACGACTGGCAGCATGGCGGCTGGGGGCAGGCTCCGCGCTTCCCGCAGCCCATGTCGATCGAGTTTCTGCTCCTCCAGGCCGCCCGCGGGAACAAGAAGGCCCTGGATGCCGCCCTGCACAACCTGCGCCTGATGGACCGCGGCGGGATGTACGACCCAGTCGGGGGCGGCTTCTCGCGTTACAGCACCGATGACCGCTGGCTGGTGCCGCACTTCGAAAAGATGCTTTATGACAACGCCCAGCTCGCCCTGGCTTACCTGCACGCAGGTTTGCTCTCCGGCAGCGGGCCGCTGCTGAACACCTGCACCGACACGCTCGACTTCATCACCCGTGAACTCATGCACCCCCTCGGCGGTTTCTATTCCAGCCTGGATGCCGATTCGGAAGGCGAGGAGGGCAAGTTCTACCAGTGGACCCTGGACGAGCTGCAGGGCGCGCTCTCCAGCGATGATTTCGCCTGGTTCCGCCAGGTATATGCCCTCCCCGACCGGGCGTTCGACGGCGTCATCCTGCTGCGCCGCCGCGCCGACTTGCCGGACCTTGCTGCCGTGTTGGGCATTGCTGAGGAAGAGCTTTCGCGCCGCCTGCGCCGGGTGCACGATCAGCTGCGAGAAGTGCGCAGCCGACGCGCCCGCCCGGCCACCGATGATAAAATTCTGGCTGCGTGGAACGGCCTGGCTTTGCGCGCCTTCGCCGAGGCGGCGCGCTACCTGAACCGCCCCGATTACCTTTCGACGGCTCAGCAGAACGCCTCTTTCCTCCTGGAACACCTCGTTCGAGAAGGGAGAGTTTTTCGCGCATGGAGAGAAGGCAAAGCCCGCCATCCGGGCTTCCTGGAAGATTACGCCGCCCTGGCTCTCGGCCTCCTGGCGCTTTACCAGGCCGACCACAACCTGCGCTGGTTCCAGGCTGCCCGGATGCTCGCTGATTCGCTCATCCAATTCTTTGCCGACCCGCAAGGCGGGTTTTTCGATACCCCATCTGACCTGGCCGACCTCTTCACGCGGCCGAAAGACGGCCAGGATAACGCCACACCCTGCGGCAACTCACTGGCAGCCTGCCTGTTGCTGCAACTGGCCGAATTCACCGGCGAGGACCGCTACCGCGCCCAGGCAATGGCGGCGCTCCCGGCACTACAAGACGCCTTCGTCCGGCACCCCACCGCGTTCGGGATGTGGCTGCAAACCGCCGACTTCGCTGCCGGGCCGGTCAGGCAGGTCGCCCTGGTTGCTCCCGGCGAGGATACCGAACTCCATGCGCTCGAAAGCACCTTGTGGTCGCGTTACCGCCCGCGCACGGTGGCCGCCGTCTCACTGCTGCCTCTTCCGGCCGGGGCCCCGGCTTTGCTCGCCGGCAAGGAGCTTATCGGCGGAAGGTCTGCCGCTTACGTCTGCCAAAACTTTACCTGCCGCCTGCCGGTCACCGATCCAAGGGCTTTCGGCGCCCAATTGGAGGAATAGTGATGATATCATCCTAGTGTCAGGTTTTCACCGAGGTCGCTGGAATGCTACTCTCATTCGTGTTGGGCTTCTTTCCTGCATTGCTTTTCGCGGCATTCATCTACTGGCTCGACCGTTACGAGAAGGAACCCCTGCCGCTCCTGGGAGGGGTTTTCCTCTGGGGAGCGGTGGTGGCCGCGGCTGGCGCTTTTGCTTTGAACACCATCTTCAGCCTGGGCATCTTTTCCTTCACCGGTTCCGAGGCCGCCGCCGAGGTTTCCACCGCCTCGATCTCCGCGCCGCTGGTCGAGGAAAGCCTGAAGGGGCTGGCCGTTTTGCTCGTCTTCTGGCTGGCGCGCAAGGAATTCGACTCGATCCTGGATGGCATCGTGTATGCCGGGGTCACCGCGCTGGGCTTTGCCGCCACCGAAAACACCTTCTACATCTACCAGTATGGCTTCAGCGAAGGCGGCTGGGCAGGCGCGGTTGGGTTGGCCTTCATCCGCGTGGTCCTGGTGGGGTGGCAACACCCCTTCTTCACGGCATTCATCGGCATCGGTCTGGCGGTTGCGCGTTCAACGCGCCGCCCGGCCCTCAGAATCAGTGCTCCGGCTGTTGGCTGGCTGGCGGCTGTCCTCGCACATTCACTGCACAATATTCTCGCCGGCCTCGGGACGGGAGGCGGGCTGCTGCTGGGATTCCTGGTCGATTGGGCCGGCTGGCTGGCCATGTTTGCCTTCATCCTGCTCATGCTCGGGCGTGAGCGCGCCTGGCTCGCTCATTACCTGCGAGATGAAGTGACTCTGGGGATCATCTCGGCCGCGCAATACCGCACAGCCTGCTCGGCCGTACAGCGCACTGGCGCGGCTCTGCAGTCCATCTTCACTGGCGGGTATCGCACCACTCAGCGGTTCTACCAACTGTGCGCCGAGCTGGCGCATAAGAAACGCCAGATCCGGGCATTAGGAGATGAAGGCGGCAACGCGGCCCTGGTGGAAGAATACCGCCGCGAGCTGGCCGCCCTCTCTCCGCAGGTGCCGTTCTAAGCCTGCCTTGCCAGCCGCCCGCACTCGTTGTATAATTCGGAGGCTTGACCCTGCGCCTGTAGTGAAGTGGATATCACGCCACCCTCCGGAGGTGGAAGCCCGAGTTCGAGTCCCGGCAGGCGCGCTCTCTATATTAATCTTCCCATTCGCTCAATCTTTATAAAATTTTTATAGGAGTGAACTGCTTTCTAATTCACTTCTTATTAATCTCTGGTATCTTTAAGCGTGAAGAAATGATCCTTCAAGCAGGAAGCAACGCCTGCCTGGATTTTTAAAGGAGACAAAATGTACGGTTTCTATTTTGGCGGATACGGGCTTTATCTCCTCTTCAGCCTGCCCGCCCTGATCCTGGGCTTCTGGGCACAGATGAAGGTCCAGTCGGCGTTCAACCGGTTCTCGCGGGTGCGCACGTTCACCGGCGTCACCGGCGCCGAAGTGGCCCGCCGGATTCTAGACAGCAACGGCCTCCAGGATGTGAAGGTGGAGCAGGTTTCGGGCTTCCTGAGCGACCATTACGACCCACGCACGAAAACCCTGCGCCTCAGCCAGGATGTCTTCCGCAGCAATTCGGTCGCCGCGGCAGGCATCGCCGCGCATGAATCGGGGCATGCCATCCAGCACTCGCAGGGTTACGCCCCGCTGCAGTTCCGCACGACGATCGTCCCCACGGTTCAAATTGGCAGCTGGCTGGGGCCGATCATCTTCATCGCCGGGCTGATGTTCCTCGGCACCACGGTGGCCTGGGTTGGGCTGGGTTTGTTTGCGCTCACCGCCATCTTCTCGCTGGTCACCCTGCCGGTGGAATTCGATGCCTCCCGCCGCGCTAAAGCCATCCTCTCGACCAGCGGGATGCTCTATAACAGCGAGATGGAAGGCGTGAACCGGGTGCTCGACGCGGCCGCCCTCACCTATGTGGCTGCCGCCGTGCAGGCCGTCTCGACCGTGCTGTATTACCTGTTCCTGCTGGGCGGTCGCCGCAGAGATTGACCAACGGTTTTCTTGGAATAAAAAAAGCGCCGCACGGCGCTTTTTTTATTACCCTGATGAGTGTTTGAATTGGATCACCCCCCAGCGCCCGTTTGTCCGCCAGGCCGGTTCGGCCGCATCCAGCCGGGCGGCCTGCCCCGGCTGCAAACCGGTGATCACATCCGATTTGCCCACGCGCAGCGCAAGCAGCGGCGCGGGGAAGTACCCCGCCACGTGCTCGAACGGCGTTTCAGGCTCCCACTTGCGGTCGCCGGTCAGCCGACGGTAATTCGCGTCGCCTTTGCAGATCACCAGCCCTGCCGCGCCAATAGCTCGAGCCAGGTCTTCGGGCATATCCCAAAAAGGCTCCGGCGCATTCCAGAAGAAGTCATCCCTCAGGGCCAGCCTGCGTTCGGCCAGAGCCGTCGCCAACCGCCCCCCAAGCGCCTTCGCGTGCAGGTCGCCGGTATTCTCCAGGAAACGGATGGTCTCCACGCAATCTTTGATGAGCGCATCTGAAACAAACGTGGGGTGCGCCTTCAGGTGAAAGATCACTTTAGACGCCGCCCGCAGGCAGAGGAAAAGATCGGCCAGCGCCAGGTCATAGACCAGCTCAAAACCGGCGTTATCGATTAATAGGTGCACCTCACGGGGCTGCCGGCAAAGCCCGGCCAGGTGCGCCGAGGCGCGCTGAAGGTCGTTCACGAGGATGAATTCCTCGGCTTGATGGAGCTGGTCATTGGCAGGGGTGTGTTCACCGTCGGCAGGCCACAGGCTCAGATCCGCCCGGTTGCCCCACAGGCTCCCTTCGAGCGCCTCATAGAACACTTCACCCTCGGGCCTCCCGCCGCCCGTCCATTGCTCCAGGCGAGCGCACAACTGGCTGATCGCCTTGCTTGAGGTTTCCAATCCCAATCGTTTCTGCAGGCGGTACGGATCGAGCGCATAAAGCGGCCCGGGCTGGAAGTACCGCGTGGCCTGGAGGATGCGCCGGTAGAAATATTGCTCGCATTCGATGAACGACAAATCGCGCCAGCGCATGCCTTGCCACCCGGCGAGTTTCCGGTTCCAATCCCGTTCATCCGGCGCGCCGGTGTCATCCAACAAAGAGACCGGCGTTTCCGGCATTTCGGCGATCAGCCTCTCCACCCGCCGGTTAATCCGGGCCGGGAATTCATTCTCGCGGATCACCCGGCGCGCAATTTCAGGCAGGCGCACCAGGAGGGTATGTTCGGCAAATGAGCCTTCGTCCGAGCAGCGAATCGGTTCTGGGAAGTTAGCGTTGGAAAACATGCCTGGATTTTAACCGACAAATGGGCTGTTTATTACTTATTTTGCGGGCAGGCGAGCAATTTCGTGATAATTTGCACAACACTTCCATTTATGATAAATTTAATGCAATTCAGCCGTAGAGGGAACCTATGATCGCCAAAGACATCCCGGATATTGTCGTCAGCCGCCTGCCGCGCTACCTTCAGACCCTCGAACACATGCAAAAAGATGGCATTCGCACCACCTCCTCGCAGGAATTAGGCGATTTGATCGGCATTTCCGCCGCGCAAATCCGCAAAGACCTCTCCCAATTTGGCGAGTTTGGCAAGCAAGGCAAGGGCTATTCGGTGGATTTCCTCGTCGATCAGCTTCGCCAGATTCTCAACGTCAACCGTTCCTGGGATATCGTCCTGGTGGGCGCGGGCAACCTGGGGCATGCCATTGCCAACTACCAGGGTTTCGGCAACCACGGCTTCAGCATTGTGATGATCTTCGACTCAGACCCGGCCTTGATTGGCCAAAAGATCGGCAACCTGACGGTGCAAGACGCCGCACAGATGGTCGACCTCGTCCGCGCATCCGGCATCAAGGTCGGAATGATTACCGTGCCGGCGCAGGCCGCCCAGGCGGTTGCCGACGAACTGGTAAAGGCCGGCATCCAGGCCATCCTCAATTACGCACCCATCAACCTGACGGTTCCCGAAGGCGTCCACGTCCAGCATGTTGACCCGATCATCTACCTGCAGCGCATGACATATTACCTGGCGTAAATAAAAACCGCGGGCTGTAACCCGCGGTTTCTGTTTCAACTCGGCAGCAGGCTGCGCGAGAGTGCTTCGCGCATGCCCAGCGCGCGCGAGGCTCCCTCTGCCGTGCAGGTGGTGGGGTTATCGACCAGGTACGCCGGGATGCCCAGCGCCTTGGTGAGGTATTTATCGATGCCGCGCAGCAGCGCCCCGCCGCCGCACAGAGCCACGCCCCGGTCGATGATATCGGCGATCAGCTCAGGCGGAGTCTTCTCAAGCACCCGCCGGGCGCAGTTGACCACCTCTTGCAGCGGTTCTTGCAGCGCATCCACCACATCGTCCGAAGTGAGCGAGATCGGCTTGGGCAGCCCCGAAACCTGGTCTTGCCCCTGCACTTCCATGGTAGATTTCTGGTCTTGCGGTACAGCGGCGCCAATGCGCAGCTTCAACTGCTCGGCGGTGGGCTGGCCGATGATGATGCCGTATTTCTTGCGCACGTAGCCGATGATGGCCTCGTCCATGCGCACACCGCCGGTGCGCAGCGTTTCGGCCCGCACCACATCGTTCATCGCCAGCACGGCAGCCTGCACCGTCCCCCCGCCCAGCGAGAGGATCATATTCCCCGAAGGCGTGTTGATCGGCAGGTCGATCCCGATAGCGGCCGCGAGCGGCTGAGGGATCATAAACACCTCACGGCCGGCGCCCAGGCCGGCCTCGTGAACTGCCCGGCTTTCCACGCTGGTCACCCCGTATGGAACGGTCAGCATCAACCGCGGCGGGAAGAGCTGCATCGGGCCGGCCACTTTGCGCACCAGGAAACGCAGCAGCTTCTCGGTGATTTCATATTCGGCGATCACCCCGTGTTGGAGCGGGCGGATGACCTCGATGGTATCGGATACCCGGCCGATCATATCGCGGGCAGCCCGCCCCCACTCGACCATCTTCTGTTCGTACACGACAATCGCCACAACGGTGGGTTCATCGAGCAAAATCTGGTTGCCTTCCACAATAACGGTATTGGCTGTGCCCAGGTCAATTCCCAGCTCGCGTGTGAATAAAGGCATCTTGGCGCTATCCTTTGATGATGATGAAGAGCCTTGCGATGCAGTCCGTTCCGCAAGGCGATGCGTTTCTATCTATTGTATTGTATTATCGTCCCTGGCGATAGCGGCGAACAGCCTCGATCCGCAGGTGGGAGCGCCGCAAAGCTGCCTGGATCTGCAGGTAAACATCCGGAGACACGCCCGCCCCTTCTTTGAGCAATTTCTCAGCCCGCTGCCGGGCCTCTTCGGCTCGCTGGATCGAAATTTCCGCCACATTCTCTGCCGCATCGGCCAGGATGGTCACCTGGTCAGGTTGGACTTCCGCCACTCCCCCCGCCACGGTGAAGAATTCTTCCGCGCCTTTGTTCTTGACGTGGATAACCCCGTACTTGAGCAAGGTCAGCACAGGGGCATGGTTCGGCAGAATGCCCATCTCGCCGGCGGTGCCGGGGAGAATCACCATGTCCACATCATCCTGAAAGACGATCCGGTCTTGCGAGACGATTTCACAGCGAATGGGCATGGCCAGGTTCCTCTATCCAGCCAGTTCACGCGCGCGGGCCATCGCATCGTCGATCGAGCCGACCATGTAGAAAGCCTGCTCGGGCAAGTCATCATGTTTGCCATCCAAAATTTCACGGAACCCGCGGACGGTCTCGCGCAGCGGGACGTAAACGCCGGGCCGCCCGGTGAACTGCTCGGCAACGAACATCGGCTGCGAGAAGAAACGCTCGATCTTGCGCGCGCGTGAGACGATCAACTTATCATCTTCGTTCAACTCGTCGAATCCAAGAATCGCGATGATATCCTGCAGGTCTTTATAACGCTGCAGCACGCGCTGCACCTCGCGCGCCGTGCGATAATGCTCTTCGCCGACAATATTCGGATCCAGAATGCGCGAAGTCGAAACGAGTGGGTCCACCGCCGGGAAGATCGATTTTTCCACAATCGCCCGGTCGAGCGCGATGGTCGCATCCAGGTGGGTGAAGGTGGCCACCGGCGCTGGGTCGGAGTAATCATCCGCAGGAACGTACACCGCCTGCATCGAAGTAATTGAGCCTTCTCGCGTGGAGGTGATGCGTTCTTGCAGCTCGCCCATCTCGGTCGCCAGGGTCGGCTGGTAACCAACCGCCGAGGGCATGCGCCCCAGCAGCGCCGACACCTCGGAACCCGAAAGCGTAAAGCGGAAAATGTTATCAATGAAGAGCAAAACGTCTCGCCCCTGGTCGCGGAAGTACTCTGCCATCGAGAGTCCCGTCAGGGCCACACGCAGGCGCACGCCGCTCGGTTCGTTCATCTGCCCAAAGACCATCACCGTATCTTTCATCACGCCCGATTCAAGCATTTCACGGTAAAGCTGCGTGCCTTCGCGCGTACGCTCGCCAACACCGGCGAACACCGAATTGCCTTTATGCACGGTGGCAATCGAGCGGATTAGCTCCATGATGATGACCGTCTTCCCCGTGCCCGCGCCGCCGAAGATGCCCGTCTTCCCGCCTTTGGTGAAGGGGGCAATCAGGTCGATCACCTTCAAACCGGTTTCGAAGACTTCCACCCGGGTGGATTGATCCTCGAATAAAGGCGCGGGCCGGTGAATGGGATAAGTCTGGTTGGCTTCCACCGGGCCCTTGTTATCGATTGCCTTCCCCAAGACGTTAAAGATGCGCCCGAGGGTGGCCGTTCCCACCGGAACGCGAATCGGGCTGCCCGTCCGGCGCACGCTCAAGCCGCGTTGCAGGCCATCGGTCGAATCCATCGAGACGGTGCGCACCCAGTTCTCGCCCAGGAACTTCTGCACTTCCAGCACCAGGATGGGCTGATCGCCGTCAACCACCTCGATCGCTTCGTAAATTTCCGGCAGGTTCTCCGGCGGGAATTCCACATCCACCACGCTGCCTTGAATTTGGACAATTCTTCCAAGACCGCTAAGTACCTGTTCCATGCTTACACACTCCGTTCTTCACTGGCAAGCGCGTTCGCGCCGCCGGCAATATCGAGCATTTCGTTGGTGATGAGGGCCTGCCGGAGCTTGTTGTACTCCATCTGCAAGGACTGGATCAACTCGTTGGCGCTGTCTGTGGCGTTGCGCATGGCCACCATGCGGGCGGCGTGCTCGCTGGCCTGCGAGGAAAGGATCGCCTGGTAAATCTGCAGCGCAGTGAAGCGCGGGACGATTCCGCTCAAAATCTCATTTTGGTCCGGCTCATAGGTGAACACCGAGCTTGTGCGGTGCGTGGCGCTGATGCTCTCGGGTTGTTTCTCGTCTTTATACGTCACCGAAAGCGGCAAGAGCTTCAACACTGCCGGTTCCTGGTGAATCATATTGATGAAATTGGTGTAGGTGATATACACCTGGTCGTACTTCCTCGCCAGGAAATCACCCACCACGAACGACCCGATCGGCGCAACTTCGGTGAAGCCCGGCGGAGAAGGCAGGTCGCTGAAGTCTGCCACCACGTCGGCCCGGCGCCGGATGAGCAGTTCCCGCCCCTTCCGGCCGACCGCCACATAGGAAACCGGCGCAGGCAGATCCTTCACCAGGTGCTGCGTGAAACGCAGGATATTCATGTTGTAAGCGCCGGCCAGCCCGCGGTCGCTGCTGATCATCACCACCAAAATCTTCTTCACCTCGGTGCGCGGCGCCAGCAGCGGGTGGAGCACGTTGTGGCCCGGCTGGCGCGCGAGATGGATCAACACCTTCCAGGCTTTTTCGGCATACGGGCGGGTCGCCGAGTTGGCCTGCACAGCCCGCCTGACCCGGCTGGCGCTCACCGTCTCCAGCGCTTTTGTCACCTGGGCGAGGTTCTTAATGCTCCGGATGCGGAGCCGCATTTCGCGCGTAGAAGCCATTGCTTAGCCCGCCCACCCGCTGTTGTAGGCCGTCAAGGCCTCTTTGAGAAGCGCCTCCGTCTCGTCGGTGATGCGCTTCTCCTGCGAAATCGACCGGCCGATCTCTGGGTAACTGGTTTCGATGAAGCGCACCAGGCCTTGCTCCCACTGGCGCATCTTTTCGATCGGAATCTGATCGGAATAACCGTTCGTCCCGGCATAGAGCGCGATGACTTGATTCTCGAGCGAAACAGGCTCATACTGCGGCTGCTTCAAGATTTCCTGCAGGTGCTGGCCGCGGTTGAGCTGGTTCAGGGTCACCTTATCCAGCCCGGAGCCGAATTGCGCAAAGGCTGCCAGCGAGCGGTACGAAGCCATATCGAGGCGCAGGCGGCCCGCCACCTGGCGGATCGCTTTCGTCTGTGCCGACCCGCCCACGCGCGAGACGGAAATGCCCACATTGATGGCCGGGCGGATCCCGGCGTTGAACAGGTCATTTTCCAGGTAAATCTGGCCGTCGGTGATTGAGATGACATTCGTTGGCACATAAGCCGAAACATCGCCCAGGAGCGTTTCGATGATCGGCAGGGCCGTCAGCGAACCGCCGCTGCCGGCCAGCTTCACCACCTTGCATTCATCGGGCGCATCCATCGCCTTGCAGGCCAGTTCGGCATCATGCCTGGAAAGCGGTCCGCCGAACACCTTTCCATCTTTAGCGTCGGCCAGCGTGGCTTCTTTGCCGGTGAAGCTCTTTGGCACCAAAACGTATTTATCGGCCAGGCGGCAGGCGCGTTCCAGCAGCCGTGAGTGCAGGTAAAACACGTCGCCCGGGTAAGCCTCGCGGCCCGGCGGGCGGCGCATGAGCAAAGAAACCTGCCGGTAAGCCCAGGCGTGCTTGGAAAGGTCATCGAAGATCACCAGGGCATCCTTGCCCTTCTCCATGAATTCCTCACCGATGGCAGTGCCCGCATAAGGGGCGATGTACTGCATGGCGGCAGGCTCGTCGGCGGATGCGATCACGACCACGGTATGGTCCATCGCGCCGTGCCGTTCGAGGACGGCAATGGTGCGCGCCACGGCGGCCTTCTTCTGCCCGATGGCCACATAGATGCACAGCAGGTCTTTGCCCTTCTGGTTGATGATCGTATCGATAGCAATGGCCGTCTTGCCGGTCTGGCGGTCGCCGATGATCAATTCGCGCTGGCCGCGGCCGATCGGGATCATCGAGTCGATCGCTTTGATACCGGTTTGCACCGGGGTATCAACATCCTGGCGTTCGATCACCCCGGCGGCAATCCGTTCGATTGGCCGGTAACCGCTCGCTTCCAGCGCGCCTTTTCCATCCACCGGCTCGCCCAGGGCGTTCACCACCCGGCCGATTAAGCCGTCTCCCACCGGCACCGAGGCAATACGCCCCGTGGAGCGCACCATCATGCCTTCTTTGATGGAAGTGTAATCGCCCAGGATGATGATGCCCACGCTGTCTTTTTCGAGGTTGAAGGCGATTCCCATCACCCCGTTGGCAAATTCCACCAGCTCCTGCGCGCGGACTTTCGCCAGCCCGTCTGCGCGTGCGATGCCATCTCCGGCTTCGATGACGGAGCCCACGTCGCGGACTTCCAGCTCTGGGCGGAAGGTGTCGATTTTCTGTTGTAGATCTTCAGTGATTTGCCTGATCAGGTCGACCATCGATCCTCCAGTAAACCTTGATGCGTGGTTAACGATGCGTAGAACGCCAGAAATTGAGGCTCCCGGAAGCTTCCCGCTCGCCAGGGTCTCAATTTACAGGCCTTCGCTAGCCGGCCTGAGGCATTCAAATGTGACATAAACTGTCCCAACAATCATACCTGAAAGGGAAAAGAATGTCCAGAAACTACCCTCACCCGCGCGGGGAGAAGTATTGCAGGGCGATGCGCAGCCTTTCTTCCACATCGGCGGGCGCATCGCGCGGAATGGCCTGGATGGCTGCCTGGGCTTCCACCACGCTGTAGCCCAGGGCTGTCAGCGCTTCCATCACCGATTCATCCACATCGCTCACGCCTGCCGCGAGCTCCACGCCCTCGCCGCGGATCTTCCCCTGCAGGTGCAGCAAAATCTTCTGAGCATTCTTCTTGCCCACGCCCGGCACGCGACTGAAGACCTCGGCCTGCTCGCTCAACACCGCCCGCCGGATGGCATCCACGCTGAGGATCGAGAGGATCGCCAGCGCAATCTTCGGCCCCACGCCGTTGACTCCAAGCAGCAGGATGAAGAATTCGCGCTCGGTTTCCGTTTCGAACCCGTACAGCGCCAGCAGGTCCTCACGCACAACCAGGTGCGTATGAAGCTGCACCTGGTCGCCAAACCGGCAGCGCGCACGCAGCGGCGCCGGCACCGCCACCTGCAGCCCAACCCCGCCCACGCGCACCACCAGGCTGCTTTCTCCCAGGCCGATGATATCTCCATGCACAGATGCGATCATCTCATCCCCTGTCTCTTCGTTGATTAAGAATTTCGTAGAGCACCACCGCCGTGGCGACCGCCAGGTTCAGGGAATCGCTCTTCCCCAACATGGGGATGCTCACCACCGCGCTGCACAATGCCAGGTGGTGCGGCTGCAGCCCCTGCCGCTCGCTGCCCATCAGGAGCACCAGCGGGTCGGGGTACGCGAAGGCATGGTAATCCTGCTCGGCGGCATCGGATGTGCCGATCACCGCGCAATTCGATTTGCGCACCCACGCGGCGAACTCTTCGAACCCGGCCCGCACGATTTGCTGATCGAACAAAGCCCCCATGCTCGCGCGCACAGCCGAAGGGTCGTAGGGATCGGTGGATTGATCGAGCAAGATCAGCCCCGCCCCGCCGGCCGCATCACAGGTGCGCATGATCGTCCCCAGGTTGCCCGGGTCGGCAACGGAATCAAGCGCCACCCAGGGCCTGCCCGCGGCGGGAGCGATGTCTTCCAGCGTCATCCAGCGCTGGCGCACCACCGCCGCCAACCCCTGCGGACCTTCTTTCAGCGAAAGCCGTGCGAACACCTCGGCGCTCACTTCCAGCACATCCAGGCCGCGTTCTCGCGCTTTCGAGACCAGTTCCTGGCCAAACGGGCTGCGCAGTAAATCAGGCGAGGCGATCACCTGCTCGATGCCCGCTCCGGTCTCCAGTGCCTCGGCCACAATGCGCAGCCCTTCCAGGTAGAACAGGCCGGTTTCCTGGCGGGCCTTGCGCTCCTGCAGGCGGCGGATGAACTTCACCCGTTCGTTTGAGGCGCTGGTGATCATGCCTGGTTCCAGCGGTAGCTGTGCAGGTGGCAGATCGCCACTGCCAGGGCATCGGCGGCATCGTCCGGCCTGGGAGGGCGCTCAAGATTGAGGATGGCCTGCACCATCACCTGCACCTGATGTTTATCGGCGCCGCCATAACCGCTGACGGCCTGTTTGATTTCCATCGGCGTATATTCCGCCACCGGCAGCGCGTGCTGCGCCAACCCGAGCAAGACCACCCCGCGCGCCTGCCCAACGGCTATGGCCGTGGTGACATTGCGCCTGAAAAAAAGCTTCTCCACAGCCGCGTTATCGGGCTTGTGGAGAAGAATGATCTCTTGGATTCGGTTGTAAAGCGTCAACAGGCGCTTTTCTTGTTCAAGGCCGGCTTCCGTCAGGATGACGCCATACTCGACCATTTCCAGGTCGCCGCGGGGCGTTTCGCGCACCAGCCCATATCCTGTCGTCGCGGTTCCGGGATCAATCCCCAGGACCAACATACCCGCGCTACGCTTCGCTCTCCAAGGCCGCCATGGCCTCATCTGAGATTTGCATCGTGTGGAAGATATTCTGGACGTCGTCCAGCTCTTCCAGGGTTTCGATCACGCGCAACACCTGCAAGGTTTGGTCCACCGGCAGCTCGATGGCGTTGGTGGGGATCATGCGCAATTCGGCTTCATCCACCGGGATCTTCGCGGCGCGCAAGGCGTCGCTGAGGACTTTGAAATTCTCCACCGGAGCGATGATTTCGATCAAATCTTCATCCTGCGTCACATCCTCGGCGCCGCCTTCCACCGCCACCTCGAAGACCTTATCGAAGTTGGCTTTGGATGCCGAAAGCGCGAAGTAAGCCACCCGTTTGAATTGCCAGCCCACCGAGCCGGCTTCTCCGAGCGTTCCCCCCGAGCGGCTGAGCAGGTGGCGGACTTCCGCCACGGTGCGGTTACGGTTTTCGGTGACGCACTCGATCATCATCGCCACGCCGTGCGGACCGTAGCCTTCGTAGTAAATCTGCTCGTAAGCCGCGCCGTCTTTACTTTCTCCGGTGCCGCGCTTGATCGCCCGTTCGATATTCTCTTTGGGCATGTTCTGCGCGCGAGCCTTTTCTACGGCCAGCCTGAGGCGGAAGTTGGAATCGATCTCCCCGCCGCCTTCTCGCGCCGCCATCACAATCTCTCGCGTCAGGCGGGTGAAGACCTGCCCTCGTTTCGCGTCGGCCGCGCCCTTTTTTCGTTTAATGGTCGCCCATTTTGAATGACCAGACATACCTGTTTCTCTCCTGACGGAAATTGGATAGGGGGAGCACCCTTAGACCGTGATTATACCATAGTCCCTTACAGCCGGTTTACAAAACCCCCACCGCCGCACCATTCGACAGATTAATTATTAGAATATAACTAAATTATAACGAAATTCATATTTGATCATAACCAAATGAGACCAACGAAGTTCATTTTTATCACTCTGATCATCCTTTTTCTTCCTCTCCTTGGGCTGGCATGGAAAGGGGTTTCGGTCGCGCAGGCCGAAACCCTGCCCATGCCCTCGCTGGCTGAGTTCGCCGAAAGCCTGCCCGCCTCCGATGGGGTTGCGGGGGTTTATGCCGATGGCGTTTTTGCCTTTCCGGTCGTCCGGCAGCCCAGGGGCAATGCGGGGTTCGTCTCCAGCCAGCCTGCCGTTGTGACGTTGTTCTCCATGGCCAGCCAATACAACACCATCGGGCTGCTCGCCCACAACAACCTGGCCGGGGCGGAATTCGACCGGCTTCTCGTCGGGCAGACGATTACTTTGGTGTATGCCAGCGGTGAGGTGAAAACCTACGAAGTCGCCGCCGTCGAGCGCTACCAGGCCCTTTCGCCGGCCAGCCCTTATTCCGATTTTATCAACCTGGATACTCACCAGCGCCAGAGCGCCTCCGAACTCTTCACGCACGTTTATGCGCCCGGTCAGCGCCTTGTTCTGCAAACCTGTATCGCCGCGAAAGGGATGCTCTCGTGGGGCAGGCTGTTCATCATCGCCCTCCCAAAACCCCGGCCTGCCTTGCCGCTATCCCTCTATGAGCCGATGCCGTCCGTGTATCTGGGGTTCGGCCTGTCGGCAAAATAGCGTCAACCCAAGCAGGCAAGCAAAGAACCCGAGGCATTCCCCTGACCTCGGGTTCTCCGTTTATTCGGGGCAGCCCGTCAAGTGCTTTTCACCGTGTTTCGCAAGACGCCGATTCCCTCGATATCCACTTCCACGCTGTCGCCGTTGCGCAGCGGGCCGATGCCTGCCGGCGTTCCCGTGAGGATGACATCGCCCGGCTCGAGCGTCATCACAGAGGAGATGAAAGCGATCAATTGCGCCACGGTGAAGACCATTTCGCGGGTTGAACCCATCTGGCGCATTTCGCCGTTCACCCGGCAGCGGAGCAGCGTATCCGAAGGATCGAGCTCGGTCTCGATCCACGGCCCGAGCGGGCAGAATGTGTCGAAACCCTTTCCGCGCGTCCATTGCCCGTCACGCTGCTGCAGGTCGCGGGCGGTCACGTCGTTTGCGCAGGTATAGCCCAGCACATAATCGAGCGCCGACCCGGCATCGATCCACCGCCCCTGGCGGCCTATCACCACCGCCAGCTCGCCTTCATGGTCCACCTGCTTCGACTGTGGTGGGAGGATGATCGCATCGTCAGGGCCGATCACCGTGCTGGGGGGTTTGAGGAAAATCAGCGGAATCTCAGGCACATCCACGCCGCGTTCTTTCGCATGCTCCGCGTAGTTGCGCCCGACCGCAATGATCTTCCCCGGTTTCACCGGCGGGTGCAGCTTCACGCGTTCCAAGGGCATTCCGGCCTCGAGCCGGCGATACCCGGCAAACGGGTCTCCTTCGATCGCCCCAACATGGTCTTGAAAGACCCAGCCATAACGGGGGCTTTCCACACCGACCGAATAACGTACGAAACGCATAAGCCCTCCCCGACAGTCGAAGAATGTAGTGGCCAGTTTAACATACTCTCGCAAATTAATGTATAATTCGCTCGCCAGGGCGGATAGCTCAGTTGGTTAGAGCGCGTCCCTTACAAGGATGAGGTCGCAGGTTCGAGTCCTGTTCCGCCCACCAGCCTGCTTTCACCAATCAAATCCCCACATTTCATCGAATGATTTCACAAGGAGGTCATCACCATGCAGTACCCGTTTAACGGACTCGGCTTGCATTTGGGCAACCTGCCGGAGCTTTCGAACGCCGTTTTCCGCTCGATCAGCGCCGAAAACCCTACCGGAGAAAAGGGGAAAGGCGCCATGTCGGTGGAAGGCCTCTCTGAAGGGCCGGCCCGTGAACTGGGCAAGGGCTGGAAGGTGCGCCCCTGCATCAACGTCCAGGGCCGCCAGACCGTCACCCTGGCTGAGATCAACGGTCCGGGGGCCATCCAGCACATCTGGATCACCCTCGACCCGGCTTTCTGGCGCCGCATGGTGCTGCGCATCTATTGGGATGGCGAAGAAACCCCCTCGGTTGAGACGCCCCTGGGTGATTTCTTCTGCAACGGCTGGGGCGTGCGCTGCAACGTCAATTCGCTCCCCGTGGCTGTGAACCCGGCAGGCGGCTTCAACTCCTTCTGGGAAATGCCCTTCCGGAAAAGCGCACGCATCACCGTCGAGAACCTCCATGCCGATACGCTGCACGGCTTCTTTTACCAGGTCGATTACACCCTCACCAGCGTACCCGACACGGTCGCTTACTTCCATGCCCAATGGCGGCGCAGCAACCCGCTCAAAGCCGGAACCGACCACACCTTGTTGGACGGCGTCAAGGGCAAAGGCCATTATGTTGGAACCTATATGGCCATCGGGCTCAACAACGACGGCTGGTGGGGCGAGGGTGAAGTGAAGTTCTTCCTCGACGGCGATACCGAGTACCCTACCTACTGCGGCACAGGGACCGAAGACTACTTCGGCGGCGCATGGGATTTCGAACAGCCGCGCGGCCAGTACTGTGTGTTCTCCACCGCCTTCCAGGGCCTCCCCCAGGTGATTATTCCCGACGGACTGTATCGCAGCACCATGCGCTTCGGCATGTACCGCTGGCACATTATGGACCCGGTGCGCTTCGAGAGTGACCTGCGCGTCACGATTCAAGACCTGGGCTGGCGTTCATCCGAAGGGGGCAAAAGCCGCTACCTGGCCCGCCAGGATGACATCGCCACCACCTCGTTCTGGTATCAGAGCGAACCGCACGCTCCCTTCCCGCCGCTGCCGGGTAAGAACGATCTGGAAGTGGTGTGATATTTAGCGGAAATACCAGCGTGAAGGCGGGATAGGCGCGAAGCCTGTTCCGCCTTTCAAGTTTTGAAAGGCTTCTTCACGAGCGGGTCCACCCGCTCGGCGCGCAGGAAGGGTTCACCGCGTTCGCCGTCTGTCTCCATCACACCCGTCACCAGCACGGGCTGCCCGCCGGAGAGCATGCCGCTCACCCGGCGGTAAACGGCAGGGAAGAAGACCACATCCAGCAGGCCTTCCAGGTCTTCGAGCGTCATGAACATCATCCACTCGCCGTGCGCCGTCTGGCTGCGGTGAGCCGTCATGCGCAGCCCTGCCACCCGCACGCGCTGGCCGACCATGCCCAGCGCTTCCACGGTGTTGACGGCCCCCGCCGCGGCGGTCTGGTCCGCCACCAGCTCCAGCGGGTGTGCATCCACGCCCAGCCCGAGCAGTTGTTCCTGAGCCGCCACGCGTTCTTCGAGGGGCCAATCATCAGTGCTCGTGCCTTCCCAGCCGAACAGGCTCATCTGGCCGGGCTTCCAGCCGCCTTGCCTGACGCGCTCGAGAAGCTCAGGAATGGTCCCCATGCCGCTCAATGCGCCCACCCGCACCAGGTTTTCGGCTTCGCTTGGGCGCGGGTCTGCCCGGGTGAGGAAATCCTCCAGCGAGGTGAACGGCCGCTCGCGGATGATCCGTTCTTGCGTGCGGCGCGAAAGCTCGCGCACCTGGTCCAGGCCCATATACAGCACCGGCTCTCCGCCAGGGTAAGCGACCGTGAACTGGCAGCCGGCGTGGTTGATGTGCGGCGGCTTGACGCTCAACCCCATTCGCCGGGCTTCGGTGAGGTAAATCCGCTGTGGATAGTACCCTCCCCAGTTGGCCAGCACGGCCGCCATAAATTCGGCGGGGAAGTGCGTCTTGCACCAGGCCGAGCGCCAGCCCACCTGGGCATAAGAGGCGGCGTGTGCCTTGGGGAACCCGTAACCCGCGAAGGCAGCCATCAATTCCCACACGCGCTCGCCCACATCCGGCGGGATGCCGCTTTTCTCCTGCGCCCCGGCGATGAACCTGGCTTTCAATACCTGCATCTGCTTGCCAGGGTCAAAATGCGACATCGCCCGCCGCAGCAGGTCGCTCTCGGTCAGGCTCATCCCGGCCAGGTAGTGGGCAATCTGCAGTACCTGCTCCTGGTAGAGGATGACCCCATAGGTAGACTGGAGCAGCGGCCCCAGCGCCGGGTGCAGCTGGCTGACGGGTTCTTCCCCCTTGAAGCGCCTGATGAAGGCGTCTTTCAGGCCGCCCTGCAGCGGCCCGGGCCGGTAAAGGGCCAGCGCAACCATCAGGTCGGCAGGCGAGCGGGCGCGGATTTCGCGCAGCACGGCGCGCATTCCAGGGCTCTCGATTTGAAAGCAGCCAATGGTCGCGCCGCGTTCCACCCGCTCGGCGGTTTGCGGGTCATCCTCCGGGATAGCATCGAGCACATCGAGCTTTTGGCGGAACTCGCTGCGCCGCCAGGAGTGGATGGCTTCTGCCACATCGCCCAGCACCGTCAGGCCGCGGATGCCCAGCAGGTCGATCTTCACCAGGCCCAGCGTCTCTACCGATTCGAGATCCATCTGGGTGATGATGACTCCCTTGCTGCCCGAGCGCATCACCGGAACAAATTCGCTCATCTCCCCCGGCGAGACGACCAGCCCCCCCGGGTGGACGGAAAGGTGCCTCGGCAGGCGCAACACGGCTTCGGCGTCCTGGAAGACCGCCAGGTGCGCCGGGTTGGCGCGTTTCAACTCTTCAAAGGGTGAATGCGGCTGGCGGTCTTCACCTTCGCCTTCGGCATCGTCGCGCCTGGCCCAAAAGGCATAGGGCAGCCTGTTCACCAGCTCGCGCACCTTTTCGGGCGGCAGGCCGTGGGCTTTGGCCACGTCGGCAAGCGCCGAGCGCGGCCTGAAGCGGTTGATCGTGCAAACCATGGCCACCCGTTCCGTTCCGTAAGTGTCGAACACGTGCTGGATCACCCGGTCGCGCCCGCGTGAGCAGATATCGGTGTCAATGTCCGGCGGAGTCTTGCGCGCCGGGTTGAGGAACCGCTCGAAGTAGAGGTCCAGCGCCAGCGGGTCCGGCGTGGTGATCCCGAGGCAGTGAGCCACCAGCGAAGAGGATGCCGACCCCCGCGATGCGGTGGGGATGTTCTGCCGGCGCGCATACTGGAGCAAATCCTGGACGATCAGAAACACCGGTTCAAATCCCCGGTTGGCGATCACTTCCAGCTCGTGGTCGAGCCGCTCGCGGATCGCGGGGGTGATCCGCCCATACAACCGCTTTGCGCCTTCTTCGGCCTGCCGCCTCAGGTGCTGCGCGGCGCTCACCCCGGGCGGCAGCGGAACCTGCGGGAAGTGCGGCATGCCCACCGGCAGCTCGATCCGGCAGCGAGAGGCCACCTCGCCGATCGCTTCCAGCGCCTTCGGGTAGGCTTGAAAGCGCGCTTCCATTTCACTGCGCGAGAGGAAATATGCCCCCGAAGGCGCGGGCGCGCTCCCCGGCAGGCTTTTCAAAGTGGTCACCAGGCGGATCGCGCTCACCAGGCGCTGCTGCGCGGCCTGTTCAGGGCGCAGGTAAAAGACCGGCGGCGCGGCCACAACAGGCAGACGCAGCTGCCCGGCCAGCTCCGCCAGCGGGTAATGCGGCCCCGGCAAAGCAACATAAAGCGCTCCGCCGAATATCTCCTTGAGCTGCGCCAGCCGCCGGCCCGAAGGGTCTCCGTGGTCGCCGGTCAGGGCAATCAATCCGCGTTGGTGAGTCGCAAGCAAATCCAGAGCGGCGGGGACGTCTTCGCCTGCCAGGTTGAGCGCGCTGCTGACGCGGCACAGACTTGCCCAGCCTTCTTCTCCGCTCGCTAACAGCGCGATGCGCCAGCGGCCGTCACCCCAGGCAAGCTCCACTTCCAGGCCAAGCAAGGGTTGAATGCCCGCTTTCTGACAGGCCAGGTAAAATTCCACCGAGCCGCTCAGCAGGCGGTGTTCCGTCAATGCCAGCAGGGGCATCTCCTGCCGCACGGCTTCTTCCACCAGCTCGGCGGGAGCAGGCAGCCCTTCGAGCAGCGAGAAGTTCGAGTGTGCATTGAGATGGCCGATCAGCATATCTCTATTAAAGCACAAAAGCCCCGCCTTTGGGGGCTTAGAATTGGGACAAATTTTCTATATCAGGCTTCTTCGTTTACCCGCCTGCGCGGAATCGCCGGAGCCTTCTTGCGCCCATCCAGCAGGTGCTTGACAGCCAGCACCGGATGGCGCAGGAGCATCTTTGGGCCGGAATGGCGCATCATCTGGCGAACAGCCTCGCGCATATCCTTCCGGTAACAGTGAATCGGGCAGTTTGCGCAGGTCGGCTTCGCTTCCTGGTAAGGGCAGCGATCCAAGCGCTGCATGGCATAATCGAACAGGCCCTGGCACTGCGCGCAGAGCTGCCCGCCCGGCAGGCCGTGCAGGTCGCGGCAGTAAATCTTCTGCATGGCAAAGATGGTCTTGCGTTCGCGCTTGAGGCGAGGGTGGTCTTCTGGCATGCGCTCCTCGATGAAAAGTGCAGGTTGGCAACAGTGTACATGCGCTTTCGGGCAAGGTCTTTGCGCCAGCGCAAACAACCCGAAGCGGCACGGGAGGGATGGTTATTTCACGTAAGGGATGGTCACCGGCCCTTCCGGCAAGATGCAGATGCGCGCCTGCGGGCCGTAACGTTCCACCAGCATCCGCAAAGTAGCCTCCAGCGAAGGCGCGGGCTGCAACAGCGCCTGGCGGATCTGCCGGTCGCTCAAATGGCTGCTGTGGACGTAAACCTCCGCCTTGAGGAGCACCTGCGCCTGCACCTGCGCCTGCCATTGATCCTGCCTGGAGAACCCCGGCCGGTTCACGCGCGCAAGGATCTCTTCCGGGCTGGAAGCTTCACGCAGCAGCTGCCCGTACAGGCCGTGGTCTGGAATGCCGTCCCAGCATTCGGCCGCGATCAGGATGGCTCCGCCTTGCTTCACCACCTGGGCGGCTGCGCTCATGCCCTTGACGGCCTGATACAGGTTGAGGTCCAGCGGATAACCCGAATTCGAAGTCACCACGATGTCGAACGGTTCATCCACGGCCGCCATTGCCGTCTCTTTGACATACGCGCAGCCCTGCGCGTGGGCTGCATCCAGCTCGCCTGCGAACACCGCGGTGATGCGCTTCTCGCGGTTGAGCGCCACGTTGACCAGAAAGTGCGCCCCGGCCATGCGGGCCGCCTCGCGCGCCTCCTCCCAGATGGGGTTGCCCCACGTCACGCCCCAGGTGGCGTGCGGATCGCCGATGTGCTTCGCGCAGTGGTTGCCCAGAATAGTTTCCAGCCCGGCCATCCCCGGCATGAGGGCTTTACCGCCGCCCGAGAACCCCGCGAAGAAATGCGGCTCGATGAAGCCCGTCAGGATGCGCACGTCGCATTCCATCAACTCCCGGTTGATCCAGATTTCATTCCCGCGCGAACTCACCCCCAGGCAGGTCTGCGTGGAGCGCTCGAAGCAATTGTTCTGCACAATGCGGTAAGAATCCACAAGAGCATATCCGAGCATGCCGCGCAGTTCCGCCTCGGTGTTCGGGCGGTGCGTACCCAGCGCATTGAAGAGGGTAACCTGATGCCCGGGGACGTGCGCCAGCTCGGCGAGGATGGCCGGGAGGATGACCGTATTCGGGGTGGCGCGGGTGATATCGTTGAAAATGATCCCCACCCGGTCGGTGGGTTTCACCAATTCGGCCAGCGGCTGCGAGTTGATCGGCGCGCGCAGGCTCGCCCGCAGCAACGCAAACTCATCCGCCGCGCCAGGGGTGTAACGCGGCTCCACCACCTGCACATCCCAGCGGTCATCGACCGTCAAATCCAACCCCGTCTTCCCATACGCTAGATGCGTCAACATCTCAGCCTCCAGTCTCAACCGCTAAAATGGACTACTTCACGCCTTGCCGCAGAGTCATAGGCCGCGAAGACCAAACGCACCGTCTTGAGGTTATCTTCTCCGGTCGTTTCTGCCGGGGCTTCCCCTCGCAGAGCGGCCAGCAGGTTGGCATTGCACGGCACAATGCTGGAATGCACCACATCGTAGAATGGGTCGGCCCAGGCGTAACGCGGCGGCGCAACGCGCCTGGCATGCGTCCCGGCCCGGGTGGTCACCTTCAGCCAATAGTTTTCCGCCAGCTCGATCGAGCCGCGTTCGCCTTCGATGAAGAAAAAAGTCTGCGGGAAGGCTTCACGTTCGAGGTAGTTTTCGGCATATGCCATGTTGCACGTCACGGTCACGTCCCCGCCCATGCGCAGCATCACCGTGGCCACATCTTCGCCGCGAATCTCGGCGTGCACCTTGTGAGTCTGGCAGTAAAGTGTGGAGGCCTCGCCGAAGAGGAAACGC
This sequence comes from Anaerolinea sp., assembly GCA_029975055.1. Taxonomy (GTDB): domain Bacteria; phylum Chloroflexota; class Anaerolineae; order Anaerolineales; family Anaerolineaceae; genus Anaerolinea. The sequence continues at coordinate 748,934 of JARKPU010000013.1, forward strand.
GCCACATCCAGGATGTGACTGCCCAGGTCGGTGAGGATGAAGCGTTCCAGCGTGGCTAGGAAAGGCTGGTTCTTGAACACCGGAAAACCGCTGATCATCTCGATGCGCGCGCGGAACGGCCTGCCAATTACGCCGCTCTGAAGCGCTTCGGCAAGCGCGCGGATGGGCGGTTGCCAGCGCCAGTTCTCATGGATGTAGAACGGCACACCGGCTTCGGCGCAGGCCTGCACCATCTTCTCGGCGGTCGGCAGGTCCGGGGCCATCGGCTTCTGGCAAATCACCGGCTTATGGTACCTGACCGCCAGGAAAACCAGCGGCGCGTGCGCTTCCACCTCGGCGATGATATCCATGAAGTCAATCTGCTCATTCCGCAAAAGTTCTTCGGCGTCTGCATAGACGCGCGGGATGCCGAATTTGGCAGCGACCCGTTGCCCGCGCTCGAGCGTGCGGTTGTAAGCCGCCACCAGTTCGACCCCGCCCACCTCATGCCAGGCCGGTATCTGGAAATTCGACCAGAATCCGGTGCCAAAGACCGCGAATCGCAGCCGCTGTTGATGCATTTCTTCATCCTCGCCGATTGGATTGAGGGTATTATACAATCACTCCGGGCGGGTTCACACCGGCTCGAAAACCCGCAACCATCCTGAAAACGCAGGGTTATAAGCTACGTAGCGGGAACCCATCCATCGAGTGAAAAGGAAAATGGCATGAATCAACCAATCGCAACCGGCCTGCGGGCCGCAGCCCCGGGAGAGCTCTCCCCCTGGCAGGGTTGGGCGTGGCATGGCGACGAGAATACCATTGCTTACGAAGTGAACGACATGCGCGCCTTGCTGCTCGACCTTCACAAACCGCTCTGGGTCGTGGGGGAGAAGGGGCGAATTGGGTTGGCTGCTTCAGGCAGCGTTTCGCCGGGTGATGCCAGCCAGGCCGCAGATAGCCTGCCGATCGTTGGGCACGTGCCTGCCATGCCTTTCGAAAACCTGGGCGACCCATCCTTCCGTTCCACCTACCGCGTCAAGGCAGCCTATTACGCCGGCGCGATGGCAGGCGGCATCGCCTCGGAAAACCTTGTGATTGCCCTGAGCAAAGCCGGGCTGCTGGGAGTGTTTGGCGCAGGCGGTTGCAGCCCTGCGCGTGTCGAGAGCGCCGTGGAGAAAATCCAGGCCGCATTGCAAGACGCCCCGTATGCGTTCAACCTGCTCAACAGCCCCAACGAGCCTGCCCTCGAACAGCGTGCGGCCGATTTGTATATACGAAAAAACGTCCCACTCATCGAAGCTTCCGCTTATCTTGATATCACGTATGCCCTGGTAAACTACCGCATCAGCGGGCTTGCGATCGCACAGGATGGCTCGGTCCAGCTCAATCACCGCATCATCGCCAAGCTTTCGCGCAAGGAAGTCGCGCGCCGCTTCCTTTCACCGGCTCCGGCCGACCTGGTGAACCGGCTGCTCGAAGAGGGCAAGATCACCCCGCTGCAGGCCGAGCTTTCCACCCGCGTGCCCATGGCAGATGACATCACCGTGGAAGCCGACTCGGGCGGTCACACCGATAACCGCCCGCTGGTTTGCCTGATGCCCACCATGCTGGCGCTGCGCGACGAAATGCAGGCCAAATATAACTATGCGCAACCCGTGCGCATCGGCGCCGCGGGCGGAATCAGCACGCCGCATTCGGCCCTCGCCGCCTTAATGATGGGCGCGGCGTATATCGCCACCGGTTCGGCCAACCAGGCCTGCGTGGAAGCCGGCACGTCCGAGCACACCCGCAACCTGCTCGCCCAGGCCGATATGGCCGACGTGGCCATGGCCCCCTCGGCGGATATGTTCGAGATGGGCGTCAAAGTGCAGGTCCTCAAACGCGGAACCATGTTTGCCCCGCGCGCATCCAAGCTGTATGAAGTGTACACGCGCTACAACACCTGGGATGAAGTGCCGCAAGCCGAACGCGACCGCCTGGAAAACACCATCTTCAAACGCAAATACGAGGAAATCTGGGCCGACACGGTCAAATTCTTCACCGACCGCGACCCTTCTCAGTTGGAACGCGCCAGCCGCGACCCGCACCAGCAAATGGCGCTCGTTTTTCGCTGGTACCTGGGGCTTTCCTCCCGCTGGTCGAACAGCGGCGAGAAAGGCCGCGAGATGGATTACCAGATCTGGTGCGGTCCCTCGATGGGCAGCTTCAACGACTGGACGCGCGGCACCTACCTGGAACAGCCCGCCAACCGCCGCGTGGTGGATGTGGCGCTGCACATCCTCACCGGGGCAGCCTACTTCACGCGCCTCAGGGCCCTCACGATGGCGGGCCTGGCCGTCTCGCCCGAACTGGAGCGCTACACCCCCACCGCCCCGTTGATCTAAAATTCCGAGAAATTCACCATGGAATACCGAGAGGGCAGCCCCGTTGGTCTGCCCTCTTGCTAAGATTCACAAGGCCAATTTCATTTCGCGGATTTCCACCTGCTCCTCCGGGCTCCAAACCGCCAGGGTGATCACAAACTCGCCGCGCTTGCGCCACCATGCCAGCCAGTTCCCGCCTGTGCGTTGATCGCAGGCCACCAACATGCTTTTCCAATCAATCTCCGCTTCTTCAGGTTTGAAGAGGCTGCGCGCATTGCGGATTTCCACCCGGCGCGTATCGAGCCGCAAGCCCACCCCCAACACCTTCAGAACCGCTTCTTTGGCGCTCCACGCCAGGGTGATCCACAGATCACGCAGGTGTTCCGGCAGCACCCTGGCGAAAGCCTGTTCGGCCGGGGTGAAGTAATCGCTCAAGAAGCTTTCCTCGCGGCGCTCCACCCGGTCGAGGTCGATGCCCACCTGAGCGTGCGGTTGGTCCGTCCAGGCGCAGGCCGCCAGGCCGTCGCGGTGGCTGATCGAAAGGCAGCCTTCGAGCGCCCGGCCATCCAGGCGCGCTTCCGGCACGCCGCCCGGCCTGTTGATGATCGAAACGCGCTCGAGCCCCGCTCCTGCCAGCCCGGGCCAGCTGGAAATCACAAGCTGCTTCGCCGTCCAGCGCCCGAGCAGCCATTCAGCCCGCCGGCGCTCAAAACGCAGGCCGGCCAGGCGTTCCTGCTCGGCAGGCGAGAGGAATTCCAGCCCCTCGCCGCGCAACCAGTCCGCCATAGCCGGCCCGGTTTCAGTCACAACCCAGGTGATCTGCCCCCCCGTCACTCCTTCGATTCCCTCAACCAGCTCTGTAATGGAGAGAGCTGTTCTTTTTCCACCGAATAGGGCAGCGGTTCGGTGCGGTAATTCTCCATTTCGAGGTAAACGCGCCCTTTGGCGTCCACCACGCGCGCATCGAAGCTGGGTTGCCCGCCCATGTCGTTTCTCCGGGTTACCTCGGCGAAGATCTCAGCCCCGTTCACAGCGGTTCGATACACATTCAAGCTGCCGATCGAACGCGGCAGGGCCATCGTTCCGGTTGCGCCAATTTCCCAGACTCCGGCGGTTTGAAGGCACAGTTCCACCAGAACCGGCTGCGTCGTCAACTCCTTGCCCTCGCGGACAATGGGCGGCAGCCCGGGCTGCAGCTTGCCGAGCACGGAATTGCCGTTGCGTTTGACCGCCTCGAGCACCCTGAAGGACGGCCCATGGAAATAGAGCTTGTAGATATCTTCGGCCTCGATGGCATCGCCTTCCGTCCAGGCCGGGGCTTTGACGGTTTTCTTTTCCAGCCCTTTTGGCGCCAGGTGAACCTTGCCGGTGAAGTGCAGCATGCGCTCCGGGTCGCGCCCGTAGCGGGTCAGGGTCGATTCCAGGCTGGCATACGCCACCAGACCATCGCCCTCGCGCACCACGCGCGCCTTCCACGTCACCTTGCGCGGCTGGTTCCGGTAGAATTTAAACGCCGCCAGGAACTGGATATTCTCCAATCCCGTCACCTTGAAGGAGCCTCTCTCGGAGGCGAGCGCCGAGGCAATCTGCCTGGATGCGGTGGAAAGCCCTTCGATACCCATCACGCCCGGCAGCAGAGGGATGCCGTTCAACGCGTGGTCGCGCAGGAATGGCTCGGTATTCGGGTCCAATTCAGCCTCAATGACCACGCCCTCTTCAATCGAATAGCCGGTAACGCTCGTCAACAACGCGTGAGCAGGTTTCCCCTCGGTGAGAACGCGGTTGGCCTTCTCGAGATCCAGCGCGCCGTCCGGGCGGCGTGCCTCGGCCATCAACCCCAGCGACCCGGCCAGGAGGATCTCGCCGCCCGCCTGCCCAAGCTTCAGCTCGCGCCGCACCAGCGGGGCAGCCGCGGCCGGGTGGAGCATTTCGATCCCGGCGCGTTTCATCAATTCGGGGATATACCCCCGGCTGGCCATGCCGACCTCGCTCCAGGCGCCCCAATCCAGGCAGAGCGCCTGCATGCCGGGGTGTTCGCGGCTCAGGCTGGTAGCAAGTTTTGCCAGCAAGTCATTGGCCGCGGCGTAATCCGTTTGCCCCGAGTTGCCAAAACGCCCGGCTATGGAGGAGAAGAAGATCACCGCCTTAGGGAGCGCCGATCGCTCGCGCAAGGCCCGGTACAGGTTGAAGAACCCATCGGCCTTCACCGAGACGATCTGCTTGAATTCTTCCAACGGCTTGGTATCGAGCTTGCGGCTGCGCTCCACCCCGGCTGCGTGGATCAGAACATCCACTTTCCCGGCCTCAGCCAGCACGGATTCGATCGCGGCCCGGCATGCGGCAGGGTCGGTCACATCGCAGGTCAGGTATTTCACCCTGGCGCCCGCGCGTCCGGCCGCTTCCATCATCTCCAGCGTCGCTGCGGCCCGCTCGAGCGCGGCGATTTTCTGGTCAACCACGGCGGGGGTGGCCTTTTCACCGGCTTCGCGCAGGCGGCGGCCCATTTCGGCCTTGAATGCATTGCGGTCTGCCATGAGCAGCTTCAGGTCCGGCTCATCGGCGGGCGGCAGCGGCGTGCGGCTGAGCAGGTAGAACGTGCCGCCCGCGTGCTTTGCCAGGTCGAGCACCACCGGTGCGGTGATCCCGCCCGACCCGCCGCTGATGACGTACACGTTATCCGCCGCAAGCTCAACGCCCGGCTCGCCGGCAGGTTCTTCCTCCACGGTGATGGCAAACCGCAGGCCATCCTTCCAGCCCACCTCCACCACGGATGGGTCACCCAAAGTCTCTGCCACCAACCGCTTCGCCGCCTCTTCAGGCGCGGCGTTCGGCTCGAAATCCACCACTTTCACCAGCGAGTCGGGCCGCTCGAGGGCCAGGGCCTTCGTGAACCCACTCACCAGCCCGCCAAGCGGCGCGAGCGCCCCGCCGGGTTCGTAACCGAACAGGCCGCCCATGCGCGTGGCACAAACGAGGAACGGTTCACCGCCTGCAGCGCGGATCACCTCGAAGAGTCCGCTTGCCCGCCGGTCGGTTTCCTTTTGCCAGGTTTCGGTGTCCATCTGGCTCAGGGCAGGCTCTGCATCGAGCGCCGGCAGGAAGTACACGCCCTGCACCGCGCCCTGCCCGGCGAATGCCGCCGCCTGGCGCGCCGCAGCCGCCGGGTCTGAACCATCAACCAGCATGACCTCTGCCCCCAGACCGCTCAACTGTTCAGCCAGCCGCGCGCCGCTCTGGCCGAGGTCCGATATCACCAGCACGCGGCTCCCCGCGCCGAGCTGCACGCCGGTTGGCATGCACAGGTCCAGCCGGGGCAGCAGCACCGGCACAGGTACGCGCCGGGCAACGGTTTGTTCCGGTGCAGCCTGGAGCAGCTGCTCCAGCCGCCCGGCGGGTTTGGGTTCAATATCTTGTGTTGCTTCTGTTCCTACCGAGGGGGCAGTCTGCATCGGGCGGTCCACGGCAGCCGGATCACCCGGCTGCCCCGCGCCATGTTGAGGTTGCTGCGCCAGCGCGTCTTGCATAAAACCGATCACCTTCGCAAGGGTATTATAATCCGCCAGCCTCAAATCCTCACGGCGCGGGATGTTAAAATGCGTGCGGATGGTCGCAAACAGTTCCGCCTGCTTGACGGTGTCGATCCCCAGGTCGGCTTCCAGGTCGAGGTCAAGGTCGAGCATTTCCACCGGGTAACCCGTCTTCTCGCTGACGGCTTGCAGCACGAACGCTTTGATCTCCTCCACATCGCCGGCCGTTGCCGCAGCAGGCGCCGGGCTGGTGATTTCTCCAGACGGCGCTTCCTGCACAGGAGCGGCAGCACCGCTCTGCCCAAGCGCATCCTGCATGAAGCCAATCACCTTGGCAAGCGTGTTGTAATCGGCCAGGCGCAGGTCTTCTCTGCGCGGGATGTTGAAGTGCGTGCGGATGGTCGCGAAGAGTTCCGCCTGCTTGACGGTGTCGATCCCCAGGTCGGCTTCCAGGTCGAGGTCCAGATCCAGCATCTCAACGGGGTAGCCCGTCTTTTCACTGACGGCCTGGAGCACAAACCGCTTGATCTCCCCCTCTTCCACACCGGCGGAGGCCTGCACCGGGGTTGTTTTCGTCTCCGGCTCCGCCGCAGGGGCTGCCGCTTTGAGCGGCGCGCTTGCAGGTGCCTTTGGCGCTTCTGCCGCAGGCCCGGCACCCTGGTGGAACCAATCGCTGGCCCACAGGGTGGGGCCTTGCCCAAACTGCCAGGCTGACCTGGCCGGAGGCACCACCGGCGGGCCGGCATGGCGGATGCGCAGCGTGCGCTTTTCCACCACCAGGTCGGCCTTCTCATACCCGGCCACGCTCGCCAGCCACTTCTGGTAGGTCTCTTGCTTCACCCGCGCCCCTTCGCCTGGGATTTTATGCAGCAGGGTCATGGCAATTTGCGAACCGAACCCGGCTCCCAGCCGCAGCGCATATTCCACATCGTACGATCCGCCCCGCGAAAGGCGCAGATCGCCCAGGTCGGGGTCGGGTTCAAAGCCGTTGTGGATGTTGGCGATCGGCGGAACGGTGTTCATCTCGAGCGCTTTCACCGCCACCACATCTTCCACGCCCACGCCCATCGTGTGGCCTGTGTAGCCTTTGGTGTTGGCGATGACCACCTGGTTGGCCTGCCCGCCGAAGACCTGCCGCAAAGCGCGGATTTCAGCCGCCGCGCTGCCCCCGCGGGCGGGGGTGTACGTCTCGTGGCTGACGAAGACCGTCTTGGAGGCAATTTGATCGCGGCGCAGCCCAAAGCGATGCTCGGCCAGCGAGACAAGCCGTTCCATCACATCGCTGACGTGCTGAACATCGAGCCGCGTCCCGTGGTACGCGCTGTTGGCAATCTGCGTCGCCAGCACTTCGGCAATCCCGCGCATACCGCGCTCACGCACGGCGTCTTCCGATTCAAGCACCAGCGCAGCTGCGCCCATGCCCATAATCAAGCCGTTTCGGCGGCGGTCGAAGGGCAGGATGGCCATCCGCGGGTCGCCTTCGGTAGTTGCAGCGCCGCTGGCCATCAAGCCGGTGCCGACCCAGTTTGCCAGGTCGCCTGAGGTTACGTCATCTCCGGCAATGACCACCACGCGCCGCGCCCGCCCGGTACGGATCCAATCTTCCGCCACCGCTACGGCATGGGTGGTGGTGGCGCAGGCTGCATTGACGTGCGTGTTCGGCCCGCGCGCGCCGATATATTCGGCAAACTGCGAGTGCCCCATGCTCAAAATGCGGAACACGAAGCGCCGGTCGAATTGATAATCGAGCGCATCCAGCTCGGCCTGCAGCTCGCGGATGCGCGCTTCGATCACCTCGCGCAGTCCTCCGCTGCCATTCGGAGCCTTGTCCAGCAAGGCTCGCAACTCGGCAATCTGCTTCTCCAGGCTCTTGTGCTGGTAATAACGACCGGTCTCTTTGGCCATTTCATCCAGCCCTGGGAAGGCCGAGCCAAACACCACGCCGGTTTCATCGGCCAAAGCCTCGGGGAGCTTCCAGCGGTCAGGCAGGTAAGTGCCTTTGCTCGTCTGGCGGTACGCCATCACCAGCGGAATGCCCGCGTCGCGCAGGGCTTCGATGCCCGCGGCGATCGCCAGCTGCGTGCTGATGTCGGTAGCCTCCACACGGTCGGCTGGAACGCCGAATTCATCCGCCAGGTCAAAGGCGCCCCGCTGGCCTCCCAGCTTGACGGTTTGATCCATCTGGTCGATCACCTGCATCACTGCACCGGCTTCGCTCTTGATCAGGCGCGTGACGCGTTTATCGAGCATGCTGGCGCGCGTCTGTTCGGGGAAAGGCTCGATGCGGATCTCGCCGTTGAGGATGCTGCGGATATTGCCGTCATCGAAGACTTGCCCGTTCTTCCCCGGCAGGCCAAGCCCGGCCCCCGAAATCACCACCGAGCCGGTCAAAGGCAGGCGGCCATCGGCGGCGGCCAGCAGAGCCGGTGCGCGCAATTCCGCAGGCGATTCGATTACCTCAGGCGCCGCCTGGAATTTCGGCGATGCGCTCATTTGGGCCGTTTGAGTCGCCGCCGTCTGCCCCGAGGCTGCTTTCTGACCCAGGGCGTCTTCCATGAAGCCCACCACCTTCGCCAGCGTGTTGTAATCCGAAAGGCGCAAGTCTTCGCGCCGCGGAATATCATAATGGGTGCGGATCGAGGCGAACAGCTCCGCCTGCTTGACGGTATCCACCCCCAGGTCGGCCTCGAGGTCGAGGTCCATATCCAGCATTTCCACGGGGTAGCCCGTCTTCTCGCTGACGGCCTTCAGGACGAACTGTTTGATCTCCTCGCTGTCCACCCGCACGGCAGGCGCAGCGGTTGGCTGCCGGGGTTCCTCTGCTCCTGGCCGGGGCATGACCCCCGCAGCCAGAATGCCGCACAGCGCCTTGTTGAAGCTCACCACTGCCCCCTCGCGCGGGTGATTGGTCGCCAGGATAGCCACGTCGTTCTTGCCCTTCAAATTATCGGTCGCCAGGGCGTTCAACACGCGTTTCGGGCCGACTTCCACAAAGACCCGGCCTCCCAGGTTGTAGAGCGTCTGCATGCCTTTGACGAACTGCACCGGCGCTGCCACCTGCTGCGCCAGGATATCGATAATATCATCACGCGAGGTCGGGTAAACCTCGCCGGTCACGTTCGCGACGACGGTCGTCTTCGGCGGCTGGATGTTCATCCGCGCGATCACCTCGCGCAGCGGCTCGCTGGCGGGCGCAACGATCTTCGTATGGAAAGCATGCGATACGGGGATCTTGGTGCCCTGGAAGCCCGCTTTCTGGAACTCAACCAGGGCTTTCTCCACGCCGTCGGTCGTGCCGCCGATCACGCTCTGGAGCGGGCTGTTGATGTTGGCCAGCACCACGTAGCCGTCGATCGACTTGAGGATATTCTCAACCTTCTCGAGCGGTGCAGATACGGCCGCCATGCAGCCGTTATCTTCCCAGGAGACTTTCTTCATCTCCCGCCCGCGCGCACTCACCACCTCCAGCGCCTCGGCAAACGTGAGCACCCCAGCGGCCACCAACGCGGCATACTCCCCCAGGCTGTGGCCGATGACCATATCAGGGTGGAAGCCAAAATGATTCATCAGGCGCAGCAGCGCCACGTTTGCGGTCAACATGGCCGGCTGGGTGATCTCGGTATTGCGCAGTGCCTTCTCGGCCTCGGCCACCGCAGCTTCGTCGCCGTCCACATAGATAAAGCTGGTCAGCGGCCTGCCCAGGATGGGGGTCATCACCCGGTCTGCCTCGGCGAAGGTCTCGGCTACGATTGGCTCCACCTCGCACAGGTCTTTGAGCATGTTGACGTACTGCGAGCCTTGCCCCGGGAAGAGGAAAGTTACTTTGCCCGGTGCGCCGCTTCCGCGGAACACCCCGTGTGCCACGAGCGCCTGCCAGGGGTTGCCTTCCGTCTCGAAGCCCTTCAATGCCCGCTCGGCGCGTTTGATCAATTCCTCCGCATCGCCGTAGTCGATCGCCAGACGCTCGCTCAACGCAAGCTGGTCGGGCGCGGGCATCGTCGAGGGTGGCAGCCTGCCGGCGCGCATCTCCTCGAGCGCGGATGCCAGCTTTGCCCGCAGAGCATCACTCGTCTCCGCGCTGATGAAAAACAATCCCCGGTAAGGTTTGGCCGCAGCGGCCGCTGCAGCTTGAGCCGCCGGTTGTGGTGCGGCCTGGAGCACCGGCTCAGGTACAGCCGGCTGCTCAGGCACCTGCCGGGCCGCCCCGGCCAGCGTCACGCCGGTGTAAACGGACTTTTCATCCGTCAGAACGCCCGGGATGTATTCATCCACCACGAGGTGAAAGTTGGTACCGCCAAAGCCAAAGGAACTCACCCCGGCGCGGCGCACCTCGCCCTGCTTCACCTCCCAGGGCGTAAGCTGCGTGTTGACGCGGAAAGGGATGGCCTTGAAATCGATGTTCGGATTCGGGCGTTCGAAATTGACCGATGGCGGCAGAACCTTCTCGTGCAGCGCCATCGTCACCTTAAAAAGCCCCGCCGCTCCGGCCGCGCTCTTCAGGTGGCCGATGTTGGATTTCACCGACCCCAAGGCAATGCTTCCGGCCGGCAGCCCGAACTGGCCGAAGATGGCGTTCAGGCTGTTCACTTCCACCACGTCGCCCACGCGTGTGGATGTGCCATGCCCTTCGATCAACCCCACTGTCGCCGGGTTGAGGCCGGCGTTCTTCCATGCCCGCTCAATGGCCTGCTGCTGGCCGGTGGGGTTCGGCGCGGTGATGCCCTTGCCCTTGCCGTCGCTGGAGGAGCCTATGCCCCTCACCACGGCATAGATCGTATCGCCGTCGCGCTCGGCATCTTCCAGGCGCTTCATCAAAAAGAGCGCCGCGCCCTCGCCCATCACAAAGCCGTTGGCCCCATCGGCATACGGCCGAGAGCCATCCGGGCTGAGCGCGCCAATCTTGCAGAACTTCACGAAGCCCTCGACGCCCATCATGCGGTCAACACCGCCCGTGATGACCGAGTCGAACTGGTAATTGTTCAAGCCCTCCACGGCAGCCTGCACCGCCGCCAGCGAGGATGCGCAGGCCGCATCGGTGATGAAGTTGGGCCCCTGGAAGTTGAACACGTTCGCCACGCGCCCGGCGATGATATTGCCGAGTTCGCCCGGCATCGTGTCTTCGGTGATTTCCGCCGTGCGCGAGCGGATGTTCGCCTTCATCCCTTCCAGCAAGGCCTGCTGGAGCTCTTTTGGCAGCCCCTGGAATGCCGGGACAGCCGCCAGAGCCTGTACGAATTCAGGCGCGCGTATACGCATGGTGGAGTTGTAATGCTTCTCGCCGCCCAGCGCGTTGCCCAGGATCACCGCCGTGCGGGATTGATCGAGCTTGCGGCCCGGGAAGCCATAATGGAGCAACGCCTCGCGCGCGGCGGCGATGGCCCACTGCTGTGCGCCGTCCATCTGCTCCAGCACGCGCGGAGGGATGGCAATCCCCCACTTTAAAGGCTCGATTTTAAAGTCCCTTACCCACCCGCCGATCTTGGTGTAGGTCTTATCCGGCACCGATGGGTCGGGGTCATAGTATAGATCGGGGTCCCACCGTTCGGGTGGAACATCGCGAATCGAATACACCCCGGTTTTTATGTTCGCCCAAAAGGACGCGGCGTCGGCCGCATCCGGCATGATTGCGCCAACTCCCACAATAGCAACTGGTTTCGTGACTGGCATAAAACCTCCTATGGATGTTCGGCCCCTTCAAAAGGGATTCGCCTGCTCTAGGTTGAAACAGGCGTTACCGTTCTTCGATGGCTGGGTGTTCAATTGATTTCAAGTCTTGCATTGTTGTCAAACAGGCAACCTCGTGTTTGGTCTGAGAAAAGTAAAACCAACACCACAGGATGCAGAAAGGATTCACTTACCGAAAGGCGGCCTGGGTCGAATCGGCATGCAGGCAAGTTGAAATCTCCGGGAGTGGATTTTTGGCCATCCTTTAGCGTGAAACACCTCGCCCTTGCAGAAGTTACGCCGCGTGAAGCGATTGATGACAAGGAATTCATGGCGATAATTTGATAAACAAGATATTAAATATTATAATTTTACCAAGGCATAGCCCGCATGAATCCCCCTGCGTGGCAGGGAACGCTGTTCTGCACAGAAAAGAAAGGATGTGGTATGACGAACGAACAGGGGTTGCGAGAGATCATCTCGCCGTCTCCCGAGGTGCTCGAATCCGCCATCATCAACAACCGCGCCGTGCTGGCCAACATGGCCGACCAGGACCTGGAGCGTTTCTGGGAAGAGCAAGCCAAAGAGTTCGTCTGGTTTGAGCCCTGGAAGAAAGTTCTTGATGAGAGCCAGAAACCTTTCTACAAATGGTTCGTGGGCGGTTCCACCAACATCGTGTACAACTGCCTCGACCGTCACGTGCTATCCTGGCGGCGCAACAAGCTCGCGCTCATCTGGGAAGGTGAGAACGGCGACCAGCGCACCTTCTCCTTCCACGCGCTCAACCGCGAAGTCTGCATGTTCGCCAATGTGCTGCGCAGCATGGGCGTGCGCAAAGGCGACCGGGTGACCATCTACATGGGGCGCATCCCCGAGCTGCCGATCGCCATGCTGGCCTGCGCCAAGATCGGCGCGGTGCATTCGGTGGTGTATGGGGGCTTTTCCGTCGAGGCGCTCCATGGGCGCATCGAAGACAGCCAGTCGAACGTGGTCATCACCTGCGACGGCAGTTTTATGAACGGCAAGGTGGTTGAGCTGAAGAAAATCGTCGATGAAGCCCTCAAACGCTGCGCCACCGTAGAGCATGTCATCGTCGTTAAACGCACCGGGCAGCCCGTGACGATGGAAGCCGGGCGCGATTACTGGTATTCCGACCTGATGGGCCTGCCGGTGGCCCGCACGGCCAACGGGGCTTCTCGCTGTGAAACCGAGGAGATGGATTCGGAAGACCCTCTCTTTCTGCTTTACACCTCCGGCACAACCGGCAAACCGAAGGCCATTTTACACACCCACGGCGGCTACATGGTGGGCGTGGCGACGACGCTCAAATGGGTCTTCGACTTGAAAGAAGAAGACCGCTACTGGTGCTCCGCCGATCCGGGCTGGATCACCGGGCACAGCTACATCGTTTATGGCCCGCTGCTGCTCGGCGCCACCAGCTTCATGTACGAAGGCGCGCCATCTTATCCCTACCCCAACCGCTGGTGGAGCCTGATCGAAAAATTCGGCATCAACGTCTTCTACACCGCGCCGACCGCCATCCGCGGGTTGATGCGCTTTGGCGAAGCCTGGCCCAACCGCCACGACCTTTCGAGCCTGCGCCTGCTCGGCACCGTCGGCGAGCCGATCAACCCAGAAGCCTGGCGCTGGTATTACGATGTCATCGGCAAAGGGCGCTGCCCCATCATGGACACCTGGTGGCAGACCGAGACCGGCATGTTCATGATCACCCCCATGCCCGAAACGCCGCTCAAGCCCGGCAGCGCCACCAAGCCCTTCCCGGGCGTGGAAGCCGATGTGTACGACGAAAACGGCAACCCAGTCGAAACCGGCGAAGAAGGTTACCTGGTGCTCAAACGTCCCTGGCCGGCCATGCTGCGCACCATCTATAAAGACCCCGACCGGTACGTGAGCCAGTATTGGAAGCGCTTCCCCGGCGTGTACTTCACCGGCGACTCGGCCCGAAAAGATAAAGACGGCTATTTCTGGATCATCGGCCGCGTGGATGACGTGATCAAAGTCTCAGGCTACCGCCTCGGAACCGCCGAAATCGAAAGCGCATTGGTGAGTCACCCGGCCGTAGCAGAGGCCGCCGCCATCGGCCTGCCGCATGAGATCAAAGGTAACGCCATTCATGCCTATGTGATCCTGCGCGCCGGCTACGAGCCTTCCGAAGCGCTCATCGAAGAGCTGCGCAACCATGTGGGCCACGAGATGGGCCCGATTGCCAAACCGGAGAAGATCACCATCGTTCCGCAGCTTCCCAAGACGCGCAGCGGAAAGATCATGCGCCGTGTGCTCAAGGCGCGCGCCCAGGGCCTTCCTGAGGGCGATCTTTCCACCCTGGAAGAGTAACGCCGGGAATTTTCAGTTCCGGCAGGCTGGAATACAAAGGGCGGGCCAGTGGTGTGCCCGCCCTCATTCTTTTCGATCAGGCAGCTCCGGGGTTGCCTGCCAGGCTACTCTCCCTTGACGAAAGTGAGCACAACATTCCCGGCCTCATCCTTCAGTTCGAGGCGGCTGTCGCTCAGTTGATATGCGCGCACGCTGCCGAGCAGGGTCAAGAAGGTTTGCTCGCTCTCCATCAGGTATGAGTCCTCGCAGGCCATCTCCGTCACCGCGGTGTCCGTCAGCTCCAGCTTGCCGTCCTTCGCCGAGTAGGCAGCGCCGTACGAATTGCAACCCGAGGTTCCAGAGACTCGCCCGTCGTTGAATTCGGCGGTGATCACCAGGTTCACCGCCGGTTGAGCGCCGCCGATTGTTTCGATTTTCCATTTAGTCCCGGCCAGATCGTCTTTCGTTCCAGCCAGCAAGCCGCAGCTGGCCAAGATGTAGGCCGCCAGAAGGAAAACAAGCAAGATCATCCCCCGGCTCTTCATTTCACGCATCATCATCGAAATTGCTCCTTATTTTGGTTGGGGCCGGCTCATCAGCGATTCACAGGCACCGGCCAAAGCTCGCGCCTGATCAGCATGACCTTCTCTCAAGACGCCGAAAGCCCGCTCAAGGTTCCGGCCAGCCCGGGCGATCAAAAAGGGGCACGGTCCCCCGTACCCCTCGGATTGATCACCCACCCTTACTTTCAACGCCTCAGCCGGATCGTTTTGATCTCGAACGGCCGGAAGTCCAGTTCGATCTGGTTTCCGGTCACCGGTAAAGAGGCAGTCTTCGCTTCGAGCATATCCGTTTCTTCGGCTTTTGTGAAGGGCAGCGCGCTGGTGAGTGTGCAGCGCGTGGCGGTGCGCATCGCTTCATACAGGCGCAGGATCACGTCACCCGAACCGTCTTCTGCCGGTTTCACCGTCTCGATGATCACATTCTTCGCGCCGACGTTGAAGAGCGAGCCTTCGCCCCCGCCGCATTTGAGCACCGTCACCGGCACGTTCAAGTCGTAGGCTTCCTGCACCACGCCGCTATCCAACAGGCTGCCGTTCCAATAATAGAAGGCATAGGTGAAGGTCTGCAGGCCCTTGTCGGCGTGCATATCGGGCGCGAGAGCCGATTTGAGCAATGTCAGGTTAATGCTGTTTCCTTTGACGCTCAACCCGTACTTGCAGTCGTTGAGCACCGCCGCTCCGCGCCCTTCTTCGGCCAGGGCCGACCATTTGTGGTTGCTCACTTCGAACCGGTCGCCGTCATACTCGCGCGAGGAGTGGTTGGGTCGGCGCAGGTGCCCGAACTGAATTTCGTGGATAGCCTCATCCGTCCAGATGGTCACCGGGAAGTTCACCTTGAGCAGCTTGTGGCTCTCCTGCCAGTCGATGCCGGTCTGGAAGTCAATGCGCCTCGACCCATGTCGGAGCGAAATGATTTGCGTCAAATCCGAGCCGAGCAGCCTGCGAGTCAGCTTCAACTTGCCTTCATACAGGCCGGATTGCAGCACCTCCAGCCTGCCGTGTTCCGGCAGGTCGATCGGGTTCCGTTCGGCCATGCTGTCCAGGTCCCATGCGTCCCAGTTGGTGGGCACGTCGCGGTAGAGGCAAAGCCGGTTGCCCGGGGCTGCCATTTGCTCGCGCCCGGTAGCCTTATCGAGCACCGAAACCAGCTCGCCATCCCGGTTGAATTCCGCTTTCAACAGGTCGTTTTCTAACCGCGCGCCGCCGCCGGGCAGCGCCAGAGCGCTCACCCCGCCCGCGTCAGGCAGCGGTGCCGCACCCGATGGCACCTGCGCCCAACCGCATGGCGGAACCGTCACCTCCACCGGGCCGGAATCTGTTTCCACCAGGGCCTTCCTCGGCCAGTTTAGCGAATTGAACGCCGTCGGCTGCTCGCCCGGCCCGGCCAGCGCCTCCATCGACCTTGAAGCCGATTCGCGCGCCTCGGCAATCGCCTCGGCATGCAGGGCCTCGGCCTCCTGGTACACCCGCTCGATCGACGAGCCGGGCAGGATATCGTGGAACTGGTTGAGCAGCACTTTCTTCCAGGTATCGCGCAGGCTGTTTGCATCGAAGGCCCGGCCTTTCATGGCAGCCGCAGCCGTGCCCCACAACTCGGCCTCGCGCAGGGCAAATTCACTCTTGCGGTTGCCTTTCTTCGTCTTGGCCTGTGAAGTGTAGGTACCGCGGTGCGCCTGGAAGTACAGCTCGCCCACATAGCGCTCTTTGGGCAGCCCTTTTGCAAACATATCCTCGAAGAACGCCTGCGGCGAAGCCATCTTGACGCGCGGCAGGCCTTCCAGGTCGGCGGTCCGGCGCAAGAACTCCAGGTGGTCGCGTTCGGGGCCGCCGCCGCCGTCGCCCCAGCCAAACGCCATAATCATGCTGTCGATGCCGTTCTTTTGCAGGCGGGTGTTCCACCGGTCGAGGATGAAGTTCGGGCGGGTCTGGCTGTTGTAATCGGTGAAGATGTGCGCCGGGATGGCCGTGCCGTCAATGCCCACCCACCAGAAGGTGTTGTACGGGAAAGCATCTCCACCGCCGTAAGCCCACGTGATCTTCTGCGTGGTGAAGCCGATCATCCCGCAGCCTTTGAGGATCTGCGGCACTGCACCTGAGTAGCCGAATACATCCGGCAGCCAGAGCACTTTGCTTTCGACTCCCAGCACGTCCTTGAAGTACTGCCTGCCATACAGAATCTGGCGGATCAGGCTCTCCCCGCCGCTGATGTTCGTATCGGCCTCCACCCACATCCCGCCGTCGGCGATCACCCTGCCCTCGCGCACAGCTCGGGTGAAGCGCTCATACAGCTCGGGGTAATGCTTCGCGAGCATAGTATAGAGATGCGGCTGGCTCTGCAGGAAGACGTGCTGCGGATATTCCTCGAACAAGGCAAGCTGGTTGATCACCGTGCGGGCCATCTTGCGCTCGGTCTCTTGCAGGGGCCACAGCCAGGCCACGTCGATGTGGGCATGCCCAAACGCAAACAGGGTCGGCATGGTCGGGCCGTTCTTGCAATCCAGCAAGGGCTTGAGGCGCGCGCGTCCGGCTTCGATCGTCTTCAGCATTTCAGGCTCAGGTAATTCAAAATCCACCAGCAGCGTGGCATCCATCAAACCTTCATCGATCTGCGCCGTGCGCAGGCTGAGCGGATCCAGCCGCCCGCGCAGTTCATAGAGCGTGGTGAAGTCCAGCGCAAGCTGATAAACCTCTTCGCGCCAGATGCCAACCGTGCATTCACCCACCTTCACCTGGGCGGGCGGCGGCTCGGGGACGGTCTGAAAACCCCACAGGTTGGGGCCGTCGCCCACCGAAATGCGCCCGTGCCCGGCATACGTCTCAAACAGCAGGTCGAAGACCTCTCCTGGCTGGGCGCTTCGGGAGAGCGTAATTTCCGTATGCCCCCAGCCCACCGAACCGGTGATCCGACCGTTCACCCACACCAGGCTCTCTCCACCCGTCTCCAGCCGGATGACCAGCCGCTTTCCGCCGGCCTCCGGCGGGGTGACAATGCGGGTGCGGAACCAGCCATATTCCCACTTGGCGCCCCATTCGGTTCCCACCGGCATGGGCCGGAAGTTTCCCGCCGCAGCCTGCTCATACGTCAGGCGCAGGGTGGAGGCATGCCCTTCCAGTTCGAGCGTCTCCAGCGGGACGTAAATGCTTTTCCAGAGGGCGTCTTCCCAACGTTGGATGCGATGCTCCCATTCAGGCGTGAGTGCCATACATTCTCCTCAGTTCATAGATACAAAGCAAGGGCGGACAAACCTGGCGCGCCCTTTTAACCTCATATGGGAACTCTCTTGGAACTTCAGGGGCAGTCCCTTCGGTTTCGAGGAGAGTTGTTGCCTTATTCCCGTGGTATTCGAAATCCATAGGTCTGCGAAGCTGGCTGCCATGTTGGCCGACGGATTACATTGTACACTCAAGGCCGCGAATCGCGGGGTTAAAACATAACCCTGTTTCTATTTTCTTATGATAGGATGTATCCATCCAGACCTTACATCATTCCCTCCCAGGAGATTTTTATGCCCGGTTCCATTCCCATTGAAATCCGCCAGCGCGTCGATGATCTGCTTGCGAAAATGACCCTTCACGAGAAGGTGAGCCTGCTTTCGGGCGCCGATGCATGGCACACCATGCCCATCGAGCGCCTGGGAATCCCCTCGATGACCATGTCCGATGGCCCGCATGGCGTGCGCGCAGGCACGCCCGACGCCGGGCGGCCTTCTGGGCCGACCACTTGCTTTCCGACCGGCGTTTCGATGGCCGCCACCTGGAACACCGATCTCATCGAGCAGGTCGGCGCGGCTCTTGGTGAAGAAACCCGGGCCATGGGCGCTGATGTGCTGCTGGGCCCGTGCGTCAACATCGTGCGCCACCCGCTGGCGGGGCGCAACTTCGAGGCCTATTCCGAAGACCCCCTCCTGGCCGGCAAGATCGGCTCGGCCTGGGTGAAGGGCATCCAAAGCAGGCGCGTCGGAGCCTCGCTCAAGCACTACGCCTGCAATAACCAGGAATACGAGCGCTTCCGCGGCTCTTCTCAGGTGGACGAACGCACCCTGCGCGAGATCTACCTGCCGCACTTCGAAATGGTGGTGAAGGACGCCGCGCCCTACACGGTGATGTGCTCCTACAACCGCATCAACGGGGTATATGCCAGCGAGCACTATTACCTGCTGCGCGACATCCTGAAAAACGAATGGGGCTTTGAAGGGCTGGTCGTCTCGGATTGGACGGCCAATCACTCCATTGTCGACTCGGTCGAAGCCGGGCTCGACCTGGAAATGCCCGGCCCGGCCAAATACTATGGCAGCCTGCTCGAAGATGCCGTCAACATCTGGCAGATCGACGAATCGGTCATCAATGATGCCGCCCGCCGCATCCTCACCGTGCTCTTCCTGGTGGGCAAGTTCGAAGACCCGGCTTCCCTGCCTGGCGGTTCGGTCAACACCCCCGCACACCAGACCCTCGCGCGCGAGGTGGCCGAAGAAGCCATCACGCTGCTCAAAAATGACGGCGGCCTCCTCCCGTTGAAAGTGAACGCGCTCAAATCCATCGCGGTCATCGGCCCGAACGCTGCCGAGTGCCGCATCGGCGGCGGGGGGTCGTCCTTTGTGGATCCACCTTACGCCGTCTCTCCGCTGGAAGCCCTGAAAGCCCGCCTGGACGGCAAGGTGGAATTACGCTACGAACAGGGCTGCGATAACTGGCAGGAACCGCCCGCCCTTGGGCCGCGCCAATTGCTGCCGCTGAACGACGCCGGCCAGACCTTGAGAGTGGAATTCTTCAACAACCCCGCCCTCGAAGGCGAGGCGGTAGATGTGATGTACGCGCCAAAAGCCGAAGTATGGCTGTGGGCCAACAGCCTGCCCGCCACGCACATCACCTCCAGGCGGTTCTCGCTGCGCGCCACGGGCCGACTGCGCGTGGAAGAAAGCGGTGAATACACCCTCGACATGAACAACTCGGCCACCTGCCGCGTGTACCTGGACGGCCGCCTGATTCAGGAACACACCACGCAGCCCACCAGCATCGCCGACGGCTGGGACCCGATGCGCTCCTCCACCAAGCTGACGCTCGAAGCGGGGCGGATCTATGACCTGCGCATCGACTTCATCAAAGACACTGATGATCCCTTTGCCCAGGCGCGCCTGGCACTTTCGCGCACCTTCCAGCCCGGCACAGACGACCGCATCGCGCGCGCCGTCGAGCTGGCTCGCTCGAGCGATGTGGCGCTCATCTTTGCCGGAATGCCGACCGGCTTCGAGAGCGAAGGCAGCGACAGGCCGCACATGCGCCTGCCCGGCCCGCAAGATGAGCTTATCCAGAAAGTCTTCCAGGCCAACCCGCGCACCATCGTGGTGCTCAACGCAGGGTCGCCCGTGGAGATGCCCTGGGTCGAGCAGATCCCGGCCATCCTCGAGGCCTACTACCCCGGCCAGGAAGGGGGCAATGCCGTGGCGCGCGTGCTGCTCGGCGAGGTGAACCCCTCCGGCCGGCTCACCGTCACCTTCCCCAAACGGCTGGAAGATACGCCCGCTTACATCAATTACCCCGGCGGCCGCGAGGTGATGTACGGCGAAGGCATCTTCGTCGGCTACCGCTATTATGAGGCAAAGAAAATCGAACCGCTCTTCCCCTTCGGGCACGGGCTGTCTTATACCAGCTTCGAATATACCGGCCTGCAAGTCCCTGCCAGTGCCAAAGCCGGAGAAGAGGTGGAGATCAGCCTGACGGTGAAGAACACCGGCGCGAAAGCCGGAAAGGAAGTCGTCCAGGTGTACGTGACGGATGTCGAATCCTCCCTGGCGCGGCC
This sequence comes from Anaerolinea sp., assembly GCA_029975055.1. Lineage (GTDB taxonomy): Bacteria > Chloroflexota > Anaerolineae > Anaerolineales > Anaerolineaceae > Anaerolinea. The sequence continues at coordinate 769,164 of JARKPU010000013.1, forward strand.
GCCCAAAGAGCTGAAGGCCTTCGCCAAGGTGAGTCTGCAGCCCGGCGAGTCGAAGACGGTCAGATTCACCCTCGACCGCCGTGCTTTCGCATTCTATGACCCTTACCGGGCTGGATGGATTGTGGAACCCGGCGATTTCGAGATCAGCGCAGGCAGTTCCTCGCAAGACATTCGCCTCAAAGCGCGGATCACCCTGTTGTAATTGGGATTATTCGAAAAGGAGGATCAGCATGACCAAGTTGACTTTCATCGGAGCCGGAAGTTTTGGTTTTACCCGCGGACTTGTCCGCGATGTACTCACCTTCCCGCTGCTCAAAGACGCCGAAATCTGCCTGATGGATATCGACGATGAACGGCTCGATTTTGCCTTGAAATCGGTGCAGAAGATCATCGACCTCGGCCATTACCCGGCCAGGGTCTGGGCGACCAAAGACCGTGTGGAAGCTCTGAAAGGCGCCGATTTCGTCCTCGTCACTATCCTGGTCGGCGCGACGGACGTCTGGCGATATGATATCGAGATCCCCAAGAAATACGGCTTAGACTTCAACGTCGGCGACACGCGCGGTACGGCCGGCATCTTCCGCGCCCTGCGCACCATCCCGGTGATGGTTTCGATCGCCCAGGATATGGAAAAGTACTGCCCCGATGCGTTGATGTTGAATTACACCAACCCGATGGCGATGCTCTGCCGGGCAATGAAGAAAGCCACCAGCATCGAACTCACCGGGCTGTGCCACTCCGTCCAGGGCACTGCCGAGATGCTCGCCAGCTGGATCGGCGCGCCGATGGATGAAATCACCTACACCTGCGCGGGGATCAACCACCAGGCGTTTTATTTGAAGTACGAATGGAACGGGAAGGACGCCTACCCGCTCATCCGCGCCGCGGTGGAGAAGCCCGAGATCTACAACCACGAAATTGTGCGCAACGAAATGTTCAAAGCCCTCGGTTACTACGTGACCGAATCGTCTGGCCACAATTCCGAGTACAACTGGTGGTTCCGCAAACGCCAGGATCTGATCGAAAAGTATTGCACTCACGGGACGGGCTGGAACCCGGGCGAATATGCCTACATCCTGAAGGAATATCAGCGGCGCGAAACCACCTGGAAGGACGAAGCAAAGGAGTGGTTCGCCAAAGATACGCCCATCAACCTGGCGCGCGGCCATGAATACGCGGCCTACATCATCAACGCCATCCAGGGCGGCGAAACCTTCCGCTTCAACGGCAACGTCCCCAATACCAAGCTGATCAGCAACCTGCCGGATGACGTGTGCGTCGAAGTGCCCGTGTTCGTCGACCGCGAGGGCCTGCACCCTGTGCACGTGGGCGCGCTGCCGCCGCAGGTGGTGGCGCTGGTGCACCTCAGCGTGATGATCGAGGAAATGACCGTCGAGGCTGCCCTGACGGGCGACCCGGGCCTGGTCTATCATGCCTGCTGCTATGACCCCCTGGCCGCCGCCGCGCTTTCTTTGGCTGAGATTCGCGCGATGGTCAACGAAATGCTCGAGCAGAACCGGCCCTACCTGCCGCAGTTCAAGCACTTCAAGGCTTAGTCTCGAGCCTGGCGATGGTTAAAAAGAGGGCGGACACAGCGGTCCGCCCTCTTTTTGGATAGCGCCCTTGTATTTGGGTCTTCGTTTCACTATACTTGCAGCAACCCACGCTCGCGGCACGATAACAAGGAAACATCAGATGAATTACCCGATCACAATTCAAGGAAAAGTTGAAGCCGCCCTGGTTTGCGACGTGCCCGGTTCACTCGTCAGCACACGTAAGGAAAAAATGCCCGTGCACCTGGCGGGCATCCCGGGCGACCGGCATTATGGATACACCTTCCCATCCAACGGGCGCTATACCATGTACCCCCGCCAGACCGAAATTCGCAACAGCCGCCAGGTATCCATCATCTCGGTGGAAGAGGTGGCCGCGACGGCCGCCGAGCTGGGCCTCCCGGGCCTGGAGCCGGAATGGTACGGCGCCAACCTGCTGCTCAGCGGTCTCCCGGGCCTCACGCGCATCCCCCCTTCCACGCGCCTGACGTTCCCTCACGGCGCGGTGTTGATTGTCACCGGCGAGAACGCTCCGTGCGTCAACGTCGGCCAGGTGATCCAGAACCAATTTCCTGACCGGCCGAACCTCACGAGCGGCTTTGTCAAGGCCGCTTTCCACCGCCGGGGCGTGGTGGCCTGGATCGAGCACCCCGGCTATATCTGCCCGGGTGACGAGGTGACCGCGCTCATCCCGGAGCTTGTGGACTATACGCAGTTCCTGCGCTGATGGTTGCACTCCCTCTGATTGCGTGATAAACTTTGATCAAATCGGTAATCAATCTCGCATAGGAGGGAACCGCATGAAGCCATTCCGCAAGAACGTCGCCCTGGCCGTCGATGGCGGAGGGATCAAAGGCGTCATTGTCACCCGCGCCCTGGCGCACCTCGAAGAGGCACTCGGCAAGCCCGTCAACCAGATCTTCCAGCTCTCCTCCGGCACGTCCACCGGCTCGATCATCTCGGCCGGAATCGCCAACGGCCTCACCGCCAACCAGATGTACCAGCTATACGTGGACCTGGGCAACACCATCTTCCAAAAAAGCTGGCGCACCTTCTTTCACCCACTCACCCGCTACCGCTACCCCATCGAACCGCTGGCCGATGCCCTCAAAAAGTACATCGGCACCAACACCATGGGCGATCTCTGGAATCGTTCCCCGCAGATCGATGTGGTCATCACCACCTTCGACCTGGTGGAAAACAAAACCCGCTTCATCAAGCCTTGGAAAGACGAGTATAAATCCTGGCCGGTTACCCAGGCTGTGCTGGCTTCGAGCGTGGTTCCCACCTTCTTCCCAATCGTTCAAGGCCGCTATGTGGATGGCGGCGTCGGCGCCTACGCCAACCCCTGCTACCTGGCGGCTTATGAAGCGATGTACTGCCTGAACTGGGATCCCGCCGAGACCACCTTGATCAGCTTCGGCACTGGCAAAGATCCGCACCACGAGGCAGGCAAATTCGATTCCTACTACCCCTGGCAGTGGATCACCCCGGTTCTCGGCGCCTTCCTGCAATCGGCCGATGACCAACAGGTCCACCTGGTCGGCAACCTGTTCCCCGAGCTGGATTTCCGCCGCTTCAATGTGGACTTGCTCGAGGCTATCGGCATGGACGGCGCGGGCAAGATCCCCGAGCTGTCGAAGTATGGCGATAAGATGTGGGAAAAAGTGATGAACGACGAGACGGAGGCCATCCCGTCTGTGAAGGCTTCCGGCGGCCCGGGCCGAAAGACCGTTCCCCCGCCCGACCACTAGATCAAAGATGATTTCTCCGTAAATTGGGTGTTTTGCCCCCAATTTACGGAGAAATCGAAAGCCTATTTTCGGCCAATCCTGCTCGTTGGCCGGTTCTTATGATCTACAAATCGTACAATTCCCCGTATTTTTGCTTCAGGTACTCGATGTACGGTTCGATGGTCAGCGCTCCGCCGGTGCAGCGCATCACCAGTTCATCGGTGGTGAAGATGCGCCCGTGCCTGTAGATATGTTCCTGCATCCATGCGTGCAGGCCGTCGAACTTCCCGTGGCGAATTTCCTCCGGAATGCCGGGCCGGTCTTTGAGCGCCTGCCGGTAGAATAGCGCGCTGAGCACATTCCCCAGGGTGTAACCCTGGAATGCCCCGCCGATCGTTCCGCCGTACCAGTGCACGTCTTGCATGCAGCCGTCCTTATCACTCGGCGGGAGGATGCCCAGGTCCGAGCGGTAGCGTTCGTTCCACGCTTCGGGCAAGTGACGCACCGCCAGATTGCCTTCCAGCATGCCCACTTCGAGGTCGAAGCGGATCATCACATGCAGGTTGTAGGTCACCTCATCTGCATCGGTGCGGATGAGCGAGCGCTGCACTTTGTTGATCGCCCGGTAGAATGTATCCTGCGACACATTGCCAAATTGCGCCGGGAAGGCCTCTTGCAGCAGCGGGTAAGCGAAAATCCAGAAGTCCTTTCCCCGGCTGACGATGTTCTCCCACAGGCGCGATTGGCTCTCATGCACGCCTGCCGAAGTTCCAGAAGCCAGGTTGGTCCCTTCCAGGGCCTGGTCGATTCCCTGTTCATACATCGCATGCCCGGCTTCGTGGGTGGTGGAGAAGAAAGCCTCGCTGAAGTCATCTTCGCGCACCCGCGTGGTGATGCGAACGTCGTTGATCGAAAAGCGCGTGGTGAACGGGTGGGCCGATTTATCCTGCCGGCCGCGCTCGAAATCATAGCCCAGCTTGCGGATAATCTTCTCCCCAAAGGCAACCTGTGCATCGGCAGGGATGGGCTGCTTGAGGCAGGAATCATCCGCCGCGGGTTGGCTGGTAATCGCCTGGATGATGGGCACAAGCCGGCTGCGCAGCTCGGCGAAGAGCGGCCTCACCGTGCTGACCTTCATCCCGTAATCCGATTGGTCGATCAGCGGGTCGGCCACATGCTCGGCTTCCGGGAAGAAGGCTGAATATTCCCGGCTGAGGTCGAGCGTCTTTTCAAGGTATGGCTGCGTGGCGGAGAAATCGTTCTTCTGGCGAGCCTCAGCCCATACCTGGTACGACTGCGCGATGTGCTGGTAGATGCGCGCCACAAACTCCGGCGGGACGCGCGTCGCCCGGTCGAAATCGATCTTTGCCACCCGCACCATCGCCCGTTGAACATTGCCGGCGGGAAGGCTTTGGGTTTCCACCAGGAGCTCATCGATGAGCTTCCCCAAGGCTTCGTCGGTCTGCTTTTCCTGGGCGATGCGCGCCAGGGTGGCCAGCTGGCGTCCGCGCGCCTCGGCCCCGCCCGGCGGCATGTGGGTCAGTTGGTCCCAGCTTAGAACAGACGCCGCGTTGTTCAGGTCGGCGATCTCACCCAACCGCTGCTTCAGCTCGTTTAGCTTTGCTTCCATACCTTGCCTCCTGTTTTCGGTTATTATAACGTTGATGAGCGCATCCATCTGGGCCCGGCTGCAATCGGCGTCCCTTTTCCTTGACCAATCCGCGCACCCATTGGAGATTGAACGGACGGAAGTCGAAGCTTTCTACGAACCGCTTGCCCGCCGGTTTCTCGCGCAGTTGAAGGCCCCGAAACGCCGGCTCATCGCAATTGCCGGGCCGCCGGGGTGCGGAAAATCGTCGTTTGCGTTGATCTTATCGGCAGTTATCAACCTCCTGGCAGAAGCGGAAGTCTGCGCCGTGGTCGGCCAGGATGGCTGGCACTTTTCCAATGCATACCTGGAGACGCATACCACCCGGCGGGCCGGGCACGCCTTGAGCCTGCGGCAGGTGAAAGGCTCTCCAGAGACCTTTGATGTGCAGGGCCTGCACGCCTGCCTGCTGCGGATGCGGGAAGAGAGCGAGCTGACCTTCCCCGTCTACAGCCGCGTAGCGCACGACCCGCTCCCCGCCAAAGGACTGCTCCGCCGCGAGCACAAACTGATCCTCATCGAGGGAAACTACCTGCTCTTGCGCCGCCCCGGCTGGCAGGAACTTGGCCCCCTCTTCGACACGCAGGTGTTCATCACTGCCCCGCTGGAATCGCTCCTGGAAAACCTGCGCGAGCGCCACCGGCGCGGCGGTAAAGACGAGGCTGCAGCCGAAGCCCACATCCAGGCGGTAGACCTGCCCAACATCCGGCTTGTGCTGAGCGCTTCATCACCGGCCGATATCCTGATCGAGAAGGCCGATGCGCGCCACATCCGGCGCATCATCTATCCTGAGATTGGCGGATGAATGTCACCCATTTGGGCGCGCGGGTTGAAATCCCGCCCCGGCGGAGTACAATCTGACCTGGTTGGGGAGTAGCTGACCCGCGAAAGCGGGGCGGACTGTCGACACACCGGAGCAAACCTCCCGGCAGCCCAAGATCGAAACCAGGCGAGACCACCGTAACGCAAGTTAAGGTGGTTTTTTTTTTCTTAATCGGGGATGATATGGAATTTGCAGCTTCACTGGTGATTGCAGTCGGCCTTGCGATGGATGCCTTTGCCGTATCGCTCGGAATCGGCACCACCCGCCGCGCCGAAGACTTCCGCTCGCGCTTCAGGCTGGCGTTTCACTTCGGCTTCTTCCAGGCCTTCATGACCGTCCTCGGCTGGCTGGCAGGCTCAACCGTCGCCGGGCTCATCAGCCAGTACGATCACTGGGTGGCGATGGCTCTGTTGAGCTACGTGGGCGTGAACATGGTCCGCTCCGGGCTCGACCCGCATGCCGAGTGCTACGCCGAGAACCCGTCTCGCGGCAAGACGCTCATGATGCTTTGCATCGCCACCAGCCTGGACGCGATGGCGGTGGGTCTGAGCATGGCCATGATCCACACACCGGTTGCTTTCCCATCCCTGGTAATCGGGGTGGTCACGCTGAGCCTCTCGGCATTGGGGCTGGGGGTGGGCGGCAAGCTGGGCGAAAAGTTCGGCAAACGCATGGAAGTGATCGGCGGGCTGATCTTGATCGGCATCGGCCTGCGCGTCGTCCTGACCCATATCCTCTAGACTCTCCCCGGCGGAGCGTAGTGCCGGTTGCGTTCGTCCAACACCAGCACCCAATCGGGACCGCCCGCCGGTGAAGTGAAGCTCGCTTCGCCCTGGTTATCGAACTCACCGATTCGCAAGGTCCGCCCATCCCGCGGGTCATACCACCATGCCTGGAGCGGCCCCCCCAGGCGGCCCAAATCCACCCTCACCGTCTGGTTCGCCAGCGGGAGGTAGATCATCGCGTAGCTGCCATCTTCGTCGCGTGTGGCGCGCACATGCCCGCCGCCCTCGCCCGGGTAAGAAAGCAGCAGGCTTTGATCGGGCACGCGGGTCAGGTAAGGCCGCGAAAGCATCAGGTTCTTCAGGTAGATCATCTGCGCTGCGCCCGGCCGGTAAATCGCCTCATCCCATGTGTAAGCCGGGAAGTTAATCGGCCGGCGCGGCGGCTGATAGAATTGCCAGATGGTGTGATGCCCGTAAGTCACCCCGCATGCCCCCGCGAACACCGAGCGGTAGCCCTGCTTGCGCACGTCATAATCGCTGAAACGCCCGAATCTCGGGTTCCATCTACGCGACCACGGGTCGATCGGGTGATCTTCGTAATTCGGCTCGGCGTCCAGCACCGGCTTGAGCGGCAGGCGCGTGCGGTCGCGCGAGATCATCTCCCAGTTTGGCGCATCCGCCAGAGAATGCCCCGACTGCCACATGTTCATATCCAGCCAGGCGCAGTGGTGAAACCACTCGCTCGAACCGCGCCCGCCGGCCGGGTGCAGGGTGCAGAACGGTTTGCGCCCCAGCCCTTGAGCAATCCCATCGGCGAGCGCCGTCCACAACTCCACCAGCCCATCGCCAGTCCGGTCGCCGCCCAAAATCCAAAGCACGTTGGGCTGCTCGCGGTACCGCTGCCCAAGAAATTCGCCATACACCCGTGCGTTCTGCGGGTTGAACACCACGGGCCCCTCTCCGCCCCGGTCGATCACTTTATCGCCCCAGGTGGGGAGCAAACCGATGTACAGGCCCTTCTCTTCGGCCAGGCGCACGGCAAAATCTACATGTTGAAAGTAAGCCTCATTCGGCCGGGCGGGGTCAAGGTCGATCAGCGGCAGGTCGCCGTATGCATTGGGGGTGCGCAGCCCATCGAGCTCGGCCAGAGCGACCGCCTGGATGACGTTGAAACCGCGTTCGGCGCGGTTGCTCAGGTAAAGGTCCATTTCCTCGCGAGTCAGGCGGTGGAACAGTTCCCAGGCAGTGTCGCCAAGCCAGAAGAACGGCTGCCCCGATTCAATCGCCAGGTAATGAGGGTTTTCGCTGACTGTGATGCGTTCCATTGGTTTGGATTCTCCTGATCGGCAAAGTCAATGGGAAGTATAGCGAAAGACAACCCGCCTGCCAACAAGAATCGAGGGGTCGTCCGCACTCTCGCCGGGCAGATCACAACCCTTCCTCTTACGCTTCCATGTACAATAAGAAAAGTATCACAGCATCTCCTCAAAGCCAACAGGAGCCGCCATGCCGGTCTTCAATGTTTTTGAATTCGGCGCCGCTGGAAACGGCGAGCAAAATGACGCGCCGGCGATCCAGTCGGCCATCAACACCTGCCATGCCGCCGGCGGCGGTGTGGTCATCTTGCCCGCCGGAAAGGTCTTCAAATCCGGCTGGATCGAGCTGAAATCTAACGTCGAGTTATTCCTCGAGCGCGGAGCGATCTTGCTGGCTTCAGACCGGTATGCCGATTTCGAGAACCCTTACCTGCGGGAATTGAACCAGTCCCTTGACGACGAGCGCTATATCATGACCAGCGAGCGCAACCTGAAGATGGCTTTCATCACCGCCCACGATGCCGAGAACATTTCCATCACCGGCGGCGGAACCATCGACGGCAACGGGCGCGCCTACATTGCCGAAGACCTGCCCCACATCTACCGCATGAAGCCTGACCGGCCCTGGACGCTCTTTCTCATCGGGGTGAAAAACCTGTCTCTCAAGGATATCGCGATCCGTGACGGCGCGCTGTGGACGGTGCGCCTCTCGGGCTGTTCGGATGTGATCATCAACGCCATCCGCATTTATAACGACATGAAGCTGCCCAACAGCGACGGCATCGATCTGGATTGCTGCCAGAATGTGCGCATCAGCGATTGCTTCCTGGCCGGCGGCGACGACACGATCTGCGTCAAGTCCACCCCGGGGTTCACCCGGTATGGGACGAGTGAGAACATCACCGTTTCGGGCTGCACGCTGGTGAGCACTTCCTCTGCCCTGGTGATTGGCGCCGAGGTACGCTCCACGATCCGCGATTTGGTCTTCGAGTCTTGCGTCATCCGCTCCAGTCACCGCGGGCTTTCACTGAACCTCACCATGGGCGGCAGCATCGAAAACGTCATCTTCTCCAACATCGTCATGGAAACCCGCCTCTTTCACGATGACTGGTGGGGCCGCGGCGAGCCGATCTATATCAAAGCAACGCCGTGGACAGAATTCGAAGATACCGGCGTCATCCGCAACATTCGCTTCTCGAACATCATCGCACATTCAGAGAACGGCGTCTTGATCTACGGCTGGAAACCCGGCCTGATCGACAACATTCAATTCGAAAATGTGCACATCGAAATTTCCAAATGGACCAAGTGGCCGGGCGGCCAGCTCGATTTGCGCCCTTCGCGCGGGCCAAATAACGGCTACGACCACAGCATCCGCCACCACCCCACCTCGGGCTTCCAGTTCCACAATGCGGGAACGGTCATCTTGCGCAACTGCCAGGTAACGTGGTCTGGCGATCTGCCGGATTACTTCCGCCATGCGTTGCAATATCACCACATTGACCAGTTGGTTGTGGATAACTTCGTCGGCGAGGCTGCCTTCCCCGAACGTTACCCCGCTATTGCCGAGGATTGAAGGCTGTTGCAGGAACAGGCCATGACCTGCACGCTGCAAAGCCATAACCGCCTCAAAGCATGACGGCTCTCGAGCTTGAAAGGGGAAAGATGGAGATTCGCGCGATCTGTGTTTATGGCGGTTCGGCCGACGGGCTGGCGCAGCCCTACCTGGATGCGGCCGAGCGTTTGGGCCGGGTGATCGCGCGTTCAGGCATTCACCTCGTTTACGGCGCCGGGAAAACCGGTTTGATGGGCGCCGTGGCCCAGGGCGCACTGGCAGCCGGCGGGGCCGTCACCGGCGTGGTGCCCAAGAGCCTCGACCTGCCGCCGCTCATCCACAGAGGCCTCACCCGGCTGGAAGTGACCGCCGACATGCACTCCCGCAAGGCGCGCATGAGCGTCCTCGCCGACGCGTTCATCGCCCTGCCGGGGGGCTACGGCACCTTCGAGGAGCTCTTCGAGACCCTCACCTGGGCGCAGATCGGCCTGCATACAAAACCAATCGGCGTGCTCAACACCCGCCGCTATTTTGACCCCCTCCTGGCGCTCATTGAACATGCCATCGCTGAAGGCTTCATCTACCCCGAACAGCGCCTGTTGCTGCTCGATGACGAAGAACCTGAGGCCTTGCTGGAAAAGCTGCGCGGGTTCACCCCTCCGCCCGGCCTCGAGCGCTGGCTGAACCGTTAATTCACCCGATTGTCAGTCTTCTCATCCTTTTCTCATACCGGTCCGGCAAGGTGTGATACAATAAAAACAGACCGGTCGGTATGTTTCATTCGCGATGGAGGTTCACCATGCAGCAGCGCAGTGAAGAAACCCGGCAGCGCATCCTGAGCGCTTCCGAAAAGCTCTTCGCACAGGTCGGCTTCGACGCGGCAGGCGTTTCCGAAATCTGCGCGGCGGCCGGTGTCTCGAAAGGGGCGTTCTATCACCACTTTCCCACCAAGCTGGCGCTCTTCCAGGCATTGCTAGACACCTGGCTGGCCCAACTCGATGCTCAGTTGAGTGACAGCCTGGCCACATCGGTGGATGTGCCCGCGGGAATCCTTTCGATGGCCGGGCGGACGGGGGAAATCTTCGCCGCAGCCTCCACCCACGCCATCCTCCTCCTGGAGTTCTGGATGCAGGCCGGGCGGCATCCTGAAGTCTGGCAGGCCGCCATCGCCCCTTACCGGCACTACCTGGCCGTCTTCCAGCAAATCATCGAGCGCGGTAAGCAGGAAGGCTCATTCGCCCCCGGCCTCGATGCCCGCTCTTCCAGCCGGATGGTGCTGGCCCTGGTGATGGGCCTGCTCTTGCAGGCTTTCTTTGATCCTTCCGGCGAGAACTGGTCGGAAGTGACCACAAAAGGCATGCGCACGTTGATCGATGGAATGAGGCAGAAAGCAGAATGACGCTCCACAACCAGCCAATGACCGATGAACCCATTAACCTGATCACCGGCGCTGCCGGGCACCTGGGGAATGTCCTCGCGCGCGAACTGATCCGCCGCGGCGAGCGTGTGCGCGCTCTGATTCTCCCCGGCGAAAACACGTCCGCGCTGGATGGCCTGCCCGTCGAGCGTGTCGAAGGCGATGTGCTTGATCCCGAATCGCTTCTGAGAGCCTGCGCCGGCGTGACGACCGTCTTCCACATGGCCGCCATCGTGTCGATCCTCGACGAATACGAAGCTCTGCTGCACCGGGTAAACGTGGAAGGCACGCGCAACATCCTGCAGGCAGCCCGCGCGCAGGGTGTGCGCAAGTTCATCTACACCAGCTCCATCCACGCCCTCACGCGTCCCCCGCTCGGCCGCATGGTGGATGAAACCCTGCCCTTCGACCCGGCAAACCCCGCCGGGCCGTACGACCGGACGAAAGCCAAAGCCTCGCTCGATGTTCTGGCTGCCGCCGGTCAGAACATGGAGACGGTCATCGTCTGCCCGACAGGCGTCATCGGCCCCTATGACTACCGCCGCTCCGAGCTGGGAGAGATGATCCTTTCCTGGATGTCTGCACCGCTGAGCTGGCTGGTGGCAGGGGCCTTTGATTTCGTCGATGTGCGGGATGTGGCCGATGGGCACATCCGCGCCCGCGACCAGGGCCGTTCCGGCGAGACGTACATCCTCGGCGGAGAGCGAATCTCCGTGGCAAGGCTGTGCGGGCTGGTGAAGGCAACTGCCGGGCGCTCTCTCGCCGCCGTTCAGCTCCCCCACCGTCTGGCGTTGGCTGCCGCCCGTCTGGCCGAATGGTATTACCGCATCTCCCACACCCGTCCCAAGTTCACCCGCTACTCGATCGAGACGCTGGTGAGCAATTCTGCCATCAGCTCGCAGAAAGCCGCCCGCGAACTGGGCTACCGCCCGCGCGGCCTGGCCGTGACCATCGCCGACACGGTGGTGTGGTGGTATGAAAACCGGAGGCGCGTGCGCGCATCGATTCGCGTGCAAAACAGGCCTTGACATTGGCTCCAATTGTCGCTAAGATAATTCAGGTTACTTAAATTCACGCCGAAAGGAGGTGTCGCATGTCATCGAAAAAAGGAATATGTGCTCGTTTCACTGCCCGTTGCGGAGCAGATCTGGATGGCATGCGTGCATCTCGCTGTTGATCAACCCATAAAGTGATCAGCCGCGGCTGCAGGCTTGCACCGCGGCTTTTTTATTCGGCCGCGCCGGCTGCGCCAGGCCGATCGAATCGTTTAAATCGGCCACGGGTTCCGCCTGTGGCCTTTTGATTGACAAAGAGCAAAACCTGATGCCTCGCCTCGATACTCGCATTGTTCTTGATGAAGATTACGACCCCACCTTGGGACGGAAAATTTCGCGCTTCAAGCAGAAGAAGCGCAGCCGCCACGCCGTGCTGGATGAAATTGCTCAACGTGTCTCACTGGAAGCTTTGGGCGCCGATGTGGCATTCAACCCGACCCTGGGCGCAAAACTCCACGAGCGGGAATGGATTTTCACCTACCTGGGGCCGCTGTACGACTCTGAATACATCACCGATGTGCTTCGCCGCGTGAAAGGCGGCAAGGAAGCGAATGTTTACCTCTGCCAGGCGCATCCCAGCCTCAAGCGTGAGTTCATTGCCGCCAAGCTCTATCGCCCGCGCATGATGCGCAACCTGCGCAACGATGCGCGCTACCGTGCCAACCGCCAGATCTTAAATTCTTACGGAAAAACCGACTTTAAGGACAGCGCGTTGCGGGCGGTGCGCAAGGGAACCTCTTACGGGAAGGAACTCACCCACACCTCCTGGCTGCAACACGAATACTTGTCGCTGCAGATTCTGTACGACGCGCACCTCCCCGTCCCCGAGCCGGTCTTCGCCGGCGATAACATCATCTTGATGGAATATATCGGCGACCTCGACATGCCTGCCCCGGCCCTGACGGAGACGACCCTCACCCATCGCGAAGCCGTGCGCGTCCGCGATATTCTCATCGACTCCATCGATCGGATGCTTGGGTTGAACCGCATCCATGCCGACCTTTCGGCTTACAACGTGTTGTACTGGGAAGGCCAACCGGTGATCATCGACTTCCCCCAGGCGGTGTCGCCCCTGGAAAACACCGAAGCCTGGGATATCTTCCTGCGCGATGTCACACGCACCTGCCAGTACTTCGAGCGCTATAACCTGGGGCTCAACCCAAGGCGGTTGGCGCTGCAGATCTGGCTCAAGCACCAGCCCCCGCCCGATGCCGCCGCCCGCCGCGCTTTAGAGGAAATGGATGAGGAGAATGAAGACCCGCAGCCCTGAAGCTCTCGGCTGAACAGGCTGTCCGCTCAAAATCGATGAGGCGGACCGCCAGAAAGATCATAGAAACAGGCGAAATTTGGCCTGTTTCTTGATTTAACTTATAATGGGTGGGCCTATGACTCCACTTCCCGATAGCGAGTTGATCGAGCGCATCACCCGCCGCGACACTTCCGCGCTGAGCGAACTGTATGACCGCTACAGCCGCCTGGTGTATAGCATCGCTTTGCGCGTGCTTGGAGACGCCGAAACGGCCGAAGAGATCACCCAGGACGTTTTCGTCCTCGTCTGGCAAAAAGCCTCCTCATATGACCTCAACCAGGGTAAATTGATGACCTGGATCGCCTCCATCGCCCGCAACCGTTCGATCGACCAGATCCGCCGCCGCCGCGCCCGCCCCGAGGGGTATTCCATCGCCTGGGAAGACTGCTGCGAAGACGACCCGGATCATCAGCCTGAGGTTGAGATTGGCATGATGGATCACCACCAGCGCTCTGTGCTGGTCCGCTCGGTAAACGCTTTGCCTGCCGAGCAACGCCAGGCGCTCTCACTGGCATTCTTCTATGGCATGACCCAGCAAGAAATCGCCGAACGGCTCAACCAGCCGCTTGGAACCGTGAAAACCCGCATCCGGCTGGCGCTGCAAAAGCTGCGCACGGTCATCCAGCCAGAAATGCTCGAGGGTAGAGAAATCCGAAAGGATGATTAATGCGTATTAATCTACAGGTATGAAGATGAGGGAATGCACGTGGACAGCAAGCATGTGACGGACGACCTGCCTGCGCTCGCGCTCGACTGCCTGGAAGCAGCCGAGCGCCAACAGGTGCTGGCCCACCTCGAAGAATGCGACCAGTGCCGCGCCGAGTGGACCTCCTACAGCGCGGTGGTTGGGGTTCTCTCCACCGCCCTGCCGCAGGTGACGCCCCCTGCCCGCCTCAAGCGGGCAGTGATGGATGGCATCACCCCGCCCAGGCCGGTGAACCCGCTCATCGCTGCGCTGCGCCGCGCGTTTTCCGGCCAGGGGGGTCTTTTACGCGCCGGCGGGCTGGCGCTGGTGCTCATCCTGGCTGTGAGCAACCTGGTGCTCTGGCAGCGGGTGAACGACCTTGGCCGGATGCAGCATGCCGGTTACGACAACCTCGTTCTGCAAAGTCAGGAAGAAGGCTCGGCGGCTTCCGGCATGGTCATTTACACGGCCGACGGGCGTTATGGGCTGCTGGTGGTCAACAAGCTCGAACCTCTGCCCGCTGACCAGCAATATCAGCTCTGGCTGATCAAGGACGGCGTGCGCGCCAGCGGCGGAGTTTTTTCCGTCGGAAAGCACGGTTATCATGTGATGGAAATATACGCCGACGGCCGCCTCACCGATTACGACTCCTTCGGCATCACCATCGAGCCGGCCGGCGGTTCGCCTGGCCCGACCGGGAAACGGGTGCTCGCCGGTTCCTTCTGATACATTGATTCGCACCGAGCGACAGGAATGCCGGGCAGCTCCCGGCATTCCTGGCTATAATTCCTTTATGCTCAATCCAATACTCACCCGGCAAGATTATCTCTCCCGTGATTCCAACGGCCTGGCAAAATCCACCTTCACCTGCCCGGATTGCGGCAGGGAACACGTCATCCCCATCGGCGAGATGCGCACCGCCCGCGGGCTGGTGAATGAAACCCCGGTTGTCATCGAGCGTATCCTCGGCCATGCCCCGCGGATGGTGCAGGTCGTTTTCGACCGTGCTATCGAAGATTTAATCCAGGAACAGGTCATCTCGCGCCTCGAGGCAGCCCGCCTGCCGCTCGCCTTCCTGCCGCTCGGAGAAAGGGGCTTGCTGCTCGATTCCGAGGTCAACCTCGCAGAAAACGCAGCCGCGCAGGTGCACCCGGGCGTCGAAATCCTCATCGGGGCCGGTTCGGGGGTGATCTGCGACCTGACCAAATGGATCGCTACCCGCAAGAACCTGCCATTCATCATCCTCGGCACCGCGCCTTCGATGAACGCCTACACCTCCATCACCGCCACCATCACCGAGCAGGATGTGAAGATCAGCCGCCTGCTCAACCCGCCGGATGCCGTCTTGTTGGATGTGGATATCCTCGCCCAGGCCCCCATGCCGATGATTCACGCTGGGATGGGCGACCTGGCAGCCCGCGCCATCTGCAACGCCGACTGGAAACTCGCCAACCTGCTCCACGGGGCGTACTTCTGCCCTCTGCCCTATGCGATGACCGCCGAAAACGAGCGCGCCTACCTGGGTTCCGCCGCGGGAATCGCCCGCCGCGACCCCCCCGCCATCCAGGTGCTTTCGGAGGCGGTCTTGAAGTCCGGCCTCTCGATGACCGTCCTCAACGGCGAAACTTCGCCATCCTCCGGGGCCGAGCACGTCCTCTCCCACTTTTGGGACCTGCTCACCCACACCCGCGGCCTGCCCAAGAACCTCCACGGGGCGCAGGTCGGCATTGGAACGGTCATCATGCTGGCCTTTTATCACTATATGCGCCGCCTGGATGTGCTCGCCATCGATCCCGAAGAAGTTGTGCGCAGGCGGCCCAGCCTCGATGCGCTCATTGCCGAAAACACTGCCCGCTACGGGCAGGCCGGGCCGCTCTTCAACGAGGTGGTGCGCGCCAAATATCTTTCGGAGGACGGGCTGCGCGAGCGGATTCGCTGGGTGCAGGCCAACTGGGAACGCCTTTGGCGGGAGCTCGATCCCTATATTCCGCCTTTCGAGACTATCCGCGCGCCGCTTCAACAGGCCGGGGTACCGCTCACCCTCTCGGCCATCCAGCGCTCTCCTGCCGATGCGCTCGAAGCGCTGGTGAAAGGCCCACAATATCGCTCGCGTTATACCATCCTTGACCTGGCCTGGGAACTCGGCTTGATGCCCCAGGCGGGCGAGGAAGTCCTCCGGCTTGCGGGCGTGCTGGGGTGAGATGATGCCCCGCCGGACGCGCGTCGCCCTTGGACTGGATGCCTCAACGAGCGCCGTCAAGGCACTCGCCTTCGATGAGTGCGGGAAGGAGTGCGCCGGCGGCCGTGCGCCCCTGGAAATTTCCTTCCCCGGCCCCAGTCTGGCAGAGCAATCCGCCGAAAGCTGGTGGCAGGCTGCCGTCAGCGCCCTGAGGGAAGTCACTTCGCAGACAGGCGGAGCAGAAATCGCTTCGCTGGCGATTGCTCACCAGCGAGAGTCCTTCGTCCTGGTCGATCCGTCAGGCGCTCCGCTGCGCAGCGCCATCCTGTGGATGGATGAGCGTTCGCGCCCCTACCTCCCCAGGCTGCGCGAACGCTTCGACCTGCAAGCCTTTCACCTTCGCACCGGTAAGCCCCTCACCGGCAACCTCATCCCCGGCAAACTCGCCTGGCTGCAGGAGCATGAGCCGCAGGTGCTCGGGCGCGCCCACCGCCTGCTCGATACGCACGCCTTCTTGATCCACCGCCTGACAGGTGAGTGGGCCACCTCCACCGGCAGCGCCGACCCAACCGGGCTGTATGATATTCAGCGCCAGGCCTGGGACTCAGTGACTCTTTCCGCTTTGGGCATCGACCCGGCGCTTCTCCCTCCGCTCTGCCTGCCCGGGCAGCTCATCGGGCGGGTGACGGCCGCTGCAGCCCGCGAGACCGGTTTGCCGCAGGGGATGCCGGTCATCTCCGGCCTCGGCGACGGGCAGGCCGGCGCCCTCGGAATGGGCATCAACCGCACCGGATTATGCGGTGTGAACCTGGGCACCTCGATCATCAGCGGCACATTCAGCCAGGCCTATCGCACATCAAACGCTTTTCGCACCATGACCGGCGCACTGCCGGGCAGTTACATCTTCGAAACCGTCCTTTTGGGCGGGGCTTTTACGCTGCGCTGGCTGGTAAACGATTTGTTCTCCGGCAGTGCGGAGATCGAAGCCCGCGCCGCCCGCCTGCCGCCGGGGGCCGGGGGATTGGTGCTCGTGCCCTATTGGGGAACGGCGATGAACCCCTATTGGGATGCCTCGGCGAGCGGCATCACGGTGGGCTGGCGCGCCTCACACCGGCCGGAGCACTTCTATCGCGCCGCCCTCGAGGGCCTTGGCTTCGAGCTGCGGCTCCAGGTGCAGGGCGTCGAAGCAGCGCTCGAAGCCCCCATCCGGTACATCCAGGTTGCCGGCGGAGGCGCTGCAAACCCCGTCTGGCTGCAAATCCTTGCGGATATTCTCGGCAGGCCGGTGGAAGTGGCCCCGGCAAAGGAGGCGACCGCCCTGGGTGCGGCAATCCTGGCGGCTGCCGGAGCAAAATTGCATGCCGATATCCCCTCGGCGGCAGAGGCGATGGTGAAACCCCCGGCCGCCGTCTACGAGCCATTGGCGGAGAACCACGCCCGCTACACCCGGCTGTATGAGCAGGTGTACCTTAAGCTCTACCCGGCCCTGCGCGAACCGTTAATGCGCCTGGCGGAGCTGGATGAGGCGGATTGATCCCTCACAATTTTTCTATTTGAGGTCTATAATAGGAACACTATCCTATTTGGGGAGATCCAGCGCATGAGCAGCAGCACATATGACGTCGCAATCATCGGCGGGGGGATCGTCGGCCTGGCGACCGCCATGGCCCTTTCGAAACGTCCCAACCTATCCGTGATCGTCCTGGAAGCCGAAAGCCGCATTGCCACCCACCAAACTGGCAACAACAGCGGGGTGATCCACTCAGGCATCTATTACAAGCCCGGCTCGCTGAAAGCCAAGAACTGCGTGGAAGGGCGCCGGGCAATGTACGAGTTCTGCGCCGAGCACAATATCCCCCACGATAACTGCGGTAAGGTCATCGTGGCCACCCGCCAGGATGAACTGCCCGCCCTCGACCGGCTCTATGAGCG
Source organism: Anaerolinea sp. (assembly GCA_029975055.1). Taxonomy (GTDB): domain Bacteria; phylum Chloroflexota; class Anaerolineae; order Anaerolineales; family Anaerolineaceae; genus Anaerolinea. Next base: position 787,094 of record JARKPU010000013.1, read on the forward strand.
CGGTATCGCCAACGGGCTGGTGGGTTTGGAGCGCCTGAGCGCCGAAGAGATCAAGGAATACGAGCCGCACGCCACCGGCATCGCTGCCATTCGCGTGCCCGAGACCGGGATCGTCGATTACGTCGCCGTCTGCAATGCCTATGCGAAGATCATCCAGGACGCCGGCGGGAAGATCCAGACGAACGCGCGCGTCACCGGTTTTAGAAAAGCCGGAAATGATTTCGTGCTCCAAACCGCTCAAGGCGAGGTCGCCTGCCGGAACCTGATCAACTGCGGCGGGCTGCAATCAGACCGTATCGCGCGCCTGTGCGGCGTGAACCCCGGCTTGCAGATCCTGCCCTTCCGGGGTGAGTATTATGAGCTGGTGCCCGAAAAGCACCACCTTGTGAAGAACCTGATCTACCCCGTCCCCGACCCGCGCTTTCCTTTCCTGGGCGTGCACTTCACCCGTATGATCAACGGCGGGGTCGAAGCAGGCCCAAACGCCGTCCTGGCCTTCAAGCGCGAGGGCTACAAGATGAGCGCCATCTCGCTGCGCGACATGGCCCAGGTGCTCACCTACTCCGGCTTCTGGCGAATGGCTCTCAAGTATTGGAAGACTTCCATCGACGAGTATTACCGCTCGTTCAGCAAAGCCGCCTTTGTCAAAGCGCTGCAGCGCCTGCTGCCCGAACTGCAAATGGCCGATGTGCATCGCAGCGGTGCGGGGGTGCGCGCTCAAGCTCTTGACCCGAAAGGCGCGCTGCTGGACGATTTCAGCATTGTCGAAGCCGAACGCATGGTGCACGTGTTGAACGCGCCTTCTCCGGCCGCCACAGCTTCGATCTCCATCGGCCGCTCGATTGCCGAGATGGCCGCTCGCAACTTCAGCCTCTAAGCGTTTTCTCCTCTCACTACCAGCAGGGTGCCCGGCCGCTCTGCTGGTTTCGTTTCTTCGAATTAAGAAACTCTTAGTTGACCGCTGCGGTTTTCCCCGTATAGTATTACGACAACGTCTATCTAACTGATATTCGAAAGGTGATTGGGATTCCATTCACCCTCGCAAGGAGTGATTGCATGCCGCGTTTGAAAATCGCCCTCGCCGCCCTGGCAGCGGTCCTTCTGATGAACGCCTGCGCGCCCGCCCCCGCTCCTGAGGCCGCCGACCCGCCCCTCCCCGCAGCGACTCAGCCCGCACCGCCGACGGTTGCGCCGCCTGCCACTGCCACGCAGCCCGCCCTGCCCTCGGCCACTCCAACCGGAGCGGCGGAATCCGCCACGCCGGCAGCCTCCGGCGGGCTGGCCGTATTCGTCCTCGTCCCCAACGAGACGGTCGTCAGCTACGCGGTAGATGAGACTTTCATCAATGAGAATAACCGCCTGAACACCTCCATCGGCAAGACCAGCCAGGTGACCGGCGAACTGAAGGTGGACCTGGCCAACCCGGCAAACATCCAGTTCAGTGAGTTCACCGTGGATCTCAGCACGCTCCAATCCGATAGCCCTCGCCGCGACAATGCCATCCGCGGCCGGTGGCTAGAATCGGCGTCCTTCCCGCTCGCTCAGTTCACCGTCACCGGCTTGCCAGGCTTCCCAGCCTCCCCTCAGGAAGGCCAGGTGTTGAAATTTCAGATGACCGGCGACCTGACCGTGCGCCAGACGACCCGCCCCGTCACCTGGGATGTGAGCGCCACCCTCAACGGCGACCGTCTGACGGGCACGGCCACTGCCTTCATCATGATGGCCGATTGGGGCATCACCCCGCCGAACATCGCCGGCATCTTGATCGTCAAAGACGGCGTCACCCTGAAGCTCGACTTCACCTTCCAGAAGCAATCCTGATTCTTAGTTGTGCTTCTATAAAATTGTGGGGATTACCCCACAATTTATAGAAAAAGATACCCACAACCTGATCCTTCGATACGGAAGGCAGGGGGTCGTGTCCAATCGCAAGGCCCCCTCAAACGGCGAAAAATCGGCTAGAATGAGGAGGATGATCGACCCCGCCGACCTGGCCCATTTAAAAGAAATCCCCTTTTTCCAACGCATGAGCGACTCTGAGCTGCGCAAAGTTTCCGCGCTGGCCCGCGCGCGCAGCCTGGAAGCGGATGAATTCTTCTATCTTCAAGGCGACCCGGCCGAGATGCTCTTCCTGCTCAAAGCGGGGCGGGTGAAGCTCATCCAGAACAGCGCCGACGGGCAGCAGATCCTCCTGCGGATGATCGGCCCGTGGTCGCTCTTTGCGGTGGTGGCGCTGGTGGAAGGCGCCGTGTACCCCGTCTCTGCCCAGGCGGTGGAACCGAGCCTGGCGCTCTATTGGACGAAAAACGCTTTGATGGAACTGGTGAGAGAAATCCCCGGCCTTGCGCTGAACGCCATGCAAATGATGAGCGAACGCGTGCAGGAATATCAGGACCGCCTGCGCGAGCTGGCCACCGAACGGGTGGAACGCCGGTTGGCGCGCGCCCTCCTCAGGCTGGGCAGCCAGGCGGGCAAGAGAGTGCCCGAGGGCATTTTGATCGACCTGCCGCTCTCGCGCCAAGACCTTGCTGAGATGACTGGCACCACGCTCTTCACCGTCAGCCGCATCCTCAGCCAGTGGGAGGCACAGAATATCATCCTCACCGGGCGGGAGAAGGTCATCATCCGCTTCCCCCATGGGCTGGTGCGCATCGCCGAAGACCTTCCATGAGAACAGCCCTCATTCTTGCGCTGGCGCAATAAAGCGCTTACGCCTACGGGTTACAATGGCCGCATGAAAGAAGAAACCCCGGCAGATCCATCGATCCTCAACCGTTCGGTCGCCGATCTGCTGCGCGCCTGGCCCGAAACCATCCCCGTCTTCCTCAAGCACCGAATGGTGTGCGTGGGCTGCTGCATGGCGGCTTTCGATAGCCTTGCCGACGCGGCAGAGAATTATCAACTTTCATCAACGCAGTTGGAAAACGAAATCCTCTCGGTCGTTCGAAGATCCATCAGGCCTTAATATTGATAGATGACCCATGGATCAATCGCCTGGTTCAGCCGCTGCCATGGGGCCTCGGCAGAGAAGCCACCCGGGCCGCGGTCCCACCCCCTTATCAAACCATGCGCTTCTTCGGATAAATTGCAACCCTTCAGGTGGATAGACGTATACTGATAGTGTAATGATCCACATTCCTGGAGGATGTAATGTCTGACCAACCGACCGATAAACAAGAGCCGAAAGAAGAGCCTCGCCCGCAATGGGCCGATGACCTGCATGCCGGTCTGTCGAGCCTGGGCGATGACCTGCGCGCAGGCGCCGATCAGTTCCGGCACGAGATGCCTGCCGCGCGGAAAAAATCGCGCGATGGATGGATTTGGGGGATCCTCCTCATCCTGGGCGGAGGCTTCCTGCTCCTATCCAACCTGACGAACTACAGCCTTACCAACTGGTGGGCCCTCTTCATCCTCATTCCGGCACTGGGCTCCTTTGGCGATGCCTGGTCGCACTACCAGGATGAAAACCGTTTCAGCCGGCGGGTGCGCAATGCCCTCGTCAGCGGGGTGATCTTCCTATGCATTGCCTTGTTCTTCCTTCTCAACCTGAATTTCGGCCGCTACTGGGCCGTCTGGTTGATTGTCGGCGGCCTGGTCATTCTCATCAACTCGCTCTTGCCTGATTGACGTTTCCCGGCAAAGTGGAAATTCGCTTCACCCCGGCCCCTCTCGCACGCAGAGAGGGGTCTTTTATTTGAGGTCAAGCCGGGTGAGGCGGGCGAAAATGACGGCTTTTGCCAGTTGACTCTCACAAAGCAACCTTATATACTTTATGAAAGCGTTTTCGCCTCATTCCCAATTCCATTCGTTCCTCAGCATTCCAAAGGAGAAAAGATGCAACTCAAACGTGTCTGTTCGCTCTTAAGCTTGCTGCTCATCGTGGCGTTGCTGGCTGCCTGTGCGCCCGCAGGCACGCCCACCCCGGCCGCCGGTGACGGAGCCGCGGCTGGCGGTGCTAAACCCGAGAAATTGCGCGTCTGGATTCAATGGGGAGATAACCCTGCCCAGCTTCAAGGATTGTTCGATAAATACACCGCCAAATCCGGCATTCCGGTCGAGGTAAACGCCCCTGTCGAACCGGATAAGATCCTGGCGGCGCTGTCTGGCTCCGAACCGCCGGATATCATCGTCCTTTCGGGCGGCGAGAACGTGAAATCCCTCGCCAAAGAAAATGTCCTCCTGCAGCTCAATGACATTATCAATTCCAGCGGGATCAACCTGGACGACTTTTACCCCGCCCCGATGATCTCCTGCCGGCAGGGCGATAAAATCTGGTGCCTCCCCTGGGGGACGGACGTGTACGCCCTCTTCTGGAACAAAGACCTGTTCGAGGAAGCCGGGCTCGACCCCGAAACCCCTCCCAAGACCATGGAAGAGCTGGTGCAGTTCGCCGATAAGCTCACCAAAGTGGATGAAAACGGCAACCTGACGCAGATCGGCTTTATCCCCGATTTCTCCTGGAGCCACACCGACCTGTATGCCGCGCTGTTCGGCGGCTTCTGGTTCAACGCCGATGGCACCCAGGTGACGCTCGACAGCCAGCCCATGATCGACGCCCTCAAGTGGCAGCAGCAGTTCTACACCAAGTACGGCGCCGATGAGGTGCTCAAATTCACCTCGGCCATGGGCGATTATATGTCTCCCGACCAGGGCTTCTACGCGGGGAAGATCGCCATGATGGTTGACGGCGAATGGCAGGTTGGGCCGAACTTCATCTCGAAATTCAAACCCGAGCTGTCCTACGGCGTCGCGCCTTTCCCGCCTCCGGCCTCGCACCCTGAGCGCGCCAACACCGGCGTCGTGCAGGGCACGGTGGTGGTCATTCCGGCCGGTGTGAAGAGCAAAGAGGAATCCGGCAAGCTCCTGGCCTGGATGCAATCGGCTGACATCCTCGCCGAAGAGATGGTGGCCAACTCCAACCTGCCCACCACCAAAGCCGCTGCCGCCGACCCGCGCTTCAAGCAGATCAAGGGCTTTGATGTCTTCATCAACCTGATGGCCAGCCCGAACACCACCGGCATGGTCACCACACCCATCACCAATGAACTGGGAGAAGCCCTCGGGCAGATCGAAGAGCAGGTGCTGCACGCAGGCGCCGAGCCTGAACCGCTCTTGAAGGAAGCCCAGGCTAAATTCCAACCCATGCTCGAAGCGGCGCTCAAATAAGCCGGCGCAAGTTGCGGGGGGCGGTTGCCAGCAACCGCCCCCCGGGTTGATCTGCCCCAATCTCTACGCTGAGTGCGTATCTGGAGATCGTATGAATATTGTATCCAAAGCCGGTGGAGCGTTTCGCCTGAAACGGCCCGCGTGGAACAAGCGCACGCGGCTGAACTTTTGGATCGGTATGTTATTCATCGCTCCCTGGACCATCGGGTTCCTGGCTTTCACGGTCTATCCGATGGGCGCATCGCTGGTTTACAGCTTCAGTGAATACCACATGCGCGCCCCGCTGCAGTGGATCGGCCTGGCCAATTACGCCAATTTGTTTCAGGATAAGCTCTTTTACACCGCCCTCGTGAACACCACCTACATGGTGGTGGTGGGCGTGCCGCTCACCCTGCTGCTCTCTTTCATGTGCGCGATCGTCCTGAACATCAAAGTTCCCGGCCAGTCCATCTACCGCGTCATCTACTACCTTCCCAGCATCGTGCCCACCATCGCCAGCACGATGCTCTGGTTGTGGATCCTCAACCCAAACTCAGGGTTGATGAACATGTTCCTCGGCGCTTTTGGGATTGAAGGCCCCAACTGGTTGAAAGACCCCCTCTGGGCCAAGCCGTCGCTCATCCTGCTTTCGCTCTGGGGTATGGGCGGCACGATCATCATCTACCTCTCCGGCCTTCAGGATGTGCCCGTCAGCCTGATCGAAGCCGCCGAGTTGGACGGCGCGAACTGGTGGCAGCGCCTGTTGAACATCACCGTACCGATGGTGTCGCCGATCACGCTGTTCAACCTCATCACCGGCGTTATCGGCATGTTCCAGTACTTTGCGCAGGCCTATGTCTTCGGCAATTCCACCGCCGGCGCCATCGGTTCGCCCCTCAACTCCACCCTCTTTTACAGCGTTTACCTTTATCAGACCGGTTTTCAATTCCTCAAGATGGGTTATGCTTCCGCCATGGCATGGATCCTCTTCTTTGTCATCCTTGGCTGCACCATCTTGCTGCTCAAAGTGAGTAACCGGTTCACCTATTATTCGGGGTAACCTATGGAAGAGATCGCCATCTCCACACCCCTTTCGGCTGAAGAAATCCAGCGCCAGCACATCCGCAGGCGCCGGCTAGCTGCCATTCGCAGGGGAATTGGCCAGCTCTTCAGCCACCTGCTCATCCTGGCGATGGGGATGTTCTTCCTCATCCCGTTCTTCTGGATGGTCATCACCTCGTTGAAGTCCGACCAGGATGTCTTCCGCACGCCGCCGACCTGGGTCCCGCACGATTCCGTCTCGGTGGTCATCGACGGGAAGGAATACCCGTTGTACCATGTCCAAATCGACGGGCAGACGATGGAGCTGGCCCTGGTAAGCGTGGCTGAAGGCCGCGGAGACTTCATCGACCCCGCCGACCCATCCAAAACCTACCCCCAGGTGCGCATGAAGTTCGCCACTCAGATCCTGCGCGTGGGCCTGCGCTGGCGTAATTACATCGATGCGATGTCGCGCGCCACCCGGCCGGGGCTGGGGGTGAACTTCTGGACGTACTTCCGCAACAGCCTGGTCATCGCTTTCTTCACCATCGCCGGCACATTGCTGTCGAACAGCCCGGTGGCGTATGCCTTCGCGCGCATCCGTTTCCCGGGCCGCGAGGCGCTCTTCATCTTTGTTTTGGCCACGATGATGCTGCCCTACCAGGTGACGATGATCCCGCTGTATCTGTTCTTCAACGAGTCGCTCCACTGGGGCGATTCCTTCCTGCCGCTCATCGTGCCGGCGTTCTTTGCCAACGCCTATGACGTCTTCCTGCTGCGCCAGTTCTTCCGCACCATCCCCGAAGAGATGGCCGATGCCGCCCGGGTGGATGGAGCTTCGGAATTCGATATCTTCACGCGGATCGTCCTGCCGCTCTCCGTTCCAGTCCTTGCCGCGGTGACGGTGTTCACCTTCCTTTGGGCCTGGAATGACTTCCAGGGACCGCTCCTCTACCTGACCAGCCCGCAGAACTTCACCATGTCGCTCGGCCTGCAAGATTTCAAGAGCCAGCGCGCCGTGGCCTGGAACCTGCTCATGGCGGCCTCCGTGGTGTTCACAATCCCTATCATCATCGCCTTCTTCTTCGCCCAAAAGACCTTCATTCAAGGGATCAAACTGACCGGGTTGAAAGAGTAGGTTGGCGAATGGCGCGTAAGAAACCCACCATCATTGATATTGCCCGCGAGGCCGGGGTTTCGATCTCGACGGTCAGCCGTGTTTTGAACAACTCGATGCCCGTGGCCGAAGAAACCTCGCGGCGTGTGCTGGAGACTGTCCGCCGGCTGGAGTTCAGCCCCAACCAGGCTGCCCGCAACCTGGCAAGCAAGCGGACGAACACCATTGGCCTGCTGCTCCCCACCATCAGCGGGGGTTTCTTCACGCCCTTGTTAGAAGGCATCGACCGCTGCATGAGCGAAAACGGTTTCGACCTGCTCATCTTCTCCTCGCCCAAGCTGGAACGCCACGAGTTCAAACGCATGGTGCCGGTCGGCGAACACAACACCGACGGCCTGCTCGTCTTCACATCCAGCCTGGTAGATGAAGAAATTTCCCGGCTGCACCAGCGCGGGTTCCCGCTGGTCCTCCTCCACCGCCATTCGCCGCCTGGCTTGCAGGTACCCTCGGTGATCTTCGAAAACCAAAAGGGCACCGAAATGCTCATCGATCACCTCATCGAGGTGCACGGCTGCCGGAAGATCGCCTTCCTCGCCGGGCCGCCGATGAACGAAGACTCCTATTGGCGTGAGCAGGGCCTGCGCGCCTCTCTGCAAAAACACGGCCTGGAGCTCGACCCCGACCTGATCGGCATGGGCGAATTCGAAGGGCCGATTGCCGCCGCAGCAGCACGGAAGATCCTCCAATCGGGTGCCAGGCCGGATGCCATTTTCACCGGAGATGATGAATCGGCAGCGGGGGTGATCACCGAACTCCTGCGCATGGGCTGGAAAGTTCCGGATGACATCGCCGTGGTCGGCTTCGACGACGACTACCTTGCCCCTTACCTGCCGGTGCCGCTCACCACCGTGCGCGCCCCGAGTGAACAGGCCGGCTATACCGCCGCGAAGCAGCTCGTCAGCCTCATCCGCACCGGCTCTGCCGACCTGCTCACCGTGCTTCCCACCGAACTGGTCATCCGCCGTTCTTGCGGGTGCAAAGCAAATTGATCTGCAAAGGTGACCCATGTTGAAAATAGCTGTCATTGGCGGGGGTTCCACCTACACCCCGGAATTGATCAAGGGCTTCATTGACCTCCACGAGCGCCTGCCGCTGACCGAGCTGGCCTTGATGGACATCCAGCCGCAGCGGTTGGAGATTGTCGGCGACTTCTGCGAACGCATCGTCGAGCATGCCGGAAAGCCTTTTCGGGTGACGATCACCGATAACCGCCGCGAGGCAATCCGCGGCGCAGATTATGTGATCACCCAATTGCGGGTCGGTTTCATCCCTGCCCGGCGCGAAGACGAATACCTTGGCAAGCGCCACGGGCTGATCGGCCAGGAGACAACGGGCATCGGGGGCATGGCGAAGGCGCTGCGAACCATCCCGGTGCTGCTTTCCATCGCGCGCGATATGGCCGAGCTGGCCCCCAGGGCGCTGCTGGTGAACTTCACCAACCCGTCGGGGCTTGTCACCGAGGCGCTCACGCGCTATGCTCCCCAGGTCGCGTCGGTTGGGTTGTGCAACTCGCCCATCACGACCAAAATGGGCATCCTCGAAGAACTGGCGCACGCAACCGGCACGAGCATTGCTCCGGAGCGCGCCCGTCTCGATTCGCTTGGGTTGAACCATCTCACCTGGTACCGCGGCTTCACCGTCGATGGGGAGAATGTCTGGCCCAAGGTGATTGCGGCGTATGTGGAAGCGCTCCGCAAGGAAACCGAACCGGAATGGCCGCCGGAGCTGGTCGAGACGCTTGGGATGATCCCCAACTCGTACCTGCAGTATTATTACAACACGTCCGAGAAGCTGCTCAACCAGGAGAAGTGGCCTCCTTCACGCGCCGAACAGGTGTTGAAAATCGAAGCCGAATTGCTGCGCCAGTATGCCGAACCCAGCCAGGTCACCGTCCCCGCCGATATCATGAAACGCGGTGGAGCTTATTATTCCACCCTTGCCACCCAGGTGATCAACGCCCACCGCAACAACCTCGGCCAGGAAGAGATCGTGAACGTGCGTCAGAATGGCGCCGTTCCAGGCTACCCTGCCGATTGGGTGATGGAGCTGCCCTGCCGCATCGATTCCGGCGGCATCCACCCTTTGCCTGCCAATCCGCTCCCGCAGGCCTGCTTCGGCCTGGTCGCGCAGGTGAAAGCCTATGAGCTGCTCACGGTCGAAGCCGCTGTTCACGGCGACCGCAAGGCGCTCTACGAGGCGCTGTTGGTGCATCCCCTCGGCCCCGAAGCGGCCCAGGTGAAGCCGGTGATGGAGGATCTGCTCCAGACCAACCGCGCCTACCTTCCGCAGTTCTTTGCGTGATGACTATGCGATATTTCCTCGGAGTTGACGTCGGCGGGACGAAGACACACGCCTTGCTGGCCGATGAAACCGGGACCATCCTGGGCTTTGGGCAGGCCGGCGCGGGCAATCATGAAGGGGTGGGCTATGACGGCCTGGCTGCTGCTCTGCAGAAATCGACCTGCCAGGCTCTGAAGGCAGCGGGCATCCGCGCCGATCAGGTAACCGGCGCGGGTTTTGGCATCGCCGGTTATGACTTCCCATCCGAACGCCAGCCCACCCTCGAAGCCATCGCCACCCTTGGGCTGGCCTGTCCCGTCGAAGCGGTGAACGATGTGGTCATCGGTTTGATCGCCGGAGCCAGCCAGGGTTGGGGCGTGGTGGTGGATTCCGGCACGGGCTGCAACGTGCGCGGGCGCGACCAGCACGGACGCGAGGGCTGGGTGACCGGCTGCGGCAGCACATTTGGCGAATACGGCGGCGCCGGTGATATCGTCCGGCGCGCCGTCCAGGCAATCGCCCACGATTGGTCGAGCCGCGGGCCGCACACGGCGCTCTCCGATGCGTTCGTTCGGCTGGTGGGCGCAAAAGACCTGACCGACTTGATCGAGGGCCTGGCCCTGGAACGGTACTCGCTGAGTGGCAATTACGCCAGAGTGGTTTTTGAAATCGCCCAGCAGGGTGACGCGGTCGCACAGGAGGCTATCCGTTGGGTCGCCGCCGAGTTAGGCGAGACGACCAATGCCGTCATCCGCCAGATGCATTTCCATGACCTGGCATTCGAAATTGTGCTCATCGGGAGTGTATTCAACGGCGGACCTCTGTTCATCGGCCCGCTACAGGCCACGATCCGCTCATTTGCTCCTCAGGCCGAGTTTACCCGCCTGGCCGTGCCGCCGGTGGTCGGCGGCGTACTGCTGGGCATGGAGCAGGTGGGGCTGCGGAGCGCGGCTGCCCGCGAAGCGCTTCTGGCTTCGATGGGGAGCAGTTTCAATTAGGCCGCTACCGGTTCAGGAGAAAGGATCAGGAATGGCATGCTTGATTGGCTATGCGCAAACTCCCGTCACCCCTTCCCTCGAACGGCCTGTCTTCCTCGCCGGCTTCGACCGCGACCGCCGCGCCGCTTCCATCCATGACGACCTCTTCGTGCGCGTCCTGGCTTTCCACGACGGCACCCAGCGCCTTGCCCTGGCTGCCGTTGACCTTATCGGCCTGGGCCGCAAAGTGGCCCAGCGCTGTGAACACACCTTGCGCCAGTCCATCTCCGGGCTCAACCTCGTCCTCGCTTGCACGCACACGCACCACGGCCCCGATACCATCGGCCTGTGGGGGCCTGGCCTGCTCACCCGCGGCGTGGACCCGCTTTATATGGCTGCGCTGGAGGAACGGATCATCGAAACCGTGCAGCGCGCCTTTCAGCACCTCGTCCCAGCCGCGCTGCGCGCATCGAATGTCTATGTGCCGGGGGTGGCCAAAAATGTGCGCAACCCTGAGATTCTCGACCAGGAACTCAGCTGCTGGCAATTCGTGGATCTCGATTCCCATCGCGCGCTGGTCACGCTGGTGAACTTTCCTTGCCACCCCGAAGTGGTTCACAAGGAGAACCGCGAAATCAGCTCCGATTATCCTCACTTCCTGCGCGCACAGGTGGAATGTAACACGCAAGGGATGTGCCTTTTCTTCGCCGGGGCGCTGGGCGGGATGATGACCCCCGATGTGAGCGAACATTCCTTCGCCGAGGCCGAGCAAATCGGCGCGATCTTAGCTCAGGCCGCAGCCGAAAGCCTGAATCGACAGGAACCCGCCGGCCTGGATCGGTTCGACTACCAGCGAGTCGAATTCCGCATCGAGCTGCAAAGCCCGCTCCTCGAACAGGCCATGCGCTATGGCCTGGTGCGCGATTCACTTGTTCAACGCAGGCAGGTCATCACCGAGGCCGGGCTGCTGCGCGTTGGGCCGTTCTGGCTGGCGCACGTGCCGGGCGAACTGCTGCCCTCCTTGGGCCTTCAATTGAAAGCTTCGATGCGGGCTGCCGGCGCCAGCGTAACGGGCATTTTGGGTTTGGCCAATGATGAAATCGGCTACATCCTCCCGCAGGAGGATTTTGCCTATCCGAAGAACCCGCTCGAGCCCGGCGACCATTACGAAGAAACCATGTCGGTCGGCCCAACCGCCGGCCCGCAGCTCATGGCGGCAATCCAATCCTTGATCAACCAACCATTCTCTTGACCCAAAATCGTTAAGGAGTCCATTTATGTCAACCCTCGCAATCCTCGGTGGTGAAAAGGTTCGCCAGGAACCCTACCCGCAATGGCCTGTGTTCGATGAGCGCGACATTGAAGCGGTAACCAACGTGGTTAAATCCGGTCGCTGGGGCGGGTTCCCATACCCCGGCCCCAACACGAGCGAATTTCTAAAACGTTTCGTCGAAATGCAAGGCGGCGGCTACCCGGTGTTGATGGCCAACGGCACGGTGACGATGGAAGTGGCCTTGCGCGCCGCCGATATCGGCTGGGGCGACGAAGTGATCGTCCCAGGCCTCACCTTCCAGGCCACCGCGGCGGCCCCGATGGCGGCCGGGGCTATCCCGGTCATTGTGGATGTGGACCCCGGGAACTACTGCATGGACCCGGCAAAGATCGAAGCGGCCATCACCCCGCGCACGCGGGCCATCATCCCGGTTCACCTGGGCGCACAAATGGCCGACATGGATGCCATCATGCAGATCGCGGAAGCGCACAACCTCATCGTCATCGAAGACTGCGCGCACGCACACGGCGCCAAATGGCGCGGCATGGGCGCCGGGACGATCGGGCATTTTGGCTCTTTCAGCTTGCAATCGTCCAAAATACTCACCACCGGTGAAGGCGGCATCCTCCTCTGCCGCACACCGGAACTACAAGCCCGCGTCGAGAGCATCATCAACTGCGGGCGGCCGTATGAACAGGATGGCAAACGCATCTACACGATGGGCGCGAACTACCGCCTGGGCGAATTCCAGGCAGCGCTGGGGGTGGTGGGCCTGCAGCGCTTCCCTGAGCAGCTCAAGCAAAGGAACGAAGCCGCCAATTACCTCGAAGAAGCCCTCAGCGAGGTGCCCGGCGTGCGCATCCTCCGGCGCGACCCGCGCCTGACCACCCGAACGATCTACATTTACGGGTTCGCCATCGATCCGGAAGTTTTCAAGAACCCTCACGAAGTCGTTTGCGCCGCGCTGGATGCCGAAGGCATCCCTTGTGACACCGGCTACCCGCCGATGCACCGCTACGACCTGTTCCAGCCCGGCCTTTCCAGGCTGCCGGTTCCCAGCGCCTTCCCGGAGCGCTTCGATTACTCGCAGGCTTCGCTGCCGGCCGCCGAACGGGCGGGAGAGCTGGAATCGGTCTGGCTGGATGAATCCGTCTTCCGCGACGGGCATAAGGGCGTTGATGACTTCATCGCCGCATTGAAAAAAGTGCAGGCCAACGGCGAGGAACTCGCCAAAGAAGCTGCCCACCGCCGGGCAAAGTGACCGCCGGGTTGAACTGCCCGGCTGAAAGGTGTTGATGAGCCGAGAAACGAAAATCATCCTCGCGGTGGTGATCGGCCTGGTCGTGATCTGCGCCTGCATTGGCGGCGGCGTCGTCCTCATGCTCGCCCGCGGCGGCCAGATCCTTTCGAACGCAACCTCCACTCAGCCGCAAGACGTCTCGGCAGTGGCAGGCAAAATCGCCGACTATACATTGCCGGCTGGATACAAAGAAGCCATGTCGATGAGCCTGCTGGGCGTTTCGATGGCCGGTTTCTCCTCGGATGACGACCAGACCTTTATCTTCCTCTTCCAGGTTCCTAAAGGCACCATCAGCCCAGACCAGTTCCGCCAGCAAGTGGAGCAGATGGCCCAAAACCAGCTTGGAAGCGATTACACCCTCCAGCCCGCGGGAACCCAGCAAGCCACCATTCGCGGGCAGAGCGTGGAACTGCAAATGTATATCGGCACGCGCTCGAGCGGCGAGTCGATCCGGCAGATGATGGGCGCTTTCGAGGGCAAGGGCGGCCCGGCCTGGCTGATGGTCTTCGGCCCCGCAAACGCCTGGGATCAGGCAGCGGTGGATGCTTTCATCGCTTCTTTGAAGTAAAATTGGAGAAAATCACCACCACGAGGGAATGAATGGATAAATTTATTATCGAAGGGGGTCACCCGCTGCATGGCGAGGTGACCCCATCGGGGAACAAGAATGCTGCTCTTCCCCTCCTGGCGGCCTGCCTGCTTACCGCCGAACCGGTCACCTTACGAAACGTGCCTGCGATCCTTGATGTGGCAAATATGCGCCGCCTGCTCGAGAGCCTGGGCGTTGAGTTCACCGACCTGGATGCGCATACCTGGCGCGTGCAAGCCCGCGAAGTGCGCCCCGCCAGCCTTGACCCAGACCTTTGCCGGAAAATCCGCGCCTCCATCATGCTGGCCGGCCCCATGCTGGCCCGCACCGGCGGGCTGCAGCTTCCTCCGCCGGGCGGGGATGTCATCGGCAGGCGGCGCGTTGATACGCATATCCTTGCCCTTCAGAAGTTAGGCGCTCAGGTGGATTACGGGCGCAGCTTTAGCTTCAAGGCTGATCAACTCACCGGTGGAGATGTGCTCCTCGATCAGGTGAGTGTGACCGGCACCGAAAATGCCATCATGGCCGCGGTGACGGCCAAAGGCCACTCCACCATCCGCAACGCAGCTTCTGAACCACATATCCAGGACCTTTGCCACTTTCTAAACCATCTTGGCGCGCGGATCGAAGGTATCGGCTCGAACACGCTGCACATCGAAGGCGTTTCCAGCTTGAATGGTGGTGATTACACCATCGGCCCCGATTATCTTGAAGTCGTCAGCTTCATCGGCGCGGCAGTGGTCACTCACGGAACGCTGCGCATCCGCAACGCAGGTATCGAATACCTGGATATGATCCGCCTTGTATTCGGCCGCATGGGCGTGGAATGGGAAGTGGACGGCGCGGATATCATCGTGCCCTCCGAACAGCGCCAGGAGATCGAACCCGACCTGGGCGGCATCATTCCCGAAATCGGAGTCATGCCGTGGCCATCCTTCCCGACCGACCTGATGAGCATCGCCATCGTCGTGGCCAGCCAATCGCGCGGCTCGGTCCTTTTCCATGATTGGATGTACCCCGGGCGCATGTTCTTCACCGATAAACTCGTCGCGATGGGCGCCAACATCATCCTTTGCGATCCGCACCGCTGCATCGTCCAGGGGCCCAGCAAACTTTTCGGCGAGAAAATGGAAAGCCCCGATATCCGCGCCGGCATGGCGCTGGTGCTGGCAGCGCTTTCGGCGCAGGGCACATCCGTCATCCGCAACGTCGGGCAGATCGACCGTGGTTACGAGCAGGTAGATAAGAAACTGGCTGCGGCAGGCGCACACATCGAACGCCAGCGCGAGCAGTGAGTAATTAATCGATCTGGCTTTCCCACAACCGGAATTCGCTCAGGATGGACCCGCCGGTGAATTCCCTGACGATGGAATTATCGGGCACCAGGTCAAGGTCGATCGGCAGGAACCAATCTAAGAAAGTCAGCAGCAATTTTGCCTCGATGTATTCCGGGTTGCCGTAAGGCACCTGGCGCAGCAACGGCTCGACCAGCGGTTTGAGCGCTGCCAGTTCGTACACCAGCGCCGAATTGAACAGCACGTCTGCGTTTTCCTGGTAAGGGAAAATGTGGCGTTTCTCCCCGCGGCGCACCGACTCCCACCGCGAGATCGTGCTCTGCGCCGAATAGCCGCGCTCGCGGGCATCGCGCACGATGCGCCGCAGCAGGCGGCTGTCGGTGGTGGAGATGCGGTTATGCCGGTCGAGGTTGAGCTGTGTCAGGCAGGAGACGTAGATGCGGAAGGTCTCCTCGGGGTTGAAATCCGGCAACAGGTGCGGGTTGAGGCCGTGGATGCCCTCCAGGATAATCATCTGGTCCTTGCCCAGCCGCACCACCTCGCCGGGGACGCTGTAGCCCTTCTTGAAATCGAACTTCGGCAGCTGCACTTCTTCGCCGGCGATCAGGCGCTTGAAATGGTCGGCAATGAGCGCCGTGTCGAGCGCCTCGAGGCGCTCGAAATCATACTGGCCGTTCTCGTCGCGCGGGGTCTTTTCTCGTTCGACGAAGTAATTGTCCATCTCGATGGGGATGGGCGAGATGCCTTGCGCCAGCAGTTGCACCGCCAGCCGTTTGGAAGTGGTCGTCTTCCCCGATGAGGAAGGCCCGGCAATGAGCACAATGCGCGCCGTATCACTACGCTCGACGATCTTGCGCGCGATCTCAACCACCTGCTGTTCGTGGAACGCCTCGGCCACGAGGATAATCTCGCGTATGCGCCCGGACGCGATGGCTTCGTTCAAAGCGCCGACGTTCTCGATGCCCAGGCGTTGCAGCCAGTTTCCATATTGCCGGAAGCTGGCCAGCAATTTGGGGTAATCGGGCATCGGCAAGAGTTCTTTCGGCGCGTGCCGGCGCGGGAATTGGAGCACGAACCCCTGGCTGTCCATCGGGCGCAGGTCGAACCAGCGCAAGTAGCCGGTGGAAGGCAGCATGTAACCGTAATGGTAATCACGGTGATCCTGGAGCGAATAGAGCACCAATTGATCTTTCTGGCGGAACTTCAAAAGGCGAACCTTCTCAGCCATCTTCCGCGCCGTGAACAACTCGCGCGCTTCTTCGATCGGAACCACGCTGCGCTCGAAGGGAATATCCTGATCGACCAGCTCCTGCATGTGGTCTTTCAGCTTCGCCAGTTCCGGCGCGGTCAGCGCCCCCCTGCCCCGCACCTGGCAGTAATAGCCGCCGGAAGAAACCGAGTGATCCACCGTCAGCATGGCAGGCGCATACAGGTCTTCAAAAGCCGCTTCGAGCAGAAAGACGAGTGAACGCCGGTAAATGCGCGCGCCATCCGAAACCGACATCGTCACCGGCGTCACGCGCGATTCGATTGTGATCGGGAAGGTCAATTCGCGCAGCTCGCTGTTGACGACGGCGCCCACGATCGGCGGGTTATCCCATTCCGGCAGGGCCCGCAGGAAGGTCTCCACCGGCGCGCCGCGCGGCCCGCTGTAGATGCGCCCATCCGGCAGGTGAATTTCAACCGCCTCCCTCAAATTGACCGGGCCGACCTCCTGGTTTATCATGCCTGCCCCCTGCCTTCTACTTTCGGATCAGTTCGATCTGAGCGAAATCGTCCGGGCTGAGCTTTTCGAGCGCCTCGCTGCTGGGCGTGTAAGCCGAAAGCATCTCCTCCTGGCTGGGCGAATTTCCAGCCGGCCAGGCCATGTCGATGATCCGCGTGTGCGTGCCGTCAGCCGGCCCCCCGCCAAAGCGGTAATCGGCGGCTTCGGGGTTCACATCACGCACGCGCCACACGCCCGTGGCAGGGTAGCCTTCCTGCCCAAGCACCACCGCCGCATACCCCCATTGGCTGGGGTCTCCCTCGCCAAAGGCGGAGCGCGGAACCCGCAAAGTCACCGTTTGAGCGGCCGGGTCCACCAGGATTTTAAAATCCGCTCCGCTCACCGGCTTGGGCTCCAGGGTGGAAGCATCCGGCGCGTAGATGCCCGGCGTCCAGCCCTCGGCCCACAGGGCAAATTCCCAGCCGTTGCCTTTGCTCAGGGCGGCATTGCGCCCGGGCAGCAGCAGGCGGGCGCCTGTGGCCGCCCCGGGGTCTTGATCGATGTACACATCCAGGGTTTGAATCGAGAGGTTAAGCCCGCTCCCCCATGGGTTGGGGATGCCGCCGTAGAAGCTGAACTTAAAGATCAGGTTCTTCTCGTCGGCAGCCACGCTGAAGGCTTTCAGGTCAAACGCTTTGGGCAGGAAGACGGCGTTGGTCGGGTAGGTATACGTCCCCGGGCCGTGGTCGTCACCTTCGGGGTCTTGCACATCGAGCAGAATGGCCGCCGAAGTCACCTCCGGCAGAATGATCTGCGCCGGGCCAGGGTCGGGCAGGAACTGGTTGGCCGGCTTGACGTTGATCTTGAAGCGGATGGCATCTCCGGCTTCCACCTCGCCCAGCACGCTCAGCGGGATGGCAAACTCGCGCGCATCGCCCCCCGCGGCCGTCTGCCCGACTTCTCCCTTCAAATCCCAGCCGCCCTGCCCGGCCGTATAGTACTTCAGCGTGGTTTCGCCATCCCACTCCACCAGCACATTCGCCGGGATCCCCAACAGCGATTTCGGCTCCTGCGCCACCGTCCGGGTGAAGTTATCGGCGTTCTTCAGGCGCGGGCTGTTGAAGTAAAAACCAACCCGCTGCACCGGCAAGAGCGACTCGCCAAACGTCATCTTGAAATAGAGGTTCTTCGTATCTAGGGTGTAGGCAAACCCCGTAGATGGCGACTGCCCTTCGGCGGGGTAAACGGCGGCTTTGGCCCATTCCTCCGCCCCGGCGTTGCCGTCGATCACCGGCGTGGAAAGCCCCTCCAGCGGCGTTGAGGCCGCCACCGGCCTGGCCTGCGTGATCGGCACCTGCAAGAAATCCGGCAGGTCCAGCCCGAGTGACCGGTACACCGAAGCCAGCAGTTCGCGGTAGCCGGTGTCGAAGTAATCATCAGCCCCAGAGTCCTGGTCGCTGCCATACCACCAGAACCAATCGGAGCCCTCCGCCAGGTACATGAAGTCCTTCGCCGTGTTCAGGTCGGCCTCCGGGACCTTTCCGCTGCGGATGGCGCCATCCAGCGCCTGGCGGGTGCGCAACAGGTAATTCCAGGCGGTCGTTTCCTCTGGCTCGCCGATCCAGGTATCGTAATTCGGGCTGAACCAGGCGCCGGGGAAAAGCGTATCGAGCTTCTTCGGCTGCCCGAATTTCGCCAGGTAATCGGACGGGGTGGTCGTCTGGATTGTCTTGCTCTCCGAGAGGTTGCGGTAGAGCGCATTCAAGAAGGCTTTGCCGTCGTTGGGGTAGTTCTCCCAGGCATTTTCGCCGTCGAGAATGATGCTCACCAGGTGCGGGCCGCCGGCGCCTTCCTTTTTCAGTTCCGCGCGGATGTTCTCCAGGCGCGTCATCACGTCGGCGGCGGCGGCTTCGCCGTCCATGCCCGAATAGGTGAAGCCGATCTTATCGGAAATCACCTGGTCGCGGAAAATCATCGCCACCGGGCCGCCTTCGACCGGGCCGCCTGCCTTTCCCTGCACGGTGTAGGGCCGGTAGAGCTGGTCGGCCTGCTGGACGGTCTCGCTCGAATCGCGCGTAAAGCTGTCGAGGGCGAGCGATTTACCGAGCACAAATTCACCACTGGCCATCCATTGGAACCCCGCGTTCGCCACCAGGGGAACAATCTCCTGCGCCACCGCGCCTTCGCCCGGCCACAACCCGCGCGGAGCCCGGCCGAAGTTCTGGGTGTAAATTTCAACTGCTTTCTTGAGCTGCACCTCGGCATCCTGTGGGTAGAAGAAGCGCCCTTCGGGCAGTTCGGCCGTCGGGTTCCCAACCAATGCCAGGTTGGTATCGTAGATCAACGGGAGAATCGGGTGAGCATAAGGCGTGGTGATCACCTCGATCTGCCCGGAATCCTGCAATTCCTTGTGAACCGGGATGACTTCCGCCATGATGCGCCGGATTTCCGCGAACAAGACCGTCTTATCTGCCTCGCTGAAGCCGTGGTCTTTCGCCACCAGCCCTTTCAGCGGTTCTTTGGCCAGTTCATCCGGGTCGATCCACGCCAGGTTGAACCACACCTGCAGGTCGCGGAAGTTCTGCTCACTGAAGGTCTGGGCCGCTGCAGCAATCGCCGCATCATCGACCGACTTGCCACGCAGATCGAGCAGCGCCTGGTAACCAGGATGAGCGGCGATGATATGATCCCAGTTGGCATCGAAGAAGCGCCGCAAGATGAAGTCTTTTTCCTCGGGCGTCAGTTCGGCAGCCGGTTTTTCGGCCAGTACCCAATATTGATCTTTCGCGCCATTCTCGACATAATCGGAAAGCTGCTTGAGGAGCACAGGCGTCAGGTTGATCGTCACATGCACGCCGGGGTAGCTCTTCAGCATCGCCGCCATGTCGTAGTAATCCTTCGTGGCGTGCACGCGCACCCACGGGCGCGTATAGATGCCTTCGGCGTCTTTGTAATAAAGCGGCTGGTGCTGGTGCCACACCAGCGCCAGGTATAACGGTTCTTCTCCTGCCGGCTGGGTGGCTTCGGGCGCCTTCGTGGGCGCCGGTTGTGCGGTCTGCGTGGAAACCGGGGTTTGCGTGGGGGTTTGCGTTGCCTGCGCGCAAGATGCGAGCAGAATCCCTGCCAATACCAATAATGCCAGAACAGCCTTTAATGTCCGCATGCCTGCCTCGTCAATCTGCAATGTGATGCAGCGATATCGACAGCGCCGCGACGACTGCCCCAATCGCGCATGAATACTTGCCCAATAACGCCGCGGTGATGCGCACATTGCGCGAGGCCACCAGCAGGCTCCGGCGCTGCACGGTGAGGCGAATGGGCTCTAACAGCAGGTCGCCGATCTGCCCCACAGAGCCGCCGACCACGACCATGCTCGGGTTAAATAAGTTGACAACATTGGCGATAGCCGTGCCCAGGTGCATGCCTGCCTCGGCAGTGATGCGCTGGGCCAGGTGGTCGCCGTGGCGGGCAGCGTTCATCACATCTTCCACGCTGATCGAGCCGTCGTTCATCAGCTCCACCAGCTGCGTGCGCTGGCCCATCTTCACCGCCTCGGTGGCCTTGCGGGCAATGGCACGGCCCCCGGCAATCGCTTCCAGGCAACCCCGGTTTCCGCAGGTGCAGAGCGGGCCGTTCTCATCGATGGTGATGTGGCCGATCTCCCCCGCGCAGCCTGTGGCGCCGCGGTAGATTTGCCCATCCAAAAGCAAGCCCGCGCCGATGCCGGTACCCACTTTGATGTACGCCAGGTTGCGCTCTCCGCGCCCGGCCCCATATGCCCATTCGCCCACAGCGCCCAATTCGGCATCATTGTTGAGCGAAACAGGCACTCCCCAGAGCTTCTCCAGGTGGTCGCGGATTGGGTAGCGGTCCCATCCCGGCATGATCGGCGGGCCGCTGACCATCCCTTCCCGTTGAACGATTGGCCCCGGCACACCCACTCCGATTGCGCTGATATCGCCAATCGTCAGCCCGGCTTCGCTGAGCAGCCGGTCCACCAGCCGGGCCACCCGTTCCAGGCAGGGTTCCGGCCCTTCATTGATGTTATGCGGAGCATTGACCTCGTGAATCTGCCGCCCGGAATAATCCGCCAGGATCAGGCTCACATGCGATGCCCCCATATCAATACCGATCACATGGCCCAGATCCGGGTTGATCTCCAGCACAATCGGCCGTCTTCCGCTCGGGTAAGTGCCCTCGGTTTCACGCACCAGGCCAATCCGCTGCAGATCATCCACAATGGCGCTGACCGCTGCGCGCGTGAGCCCCATCTGCCGGGCAATTTCCACTCTGGAGATACCACCCGAAGTGAACCGGATCAGGTCGATGATCGCGTGTTTGTTCAGGTTCTTCAGATTTTGCGTTGGTACGGTCCAAAAGGTTGTACTCACGCCGTGGTCTCCATTATTGTATAGTAATCATTATAACTCAAATAAATTATTTGCAAACTTTTCTAACACACGCGATTGGTCTCATCCCTCTTCGCGTTACTCGTCTTTCACCTCGACGGGGTGAGTCGCCAGGATCACCCGGTGCAGCGCGATATTTTCCAGGTAAGTACGCCTGAAGTGACTGGATGGCGGGATCATGTCATACTTGCGCATCATCTCGTCGTAGGCCTTCTTGGCGAAATCGTCCGCGTCGTGTGTCCTTCCATTCATGCGCAGCGCCTGGGCATGCCTGTAGAAGACCTCTTCGGACGTGCATTCGATGATCTGCACAAACCCATACCGTTCATATACGTTCAAAGCCGTCGAACTGGCTTCGAGCGCCAGGCGTTTCTGTTCTTCCCGCTGGTCAGGGTCGGCGAGCAATTCCGCCAACCGCAGGTGGGCCGCGCACTTCTCGCAGCAGCCTCCCATCAAGTACTGCGCCGAGACCTGGTTCGCTACAGCCAGGTCGATTGCCCGCTGAGCATCCTCCAACGCGCGGTAGTAATCTTCCAGCCGGTCACGCTCATTGTGCAGAATGGCGCTCACCAGCCATAACCCGGCTTTGCCAATCGCATACGCCCCCACCTCGCTGAGCGGTATGGCCTTTTGCAAAGTGTCTTCGCCTTCGGCATAGAGATGCAAACGCGCCTGAAGCTGGGCGATCCGCAGCAATGGGAAGAGGCTGCTGTTGATCTTCTCGCTCAACTGGTAGGAGAGTTTGACGTTCTCCAGCGCAGCCCGGTAATCGCCCAGGTAGAGGCCTTCCACCTGGGCATAATACATCAAGGCCAGACCTTCGGCGATCCGGTCGCCGATTTCACGGCAGATTTCGACCCGCTTGGCATGGTGCTCGGTCAACAGGCCGTAGTAATCGCCCTGGCGCTCCTTCTCAGAGGCGGTTGTCGCCAGCAGCTCTAACTGGATGCGCTTGTTCTGCACGCGTTTACTGAGGGCCTGCGCCATCTTGAGCGCTTCAGTCCCGCGCTTGATGTCTTCCATGCCGTAACCCTGCGCCAGGCTGAGCAGCAGCTCCACCTGGGTTTCGGTATCGCCCAGGTCGCGCGCCAGGTCCAGCGCCTCAAGCGCCAGCTGGATGCCTCCGGCGTCGCCGAGTATTTGCAGGATACGCGCCTTGGCGATGAGAGCAGAAAGCTCTCGGTGCTTGTCGCCAAGTTTCCGGGCCTGCTCCAGCGCCAGGTCCACTTTGCGCTGGCCCTCCAAAAGGTCGTCGCGCGTGTCGGTGATCACCACCTCCGGCTGCTTGAGAAGCGCATCGATCAGCCAGGTAGGCTCGTTTTCCATGTTGCTTGCAATTTCGAGAAGCGCGTGCGCGTCTTGCCGGGCCGTGTCGAAATCTCCCAGCAAATACCTCGCCGAAAGGCGGCCGTTGAGCACCTCAAAACGCTGGGTGAGCAGCGCATTCACCTGCTGCGGATCGTGAGTCTGCGCCTGGAGTTCATCGAGCAAAGCCAGGGCCCGGCTGTAGTGTTCGATGGCTTCCTCAACCGCATAGACTTCATTGGCTTTTTCGGCTGCCCAGTTGGCGTAGAACAACTCCTTCCGCGGTTCGTTCGCCCGCCGGTAATGATACGCAATGAGGGCCTGGTGTTCGATCCCGCTGTCTGAAGGGTTGATCTCTTCCAGGGTCTGCGCCACCTTCAGGTGAAAGGCCTCGCGCTGGCTGGTCAGCAGGCTATCATAGACCACGTCGTGGATCAACTCGGTGCGGAAAGCATATTCCCAGCCTAATTCGGGATTTCGCCCGCGCCGGACGATCAACTGGGCTTTCACCAGCGAATTGAGGGGGTCTTTAACCAGCACCGCATCGCCGACGGCCAGCTGGAGCACCTGCGACCAGAATACCGGCCCGATCACCGATGCCATTTGCAGGGTTTGCCGCTCGACGGGTGAAAGCCGGTCGATGCGCGCCTGCAGCAGCCGGGTCAGGTTGCCTTGCAGGTCTGCCGGCCCCACCGGGCGGCTCAGGCACCACTTCGCCGAATCGCAGTCTTGTATCAGCACTTCCTTGTCGATCAACGAGCGCAGAATTTCCACGATGTAGGAAGGGTTGCCTTCGGAATTCCGCACCAGCATACTGCGCGTTTCGGGCGGGAGGGTATTCTGGCCGATCAGGTAATCAATCAACTGGTTGATGTTCTCATCCGGCAAGGGGCCGAGGGTCAATTCTTCGGCCAGGCCCGATTCCATCGCTAGAATTTCGCGGATGATCTCGCGCGAGAGGCTGTTTGGCTCCTCGCGGTACAGCAGCAGGAATAACACAGGCTGGCGCTCGATCACCGATATGCAAGACTTGACCAGGTGCAGCGAGGACGGGTCGGCCCATTCCACTTCCGAGAACACCACCACGCAGGGCTTGCGCTTCGCCAGCGTCTCCAGCCAGACCCTGACGGTGGTAGAGATCTGGCTGCGCATCGATTCGGCGCTCAGGTATTCAACCTTCTCGCGATATTCACCGCTCACCGGGAGATGAAGCAGTTCCGCCAGGTAAGGATAATACTGGTAGAAATCATCTCCCCATAAATCACGCGAGTATTCCAGCAGGCGCTGCTGCACTTCTTCCTGGTGCTGCCCCGAATAGACGTCCAGCCAGTTGTTGACCAGCTCCACCCATAGAGAATATGGCCAACTGCGGTGATATGACCGGCAGCGGCCAAACAACCACAGCAATGGGTCCTCTGCCGGGGTTTCCTGCCCTTTCGCATCGGCCAGCAGCGATTCTTGCCGCAAGAAGAACTGGCGGACCTCGGTGATAAGCGCCTGCTTGCCGATGCCTGTCTCGCCCGTCAGCAGCACCAGGCTGCCCTGCCCAAGCTTGAGCAGGTCCACATGCTGCTCGATGCGCTTCAGTTCATTGTCGCGCCCAACGAGAGGAATGTTGATGCCGAACACCTCGGCGGTCACCATCCGGTCCACATCGATGCGCGAAGAGAGAGGCCGGAAGACTTTCAACGGCTGGCTCAGGCCCTTGACGGTGATCTCGCCAAGCGGCTCCCAGTTGAATTGGTCGGCGGCTTGCTGCTGCGTGCTCTCGCTCGCCAGGACGGTCCCCGGCTCGGCCGCGCTCTCGAGCCGCGCGGCCACCGCGATGGCAATGCCCATGGCCGTGTCTTCGCGGTGCTGGCGCTTGTCGCCGATGCTGGCGACGATCACCTCGCCGGTGTTGATGCCCACCCGCAGGCGGATCTTCCCGATCACATTGGCCGGGAGGGAAGCGTTTTGGACTTCAATGGCCTGCTGCATCGCCAGCCCCGCCAGGACAGCCCGTTCGGGATCGTCTTCATTGGCAACGTCGCTCCCGAAGAACGCCACCAGGCCGTCGCCGCGGAACTGGTCTACCACCCCGCCGTAACGGTAGATTTCCGCTTCGAGCGCCAGCAGCACCTGGTTCATCATTTCCACCCAGGCCTCGTTGCCCATCTGCTCCAAGAGGTTGGTCGAGCCGGTCACATCGGCCACAATCACCGTCACCACGCGGCGCTCGCCCTCGAGCTGCACCAGCGGAGCGCCGTTCAGCAATGGAGGCGGCTCCTGCTCAGGCGCGGGGGTTGCCGCCTCCTGAGGCTGGAGAGAAGCTGCGGGGCGCGTATCGTCTAAAACCGCCCCGCACATGCCGCAAAAGCGATATTCCGGCGGGTTGTAATAATTGCAGGCAGGGCAAATGACGGCAAGGCGCGTGCCGCACATGCCGCAAAACTTCATCCCTTCAGGGCTGTTGAAACTGCACTTCGGACAGATCACATCAAAATCAGGGCGCTTCTGAAAATCAAAAGCGCCCTATTG
This sequence comes from Anaerolinea sp., assembly GCA_029975055.1. Classification (GTDB taxonomy): domain Bacteria; phylum Chloroflexota; class Anaerolineae; order Anaerolineales; family Anaerolineaceae; genus Anaerolinea. The sequence continues at coordinate 812,110 of JARKPU010000013.1, forward strand.
TTCCTCCAGGTTGCAACCGATCTTACAGGACGTCCAGGGCTGCCCGGAATCGTCTGGCCATTTCTTCCAGGATGGTGATCCCCATGTCGGCATCTTCCTTGAGAACGGCGAGGAAATCCCAGCGGGGCAGCACGTAACATTTGGTCGGCTCCACGGCCACGCAAGTCGCGGTGCGCGGGCCGTCATCTAACAATGCCATCTCGCCGAAGAAATCACCCGCACCCAGGTGATTGACGACCGATTTTACGCCATCGGCGCGTTCGCGGATGACATCCACCTTACCGGCATACACGATGAAGAAACCTTCGCCGCCTTTACCCTGGCTGACAATCGTCGCCCCGGCTGCATAGTCGCGGTCCAGCACGCGCTTCGCAAGCAATTCGAGCTGCCGCCGGCTGAGAGACTTGAACAGCGGAACGTTGTAAAGGAACTTAATGATCTCATCTAAGTTTGCCATCGCAGAATCCTCCAGCATGAATGTTCAGGCAGGCGTGGTTCCTGACCTGTATCGGTGGTCACAGACTTATTCAGTATATCCGCTTTTTAAATAAGTACATACAAGATCAAGATCAGCAACTCAACCCCTGCGCCTGCCGCAAACCACGTCCAGCTCGCCCGTGAGGGGATCAAACGCAGCTTGCTTTCACCACCGACGACAACGTAAAACAGCCATCCCACCGCCAGGATGATGACCGTCGCATGGCCCGCCAGGGTGGCCGTGTAAGTGTCTCTGCTCAACGCACCAACCAGCCTGACGACCGTCTGCCGCCCCAGGAAGATGGCGAACAGTCCGAACGCGGCGGTGGCCACCCATATGACGAAACCAAGCACCGTCAGCAGCCAGGATGGATTGCCCTTCTGTCCGCCGGCAGGCATCTGACGACCTTGCATGGCAGCATCTCCGACAAGTTGCGCCTGAGTTTCGCTGTTCATGATGAGTCGTTCCTCACCATGAACAGCGAAACGGGCATTCTCTTATTACCCGGCTAGACTCCCTTGAGCGTCAATTCCTCTGCGCGGTGGCATGCAACGAAATGGTCGGGCCGCAATTCCCTAAATTCGGGCACCTTCTCCTTGCAGATTGCTTCTGCATACCGGCAGCGCGGGTGGAAGTAGCAGCCGCTGGGCGGGTTAGACGGGTCGGCCACATCGCCTTGCATGATGATGCGTTCAGACTTGTACTTGGGGTCCGGCTTGGGCACCGCCGACATGAGCGCTTCGGTGTAGGGGTGAAGCGGGTGATTATACAGTTCGTCCGAGTCGGCCATCTCGGCCACCTTGCCCACATACATCACCGCCACCCGGTCCGAAATGTGCTGGACAACGCTCAGGTCATGCGCAACGAAGATATAAGCCAGGTTGAAGTCATTCTGCAGGTCTTCGAGCAGGTTCAGCGTCTGCGCCTGGATCGAGACATCCAGCGCCGAAACGGGCTCATCGCAGATCACCAGGCGCGGATTGAGCGAAAGCGCGCGCGCAATGCCGATCCGCTGGCGCTGGCCGCCGGAAAACTCGTGCGGGTAACGGCGCAGGTGGTCGGGCCGCAAGCCCACTCGCTCCAGCAACGAGATGATCACCCGTTCGCTGTCTACCCCGTATTTCCCGTGGATCCTCATCGGCTCGGCGACAATATCGCCGACCGTCATGCGCGGGTTGAGCGAATTGACCGGGTCCTGGAACACCATCGAAATTTCCTGGCGGATGAGCTTCATCTGGCTCTTATCCATCTGGGCCAGGTTCACCATCTTCGGCTTGCCGTTCTCGCCCAAGACCCGCGAGCTGAAGTATACATCGCCGCCGGTCGGTTCATAGAGACGGATGATCGTGCGCCCGGCGGTCGTCTTGCCGCAGCCCGATTCTCCCACCAGCCCGAGCGTCTCCCCTTCGCGCACGAAGAAGCTGACATCGTCAACCGCCTTCACATAACCAACCACCCTCCTCAACAGACCCTTTTGGATCGGGAAGAATTTCTTCAGGCCCTTTACATCCAGGATGATGTCGGAACGCTTCGGCGAGGTGTCATTCCTTTGTACCGCAACTGCTTCTGTCATAGTTACACATCCTCATAGAGTAAACAGCTGGCCCAGTGATTTTCGCCGATCTGCTTATACGTGGGGGTAATTTTGTCACACTTCCCCGGCATGAACATCGGGCACCGCGGGTGGAATACACATCCTGTCGGCAGGTGGAAGGGGTCTGGCACCATGCCTTCGATCGTTGCCAGGCGCTCATTCGAGCGCTTGCCGACCTTCGGGATCGATTTGAGCAGCGCCTGGGTGTAGGGGTGCTTCGGGTCGTAGAACAGGTCAACCGTCTTCGCCCGCTCAACCTGCTTGCCCATGTACATCACAACCATTTCTTCGGCCATCTCGGCCACCACGCCGAGGTTGTGCGTGATAAACATGATCGCCATATTGGCCGTTCTTTGCAAATCGCGCATCACGTCCAGGATCTGCGCTTCAATGGATACGTCAAGCGCGGTGGTCGGTTCGTCGGCAATCAGCATCTCCGGCTCGCAAGAGAGCGCGATGGCGATCATCACGCGCTGGCGCTGCCCGCCAGAGAGCTGGTGCGGGTAGCTGTCAACGCGTTCCGTCGGCTTCGGGATGCCCACCTTGCGCAGCATATCGATGGCAATTTCACGCGCCTCATCTTTGGTGACCGTGCGGTAGGTGGTGATGGCTTCAGCCATCTGGTCGCCCACCTTCTGAAGCGGGATCAGCCTGTGCAGGCTCAATGCCTCGTTGATGTGCGTCCCGGCGGTGTACACCGGGGTGAGTGAACTCATCGGCTCCTGGAAGATCATGCCGATCTCACCGCCGCGGATCTGGCGGATGATCTCGCCATCGGGGGGAAGCTGGGTGATATCCAGCACTTCGTCCTTCAGGTGCTTTTTACCCTTCTTGGCTTTACGGTAATACATCACCTGCCCCGAGGTCACCTTGCCCGGCTTGGGCACCATGCGCAGGATTGCCCTGGCCGTGACCGACTTCCCGCAGCCCGATTCGCCGATCACACCCACGGTCTGGCCGCGGCGGATGGTCAGGTCCAGCCCGTCAACCGCCTTCACGATGCCGGCGCGGACGTCAAACTCGACATGCAGGTCTTTGACATCGATCAAAACATCGTTCATGCGTACCCTCCTACCGTCCGCCGTATGGGTCCATCGCGTCGCGCAGGCCGTCACCCAGCATGTTGTATGCCATGATCGCGATGAGGATGAAGATGACCGTCCAGAGCTGCCAGGGGGTGAAGCGGATGGCATAGACCGTTCCGGCCTCCTGCAGCAGCACCCCCCAGCTGGTGAGCGGCGCGCGCAGGCCCAACCCCAGCCAGCTCAACGATGTTTCCGCGAGGATCATGCCCGGAATGGAGAGCGTGGCAATGACGATGATGTGGCTGACGGTGCCCGGCAGCAAGTGCTGGAACATCAAGCGCGCATCCGATGCCCCCGCGCTCTTGGCTGCCAGCACATACTCGCGTTCGCGCAGCGAGAGGATCAACCCGCGCACCTGGCGGGCCAGGCCGCCCCAGCGCACGAATGCCAGGATGATCGTCAGCATGAAATACACCGCGATGGGCGACCAGTACTTTGGAATCGCCGCCGCCAGCGCCATGAAGAGCGGAATATCCGGGAAGGCCGAGAGGAACTCGGTGAAGCGTTGAACAAACATATCGACCGCGCCGCCGTAGTACCCCGAAACCGCCCCCAGCACCGAGCCAAACAGCAGGGTCAGCACCTGACCGATCAAACCGATCAACAGCGAAAGCCTGCCGCCGAAGATGATGCGCGAGAAGAAATCCCGCCCGAGGGAATCGGTGCCCATGATGAACACATACTGGTCCTTCTGGGCATTGCGAATGCCGAACAGGTGAATATCCCCGGGAATGAAGCCCAACAGCTTGTATTTATCACCCTTGACGAAGAGCGAGATGGGATACTTCACCGAGGTGTTTTCCACAAAGACGCGTTTACGCAGTTTCTCGTCAATCTTCTTGTCCAACCCGTAAACGAACGGCTGGATGGAGAATTTCCCTTGCGCATCGATGAAGCGAATGGTCTGCGGGCGTGCTTCGGGAAAATTCGTAGAATGCTCAAGGTCATACGGAGCGATGAATTCCGGGATGATGCACATGCAGAAGTACATCAAAATCAGAATAATCCCTCCGAACACGGCCACTCTGTTCTTCTTGAACTTCCACCAAACCAGGCTCAGGTAGCTCTGGCTGACCTGCTTCGCCTTCACTTCTCTTCTGGTTCCAGCTTTAGCAACCATGGTAACCACCTCCTATTAATCGAGCCGGATGCGGGGGTCGGCCCACGCCAGCAGCAGGTCGGATAGCAGGTTGCCAACCAGGAGCAAGATCGTGAAGAACACGATGCAGGTGCCCGCCATGTACATATCCAGCTTGCGCAAGGAATCGACGAACAACGGGCCGATGGTTGGCAGGTTCAAGACGATAGAAACCAGCGCGCCGCCGCCGATGATGCCGGGCAGCGCTTCGGAACCCAGGATGACGATGAGCGGGTTGATGGCGATGCGCACGGCGTGCTTCCAGATCACCTGGCTGTTCTTCAGGCCGCGAGCGCGGGCGGCTTCGACAAACGGCTGGCCCAAAGTCTCCAACAGGTTGCCGCGCATGATGCGGATCAATCCGCCCGTGCCGGTCACCGCGCTGATCAGCGCCGGAATCCAGAGGTGCTTCAGCAGGTCGATGACGCGGCCAAAACTCCACGGCGCGTCCACATATTCCTTGGAGAACAGGCCCAGCACGTCCTGGTTGAGAATGATGATAGCTACGTATAGGATCAAAAGCGCAAGCAAGAAGCCCGGCATACCCAGGCCGATAAAGCTGATGGTGGTGATGACTTGATCACCTAAGGAATATTGTTTGATCGCCGAGTAAACACCCAGGGGGATCGCAATCACCCAGGTGATGATCAGCGTGGCAAGCGCGAGGATGACGGTCATTCCCAGCCGTTGGCCAAGCAGGTCCTTCACCGGGCGCTCATATTCGAAGGATTCGCCGAAATCGCCCTTTAAGAAGTTGACGGCCCAGGTTGTATATTGGACCATAAAGGGTCGGTCGAGGCCATACTTCGCGCGGTATTCTGCAATCTGGTTTTCAGCGCTGCGGTCACCGCGCGCCTGTAGTTGGGCCAGCTTTTGAGTCAAAAAGTCGCCTGGCGGCAGCTTGATAATCACAAAGCTGACAAAGGAGACCAGGACGACCATGATGATGGCATATCCGAGCCTGCGCAGAAGATAATTAACCATGGGCCACTCCTTAATATTTATTGTGGCGGGCGGTTTCCCGCCCGCCACATGTCCATCAGGTTAAGCAGCTGGGTTGTTTACTCGAAGTACCACTGAGCCATCACCTGGTTCCCCGGTGTGTCCGGAGCCCACGGGCCAACCACGCCGTAATCGAGGATGTTGTGCAGCTTGGTGTTCGCGATGATCGGCATGCGCTGGTCGCCCGAGATACCGATGATGAACGGGCCTTCATCGATGTGGATCTGGATGGCGTCCCAAACCAGTTTGTGGCGGTCTTCGACGGTCTTGGTCTGCGAGGCCTGAACATAGAGCGCCTGCAGCTTCTCGGCCGGGCTGCCGGGTTCGGGTTTGACACCGCAGTCGTACGGGATGGCCGGATCGGCCTTGCAGGTGTCTTTGCCCTTGGCGTAGTAGCGGCCTTCGAGCGGCATGTAATAGCGGTTGACGATCGGGAAGATCCAGTCCGGGTAGGTCATGATGTCGATTTCCGACACATGCGCGCCGCGGATCATGTACTGGCCTTCGTTCGTCAGCGTATCGACGTTCGGCTGGCCCTGCAGGTTCTGGACCTCAACCTTAATCTTCAGGTTCGTCTGCCACTGGGCTTGCACCTCGGCGGCGCAGTCGGTCTGGACCTTGAGGCTGCCGCCCCAGTCCGTCACCATCATCACCAGGGTGAAGGGTTTACCGGAGGGAAGCGTGCGGAAGCCGTCTGCGCCGACTTTCATGCCGATCTCATCCAGGGCTTTGTTGGCGCCTTCGATGTCCAGCGAGGCATCGGCGGCGGCCCATTTCTTATAGACTTCTTGCCCCTGGGGGCTGGAGAAGTGCCACGACTGCGGGCTGATCGTCGCCTGCTTGGGTTCGCCAATGCCGGACCAGGCCACGTCAATGACGCGCTGGCGGTCGACGCCCCACGAAAGGGCCTTGCGGAAGCGCTTGTCGCGCAGCAGGTCGCGGATTTCCTTGGCATGCTCGGGCGTGTCATCATCGTAGTACTTCCCGCCCTCGACATAGTAATCGTTGACCATGTAGCCGGGCCATGCGCCGGCGCCGTTCATCCAGCCTTCCAGCATGCGGTAACCGCCGGCCGAGGCCTTCTCCTGGAACAGCGGGATGTCGTTCGGGCTGCCGCCACCGCGGAAGGAGATATCGAACTTGCCGGAGGTGAGGGCCAGGATGCGCGCCTGCTCGTCGGAGATGATTTCGACCGAGATTTCGTCAATGTAGGGCAGCTGGTTGCCTTCGGTGTCTACGCGCCAGTAGTAGGGGTTGCGCGCCCACAGGTATTTCTGGCCGTCTTCCGAGACCGATTTGCAGTAGTAGGCCATCACGGTCGGGTAACCCGGAGTCTGCTGCCATTTATCAATGGCGGAGAGGTCGTCGTACTTCTTGGTGCTGTCGTACTTGGGGTGATATTTCTTCAAGAAGTGCGCGGGTTTCATCTTCGCGCTGGGGCCCATGAACTCCCAGTAGCCCTGCGCCAGGTAGTAGGGCGCCACCCACTGCGGAATGTCCGACTTCCACACCACGGTGTACTCATCGGGGAATTCCATGTCGATCGGGGAGCCGTCGGATTTGCGCATGTAACCGGGGACGGTGATGACCTTGTAATCTTCATTCAAGGCCATATCTTCCCACCAGAACTTCCAGTCCGCGCTGGTGTAAGGCTCGCCGTCAGACCAGCGAACGCCCTTGCGCATGTGGAGCGTGAAGGTCAGGCCGTCATCCGACCATTCATAGGCTTCGGCCAGGGCGGGCTCGTAGCCGGTCAGGTCTTCTTTCCATTTGATCGGCGGTTCGGAGATGTAGAGCTGGATATTGCCGGCTTCAGGCCACCAGCTGACGGTGCGCAGCGTTCCGCCGTATTTGCCGATGGATTCGCGCGGCGCAGTCACCAGTGGGTTCGCCGAGATGCGCTCTTCGACCGGAGGCAGGTCGGTCATCGAATCAAGGTAAGGAGATTGCTTGTACTTGGCTTCAGCCAGGGTCGGTACGGGGGTCGGGGTCTCTTCCTTGACCTGGATGGCCTCCGAAGTTGCGGTGGGGGCAGCGACTTCTTGAGTGGCCTCAGGCGTGGTTTGCGCAGGCTGGCAAGCCACAGCAGCGATTCCAAGGCCGGTTAGCCCGGCAACCTTCAGGAAATCGCGGCGGTTCAGATTTCTCTTCATATTCTCAATTCCTCCATGGAAAAACAGAATTTAGGTTGGTTTTTCACGCCCCTTCGCGCCGGGGTCGGCTGTTCGGGTTAGTTTACACAGCCCTTTTTCAGGCGTAGCGACAACCGGGTGCGAAAGAATAGTGACTTCGGAGTGACTGTAGAATCGAGCGGCTTGATTCCTTTCTCTCCTTCACCTCCTTATCCAATCCTGGCAACAGTCTCTCAGCGATTGGCAATCCCCCTACTTAATAAAGAAGCATTGGCGCAGAATTCTCCGCACCGCAGCATTCTTCTTTTATAACGATCCGCTATGAAACTGTAAGGCCATTGTAAACTCATCCCATCCTACCTTATTTTGAACCTTTTGTCAATAGAATTAACTAAACTTCGAGAGAGTTTTCGAGCGATTCATCAATGGTAACGTTCACGGAATTTCTTCCGGCTCGCGAATCCCAGGACCAATGCTCTAAGGGGAAAATCTGCCAGTCCGTCCAGTATTAGCGCGTGTTTTTCCGCTTCCAACCCAGATTTTTGACGGTTTCAAGCCCCATTTTCGGGATTTGGTGAATTTATCGATCAAAAATCTTACCAAATCATTCATATTATCGGACAAGGCCGACTTTCTCTGATGTGATTAAATGAAAGTAAATTAACATAAAACTTTTCCCATATAAAAAGGCAGCCCACGCCCTTTTACCTGAGTTATAATCAGGCCCACAAGGCAATGCACAATGAAACAACGCTGGCGCTTGCTCATCACCCCACCCGCACACGGCGCCTGGAACATGGCTGTCGATGAAGCCATCCTCACGGGCTGCGGCGGCCCGGCGGCCCTTCCCACCCTGCGCCTGTTCGCCTGGAACCCAGCCTGCCTTTCGCTCGGCTATGCCCAGCCTGCGGTAGATGTGGACTTGCGCGCGCTCGAGCTTCATGGCTGGCAGATCGTCCGCCGCCCGACGGGCGGCAGGGCCATCCTGCACACCGATGAACTTACCTATTCCGTCATCGCCCCGCTGCACGACCCGGTGGTGGAAGGCAGCGTTTTGCAGAGCTACAGCCGCATCGCCCAGGCGCTGCTCGGCGCGCTCGAGCGCCTTTCGTTGGCTCCGCAGGCCGACCGGCAGTACGCCCTTCCCCAAGGCTCGCGGCCCAACGGGCCGGTTTGCTTTGAAGTGCCCTCCAATTATGAGATCACCGTGAACGGCAAAAAACTCATCGGCAGCGCGCAGGCCCGGCGGCGTGAAGGTGTGCTTCAACACGGTACCCTGCCCCTGTGCGGCGACCTGACGCGCATCACGCGCGTGCTGGCCTACCCCGATGAACCCGCCCGCCTGGAAGCCGCAGAGCGCCTGCTGGCTCATGCCACCACGCTCGAAGCGCTCCTTGGGAGGCCTGTCACCTGGGACGAAGCCGCCCAGGCCTTTGTGCAGGCTTTCGAGGAACGCCTGGGCATCGCGCTGGAGCCCGGCGCATTATCGGCTGAGGAAACCGCGCGCGCAGACCAACTGGTTGCCGAGAAATACGCCCATCCTTCGTGGACGATGCGCGTTTAATGCCGCCTTCCATTACCCCGCTCCAGCCCTATTTTTAGATATAATCCCTGAAGAGATGATCAGCGCACACCACCAACGATGGCGCACCGGCGATCCTCGGCCTGAAAGGAACAGACCAGGCTTGCTTTACGCGCTCCTCGTCCTGGCCTTCTCGCTGGCGCTGAGCGGCTGCCTGAGCGCCACTCCCACCATCACCCCCGGCCCGCTGACAACCCCCACCCCGTCTCCCGAGCCCACGCTCACCCCCACGCCAAAACCGGTCGGCGACCCAACCAATCCGCTCGTCCTGGGCGCCGTCTCTGAAAACTCCTCGCCCGAAGTGACCGATGCGAACAACCTTCTGGCCGACCGGCTCAGCCAGTACAGCGGCCTCACGGTCAAGAGCCGCATATTCACCTCCTACCAGAGCCTGATCGATGAAATGCTCGGGCGCCGCGTGCATGTGGCCTGGCTTCCACCGATGACTTACTTGTATGCCAGCCAGTTCGGCCTGGCCGAGGTCGCCATTCAGGTCAATCATTTTGGGGTTTATAAATACGGAAGCCAGTTCCTAGCGAACGTGTCGAGCGGGATTGTGCCCTATTACGATCCAATCAGCGGCTTCAACAGCGCAGATGCGCCCACCGCGCTCGCGCAGTTTGCCGGCAAACGCCCCTGCTGGGTAGAGCCCGGCTCCGTATCGGGGTATATCGTCCCGGCCGGAATCCTGGCGCTCAACGGCATCCAGACGGGCGAGGCGGCCTTTACGCAGAGCCACGCCGGGGTTGTGCGCGCGCTCTATGTGAAAGGTGTGTGCGAATTCGGCGCCACCTTCTCCATCTCCGGCGATCCGCGCACGGCATCGGCTGTCCTCGAGGACCTGCCCGACGCCATCGAGCGCATTCCGGTCATCTGGCGCACCGATGCCATCATCCCCAACCTGAACATTGCCTTCATCGCCGGAATGCCTGAAGACCGCGCGAAAGCGCTCACCGCGGCCTATCTGCAGCTTGCCAGGCAGGAAGACGGCCTGCCGCTGCTCTCGCTGGCGGCCGGGAACTACCAGATCGACGCGATCAAGCCCGGAGACGATGCGGAGTATAACCCGTTACGCGATATCGTTGCCGCGCTTGGGATCGACCCGCGCGATTTAATCGGCAAATAACCCCCCAACCTGGGTTAAAATGGGCATCTTGAAGATGATTCTACGCATCCTGCTGGTTCTGGCTGTCTCTGCTCTGATCGTGATCGGGTTGGCGCGTCTGACCGCTGCTCTGTATGCCGCTCCGCGGATATTCACCCTCCAGAATGCGCCAAAGGGCCGGACGGCGGTCGTCTTCGGAGCGGGCCTTTACCGCGACGGCACCCCAACACCCGTCCTGCGCGACCGGGTCGCCACCGCCGCCCAGCTTTATTTTTCCGGCAAGGTGGACCGCCTGCTCATGAGCGGCGACAACCGCTTCGAGAATTACAACGAGCCCGGGGCGATGAAAGCTTACGCCCTGGAGCTGGGTGTGCCCGAAACCGCCATCGTGCTCGATTACGCCGGCCGCCGCACCTACGATACCTGCTACCGCGCCAGGGCAATCTTCCAGTTGGAAGAAGCCATCCTTGTCACCCAGCGTTTCCACCTGGCGCGCGCCGTGTTCACCTGCAACCAGTTGGGCTTGAAGGCCGTGGGCGTCGAAGCCGACCGGCGCACCTACCAGCGCCGCTCGCAGGTCAGCTGGGCCATCCGCGAGTCGTTCGCCACCACCGTTGCCCTATGGGAAGTGTGGGTCAGCCGCCCGCTGCCGGTGCTGGGCGACCCGGAACCGATCTACCCGCCAGAGCAGGCCCACCGCTGAAGCGTTTGGCATTCAACTTGCACCAAAACATTCTAAGGAGGTTCCATGGAGCGCAGTGAAGGCCTGGCAATCGTCCAGGAATATGTGAAGAACCAGGGGTTAATCAACCACATGTTATCGGTAGAAGCCGCGATGCGCTTATACGCCGAAAAATACGGCGAAGATATCGAGTTGTGGGGGCTCACCGGCCTGCTGCACGATTTCGACTGGGAAATCCACCCGACCCTCGAGGAACACCCCCTCAAAGGAGCGCCCATTCTGCGCGAGCACGGCGTGCCGGAGGTGATCGTGCGGGCCATCCTGGCGCACGGCGTCGAAACCGGCGTGCCGCGCACCACGCTATTGGATAAAGCGCTCTATGCCTGCGACGAAATCACCGGTCTTGTCACTGCGGTGGCGCTGGTCAGGCCGTCGCGCTCGCTCTATGACCTGACGGCTCAGTCGGTGAAGAAAAAATGGAAGGACAGGGCCTTCGCTGCCGGCGCGAATCGCGAGGAAATCAGCTCCGCCACCGCCGAGTTCGGCGTCGAGCTTTGGGAGCACGTAGATAACGTCATCCTCGCCATGCGCCGCATTGCCCCGCAACTGGGGCTGGAAGGCAGCCTTCCGCCAGCTGTTTGAAAATTCCAATGGTAGGACATGCTCAAAGGAAACGGTTTTTACATCTGGAAAATTGAAAATTGCGAAAAGGGCAGCCCGCAGGAAATTGCCTCCACCGCGAAGGAAGCCGGCCTGTCACACGTATTGGTCAAGGTAGCCGACCGCTTCTATCCGCACAACATCAGCCCGGACGGCAAGCAAGACTACGTGCCGCCCCTCGCCGAAGCATTGCACGCGCAGGGCATCCAGGTTTGGGGCTGGCAATACGTTTACGGTTATGAACCCATCCCCGAAGCGCGCATGGCCATCCAGCGCATCTCACAGCTCGAGCTCGATGGCTTCGTCATCGACGCGGAGAAGGAATACAAACTTCCCGGACGCGACCAGGCTGCCCGCCGCTACCTGGGCGAACTACGCAGCCGTTTCCCGGATTTTCCCCTGGCGCTCAGTTCCTTCCGCTTCCCCACCCTTCACCCGCAAATTCCCTGGAGCACCTTCTTCGAGCATGTGAATCTGAATATGCCGCAGGTTTACTGGGAAAAGGCGCACAACCCCGCGGCCCAGCTGGCCCGCACCCTGCGGGAATTTCGGAATATCGCGCCGAGGCGTCCTGTCTTCCCCACCGGCGCGGCATATAAGGGAGGCGGCTGGCGCCCGACGGTTGAAGATGTGACGGAATTCATGAAAGCGGTCAAGTCGAACGGGCTGGCGGGATGCAACTTTTGGGGCTGGGAGTTCTGCCGGCGCGACCTGCCGGAGATCTGGAAGGCCATTGCCGCCGATGGTGCCGTCGCTTCCGACCCGCCCGCCGAACCTGCGAAGGATATCGCCGAAGCCTACATCGATGCGTTGAACACCCACGACCCCGAAAAGGTGCTCGCCCTCTACCATCCGCAGGCAGTGCACGTCACCTATCTGCGCATCACCCAGGGCGCAGCTTCACTGCGCGGCTGGCTCGAAGCGTTCTTCAACGACCTTCTGCCCGATGCCCGCTTCATCTCCAACGGATACGAAAAAGCCGAACAGCACCGCCACCTGGCCTGGAAAGCCGTTTCACGCAAAGGCGTGGTGAATAACGGCAGCGACACCCTCGGGCTGGCCAACGGGAAGATCATCTACCACTTCAGCTCTTACAACCTCAACCGGCCCTGAGCCAGGCACCCTGCGATGAAAAAAAAGGGCGCATCTGCTGCGCCCTTTCTGTTATTCCGCCTTCGATCGCTTCGGCTTCGGTTTCGGTTCTGCCAGGCCCGGCAGAACTTGCTGCTCAACCGCTGAGGAAGCCGCTCCGCTCTTCTTGCGCGCCGGTGCAGGCGCGCTCGCCTCCGGTGCTGCCGCGGAGGTTTTACGCTTTGCTTTTGGGGCCGCCTGCGGGGCCTGGGCTGCTGCCTCGCTTCTCTTCAGGCCGGTGCCGGCCGCCACGGGTGCCTCTTTTGGCACAGCGCGGGTTTTACGGGCCTTTCCCGGCACAGGCGGTTGGGCGCCTGTCTCTTCGGGCGGAGCAGCGGTTTTCTTCTTCCGCGCACCGGCTGCAACCGAAGCTTTGGGTTTTACAGCCGGTTTCTTCGCCGGGGGTTCAGAAGCCGGTTTGGCGGCCGCGCGCTTCGCGGCGGGTTTCTGAGCAGGCTCGGGCTCGCCTGCGGCGCGTGGTTTCCGGGCCGAGGGCTTTGCGGCCGCAGCAGGCGCTTCGGCGGCCTTCGCACTGGCTTTCCTGCCCGCCGTGGCGGCCTTTGCAGGCTTATCCACGGTTTGCCGGGGCTTTGCAGGGGTGTCTTTCGAGCGCTCGCTGTTCGAACTCCCTGCAGGCGCTTTTACCGTTTTGCGCGCCTCCATGCCGTCTGCCAGGGCCAGGCCGATCACCTCGTCGCCCGCCTTCACCGCCACGACGCCCGCGCCCTTCCCTCCGCGCCTGCCAGGCGGGAAGTCGCCAAAGCGCAGACGGCGCACGGCGCCTTTTTGGAAATACACCAGCAGGCTGGATTTTCCGTTTCCTGCCACGCCGCCGATCAACTCGGCGCCCCGCGCCACCCGGCAGGCGATCACCCCCTGCCCATAGCGCCCTTGCAGTGGGAATTCGCCACTCGCCACGCGCCAGCCGGTGCCATCCGAAGCCAGCAGGGCCAGCTCGGATTTTTCCTGCCAGGCAAGCATCGCGGTCACCACGTCGCCTTCGCCCAGCTTGATGCCCATCACCCCGGTCGCAACCAGCCCCATCGGGCGCACTTCCTCTTCAGAGAAGCGGATGCTCATGCCTTGCGCTGTGACCAGCCAGACCACGTTCTTGCCGTCGGTGAGCATGCCCGTCACGAGCTCGTCTCCGGCGTTGACCTTCACCAGCACAAACCGCTGGGCCGACGGCCCCGGAAGCTCGCTCACGGACGATTTTTTCAACATACCCGCCCGCGAGACGGTCATGATATAGCGTTCTTCATCCTCGCTGCGCACCGGCGGGAGGCTGAACATGAAGGCCAGTCTGTCTTCCATTTCGAGGGCGCAGGCTTTATAGAGCGGCGCACCGCCGTCGAATGACTCCACCTCCGGCAGTGTATGCACCGCCACAGCCGCGGCCTGTCCGGTGGTGTTCACAAGGTACAGAGTCTCGTGCGTAGAAACACGCAGCAAATGGCGCGGCAGCGCATCCGGCATTGTCTCGCCGTGCGTGCGGCCGATTTTCCCATCAGCGGTCACCCCCACCCAGACCGATTGGGCCGCGGTGAGGTCGGTGGTCGTCAGCAGGCTCCTGGCCGAATCGCCATCTTTGAGCGAGAAAATTTGCGTCCTGCGCCGGTCGCCGTAGATTTCCTTCATCCCGGCCAGTTCCTGTTCCACCGTTTGCCGCATGCGCCTGGGAGACCGCAGAAGGGCTTCCAGGTCTTTGATTTCGGCCACGACCTCCCGGTATTCATCCTCGATCTTCTTGCGCTCCAGCGAGGCCAGGCGGCGGAGCTGCATATCGAGGATCGCCTGGGCTTGAATTTCGGTCAGGTCGTAGCGCTTCATCAGCCGTGCGCGGGCCTGGTCGGCATCCGGCGAATTGCGGATCAGCGCGATGATCTCATCCAGGTGCTTGAGGGCCACGCGCAGCCCTTCCAGGATGTGCTGACGGTGCTTTGCGCGCGCCAGGTCGAACTCGCTTCGCCTGCGCACCACCACCAGGCGGTGTTCAAGGAACACCCGCAGCGCCTGCTTCAGGTTGAGCAGGCGCGGTTCGCCGTCAACCAGTGCCAGCAGGTTGATGCCAAAAGTCGTTTGCAAAGGGGTGTGCTTATACAATGCGCGCAGGGTATCTTCAGTCTCTGCGCCTTGCTTCAACTCCACCACGATGCGCATGCCCTGGCGGTCCGATTCATCCCGCAGGTCGGCAATCCCTTCCAGGTCGCCGTTGCGAACCAGTTCGGCGATGCGTTCAATCAACGAAGTCTTGTTGGTTTGGTACGGCAGTTCGGTGATGATCAAGCGGCTGCGCCCGCGGCCCATATCTTCGGCATGCACCCTGCCGCGCACGGTGATGCGCCCCTTGCCGCTCCCATAAGCCGAGAGCAGCCCCGAATCGCCTTCCTCGTGCAGGATAATCCCTCCGGTCGGGAAATCCGGCCCTTGAACGAAGCGCATCAGGTCTTCCACGCCGAGGTCGTCCAGCTTCTCCCAGTTTTCGAGCATGAACGAGAGCGCGTCGATCACTTCCGCCAGGTTGTGCGGAGGGATGCTGGTGGCCATGCCCACCGCAATACCGCTCGCTCCGTTGACCAGCAGGTTGGGCACGGCCGCCGGGAGAACCTCCGGTTCGCGCAGCGTGCCGTCAAAGTTATCGCCGAAATCCACCGTGTTGCGCTCGATCTGCGCCATCAACTCGGTGGCATAGCGCGTGAGGCGCACCTCGGTGTAGCGCATGGCGGCAGGCGGGTCGCCGTCAATCGAGCCGAAGTTCCCCTGCCCGTCCACCAGCTCGTAACGCATGGTGAAGTCCTGCGCCAGGCGTGCCATGGCCTCGTAGACTGCCACGTCGCCGTGCGGGTGGTATTTGCCCAGCACCTCACCCACCACACGAGCCGATTTCTTGAAGGCGGAATCGGGGCTGAGGCCCATATCGTGCATCGCGTAGAGGATGCGCCGTTGTACCGGCTTCAGGCCGTCGCGCGCATCGGGCAGCGCCCGCGAGACGATCACGCTCATCGCATAATCCAGGTATGCCTGCTGCATCTCCTGGTCGATATCCACCCTTTTCACCAACCCAACTTCCATGCGTCTGCTCCTGACCGGGTAATCGGCGCCGCATCGCGCGGCGCATAACATCAACGGGAATCACTCATATCTTACCACAAAGGACATTTGTTCTACGCAACTCATCCAACCCTGCCCGGCTCAGCTGCATTTAAAAAAAATCGAGGCGCGGTATTCACCGCGCCTCGATTGGCGTTCTCTCACTTGCTCAGTCGCCCGCCGGAAGCGTGGAGACAGACAGCGGACGTGAGGATGGATCATTGCTCGGCTCCTGGAAGCGCCCGCGCACGAAGCCCGTGCCCGCCGGGATCAGCTTGCCGATGATCACGTTTTCCTTCAGGCCGAACAGGTTGTCTTTCGTCCCGGCGATAGCCGCCCCCGCCAGCACTTTGATGGTGTGCTGGAAGGAAGACGCCGAGAGGAACGAATCGGTGTTCAGGGAGGCTTTCGTCACCCCAAGCAAAATCTCGGCGAAGCGCGCCGGTTGTTTGCCGGTCGTCGCCAGCGATTCGTTCGTCTTGCGGATCTCCAGCCGGTCGATAAAGTCCGATGGCAGGAAGACCGTGTCGCCCGGGCGAGTGACCTGCACTTTGCCCAGCATCTTGCGGATGATCACTTCGAAGTGTTTATCGTTGATGTTCTGGCCTTGCGCCCGATAGACCTTTTGGATCTCGGTCAGCAGGTACATCTCGCAGGCATCGCGGCCTTTGATCTTGAGGATGGTATGCGGGTTGAGCGAACCTTCGGTCAACGGGGTTCCGGCCTCGATATGCTCGCCGTCTTTCACCAGCAGGCGCGCGGTGTTCGGAATCTCATATTCCGCGCTGTCGCGCTGTTCATAAGAGACAAACACCTTGCCCTCTTCAACGCGCACGCGCCCGGCGTGTTGCGCGGTGATGCTCGCCTCGCCCATGATGGCGACCGGTTCGCTCATGGAGATGTTCGTCTCGTCCTTCGCCACCACCGTCCAGCCGGCGGGGATGTCGTACTCATCGCTGATCATCTCGCTGTGCTCGATGCGCACCAGGCGCTGATCGCTGTAGCGGTCCGATTGCATGATGCGCGCGGTGCCGGAAATCTGCGAGATGATGGCCTCGCCCTTGGGCATGCGGCGCGCCTCGAACAACTCTTCCACGCGCGGGAGGCCCGTGGTGATGTCGCCGCCGGCCGCCACACCGCCGGTGTGGAAGGTGCGCAGGGTGAGCTGCGTGCCCGGCTCGCCGATCGATTGGGCCGCCACGATGCCAACGGCCGCACCCAGCTCGACCATCTTGCCGCGGCCAAGATCCATGCCGTAGCACTTGGCGCAGATGCCGTGGATCAACTCGCAGGTCATGGGCGAGCGCACTTTCACCTCGTCCACGCCGGCTTCCATCAGCTTGCGCGAGAGGTTGTGGTCGAGCATATCTTCGCGCTCGGCCAGGATCTCGCCCGTGCGGGGATCCACCACGCGGGCAGCCACCACGCGCCCGAACAGGCGCTCCTTGAAGGACTGCCCCGCCACGTCATCGGCTTTGCGCAGGAAGATGCCGTCTTCGGTGCCGCAGTCGAACTCGTTGATGATAATATCCTGGGCCACATCCACCAGGCGGCGCGTCAGGTAACCGGCGTCGGCGGTGCGCAGCGCGGTATCGGCCAGGCCTTTGCGCGCGCCGTGCGTGGAGATGAAGTACTCCAGCGTCGTCAGACCTTCGCGGAAGTTAGAGGTGATCGGCAGGCGGATAATACGCCCGGCGGGGTCGGCCATCAGGCCGCGCATGCCGGCCAGCTGCGCAATGGGGCCAAAACCGCCCTTGGTGGCGCCCGAAAGCGCCATGGTCGAAAGGTTGCCGTTCGGGTCCATGGACTTGCGCACCGTATCGGCCACCACTTTGGTCGTCTGCTGCCAGATGTCGATCACGCGCTCGTTGCGTTCCTGATCGGTCAGGAGGCCGCGGCGGAATGCCCGCCCCACCTGCTCGACCGATTGGTTGGCGTCGGCGATGATTTTTTCTTTCTCTTCCGGAATGGTAATATCCGAAACGGCGATCGTCGAGCCTGAGCGCATCGCGTATTCGAAGCCGATGTCCTTCACCAGGTCGGCCACATCGGTTGTAATCTCCTGGCCGCACACCTCGAGCACGTCGCCGATCAGGTCTTTCACGCCGCCCTTATCGAGCTTGATGTTGCGGAACTGCACCTCGGGCGGCAGAATGCGGTTGAACAGCACCCGCCCGACGGTGGTTTTGATCAGGCGCTTCTCGGGGGCGCTCAAGCGGTGATCCGAGTCGTCATACCACGTCTCGGTCAGCAAGTTGATATGCGTGTGCACATCCACCTGGCCCAGGTGATAGGCCAGCTCCACTTCGTCCATGCTGGCGAAGTGCCGCCCGTCGTTCTTGTGGACCAGATTGTCATCCATCGTCAGGTAGAACACGCCCAGCACCATATCCTTCGACGGGCTGATGATCGGCTCTCCGTCGGCGGGTTTGAGCAGGTTGCGCGAGGATAGCATCAGGTTGCGCGCTTCCCACACGGCGCGCTCCGAGAGCGGCACGTGCACGGCCATCTGGTCGCCGTCGAAGTCGGCGTTGAAGGCGGTGGTCACCAGCGGGTGAAGCTGGATGGCGCTGCCCTCGATCAGAACCGGCTCGAAGGCCTGAATGCCCAGGCGGTGCAGCGTGGGCGCGCGGTTGAGCAGCACAGGCCGCTCTTTGATTGCCTCTTCGAGCACTTCCCACACCTCGGGGCGGTTGCGCTCGATGAAGCGCCTGGCGCCCTTCACATTGGCGGCATAGTTATGCGCCACCAGCTTGGAGATGACGAACGGCCGGAAGAGTTCCAGCGCCATGGTCTTCGGAAGCCCGCATTGGTGAAGCTTGAGCTTGGGGCCGACGACGATCACCGAGCGGCCGGAATAATCCACGCGCTTGCCGAGCAGGTTGCGGCGGAAACGCCCCTTCTTGCCCTTCAGCATATCGCTGAGCGATTTGAGCTCGCGGCGGCCGCGGCGCGAGAGCGCCTTGCCGCGCTGCGAGTTATCGATCAACGAGTCGACTGCTTCCTGGAGCATACGCTTCTCGTTGCGCACAATCACGTCCGGCGCGCCCAGTTCAAGCAGTCGCTTGAGGCGGTTGTTGCGGTTGATCACGCGGCGGTACAGGTCGTTGAGGTCGGAGGTGGCAAAACGCCCGCCATCCAGCTGCACCATCGGCCGCAGATCCGGCGGAATTACCGGTAAAACGGTCAGGATCATCCATTCCGGGCGGTTGGTCGAGCGGCGGAATGCTTCCACCACCTTCAAGCGAATGGTGGCCTACTTGCGTTTCTGCTTGCTCTTCGAGGTGCGCACCTCGTGCCACAGGTCGTCGGTAAGTTTTTCCAGGTCCAGGCGGCGCAGGATGTCATAGAAGGCTTCCGCGCCCATATCGGCCCGGAAGACCTGCCCCCAGCGCTGTTTCAGTTCGCGGTAGCGGCTCTCGGTCAGGAAGGTGAACGGGCGCAGCTCCTGCAGTTCGTCGCGCAGGCGTGCATTCTGCCCCTGCGAGATGGTGGAAGCGTCTTCCAACTGGTTGCGCAGCGCTTCCATCGATTCCTCTGCTTCGGCGCGCAGCTTCTGCACTTCCATCGAAATCTGTTCCTGGTCGCGGCGAAGCTGCTCGCGCACCTCCGTCTCGAGTTCATCCAGGCGCTCTTTCACCGTGCGCTGGACTTTCGAAATGTGCTGCGCGTTGATCGCCTGGCCCGCTTCGACGATGGTCACGCCGGTGGCCTCGAAGATGATGGCCTTGTTCGTCACCTGGTTCATGCGCTCTTGCAGGTCGCTTTCCAGGCGCTGGCCTTCTTTCATCACCGGGTCGAGGCGCAGGGCAATGGCTTCATCAGACCGCGCCTGAAGCTCGGCCTTCTGCTGGTTCAACTCGCCGATCTTGCGATCGCGGTCTAGCTTGACCTGTTTAATCTTCTCATTGATCTGATTGGCCTGTTCGCGTTCAGAGATGTTAATCTCGTCTTCCAGGCGCTTCAGGGCCTTTTGGCGGGCGTCTTCATCCACGTACGTCACGATGTACTGCGCGAAGTACAGCACCCGGTCCAGGTTGCGGCGGGAGATATCCAGGAGCAGCCCCAGGTAAGAAGGGATGCGGCGGGTGTACCAGATGTGGGCGACGGGAGTGGCCAGGTCGATGTGCCCCATGCGCTCGCGGCGCACAGAAGATCGGGTCACCTCAACGCCGCATTTATCGCAAACGATGCCTTTATAACGCGGATTCTTATACTTCCCGCAGTAACATTGGTAATCGCGGGTGGGTCCAAAAATGGCTTCACAGAAAAGCCCGTCTTTCTCGGGGCGAAGCCGCCGGTAGTTGATCGTCTCCGGCTTGAGCACCTCGCCGTACGACCAGCTTCGGATGGTATCGGGTGAAGCCAGGCTGATCCGCAGAGCGGTGAGACCTTTGGTTTCCACTAAGCGCCTCCTGAAACAAAACCAATCGGAACCTGATTAAAGCACCCGGCGCAAAGGAGTTCCCTCCCTTGCGCTCTGGTGGACAGATCAGGGCTCATTCATCATCAGCATGCGATCTAAAATTATAACACAAACCATCAGAAAGTCTAGAGGGTATTTTCTGGAATTTCGCTATTTAGCCCCCGCTAATTCCATCTGAACCTGTTTTATCGGCAGTTCCAGGTAAAATACGCTGCCCTTACCCAGCTGGCTGTCAACCCACACCTGCCCCTTGTGCCGCTCTGCGATGGATTTGACGATGGCCAGCCCCAACCCCGTCCCCCGCTGTGAATGGGCTTCCCTTCGCCCGCTGCGGTAGAATTTTTCGAACAGGCGCGGAATATCCAGCGGGGCAATGCCAATGCCGTTATCAATGACCTGCAAAAGGACCGTGGCGGGTTTCACTTCCATGCGCAGCTTTACCTGTCCCTTCACCGGGGTGTACTTGATGGCATTCTCCACCAGGTTATACAGCGCCTGCTGCACGAGCGCCCGGTCGGCTTCGATGACCGCCAGCGGCGCATCACCGTTGATCACCTGGCTGAGTTGAATTTCCTTCTGCACGGCTTGGGCCTGCAGCGAACCGATCACCTCATCCACCACCTGCTGAACGACGACTTTCTCGATTTGCAGCCCCACCCCGGCGTCAATGCGCCCCAGGTCGAGCAGGTTATTCACCAACCGCGCCATCGTCTCTACCCCGCCGATGATCTTGCGAACATATCCCTTCTGCTGTTCGTTCAACTCGCCCACCATTTGCAGCATGGTGGCGTAGCCGCGCATCAGGGTCAGCGGCGAGCGCAGGTCGTGGCTGACGGTGGCCACAAAGTCCGACTTCAACTGGTCCAATTCTTTAAAATGGGTGATATCGCGCATCAGGCAGATGCGCCCCACCGGCCGCCCCTCCACCTGCACCGCTGAGACGCTGGTGTAATATACCCGCCCGTTAGCAAGGGCAATTTCACGAGGAGGCGAGCGTTTTTCCAGCGGAGAGGCCAGCCAGGTGACCAGATCAGGCGAATTAAGCACTTCCTGGACGGTTCTCCCCTCTTCGGCCGATTTCACCAGATCCGGCACCTGCAGCGCGGCATTGTTCAGCAGCAACAGGCGGGTTTGCTCATCAAAGACGAGCACCGGCTCCAACATCGAAGCCAGCACCGCTTCCAGCCGCTGGCGGCCCACCTCGGCCTGGGCATAGAGCCTGGAACTGAACGCTGCCAGGGCAATCTGCCCGGCAAGGGTGGAAAGGAAGCGCACTTCTTCATCGCTGAAGGCATGTGCCGAATCGAACGCGAGCCAGAGCGTGCCATAGTATTGATCTTTGTGCCGGATGCTCAAGGCGATCAAAGCGCCCGGCATCGCCAGCCCCGGTTTGACGTTCAAGCGCCGCATCCGCGCCGCGCTCGGCAGGGGCATCAATTCTTGATGCCGCATGAGGTCGAACAACAAACCGTCAAGGTGGTTATATTGTTCGGCAGCCTGGCCGGCGCTAAAAGCCACCGGGCCTGGCTGGCGCGGATCGAGGGTCACTTCATTAATCAGCACAACCCGCGCCAGGCAGGCGCCATCCTGAATGGCCGCATTGAGGATGGGCTGCACGGCGTCGTGGATCTCCAAATGCGCCGCCACCCCCTGGCTGACAACCAGCAGGCGGTTCAATTCATCCAGGCGCGATTTCAAGCTCAACCGCATACGCTCGAACGAGTTGGCCAGCTGGCCGATCTCGTCTTCACCCTTCACCTGCACCGCCTGGTTCAATTCGCCGCGCGTGATCAAGCTTGCCTGGCGCGCCAACCCGGTGAGTGAGGTTGTCATGCTGCCCAGGGTGAAGCGCAGCAGAACAAATGCGGTGATGATGACCAGCGCGAGGATCACCAGCAGCGGGACGGCAATCTTCAGCGCCACTTCCTGGGCATATTGCGCCGGGACACCCATCACAATCGCCCACGGGCGGCCCTCGGCCTGCAGGTAATAGGTATAGCTGCGGGTTCCATCCGGCAGGGTGTCCTCGAAGAACGATCTGCCCTGTGGAAGCGTTCCGGCATATTCCGTAATCTGCGCCGATTCGAGCGGATAGACAACGCGCCCGTTTTCATCCAGAAGGTATCCCCGCCCACCGATTTCCTTCAAGTTTTCCAACGCCTGAACGGCCGGCTGGGTGAAGGGGTTATTGATTAAATCCGTCCGGCCAAGCAGCACCCCCGCCACGCCGCCATCTTCGGCGGGAATCGTCGCCAGGAAGGAAACCTGCGCCGAGGCTTCGCCCGGCCGCGGAGGAACCGTGTAGGTCTGGAAGCGCACCCCGCTCAACGCCAGGCTCACCCCGTTGATCTCTTCCTGATTGGGGAGGATTTGCTCGAACTGGGCTTGCGGGTATCCGCCAACCGGCGTGCCGGAGGAATCGAACAGCGTCAACTGGCGGAAGAACGGCACCGACCGCAGCTTCTCAGACAGGCGGGCGTTGGTATCTTCGCCGGCTGCGCCGATCAGGTCGGGGGTCGCCATAGTGAGGATCAGGCTTTGCCCGGTCTCCATAAAGTACGGCAGGCTGTTGATGGCCACCTGCGCCGTGCTGGAAAGCCGCTCCTCCACCATCCTGCGAGCGGCGTTCCCGGCCACCAGCCAGTCGCCAATCGTCAGGGTGAGCAAGAGCGCCAGCATGAGCGGCACACTGCCCTGGAAGAAGCGCGTCTGCAAACGCGATTCCGCCGGAGAAGGCAGCAAAGGCCCTAGAACCCCCCAATAGAGCGGGATGGTCAGGTACAACACCTCGCCAACCGCCCCGGCCAGGATCAGCTCGAATCCGCGCACAAGGATGATCTCCCAGGTTTGGGTGAGGGCATAATCTAACCTCACTGCCAGGGGAGCGTTCACTGCGAACAGCGTGGTGAGCATATACACGGGGCTGAAGGCAGCGGCCAGCAAGAAGGCCGCGCCCATGGGGTGGCGCAAGACCCGGTAGAACAGCGTGCGGTAGCGCTGCCTGACGGCCCTGCTGAACAACAGCGCCAGGCAGGCGGTTTCTAACGGCGCAAACAGGCTGTGGGTAGAAAACATCCCCGAGAAGAGCCCGGAGATGAACCCCACCACCAGCGCCGGGAATGGTCCGAGCAGACCTGCGGCAAGCACCCACGGCAGCGCCGCCAGGAACATCAACACCGGCCCGCCGGCATCCAGGGTCACCCCTGGCAGCGGGAGAGTCTGGCCGGGCAGCCGCAGGCCAAAGACCGTCGAGGTAAACGGGGCCGCCAGCAGCAGAAGCAGGAACACCCACCAGCGCCTGCGAAGAAGACTCCAGGGGTTCTCCCACCACGATCGAGCCCAAACGGCGATCAAGCCGGCGAAAGCAAACCACGCCAGCCAGCCGATCAGGCTGGTGATGGGGAGGAAGAAGGCTTTCGAGGAAAAAATCCCGGTAATGATCGTCATAAAAGGATGGTTTTTATTATAGCATCAGGCTTAAAAATCTATGGAGTGCGCAAGTCCATCTTTGCTTCGCGGTTGAATTGGTTCCACGCCAGCCGGTAATAGAACCGCGATTGGCCTCCCCTTGCGTGCAATGCCCTTTCGAGCCACTCGCGCTCGAATTCTTCGGCTTTCCGGTAACAGCTTGAGGCGACATCGCCAACGTCGCCACCCTCACCTGCCGCTTGGATAAATTCGCTTTCAAGGCTGCGCCGGGCCTCATCGAGCCGCGCGAACTCTGCCGGAGAGCCGTGAACGAGCCTGCGGTGAAGCTGCTCGTGCCGCCACCACAGGCAGGCCGGGTTGAAGGTTCCGCCCGGCGCGGGCTCATCCCGCCAGGGGATGCCGCTTTCGAACCACACCGGTTTGAAAACGCTTGTGCACGGAGCCGATGTGCCCGTCACCCAATAGGTTTTCCTTTCGGGCGTCAGATGCGCCACCAGCGACCCCACCGATTGGCTGACCCGCACCGGCCCAAAACCCACGTGCGCGCAAACCGATGCGCCGGTCAGGTCGACGTCTGGACGCCAGCGCCCATCGGGCTCAATGCCATGCGCCCTTAAAATGCGAAAAGCATCCTCCACACCCAGTTGCCCTTTGCGGGCAGCCAGTAAATGGGTGGTGCAGGCCTGCCTGGATCGGGCAGCGCTGAAAGTCGTGTAAATGGTATCGCTGTAATCGCGGCCGAAATCGAAATCCTCGATGCGCTTCACCCAGCCCCTTGACACGGCCGTCGCTGCCAGCCCCTGCGATGCCCGATCCCACCGGCTGCCGATCGTGATGGCGTTGGAGATGGAGCGCACTCCCGTGGCCTGTTCAGCGGCCCATTCCTTGCCGGCTGTTTCGAGCACCCAGGCCGAACGCGCATCGGCGATGATGAAGCTGTTATGGTAATAGAGCGGGTGGGTGAACCCGCCGTTTCCACCCTGTCCGAAGCGCTCAAGCAGTTCGATGATCGTCTCAAGCGCCTGCTCGGCGCTGCAGGCCCGCTCCAGGCCGAGGCGGATCAGATCCATGCCGGTCAGCGCCTGCTCCCTGGCCACCGGAAGTTTGGTGAACACCGCCTCGTTGCCGATGACCACCCCGTGTTCATTGGCGCCCATCTCGGCGCCCCACATCCAGAACGGTTTCAACAGGAGCACCGCATGGGTGTGCTCCACCTGCGGGATATCCAGGTACGTGCAGCGCAGCATCGTTCCCGGGGCATGATCGGCTGCCGGTATGAAGACGACTTCCTCGGCTTCATTGGGTTCTCGATCGGAATTCTTCCCAAATATGAGCGAACCATCTCGCGTTGCGTCCGGCAAAATCACAAAGGTATCACACATCGAATCGCCATGCTCCATTCGTAGGGGATATCAAGATTGCGAAAGCGGAAAATCCACCACCATGCGCGTGCCCTGGCCAGGCTCGCTTTGGATGTCGAATTCGCCTCCTAAAATCTCAACCAATTTACGCGCGAGGATCATTCCAACGCCGATCTCAAGGAAATCGTCACTCCGCTTCATGTCGGTTTGCCGCAGCCCTTCCAGTTCGGCATGGGTGAAACCGCGCCCGTGATGTGAAATGACCATCCGGAACATGCCATCCAACGGGCTGAGCGCAGCGGTAAGCTCCACGAGGCTGCCCGGTGTGGTGTGTTCAAATGCGCTGGCCAGCGTTTCTTCGGCGATTATCTGAAAAGAAGTCTCGTTCACCGCGAGTCTTCCCTCGCGCAGATCAAGGTGCAGGTCTTCTTCCCGCCCGTGCTGCCAGGCCGTGGAAAGGGCGATTTCCTCCAACGCACGTTGAACATCCAGCCCAGGGGTTTCGGCAGCATGCCCCGCCAGCTCGGCCGGGGTGGAAGCGTTCAACCGGCTGAGCAAGAGGTAATTCGCAGCCGAATGCGAAAGCCGCTCTGCGGCCTGTTGTATCTTCTGCCCGGTTGACCTGACCTGTTCCGCATCGATCTGCCCATTCGAAGCAGCCAATTCCTCGGCCAGCTGTTTGATCTGAGCCAGCGACCGGGTCATCTCGATCGGCAGTGCCTTGACCAACCCTTCATAAAAAGACTGAGCATTTCGCCTGGCTTCCGAGCGCAGCGCTTCGTGCTTATCTAACCGCCGCCGAACCGCATCAAGGAGTTCCTTGCGGGTATACGGCTTGGTGATGTAATCATCGGCGCCCAAGGCCATTGCCGAGCGCAGGTCGGCGCGTTCTTTCAACGCCGAGAGGAACACAAACGGGATATTCGCCAGCGCGCTATCTTGCGCAATTCGCGCCAGCAGCCCCAGGCCGTTCAGGCGCGGCATGCGCACATCGCAGAGAATCAAATCGGGCCGGTCTTCTTGCAGCAGCCGGAAGGCCTCTTCGCCATCGCGGGCGCCCACCGCCTGGTAGCCTTCCGAATCCAACAATTCCAGGATGTTTGCCAATACGACAGCCTCATCCTCAACCACAAGGAGCTTCCGTCCCTTGTTGCTCATTTCGGCAATTCACTCAAATCTGGGATCCAAACGGTGACGAGCGTCCCCTGGCCAATCTTGCTCTGCACCGAGATTGTCCCCTGGATCAAGTCGAGGGATTTCTTGACCGTCATCAACCCCAAACCGCTGCCGGGTTCATCCTCAACATTGCTTCCCCGGAAGAACGGTTCAAACACCATGGCCAGGTCGGCTTCTGAAATGCCAATGCCTTCATCCTGCACCGAAAGGATCACATCGCCTTCATCTCTCTTGATCTCCACGCGGATCGCTTTACCGCCGGGCGAGTACTTGAGGGCATTCGACAGCAAATTCTCGACCACCGTTTCCAATATCATCCGGTCTGAATGGACACGGCAGTCCCCATCTTCATGCTCAAAGATGAATGGATGATCGTACCGGTCCGTTTCTTTCATCAACCGGATCATCCCTTCCGACAGCGCGACGAGGTCAACCTCCTCGATTGTCACGCGGCTCTCCTGAGCCTCCAGGCGCGAATAGTCGAGAATATCATCGAGCATCTGGTTGAGCCGCTGCGCGGCATCCTGTATCCGGCGGGCATGGGTCTTGCGTTTTTCGGGCGCCCACTGTTCGCCGTAGTGCTCGATCAATTCTGCCGATGAGAGGATCGTGCTGAGCGGGGTCCGGAACTGGTGCGATGTCATCGAGAGGAAATTGCTTCGCAGCAGGCCCAATTCCTTTTCCTTTTCATAGGCCAGGCGAAGGTCTTCCGAGGCCTTGCGCTGATCGCTGATGTCACGGGCGATTGAGGAGAAGAACAAGACCTTGCCTTCATCATCGCGGTGGCCAATCACCACCTGCGAAACGGGGATCACCCGCCCATCAGGCAGGATCAGTTCGGTTTCTCCATGCCAGACGCCATGCTCCTCCACATACGGGCGCATCGTCTCAACGATATACTTCTTGAAATCCTCTGAGTAGGCAGAATAAATCGAGAGGTGGGATACCGAATCGATCTCATTGATCCCGAACATCCTTCGGCCGGTCTTGTTGAGATATTGTACCTGCCCGCCCAGGCTGCAAATTGTAACGATATCCGGCGTCTCCCAGATGATCTGGATCAATCGCCCCGATGAAGACTCGATCGCTTTCCTGAAGCTGACTTCCGCCTGTAGCTCACGGTTCACCGCCTGCAGCGCGGCAGTGCGCGCCAGCACGCTGCGCTCCAGCTCTTCGTTGAACCGCTTCATGCGCTGCTCTGCGGCGATTCGCTCGCTCATATCCTGCACCATGACCAGGATGCATGGATCGCCGGTGAATTCGATGATCTCCAGCGAGATGACCAGATAAAGCAGCCTCCGCGAGCGCGTGAGGATTTTCCGCTCCAGGTTCACCACTGGAAGCCGGCGGAGATCCGAAAGGTACTGGGCGCTTTCCAGGTCTTCCGGCGGAAACAGCCCCAGCTCCGAGACATGTTTACCTGTCACCTGATCGGCGTTGATCTCCAGCAACCGCAGCAGGCTGTCATTGAGTTCTAACAGCTTTCCATCGGGGTAACTGACCAATGCCATCCCCAACGGGTTGGATTTGAAAATCCGCGCAAATCGCTCTTCAGATTTCTTGAGGGATTCACTTTTCTGAACAGTCTCAGTGACATCAAGCCCCATGCCGATCACATATTGGGTTTCATGGTCGGGGCCTTCCAGCACCGTGTTCGACCAATCGATCTGAAGAATTTCTCCTTCCCTCGTCAGCCAGGCGTTGCGATTCTGGCTGGGGTATTTTCCCTCGCGCAACCGGGCCAGCACCTGCAGCACCTTTTCGCGCTCCTCCGGCAGCAAGAACAAGTCCTGGAACGGACGGTCAAGGACCTCCTTTTGGCTATAACCGGTTTTCTCTTCAGCCATGCGGTTGAAAAAGATAATCCTGCCAGATTGATCGAACACGACGACGATCGCCGTAAACGTATTCAGGATCGATTCGAGGAAATTGCTCGAACCAATGGCCTGGTGCAGGCGGCGCTGCAAGTCGATGATCGGGTCCGGCAGTCGGTACACTCCGGATGATTCGCGGATCTCCGCCGATGGCAGGTCCACACACCCGGCCGAATAATATTCGATACAGGCCGGCAGGGTAGATTCCAATTCCTGCATCGAAAGGACACGGTCGGCCCCATGGTTGAGCAGAGCCACAGCCGAAGCCTCTCGGTACGCATCCACCAGCAGGATGATCGGCCCGGAGAAGTTCTGTAATCTCAGAATGGCAAGCAGCGCATCTGCCTCACCATCGCTTCCAGGGGCTTTGATGATCCAGATGCAGGCAGAGGGCAATACGCCCAGTTCATCCTTGATCTGTTTTGTTTTCACCCGGCGAAGATCCAGGTTCGGGAAAGTGCGCTCAAAGACCGCCGCAACTCTCGCGTATTCCGGTTCGTCCAGGCCGGCAATGAACACAGAAAAATGCTCCATCCCCCCTCCCAATGGCCCTGAATAGAATTTTCGAGCCGGCCAATCCGTTTTCACTTGCTTCAAACCATTAAGGATTTCACCCTTTCCACAACTTCATCGATGCTCAACCCGTCGGTGTCAATAATATGAGCATCCTCCGCCGGGCGGAGCGGCGCCACGGCGCGGGTCGAGTCGATCTGATCTCTCTTGATCATCGCATTGAGGATTTCATTGTAATCGCTTTTCAAGCCGCGTCTCAAGTTCTCGATATGCCGGCGCCGGGCACGCTCTTCGGGCGAGGCAACCATAAAAATTTTCAATTCTGCCTCGGGGAACACCACGGTGCCGATATCCCGCCCGGCCATGATCACCCTGCCGCGCCGGCCGATGCGCCGTTGTTGAGCGGTCATCGCCGCGCGCACACCAGGGTACGCCGATACCTGCGAGACGTGCGCCTCCACCTCGGCGCTGCGGATGGCCCAGGTGACGTCTTCCCCATCCAACAGCACATCATACATTCGCCCGTCGTCTTTGGTGGGCTGGCGAATGTCAATATCAACCTGTTCGGAAAGCCTGACCACCGCTTCTTCGTCGTCCAGCGTTGGCAGCCGCTGCAGACCGGCCAGGGTGACAGCACGGTACATCACACCGGTATCAAGATACAGGTAATTCAATTCTTTTGCCAGTTTCTCCGCAATTGTCGATTTTCCAGACGCAGCCGGACCGTCAATGGCGATGATGGTCGGATTCTTCATTCAACCGTCCTCTCGATAGGTTAATCGCTGCCCGGCGCAGGAGCCTGAGGTTCCGGGGCCGCTCCGGCCGGAGCCTGCTCTCCAGCCCCGCCGGGGAAGGCATCGGCCCTGACCCACAGCACAATGCGCTGCGCTTCGATGCTCTCCGAAGGTAAATCTCGAAACAGCAGCCAGCGCAGCCATTCGGAGGGAGCCACCAGGTCCCAGGCTGTGGCCTGGTTCCAGGTCAGCTCCTGCCCCCGGTAAGCCGCCGCAAGAGCAAGGCTTTCTTGCCGCGCCGTGAGCACTACCTCCGGCTGCCGCCCGGCATCGATTGCATTGGTGAACACTGCCTGCGGGTAATTGCGCAGGCCCCAGCGCAGCGAGGGCATCTCCAGCCCGATTGCGGCAACCTCAATGGGGGTGGTCGGGTCGGGGCGCCATTCTTCCACCTCGCCAATGATCAGCCGGACGAGGTCGGCATCCGCCACATAGGGCGAAGAGCGGATTAGCTCGGCCTGCGGGTTGCGCGAGATGCCCATTCCGTGAAAAGCCGCGGCCAGCCACACCAAAGCCAGAGCCACGCCGGCCCCCCACCCCAGGCCGATGAGGGCCACACGGGTCGTCCAGCCCCAGGCCACCAGCGCAGTCACCAGAAAGAGCAGCACCACTCCGATCACCGTGCGGATGGCCGGTTCGGAGATCGCATTCGTGCCCGAAACGACCTGCCCGGGCACCCGTAAGAGCGAGTAGAACAGGAAGAAGCCCAGCACCAGCGTCAGCGCGGCCTGCCCGGCCGCAGGCAGGCGGTTTTCGGGTTCCACGGCCCACAGCCTCGGCATTTGCCGCGCCGCCAGCGCAAGCATCGGCAGCCATGCCCAGGCCAGGTCAAAAGGCACGCGCGCCGGGTAAATGAGCGCCAGTAGCAGCGCTGCCGCCCACCAGATTCCCAGCGCCCGGTCCAGGCGGTTCCCCTGCCGGATGCCGCTCAGCACTCCCAGAAGGCCAAACGCCAGCGCAAAAAGCTCGTAGGCCAGCAGCACGGCCAGCATGCGCGGAATCGAGATGCCCGAAGGCTGTCCCCACCCGCTGAGGTAATCCACCAGGCTGCCCGCGGCAGCGCTCAAACCGCGCGGCTCAATCATAAAAATCGAACCGACCAGGACGAACGTGCCCAGGCCGAACCCGGCCGCGGTGCGCCAATCGAAGGGCTTGCGCGGTTCCGCGGCCTCCACCCGCCAATCGCCGGCCATCCAGAAGAAGACACCGGTGCCGATCAGCCCCGGCCAAAGCTGCGGCCCGCCGAGCAGGCTGAGCCCGGCGAAGACGCCCACCCCCACCGCCGACCTGCGCCACGCGAAGAGCATCAGGTACACCAGGCAGGTGAGCGCGATGACCTGGCTGCCTGCCTCGCGCGAAACTGCCACCAGCCCCGGGTCGAACGCCAGGAAGAACGCCAGGATAACCGCCGGGATGCGCCCGAGCAGGTCGCGCGCCAGCCATGCCGCGCCGATCAATGCGCAGCCGGCCAAAGCCGGCCAGAAGCGCGCCAAAAAATCCGTCGCGCTAAAGAAACCGAACAGCAGGCGCGTCAGCAGGAGATAAGCCGGGTGGCCCGCCAGGCTCACATCGGCCCCGCGCGCAAGGCCGTAGGCCTGCAGGGCCAGCGCAGCCTCGCTATCCGTCAGGCTGGCATGCCCCAGCGAAACCAGGCGTAAAACTGCGCCAAGCACCAGCGCCAGTGAGAACAGGGCAGTTTCGATGGTCAGCTTCTTCAAGCGAACACCTCAATCATCTTCGGGCAGGTACAGGTCGGCGGGCGCCTCGTAAACCCGGGTGGAGCCGGATTCGAAAACGACCGTCATGTTGCGCTGGAATTTCTCTTCCTGGACCCGGTACTTGCCCATCTCTAATGAGCCGACAAACACATACCGGATATTATACCTGTCGATGATCTCCCGCGCGGCTTCCCAATCCGGCACCGTGTAGAGCAGTTCCACATCCTGTTCGCGGCTGCCGGCTTCGGCCATCCCGCCGCGCCATTGACTCTCATGCCCGGGCCAGCCGATCAAATTGGGCTGCCCGGAAACGGTCGCCACGCGCGCGTAATCGCTGTAACTCCCGCCGACGGCCTCCGCCACCGTCCCTGGGGCTGCGCTGCGCAGCCAGATCATCGCTTTGTAATCATCCGGGGCATAGGCGGCGATGTAGCCTGCCCCATCCAGCGACCAGGCGGCCGGCCTGAAGTTCTGCGTGCGGGTGAGTACGCCGAAGGTCACATAGACCAGGCCGCACGCGAACACACCCAGCCAGACTGCCCGCGGCACAAACGCCAGGCGGGGTCTGTAATCCTGCCACAACCAGGCCGAGGCATAAGCCGCCAGCAGCCCCCATAAAATCCAGGCCTGGAAGTAAAACTTGAAGATCGTGTTCATTCGCCAGCCGAACTGGTCGCGCAGGTAGAAAAATTCTGGGAAAATCACGAGTGCGCACCCGGCCAGCGCAAGCAGGAACAGGAACCCCCTGGCCGGGTTGCGAAGGCCATCCTCACCCGGCTCTTCAACCGGTGAGTCTTCCCCTCCCTTTTTGCCTATACGCAAATCGGAGCGGATCAACGCCAGCACCAGCCCGAGGATGGCCAGCATGCTCAGCCACATTCCCGGCTGCGCCAGCCGCTTTGCCAGCGAACCGAGCAGCGCCATTTGCGCCTCGGCCCCGCCCTGGATGTTCTGGATAACCTGCGCCGTTCCTTGCGAGGCATACATCAACGCTCCAAGCAGGTAAGAGAGCAGCCACGCTCCAAAGACGATCACCCCCGCCCACCCCAGGCCGCCCGCCAGCTTTCGCCAGTTCTTCTCGGCCTGCATCTCGTGCAGCAGCCAGAACAACGCCGGGATGAGCAGCGTGCCGAACATCACCCAAAAGTGAACCCCGCGGGTGAAGAACGCCAGGCTTGGAAGGATTCCGCCTGCTTGCGAGGCAAACCCGGTGTAGAAGGGCATGTAGGCCAGGATGCCTGCCACCCCCAGGAGTACGCCCAGAGAAAGCACCTCCGTGAAGCGCGCCCACGCCCAGCCGGAGGCCTGGATGCGCGCGTAGAGGAAAGCCGCGCAGTACAGGCCGACATAGATCGGGAAATCCCAGGTGTTCAAGAAGGCCAGCCCGCCCAGGGCAATCACCGCCAGCCAGAAATCCCCGCGTGCAGGCCAGGCTGAAGCAGAAACCTTCTCGCCGGGTCGGTTGCGTGTGCGCAGGTAGAGATTGAGCGCCAGCCCCACCGCCAGCAGCGCGAACGGCATCGAAAGCACATGCGGGTGCAGGTCGCCCAGCACGAACGAGAATGCCGGGAATTCATCGATCACCTCGCGCGGCGCACCGTTCATGTCGTAATCGGTCAACACGCGCGATGACCTCCACCACCAGATGCCCCCGGCGCGGTTCGGCACAAGCGTGTAGGGTTGTGCGGGCGGCCTGTTCAACTCCTGGATATCCAGCCAGCGCCAGAAACCGGATTGCACCTGCCCGCTGCCCTGCGGCTGTTCCCAGAACATGCCCGAGGCGTGCATCACCTCGAGGATACCGTTGAAGTTGCTGACCAGCAAGATGAAAACCGGCGCAAGCACCGCCAACCCCGCCGCGCGCCGCGGCTTTCCTGAGCCAGGGCGCAGCTCCAGCAAACTATAGAGCAGCCCATACGCCGAAACGGCGATCAGCCCAAACCAGGAAGCCACGCCCAGGTTGAAGCCAACCTCTCCCGGCAGGCCGTTGAGCAGCGAGAGCATGGCTACCATCACATAGCCGAAGTAATAATAAGAGATCGAATAGCCCGCCAGCCAGGGGTCGTGCGGCGGGAACTGCGGCGAGTGCAGGATGGCGTTGATGAAGGCCAGCTCCATCGGCTTTTCGGTGCCGGCGGCTTCGGGGGCGGCAGCCCGCACCACCGCCCACAGACCAAACGCCGCCAGGAACACCACCTCGCTGGTGATGACCACCCGCCGGTTCGCCTTGATCCACTCGAAGATCTCCCTGAAACGCTTCCATCCAAAAGCAGCGCAGCCCGCGCCGAGGAGCGCCAGGCTGAGCACAATCCCGCCGCCGTCATTTTGGATGACATGGAAAGACGCCAGCAGCCAGTAGCCGAAACCCCACACCAGCAGCCCGAGTGCCTTGCTCAGCGTGTATCCGCGCTCGGGGAGGAATGGCAGCAGCCGGTGAGCCGCCGGGAAAGCCAGCCAGCCCACCACCAGGATGGATAGATACCAGGTCAAGAACGCGATCATACGTTGGTAGCCAACCGCCTCACCGGTTCACCTGATAGATCACCGTATCGCCGTCGCGATACACAGCCGTCCACAGGTCATTGTTCCAGGCTTCAAACTTGCCCAGGCCGTCCATCGGGTAGATGGCGTGCTCCAGGACGCCCACGATAATATAACTGACGTTGTATTTCCGCAAGAAAGCCACCACCTGCTCGCGGTCATAGGTGGAGTAAAAATCGGCAACGGCCTGAACCCGGTCGGTCACCCAGGTTTCCGGGGTGAGTGCGCGCTGCTGGCGTTGGTGCCAGTTCCAGCCCACCACGCCCGGCAGCCCGGTGTTGATGGTGAAGCGGTTGCCCCAGCGATATTCAGTGGTATGCCCCTCCACGATCACCGGCGACCCCTTGATATTATCCTGCATCCAGCGAATGGCGCGGTAATCGGCGCTCAGGTTCATATCCACGCCGTTCTCATTATAGGTGGAATAAGCCATGTACGTCATTCCATCCAGCGTGTGCGGCGTGAAGGGGCTCATCCGGTCGCGGATTTTATCGGCCCCGGCCAGCAGCGGGAACAACGCCGCGCTGCCCACCAGGATGGCGGCTGCCACGCTCCAGCCATTGCGCCAGGCGGCCTTCCACTCGCTTTCCACTGCCGGGAACACCCAGGCCAGCGCCGCCGCTGCGCTCAGCGAGAGCAAAGTCCAGGCCTGCAGGTAGAACTTGAAGACGGTGTTCATCCGCCCCAGGTCGCCGCGCAAGACAATCAACTCCACCATCAAGGTCAGCACCAGCCCGGTGCCGATCAAAAAGAGCACAGCCCTCCGCGCAGGCGGCGTCCCCGGGCGCAGCAGAAGAACACCCGCCCAGGCCGCCAGCGGTAGGGTGAACCAGCCAATGCTCACCTTGAGCGCCAGCAGCGCCACGACGCCGAGGATGAGCGCGGCAACCGCGAGATAGATGATATCGCGGTACCTGCGCAGCTTATTGAGCGAGGAGACCGGAGTCGTGGCCATCCAATCGCGAGTCTCCCACACCAGCCACGAGATGATCATAAAGAAGAACAGGCCCCAGTGAGTGATATACGACCACCACGGAGTATGATCGCCCTTCCAGGGGTCAATGGCGTTGTAACCCTGGCCAAACCAATGCGCAAAGGGTTGATAGGTGATCAAGGCGATCGCGGCCAGCAGCAGCGTGCAGGCCCCGGCCAGCAGGGTGCGCTTCAGCCAATCCGGCAGGTCCCACCTCAGCCGGCTCACATCAGCGTGAGCCATCACCGTGTAGACCAGGGCTACCACGCCCAGCGCCAGGTAGGTCGGGAAGTCCCACGTGTTCGTCGGGCGCAGCGTGCCGATCGCCAGACCGCCGAGGAGGAAACTGGCCGCGAAATGCAGCCATTTCCCGGCTTTCCCGGGGCCCTGCCATTCCCAGCGGCCCAGGAGCAGCGATAACCCCCAGCCGATCACCAGCACGGTCACCGGCAGAGCGATCATGTGGGCATGCATATCGGCATACAGGAAGGTGAACGCCGGGAACTCGGTGATCGGCTCGTTCGGGAATGCCCGGCTGGGGATCCAATACCAGTCGCCCGGCGCGTAGGGCAGCGGCGTGCCTCCGATGTAGTGGGCCAGCCCCTGGAAAGTCCAGGTGAGTTTCTGGAGGATATTCCCGGCGGCGAAAGCCCCATCCGGCGCGGAGAGCTTCATCAACCCATGCCAGATCATGCGCAGCGAGCCGAGGTTTCCCAGAACCACGATGAATAGCGAACCGGTCAACGCGCCAAAGTATGGCCTTGCGGGGCCTTCCTCGTCTTCACCTTCGCCGGCCAGCGCGCGGCGCCCGGCTGCCAGCAGGTTCCAAAGCACGCTGAACGCCCCCAGCGCCAGCAAGCTGAAGAGCTGCGGGAGGATCAGGTTATAGGCGATGGAGGGCATGATCCCAAGCAGCTTGACCGGCACGCCCACCAGCACGAAGCCGTAATAATAGTAGTTGATGTAACCGCCCGCGAACCACGGGTCATACGGCGGGAAGGTGGTGCTCTTCAACACCGCATTGAAGTAAGAGAAGTCCATCGGCTTCTCGCCGCCCTTCCACTGGTGCCAGAGGTCGCTGTTCCCCAGCCTCACCAGCAGGAAGGCCGCGAAGAACGCCAGCGCGATGCCCTCCACCGCCAGGAAGTAGCGCCAGTTGCGCCGCAGGTCGTCTGCAATTTCCTTCCGCTGCCACCAGGCCAGCGCCGCGTTGAGGGCCGCCAGCCCGAGCACCGCCAGCCCGATGGTCAACCGGGAGAAGGGCACCCCCGCCGACCCTGCCAGCCAGACGGGATACGCCAGCAGAATCATCCCAATGATGCGCAGGAACGGGTAACCCTTATCGGGTAAGCCGCGCAGCGCCAGGCGCACGAAGGGGTACATAAGCCACCCCAGCAGGCTGATCGCCAGGTACCACAGCACCGCACCCACCCCGGGCAGCCGGTTCCACAGCCTGAAGCGGTTGAACAACTCGGCCCAAGTGCCGCCGGCCTGCTGCCGGGCCAGCCTGTCTTGCGGCAAAAGCAGGTTCCCGGGGTACTTATCGGCCTGCGCGGGCGTCAGGTGCACCACCTGGGTCAGGTCAACGCTCTCCAGCACCGCGCGCATCTTTGCCGAATCGTACCCGGCGCTCTTTTTGAAGATGAGCACCTTCGGGCTGTCATAGACCGTAAAAGCCTCTTCAGCGAACTGCGTGTTGAAGCGCACGCTGCCCAGGTTGGGGTCTGACTGCACCACTTTGATCAGCTCAAAGCCCAGTTCGCCTGTGAACATCCCCGGTTCGGCCACGGCGTAGCACCAGACGATGTCCTTATCCGCCGGGCAGCCCAGCAGGCTGCGGTAGTACTGCGTGGTGAGCGGGTAGCGCTCGGGTACGCGCACCGTGGTGCCCCACTGGCGGTTGGAGCTGATGAAGATGTAATCGGCCGTGTCCAGGTTGGTTTCGAAGCGATCCAGCTTATCGGCGTTGTCATCCCAGTACATCTCAAAGTTGAGCTCACTGCGGAAAACGCCGTTGTTGATGTCGTACGGGCTGTACCCGTCAATCGAGAGCGGCAGGGCATCGTCCCAGGAGGATTCGATGGCCTGCTTGCTGCCATAAACGGCCAGCGCCCCCGCGCCCTGGCTGAATTCCAGCTTGAGGACATAACTGGCGCCCTTAGCGAGCGTCACCGGGGTTTGGAGATCGAACCAGTACCCTTCGCCGCGGTAATCTGCCCCGGGCAGAAACGCGCTGTTGACGGCAGCCCGGCTTATTTCCTGGTCGTTCAGGCGGTCCCACACGCTGAGTGTGAGCGTTTTCTGCTCCGGGCCGGCTTCCCAATCCACCACATGCGGGAGAAACACCCTTTGCAGTGTCCCGGTAGAATCGGCCTCGAAATAAGCGGTGTAGATATCGCCCGGCCGCAGCAGGTTCACGGCCTCGGGCAGCGCCTGCCGGACGAACGTCTCACCGGTGCGGATTTTCAGAGTCGGGATATCGTACAGCTTCAGTTCGGCTCCAGGCCCGCCCATCTGCAGGTCGATGAAATACTGCCTGCCCTTCACCAACTCCACGGGCTGGTCAAATGCCACCTCGTAGGCCTTGCCGCGCGGGTCGCCTTGCGCCGAGAAGAGGTCTGTTGCGGCGCCGTAGGCCAGCGGGGAAGCGGCATCGGCCGGGTCATATACGATCACCACCAGGCTGCTGATCTGCGGGTTGGCAGCCTCGTCAGTGACGTACGGGAAGTTCAGACTCTCCAGCGAGCCGCTCGTGCGCGCGGTGAAGGCCACCCGCGTTGGAGAATCAGGCAGCAGCGTGGTTCCAAAGGTGAAAGGCAACATCTGCACATGCTCGCCAGCGCTGCTCTCCACGTGCAGGTTGATCGGCCCGGGCACATTCTGGTAAATCCAGCGGCTGGCTTCCACGCGCGTAAAAGGCCGGATATACACCTGCAGGAAGGCGAACGCATACGCCAGCGTCGCCCCCGCCACGCCAAGGCCGATCACCCAGGCAGCGACCTTGTGCCACTTCACCTGCGCAAGCGAAGCCTGCCCGGCTTCCCACAGGCTGAAGACCGTCCACGAAGCGATGATCGCCAGGATGGGGTAAATGGGCATGAAGTAACGCATCGAGGGCGTGGCGCTGCTCGATTGCCAGACGAAATATGCCCCGACCCAGGCCCACAGCAGGAGGTTCTTCGCCCAACCGCCGCGCAGGATTTTCCACCCCATCCATAAGAAACCGCCCCAGGCCAGCACGCCAAGCGGAGCGCCCATGCCCCAGAGCACCATATTTTGCAGCCCAAACCAGACCGGCCGCCTGGCCCACTGTAACTGCGGCGGGAAGTCCACATCGCCGCTGTTCTGGCTGGCCAGCTCGCGCATATTTGCCAGCCACTTCTCGTTCAATCTCAAGCCGAAGAACCCCGGCCCCTCGAAGGCGTAGGGCTGGAAAACCCTGAACGCCAGCAGTGCAAAGAAAGCCGCCACCACCAGGTTGCGCAGCAGGAGCAGCAGGTATTTATCACGCTCGGCGGCGGGAATCTTCAGGTAGCGGATCAGCACGGCCCCCGGCAGGAGCACCGCCAGCGGCGCCGCGTTGATCTTCGAGGCCGTCGCCATCCCCAAAGCAACCCCAAAGAGAACGTATGGAATGACCTCGCGCCAGCGCGTGCGAACCCAATCCACCCCGCGCACCAATTCCGCCTCGCTCAACGGGGTTTCGCCCGTGCCATCCGGCAGCAGCCGCACGGCAAAATAAGCCGTGAGGGTGGCAAAGAAGGTCATGAAGGTATCTTCTTTAAAGAAGTGCGAGAGCTGGATCGGCAGCACCGAGCAGGCATAGAAGAAACTCGCCAGCAAAGCCAGCCGCGGCCTGCCATAGAGCCGCACGGCAATCAGGTAAACCAGAAGCACCGTGCCAAGGTCAAACACCGCCGAAAGCTGCCTGCCGACAAGGTCGATCTCGTCATACCCGACCTGGCTCAACCACTCCCCGGCGTAGCGGACAATGAACATCGGCAGGGTGCCGTACACGTAGAAACCATACCCCCGGTTGTGTGGGTTCAGGCTCGATTGCGCCGTGTCGAAATACTCACTCAGGCTGTCCACCGGCTGGATGGAGGTCGCCACCATGGTCAGGAAGCGCTCGTCAGGGTGCATGTGCGTGCCCTGGTCCCACTCCAGGCCGGTGATGCGGAAGATCGCCCCGAGCAGGAGGATGCCGATGAGAAGGATGTCCCAAACCAGCATGCTTCGGGTGGCACGCGGCCTGGCTTGCAGCTCGGAGGGAGGGTTGGTTTCGGTCATAAAGTTAATTCTCCAACCTGCAGGAAGCGCTCACGGCAGGAGATCCACCTGAGCGGGCACATTAAAAAGGATGAAGCTCTTTTCGGCATAGGTCGATTCGTGCAAGGTGGCCCGTCCGAGTGGATAGAGCTTGCGCAGCGCTGCCAGCGATTCGGCATCTTTGGTGTTGAGGATAAACAGCTTCGCGCGCGGGTCGTT
The DNA here is from genome assembly GCA_029975055.1 of Anaerolinea sp. Lineage (GTDB taxonomy): Bacteria > Chloroflexota > Anaerolineae > Anaerolineales > Anaerolineaceae > Anaerolinea. Next base: position 851,082 of record JARKPU010000013.1, read on the forward strand.
GGTCGTGGTCGCCAGGTCCTCCGGGCGGATCTCCGGGTTATAGCCCGGGTAGCCCGCATTGATGCCGACCAGCCGGGTATCGACCCAATACGGGTATCCTACCACATACGCCGTATCCGGCGTGCCGACCGATTCGGCGAACCCGCGCACCACCTGCCCGATCTCGGTCGTGTTCCAGGCATTCTGGTTGTAGAGCGCCCGGTATTGGACGAAAACGAGCTGATAATTATTCGACATCGCCACCACGGCCAGCACCACACCCGTCAAGGCGGCCCAGCGCAGCCCGGCACCGCCGCCCAACCGCTTGCGGATGCTGCTCACCAGCGCATCGAACCCGATGGCCGTGATGAGAAACACCGGTACATAAGCCCCCGCCGTGCGGTTCAGGTTTGGGTTCTCCCTCGGGAATGCCAGCGACAGGATGGAGGGCAGCAGCAGGATGGGAATCGACGCCAACAGGAACAGGTCGCGCCAGTGCAGGCGTTTGAAGTAACGCGCCGCCACGAGAACCGCGCCGGTGAAGAACAGGCCGGCGCTGATCACATCCAGCGCAGGGCGGTAAGGGATGGAATGCACCCATACTTCTCCATCATTCCAGAAGAACATGCGCAGCGCATTCCAGGTGTTGCTGATAAAAATCAGGATCGGGCTGCCCTGGATGGGGTCTTCAACCCCGGTGATGCGGGTAAGGGAGCGGTAATTCACCAGCGTGGGAAAATCGATGGCGAAGCGGAAGAGCGGCATAAAGACCGCAAAGGTGACGATGAACAGCACCACGCTCCATGCCAGCACCTGCCACCGCCTGCCAGCCGACTGGCGGTGCAGGAGGTACAGGAAAATTCCCGTCAGGACCAGGAAAGGCACAATCCGGCTGGCGGTGTAGCCGTGCAGGCCAATCCCAAGCCATAGCCCCGCCCAGATGAAGTCGTTGCGGCGGTTGGTACGCAGCCCGCGCATCAGGTAAAACATCACCGGTGCCACGCAGAACGGGTAAAGCGGGAAGCGCAGCCCGATCCGCGAGATGATGTTGGCCCAGTAGGCCACCCCGGCGAAGAAGAGCGCATAGAGGCCCACCCAGCGCCCGCCCAGCTCGTCGCCCAGCCGGTAGATGTAGTAGAGCGTGATCAGCCCGGCGATGACAGTGCCGATTTTCAAGCTCAAGAAGCTGATGCCGGTATTAAAGAGCTTGATCATCAAGACCGTCCAGTAAAACTGGAAGGCTTCGCGGCCCGTATTGCGCTCGAAGAAAATTTTATATTGCCCGTTCAGAACATCGCCGATGTCATAGAGCTTCTCGGCATGGTCTGAAAACATGTCCATCGGCAAAACCGACAGGTCTTTGAAGCGGAAGAAGACGATCACCCCGCACACCACGAACAGTGTGACCACCCAGGCGCCGACCGGGATATGGATCGCCGGCTGGCGCAGCCAGATGCGCACCCGCGCCATTCGCGCCTGCCAGGTGGGGAAATCTTCCGTCTCGAGGAAGGCCGCGATGAACGCTCCTACCGCCGCCAACCAGACCAGCAGGCTAACCGCGCTGAACAGGTGAGAACTGAACAAAATGTACGACGCGAATAACGCCAGCAGCCCGGCCACGGCATAATGGACGCGCACGTTCTGCGAATCCAGGCGGGCTTCATCGGCCCGCGGTTCGCTCAACACCACCCGCCCGGAGAGATAAACCGCCACCGTTGCCGCCGCCGCCACCGCATAGAGGATTCCCCCGGCCAGGCCGTGCTGGTCGGGCGGTTCCAGCAGCATTTGCGCCACCAGGGCGATGGCAAAGGGGAGGAAGATCAGCCACGGCAGGCGAAGGATGCCCGCTGCACGCTGTTCCAGCGACACGGGGGCCGGCTGTTCTTCCACAGCACCGGCAGCGGGCTCATCCTGCGGAGCGGGAATTGAAATCTCCGACTTCCTCCAAAAGGCGAGTTTCGATTTTACATAATCAAGGACACTCGGTTCGTCCATGGGCCATCTCATCCATCAATGGAGTAGAAATTTTCTCGAAAAACTCCTGGATTTCTCCCTCACCCTGCCCTCACCCCTGCGGGTTCGCGAAGCGCGTCCCAAAGGGAGAGGATTTTTACCGCCGGGGATGATGGGAATTGTTTGAACTTATCGAGAAAACCCTTTAACCGCTCGTGAACTCTTGAATAGCCTTGTTGTTGTGACCTCACGCAGTCGAAATCCATCACCCTGCCTTGCAGGTGATATAGAAACTATACACCCCCTGGTCGCTGTAAGGCTGCCGGAACACCTTGCGGGCGATCAGGTAAGCAAAGAAAAGGTTCGCGCGCCACGGAGCAAGCACCCACCTGCCAAACAGCTTCTTGCTAACCAAAGCCGGCAGCCCCAGCGCGTGCCCCGCCTCCATGCGCCCGAGCGCGTCTGCGTCGAAGTAATCCCACGCGTCGAGGACTTCAAATCCGGCCGTATGCAGGCGCTTTTCCCAGGTCGAACGGTCATCACAATGCTGGTGGCGCGATATGCGGTTGAACAGGCGCGCATAGCTCTCAGCCGCAGCCGGTAAACCCACCTTTTGCAGCGTTCGCCGCCCGAGTAAAAGCTGGGTGAAGCGGTGGTTGGGCACGCAGAAGATGAACCGGCCGCCCGGGCGCAGAACGCGCGCCGTCTCGGCCAGCACAGACTCCACATGCGGGATGTGCTCCAGCACCGAGTTGCTCACCGCGCTGGCGAAAGCGCCATCGGCAAAGGGCATTGATGCGCCATCGGCCTGGACGAGCAGACGGTATGCTTTGAGGCCGCGCGACTCGCGCAGCGGCCCCCACCAGGGGTCCAGCCCCACCGTCAGCGGGCGGGTGAAAGTCCGCGATGCAAAATGCCCATCGCCGGAGCCCAGGTCAAGCACCGGCTCTGGGAGTTCCAGCCCCTGGTAGAAGCTGTCTTCCACAGCGCGCACCATGGCCCTGAAGTAAGGCAGGCTGTTCAGGTGGCGCCAGAGGATGTGCTCGGAGCGCGGGCTTGCTTCTCTCATCGGCCTCCAGCAAGTTCCTCGAACAGGTTCTCATACGCCGAGGCGATCGTCACCGGCGCGTAACGCTTGCGGATGGCATAGACGTCCCCCGTAAAGCACTCGGGAGCGTCGAGGATTTCGAGAATCGCTTCCGCCAGGGCTTTTGAATCGCGCGGCGGGACGATCTTCCCCATTCCGGTGGTTTGGACCGCGTGGCGCACCCCCGGCAGGTCGGTTGCCACCACGGGCGTCCCGCTGCACATCGATTCGACCTGCACCAGCCCGTAGGACTCGGTCGAATTGATGCTTGGCAGCACGGTCACGTCGCAGGCTTTGAAGAAAGCCGCCTGCTCGAGGGCCGGGATGATGCCCAGGAAGGTCCACCGGTCGCCGAGCGTCTCGATCAACGGCGCGAGGCGGCGCGCATATTCGGCTTCGCCCAGCACGTTCTGATATTGCCCGTTATACAGCACGCGCGTGTTGGGGTAGCGCTTGAGCACTGCGGGCATGGCCTGCACCAGGTATTCCACCCCCTTTTCCGTCGCCATCCGCGCGCTGATCCCGACGATCTTCTCATCCGGCCGGATGGAATGCTTGCGCCGGAAAGCTGCCAGGTCATCATCGGTCACTTCGGGCAGTTCGACCGGCGGCAGAATGGGGTTGACCTTTGGAAGGTGGCGGCGCAGCAGCGGCGAGTGCTGGGCAAAATCCAGCGTGTTGGTCACGATCAGGCTGGCCGACGCCGCCGAAATTTCATTGAACAGGTTCGAGCCTATGTTCGCCAGGCCGTGGATCAACCCACGCGGGAGGTGCAAGTCACAATGATACGTCAACACCACCGGCTTGCGCATGGCCCGGCTCATCCACGAGAGGTAAAAGGCATCCATCTGCGGGACATGTAAATTCACCACATCTGCCTGGCGAATGAGAGTAAGCGCCCTGGCAGGCATACCGGGCATGATCACACCCTTGCTGAGCCGCAGACTCACCTTGCAGCGATGAACCTGCACACCGTCCTTTACCTCCAATTCCGGTAAGTCCGGCGCGAACTGCGAGGTAAGCACCGTCACCGAATGACCCCTGGCAGCCAGCGTGCGCGCAAGGCGTTCGGTGTAGATCGTCAGGCCGGAATAATGCGGGCGGTAATAAGTCAGGCCGATGAGTATGCGCATGCGGTAGTTACCGGTTGGAGCGTAAATTCGCCAGCAGTTGAGAGATGCTCTGCCCTTCTTGCGCCAGCCCAATTCCGCCGATGATGCTGGAGCAGATCAGGTGAATCACATGGATGACAATTGCATAAACCAGGCCAACCTCAGGTCTGGCGCCGGCCAGAACCATCGCTCCCGTCGCCGCGCCTTCGAAGGTGCCCAGCGAAGCCATCATGGAGGGAAGCGCGCCGCCCAGGTTAGAGGCGCTGATCGCCAGCATGGCCCACCAGAAAGGCGCTGTCGGCACAAGGCTTTGCAGGACAAGATAATCACGGATCAATGCAATACCCCAGCTGAGCAGCAGGGCGCCCAGGCTGATCGCGAAGAACTCAAAGCGTGTGAGCACCGAAAAGCCATCCAGCAGCGAGCGGATGAGCGGCAAGAACACGCGCTGCAACAGGTGAAGATGCCCAAGGCGTCTTTCGAGCCAGGCTTCCAGTGCTTCGCGGTGGCGGGCGGCCAGGTAGAGCGCCGTCAACCCGGCGATGATCACGATGAGCACGATGATGGCGAACGGCCGGGCCCAATCCATCTTCAAGAAGAACGGCAGGGTTGTGAGCAAGAGCGCGGCGGCAATCGCCAGGTCATACGCCCGCTCGACAACCACCGTCGAGAGGGTGGCCACGGTTCCCATCCCAGTGCGGCGGCCCATCAAAAAAGCCCGCCCCAATTCGCCCAGGCGGAAGGGCAGGATGTTGTTGAGGAAATATCCTTCGTTCATGCCCAGGATGGCCCGCCCCAGGCTCACCTTGCGCTGCAGCAAGGTCTGCCAGCCCAGAGCGCGGAACACCATCGAAACCAGGTACACCACCACCAGTAATATCATCCTGCCCGGCTGGATCGTTCCCAGGGCCGTCTTGAACTCTTCCCAGCTGATCACCCTGGAAAGCAGGAACACAGCCGTGCCGGTTAGAAGGATGCCGATCAACCACTGCCAGACCCACGAGCGGTTGGGGGTCGTCGCGGCTTCGCTCATTCTTCCCCCAATCGCAGCACGGCAAAGAAAGCCTCTTGCGGAATTTCAACCATCCCGACCATTTTCATCCGGCGTTTGCCTTTCTTCTGCTTTTCCAGCAGCTTCTTCTTACGGGTAATATCTCCCCCATAGCATTTGGCCAGGACGTCTTTGCGCAGTGCTTTGACGTTGGCGCGCGAAATAACCCGCCCGCTGGCAGAGGCTTGAATGGCCACGTCGAAAAGCTGCCGGGGGATGATCTCTTTGAGTTTGCTCACCAGGGCCTGCCCTTTATGGTAAGCATCTTCCCTATGAACGATAGCCGCCAGTGCATCCACGGGGTCGCCGTTGACCAGGACTTCCAGCTTCACCAGGTTGCCGGGGCGGTAATCGAGAAAGTGGTAATCCATCGAGGCGTAGCCGCGCGTGCGCGATTTTAACTCATCGAAAAAGTCAACGATGATCTCAGACAGGGGAATCTCAAAGCTGAGCTGGACGCGGTTCGGCGCCGGGAATTCCTGTTCTTTATACACTCCGCGCCGTTTGGTCGCCAGTTCCATCACCGTGCCATAGAACTCGGTCGGCGTGAAGATCTGCAGCAGCATCCACGGCTCGCGCACTTCGGCGATCGTGCCCTCTTCGGGCAATTGCGCAGGCGAATCGATGCGCAGCACTTCGCCTGAATTCAACAACGCAACCTCGTATTCGACCGACGGGGCAGTCACCACAATATCTAAGTCGTACTCGCGTTCCAGGCGTTCCTGGATGATCTCCATGTGGAACAGCCCGAGAAAGCCGCAGCGGAAACCGAAATTCAACGCCTGAGAGGTCTCCGGCTGGTAGACCAACGAGGCATCATTGAGCTGGAGTTTCTCCAGGGCGTCGCGCAGGTCGGGGTAATCTTCTCCGTCGGTCGGGTAAATGCCTGCAAAGACCATCGGCTTGGCCTGCCGGTAACCCGGCAGCGGGCGTTCCGCCGGGCGGGCAGCCGAGGTGATCGTATCGCCCACGCGGCACTCGCGCACCGTCTTCAAGCCGGTAGCAATGTAGCCCACATCACCGGCTTCCAGATGCTCGGCGGGACGCATCTCAGGCGAAAAGATCCCGATCTCCACCGGGCGCACATCCACACCGGTAGACATCAGCCGCAGCGTATCGGCCGGGCGGAGCGTGCCGCTCATCACCCGCACATACGCCACCACGCCTTTATAAGAGTCATAGTGAGAATCGAAAATCAACGCGCTCAACGGGCCTTCGGGGTCGCCCTTGGGCGGCGGGATCTTCCGGACGATTGCCTCAAGCACCTGCTCGACGTTCGTGCCGTCTTTGGCCGATATGCGAATGATCTCTTCGAGGGGCGTTCCCAGCAGGCTGTGAAGCTCCTCGGCCACTTCATCGGGCCGGGCAGATACCAGGTCGATCTTGTTGATCACCGGGATGATCGCCAGGTCGGAATCGAGCGCCAGGTAAAGGTTCGCGAGCGTCTGGGCTTCGATTCCCTGCGTGGCATCCACCACCAGCAGCGCCCCTTCGCAGGCTGCCAGCGCCCGGCTGACCTCATAGTTGAAGTCCACATGGCCCGGCGTGTCGATCAGGTTGAGTTCGTAGGTCGCACCATCCTGGGCAGCGTACATCATGCGCACAGCCGATGCTTTAATCGTCACGCCCTTCTCGCGCTCCAGGTCCATGCTGTCGAGTACCTGCTCGGTGGTGTTCCGGTCTGGGATGGTGCCCGTCAGGTGCAGCAAACGATCCGCCAGGGTCGATTTCCCGTGGTCAACGTGGGCAATGATGCAAAAATTTCGGATCAGCTCGGTCATGGTGTTGGCGTTCCCGAATAATCGATTATACCTGTAAAACCGGGTAGTTTTTTAAGGATTTTTTCACTCCCCCAGGACGGACTCGATCAATCTCTCAAGATCGAGCCGGTCTCCAGCAGGATACGCCAGATGCGCCAGGAATTCCACGTTCCCCTTCGGCCCCTTAATTGGCGAGCGCACCAGGCCCGCCGCGCCCCACCCGCAGCCCTGAGCAAACCCCAGCACCTCCGCCAGCACAGCGCGATGAACCTGCGGGTCGAGGATAACCCCTTCGCCCCGGTCCGCTTCGGCACGCGGCGCCTCGAACTGCGGCTTGATCAGCGCCACCGCCTCACCGCCAGTCTCGCCTAACCAGCCCCGAATCACCGGCAAAAGCACGCGAAGAGAGATAAATGAAGCATCGATCGTCACCAGCTCGACCGGTTCGGGCAGTTTCGCCACATGACGGGCATTCGTGCGCTCCATCACCACCACGCGCGGGTCGCTGCGCAATTTCCAATGCAAGATGCCGTAACCCACATCGATGGCATAGACCTTCGCCGCGCCGTGCTGCAGCAGGCAATCGGTGAACCCGCCTGTCGAGGCGCCTACGTCCGCGCAGGTCCTTCCACCCAGGTCAGACAGGCCAAATGCTTGCAGCGCAGGCGCAAGCTTTTCTCCGCCACGAGAAACGAACCTCGGCCCCACATCGACGCTCACGGCCGCGTCGGCGGGCACTCTGCGGGCCGGTTCTGCCACCACTTCGCCGTTGACGCGCACTTCACCTGCCAGGATCAACGCCTGAGCCGGGCGGCGCCCTTCGGCCAGCCCGCGCAGCACCACCAGGTCATCGAGGCGTTGTTTTACCGCTTTAACCATCGCTGTATTCGCCTGATCATAAATGCCGCAGAAAGCTTTCGGGATGGTTCAGGAATTCCCGCGTGATGCGGACGTGCTCCAGCCGGTCGTATGGCACCGGTTGGATGCGGCCGCCATCGAAGCAAAGGATGCTTGCCCCAGGGAAGGCCATCAAAATGGGCGAGTGTGTGGCAATGATAAACTGAGCTTCCTGCTCGACCATCTCCTTGAGAAGCGAGAGGAAAGCCAGCTGGCGCACAGGCGAGAGCGGCGCTTCGGGCTCATCGAGCAGGTATAAACCTTTCGGCACGAAGCGCTCTTTGAAGAGGAGCAGGAAGCTCTCACCGTGTGACTGGCTGTCGAGTCCATCGCCATAGCGTGCCTTGATCTGTTGCAGCTCGCCCTGGTAGGGCATTTTCGCCAGGCCTTTCGCGTATTCCGAGCGCCCCTGGTAATCGGCCTCCACCTGCTGGAGGTCGCGCTGCAGGTCGGCCGCGATCTGCGCCATGCGGCGGGCGTAACCAAAAAAGTCTTCGGCCCGCAAAAAGAAACCGCGCCGGGTGCGTTTGCTCCATGCCAGCTTCAGATAGAACGAAAACTGGCGCACATCCGCCAGGTGCGGGTCGCGCTGGACGCTTTCGGCGCCCACCGTCACCGAGCCGGTGGCGCAGGCCAGCGCCTCCAGGAAGGTGGATTTGCCCGAACCGTTCTCGCCCACCAGGAAAGTCACCGGCGAGGTGAACTCCAACCGGCCCATCGAACGCACCGCCGCCACTGTGAACGGGAACACCCCGTCCAGCCGTTCGGGCCAGGGCCGCGTTTCAACCGAGCGCAAGTGGAGCGTAGAAAGTATCGTCATGCCTGCCAGTCTGTGCCTGCCGGGTTATTCTAACATTTTATGCTATCATAATTCCATGCTCAAAGCCCTCCTCAAAACCATGCGCCCGCGCCAATGGCCCAAGAACGTCGTCGTATTCGCAGCGCTGATTTTTGACCGTCAGCTGAGCCTGAGCAATTTTCAACCCTTCTTACGTTCCCTTGCCGCCTTCATCATCTTTTGCCTCGTTTCGAGCAGTGTCTATATCATCAACGATATCATTGATGTGGAAGCCGACCGGCGCCACCCCACCAAGCGCAACCGGCCGATCGCCTCAGGCAAGCTGCCGGTGCCGGCGGCAATCGCGGTTGCCGCGGCGATCATCCTCCTCGGCCTGCCCCTGGCTTATCTTCTTTCTCCGCTCCTGAGCCTGGTGGTCCTGGCCTATTTCCTGCTCAACCTGGCCTACTCAACGTGGCTCAAGCACATATCGTTGATCGATGTGCTTTCCATCGCGGCGGGCTTTGTGCTGCGCGTGGTGGGCGGCGTGATGGTCATCTCGGTTCAGCGCTTTTCACCCTGGTTATATGTGGTGATCTTCTTTGGCGCGCTCTACCTCGGCTTCGGCAAACGCCGCGCAGAACTGAACCTTGTCGCATCCAATAACGGAAACGCCACGCGGCGAGTCCTGGAAGGCTATAACCTGGCGCTGCTGGACCAGATCCTGTCCATCGTCTCGGCCACCACCATCCTCGCCTACAGCCTCTATACCTTCTCCGCCGTCAACCTGCCTGCCAACCACACCATGATGCTGACGATCCCTTTCGTCATCTACGGCTTCTTCCGCACGCTGTACCTCATCCAGGTGAAGAATGAAGGCGGCGAGCCTGAAGAAATGCTCCTCACCGACCGGCCTTTGCAGATCGATATCCTGCTCTACGGAATTACTGTGCTGGTCATATTCTACTTCCAGAAAATATGACCGCGACGGCGGCCTGCGCTCCGGGTAAAGTCATCCTGTTTGGCGAACACGCGGTGGTTTACGGCCGCCCGGCGATCGCCGTTCCGGTCACGCACGTCCAGGCAAAGGCCGTCATCCTGGCCAGCCCGGCCGCCCCGCCGGGCCGGGTGGAGGTGGATGCCCCCGGCATCGGCTTGAAGGCCGCTCTGGCCGACCTGCCCCGCGAACACCCGCTTCGATTGGCCGTCGAAGGCGCGCAGGAAGCGCTTCAGATAAGGCAATTGCCGGCCTTCCGGCTGCGCATCACCTCCACCATCCCCATCGCTTCCGGTCTCGGTTCGGGGGCCGCCGTGAGCGTGGCTGTGGCGCGCGCAGTTTCGGCTTTCTTGGGGCAAGAGCTTCCAGTGGAACAGATCAGCGCCATCGCTTACCGGGTGGACCAGGCTCACCACGGCACGCCATCGGGCATCGACAACACCGTCATTGCCTATGCGCAGCCCATCTTCTTTGTGCGCGGCCAGCCCTTCGAGCGCCTTCAGGTCGGCGCTCCCTTCACCCTGGTCATCGGCGATTCCGGCCTGCGCAGCCCCACCGTTGATGCGGTGGCCGGCGTGCGCCTGCGCTGGCAGGCCGACTCAGCCGCCTATGAGGCGATCTTCGACCAGGTCGGCGGCCTGGCCCGCGAGGCGCGCAGGGCCATGGAAGCCGGGCAGATCGATGCGCTTGGGCCGTTGATGATCGCCAACCACGCTCTGCTCCAGCGGCTGGAAGTCTCCTGCCCGGAGCTGGACCGTCTGGTGCAGGCCGCCCTCGCTGCCGGAGCACACGGCGCCAAGCTGAGCGGGGCCGGGCGCGGGGGGAACATGATCGCCCTGGCAAGCCCGGAATCCGCCGAGGCCGTAGCCGCGGCCATCCGCGCGGCCGGTGCGGTGAACACGATCATTACACGCATCGAGTGAGTGCACCCCGTTCGTTGTTATAATCAGAGCGATGAGCGGCATGCTGGTCTTCTTGAAACTGGGCGGGTCCTTGATCACCGATAAAGATACGCCCAACACAGCCCGGCACGATGTGATACAACGCCTGGCCGACGAACTGGCCTCCGCGCTTCAAGCCAGCCCGGGGCTGCGCATCCTGCTCGGCCACGGGTCGGGGTCCTTTGGGCATGTGGCGGCGCGGAAGCATGGCACCCGGCAGGGAGTGCACAGCCCGGAAGGCTGGCATGGGTTTGTCGATGTCTGGCGCGCCGCCCGCGCTTTGAACCAGATCGTCCTGGACGCACTCGCCCGGGCCGGCCTGCCGGCCATTGCCTTCCCCCCATCTGCGTTCATCCCGGCCAGGGGCGGGAAGGCCGCCCCCGTGGAGGTTCCAGCGCTGGTCGCGGCGCTCGAACACGGCCTGGTCCCCGTCGTCCAGGGTGACGTGGCCTTTGATGCGCTCCTTGGCGGAACCATCCTCTCCACCGAAGAGGTCTTCGCCGGGCTGGCGCGGCTGCTGAGGCCGAAACGTATCCTCCTGGCCGGTTCGGAAGCCGGGGTCTGGGCAGACTACCCCGCCTGCACGCGCCTCGCAACGCTCATCACACCGGACGATGTGAAAGGACTCAACCCTGCCCTGACCGGCTCGGCCAGCGTGGATGTCACCGGCGGAATGCGCGAGAAAGTAACCCTGATGGCGCAACTGGTGCAGGCGTTCCCCGGCCTGGAAGTGGATATCTTCTCCGGGCTGCAGCCGGGCAGCCTGTTCCAGGAGCTGATCGGCGAGAATTGCGGCACGCGGATAAAGCTGAAGGACAATCAGGAGTGAAGCATGATCTACACCCGTGAACGCCTAGAGGAAATGGAGAGCCAGAACCTGGCGGTCTATGCATCGCGGAGCAAGAACAGCCGCGGGCGAAAGTACCCCGAAGACGAGCCTGCCTACCGCACCTGTTTTCAACGCGACCGCGACCGCATTCTGCACACCACGGCTTTCCGCCGCCTGGAGTATAAAACCCAGGTCTTTATCAATTACGAGGGCGATTACTACCGCACCCGCCTGACGCACACCCTCGAGGTCGCGCAGATCGGCCGCTCGATCGCCGTGGCCCTGGGCGCGAATGAGATCCTGACCGAGTCGATCTGCCTGGCGCACGACCTGGGCCACCCTGCCTTCGGGCACTCCGGCGAGCAGACCCTGGCGAATTTAATGAAAGATTACGGGGGGTTCGACCATAACAAGCAATCCCTGCGCATTGTCACCGAGCTGGAACGGCGCTACCCCGAATTCCCCGGGCTCAACCTGTCGTGGGAACTGCTCGAAGGGCTGGTGAAGCACGAGACCGAATACGACGTGGCCGATGCGCGCGATTACAACCCCGAACTCCGCGGGCATATCGAGGCGCAGATCGCCAACGTGGCCGATGAACTCACCTACACCGCCCACGACCTGGACGACGGCCTGCGCTCCGGGATGATCACCCATGAAATGCTCTCCGGCATCACACTTTGGGAAGTGGTCATCGAAAGCGTCGGCTGGCAGCCGGGTCCGCTCGATGATATGGCCCGCCATCAGATCATCCGCCGGTTGATTGGGATGGAAGTGACCGATATTGTCCAAAACACCGACCAGCGCCTGCGCGAGAGCCTGGTACGCTCGGTCGAGGAGCTCCAGCGCCTGCCGTACAACGTGGTCACCTTCAGCGATGACATGCGCCGCCGCAACCGCGAACTGAAGGATTTCCTCTACGCGCGCCTCTACCGGCATTACCGCGTCACACGCATGGCGGTCAAAGCCGAACGCATCATCCGGGATCTGTTCGAGGCCTATCAATCCGAGCCGTCCATGCTCCCGCACCATGTGCAGGCGCAGATCGCCGAGCGCGGGTTGGAGCGCACGATCTGCGACTACCTGGCCGGCATGACCGACCGGTACGCGATCGAGGAGCACGAGAAGCTTTTTTCACCCTCCCGCCTGCCTTGAGGCGGTGAATCCGCCGTTTACCGCGCGCCCAGGGACGCCAGGTGCACCCTTGGGGCTTTATACGTTCCCTTTTGCATGACCGATTGACGGCTGGCCAGGCGGCTTCATCCCTCAAGCGCACCGCTCCCACACCGCGCTTTCGATTCCACGCAAGCGTGCCCGAAATCTACGCAGCAAACAGGGCCTGCCGGAAGGTCTCCAGGCGGTGAATTCGTTTCTGCAACAGCTGTTTAAAATTCCTCAAGCCGATATTAAATAATTAAAATGACCTATTGACATTATTTATTTGCTTTATATAATAGTTAAAGATTCGGCAAGCTTTATTTAGAACTCTTAAAGGCCGGACGATCTATAAGGAGCCTGTTATGTCTGAGTACGCAATTGAAGCTGAACACCTGGTCAAGAAATTTCCCCGGAAAGCACCCGCTGAGGAACAGAATGGGCGGAAGAAAGTGAAATTCACCTGGCCGTTCAAGCGCACCCCCGCTTCTTTCTTTACCGCTGTAGATGACGTCAACCTGCAGATCGAGCGTGGAGAGATCTTCGGCCTGCTTGGGCCCAACGGAGCAGGCAAATCCACCACCATCCGCATGCTGTGCACGCTGCTCGAACCAACCAGCGGCACAGCCCGTGTGAACGGCTATGACACGGTCAGAGAGCCCGCCCTGGTGCGCCAGAGCCTCGGCACCGTGCTGGCCGGCGAACGCAGCATCTATTGGAAGCTGACCGGGCGTGAAAACCTGGAATACTTCGCCGCGCTCTACCATATCCCGCCGGACGTGGCCCGAAAGCGCATCAACGAACTCCTCGAGCGCATGGAGCTGACTGCCCGCGCCAATGAGCTCGTTGAGAAATACTCCACCGGCATGCGCCAGCGCATCGTCCTCAGCCGGGCACTGCTCGCCCGCCCGCCCATCCTGCTCTTCGATGAACCCACCCTCGGCCTCGACCCTCAAGCCGCACGCCGCACGCGCGAAATCGTGCTTGAACTCAAAAAGGAAGGCCACACCATTTTGCTCACCACGCATTACATGGAAGAGGCCGACCAGCTTTCCGACCGGATCGGGATCATCGACCAGGGGAAGATCATCGCCCTCGACACCCCCGCCTCGCTGAAACGGCGCATCAACCAGCAGGAAGTGATCAAAATGGAAGTCTCCGGCTGGAAGCCCGAGATGGCCGAGCGCGTGCAATCCATCCAAGGCGTCAGCAACCTGGTCACCCGCTATTTGGGCGTCGATTCGACCTGGGAGCTGAACCTGCATACCGAAAACTCGCGCGCCATCCTGCCGCGCGTCATCGAGCAGGTGAATTACAACGGCACCCACCTGGTCAACATGAACATCCTCGAACCCACCCTCGAAGACGTGTTCATCAACCTGACGGGCAAAGCCCTGCGCGACTGAGGAGGCAGCATGCAATCCACACTCACCAACGAGGGCCTGGTCGCTGCCAGGTCCCTCAGCCGCACCAGCCTGCTTGCCCATCTGCGCGCCTTTTGGGCCGTCACCTGGCGGGAGTGGTATCACTTTGTGCGTTACCCCACCTGGGTCATCGCCTTCGTCATCTGGCCGATCCTGTTCCCCGCCATGTATATCATGGGCGCGTTCTCGCTCGCCGGGCCGCAAGGCACGGGGATCACCCGCTTCACCGAAGTGACCGGCACGGCCAACTACCTCGGGTATATCGTCGTCGGGACGACGGTGTGGATGTGGGCCAACACCATGCTGTGGAACACCGGCCTTGTTCTGCGTGAAGAGCGCATGCGCGGCACGCTCGAATCGAACTGGATGTCGCCCACCTCACGCTTTTTCTTCGTGCTGGGGGCCGGGCCGGTGCACGCTGCCACGATGCTGATGTTTGTGTTCGCCACCGTGGTCGAATTCCGGCTCTTCTTCGGCACCCAATTCAACGCCAACCTGGGCACGCTGTTGGTGGTGGCTCTATGCTCCATGCCCGCGCTCTACGGCTTGGGGTTCAGCTTCGCCAGCCTGGTGATCACCGCCCGCGAGGCAAATACCTTCGTCTTCCTCATCCGCGGGCTGGTGATGATCTTCTGCGGCATCACCTACCCGCTCTCGGTCATGCCCGCCTGGATGCAATCGGTCTCCACCTGGCTGCCGCCCACCATCATCATCCGCGCCGCGCGGGCCGCGGCCTTGAATAACGCCCCTCTCTCTTCGCTCACCTCAGACCTGACCCTGCTGCTCATCCACGGCGCGGTCTGGCTCTCGCTGGGGTATATCTTATTCACGCTCATCGAGCGCAGCGCCCGCCGAAAAGGCTCGCTGGGCAGTTATTAGGAGGACACGCATGGTTCACCAAGATTCAAGCCTGGCCCGCCCGAGCATCCGCTCTCACCTGCGCGCCCTCTGGTTCATCACCGTCAACAACTGGAAGCATCACTGGCGTTACCCGCTGAATGCCGTTTCGGAGGTCTTGCAGCCGCTTGTCTGGCTGGCGCCCGTGTACTTCATGGGGCAGGCGTTCAGCGTCAACGGCAAAGCCGAGGGGTTCGCCGGATATGCCGGCACAAGCGATTACATGTCCTTCATCATCCTCGGCACGGCGCTCTCGAACTTCATCATGGCGGTGTTCTGGGGCATGGGCTTTTCTCTCAAATGGGATATGGACGGCGGCGTGCTCGAAGCGAACTGGCTGGCCCCGCTGCCCCGCCCGCTGCTCTTGATGGGAAAAACCTTCTCCAGCGTGGCGACCACGCTCATCACCTCGCTGGTCATGCTCGGCATCGCTGCCTCCATTTGGGGCTTCCACCCCACCGGCAACGTGCTGGCCGCAGTGTTGACGGTGGTGCCCCTGCTCATCGGCCTGTATGGTTTCGGCTTCGCCTTCGCTGCGCTGGTGCTGCTGCTGCGTGAAGCCAACACCCTGGTCGATACCGGCAGCTTCGTCGTGCAGCTTTTGGCGGGCGCCAATTTCCCGGTCAACGTGCTGCCCAAGTGGCTGCTGCCGCTCTCGCTGGCGCTGCCGCTCACCTACGGCTTCGATGCCGTGCGCGGCTGGCTGCTCAAGACGAAAACCCTGCTGCCTCTTCAGACTGAAATCGTCATCCTGGTCGTGTTCATGTTCTTGATGATCTTCCTGGGGCTGCGCGCGTTCAATGCGCTCGAACGCCACGTGCGCCGCAAAGGCACCGTCGGTCAATATTAAACCACCTCTGCTCTCTCAGCGAGCAGCCTCACGGGATCCTTGCACAGGCTTTGAGCGCAAGGATCCCGGTTGATTTCCGCCTAAGCTTGAATTTCTAGTTCTGAGGGATATGGAACGCTATCGCCCTTTGATCACTTTAACGGTAAAATATGGGCCAGTGTTCATCTCTCTTACAGGAAAGTAAAGCGTATGGCAGACGTTCATTACCTGACGGCAGAAGGATTGGAAAAGCTGAAAGCCGAGTTGGATCAACTCAAAGGCCCGGCGCGCGAAGAGCTGGCCAAACGCCTGCGCTTCGCCATCCAGCAAGGCGACCTTTCGGAGAACGCCGATTACATCCAGGCCAAGGAAGAACAGGGTTTTCTCGAAGGCCGCATCCAGGAACTGACCGCCATCCTGAACAATTACCAGTTGATCGATGAGAACGCCGGCGCTCGAGATACCGTCCAGATCGGCGCGCGTATCACCATTCAGGAAGACAGCTACGAACCCGAAACGTACCACATCGTTGGCCCGCGCGAAGCCAACCCCGTGGCCAACCGCATCTCGCATGAATCGCCGATTGGCCGCGCCATGCTTGGCAAGCGCATCGGTGATATCGTCACCGCCGATACGCCAAACGGGTCGATCACGTTCAAGATCATCGCCATCGAGTAATTCCGGCTCTTAAACTCAAAAAAGGATGCGCAAGGCATCCTTTTTTGAATCTTTTACTTCGTCCTCTAGGCAGCCTGTTTGGGCCAGACCGCCAGTTCGAGCGTCATCTGCTCGAAGTAGCTGTTCGCCGGAAGCGCGCCGGAACCGTAAGACATCGAAACCACGCGCGCTTCGAGGGTCAATGTGGCGGTTTCGAGCGAGATGCGCTTGCCCGGCTCGGCCAGCAACGGCTCGCCCTTGGAGGCCAGGCGTTGAGAGATCACCGGGTCATTGAAGGCATGCGCGCTCATCACTACCTTCGTCACCGTCTGGATATCGTTCTTATCGAACAGCCAGACTTCAAAGGCAGTCACCTTCTTGGGGTCGCCCACGCCGATCGTCTCAGAGATGCCCACGCCGCACTCGCCCAGGAATTCACCCGTCGGCGAGTCGATGGAGAAGGAGTCATCATAGAGGTCGTTGCCGAGCGTGTAGGTGGAAAGGTACTGCACCACGGGCGCATCGGGGGCGGCCTCGGCATAAGACGGGGCGGCAGCCGACCGGGCGCTGCGCGGAATGGTCGCACCGGCAGTCGTCGAGCTCGCGCCTTTGCGGTTGCGGAACACGAACAGGTAAACCAACACACCCGCGATCACCAGCGTCAGGATGCATAGCAGCACCAGAATGGTCGTCAGATTGCTGCGCGGGGCCGCCGCTTCGGGCGTGGTGACAGGCTGGCTGGTCGGCGCCACGGCTCCTCCTTGCGGAGTTTCGGCCGGGAGGGTGGCCGCCGGAGCGCCAACCTCGCCGTACAGCAGCTTGTCGAATTCGCCGATCACCGCCGGATCCTGGCTACCGTTGTCCTTTTTGATCGCTTCAAGGGCTGGGGCTGCTTTATCGCCCAGTTCCATCAGGCGCTGCTTGGCCAGCTCGGGGTTAGGGTTCCGCGCATAGGAATCGATTGCCATGCGCAGGTAATCTTCTTGCAAATCGGCCCGCAGTTCACGAGCAGAGGCATCGGTCCACTTCACAGGCCACAGCCCCCAACCCAGCACCACCAGCCCAAAAACAACCCCAACCACAAAGGCTATCCCCGCCAGGACCCAAGGCCGGTTGAGTTGATCGCGCAAGTTGTTCATGATTCCGCTCCTGTTTGCTTTATAAACGTTCACCGATGGGCAGTGCTCTCATCGCCACTTTCGGCCAGGCCAGGGTTTCCCGCATGTGCCTGAACAGTTAACCTAAATATTAATTATTTTAGGTCAAAGTTTCGATTAAAGCAACTCTCCACAGGCTAGCAAAGATGCAAGGAATATGCCATCATCGTTGCTCAGCCGGGGCTGTTTCGCCAATCTGCTCGATCAAGAAGGTTTCCTGGCAGTTCGTGCACTGCGCCTCGCGCTTGTTGGCAACCACCAGCAATCCCCCGCAGCGCGGGCATGGGGCAGCCAGCGGCCGCTTCCAGGAAGTGAAATCGCAAGCGGGGTAGTTTATGCAACCGTAGAACACGCGGCCTTTGCGCGTTTTGCGCTCCACCAGTTCGCCATGGTCTTTCGGGCACTTCACACCGATTTTCTCCAGCCACGGCTCGGTGTGTCGGCAGGCCGGGAAATTGCTGCACGAGATGAACTTGCCAAAGCGCCCGAAACGGATCACCAGTTCGTGCCCGCAGTCCGGGCAGGCGCGGCCGATCTTTTCAGGCTCCGATTTCGTTTCGGGCATCTCGGCGCGCGCCCGGGCCACCTGCGGCTCGAAGGTTTCATAGAACCGCCGGATGATATCCACCCAGGCCGCCCTGCCCTCGGCCACTTCATCCAGGTCCTCTTCCATATGCGCAGTGAAGTTCAGGTCAACGATTTCAGGGAAATGCTCCACCACCAGGTCGTTCACCAGGCGGCCGGTCTCGGTGGGCACCAGGCGCCTGGCCTCACGCACCACATACCCCCGCTCCTGGATGGTCGAAATAATCGGCGCATAGGTAGAAGGCCGCCCAATGCCGTTTTCTTCGAGGGTCTGCACCAGTGAGGCTTCGGTGTAGCGCGGCGGCGGCTGGGTGAAGTGCTGTTCCGGCAGCAGGCGCTGCAGGTGCTGGCGCTGGCCTTCGGCCACTTCCGAAGGGATGCGCCGCTCGATGTTCTCGTCCTCCCCGCCGGTGTCTTCATCACGGGCTTCTTCATACACCACCAGGAAGCCGGGGAATTTGATCACCGACCCGTTCGCTCGCAGCAGGTAGCGGTGCAATATACCCTCTGCTTCCACTTCCACCGCGATCGTGTCATAAACCGCCGATTCCATCTGGCAGGCCACGAAGCGCTTCCAGATCAACTGGTAAAGCTTGAACTGGTCGGCGGTGAGGAAGGGCTTTACCTTCTCGGGCTGGCGCAGCACCGAAGTCGGGCGAATGGCTTCGTGAGCCTCTTGCGCCGAAACCGCCCGGGTTTTATACATCGCCGGAGAATCCGGCAGGTAGGTCTTGCCGTACGTATCGGCGATGAAACCGCGCACTTCAGTCAAAGCCAGGCTGGAGATATTGGTCGAGTCGGTGCGCATGTAGGTGATCAGGCCGGTTGTTCCGCCCTCACCCACGTCCAGGCCTTCATAGAGTTGCTGCGCCAGGGCCATCGTGCGCCGGGCAGTGTACCCCAGGCGGCGTGAGGCTTCTTGCTGCAGCGTGGAGGTAATGAAGGGCGGCGAAGGCCGCCGGCGGCGCTCGCTGCGCTTGATGCGCGCGACCTCGTACCGCGCCGGTTCCATATCTTCCACCAATGAGCGCGCTTCGGCCTCGTTCGCAAGCTCCAGGTCGGCGTCATCCACGCGCACCAGGCGGGCTTTATAGGTGGCTTTCGCGCCATCCGGGCGCAGCTCGGCGTCAATCGTCCAGTATTCTTCCGGCACGAAGGCTTCGATTTGCCGTTCGCGCTCCACCACCAGGCGCAAAGCCGCCGATTGCACGCGCCCCGCCGAGAGGCGGCTGCGCACCTTCTCCCACAACAGCGGGCTGATGCTGTAACCCACCAGCCGGTCGAGAATCCTGCGCGCCTGCTGGGCATCTACCAGGTGCATGTCGATCTGCCGCGGATGAGCGAATGCTTCATCAATAGCAGGCTTGGTGATCTCATGGAATACCACCCGGCGCGTGGTCTCCGGTTGAATAGCCGCGGCTTCCATCAGGTGCCAGGCAATCGCTTCGCCTTCGCGGTCGGGGTCTGTCGCCAGGTAGACTTCATCGACCTTCTTCACCAAATCCTTCAGTTCTTTGACTACCTGGCGTTTTTCATTCGGCACGCGGTATTTCGGCGTGAAGCCGTTGTTGACATCCACCGAAAGCTCCGAGCGCAACAGGTCGCGCACGTGGCCCACCGAAGCCCGCACGGTGTAACCTTTGCCCAGGTAGCGCGCCACGGTCTTGGCCTTCGCCGGTGATTCGACGATCACCAGCCGGTGAATGCCGCCGGTGTGCGCCCGTTCGGATGAATTTGCAGCCGCCCGGCGCGTCTTCGGCGAAGTTTTTCGCGCAGTTTTCTGCCGTTCGGGCGGGGTGAGGCCCTCGTGCGCGGGGGTGCGGCCGGTGCGAAACAACCGGGTTCCGCAAACGGCGCAGGTCCCGCGCGTCACCGGCGCCCCTGCAGCGTTGAAATCCGCCACGGGTTCCACCATTTCGCGCTTGGTTTTACACTTTAAACAATAAGCTTCGATCAACATTCACTCCTGTTTACACGACACCTGCCCGAGACCACTTGACCACGGTGAAGCATCGTTGGAATTCAAAGCCCCGCCCTACAGATAGTGGCTCGGGTTCTCATCGCGCCGGAGAACTTCGACCAGCTCCGGCGCATCACCTTTCTTCAAAAGCTCGACCACGTCACGCACCTTCTGGGTCTGGTTGCGCCTGCAGATGAGCACGGCTTCTTTCGTCTCGATGACGATCAGGTCCTGCGCGCCAATGGTAACGATCAGGCGCTGCGAATCCTCCGAAACAATCAACGAGCCGTGTGTGTCAACGCCGATATGGCGGGCATCCAACACAATGTTGCCCTGCGGGTCGGCTTCGAACACCTCGAACAGCGAATCCCAGGCTCCCACGTCGTTCCAGCCCAGCCCTTCAGCCGGGATGACCGCCACGCGCTGAGCGTTTTCCATAATACCATAGTCGATGGTTTCGCTCTTGAGATGCTGCCAATGCTCCAGCAGGGCCGTCTGGCGGCGGGGAGTATCCCAGGCAAGGTCGATCATTTCCAGGCGTTCGAACAGCGCCGGCATCTGGCGGCGAAACTCCTCCCAGATGCGCTCTGAGCGCCAGACGAACATCCCGGAATTCCAGTCGAAGTCGCCGCCGGCGATGAACTGCCTGGCAGTTTCTTCATCCGGCTTCTCGCGGAAGCGCAGCACATGATAGGTCTGGAACCCGCAGCGCATGCCGATGGCCTCGCCGCGCTGAACATAACCGTATCCCGTCGCCGGGAAGGTGGGGTGAATCCCCAGCGTCACCAGGTAGCCGTCTTGGGCAAGGTCGAACGCGCAGGTGAGCAGGTTCTGGAAGTACTCCACGTTGCGGATCAAATGATCGGCAGTGACCACCGCCATGGTGGCCTGCGGGTCGCGCCGCAAGGTGGCGATGGCGGCCATGCCCACCACCGAGGCCGTTCCGCGCGGCGAAGGCTCGAGCAGGAAGTTTTCCCACGGAAGCCCAGGGTATTGCTCGTGCAGCGCTCCGGCCTGTTCGGCGATCGTCACCACCAGAATACGTTCGAGCGGGATCAACCCCACCAGCCGGTCAACCGCCTGCTGGAAGAGAGAACGCTCGCCGCCGAGTGAAATGAGCTGCTTGGGGCGGCCGCGCCGCGAGAAAGGCCACAGCCGCGTTCCTCCGCCGCCTGCCATGATGACGCCATAGAAGTGATCGAGGTTCATCTGCTTAGCTCCCGTATTCAGCGCGCCGTTCTTTGACCGCGCTGTAACTCATTCCCCCTTGATTGCGCACCATTCCCTTCAATTCCATCATTGTCAACGTCGCCGAAACCTGGTCCACCGGCAGCCCCGATTGGGCGCAAATCTCATCGACGTGCAGCGCCTCGTTTGCCAGCAGCCCCAACAGGCGCGCTTCAGTGGCGTCCATCGGCAGCAGCGTGCGCGCGGCTTGCTTTTGCGGCACGTGGTCGATCTGCAGCGCTTCCAGGATATCTTCCGGCTTGAGCAGCGGTTGCGCGCCGTCGCGGATAAGGCGGTTGGTGCCCTTGCTCTGCGGCGCGGTGATGTTCCCCGGCACCGCCAGCACCTCGCGCCCCTGTTCGGCGGCAAACGCCGCGGTGATGAGCGCGCCGCTTTCTTCACCGGCCTCAACCACCACGCTGGCCATCGAAAGCCCCGAGATAATCCGGTTTCGCGGCGGGAAGTTCGCCGCGTCCGGCGGGGTGCCTGGCGCATAATCGCTCATCACCGCGCCCTGTTCGAGGATGCGCTTGGCCAGGTTGACGTGTTCCGGGGGGTAAACCCGATCGACTCCGTTGCCAAGCACAGCGATCGTGCGCCCCCCGGCGCGCAGCGCCATATCGTGCGCCACCGCGTCCACCCCGCGCGCCAGCCCGCTGACCACCGTGATGCCGTTTTGCGCCAGGAATGCCGCGATTTCCTCTGCCACCTGCTTCCCATACGAGGTGACTCGCCGCGTGCCGACGATGGCAACGGCGAAATCGTCTTTTTCCTCCAGGCCGCCGCGCAGGTAAAGCACCGGCGGAGGCTGGTCGATCTCCCTCAGCCGGCGCGGGTAGGCGTCGTCTTCCCAGGTGATGACCTGGATGCTCTTTTCTTCGATGATGCGCAGGGTTCGGTCCAGCAAGTCGCTTGCGCGCGCCTCGAGCAGGTTCTCCGCCACGCGCTGAGGCAGCCCGGCCGCCAGCAAAGCATCCAGCGGGGCATTCCAGGCGGTCTCCAGGCTGCCAAAAAAATCGAGCAGCGCCCTGAAGCGCACAGCGCCGATCCCCCTCACCTGGTTCAAACCAACCCAGAACAGTTTCGCGTCCATCACAGCTTCAAACCCACTCTTGCAGTCTGACGACCACCCGTTTCTGTTCCAGGTCCACCGCAAGGATCACATCTTCAATGGCTGGGAGAAGCAGCTCGGTGCCATCCGTCTTCCGCACCAAGTACACATCATTCGCCCCCGTTTCGAGGATCTCCGCCAGCACCCCCACCGTCTCGCCCGCCTCGGTGACCACCGCCAGCCCGATTAATTGGTGATGATAATACTCGCCTTCGGGCAAGGGCGGTAGTTCATCTACACGCACGCTGACCAGTTTATTCCGGTACCTGGCGGTTTCTTCCGGCGTGTTGCAGCCTTCCAGCCGCACCAGCAGCGCCGGGGTGTGCCTGCGCACCGCCGCCAACCGCACCGGCTCATGCTCATCACCCACGAAGACTTTCCGCCCGGGGCGCAGCCGCTCCGGGTATGCCGTGAGCACGTCCATGATCATCTCACCGTGCACGCCGTGCGCGCGCCGCAAGAACCCCACCGCAATGAATACAGGCTCGCCCGGCGTGGGCGAGCCTGTGGGGCTGTTGTTTTGCTCAGGTACCGGCTGGCTGCGCCGCTTCATCGAGGCTCGATCACGTCCAGGGTAACCTGTTTCTCTTCGCGGGCAGCAGCCACGCGCAAAAGAATGCGCATCGCATTGGCCACCCGCCCGGCTTTACCGATCACCCGCCCCATATCATCACGGGCCACGCGCAGCTCAAGGCGCATCCGGCCGCCAGGGCCGCGCATCTGCGATACTTCCACCCGGTCCACCTGGTCTACCAGAGAACGGGCGATGTATTCGATCAATTCTTTCACGGGTTGCTCCTCGCCCGGAAAACCTGGGGGAAGCCGCGCTCAAGGGCGGCGGGCTGCCCCTTCGGTTTGCCGATGCTCATACCCAGCTATCCCTTGGCCGGAACGACATTCGTTTGAGGGTTCACCTTGCGGTTCTCGAAATAAGCTTTGGATTCCTCCAACAGCTTTTCCTCGGGTTCACCGGCCTTCAGGCGCTCGAAGCGATCCATGATTCCAACGCTCTTGAAGAGCATCACCACCGGCTCGCTCGGCTGGGCGCCGACCTTCAGCCAATGGTACACACGTGCTTCATCCACCTCGAGGGTGAACGGCTCGGTGCGGGGGTTGTAAGAACCGAGGATTTCGAGGAAACGCCCGTCGCGGGGAGCTTCCTTATCCGCAGCCACGATGCGGTAGCTGGGCTGGTGCCTCAAACCAATGCGGCGCAATCGAATTCGAACCATTGAAACAGACTCCTTCTCACGATCTTTCTAGAATTGTAACCTTTTTTTCAATGCTCGCCAGGCCGGGTTTGGCAGGGTTGAGAGGACCCGCGGAAGGACGCGGGACTGCCGCCCCCCCGCCGGCTAGCCGAACAGGCGGGGCATGCGCTTGCCGCCTGTTTTTTGAATGGTCTTAAAGAGCTTCTGCGCTTCACGGAACTGCTTGATCAGCCGGTTCACGTCTTGCACTTCCAGGCCAGACCCGCGTGCAATCCGCCGCCGGCGTGAAGCGTTCAAGATATCCGGGTCGCGGCGCTCCTGGCGCGTCATCGAGTTGATGATCGCCTCCGTCACCGTCAATTGCCGCTCGGCATCCTTCGGGTCGATGCCCCTGGCGGCCTGCCCGAACTGCCCGGGCAGCATCTCTAAAATCTGCGCAAACGGGCCCATTTTGCGCACCTGGCGCAGCTGGTTGGCGAAGTCTTCGAGGGTGAAGGAGCCGCTGAGCAGCTTTTCGGCCTGATCCTGCGCTTCCTTTTCATCGAATGCCGATTGGGCCTTCTCGATCAGCCCGATCACATCGCCCATGCCCAGGATGCGGCTGGCCATCCGGCCGGGGTCGTACGCCTCGATCGCCTCGACGCCCTCACCCGTTCCGAGGAATTTGATCGGCACGCTGGTCACGTTGCGGATCGAGATCGCCGCCCCGCCGCGCGAGTCGCCTTCCATTTTGGTCATGATCAGGCCGGTCAGCGAGACGCTGTCGCGGAACCCTTGCGCCACGCGCAGGGCTTCTTGCCCGATCATCGAATCCACCACCAGCAGGATATCCACCGGCGTGATTTTCGCCGTGATCGCGCGCAGTTCGGTCATCAGCGCGTCATCCAGCTGCGAGCGCCCGGCCGTGTCGATGAGCACCACCGAGTAACCGCCTTTGGCCGCCTGGTCGAAGGCCTTCGCCGCCAGGTCGGGCGGCTTGACCCCGGCCTCGTAGAAGACCGGCACACCCACGCGCTCGCCCAGGGTTTGCAATTGTTTCACCGCGGCCGGGCGGTAGGGGTCGGCGGCCACCATCAGCACCCGTTCGCCCTGGGCGCGCAGCAGGCGCGCCAGCTTGGCGGCCGCCGTGGTCTTGCCCGAGCCTTGCAGGCCCACCAGCATCACCGCCCAGGGCTTCGGGCCGTTTAAGTTCAACGGCGCAGGCTGCCCCAGCGTGGCGACCAGCTCTTCGTGGACGATTTTGATCACCTGAGCCGCCGGGTTGAGCGCATCCGAGACCTCGGCGCCCACCGCGCGCTCGCGCACGCGGGCGATGAAGTCTTTCACCACGCTGTAATGCACATCCGCCTCGAGCAAGGCCAGGCGCACCTCGCGCATGACCACATCCACGTCTTCTGCGCTCAGCTTTCCGCGCCGGCGCAGGTTGGTGAAGATCGTCTCCAGGCGTTGAGTCAGGTTCTCAAACACGGTCGGTCAGGGTTCTCGCTTTCATGCCCAGGCAATCAAAGATGCACCTCCCTCTCGGGAGGCCGCAAGGAGTGATTTTATCCGGTTTGACACTTTTGGTCAAGATGAACGGGGCGGCGGTTATCATACAGGATCGCTGCTCGAATTTCCCAGTTTGCTCGAATGCTCAAAACCCAAGACCTCTTTCCTTGAGGCTTACCCAGCGGTTCAAGCCGATCACCAGGTGGTCGAGCACATCGATGTCCAGCAGCTTACCTGCCTGCACCACCGAGCGCGTCAGCGCCACGTCTTCCGGGCTGGGGGTTGGGTCGCCGCTCGGGTGGTTGTGAATCACGATGATCGATGCCGCGCTGCGCTGGATGGCCGCGCGGAACAATTCTCCCACCCGCACCGAAGAGGCATTCAACGAACCGATATACACGCGCTCCACCGTGATCACCCGGTTGCGCGTGTCGAGCAGGATCACCCTCAGGTGCTCCTGCTCTAATGCGCCCATCTCGTAGCGCACCAGTTCGGCGGCGTCGCCCGGGCTGTGAATGGCCGGGCGCTCTTCCGGTTCTTGCATGGCCAGCCGCCGCCCAAGCTCGATGGCGGCTTTGATCTGCGCGGCTTTGGCCGCCCCCAGGCCGTGCTGCGAGCATACCTGCGAGAAGCTTGCCCGGTGCAGCCCGTGCAGGCCGCCCAGGTCTTGCAGCAGGCGCTGGCCCACCTGCACGGCGTTTTCGCCTTGCACGCCCACGCGCAGCAAGATTGCCAGCAGTTCCGCATTGCTGAGCGCCTGTGCGCCCAATTCTGCCAGCCGTTCGCGCGGCCGGTCGGTTACCTCCAGGTCGGTAATCCGGTAAGCTGCCTGGGACTCCTTCACCATCCTTTACCTCACAACAAAGTTCAATGTGCGCTCAGGCACATACACAATGCGGACGATTTCCTTGCCTGCAAGCTGGCGAGCAACGGCCTCCTGAGCTTGCGCTCTTTTCACCACCGCCTCCTCGGCCTCGCCGGGTTGAACCTCCAGGGTGGCGCGCAGCTTGCCATTCACCTGGATGGCTACCACCAGCCCTTGCTCGAGCGCCAGGGAGGGGTCATCTTCAGGCCAGCGCTGCGCGTGCACACTGCCTTCCAGGCCCAGCATATTCCAGCAGCGCTCGGCCAGGAATGGCGCGAAGGGGGCAATGATCTTCACCAGGTTCGCCAGCTGGCCGCGGCTCAGGGCGCCCTTTTCTTCGGCCAGGCTGTTCAATGCTTCCATGCATTTTGCCACTGCCGTGTTGAACTTGATCGCCTCGATGTCGTTCCCAACCTGACGCGCAAGGCGGTTGACCAGCGCATCCATGCGCCGCGAACCGGCTTCATTCCGGCGGGCCTGCGCAGCGACGAACTGCTCAAAGCGGTCGAGGAAGCGCTTCACCCCGCGCACAGCCCGCTCGCTCCAGGCCATAGTGGCATCATACGGGCCGATGAACATCAGATACACCCTCAGGCAGTCGGCGCCATATTTCGTCACGTATTCATCGGGGTTGATGACGTTCCCCCGGCTTTTCGACATGCGCTGCCCATCCGGCCCCAAAAGCACGCCGTGCGAGATGCGCCTGCGGTACGGCTCGGGGATCTCTTTGGGCACGGCGCCGATATCCCACAAGAATTGATAGATGAAGCGGGAATAGAGCAGGTGGAGCGTGTTGTGTTCATCGCCGCCCACGTATAAATCAACCGGCATCCAGTAGCGCAGTTTCTCGATGTCGGCCAGGGCGCGGTCATTGCGCGGGTCGCAATAACGCAGGAAGTACCAGTCGCTGCCCGCCCAGTTCGGCATCGTATCCGTTTCCCGGCGGGCCGGGCCCCCGCACGATGGGCAGGTGGTGCGCACCCAATCGGTCGCGGCTGCCAGCGGCGATTCGCCCGAATCGGTCGGCTGGTATTTTTCGACCTCCGGCAAAACCACCGGCAGCTGGCTTTCGGGCACGGGCTTCCAGCCGCAGGCGGGGCAGTGAACCATCGGGATCGGTTCGCCCCAGTAACGCTGGCGGCTGAAGATCCAATCGCGCAGGTGATACGAAACCGCCCGCTCGCCGATGCCCTTCTCGCCCAGCCAGGTGATCGCCCGGCTGATTGCCTGGCTCACCGGCAACCCGTTCAAAGGGCCGGAATCGACCAGAACGCCCTCCATGCCCTCGTATGCCCGCGCGGAGAAGTCCCACCCTCCGGCGGGCTGCACCACCACCTTGAGCGGAAGATCGAACTGCCTGGAGAATTCAAAATCGCGCTGGTCGTGAGCCGGCACGCCCATGATGGCCCCGCTGCCATAAGTGGGCAGCACGAAATCGGAGATCCATACCGGGATTTCACCCCCGGTCGCCGGGTTGAGCGCCGTCAACCCGCTGAAGACGCCGCTCTTTTCGCGCCCGGTGTCCCCGCGCTCCAGATCGGATTTCTTCAGGCTGCGCTCGATATACGCGGCTATGTGCGGCTCAGTTTTGACGTGTTCGACGAGTGGATGCTCAGGCGCCAGGACGATGAATGTGCTCCCCCATAGCGTGTCGGGCCGGGTGGTGAAGACCTCCAGGCTTTCGGGCAGCCCGCGGATCGGGAAGGTAATGCGCGCCCCCTCACTTTTGCCGATCCAGTTCACCTGCGCCATCTTCACTTTCTCGATGAATTCGGTCTGCTCAAGCCCGGCAAGCAGCCGCTCGGCATAGGCGGTGATTTTCACCACCCATTGGCTGATCTTCCGGCGAACGACCTCGGTGCCGCAGCGCTCGCAGCGCCCTTCGATCACCTCTTCGTTGGCCAGCCCCACCTTATCTTTCGGGCACCAGTTGATAGGCATCTCTCGCTTCTCGGCCAGCCCATGCTCGAAGAGCTTGATGAAAATCCACTGCGTCCAGCGGTAATACTCGGGGTCGGTGGTAGAGAACGACCGGTCCCAATCGAACGACAGGCCCATGGCGCTCATCTGGCGGGCATAGCGGGCGTTATTCTCGGCGGTCACGTCTTGCGGTTTACGCCCCGTCAGAATGGCATAATTCTCCGTCGGGAGGCCAAAAGCATCGTAGCCGATCGGGAACAGCACGTTATACCCCTGCATGCGCCGGTAGCGCGCGATCACATCTCCCCCGGTGAAGGTGAACGCGTGCCCCACATGAAGCCCATACCCGGATGGATAGGGGAATTCCACCAGCACATAAGCCTTTTTTGCCGAACCAAAATCGATTCCGCGGTAGAACTCTTCCACCTGACCTCCTGGCGACCTCAAGTCGCGGGGCGGCAGCGCCCGTTCGATAGACTCTTCAGCAAAGTATAGTTGATTTAACCATCCATGCTATAATTTTTTTGCGGAGTCTTCCATGACCCTAAACCCTGCCACCATCAGCAACATCATCCTCATCGCCACCGGGTTCGCGGCTGCCTTCGCGGCCGCCCTGTGGCTGAGCCTGATCATCTGGACGTACCGCGACATCCGCCGCCGCGCGCGCGACCCGCTCGTGCGCATCCTGGCGGTGCTGGTGGTCGCCATTCTTTTCCTGCCCGGCGTGCTGGTGTACCTCATCCTCCGCCCGCCGCGCACCCAGGAAGAGGAATTCCAGCAGACCCTCGAAGAAGAGGCTTTGCTCGCTTCCATCGAAGAGTCGAGCCTCTGCCCTGGCTGCGGGCGGCGCGTGCAGGAAGATTGGGTGGCCTGCCCAAGCTGCTACACACGCCTGAAGAAGCCCTGCCACCAATGCGGCAAGGCCATCGAACTGGCCTGGAACCTCTGCCCCTACTGCGGCACCCCGGCCCCCGGCATGCGCCGCGACGTGTTGAATATTGACGACGCCATGCGCAACCTGAGCGGAGATGCGGTATCTGAAGGAGAAACCGGCGCAGGCATCGACCCGGCCAACGACAATTTCTAAATACAGGTAAACATCTATGTATCGCATTGCCCCGCTCGACCCGATCGATTACCTCATCATCGGCCATGTCACCCAAGATATCACCCCCAACGGCCTCACCCTGGGCGGGACGGCTTCGTATTCCTCGCTGACCGCGCGCGCCCTTGGGCTGCGGGTGGGCATCGTCACCGCCTGCGATACCTGCATCGGCGCAGGAGAACTCGATTCCATCCCCGTGGCCGGGCTGCGCTCGCTGGAAACGACCACCTTCGAAAACCTGCAAACCCCGGGCGGCCGCGTGCAGATCATCCATAAAGTTGCGCCCAGCCTCCACGTCTCGCTCGTGCCGGAGCATTGGCGCAGCGCGCCGATCGTCCACCTGGCCCCGGTGGCCAACGAGGTGGACCCCGGCCTGGTGCGCGCCTTTCCGAACTCGCTCATCGGCCTCACGCCCCAGGGGTGGATGCGCGCCTGGGACGGCGACGGGCGGGTGCACTTCACCGGCTGGCTGGAAGCCGGCTTTGTCCTCGAACAATCCACCGCGGCGGTGCTCAGCATCGAAGACGTACAAAACGACGAGAGCTACATCGAGGAATTTTCATCCCACATCCGCATCCTGGCCGTCACCGAAGGGGCGAACGGCGCCCGCATCTATTGGAATGGCGACGTGCGCCGCTTCAGGCCTCCGCAATTGCTGGAGGTTGACCCGACCGGTTCGGGCGATATCTTCGCGGCAGCATTCTTCACCCGCCTGTACACCACGCGCGACCCCTGGGAAGCCGGGCGGTTTGCCACCAACCTGGCCGCCTACAGCGTCACCCGCCGCGGCCTGGAAGGCATCCCGACCGCCGACGAGGTGCAGGCCTGCCTGACCGAAATCATTGAGAAACCCTGAGGCTTATGGCGCGCATCTATTCGCTGGTCAACCAGAAGGGCGGGGTGGGTAAAACCACTTCGGCGATCAACCTGGGAGCTTACCTGGGCTATTTTGGGCAGCGCGTGCTGCTGGTGGACCTGGACCCCCAGGCAAATGCCACCTCGTCACTCGGCGTGGATAAGAACACCGTGCGCCAGGGAACCTACGAGGTGCTCATCGGGCAATCTCCGCTCGCGGCGCAGATTTTACACAACCCGCGCCTGAAGATCTCACTGCTGCCCTCCTCGCCGGCCCTGGCGGGCGCGGAGATCGAGCTGGTTGACCTCGCCCACCGCGAATCGCGCCTGCGCGAAGTGCTCGAGCCGGTCGCCGACCGCTACAACTACATCCTCATCGACTGCCCTCCCTCGCTGGGCCTGCTGACGGTGAACGGCCTGCTGGCGGCGAAAGACGGGGTGATCATCCCCGTGCAATGCGAATACCTCGCCCTGGAAGGCCTGGGCCAGTTGACGCAAACGATCAACCGCGTGCGCAGCTCGCTCTTCCCGTCCTTGAGCATCCGCGGCGTCATCCTCACCATGTACGATGGACGCACCCGCCTGGCCACCGACGTGGTCGCCGAGGTGCGGCGTTACTTCCCCGACCAGGTCTTCCAATCCGTCATCCCGCGCAGCATCCGCCTGGCCGAAGCGCCTTCTTACGGCAAGCCGATTTCGCTCTACGCGCCCGATTCGGTAGCCGCGCGGGCTTATGAAGCCCTGGCGAGGGAAATTCTCGATTACGATGGAGTTCACATCCCGCAGTTCGCGGGGTGAGCGAGGTGTGCGCATGGCCAAAAAAGGTGGATTGGGCAGGGGGTTAGAGGCATTGATTCCGGGTGAGAACGGGGTCAAAGTTACCGGGATGACCTACCTGCCCACCGAACGCGTGCTCCCCAACCCGCGCCAGCCGCGCGCGGAGGTGGAAGATGCCTCCCTGGCCGAACTGGCCGAATCGATCCGCGAGCACGGTGTGCTCCAGCCGCTCATCGTCTCCGCCGAACCGGGCAGTGAGGATTACATTCTCATCGCCGGTGAGCGCCGGTTGCGCGCCGCCCGCATGGCGGGCCTGACCCAGGTGCCGGCCATCGTGCGCCAGGTGAGCGACCAGGAACGCCTCGAGCTGGCTTTGATCGAAAACATTCAGCGCGCCGACTTAAGCCCTCTCGAAACTGCCGAAGCCTACCAGCAGCTTGCGGAGGAGTTCGGCATGCACCACGATGAAATTGCCGCCCGCGTTGGCAAGAGCCGCGAAGCCGTCTCGAATACGCTGCGCCTGCTCAAGCTGCCCCCCGAAGCGAAGGACGCACTGCGCTCGGGCCAGATCAGCGAAGGCCACGCGCGCGCCCTGCTCAGTCTGGAAGATCACCCTGCTGCGCAGGTTTCGGCCCTTAAAACAATCCTCGAGCACAGGCTCTCGGTGCGCCAGGCCGAAGAGCTGGTGAAGATGCTCAAAGGCGAACGCCCGCCCCCCAAGCCGCCCAAGGCTGCCCCGCCCGAAAATACTGCGAACGAAGAAAGCCTGCGCGGTTACCTGGGCACCCGGGTTGCGCTCCGGCATGGCAAAGGGGGAGGCTCGGTCGTCATTTATTACTTCAGCGACGAAGAGTTGAACAGCCTGCTTTCCAAGATCATCAAGGATTGACCTTTCATGCTCATCCTTTTTAATGGGCGCATTTTCACCAACCAGGCGGGCAAACCCGAGGTCTCTGCCCTGGCCATCGACCACGGGCAGGTCATTGCCGCCGGCGATCTGGCCGAAGCCGAAGCCGCCGGGCAGGGCTGCACCGGCCTTGAGCGCTTCGACCTGCGCGGGCGCACCGTCTGGCCCGGGTTGACCGATTCGCACATTCATTTGCAATATTATTCGCTCAGCCTGGCCCAGGTGGATTGCGAAACCTCCACCCGCGCCGAATGCCTGCGGCGGCTGGCCGAGCGCGCGCGCAGCACCGCGCCTGGCAGATGGGTGCGCGGGTACGGCTTCAACCAGAACAACTGGCCCGAGGGCTACGGCTCGCGCCACGACCTCGATGCCGCCGCTCCCCATAACCCGGTCTTCCTCATCTCCAAATCGGTGCATGCCGGCTGGGCCAATTCTGAAGCGCTGCGCCTGGCAGGGATCGACGCTTCGACGCCCGACCCGGAAAACGGCAGAATCGTGCGCGACGCCTCGGGCAACCCGACCGGCATCCTGCTCGAAGCAGCCATGCAGCTGGTGGAAGGGATCATCCCCTCTCCCGGCGTGGAGGAACTTGCCGCGGCGATCCGCGAAGCGCAACGCATCTTGTGGAGCCTTGGGATCACCGGCGTGCACGATTACGACCGTGCGCTGTGTTTTTCGGCGCTGCAATGGCTCGATGCCTCCGGCGAACTGCGCCTGCGCGTGCTGAAGAGCATCCCCCTCGAGCAGCTTCCCCAGGCCGTATCTCTGGGGCTGCGCAGCGGCTTCGGCAGCCGGTTTTTGCGCGTCGGCCCGGTGAAGCTCTTCGCCGATGGCGCGCTTGGCCCTCAAACTGCCGCCATGCTCCAACCCTACGAAGGCGAAGGGAGCGGCACCGGCCTGTTGTTCCTCGACCGCGAGCAGATTTTCGAGCACGGCCAGCTTGCGGCATCCGGCGGAATCAACATGGCCGTCCATGCGATCGGCGATCGCGCCAACCACGAGGTCTTGCAAGGCTATGCGCAGTTGCGCAACTTCGAGCGCCGCCACGGCCTGCCCCACTTGCGCCACCGCATCGAGCACGTCCAGTGCATCCACCCAGATGACCTCCACCGCCTGGCCGAGCTGGATGTGATTGCCTCCGTCCAGCCCATCCATGCTACCTCCGATATGCTCATGGCCGACCGATTCTGGGGGGCTCGCTCCGCGGGCGCTTATGCCTACCGCTCGCTCCTCCAGGCCGGCACACACCTCACGTTTGGTTCGGACGCACCTGTCGAATCGCCCAACCCATGGCTGGGCCTGCACGCCGCCGTCACCCGTCGTCGGCCGGATGGCTCGCCTGCGCCGGAAGGCTGGTACCCCGCCCAGCGCCTGCGCCTGGAAGAAGCCGTGCAGGGCTACACCACCGGGCCCGCTTACGCTGCCGGCCTCGAAGCGCGCCAGGGCCGCCTGGCACCCGGCTTCGACGCCGACCTGATCGTTCTCGACCAAAACCCGTTCGACCTGCCGCCGCAAGGCCTGCACACCCTCCGCCCCGCGGCGACGATGATCGCGGGCGAATGGGTCTGGCAGAGAGAAGAGACCGCATGACAACCACCGCCGGCACCACCGGACCCCTCACCCCCGAAGTCCTGGTGCCTCGCCTGGGTGAATACCTGGTGGAGAAGGGCCTGATCACCCGCGAGCAGCTTGACTTAGCCTTGAAGCAACAGGAGAGGCTGCGCCGGACGATCGGCACGCGCCCTATCGGCCATATCCTCGTCGATATGGGTTTCATCACCCAATCCGTTTTGGATGCCGCCACGACCGAGCAGTTGATCCAGTTCCGCTCGGCGCTGGAAGAAGCCAACGAGCAGCTCGAAAGGCGCGTGCGCGAGCGCACGATGGAGCTGCAGACCGCCCTGCAGCAGCTTTCATCCCTCAATGAGTTGAAAGCCAACCTGGTGGCGAACATTTCCCATGAGCTGCGCACCCCCTTGACACACCTCAAAGGCTATCTCGACTTGCTGGTCGAGGGCGATTTTGGCCCACTTAACGAAGAGCAGCTGAATGTGCTCGGCATCATCCAGCGCTCGGCAGAACGCCTCGGCAACCTGATCGAAGACCTGATCCAGTTCTCGGTGAGCGAACGCAACCAGGTGTACCTGCACATCTCGCCCTGCGACCTGCGTGAGATGGTCCGTTCGGTGTATAAGCGCAATATTTCCAAAGCCCGCGATCACCAGGTGGAGCTCAATTTACAGGTGCCCAGCCAGCCCGTGCTGGTAGACGCCGACCTGGAGAAAATTTCCTGGGTGCTCATGCAGCTGGTCGATAACGCAATTAAGTTCACCACGCCGGGTGGCAAGGTGACTCTTCTGGCCACCTGCGAAGACAGCTTCGTTCACTTCCAGGTCTGCGACACGGGCATTGGCATTCCTGAAGACCGGCTGGCGCAGATCTTCGAGCCGTTCTACCAGCTCGATGGAAGCTCAACGCGGAAAGCCGGCGGTACCGGCCTGGGGCTGGCCCTGGCCCGCCGCATCGTCGAGGCTCACGGCTCGGTGATCCACGTCTATTCAGAGGTGGGCAAAGGCAGCCAGTTCGAATTCTTGTTGAAGAGCCATCCGTCCTGAGGCAGAGGGGTATATGACTGCGCAAGAACCAACTACGAAAGCAGTCGCTTCTTCTCATCTCTATGAGATCAGCCGTATCGTCACCCAGACGCACGATTGGAACGCGGCTCTCGACCGGATTGTGCCCCTCATCCGCTCGTTGATCATCTTCGACAACCTGGCCGTTTACCTGGCCGATCCGATCGACCAAACCCTCGATGTGATGTATGCCCGGGCGGTCGGGCGGGGGCGTTCGGCTGAAGCCGATATCGCCTGGGGTGAAGACCTGGCAACGCGCATCATGGATGCGCCGCACACCATCATCCACGAGCCGGAAGAAAACCCCAGCCTGAACCGCCTGCACCGGCCCTTCCTGCTGGGCATCCCTTTGCAGATCGGCGAACGCACACTGGGGGCAGTGGTCTTCATCCGCTTCGGGGGGCCGCCCTTCAGCCCGCATTATGTCCAGCTGGCCGAGTTCATCGCGCAGCAGATCAGCCTGCTCGTCGAACGCCAGAACATCCAGCGCGCCTACGACCGGCTGGAAGCCGAAAACCAGGAAGCCCGCCTGCAAGAAGACTTCATCTCCACCATCACCCATGAGCTGCGCACGCCGCTCGGTTTCATCAAGGGATACGCCACCACCCTGCTGCGCTCCGATACCTCGTGGGATAAGGCCACGCAGGATGAATTCCTGACGATCATCGACCAGGAAACCGATCGTTTGCAGGATTTGATCGAAAACCTGCTCGATTCTGCCCGCCTGCAAAGCGGGACGTTAAAAATGGATTTTCAAGCCGTGCGCCTCGATGCCCTCGTCCGCGCGGTGGTCGAACGCACCCAACTCCACAACCCGGGCTTCACCGCCAGGGTGGAGTGCGACACGCCGATCGACGCGATCGACGGCGACCCCAAGCGCCTGGGGCAGGTTCTCGACAATTTATTTAGTAATGCGATCAAGTACGCCTCCGGAAGTGAAGTTTCGATTAGAATACATATGGACGACAGGGAGGCGCACATCGAAGTCTCAGACCACGGGCCGGGGATTCCGAACCGCTATTTAACCCATCTTTTCGAACGCTTCTTCCGCAATCCAGACGTCTCTCCGGCCGGGCACGGCACTGGGTTGTGGTTGTTTATCTGTAAAAAGATCATCCAGGCCCATCATGGAACGATCACCGCCACATCGGTCGTCAACCAGGGCACCACTTTTCCCATCCGCCTCCCGCTGAAACAGGAAAAGAGCGGCCTCGGCGATGTTCTGAGAGAGG
>JARKPU010000016.1 GCA_029975055.1 Anaerolinea sp.
ATGATCTGCGGGCGCGGGGGCTGCTCTATCACCTGGGGCGCTATCAGCACTCCTATCCCTTTTGTTGGCGCTGCCATGCGCCGCTGCTCTACTATGCCAAGACGACCTGGCTCGTCAGGACCACGGCCGTGCGCGAGAGCATGCTGGCCTCGAATCAACGCATCAACTGGCTGCCGGAGCACATCAAGGAGGGCCGTTTCGGCAACTGGCTGGCCAATAACGTCGACTGGGCCCTGGGCCGCGAGCGCTATTGGGGCACGCCCCTGCCCGTGTGGCAGTGCCAGGCGTGCGGCGTGCAGGAGTGTATCGGCTCCCTGGCGGAGCTGCGCGAGCGCTCGGGCCAGGCGCTGGCGGACCCCGATCTGCACCGGCCCTATGTCGATGAGATCACCCTGCCCTGCCGCTGCGGCGGTGAGATGAAGCGCGTGCCCGAGGTGATCGACACCTGGTTCGATTCGGGCTCGATGCCGGTGGCGCAGTGGCACTATCCGTTCGAGAACCGGGAGCGGTTCGCCGAGCAGTTCCCGGCCGATTTCGTGTCCGAGGCGGTGGACCAGACGCGCGGCTGGTTCTACACCCTGCACGCCATCTCGAACCTGCTCTTTGGACGGGAGTGCTTTAAGAACTGTATGGTGCTGGGGCTGGTGCTCGACGCTGAGGGGCGCAAGATGAGCAAGTCGTTGGGCAACCGGGTCGATCCCTGGGAGGCCCTCAACGCCCACGGCGCCGATGCCCTGCGCTGGTACTTTTACGTCTCCACGGCGCCCTGGAACGACAACCGCTTCTCGTTCGAGGCGCTAGCAGAGCTCTACCGCCGCTTCCTGCTGACCCTGTGGAACACCTATGCCTTTTTCGTGACCTATGCCAATATCGACGGCTGGACGCCTGGCCGCGACGAGGTGCCCCTGGGCGAGCGGCCGGCGCTGGACCGCTGGATCAGCGCGGAGCTGAACGCCCTGGTCGAGGCGGTGGATAGCGGTCTGGCCGCCTATGATATTACGGGCACGGCGCGGCGCATCGGCGAGTTTGTGGATGACCTCTCCAACTGGTATGTGCGGCGCTCGCGGCGGCGCTTTTGGAAGAGCGAGCACGATGCGGACAAGGCTGCGGCCTATGCCACGCTCTACGAGTGCCTGACCACGCTCTGCGGGCTCCTGGCGCCCTATACGCCGTTCGTGGCGGAGGAGATGTACCGCAACCTGGTCTGCACGGTCGATGCCCGGGCGCCGGAGAGCGTGCACCTGACCGCCTTTCCGGCGGCGGATGCGGCGCTCATCGACCGCGACCTGATGGCCGACATGCGCCTGGCAATGCGCATCGTCAGCCTGGGCCACGCGGCACGTGCCAAGGCCAACGTCAAGGTGCGCCAGCCCCTGGCCGAAGCCGTGGTGCACCTGCGCAACCCAGGCGAGATGGAGCACCTGCAGCGCTTTGCGGGCATCATCGCCGATGAGCTGAACGTCAAGGCCATCCGTTTCGTGGCCGAGGAGGCCGGCCTGGTGAGCTATCAGGTGCGGCCCAGCCCGAGCGTGCTCGGCAAAAAGTACGGCCCCCTCTTCCCCCGGATCCGGGCAGAGGCGCTGGCCCGCACCGCCGA
>JARKPU010000035.1 GCA_029975055.1 Anaerolinea sp.
CCCCAGCCCCTCGTTATCGTCGATCACCAGCAGGATGGGCGGAATGTTGGCTTCAAACACCACCCGGCAGACCGCCGGGAAGCCCTTCTGGATTTCAATTTTCCACTCCATCTGGTCGAGCAGGCGCTGGAAGAAGGGTTCGAGCGGCTGCTGCCAGGGCTGCTCATCGGCGGGATAGAAGCGGACGTGCAGCGCCTGGGTTTGCTCCGAGCGGAAGAAACTGGCGTGCAGGTCGCCGGGGTGGCTGGATTGGATCAGGCGGCTGAAGATGGTGATCAATGCCTGGCGGGCGATCATGCGGTCGGTGAGGGTCAGCGCCGCCCAGGCTGGCGGGTCGATCTGGACGCGCACGCCGTGTTCTGCTGCCAGCGAAGTGATCTCGCGGCTGGCTTCCTGGAGCAGCAAGCCCATATCGACCTGCTCGAAGTTCAGCCGAATCTGTTCCAGTTCGCTGCGCAGCGGCTCGGCAGGGGCGGGCTGCGCCGGTCTGAGCCGCTCGCCCAACTTCGCCCACAGGATTGCCGCCACGCTCTGCTCCGCCCGGCGCAGTTCCCGGCTCGTCTGGCGGATGGAGATGCCCAGTTCCTGGGCGCACTGCAAGAGGGGGATTTCCTCGAGGTAGTGCAGGTTGAGGATGTGGTCGGAGCGCGCCCGCGGCGAGGAGATCGGCGGGTTGGGTCCGGGGCTGTGCGCCTCGATTGCCAGCAGGATCTCGCGACGTACCTTCTCCCAACCGGCTTCGCTGCCTGCCAGCCCCGATCCTTCCAGGGCAGCTGAAAGCGGGTGATTCTGAAGATAGCCAAAGTCGTGCAGGTTTTCAAGCGCCTGCTTGATCTGCTGGGTGAAATCCTCGCTGGGGTGAACCGGGAACGGGTCGGACATAGGGACTCCTCTGGCTGGCGCAAAGTGCACAAATAGACATACCTCTCTGATTGTGCCTGTATTTGCAGGTTTCCGCAAGGGAGCAATCCGGGCAGCCAATCCCGCCAAACCACCAGGAATCGCCAACCTTGTGGCAACTGCCTGTTACAATAGGCAAAAAAAGGAGATACCCTATGCGATTTGGAATCTGTGGTAACCTGCCTGCCCACCTCACGGAAGGCGTGGAAAGCGTCGAGCGCGCCTTCGAATATGGGTACGATTACATTGAACCCGCCCTGGCAACCGTAGCGGCGATGCCCGCAGAAGATTTTGCTGCCTTGCTTGCCCGGGTCAAAGCCCAGAGCATCCGCGTGGAAGCCTGCAACATCTTCTTCCCGCGCACCCTGCGCCTGACCGGCGCTGAAGTCAACTGGGATGCCATCCAGGCGTACCTGGAAACCGCCCTGGCGCGGGCGGGAGCGCTCGGCGTGAAGGTAATTGTCTTCGGTTCAGCGGGCGCAAAAAACGTCCCAGAGGGATTCCCCTATCACGAAGCCTGGAAGCAGCTCGTGCGGGTCTGCCGCATGGCAGCCGAAGTAGCCGCCAAACACGGCATCACCATTGCCATCGAGCCGCTCAACCACAAGGAAGCCAATATCGTTACTTCAGTCGCCGAGGGGCTGGCGTTGATGCAGC
>JARKPU010000036.1 GCA_029975055.1 Anaerolinea sp.
TTTGCCCCCTGCACGAACCTGCTTCTCGGGTTTCTTCCCCCCCTTCCTGCCGGGAAGGGGGGACAAAGGGGGGATAGGTGAGCAATTACAAGTATATTTGAAAGATTGCAGGCCGTTGATTAACCGGCAGTGAAACACTTACAATTATAGGCAGATTTGCCCGCCGGGCCGCCCGCAAGCCGGATTCGAGTGCGCGCGCCCGCGGTGTAGTACAATCCAGGCATGAGCATCCCCGCCCGCACCACCACCGACCTGACCCATCCGCGCCATCTCATCGTTATGGCGCTGCTCTTCTTCTTGATCTACGCCGGAATCGGCATCAATTTCACCTTCTTGAACGTCTATTACATCGGCCAGGGGCTCACCGGCACCCAGGTGGGGCTGGTGGGCATGGCCGCCGCCCTGGTCGCCATGCTCTCGGCCGCGCTGTGGGGTTACCTCGCCGACCGCACCGGCCACGCCGGGCGGGTGATGGCCCTGGGGGCCGTCGGAACCGCGCTCGTCGCGTTCATCTACCCGCGTGTGAGCGGCTTCAGCGCGTACCTTGTCCTGGCGTGTTTCTTTTCCTTCTTCAACACCGCCTTCATCATCCTGGTGGATTCCACCACCCTCACCCTGCTCGGCGAGCGCCAGGAGGAATACGGGCGCATCCGCCTGGGAGGGTCCTTCGGCTACATCATCGCCGTCTCGATCGCCGGGTTTGCCTATGAGCGTTTTGGCTTGCAGCTCATGTTCCCGGCCTATATCGGCGTGAACATCCTGCTGGTGGCGGCGTGCCTTTTCGTGCCGCGCCTGCCGGTGCGCGGCGGCGGCCGCCCTGCCCGGCAAATCGGGCAGATGATCTCCCGCCCGGCCTGGCTGGTGTTCGCCCTGTGCGTCTTCCTCATCTGGACGGCCGCCAGCGGCTCGATCAGCTTCTTGGGGGTGACGATGAAGACCATGGGCGGCAGCGATGGGTTGATCGGCATGGCCGCCACCTCGGCCGCCGTGGCCGAACTCCCCTTCATGTTCTTCAGCGGGGTGATGATGCGCCGCATGGGCATGCAGCGCATGCTGTGGTTCTCGATGATCTTCTTCACGCTGCGCATGGGGCTTTACAGCACCATGCTCGCCCCCGCCTGGGCGATCGGCATCAACCTGATCAACGGCCCCTCTTACGTCTTCTTCTGGAACAGCTCGGTGAATTACGCCAGCCGCCTGGCCCCCGAGTCGCTCAAGGCCACCGCCCAGGGGCTGTTTCAAACGACCACCAGCCTGGCAAGCGTGGTCAGCGCGCTCATCAGCGGTTGGATGTTCGATCACCTCGGCTACGGCGGAATGTTCCGCGTGCTGGCGCTGCTCTGCCTGGGGGCGTTTATCATCTTCGGAGTCTCGCGCTCGTACCGCGAAACCACCACCGCCTGAGGCAGGCCTACCCTCGCGCCTGCGCAATCACATAGTCCACCATCAACCCGGGGATGTTCACCCCCGTGGTGGCGATGCTGTTGCGAAACTCCATCGTGTGGTTGACCTCATTGACGCTCAGCCCGCCCTGCCCCTCGAACAGGTCGATCGCCAGCAGCCCTCCGCCCAGCGCGCGCGCCGTGCGCCGGCACAGGTCGGCGATCTCCGGCGTCACCGGGCAGTTGGAAGCCACCCCGCCGCGCGCCGTGTTGGTGATCCAGTTCTCCGATGAGCGGTAAATGGCGCCGATCGGCTCTTCGCCGATCACAAACGCGCGGATATCGCGCCCGGGCTTCTGCACGTATTCCTGGATGTAGAAAATCTGGTGGTTCACCCCGCCCAGCGTGGCCTTGTGCTCGATGAAGGCTTCCGCCGCGGCGCGGTCATCGGCCTTCGCCAGCAGCCGCCCCCACGAGCCAACCACCGGCTTGAGCACGCACGGGTAGCCCAGCTCCTCGCAGGCTGCCAGCGCCGCTTCTTCGGTGAAGGCCATCAGCACGCGCGGCGTGGGCAGCCCGGCGTTCACCAGGAGCTGGCTGGTGACGTATTTATCGCCGCAGCGCTCGGCCAGTTCGGGGGGGTTGACCACCTTCACGCCGTGCGCGGCGAACATGCGCGAGATATACAGCCCGCGCGAGTAGGAGACCGATCGCTCGAAGAGCACATCCACCTCCACCGGCAGGCGGGTGATGTCGAAGTAACCGTCTCCATCGTTGATCGGCACCACCTCCACGCCCTGGCGCCCCTTCAGCTCATCCAGCAGGTATTTCTCTTCCACGCGCATGCGCGTGTATAAAAAACCGATCCGAAGCATGAAAATACCCTCCAA
The DNA here is from genome assembly GCA_029975055.1 of Anaerolinea sp. GTDB lineage: Bacteria > Chloroflexota > Anaerolineae > Anaerolineales > Anaerolineaceae > Anaerolinea. Next base: position 2,273 of record JARKPU010000036.1, read on the forward strand.
GGTTATGTGTTCAGCGCACCACAAGGCGCTCAGGGGTCAGGCGCCCATGGATCAGGCTCGAAACCAAAGCGCCTTCTCGCCCAATCCCTAAGCGTCCAATCGTTCAACGACTGCCTCCGCCGCTCCGTCTGTGCTCAGGCTACCGCCGAGGTCTTCGGTCACCTGCCCGGCGGCGATGGCGCGCCGCACGGCCACCTCCACCCGGCGGGCCTGTTCGGATTCGCCAAGGTACTCCAGCAGCATTGCCGCGCTGAGGATGGCCGCCAGCGGGTTGGCCCTGCCTGTGCCGGCCAGTTTGGGGGCGCTGCCGTGCACCGGCTCGAAGACCGCCGTGCGCGCGCCCACGTTGCCCGAGCTTGCCAGCCCCAGCCCGCCCACCAGCATCGAGGCCTCATCCGAGAGGATATCACCAAACAGGTTGGTCGTCACGATCACCTCGAACTGCTCCGGGGCGCGCACCAGTTCCATGGCGCAGGTATCCACCAGCATTTCCTCGGCCTGCAGCGCCGAAAAGCCGCGCACCACTTCCAGCGCCGTCCGGCGGAAGAGTCCGCTCGTCTGGCGCAGCACATTGGCCTTGTGCACCACCGTCACCTTGCTGAAGCCGCGCTTCAAAGCCAGCTCGCAGGCCGCCCGCGCCACGCGCTCGGAGGCTCTGCGGGTGATGACCATCTCACCCACGGCGCGCTCGCCGCCTTCTTCCAGCCGCTCAGCGCCTGCGTAAAGGTCCTCGGTGTTCTCGCGCACCAGCATCAGGTCAATCCCCTGCCTGGATTGCGCGTTCGGCACCGACCGGCACGGGCGCAGGTTGGCAAACAGGTCGAGCTCCTGGCGCATGCGCAGCACCGGCGAGCGGTAATTGGGGATGTCCGGCGGGGTGGTGACCGCACCGAAGAGCGAGGCATCGGCCTGGAGAATGGCTTCGAGCGTTTCATCCGGCAGGGGTGTGCCAAACCGCCGGTAGGCCTCAAAACCGATCTCCCCATTCAGCCAGGTGAAGCGCAGCGGCAGCGCCTCCAGCACGCGCTTTGCCGCCCGGGTCACCTCCGGCCCAATGCCGTCGCCCGGCAGGAGGCAGACGCGGTAGTCTCTCACGCGGTCAGCTCCTCGATCTCATGCTCGCGCAGGAACTTGACCAGCCCGCCGGCGGAAGCGATCTTGAGCACGAACGGCGGCAGCGGCCTGGCCTGGAAGCTCGTCCCGCGCGTGCGGTTGTAGATGGCCCCGCTTGCCAGGTCCACCTCCACCTCGTCGCCGTCCTCGATCCCCGCCGAGGCCTCCGGCGATTCGAGGATCGGCAGGCCAATGTTGATGGCGTTGCGGAAGAAAATGCGCGCGAACGATGCCGCGACCACGCACCCCGCCTGCGACCCGCGGATGGCCACCGGCGCATGCTCGCGCGAAGACCCGCAGCCGAAGTTCCAGCCGCCCACCACCACATCGCCGGGCCGGGCGTTGGGGGCATAATCTGGCCGGATTTCGCAAAACACTTTACTCGCCAGCTCTTTTTCATCAATGGTGATATTGAAACGCGCCGGCATGATCTCATCGGTATTCAGGTTGTCGCCGAATTTCCAGGCTCTGGCCATGGTTCACACTCCTTGTGGAAGACGCTGTCAGCTTTCCGCTATCCGCTGTCAGCACGATGCCCTCTGTGGTTATCCGATTTCCTTCTACCCCATGTACTTCCGCGGGTCGGCGATTCTCCCCTCGATGGCCGTAGCGGCGGCTGCCGCAGGGCTGCCCAGGTAAATTTCTGCCTCGGGGCTGCCCATGCGCCCAATGAAATTGCGGTTCATCGTAGTGAAAGCCCGCTCGCCCGGCGCCAGGATGCCCCCATGCCGCCCGATGCACGCCCCGCATCCCGGCGCGTTGACCGTGCAGCCCGCGTCAAGAAAGACCTGGATCAGCCCGGCCGCCAGGGCTTTCTCGTAAATCGTCTGGCTGGCCGGGGTAACGAGCGTCCGCGTGAAGCGACTCACCTGGCGGCCTTTGAGGATCGAAGCCGCCAGCGCCAGGTCTTCGAAGCGCGCATTCGTGCACGTGCCGATATACACCTGGTCGATCGGCAACCCCGCCACCTCAGAGAGCGGCTTCACCTGGTCCACATCCGGGTGGCAGGCCACTTGCGGCTCGAGCGCCGAAACATTCACCTCGAACACCCTTTCATAGCGCGGCTGCACAGCCTCGAATTGCTCGTAGGGCGGGCGGGCTTTCGTCTCGCGCCGCAGATATTCAAAGGTGCGCTCATCCGGGGCAATCAGCCCGCATTTGGCCCCGATCTCCACCGACATGTTGGCAAACACAATCCGCTCATGCACCGCCAGCGCATCGATGTAGCTGCCGGCGAACTCCAGCGAGCGGTAGGTCGCCCCGTCCATGCCCATCCGACCGGCAATGTGCAGCATCACGTCTTTCGAAAAGACCCCCGGCCGCGCCGCGCCTTCCAGCCGCACCAGGATCGTCTCGGGCACCTTGAACCAGGCCTTGCCCGTCACCCAGGCCGCGCCAATCTCGCTCGAGCCAAGCCCGGTGGAAAAACAGCCCAGCGCGCCGTAAGTGACGGTGTGCGAATCTGCGCCGATCACCACCCCGCCTGGGCGCACGAAGCCCTCCTCGATCATCACCTGGTGGCACACGCCGCGGTGGTAGAAGTGCGGCATGTTCTGCTCCTGGATAAAGCGCACGATCTTCTGCTGGTTCTCGGCCGCAAGCTGGTTCGGGGCCGGGTATGCGTGATCAAAATGGATCACCGCTTTGGCCGGGTCGCGCATCGGTTTACCGATTTCGCGAAAGGCCTTGATCGCCAGCGGGGTGGTGTTATCGTGCGACATAATGTAATCCACATCCAGCAAGACAATCTCGCCTGCCTCCACCGCCCGCCCCAGCTGGCGGGAGAAAATCTCTTCGACCAACGTGCCCATCGTGTACCTCCTGTAAGAAGCTATCCGCTATCCGCTGTCAGCTATCCGCTGTTAGCTGTCAGCTATCCGCTGTCAGCTAACAGCCCTATCTTCTACTCTTCACCCGCCGTTTTCGGCATGTTTCTTCAGCACCACGCGCGTATCGGTCAGCTTAACCCCCGGCATCGCGCGCAGTTCCTCGATGAAATTGTTCAAATCCCACGTGTTCGGCACCTTCACATACGCGCTGATATCGTAATCGCCGGTGATCTCATACACATTCGAAACCTGCTTGAGGTTCTTGAGCCGGCGCACCACCGCCCCCGTATACACATGCGACTCGACGGCAATCATCACAATCGCGTTCAACTCCTTCGGGAAGATATCGATGCTGCGCCCGGTCACCCGCTCAGCCACTTCCACGATATCGGCGTCATGCAGCAGTTTACGCTCATCGCCCACGCGCTTGATCTCCTCGACGATGCGCTCCAGCTCGCCGGCATCCACCTCCACGCCATATTCCGCCAGCCTGGATGCCACCGCCCGCTTGCCGGTGTATTTGTCGATCACAATCCTCCGCTCGCGGCCGATCAGCGCCGGGTCGAAGTTCTCATACGTGCGCGGGTCCTTCAGCACCCCGTTGGTGTGCACCCCTGATTTATGCGTGAAGGCATTCACCCCGGTGATCGGCTTATTGGGCGCCAGGAAGAACCCGCTCACCCGCTCCAGGTAACTGGAAAGCTCCGTCAGGTGGGTCAGCTCATACTTCTCCTCGCCCAGCAGGTTGTGCAGCGCCAGGATCGTCTCGGCCAGGTCGGGGATACCCGCCCGCTCGCCCATGCCGTTGACCGTGGTGTGAATGCAATCCGCTCCCGCGCGGATGCCCTCCAGCGCGTTCGCCAGCGCCAGGCCGTAATCGTTGTGGCAGTGCAGGTCGATCCTGCAAGGCGGCAGCGCCTCGCGCAGCGCGCGGATGCGCTCGTAGGTCTCGTGCGGGCGCAGCGCGCCGAGCGTATCGGCAAAGCTGATCCGGTCGGCCCCGGCCTGGATGGCCGCACTGCAGGCCCGCACCAGGAATTCGAACCCCGTGCGCGAAGCATCTTCGGGGGTGTAGCGTACCTTCAGGCCCAGCTCGCGCGCGTAGCGGATATGCTCACAGACCCACTCCACCGCCTCATCTTCGCCCTTGTGCATCTTGGCATCCAGGTGGATCTTCGAGGTCGGGTAGAACACCACCACCCGCGCCACCCCGCACTCTGCGGCTTTGGCAATGCCGCTTCGCGTGGCCAGCGAGTGCGCCACGATCTCAGCGCTCAGCCCAAGCGAGGCGATGCGCTTGACGGCCCGGAAGACGTTCGGCGAGACGCTCGGGTCGCCCGCCTCGATCATCTCCACGCCCACCCGGTCGAGCATCCGGGCAATCTCAACCTTTTCATCCACCATGAAGTTGACGTAAGGCGTCTGTTCCCCCTCGCGCAGCGTGCTGTCTAAAATCTCGACCATTTCGGGTTACCTCCCGCTGGAAAAAAAATCAGGCTCTACCCGCGGTCGCCGGCTGAGCGGCCCTGGGCAGGGAAAATAAAAAAGCTCCCCGGGAGGGGAGCTTTGGGTGGTTTGAAAAAGGTTGGCCGTCAGGCCTGTTTAACCGCCGAAAGCCCGCGCACCCGGAAGGTGTGTGGGGCAATGCGCTTAACGCGCTTATCGGCAAGCACAAACAGGCAAGACCGCTGGTTCATTTGAAGCGCAAGTTTACCCCCGCGCGCAAATATGTCAAGGGTATTGGTGGAATGAATTTTCACGCCATCAACGCCGCCCGCTCGCGGGTGACCTCATAGAGCAGCGCCTCGCCGCGCAGGTAGCGCCTCAGCTCATCGAGCATATAGCGCCCCATGCGGCGGCACTCGGCATCCATCGAACCGGCGATGTGCGGCGTGAGGAAAATGTTGGGCAGGGTGAACAGCGGTGAATCGGGCGCGGGCGGTTCGGGCCAGGTCACATCCAAGACGGCAAACAGGTCAGGGCGCTCGGCCAGCACGGCGAGCATTTCTTTCTCCCGCACCACCGCTCCGCGCGCCGTGTTGATGAAACTGGCGCCAGGCTTCATCAGCCTGAAGTGCTCGCCGCCGATCATCCCCTCGGTCGATTCCAGCCAGGGCGTGTGCACCGAGACGACATCCGCGCGCTTGAAAAGCGCCTCCAGCCCAACCATCTCCACGCCCAGGCGGGCGGCGTCTTCGGGCTTCACATAAGGGTCGTAGGCAATCACCTTCACGTCGAAGGTCCGCAGCCGTTCGGCGAGCGTGCGGCCGATCATCCCCAGCGAAACCAGCCCGACCGTCGATCCATACCCCCCCGCCACCGGCAGATGCTCCATGCGGCGGGTGGCATGGTAGGCGGCGGCATGCTGGTGAGCCTTCTTCAAGCACAGGAAAATCTGCGCCAGGCTGTATTCCACCACCGGCACGGCGTTGGCCGCCCATGCCGAGCAGATGCGCACGCCGCGCTCCCAAAACGCATCGGTAACCGTTCCACGCACCGAGCCTGCTCCGTAGAAGACCATCTTCAGGCGCGGGGCGGCAGCCAGCACCTCGGCGTTGAACGTCAGGCTGCCCCAGCCGGTGAAGATCAGCTCCGCCTCCGCCAGGGCCGCCGGGTATGCCAGCGCGTCGTCCGGCCCCATCGGAGGGTGCGTCAGTTCCACCAGCCTGCCGATCTGCTCCGCCAGCTCCGAGCCGTAAATCAACTCGAAACTCCTTGCCGGCAGCACAAATAAACCCTTCGGTCGACTCATACGCCTCCAGACTGCATCATTATACTGAAAAATCTTTCCCGCTCAGACACAACCGCGCCCCCGTTCCTTTACAAGACCCTAACCGCCGCTTCACGCCTCGTTAACATTCCTGTGTTATACATGAATCGTATGAAAAAGGAAAAACCAATGCACATTCTAGTCACCAACGATGACGGCGTCTTGGCGCCCGGCCTGCTGGCTTTGGCCCAGGCCATGCAAGAACTCGGCAAAGTCAGCATCCTCGCCCCCGACCGTAACTGGTCGGCCTCGGGGCATGTTCGCACCATCGACCGCCCTCTGCGCGTCAAAACCGTGCAGATCGGCGGCGGCATCACCGCTTCGGCCTGCGACGGCGCGCCTTCCGACTGCGTGGCCCTGGCCAACGCGGGCTTCTTCGAAGAAAAGATCGACCTGGTCGTCTCGGGGGTCAACAGCTCCGCCAACTTCGGCCACGACGTGACCTATTCCGGCACGGTCACCGCCGCCATGGAAGCCGCCATTTGGGGCATCCCGGCAGTGGCCTTCTCGCTCGACACCCCCGAAAACGGCGGCCAGCCCGATTACGCCCCCTCGGCGCAATACGCCCGCCAGATCGTCGGCGCGGCAATCCGCTACGGCATCGCCCCGCATCTGCTGCTCAACGTGAACATCCCCGCCCTGCCTTATGAGCAGATCAAGGGCATCCAGGTGACGCGCATGGGACTGCGCGTTTACCACGATAAACTCGACCGGCGCGAAGACCCGCGCGGCATACCCTACTATTGGGCCATCGGCAGCATGCCAACGGGCATCCCCGAGCGCGGCACCGATATCGGCGCGCTGGCCGATGGCTACGTGAGCGTCTCGCCTCTTCATCTCGACCTGACGGCCTATCACTTCCTCCCCGAACTCAACACCTGGGAGTGGAAGCAGCAAAACGGCCCGGCTCAAGGAACCTCCGCCGAGGGGTAGACCCTCCTAGGCTTTCACCCGCTCGATGGCCGCGCGGAACCCCGCCAGCGAGCGCCCGATCATCTCATCGCTTGCGGTGATCGAAATGCGGAAGTACCCCGGCATCTCTGCCACCGAACCGGGCAGGCAGAAGACCTTTTGCCTGCCGAGGCGGCGCGAGAAGGCCACATCATCCGGGTCGGGGCTCTTCGGCAACAGGTAGAACGTCCCTTCCGGCACGTGCAGCTCATACCCCATCCCACGCAGCTCCGCAACCATCCGGTCGCGCTTCGTTTGCAGGTGAGGGATGTCGATCGACAGGCGGTCGAGGTCGCGGATGGCGTGCTGCAGCAGCGCGTTGGGGATGGCATACCCCGTGACCATCTGCGTCATGAGCAGCCCTTCGCGCAGCGCTTCACGTTCGGGCATCTCAGGCGAGAGCGCAAGGTAACCGATGCGCTGCCCCGGGGTGAGCAGCGTCTTGCCGTAGGTATATACCAGGAAGGAATGCGGGTAGTAGCGCGTTGGGCTGAGGTGCTTGCGCCCGTCGAAGATAATTTTGCTGTAGGACTCATCCGAAATCAGGTAAATAGAATGCCCGATCTGGTGACTCTTGTGCACCAGCAGTTCGCCCAGGCGCTTGAGGAAGCCCTCCGAGTACAGCTTGCCGGTGGGGTTGTTGGGCGTGTTGAGGATAATGGCGCGCGTCTTGCGCGAAACGGCTTCCTCGATGGCCTGCAGCGAAGGCTCCAGGGTGCGCATGTCGGTCAGCACGCGCACCGGCACGCCGTTGGCCGCGATGATCATCGGCGCATAAAAAAACCACGGCGGACTGATGAAGATCACTTCGTCGCCCGGGTTGACCAACGCGTTGATCGCCACCGCCAGCGCCCCGAATGCGCCGGTGGTCAGGAAGATATCCTCCGGGTCATAGCGCACCCCGCGCCATGCTTGCAGGCTTTCTGCCACCGCCTCGCGCGAATCGGGCTCGTTCAGCTTGTACGCAAACCAATCCTTGTTCTGGGGCACCGACCATTTTTGCATGGCCTCCACGAAGCCTGCGAGCGGCATCTCGTTGGGGTTGCCAAAGACGAAGTCACAGTTCTCGGGGTCGTCGCTGCGGTGAAGGTATTCGGCGCTGTTGAGGTAGGCCAGCAAGGTCGCCACCCCTTGCTGGGCCAGGGCGATGCGTTTTGCAATCGGGCTTCCATCCATTAATTGCCTCCTGGTTGAGATCGTAATCCTTCAAAGAGATCCGTTTCGGGCGTGCGGCCCCCGTTGACCAAACTGAAGGCCCGGTAGAAGGTCTGCACCGTCCAGGTGCGCGGGTCGTGCGTCTGCGGGAGCCTGCGCAGCCCGGGGAGAACCTCGCTCACCTGTGTTTCATGGCAGGCAATCGCCTCGAGGCCGGTCTCCCAGAAGGCCGAGGCATCCACGCGCGTGGTGAGCGCCCAATCGGGCCAGCCGGTGTGGGTGCGCCGCACGCCGTCGATCGTCATGCCGATCTCCTCCCACACTTCGGCGACCATCTTCACCAGGGGCAGCGAATCGGCCATGTAGTACAGCTTCGAAACGCGGTGCGGTGGGCAGCCATCCAGGTCGGTGAACGATGCATCGGCAGCAGTCACCACGGCTGCCTGGGTGAACTGCGAGATGGCGATGTGGTCGGGGTGGCCGTAGGCCCCGAAGGGATCGAAGGTGAGCACCACCTGGGGGCGCACCCTGCGGATGGCATGGGTGATCTTCGCCACGGCCTCCTGCACGGGCGCCTGGTCGAGGTCGCCGTCGATGTAATCGAGGAAGCCGACCTCTCGGATGCCCAGCACGCGCGCCGCCTTGAGCAGCTCCTGCTCGCGGATGCGCCCCAGTTCGGCCAGGCCTGGGAAGTCCTTTTCATCGCCGTTCCAGCCGCGCTCGCCGCGTGTGGCCGTCACCAGGTAGGTTTCTACGCCCTGCGCGGCATAATAGGCCAGCAAGAAAGCGCACCCCAGCGATTCATCATCCGGGTGCGCGAAGACGCACAGCAGTTTCAACGGTTCGGGCATGCTTCACTCCATCCTGGTTTTTGCATCGGAATACTCGATAACAATGATAGCATAAGTCGAGATTGGTTGCCATCGGGCATGGCTTACTCTAATCTGCGTAGGTTGCGTCCGATCTGATGACCGCCCCTCTTTCTTTTCATGCAGGGTGTGGCCGCCCAGGGCGACCGCACCATCTTTCACCCGTCAGATGGTGCAGTTCAAAGCGGCTGCACCCTGCACGATACTGAGGCGGCGATCTTGCGAAAAAACTATTGACAATCCACCTCCCTGTGCTATAATCGCCAGACATTCAGGTCACCCAAATGAACCACACCGCTGAGAGCAAGCTCCGACGAAAGCAGAACCTTTCCCTCGCCCAGGGAACGGTCGGCTAGTCCTATCGGCTTCCAGCCTGAGTCGCAGCCTCACAGCGCACAAGAGTTGACGGACACCCAAGCCCTCCAGAACCTGGAGGGCTTTTTTGTTTTCATTTACCAGACACAAGAAGGAGAGACAACCCATGCCCAAGAACAACCCCAAGACCCAGGTGAAGAAAGTCGTCCTGGCCTATTCCGGCGGGCTCGACACATCCGTGATCGTCCCATGGCTCAAAGAAAACTACAACTGCGAGGTGATCTGCTTCACCGCCGACATCGGCCAGGGAGAGGAGCTTTCGGGGCTGCCGGCCAAAGCCGAGGCCACCGGCGCGAGCAAAATCTACATCGAAGACCTGACGGAAGAATTCGCCAGCCATTATCTCTTCCCCCTGCTGCGCTCGGGGGCCGTTTATGAGCGCAAGTACATGCTCGGCACCTCCATCGCCCGCCCGTTGATCGCCAAACACATGGTCGAGATTGCCCATCTCGAGGGCGCCGACGCCATCGCCCACGGCTGCACCGGCAAAGGCAACGACCAGGTGCGCTTCGAGCTAACCGTTATGGCCCTCGATCCGCGCCTCAAGGTCATCGCCCCCTGGCGCGAGTGGGATATCCAATCGCGCGAAGACGCGCTGGCCTACGCCGCCGCGCACAACGTGCCCGTCAGTTCTTCGCTCAAATCGATCTACAGCCGCGACCGCAACCTCTGGCACCTCTCGCACGAGGGCGGTTTGCTGGAAGACCCGTGGGCCGAACCCGAAGAAGCGATGTTCCAGATGAGCGTCTCGCCGGAGAACGCTCCCGACCAGCCGGAATACGTCGAGCTGGCCTTCGAGCAGGGGCTGCCCGTCAAGCTCAACGGCAAGGCGCTCTCGCCGGCCGTGCTCATCGGGCACCTCAACGAAATCGGCGGCCGCCACGGCATCGGGCGCGTAGACCTGGTGGAGAACCGGCTGGTGGGGATGAAGTCGCGCGGGGTCTATGAAACCCCCGGCGGGGCCATCCTGGTGGCCGCCCACAACGAGCTGGAGCAGATCACCCTCGACCGCGAAACGCTGCATTACAAAGACGTGGTGGCGCAGCGTTACGCCGAGCTGGTCTATAACGGGCAGTGGTTCACCCCGCTGCGCGAGGCGCTGGATGCCTTCTTCGATGCCACCCAGGCGCACGTCACCGGCTCGGTGCGCCTCAAGCTCTACAAGGGGAATATCATCCCGGCGGGAAAGAAGAGCATCTACAGCCTCTACCGCGAGGACTTTGCCACCTTCGGCAAAGACAGCGTGTACGACCAATCCGATGCGGCAGGGTTCATCACCCTCTTTGGCCTGCCGCTCAAGGTGGCCGCCATGCGCGATATCGTCGCCGGGCAGAAGGTCGAATATGACGCGCCCGATTACTCGGCCTTCAAGCGTGATTAACCCTCCTGGATGGGGTAAAATGTGTACTTTGATGATCACGGCTGTCGGCTTGCGGTTTCAAGGCGCGGCGGGCTGTTCCACTCAAACTTCAGGAGAGACTCATGGCTAAATTGTGGGGAGGGCGCTTTTCCGGCGGGTTAGACCCAATCGCCTGGGAGTACAACGCTTCGCTCTCGTTCGACTGGCGCCTGGCCGAAGTGGACGTGCGCGGGTCGATTGCCTGGGCCAAGGCGCTGATGAAAGCCGGGGTGATCACGCTCGACGAGCAGCATCAGATCGTCAAAGGGTTGACCGACATCCTGGCGGAAATCCGCGCGGGCCAGTTCGTTCACGCCCCATCGGATGAAGACGTGCACACCGCCATCGAACGTCGCCTGACGGAACTGACCGGCCCGGTGGGCGGCAAGCTCCACACCGGGCGCAGCCGCAACGACCAGGTGGCCACCGATTTTGCCCTCTGGCTGGTGGAGGCCGTTGACCGCGTGGATGCCTTTCTCAAGCTGGTGCAGTCGGCTCTGGTGGAACGCGCCGAAAGCGACATGGACATCCTCCTTCCAGGCTATACGCACTTCCAGCAGTCACAGCCCATCCTCCTCTCTCACTGGTGGCTCTCTCACTTCTGGCCCCTCGCGCGCGATCGCCAGCGCCTGGCTCAGCTCCGCGAGCGCGCCGCCGTCCTCCCCCTCGGTTCCGGCGCCCTCGCCGGCACTCCCTTCCCCATCGACCGGCAGTTCCTCGCCAACCAGCTCGGCTTCAAGGCCATCAGCCCCAATTCCATCGACGCCGTCTCCAACCGCGATTCGGCCGCCGAGTTCCTCTTCGCCGCCGCGCTGATCGCCATCCACCTCTCGCGCCTCTCCGAGATGCTCATCCTCTACACCTCGGCCGAGTTCGGCTTCATCGAGCTTTCCGACGCCTACTCCACCGGCTCGAGCCTCATGCCTCAGAAGAAGAACCCCGACACGCTCGAGCTCACCCGCGGCAAATCCGGCACGATGATCGGCCGCCTGACGGGCCTGCTGAGCGTCCTCAAGGGGCTGCCTTCGGCCTATGATAAAGACCTGCAGGAGGATAAAATCCCGGTCTTCGAGACGAGCGACACCCTCTGCCTGATGCTCCCCGTCGTCGCCGGGGTGATTAAAACCCTCAAAGTGCGCCCCGACCGCATGGAGGCCGCGCTCAACCCCGCCACCCTCGCCACCGACCTGGCCGATTACCTGGTCAAGAAGGGCGTGCCCTTCCGCGAGGCGCACGGGCTGGTGGGCAAGGCCGTGCGGCGCGCCAACGACCTGGAAACGACCCTCGACCGCCTCCCCCTGGCCGAGTTCGAGAGCATCAGCCCGGCCTTCGATGCCGGAACACTGCAGGTCTTCGACTTTCATGCTTCGGTCGCCCGCCGCGATGTACCCGGCGGCACCGGCCCCGCCGCCGTGCAGGTGCAGCTCCAGCAGGCGCGCGCCTTCTTGCACAGCCACAAAGTTCGCAGCTCCGTCCCGCCGGCCGAGACCCCTCACGGCGGCGACGGCAGTTAAATTCAAACCAACCACTTGGAGGATTCCCAATGACTTCTGCTCATTGCCCTGAATGTGATGCCGAAATTTCCCTCGACGGGGTTATCTTGGGCGAAATCGTCGTCTGCTCGGATTGCGGCGTAGACCTGGAGGTGACCAGCCTCAACCCGCCTGCCGTCGAACTGGCCCCGATGGAAGAAGAAGACTGGGGCGAATAACCCCGCCCGCCTTGGAGGACGCATGAAGGTTGGCATTCTGCTATCGCGCGTCAGGGTGGAAGAAAAGTGGCTGCTCGAGGCGCTTGAAAAGAACGACATCGAATACAAGCGCATCGACGACCGCGATATCACCTTCGACCTGGATCATCCCGCTGCCTGGCAGGACCTGGACGTGGTGCTCGAGCGCAGCATCTCGTATGCGCGCGGCCTATACGCCACGCAGATCCTGAACGGCTGGGGAATCCCCACCGTCAACATGGCCTACGTCGCCGCCGCCTGCGGCGACAAGGTGGTCACCTCGTCCATTCTTGGGCGCGCCGGCGTGCCCCAGCCGCGCACGCGGGTGGCCTTCACCCCGGAATCGGCGCTGCAGGCCATCGAGGAACTCGGCTACCCGGTGGTGCTCAAGCCGGTCGTTGGTTCGTGGGGCCGCCTGCTCTCGAAAATCAACGACCGCGACGCCGCCGAGGCCGTCCTGGAGCATAAAGAGGTGCTCGGCTCGTACCAGCATTCGATCTACTACATCCAGGAGTACATCCAAAAACCCGGGCGTGATATCCGCGCTTTCGTCGTCGGCGACCAGACCGTCTGCGCCATCTACCGCTCTTCGACGCATTGGATCACCAACACCGCCCGCGACGGCCAGGGCAGCAACTGCCCGGTGACCCCCGAGCTGCACCAGGTGTGCGTCCGCGCTGCCCGGGCGGTGGGCGGGGGCGTGCTGGCGGTGGATGTGCTCGAAGACCCCGACCGAGGCTTCCTGGTCAACGAGGTCAATCACACGATGGAGTTCCACACCCTCGCGCCGACCACGGGCATCGATATCGCCGCCGTGATTGTGGATTACACCACCCGCGTTGCGCGCGGCGAGGTGAAGCTCCAGCCGCCCAACCTGATGGCCGCCCAACCGGCCCCCACGCGGCTTTCGGTCTTCACCTTCGACAAGAATAAGGCCGCCGCCGGGGTGAGCGCATGAGCAGACTCAAGGTTTCCATTATCGGCGCTTCGGGCTACGTTGGCGGTGAGCTGCTGCGCCTGCTGCTCGACCACCCGCACGTGGAGGTGCAGCAGGCCACTTCGGGCAGCCACCTGGGCGAGTATGTGTACCAGCAGCACCCCAACCTGCGCAAGCGCACCCAGCTCAAGTTCTCGGCCCCTGAGATGGTCGAGCCGGTTGACCTGCTCTTCCTGGCCATGCCGCACGGCGAGAGCCAGTCGAAGATCGAGCAGCTGGCTCCGCTTGCCCCGCGGATCATCGACCTGGCCGCCGATTTCCGCCTCAACGACCCGGCGCTCTACGCGCGCTTCTATGGCGAGCCGCACAAAGCCCCCGCCTGGCTGGAGAAGTTCGTCTATGGCCTGCCGGAACTGCACCGCGAGGAAATGAAAACCGCCCGTTACATCAGCGGGGTGGGCTGCAACGCCACTGCCGCCAACCTGGCGCTCTTCCCGCTGGTGAAGGCCGGCCTGCTCGACGCCTCCAAACCGGTGATCGTGGATATCAAGGTCGGCTCCTCCGAAGCGGGCGCTTCGCCTAACCCCGGCTCGCATCACCCCGAACGCAGCGGCGTGGTGCGCACTTTTTCGGCTTACGGGCACCGCCACACCGCCGAGGTGATTCAAGAGCTTGGCCTGCCGGATGTGCACCTGAGCATGACTTCGGTGGACCTGGTGCGCGGCGCGCTGGCGGCAGCGCACGCATTCGTCAGGCCCGGCGTGGCCGAGAAGGACCTCTGGCGCGCCTACCGCAGTTGGGCCGAGGGCGAGCCGTTCGTGCGCCTGGTGAAGGACAAACGCGGCATTTATCGCGTCCCCGAGCCGAAGATCCTCGCGGGCAGCAATTATGCCGACGTGGGCTTCGACCTCGACCCGGATTCGGGCCGCGTGGTAGCCATGGCCGCCATTGACAACCTGATGAAAGGCGCTGCCGGCTCTGCCGTGCAGGCCATGAACCTGATGTGCGGCTTTGCCGAAACCGACGGCCTGGAATTCGCCGGGCTGCATCCCATCTAGGCGGCCGGGCGCTTGGGCGCTCAGCCCTGGTCGCCTGAGTTCCTGCGCGCCTGGTCATCAGGCCACTGGATCAAATCAAGGAGCAATATGATCGTCCTCAAAATTGGCGGGGCCTCCGGCGTCAACCTGGATACCATCTGCGCCGATGCCGCCGGGCTCATCTCGCAGGGGCAGGCGCTCGTCCTCGTCCACGGCGGCTCGGCGGAGACGAATGAGATCTCCACCCTCCTCGGCCACCCGCCGCGCTTCGTCACCAACGAGACCGGCTTCACCAGCCGCTACACCGACCGCGCCACGCTGGAAATCTTCGCCATGGTCACCGCCGGCAAGATCAACACCCTGCTGGTGGAGCGCCTGCAGCGCGCCGGGGTGAACGCCTTTGGCCTGACCGGCCTGGACGGCCGCCTGATGCTCGCCCAGCGCAAAGAGGCCATCCGCATTGTCGAAAACGGGCGCAAGCTGGTGCTGCGCGACGACTACACCGGCAAGATCGAGCAGGTCAACGGCGCGCTGCTCACCCGGCTCATCGAAAGCGGCCTGACGCCCGTGATCGCCCCGCTGGCGCTCTCGGCCCGGGGCGAGGCGCTGAATGTGGATGCCGACCGGGCCGCGGCCTACGTGGCCGGGGCAGTCAAGGCCGAGAAGCTCGTCATCCTCACCAATGTCCCTGGCCTGATGCGCAATTTCCCTGATGAATCCACGCTCATCCCGCACCTGTCCAAAGCCGGGTTAGAGCAGGCCATCTCCTTCGCCGAAGGGCGCATGAAGAAGAAGGTCCTCGGCGCGAGCGAAGCCCTCGGCCTGGGTGTGGCGCAGGTGATCTTCGCCGACGGGCGCACCGCCCACCCCCTGCTGGACGCGCTGGCAGGCAAAGGGACGGTGATTTCATGACGGAAGTGATCAGGCACCCGGTCGCTCAGGTCCGCGAAAAGACCGCCCCAGAGCGCCCAACCCCTGAATGCCAGATTCCTGGGAGACCCGCCGAATGACCATCCTCGACACCGAAAACCAGTTTACTTCCGGCCTCTACACCAAACGCCCCATCGCCATCGTGCGCGGGCAAGGCGCGCGCCTGTGGGATTCGGAAGGCCGCGAGTACATCGACTGCGTCGGCGGGCAAGGCGCGGCGAACATCGGTCACGCCAACCCGCAGGTGGCCGCGGCGATCGCCGCGCAGGCCGCCACGCTCATCTCCTGCCCCGAGATGTTCTACAACGACCGCCGCGCCGAACTGGAGCAGCGTCTGTGCGCTCTCTCCGGCTTCCCGCGCGTGTATCTGTGCAATTCGGGGACCGAATCGGTCGAGGCGGCGATCAAGTTTGCCCGCCTCAGCACGGGGCGCAAGGGCATCCTCGCCTGCATGCGCGGCTTCCACGGGCGCACCTTCGGCGCTCTCTCGGCCACCTGGGAGAAAAAATACCGCGAGCCGTTCGAGCCGCTCGTCCCGGGCTTCAGCCACGTCCCCTATAACAACCTGGAGGCTCTGCGGGCCGCTGTGAGTGAAGATACCGCCGCGGTGCTGCTCGAGGTGGTGCAGGGCGAAGGCGGGGTGAACCCGGGCGCGCCCGAATTCCTGCTTGGCGCGCAGCAGGTTTGCCGCGAGCGCGGTGCGCTGCTCATCCTCGATGAAGTCCAGACCGGTTTTGGCCGGACGGGAACCATGTTCGCTTACCAGGGCTTCGGCCTGGAGCCCGACCTGGTCTGCCTGGCCAAATCCATCGCCGGGGGCCTGCCGATGGGCGCCACGCTCATCGGCCCGCGCGTGGGCGAACTGCCCGCGCAGGTTCACGGCTCCACCTTCGGCGGCAACCCGCTGGCCTGCGCGGCCGCGCTGGCGGCCATCGACTACATCGAGGCCAACCACCTGCCCGGCCGGGCCGCCGAGCTTGGCGCATGGTTCCTCGGCGCGCTCCGGCGCATCGAATCTCCCCTCATCCGCGAGGTGCGCGGCGCCGGCCTGATGGTGGGGGTTGAGATCAAGCAGAAGGTGACCCCCTACCTCCAGGCGTTGATGGCCGAAGGCGTGCTGGCCCTCCCCGCCGGTTTGACGGTGCTGCGCTTCCTCCCGCCGCTGGTCATTGAGCAGGCCGACCTGGCGGTGGTGGTGGAGAAGGTCCGGAAAGTCCTCGCCTGATGGACGACCTGAGCCTGCTGGAAGGTCTGCTGCGCGTTTATTCCCCTACCGGGCAGGAAGGCCCGGCAGTGAGCTACCTGGTGGGAGCCATGCAGGGGCTTGGGTATTCGGCGCAGGTGGACGGCACCGGCAACGCCGTGGGCGTGCTGGGCAGCGGGCCGCGCGAGCTGGTGCTCCTTGGGCATATCGACACCGTCCCCGGTGAAATCCCCGTCCGCCGCGAAGACGGGCGGCTTTTCGGGCGCGGCGCGGTGGATGCCAAAGGCCCGCTGGCATGCTTCACCGCGGCAGCCGCCCGCCTGGGCGCGGTGCCCGGCTGGAGGCTCGTCGTCATCGGCGCGCTGGCCGAGGAAGGCGATTCGCGCGGGGCGCGCGGCATCCTGGGGGATTACCGCCCCGAAGCAGCCATCATCGGCGAGCCGAGCGGGTGGGACCATATCACCCTCGGATACAAAGGCAGCGCCTGGTTCAACTACACGGTGGTCAAGCCGATGGTGCACACCGCCGCCAAGGCCGAAAGCGCCCCCGAGGCCGCCGTGGCCTTCTGGAATGCCGTGGCGGCATTCGCGGCCGAGTATAACCGGGGGCAGGAGCGCGCCTTCACCCAGCTCACCCCCACGCTGCGCGCCATGCAATCGGAACGCGGCGGTTTTAGCGAGAGCGCGCGGCTGGAGCTGAACTTCCGGCTTCCGCCGCAGGTTCAGCCTGCCTGGCTCAAGGCGCAGCTTTCGATGCTGGCAGGCGAAGGCGCCCTGGAGATGACCGAAAGCATCCCGGCCTACCGTGGCGAGAAGAACAGCCCCCTCGTGCGCGCCTTCCTGCCGGCCATCCGCGCCGAAGGCGGAGTGCCGGCCTTCGCGTTCAAAACCGGCACCGCCGACCTCAACATCGTCGCCCCGGCCTGGGGCTGCCCGGCGGTAGCCTATGGGCCAGGCGACTCGGCGCTCGACCACACTCCCCACGAGCATATCCTCATCGAGGAATACCTGAAGAGCATCGCCGTGCTCGAATCTGCCCTCCGGGCGCTGACTGCCTGATGAATTAACCGCGAAGAAACACGAAGTAACGCGAAGGGAAGAGAGTCTCTTCTTTTTCGCGTCCTTTAGCGTCCCTTCGCGGTCAAATTCCTCTTTCGCGTCCTTTGGCGTCCCTTCGTGGCTAAGAACCTAACCGCGAAGGTACACGAAGGAACGCAAAGGGAAGAGAGTCTCTTCTTTTTCGCGTCCTTTGGCGTCCCTTCGCGGTCAAAATTCTTCTTTCGCGTCCTTTAGCGTCCCTTCGCGGTTAAATTCTTCTTTCGCGTCCTTTGGCGTCCCTTCGCGGTTAAGAACCTAACCGCGAAGGGAAGAGAGTCTCTTCTTTTTCGCGTCCTTTGGCGTCCCTTCGCGTCTTAGAACCTAACCGCGAAGGGAAGAGAGTCTCTTCTTTTTCGCGTCCTTTGGCGTCCCTTCGCGGTCAAATTCTTCTTTCGCG
>JARKPU010000041.1 GCA_029975055.1 Anaerolinea sp.
TCCCGATCCATAAATGCGCCTTCGTCCCCGTTGCCGGCCACGTTGAAAAGAAAGTGAAACCGCAACCCAAGCCGCTTGATCTCTTCCCAAAGCGCATGGCGCGATGCGGAGTCGGTCAGGTCGCTGGAGAAGTACAACGCGTCGACGCCGTGCAGGCGGGTGAGGCCTGTTGCCAGGGGGGCGAGTAAATCGGGCCGGAGATCGGTCAAAAACAGATCCCACCCCCGCGCCGCGCATTCGGCGGCAAAAGCCTTTCCCAACCCACCAGCGGCTCCAGTAATCAAAACATAGCTTTTCATTCGGTCGCTTTCGTAAAATAAGGTGATTCGAGCGCCATTCGGATCGTATCGAGGTTGCGGTTCGATCGCCTGGCGGTTATTTTTCTCTGCCAGTCTGCTCAAGTAAATTGTTTAAAATCATCTCAATGGCCTGTGAACGCGCCGTTTCGTCGCGCAGGTTAACGGCCGTGGTTGCCTGGGCGGATTCGGGCAGCAAACCCGCCATCACGATCGCCGAAAAGGCAGCAAAGACCCCAAAACGGATATTCTGTTTTGGCGCAGTGGCAAGCGCGCTCTCCAGTTCGCGGCTTGTCCGTTCTAGCCAGGCGTCCAGCAGGCGCAGGAAGGGGCTGTTGCTGTCCCCTTCCATCAACGCTCCAGAAAGGTGGGCGCGAATCAGGTTGGGAAAGCGAATCACCCCTTCCACAATGTACTCGAACAGCGCCCGCAATCGCTCGCGAAGATCGCCTGCTCCGGAGAGGATCGCATCGGTATCCTGCATCATGTGATCCAGCGTCAGGGCCAACGCTTCTGTCACCAGCCGCTCCTTGGTCCCATAATAATAATGTAGTGCGGCGTTGTTCACTCCGGCTTCTTGGGCTATCGTGCGGGTAGGTACATTTTGAACGCCGTATTTTTCAATGGCTGTAATGGTTGCTTCCAGGATGTGTTGTTTGGTGGCGCGCTGAGACATAAATTCCGCCTTTGTTTTCTGTTGATTGCCTTTGGTTTGTTGGCTCAGCCCTCTGCTGGCGTGGCGATAGACTTCCGGCGTGCGGCTTTCCAGCGCCGGTTGATTAAAAACGCGACGACGTTGGGGGGCGTCAGCGAGCCCAGAAGCTGCAGCGCCTGGTTGAACGCGCCGGGGATATACACCTTGCGGCCGGCCAACGCCAGGTGGATGGCGCGGGCAGCCACAGCGCCGACATTCAGGGTGGTGATCCTTCCAAGAAAACCCTGCGCCTGGATGCCGCGCCTGGTTTCCTGGTTGGTGGGCATCCCTGCCGGGCAGAGCGCCATGACGGTAACGTCGGCTGGGCGCAGTTCCTGGTTCAGCGCCAGCGAAAAATCAATCAGGAACCGCTTCGAGGCGGCGTAAATGGCCTTCAACGGCATGGGATAGTAACCGGCCAGACTGCTCACGTTCACGATCCGCAGCGTGCGGGTTGGGTCCCGGAACAATAGGATGCGGCGGGTCATCTCGACAGCCGCTTCGATGTTCACTTGCAGGATGGTGCGCAGTTCGGCGATCTCGCGCTCCCGGAACGGCCCTTCAAAATCAACACCGGCGACGTTCAGCAGCATGTGAAAGCGCAGGCCCGATTGCCCGATGGCCTGCCAAAGCGCTTCTCGCG
>JARKPU010000054.1 GCA_029975055.1 Anaerolinea sp.
CCTGATGCCGAGCGATTTCGCGGCGCTGGAGCCGCAGCGGCTGCAGGAGCTGCGGGCGCGCGGCCACGATTGCGGGCTGCATTACTGGATCTCGCCCCAGCCCACGCCGGAGCAGATCCGCTGCGGCATCCAGGAGCAGGCGGCCGCCTTCCAGGCGCGCTACGGCTACAGCCCGACCAGCACGCGCGGCCACTGCCTGGTGTGGTCCGGCTGGGCGGAGCAGGCCGGTTACCTCGCGGAGGTGGGGATCCGGCTGGATACGAACTTTACCGGGGCGGTGGGCTTTCAATCCGGGTATCTGAACGGCAGCGGCCAGCCCGTGCGCTTTGTGGATGAGTCTGGGCGCGTGATCGACGTGTACGAGCAGGTCACCCTGAGCACCGATGACGGCGTGTTGACCGACAAAACGATCCTGCCCCACAAGACACGTGATGAAGCCATCGCACTCTCCCTGCACCAGATCGATGAGGCCATCGGCAAGTACCACACAGTCTACCATCCCTACTTCCATCCCTGGTGGGTGGGGGTTCAGGAGCCGTCTCTGCAGAGCGGCCCCTGGATCCGGGCAGTGGTCGAATATATCGCCCGCCGGGGGATCCCATTCGTCAATGCCCGGGATTGGCTGGCGTTCAACACGGCGCGCCGCACGATGGGCATTACGGGCCTGGCCTGGAACCCGGAGCGGAGCGAGCTGTCGTTCACGGTGACGGCAGAGGGCGCGATAGCGGACCTGGCCATCCTTCTCCCGCTGGAATGGGATGGCCGGCAGGCCGTGCCTGCTTCGCTCACCGGAGGCGCCTGCGCCCACGTGGTAGAGCTGGAAAAGCGCCGGCAGTTGGCGGTGATGGTGGACCTGGCAGCGGGCAGTGAGCAGCGTGTGTCTGTACGATATCAGGCCAAATGACAAGTGTGCATGGGGTACGTGGAGGTATTCGTCCATGAAGGTGAGTATCATCGCCAATCCACCCGATCTATCGGCCTATGTGGCGGAGATGCTGCGGGCCTGGGGGCTTGTCTCCTGTGACCGGGTAGCGCCCGAAGGTATCGAGGCGCTGGACCCGGCGGCGACGCCGGTGGTGATCGTGCCGGTATCGGCGAGCGCGCCGCTGCATGCGGGGCTGCTGGCCTATGCGAAGCGGGGGGGCACGCTGATCGTGCTGGCGCCCGAGGGGGAGCTGGCGCAGGCGGCGGGCCTGGTGCACAAGGGGCGGAAGCGGACGCCGCTGCGACTGCGCATCAGTGAATACCCAGCGGCAGGCGTGGCGGGAGAAGACCTGCCGATCGTGGGTGATGTGCACTGGTACGAGTTCCAGGCGGGTGTGGAGCAATCCGGGCAAGTGAGGGGACTGGCGTACTTGAGTTTCCCAGGGAGCTTCCAGGGCGAGTCGGTCGGGGCAGTAGAGGCCATGGTAGGGCAGGGGCGCATCGTTGCCCTGGCGTTTGACCTGCCGCGGTGTGTGTTACTGCTGCGGCAGGGAGATCCGGCGCACATCGAGACGGTGGGATACCAA
>JARKPU010000073.1 GCA_029975055.1 Anaerolinea sp.
CGGTCGGTGCCGGCGCCGGGTTGATCCAACCCGAGATGTTCTCGGTAGTCACCGTCATTGTGCTGGCCACAACCCTGATCACGCCCCTGCTCTTACGGCTCGCTTTTGCCCGTGCTGAGGTTCGCAAGGAGGCAGGCTGTGCCTAATCTGGTTGTTATCGTCATGTCGGACGTCTCCAAATGCCGGGACGTGCTCGAGGCCTGGGAGGCGTTGGGCGTCTCCGGGATGACGATCGTCGAAAGCCTGGGGGCGCACAAGGCCAGGCAGGCGCGGGCGGCTCGCGACGACCTGCCGCTGGTGCCGTCTCTGCGCCATCTGCTCGAGGGCGAGGAGTATCACCATCGCACAGCGTTTGTCGTCCTGGACGATGATTTTGATCTGGATAGGCTGATTGCAGCGTCGGAGCGGGCGGTCGGGGGGGATTTCAACGCGCCCGATACGGGGGTGCTCTTTGTGGTCCCCGTCACCCGGGCCCTGGGCATGCGGCCCTATTGGAAGCGCGGGGTGTCCTGATGGCTTGGCTGCTCCGCTCTATGCACGAGAGGTCACTGCCCAGTGCTACAACGCAGTAGCGCTGCCCGGTGCAAAAGGGGGTAAGCCATGGACTATACGATCCGCCGCGCCCAGGGTAGCGACTATGAGGCCCTCTGCCGCGTGCTCGCCGAGGCCGACAACATGCATCTGGCGGCGCTGCCGTTCCTGTTCCAACCTACGGAGCAGCCGGTGCGCTCGGGTGAGTATCTGGAACAGTTGCTGGCGGCCAACCCGCAGGCGCTCTATCTGGTGGTCGAAGCCGGGGGCCAGATCATCGGCGCCCTCCTCGCCGATCCGCCGCAGAGCCCTTCACTTCCCATGTTCACCCCCAGACGCACCGTGATGATCGAGGTGCTGGCGGTTGCGGCAGCCTGGCGCCGGCAGGGCGTAGGGCGCGCTCTCATGGCGGCGGTTGAAGCCTGGGCGGCGGAACAACGGGTCGACGACCTGGAACTCAACGTCTACGAATTCAACACCGGAGCCATCGCCTTCTACCAGGCATTGGGCTACCAGGGCCTATCCCGCCGCCTGATCCGGCGAGTGAGCAATGATGAGTGACATCGGGAGGTTAGCCTTTTGTCCGGATCCAATAGCACCCTGAATCTGTTGCAGGACGACCTGACGGCCTTTCGCCAAGGCGTATTCGTGACCCTGGGCGAGGTGCTGCTGCGCGATACGCCCGCCGATAACGAGCGCCTGGAGCGCACGCGGCAGGTGTGGGTAGCGCTGGCGGGCGCCGAGTTCAACCTGGCGGTGATGCTCTGCCGGCTGGGGGTGCCCTGCACCTTTGTCACTCGCGCGCCCGACAACCCCTACGGCTGGCTGCTGCGCAACGTCGCCCGCGAGCAGGGGCTGAATGTGGATCACCTGGTCTGGGCCGGCCCGGCCGAGCCGATGGGGCGCCTGCTCTATGAGCTTGGGCGCACGCCACGGCCCGGTGTAGCCTGGTATCAGCGCATGTACTCGGCCGCCAGCCGCCTGGGGC
>JARKPU010000003.1 GCA_029975055.1 Anaerolinea sp.
CCGCCCAATACGCCCAGGCTTTCCCGCAGGCGCGCGCTGCGCGCAGCGAGGAGGAAGTGCTGGAGGACGAAACCATCCAACTGGTTATCACCGCAGGGATTCCCTCCGAGCGCGCTCCGCTGGGGGTGCGCGCCATGCAGCACGGCAAAGACTTCATGAGCGACAAAGGTGCGCCAACCACCTTCGAGCAACTGGCCGAGGTGCGCCGCGTGCAGCAAGAAACCGGGCGCATTTACTCGGTGTGCTTCAGCGAGCGCTTCGGTGTCCCGGCGGTGGTCAAAGCACAGGAGCTGGTGGCGCAGGGCGCCATTGGGCGGGTGGTGCAGACCGTCGGCCTGGGACCCCACCGCGTCGGCCTGCACAACCGTCCCGACTGGTTCTTCCAGAAGGCCTATTACGGCGGCATCTTGATCGACATCGCCTCGCACCAATTCGACCAGTTACTCTACTTCACCGGCTCCACCCAGGCGCGGGTGAGCGCGGCGCACGTGGCCAATTACAGCCACCCCCAGCGTCCCGAGTTCGAAGATTTTGGCGAGGTGATGGTCGAAGGCGACCGGGGCACCGGTTACATCCGCGTGGACTGGTACACCCCGGACGGGTTGGGCGTTTGGGGCGACGGGCGCCTGGTGTTACTCGGCACCGAAGGTTACATCGAGATCCGCAAGTACATCGATGTGCTCGGTCGTCCCGGCGACAACCACCTGTTCCTGGTCAATCAGCAGGGCAAAGAGTACATCGACTGCTCGGGGATCGAGCTGACTTACGGGAGAGATCTATCCTTCGACATCCTCAACCGCACCGAGACGGCCATGTCGCAGGAGCACTGCTTCCGCACGCTCGAGCTGGCACTGCAGGCCGAAGCGCAGGCCGTGCGCCTTGGGAACCTGCGCTAATCGTCCCTAAGCCATGGGCTGACCGCGCCGGATTGCGTTTCCATTTTCATGAAAAATGTGGGGAGAACCCCACATTTTTCTGCAAATTAATTACACAATCTCACGCCGCCGCCCGCGGCGGTGCGTTCCGGCGCGCCAGAAATGGACCGCCAGCAGCGCGGTGACCCCATACAGCACCACGCCCCAGGCCAGGAATCCGATCATGATCAGCGGGCTGGCGAGCAGTTGCCCGACGGCGCTGACCAGTCCGAACACGCCGTAGAGCACCATCAGCCAGCGCAGCCAGCCCTGGTAGCCGCGCTGTGCAAAGAGCGGAGCCGCGACCAGCATCGCCAACCCCAGGAACCAGCCCCACCCCAGGATTTCCATCGCAAAGAGGATAGACCGCTCGCCATACGCCAGGAACCACTGGATCGCTTCCACCTCACCCAGCGCAGCGCTCTGCCGCACCACGCCCAACTGGGCAAAGCGATTGATCGAGACGGTCACGGCAAACAGGCTGGTCAGCGCCAGCCCGGCAAGGCTGTTGGCCTGCCGGGAAGGGGGCGTCGCCGCGTGAAGGCAGGCCATCAGCACCACCAGCACCGGGCAGGTCACCAGGCTGATGATCCCGCCGAACAACTGCAATCCCTCGCCCGGCGGAAAGACGAACTTGCCGGTCAGGATCGCCGCCAGGATG
>JARKPU010000017.1 GCA_029975055.1 Anaerolinea sp.
TGCGTGTAATTTATTCGAATACGTGTTAAAATATACCAGTTTGTTTTGATGACAGGAGAGAACATTTCATCGTATGGATCAAGAATTGACCGCCGTCCGCAACCGCCGCATCGCGATGCTCATTGACGGTGATAATGCACAACCTTCTTTGATTAGCAATATGCTGGCCGAGTCCAGCAAGTACGGCCTGGTGATCATCCGCCGCATCTACGGCGACTGGACCACCTCCAACATGAACGGGTGGAAAGACACCCTGCAGACGCACGCCATCCAGCCCATCCAGCAGTTCCGCTATACCATCGGCAAGAACGCCACCGACAGCGCGATGATCATCGACGCGATGGACATCCTGTACGAAGACCGCGTGGAGGGCTTTTGCCTGGTTTCATCCGACAGCGATTACACCCGCCTGGCCACGCGCATCCGCGAAAAGGGCGTGTTTGTGATGGGCATCGGCAAGCAATCGACCCCGCGCGCCTTCGTGAATGCGTGCGATGTGTTCGTCTTCACCGAGAACCTGCAGAAGAACCTGCGGAAAGAACCGCGCCCGAGCCGGCCAAGTGAATCCAAGAAACGCGGCGAAAAGCAAGATAAAGGCGAGAAAGCCGAGCGGGGCGAGAAGGCCGAGCGCAGCGAGAAGCTGATCGACGAGGCCGGGCTGGTCAACGACCCCATCCCGCTGCTCAAGCAGGCTTTCGATTTAGCCGTGCAGGATGACGGCTGGGCCTTCTTGGGGGTGATGGGCACGCACCTGCGCCAGCTGGACCCCAGTTTTGACCCGCGCACCTACGGTTACCGGCAGCTTTCGCTGCTCATCCAGGCCTACCCGGATGTGTTCGAGCTGGAGATGGGCAAGAAGGGCGATGGCACCTTCAACGTCTATGTGCGCCTGAAAGAGTGATCAAAACCCCGCCGCGAGCACGATTTTGCTGAAGATTTCCGTGTTGTCATAGAACCCGTTGAACAGAACGCTGCCCGCCCCCAGGGCCGAGGTCTGCACGGGCAGGCTGGTATGCGAGCCGGTATTCCACAGGATACCGGCTTTGTATGCCAGCCGGGTGGAGAGTTCCACGCCCAGCGGGTCGGAAGCGCCGGTCTCTTCGTCGGCGTGCAGGCCTTCGCGCTGCATGGAAAGGGCGAAGGCATTTTCGAGGACGGCCTGGTTGCGGCTGTTGACCATCGAAGGCCCAAAGCTCGCCTCGATCAAACCCTGTGCATCGCTGAAGCTTGCGCCGGGGTAAGTTTCTCTGAATCCGTCCATCCGCTGCCCAAACGCATACAGGCTCACGCTCTGAGCGGCCAGGCGGGTGATGTAAGGCTGAAAAGCGCCGCCTTCGAGGAACAGGCCCAGGCCGCCGGTATCATGGTCGGAGGTGACGACGATGAGCGTCTCCTCGGGGTGGCGGTAGTAAAAAGCCACCGCCTCGCGCACCGCGGAATCGAGGTCGAGCACTTCGCGCAGGGCAGTGGCGGCGTCGTTGGCGTGCGCAGCCCAATCGATTTTCCCCCCCTCGGCCACCAGTAAAAATCCATCCGGGTTATCCAGCAGCTCGATGCCCTTGCGGGTGTAATCGAGCAGCGAAAGCCCGCCCGGGGCGCGGTCGATGGCATAGGTGAGGGCGCCCCCGTCTTGCACCGCGGCGGCCAGGGCCAGCACCTTGCCGGAGCCGGGCTGGAGAGCCAGCAGGGCGGCGCGATCCTCGACAATGGTATAACCGGCTGCTTGAGCCAGCGCCGTCAGGCCGGTTTCATTCCCCGAGGGGCCGGCCGACTGGAGGAAGGCCCCCCCGGCGAAGTATTCGAAGCCGGAACGCGCCAGGCTCTGGCCGATGTCATCGTATTGCGTGCGGCTGGGCACATGGGCATAGAACGCGGCCGGGGTGGCGTGGTTGATGGGCACATTGGTAATGATGCCCACGCGCATCCCGCGCGCATGGGCAATCTCGGCCAGCGAAGTCAGCGGGGCGGCCGCCTGGCTATCCATGCCGATGACGCCCGAACGGGTCTTTTGCCCGCTGGCAATGGCCGTGGCGGCAGCGGCGGAATCGGTGGTGGAGGAAGACGCATCCTGGGTGGTGGTGAGGCCCTGCGCAGGAAGGGCGTTCATCCAGAGGGCCGGTTGCCAGGCAGGGTGCAAAGCGGCCTGGTAGATTTCGGCGGTCCTGCGCAGGTTCATGCCCATGCCGTCGCCGATGAAGAGGAAGATGTAGCGCGCACGCTGGGTGGGGCTGCTTGCGGCGGGCCCGGCCAGCGCCAGCAGCATGAACAGCGCCATGCAGCCGGCCCAGGCCGCCCGGAGAAGGCTCCGATTACGGGGTTCGCGAATGTGCATCCGGTTCATCCGGATTGAATTATATGCTATCATGGTGGAAACCCCCCTCTCAATGGAGCATCGCATGCGCAACGCAACCCGCCAACCCGCCGGAGGAACCCGCTCGGTGTTCATCGCCGTGCTGGTGGTGGAGATTATCTTTCTCATGGCGGCCCGCACACCGCTGGATACCGACCTGTGGTGGCACCTGGCGGCCGGCGAACAAACGCTGCAAAACGGAGCGCCGGTTTTAGCCGATACCTTCTCGTTTACCCGCGCAGGCAGCCCGTGGATCAACCATTCCTGGCTGGGCGAGGTGGCGCTGGCCCTCGCCAACCGCGCCGGGGGCTGGCTGGGGCTGGGGGCGCTGGTGGCCGTGCTGGCCGCAGCGGCGATGGCCCTGGCGTATGGCCAAATGGAAGGCCCGCCGATCTGGAGGGCGTTCATTGTGGTGCTGGCCGGGCTGGTGGCGGCGCCGGTGTGGACGGCCCGGCCGCAGCTCTTTTCGCTGCTGCTGCTGGCGCTGGTGAACGAGGTGCTCGAGCGGCACCGGAGCGGCGGGCGTGTGGGGCTGCCCTGGCTGCCGGTGATCTTTGCGGTTTGGTCGAACCTGCACGGCGGGTACCCGCTCGGGCTGGTGCTGCTGGCCTGCGCCGTCGGCGGGGCACTGCTCGACCGGCTGATGGGGAGAGAGGATGCACCTCCGCTCCGGCAGACGGGCCAACTGGCGCTCTGGTCGCTGGCCTGCCTGCCGGCGGTGTTGATCAACCCCAACGGGCTGAATATGTGGCGCATTCCCTTCCAGACGGTTGGGGTGGGGGCGCTGCAGCAGGCCATCCCCGAATGGGCTTCACCCGACTTTCATGAGGCCGTGCAGCAGCCCTTCTTGTTGATGCTGGCGGGCCTGCTGGCTGCATTTGCGCTGGCAGGCAGGCCTGCCAGCGGGCAGAACGTGCTGACCGTGCTCGCATTTACCGGGCTGGCGCTGGCTGCGCGGCGCAACTTTGGCCCCTTTGCCGTCGTCACCGCCCCGGTGCTGGCTTCGGCGGGGTGGGAGGCCATCCGGCGCCTGGGCAGGCCGCCGGGGGTGCTGGCGCGCATCTCCTCAGCGGCGGGGGCCGCCCGCCCCTTGAATGTGAATGTGCAGCGCGTGATGAACCTGGGCATCGTGGCCTTCCTCGGGCTGGCGGGGCTGGTAAAGCTCTATGCCGCCACGCAGCCTGCGCTGGTGGAGGGGTATATCCGGCAGAATTTCCCTGTGGGGGCAGTGGAGTGGATCAGGGCCAACCGCCCGCCGGGCAATTTGCTGAACGAATACGCCTGGGGCGGTTACCTGGATTGGTCGCTGAGGGATTACCCGGTGTTCCTCGACGGCCGCACCGACCTGTTCGGTGATGAGGTGATCGGCGAGTGGTTGATTGCCACCGGGGCGGAGGAGGGCTGGCAGGAAGTGCTCGAACGGCGGCAGGTGAGGCTCACCCTGCTGCCGCCCGGGCTGCCCCTGGAAAGAGAACTGGGGCGGGCCGGCTGGAAGCTGCTCTACCGCGACGATGTGGCGGTGATCTACGGCAGGTGACTTACGAACGGTTCGCCAGGTGGAAATCAGGTAAAATTCTAGCAGGCAAGCTGAAGGGAGGGTGATTGGATGGCTAACCTGCGTTCGGCCCAACCCGGAGATATTTGCGTGCTGCTGGTTCCCGATGCGGCGGAGGTGATTTCGCTGCGCGCCCGTCAGGAAAAACTGGTGAAAACCTTTGGGGGCTGGGTCAGCCCGGAGGTGTTCATCACCTGCCAGCGGTTCGAGCCGCCCCCGGCCCGCTCGCTGGATGAACTGGTGCTTGGGCTGCGCACGGTCATCGGGCGGCTGAGCGCGTTCGATGTGCAAGCGGCGCGCCTTGTGCAGTTTGAAGCCCCCTTCTGGCAGACGCACGTCTTGCGCTGGGAGGTGCAGCCCAGCGAGGCCTTCCTCGGGTTCATCCGCGGGCTGGATGAAGCCCTGGTGAAGAGCGGCCTTGCCCCGCACTACCCGCACGATGCCCCGTTCACCTGCAGCGCGGTGGACCTGCTTGGCGAAGTGCGGCTGGAAGCCGCCCCGCCGGAGGCTTACCCCCATCCGTTATTCCGCGCCCGGCGGGTGGTCTTCAGCCGCGTGCTGGGTTTGAACGATTTCGAGACGCTCGGTTACGCTCTTCTAAAGGACGAAGGATGAACGCTTCATTTTCTACGGCCGGGTTGAAGACCCTCTTCCGTTACCCGCTGCAGGGCAGGGAATGGGGGCGAAAGATGCTCTACCTGGCCCTGTTCTGGCTGGGCGGGTTTATCATCCCCGTGGTGCCCTGGCTGTTTGCCTGGGGCTATTCGGCCGAAGTGCTGCGGCGCAGCGCTGCCGGCAGGAGCGAAGACGGCTTGCCCGAGT
This sequence comes from Anaerolinea sp., assembly GCA_029975055.1. Lineage (GTDB taxonomy): Bacteria > Chloroflexota > Anaerolineae > Anaerolineales > Anaerolineaceae > Anaerolinea. The sequence goes on from JARKPU010000017.1 coordinate 4,728, forward strand.
GGGGTGATTGGTCGCGCCTGTTGATGGATGGGCTGCGCATCTTCGGCGCAGGGGTCATCGCCTCGATCCTGCCGGTTGGGTTGATGATCGTCGGGATGACGTACTACGTTCTGGTTGTCCCGCTGGGGACGATGTTAGCGCAGCGGGGCAACGAGATGCAGTTTTTGTTCATGATGCTCAGCGGCATGTTCGTGTTATTTCTCACCACCGCGTTTTCCATGCTGCTTTCCATCGCGGCCGGGCTGGTTTCGGGCCCGGCCATCACCCACATGCTGGTGAAGGAGTCGTTCGGCGCGCTCTTCCAGGTGAACGCGTGGTGGCGGGTGCTGCGCGCCAACCTGGGTGGGTACCTGGTGGCCCTCTTCTTGATCGGCGGCTTGTATTACGCCATGGTTCTCGTCAGTTCATTGGCGCTCTATACGATCGTCCTCGCCTGTCTCTTCCCGTTGGTGCTGGTCGCCTTGATGCCGTATATGAGTCTGTTCGCGGCCAGGCTCTTCGGGCAGGTATATCGCGAGGCGGAGGTCGAGATGCCGGCAGGCTCACCCTTGCCGGATGCGGCGATCTAGTGGTTTGTCAAATCTAGCCATTGGCAGAGGTCCAGGAGCAGGCGATGGGACGCATCTTCGACGCAATTACGGAATTCTTGCAAAGCGATGACTGGCCCAGCACGCAGGTGGAGGACCGCACGATCCTCCGAACCGGGTTCGACGGCGACAACGGGGAATTCACCTGTTTCGCCCAGGCGCGCGAGCAGCAAGAGCAGTTCGTCTTTTATTCGGTCTTCCCGGTGAAAACGCCCCCGGCCAGCCAGGCGGCTGTGGTGGAGTTCCTCACGCGCGCAAATTACGGTATGATTGTGGGCAATTATGAGTTCGATTACAGCGATGGCGAGGTGCGCTTCAAGACCAGCGTGGACCTCGAAGGCGTTGAAATGATCGAAAAGGTCATCCGCAACCTTATCTATGCCAATGTGTTGACAATGGATAGATACTTCCCCGGGTTGATGCGTGTGATCTACGGCGGGATCACGCCGGAAGACGCTATCCGGGAGATAGAAGGGTAACTCTAGCTTCAGAACGAGCGTCAATGCCAGAATGAATGCCCAAAGAATCATCAACAGCCGCCTCGGTGTGGAGACCGCGTTGTGGTTGGGGCGGGTGATGCCCCCGCGAGTCGGGTATGCCCTCTCGACCTTGTTTGCCGATCTGATCAGCCGCCAGCGCGGGCTGGCGCCCGTGCGGGCAATGCGCGCCAACCAATGGGTGGTGCACGACCGGCAGGCTTCGAGCGCCGAGCTCGACCGGCTGGTGCGCGATGCCTACCGCCATTCGGCGCATTGCATTTACGATTACTATCACTACTTCCAAAATCCCCAGGGGCTGGCCGCCAGGGTGAGCCTGGGCGAATCTTTCGATGACCTGTACGCGCGTTTCCTCAAGCGGGAGCAAGGCTCCATTTTGATGATTACGCACATGGCGAATTATGACCTGGCAGGCCGGGCGATGGCGATGCGCGGCTTTGTCTTCCAGGCCATCACCCCGGCCGTGGCCTTTGGCGGCTACCAGCTTCAGAACCGGCTCAGGCAGGATGTGGGTATCACCATCACGCCGGCTTCGCTGGATGCCGTCCGCCAGGCCACGCAGCGCCTGCGTGAAGGGGGCGTGGTGGTCACCGGGGGCGACCGCCCAATGCCGGACGCCAAGCACTTCCCCCGGTTCTTTTCGCTTCCGGCGCCGGTGCCGGTGGCGCACGTGCGCCTGGCGCTCAAGTTGAGCCTGCCGGTGTTCGTGGTGGGCGTGGCTCAAGACTCGCAGAAGATCTACCGCCTGTGGGTGAGCGGCCCGTTTGAGATGGAGCGCTGCGCCGACCCGGATGAGGAGATCACCCTGAATGCGGAGCGCCTGTTGAAAATCGTCGAGCAAAATATCAGGCAATTTCCGGTACAATGGAATATGACCTATCCAGTTTGGCCGCAGGTCTTGGATGAAGTCCCTTGAAGCAACGGCGGCGCCCCCATGGAGGAAGCCGGAAAGGAGCACACATGAACCAGCAAACCACAAGCCAGGCGCAAGCGCCTCAGAATGCCGTGGGTTCGCAGAGGGTAAACGAGACCTTTCTCAGGCCCCTGGAAAAGCCCGCGTTGAACTGGCTGGCGGGCCATATGCCGTATTGGGTGACTCCAGACGTTCTGACGGCTTTCGGCATGTTCGCTTCCGTCTTGATCGCCGTGAGCCTGATCCTGACGAACATCAGCCCGGCCTACCTGTGGCTGGCCAGCTTTGGGGTGGTGTTGAACTGGTTCGGCGACAGCCTGGATGGCACCCTGGCGCGTTACCGCAAGATCGAGCGCTCGAATTACGGTTATTACATCGACCACGCGGTCGATTCGCTCAGTGAAGTCTTGATCTTCCTGGCCCTGGGCATTTCACCTTACGTGCGCATGGAGCTGGCCGGGCTGGCGCTGGTCTCTTACCTGTTGCTTTCGATCCAGGTTTTCCTCTATTCGCAGGTGAAAGGCGTTTTCCAGATCTCCTTTTTGCGCATCGGCCCCACCGAGATGCGCTGCGTGATGATCGCCTCGAACACGATCGTTTTCTTCATCGGCAACCCATCGGTGAAGACGTTCAGCGGCATCTTCACGATGTACGATTTCGTCATGATCTTCATCAGCCTGCTGCTGTTTGGCGCGTTCATTGTGTTGACGATCATCCGCTCGCGCCAGCTGGCGGCGTATGACACCTACCTGCTGGAGCAGCGGGCGATCAGCGCGCGGTTGAAAACTGAACGGGCAGCGCGGCGGGCCGAGTTGAAAGCGGTGAAGCAGGCGCGGCGGGCGCGCAAGCAGCGTGGGCATTCGCCGGGTTACCCGGGCGTGGTGAACATGAAAGCGCGCAATTAACCGCCCTCAACCGCCGTCAATATGCAGACCGTCTCCTACGCTGATCTGAAGATGACCGATTACGCCGAGGCGCTGGCGCTATGGCAGGCCACGCCGGGCGTGGGGCTCAGTTCCGCCGACCAGCCCGAACGCATCCAGGCCTACCTGGAACGCAACCCCGGGCTGAGTTTTGTCGCCAGGGCCGGGGGAGAGTTAATCGGCGCGGTGCTGTGCGGTCACGACGGGCGGCGCGGCTATTTGCATCACCTGGCGGTGCGGCCCGACTGGCGCGGCAAGGGTGTGGGCCGCGAGTTAATGCGCCGCTGCCTGGATGGGCTCGCGAAGGCGGGCATCGATCGGTGTCACATTTTCGTTTATCACGACAACGAGCAGGGCCGCCGGTTCTGGCTGCGCCAGGGGTGGAAGGAGCGCCTCGACCTGGAGATTATGGCGATGGATCTCCCGGTTTGACGACGGGGATCAAGGTTTCTGTAGGGTGCGGTCGATTGGTTGACCACACCTTCTTTTTCAACCTCAAGAATGGTGCGGCCCAAAGCGGCCTATAAAGCATCTTGTAGGGTGCGGTCGATTTTATGACCGCACCTTCTTTTTCAACCTCAAGAATGGTGCGGCCCAGAGCGGCCACACCCTACAAAGCATCGCGTAGGGTGCGGTCGATTTTATGACCGCACCCTCTTTCCACCCACAAGAATGGTGCGGCCCAAAGCGGCCGCACCCTACAATGCATCGTGTAGGGTGCGGTCGATTTTATGACCGCACCTTCTTTTTCAACCTCAAGAATGGTGCGGCCCAGAGCGGCCACACCCTACAAAGCATCGCGTGGGGTGCGGCCGATTTTATGACCGCACCTTCTTTTTCAACCTCAAGAATGGTGCGGCCCAAAGCGGCCTCACCCTACAAAGCATCGTGTAGGGTGCGGTCGATTTTATGACCGCACCCTCTTCAGGCAAATAAACTTCTTTAATTCATCGAAACCGGCTCGAGGCGCTGCTGGATGGTGCACAGGCGGTGATAGAGGCCGCCCCGAGCGAACAACTCGGCGTGCGTGCCCTTCTCCACGATGCGCCGGCCCTCGAGGACGACGATCTGATCGGCGTTGCGGATGGTCGAGAGGCGGTGGGCGATGATGATGGTGGTGCGCCCGGCGATCAACCGCTCCAGGGCCTGCTGGATGAGCAATTCCGTCTCGGTATCCACCGAAGAAGTGGCCTCATCGAGGATCAGGATGGGGGCATCCTTGAGCACCGCGCGGGCGATGGACAGGCGCTGTTTTTGCCCGCCCGAAAGCTTGATGCCGCGCTCGCCGATCAACGTGTCGTAACCGTCCGGTAAATCCATGATGAAGCTGTGCGCGTTGGCAATGCGCGCGGCTTCCACCATCTCGGCTTCGCTGGCATCGGGTCGGCCAAAGAGCAGGTTTTCACGCACCGTTCCGTGGAAGAGGAAGACATCCTGCAGCACAATGCTGATCTGCCGGCGCAGGCTTTCGAGCGTCAGGTCGCGGATATCATGCCCGTCGAGGGTGATCGAGCCGCGGTTCACGTCATAGAAGCGCGGGATGAGGCTGGCCAGGGTGGATTTGCCCACCCCGGTCGGCCCAACCAGGGCGACGACCTGCCGCGGGGGGATATCCAGGTTGATATCCTCCAGGACGGGGTCGCTGTCGATGTATTCGAAGCCGACGTTCTTGAAGACGATATGGCCTTCGGCCCTGCCCGGCAGGGGGATGGCGCCGGTGCGCTTTTCCAGCTCGGGCTCTTCGGCCAGCAGGCCCGCCACGCGCTCCGCGCCGGCCATGGCGTTTTGCACGGCTTCCCAGGCGCCGCTGAGGTTGCGCACGGGCTGGTAGAACATCTCGAGGTAAAGGAAGAAAGCCACCAGATCGGCGACCGGGAGCACCTGCTGGAAGGCCAGCCGCCCGCCAAAGTAGATCACCACCAGCATGCCCAGGGAGGAGGTGAAATCGATGAACGGCTGGAAGATGGCCATCAGGCGCAGAGCGCTCAGGTTGGCGTTCTTGTAAAGCTCCACCCCATTGCCGACCCGCCCGTATTCTTCATCTTCGCGGGTGAAGGCTTTGATCTCGCGGATGCCGGAAATATTATCGTTAAGAATGGCGTTCAACTCGCCCAACAGGCGCTGGCGTTCGACAAACTTGGGGCGCACGTATCGCGAGTAGAGGCGCAGGGCCACCAGCACCAGCGGGATCGGCACCAGGCAAAGCAGTGCCAGCATCCAGTTGATGTTGAACAGCACCAGGGTGATCGCCACCAGGGTGATCAGGTTGACGAGCACATCCGGGATGGCATGGGCGATGAGCTGCTCGAAGAGGTCGGTGTCATTGATCACCCGCGACATCAACTGGCCGGTTTGCTTGTCTTCATAGAAGCGCAGCGAAAGGCGCTGGAGATGGTCGTAGATGAATTTGCGCAGATCGGCGACCACTCCCCAGCCGGCGATGTGAGCCATATAGGAGCGCAGGTATTGCAGCACGCCGCGCACCAGGTAGACGGCAATCACAGCGATGGTGAGGGTGGTGATGAATTTGAGGGTTTGATCGCCGCCCTGCCGGTCGGTGACCGCAGTTATGAGCTGTTTGATGACCCACGGGATGATGAGCTGGACGCCGACCAGCGCCAGCATGCTGAAAACGGTGATGGCGAGCGCATTGATATAGCGCCGGGCGAAGTTTAAGACAAGCTTGATGGGTTTCACGGGGGAAGTCATACCTTTAGCCGACAGATAGTTTAAAGCGAAGCCAACCGTCTATTTTACTTGAAATCCAGCCCAATGCCAGTATCCAGGTGGTACGACTCGTCGCGGTGGCAATCGGAGGAGCGCACGTTATCGACGTGGCTTTCGTGGTCGACATGCTTTTCGGTAATGCGCTCTTGCTGGCTGAGGATGCGCCGCTTTTGCGTGGTATCCAGCCGGTCGGAGTGGTACATTTGGAGGAGGGCGCTGGCGGCATCCTGGCGGATGTTGCGGTCGTTTGCCTTGAGGAGTTGAATCAAGGGGTCCACGGCGCGCGGGTCGCCAATGCCGCCCAGGCCGATGGCGGCGGCCTGGCAGACGGCCTCCGATTTGTTGTTGAGCAGTTCGAGCAGGTACTGGACGGCGCGCGGGTCGCCGATCTTCCCAAGCGCAAGCGCCGCCTGGCAGGTGAGCAGCGGGTCTTCGAGGGCGGTAATGAGCGGCCAGACGGCGCGCGTATCGCCCAGCCTGCCGAGGATGCGCGCGGCGCATTCGTTGACCGGGGGTTGGGCGGTCTGCAACACTTCGATCATCGGCAAAACCGCCGGGGCGCCGATGCGCGCGATGATGTCGATGACGGTTTCCTGCAGTTCGGGGTCGGGTTCGCGCAAGAGTTGAACCAGCGCGGGGATTCCCAGCGCGCCGATGTTCACCAGTGAGGCCGCGCCCGCATGGACAAGCTCTTCATCGCGGCTCTTGATGGCGCTGATTAAAATCGGCACGGCTTTGGGGTCGCCGGTGTGCCCCAGCGCGCGCGTGACGGCGCGGCGCACATCGCGGTCGTCATCCCGAGAGGCCGCCAGCAGGGCTTCGAGGGCCTGCGGAGCGCCGGCCTGTTCCAGCGCTTCGGCGGCGGCGCGGCGCACCTGGTTGTCGGCGTCGTGGAGCAGTTTCACCAGCGGTTCGACCACCTGCGCGGAGCCGACCCGCCCCAGCGCCAGGGCTGCCGAGCGGCGCACTTCGACGCTCCGGTCGGAGAGCGAGCGAACGAGCGGACGGATCGCCTCGCGGCCCGGGCCGACGGCGCGCTCCCAGTTTTGGATGGCGACGAAGTACACGGCCTGTTCGGCGGGGGTGGTGGGGTGCCACCCCAGCGCTTCGAGGGCCTCAGCGGCGCTCTTACGCACGGCGGAGTTTTCATCTTCCAGCGCCGTGTACAGCGGACGGATGCCCCGGCCTTCGCCCAGGCGCCCAAGGGCTGCGGCGGCCATTTCGCGCACTTCGGGGGCCGGGTCGCGCAGAGAGAGGATGAGGTTTTCGAGCGGCAGCCCGCGTTGAGCGGCCTCGAGGCGCGGGCCAAGGCGGCCAAGCGCCCAGGCGGCTGCCCGCCTGACGGGCATGACCGGGTCTTTGAGGGTTGCAACCAGCGGGTCCACCGGCAGGCGCAGGTAAGCGGGTTCGTTGAGGGTGGCGCCGATCCGCCCGAGGGCGCGCGCCGCGCCTTCGCGCAGGCGCTCTTGCTGAGAGCGCAGGGCGGTGATGAGCGGCAGCACCGCGCTCGGGCCGAGAGCGCCCAGCGCCTGCACAACCGCGGCGGTGACGGAATAGTCTTTATCATCCAGGGCGGCGATGAGGGGCTGGATAAGCCCCGTGTGTGCTTCGGCCGGGATGGTTTCGGCAAGCTCCGCCAGCGCCTGCGCGGCATCTTTGCGCACTTGCGCGTCTTTGTGCTTCAACGCGCCGAGCAGGCCTTTCAGGTCGCGCCTGGCTTTCAACCTGTTCACGTCCGGCCCTTTGAAGATGCCCATACGCAGAATTAAAGCATGGTTGCGGGTGAGAGTCAAACGCTTTGGGCGGGGAATGCAGGGCGAAAGCATTCTTCCTGCTGGCGGTTATCACCGTTGCAAATCTGGCGCGAAGCCTGCCTGCGCAGGTTCCTGCGGCCGGTGAAGGGCGGCTTTGCTCACCTTTTGAGGGGGCAGTCTCCCGTAGCAGCAGATGGCGAGCGGCATGGCCTTCGTTCAACACGACCTGCCTGCGCGGAATGCAGGGCGGCAGTGTTTTGATTCACAGCCGAAACGGTATAATTCCGATGGCAAAGGAGGAATCGCGGTGAGCACAGACCAGGCCTATCAATTTCACCTGTTGACGCCTGACCGCTGGGACGATTTCGAGAAGCTGTTTGGCAAAGGCGGGGCGTTCGCAGGCTGCTGGTGCCAGTGGTGGTTCGAGACGACCGCCGAATTCGAGACGATGAAAGGCGAGACCAACCGCCGGGCCATGCGCGGTCGCGTGGAGGCCGGGCAGGTGCCTGGCATGCTGGCTTACCTGGGCGATGAACCGGTGGGTTGGTGCGCTTTTGGGCCGCGCGATGCCTACCCGCGCCTGCAGCGCTCGCGATCGCTCAAACCGCTGGATGATCAGCCGGTCTGGTCGGTGGTGTGCTTTTACGTGGCGCGCGCCTACCGCCGCCGGGGACTGACCTCGGCGCTGCTCGGCGCGGTGATCGAAGAGGTGCGCCGGCAAGGCGGTAAAATCATCGAGGGGTATCCCAACCTGCCCAAACCGGGCGCCGGGGCCGACGTGGACGCTTTTATCTACATGGGCATGGCGAGCGCGTTCGAGAAGGCGGGCTTCCGGCAGGCGGCGCGCGCCGGCTCGCGGCGGGTGATCATGCGCTATACGATCGATTGAGCTTCAGCTTACTGAGAAGGAGAGCCTGATGGAACCAAACGAATTCGCCGCGTTTCTCGTGCGGGCAAAGCGGGCCGCCTATGCATCGGGCGCAGAGCCTGCGGCGGGGCCTCGCCCGGCATCGCGTGACCTGCCCTACCAGGAAGGTGATTGGTATTACCTCGATTCCTACCTGGGCGGCAAGAACTTCATCGGCGAGGAGGCCGTGTGGCAGGCCGGGGCGCCGGTGTGGGGAATGAATTATTACGGCTGGATGGCGGCCGCAGAAATTCCGCCGGGGTTTTCGCCGTTCCTCAAGGAGGCGCTCATGCACGTGCCTGCCGAAGCGCCGTTCCGCGGGCCTGCCGTTTATCGTTCCGGGCGCTTGGCATATTTCTGCCGCTGGGAGGGCGAACTGCGCGGGTTCCATGGGAGCGAGTGGATCGAGTTCGACGGGCAGCGGGTGTATGAACTGCGTTTCCACGGGGGAGAAATCCGGTGAGCCGCATGGAGAAGAAAACCGAGCTCAACGAGGGCCTGCTCGAAAGCCTGGCGGCCGAACCGCTCCTGGCGGCGTATGTGGAGATCAACCACCTGAAGCAGCTCTACCGGCAGGGCTGGCTGCGGGCGGGCATCTCGCGCGAAGCGTGTGAATCGGTGGCCGAGCACATCTTTGGGATGGCGATGCTGGCCTGGCTGGTGATCGGCGCCGGCCTGGCCGAAGGGGTGGACCGCGAGAAGACTCTGCGCATGGTGCTGGCGCACGAGTTGGGCGAAATCTATGTGGGTGATATCATCCCCAGCGACGGGGTGCCCGCCGAAGAGAAGCAGCGCCTCGAGCGCGAGGCGGTGGAGAAGGTGACGGGCAGGCTGCCGGGCGGTGAGGAGCTGGCCGCCTTGTGGGAGGAATTCGAAGCCGGGCAAACGCCCGAAGCCCGCTTGACGCGCCAGCTCGACAGGCTGGAGATGGCTCTCCAGGCGATGGTATATCAGAAGCAGGGCCTGGGGCGCGGGATGGACAGCTTCTTCCGCTCGGCCAAAAAAGCTGTGCGTTCACCGGAGCTTGCCGTCCTGTTGGAGCAGGCGCAGAACCTGCGCTGAACGGCACGGTCTCGGGTTTTCCCCTTCCTGTCGGGAAGGGGGAAAAAGGGGGGATGGGTGAGCAGTTTTAGAAAATTTGTATATAATTAAAAACAGTACAATATGTGGCGGTGACTCGCCAGAGTCACGCCACATATAAGGTTCGCCTGTTTCATTATGGCCGGGCCGGCCGCTGGCTGTGGTTCTCTTTTCTGCCATATGCGGGTGAAACCCTGCAATGTTCAGAAAATAGAACTCGTCCAGGACCGGCAGGTTTACGCACAGGGGGAGGCGCACAGGTTGTCCGCCGGGCGGCAGGTTCCCTGGGTTGAGGTGATATGCCAGGTCTGAGGATTCCCAGCCGGTAAAGGAAGCCAGGATGCTGCAGAGCTTACTCCGCGGGCTGGCGCACAGTTCCCTTTACCGGGATTTTCGATTCCAAATTCGCCTCACGGTGGTGGTCGGCGCGCTCTTTGTGTTCGTGTTCCCCAGCCTGGTAGGGATGAACCTGTTTTACCTGGATCTCTTCTCGGGGCATCCCGACCTGCGCGGCTTCCCGGAGCAGCCCGCCGCGCTGGCCGCGTTCATCAACCTGGCCGGCGACGCTGCCGTGCGCGAAGTGGTGCTCGGGCTGGTGTTCTCGGCCGGGTTGATCTGCATCCTTGGGGCTTGCCACGGCGAGGCCAGGCTTGCTCCGCTGTTGAACGCGCTCGGGCTGCTGCTGGTGATGTACTCGCTCTACTTTCTGCTGGTGGCATCCGACCGGTGCATCCCGGGGTTGGGTTGCAGCCGTGAGTTCTTCTTCACCGCAGCCGGGCTGGCAGGGGCGTTTGGCCTGGGGGCGGTGATGATTGCCCACAGCCCGCGCCGTATGGCAGCCTGGTTCGCGCTGCCTTATATCCCGCTCCTGATCTACCAGGATTACCTCTGGCTGGTGACTCTGGCGCGCACGCCGCGCATTGTCCTTTCCTGGGAGACTACCTTCGCCGTCTTGCTGGGGTTCATCACCATGTTGATCCCCATCCTGCTTGCGCTGATCCGCTTCACCCCTCGGCGCAGTTGAGAGGCCCCCTTACACCCGTCTTGTAAATCGGAGAACGATACGTGGATATGGTATAATCCGCGCGCCTGTGCACGTTACGTTGATATTTGTATTGGAATGAACACACTCGGCGGGCAGCCTCATGAAAACCCGGCGATGATAGGAAGCCAGACCCATGAATTTAGTTCGTGAAGTCCCCAATCATTTCAGCCTTCCCAGGCGCATCCTGCGCCTGGGCGAACTGGCGTATAACCTGTGGTGGGTGTGGAACCCCGACGCCCAGCGGTTGTTCTCGCAGATCGACCGCACATTATGGGAGAAGGTGTATCACAACCCGGTCGCCTTCTTGCGGCGGGTGGAACGCGCCAGCCTGAACGCGGCGACCAACGACCGCTATTACCTCGAAGCCTATGACCGGGTGACGCGCGAGTTCGATCAGTACATGGAAGCCGAGGACACCTGGTTCAAACGCAACCAGCCCGCGCCCGGCGAGCACCAGGTGGCTTACTTCTCCTTTGAATTTGGCCTGCATGAATCCCTGCCGGTCTATGCCGGCGGCCTGGGCGTGCTCTCCGGCGACCATTTGAAAGAGGCCAGCGACATGGGCCTGCCGCTGGTGGGCGTGGGTTTCTATTACACCCAGGGGTACTTCTCTCAGCACATCACCGAAGACGGCTGGCAGGAGACGCGCGCCTTGATGCTCAACCATGAAGACTTGCCCGTGGTGCGGCTGGCGCACGAAGACGGCTCGCCGTTGATGGTGAACGTCACCCTGGCGGGGCGTAAAGTCTTTGCGCGCATTTTACAGGTGCAGGTCGGGCGCGTGCCGCTGTATCTGCTCGACACAGACGTGGAGGTGAACAACCCGGCCGACCGGATGCTGACGGCCCGCCTTTACACCAGCGACCAGGAAGTGCGCATCTCGCAGGAGATCTTGCTTGGCATGGGCGGGGTGCGGGCGCTCCATGAAGTGGGGGTGAAGCCGACCGTCTGGCACATGAACGAAGGCCACTCGGCATTTATGACGCTGCAGCGCCTGCGTGAGATGGTGGCTGCCAATATGAGCTTCGAGCAGGCGGTGGAGGAGGTGCGCAAGACGAACATCTTCACCACGCACACGCCTGTGCCGGCGGGAAACGATGAATTTGCCATCTGGTTGATCGACAAATACCTGGCGAATATCTGGACCGAGTTGAAGATCGACCGCGAACAGTTGATCGACCTGGGCCGCAACGCCCAGGATTGGGGCGAGACCTTCTCCATGCCGGTGCTGGCGCTGCATCTTTCGGCCAAGGCCAACGGGGTTTCGGAACTGCACGGGCGCGTCTCGAGGCGTATGTGGAATAAGCTCTGGCCTGGCCGCCGCGAAGAGGATGTGCCTATCTCGCACATCACCAACGGTGTGCACGCCCCCACCTGGATGGCGCGGCGCATGCGCATCCTGTTCGATCATTACCTGGGGCCGAACTGGCTGGACCACATTGACGACCCCGATATGTGGGCGATCATCGACAGCATCCCCGATGCCGAAATCTGGGCGGTGCGCCGCCATTTGAAGAACAAGCTGGTGCTGTATGCGATCGAGCGCGCCAGGCGGCAATGGGTGGCCGGGGGCTTCCACCCGGTGCAGGTGGTGGCGGGCGGGGTTCTGCTGGAACCCTATTCGCTGACGCTCGGGTTTGCGCGCCGGTTTGCCACCTACAAGCGCGCCAACCTGCTGCTGCGCGACGTGGACCGCCTGATCCGCATCCTCACCAACAGCACCCGCCCGGTGCAGGTGATCTACGCCGGCAAGGCTCACCCGGCGGATGAACCGGGGAAGATGCTCATCCAGGAAGTCTATCGCGCCGTGAAGGACGCGCGCTGCGGTGGACGGCTGGTTTTCCTGGAGGATTACGATATGAACCTCGCGCGCCTGCTGGTGCAGGGCGTGGATGTGTGGGTCAACACCCCGCGCAGGCCGAACGAAGCCTCGGGTACCTCAGGGATGAAAGCCGCGATGAACGGCGTGATCAACTGCTCGGTGCTGGACGGCTGGTGGTGCGAAGGCTACAACGGCAGCAACGGCTGGGCAATCGGCCGCGACTTCGATTATGAAGATTACGAAGCGCAAGACAGCGCCGACGCGGAAAGCCTGTACGACACGCTCGAGAATGAGATTATCCCGCTCTATTACACCACGCGCGGCTACGATGACCTTCCGCACGGCTGGATCGAAAAGATTAAAGAGTCGATCCGCACGCTGGCACCGCAGTTCAGCACCCGGCGCATGCTCACCGAGTATATGACGCAGGCCTATCGGCCGGCGATGGAAGCCTTTGATGCCTCGCGGAAGGCGGCTAAACCGGAAAAGAAGAAGTAGATACGGGCTGGACCGGACGCGATCCATGCCGGGGTGGTGATGAATGTTTGAGATCATCTTTTTAGGGACATCGGCTTCGGCGCCGTCGGTGCGGCGCGGCCTGTCTGCGCAGATGATCAAGCACGACGAATACCGCTTCCTCATCGACTGCGGCGAGGGCACCCAGCGGCAAATCCTCACCGCGGGGATCGGCTTCAAGAAGCTGAATAACATTTTCATCACCCACGGGCACCTCGATCATATCCTTGGCCTGGCGGGGCTGCTTTCCACCTTCATGCGCTGGGAAACGATCGATAACCTGCAAATTTACGGGCCGCGCTCGGCGCTGGAGCGCATCGACGACCTGTTGACGCGCGTGGTGCTGCGCGGAGCCACCCCGCCCATGCCGCTCTCGCTCATCCCAATCGTCCCCGGGCCATTCTTCGAGGGCGAGGATTTCACCGTCTCGGCTTTCCCGGTGCGGCACCGGGCGAGCGAAAGCCTGGGTTACCTCTTCGAAGAGAAGGCGCGGCGGCCGTTCCTGGCCGAACGCGCCGATGCGCTGGGCATTCCGCCCGGGCCGGTGCGGCGCGAGCTGGTGGAAGGCAAGGCCGTGAAGCTGGAAGACGGCCGGGTTGTCCGGCCGGAAGATGTGCTGGGCGAGGAGCGCCGCGGCACCCGCCTGATGCACGTGGGCGATTGCGGCGAAGTGGACAGCCTGGTTGACCTGGCGCGCGAGGCAGACGGCCTGGTGATCGAGGCGACGTACCTGGAAGAGGAGCGCGAGATGGCGCGCCAGTATTCACACCTGACGGCGCGCATGGCCGCCGAGCTGGCCCTCAAAGCCGGGGTGAAGCAGCTCTACCTCACGCACGTCTCGCGCCGCTACCGCGAGAAGGATATCCTCGCCGAGGCGCAGGCGGTGTTCCCGGCGGCAGTGGTGGCGCGCGACCTCGACTCGTTCAGCGTGAAGCGAGTCGAATAACCCCCTTTTCCCCTTTCATCGAAAGAGCTTTTATCCTGCTACCCGGTTTACTTCAACGGGTGGATGGGCGGGTTGAGCACCGGTTCGACGGCGCGGATGCTCTCCAACTGGTAGTAGTCGGCGGCGCAGTGGTTCACCCAATGGCCGGGCGAAGCCTGCAGCTCGGTGATGGCCGCCCAGGAATCGAGCGCCTGCACGGTGACTTGGCGCTGCCCGGCCGCCTGCAGAGAGCGAATCTGCGCGTCGCGCAGATCCCACATCTGAGCACGGAGGGAGTAATCGGGCAGTTCGTAGAGGGCCGTGCGCGCGGCAAAGAGCGGCTGGAGCAAGAAGACCGCCGCCAGCGCCAGCGCCGCCCAGGCAGGCCGCTTGCGGAAGGCAGCCAGTGCGCCGATAGCCAGCCCGAGGAACAGCACGGCGGCCGAGGCGAGCGGGTGGGCCAGCAGGTAGGCACGCAGCTCGGGGTAGACCGGCTCAAGGTACGTTCCCGGGCGCACCCCCAGCAGGCCGAAGGCGAAGATCGCTGCCGCCGGCGCCGCTGCCAGGGCGAAGAAGTGCTCGAATCCCAGCCTCCCAAACCCGCCCGCGAGCGACCGGCCGCTCCACCAGCCCGCCCAGAGGGTAAAGGCCACCATCACCGCTCGCGCAAAAACCAACACCCGCGCTTCGGGGTAGGTGGCTTCGGCGTAGGCGCTCGGCGCGGTGACGCACACCAGCAGGAAGAAAGCCGCCGCTGCCCCGCCAAGCAGGCCCGCCAGGTAGCGGGGAAGCGAAACGGCTTTGGCGGGTGTTCGCTGCGCATAGGCGAAGAATCCCAGGCAGGCTGCCAGCCCGGCGAGCGCCAGCGTGGGCAGCGTGACCCGGTAGAGCGTGTGGACGGCAAAAAAACGCGCGCTTTCGAGGCTAATCTGCAGGATCTCGAACGGCGGCGGCGGGATGGGGAATTGGGCGGCCTGGCGCAGCCGGCCGGAGGGGGAGAGGATCAGCCCCGCCATGGCGAACAGGCTGCCGAGCAGAAGGGCCCAGGCCGGCCGAAAGGCGCTTTGGGCGAGGGCCTGTTGCCGCCGCAAGCCGATGAAGGCGGCGAGCAGAATCAGCCCGAACAACCCTCCCTCAAAGACGGCAGCCGTCTCGGAAAAGCTGCCCGCGATGAAAGCCCCCAGCGCCATGCCTGCCAGCCCGAGCGGCCCCGTCCTTTTGCCGAGGCGGGCCGCCAGCCAGGCCAGCAGCCAAAAGCACCCCACCAGCGGGGCAAGGTACGTGAACATGCCGATCCGCCAATAGAGCACCTGGACGCGGTTGGGGGCCAGGTAGAGCGTCATGCTGACGAGCGCGGCGGCCGCCGCGGCGCATTCGAGGGCCGAAAGCCCCCAGCCCAGCGCGCGGTTGAGCCAGTGCAGGAGCAGCAGCGCCCCCGGCAGCCAAAGGAGGATCATCAGGCCCGGCAGGAGGGGCACGTTGAGCGGCCCGGCCAGTTCGGCGAGGTCGGAGAAGAGTGTCAACGCCAGGCGGTTGCCCGAGAAGGGCACCAGGTTGAAGTAGGCCTGCCAGGCTGCCGCGAACGGCGAACCGCTGGAACGCAGGTGGGCCGCGTAGCAGTAGTCATCCTGGATGAAGCGCGCGTTGGTGCCGGTGACGATGTAGAGCGCGAGGGGCAGCAAGAAGGCCAGCAGGGCCGCCCACAACACGGCCCGATGCGCCTGCCGGCCCAAGAGAGGGTGCCGAATCTCAGCCATTTGGATGAAATCTTTCCTTTGACAAGCCCGGTGTCTTATGATAATATCCTGTTTGAAAATTGAACAGCCTCTTACGGCACTCTTATCCAGAGAGGTGGAGGGACCGGCCCGATGATACCTCGGCAACCTGGAGCGTCAAGTTGTGAAATTTGGCCCTCTAAGGTGCTAATTCCGTCAGACGGATGTACTGGGAGATGAGAGGGCAGCCGCACGTTATGATTGTTCCAATGCCCCTCGCCTGATCCGTGAGGGGATTTTTTTGTTAAGGAGAAGTTTCAATGTCTCTGACCTTTATGAATACGCCCCGTTACCTGTTCACCTCCGAATCGGTGACCGAAGGCCACCCCGATAAGCTCTGCGACCAGGTGAGCGATGCGGTGCTCGACGCCTGCCTGGAGCAGGACCCGATGAGCCGTGTCGCCTGCGAAACGGCCACCAAGACCGGGTTCATCATGGTGATGGGAGAGATCACCACCAACGCATTCGTGAACTTCGACGAACTGGTGCGCGACGTGGTGCGGGGCATCGGCTATGACAATACCGATAAGGGATTCGACGGGAACACCTGCGCGGTGCTCTCGGCGATCTGCGCGCAATCCGGCGATATCGCCATGGGGGTGAATAAGTCGCTGGAAGCCAAGGACGGCGAGATGACCGACGCCGAAATCGAGGCGATCGGTGCGGGCGACCAGGGGATGATGTTCGGCTACGCCTGCGATGAAACGCCCACCCTGATGCCCACGCCGATTTACCTTGCGCACAACCTCACGCGCAAGCTGGCGGCCGCTCGCAAAGACGGCACCCTGCCCTGGCTGCGGCCAGACGGCAAGAGCCAGGTGACGATCGAATATCATTACGGCAAGCCGGTGCGCGTGGATACGGTTTTGATCAGCACGCAGCATTCGCCGGATATTTCGCATGCCGATATCCGCGAGTCGATCATCGAGGATGTGATCCTGCCGACCCTGCCGGCCGAGATGGTGGACAAGAACATGAAGGTGTTCGTCAACCCCACCGGGCGCTTTGTGATCGGCGGGCCGATGGGCGATGCCGGTGTGACCGGGCGCAAGATCATCGTCGATACCTACGGCGGCATGGGCCGCCACGGCGGCGGGGCTTTCTCGGGCAAAGACCCGACGAAGGTGGACCGCTCGGGCGCGTATGCGGCCCGCTGGGTGGCCAAAAATGTGGTGGCGGCCGGGCTGGCCTCGCGCTGCGAGGTGCAGGTGGCTTACGCCATCGGTGTGGCGCGGCCTTTGAGCATCAATGTGGAAACGTTCGGCACCGGGCACATCCCTGATGAGCGCATCGCCGAATTGATTTCGGCAACGTTCGACCTGCGCCCCGGGGCGATCATCCGCGACCTGGACCTGCGCCGGCCGATCTACCGCAAGGTGGCGGCATATGGGCACTTCGGCCGCGACGACCTCGACCTCTCGTGGGAGCGCACCAACAAAGCGGAAGCCTTGCGCAGCGCGGCCGGGCTGTAAACCGCCTTTGTCTTCGAACCAAAAAGAGCCTGCGGGCTCTTTTTGGTTTTTAACGTAACTTTCAGATGCTTTTAACGACTATTTAATCCAAGAGGACAGTATTTGTCGGGTTCTCCTTGTTGTCTGTTGAAAATCCAATATCGTTCGCGCGGAGGGGAATTTTTGCAATGGGGTATTTCGGCGAACGAAAACGATGAAGTTACAGGCCGTTGTACAAGCAGCCGTTGAGGGAATGAACCGCCTATGCAACGCATCATCATTGGGTTATTCATCTTAATTCTACTCGGAAGCGTATTGACGATCGGAGGAGGGTTTCTCCTGTCGCAGGGCGGCAGCATGCACCCGGGGCAGGGGTTATTCCAGCTGCAATATGCGGCCGAAGCCGCATTCGCCGGGCTGCAGCCCCGCCCTGAACGGGCTGCGCTGCGTTACCTTGATCTGGTCCACAGGCGCATCGCCGACCTGACTTTCACCGCCGGGACGGACACCGAGCTCGAAGCGCTGGCTTACTTGAACGCCGACCTTGACCGCGCGGCGCGGGCCATCGGCGGGGCAGGCTTGCGCCCCGTCGAGGAGCTTCAGGCACTCGCCGACGACCTTCAGGTGGCGTTCGACAGCCTGCTGGTCATCCCGGAAAAGTATCCCAAATTGTATATCGCGCTCCAGGATAAACTGACCACCCTGCGCATGCTCACCGGCGTCCGGCAGGCCAAAGGCGGAGACCTCGACCGGCTGGCTTTGATTGGCCTGCCGTTCCCGCCGGAGACGGATGGGTTGTTGAAGTTCATCAACTTTGTCAACCCGCCCGCCGAGGTGCACGCATTCCCGCTGGTCGGCGAGCACGCCCTGCAGGCCTGCGAAACCTGCCACCGGCAGGGCACCTATGCAGGCCTTTCGACGAACTGCCAGGATTGCCACGGGAAGATCCGGCCTGAGAACCATTACGAGGGTGATTGCATCAGCTGCCACAGCCCGATTGTGTGGGGCAAGGTGCATTTTGACCACGAAGCAGCCCGCGCGACCGATTGCATGAGCTGTCACCTCGAGCGCAGGCCGCAGAACCATTTCCAGGCGCAGTGCTCCTTTTGCCACACCACACGCACGTTCAAGGGTGCCCGGCCTGACCACAAGCTGGCCGGCGCTACCGATTGCATTGCCTGCCACCGCCAGGCCCAGCCTGAAGCGCACTTCGACCGGCAGTGCTCGGATTGCCACCTCCCCACGGCCTGGGCGGATATGTCTGCCTTCACGCATGAGAAGGCAAATATCCCAGAGTGCACGCGCTGCCACGCCGATACCCGCCCTGCCGGGCATGCGAACACCGGGGCGGCGCAGTGTTCGGCCTGCCATAATCAGGCGGCCTGGAAGCCGCTCGAAAGGATGGACCATGCCGCCCTGGTTGCCCCGGTGGAGTGCCTGGCCTGCCATGCTCAGACGGCCCCGGCGGAGCATATTGACATCAAAGGGGCGGCGTGCACGGCCTGCCATAACACCAAAGCCTGGAAGCCGCTGGAAAAGATGGATCACAGTGTGCTCAACGCGCCGGTGGACTGTTTGAAATGCCATGCCGATACGAAGCCCAACGGGCACATTGGCACAGGCACGGCGCAGTGCTCGGTCTGCCACAACACCTCGGCCTGGAAGCCCCTGGCGCGGATGGATCACTCGGTGCTGGGGAGCGCTCCGAACTGCCAGAGCTGCCACCAATCGCGCCGCCCGGCCAGCCATTACCCCGGGCAATGCTCCTTATGCCACAGCACCTCGGGCTGGAGGCCTGCAAGCTTCAACCACAGCGGCGTGACCTCGTGCGCCAACTGCCATGAAGGCAGGCGCCCGGCGGGCCATTACAGCGGCGAATGCTCGGTCTGCCATAAGCCCGGAACCTGGAAAGGGGCCACGTTCAACCACAGCGGGGTTTCGAGCTGCGTGAAATGCCATGAAAACCGCCGCCCGGCCAATCACTTCGCCGGAGACTGCGCCTCCTGCCACACGCCCGGGAATTGGGCCAACGCCACCTTCAGTCACAGCGGGGTGACCGCGTGCGCGCAGTGCCACGAAAACCGCCGCCCGGCGGGCCATTATGCCGGCGAGTGCTCGGCCTGCCACAACCCAAGCGGCTGGGCGAACGCGTCCTTCAACCACAGCGGGGTGACAAGCTGTGTGAAATGCCATGAGAATAACCGCCCGGCCAATCACTTCGCCGGAGACTGCGCCGCCTGCCACACGCCCGGAAGCTGGGCGAACGCGACCTTCAACCACAGCGGGGTGACTTCGTGCGCGCAGTGCCACGAGAACCACCGCCCGGCCAACCATTATTCCGGCGACTGCTCGGCCTGCCACAGCCCCGGCAGCTGGGCGAATGCCAGCTTTAATCATTCGGGGCAGACCGACTGCCAAACCTGCCATGCCGGAAACCGCCCCAACCCTCATTTTGATGGCCAGTGCTCCAACTGCCACCAGGCCGGAGGGAGCTGGAGGAGCGCCTCGGCGCCGCCGGGGCACGGCTTCCCGATCAACCACAACGGCGCGAACGGCAACTGCTCCAGGTGTCACCCATCCTTGAGCAATGACTGGACCTGCTTTAACTGCCACAACCAGAACCAGATCAATGATAAGCATAAGAATATCGCCGGTTTTTCGAGTAACTGCATGAACTGCCACCCGGATGGGAGAAAACCGCGCGGGGCCGTCGCGCCCCCAGGTTATGCGGCCTCTTCCTTTGAGCTCATGCGCCTGCTCTCTGCAGAGATCATGAACCGGGTCAATTAACAAGGAGAACTGGATGCGCAAACCGTCTAAACTGCGCAGGTTTTTCTGGCCGGCCGTCGAAGCGCCGCTGCCGCTGCGCCTGGCCCCTTACGCGGCCCTGGCGCTCATTGCGCTCGCCCTGGCCCTCGGCACGGCGGCGGGGTGGTCTTACACCAACTCGACGGTCTTTTGCGGGACGACCTGCCACACCATGCCCCCCCAATATGCGACCTTTTTACGCTCGCCGCACTCGCGCGTGGGCTGCGTGGAGTGTCATATCGGCAGGGAAAGCCTGGATGTGATGGTGGGGCGCAAGGTGGAGCACAGCTCCACGGTCTATGCGATGGTTTTCCACACCTACGAGTATCCGATCATTGCGGAAAAGATGCGCCCGGCGAACGAGGCCTGCGAAACCTGCCATTTTCCCCGCAAGTTTTCGACCGACAGCCTGCGCGAGGTTCGCTCGCACGCCAACGACGAGGCGAACACCCCCTTGAGCACCTTCTTGCTGCTTAAGACGGGCGGAGGCTCGAAGCGCGAAGGCCTCGGGCGCGGGATTCACTGGCATATCGAGAACAAGGTCGAGTTCTACGCGCAGGACCGGCTCGAACAGGTCATCCCCTACGTGCGCGTGGTCAACGATGACGGTTCCGTGGAGGAATACATCGATCTCGATTCAGGGGTGAACCCGGCCCAGGTCGATGAGAAGGGCCTGAAGCGGGTGGATTGCATCACCTGCCACAACCGCATCACGCACAGCATCCCCACCCCGGAGCAATCGGTGGATACGGCCCTGCTGACGAATGTGATCTCACACGAACTGCCCTACCTGCGGAAAATGGCAGTGGAGCTGCTTTCGGCGGATTATGCGGATGCCGCCGCCGCCGACCTGGCCTTCAACGGGCTGGCTGCCTATTACGAGCAGAATTACCCGCAGGTCTATGCAGAACGCCGCGAGCTGGTGACCCAGGCGGTGGAGTTTTTGAAAAGCACCTACGCTCAAACCCATTTTGACGAGCAGAAACTGGCCTGGAACACGCACCCGAACAACACCGGGCACCGCCTTTCGGCGGGGTGCTTCCGCTGCCATGACGGCAAGCACATCAACGCGGCAGGAGAGGCGATTCGCCTGGAATGCAACCTGTGCCATTCGGTGCCGCAGGTGGCCGACCCTGCGGAGACGATCACGCAGGTGAGCATTGTGCGCGGCGCCGAACCGGCTTCGCACACGCAGTCAATCTGGATTGCGCTGCATGGGAAAGCGATCGACACAACCTGCGCGAGCTGCCACCCGCCTCTCAACCCGGCGCTGGATTGGACGATGCTGAACGGGCAAAAACCCCCGGCCGATGAGTCTTTCTGCGGCAACTCGGCCTGCCACCAATCGGAATGGCAATTTGCGGGCTTCGGTTCGCCGGGCCTCCAACCTTTGCTCCAGCAGCAACTGGAGAGGATCAAGAACAGCGGTCAGTAGAGCCGGCAGGATTCGATTTTCCCTGGATGTTCCATTCCATGCAGCTTGCTCGCCCTGCCTCCAGGTTTTGAGGGCAACGGCGTCGTTTTTAGGTCACTTCGTACAGTTCCACCAGCACGCCGCCGGTGCTCTTGGGGTGGATGAAGGCCATCTTTCGCCCGGGCAATTCGATGGGCGTTTCGTTGATCAGGCGCACGCCTTTGGCCTTCATCTCGGCCAGCTTCGCGGCGATGTCATCCACCTCGAAGCACAGGTGATGCATTCCGCCTCCGCGTTCGGCGAGGAATTTGGCCACCCCGGAGTCATCGGTGGTGGGCTTCACCAGTTCCACTTCGCTGTCGCCCACCGGAAGGAACGCCACCGTGGCCTTCTGGCTGGGCACATCCTCCACGTGGTGAAGCTCCAGGCCGAGCGCATCCTGCCAGAAGGCAAGCGCGGCATCGATATCGGCAACGACGACTGCCACATGGTTGATTTTTTTCACGCCGGTCATATGGTTCTCCTCTATAGCCAGGCGGCGGGCTGGTATTCTCCCCACACCCTGCGCAAGACGCCGCAGATTTCGCCGAGGGTGAGGTAGTTTTCGACGCATTCGATGAAGAGCGGCATCAGGCTTTCCGAGCCGCGCGCGGCGCTTTCGAGCCGCGAGAGCAGTTCGTGAACTTTTTGCGCGTCGCGCCTGCTGCGCACGTCGGCCAGGCGGGCGCGCTGCGCGGCTTCGATGGCCGGGTCCACTTTGAGCCGTTCGAGCGTCAGGCTTTCTTCGACCTGGAAGGCATTCACACCGACGATGACCTGGGCTTTCTTCTCGACAGCCTTCTGATACTGGTAGGCGGCCTGCTGGATCTCGCTTTGCATGTAGCCGCGCTCGATGGCTTCGCGCGCGCCACCGATGTCATCGATGCGGCGGATGTAATCGCGCGCGCGGGCGGCGATCTCATCCGTCAGGTATTCGATGATATACGAGCCGGCCAGCGGGTCGATGCTGTCGGCCACGCCTGATTCATAGGCGATGATTTGCTGCGTGCGCAGGGCCACGCGCACCGACTTTTCGGTCGGCAGCCAGAGGGCTTCATCCATGCTGTTGGTGTGCAGCGACTGTGTCCCACCGAAGACGGCCGCCAGCGCCTGGAGCGTAACGCGCACAACGTTGTTCTCTGGCTGCTGGGCGGTGAGGGTGGAGCCGGCCGTCTGCGTGTGGAAGCGCAGCATCCACGAGCGCGGATCGGCGGCCTGGAAGCGTTCGCGCATGATCTCAGCCCACAGGCGGCGCGCGGCGCGGAATTTGGCAATCTCCTCCAGGAAGTTGTTGTGGGCATTGAAGAAGAACGAAAGCTGCGTGGCGAATTCATCCACCTTCAGCCCGGCTTCGATGGCCGCCTGCACGTAGGCGATTGCATTCGCCAGGGTAAAGGCCACCTCCTGGACGGCGGTAGCCCCGGCCTCACGGATGTGGTAGCCGGAGATGCTGATCGTATTCCAGTAGGGCACATGCCTGGCGCAGTAACCGAAAATATCGGTGATCAGGCGCATCGAAGGGCCGGGCGGGAAGATGTACGTCCCGCGCGCCACGTATTCCTTGAGGATGTCATTCTGGATCGTCCCGCGCAGCTTGCTGGAATCAATTCCCTGGCGGCGGGCGACGGCAATGTACATGGCGAGCAAAATGGCCGCCGGCGCGTTGATCGTCATGCTGGTAGAGACTTTATCCAGCGGGATGTTCTGGAAGAGGACTTCCATATCGGCCAGCGAAGAAACCGCCACGCCCACCTTGCCCACCTCGCCGGCGGCCATCGGGTCGTCGGCGTCGTAGCCGATCTGTGTGGGCAGGTCGAAGGCCACCGAAAGGCCCGTTTGCCCCTGGTCCAGCAGGTAGCGGTAGCGCCGGTTGGATTCTTCGGCTGTGGCGAACCCCGCGTACTGGCGCATGGTCCAGAAACGGCCGCGGTACATGGTGGGCTGGACGCCGCGGGTGAAGGGGTACTCCCCGGGGAAGCCCAGTTTTTGCAGGTAATCCGGCTCAGAGCCGGCGAGCAGGCGCGGCATGGGGATGCCGGATGAGGTGGTGAATTCGGGCTTGCGTTCCGGGTATTTGGTGATCAGCGGTTTAAGGGTTTTTTCTTCCCAATGCTGAAGCTCTTCCTGAATGCTCATTCTATGACTGTCTCCATGAAGGCTTGGCTGACCCCAGTATAACCGAAACACACTTGTAAAAGGAGTGAGCTTTTTTATGGTAAACTTCAGACATCCATCCTGATCATCTATCTATAGGACCAGGAATGACACCTTTTCTTCAATTAATCCTCGTTTTGGCCATTATTATCCTGGCCGCCAAGCTCGCGGGTTACCTGAGCACCCGCATTGGCCAGCCGTCTGTCTTTGGAGAGCTGCTGGTGGGGCTTTTGCTTGGCCCCTCCTTGCTCAACCTGACCGGGCTGAGCTTCGTCACCGACCCGCATATCAAAGAGTCTATCCACCAGTTCGGCGAGGTGGGTGTGCTGCTGCTGATGTTCCTGGCCGGGCTGGAACTGGAACTGGGCGACCTGGCGCGCAACACGCGCGTCTCGGCGCTGGCGGGTATCTTAGGGGTGCTTGTGCCGGTGGGGCTGGGCTTTCTCATCGGCGAGCTGGTCGGAATGCCTGACGACCACGCGGTTTTCCTCGGCCTGACGCTCGGCGCGACCAGCGTGAGCATTTCGGCGCAAACGCTGATGGAGTTGAAGACCCTGCGCAGCCGCGTGGGGCTGGGGCTGCTCGGTGCGGCGATCTTCGACGATATCCTCGTCATTTTGCTGCTCTCGGTCTTCACCGCGCTGGCGGGCGGCGGGGGCGGCGCCGGGGTGGTGGCGCTGACCATCCTCAAAATGCTGGTTTTCCTTGCCGTTTCGGCGCTCATCGGCCTGTTCGGGCTGCCGTGGCTGTTCCACCGCTTTGTCCAGTTGCGCATCAGCCAGGGCAGCGTGGCGCTGGCGGTGGTTGTCATGCTCTTCTATGCGGTATCCGCCGAGGTTTTTGGCGGGATGGCAGCCATCACCGGGGCGTTTGTGGCAGGGCTTATGCTGGGCCGCACGCCGGAAAAGCACACCATCGAGCATGGGTTCGCCGTGCTGGCCTATGGTTTCTTCGTCCCGATCTTTTTCGTTGGGATCGGCCTGCAGGTGGATGTGCGCACGCTGCAGTTGAATTCGCTGTGGCTGCTGTTGGTGGTTTGCGTGGCCGCGGTGGCAGGCAAGCTGCTTGGCGCGGGGCTGGGGGCGAAGGCAGGGGGCTTCTCCTGGCTGGAGTCATACCAGTTGGGGGTTGGGATGGTCTCGCGCGGTGAAGTGGGGTTGATCGTTGCTTCCGTGGGGATGGCCCAGGGGCTTCTCGACGACGAAATCTTCTCGATCATCGTTGGAATGGTGCTGGTGACGACGCTGGTCACTCCGCCAATGTTGCGCGGGGCCTTCAAAGCCCCGGCAAGCGGGCAGGTGAAGGAGGCCGAATGAAATTCCTGGTCTTATATGTTTTACATGATGAGAGCAGGCTCTACGATATCCTGGATGCCTGGTCGGAAGCCGGAGTGGGGGGGATCACCGTGCTGGCTTCCACCGGGGTGGGGCGCATCAGTAAAATCGCCGCATTGCGCGAGGATATGCCGATCATCCCGACCCTGTCTGACCTGCTCCAAAACCATGAAGAGCTGCTCAACCGCACACTGTTCTCGATTGTTGACGGGCAGGAGCTGGTGGATAAGATTGTCGAGGCGACCGAGAAGGTGGTCGGCAAGTTGATCGACCACAATACGGGCATCCTGGCGGTGTTGCCGGTGGCGCAGGTTTACGGGTTGAGGCAAAGGAGCGATGAAGTTTCTGGCGGTTGATATCGGCACCGGAACCCAGGATATCCTGCTGTTCGATCCACAACTGGATGCGGAAAACGCCTATAAGTTGATTTTGCCATCGCCGACGATGATCGTGCGCGAGCGTATCCGCGCTGCCACGAACAGGCGCCAGGGTGTGCTGCTTTACGGCGTGATGATGGGCGGCGGGCCTTCGGCGTGGGCGGTGGAAGACCATCTGAAAGCCGGACTGGAGGTGTATGCCACCCCGGCCGCCGCTCAAACGCTCAACGACGATCTGCAGGCCGTTTCCACTTTGGGCGTGAAGCTGGTGGGCGATGACGAAGCCCTGCGCCTGCCGCTCGATGTGGCGCGGGTGGAGCTGCGCGATTTTGACTTCCAGGCCATCCGCGCCGCTCTGGCGGGCTTCGGCCTGAAGCTGGACGACCTGGCGGCCGTGGCGGTGGCCGTCTTCGACCACGGCGCGGCCCCGCCCGGGGTTTCAGACCGGCAGTTTCGCTTCGACTACCTGGATAGGCGCATCCGCGCGGAGAACCGCCTGAGCGCGTTTGCCTACCCGGCCGATGCAATCCCACCCGGCATGACGCGCCTGCAGGCGGTGGCGCGCAGCGCGCGCGGGGTGGATGCTCCGCTGGTGGTGATGGATACCGCCCCGGCGGCCGTGTTGGGGGCCCGGCTGGATACGCAGGTGAGGGCTCAGGAACGCGTGGTGATTGCCAACGTGGGCAACTTTCACACGCTGGCATTCCGGCTGGGGCCGGGGGGCATCGAGGGGGTCTTCGAGCACCACACCGGCATGCTCGACGGGCCGCGCCTGGAAGGCCTGCTGAACGCGCTGGCGGGCGGCAGCCTGAAGCACGCCGAGGTCTTTGGCGAGGGCGGGCACGGCGCGCTGGTCTATTCCGCCGAGCCTTTCGAGCTTTCCGACGAGGGCGTGCGCCTGGCCGTCACCGGCCCGCGGCGCGGCATGCTGGCGGGGTCGGCCTTGCGCCCCTACTTTGCCGTGCCGTTCGGCGATATGATGATGGCGGGCAGCTTTGGCCTGCTGGCGGCAGTCGCCGACTGCCTGCCCGAGCACCATGACCGGCTGCTGGCAGCCCTGCAAGACGGCTCCGGGCGAGGCGTGCCCCCCTGGGAAGTTTGACGAAAAGGCCCTTCCCTGGTATACTCTTGCCGCCTGAGGCGTGGTACCCTTCGCTTCAGAGACTCTTTTCCATTGAAGGGCTTGTGAAATGAAAGTTCTGCTGGTCAAAGATGTGTATAAATTGGGCCGTGCAGGCGATGTGAAACGCGTCGCCGATGGCTACGGACGCAACTACCTGCTTCCCCAGGGCCTGGCGGTGCTGGCCACGCCCGGTGCGTTGAAGCAGGTGGAGGGCATCCGCGCCAAGGCTGCCGAGCAGCGCGCCGCGTTAAACAAGGAGATGGGCGGCCTGGCCGAAAAGCTGCAGGGCGTTTATGTGGCCTTTGCGGTGAAGGCCGGCGAAACCGGCAAACTCTACGGCTCGATCACCCCCGCGATGGTCGCCGAAGAGCTGAGCAAGAAGGTCGGCGCGACGGTTGACCGCCACTCGATCGAAATGGCCCCGATCCGCACGCTGGGCGAATTCAAAGCCGCCGTCAGACTGACGGTTGACCTGATCCCCGAAGTAAAAGTTTACGTCCACCGCGAGGGCGAGGTGATCGAACTGCCGGAAACCGAAGCCCCCGCTGAGGCGCCGGAAGCCCCTGCGGCAGAGGAAGCGGCCGAAACGACCGAAGCCTGATCGAATAAACGGCTTGCAAGATCAGACCGGCCGGCGCCCACCCCCAAACGCCGCTTGATAAGCGGAGGCGATGGGGACCTCCGGCCGGTCTGGTTTTCTCCCGATGAATGCAACCCAAGAAGCTGCTATGGAGCCAACCGTCGGTGAACAGCTCAAGCAGACGCGCCTGGCGCGCGGCCTGACGCTGGATCAGGCCGCCCAGACGACCCGCATCCGCCGCCATTACCTGGAGGCGCTTGAGCGCGACGACCATGCATCGCTGCCCTCGGCGGTGCAGGCGCGCGGTTTTTTGCGCCTGTATGCGGGTTACCTGGGCCTGCCGGCGGAGGTTCTGGTGGCGCTGTGGGAGGGCCGGCCATTGCCGGCGGCCGCCGCACAGGGCGATGCGCCCCCTGCGCCGGAAGTTGCTGCCGAAACTGAATCGGCGCCCGCCGCGTCCGAGGCCGCTCTCGATGCGCCCGCGCCGGAACCGGGCGATTCGCAGATCGAGCCGGGCAAGCCGCCTGAGCCAGTGGAGCCAACCGCCGCCGAAACACAGGTGCGCCCGGCCCCGGCGCCCTCCGAAAGTTCGCAGGCGGTGTTTATTGAAATCGGCCAGGCGCTGCGCAAACAACGCGAGGCGCTCAGCCTTTCGCTGCCCGATATCGAGCGTTACACGCGCCTGCGTCAGCATTACCTGCGCGCCATGGAAAGTGGACGGTTAGAAGATCTGCCTTCGATGGTGCAGGGCCGCGGTATGCTCAGCAATTACGCTGCGTTCCTCAACCTGGATAGCGAAGCCATCCTGATGCGCTACGCCGAGGGCCTGCAGCTGCGCCGCCTGGAGCGCCTGCAGCCTCCGGCGCAGCCGGGGCTTTTTGGGGCCCAGCGCCAGCGCGGTGCCCGGCAGAGCACACCGGCCCGCCGCCTGCTCACCCCCGACCTGCTCCTGGGCGGGAGCCTGATCCTCATCCTGTTCGGATTCATCATCTGGACGGCGGCGCGCATCAGCGCCATCCGCGGCGGCGAGGCGCAGGCCACCCTGCCTTCGGTTGGCCAGGTGCTGCTGCTGACGCCCTCCGCCACCCTGGACCTGACCGCGCTGGCAGAATCGCCGGGGGCCTCCACGCCGGGCGCCGAAGCGGCCGGGCCAACGCAGGCGCTCGCAACGGCCGTCCCTACCTCCACCCTGGCGCCAATCAACAGCGATCCGCTGCAGGTGTATATCATTGCCAAACAGCGCGCCTTCCTGCGCGTGTTGGTGGATGGGCAGATCAAGTTCAACGCGCGCGTGGTGCCGGGCAATGCCTACCCGTTTTCGGGCACCGAGAGCATCGAGTTGATTACCGGCAACGCCGCGGCCTTTCAGATCTTCTTCAACCAGACCGACCTGGGCGCGCTGGGGCGTTCGGGTGATGTGCTACGCATGACCTTTACCCAGAGCGGGGTGGTCACCCCCACGCCGCTGCCAACCCCCACGGCGAACCCAACCGAGGCGATCACGGCCACCCAGGGGCCTTCACCCACCGTGGCCACCCCGACGGTCACGCCGCTCATTCCATAATTATTGGTGAACCTGATGTCAAAAAAGTTCTATCTCGTCTCGCTTGGCTGTGCCAAGAACACGGTCGACTCGCAGTCGATGGGCTCGCTGCTTTCTCAGGCCGGGTACCGCTCCACAGATAAACGCTCGGATGCCGACCTGTTGATCGTCAACACGTGCGGGTTCATCGGCCCGGCGCGGCAGGAATCGCTCGATACGCTCAAGGACCTGGCCCGGCGCAAGAAGAAGGGCCAGCTGCTGGTGGCCGCCGGTTGCCTGACGGAGCGCTACCGCGAGCAGGTGGCCGCCGAAGTGCCCGGCATTGACGGCATCCTCGGCACGCGCCGGTGGATGGATATCGTAGACCTGGTGCAGCAGCTGCGCCCCGGCCAGCGCTACCCGGAGCCGCTCTATCACCTGCCGGAAGCGCCGACCGTGGGCACCGACGAGAAGGGTGTGCTGCGAGCCGCGGTGCAGGGCGCCAGCGCGTACCTGAAGATCGCCGACGGGTGCCGCCGCCCGTGCGCGTTTTGCGCCATCCCGCTGATCAAAGGCACGGCCGTTTCCAGGCCGATGGAAACCGTGCTGGCCGAGGCGCGCGCGCTCCAGGATGAGGGCGTGCAGGAGTTGATCTTGATCGCCCAGGATACGACCGATTACGGGCACGACCTGGGCCTCAAAGACGGGCTGGCGCACCTGCTCGAGGGCATTGCGCGTGAAGCCCCGGCCATTCCCTGGGTGCGCGTGCTCTATGCCTACCCCGGTTACGTGACCGACCATCTCATGGAAGTGATGGCCAGCTCGCCGCAGGTGGTGCCTTACCTGGATATGCCCCTCCAGCACGCCCACCCGCAAACGCTCAAGCGCATGCGCCGCCCTGCCAACATGGACTGGGTCTATAAGACGCTGGCAAAGATGCGCGCCGCCATCCCTGACCTGGCGCTGCGCACCACCTTCATCGTCGGTTACCCCGGCGAGACGGAGGAGGAGTTCCAGGCGCTGATGGATTTCGTCCAGGAAATCCAGTTCGACCACGTGGGCATCTTCACCTTCTCGTTCGAAAAGGGCACAGCCAGCGAACCGCTGGGCGACCCCGTCCCCCAGGAAGTGAAGGAAGAACGCCTGGCCCGCCTGGCGGCCCTGCAGGAGCAGATCTCGCTGGCGCGCAACCAGGCGCATGTCGGCAAGGTGCAGCCGGTGCTGGTGGAGGGCTTCAACCAGGGCATCTCGGTGGGGCGGGCCGCGCACGACGCCCCTGAGATCGATGGGCTGGTCTTCATCGAAGGCAAGGCTGAGGTGGGGAAGATCGTGCCGGTGCGCATCAACGGGGCCATGACCCATGACCTGACCGGAGTGCTGGCCGGATGAGTTCCACGCAGGAGGGGGGCAATTCCTCGGGCGGGCGCTTGTGGACACTCGCCGGGCTGCTGGTGGCGCTGGCCGGTTTTGCGCTCAGCCTGTGGACCGCGCTGACTTACTTTGAAGGCCTCCCGCACATCGAAGACGAGATCGCTTACGTCTGGCAGGCCAGGGTGATCGCTGAATCCGGGCGCATCACCACCCCAACACCCACCTGCCCCGAATGCTTCCTCGTGCCGTTCGTGGTGGATTACAACGGGCAGCGCTTTGGCAAGTACCCGCCCGGCTGGCCGGCGGCGCTGGCGCTGGGCGAGGCGGCGCACGCCCGCGTGCTGGTGAACCCCCTCCTGGCGGGGCTGAGCGTCTGGCTCATCTACCTGCTCGGCAAGCGCCTGTTCAACCCGCTCACCGGCTTGCTGGCGGCCTTGTTGACGGTGCTCTCGCCGTTCTTTTTGATGAACAGCGGCTCGCTGCTTTCGCATGCCTGGTCGCTGGTGCTGGCCCTGGGGTTCACGCTGGCCTGGCTGGATCTGTTTGGCCCGCCCCGGGGAATTCCCCGCTGGCTGACGATCAGCGTGGCCGGGTTGTGCCTGGGCGCGCTCGCACTCACCCGCCCGCTCACAGCGGTGGGGGTGGCGCTGCCGTTTGGGGTGCATGCCGTTGTGCTTTTCGTGCGCGGCGGGCGCGCCGTGCGCCTGCGGCTGGCAGGCTTTGCGCTGCTGGCGGCGGCAGTGACGGGGCTGTACTTCCTCTGGCAATATGCCGTTACCGGCGACGCGCTGCTCAACCCGTATACGCTGTGGTGGCCGTATGATAAGGTGGGGTTTGGCCCCGGCGTGGGGGTGAGCGCCGAGGGCAATAGCCTGACGAAAGCGCTCTTCCATGCCCGCTTCAGCCTGGGCGTGGGCAGCCACGACCTGTTCGGCTGGCCCTATCTCTCCTATGTATTCCTTCCGTTTGGGCTGTTTGCCGGGAGGAAGAAACCCGGAGCCTGGCTGCTGGCCGGGACTGCGGCCGGACTGGTGGCCGTTTACCTGCTGTACTGGACGCCCGCCTGGCTGTTTGGCCCGCGCTACTACTACGAAGGCCTGCCCGCGGCGGCGGTGCTCACGGCGGCGGGGATTGCCTGGCTGGCCGGGAAACCGGCCGCCCGTCAGAAGTGGCCGGCGAGGGCGCGGTTGGGGGCCGTCTGCCTGGCGGCGGGCATCTTGATCGCCGGGGATATTCTGTTTTACCTGCCCCTGCGCCTGCAAATGATGAAAGGCTTGTACGGCGTGCACGCATCCGACCTGGCCCCCTTCCAGACGGCTGAGGCGCGCAGCCTGCCGCCCACGCTGGTGATCGTCCACCCGAAGGATGATTGGATCGAATACGGCCGCCTGCTCGACCTGAGCAGCCCAATGCTCGACTCGCAGTTTATCTTCACCATCAGCCAGGAGCCGGGCGATGATATGAGCGTGATCCGCGCGTTCCCGCAGCGCCTGGTGTGGGATTACTTCCCCGGGCGAATCAACCCGCTTCCGAAAATAGACGGAAATCACCAGTAGATTCCGGTAGATCTATATATATTGGAAGATCCAGGGAAGAGGATCTGAGCGCGCTCAGGAGGCCCGCGCCAGGGCCGTCAGCGCGAGGACGAGCACCGAAAAGAGCAGGTTGAGGCGCAGGAGCAGCAGCTCGCGGTTCTCAAGGCGCGCAGTTTCCTCGACTGGAACCGCCTTGCCCACAGAGCGCAGCAGAGCCAGCCGGCGGATGGCAGGGAGCAAACCCCAGGTGTTGTAAGCGCTGAGGGCCACCATCACCAGTACGGCGATGTGCTTGCTGAGGATGGCGGCCGCCCAGGGGTTGTCGATCGCCAGGAAGCCGTTGTAGTTGGGGCTGGCGCTCATCTGGAACATGCCCGTGGCGCCCAGCACGGCCAGGCTCAGCCAGCCGGCGGTTTGTAGCCGCTGCTGGATTCTTCCCAGCAGGCTGCTGAAGGCGGTGGCATCGAGGCTCTTGCGCGCCGCCGGGAGGACGAAAAGCGACAATGCCGAAAGCCCGCCCAACCAGGCAATGGTGGCCAGCATGTGCAGCCAGTACATCAGAGCCAGGATGGCGGGCGGGATCTCTTTCAAGGCGCGGGCGTATCGCTGGGGGTCGCGGTGGGCGGCTCGGGCGTGGCGGACGGTGTATCGGTGATGGCCGCTGCCTGTGTATTGGTGGGCGTGGGCGCGCCCGGGGTGGGGGTGAGGGTGGGCGTGCCGGTTGGCGCCTGGGTTGGCTCGGGGGGGTGGCAAAGCTGATAAACCGCCGTCGCCGTCGGCTCGAGGGTGGCATCGGGGCCGATCTGGAAGGATGCTTCGTACTGGTCCACGGCTTCACAATACTTGCCTTCGGCGGCCAGTTTGTTGCCCCATTGATACAGCGCGATGCGGTAGCGTTCCATCGCGGTGGTGCCTGAGGCATCGCGCAGGCCTGGGAAATACGGGGCAACCTGAGCGAAGTAGAAAACCACCTGATCCCAGCGCGCGCCCCAATAGGCGGCGCCGGTCAGGTACATGCGCGCCCACGAACGCACGCCGTTGGCGTCCACATCCAGCGGGGCGAAGCGTTCGACCAGCGCCAGGTCATAGAGGCCCTCTTCGAGCGCGCCGGCGTTGATCTTGGCCAGCCCGCGGAAGCGCAGCGCCGTGTAGTACATCCCGTCCACCTCAATGGTGCGGTAGTTGATGTTCTTGTTGCGCAGCGTGTCGAGCACATCCAGGGCTTTGAACCAATCCTGGTTGTTGATCAATTGCCGGGCGTTGTTGAAGATTTCCTCTTCGGCGCGCATATCGGGCGTGGGCGTGAAGGTGGGCAGGGCGGTGGGGGCAGAGGCGGTCGGCGTTTTGGAAACGGCGATCGCCAGCATCACTTCGGTCAGCTTTTCTTGCGCAGATGGGAAATTCGGGTCGAGCTGGATGACGTATTCGAAGCGCTTGAGCGCCATCTCGTAATTCCCGGCAGCCCGGTCTTGCAGACCGAGCATGAACTGCTCGGTGGCCAGGGTGGCAATTTGCTCGGCGCTGGCCGAGGAGCGCAGCTTCATGGCCGATTGGTAGCCGATGAAGGCGCCCAGCGCGCCGAGCAGGAAGATGAGCAAAACGCCGCCCACCACCCAGGGCCATCGGCGCGAGCGTTCGGGCTTGTTGGGGGTGGTGTCAATTTCCTCGGCGGCGGAAACCCGTTCGGGGCCGGCAGGTTCCGCGCCTTGAACGGGCGGTTCGGCGGGCGTGGCGTTCAACGCCACGGGTTGTGTGGCATCCAGGTCCTCAGCCGGAGCAGGTTTGACGGGCTGAGTGTTTTCAATGTTAGGATCGAGCATGGGGCCTATTATACCCTAAGAAATACGCGCATTTCACAGGCGCAGGAGCAGACGCAGTTCCTTCCAGATGAACGGAACAGCCAGCAGCATGCCAACCCCAAGCCCGGCCAGGCCGGAAATGAGCGGGCGCGCCTGGAGGGCCGGGATGGATTGGATCAGCAGGGCGGCCCCGCCGCCGGTGACTGCGGCCAGGACGGCCCGCAGAAGCGCCCCGCCGGGCTGGAAGGGCCGCTGCAGCCGCCGCGCCAGGATGCCAAGCAGCACGAGCGCCTGCAGGGTGAAGCAGATTGCATCGGTCAGGCTGATGCCGGCCGGCCCAAGCGGGCGGTAGAGCAGCAGGCCCAGGCCAATGTAAGCGAGTAGGTTAACTCCGCCCGTCAGCAGCGGGGTCAGCGCGTCTTTCCGGGCGTAGAACGAGCGCGAAGCCACTTCCATGAGCGAATGGCCCAGCAGGCCCGCCATGAAGCCGCGCGTAATCCACACCAGCACCTGGGTGCCTTGCGGGCCAAAATCGAATACCACCCCCAGCAGCGGCCCTAACCCGGCCCCCAGAACCGCAGCCACCGGGATGGTCAGCCCGGCCAGCACGCGGATGGCGCGATCGATGGAGGCGTGAAACTCGGCGCGCTGGTCGAGGGCGGCCATGCCGGAGAGCGTGGGCAGCAGAGCCGTGCCGATGGCCGTGCCGATGAGTGTTTCGGGCACCTGCTGGAGCATCCAGCCGTAGGTGAGCAAGGTGACCGCCCCGGCGGCCAGGCGTGAGGCCAGGTTATCGCGGATGAGGAAGATGAGCTGGATGAAAAACACGGTGAGGATGCGCGGACCGAGCAAGCGCAGCACCTGGCGCACCGGCTGGGTTCGCAGGCCAAGCGAAGGGATCCAATGAAAGCGGTGGCGCAGCAGCGCCGGTACCTGGATACCCAGGTGCAGCACGGCGCCGATGATGACGCCGTACACCAGCCCGTGCACGCCCAACCCAAAGGCCGGCAGCCTCAGCACTGAGATCGTATAAGCCTGCGAGGGTTCGGGGGCCAGCACGGTGGCGCCGAAAATCTGGCCCACGTTATAGAGGATGGGCGCCATCGCCGGGAAGAGAAAGTGCTGGTTGGCCTGCAGGCCCGACATGACCAGCCCGGATATGGAGAAGATCAGGGTGGCGATCAGGTTCAGGCGCATCAGCTCGATGACCACATCCTGCTGTTGGTTGCCGAACCCCGGCGCCACGCCCAGTTCGGAGCGCACCAGCGGGGCGGCAATGACCGCCACGACGATCGATATGCCGGCCGTGACCAGGAAGACCAGGTTGAGGATGCGCGAGAACAGATCCCAGGCCGGGCGGCGGCCTTCGGTGGTGAGGGTGGAGGTGAAGATTGGGATGAGCGCCATCGCCAGCGCCCCGCCAGAGATGAGCGCATACAGCAGGTCGGGGACGTTGTTGGCCACGTTGAAAGCGTCTAATTCGCGCGAGAGGCCGAACTGGCGCGCGATGATCACCTGGCGGATGAAGGCAACCGCTTTATCGAGGGCGAAGAAAGCCGCCAGCAGGATAGAGATGCGGGTGACGTGGGTGAGCCGTTTCATGGGCTGGTCAGCCATGCGGCGGCTGCCTCGGCGTGGATGCGCGTGGTATCGAAGAGCGTGACGGGGCTGTCTTCCTGGCTCACCAGCAGGCCGATCTCGGTGCAGCCCAGGATGATGCCCTGCGCGCCCCGCGCCGCCAGGGCGTGAATCGAGCGGCGGTAAGCAGCCCGCGATTCGGCGCGCAGCTCTCCGAGGACCAGTTCCTCGAAGATGACGCGGTGGATCATCCGGCGTTCTTCCGGCGGCGGGATGAGCACCTCCAGGCCGAAGCTCTGCTCCAGCCGGTCTTTATAGAACCCTTCTTCCATGGTGTAGCGCGTTCCGAGCAGGCCGATGCGCCGGATACCCGCGGCAGATACGTTCCGGGCGGTCGCATCGGCGATGTGCAGCAGCCTCACGCCGGATGCGGCCTCGATTTGCGGGGCGAGCTTGTGCATCGTGTTGGTGCAGAGCACGATCAGCCCGGCTCCGCCGCGTTCGAGGCGGCGGGCGGCATCGGCCAGCACCTCGCCGGCTTCATCCCAGCGGTTTTCTCGCTGCATGTGCTCGATCTCGGCGAAATCTACCGAGAAGAGCAGGCAGCGCGCCGAGTGGAGCGGGCCAAGGGCGGCGCGCACGGCTTCATTGATGATGCGGTAGTATTCGGCGGTCGATTCCCAGCTCATACCGCCGATCAGGCCGAGAATTTTCATGAGGTCAGGCCTTTGTGTTTACTTCAAGTCGGCGACGAGGATCCAGCCGAGGATGGTGCGCGTCTCGCCGACATATTCGATGAAGAGGCACTCGCGCGAGAGGGTGTCGAAGGTGCGCTCCACGGGCATCAGGCGCACCACGCCGCCTTCAGGGATCTGCGCGATGGCGGTGTATTCCTCGTAGCAGCCGTTGCGGGCCCACACCCGGCGCGCCACCGTGGCCGTGAACGGCGTGGGGGTGATGGTGGGCGTGCTGGTAGGGCGCGGGGTGGGCGTGTAGGTGGGGCTGGGCGAGGGCGTGGGGGTGTGGGTGGCGGTGGCCGTGGGCGTGGGGGTGGCCGTGGGGGTGAGTGAAACAATATAGGCGCGCACCTGGTTGACCCCCAGCCAGATCAGCAGGAAGACGATTGCCGCCGCCAGCACACCGGCGCCGATCTTGAGGCCCAAGATGGTGTTGTTATACGGCCCGAGCGAGCGGTTGAGCTCGATCACGCCCGGGTCGTTGGGGTAGCGTGCGCGCAGGTCGGCGC
Source organism: Anaerolinea sp. (assembly GCA_029975055.1). GTDB lineage: Bacteria > Chloroflexota > Anaerolineae > Anaerolineales > Anaerolineaceae > Anaerolinea. Next base: position 40,530 of record JARKPU010000017.1, read on the forward strand.
TGAGGCGGGCGGCCGAGATGGGCCAGGTGCGATTGGCATCCAGCACCGAGCGCGCCTGCTCGAGCTGGTCTTCATAGCGGGCCACTTCGGTGAGGATTCGATCGATATCGGCCTGCATCTGGTCGAGGTCATCGCCGTTGTACCCCAGGCCGCGGATCTGATCGATGGTCTGGCGGGCCTGGCGCGCCCGGCTGCGGGCGGCTTCGATCGTTTGAGCGCGGGCGGCCTGCAGCTTGAGCGATTGCACCTGGTCTTTGAGCGGGGCGGCAATGCGCGGGGCGGCGCTTTCGAGCTGCGAGCGCAGTTGCAGCAGCACAGGGTTTTGCCCGTACTTCAGCGAGAGGCTGTCGAGCGTGGAACGCGCCTGGGCAACGGCTTTCGGGTCGAGCACGGTGGCGTTGAGCGCCTCGATGCTCTGCTGGATCTGCTCGCGCTCTTTGAGGAGCAGCTGCAGGCGCTCGGTGTAGCGCGGCAGCCCGGTGGCCTGGGCGGCCGTCTCCACCCGGTCGATGCCCTCGTCCATCTGGCCGGAGGCGAAAAGCTGCATGCCCTCGTTATAGACGTTCTCGGCGTCGATGTTCTGCTGCAGCTTCTGCTCGAATTCGGTGCCTTCCTGCCAGCGCTGGATGCCATACTGTTGGAGGATGTTCTGGGCGCGCATCAGCAGGGCCATCGCATCCTGGTAGCGGCCCAGGCGGGCGGCCGATTGAGCCTTGCCGAAAGCGCTGGCAGCATCGGCGGGCAGCGCCACGGCCGGGATGTAGCCGGTGCGCAGATAGCCTTCGGCCTCGCTGCGGTGCTGGCGCGCGCGGTCCCAATCCGGCTCGATGGTCAGCACCTGGTCGTAGAGCTTGATGGCCTCGGTGTAGCGCCCGCCGTAGAAGAGCTTTTCGGCTTCTTCCATCGATTCCTGCGCATAGGGGTTGTGCTGGCGCTCATCGCTGCGCGGGCGGGGCTGGGTGACGCCGGTTTCGGGCAGGGGCGGCATGGCGCCCGGCAGCGGAACGGCGTTCTGCTCGCCGCCGCGCAGGCGCGCGCGCACGTCTTGAAAGCGCTTCTGCACCTGGCCGCGGGCGTCGGCATCCAGGGCCTGGAATTCGGGGGAATTGATCAGGTCGTCCAGGTCAACCGAAAGGCGGCGCAGTTCGCCTGCCGGGGGGTTCTCTTGCTCCAGCAGCCGGTCGGCGCGGGCAATGAGTTGATCGAGGTCTTCCATCGGTGATGGTCCTTTGTTCGTAGGGGTCGCTGGGCTTCTGGTATCAGGATTCTACCCGATTTCCATGTAAGCGCGCTTGAGGTCTTCTCTCAGGTCGGCAGCCGAGGTGTAACTGCCGGCGAGCAGCTGTTCGAGGATGATGCGCACCTGCGGGGAAAGACGTTGGTCATCATACGTCCATTGAGCGTGGTAGCTCTCGGCGGCCTGTTCGATCTCCTCCGGGCGGGTCGGCCCAAGCGGCAGCGCGCCTGGGGCGGTGCGCCCGGTGAGGACGTGGTGCAGCCCGCGCGCGCCAAGCTGGACGAGGTCCATGTGAATGTCGAGGGGGGTGAGCCCTTGCGGGTGGTAACGCGCCACGTTCCAATCAATGACGTAAATGCCGTTGCTTTCTTCGAGCCAGTAATAATGCAGGAGCTTGTGGTCGCGGTACACCACGCCGCGCCGGTGGGCGGCTTCGAGCACCTCGCAGATCTGGATGCTCATCAAAAGCAGGTTGTGAACGGGTAAAAAGCGCCCGCGGTTGAGGCTGGCGTCGCACAGCAAGAGCAGGTTATCTTCGCGCCGGCGGCGCTCCACCAGCAGGTAAGGCACCCAGCCTTCGCGCACGCGGCTCTCGAGCAGGTCGAGGAACTGGCCGGAGGCATCGGGGCCGATGCGCAGCGCCTCGCCGCGCAGGGCCTGAATTGCATCCAGGTCGTGGTCGGCGGGCAGGCTGCCCGGTTCGCCCATCCATAAGAAGCCGCATTCCAGCATGCGCGTCACGCCGGGCACATCCTGCATCACGGAAAGCACCTGGGCTTCTTCGCGGAACAGCGGCAAGGCGTAATCGGCCTTATCCATGCGCATGATTTTGAGGGCCGCCTCGCGCTGTTCACCGCTTCCGCCGCGGAAGGAGGCCAGGTAAACGCGGGCCGATGACCCGCGCGCCTCCGGGATCCAGGCATCCAGCGGCTCGATGAAGCTGAGCTCGGTTTCAGGGCCGTAGCGCGTCTCGCGCGAGCCGCTGATGGACGGCAAGGGCTGGAGCGCGGGCACCTCGGGGCGGAAGATGCCTTGCACCTTTTCGGCGCGCTCGAAACGCTGCAGCCAGGGCATCTCGCCGGCAAGGGCGGGCTGCGCCGCGAGCAGGTCGCCGGGCCAGGTGCCGCGCCGCATGGCTTTGAGGCCTTCCAGCGAACCATCCAGCCAACCGGCGGGGCCGATCTGGTTACGGAGTTCGCGGCCCTCGTATTCGAGGGCGGTGATAAACTCGGGCAGGTTTTCACCCGGCAGAGGGCCGGTCTGAAGGCGCTGGATCCAATCCGGCGCAGAGCGCAGCGAGAGGTCGGCGTGCAGCAGGCGGCGGCGGTCGGGGTCACAGGCCAGCAGGCGGCGCAGTTCCTTGGAGGCGGAGACGAATTCCTTGCGCCCCCAAATCTCGAGGATGGAACGCACCAGCTGGCGCGGCAGGTCGAGCACGCGGCGGATGTCATCGCCCGCGCCCGGCTGGACGGATTCGATCTCGCCAATCATCGGTTCCAGGTCGCTGTAGGCGATGGTGGAATGCGGCGGGAGCGGCTCAGTCTGCACCCAGTTGTGGATCACCCGGCGCAGCCGATCGGCCAGGGCATTCATGCGCTCAAGCTCGTCCTGCTTTTCCGGGTCGGGGGTGCGGGCAAGGCGGTCTTCCAGCCGCTGTGCGCTGGATTGAATCGAGAGGTGCAGGCGGCGCAAATTCAGCAACGGGCGCGCCAGGGCGGCCTGCTCGCCGGCTGCCATGCGGCGGATATCGGGGAGCAGGTCGTTCCACCAATCCGTCTCGGGGCCGCTGCCCAGCGCAGCGACCATGCTCCACAGGGCTTCTTCCCAGTCACCCGCGGCGGCGTGCTGCACGGCTTGCACCAGGTGCTGGTAAGGTTCGCCCTGCGCATGGGCGGCCACCTGCGCCAGGCGGGCGAGCAGGTGGAGCGCCTCCACCGGCGAACCCGGCAGCCCGGCGGCCCAGGCTGCCAGCTCGCGCACGCCGCCCATATCACCCGCGGCGGCCAGGTTGGCGGCCGAACGCCCGACCAGGCGCAGGGCTTCGGAGTAGTCGGGGATTTCGCCCAGGCCGACGATGCGCCGGTGCACGCCTTCCAGGCTGGGCAAATCCACGCCGGTCTCCAGGCCGGGGTGAAGCAGGTCGGCTTCCTGGCTGCGCGCCTCGCGCAGCAGGCGGTCGGCCTCAGCCAGGGCGGCGTCGATGCGCTCGCGCAGCGCGTCGATCAACGGGGCCACGTCTTCGTAGATATGCCCCTGCTCGGGCCAGCGAAGGCGCTCGCGCAGGTCAGGCGCGGCCTGGGCCAGGAAGCGCCCCATCTCATCCAGGAACTGGCGTCGGTCGCCGGCGGCCGTATGGCGCATATCGCGGGTCACACCGCCTTCTTCGAGAAAGCGGCCGTTGCCCCAGTCAATGACGGTCACTCGCGATTGGCGCGGATCCCAGAAGAGGTGATCGGGCTTGACATCGTTCCACAGGATGCCCTCCGCGCCTTCCAGACCGGCCTGGTGAATGGCTTCGAAGACTGTCAGCACGGCGGAAAGAGCGGCCAGCAGAATGCGCTCCGGGAGGCGGCCCTGGCGGGCGATTTCCTCCAGGAAGGCGCGCTCGACCGGGGAGCATTCCACGTCCTCCAGGCTGCCGGAACCCATGCGCCCGGTGCGCGCCAGGAAGTTGAGGTCGAAGCCGGGTGCGCGTTCGATGACGATGAAAAAGCGCTCGCCAAATTCGCTGCCGGGCTTGCTCTGGTCGAGCACGGCCGGGGCCGAAACGCGCGGGTTGGGCAGCTTGCCGAGGATTTCTTCGAGCGCTTTGAGGATGCGCCCTTCGGTGCGGATCTGGTCGGCCTGGCGGCGCATCTCGCCGGTGAAGACGGTGCGCGCCGGGCGCTTGAGAATCGCCGTTTTGCTCTCGATCAGCGATTCGACCAGATACACTTCGCCGGCGTCGCCTTCGCCGAGCTTTTTCACCAGGCTCCAGCCCGATTTTTGCCCGGAAACGACGCCGGTTTCGGTCATGAAGGACGTCATGCCAATGAAAGCTCCATGCCGTCGCGGCCGGCGTAGCTCTCTGGGAAGATGCGCCGGGCTTCCTTCTCGGCGGCGCTGCGGTCGGCGAGGGTAGGATATTGCGTCGGGTCAAAGTGAATCAACAGAAGGCGTTTCGCTCCGGCTTCTTTTGCAATCTGCGCGGCTTCGGTGGGGCTGAGGTGCGGCCAGCCGGGGTGGGCTTCCACGCCGGGGGCCAGCGAACACTCGGTGAGCAGCAGGTCGGCGCCTTTAGAAAGCTCGACCGCGTTGTCACAGTAACCGGTGTCGGTGCAGTATGCGATGACGCGGCGGTCGTACTGGATGCGGTAACCCAGGCACGGCCCGGAGTGGATGAGCGGTAGCGCTGTGAGGTGGAACGGGAGAGAAGGCATGTGCCCGTTGAGCTCGTTGACGCACACCGGGTAGCTGATCTTGCTGAGCGGGATGCTGAAGGTGGGGCTGAGCAGGTCATCCAGGGCCTGCGCAATGCCCGGCTGGCCGAGGATGGTCAGCCCGCGTTTGAAATGGCTCTTGGGCAGGGTATGCAGACCGATCAGGTGATCGAGGTGGAAGTGGCTGAGGAGCAGGAAGGCCGGCTTGCTGCCATCGAAGAGGTCATCCACTTTGGTGAAGCCGTATCCGGCATCGAAGATGATGACGAATTCGGCGGTTTCCAGCAAGACGCAGGGCGTGCTGCCCGTTGGCGTGTCGAACCAACCATTCGTACCGAGCAATGTGATCTTCATACAAATTCCCTGGCGGGAATTATATCACGGGCGATGGTGCTTCTAATTCACTGTAAATTGCGGGGTTGCCCCACAATTTACAGTGAATGAACCACATTACCCGCGGGCGCCCGGGGATGGTGCACAGGGAGGTGGGTCTGCGCTCAATCCATGTAGCCCGTGTAGCAGGGGAATTCCGCGCCGTCCAGCACCACGTAAGGGGTTCCATCGCCGCGCGTGGCAAGGTATGGGCGCAAATCCACCTGCTGCAGGGCCTGCCTGGCGCGGGCCTCGGGCGGCCGGTAGCTGCGCCAGCCTTCGCCGCGGGGCGGCTCGAGCTGCAGGCAGGCCAGGGCTGCCCCCACCCGGGCGCGCACGGCCTGCGGGGTGGATGGGTCGGTGTAGGCGTCCGCCAGGGTGGGGACGGCATCGGCAGAGAGGTCGCGCAGGAGGTAAGCATCCAATTCCTGCCCGGCGCGGGCGCGCTGCAGGTTGAGGCGCGCGATGAGCGCATCCACGTTGAGCGCCAAGAAGGTGAGCCCGAACCCGAAGAGCACCAGCAGGGCCGCCAGCCCCAGGTGACCGGGCCGGCGGACGGCCTGCAGGATGCAGGCGGCGATCAACAGGGCGGCCAGCCACGGGATGAAGATGTGCGTATAGGTGCGAAGCCGGGTGAAGCCGTAGGCGTCTTCATAGAGCAGCAGGCGGTTGAGCGCCGAGACGAGAATGACCAGCACCAGGGCCATCAATGCGACCGAAAGCAGGGTGAAGGCGCGTTCCTGCGCGGGGGCTTCGCGGCGGGTGATGGCGCCCAGCCCGATATACAGCCCAAGGCTGAGCACGGCCACCCAGACGAGTTCGAAAAACCCGCGCCGGGCATATTCCGAATAGGTGTAGCCCGTTTCGGTGATGTTGGCCTGCCCGCCGAAGAGGTAGCGGAACTGCAAGGCCACGAAAACCGCGAAGAGCAGCACCACGGCCCCAAGGATGACGCCCGTCTCCGTCGAACCGAGGAAGCGCACCTTCCAGGGCTGGTTCGGGTCGGGCCGGGGTTCATCCGGCTCAGGGAAGATCGCGAACAACAACACGCCGGTGAAGATGTAGGTGAAAACCATCACATAAATGAAGCGGAAGATATATTCGGGGAGACGTTCGAGGTCGAATATCCGCAGCACATCCTGCAAGATGCGGTTGAAGACCGGGTCGGCGGAGGCCAGCAGCGCCGCGAGCACCGCCACCACCGGCAGGGCCAGGAAGAGTCCGCGCAGCACCGGCAGCCCGGAGCGCCGCAGCGAGCGCCAGGCCGTGCGCCCCGCCCCGGCGTCAACCGGCGAGGGCCTGTGCGCCAGGGCTTTCCCTCCGCGCACGATGCCCGCGGCGATCAACTTCAACCCGGCCAGGCAGAAATCGCCAATGCGGTAGAAGACCCAGTTGCCGCTGGTGAACGTGGCGGCCAGCAAGCCGAGCGCCGCCACTGCCAGCAATGCCGAGATGCCCGCGCTGAACGGTTCGCTGCGCAGGAAGACCGCCAGCGAAAAGATGACGGCGATGGCCGCCAGGAGGTAGCTGGGCAGCGCAGGGCGGCGGCGTTCCCACCAGGCGGCGGCGAACAACCCGGCCACCCCCAGGCACACCCAGACGGCAAAGTTCACCCCTGCTGCTTGCTTCCAGAAGAGCAGGTCTACCGCCCAGGCCAGGATGAATGCCGCCAGCCAGAAGCCGGGGAAGTACGGCGTGCGCGGTTCGTCAGGATCCATGATGGGGCCTCCAGTATTCAGGATGGTTGGATACAACCATTGTAGGAAGCCGGGGGAGAGCTGTCACGCACTCGCGTGCTAATCGAGGTGGTCTTTGATGCTTTGGGCCAGTTCGGCGGTGATGCCCGGCGCGGCGGTGAGCTCTTCGATGGAGGCTTCGCGGATGGCCTCGAGTGAGCCGAAGTGCGAGAGCAGCCACCTGCGCCTGGATGGACCGATGCCGGGGATTTTATCCAGGACGGAAGACATGCCCAGCTTTGTACGCTGCTTGCGGTGCGCGGTGATGGCAAAGCGGTGGGCTTCGTCGCGGATGCGCTGGATCAGGTACAGCCCTTGCGAGTGTCGCGGCAGGAGGATCGAATCGCTGCGGCCGGGGGTGAAGACTTCTTCCTGCTGCTTGGCCAGCCCCACCACCGGCACCGAGCCGGAAAGGCCGAAGGAATCCAGCACCTTGACGGCCCGCCCAAGCTGGCCTTTGCCGCCGTCCACAATCAACAGATCCGGCAGGATGGCGAAGGCCGGGTCGAGCTTCTTGCCCGGCTCGAACTTGCCCTCCTGCGAGGCCTGCCAGCGCTTGAAGCGGCGGGTCAGCACCTCTTCCATGCTGGCGAAGTCATCGGGGCCTACCACGCTTTGAATGTTGAAGTGGCGGTAATTCCGCTTGCTTGGCGTGCCCTGCTCGAAAACCACCATGCTGGCGACCATCGCCGTGCCCTGAGTGTTTGAGATATCGAAGCACTCGATCTTGTTTGGCGGGTTCGGCAAATTGAACGCCTGCTGCAGCTCGGCGAGGGCCTGCTGCTGCTTGTTGGTATCGGCTTCCCATTGAATTTTGAGCGCGGTGAGGGTTTCGATGGCGTTTTCAGTGGCCATCTCGACCAGCTCGCGGTCGGTGCCCTGGTGCGGGACGAGCAGTTCCACCTTCTGCCCGCCGGTGCGCGAGCGAAGCCACTGCTGGATGATTTTGGTTTCTTCGATGTCGTTTGGCAGCAACACCTGCGGGGGCACGCTCGCGGCTTCGGAATAAAACTGCTTGATGAATTCGGCGACCACTTCGGAATCGGCTTCATCGTGCGTGCCTTCGAGGATGAAGTACTCGCGGCCGATGAGCTTGCCGTTGCGGATGAAGAAAATCTGCACGCAGGCCTCGCCGTTGGCGCGGGCCATGGCGATGACATCCGAATCCACTTTATCGGTGGAGATGATGCGCTGGCGCTCGACAACGCGGTCGATGGCGTTGATCTGGTCGCGGATGGCCGCGGCGCGCTCGAAGTTCAGGCCCTCGGCAGCTTCATCCATTTCTTTGCGCAGGCGGTCAACGATCAACTCAGTGCGCCCTTGCAGAAAGCTGCACAGGTCGTCAATGATGCGGCGGTAACCGGCCTGGTCAATGGCCCCGATGCACGGCCCGGTGCAGAGCTTGATATCGTAGAACAGGCAGGGGCGTTCGTCTTTGCCGGTGATCACCCGGTCGCAGGTGAGATAAGGGAAGATGCGCCGCAGCACGTCGAGCGTTTGGTGGACGGCCCACACGCTGGTGTAGGGGCCGAAGTAGCGCGATCCATCCTGGTTCATCTGGCGCGTGACGGTCACCTTGGGGAAAGGATCGGCCCAATGCACTTTGATATACGGGTAACGCTTATCGTCTTTGAGCTTGATGTTATAGCGCGGGCGGTGCTTCTTGATCAGGTTCATCTCGAGGATGAGCGCCTCGAGCTCGGACTCGACCACGATCCAATCGATATGGGCGATGTTCTTGACCAGCTGGCGGGTTTTATAGTCGTGACCGCGTTCCTGGAAGTAGGAGCGCACGCGGTTGCGCAGGTTGATGGCTTTACCGACGTAAATGACCTCTCCGCCCTCGTTCTTATAGATATAGCAGCCCGGCCTGGTGGGCAGGGTGTCGAGGATCTTTTGAAGGTGTTCGGAGAGCGGTTTCATATAATAGAAGATTAATTCTAATTGGATGGAAAGTCAAGCAACGAATTGCTTGGTGTTCACCTGAACAGGCTGAATTATACCGAACCCCCCGGATAACAGGGCGGGAACAGAGGGGGCCGCCCTTTCGGACGGCCCCAAACCTGTAGGAGGAGAAATTACCGGTTAATTCGGACGCGCCTCGAGCGTCACCGTCACGCTGAGCGGGCTGCCATCGCGCAGGATGTCCAGGGTCACCTGGTCGCCAGGGTGATACTGCGCCAGGGTTGCGCGCAGCTCGCTCGAGCTGGTGATCGCGTTGCCGTCGAGGCCCATCAAGACATCCCCGCCCGTCAGCAGGATCTGCCCTTCGACCAGCGCGGGCTTCGACCCGCCCTTCAGGCCGGCCTTCCCGGCCGGGCTGGTGGCTTCCACCTGAACGATCAACACGCCCTGCGTATCGGCAGGCAGGCCGATGGCCTTGTTGATGGCCGCATCCAGGTCAACGCCTTTGATGCCCAGGTAGGCTTCGCCTGCCTGCGAGGTGGTGCTGGAAACCTGCTTCGAGCTGGAGGACGGCCGGGCCGCCAGGGTGACGTTGAGGGTCACTTCTTTGCCATCGCGCAGAACGGTGAGGGTCACGTTCTGGCCCACGGAGGTGTTGGTGGCCAGGTAGCTGATCAGGTCTTCGATCTTGTTCGTCGCCTGCCCGTCGATGGCGGTGATGACATCGCCGCCCACCGGGATCTGCTGCCCGTCGATGGTGACCTCGCGGTCAGAGGGCTTCAGGCCGGCCTTATCGGCGGGGCTGCCCGTGGTGACCGTGGCGACCAGAACGCCGTGCTGGTTGGCATCCAGGTTCATGGCTTTGGCCATGTCGGGCGTCAGGCTCGCGCCTGAGATACCCAGCCAGGAGTGTTCATATTTGCCGTCCTTGATCAACACCGGCACCACCTTGCTGACGATCTGCGAGGGGATGACGAAGCCCACGCCCGAATTCGAGCCGCTGGACGAGTCGATCGCCGAGGGCACGCCGATCAGGTTGCCGTTCACATCCAGGAGCACGCCGCCCGAATTGCCGGGGTTGATGGGCGCGTCGGTCTGGATGATATTCGGGATCGAATAGGTGCCGCCGCTGGTTGTCTCACCGGCCGGCAGGGTGCGCCCAAGCGCCGAGACGATGCCCACGGTCATCGTGTTTTCGAGGCCGAAGGGGTTGCCCAGGGCGATGGCAAGCTGGCCCACCTTGACGGAGGTCGAATCACCCACCGTGACGGGCACGAGCTGGCCGGCGGGCAGCTCCACCTTGACCACGGCCAGGTCGGAATCAGGGTCGGCGCCGACCAGCGTGGCCGGAACGACCGTGCCGTCGCTGAAGGTGACTTCGATCTTCTGAGCGCCTTCGACGACGTGGTTGTTGGTGACGATATGGCCGGAGGTATCCCACACGAAACCGGAACCCAGCGCCTGCTGCAATTGCGGGCCGGCGCCGTTGCCGTTGCCGTTACCGCCAAAGCCGGGGAACTGCTGGAACGGGTCGAGCGCGGCAGCCTGGCTGACCACGCGGATGGCCACGACCGAAGGGCTTACGCGGGTGTAGATCTCCTGCAGCGTGCCTTCATAAGCCGCCAGCAGGCTGGAATCGCCCTGGGCAGCCGGCGAGGATGGAACGGCCGCGACGGCCGCCACGGTGGGGGTCGGCTGCGGCGCCAGGGTGGATGTGACCGCCGCCTGGGCGCCCGTGCTGAGGCTGCCGGATGTCAACGCGGGGATGGCGCTGCAGGCAGCCGAGAGGGCCATGGCGGCAAACAAAACGAGGGTTGGGATGAAGGTTTTCTTACGGGTATTCATAAGCGACTCTCCTTTAAATCGCCGAATATACTGCGGCATGCGCAAACAGAAAGGCATAGGTGAGAAACAGACCCAGGCTGACAAGCCCCAAAAGGATCAACAGCGCCAGGAGCCATGTATCGGGGGCAACCTTCGGGAAACGGATGGCGTACCTTCGGCGCAAGTGATTGAACCTGTGAATCAAGGCGGTCCGTTTCATCACCACGATCATAGGATGAAACGGACCGCCTGTCTTTAAGCGCCGCTCAAGAAAACCTTATGGTTAGCTTAAGGAAGAGTCATGCTTCGGCGGTCAACTCCCAGGGGTACACCTCGGCGCCTTTGGCCGCCTCGCGTACCGCAGGATTATCCGAATAGAAGCCGCGGCGCTCGGGGGGGATCAACAGCGCGATGCGGCGCATCATTTCATGGCCAATTTCGTCCATGCGCTCGCGGATCGAGGCATCGCGGCGCTCGAGGGTGAGGGGGCCGAACGGTTCGCCAAAGCGCACCGTCACCCTGGCGCGCCTGCCCCGGCGCGCCTGCGGGAAGAGATCTACCAGGCCGTCTAACCCCACCGGGATGATTTTAGCGTTGGTGCGCGCCGCCAGCAGCGCCGCGCCGGGGCGGGGCGGGCGCAGAACCGCCGCCCAGCTTCCGCCCTCGGGGAAGATGGCCAGCACGCCTTTTTGTTTCAACACCGTTTCGGCTGCCAGCAAGCCATCGCGCGAGGATGCCCCCCGCCGGATTTGCAGGATGCCATACGCTTTGCGGAACACTTCGGCCCAGGGGGGCGCATTGGGGGTTGTCGGCCCGCCCACAAATTCCAGCGGGTAGGGCGCCGAGCGGATGAGGATGACGGGATCGAGGAAACTGAAATGGTTGCCCACGATGAGCAGCGGGCCTTCTTTGGGCAGGTGTTCCCTGCCAAGAATACGCACATCGGCCAGGATTGCCATCGCCGCCGCAATTCCGGCCTTCAAGATCGAGCGGATCGCGCGCCTGCGCGGGTAGCCCGGTTGGTCGGTCATCGTCAAATTGTTTTCTCCAGGGATTCTTGAGGCTTCTTATTCCAGTTGCGCACCGCCAGCAGCACAAGCATGCCGGCTGCCAGGAAGACCAGCATGGCGATCACCGCCAGGCGCATGCCCGTCTGCTCGGCAGGCAGGGTGGCCCAGCCGCTCCGCTCGCGCGAGAAGGCAATTGCCGTGGAGAGCATGCCAAAGATGGCCGGCCCGGTGAAGGCGGAGATTTGCCCTGCCAGAGAGAAGATGCCGAAGAATTCGGCCGATTTTTCCTCGGGGGCCAGCTGACCCACCGCAGTGCGGCTGACGGACTGCACGCCGGTGAGAGCAAACCCGGCCAGTGCGCCGATCAGGTTGAATGCCAGCAGGGAATCGACTACCATAATCAGCGCGCAGGCGATGATCATCCCGAAAATGGCCAGCAGGAGCGTGCGCTTGGTGCTCAGGCGGTCCACCAGCTTGCCGAATACGAAGGCGCCCATCACGCTGGTCACCTGGACGATGATCATGAAGACGATCAACTGCTGCTGCGTCATGTTGAAGAGCACCGCGCCGATGATGCCGGCAAAGTCCATCGTCATCATGATGGCGTTGTTGAACACCAGAAAGGCCACGACGAACAGGACGAACTGGCGAAAATCGCCGGCTTTCTTCCAGGTTTGCTGCAGCTTTTTGAAGGATACCGAGGCGTAGGTTTCGCGCTCGGGCAGGCGCTGAGGGATGGTGCGCTCGCGCAAGAAGAGGAACAGCGGCAGGGTGGAAAGCGCGTAGAAGACCGCCGTGATGAGGAATGAAATCCGCACGACGAATGTGCCCTTCACCAGGGTGATCAATGCCAGGACGATGAGCAGGCAGACGATGCCTCCGAGCGAGCCGAAAGCCCAGCCGTTGCCCGAAACACGCCCCATCTCATCCGGCGAGGCGATCTCGGGCAGCAGGGCGTTGTAGAACACCTGCCCGCCGCGGTAGCCGATCTCCGCGAGGATGAAGAAAAGCATCCCGATGAAAATATCGCCCTTTTCAACGAAAAAAAGCATGGCGGTGAAGCCAATCGCCATGCTGGTGAAAATCGCCAGGAAACGCTTTTTGGCAGCCGAGAAATCCGCCAACGCGCCTAAGACGGGCGAGCAAAGCGCCACCACCAGCATGGCGATGCCGACCGAAAAGCCCCACAGGCGCGATCCTTCTGCGCCGCCGACCACCTGCTGTTTGAAGTAGGCCGAATAGACCGCCAGGAGCACCACCGCCGCGTAAGCGGAGTTGCCAAAATCATAAAAGTACCAGGCCCAGCGCTCGCGCCGGGTGGCGGGCTTGCGGCGGACGCGCCCAAACGTATTCAATTGTGCGGTTTGTTCCATTCGATTGATCCTCTGTGAGAAAGGCACGATTAAGCAGGCAGGAATGGGGTCCTTTGGTTCTAAAAATACAGAACTTGCCCCGCTATTTATAGAAAAACAAACCCGCAAACTGGAGATATGATACGGCGCAGTTCATCTGCCGTTCATTGAATCAAACGCATTGCCGGCTGTATTTCCAACGGCCACAACCAGGGGGCAATAGAATTGTCGCTTACAAAGGGGGTTTTGTCAACCTTTGGGCAGGCGCACCGTGAACCGGCTGCCCTCGCCCGGCGCCGATTGCAGTTCCAACCGGCCGCCGTGCGCGTTGACCAGGTCGCGCGCGATGCTCAAGCCCAGCCCCATGCCCTCGGTGAAGCGCTTGCCCTGCCCGCCGCGGTAGAAAGGCATGAACACCTTTTCCTGCTCCTCCGGCGGGATGCCCGGGCCGCTGTCTTTCACGCTGATCCACACCTCGCCGTCTTCCGCCCCGGCCGAGAAGTCCACCCGGCCGCCCGGCGGCGTGAACTTGACCGCATTGCTGAGCAGGTTGCCGAGCGCCTGCCCAAGGCGCACGGGGTCGGCCTGAAGCGAGGGCAGATCCGGCGGAACATCCGACGACCACGCGAGGCCCTTCTCTTGCGCTTCTGCCTCCCAGGGGGAAGAAACTTCGGACAGCCATTGTGCCAGAGGGATGGGCTGGCGGTTCAATTCCAGGCTGCCAATCACCTGGTCATATAAATGGGTCAATTCACCCAGCAGGGTTTGCAGGCGCACAAGCTCGCTATCCATCCCCGAGAGCAATTCCTGGCTCAGCTGCGGTTCGCGGGCAGCACCTTTGAGCAGAGCCTGGGCTGCCGATCGAAGCGCTCCAAGCGGGCGTCCCAGTTCGTGAACCAGGTTGGCCAGCAGGTGCCGGCGGCTCTCTTCCATGCCGCGCAGGCGCTCGACCAGGACGTTATACGCTCCAGCCAGCTGGCGCACTTCGGCCGGCCCGGCTTCGGGCAGCGGGCTGGATGACTCGCCGCGGGCCAGCTTGTTGACGGCGTCTGTCACCCGGCGCAGCGGGCGGTCGATGCTGACAGCCAGCGTCAGGCCCAGGACGCCCCCGAATACCAGCCCGATGATGAGCACCCAGGCGATAAGCGCGCGCTGCTGGACAAACTGGCCGGAGATGCTGCCAAATTCATAGGTGATCCGCACAATTCCAATCACCCCCAAGACGGGGTCGATGACAGGTTCCCAGATATCGAGGGCTTCACCCTGCAGGCTGCGGTTGTAAAACACACGCTTCACGACATTTCCCTGTTGAACCGAAGTGATGGCCGAGTTGATCAGCACCTTGTTCAGGTTTTCGATATCCCCGGGGTCTGAAGATGCCATCAGGCGGCCATCGGCGGCCAGGAACATGACTCGCGCGGGCAGGCGCGGGCTGACTTTCGCCAGGATGGTTTGCGCGTAGATAGGGTCGGTCCAGATACGATATTGATTCTGGGTAATTTCAGCCACGAGAGCGGCTTGCCCGGAATAGGCCGTCATAAATGCCGGCAGCAAGACTTGCGTCTCGAGCGCATAGATCAGGCCAATCCCCATCAGCGGGATGATGAGGAGCATCGGCAAAAGGTGGCTGAGAACCAGCCGCGCGCGCAAGGATTTCATAGATCCCTTTCAAACCAACTTGTAGCCCACGCCGCGGACCGTGAGAATGTGCTGCGGATTCTGCGGGTCGGCTTCGATCTTTTCGCGAAGCCAGCGAATGTGAACATACAACACCTGGGGTTCGCCGATGAAATTGGCTCCCCAAACGCGGGCCAGCAATTCATCGGAGGAGACGACTTTACCCGACTCAATCGCAAGGTTGTAGAGCAGATCGAATTCGCGCGGAGAAAGCTCGAGTTGGCTACCGCCCTTCATAACGGTGTGAGCGTCCGCGTTAATCACCAGATCACCGACTTTCACTTCGGAGGGAGGCGCGGATTCGCCTGATGGCCTTTCGGATGCACGGCGTAAAACGGCTTTTACCCGTGCCAGGAGGACGTCAAAATCGAACGGTTTGGTGATGTAATCGTCTGCGCCCAATTCCAGCCCTAAGATTTCATCAAGCTCCCGGCGGCGGGCAGTGACGAAGATCACCGGCAGTCCCATCTCCACGCGAATCCGCTTGAGCGCGTCCAGGCCGTCCATTCCGGGCAGGTTGATATCCAGGAGGACTATATCAGGCCGTTTGAGGTCGATGCGCGATAAACCCTCTTCCGCGCTGGCAGCGCTTTCGACATCGAATCCGGCTTGCTGGAGGTTGTAACTCAAACTGCGCCGCATCAAGGCATCGTCATCTATGAGCAGAATGTGTTTCTTCATCGCCTCACCCAACCATGATCATACTCCCGCGGGATTTGTTTTGCAATAAATGCAGGGACTTTCTCCGTTTCAGAACAATTTTTCTAAAAGTATTGAATGTATAGAACATTCGTACTATAATATAGGCAATTCAGGAGCAATTCCATGCGCGATGAAACGTACCAATCACCTAACCAGTTAAATATTGCAGCTACCTGCATCGGGACGAAAGCACTCGGGCCTGGATGGAGGTCGGTAGTGTGGGTGCAAGGGTGTTTGCTGCACTGCCAAGGTTGTATTGCGCCTGAATGGATCCCACAGATCGCTGCCCGGATTGTCGATCCGCAAGACCTGGCTTCAGAATTGCTGCGAGACAAGCGAATTGATGGCATCACGCTCTCAGGCGGTGAACCCATGCTACAAGCGCGCGGGCTTTATGCTTTGGTTCAAAGAATCAAAAGCATGCGAGACGTGAATGTGATCTGCTTTACCGGTTACCGGTACGAAAATCTCCTTCGATTACCTGCATCTTCAGGCATCCGGCTGCTGCTTTCCGAAATTGACCTGCTTATCGACGGACCATACATCCAATCTTTGAACCGTAATATCGGCCTGCGAGGGTCGGATAATCAGCGTTTCATTCACCTGACCGAGAAGCTAAAGGATTTCTCCTTTGAGGAGCAAAAACGCGGGGTAGAAATTCGGATAACCGACGGCCAATATTTAATGGTGGGTGTACCCCCATCCAATGCCATCTCGGAGATTGATACGGTTATCGATCGGGCCATCCAAACAGCCATGAAGCGAGGCGGATATGTCAGGCCATAAGCGCGCAACAATCACGATTACCCAAGAAGAATACCATCGTCTGTACGAAGCAGAAAAGCGTAATTATTACGAAGCATTGGCCATCAGCAATGAATCGTATGAACACTCGCTCGAGAGCACGATGGCTTACGTCCAACGAAGTGTGGATAAATTGACTTCGCGGAAGGTTGATTATGAAAGTGTCCTTTCTTCCTTTCAGAAAGATCTACGGGAAGTAGAGCGTTCAGTGAATCAATCAATCGTTGACCAGCACCTGGATTTATACAATAAGGTCATGGATTACTCAGAGAATATCTGGCAGGATACCGGTTTGCTCATTAAAGACCATATAGAAACGGTCAAAGAAATGATGGATGAGCAGAACGAGCAATATGACAGCCAGATGCAAAATGTGAGCAATCGTCTCCTGGCAATAGAGAGCAAGGAAGACAGGTTGATTGCGTCTTTGAATGAATGGATGAAGGATATTCAACTCTTAACCAATTACATCTATTCGGAATATCCGCCCGAGTTGGTCGAGGAATTTCAAGTCGCGCAGGTGCTGCGACAAGCGCGGCTTGCCGAGAGGAATTTTGAGGATGGTTTTTACGAAGCAGCGATCACGATTTTCCAGCAAGTGTTCTTCCAGTTGTCGAATCTCAGAACGGAAATCGAAACGCAGCTCAATCAACGCAGCCTGTTGATCCATAGCATGACCGACCAGCTTTCACTGCTCATGCAGCGCTGTGTGGATTTGCAGAAAATTCATCCGATTGACCTTTCAGGCGAAGAACTGGATGAATGGATAGATGTCGATTATTGGACCGGCCAGGCGTTGCGTCAGTTATTCGAAGAGGTGAAAGCACTCCGGACTGAGCTGCACCGGGCCGGTTTACTGAGACCGGTCAACCAACTTCAACAGCTTTCGGATGAGAAACTGCCCGAATTTACCGATCGCTTGGGTTGGATCGTCAACGAGGCAAGGCGCAATGCCCTGAATTCGCAACTTCGGTTTAATATCGCCCAACTGGTGTTGTTGGCAGTCATGAGCCAGGGTTTCAAACCTCAGCAAGGTGCCTATGATGAGGACGACTACCGCCAGGGGTACATCGCTAAGGCAGCCAGCGCCGATGGCAGTGAAATTATTATCAAAGTCGATCCCGGCGAGAATTTTGAGAATGACCTTCACCTGATGGCGAACTACCGCGGCTTGCTCAATGAAGCCGAGGTGAAGCACCGTTCTCTCGAGGTCTTTCAAAGCCTGCAAGCTTTTGGCCTGAATGTTGGCCAGGTTGAGCAGGTTGCGAACGCGCAGCACCGACCGAATTCAAGGAAGCACCCAACCACCGTTCAGAAACAACAGAGTGCCAGGAATTAACGAATGGATCGAATCAATCCCATCATCGAATCTCTTGATGAGCACCGGTTCCAGGTCATCTTTGGGCAAGGCAGTAGAGACATCTTCTTGACCCCCAACCTGGTTGAGGTGGATATATTGCATGCATTAGCTCTTCAGTTGAAGGGCTATGGATACCGCCGGATCGTTTTCATCCAGCCTGACAGGCCTTTCCTATTCCTGGATGATGAATCGAAACAATTGTCTGGCTCCATCTTGTTTGATGGATCGGCTGGATTGATCTCTTCTGATGTGAGTCCGTTTCTACAGTCCGGTCCGCTTGGCAACAAGGTCTTGCTCCAAGGCGATCCATCATCGATCGTTCCGACCAGTCCTTCGATTGGCGACACGCATTCGATCCGGCTGCTGGATGTGTTATTCTCCGAACCCTCGCCGTATCCGACCGTGCTGGTATTCGACAATGCAGAAAGCCTGTTCAATATGTACGAAGACCAGCGCACATTGAGCGGAGTCATCTCGAAATGGGCAAAGCTGCCATCAACCAACGCTAACCGGTGCGTCTTCATCTTCTCCGCTAACGATTATTCAGAGCTTAATGAAGTTGCCCGTCAACTTCCCGTTCCGGAGATAAGATCGCTAATTCTCACGGACTCAAAGACCAAGCTGCCCGGGCGCGCCGTCTGTCAAATTCAAAGCCCAGGTAGCGATGAAATTCATCGCTTGCTACTCAAGGTTCAAAGGGAAACGCTGGCGAGGATTCCTGAAGGGGAATTTGAATCCATCATCAGGACTCTCAGCAGCGAGAACCAATTATTGAGTGTTTGGTACAACCGGTTGAAACGGATGCCGGAAGTCACCTGTAGCGCGCTCCACAGAAACGGTTTTCTCTCGTCCTATATGGGCGATCCCCGCCCGGCGATGGAACGTCTCGATGAGCTTGTTGGATTGGAGGAAATCAAGCGGCGGATCAAAGAACTCTCCGGCTGGATAATAATGCGCAGAAAACGGAAACCATCCAATAACCAACCGGTCGCTTTGCACATGGTCTTTAGCGGTAATCCCGGCACCGGCAAGACGACCGTCGCCCGGTTGATTGGCGAATTATTCCGCGAACTTGGGATTCTGCAGAAAGGGCACCTGGTTGAGGTCAAAGCATCGGATCTTGTGGCCGACCACGTCGGAGGAACCAGCATCAAATCCAATCAGGTCATCGACCAGGCGCTCGATGGGGTTTTATTCATCGACGAGGCCTACGCACTTGGAGAAGACGACCGCGGCGGGTTTGGTCGCGAGGCGATGGAGGCCATCCTGACCCGCATGGAAGACCATCGCGACCGGTTGGTGGTTATCCTGGCAGGCTACACCGCGAAGATCGACCATCTCTTGCGCAGCAACCCGGGTCTGGCGCGGCGGTTTCCGGCTGAGAATCGATTTCATTTTCCAGATTACTCACCTGAACAATTGAAGAAGATCCTGTACAACATCCTCAAAGAGCGGAACCTGGATGTGAACCGCCAAATGGCCCTCATGCTCGACGTGCTTGTGACCGCAATGGCAGAACGGCACGGATTGAACTTTGGAAATGCCGGTGAAATGCGAAACCTGGCCGACAGCCTTGAGCGCCGGTGCCTGAGCCGGTTGTTCGAGACCGGTGTTGACAAGGCCGTCCTTCAACCTGAAGATATCAGCGATGAATATCGAGCTTACTTGAGCGAGGAGCTTCCACCAATCGAGGAGGTTCTTGAAGATTTTGATCGCCTTGTCGGGCTGGATGAGATCAAAGCCTTCTTCAAAAGGCAGCATGCCCGCATCACCTACGACCGGTTGCTCGATGAGAAGAACGGCGGGAAGAGGCGGAGAACCCACCTGCAGAATCTGGTCTTTGTCGGCAATCCTGGAACGGGGAAAACCACCGTCGCCAGGCTGGCGGCCCGGTTGTATCGTTCACTTGGGATGTTGCGCAAAGGTCACCTCGTTGAAGCATCGATGCCCGATCTGATCGCCGGTTACGTCGGCCAGACGACATCGAAGGTGATGGAAAAGGTGCTGGAAGCGCTCGATGGCGTGCTTTTCATTGATGAGGCTTATGCGCTTGTCCGTAATTCTTCGCTGTTTTCCGGCTCGTACGGTCAGGAAGCAATCGACACGCTGGTAAAGGCGATCGAAGACCACAAGGACCATCTCGTCGTCATCCTGGCCGGGTATCCACGCGAGATGGAGGTTTTGCTGCACTCGAATCCGGGTTTGCGATCGAGGTTTCCGACCACGCTCGAATTCCAGGATTTCACTCATGATCAGTTGCTGGAGCTGCTCGACCTCAAGCTGGAGGAGGATGGCCTGGTGATGCCGGAGGAAGTCAAAGAGCAATTCATTTACATGCTGGAACAGACCAGAGAAGCCGATCCAACCGGTTTTGGGAATGCGCGGGAGTTGATCAATTCTTACGAATCAGCCAAAGACCGCCTGGCGGAGAGAATCGTCGGAAGTCAGAAACTCAGCCTCGCAAAGACATCCACACCACCAATTGACCAGAATGTGTTCACCATGGCAGATGTCATTGGCGAAGGTTACACCGTGGTGGTTGAGAGCAGTGAAGAAACAAAAGCGCCGGCGAACCGGCGCCTGAAACCTTGGGTCCTGTCGAAACGTTGATGACCTTTCACCCGGTTTTTTCGCGCGTGAGCTGATCCAACGCCTGCTTCATGATCCGCGCCGTGTTTTCATACCAATCCCGCCTGGATGCATCTCCCGCACGGTCAGACGTGGTGCGCAGATCCTGGAATGTTTCGGTGGCATCGAGCCAGCTTCGCGTGGCTTTCTCGGTTTCGCCGGGCAGCTTCCATTGGGCAACGCCGGTCATCCAGCGCACCACCGCCCATTGGTGGCTCCAGGGCGTGTAAGCCGCCGCACCGCGCTGCCAGTATTCAATCGCCTGGCGGGGATTTCCCATTTGATGCGCCGCAAGGCCAATCACCACCCAGACCTCGGCCGTCTCGGAAGGGTCGAGGCGGTTGCGGCTCATCCCTGCCAGCAGGTTGCCGATCTCGTAAGCCTGCGCGAATTTCTTTTCCGCAATTTCCTTGGATAACTGGTTGGCAAACTGGCGGGCCTGGTCGCTCAGGCGGGAAGGCTCGAACAGGTTCAACCAGTAATACCCCTCTTCGGCAGTGCAGGCCATATCGAGGCGCATCCGCTCGATTTGCTTATGATACCAGCGCACCATGTCGGCTGCCGAAACACGGCCCTTTTCTTCGGCGCATTTTCTGAAGAGATCGCGCGCAAGGAACCAGTTGGAATATGCCTTGATGTTTTCGAGGAGTTTCCATTCCACGATACCCAGCATCCACTTGGCCACCGCCATGCGGTGGCTGACCGGGCGGATGCGCTTGATCGCTTCCGAAAGATCCTGGCGGGCAGCCTGATAATCGCCGTTTTCGGCTTCATATCTGGCGATTGTGATGAGAACCTCGATGCCTTCCAGAACATCATCACAGGAATTGCTGGTCACCCGCAATTCGCGGATCAAGGCATCTTTATGGTTGGCCGGGATACGCGCGTCTTGCAGCTGGAAGAGCGAGAGGTTGTTCACATTGCTCAAGTGACTACGGTCATCGATATTCCACCAGCCAAATGCTTCTCCGATGCTGATCATGCCTTGCCCGCCTCCAATCCTTTCGTTTCCGGAGCCTTGGTTTCCTTGTTTGCATCCAACTCATTCTTGGACGACTCAGCGATGATTTCCAATAACTGGGCGGTGCGCGCCAGGAAGATGCGGCGCAGGTTGCCGGCCGGGTCGTCGCCGAGTTCGGCGCTTTGCAGGCTGTCGGCGATGGCGATGAGCAGCTCGGCATTCGCCTCGGCGCGGCCGATCTCCTGATACATGGCGCGTTTCGCCTCGCCGTAGGCGCGGGTGACCTGCGCGCTGCCCAGCCATTCGGCAGCCACCGTTTCGGTGCGCTGATCATCGATCAAATCCTCGTCGATCGCAAAATGCCCCATATCGACGTAGATCAATTCGGCCCCCAGGTTGCGCAGGCTGTTGCGCGTTTGCCCCGAGAACAACGCGTTGTGAAGCTCGCGGCGCGGGTCCTGGTCGGCACCGCGCGGAGCCGTCAGGTAATCGATCTCGTGCGAGTTGACAAAATCGGTGATGCCGCCCACGATGGCGCGCGCGACGGCCGTCTTCCAGGATTCGAGCCCGTTTTCGTCCACCGAGAGGTTGTAGGCCATGTTCTCCAGCGCCTTCTGGTCGAAGGGGTAGGGGTCGCGCAGGGTGCGGCGCTTGGGCCGGCCGGCCTGGCTTTCGGTGTAGAGCCGGTAGCGGAAGTGGATGTCTTTGATCGTCACCTGGATGCCGTCGCGCGTGAGGGCCTTGACGTTATCGCGGCTGCCCTGCTGCTCATCGAGGCTGGTGATCTGCCCGATGGTCTCGAACGGCTCGAGGAAGTAGGTTTCGCGCAGGGTGATATTGGAAGGGCGGCGCAGTTTGCGGAACATCACCGCGTTGCCCTGGTGGATGTAGAGGTAACCCGGGCCGCCGATCTGGTCGAGCAGGTTCACCTCTCCTTTTTTGATCTTTTTCTCGCCCCCGTCGATCACCAGCTTGGGATATTTGATCCCGGTCACCGATGAGAAGACGTACCTGAACCCCAGGCGCAGCTTCGGCAGGGCGTAGATATCGCGCACGTACGAAGCCGCCCACAGGAAGATGGCAATGATGGCGGCGAGGGGCAGGATGTAATAACGAAGGCTGGCAGGGTTTAACAAAACCTCGAGGGTCGTTCGGATAGGATCATTGACCAGGTTTTCAGCGGCCTGGGTGAGATCGAGGCTTTCATACCGGAAGGTTCCCCAGAACACAAAGGCCAGGACAAGGAGAACCGTGGCGAACATGCGCAGCCGGCCGTAGATCTGCTGGCGCGAAGCGATGTCCGTTTGAGTGGCGCGCATGCTGCTCATTTGTGCTGCTCCCCCTGCGGGTTGGGCAGACTCGGGTTGGGGGTATGCCCGTCATCGGTCGCCAGCAGCAGGTCGTGGGTGTGCTTCATCATTTCGATGGTGTTTCCCGGCAGCAGCTTGCGCGTATCGGGGTCGGAGGCCACCTTCTCGAGGGCCTGCAGCAGGCGCACCCCCAGCACTTCGGGGTGGTTGGTCGTCTGGATGATGGTGTTCAGGCTGTTGACCAGGTCGCGCTGAGCCAACGCCCTGGCCCGGGCTTTGATGCGCATGGCTTCCAGCTCGCTGCCCGCCGAGGTGATGACCTGGTCGCGTTCCCAGGGGGCGCGCCAGCTCTCGATGCGGTGCCGGTACACCGCCTGGTTCTTCGGCAGGATATCCCCAAAGCCGCTGGCGATGACGCGGATGCCCCGGTCGCGCAGGATTTTAGAATTGGTAAGGGCTTTGATCTCCGAGACTTCCAGGTCATCGCGGCTATACACCCGGCGCAGCTGGAACGGCTCGTTCTTCTTCACCATGATCAGGCGATACGAAAGCAGGCCGCTGTTGCGCATCGTCTGCTTGAGGCGGCTTTTGAATTGCTCCATCGGGAAGGGCAGCAGGGTGCCGGCTTGATAGAACTGGTCGTAATTGACCTTTGAGATGATCTCGCGGAAGATCACCGCCGCCAGGCGGGTTGGCAGGTCGGTCCACGGCACGGCTTTCTCGTCATCGCCGCGGGCTTCCGAGTAAACGGCCGCGAAGACGCGCTCTTTGTTGAACACCGGCAAGGTCACGCGCGGCGGCAGCGGCGAGTAGGGCTGCATGGCGTGGGTGCGGGTTGCCACGTGATAGAAGTGGTGAATCTCCTGCCGGTCGACTTCATCCAGCTCGTCGCTGAGCGAAACAAGCCGCAAATGGCCGTCGGGCAGCTCTTCAAAGCGGGTCACGCGCAGGTTTTCGGGGCGTTTTTCTCCGGCATAGGTCACTTCGAGCGCGTCAGGCTCAGGGTCCTGGCCGATGGTGAAGATAGACCACACATTCGAGGTCACTTCGATTCCGTCGCGGGTGTAGCCCTCTACGCCCTTCACCATGCGAAACTGCCGGCGCAGGTCCACCGCCCCGCGGATGCGCTCGCGCGGACGGGTGAAGACGATCCCCGGGCCCATCACGCGCGGCGACTCGGCTTTATCGGCCAGCCCGAGCATCCAGCCCAGGCGGTGGAAAAAGTTATCGAACCCGGAGCTCAAGCCCGGTGGCGGAAGGCGCTCTTCGAGCACGATGGCGGAGTTGAAATCCACCACAGCCACGCCCGGGCCGTCACGCACATCTTCCTTTGTCGAAAGCACTTTGCCGTCTTTGACGAACACAGCCGGCCCGTGCTGACCCAGGATGTACAGCAGGAATTGGTAGGCGGTGCGCAACCGTTCTTGAGGGGTAACTGCCGGGAGGAGGGCTTGCTGCGAGATGAAGAGGATCCAGACGCCTGCCAGGACCATAAAGGTGAGCAGGCCGTACAGGATAATCGAGACAGGCCGGGCAGGGAAGGGGCCGTCTCCGTAGAACCAGGTGATCATCATGCGGATCGCATCCACCCACTCGCGCCCAAATGCAATCAAATAGAGCAGCACCAGCGTGGCGATGATGCCGCCGATGATCAAGCGCCTGTTCTTGGTGGAAGGTTCGCCTAGATACATGCCCGATTCAGGAAAAATGTTCGATGAATTTGAATCAGTATAGCTTTTTTCCTATTTTATTGTCAAGTAAACCAGCAGGAACAGCAGCGCAGCGCCGCCAGAGGCGGCTGCCGGCAGCAGCGCCCCGCCCAGGTAGAGCTGTACGCCGCCCAGGAAGAACGCCGCGAAAATGACCGCCGCCGCCACGCGCCGGTTCGAGCGTTCGAGGCGCACGAAGCCGTGCTTCACCTCGGGGGTTTGCACCACGAGTTTTCCTTGCTCCAGGCGGTTGAGCAGGCTCGCGCCGCGGCGGGGCAGCCCGGCGGCCACGCGCAGCGTGTCGGTGAGTTCATGGATGAAGAATTCCATCGGCCCGCCGCGCTCCACGTTCACCAGCTTCTGCGCGTAGGGGGCGATCTGCGACCAGATGTTGAAATCGGGGTCCAGCCCGCTGCAAATGCCCGAGAGGATGCTCACGCAGCGCCCCAAGAGGATGAAGTTCTCCGGGATCTGAAAGGGCATCTGGTAGAGCACGTCGCTGAACTCGCGCGCGAAGCTGACGATTTCTTCGCGGCCAATCCCGGCCAGTTCGGGGGCGGTGCGCCCCCAAAAGCGCGAGAAGGCTTCGGCGCTGGCGCGTTCGATCGTCTCCACGTCGGCGCCGGGCAGCAGGATGTGCAGCTGCTGGTAGGAATGCACCAGGCGAGCGGCATCCTGCGTCCCGATGGCGATCAACGCCTCGCGCAGGCCCGCGAGGGTCTCGTCCGTCAGGCGGCCGGTCATACCAAAATCAACGAAGACCAGCCGCCAGCCATCCGGTCCGCCGGGGTCCGGCAGGACGAAGAGGTTGCCCGGGTGCGGGTCGGCGTGGAAGAAGCGGTCTTCGAAAATCTGCTTCAAGTAGGTGTCGAACAGGCGCACCGCCACGGCTTTACGGTCCAGCCCGGCGGCGTCGATGGCCTCGGCGTCGGTGATTTTGATCGCCTGCACGTCCTCGAGCGTCAACACGCGGCGGGTGGTGCGGCCCCAATATACCTGCGGGACGCGCACGCCCGCCTGCCCGGCGAAGTTCTCGGCGAAGGTTTCGGCATGCCTGCCTTCCAGCAGGTAATCGATCTCTTCATACAGGCTCTCGCTGAACTCGCCCAGCAGCCGGGGAACATCGACACGCCGCCGGATGGGCGGGTAACGCTGCACCCAGCCGCTCACCACGCGCAGCGCCGAAAGATCCACCTCCACAATCTGTTCGATGCGCGGGCGCTGGACTTTGACCACCACGGCCGGGCAATCGGCGCAGTCGGCGGCCTTCAGCGCGGCGCGGTGCACCTGGCCGATCGAAGCCGAGGCCATCGGCTGCTCGTCGAAGCGCTCGTAGAGGGCATCCAGCGGCCGGCCAAACTCGGCTTCGATCACCGCACGGATATCCTCGAAGCGCTCGGGGCGCACCTCGTCTTGCAGGCCCGCAAGCTCATCGGTGATCTCGCCGGGGAGCACATCCAGCCGGGCCGAGAGGAACTGGCCCACTTTGATCAACACTCCGCCCATTTCGATCGCCAGCGCGCGAAACGCCCTGGCTGTGCGCCGGTAGCGGGGCGAGCGGCTGCGCTGTGAGAGCGCGCGCAGCCCGAGCCTGGGCAGCAGGATATCCCACCAGATGGCCCCCAGGATCACCCGGCCAAAGAACCAAAGGATGCGGCGGTAACGGGCGCGAAGCATAACGTCATTATACGCCGCGACCGGTTGGTCGGATTGCCCTCGTGTGCTTGACTTTCCACCGCGCATGAGGCGCGAGTGGGTTGAATAGCCGGTCGATCGCCAGCCAATCGTAGGCTGCGCGTCGGGGAGGCGTCAAGTACGGCAAAGGCGAACCTGCTAAGATCATCATCAAAGGGCGACTTCACTTCTTCTTCTCCTCCGAAAGTAAGGGCCGGGCCGGCGTACCCGGCTCTTACGCTTTAAGCTATACTGTGAATGCCCTCGAACACGGGCGGGCGAGCTTTGAGTTCGAAAGGTGATCCGATGGACCAGTCGCAAAAGTTTTTCCAGGCAATTATGGATGGCGATGTCGAGGCCGTTTCTGCCTCGCTGGAAAGTGACCCCGGGCTGTTGAACGTGCGCATGCCTTCGGGTGTGCCGGCAGTCCTCTTTGCCATGTATTACGGGCAGCCGCGCGTTGTGCGCACCTTGCTGGAACGCGGTGCGGCGGTGGATGTCTTCTCGGCTGCCGCGATCGGCATCACCGGGCGGCTGCGCTCGCTGCTGGCCGAGCAGCCCGACCTGGCCAACGCGGTTGCCCCGGATGGATTTTCGCCGCTTGGGCTGGCCTCCTTCTTTGGGCAGAAAGATGCCGTTGAGCTGCTCCTTGAGCAAGGCGCCGAGGTGAATGCCGCCTCGTTGAACGCGCAGCGCGTGATGCCGCTGCATTCGGCCGTGGCCGGGCAGCATGTCGAGATTGCCAAACTGCTCCTCGAACACGGCGCGCTGGTGAACGCCGAGCAAGAAGGCGGCTTTACCCCGCTGCATGGCGCCTGCCAGAACGGCCAGCCGGAGATGGTGCGGCTGCTGCTGGACTTCGGCGCCGATGTTCACGCGCTGAGCGGTGAAGGGCATTCGCCGCTCTACTTTGCGCGCGAAAGCGGCAATGCCCAGGTTGTCGAGCTTCTCGAAGCCGCCGGGGCAAAGAAGTGATCCTGGCCCGCCGGGCGCCGCTTTGCCTTCAGCCGAGGTGCGTTCTACCAGACCAAGGAACTCCAAGATGACCCAAGATGAGATTCTGGCCTATTACCTGGCGCAGGGGCCGATGACCGACCCTCACGAGTACGCGCCTCTCTTTGAAAGCCTGCCCGCCGACCCGGCCGGGCTGGTGAGGATTATCCAGGGCCTGATGGTCCATATCTTTTGGGCCGGGGCATATAAC
>JARKPU010000038.1 GCA_029975055.1 Anaerolinea sp.
GGAGGTGGCGTTTTCGCCGCTCACGGACGAGGAGATCCAGGACTACGCGCAGTGCGGCGAGCCCATGGACAAGGCTGGAGCGTATGCCATCCAGGGCCGCGCTTCCCGCTTCGTGGAAGGAATCCGGGGCTGTTATTTCAAGGTGATGGGCCTGCCCTTGAGCAGGGTTTACCGCCTGCTCAAGGTAGCCGGCTCCAGCTTCACGGAGGGGTAGCGCTTCCTCAGCCAGGCGATGAACTCGCCGGGCGCGGCCATGGTGGAGAGGCGGCTCTGGCGGACCAGCGCCCAGTCATTGAAGAGACCCGAGGCCTTGATCTCGGCCAGCGTGGTAGGCGGATCGAGCAGCCGCACGAATTCGAGGTCGACGACGCTGGACTTGGGATTCGCCGAATCCGGCCTGGGCTCCGATAGGACCCGGGCCAGGCCCACGATGGCCGACTGGCCTCCGCTGTGATAGAGCAGGACTCGGTCACCGGGCCTCATGGTGCGGATGACTGCCACAGCTTGCGCATTGGTGACTCCATCCCAGGTGGTGGATTTCTCGGTCTGAAACTGGTGCACGGTGTAGGTGCCAGGATCGGTTTTAGCTAGGAAATAGTTCATGGCGATCGCTGCTCTCAGCCCACTTAGTACTTCCGGGCTATGGCGAGGTTTGGTCTGCTCCTTCCCATGGTATCAACGAGTTATGACCGAGATGAAGATCCCGGCCGGATCAATCCGACACGTGCTAGTGTACAATGGTGAAACAAAGACATCTGTTAATGTCGGCGCAGAATGTGAGAGTGTGTCTGCCGCTGGGAATCCAGCCTGAAGATGCCTGCGCGGAGCGGAGGGTTCGATGAAAGCGTTTTTTGGGCGCCCGTGGGCGCAGATTGCCGTAGTGGCGATGGTGGCAACGGCGTTTGTGGCCGCTGCCCAAACACCCCAGCCGGCTGCGCAGCCGCAGCAGCAGGAGCGCCAGGAGAAGGAACCGGCCAAGGATGAGCCTATCACCGCCGCTCCGGTGGATCCGAAGACTTACAAGATTGGGGCGCAGGACCAGTTGAGCATCAGGGTGTGGCGGGAGAACGACCTGAGCAGTATTGTCGTCGTTCGGCCGGACGGCAAGATTACGCTGCCGCTGGCGGGCGAGATCGAGGCCGCCGGGCTCACTCCGGAGCAACTGACAGTGAAGGTGACGGAGGCGCTGTCCAAATTTCTGAACAAGCCCGAGGTAATCATCTCCGTGACCTCGGTTCAGAGCAAGAGGTATTACCTCTCGGGCAACGTCGGGCGGTCGGGTCCTGTTCCGTTGGTGACGCCGACGACGATCCTGCAGGCACTGAGCGCCGCGGGGCTGGGGCAGTGGGCAAAGAAGGGTAAGATCGACATCATGCGCGGCACTGAGCGCATCAAGTTCAACTATGACGAGGTAATCAAGGGCAAGAAGCTGGAGCAGAACATCTATCTGCAGGATGGCGATCATATCTACGTTCCGTAAGCACCGCGAACGAGCCGGGAATCATCCAATATGTCAA
>JARKPU010000060.1 GCA_029975055.1 Anaerolinea sp.
CGCCCGTTGGCGGCATCCACGCTGGTGGGCAATTGCTCCCACAGGCGGGTCTGGCTGTCGAAGACCGCCAGATACAGATTGCCCGGGGAACCACCGGCGGCCAACAAATCCTGGGCGTCGTAATAATAGCAAACCTGCGGCGCAGGGCTCAGCGGCGGCCGCGGCGTGGGGTCCAGCGTGATCTCGGCAAAGCGACCCAAAGGCGCCAGGCCCTGCTGGGCGGTGGGTGGAAAAGCCGCAAAAGAGGAGATGCGCACGGTGGTCGGCGGGGCAGCCGGCAGCAGCCCGGCCGGGATCTCCAGGCAGAAGGGATGAAAGGTCACCGTCCCCCCAGCGCTGGCGGCGGTGGTGGTGGCCTGGCAGTTCGGGACGGTGCGCGGCGCGCCGGGGGTCTGCGGGAAGAAGCGGATAGCATGCCCGCTGCGCACGTCGCCCAATTCGTTATACGCCACCTGCAGGCCTGTATAGCCGCCGTTGTACTCCAGCCCGACCGTGGCCGAAGACCCGTCGCTCCCCGGCCCGCTCATCGGCCCGTACTGGAAGAGCAGCTGGTTGCTACCTTCAAAGAGGATAGCCTGAAAGGTCAAAGAAGCGCTCGAAGGCGCCGACTGCACCCCCATCTGGTTCCATTCGACCACAAAGCGGCGGTTCGGAGCGCTGCCCAGCGTGGCGGCAAAGACGCCGCGTGTAAAACCGGAAAGCGCCGGCATCTGCAGCGCATCCCAAAAGGGCGCTGCAAAAGCGTCCGACCCGTATACGTTACCGGCGTTTGCCACAGGGATGAGGAAGTTGGTGGCCTGGTTGTTGAAAGCCCCTTCGCCCACCCCATCGAAAGCCAGGTAGCCGTTGGTGCTGATCACCGCCTGCGTGATGGCGCTGCCGCCAAAGTTGAACGTAAAACCAAGATTGCGGCTGACGGAAGCGTTATTGCCAAACAGCGGCACAAAGGTAGTGGCGTCATGCGGGATCGTATCCCACTGGTAAACGATGTTCTGGCAGCGCGTGCTGCTCAAAAACTCGTACTCCACGCCTGGGGCAGGCGGCGCAGGCGGCGAGGGAGAAGGAGCGTGCGCCAGCGCCCCATCGGCCTGGATCAGCCCGTAGCCGGTTTCGTTATCCGGCTGTCCGGGCGGGCCGATATCCAGTGCCGTCGCCGTGAGCGCCTCGTAGATCTTAGCGGGGGTGTTGAACTGCGGCTGGCTGGCCAACAAGGCTGCCGCGCCCGAGGCAAAGGCGGCGCTCATCGAAGAGCCGGAGAGCACACCGTAGGCGCTGCTGGCACCGTAAAGCGCCCGGTAGTAGAACGAATCGTTCTGCGGTGTGGTCGAAAGGATGTCCAATCCAGGCGCCATCAGGTCGAGCTGCGGCCCATACGAAGAAAGCGGGGCGCGCTGGTCGGAGCTGTTGGTGAAGCCGACCGCCATCACCCAGGGATACGCCGCCGGGTAATAAACTCCCAGCAGCCCGTCGTTACCTGCGGCCGCAAAGATCGCCGCCCCGTGCTGGTAGGCGTAATATGTGGCGTATTCCAGCAGGCGGCTGGTGCTGCCGAACAACCCCAGGCTCAGGTTGATCACCCGCGCCCCCTGGTCAACCGACCAGATCAGCGCCTCTGCAATATCGTCCAGGTTGCCGTAACAATCCGCCCCCAGGGCGCGCACCGGCAAGATGCGAGCGTTCCAGTCCATCCCGGCCACGCCCTGGCCGTTGTTGGCGTTGGCCGCGATGATGCCCGTGACATGGGTGCCATGCCCGCACAGGTCTTGCGGAACATCATCCTTCTCCAC
>JARKPU010000055.1 GCA_029975055.1 Anaerolinea sp.
ATAGGAGAATATCCTTCGCCTCGTCGCTCATTGCGGCATCCCTCCCAACGGATGATGGCAGGCCACCAGCCGTCCGCCCTCCAGGGAGGCCAGCTGCGGGCAAGCCGTCCGGCAGTCGGCCTGCGCATACTCGCAGCGGCCGGCGAACGTGCAGCCCGGCGGCAGGTGGGCCAGATCGGGCACCACGCCCTCGATCGCGTGCAGCTGCTGCTTGCGCCGGCCGTCCAGGCGGGGAATGGAATCCATCAGCCCGCGCGTATACGGGTGACGCGGCACCTCGAATACTTCCTCCACCGTCCCCAGCTCCACGATCCGCCCGGCGTACATCACCGCCATCCGCTGCGCCATCTCCGCCACCACCCCCAGGTCGTGGGTAATCAGGATCAGCGACGTATTCAGCTCGCGGACCAATTTTCGGATCAGATCGAGAATCTGCGCCTGGATGGTCACATCCAGCGCGGTGGTGGGTTCATCGGCGATGAGCAGCTCGGGGGCCAGCGCCAGCGCCATGGCGATCATCACGCGCTGAGCCTGCCCGCCAGACATCTCGTGCGGGTAAGCCTTGGCCTTGCGCGCCGCATCGGGGATGCCCACCATCGCAAGCAGTTCCACGGCCCGGTTCCAGGCCGCTTCTTTGTTCATGTTCTGGTGAATCTGGAGCACTTCGGCCACCTGGTCGCCCACGGTGAAGACCGGGTTGAGGCTGGTCTGCGGCTGCTGGAAGATCATCGACATGCGGTTGCCGCGCATCTTCACCATCTCATCCTCGGGCAGCTTGAGCAAATCGCTGCCGGCAAAATGGATTTGCCCATCCACCACCTTGCCGGGCACGCCCAGCAGGCGCATGATCGACAGGCTGGTGACCGATTTACCGCAGCCCGATTCACCCACCAGACCGAGGACTTCGCCCTGGTTGACGTAGAAATCCACGCCATCCACCGCCTTGACCACCCCGTCTTCGGTGAAGAAGTAGGTTTTCAGGTTTTTGACCTCGAGTAAAGGCTTGTTCGTAGTTGTGTCGTTCACAATAGCGCTCCTATGAAGCTCAGGTCTTCAACCGCGGGTCAAGTGCGTCGCGCAGGCCGTCACCGATATAGTTGAAAGCCAGCGAGCAGAGGAAGATCGGCAGGCCCGGGATGAGCGGCAGCCAGGGCCGGTCGTACATATAAGTTTGGGTCGCCGAAAGCATGTTGCCCCAGGTAGGGATCGGGTCTTGAATGCCAAACCCGAGGAAGGAAAGCGAAGCCTCGGCCACGATATACCCGGCCAGCGAGAGCGAAGCATCCACGATGATCGGAGCCATGGAGTTGGGGATCATGTGATTGAAGATGATGCGCCCGTTGCTCGCGCCGAGCGAGCGGGCCGCCTCGACGAAGGTCTGCTCACGCAGCGAAAGGATGCTGCCGCGCATCAACTGGGCGGCAGTCAGCCAGCCCAGGCCCGCCAGCACCAGGACGATCAACACCGCCTGGCGCGCATCGCTCGGCCGCAAGAGCATCACCTTCCCGAGGATGTTCAAGACCGGGGCAGGGATGGGGATGAGATCGGGGTTGCGCAAGAGCATCGAGGAGATGATCAAGAGCAGCGGCAGGCTGGGAATGGTGAGCAGGAATTCGACAAAGCGCATCAGAAGCGAGTCGATCCAACCGCCATAGAAACCGGCGATTGCCCCGACCACGATGCCGATGAGCTCTGAGACGAGGACCGACAGGAAAGCCACCGTCAGAGAAATGCGCCCGGCGTAGAGCAAGCGAGAGAAGTAATCGCGGCCGATGTTGTCCGTGCCCAGGACGTGCACCTTGCCGGTATCTGCGCTCACCGAGCCAGGGGCGCCAAAACGGTTGCTGACGTTCAGATCATCCGCAGAGAAAGGAGCCAGTTGCTTGGCAAACATGGAAATGATGAAGACCACCAGGATCACCCCCAGTGAGATCATCGCCATGCGGTGTTTGCGGAAGCGACGCAAAATGATGGAGAGCGGAGTCTCCTCTTTGACAGGACGCGGTGTGACAGCGCTCAGGTTTGCAGCTTTGGTTGCCATTCATACCTCCTAAGAGAACCGGATGCGCGGGTCAACCAGCGTGTAGAGGATATCACGCAGCAGGGTGGCGATGACCGTCAAAACGGCGGTCAGGAACAGGACTGCCATTGCCACGGGGTAATCCGATTCGCCGAGCGCCAGGAAGTAAAGGCGCCCCATGCCCGGCCAGGAGAAGATCGTTTCGGTGATAATCGCGCCGCCGATGATGCCAGGCAGGGTGAACACGACAATCGTCACAAAGGGGATCAAGGCGTTGCGCAGCGCGTGCTTGGCAATCACCACCCGCTCCACCAGGCCTTTGGCGCGCGCGGTGCGCACGTAATCCTGGCGCAGCACCTCGAGCATGCTGCCGCGCACGTAGCGGCTCCAGCCGGAAACGCTCACGATGGTGAGCACCAGCACCGGCAGGATCAGATGCAGCGCTGCATCGAGCGGTGAATTGGCCTTGACCGTTCCCAAAATTGGCACGGCGTAATCCCGCACGGCCACCGAACTGCCGGCGGGCAGGTAGAACCACCCGATGCGATTCGGGATGATCGAGAACAGCATGATCGCCAGGATGCCGAAGAAGAAAGTCGGCATGGCCGAACCCATGAACGCCAGGGTGGTGAAGATATAGTCGAACCGGCTGTACTGCTTGAGCGCCGAATAGACGCCCAGCGGCAGGCCGACGATCAGCGAGAGCAGCACGGCCAGCCCGGAGAGCTGGATCGTCTTGGGCAGGCGGCTGACGAGCAGGTTAGAGACAGGCCGGTCGCGGCTCAGCTTCCACGAATTGCCGAAGTCGCCGCGCAGCACGCCGTTGCTGGTGCGCCGCCCGACCAGGTCTTTCAAGTACACATATTCGCTGCAGCCAATCGTTTTCACCGAGAAGTTGCCCCTGGCATCTTGCACGGTGGCCTGGATTTCCTTGTAGCAGCCGATCGGCGTGTTGGCGAAAAGTTCTTTTCCAAAGATGACGATCGGCCCGCGGGGTTGGCCAATTAACCAGCGGCTGAAACGAATTGGGACGGATAGGTCCAACTCAAAATACGCCCGGATGCGGGCGAAATCCTCTTCCGTGATCCGAAAGCGACTGTTCTGTGTGATCTGTCGCAGCCCGGACATCGGGCCGCCCGGTGCAAAATTGAGAAGGGCGTATGAGGCAGCCGCTGAGACCAGGATCACAAGTATCATCTGGAAAACACGGCGGATCAGATAACTGGTCATACATTCTCCTGAGTCACAGCATTCCTCGCAAGAACAATGGGCAGATGGGCCCTATTGCAAGCGCCACATCTGCCCATTGTGTCTGCCTGCGCGTGAATTTTACTTCACGAACAGGTTGAAGTCGATGTGCTCCCAGGTCGCGCCAGCGTTCACGATGTTGCGGACGATGCCGTCGGCTTCACCCTTGACGAGGGTTTCGTCAAGGCCGGCCAACGTCTCGGAGCCGAGAACATCCACAGCGCCGGTCAGCAACTGAGCTTCAGCATTCTCAGGAGTGACGATCGCGATCACGAAGTTCTTCGTCTTGACGGGCTTGAAGAAGTAGGGGTTGGCTTCGTAGACCAGTTTCTCACCCTTCACCCAATCCTTGAGGATATAAGGGCCAGAGCTCCAGGGCCGCTCAGCAACCTCATACAGCGTGGGCATGTCCTTGGGGGCCACGTCGGCGAGCGTCTTGCCCTTGTAGGGGCCTTCGGACTCAATCGGCTGCTTGGAGGGCATGTAGCCATAGGGGGCCAGGAAGTACAGCGGGTCCTGGCTGCCGGGCAGCCACGTCACCGTGTAGCTCAGGCCGTCGAATTTGATGTCCTGGGTCTTGTCGCAGGTGATGAAGGTGGTCGCGCCGGATTCCTTGTCGCAGGTGACCTTGTAGCCGAGTTCGAAGTCGGCCTGGGTCACGGGCGAACCATCCTGCCACTTCAGGTCGTCGCGGGCAACGTACTTGACGACGAGCTGCTTCATCTTGATGGGCGAGCCGGAGAACTCAACCTTCTGGCCGGTGGAGTCATAGACGGAAACACCGGCGGCGAGGGCAACCGGGTTGCCGTTGGCATCCAGGACCATATCGCCTTCTTTAACTTCCACGTCGTTGTTGCTGGCGAGGCCGCTCTCGATGGTGGAGAGTTCCTTCACCCAGTAGGGCTGGAAGTCATAGTTCAGGCTGGTGTAGCTGCGGAAGCCCATCAGCTGGGCGGCGATCACGGCGGTGAAGCCGGACTCAACCAGGGTGTAGAGCGACGCAGGCTCCTGGGTGAGGCCGAGGACGATCGTGTCTTTGCCGGGGATGGCCCAGTCTTCCACGTTGTAGGTGTAGTACTCCTCACCCGGTTTGGGATCGAAGCCTTCCAGCTTGGCGTTCACCGAGAAGGTCTCGGTGCGGTTGAACAACGGGATGGCCGGAACGTCCTTGGTGTATTCCTGCTGGACGATCGTGTACCACTTGATGCGTTCTTCTTTGATCAGGGTGTTGTTGGCGTTCTTGATGGCCTCGTCAGCCTTCGGATTGCACCAGCCCATGTAGTTCTGGCCGGTGAAGTTGTTCTCGGGCAGAGGGATCTGATCGCAGGCCCACAGCGTCTGGCCGCCGGGGTCAGCCTGGCCAACCCAGGCGAAAGCGCCGATCTGGAAGTCGCGCACCTGCAGGCCGGTGGTATCGCCGAACCACCAGGAGGACGGGACGTGCGAGCGCAGGATCTGAATGCCGCAGTTCGCCATCTGTTTTTCCCAGACGGCGGCCCATGCCTGGCGGAAGGCGGCGGTGGTGGTGTAGAACTTCAGCGCCAACACCGAGCCGTCATCTTTGGTGCGAACGGAAGCGCCCTCGGGAAGCTTCCAGCCAGCTTCTTCGAGGAGGGCCTGACCCTTGGCGGGGTCGAACGGGTAGATGGTGACGTTTTCATCGCCGGCGTACGCCCAGTGGGCCTTGGGGATGAAGGTGTCCATCACCAGCTTGGCGGCATCCTCATCCGAAAGCAGAGGATAACCCGCTTTGGCGAGGTCCTTTTTGTTGGTGCAGTAGGCCATCGCCTGGCGAACCCGCAGGTCTCCCAAGATCGGGTCCGGCGTGGTAAAGGCTTTCTTCTCAACTTCAACGACCTCGGTCTTTTCGACCACCTGCGTCTCGATGACTTTGACTTCCTTCGTCACCTCGACGATCTGGGTCTGTACAATGGTCTGGGGCTGGCAGGCCGCCAACACCATGCTCGCAATGACAAGCAACGCGAGAACGAACATCGACTTGTTCTTCATGTTTCCTATCTCCTCCTACGGGATATATGGAAATGACAGACGACGGTCTTTCGACCAAAGTGGGGAAAAATGGTTAAACTGTGCCATGCTGGAATGGACAGCTACCACCTCCTTACAGGGGAAAAGAGAGTATTCCGAGTTAGTTTAGACACCTTCTCATCGGATTGGCAGATTTATAGCATAATCCCGGGCTTTCGTCAAGCATAGGGGACAAGGCCAGCTCCACCCAGGGTTACGGAAGACCCCTGCACTACATATATACGCAGATTATACCCCAGTATCACACCGGCGAATTCCTCCTGCCGGGGGCCTGGGGCATGCCTCACTGGCCGCTGCACCCCGGGCCGTAATCCAGCGCCTCGATGTTCCACAGCAGGCTGCGCGCGGTCACGTCCAGGTCGAGCCCGCACAGATCCGGCCGGGAGATGGCCGCCTTGAGCTGATAATAGAGCGGGATGGCCGGCAATTCCTCGGCGAAAAGGCGCTCGGCAGCCTGGTTGCGCGCGGCATAATCGGGCTGGTCGGGCAAGGCCCAATAGGCCGATTCGCAGGCACTGTCGAAGGCCGCGTTCGAGAAGCCCGCCACGTTGGCGCCGATCCACTGGTTGCCCGCCGAGGGGATTTGCGCGCTGGTATACAACAGGCAGGGCGAGCGCACGCCGCTCTCCCAGTAGAACATCGCCAGGTCGAATTTTCGGCCGAAGAGCGGGCCGTCGGGGCCGGGGGCGAAGAGCGCACCGGCATCCTGCAGGCCGGTGGTCAGGCCGATGCCGCATTCGGCCAGCGAAGCGCCGATGCGCCGGGCCACTTCCTGCCGCAGCGCGGCGCTGGTGGTCACCAGGTGGGCCTGGAGCGGGGTGCCATCCGGCACGCCCGCCACCCCGGCGGCCGTGCGCGGCGTGGCCGGGTTCGAATCGCCATCGCGCCAGCCCACCTCGTCCAGCAGGGCCGCGGCGGCCTGTGGGTCGTAGGAGTATGCGGGCAGGTCGGCCTGGAAGAGCGGGTTCGTGGGCGAAAGATAGCCGTTGGGCACCTGCACGCGGCCGTTGAACAGTTCGGAGGCCATCTTCTGCCGGTCGATGCACATCGCCACCGCGCGGCGGGTGCGCACGTCGCCAAACAGGTCGGGGCGGTCGCCCGAAGCCGGGTCGTAGCCGTCGTCGTAGCTCGCCGGGCGGATGCCGAAATCGAGATGCTCCCATTCCGGGCCTTGCGCCAGGTAAAGCTGGATGCGCCCGTTGTTCTGCGTGTTGATCAGCTCCTCGAGCATCGTCAAGAAGCCCGGCTCCTGGTCAACGATATCGCACTCGCCGCCCACCAGGCTCATCAACGCCGAATCGGCCGGGCTGCCCTTGAAGGTGAAGTTCAAATAATCGAACCTGGGCAGGCCCTCGGCCGCGCGGAAGTAATTCGGGTTTTTGCGCAGGCGGATATGATCGCCCGCCGCCCACTCATCCACCACGTAAGGCCCCCAGCCGAGGGGCGCCCGGCTGGAAGCCTCGTCCGTCAGCAGCGCTGCGGCGCTCTTGCCCTGCCAGGCGTGTTGGGGCAGCGGCAGGAAGAAGAAGGTTGGGTAGCGTTGTTCCACATAGCCGGGGACGCCCGTCCACTGCACGGTTTGCGCATCCAGGGCGGTGTAGGCGCTCGTGCGGTCGATGACGCTCTTATTGGTGGGCGTCGCCAGGTCGGCGGCCAGGTTGAAGGAATAGACCGAGTCCCCGGCGGTGAGCGGCGCGCCGTCTGACCAGAGAACCCCGGCTTTTAGCTTGAAGGTCACCGAGAGGCGGTCCATCTGCAAGGCCGAGCTGCCGTCCCAGGTGACGGCGCAGTTCGGCTGGCTGCACCCGGCCGGGAAAACCGTCACACCGGGCTTCAGGGCCACCAGCGTGCCGCCGGAATCCACCACGGGGTCGCCGGCCTGCACGCTCACCGGCTGGATGGCAGCGTCGCCGTCGGCCAGCGAGGGCAACTTTTCGAGGATGACCGGCTGGGCGGTAAAAGAGCGCGTGTCGAAGGGGCCGTCATAAATTGCCTCCAGCACGTTCCACATGCTGCGCGAGGAGCCGCCGTAAGGGTAGAGTGTTTGGGGTTCTTCGGCCAGGCAGACGGTGAGCGTGCGCGGCGGCACCGGCGTGGGCGAAGGCTCGACGGTGGGCGCGGGGGCGTCCGTCGGCGCAGAAGTGGCACCCTCAGCCGGGGCCGTTGGGGCGGCGATGGACTGGCACGCCGCCAGGAAGAGCGCGGTGCATGCGAGGAGGGCGAAAAGTCGTCTTTGCATGGGTTGAATTGTACACCGGTTTGGTACGATCTTCAGAAGGCCGGTATCGGGCTTCAGCGCGCTGCTCCGGGGCCGGGGGGCGTCACTCGCCGTAGCGCAGGCGCAGGTAGGATTCATAGCGCCGCGGGTGTATTTTGCCCTCTTCCACCGCCTGGCGCACGGCGCAGCCGGGCTCGTCGCGGTGGGTGCAGTCGTTGAACTGGCACACGGCCACCAGGTCGCGCAGCTCGGGGAAGTAGCCGTCCAGCTCTTCGGGCTGCGTATCCCACAGGGCCAGCGAGCGCAGCCCGGGCAGGTCGGCCACGTAACCGCCGTCATGCAGGGCAAACATGCGCCGCTCCACGGTGGTGTGGCGGCCTTTCGCAGTCAGCCCGCTCACCTCGCGCACCGCCAGCCCAAGCTCAGGCTGGATGGCGTTCAACAGGCTGGATTTCCCCACCCCCGAAGGCCCCGCAAAGCCGGAGATTTTGCCGCGCAGGGCGGCGTGGAGCTCCTCCACCCCGGCGCGCTGCTTCACCGAGGAATAGATCAACGGGTAGCCCAGGCGGGCATACACCCCAAAGAGTTCCTCGGCGCGCTCGCGGCTCACCAGGTCGATCTTATTCGCCACGATCAAGGGCGGAATGCCCTGCTTTTCGGCGATGACCAGGAACCGGTCGAGCATGCGCAGGTGCGGCTCGGGCTGTGCGCAGGCATAAACGATCACAATCTGGTCGATGTTGGCGAGCAGAATCTGGCGGTACTGGCCCTGCGGGCGCGGGTCCATGCGCACCAGGGCGCTATGGCGCGGCTCGATGGTCTCGATGCTGCCCGTCCCATCGGGCTGGCAGCTCACCTGCACGCGGTCGCCCACGGCAATCACATCTCCCTCGGCGCGCAGCCGTTTGAGCCTGCCGCGCATCTGGCAGGTGATCACCCCGTCCTCTGTCTGGACGCTGTAAAAGCCAGAGGTGAGGCTGGTCACCCAGCCGGAAAGCGTGGCGGGGCGGCTCATGGAGCGGGTGTTTCGGTCACTTCCGGCGTGGGGGTGCGCGTGACGTTCAGCTTGGCTTCCCATGGGTAAACGCGCTGCGGCTGGCCGAGGAAGTACACCTCCACAATGCGCCGGGCAATCGGCGCGGCAATCTCCGAGCCTTCACCGGCGTATTCGGCGATGACGGCGATGGCGATATCGGGCTTATCCTGGCGCCCGGCGTTGGTGTAGGCCGCGAACCAGGCGTGCGGGCTGCCGGGGATATCCGTCTGGGCGGTGCCGGTCTTGCCGTAGACGGGGATGCCCAGCCCGGAGAAGGCGCGCACCGCCGTCCCCCGGCTGTTGACCACCACCTGGCGCAGCGTATCCTGGATGAGCTTGAGGGTGGCCTCGCTGACGGGCAGCTTGCCGCGTTCCTCGGGCTTGAACTCATAAACCGGGTTGCCGTCTGGGTCAACGACCTTTTCCACCACCTGCGGGCGGTAGAGCGTGCCGCCGTTGCCCACCGCGGCGATCATATCGGCCACCTGGAGCGGCGTGACGAGCATCCTGCCCTGCCCAATCGCCATCTGCACGGCCACTTCGTCGCTTTCGGGGTCGGGCATGCTGCCGTCCGACTCTGCCACCTGCCCGATGCCGGTGGGAACCCCCAGCCCAAAGGCACGCGCCATTTTGGTCAGCTCGGCGGCTTTGCCGTTCTGCGAGAGCACCAGCCCGATGTGATAGAACCACGGGTTGCAGGAGCGCATCAGGCCCTCCGGCAGGGTGAGGATGCCGCTGGGGGGCAGATCTTTATCGTAGGTCCAGTCGTAGAGGGTGTAACCGGGCAGGTCGGTGAAGGTGTACTGGCAGTCGAGTTTATCTTCGGGTGTAAAAAGCCCGGTCTCAAGGGCCGTCGCCATGGTGACGATCTTGAACACCGAACCGAGCGGGTAGCCCCCGCCCTGCGCCGCGCGGTTGAGCAGCGGCTGGCGGTTATCGTTCAGCACGTCCGAAAGCGAGCTGAAGTTGAGGTTTTGCGGGTCGAACAGGTTGGGGTCGAAGCCCGGCGAGGAAGCCATCGCCAGCACGCGCCCTGTGTCGCGTTCGAGCACCACCACCGCCCCGCGGAAGCTGTTGATGGCGCGCTGCGCCTGGAACTGCAGCGCCCCGTCGATGGTGGTGTAGATGGACTTCGAAGGCTCCGAGTCGCGCCGTCCCAGGCGGGTGATCACATTGCCCTGCGCATCGGTCACATAGAGCGCCACGCCGCGCTGCCCGGCGAGGTAGTCTTCGCCCCACTTCTCCAGCCCAAGGGTGCCCACGCGCGCGTCCACCGAGTAGCCGCGCCGCTGGTAATCTTCGAGCTGCTCCTGGGGAATGAACTGGACGTAGCCGGTGACGTGCGGGGCGATCCCGCCGTCGGTGTAATAGCGCGAGCGGTAAGCCGTGGCCTGGATGCCCGACAGCCCGCGGATGACATCGGCGCGCTGGTTGTATTCGTCCTGGGTGCATTCACCCACCGCGATGTACCAGTTCACATAGTTGTCGCCGTAAAGGGCCTTGATCCACTCCACCGGCTTGCCCGAAAGGCGCGAAAGCTCGCTCAGCACGGCGCCTTCCATGCCTTCGGCGATATCGCCCGGCACAATGCCCAGCGCCACGGCGTCGGTGGTGGTGGCGATGGGGTAATTCTTGCTGTCGTAGATATTCCCGCGCGAAGGCACCTGATAATCGAGCGCGAGCTGGTTGCCGCCGCGCAGTTCGGGCATGATCATGCCGTCTTCCCACATCACGCGCCAGGCGTTATCTACCAGCGTGAGGTTCATGTTCATCTCACGCTCCATATCGCCCAGCAGGGCCGTCTTGTAGGTCACCCGGTAGGCCGCCTGCGCGCTGGAGAGGTTGGTCAGGCTCGAAAGCACCTCGTAATCAATGCTCTGCAGGGTGAGGCTGATGGCCACATCTTTATAGCGCTTGATGAACCGGTCTTTGGGCGTGGCATCCTGGTTGGCCGGGGCGAGCATGGCATACATGGCCTCGTAATCTTCGTCCTGCCAGGCTTTCAAGAAAGCCCCGGCGGCCGCACGCACATCGGGCACGCTGGTGGTGTTGACCTGCGGCGATTGCAGCGTGGGCGTGGCGGAGGTGACCGGCGCTTTTTGGGTGGGCTGAACGGTCGGCGCGGCGCAGGCAGCCAGGAACAGCAAGACCAACCAGGTGAATTTGAACCATTTCATGCGGGGCAATTCTCTCCTCGGTTTCTTTATCCTGCGTCTTCGCCGCGCAGCACCGCCTCAAACACCGGGCAGGCGTAGCCAAGCTCTCTCTGGCACGCGGCTGGAACACCGGCGCGAGGGCCGAGCCCAAACTTGAGCAGGCTGCGCTGCAGATGGCAGAGCGGCAGGCCCACCACGCAGGCGTAGCAGCCTTGCAGCCCGTCCACCGGGTGGAAACCCGCGTGCTGGATGGCATAAGCCCCGGCTTTATCCAGCGGGTCGCCGGAAGCCACATAACGGGCAATCTCCTCATCCGAATAATGGCGCATGGGCACGCTGGTGGCGCACAGGTCCGTCTCCAGGCGGCCCGATTCCGGCTGGAAGAGCGCCAGGGCGGTAAAGACCCGGTGCGTGCGCCCGCGCAGGCGGCGCAGCATGGCAGCCGCCTCGTCTGGGTCGGCGGGCTTGCCCAGGATGACATCGCCGTCTGCCACGGTGGTATCGGCGGCCAGAACCAGCGCGCCTTGGGGGGCCAGGCCGGCGGCGGCGCGGGCTTTCGCTTCGGCCAGACGCAAGACGTACCCCGCCGGCAGTTCGCCCGTGAGCGGGGTTTCATCAATCTCCACCGCCCGCACCTCGAACGACCAGCCGGTGAGGTTGAGCAGCCGGCGGCGGCGCGGCGAATTGGATGCAAGCAGCAGG
Source organism: Anaerolinea sp. (assembly GCA_029975055.1). Taxonomy (GTDB): domain Bacteria; phylum Chloroflexota; class Anaerolineae; order Anaerolineales; family Anaerolineaceae; genus Anaerolinea. Next base: position 11,430 of record JARKPU010000055.1, read on the forward strand.
TCGGGCAGGGTCATCAGAGCGAATTCTAACATGGATTGGAGCCCGCGGAATTGGCGATCGGCCTGCCTGAGCGCCCGGGCGCCCGCGCGCCTGTTCCCTTCCCTTTAAGGTGTAAAATTACCCTTTCCCGATCTTTATTCATTTCCTTTTTGTATTCATTCCTGCTCGCGAGGTGAACCTATGGACGTACTCAAGCAACGCATCCGGCAAGACGGCAAATACCTGGGCAACGGCATCCTCAAAGTGGATAATTTCATCAATCACCAGGTGGACCCCAAAATGATGGATGCCTGCGGCAAGGAATTTGCGCGCCTCTTCGCCAATGTGGGCGCCACGCGCATCCTCACCGCCGAAATTTCGGGCATTGCACCGGCGCTGATGGCCGGCTGGCACCTCAACCTGCCGGTGGTGTACGCGCGCAAGTCCAAGCCGGTCACCATGCCCGATACGGTATACCTGACGGTGGCGCCCTCGCACACCAAGGGCCACATGGTGGAATTGATCGTCTCGCCCGAGTATCTTTCGCGCGGCGAGCGCGTGTTGATCATTGATGACTTCCTCGCCTCCGGCTCCACCATCCTCGGGCTGGTGCGGCTGGCCCAGGCCGCCGGCTCGGAGGTGGTGGGAATCGGCACGTTGATCGAAAAATCCTTCGAGGGCGGGCGCCAGGCCCTGGCGCATCTGAACATCCCCGTCCACTCGCTGGCGGTGATCACCCGCATGGACGAGACCGGCATCTACCTGGAAGAATGAACGACACGATCGTCATCCTCGATTATGGCTCGCAATACAGCCAGCTCATCGCGCGGCGCGTGCGCGAGCTGCACGTCTATTCCGAGCTGCTGCCCTTCGACGCCCCCGCCGAGCGCGTGCTGGCCCTCAAACCGGTTGGTTTCATCCTCTCCGGCGGGCCAAGCTCGGTCTATGAGCCCGGCGCGCCCGGCCTGCCCGGCTACGTGCTGGAATCCGGCGTGCCGGTGCTGGGCATTTGCTACGGCATGCAGCTGCTCACCGCGGCGCTGGGCGGGCGCGTGGCCGGCTCGCAGGAACGCGAGTATGGCCCGGCCCAGGTGAGCACCCTGCGCGCCAACCCGCTCCTCCCCGAAGGCACCCACCCGGTGTGGATGAGCCACGGCGACCGGCTCGAGGCGCTCCCGCCGGGCTTTTCAGCGCTCGCGGCCAGCGCCAACAGCCCCTTTGCCGCCATGGGCAGCGCCGACGGGCGCATCTTTGGGCTGCAATTCCACCCCGAGGTGCGCCACACCCCGGGCGGCAAGGAGATTCTGCGCCGCTTCGTGGTGGAGGTGTGCGCCGCCCGGCCCGATTGGACCCCGGCTTCGATCATCGCCGAGGCGGTGGAGCGCATCCGCGCCCAGGTGGGTTCCGAGCGCGTGCTGGCGGCCGTCAGCGGCGGCGTCGATTCCTCGGTCGCCACCGCCCTGGTGCACCGCGCGGTGGGCAGCCAGCTCTCGGCGGTCTTTGTCGATACCGGCATGCTGCGCCTGGGCGAGCGCGAGCAGGTGGAGCAGGCCTTCCGCCAGCACCTGGGCGTGGAGCTGGTGACCGTCAACGCCGTCGAGGAATTCCTCGACCGGCTCGAAGGCGTCACCGACCCCGAGCAGAAGCGCCGCATCATCGGCGAGACTTTCATCCGCACCTTCGAGGCCGAGGCCCGCCGCCTGGGCCAGCCGCCTTTCCTCGTCCAGGGCACCATCTACCCCGACGTGGTGGAATCCTCCGGCCCCGACCGGAGCAAGGCCCAGAAGATCAAGAGCCACCACAACGTGGGCGGCCTGCCGCAAGACATGCGCTTCAAGCTCGTCGAGCCGCTGCGCTACCTGTTCAAAGATGAGGTGCGCGCCGTGGGCGAGGCGCTCGGCCTGCCCGCCGGGCTGGTCTGGCGGCAGCCCTTCCCGGGGCCGGGGCTGGCGGTGCGCTGCCTCGGGGAAATCACCTGGGAGCGCCTGGAACGCCTGCGCGCCGCCGATGCCATCTTCACCGCCGAGCTCGAGCAGGCCGGGCTGCTCAACCAGCGCCTGGCCGATGAACCCGGGCAGATCGCCCAGGCTTTCGCGGCGCTGCTGCCGGTGCGCTCGGTGGGCGTAATGGGCGACGGGCGCACCTACCAGGAGGCCATCGCCCTGCGCGCCGTGACCACCGAAGACTTTATGACCGCCGATTGGGCGCGCATCCCCCCCGACCTGCTGGCCAGGGTGGCCAACCGCATCGTCAACGAGGTGAAAGGCATCAACCGGGTGGTCTATGACATCACCAGCAAGCCCCCTGCAACCATCGAATGGGAATAAGCGTATATGATTGTAGTAACGCAGGTGGAGCTTTCCGCCGCGCGCCGCGCCGGCGACCGAGCTCCACGGATGGATGTAACTGAGGATTGTGGAACTTGTTTTTTGTAGAATGAGGGCTCAGCCCCGCGTTTTACAGAAGAGTTGACCCACAATCAACCCTGAGGAGGCAAGCATGAACTTCGGTGAAGTACTTTCACGCGCATGGCAGATAATCTGGAAGTACAAGATCCTGTGGATCTTCGGCATCCTGGCCGGGCTGGGCCAGGGCACGCCCAACAACCCCGGCAACAACTCGCGCTATGAGTTCAACAACAACAATGCCAGCGGTTTCTACCTCGGCAACCAGTATATCTCCTTCGACGCTATCGCGCGCTGGTTCGAGGCCAACTGGTGGATCTTCATCATCCTCACCCTGCTGGCGCTGCTCGTGGTGGTCGTGGTCATCATCCTGAGCACGTTCGGGCGCATTGGCCTGGCGCGCGGCGCCTGGCAGGCCGATGAAGGCAAGGAGAAATTGACCTTTGGCCAGCTGTTCGGCGAAAGCTCGCCGTTCTTCTGGCGGGTTTTTGGGCTGGTGCTGGTCATCACCATCCTGTGGATCGCCTTCTTCCTCATCCTGGGCGGCGCGGCGGTCGGCTTCACGGTCATTACGGCGGGGATCGGCGCGCTGTGCCTCATCCCGCTCTTCCTGGTGCTGTGCTGCCTGCTCATCCCGGTGAGCTGGGGCGTCTCGGTCATCACCGAGCAGGCCATCGTGGCCATCACCTGCGAGAATATGGGCCTGTTCGACGGCCTCAAGCGCGGCTGGCAGGTGCTGCGCGATAACCTCGGCCCGGCGACGATCATGTTCCTCATCCTGGGCATCGGCGGCGGCATCGTGCGGTTGCTCATCGGCATTCCGCTGGTTGCCGCCCTGGTCCCGCTGGGGATTGCCGCCTTCACCGGCACAACCGAAGCCTGGACGGTGGGCGGAATCGCCAGCCTGGTGGTGGTCTGCGTTTACCTGCCCATCGCCATCGCCCTGAACGGCGTGGTGACGGCCTACACCGGCACCGCCTGGGTGTTGACCTACCGCCGCCTGACGGGCCTCAAAGCCGGCTCGCCCGCGGCAGAGGTGGTGACGCTCTGAGTTAAGAGAAGAAACCAAAAAGCAAGTGTGCGCTGGGGGCGCAACCCCCCAGCGCACACTTTGTTTTTCGGGCAACAGGCCGGGTTACGTCGAAAACCTGTAGATCGAGCAGCCGTATGGAGATGATTCTACCACCGCAGGCGCCTCGCCTTTGAGCAGCGCCTCGACCGCATCGAAGGCATACTGGCGGGTGGGCGTGCGCTGCCGGAAGTTGGTGTCGTCAATGCCGCCCTGGTAGCGCAGAATCCCTTCGCCATCCACGATAAAGATGTGCGGCGTGGTCACCGCGCCGTAGGCATCGGCAACGGTCTGGCGCGCATCCAGCAGCACCAGCGGCAGGCGGCGCAGTTCGGCCACCGGCATCACTTCCACCGGGTTCTCGTTGGCGTTGGAGGCAATTGACACCCAGGCCACCCGCTCTCCCCACGCGCGCATCCAGCGTTCGATCGCCTGGTCGGCGCGCTCGGCCCACGGGCATTCCAGCGACCAGAAGTTGATCAGCACAATCCGCCCGCGCATTCCGGCCAGGGCCACGGGGCGGTTCTGCAAATCCGGCAGAGTGAAGGCCGGGGCGGGCTTCCCGGTTTCAAGTTTCGGCATATCGGTTCCTCTCCTCCCCTCGGGCATAAACGGCGCTTCGATTGTTCTGTAAAGAATGGGGCTTGCCCCGCAAATTTACAGGTAAATTTCCGCACAACCGGCCCGTGGCAGGGCGAGCAGGGCACAAGCGGTGTTGGATGACAACGAGTATAATCCAATTATGGCTGAATCCGGCTTCTGGTGGGTGCTGCTGGCTTGCGGGCTGTATGGCGCGCTGCATTCGGCCCTGGCCTCGCACGCTGCCAAAGGCTGGGCCGAGCGCCGCTTCGGCGAGACGGCCCGGCGCACCTACCGCCTGGGGTATGTGGTCATCGCCGCGCTCACAGGCCTGCTGCTCCTGCTCTTCCCGCTGGCGCTGCGGCGCTTCCTGCCGGACCCCATGCTCTACGCCATTCCGATGCCGTGGGTGCTGCTCACGCTCGCCCTCCAGACGCTGGCGGCCCTCGGCGTGCTCCAAACCGTGCGGCTCACCGGCGCGGCGGCCTTCCTCGGTCTGCAGCAGTTGAGCCGCCCCGCGCCGCTGCGCACCCGCTCGGGGCCCGAGCAGCTCGTCAGCCGCGGCTTTTACCGCTATGTGCGCCACCCCATCTACTCGTTCTCCTTCCTGTTGATCTGGCTCATGCCGGTGGTCACCTGGAACATCCTGGCGCTGATGATCGGCCTGACGGTCTATACGTTCATCGGCACCCTGCTCGAAGAGCGCAAGCTGAGCGAGGAGTTCGGCCCGGCCTACGCCGAATACCGCCGCCGGACGCCGATGGTCTTCCCCAGGATCTGGCCGGGAAGATAAGTGATGAAGCGCCGCGCCGCCATGCTCCTGTTACTCGTCGCCTTCAGCGCGCTGGCCTGCGCGGCCCCGGCGCGTCTGCGCATCGGCCCGCGGGCCACGCCCACCCCCGCCGCCTCGCCAATGCCTTTGCCCAGCCCCACCCCTCAGCCCACCGCCGGGCCGGTGAGCCTGGTGGAACACGGCGTGGATGAAAGCAACCCCGCCAGCGCCTACAACATCGCGGCCCGCTTCCCCTACCTGCCGATTGTGGTGAGCGGCGCGGAGGTCTTCAACACCGCGATGCAGCAGTATGAAGATGAAGTGCTGGACGGGTTCCGCCAGAACGCCGCACAGGCCAACCAGGCCCCGTTAGAAGCCAGCGACAGCTACTTGCAAACGCGCACCGACGTGCTCTACAACCAGGGGAATCTGCTCAGCCTGCGCGTGTGGGTGGAGTTTTACACGAAAGGCGCGGCGCACCCGGGCCGGTTCGCCCGAACGTTCACCTTCGACCTCCAGGCCAGGAAGATGCTCGCCCTGGAGGATCTGTTCCTGCCCGGGGCCGGTTACCTCCCCGCCCTGGCCGCATTTTGCCAGGCCGAGATCCTCGCCCGCAGCCCGGCTTTCTGGCCCGATGGCGCTTCAGCCGACCCGGCCAACTACCGCAACTGGAACCTGACGGAAAACGGCCTGCTGATCACCTTCGATGAATACCAGGTGGCGCCCTACGCCGCAGGCCCGCAAGAGGTGATGGTGCCCTTCAAGGCGCTCGAGGGTCTCCTCGACCCGCAGGGCGCGGCCCAAGGCCTCCTCCGATAGCTCGCGGTTCCCAGCCCCGCGCCCGTTGCGGGAGAGGGGTGGGGGGTGAGGGCTCCAGAACGTGTACCCGTGGATAGCCAGCTCATCCCCCTAGATGACCATCCCCAGCAGCGGCGCGAGCATCTCGGTGCGGCTCAGGCCGCCGTGACGCCCCAGCAGCGGGTTCTCCTTGTAGCCAAAATACCAGTACGCTCCCTCCTCGGGAATGACCACGTAATCTCCCAGGCGGTCGGGGAGCTTCTCATAGAACCCACGGTTGCCCAGCAGCCCCGAGGCGAGGAACTCCGCCGCGGGCGCCGCCTTAAAACGCCCGCCCCAGGTGTGGCGGACGTACTCAGTGAAGCGCTCTTCGCGCCCGGGGCGCACAAACGCATAAGGCAGGCGCGCCTCGCCGGAGGGCAGCATCGCCAGGCAGTTGAGCAGCTCGGGGTGGCGGCGCACCTCCAGGGCCGGGTCTTTGGGCGTAGAGATGTGCCCGTGATCGGCGGTGAGGAGAAAGAGCGTATCCCCGCCGCGCCGCCCGGCTAAAAAGCGCCGCAGTTGCTGGCTGAAGGCGATCACCTCGCGCCAGACGCGCGGGTCTTGCGGGCCGTAGCGGTGCGAGAGGTCATCCACCGCGCTCCAGTAGATGTAAATGTAGCGCTTCTCGCGGGCAGGCGCGGCCAGCAGGTCTTCCAGGTTGAGGAACAGGTCCGAAAGGCTGAAGACCGGCGCGGTCTCGGCCTCGCGCTGCAGCATCCCTGAGAGGGAAGAGAAGGCGATCGAGCGGTGCAAAAAGGCATGCGGGCGCACGCCCTGGAGCAGCAGGTGCGGCCCCAAGACCGGCACGGGCAGGAAGGCGGCGGCGTCGAACCCGGCCAGGCGCAGCCCGGCGACTCCTTCGGTGTAGGAGGCCGGGCTGTGCAGCAGCATGTTGGCGATCAGGCTGTATTCCTTGAGGAAGACCTCGTAGCCGATGACGCCGTGCTCGGCGGGCAGCGCGCCCGTCCACAGGCTGGTGAGCGCCGCGGCGGTGGTGCTGGGCGCCACGCTGGTCAGCGGAGCCAGCAGCGCATCTGCGGGTAGCTCGCGCCAGACGCGCAGGTCGGGGTCGGCGGCGGCCTCTGCCAGCGCACGCTGGAGCATGTTCAGCCCGAAGCCATCCAGCAGGAGCAGCACCACGTTGCGGAAAGTGCGCCCCCAATAATTCTGGATGGGCGCCGCCAGCGCCGGGGCGGAAGTCTCGAGCGGGGGCACACCCAGCCAGCCGCAAACCGCGGCGGGCAGGTTGGCGATGGAAAGGCCCGCATAATGCGGGCATGTGAATTCCGCGCCCAGCCCCAGGCCGGCGGGGCGGTTGGCGTCAATTTGCGGGAGCAGGTCATCCAGGTAATTTTGCATGCAGAGATTCTAACCCATTCGCATTGCCTGCGATTCAAATCGCCGCTTAGAACAGCGCGAAGCCTGGCGGCGCAGGCCGGTTCTGCGGTTTGCCCGGCGCAGTTTCTGGCTGCCACAGAGAGGTTGCGGTGGCGCACCGGCCCCATTTTGACGCGGCAAGTCTCTTGGGCTATACTTAACTCAAAGGAGAACCGACCTGTATGGCAGCCGAAACCGCATTCAAGCTGACTTACTCGACGATGTTCAACCCGCCCGAAGAGCTTCACACCCGCTTCGAAGAAGCGCTGGCAAAGGTGAAGACCGGCCTGGGCAGGGAATATGGCATGTTGATCGACGGCAAAGAGCGCTTCAGCGCCGAAAAGTTCGAAGACCGCTCCCCCGCCGATACCGAAGTCCTGCTGGGCGTGTTCCAGAAAGGCACCGCGCAAGATGCGAACGACGCCGTCGCCGCCGCCAAGAAAGCCTTTTACGCCTGGAGCCGCACCCCCTGGCAGGAACGCGTGGCGCTGGTGCGCAAGGCCGCCGCGTTGATCGACGAGCGCACCTTCGAAATCGGCGTGGCGGTCGCGATGGAAGTGGGCAAGAACCGCATGGAAGCCCTCGGCGACGTGGCCGAAACCGCCGACCTCTTCCGCTATGCCTGCGATTCGATGGAGAAGAACAACGGCTACGTGGTTGAGATGGGCCGCGACCCGCTTCAGGGCTTCCTCTCCACCAATGTCTCGGTGCTGCGGCCCTATGGGGTCTGGCTGGTGATCAGCCCGTTCAACTTCCCGGCGGCGCTCACCGGGGGCCCGTCGGCGGCGGCGCTGGTGGCCGGCAACACGCTGGTGATGAAACCTGCTTCCGACACCCCCTGGACGGCGCGGCTGCTCGCCGAGTGCCTGCGCGACGCCGGCCTGCCGGACGGGGTCTTCAACTATGTCACCGGGCCGGGCAGCACCCTCGGGCAGGCCCTCATCGATCACCCGGATATCGCCGGGGTGACCTTCACCGGCTCGTACGACGTGGGGATGAAGATCTACCGCGATTTCGGCCATGGCCGCTGGATCCGTCCGACCATCCTCGAGCTGGGCGGCAAGAACCCGGCCATCGTCTCAAGGCACGCCAACCTGGAAGACGCCGCGGTGGGCATCACCCGCTCGGCGTTTGGGCTGCAGGGCCAGAAGTGCTCGGCCTGCTCGCGCGTGTTCATCGAAGAACCGGTCTATGATGCGCTTGTCGAGCGGCTGGTGGCCCTCACCGAAAAGATGAAGGTAGGCGACCCCACCGAACGCAGCGTTTACCTGGGGCCGGTGATTAACCGCTCTTCGTACCGCGATTATATGAACTTCGCCGAAGACCTGCACCAGAACGCCGTCATCCTCACCGGCGGGAAGACCCTCGCCGAGGGCGACCTTGCGCGTGGTTACTTTGTGGCGCCCACGCTGGCGGCCAACCTGCCCGCCGAACACCGCCTCTGGCAGCAAGAGATGTTCGTGCCGATCACCACGCTGGCGAAGGTGAAGAGCCTGGATGAAGCCATGCAGCGCGCCAACGACGTTGCCTACGGCCTGACCGCCGGGTTCTACGGCGCGCCGGATGAGGTGGACTGGTTCTATGACCACATCGAGGCCGGCGTCACCTATGCGAACCGGCCGCAGGGAGCCACCACCGGCGCCTGGCCCGGCTTCCAGCCCTTTGGCGGCTGGAAAGGCTCGGGGGCCAGCGGCAAAAACTCAGGCGGCGTCTATTACCTGCCGCTCTACATGCACGAGCAGATCCGCACGCGGGTGACGCGCATCTGATCCGGGGGAACGAGTGTAATGGGCACGGGGATTCTGACGCTGACGACCGTTTTGCAGCCCCCCGTGCCCGTGTTGTTTTAAAATGAGCTACTCTAACCGCATCGGCACTTACCTGGTCTTGATCGGCGTCGTGCTGATCTTTATGTTCATCTTTTCCGATGTCGCCGGAAAACCGGCCTTTGGCTATTTCTTCCTCGGCGCGCTGAGCATGGTGGTGGGCGTGGCGCTGTGGTGGCGCTCACCCGCTCCGCCTTCCGAGCCGCCGGCGCGCTTTAGAACGATGCGCCGGTTGATGAAAAGAGACAAGAAAGAAAACAAATGATGGCGAAACTTTGCACCCTCTCCGAAGCGATCTCGTCCTACGTTCACGATGGCGACACGCTCTATCTGGCCGGCTTCACTCATCTGATTCCCTTCGCCGCCGGGCATGAGATCATCCGCCAGGGCCGCAAGAACCTGGTGCTGGCGCGCGCCACGCCCGACCTGATCTACGACCAGATGGCGGCTGCCGGCTGCGCGCGGAAGATCATTTTCTCCTACATGGGCAACCCGGGGGTTGGCTCGCTCAAGGTGCTGCGCCGCCTGGTGGAAAGCGGCAGGCTGGAGTGGGAGGAATATTCGCACTTCGGCATGATCACGCGCCTGCAGGCCGGGGCCTCGGGGCTGCCCTTTTTGCCCATGAACCCGACGGCCGCCTCCAGCCTGGAACAGGCCAACCCCAATTACCGCCGCGTCACCGATCCTTACTCCGGCTGCGAGGTGGTGGTGCTGCCGCCTCTCCACCCCGATGTCGCCGTGGTGCACGTCCAGCGGGCCGACGCCAACGGGAACGCCCACATCTGGGGGATCATCGGCGAGCAAAAAGAGGCCGCTTTCGCCGCGAAACATGTCATCGTCACCGCCGAGGAGATCGTCCCCGAGGAGGTCATCCGCTCGGACCCGAACCGCACGTTGATCCCTGAATTCATCGTGGACGCGGTCTGCCATGTGCCGCACTGCGCGCACCCCTCTTATACGCAGGGTTACTACGACCGCGACAATGAGCTGTACTTGAAGTGGGATGAGATCAGCGAGACGGATGAAGGCGTGCAGGCTTACCTGCAGGAATGGGTGTATGGCGTGAAAGACCGGGAAGCGTATTGGGCCAGGCTGGGCGCCGAGGTGCATGCGCGCCTGCAGGTGGCCCCGCGCCCGAGCCTGCCGGTGGATTACGGGGAATATTAGAGGGTTCAGCACGCACAGCTGAAGTAGGCTCCGATCAAAGGAGTTCGCCATCATGTTGATGAATCGCACCGCCAAAAGTATTCCCGAGGCCGAGTTAATCTACAAAGAAGAGGTTTATGCCATCATTGGCGCGGCGATGGAGGTGCAGGTGAACCTGGGAAGGGGGTTCCTCGAACCGGTTTATCAGGAAGCGCTGGCGATGGAATTCGATTCGAGAGGAATTCCGTACACCGAGCAAAAGGAGATGCCGATCTTTTATAAAGGGGTGAAGCTTTGTAAACAGTATCTGGCAGATTTCCTGGTGTTCGAGAAGATCATTGTCGAGATCAAGGCGGTGGAGAAGCTCAACAACATTCATGAGGCGCAGTTGTTGAATTATCTGAAAGCCAGCGGGATACAGCTGGGTTTGTTGATCAATTTCAACTCCTCGCGCCTGGAATGGAAAAGGATGATATTGACGAAATGACTCGAGCGTCTCTTCGCGGTTAGATTCTGAACCACGAAGAAACGCCAAGGAACACGAAAAAAGAGAGGATTGATTGGTTCTTTTTCGCGTCCTTCACCCCGGCGGGTGCGCCAAGGGCGTCGCGGGTAGATTCTGAACCGCGAAGAAACGCCAAGGAACACGAAATAAGAGAGGATTGCCTGGTTCTTCTTAGCGTTGCTTCGCGTCCTTTCGCGGTTAAATTTTAAAAACCGCGAAGGAACGCCAAGGAACGCGAAATAAGAGAGGATTGATTGGTTCTTTTTCGCGTCCTTCACCCCCGCGGGTGCGCCAGGGGCGTCGCGGGTAGATAAAACAAAGGAGACTATGGACTCGATAACCTGGACTGCATCGGAGCTGATGACGATCAACGCCGCGCGGCTGCTGCGCGACGGCGACGTGGTGTTCGTCGGCGTGGGGCTGCCCAACCTGGCCTGCAACCTGGCCCGCCGCACCCATGCCCCCAACCTCTACATGATCTATGAAGCCGGGGTGATCGGCGCGCGGCCCAACCGCCTGCCGCTTTCCATCGGCGACCCCACCCTGGTGAGCGGCGCCGCCGCCGTGTGCAGCATGTACGATATCTTCACCCTCTACCTGCAGCGCGGCAACGTGGACGTGGGCTTCCTCGGCGGCGCGCAGATCGACCGCTACGGCAACATCAACGCCACCGTCATCGGCGCCTATGACCACCCCAAAGTGCGCCTGCCCGGCTCCGGCGGCTCCATGGAGATCTCTGCCTGGGCCAACCGCAGCTACATCATCACCCCGCATCAAAAGCGGCGCTTCCCCGAACGGGTAGATTTTTACACCTCGGCGGGCTTTCTGGGCGGCAAAGGCGAGCGCCAGGCGGCCTGCGTGCGCGGCGGCGGGCCCCAGGCGGTGGTCACCAACCTGGGCATCCTCGAACCGGATGCCGACGGTGAATTGACCCTCGCCGCCCTCCACCCGGGCGCCACGGTGGAGGCTGCCCGCGAGAACACCGGCTGGCCGCTCAAAGTGGCCGCCGAACTGCGCACTACCCCGGCCCCAACCGCCGAGGAGCTGCGCATCCTGCGCGAAGAACTCGACCCGCAAGGCATCTACCTCAAGTGAACCGCCACGCAACCGGAGTATAATTCGCGCATGAGCGCCGACACGATCGAAGTTCTCATCACCCTGCCGCTGCCGGAAGACACCCTCGCCCCGCTGCGCGAACTGGCCCCGCGCGTGAACCTGACGGTTCACCCCGCCCGCCGCCCCGAAGACGCTCCCGATGAGCTGTGGAAAAAGATCGAAGTGCTCTACACCGACCGTGTCTTGCCGCCGCCGGAAAACGTCCCCAACCTGCGCTGGCTGCAGTTTCACTCCGCCGGCATCGACTTTGCCCTCGACTCGCCCCTCCTGCAAAAAGACGGCCTCAAAGTGACCACCCTCAGCGGGGCCGCCGCCCCGGCTGCCGCCGAATTTTGCCTCACCGTCTTGCTGGCCCTGGCGCACCACCTGCCCGACCTGTTCGCCGCGCAGGCGCGCTCCGAATGGCCGCGCGAGCGCTGGGAGCGCCTGGTGCCCCATGAATTGCGCGGCAGCACCGTGGGCATTGTGGGCTATGGCTCCATCGGCCGCGAGCTGGCCCGCCTGCTTGGGCCGCTTGGAGCGACCATCCTGGCAGCCAAGCACGACGCGATGCACCCCGAAGACGATGGCTACTTCGCCGAGGGCCTGGGCGACCCGCACGGCAACCTCTTTGCCCGGCTCTACCCCTTCCAGGCGGTGCGCTCCATGCTCAAATTGTGCGATTTCTGCGTCATCGCCACCCCGCTCACCCCCCAGACGCGCGGAATGATCGGGCAGGAAGAGATCGCCGCCATGAAACCCGGCGCCCATCTGGTGGTGGTGGGGCGCGGCGGTGTGGTGGATGAAACCGCGCTCCTCGGCGCCCTGCAGGATAAACACCTGGCGGGCGCGGCGTTGGATGTCTTCGCCGAAGAACCGCTGGCGCCCACCAGCCCGCTGTGGAAGGCCCCCAACCTGATCGTCACACCGCACATCGCCGGTTTGAGCGCCCACTACAACCAGCGCGCCGTTGCCCTGTTTGCCGCCAATCTGCGCCGCTACCTCACCGGCGCACCGCTCTACAACCAGTTCGATCCATCGCGCGGGTATTAATCCCCAGCCTTGCACCCCGGCCCGCCTTGCCAGGCATCTTCTCTGCATGACAGGTGATCTATGCGGAAATTCGATTTAGTGTTATTCGACCTCGGCGCAACCTTGATCTACTTCGACGGCGACTGGGAAGCCTCCCTCAAAGAAGGCATCCTCGCCATGCAGCGCAAGCTCCACGAGCTCGGCTACGCGGTGGATGGCGACTTCCCCACCCACTACCGCGAGACGGCGCGTGAATACTTCCGCTGGCGCGATGACAACCTGTCCGAGACGCCCGCCCCGGAGGTCTTCCGGCAGATCATGGCTTCTTACTGCTGCGAGGACATCCCCGAAGAGCATGTCACCGCCGCTCTCAGCGTGTTATATGCCAGCACCCAGGCGCGCTGGCAGCCCGAAGCCGATGCCGTGCCCACCCTGGCCCGCCTGAAGGACGCCGGTTACCGCATCGGGCTGGTTTCGAACGCCGGTTACGATGAAGACGTGCGCGTGCTGGTGGATAAAGCCGGCCTGCGCCCCTACCTGGAATTTATCATCACCTCCGCTGCAGCGCGCATCCGTAAACCGCACCCCGAGATCTTCCAGGCTGCGCTCCAATTCTTTGGTATGCGCCCCGCCCAGGCCGTGATGGTCGGAGATTTCCTCCAGGCCGATGTGCTGGGGGCCAACCGGCTCGGCATGGGCAGTGTGTGGATCACCCGGCGCGTGGATGTGGCCGCCGCCCGGCCTGTTCTGGCAAAGATCCGCCCCGACCGCACCATCGGCGCCCTCTCCGAACTGCCCGGCGTGTTACACAACTGGGAATAGAGTTCTAAACCACCAAGGGGCGCGAAAATCCGCTAAAAATGAAGGGCGCTTTCGCCCTCCACCTGTTCATTTCGCGTTCCTTCGCTTGGTTCCGCGGTTTTTTTATGGCCTGGCCTCGAGGAGCAGCTCCACGCGGGCGATGGCCCCGCCCAGGCTGTACACGCTCAGCTCGAACGGCACCCTGCTCCCGCCTGCGGGCGGCGCGGAATTTTCCCAGCGGCGCACCCCCAGCGGGGTTCCATCGGCCGCATAGGCCACCGCCGCCACCCAAACGACGCCCGCCCCGCCTGCATCCAGCGCCACGCTGCCCCGCGCGTGCGCCGAAAGCCCGTCTGAAGCGATCGTCACGCTCTGGCCCTCCAGCCGGGCCTGGACATAGCGCGTATCGCCCTCGGGGAGCGGCAGCCCGGTGACCAGTTCGGCCCCGGCCTCGAACTCTTCCGGGGCAGGCGCATCCACATAGGCCACCAGCGGCAGGCTGGCCCCCGGCTCGAGCAGATTGAGCGGCGCGAAGGCCGCCAGCTCGAGGATTTCGCTGGAGGGTTTCACCAGCAGGCGCACCTTTGCGCTCAAGTTCTCCACGGCCTGGCCGGTGGAATTGGTCGCCAGCGCCAGGCAGGTCAGGCTGCCATCCAGCGCGCGGTAGCAGGCAGGCTGCGCCAGCGTCACCGGCAGGGGCGTGGGGGTCGGGTTTTGAACGGTGGGCGTGGGGCGGCTGCCCGAAGGGACGATCAACACCGTGCCCACCCGCATCGCGCGCGGGTTGACGGTGGGGTTGGCGGTCAGCAGCACGTCGAGGGTCACGCCGTAGCGGTACGCGATGCCGAACATATCCTCGCCATCCTGCACCACATGCCTGAGCGGCGTGGGGGTGAGCGATGGCAGCGGGGAGGGCGTAGAGCGGCTCAGGCTGGGGGTCACCCCGGCCGGGGGCAGAGGGGTGTAGGGGGTGAGCGCCCCGGCGCGCGGCGTTGCGCTGGGGGTGGCGGCAGGGGCGGCGGCAGGCGGCGCAGCGCAGCCGGCCAGGACGATCGCCGCGAGAAAGGCAAGCAGTTTACGCATGCGGCAATTATACCCGCCCGGGCGCAGCGCATTCCCTTCCCTGCCCGTTAGCCGTTTCTCAGCCTTCCTTCTCGAAGCTGGGCAATTCACCCGGCTTGCCCGCTGGAAAAGCCTATGCTAAACTCAAAGCATGACCCCCGAAGAGGCCATGTACCAGGAGGCCTTGGCGGCTGTCCGCAGCGGCGAGCGCGCCCGCGCCCGCGACCTGTTCACGCGGCTGCTCAAGCTCAACCAGGCCAACGCCGATTACTGGCTGTGGATGAGCGCGGTGGTCGATACCCCCAAAGAACGCTCGTACTGCCTCAACGAAGTCTTGCGCCGCGACCCCGAAAACCAGGCCGCCCGGCGCGGGCTGCAACTCTTGGGGCAGGCCCAGCCAGATGAAAGCCGCGTCATCCCCCTGCGCCTGATGAAGCGCAACTGGCAGGCCGCGCCGCTGCCCGGCGCGCAAGAGCGCACCCCCCTGCCGCTGGGCGGCTGGCGGCAGTGGGCCATGATCCTCGGCGCATTAGTGTTGATCGCCGCGGTGACGGTGGTGGTGGTGCTCGGCTCGCGCCGCGCCACGCAGAAAGCCATCATCCTGCCCACCGACTTTCCCAACCCGCCAACCTTCACCCCGCTGCCCTCTACCACCCCGCTGCGCCGCAGCGAAACGCCCACCTTCGCCGGTCCCACCCCGCTGTGGATGCAGCTCAAGGCCACCTACACCCCCACCCCGCTGTACGTGGATACCCCTCACCCGGTCAGCGAGGCTTACCGCATCGGCATGCGCGCCTACCAGCGCGGCGACTGGGCCGGGCTGGAAACCTACATGCTGCAGGTGGTCACGGTGCAGCCCGAGGCCGTGGATGCGCTCTACTACGCGGGCGAGGCAAAACGCTTTGAGGGGAAATTTGACCAGGCAATCGCCTACTACACCCGCGCGATCAACACCAACCCCTCTTTCGGCCCGGCCTACCTCGGCCGCGCCCGCGCCGTGTTGAGCGCCGAGCCCAAGGCCGATTCTCCGGCCAGGGCGCGCGCCGACCTCGAAGCGGCAATCCAGTATGACCCCAACCTCGGCGAGGCTTACCAGGAGCTGGCGAACCTGGACATAGCGGCCGGCGATTACACCGCCGCGCTCGACAGGCTGGCCCAGGCCGAGGCGCTGCTGCCCGGCTCGCCGCTCACCCGCATCCTGCGCGGCCGGGCCTACCTGGGCCTGGGTGATGCCCCCAAGGCGCTCGAAGAAGCCAGGGCCGCCTCCGAGCTGGATTTCACCTCCCTCCCCGCTTACCGCTTCCTGGCCGAAGCGCTGCAGGCAAACAAACGTGATGCCGACTCGCTCACCCCGCTCAAAACCTACCTGCGCTACGTCGCCGATGACGCCTTCGCCTATGTGATGGCGGCGCGCGCCTACGAAGCCGTCAAGGAGCCGGAGGCCGCGCTCGAGTCGCTCTCTGCCGCCCTCAAGCTGGACCGCCGCTCGGTGGATGCGCTTTTGCAGCGCGCCCGCCTGTATATGGACTTGAAGAATTACTCTTCCGCCGTGGACGATTACAAGGCGGCCGCCGAGCTGGATAAAGAATCCTACGCCGCCAGCCTGGGCCTGGGCGTGGCGCTCTTCAAAGCCCAATATCCCGGCGACGCCTACGTGCAGTTCGAGCGCACCCTCGGCCTGGCCGAAGGTGACAGCCAGACGGCCGAGCTGTACTACTGGGAAGCTCAGTCGCTCGAAGCGCTCGATAAGCCCTCGGTGGCCTACACCCTCTGGCAAAAGCTGCTCGCGCTGCCCGCCGAAGCGCTCCAGCCGGAATGGGCCGTCCTGGCAAGGCAGCGCATCGCCGCCCTGGCCACCCGCACGCCCACCCCGGCGCAGAGCGCCACCCTGGCCCCCACCCGCACCCCCGCGCCCACCGCCACCCGCACACGGGTGCCCCCCAGCCCATCGCCCACCCGTTGAACCTGCAACCTCGTGCGCACGATTGATCTCTTCACATTGGTTCACCGGCGCAAGCTGCGCCGCACCTACCGGCAGAGCAAAGCGCGCCGCCGCGCCGGGCGCCTGGGGCTTGGCCTGCTGGCGGTGCTCTTCCTGGCCGCTGCCGCCGGGCTGGGGGCCGTTTCCTACTGGTACAGTTCGCTCACCGGCGGCCTGCCCACCCTGGCCGATCTGCCCGCTTTCTTCGACCCCGGCGAAGGGTTGTTCTTCCAGCCCACGCGCCTGTATGACCGCACCGGTCAGCACCTGCTGCTGACGCTCGAAAACCCGGGCATTGTGCGCCGCTACATGCATGTTGATCCCACCGAGGCGGATCACTTCTCGCCCGAGCTGCTGCGCGCCGCCGTGGCCCTGCTCGACCCGACCTTCTGGAGCAACCCAGGCTTCCATTCGGGCCGCCTGCTCGACCCCCAGCCCGCCACCCTGGCCGAACGCCTGGCCTACGACCTCTTCCTGAGCCAGGAACCCGCCGGGCTGCGCCGGGCGCTGCGCATGCGCCTGCTGGCCGCCCAGCTGGTCAGCCAGTACGGGCGCTCCAAAGTGCTGGAGTGGTACCTGAATTCGGCCTCTTTTGGGCACCTCACCTACGGCGCCGAGGCCGCCGCGCGTCTCTACCTGGATAAATCGGCCTCCGAGCTCACGCTGGCCGATGCGGCCCTGCTCATCCCGCTCACCTCCGCGCCCGCGCTCAACCCGCTCGATTCGCCAAACGCCGCCGTCGAACGACAGCAGGCCGCGCTGGAACAACTCCTTGCAGAAAAGGCAATCTCGCCGGATGAGTATCAACGCGCTTCCGCTTCAGAAGTGCGCCTGCGCAAAGAGACCCCCGCGGGCAAATCATCGGCCGCGGCTTTCACCTCGCTCGCGCTTGACCAGCTCGCGCGCTGCTTTGGCCGCCAGCGCTTAGAGCGCGGCGGGCTGCGCATCATCACCAGCCTCGATTACGACCTGCAGTTAGAGATGACCTGCCTGGTACGCACCCAGCTACGCCGCCTGGAAGGTCTGAGCGGGCAGGAAAGCCTGCCCGACGGCTCGGAGTGCCAATCGGCGCGCCTGCTGCCCACCCTGCCGCCCGGCGATTCGCTTCCCCCCGGCCTGGCCGCCGCCGGAACCGTTCTCGACCCTTCCACCGGCCAGGTGCTGGCCCTGCTCGGAGATACCACCCTCGAAAGCGAACCCGCCTTCGCCGCCGCTCACTCGCCCGGCTCGCTGCTCACGCCCATCGCCGCAGCGGCGGCCTTTGCGCGCAGTTACGGCCCCGCCAGCCTGGTGTGGGATATCCCCTCCGGCCTGGCGCAGGCGGCCAACCCCGATGGCGTCTACCACGGGCCGCTGCGCCTGCGCGCCGCCCTCGCCAACGATTACCTCTCGCCGCTCGCGCAAATGGTGGATCAGATCGGCCCGGCCAGCGCCTGGCGGCTCGCGGCCGCCCTGGGGCTGCCCGCGCTGGCCGAGGAGCAGTCGGCGGACGTGCTTTTCAGCGGCGCAAAATCCACCCCGGTGGAACTGGCCCAGGCCTATTCGGCCTTCGCCAACCTCGGCACGCTCAACGGGCAGCGCCTGCCCGGGCTGGCGGCCATTCAACCGGTGACCGTGCTTTACGTGGAAGACGCGCAGCAGCGCATCCTGTTAGACGCAACCACGCCCGAGGCGCAGCCGGTGCTCAGCCCGCCGCTGGCCTACCTGGTACATCACGTCCTCAGCGACGAGCAGTCGCGCTGGCCCACCCTGGGCTACCCCAATCCGCTCGAAGTCGGCCGCCCGGCCGGGGCCAAGGTGGGGCGCGTGGAGGGCGGGCAAGAAGCCTGGGCGGCGGGGTATATCCGCCGGCGCGTGGCCGTGCTGTGGCTCGGCAGCCGGCAGGCCCGGGTGGACCCGCGCTTTGCCGCCGGAATCTGGCATGCGCTCATCCAGTTCACCGCGCGCGACCTGCCCGCTGAAGATTGGCCGCCCCCCCAGGGCGTCTCTACCGTCAACGTGTGCGACCCATCCGGCCAGCTGCCCACCGCGGCCTGCCCGGCGGTGGTGGCCGAGCTGTTCCTGGCGGGCAACGAGCCGGTCTCTTACGACTCGCTCTACCAGACCTACCAGGTCAACCGCGAGACGGGCCGCCTGGCGACGGTCTTCACCCCCGCCGGGCTGGTGGACGAGCGCGTGTACATGCAAGTGCCCCCCGAGGCGCGTGCATGGGCCGCCGCGGCGGGCATTCAAACCCCGCCGGACGTGTACGATGCCATCCAGCCGCCCGCGCCATCCGAAAATGTGCAGATCAGCAGCCCGGCGCCGTTCGCCTACGTGCGCGGCAAGGTGGCGCTGCGCGGCACGGCGCGCGGAGCGGGCTTCAGCTCCTACCGCCTGCAGGCCGGGGCCGGGCTCAACCCGCAGAGCTGGCTGCAGATCGCCCCCGATAGCTCCACCCCAGCCAGCGACCAGCTGCTGGCCGAATGGGATACGCAGGGCCTGGACGGACTCTATGCCCTGCGCCTGCTGGTGGTGCGCGCCGACCAGACGGTGGAAAACGCCACCATCCAGGTGACGGTGGATAACACCCCGCCCGTCGCGCGGGTGATCTACCCGCTGCCGGGCCAGGCCTTCAACCTCCCCAGAGACCGCCAGGTCACCTTCCAGGCCGAGGCCTCCGACGCGGTGGGCATCCAGAAGGTGGAGTGGCTGGTGGATGGCAAACCGGCCGGGCAGAACCTGGTGGCCCCGTGGAGCTACACCTGGCAGGCCTCCCCCGGCGAGCACACCCTGGCGGTGCGCGTCACCGACCTGGCCGGCAACCTCACCGAATCGGCGCAGGTAAAATTCCAGGTGAACCGCTGAGGATTAGATTCCTTCCAGCATCAGCAGCGCGTCTTCCCAATGCGCAGGCACCGAGAACCACTCGCTCGTCCAGCGCGCGAAGGTGGCGCCCGTGGCATTGCCGGTGAGGTATTCGCCCCCCGCCTGGTGCTCGCCGGTGGCGGGGTTGATCCAGGTGGCGCGCGCCTTGCGCGCGGCAATGCGGTCTACCCGCACATAGGCGTGGCACTGGCTGGAGAGGTAGAGCAGCGCCAGGCGCCGATCGGGGGTGCGCATGGCCGCGTTGAGCGTGCGCCCGCAGCTGGTGCCTTCGTTGAACAGGGTCTGGTCGGGGATCATTTCCCACCAGGGGAAATGCCCGATGATCTGGCGCAGCATGCCCATGTGGAATGCGCCCGGCGAATCGAGCGCGCCCTGCCAGCCGGGTTCCATGCGCCACATCTGGTTTTGTCCATACGTGGGGAAGCCCCCGGCCATCACGGCCCACCAGGCCTGCCGGCGCACCACCAGCGGGGTGATCGGCCCGAGCGGGTATTCCGGGCCGTCTTCATAGGCGCCCTCGGCGTGCACAACCGGCTTGGGCGGGTCGAGCGCCCGGTCGGCCGAGACTGCCTGGTACACCGCCGGCCAGGCCGACCACGTCTGGATCATATTGAAGTCCAGCCAATCTTCATTGTGGAAGTAGTAGGAAGACGAGAAGAACCCGCACGGGTGATAGGAGATCAGGTGGCTGCCCCCATCTCCGGCGCGCAGCCCGCGGGCAATGGCCCGCCAGGTATCGGCGCAGTCCGCCGGTTCGCGGTCGCCCCCGTTGACCCAGATGAGGTTCGGCGCGTCTTTGAAGCGCCTTCCCAGCCATTCGCCGTAGGCGTAGCCGTTTTGCGGGTCGAACACGCGGCTGTCGTTCACATGGAAGCCCCAGGTGGGCAGCACTGCCAGTACAAGCCCCAGTTCGGCGGCGCGGCGCAGGAGCGTCTCCACGTAATTAAAAAAGGCCGGGTTCGGTTCGGCGGGGGTCTGCTTCCAGGGCGGTTCGCCGTGATAGTTCGCCCTGGGGGGCGTTCCGGCCAGGTTGGGCGGGATGGGGTCGCCCCAGGCCAGCACGCACTGGATGACGCTGAAGCCCTTGGCCGCCCGGTTGACCAGGTGACGGTCGGCCGCCTCGGGGCTGTAGCTGACGAAGAAGGGCCAGGCGGTATCGCCCAGCCAGAAGAAAGGCCTGCCGTTCGCATCAACGAAATAGCGCCGGTTCGGGCTCACGCGAATGGGGCCGGGGAAGGTGGTTGCTGGCATATGAACCTCGCTGAAACGGATTGAACCTTGCGAAGGAATTCGCTTCCAGGGATCAGTCGAAATGCACACAGCCTTGCGCGGGATGGTCGTCAACCGCATGGTCAGGCTCGTTAATATTATCCATCAAAACCGCGCAATTTCCATCGAGGATTCTCAACGAGCCGGCACCTTCGCCGTGGATTAGAATACCGATAAAACCAACCGTTTTAGGCGAATTTTTTGGTATAATATCATAAATATCTTCTGAATTGAACGGTGCCCCATGGCCCTTGACCGTTTTGGACGCGACATCCATTACCTGCGCATCAGCCTGACCGATCACTGCAATTTGCGCTGCGTTTATTGCATGCCGGAGGATATGACCTTCCGGCCCAACAAGGAGATGATGCAGGACGACGAACTGCTCCTGCTGGTGCGCCTCTTCACCAGCCTGGGGTTCGATAAGCTGCGCCTCACCGGCGGCGAGCCGACCGTGCGCGCCGGAATCGTGGACCTGGTGCGCGAAATCAGCCGCACCCCCGGCGTGCGCCACCTGACAATGACCACCAACGGCGTCCTGTTGGGCAAACTGGCCCGCCCGCTCAAAGAAGCCGGGTTGCAGCGCGTCAACATCAGCCTCGATACGCTCGACCCCGCCAAGTTCAAGCGCCTGACGCGCTGGGGCAGCTTTGACCAGGTGTGGGAGGGCATCCGCGCCGCCGAGGAAGCCAGGCTGGCCCCGGTCAAGCTCAACGCGGTGGTGGTGCGCGGCTACAACGAGGCCGACGTGGTGGACCTGGCGCGCCTGACGCTCGAGCACCCCTGGCAGATGCGTTATATCGAGATGATGCCCTTCGCCGGGGCCACCGAACTGCAGCAGACGCAGGTAGTGCGCGCCGCCGAGATGATCGAGCGCATCGAAGCCGCTCTGGGGCCGCTGGAACTGCTCAACGAGGGCGAGCTGGATGGCGAAGCGCGCCTCTTCCGCCTGCCCGGCGGGGTGGGCACGCTCGGGTTCATTTCTTCCGTCTCGCTGCCCTTCTGCGCCACCTGCACGCGCGCCCGCCTGACGGCCGATGGCAAGCTGCGCCTGTGCCTGCTGCGCGAAAAAGAGGTGGATTTGCTCAAGCCGCTGCGCGCCGGGGCCTCCCTCGAAGACCTGCGCAAGCTGATCTTAGACGGGGTGTGGTACAAGCCCTGGGGTCACGGCCTCCAGGAAGGCAAATTCGCCCTCAACCGCGTGATGAGCGAAATCGGAGGGTAAAAGAGAGCGCGCCCCGGCCCCGGGGAAGCCCACCTGCGAGCCGGAATTGACGATCTACCCCGCGTGGAACCAGCTCAACGCTTCGGCAACCGCCTCTTCCACCGGGCGCGGAGGGGCAAGGCCCAGCTCCACCTGCGCCTTGCGCAGGTCGTAATGGAAGTTGTAGCCCGCCAGGTGGAAAAGCTCCGCGCTGACCGGCAGGTCGAGGAAGTTTTGCAGCGGCAGCGCCAGCCGCCCCAGCGCGCGCACCAGCCCCGCCGGCAGCACCAGGTTCGGCGCGGGCACGCCTGCTGCGCGGGCGATGATTTGCAGCAGTTCAAGGTACGTCAGGTTCTCGCCGCCCAGGATGTAGCGCTCGCCGCACCTGCCGCGCTCGAAGGCCGCCAGGTGCCCCTCCACCACGTCGGCAATGTGCACGGCGTTGATTCCCCCCTCCACCGCCACGCTCAGCTTGCGTGCCGCCACCAGGTTGATGATCGAGCTCGACTGGCGGTGGACATCTCCGGCCCCAAAGACCATGCCCGGGTTGGTGATCACCACATCCAGCCCCTGCGCCACGGCCTTTTGCACTTCCATCTCGGCCAGGTACTTGGCATACCCGTAGGGGTAGTATTCCGGGGGGATGTTCCAGGTGTGGTTCTCGTTGAGCAGTGAAGGCGCGCCGCGCTCGGGCACGCCTAAAGCGGCCACCGAACTGGTGTGCACCACGCGCCGCACGCCCGCTTTGCGCGCCGCCGCCAGCACCTCGCGCGTGCCTTCCACCGTGACGGCATACAGCCTTCCCGAGTCGTTTCCGCCCATCCACGCCGCGGCGTGGAAGACCCCTTCGATGCCCTGCATGGCCGCCAGGAGCGTCTCCGGCTGGGTCAGGTCGCCGAGGGCGTGCTCGATCTCCAGCCCTTCGAGCAGGCGCAGTGTGCTGGCCGGGCGGTGAAACGCGCGCACCTTGTGGCCTGCCTGCACGAGGGCGCGGCACAGTCTGGAGCCGATGAACCCGGTGGAGCCGGTGACGAGGACATTCATGCCAGGCACTCCACCAGCATGGCCTCGCCCTGACCCACGCCCACGCACAGCGTCGCCAGGCCGTAATAAGGGCGGGGCGCGCCGGCGGCGCGGCGGCGCATTTCGTGCAGCAGGGTGGTGAGGATGCGCGCCCCCGAGCACCCCAGCGGGTGGCCCAGCGCCACCGCCCCGCCGTTGACGTTGACCATCTCATGCGAAAGGCCCAGTTCGGCCATCACCGCCAGCACCTGCACGGCAAAGGCTTCGTTGATCTCCACCAGCCCCACCTGGTTCAGCTCCAGGCCGGCGCGCGCCAGGGCTTTGCGGGTGGCCGGAACCGGCCCAAGGCCCATCACCCGCGGGGCCACGCCCGCCGCCGCCGAAGCGACCACGCGCGCCAGCGGCTTGAAGCCCAGCGCAGCCGCGCGCGCGGCGCTCATCACCAGCAGGGCTGCCGCGCCGTCGTTCAGCCCGGAAGAGTTGCCCGCCGTGACGCTCCCGCCCTGCCGGAAGGCAGGCTTGAGGCGCGCGAGCGATTCGTAGGTGGTGTCGCGGCGCGGGCGCTCGTCGGTATCCACCACCAGCGGCTCGCCTTTCTTTTGCGGCACGGGCACGGGGGTGATTTCCTCGGCGAACCTGCCCGAATCGATCGCCTCGATCGCCCGCCGGTGGCTCTCGAGAGCGAAGCGATCCTGCGCCTCGCGCGAGATACCGGTCTGCCCGGCGATGTTTTCAGCCGTCTCGCCCATCGACTCAAGGCCGTAGAGCTGCTCCATGCGCGGGTTGGGGTAACGCCAGCCCAGGGCCGTGTCGTAGGCCGTCAGGTTGCCAAAGGGGAAGCCCGCCTCGGCCTTGGGCAGCGAATAGGGCGCGCGCGACATGCTCTCCACGCCCCCGGCGATGAACACGTCACCCTCGCCGCTGCGGATAGCCCTGGCCGCCATGCTCACCGCAGTCAACCCCGAAGCACACAATCGGTTGAAGGTGACCCCCGCCGTCTCCACGGGCAGCCCGGCCAGCAGCGCGGCCATGCGCGCCACGTTGCGGTTATCTTCGCCGGCCTGGTTGGCGCAGCCGAAGTACACCTCTTCCACCAGGGCCGGGTCGAGGCCGGTGCGCTGCAACAGCGCGCGGATGGCGTGTGCGGCGAGGTCGTCTGGCCGCACGCGCGCCAGCGCCCCGCCCAGCGCCCCGATGGGCGTGCGGATGGCATCGATGATGACAGGGTCTTGTGGGTGCATTGGGTTCCTTAGGGTTTAAAAGGCACGCGGGCGCTTTGGCGCTCAGGGCAAGAGACCAGCGTTGTCCAATCGCCTCGGCGCCCGAGCACCTGCTCCCATTCCTTCCCAATATTCTACAACGGAAAGCGGAAGGATTGGTATACTAGCTAACGATGAGCAAACTTCAGGTTTGGGTACTGGCGGCCCGGCCGCGCACCCTGCCGGCGGCGGTCGCCCCGGTGATTGTCGCCTCGGCGCTGGCTTTCTACGCCGGCCAATTCTCCCCCGGCCCGGCGCTGGCGGCGCTGATCGGCGCGCTGCTGATCCAGGTGGGGGCCAACTTCTCCAACGACCTGTTCGATTTTCAGAAAGGCGTGGATACCTCGCAGCGCCTGGGGCCGGTGCGCGTCACGCAGGCCGGGCTGTTGACGCAGGCCGAGGTAGCCTGGGGCACGGCGCTGGTTTTTGCCATGGCGGCCCTGTGCGGTGTTTACCTGGCGCTGGCCTCAGGCTGGCCGGTCATCGCCATCGGCGCGCTCTCGGTGCTGGCAGCCCTGGCCTATACCGGCGGCCCCTATCCGCTCGGCTACAACGGCCTGGGAGAGGTATTCGTCTTCCTCTTCTTTGGGCTGGCGGCGGTGGTGGGAACGTACTTTGTGCAGGCAAAGGCCGTCAGCCTGGCAGCCTTTGCGGTGGCCTTCCCGGTGGGCTGTTTGGTGGTGAATATTTTGGTGGTCAACAACCTGCGCGACATCCCCACCGACATGGCCACCGGCAAGCGCACGCTGGCGGTGCGCAACGGCGCCGCCTGGACTCGCCGCGAATACCTGGTGGTGCTTGGGCTGGCGTACCTTTCCACGCTGCTGATGGCACTCTCCGGGCTGCTGCCGGGCTGGGTGCTGCTCTGCTGGCTCTCACTGCCGCTTGGCGTGCGCCTGGTGTGGAACGTCTGGCAGGATACAGGCCGGGCGTTGAACAAATCGCTGGCAGGCACGGGCCAGCTCGAACTGATCTTCTGCCTGCTCTTCTCGCTCGGCCTGCTCATCGCTAAATTCCTTCCCGGAACCTAGCCGCTAAAGGACGCGAAAAAAAGAGGCGACCTCTCTTCTCTTCGCGTTCCTTCGTGTTTTTCCCCCTGCGGGTGCACCCCGGGTCTCCCCCAACATCGCGGCGATTTGGCCCACCGCCAGGCCCTCCCTCAAAACCGTTTTTGTTTTGGGGAGGGCTAAGGGAGGGGGGCCGGGCCGCATTGGTTTGAGCATGAAAGATGGTGCGGTCATGCAATCGACCGCGCCATTCGGGCTTGTAGGGTGCGGCCGCCTTGGGCCGCACCATCTTTTACTGTCAAAAAGGGTGCGGTCATGCAATCGACCACACCCTACAAGAAGAGAAAGAGGTGCGGTCATGCAATCGACCGCACCCTACAAGAGTCGCTTTGGGCTGCACCGTCTTAGCTTGTAGGGTGCGGCCGCCTTGGGCCGCACCATCTTTTACTGCCAAAAAGGGTGCGGTCATCAAATCGACCGCACCCTACGCGAGGTGCTCGACTCTTCCCTTCGCGGTTAAATCCTTGCTGCCGGATTAGAGCCGGGTTTCCCCTTTCCCCCTCATCAAAATTCCCGCAGCGATCACCACCACGATCGCGATCGCGAGGGCGTACCCGTAAACCGGCAGAACACCCAGCCCCCACAGCACGTACGGTGCCGCTGCCAAAACCGACAGCAGCAGGGCTAGCGGCAGGTGGTTCAGCAGCTTCAACCTCAACCTCGCCGCCGCACCTGCCAGCAGCGCCAGAGTCAAAAGACCCGTCACAGCCAGCCCCGCCGCCGGGAAGATACCCGTGTAGGGCCCGTTGGCGAGCTCGGGGAACAGCGCGAGCGCCGACCCCGCCAGTGAAAGCCACGCCAGCACGCTCACCACCGTCCAGGCGCGGCGCGTGCCGGCCAGCACCCCGCTCGCCAGCCAGATCAGCCCGCCGAGCAGAGCCAGAACCAGCTCTCCCGCCAGCAGCGTGAAGTAACTGCCCGGCGCCGAAGCCCGCAGCGTGTCGTGAGCGTTATCCCCCACAGCCGCCCACTGCAATGACCCATCCGGCCGCACAATGGCCACACCCTCCAGCCCCATTGCCAGGAGCAGGCTGCCCGTCGCCGGGTCGATCAACGCATCGACCGGGGCCGCCTGTACAAACACATTGTTCGCGCGGGTTTTCCGCAGGTAGGCTTCTTCCGGCTCAGAGAGAGGCGCAAAAGCCCCAACAGCCTGCCAGGTTGCACCCCCGTCTGCAGAGCGCTCCACCGGCCCGCCGGAAGTCACGCGGAACTCCGCACCGCCGCCCGGCGCGCTCAGAACGAGAGGCCCGGCGTTCTGCAGCTTCCAACACTCACCCCGGTCCTGCCAGGAGTCGCCTTCCACCTGCCAGGTCAGGCCCCCGTCACGGCTGGCATATACCCGCCCAAAGCCCGCCTGGGCATAAAAAGAGCCGTCTTTCTCGGCCAGGCACGTGACACCCATATCCGGCATAGCCGAGTCGGCCAGCGCCGTGACCGCCGCGAGTGGCAGGGCCAGCAGCCGCCAGCGCAGCGGGCTGGCAGGCGCCGATTCGCCGCGCCTCCACAACCAGAAAGCCCCGGCCAGCGCCGGCAGAGCGAGCAAATCGGTCGGGTCTGCGATCGACCGCAGCGGCAGAAAGCCCAACCACCCGGCAGTGACCGGGCCGGCCTTGAGAAGCACGAACGCCCCGGCTACTATTCCAAAACTCAAGGCAGCTGCCCCCCACCGCGGCAGAGCCAATTCCAGCAGCCCAGCCAGAAGCAGCGGCAAGAAAACCAGCATACCCAGGTCGCTCAGCTTGCCGGTGAGCCAGGAAGGGGCCAGGGGTTTGAGCAGGAAGTCGTTGAGCGCCACGAGCAGAATCGCCAGCAGCGCCAGCGGGTGAGTCAACATGCGCAGAGATTTGCTCATAGATTCATTATACAATTGTGGGGAGCAGAGTGAACGGCCATGCAGATAAGCCGCGTTTAATTACGGGTTCTGCCAGCCGCAGAGCTTCTTTTCCAGCCAATCAACGATGAAATAGAGCGCCAGCCCCAGCAGACTCATCACCACAATCCCGGCATACATCGCCGGGTAATTGATCATCGAAGAACCCTGGAAGTAAATGTAATATCCCAGCCCAAAGCGCGTGGCAAACACCTCGGTCACATAAAGCACCGCCACCGCCGTGCCGATAGACTGGCGCAGCGCGGTGAGGATGCCCGGCAGGCTGGCAGGCAGGTAAACGAAGCGGAAGAGCGCCCTTCGCCCCGCCCCCAGGCTGCGCACCGAGAGGATCAACTCGGGGCGCAGCGCCGCGGCCTGGTCGCGCACCAGGACGAGAATCTGGAAGAACAGGATCAGAAAAATGATCAGAATCTTCGAAAGGTCGCCGATGCCAAAGAAGAGCAACAGCACCGGCACGAAGACCACCTTGGGAATCGGGTAAAGAATGTAGATCACCGGCAAAAAGAACTCGTTGAGGCGCTTGCTCTGGCCCAGCAGCAGCCCGGCGGGGGCCGCCAGGCCAATAGAAAGCAGCGTAGAGGCCAGCACGCGCCACAGGCTGGCGAGGAAGTGCTTCGGCAGCTCGCCGTGCAGGGTTTCCTCCACCAGCGTGCGCGCCACCTCCACCGGCGCCGGCAGAATGCTCTGGCGCAGCAACATCGCCAGCAACTGCCAGGCCGCCAGGAGCGCCAGCGTGGCTACCAGCACGCGCCCGCGCTTCATAAGCGCATCAGCCTTTCGCGCAGCTCGCGCACCACGGCCGCGTACTCCGCGCTCTCGCGGTAGCCGGGCTGCGCCGCGCCGGGGTTATCGATCACCTCCGGCTCGCGGTTGGGGGGCCGGCCGAGGAGCAAGATCCTCTGGCCCAGCACGGCCGCCTCTTCGATGGCGTGGGTAACCGTCACCAGCGTCAATCCCTGCTCGGCCCACAACTCCAGCACCAGCCCCTGCAGGCTTTCGCGCGTGGGCGCATCCAGCGAGGAAAACGGCTCGTCCATCAAGAGCAGGTCGGGTTCCAATGCCAGCGTGCGTGCGATGGCCGCGCGCTGCCTCTGCCCGCCCGAAACCTGCCCCGGGTACTTGGCGGCCACATCCTGCAGGCCCAGGCGCTTCAACCACGGGTCCACCTGCAGCGAGGGCTTATAATCGCGCGGGGCGTGGGTGCCATCGGGGCCGTAGAAGTTGCGCACACGCAGCCCAAGCTCGGCGTTCTGGCGCACGGTGGCCCAGGGCAGCAGGCCGTAATCCTGGATGATCAGCCCGGTGTGCGGCCGCGGGCGGTGAAGCTCCTGGCCCTCCACCAGCACCTTCCCGCCGGTGGGCTGCAGCAGGCCGGCCAGCAAATTGAGCAGCGTGCTCTTGCCGCAGCCCGAAGGCCCCAGCACCGCCCAGGCTTCGCCGCGCGCCGCGCTCCAGCTAAAGCCGGAGAAGATCGGCGCACCGCGCCCGTACGAGAAGGTGAGGCTGGAGAGGTGAATCATAGCTGGAGAAGGTGAGATGACGAGAGATGAGACAACGAGTTGCAGGATGAATCCAGAATTTAAGGAACCCGTTTCCCTGGAAGCGCCGTACTCATTGCCTCATCATCTCGTTGACTTTCTTCAGGGCAAAAAGCCCCCGTTCACGCAGTCCGAATAGGCGATATCGGCGCTCAGGTAACCCTTCTCTTTAGCCCAGGCCAGCGCATCGTTATACTGCTCGGCGGTGGGCACCCCCGCGGTGACAAACTGCGGCACCTGGAAGGAATCGGCCAGCGCCGGCGGGAGAATCTTCTGCGCCGAAAGCAGCGCCTTCCACTTGGCCGGGTCCTGGTTGATCAACTTCACGGCCTCCTCCAGCCCGGCCAAAAAGGCGCGCACCGCTTCAGGCGAGGCATCGAGCACCTCTTTGCGCATGGTATAGGTGCTGAAGCTATATTCGGGGTGGCTCGTATCGGCCAGCACCGGCACGGCCCCGTCCAGCGCGGCGGCGCTTGCCAGCGGTTCGGGCAGCACGGCCCCATCAAGCTCACCGCTCTTGAGCAGCGCCAGGCGCGCATCGATCTTCGGCACCGAGACGAACTTCACCTCCGCCGGCGGCAGCCCTTCGGCCGCCAGCATGCGCTCGGTGGTGTAGGCGATCACCGTGCCCTCCGAAATGCCGATCGATTTGCCCTTCAACCCGGCCACGTCCGTCACCCCGCTCTGCGAACTGGCCAGCAGGGTGAAGAGCGGTGAGCCGCTGGTGGCCGCGCGCGCGTAGCGCACGATCTGCACACGCACGCCGTCTTTGTTGAAGAACATCGCCGAAAGCACTTCGTTGATCATCCCGTCCGCCTGCCCTGAGGCAATCAACTGGTCGCGCTCGGGGGCCGAACCGGCGGGGATGAACTCCACCTTGACGTTGTGCTTCTCAAAGAGCCCCTGGTCCTGGCCCACAAAAATCGGCAGCGCGTCCAGAATGGGCAGGGCGACAATCTTGAGCGTGACGGGCGCCGGGGTGGGCGTGGGCGCAGCCACCTGAGGGGCGCAGCCCGCCAGCCCCGCGAGGACCGACACGGCCGTCAGGAGAGAGAGGACAACCTTCTTCATCAAACAACTCCTTAGCATGAAATCTGTTTGGTCGAGTGCAAGAGGCCCGAAAACCCCGCCGGGCCTCGTGGCTCCAATGAACTGATGAACAAAAGCAAAACCGATCTGCCTTCAATCAACCGGAAGCATCCGTCGGGCGACCGGCCAATTTTACTGTAGCAGATTTCACGCGTGATTATATCAGCACCTAACAGTTGCTTTACAATCCCTCCGGCAAGGCCCTGGCGCGGCGAGGCTCGCTTGACATGCCATAACCGCTGTGTTAAAGTTGTAAATGGCTCTTTCGTTCTTTTCCCTTACGTGAAAATACCAGCAAAGGAGTGCAACCTTGACTCGATCACGCACCCAAATGATGGTTGACCGGCTACGCGAACTGCAAGCCTCATCGCCCGATATCGAGGCGTCTGCTGTCGTCAGCGTGGACGGCCTGCCAATCGCCTCTGCACTCCCCCAGGGGGTAGAAGAAGACCGCGTTTCAGCCATGTCGGCAGCCATGCTCTCGCTTGGCGAGCGAATCGCTACCGAATTGGGCCGCGGGTCACTCGACCAGGTGTACATCAAAGGCGAGAAGGGTTATGTCGTCCTCATGTCGGTCGGCGAAGAAGCCGTGCTCACCGCCCTGGCGCGCGAACAGGCGAAACTCGGCCTGATCTTCCTCGATATGCGCCGCGCCGCGGAAGACCTTACCAAACTCATCTAACCGGGAGTCACCTCATGGAGCCAATTCCTAAGGCCGGCCTGTATTACCCCAACAAGATTGCCCGCCTGGCGCTGATGGCGCTGGAGGATGTGATGGGCAAAAACGGCCTGAATGCCATCCTCAACCTCGCCGGCCTCGGGCATCTGATCGACAACCTCCCCGCCAACAACCTGGAACGGGCCTTCGATTTTGCCGATTTCTCCGCCTTGAACGGGGCGCTGGAAGAAATGTACGGCCCGCGCGGCGGGCGCGGCCTGGCTCAGCGCGCCGGCAGGGCCGTCTTCATGGAAGGGCTGCGCAACTTTGGCGCGCTGGCCGGAGCGGGCGACCTCGCTTTCAAAATCCTCCCGCTTTCCACCAAACTGCGCCTGGGCATCCCGGCGATGGCGAAAATCTTCTCCACCACCAGCGACCAGTTGAGCACCGTGGAGGAGAAGGCTGATCACTTCATCTACACCATTCATCGCTGCCCGGTCTGTTACGGCCGCCACACCGATAAACCCTGCTGCCACATCGCCACCGGGCTGCTGCAAGAGGGCCTCAAGTGGGTCTCCGGCGGGCGTGAATTCCGCGTCGTCGAAACTCAGTGCATCGCCACCGGCGAAAAGACCTGTGATTTCCAGATCTTCAAAGAGCCAATCGCCTGACGGAACGTGCTTATTTCTCCTTGAAAATAGCGGTGAAGCACCCGCCATTTTCAGCGAACCGCACGCACCATTGCCCGGCGTGCTCCAGCCGGGCCGCAGGGGTGGATTTTGAACGAAGCCAAGCCGACCATTCTCATCGTCGAAGACGACCTCGATATCGCAGATATGCTCAACGCGTATTTCCGCGTGCAAGGCTATGACGTGCTGGCGGTAAACTGGGGTGAAGACGGCGTGCGCGCCGCCCAGAGCAACAGCCCCGACCTGGTGATCCTGGATATCCGCCTGCCGGATATAGACGGCTTTGAAGTGGCCCGCCGTCTGCGCTCGAACCGCAAAACCAAGACCATCCCGATTATCTTCCTGACTGAAAAACGCGAGCGCTCCGACAAGCTCAAAGGCCTCGAATTGCAGGCCGATGATTACATCACCAAGCCGTTCGATATTCAAGAACTGCGCCTGCGCGTGCGCAACGCCTTGCAGCGCGCCAGGCAGAACTCGCTCACCAACGCAGTCACCGGGCTGGCCGAGGGCAGGCTGGTAGATGAAGCCCTCGAAGCCGCCCTCGGGCGCGCGAGCGAGGTGGTGCTGGTCGTCTCGCTGCGCAACCTCGACCAGTTCCGCGAGGTCTATGGCTTTGTGGCCGCCGACGACCTGCTGCGCGCCGTGGCGATCATGCTGCGCAACTCGGCGCGCGAAGCAGCCTCTGCTGAAGACTTCATCGGCCACCTCTCGCCCACCGATTTTGTCATCATCTGCCCTCCGGGCAGCGCCGCGGCCCTCAAAGAGCGCTCGCGCCGCCGCCTGGAGCAGTCGTTCGAGTATTTCTACTCAGGCCAGCACCGCGAGGCCGGCACGTTCAGCGGGCGCGGGCTGGCGCTGCAGGTCGGCGAAGTTCGCCTCTCCAGCGCCGGTCTGAACAGCCTGGCTGCGTTGAAATCCGAACTGGAAGGCTTCTGCCGCCCATCGTGAAAACCACCTTCGTTGTTCCAACCTATAATGAGGCGGAGAACCTGCCCAGGCTGGTCTCCGCCGTGCTGGCCCTGCCAATGCCCGCGCTGAGCCTGCTCATCGTGGACGATAACAGCCCAGACGGCACCGGCAGAATCGCCGACGAACTGGCCGAACAGACCGGCGGGCGGGTGAGCGTGCTGCACCGCGCCGGAAAGCTCGGGCTTGGCACGGCTTATATCCAGGGCTTTCAGCTCCTGCTGCAGCGCGGCGCAGAGGCCATCGGTCAGATGGACGCGGATTTCTCGCACCCCATCGAGAAAATCCCCGAGCTGGCCGCGCTGCTCGAGCGCTGCGACGTGGCCATCGGCTCGCGCTACGTCAAGGGCGGCCGGCTGGATGAGCGCTGGCCCTTCTGGCGCAAGGCGCTCTCGGGCTTCGGGAATTTCTACGCGCGCACCATCCTTGGGCTCTCGATCCGCGATGTGACCGGGGGCTTCAAGCTCTGGAAGGCCGAAACCCTGCGCCGCATGCCGCTCGAGCGCGTGCGCTCCAACGGCTACATCTTCCAGGTGGAGATGAACTACATCGCCACGCGCCTGGGGTTCAAGGCCCTCGAAACGCCCATCTATTTTGCCGACCGGCGCTGGGGGCAGTCGAAGATGAATTTTCGCATCCAGTACGAAGCCGCCGTGCGCACCTGGCAGTTGCCCGCGATGTATAAAGACCTGAAGTAGGCGCTTCTTTCGAGGAAAAAAAGCAGGCAGGAGAGCGGGTCACGGCCCGCCCTCCTGCCTGCTTTTTCTTAACCTGTGGCGGCTTTGCTACTGCGCCGTGTACCCCAGCCCGGCGATTGCCTCGCGGATCTCCTCCTCGCTGAGGAGCGTTTCGTCATAACTCACCTCGAGCGTCTGGCGGTGATAGCTGCCGCGGATCTCAAGGATGCCCTGCAGGTCATCCTCGATGCCCTCCAGGCGCATCACGCAGTTGGCGCAGTGCATATCGGGGATCTTAAAAACCTTCTTCACCATACCGCGTCCCTCTCTCATTGGAAGATAATCACCCCGCTGAACATGCCCATCGAGCAGGCAAACTGCAGGCGCGTGCCCGCTTTCTGCGGCGGGATCTCCAGCGTCTTGGTGCCCCTGGCAGGCAGCAGCGCCGAAAGGTCCAGCGCCGGGATCACAAACGCGCGCGCGCAGGAATAGGTGTCGTTGGTGGTCAAATTGAGCTTGATCGTCTTCCCAGCCGGCACGCGCACGCGCGACGGGCTGTAACCGGTATCGGTCACTTTGATCTCCACCACCTCCCCGCCCTGCGGGGCGGCATCCTGCTGGATGATGCCGTTGTCTTGCCCGGGGAGCGTATAGGTCTGCAGGCTTTGCCCGGGCGAGAAGGCCTCGGCAACCAGCTGCGGAATGCGGCTGAGGCTGACGGGCGAGCCCATCAGGTTGAGGCCGGTATCAAAGGTGAGCACCCCCAGGACGAGCAGCACCAAGGCCACCACGCGGGTGAAGTTCTTCTCGAGCAACGCCCCAAGGCGCGTCGCCAGGTAAGTCAGGCCAAAGAAGACCGGGCTGGCCCCCAGGGTGAAGGCAAAGAGGATCACCGCGCCCAGCCACGGGCTGCCCGAACCGACCGCCAGGGCCATCATCGCCTGCGTGACGCCGCACGGGATGAGCACCGTCAACGCGCCGAGCATGAGCGGGGTGAGCGGCGAATCGGCGCTCTTCGACTTGCGCCGCAGGTAGCGCGTCACCCGCGCAGGCGGCTCAAAGGTGAAGTAGCGGAAGATGGGGTGCACGTTGAACATGCGCAGGGCGTTGCCGACCATGAAGATGCCGATGCCCGCCTGCAGAATGCCGCGCGTCACCGCCGAGAGCGAAAGCACCGACCCCAGCGCGCCGAGCAGGAACCCAAGCAAGGTGTAAACGGCCAGCTTGGCCGCCAG
Source organism: Anaerolinea sp. (assembly GCA_029975055.1). Classification (GTDB taxonomy): domain Bacteria; phylum Chloroflexota; class Anaerolineae; order Anaerolineales; family Anaerolineaceae; genus Anaerolinea. Next base: position 45,338 of record JARKPU010000055.1, read on the forward strand.
GAAGAGCAAAATGGGCTGAGCCAGCCCCGCGCCGCCCGGCCTGGCCTGCGCGGGCTTCTTTTTACCGCCGGCTTTGGCGGCGCTTTGCAGGCCGGCTTCCAGGCGGTTGGCGAGCGAGGTGGTGATCAACCCGCCCTGGACGGCCATGCAGCTCAACCCGCCGGTGGTGATGCCGGTGACAAATGCAGCCACAATCACATTATCCATTCAGTATTCAAACTCCTTCGAGGGCAATGCCGCAATGGGATTATTATAACCGTCCCTTAACCCCAGGAATAAGATCAAATATGTATATTTTTCCCGTCAAATGTCACATTTTGGGGAGTGGAGCGCTGCGGGTTACGTGTTCTCGTCCAGGTAGGCGTTTTTAATCGCGGTCTGCCGGGGCCGGGCGGGGTTCACCAGCAGGGTCACCCAATCGCCGGGCTTGATCGCCTTGGTGCGGCGGTTGGTGTGCAGGTGACTCACCGAGCGGCGCTTGTCCTTCTCGCCGCGCAGCGTGAATTCCACCACCACCTGCCCGCGGTCGCGGTAGAAATCCGATTTCGTCACCCGGGCGCGCACTTCCTCGCCCTGCTGGAAGATGCGCCGCACCGAGAAGAAGCGCCAGGCGATCAGCCCCAGCGCCGCCGCCGTCACCCCCGCCGAAAAGATCAGGTAAAAGCGCTCGTCGCGGAAATTCCAGCTGAGGATCTTGAAGAGCACATACAGCACCCAGACGGTCACCAGCGAAACGAACGAGAAGGTGGCGATGTAATCGGTATCCAGGATGCGCCAGAAGGTGGGGGTGGGTTTTTCCATACTTGAATTATAAGGGAAAAGAGATCGGTTGCTCAGGCGCTCTGGCCGAAAGGCCCGGGTTCGCAGAACCCTGAGCGCCCAAAGACGGCAATTCAACTTTTTTGCAAAGAAAACCCATTCTACGGCTCCAGCACGATCAACAGGCTGGAGAGCGCCACATTCCCCGGGATGCGGCTGCCCTCCTGCCGGAAGGTGAGCCTCACGGGGGTGGGGCCGTCCACCTGGTAGGGGATTTCCAGCAGGAAGGGCATGTGGCTCTGGTCGCCGGCGGGTTTCGCCGCATTGAACGAACCGCTGGCCACCACGCGCCCGTCTTCGGCGATGCACTCCACCAGCACCGGCGAATCGTTCACGGGGCGCGCCAGCCCGCTCACCAGCAGCACGCCCCCCGAGATGGCGTCTCCTTCCCTGGGGAAACGCACGATGTACGGTTCCTGGGTGATCTCCGGGGCAAAGATTTCGGCCCGCCCCACCGAGAGCAGCACCAGATCCACCGACATGAGCGCCACGGTGCGCCCGTGGCTGTCGCGCGTGGAGGCCTGCAGGCGCGCCGTCTCGGCCATCGCCACGATCTGGTAGGGAATATCCGGGTAGAAGGCAATCGAGCGCCCGCGGTACTGGCTCAGGTTGCGGTCTTCACGGTAGATCGTGCGCCCGTCCTCGCCGATCAACTCCACCGTCACCAGGCCGTCGTCGCCGGGGACGGCGTAAATTTCCGCCTGGATCGGCGAAACCACCCGCGAGAGCAGACCCGGCCGGGCGATTTCCAGCCGCGGGGCGGGCGGCGTGGGCGTGTTGGTGATCGTCGGCGTGTTGGTGATGGTGGGCGTCTTGCTCGGCGTGCGCGTGCGGGTGGGGATGCGCGTGCGCGTGGGCGTGCGCGTGGGCGGGCCGGTGCGCGAAGCCGTGGGGCTGGGGCCGGGCGTGGCGGTCTCGCTGGGGGTGAGGGTGGGGCTGGGCGTATCGGTCGGCTCGCCGGTGGGGCCGGGGCCGCGCGTGGGCGTGGGCGGAACGGGGCTGGGGGTTTCGCTCGGCGGGGGCGTCGGCGTAAAGGTCGGCGCGCTCGTGGCGGTGGGCGTGCGGGTGGGGGTGAGCAGGTTCGCCAGCGAGACGCCTCCGCCGCAGCCCGCCAGGAGCAGGCCGATGAAGGCGGCCCCCAGCAGGGCCGGCAGCCAGCGCGCGGCCGTGCGGCTCAAGGTCACCCTGCCATTTGCGGGAGGATCTCGCGCGCGAAGAGGCGCATCGCCCGCTCGCGTTCGGGCTGCGATTCCGCGGCGAATTGCAGCACCATATACGTCACGCCGGCGGCGGCATAGGCCTGCATGGCTTCCACCACCTGCCCGGGCGGGCCGGAAAGCGGCTGCTCGGGCCGCGCCTCGCCGCCCAGCGAGATGCTCAGGCGCGGGGCCACCTCAAAAGGCCGCCCCGCCAGCAAAGGGCGGATGACGCGCAGCATCTGGCCGATCTCATCCGGCTTGAGCGTGGTGGGGTGCCAGCCGTCGGTGAGCAGCGCCGCGCGCCTGAGCGCCTTCGGTGAGTTGCCCGCCGTCCACAGCGGCGGCCCGCCGGGCTGCACCGGCGCGGGCGCAAACTGGGCACGCTCGAAGTGATAATACCTGCCCTGGTACGAGATGACGCGTCCGCCGCGCCACAAAGTGCGCAGCACCTGGATGCCCTCATCCATGCGCTTGCCGCGGTTGGTGAACTCGTAGCCCAGGTTGGCATACTCGCCCTTCGACCAGCCGATGCCGAGCGCCAGCATCACCCGCCCGCCCGAGAGCGCATCGATGGTGGCAAGCGCTTTGGCCATCTCGTAAGGGTTGCGCTGCGGCAGAATCAGCGCCGAAATGCCCAGCCGGATGCTGCCCGTGCTCGCCGCCAGGTACGCCGCCGTCGAGACGGCCTCGAAAATCGGCGTATAGGCGGGGCCGTCGCTTTCGGGCATCGCCATGTGGTCCGTCAGCCAGGCCGAATGAAAACCCAGGCTCTCGGCCAGCAGGGCGGTATCGAGCACGGCCAGCCGGGTGGCCTGCGCACCGTAGTTGGGAAGAATCACGCCGAATTTCATAGGTTTTCTACACAGGGGCGCACGGTGGTGCGCCCCTGTGATCTCCGGTTCGTTACAGGCCGTAGATTTCGCCGTACTTGGCCTTCAGGTAGCGCAGGTAGGGCTCCGGGGCGATCTTCGAGCCCGTCACCTTCTTCACCAGCACCTGCGGTTCATATTTGGCGCCCACGGCGTGGATGTTCTCACGCAGCCAGCCGAGCAGCGCGCCGAATTCGCCGCGCTCGATCTGCTCGCTCAAATCGGGAATCTGCCGATTGATCTGCTCCCACAACTGCACCGAGACGAGGTTGCCCAGCGCATAGGTGGGGAAGTAGCCCATCATGCCGCCCGACCAATGGATATCTTGCAGCACGCCCTTGGCATCGTTCGGCGGGGTCACCCCCAGGTATTCCTGCATGCGCGCGTTCCAGGCCTCCGGCAGGTCCTTCACCTGCAGGCTGCCTTCCAGCAGGGCGATCTCCAGCTCCATGCGCAGCATGATGTGCAGGTTATAGGTCGCCTCGTCGGCTTCCACGCGGATGTAGGAGGGCTGCACGCGGTTGATCGCCTTGTAGAACGTCTCCAGGCTCACGTTGCCCAGCTGGCTCGAGAAGATCTGCTGCATGCGCGGGTAGAAGTGCTTCCAGAACGGCAGCGAGCGGCCGACCAGGTTCTCCCACATACGCGATTGCGACTCGTGCAGCGCCATCGAAGCCGCGCTGGAAAGCGGCGTGCGGTTGTGAGCCGGGCTGTGGCCCAGGTCATACAGGGCGTGGCCGCACTCGTGCATGGTGCCGAAGAGCATCGTGCCGGGGTAGTTGGCGTCGAGCCGCGTGGTGATGCGCACATCGTTCTGCCCGAAGCCGGTGGTGAAGGGGTGCGCCGAGCGGTCTTGCCGCCCGCGGTTCCAATCATAGCCGAATTTGGTGATCACCTCCACGCCGAAATCCCACTGCGCCTGCTCGGGGTAATGCTGGTAGAGGAAGCCGAACTCCACCTGCGGGCGCGCGGCGATGGCCCGCACCAGCTCCACCTGTTCGGCGCGCAGTTGCTTGAAGATCTCCTGCACCTCGGCCGTCTTCATCCCCGGCTCGAAATCATCCAGCTGGGCGTCGTAAACATGCTCGTAGGGCGCGAAGAAGGTCGAATATTCGCGGCGCAGCTCAAGGTTGTGCTCGAGGAAGGGCTTGAACTGGGCAAAATCGCTGGCATGCCGCGCCTTCACCCAGGCCTCCTGCCCGAGCGTGGTGGCGTTGCTGAACTCTTCCACCCAGCGCGCCGGCACGCGCGTGTGCTTTTCGTAGTTCCGGCGCGTCACCCGCAGCAGGGCTGCCTCGTCGGAATCGGGGTCGAACTGGTCTGCCGAAAGGCTCTCGAGCAGGTTGCCCATCTCGTCCGAGACCCAGCGCTCGTGCTCCAGGCGGGCCAGCGTGCCGATCTGGTTGCCGCGGTCTTCCGCGCCGCCCGGCGGCATGTAGGTCTGCTGGTCCCAACTCAAAACCGCCTGGGCGCGCCCCAGGTCGTCGATTTCCGCCAGGATTTCCTTGAGCCGTTTCAATTTATCATTCATACGTAGAGGTCCTTTTCGTGTGGTTGCTTCAAATTTTGAACATCACACGGGCCGGGCCCGTGTGATGTTCGATGACTGGTCGTTTAGATCACCCGCCAGCGCAGCGCCTCGCCCTTGAGGGCGGCGCAGATCTCGGTGGCGATGTCATAGCCCGCGCGCGCCTGGGCTTCCACCGTCTGCGCGCCGATGTGCGGCGTGCAGATCACCTTCGGGTGGCTCACCAGCGCCGTCTGGCCAGGCGGCTCGGTGGCAAAGACGTCCAGCGCCGCGCCGGCCACCTTCCCGGAATTGAGCGCCGCCACCAGCGCCTCTTCATCTACAATCCCGCCGCGGGCCGCATCCACCAGGTAAACCCCGTCTTTCATCCTGGCGAAAGTCTCCGCGTTGAGCATGCCGCGCGTCTCGTTGGTGAGCGGCAGGTGCAGCGAGATGAAATCCGCTTCGGCCAGCAGGGTTTCCCAGCTCACCGGCTCGCCGCCCCGCGCGCGGATATCTTCGACGGTTTTCAGCCGGTCATAGGCCATGATTTCCATATCGAACGCCCTGGCGCGTTTGGCCACCGCCGAGCCGATGCGCCCAAAGCCGATGATGCCCAGCTTCTTCCCGTACAGCTCGACGCCCTCGAATTCTTTCTTCAGCCACTTGCCTTCCTTCATGGATCTGTCGGCGCGGGGCAGCTCGCGCACCAGGGCGAGCATCATCCCCATGGCCAGCTCGGCCACGGTGACGGTGGTCGCCAGCGGTGAATTGACCACCTTGACCCCGTGAGCCTTGGCGGCGTTGAGGTCGATGTTATCCACGCCGATGCCCGCGCGCCCCACCACTTCCAGTTTGGTGGCCGCATCGAAAACCGCCGGCGTGACCTTCGTGCGGCTGCGCACGATCAATGCCTCATACTCGCCGATCTCCTTGATCAAATCGTCCGCTGAAATGCCCGTCCGGTCGGCAACCTGTCCCACCGATTTGAGCACCTCGATGCCTTTCGCGTCCAGGCCGTCGGCGATGAGTATCTTGTAGGCAGCCATTTTGTGCGACTCCTTCGTTCTTTGTTGGATTGATGAGGGCTTTCCCCTCCCCGCTATGATTTTACCTTACAAACGGAAATGCGGCGGCCGCTCCGGCAGGTGGCGATCGCTTCCTCAAGCTGAAGAACACCCGTCTTGTGCTAGAATCCACTCATCACCTATGCCGCAGCGAACCATCAACCCCCGCATGCTCATCCCCGAACCGATGCAGCGCTGCAAGCTGCATGAATGCCGCGGTGCATGCTGCCTGCACGGTGTGTGGATCGACCTCGCCGAGCAGGCCGACCTGCTGGCCCACGCGGAGCTGATCGCCCCCCACATGCCCGAGGCGCTGCGCGACCCGCAGGCCTGGTTTGATGGGCGCCGCGAGGCAGACGAATTTGCTCCCTCCGGCCAGGTGGTGCACAGCACCGTCTTGCCGGACCGTTCTCATTACGGCGGCACGGCCTGCGTCTTCCTGCGCGACGACTTCAAGTGCGCCCTGCAGGTGGCCGGGCAGGCCGCCGGGCTGCATCCCTGGCGCTTCAAGCCCTTCTATTGCGTCCTGCACCCCCTCGACCTGGATGAGCAAGGGCGCATCACCCTCGATTCCGCCGCCGCCCTGCTGAGCGAAGAGGGCAGCTGCCTGCGCCCCGCCCCGCAGCCCATCTCGCTGCTCGAAACCTTCGAACCCGAACTGCGCTACCTGCTTGGCGATGAAGCTTTTGCCCGCCTGGCATCGAAAGGATGACCCATGCCGGTTTTGCACACCACCCTCGGGGCCTACGAGGCCTCTCAACTTGGCCTGATCCTCCCCCACGAGCACATCTTCGTGGATCTGCGCACCCTCGAAACCGAGGGCCACGGGCAGGCTTCTGCAGAGCAGGTGGTGCGGGTGATGGCCCCGCGCCTGCTCGAAGCGCGTTCCGCCGGGGTGAGCGCCCTGGTGGAATGCACCCCCCAGGGCGTCGGCCGCCGCGTGGATCTGGTGCTCGCCGCCTCGCAGGCGGCAGGCTTCCCGGTGGTGGTCGCCACGGGCGTTTACCGCGAGCCGTGGGTGCCCGCCTGGGCGCGTGAGGCCCCCGAAGAGATTCTGCAGGGCTGGATGGCCGGCGAGCTGGAAACCGGCATCGGTCAGACGGGCGTGCGCGCGGGCTTCATCAAGCTCAGCGCCGGCGATGATGGCCTGACGCCGGTGGAGGAGAAGATCCTGCGCGCCGCCGGGCAGGCCGGAGCGCAGACAGGCGCGGCCATCGGCAGCCACACCATCCGCGGGCGGGTCGTCCTCCGCCAGCTCGATATCCTCGCCTCGCTGGGCTTCGACCCCGCCCGCTTCATTTCCATCCACGCCCAGGCCGAGGCCGATTTCGCCCTCAACCTTGAGGTGGCCCGGCGCGGCGCGTGGGTCGAATATGACGGCATCGGCTGGGGAGATGACGACGACATGTACATCCGGCGCATCCTGCAAATGCTCGAGGCCGGTTTCGGCGCACAGGTGCTGCTCTCGATGGACCGCGGCTGGTTCGACCCTGCCCAGCCGGGCGGCGAGAACGTGAAGCCTTTCACCTACCTGAGCGAGGTTTTCCTGCCCAAACTGCGCGCCGCCGGGGTGGATGAGCCCACGCTGCGCAGCCTCACCATAGATAACCCCTTCCGCGCCTTCTCGCGCTAGCCGCATGCCCGTCCTCCTGGCGTTTGCCGCCATCCTCTTGTGGAGCACGCTGGCCCTGCTTGGCTCGCGATTGGTGCATCTTCCGCCCTTCCTGCTGCTGGGCTGCGCGCTCGGCCTGAGCGGGTTGATCAGCGCGGCCCGGCCGCGCGCCTGGCGCGTGCCCCTGCGCACCCTGGCGGTGGGGGTGGGGGGCATCTTTGGCTACCACTTCCTCTACTTTCGCGCCTTCGCGCTGGCCCCGGCGGTGGAAGCCAACCTGATCAACTACCTCTGGCCGCTGTTGATCGTCTTGCTCTCGCCGCTGGTGCTGAGGGGGGTGCGCCTGCGCCCCTGGCACCTGGCGGGGGCGCTGCTCGGGCTGGCCGGCGCGGGGCTTATCGTCTCGGGCGGGCGGCTGAGCCTGCGGACGGAATACCTGCCCGGTTACCTGTGCGCCGCCGGGGCGGCCTTCACCTGGGCGCTCTACTCGCTCCTCACCCGCCGCCTGCCGCCCTTCCCGACCGACTCGGTGGCGGCCTTCTGCGCGGCGGGCAGCCTGCTGGCGCTGGGCTTCCATGCCCTTTCGGGCGGCTCGTTTGCCGTGCTGGCCGCCCTGCCCGCGCAGGATTGGCTCCTGCTCGGGCTGATCGGCCTCGGCCCGATGGGCGCGGCCTTCTTCTTCTGGGATGCCGCCCTCAAACGCGGCGACCCGCGCGTCATCGGCTCGCTGGCTTACCTGACGCCCCTGCTTTCCACGCTCAACCTGGTGCTGCTCGCCGGGCAGAAGCTCACACCGCTCAGCCTGGCGGCGATGGCCCTCATCGTCGGCGGGGCAGTCATCGGCTCCTGGAAGCCCCGCCCCGCGAACGCCGGGCAGGTTGATGTCGGCGCCGGAGGATAAGAAGAGCGCAGCCGCACGCAGGTGCTTGACAGCTCTTCCCTGCCCCCTCACAATGGAAGCATGACCCTGAACATCTGGATCGTCGAAGACAACCCCGCCCTCAGCCGGGCGCTCAAAGCCGGCCTGGAAGCGACCGGCGCGGCGGCCGTCTGCGGGCAGTTCGCCCGCGCCGAAGACGCCCTGGCGCAGCTCCCCTCCGGGCCGCCCGAAGCCGTGTTGATGGACGTGCACCTGGCCGGTGAGTTGAACGGCATCCAGGCGGCGGTGGCGCTGCGCCGCGAATATCCACGCCTGCCGGTGGTGTTCTACTCCATCCAGGACGACGAGGAATACTACCGCGCTTTCCTGCGTTCGGGCATCCTCAGCCATTACGCATACGTGCGCAAGAGCAATTACCTGCTCCCCGAGAGCATCCTGCCGCTGCTGCGCGAGGCGCGCGCCGGGGGCAGCTTTATCGACCCGGAGATCGAAGCGCGCGTGGAAGCCGTGCGTCACAAAGACGCCAACGACCCCCTGGCCCTGCTGGAACCCAACGAGCAGGCCGTGGCGGGGCTGCTGGCGCTCGGCCTGACCAACGAGCAAATTGCCGCGCGCCTGGGCTACCACGACGCGCGCGCCGTCAGCCGCACCAACGGGCAGATCTACACCGCCTGGGGCCTGAACAGTTCCACCACCGATGAGAAGGTGGCCCGCACCCGCGCAGCGTTGATCTACACCCGCCGCGAGCTGGTGGTGTGGGATGAAGACGGCGTCGCCCGCGTCCTCGTGCCGGACGGGAACTGGAAGGCCCTATAAACCAAAAAGAGGCCGGTTTGCCGGCCCCTTTTTGGGACAGCCCGCGCCAATGCGGCAGGCAGGTGCTCTCCCCGCGAAACCATCCCCGGCTCAGTTTACAGCTTTGCAAGTTCGGCTCCGCCCGTCCCCCAAGCGGCACGATCCTCTCTATAATGAGCATAGAAGGGTCTGCAAACCATGAGTGAGCCTGCTCCAGATCAAAATCCGCCCCCGACGATGACCGCGCTCAAAGCAGTGATGCTTGGGCAGTTGATGGTGAACCTGCCGTTGTTCCTCATCGTCCTGATCACCTTTATCCTCTGCGGAACGCTGTTTCCCAACCAGCCGTTCATCGGGCTGGTGGCTGCGCTGGCGCTGGGCTGGGGCTGGTGGACGCTTGCCACGCGCCGCTGGCGCGCCTGGGCGCTCGCCAGGGGCGTCCCTCCGCGCGAACTCACCCGCATGGCTTCGTTCACCGGGCTGGCCTCGCCGCGCGATTACTACAACCAGGAACTCGAAGACAAAGAAGAGGACGACGACACGCCCCCTTACAGGTAAGCGCATGAGACTACCCCAAACCGATCCAAGCAAGCTGGCGCTGCCCGCCGAGAAGATGCAGTGGTGGCGCGACGCCAAGTTCGGCATGTTCCTCCACTGGGGCATTTATGCCATCACCGGGCGCGGCGAGTGGGTGATGTGGAACGAGCGCATCCCCTTGCGCGAATATCGCAAGCTGGCCGACCAGTTTGCCCCGCAAAAGTTCAACCCGCGCGCCTGGGCCGAGGTGGCCCGCGCAGCGGGGATGAAGTACATGGTGCTCACCGCCAAACACCACGACGGCTTCTGCCTCTTCGACAGCGCAGCGAGCGACTTCACCAGCGTCAAAACCGCCGCCCGGCGCGATTTCGTCGCCGAGTATGTGCAGGCCTGCCGCGAGGCCGGGCTGGGCGTTGGCCTCTATTACTCCCCGCTCGACTGGCGCTTCCCGGGCTTCTTCTTCCCCGATCTCTACCGCGAAAGCGCCGAGGAGATGAAGCAGCAGACCTATGCCCAGGTGCGCGAGCTGCTCAGCAACTATGGCAAGATCGACATCTTCTGGTTCGACGGCGGCGAGGACGACTGGCTGGGCTTCGGCGGCCTCGAGTGGGGCCCGGGCGGCTGGCATTCGCGCGATACGCGCTGGCCTCAAGAGAAACACTACCCCGGCAAACCGCTCTGGGAGGCGCACAAACTGGTGGCGATGATGCGCGAGCTGCAGCCCGACGTGGTGATCAACAACCGCAGCGGCTGGGAGGGCGATTTTCTGACCCCCGAGCGCAAGGTGGGCGCGTTCAATACGCAGCGCGCCTGGGAAACCTGCGATACGCTGGCTGAATCCTGGGGGTATATGCCCAACCGCAGGCTGCGTTCGCTGCGCAGCATCATCCACCTGCTCGTCCAGGTGGTCACCGGCGATGGCAACCTGCTCCTCAACGTGGCCCCCACGCCGGATGGAGAGATCGAGCCGCGCCAGGCGCGCCGGCTGGCCCAGGTGGGCGAGTGGCTGGCTGAATACGGGCAGAGCATCTACGCCACGCGCGGCGGGCCGTTCGCCCCGCAGCCCTGGGGGGGCTTCACCTGGCAGGGCAACCGGCTTTACGCGCATGTGATCGACTGGCCCGAAGATATGATCGCCATCCCGGCCATGCCGCAGCGCATCCTGCGCGTCCGCTCGCTGACTTCCAACGAGGTGATCCTCGAAAAGCCCAACGGCGAGCTCTTTGTGCGCGTGCCGCCGGCCGACCGCCAGGCCATCGACACGATCATCGAGATCGAGCTCGAAAGCCCCGTGGAGGGTTAAGTTCGGCTGCGCTGCTTATGCCCCCTCTCCCGCCGGGGCACGCATCGCGCACCCATAGGGGTGAGGGCAGGGTGAGGGCTCTTTGCCGGCTTTGAGAAAGCCATGTTCCTGCCCCATGAAATACAACCAGGCGAAGGTATTGACGCTACAATAAAGTAACCTTCCCCTGGCAGGAACAGCATGTTCACCCTTTCCGCAAAATATTACGACCTCATCTACAACTTCAAAGACTACCGCGCCGAGGCCGAGGCGCTGGCGGGCATCCTGCAAACGCAATTGCGCTCGGGCGGCCGCCGCCTGCTGGATGTGGCCTGCGGCAGCGGCCGCCACCTCGAGTACTTGCAGGCACACTTCAAGGTAGAAGGCCTGGACCTCTCGCCCGAACTGCTCGAGCTGGCCCGCGAGCGCCTGTCGGGCGTGCCCCTGCACCAGGCCGATATGAGCCGCTTCGACCTCGGCCGCCGTTTCGACGCCATCACCTGCCTGTTCAGCTCCATCGGCTACCTCAAGACGCTCGACGCCGTGCAGCAGGCCGTGGATTGCTGGGAGCGCCACCTCGCGCCGGGCGGCATGCTGGCCATCGAGCCGTGGTTCACCCCCGAAAACTGGCACCCGAACACGGTCCATGCCATGCTCGTCGAGCAGCCAGACCTGGCCATCGCGCGCGTGAACACCAGCTTTCAAGAAGGCCGCCTGTCGTACTTCGACCTGCATTACCTGGTCGCCACCCCGGAAGGGACGCAGCACTTTGTGGAGCGTCACGAGATGGGCCTCTTCGAGACGCAGGAGCAGCTCGACTGCCTCACCCGCGCCGGCCTGGAGGCCTGGCATGACCCCACCGGGTTGACCGGGCGCGGCCTGCTGCTGGCGCGCAAGCCGCTCTGAGGGAGTTGCCATGTTCAACGTGTGCTACCGCTGCGGCGCATACCGCGCCGATAAAACCATCGAACCGGAAGGCGGAGGCACCGCAGCCTTTGCCGCCTGCCCGGAATGCGGCTTCAGGCATCCCTTCCTCAGACTGCCGCTCTTCATCATCGGCGGGGCCAGCGGGGCGGGCAAATCGGCGGCCTGCGCGGCCCTGGCGCGGAATTTCGGCGCGGCGGTGGTGCTCGAATCCGACATCCTCTGGAACGATTTTTACGCCGATCCGCAGCGCTACCCCGAATACTTCAACACCTGGCTGCGCCTGGGCAAGAACATCGCCCAGGCAGGCAAACCCGCGGCGCTGTGCGGAGCCGGGCTGGGCGTGCCGGGCAACATCGAGCCGTGCGTGGAGCGGCGCTACTTCTCGCAGGTGCATTACCTTGCCCTGGTCTGCGAGGATTCAGCCCTCGAAGCCCGCCTGCGGGCGCGGCCTGCCTGGCGCGGCTCGGGCGCGGCGGAATGGCTGAAAAGCCAGTTGAGTTTCAACCGCTGGTATCAAGAGCAGGCCCCGCAGGGCTGCCCGCCCGTGGAGCTGTTCGACACCACCCGCACCACCGTCGAAGCAACCGCCGCCGCCATCGCCGCCTGGATCACCTCCAAATTATCGCGGGCCTGATGCCCGCGTTCACCCCCTCCCAAACCCTCCCCCAAGATCGACGCGATCTTGGGGGACACCCGGGGTGCGCCCGCAGGGGCGGGGCTACGGGTGGGGGTCGGGCCTGGGGTAAGCTCCCCGCACCATTCCCATTGACCTGTACCTGAATCCATACTACGATTCACCTGCTCGCCGGCTCAGTCCACCCCTCGTGAGGTAAACAGGCATGTCCCCAACCCCCAATCCCGTCCAGGCGCGGGTAGAGCGGATGACCATTCCCACCTACCCGGCCCTCGAACCCGACCCCAACCCGATGTTCTTCGAATCGCGCAACATCCAGGGCAGCAAAGGCAACATCTACCCCCACCCCTATATTGACCGCCTCTCCTCCGAGAAGGTCGAGCGCGATTACACCGCCGTGGTGCTCGAAAACGAATACCTGCAGATGATCCTGCTGCCGGAGATCGGCGGGCGCATCTTCGCCGGGCTGGATAAAACCAACGGCTACGACTTCTTCTACCGCCACAAGGTGATCAAACCCGCCCTCATCGGCCTCTTTGGCCCGTGGATTTCCGGCGGAGTCGAGTTCAACTGGCCGCAGCACCACCGCCCCTCCACCTTCGACCCAACCCATTTCAGCATCGAAGAGGGCGCCGATGGCTCGCGGACCGTCTGGATGAGCGAGCATGACCCGCTCAACCGCACCAAAGGCATGGTGGGGGTCACGCTCTACCCCGGCAAAGCGTTCGTCGAGACCAAAGTGCGCCTCTACAACCGCACGTCCTTCCCGCAGACTTTCCTCTGGTGGGCCAATGCGGGTGTGCACATCAACGAGAAATACCAGGTCATCTTCCCGCCCGATGTGCATTATGCCGTTTATCACACCAAGAACCCGGTGACGGAATACCCCATCTCGAAGGGCGGTTTTGGCCGCGATGAAGAGAACGGCGAGGGCGTGGATGTGAGCTGGTGGGCCAACTCGCCCAACGCCACCTCGTTCTTTGCCGCCCCCTCGCGCTACGAGTTCTTCGGCGGCTACGACCACGCCGTTCGCGCCGGGGTGGTGCACGTGGCCGACGCGGGCATCTCGCCGGGCAAGAAGTTCTTCACCTGGGGCAACGGGCCATTCGGCCACACCTGGCAGAAGAACCTGATGGACGACACCGGCGAATACCTCGAGCTGATGGCGGGCGTCTACACCGATAACCAGCCGGATTTCTCCTGGATCATGCCGCACGAGACGCGCACCTTCAGCCAGTTCTGGTTCCCGGTTCAGGAGATCGGCCCGATGAAGAACGCCAACCTGCGCGCGGCCGTCAACCTGGAAGTACGGGGCGGGCAGGCTTTCGTTGGGGTCTATGCCACCGAACCCACCCCCGGCGCGCGCGTCAGCCTCTCGGCGCGCGGGCTCACCTTGCTCGAGCGTGCGCTCGACCTGGCCCCCGGCAAGCCCTTCACCCACGAAGTACCGCTGCCCGCCGGCCTGCCCGAGACCGACCTGCTCCTGCGCGTAGAGGACGCCTCCGGCGCGGAGATCATCCGCTACCAGCCCGAAGGCCCGTGGGACGGGAAAATCGCCGAGCCTTACAAGGCCCCGCCTGCCCCGCAGGATACCGTCGAGATCGAGCAGCTGTTCTTGATCGGCCTGCACCTCGAGCAGTACCGCCACCCCACCCTCTCGCCCGAGCCCTACTGGCAGGAAGCCCTGCGCCGCGACCCCGGCGATGCGCGCTGCAACCTGGCCCTCGGCAAGGCCGCCCTGCGCCGCGGGCTGTTTGCTCAGGCCGAAGAGCACTTCCGGGCCGCCGTTCGGCGCCTGACCGCCTGGAACTTCAACCCCTACGACGGTGAAGCCCATTACAACCTGGGCCTGGCCCTGCAATACCAGGGCCGGCTGGATGAAGCCTACCCGGCGTTCTACAAGGCCGTCTGGAATTACGCCTGGCAGTCGGCGGGCTACTTCGCCCTTGCGCAGATCGACATCACCCGCGGAGACTTCGCCAAAGCCCTCGATCACCTCGAGCGCTCGCTGGCGGTCAACCGGTACAGCAGCCGGGCGCGCCTGCTCAAAACCGCCCTCCTGCGCCGCGCCGGGCGGCTGGATTCTGCCGAAGCGCTGGCCGCCGAGAGCGCCGCGCTGGATATGCATGATTACGGCGCGCACTTCGAACTGGCCCTGTTGGCCGGGGCGCGCGGCGACCCATCCGCGCAGGAGGCGCGCCTGGCCGCGCTCAAAAGCCTGCTGGGCGGCGATGTGCAAACCGCCCTCGACCTGGCCTTCGATTACGCTTCATCCGGCCTCTATGCTGAAGCGCAGCGCCTGCTGGGGCTGTTTACCCAGGCCGGGCCGCTCTACCCGATGACGGCCTACCTGCTGGCCTGGCTGGCCCGCCGCCTTGGCGCAGACGAGCAGGCCCGCGTCTGGTCCGAGAAGGCCGCGCAGGCCGATGCGGCGTATTGCTTCCCCTGGCGGCTGGAAGAAATGCTCGTCTTGCAGGAAGCGCTCGCGCACTCCCCCGCCGATGCCCGCGCCGCCTACTACCTGGGCAACCTGCTCTACGACCGGCGCCGCTGTGCCGAGGCGGTGGAGCTTTGGAAAAAAGCCGCCGCGCTCGAACCGGGCTTTTCGATCCCCTGGCGCAACCTGGGCCTGGCCGCCTACAACCAGGAGAAAGACCTCGACTCCGCGCTCGAATATTACCGCAAGGCCATCGCCGCCAACCCCGCCGACCCGCGCCTGTTGGTCGAGTATGATCACCTCTTGCAGCGCAAGGCCGTTTTGCCCGAAGAGCGCCTGGCCCTGCTGGAGGGCAGCCTGCCCGTGGTGGAGCTGCGCGACGACCTGACCATCCACCTGATGAGCCTGTACAACCGCACCGGCCGGCCCGAAAAGGCGCTCGCTATTGCCCTCGCGCGCAAGTTCCACGCCTGGGAGGGCGGCGAAGGCTCGGTGGCCGGGCAGTACATCAACGCCCACTGGCTGCTCGGGCGGCAGGCCCTCGAAGCAGGCGACGCGCCCCGCGCGCTCGAGCATTTCGAGGCCGGGCTGACCTTCCCGGAGAACCTGGGCGAGCATCCCTGGGAGGGCCTCTATGCCCCGCTGGTCTATTGCAAGGGCCTGGCGCTGGCAAAACTCGGGCGGCAGGAGGAAGCCCGCGCGGCCTTCGAGCACGCCGCGCGCATCCGCGGCTGGTTCTCGGCCCCGGCGGTGACGAACGCGCTGGCGAAAATCCAGCTCGGCCAGGTGGAAGAAGGCCATGCCGCGCTGCTCGAGGTTCGCCGCAAAGCCGAGGAGGAGGCCCGCAAGCCCTTCGAATGGAATTACTTCTACTCCGGCAACCCCAGCCCCACCTTCGAAGAAGACCACCAGGAACTTAAACGCCTGAACTGCCTGCTCACCGCCGGGCTGGCATCGGCGGCGCTGGGTGACGTGCCTGCTGCGCGCAGCGCACTCGGGCAAGTGCTCGCCGCCGATCCCTCCAACCTGGCCGCCTGGGAGGAATACCGGCGCCTCCCGTAAGATTCCCAAAAACCTCCCGGTAGCCCTGCCCCCTCCCTTAACCCTCCCCCAAGAACGCGGCGATCTTGGGGGAGGGTTTGGGTGGGGGTCAAAACGCGGTGAAATTGGGCGCGGCTCCACGCGAGGGGATATGCCTTTCGGATCACCTCCCGGTAGGGTGCGCTCGATTTGATGAGCGCACCATCTTTCATGCCCAGGCCGGTTCAGTCCTGCCCCCTCCCTTAGGGTTTGGGTGGGGGTCAAAACGCGTCGATTCTTAGCGCGGCTCCACGCGAGGGGGTATGCCTCTCGGGCGATTCAGGTATACTAACTACTGGATGTACCTCACCCGTTCAGGAGAATGACCATGCCGGAATGGAACCTGCCTGAGGAGCGTTGCTTCGACCCCGACCCCGCCACCCGGCGCACTGCGCTGTTTCTCTACGAAGCCATCGCCGGCCTGCCGATCGTCAGCCCGCACGGCCACGTGGACGCCCGCCTGTTCGCCGATCCCGCCGCGTCTTTTGGCTCTCCGGCCGACCTGTTGATCATCCCCGACCATTACGTCTTCCGCCTGCTCCACTCGCAGGGCGTGCCCCTCGAAGACCTGGGCATCGCGCGGCTGGATGGCGGCCCCGTGGAGCGCGACCATCGCAAGATCTGGCAGCGTTTCGCCGAGAATTTCCACCTCTTTCGCGGCACGCCCTCGGGCCTGTGGCTGGCTTATGAGTTCAAATACGTGCTTGGCATCCATGAGCAGCCCGATGCCGAGAACGCCTCCCGGCTGTATGACCAGGTGGCCGAACGCCTGGCCTCGCCCGAGTTCCGCCCGCGCGCCGTCTTCGAGCGCTTCAACATCGAGGTGCTTGCCACCACCGACCCGCCCGCCGACCCGCTGGCAGCACACGCTGCCCTGCGCGCCTCGGGCTGGCCGGGCCGGGTGATCCCCACCTTTCGCCCCGATGCGCTCTTCAACCTCTCCGACCCCGGCTGGCGCGAGCAGATCGAAGCCCTCAGCCAGGCCAGCGGCATCGCCGTGCACGATTACCCCTCCTTCCTCGCCGCGCTCGAGAACCGCCGCGCTTACTTCAGGCAGATGGGCGCCACCGCCACCGACCAGGGTCTCTTCGAGCTGGAGGTGGAGCCGCTGGATGAGACCGACGCCAAAGTGATCTTCCGCCGCGCGCTGGACGGCATCGCCAACCCGGACGATGCGGTTCAATTCGCCGCCCACATGCTGCTGGAGATGGCGCGCATGTCTTGCGCCGACGGGCTGGTGATGCAAATTCACCCCGGTTCGCTGCGCAACCACAACCCGGCGGTGTTCGAGCGCTTCGGGCGCGATAAGGGCTACGATATCCCCGTCCGCGCCGAGTTCACGCGCTCGCTTCGCCCTCTGCTGAGCCGCTTCGGCGAAGACCCGCGCCTGCGGCTGATCCTCTTCACCCTCGATGAAACCACCTACGCGCGCGAGCTGGCCCCCCTGGCCGGGGTTTACCCGGCGGTGCGCCTCGGGCCGCCCTGGTGGTTCCACGACTCGTGGAACGGCATGCGCCGTTACTTCGACCAGGTGATGGAAACCGCCGGAATCTACAACACCGCCGGCTTCAACGACGACACGCGCGCCTTCCTCTCCATCCCGGCCCGGCACGACCTGTGGCGGCGCGCCGGCGCCAACTGGCTGGCCGGGCTGGTGGCGCGCGGCATGCTTGGCCGCGACGAGGCCGCCGATATGGCCGTGGAACTGGCCTACCGCCTGCCCAAGAAGGCCTATAACCTCTGATGATCGCCTACCCTGCATCCATCGTCGCGCACGAAGGCACCCGTTACACCCTGGTGCGCCTGGCCTCCGGCGAGAAGGCCCTGCTGGTAGAGGGCCGGGCGGGCGGCTTTGAGCCGCTCGGCCAAACCCCCGGCGGGGGCGTGCTCTGCCCGCTCACAGCGGCCAATGCCGCCGCGCTGCGCGCCAGGCTGCCCTGGCTCAACCCCGCGCCGCTGGGCCGCCGCGCATCCATCGGCCTGGGCGACCGGCTCGGCCTGGCCACACCCGGCCATGCCCGCGCCGTGCAGGGGTCGGGCACCCTGCCGGTCTTCGCGCAGCAATCGGTGCGCGAGAATGCCCGCACCGGCCGCACCCCCCAGCAGGTGCTGGATGACGCCGCCTGGGGGGTCTTCCAATCCGGCTGGCAGGGCCCCTGGGGCGCAGATGCCGATCACCTCAAACGCGCCGAAGACCTGCCCCCCTTCCTCGCCTCCGGTTACACCTTCTTCACCATCGACCCCGGCGAGCACGTCCAGGCCGTGGAACCCGCCGAAACGCCCGATGCGCTGCGCGCCCGGCTGAGCCCCGCCGAGCTGGCGGAACTGCGCGCCGCCTACCGCGGGCGCAGCTACAGCCTCGACAGCCTCACGCTCTCCTTCGATGAAGAAAGCCTGCTGCGCGCGGCGGTCAAATATGGGCGCGCCGTCGAGCACGCCGTGCGCCTCTACCGGCAGATCGAGCGCTCGCTGGGCGGCAAGGCCTTTGACTTCGAGCTTTCGGTGGACGAGACCGGGCAGCCCACCAGTCCGCTCGAGCACCTCTTCATCGCCGCCGAGCTCGACCGGCGCGGCGTGCGCTGCACCAGCCTGGCCCCGCGCTTCGTCGGCGCGTTCGAGAAGGGCGTCGAATACATCGGCGATCTGGTGGAGCTGGAAGACCACATGGCCCGGCACGCCGCGGTGACGCGCCTGTTCGGCGGTTACAAGCTCAGCCTGCACTCCGGCTCCGATAAATTCACCGTCTATGGCCCGGCCGCCGGCCACACCCGCGGCCTGCTGCACCTCAAAACGGCCGGCACCTCTTACCTGGAGGCGCTGCGCGTCGTCGCCCGCCGCGAACCGGGCCTCTTCCGGCGCATCTTCACCCTCAGCCTGGAGTGCTACCCCTCCGAACGGGCCAGTTACCATGTCTCGGCCCGCCCGGAGCGCCTGCCGCCCCTGGATATGCTCTTCGACGTGGCTCTGCCCGGCCTGCTCGACCACCCGGATGCGCGCCAGGTGCTGCACGTGGCCTACGGCGCAGCCCTGGCCCGGCACGGCGCGGAGCTGCGCGCGGCGCTCCTGCAAAACGAGGAAGAGTACGCCGCCGCCCTGGCGGAGCACCTCGGCAGGCATGTGCGGGAGATGAGGGTCTAGACACTCAGGAGACGATCCGGGGCACCTGAGTGACCGGGCGCCTGATCCCTGAGCGCGAACATCACCACAAGGAGCAGACCAGTGATCGAATCGTACCTTACCAACCTCTTCTCCCTTAGCGGGCAGGTGGCCGCGGTCACCGGGGCCACGGGCGTGCTCGGCGGGGCCATGGCCCGCGGGCTGGCCAGGGCCGGGGCAAAGGTTGCCATCCTGGGGCGCAATGCCGAAAGCTGCTCCGCGATGGCCGCCGAACTCCAGGCCGAAGGCAGCCAGGCTCTGGCCGTCACCTGCGACGTGCTCGACCCGCCCGCCGTGCAGGCCGCCTGCGCGCAGGTGGTGGCGGCCTTTGGCAAGGTGGATATCCTCGTCAACTCCGCCGGCGGCAACCAGCCGGGGGCCACCGCCGGGCCGGGCCAGCCCTTCTTCGACCTGCCCCCCGAAGCCCTCCAGGCCGTCTTCGACCTCAACCTGCTCGGCACGCTCTACCCCTGCCAGGCCTTCGGCGCGCAGATGGCGCGCCAGAAAGGCGGGGTGATCCTCAACATCACCTCCATGGCCGCCTACCGCCCGCTGACGCGCGTGGTGGCCTACGCGGCGGCCAAGGCCGCGGTGAGCAACTTCACCGCCTGGCTGGCGGTCCACCTGGCCAGGGAATATTCGCCCGAAATCCGCGTGAATGCCATCGCGCCGGGGTTCTTCCTCACCGCGCAGAATCGCTTTTTGCTCACCGACCGCCAGACGGGCGAGCTTTCGCCGCGCGGCCAGGCCATCATCGCGCACACCCCCATGGGGCGCTTTGGCCAGCCCGATGACCTGGTGGGCACGGCCATCTGGCTGGCCTCGCCTGCCGCGCGCTTCGTCACCGGCGTGGTGGTGCCGGTGGATGGCGGCTTCAACGCCTTCAGCGGGGTGTAAAGCCCCGCGCCGGGCATGGAACGATCTGAGGACAACCCGATGAACGCCACATTCAAATCGAAATTAACCCGCCACGAACGCCTGCTGGGCACGGTCGTCAGCCTGCCGCTGCCCGAAATCGCCGAGATGAGCGCCAACGCCGGCTTCGACTGGCTTTTCCTCGATATGGAACACGGCCTGCTCGACTTCGACATGGTGCAGCGCATGGCCATGGCCGCCGGCACGCGCTGCGCCTGCCTGGCGCGCCTGCCCGCCTCCACCAGCGTGTGGATCAAAAAAGCTCTCGACCTGGGCATCGCCGGCATCATCGTGCCCATGGTCAACACGCCCGAAGAAGCCGCGCGCGTGGTGCGCCACGCCAAGTACCCGCCCTTGGGGCAGCGCAGCGTGGGCGTGGGCCGCGCCCACCGCTACGGGGCCAACTTCCGCGTCTATGTGGATATGGCCAACGAACACACCAGTGTCATCGTGCAGATCGAGCACATCCAGGCCGTCGAGAATGTGGAGGCCATCCTGGAGGTGCCGGGCGTCGATGCCGCGCTCGTCGGGCCGTTCGACCTTTCGGCCAGCATGGGCAAGCCGGGCTTCACCGACGACCCCGCCGTGCGCGCGGCCATCCTGCGCGTGCTGGAAGCCTGCAAAGCGCGCGGCAAAGCCGCCGGCATCTTCATGGGCGATACCCCGGGCGCCCGCTGGGCCATCGAACAGGGCTTCACGCTGGTGGCCTGCTCCAGCGATATGCTCCAGCTTTCGGGCGCGCTCGGCGGCCTGTTGAAGGAGTTGAAGCCCTAGACCTTGTGAATCAGAGAAGACCCGAAAGGTCTCTCGAATGAAAGAGGCCCTATGACTGCCAATGGAATTGGGTTTACCGACCGCTACCTCTCGGAAGCCGAGCTGGCCTCCGTCATCGCCGAGGGGGTTGAAGCCCTGGGCCTGCCCGGCAGGCGCGTGCTGGTGATCATCCCAGACGGCACGCGCACCATGCCCCTGGCGCAGATGTCGCGCCTGCTCGAAGAGCAGCTCGCCGGGCGGGTGAAAGCCCTCGATTACCTGGTGGCCCTCGGCACCCACATGCTCATGGATGACGCCGCCCTGAGCCGCCACTTCGGCAGGCCCGTGACGGGCGGCAGGCTGGGGGCGGGGCGCGTCTTCAACCACCGCTGGATGGACGCCGACACCTTCGTCCGGCTCGGCGTCATCCCTGCCGAAGAGGTGCGCTCGCTGACGGACGGACTCTTCGCCCAGGAGGTGCCGGTGCGCCTCAACCGCCTCGTGCTGGAGTATGAGCGCATCCTCATCCTCGGGCCGGTCTTCCCCCACGAGGTGGTGGGGTTCTCGGGCGGCAACAAGTATTTCTTCCCGGGCGTCGCCGGGCCGGAGATCATCAACTTCACCCACTGGCTGGGCGCGGTGCTCACCAACTACCGCGTCATCGGCTCGGGCTACACGCCCGTCCGTGCGGTGATCGACTCGGCGGCGCGGATGATCCCCACGCCCGCCGGCTGCTTCGCCCTGGTGGTGACGCACGAAGGCGTCGCCGGGCTGTATTACGGCTCGCCGCAGGAAGCCTGGCAGAGCGCCGCCGCGCTTTCGGCGCACAAGCACATCGTCTATGTGGAGAAGCCCTACCGCCGCGTCATCTCCGTCATGCCGCGCCTCTATGACGACCTGTGGACCGGCGCCAAAGGCATGTACAAGATGGAGCCGGTGGTTGCAGACGGCGGCGAGGTGGTCATCTTCGCGCCGCACATCGGCGAGGTGAGTTACACCCACGGCAAAGTGCTGGATGAAATCGGCTATCACACGCGCGATTACTTCCTCCAGCAGTGGGAGCGCTTCAAGCACCACCCCTGGGGCGTGCTGGCGCACTCCACGCACGTCAAAGGCCTGGGAACGTATGACGCCGCAACCGGCATCGAAAGCCCGCGCATCCAGGTGACGCTGGCAACGGGCATCCCCGCCGCGCGCTGCGAGCGCATCAACCTGAACTACCTCGACCCTGCCGCGCTGTACCTCGAAGACTGGCAGAACCGCGAGGCCGAGGGCGTGCTGGTGGTTCCGCGCGCCGGCGAGATGCTCTACCGCCTGAGGGAAGGGGTATAATTTCCTGGCCGCCTGTCTCACAGGCTTCATCCTTTATTGAACTGAGATCGAGCGGAATTTCGAAGCGCATCAACCGGAGGTATCAACATGGCAAAAGCATCCATTGGCGTGGTTGGGCTGGGCGTGATGGGCCGCAACCTCGTCTTGAACATCGAACGCAACGGCTTCCACGTGGCCGTCTATAACCGGACTCAATCGAAAATGCAGGCCTTCTTGCAGGGCGAAGCCGCCGGCAAGCATATCACCGGCAGCGACTCTTACCCCGCGCTGATGGCCCAGCTCGAAAAGCCGCGCTGCGTGCTGCTCATGGTCACCGCGGGCAGCGCAGTGGACGCCGGGATTGAAGAGATCAAGCCTTTCCTCGAACCGGGCGACATCTTGATCGACGGCGGCAATTCCTACTTCATGGATACCGAACGGCGCAGCCTGGCGCTCACCGCCGAGGGGCTGCACTTTGTGGGCATGGGCGTCTCGGGCGGCGAGGAAGGCGCGCTGTGGGGGCCTTCCATCATGCCGGGCGGCACGCCCGAAGCCTGGCAGGCGCTCGCGCCCATCCTGCGCAAGATTGCCGCCAAAGCCGAGGAAGACGGCGAGCCGTGCGTCACGCACATCGGGCCGCGCGGCGCCGGCCACTACGTCAAGACCGTCCACAATGGCATCGAGTACGCCGATATGCAGCTCATCGCCGAGATCTACGACCTGCTCTCCCGCGGGGCGGGCCTGCCCGCCGCCGAGCTGGCGGGTATCTTCGATGAGTGGAACCGGGGCGAGCTGCGCTCGTATCTGATCGAGATCACTGCCAAGATTCTGCGCCGCACCGATGAAATCACCGGCAAGCCCCTGGTTGAAATGGTGCTGGATGAAGCCCAGCAAAAAGGCACCGGCAAATGGACCAGCCAGAACGCCTTCGACATCGGCGCGCCGATCCCCACCATCAACGCCGCCGTCGAGAGCCGCATCCTTTCCTCGCTCAAGGCCGAGCGCGTCGCCGCCAGCCGGGTGCTGCGCGGCCCCAGCCCGCGCTTCACAGGCGACCGGGCCGCGCTGGTCGAAGCCGCCCGCGCGGCGCTCTATGCCAGCAAAATCCTCTCCTACGCCCAGGGGATGAGCCTGCTGCGCATCGCTTCGGCCGAGTACGATTATCACCTCGACCTGGCCGAGATCGCGCGCATCTGGCGCGCAGGCTGCATCATCCGCGCCGGGCTGCTGGGCGATATCACCGCCGCCTACCGGCGCAACCCGGCCCTGAGCAACCTGCTGCTCGATGACGCCTTCCGCCAAGCCGTAGAGAGCCGCCAGGCCGCCCTGCGCCACGTGCTGCAGACGGCCATCGGGCTGGGCATTCCGGCGCTGGCGCTGGGGAGCGCATTGGCCTATTACGATGCCTACCGCAGCGAGCGCCTGCCCGCCAACCTCACCCAGGCCCAGCGCGATTTCTTCGGCGCGCACACCTACCGCCGGGTAGATCAAGAAGGCATATTCCACACCGATTGGGAATAGAGACGGACCGGCCTCCCACCCCAACCCCTCCCCCAAGATCGCGGTGAATCCCCTCCCCTGGCCCCTCCCCCAAAAACGCAACGCTTTTGGGGGAGGGGGTTCACCGCAAATTCCATCCTGCTTCCCTTGCACGCCGGTTGGAAATGTGCTAGAATCTGCGTGTCTTAGTGCTGTGCCAATATCGTCGACGTTGAAAAGTGGGCCGAACCCACTTTTCTTGTTGTAAGAGGTCTTTTGAAGTGGGAGTAAGCTGTAACAATGAAGAACGAGTTTGTCCTGGCCTTCAATGAAGTTCTCGAGGAAAAACAACTGCCGCGGGAAATCATCATCAAGGCGCTTGAATCCGCCATGGTCTCGGCCTATCGCCGCGCGGTGAACGCCTCGAACGCCCAACAGGTCGAAGCGAAAATCGACCTGGAAACCGGTAAGGTGACGATCACCGCCGAAAAAGAAGTGGTGGAGCAGGTGCAAGACCCCCGCACCGAGTGCTCGCTGGCCGAGGCGCGCCGGGTTGACCCCTCGGCCGAACTCGGCAGCATGGTGCTGGTCGAATCCACCCCGCGTGATTTCGGCCGCGTGGCCGCCCAAACAGCCCGCCAGGTGATCCA
Organism: Anaerolinea sp.; assembly: GCA_029975055.1. Lineage (GTDB taxonomy): Bacteria > Chloroflexota > Anaerolineae > Anaerolineales > Anaerolineaceae > Anaerolinea. The sequence goes on from JARKPU010000055.1 coordinate 69,247, forward strand.
GCAGCGCATCCGCGACGCCGAACGCCAGGCCCAGCTCAGCTTCTACGAAAAGCAGCTCGGTGAGATCGTCTCCGGCGTCATCCAGGCGGTCAACTCGGCGGGCCTCACCGTCGGGCTGGAAATGCGCGCCGAAGGCACCATGCCGCGCAAAGAAATGATCGGCGGCGAGCGTTTCCGCATTCATGACCGTGTGCGCGCCCTCATCGCCGAGGTGAAGGACTCGCCCCGCGGGCCGCAGATCATCCTTTCGCGCACGCACCGCAACTTCTTGCGCCGACTGCTCGAAAACGAAGTGCCCGAAATCTACCACGGCATCGTCGAAGTGCGCTCGATCGCCCGCGAGCCGGGCGAGCGCGCCAAAGTGGCCGTCTCGGCCACCCAGCCGGGCATCGACCCCGTCGGCGCGTGCGTGGGCGTCCGCGGCGTGCGCATCCAGGCCATTGTGCGCGAACTGCACGATGAAAAGATCGACGTGATCGAGTGGAACCCCGACCAGGCCCTCTACATCGCCAAGGCGCTCAGCCCGGCGCGCGTCCTGGGGGTCTACCTCAACGACAAAACCAACGGCGGCAAGACGGCCACCGTGGTGGTGCCCGAAGACCAGCTCAGCCTGGCGATCGGCCGTGACGGGCAAAACGCGCGCCTGGCAGCCAAGCTCACCGGCTGGCGCATCGATATCAAGAGCCTGCCCGAAGCCGCTGCCGACGCCCTCGCTCACCTGCAGGCCGACCCGGCTTACGCCTTCCTGGCCGAAGCCGAGGCCGAAAAGATGGAAGCCGTCGCCGGGATGCTGGCCCGCAAAGCCGAGAACCGCCCCCTCACGCCGGAAGAATACGACCAGATGATGCAGTTCGTCGACCGCGTGGAGCGCAAAGTCTCGGCCAAGCGTGCCCCCGAGAAGAAAGTCGAAGAGCCGCTGGTGCTGGAAGTCCGCTCGAGCATCGACCCGGCCGATTACGAGCGCAGCATCCTCGATAGCAGCCTGCCCGAGCACGTGGCCTACACGCTGCAAGAGGCCGGCTACGCCACCCTGGGCGAGCTGGTGGTGCAAATGCTCACCAACCCGGATGAAATCCTCAAGCTGCAGGGCATTGGCCCGCGCGCCATGCAGGAGATCAACCGCATCGTCGAGAGCGTCTATCACCCGGCCCCGGCCGTGGAGGCCCCCGCCGAACCCGAAGCCGCAGAAGCTCAGCCCGCCGAGGAAGCCCCCGCCGCTGCCGAACCTGCCGCGGAACTGCCCGTGGAGGCCGCGCCGCTCGAGCCTGCCGCCGTCGAGGCCCTGGCGGCCGGGCCTGCCGCTGAACCGGCGGCCGCTCCGGTGGCGGAAGAAGAAGAACCATCCTTTGACGAACTCTTCACCCTCAAGCCCGATATCATCCCCGCCGTGACCGGCGACGAAGAAGAATCGGAGGAAGATCAGAAGGGCAAGAAGAAGGCCGGCAAGAAGGGCAAGAAGAAATTCGTCGAGATCACCTACGACCCAGACGCCGACGTGACCACTGCGCGCAAGAAGCACAAGCGCGGCGACGAGCCGTGGGATTGGGAATAACCGGATGATTCGCGGCCCGGCTGCCGTTGAAGCAGCCAGGCCGCGCACAAGAAGATTGAGGTGGCTAAAAAAGCGCCAAAACGGGTGAAACACGTTCCCCAGCGCACATGCGTGGGCTGCCGCCAGGTGATCGCCAAACGCGGCCTGCTGCGCATCGTGCGCGGCGTCGAGGGAACCCGGGTGGACCCCACCGGCAAGGCTGCCGGCCGTGGAGCCTACCTGCACGCGCAGCGCTCCTGCTGGGAAAAGGCCCTCAAAGGCCCGCTGGCGCAGGCCCTCAAAACCGAATTGACCGAGCAAGACCGGGAGTATTTACGAGCCTACATGGCTGGTTTATCGGATGAACCGGACGACCACGCAGAGACACACGCCGGGCTTGAGCAGGACACGAAGGATCAACCCTAAGGTACTTATGGACCGCTGATCCTCTGCCCGCCAACCGCTCTAAACCGCCGCGCGTCTCGCCGGTCTGCCACCTTCCCGCCGGAAGCCCCTTGGGGTTCCGCGGCGGGGCAATCGCAGGAGGTGTTTATGAGCGATAACGGGCGCAAGAAAATTGAGCTCCCCATGACGGTAACCGTGCGCGACCTTGCCCAGCGCACCGATGCCAGCCCCATTCAGGTCATCAAAATATTGATGTCCAACGGGGTGATGGCCAATATCAACCAGCAGATCGATTACGACACGGCCGCCATTGTGGCCTCCGAACTGGGCTTTGAAGTGACCCAGGAGAGCATCGAGGCGGAAGAGGAAAAAGAAGTCGGCGAGATCCCACTGTGGCGGCGCGTCATCGCCACCGAAAAGGACGCCAGCCTGGTCAACCGCCCGCCGGTGGTGACGATCCTCGGCCACGTGGATCACGGCAAGACCACCCTGTTAGATGCCATCCGCAACACCAACGTCGCCTCCGGAGAGGCGGGCGGCATTACCCAGCACATCGGCGCCTACCAGGTGGAGCATAAAGGCCGCCTGATCACCTTCCTCGACACGCCCGGGCATGCCGCCTTCACCGCCATGCGCGCGCGCGGCGCCCAGGGGGCCGATATCGTCATCCTGGTGGTCGCCGCCGACGACGGCGTGATGCCGCAAACCCGCGAGGCCATCGCCCATGCCAAAGCCGCCCGCGTGCCCATTGTGGTGGCCCTTAACAAAATCGACAAGGCCGACGCCAACCCCGATTACGTCAAGCGCCAGCTGGCCGATCTGGGCCTTGTGCCGGATGAATGGGGCGGGAACACCCTGGTGGTGCCCGTCTCGGCCAAGCAGAAGATCGGCATGGAAGACCTGATGGAAGCCATCCTCCTCACCGCCGAATCAGCCGACATCCGCGCCAACCCGAAGGGGAAAGTCATCGGCACGGTGGTGGAAGCCTCGGTAGACCGCACCAAGGGCGTGGTCGCCACCCTGCTGGTGCAAAACGGCTCACTCGAAACCGGCGATACCATCGTGGCGGGCACGGCCTACGGCAAACTGCGCGCCATGTTCGACTTCCGCGGCCGCAAGATCCGCGCCGCGGGGCCGTCTACGCCGGTGCAGGTGATGGGCCTCAATGAAGTCCCCGGCGTGGGCGAAGTCTTCTCCGTCTATCCCTCCGAGCGCGAAGCCCGCGCCGTGGTGGAAGAGCGCAAGATGCAGGCCCAGGCCCGCGCTCAAAAGGCCACCAAGGCCAGCCTGGAAGAGCTGTTCTCGAAGGTGCAATCCGGCGAAGAGCGCGAACTGCGCCTGATCCTGAAAGCCGACGTGCAAGGCTCGCTCGAACCGATCGTCAACTCGATCAACGACCTGAAGAAAGGCGAGATCAACATCAACGTGATCTATGCCGAAACCGGCAACGTCAGCGAGAACGACGTGATGCTTGCCTCGGCCTCCAAGGCCATCATCCTGGGCTTTAACGTCTCCGCCGACCCCGCCACGCGGCGCACCGCCGAGGCGGAGGGCGTCTCGATTCGCCTGTATGACATCATCTACCGCCTGACCGAAGACCTCGAAAAGGCCCTCAAAGGCATGCTGGCCCCCGAAGAGGTGGAAGTGCTGGTGGGCAAAGCCGAGGTGCACCAGGTGTTCACCATCTCCAAGGTGGGCAACATCGCCGGCTGCCGCGTCCTCCAGGGCGAGCTGCGCCGCAACGGGCGCATCCGCGTGATGCGCGGCGAGAAGAAATTATTCGAGGGTGAAATGTCCTCGCTCAAGCACCTCAAAGACGATGTGCGCGAAGTGCGCGCGGGCTTCGAGTGCGGCGTGGCGCTGCGCGGCTTCAACGACTTCGCCGTGGGCGATATCCTCGAATGCATTGTGATCGAAAAGGGTTAGACGCACCATGCCTTCCGCGATTCGCTTGAAACGCATCTCCGACCAGATCAAAGAAGACCTGTCGGAAATGCTCGTCCGTGAAATTGCCGACCCCCGCCTGAGCGGTATCTCGGTGACGGATGTCAGGGTCGACCGCGAGCTGGCCTTCGCCGACGTGTTTGTCTCGGCGGTCGAAGGCCAGGCGCGCAGCAAAGAGGTGCTCGCCGGGCTGCAGCACGCCGCCGGCTTTTTGCGCTCGGCGCTGGCCGGCCGCATCGAACTGCGCACCTTCCCGCGCCTGCGCTTTCACTGGGACCCAACCCCCGAGCGCGCCGACCACATCGAGCGCCTGCTGGCCTCGCTGCGCGGCGAAGAGACCCCCGCCAGGCCTGAGGAAGACCTGCCTGCCGATGAGTGAACCGGCCCCTTCGCTCCACGCACGCATCGCCTCCGAGCTGCACGCTGCAGGCCGCATCCTGGCCGTCTCGCACGTGCGCCCCGATGGCGATGCCGTGGGGGCTTTGCTGGGCTTCGGCCTCAGCCTGCAGGCTGCCGGCAAACAGGTGCAGATGGTCCTCGCCGATGGCGTCCCCGCCGGATTGCGCCACCTGCCCTCCGCCGGGTTCATCCAGCGCCGCGCCAAAGGCGATTTCGACTACGCGGTGGTGCTGGACGCATCAGACCTGGAGCGCACCGGCAAGGCCCTGGGGGGCCGCCCGGCCGACTTGAACATCGACCACCACGTCACCAACCTCCAGTTTGCCCGCCTCAACCTGGTGGAGCCTGGCGCCGTCGCCACCAGCGCCATCCTGGCAGAGCACCTGCCGCGCTGGGGCTTCGCCATCGGATTGGAGGCCGCTTCAGCCTTGCTTACCGGGATTATCACCGATACAATAGGATTTCGGACCTCTAATATGACCCCCGCCGCGCTGCGGCTGGCAGCCAACTTGATGGAGTGCGGCGCCAACCTGCCGGAGCTTTACCGCGCGGGGCTTGGCCAGAAAAGCTTCGAGGCCGCCCGCTACTGGGGCGCGGGGTTGACCCGCCTCCAGCGCGATGGAAAACTAATTTGGACGACGTTGTACCTTTCAGACCGCCAGTCTGTGGGGTACAATGGGAACGATGATGCCGATCTCGTTAACTTCTTAAGCTCTACCGATGGCGACGTGGTCGTGCTTTTCAATGAACAAAACGGCGGGAAGGTAAAAGTTAGCTGGCGCGCCCGCCCGTCATTGGATGTTTCGGAGCTGGCCGTTCAGTTCGGCGGCGGTGGTCACCCGGCCGCCGCCGGGGCCGAAATCCCCGGGACGGTCGCCGACGTGCAGGAAAAAGTATTAGAGGTAACGCGGGCTTTCCTGGCCGCCCAGGCAGGCAGCCTGAAATGACCAAGATCGTCCCTTCTTTTGTCAATACGAGGGGTATCCCTCTTAACCGGATGCGGAAAAAACTTTGCGGCATTGGCGCCGCGATTGGGGAGTAGATGTTGGTTCTATGAACGACAACCAGGTTGACGTCAGAAACGCCATTTCTGGGGTGCTGGTTGTGGACAAACCCGTCGGGCTTACCAGCCATGACGTGGTTCAAATCATCCGCAAAGGCACCAATATCCAGCGGGCCGGTCACACCGGCACCTTAGACCCGCGCGCCTCAGGCGTGCTGGTGGTGCTCATCGGCCCGGCCGTCCGTCTCAGCCAGTATGTTTCGGCATCCGATAAGCGTTACCAGGCCATCCTGCACCTGGGCGCCACCACCGATACGTACGACGCAGACGGGAAAGTCACCCGCTCGAGGCCGGTTGAGCATATCACCGAGGAGCAGTTCGAAGAGGCCCTCTCGAAGTTCGTCGGTGAGATCGAACAGGTGCCCCCGCCCTACTCCGCCGTCAAGGTGAAGGGGCGCAAGGCCTACGAGATGGCCCGCCAGGGCGAGGAAGTGGACCTCACCCCGCGCAAGATCAAGGTCTATAACCTTGAGCTGCTCGAGTGGGCTCCGCCGGAGGCCGTCATTGACGTGTACTGCTCCTCGGGCACCTACGTGCGCTCGCTGGCCTATGACCTGGGCGAAGCCCTGGGCTGCGGCGCGCACCTGGTGGGGCTGCGGCGCACCAAGAGCGGGCGCTTCACCCTGCGCGATGCCGTGCCGCTGCGCAAGCTCAGGGACGCGTTCGAGGAAGGCAACTGGTATCAATACGTCATCCCGGCGGCCGAGGCCCTTTCGGATTGGCCCGCGCTGGAGTTGGACGAGCAGCAGATCGAAGAGATTCGCCACGGCCACCGCATCCCCGCCGAACCGGGCAGCCCGCCGCAGGTGCGCGGCATCAGCGCCATGGGTGAATTGGTGGCGCTGTTAGACTTCGACCCGGCGGCCAACCAGTGGCAGCCAAGAAAGGTCTTCTTCTCTTAGCTTCATGCAGCATTACCGGTCGTTCGACGGCGTCAACCTTCAGGGCGCGTGGGCCAGCGTGGGAACCTTCGACGGAGTCCACCGCGGCCACCGCGCCCTCTTGGAGCCGATGGCTGAGGCCGCCCACGCCGCCGGCGCGCCCGCTGCCGTGGTGACCTTCTTCCCCCATCCGGCCGTCGTCCTGCGCGGGCTGCAAAGCCCCCATTACCTCACCTCGCCGGAGGAACGCGCTGCGCTGCTCGGCCAGGCAGGCATCGATGTGGTGGTGACGCTCGAATTCACCCGCGCTCTGGCGGCGCTCGGCGCGCGCGAGTTCATCACCCTGCTCAAGGAACACCTGGGTCTGCGCCGGTTATGGGCCGGGCCCGATTTCGCCCTCGGCCGCAACCGCGAGGGCAGCCTGCCCGTGCTGGAGCAGCTTGGGCGCGAACTGGGCTTCTCGCTCCACAGCGTCGAGGCGCTCGACCTGGACGGCAGGCAGGTTTCCTCCAGCCAGGTGCGCGCCTTGTTGGCCGAAGGCCGCGTGCGCGAAGCCGCGGAACTGCTCGGCCGCAATTACTCGGTGAGCGGCCCGGTGGTGCACGGAGACGGGCGCGGGCACGGCATCGGCATCCCCACCGCCAACATCGCGACGTGGAATCAAAAAATCCTCCCTCTCAACGGCATCTATGCCTGCTGGGTTCACCTGGATGGCACGCGCATCGCGGCGGCCACCAATGTGGGCCTGCGCCCCACCTTCCCCGATACGCCCCCCGCGCCGCGCGTGGAAGCGCACCTGCTCGACTTCCACGGCGACCTGTACGGCCGGCACCTCGAGCTGGAATTCGTCGAGTTCCTGCGCCCCGAGGAGCGCTTCGACACGATCGCGGCCCTGGTTGACCAGATCCACGCCGATATCCGGACCACCGCGGAGGTACTCACGCATGAGCGCTAAGCGCGAAATCTACCTGCTAGACCCGATGGACCTGCCACCCGAGACGATCGCGGTGGCTTTTGCTAAAACCAGCCGTTCGCCGCAGTCCTTCCGGCAGATCGCCGCCGAGCTGACCAACGAGAAGAGTGCCGAGTTTCACGAAAAGTGGGTCGTCGGCTACGGGCATGCTTCGGTGGCCGAGCACGCCATGCTGCACATCGCGGTGGAAAATATCTCGCGCCTGGCGGTGGAATGCCTCGAATCCAACCGCCTGGCCTCCTACACCGAAAAATCCACCCGCTACCAGAAGTGGGGCCGCGAAGATTTCCTCACCCCGCCCGAACTGGAAGAGCACCCCCTGCGCGGCATGTACGAAGACACCCTGGGCCTCCTCTTCGAGACCTACCTGGAATCGCTCGGGCCGGTGCGCGAGGTCATCGCCGCCCAGGCGCAGCGCAAAGAGGGCGAATCAGACGGAGCTTTCGACCGGCGCATCCGCTCGGAATACGTGGATGTGTGCCGCTTTCTGCTCCCGGCCGCCGCGCTGGCCAACGTGGGCATGACGATCAACGCCCGCGCGCTCGAGCACGCCCTGCGCAAGATGCTCTCGCACCCGCTCGAGGAAGTGCGCCAGATGGGCGCGGAGATGAAGCGCGTGGCCGAGTCGCGCCTGCCAACCTTGATCAAGTACGTCGAGCCGGTGCCTTACCTGAGCGCAGCTGCGCACGCCCTCGAACAGGCCGCCGCGGGCCTGCCCGCCGCCGCCCCCGGCGAGGATTGGTGCCGCCTGGAAGCCTGCGGCGAACAGGGCGAAGAGAGCGTGCTGGCGGCGGCGCTCTACCGCTTTGGCGCCTCCAGCTATACGCAGGCCCTCGAGCGCGTGCGCGGCGCCTCGGCTGCCGAACGAGAGGCTATCGCCGAAGCGCTGCTGGGCGTGCGCAAAAAGCACGATATCCCCCTGCGCGAGCTGGAATATGCCGCTTACACGGTGGATCTCACCCTCGACCAGGGCGGTTACTTCGAGCTTAAGCGCCACCGCATGATGACTCAAACCCCGCAGGCGCTTTCCACCCTGCTGGGCTACGCCCTCCCGCGCGCCATCGTCGAAGCCGGCTTCGAAGCCCCCTACCGCAAGGCCATGAACGCCGCCCACGCCGCCTGGACACGCCTGCACGCCGTGCTGCCGCAGGCGGCGGGCTACGTGGTGCCCAACGCGTATAACCGCCGCGTGCTGCTCCAAATGAACCTGCGCTCGGCCCTGCACCTGGTGAGCCTGCGCGGGGCCGCCAATGCGCACTTCTCCATCCGCCGGGCGGCGCAGCGCATCGCCGCGGAGATTCGCCGCGTTTCGCCCTTGCTCGGCAAATATGTGGTCATCGACACGCCCGAGACGTGGCAGTCCATCGAAGAACGCCACTTCGCCGGAACCGCCGAACAGCCCGCCCCGGCGGGCTGACCCTGCTCGCTGCGGGATCGTGTGTATCGTTTCCTGTAAATCAGGGGGCAAGCCCCACAATTTACACGAAAACTGGAACACTTTCCGCTGCGGGAACGGTGGAGGGGGGCTTCTCAACCCGCAAGGGAGGCCGGATACATGCTGAAGGTGTTTCTCGCCCTTTTCTGGAATTCAAACCAGCGCCGGCTGCGCGCGCTCTGGCGCCTGGGCCTGCAAACCCTGGCAATGGTGGTGCTCCTTGGCCTGTCGCAGCTCGTCCCGGCGGGTTTTGCGCGCCTGGGCTTCCAGGATAACCGCCCGGCGCTGGCCGCCTCGGTGCTGGCCTCCGCCGCGGCCATCACCCTCTCTGTGGCGCTTGCCGGCCGGCTGCTCGACAGGCGCCCCTTTGCACACTTCGGCCTGCGCTTCTCGCCCGCCTGGTGGGGAGATTTTGCCTTTGGCCTCGCGCTTGGAGCGGGCCTGATGGCGCTGATCTTCCTCGTCGAGCGCGCCGCCGGCTGGGTGAGCGTCGCCGGGTATTTCAACTCGGGCGGGCATTCCTTCGCCGGGGTGATCTGGCTGCCCGCGCTGGCGTACATCTGCGTGGGCATCCAGGAAGAGCTTGCGGCGCGCGGCTACCTGCTGCGCAACCTGGCCGAAGGCCTGAACTTCAAACCCCTCGGCCCGCGCCGCGCCCTCCTGGCGGCATACCTGCTTTCCTCGCTGATCTTCGGCTTCCTGCACGCCGCCAACCCCAACGCCACCCTGCTCAGCTCGCTGCTCGTCGCCTGCGCGGGGTTGTTCCTCGGGCTGGGGTTCATCCTCACCGGCGAGCTGGCCATTCCCATCGGCCTGCACATCGCCTGGAACTTCTTCCAGGGCAACGTCTTCGGCTTCCCCGTCAGCGGAACCTCGGCCGGCCCGAGCGTGATCGCCATCCGCCAGGCCGGGCCGGTTTGGGCCACCGGCGGCGCCTTTGGGCCAGAAGCCGGGGTCATCGGGCTGGGAGCCGTCTTGCTGGGCTGCCTGCTCACGCTTGCCTGGCTGCGCCTGCGCCGGGGCAGCCTGAGCCTGCACGCCCCTCTGGCAGAGTATAATCCTGTGCATGGAAAGCAAAATGACCCAGTCTGAGCTGGTGGCGCGCATCCGCGCCGGGCGCCAGGTGCTCCTCGCTGTGCTGGCGCGCGTTCCGCCCGCCGAGCGTGAAACCCCCGGGGCGATGGGCGAATGGTCGGTCAAAGACACCATCGTGCACCTCAACTACTGGGGCGGGCAGCTCGTCACGCTGCTCTACCAGGTGCGCAGCGGGCAGACCCCCGCCACCCTCAGCGTGGCTCCCGATTTGGACGTGGAAGCCGTTAACCGGCGCTGGCACGCCCAGGGCAAGAACCGCCCCTGGGAAGCCGCCTGGAGCGACTTCAACGGCATCCACGCCCAGGTCATCCGGCGGGTGAAGGAGTTCAGCGACGCAGAGCTCAACTCCACCACAATCGAGCCCAAGCTGCGCGGCCGCCCGCTGTGGAGCTGGGTCGCCGCCGATACCTACGACCACGACGAAGAACACGCCCGCGCCATCCTGGCCTGGCTGGAAGCCAAAGGCCTTTGAACCCCCGCCCGGCCGGGGCCGGTTTTCCTTCCACCCACCCGGCCGCCTGGAACGTTCATTGCACACCCTGCAAGCAACGGAAAAAAATACACCCACGAGCCATGCATGGAACCAATTCGAGCAGAGGGCCGTCTTAGGACCATGTGTAGCTTTTTCTGTAAGTTGAGGGGCAAGCCCCACAATTTACAGGAAAAATAGAAACACTATCCATCTTAGCTGCACAGTCCCTCATCAAGAGCGTATTTTGCGTTTGCCTGTCTGTTTATGCTAAAATCGATCCAGGATGATGACAAACCAACCCGACCCGACCCCTGGCGACGCGGAGGATGAGAACACCCCCGGCCGCCGGCTGCGCAAGTTGATCGAAGCCGGCCAGCAGGCCGAAGAAGAAGCCCGGCAGCAAGAACTCCCTGCTTCCGAGCCAGCCCCGCCCCCGTCTGCCTTCCCGCCCGCTTCAGCCGAACCCCCCACCCAGGAACCGCCTGCCCCCGCCGCCGAGGATGCTTTCATCCCGCCGCTGCCGCCCAGGCATGCCATCGACCCCGACGCGCCGACCATCCCGCCGCTGCCGCCCGAGCCGCCCCTCGGCGAAGGCGCCACGCCGCCGCGCGCCGACCCCCTGGCGAATACCCCCTTTGACGACCGCACCATCCCCGCCGGTTCCGATGCCACCCCGCCCGCCCGGCATGCCGCGCCGCCCTTCGACTTCACCAGCGACGAGAGCCTGCTCCCCCGCCATGTCGAAGAGGTGGACCCCGACTCCACCCAGGTGACCGCCTCGGCTTACCAGCACAACGGCATCTCCGGCCAGCCGCCCGCCGATAGCACGCAGCCCACCCGCCCGGTGCAGCCGCCTGCCTACCAGGCCGAAGGCCCCGCGGCCAGGGCGCAGCGCAGGCACATCATCGCCCAGCAGCGCGCCCAACAGCAGGTTCATCCTTACCCGGCGCAGGCCCCGGCGCGCCCTCTGCAGAAACCCGCCCGCCCGGCCCCTGCAGGGGCTTCCGGCTGGCGCACCGGCCTGGGCTGCCTGCTGCGCATGCTGCTGGTTTTCTTCATCGTGGTCATCCTCGTCGCCGGGGCGGGAGCCACCTTCCTGGTTTACCAGTATTTTTCCATCGCCCGCACCCTGCCGGATATTTCCAGCCTCGGCGAGCGCGCCTCGCAGTTCGAGACGACCCGCATCCTCGACCGCAACGGCAACGTGCTCTATGAAATCCTCGACCCCAACGCCGGGCGGCGCACTTACGTCTCGCTGGATAAAATCTCGCCCTATGTCGTCGCCGCCACCATCGCCACCGAGGATAAAGAGTATTACAACCATCCCGGCTTCGATCCCATCGCCATCGCGCGCGCGTTTTGGTCTAACTACACCACCGGAGAAATCGTCTCCGGCGCGTCCACCATCACCCAGCAGCTCGCGCGCATGCTCCTCCTCGGCCCCGAGGAGGCCTCGCAGCGCACCTACCAGCGCAAAGCCCGCGAGATCGTCCTGGCCGCCGAGTTGACCCGCCGCTACAGCAAGGATGAGATCCTCGAGCTGTTCCTCAACGAGAACAATTACGGCAACCTGGCTTACGGCATCGAAGCCGCCGCCGAAACCTACTTCCACACCTCCGCCGATAAGCTCAACCTGGCCCAGGCGGCCTTCCTGGCCGGGCTGCCCCAGGCCCCGGCGGTGTATGATATCTACACCAACCGCGAAGAGACCCTGCGCCGCCACAAGCAGGTGCTGGTGCTGATGTACCAGCTCAGCAAAGAAAAGAACTGCATCGAGGTCTCCAACAACGTCCAGCCGGTCTGCGTGGACGCGCAATCGGCCACCCTGGCCGCGCAGGAGATCGAAGCGTATAACTTCCAGGCCCCGCAAATCACCTACAAGTATCCGCACTGGGTCAATTACATCCGCACCCTGCTGGAAGCCAAGTTCGACGCCCAAACCATCTACCGCAGCGGCTTCACCGTCTATACCACCCTCGACCCCGACCTGCAAGACCAGGCCCAGGCGATCATCAAAAAGCAGATCGACTCGCTGGCCGGCCACAACGTGCAGAACGGCGCGCTGGTGGCCATGCGCGCCTCCACCGGCGAAATCCTCGCCATGGTCGGCTCGGCCGATTTCGAGAACGAGGCCATCTCAGGGCAGATCAACATGGCCACCGTGCCCCGCCAGCCGGGCTCTTCGATCAAGCCCCTCACCTACCTGGCCGCCTTCGAGAAGGGCTGGACGCCCTCCACGCTCATCTGGGATGTCGCCAGCGAGTTCCCGCCCTCCGGCGACCCGAACGACAACCGCGAACCCTACCGCCCGGTGAATTACGACGGGCGCTTCCACGGCCCGGTGACGGTGCGCACCGCCCTGGCCAATTCGTACAACGTGCCCGCCGTCAAAACCCTGCAATACGTGGGCATCTACAACGGCCTCATTCCCATGGCGCAGCGGCTCGGCATCACCACCCTCACGCGCAACGATTACGGCCTATCGCTCACCCTGGGCGGCGGCGAAGTGACCCTGGTGGAGATGACCAACGCCTTCGCCACCCTGGCCAACAACGGGCGGCGCATCCCGCCGGTGGCCATCACCAAGATCGTCGATTACACCGGCAAGGTGCTCTACGAATACCAGCAGCCCTCCGGCGAGCAGGTCGTCCGCCCCGAACACGCTTACCTGATCACCTCCATCCTCTCCGATGCCGAAGCGCGCGCCCCGGCCTTTGGGCGCAACTCCATCCTCAACCTGCCCTTCCCTGCCGCCGCCAAGACCGGTACCACCAACGACATCCGCGATAATTGGACCCTCGGCTACACCCCCGAACTGGCCGTGGGCGTGTGGGTGGGCAACGCCGATTACACCCCCATGGAGGGCACTTCGGGCGTCACCGGCGCCGCCCCTGCCTGGGCCGAATTTATGCAGACCGCCGTGCAGATGCTCAATGGCGGCAGCTCGCCGGATTTCGTCCGCCCGCCCAACGTGGTGGAAAAGGTGATCTGCACCATCTCGGGCACCGAACCCTCCGAGTGGTGCCCTTCGCAGCGCTCCGAGCTGTTCGCCGCCGACCAGCTCCCGCCTTCCAAGGACAATGACCTGTGGAAGAAGGTCGTCATCGACACCTGGACGGGCCTGCGCGCTTCTCCGGCCTGCTCCAACTTCACCGACGAGAAGTTCGCCCTCAACGTCAGCGACCCGACCGCCATCAAATGGATCAACGAGACCGACCAGGGCCGCGAATGGGCCGCCTCCATCGGCTTCAACCAGCCCATTTACTTCGCCCCCGACCGTGAATGCGCCGAAGGCGACCCGCACCCCAACATTTACTTCGCCGGCCTCAGCGAAGATCAGGTGATCCTCACCAGCCCGTTCGATATCTATGCCGTGGTAGATGCCCCCGATGACTTCCGGCGCTTCCGCCTGGAATGGGGCACCGGCAACGACCCCGGCGAGTGGAAAACCCTCCTCGACGGAGTCACCAACCCGGTCAGGCAGCCCGACCGCATCTATTCGTGGAACCTCAACGACGTGCCGCGCGGCAACATCACCCTGCGCATCTACCTGGAAAGCACCGAAGACCGCTACGCAGAGAAGCGCATCCATCTGAAGATCGAAGCGCCCACCCCCACGCCGACTCCTACCAGCACGCCCACCGTCACCCCCACGCCCACGCCGACGCCCACCAACACGCCCGTGCCGCCCACCCCCACCAACACGGTGATTCCCCCGACCGAGACGCCCACCCCCACGCCCTCGGCGACGATTGGCGCGTGAAGGGGCCTTCAGCCCGTTCGTTAAAAGAATAGTGTTGTGGTTCC
>JARKPU010000068.1 GCA_029975055.1 Anaerolinea sp.
ACCCAGGCGTAGGCCTCCTCGATGGTCATTTCCAGCACTTCAGCATAGCCCTTGCCGCCCACCGTCACGTGGCGGGCTTCGGCGCACAGGCGCGTGCCGCCGCAGGCCGGGCACGGCTGCTGGCTCATAAAGCTGGAATACCAGCGGCGGGTGTAATCGGACGAAGTCTGGCGAAAGAGCCGGTTGATGTGATAGATGACACCCTGCTCTTCGCGGATCGACTCGCCCTTCCACGAGCCGTCCTGGTTTTCATACTTGAAGTGGATCTTTTCGCCACCGGAGCCCCATAGAATCACATCGCGGAACTTCTGCGGCAGATCCTTCCAGGGGACTTCCACGTCAACGCCGTAGTGCTCGGCCAGGAGCTTCAGGTGGTTCGCATGCCAGCTGGGCTTCTTGCGGATGTGCCCGAACCAGCGCGAAGCGCCGTCCATGAGCGAGAGTTCCGGGTGCTCGACGATCAGGTTGGGGTCCACCTCCAGCTTGGTTCCCAGGCCGTTGCAGGCCGGGCACATGCCGGAAGGCGCGTTGAAGGTGAAGAGCGCCGGCGAGAGGGCAGGCAGGCTGATCTCGCAATGCGGGCAGAGGTTGCCCTCGCTGAGCAGGAGCGATTCGCCGCCTTCCAGGTCTACCTGCAAGAGGCCTTTGCCTGCGCGCAGAGTCGTCTCCACCGAATCGACCAGCCGCACGGCGTAGTCGCGGCGCTCGTCGGCGGGCGCGTCATCGGCAGGGGCCGCCAGCCGGTCAACGATCAATTCCACGGTGTGCGGCTGGCTCTTGGGCCAGCGCGGCAATTTGGCGCCTTCCAGCAATTCCACCGGCTCGCCATCCACGCGGGCGCGGGTGAAGCCGTCGCGGCGGGCCTGCTCGAGCAGGGCGGCCGGGTCGCCCTTCTTGCGGCGCAGCAGCGGGGCGACGAGCTGGAAGCGCACCCCGCCGGGCAGGCGCGCGAGCGTGTCGGCGGCCTGCTGGGGGCTGGTCGGCTCGATGGCGCGCCCGCACTGCGGGCAGTGCTGCGTGCCCGCCCTGGAGAAAAGCACGCGCAGGTAATCCATCACCTCGGTGACGGTGCCGACCGTGGAGCGCGGGTTCTTGCTGACCGATTTCTGCTCGATGGAGATGGCCGGGCTGAGGCCGCCGATGTAATCCACCTTGGGCTTGTCCATCTGGTCGAGGTAGCGGCGCACGTATGCCGAGAGGCTTTCTACGTAGCGGCGCTGGCCCTCGGCATAGAGCGTGTCGAACGCCAGGGAAGATTTGCCGCTGCCGCTCACGCCGGTGAGGACGACGAACTTGTTGCGCGGGATGGTGACGTTGATGTGCTTGAGGTTGTGCATCTGCGCGCCGCGCACGACGATCATATCCGGGTCGCCGGGCGGCGCACCGTTGGAGAAGGGCGTCTGGGCAGGGTGGTGGCCGTTCCCGCCGAAGGCGGAGAGGCCGGCGGGCCGCGCGCTGCCGCGCGACAGCGCGGCCAGGCGCTCGCGGCCCGACGGGAGCAGCGAGAGCTTCGCCGCGGCGGGGGCGGGCGCGGCATCAGCCGCCTGGCTGCCCGGGGCGGGCGGCTCGCCCACCAGCCCAAGCAGCTTGAGGCGCGAGAGCACCGGCGTGCCCAGGCCCGGCTCGCCTTCGAACAAGGCTCCCAGCTCGCCGAAGGTGGCATCCAGCCCGTTGATGGCCGCCGCGACGGCGTCGAGCAGTTTGCGTTCCTCCAGCTCCACCTGCTCTTCTTCCTTGGCCGCCAGGTCCCACCAGGTGTCGGTGGGGAGCACCTCGATCTTGTTGAGCGCGGCCAGGTCTTGCAGCAGGCTGGCGCGCAGGAACTTCCAGCCGCGCAGCTTGCGGTTGCGCCCAAAGGTGCCGCTCCTGGCCTTCGAGGCGCGGCAAAGCGACCAGGCCTGGGCGGCGGTGATGAACCTGCCCGCCGGCAGGTCGAGCGTGTCGAAGTCAATCGCATATTTCTTGCGCTGGGCAGGGTCGATCTGGGCATCCGCCAGCTGCCAGCGCCGGCCGGGTTCATCCCAGACCTCGCAGACCCAGTGGTCGTGCTTCAGGTCGTCGCCCAGGTAGGTGGCGAAGCCCACGCGCACGCGCGCCGGGCGCCCCTGCTGGCGCAGCATGCAGCAGAGCAGCACGGCATGGTCGCGGCAGCTGCCTGGAATGCGCTCGGCGGCCGGGCGAGGCTCGGTGAGGGGGCGCGGGGCCAGTTTAGCGATGTGGCGCAGCAATTCGGCTGCCGGGCGGATGTTGATTTCTTTCTTTTGCACCTTGTTGAGGTCCACCCCGTAAAGCTCGACCTCGGTGGGGGCGATGAGCAGCCCTTGAATGACACCGGCGAGGGCGGGCAGGCCTGCCGGGAGGCTGCCGAGGAGCGAGGCCTGGTCGCGCGGGTCGGTCATCACCCCGTGGGCGGTATAGTAAGCAATGGATTCGGGAACGGGCATGGGGGGAGCTCCTGCGAAAAAAACGCGCCGAAATGGCGCGGAATAAATCGGTCAAAGGGAGGCCGATGAGAGCCAATTGAGCACATCAATTATAGAACAAATGGTTTATTAATTCAAGCTATTTTAACGAGTTCATTGAATTGCTCTGCGGGAGTCAATATAATGTGAATATCTTCACAAAACATCGCAGTATACTTTACGGGCGGCGGCAAAAGGCAGACCGCCCCGGCAAGCCGGAAATGGATGACGATTTCAAAGGAGGAAGCGCGATGAAACCGATCTTGAAACTCGTCCTGGCAGGGCTCATGCTCTGCTCGCTGGCAGGAAAACCCCTGTACAAAGAAGTGGTCCTGACCGCAAGCGATGTCGCCAGCGCGGTGGATATCGAGTTGGCGATCGAGCAGGCCACAGACAATGGCGCACACCCAGGCGCAGTGGTGCTGGACTCGAGCGAGGGCGACTTTGTTTACACTGCCGATGACCGTTCGATCAACATCATGCTGCCGCATGCCAGGCTGATCAGCCGAAACGGGGCGGTGATCGCCAACTGCGCGGATGGGGTTTTCTTCGACCCCGTCCCTGCCGATGACATCCTGGTGGAAGGGATCACATTCCACTGCGAAGCCAGCGGCGTCACCGGCTACGAAGCGCCCCACGCCCGCGTGCGCTTTGTGAACAACACCATCATCGCTGCAGTCGATGGGATTTCGGCCGGCAACGGGTTGGATTGGGAGATTCGGAACAACTCCATCCAGGCCAAGACTGCGGTCGTGATGGATGCGGGCGCCAGGCGCATCCTGGTGGCCCAAAATATGCTTCAGGGGTTCATTGGCGTCCTCCTGCGCGGAACCGCTCAGGCCGGCGTAGTCAACAACCGCATCCAGGCCGGTTGGCAGGGAGTCCTGGTTGGGTCTGGAGCAGATGGCAACCTGATCGTCGCCAACCGGATCGTCAACGTAGAAATGGCGGGCATCGCCTTTGAAGGGGACAATGCCAAGAACAACGTCCACGGCAACATCGTGACGTGCCTGGCAGGGAGCGATTGTGCGGCGGTGAGCGCCGACGAGGAGACTCTGCAACTGAATAAGATCAGCGGCAACCTCTTGAAGAAGTGACGCTTCAGAGCGCCTTGGGCGGGCCGCGGCGGATGTGCGCAAGGACCTCCGCCTCATCCATATTCCACAGGCCGTCGATGAACCAGGTGGCCCCCGCCTCGGCCCACGGGCCGACGGCGTCTTGCGCCTGCTGCAAACTCATCCCCTTTGTGGCGCCCTCGGCCACGTAGTCGAACGGCGTGGTGAGCGTGCGGTTGGCCTCGATGTAGGCTTTCATCTCGCGCAGGTCGGCCGGGAGCACATTCTC
>JARKPU010000076.1 GCA_029975055.1 Anaerolinea sp.
ACGATCGCTGCTGCCTGGGCAGGGTCTTCGCCCGGTGTTTCGCCCTCTACCACGATATCGAACGGAGCGCTTTTCTCACGGTGTTCCTGGATATAGGCGCTCATGGTGCGCAGCTCTTCGGGAGCAAGTCGGGCCGCGCCGCTGGGTCGAAGGATTTGCGGCAGCAGCCCGTCGTATCGCATGGCGCGCTGCATGGATTTTTTGCTCGGCCAGGCGGCAGCCACCCAGATTGGAATGCGCGGCTGCTGCGCCGGTGGGGGCGGCGGGTAGAAGTTCGAGGGCTTCACCTGGTAATGTTTGCCGGAAAATTCGAAGGGCTGGCCGCGCCATAAACCAGTCAAAATCTCCAGGCCTTCATCAAGCAGCTCGGCGCGGGTCTTCCGATCAATGACTTCGCCAAATTCGGCAAAGCCGGTGTCTACCGCGCCCAGCCCGACCGAGAGAATGACGCGCCCGTTGGAGAGGTTATCCAGTGTGGCAGCCTCGCTGGCGAGCTTCCAGGGGCGCATGCGCGAGACGGGCGAGAGCATGGTACCCAGCCGGATGCGTTCGGTGCGCATGGCCGCAGCGGTCAACAATACCCAGGCATCCAGCCCCCAGACGGGTTCCCAAACAAAGAAACCATCCCAACCGGCCTGCTCTGCCTGAGCAGCCAGTTCGGCGGCTGTCCGGGCGTCGCCATAAGGCAGTACGAAACCAAATTTCATCTAGCCTCCTTTCAGGCCGAGAGTTTGTTCGCGGTGCAGCCTAAATTGCTGATGAGGAGACGGGCAGCCCTGCCAACTGATTTGGTATGCAACCCAATTATAACCAGGGTAGCGGTATGAAGGAACTGCTCGAAGCAGCTCAAAGCCGGATTGTTGTCAATAGATTGATGTATTTTGCCGCTGGTTTTAGCTCGCTCTTGTGCGGCGGCGTCAGCCAACTAAGGGGTCAAGACTCGGCGCTTTTGACGACGTAGAAAGTATCCGCCGATCCCATGACGCGGTCCAGAGCAAAGGGGCGGATGTCAATTAAATCGCAGCGGCCTTTGACGACCAGCTCGGCGACGATTTCACCGGCGATGGGCGAATTAATGATCGAGGATCGAAAGGCGGTTGCCATCACCAGCCCTTCCAGCCCTGGCACCGGTCCGATGAAGGGACAGCCATCTTCGGTATAGGTGGTTGGCGCTGTCCAGGTTCGGAGCAGGCGAATCTTTCGTAGCGCTGGAAAGTATCTTCCGGCCATGATCGCCATGGCCTTCGGCGCCAGCGAGCTGATGGCGGGATTGAGGGATTCGCCCGGACGGTCGGCCTGCGAGATGAGAAAATTGCCGTCCGTCGTTTGCCGCAAACCGAGGAAGGCCAGTTCGACGTCCTTTTTCCCGTTTAACTCTAACTCGACGTGGTCTGCAGAGCTGATGATGGAGCGCAGCTTGAGGTTTGGCGCTGGTTCGGTCACCATGGCAGAGGCGCGGAAGGTGTGGATTTTCCAATCCTGTCCGAGCATCATTCCCAGGCGGCGCGTCCAGGCGGCGGTCGCCAGGATGGTTGTAGCCGCGCTGAAACTGCCCCGATCGGTGTGCACGCCCTGCACCCTCCCGGATTGAACATTAAAACCGGTCACCTCGGTAAAGGTGTGCAGCGACAGGCCAAGGGGTATGCCGCGCCTTAAGTAGGCCCACATCAGGCGAAATGGGTTGATCTGCCCCTGGTGGGGGGCATACATGGCCCCCACCAGGGTACGTGGGT
>JARKPU010000023.1 GCA_029975055.1 Anaerolinea sp.
GTGGCGAGGGAGATGAAATTTGCTGTACCGGCCCAGGTTATTTCTGCAGTGGGCGGAATAGCACTTTGGGTTGGCGGTCTGTTTCTTGGATTCTAATGTAAAGGAGAATGGAACCGTGATAAGGCATAAATATCTGAAAAACGTTGTCACTTTAGCGTTAGATGCGGATAAGTGCATCGGGTGCGGTATGTGTTTGGATGTATGTCCCCATAGGGTCTTTGGGCTGGATTCAGGTAAGGCCTGGATCAGCGACCGGGACCGGTGCATCGAATGTGGAGCCTGCGCTCAGAATTGTCCTGTTGAAGCCCTTGCGGTTAAGGTTGGGGTTGGTTGCGCCGCAGCCATTATACAAGGAAAGTTGAAGGGAACCGCTCCTTGCTGTGGCGGGTCGGGAAATAAATCGTCTTGCTGCGGTTAAAAAAGCAGCCTGACGAGTCATCCGTAAATAGAAACTTGCTTGTTTTGCCTGAATTGGCATATCGATAGAAAAGTGATGAACGCTTACCATTGTACGCCAAAGAGGTGGATGGCTGGTCCTGGCCGCTCGCCGGAACCGGCTCAGCCGAAATTGCCGTTCAGGTAATCTTCGGTTTCCTGGCAACGGGGCTTGACCAGCAGGCTGGCGGTCACGCCGTGCTCGATGAGGCGCCCGTTGAGGAAAAAGGCGATGCGGTCGGAAATGCGGCGGGCCTGGCCGAGGTTGTGGGTGACGATGATAATGGTGTAGTGACGCCGGAGATCCTGGAGCAGTTCCTCGATATGGGCGGTGGAGGCCGGATCGAGCGAAGCGCAGGGCTCGTCGAGGAGTACCACCGCCGGTTTTACCGCCAGCACACGGGCGATGCAGAGGCGCTGCTGCTGGCCGCCGGACAGCAACAGGCCGGAGGTGTGCAGCTTGTCTTTGACCTCATCCCAGAGGTTGGCCCGCCGGAGGGCCTGTTCCACGATTTGGGCCAGCAAGATCTTGCCGAGGTTCTTGGCATCGCTGCTTTCCCGCACGCCGAAGGCCACATTGTCAAAGATGGACATGGGAAAAGGATTGGGATGCTGAAACACCATGCCCACGTTCTGGCGCAAGGCGGCCAGGTTGATGTCGCGGCGGTAGATATCCTCGGCGTCAATCAGCACCCGGCCCTGGAGGCGAAAAGTGCGATGCAGGTCGTTCAGCCGGTTCAGGCAGCGCAGGAAAGTGCTCTTGCCGCAGCCGGAGGGGCCGATGATGGCCAGGATCTCCTGCGGATAAACGTCAAGATTAACCTCTTTTAGCACCTGCTGCGGGCCGTACCAGGCGCGGCAGTCGCGTACGGTAATTTTCGGGTTTTGTTGTTCCATGCTATTCTTTTACCTCCCTGCGGCGCGCGAAATAGTCCACGCAAAAATTGATAGCCAGAATCAGGATAATCAGCACCACCGCCGCGCCGAACGCTTTATTGGGGGAATTGCCCTCTCCGGCCGGCGAGGAATAATAGATATAGGATGTAAGAGTGCTGCCGGTGTTGCGCAACGTCGTCCACCAGTTGACGGGCAGCCACCATTCTTTGGCGCCGGTCATGCGCATGCTGCCGCCCAGGCACAGCCAGACGATGGCCGTGTCGCCGATGATGCGGCCGATGCCGAGGATTGTGCCGGTAACCAGCCCGTTGCGGGCCGACGGCAGGATTACCCGGCGGATGGTGCTCCAGCGGGTGGCCCCCAGGGAGTAGGCTGCATGGCGGTAGCTCGCCGGCACGGCTTTGATCGCCTCTTCCATTGTCTTGATAACATACGGCAGAATCATAATCGCCATGACGATGCCGGCGACAAGGAAGGAGCGCCCGAACGCCCGCGCCACCGCCACTTCCTCCACTTTGGTGCTGAGGAACGCCATCTGGGGATAGGTGAAAATGGC
>JARKPU010000030.1 GCA_029975055.1 Anaerolinea sp.
CCTCGATGCGCTGCTCCAGGACCCTGGCGAGCGGCTGGCCCTCTCCTCTCGCCTCTTCGACCACTGCCAAAACTTGCTTTGCCAGCTCGTCGAGGGGAAAGGTGGGGCGCGCGGCCGCTAACGTGGCAGCCGCCGCCTGGATAGCTTCCCGTTGCTCCCCCAAGGACGCCCCGGCATGCTGGCGCGCCACGAGGAGCAGCCCATACAACACGCTGAGCAACTGCCCAAAGGCCCGGGTCTTCATATCGCGGATGGCCTCGGCCACCTGCACACAGTCATGGGCATGGATCAAGGTCAGCGCTTCGGGCATCGATGTCTCGTCCACAATCACCAGGTGATCGTCCTCCAGCCACACACTACGCGCCAGGATCGGCAGGTCGTCCATATCTCCCCCCTTTTCCGTCTCTCTTACCGCGCTCACTCGGGCAAGCGGGCAACCTTGAAAACAATGTTCCCGCCATCGGGGCAAGTAACCGTATCGATCGTCTGCGGATCGTCCATGAAGAAGAAATTGGCCCCGAAATTGAGGGCAAAGAGGGCGGGGAAAAGTGCATGGAACGCTGCTCCACACATGCCGCCAATGCACTCGAGCCCTACCGTCTCCCAACTATCTCCTACCTGGTAGCCATAGGCGCATTTCCCCCGGGCCTGGACCACCTGGACGAGCATTTTCTGCGGATTAGGCCCTTTATAATCGGGCTGCCGAGGGATGACGCTCACCTTTCCCCGCCGCAAAAGCTCAACCTTGAACTCTAGTTTCCCTCCATCGGGGCAGGTAACCAGCAAAGAGTGCTGGTTCTCCATGAATGGGAAGCGGGCGCCGAAGCTCAGGGAGTAGATGGCCGGGAAGAGCGCGTGCGCCAGCCCCAGGCAAAAGTGCTTGGGCGGGTGCGTAAAATCCTCCAGGACCAGCTCATCGCCCACCTTGTAGTTATGGTAGCAATAGTTAAAGACCTGCTGCACCGTAAGCTTGAGTTGAGGGAAAGGAGTGATGATGATATCATCCATAGCCATCTGCCTCCCTGGCGCTCGCCAGCAATTCTTCTCTGTTGTAGAATCTGCCCGTCGCTTCCACCTGATGGACCATCTGAACCAGCCTGGCATTGAGCGGGGCAGCGAGCCCATTCTCTTGCGCCAGAGCCACAAACTCGCCATTGATATAGTCTATCTCCGACGCCCGCCCGCGCTGAATGCTCTGGAGGATCGAGCCATAGACCGGATAGTCGCCAAGTTTCCTCATGATCCCCGACCACACTTGAGCTGCTTCCTGAGGCGGCATAGAGAGAAGGCGAGTGAGGTTATCCAGCGCAAAACCCGGCAGAGAGGACAGGCTCACTCCCAGGGCAGAGAGCAGCGCAAACCCTTCCCGCCAGATGGCAAGGCTGAGGCGGCTGATCTCCAGATCCGCAAACGCCTCCTGCAAGGGCTGGCCGAGCAGGGCTGCCAGACAGTTGTTGGCATTGACAAAGAGCTTCAGGTACTTCATCCCCCGCAGGTCATCGCTCACGGTACAGTCAAACGCCTCACCCAAAACCCGGCTCACGCCGGCCGCTCTTTCTTGGGCCGAGCCTGGCCAGGTGCTCCCCAAAACCCAGGCTCCCTCGGCATTGTGCACCACTCGCCCCGGCTCGATGCCGGTGGCCACAAACATCACAACACTGGAGATGATGCGCTCCGCCGGGATATAGCTGGCGAGGATGCGATCCGCCCGCACGCCATTCTGCACCGTGAGGACGAGGGCACCCTCGATGGCCTCGCGATTATCTTTGACCGCCCCCTCGATATCCTGCACCTTGGTCGCCAGCAATACGAGATCGGGTTTGGCAGGCAATCTCTCCGCGACCTCGAGGCGGAGGCTCAGCTCGCCCCTCACGCCGGAGATATATAGCCCCCTCTCCGCGAGCGCGCGCAGCGCTGCCGGGCGAGCGGCCAGCGACACCCGGTGGCCTTTTTGGCTCAGGTACCCGGCGACCAGGCAGCCGATGGCCCCCGCGCCGATAACACCGATATGCTTGATCTCGGTAGCTTCCATATCTCTCGTCACCGCATCTCTAAAGGGCACCCTCGCCGGACCTGCCTGCCGCAAACAGGCCCATAAAGTTCTGCCCGGTGATCCGCTCTTTCACCGCTGGGCCCAGCTCATCCAGCCTGGCCAGGTTTTCCTGCACATCGCCGGCCACCGGATAATCCGAGCCCCACAACAACCGCTCGACCCCGAACATATCTTTGGCGATCTGGATACTCCCCAGCGAGGCGCCGGAAGTATCGACATAGACGTTGCGCAGGATCTCGCTGGGCGGTTTCCCCAGGTCTTTGACCATTTCCCTTGCTCGCAGCATCGCATACACCCGGTCA
>JARKPU010000032.1 GCA_029975055.1 Anaerolinea sp.
GCTCGATCCTCTGCGTGCCTTTGATGATCAAACGCCAGCTCAACGGGGTGATCTACGCCGATAACCGCGTGCGCACCGGGCTGTTCACCCTGCGCCACCTGGAACTGCTGACGGGGTTCGCCAACCAGGCCGGGGTGGCGATCGAAAACGCGCGCCTGTTCGATTCGGTGCGCGCCACCCTGGCCGAAGTGACCGGCTTGAAGAACCTGATGCAGAACGTTTTTGCCTCCATCCCCTCCGGGGTAATCACCACCGATATTTCCGAGCGCATTCAGATGTGCAACCGCGCCGCCGGCGAAATCCTCGGTTGGGCGCAGGCCGATCTCGTCGGCCGCTCGCTGACCGACGCTTTGCCCGAGCTGAGTTCTGCGGCTAAAAGCGTCCTCTCCGAAGGCCACACCGTGATGGGCTTGGAGTTCAACCCCTCCCTGCCTGGGCGCCGCAGCCCGGACTTGAGATTGAGCATCTCACCGATCAAAGACGAGGAGAAGAACACGCATGGGTTGGCGGTGGTGCTCGAAGACCTGACCGAGAAGCACCACCTCGAGGCGCGCCAGAGCCTGTTTTCGCGCATGGTGTCGCCGGCGGTCATCGAACAGCTCGACCCAAAAAGCCTGAAGACCGGCGGGCAGCGCCGTGAAATCACCACCCTGTTCGCCGATCTGCGCGGCTTCACCAGCTTCTCCGAGACGGTGGAGCCGGAAGAACTGGTGAAGGTGCTCAACAGCTTCCTGGCGCTGGCCGCCGATGCCATCCTCGACGAAGGCGGCACGATCGATAAATTCCTCGGCGACGCCGTCATGGCGTGGTTCAACGCCCCTCTGCCGCAGGCCGATCACCCGCTGCGCGCCGTCCGCTCTGCCATCGCCATGCGCGACGCCGTGGCGAAACTGGAGCGCAAGCACGGCGGCGCCGAAAAGCTCTCGTTCGGGGTGGGCATTCACGTTGGAGAGGCAGTCCTCGGGCTGGTCGGCGCCGAGCAGCGCCTGGAATACACCGCCGTCGGCGATGCCGTCAACACCGCGCGGCGCATTCAAGAGAACGCCGCCCCTGGGCAGATTCTGATCAGCCATGCCACGTATGATCGCGTCAGGGCTTCGATCAACGCCGGGAATGTTTACCCGCTGCGCGTGTATGGCAAGCGCGACCCAATTGTCGTTGTGGAAGTTTTATCCCTGAAGTGACGCGTTGGCCTTTGCAAGCCGGTTGAAAGCGAGGAGTTCAATTCCTCAGCGCTTTCGCATCCCGGCCGCCAGCAAAACCCCGTAAAAGAAGAAAAGACAGGCGGCGTAATAGGCCAGGTTCGCGGCATCCAGGTTAGGGAACACGAGGCGGTGGAAGAAAAAAGCCGGGATTTCAAGCAGCATCGGCACGGCCGCGAGCCATAGAACCGCCCGCGGGGTTTCATCTGCCCCCACTCGAAGCCGGTCGAAAAGCGGTCCCACCAGCAGCCAGACGAGGCCCGCCGAAAGCACGAACAGGACAAGCAGCGCAGGCGCGCCCGGGGTGAACACCCGCTCTCCCCAGGTGCGCGCCAGCGCCACGCCCGCCAGCCAGAGCGCCAGGCCAATCCATAGCAGCAGGTTGAAGCGCGCGCTCATAGCTTTCTACTTCACCACCACGTCAATGAAGAACGGGTCGCCAAAGGGCTGGCCATCGGGGTTGTAGGCCTGCCAGGCCGAACGGTAGCTGCCGGGCTCGGCAGGCGCCTGGAAGATAATTTGCAGCACCACCTGGGCGCCGCTGCGCGCCGGGTAGAGCGCCTGCTCTTTTGCAGCCCCCAGGTCGGGCCCTGCGATCAGCCGCAGCCGGTAGCGGTCATCCCAGTTGCAGTTGCCGCTGTTTTTCACCTCCCAGCGCTTGTCGAGCGTGGCAATCGGCTGCACTTCGGTGCCGTCTGGGATCGTCACATCCGAGAGGAAGGTCAGGTTATCAATGCACACCGGCGTCGAGAGCGGCCGGGCGATCTCCTGCGGGTTGTCGATGGGCGTGGAGGTTGCCTCCACCGGCGGGGCCGGTTTGTAAAGTTCAGGGGTGCCGGCAGCACCCGCCGCACCGGGCACAGGGCTGCATGCGCTCAACGCGAGCAGGCAGAACAACACCACCAGGAAGGCCCGGTGGTGTTGCGGCTGGTTATTCGTCTTCGGCATCTTCACCATCGCCGGCGATCGTGAGGGGCAGGTCTCCGCTGAGCGCGCGCTGCCGCACGGCCAGCTCGATTTCCTGGCAGATATCGCGGTTCTGGCGCAGGAATTCCTTGGCGTTCTCGCGGCCCTGCCCAAGGCGGATATCGCCGTAGGAGAAGAAAGCCCCGCGCTTAGTGACGATCTCCAAACCGGTCGCCAGGTCGATCACATCACCTTCGGTTGAGCTGCCCTCGTTGTACATGATGTCAAACTCGGCGGTGCGGAAGGGCGCAGCCACTTTGTTCTTCACCACGCGCACGCGCACCCGGTTGCCGATAATCTCCGGCCCCACCTTGATGG
>JARKPU010000049.1 GCA_029975055.1 Anaerolinea sp.
GGGGGGGTGCAAGGAGAAAAAATGCGAGACCGAGAAGACACCTTACGCAGGTTGAAGACCATCGAGGGACATTTGCGCGGTATCCAGCGTATGTTGGAGGAGGACGCCTACTGCATTGACGTGATCCGCCAGATCCAGGCGGTGCAGTCGGCGCTCAACAAGGTCAGCACACAGATCCTGGATACGCACCTGAATTCCTGCCTGGTTTCGGCCATGGACAGCGGTGACCCAAACGAGCGCCGCCGGGTGCTACAAGAGATCACCGAGGTGTTCGAGACAGCATCAAAGGTGTAAGCCCGGCAGTAGCGCTTTATCCGTTTACGATACGATTTCAAATTTGGAGGTTTATGATGACCAGCGTGACCTATACCATACCCAATATTTCGTGCAATCACTGCGTGCACACCATCAAGAACGAGTTGAGCGACCTGGAAGGCGTTAAGACGGTGGAAGCAGATGTAAACACCAGGAAGGCTACCATCATCTTCGAATCGCCAGCCACCGAGGAGGAGATCATCAACCTGTTAAACGCCATCAACTACCCGCCCAAAGTGAACTGAGGAGCAAGCGTAGATGACAACACCAAAGCAGCTTACGCTGCCGATTACCGGTATGACCTGCGCCAACTGTGTCGCCACAGTCGAGCGCAACCTAAAAAAGGTCAAGGGGGTGGAAAGCGCGGCAGTGAACTTATCCTCTGAGCGCGCCACGGTGATCTTTGACCCCACCCTGGCGGGGTTGGACGACCTGGTAGAACGCGTGAAACGAGCCGGCTACGGTATCGCCAGCGGTGAAGCCGACCTGGTCATCCGCGGGCTTTCGGACGACAACGACGCCCGAAGGTTGGAGAAAACGCTGGCCGCGCTCGAGGGTGTGCTCTCGGCACAGGTAAGCTTTACGACCGAGCGCGCCCGCGTGCGCTATATCCCGACGCTGCTCACCCAGCAAGAGCTACGGCAGGCCATTGCAACGGCAGGCTTCCAAGCCATAGAGATGGGCGGTGACGCCGAGGATGCAGAAGCCAGCGCCCGGCGCGAAGAGATCAGCCTGCAGCGCCGTTATTTGACGGTAGGGCTGATCTTCACCATCCCGCTTTTTGTACTCGCCATGAGCCGCGATCTGGGGTTGTTGCCGGCGGCGCTGGCGCATGCCGGCTGGTTGGACTGGGTGATGTTCGCGCTGGCGACACCCGTTCAATTCTATGTTGGGCGGCAATATTACGTTGGGGCGTACAAGGCGCTGCGTAACGGCTCGGCCAACATGGATGTGCTGGTGGCGATGGGCACGTCAGCGGCTTATTTTTATTCGCTGCCAATCGTCTTTGGGTTGCTGTCTGGGCATGTTTACTTCGAAACCGCGGCCGTTATCATCACACTCATTAAGCTGGGCAAGTTCCTGGAAGCGCGCGCCAAAGGCCGCACCAGCGAGGCGATCAAGAAGCTAATGGGGTTGCGGGCCAAAACTGCGCGGGTAGTGCGCGACGGTGTGGAAGTCGAAACACCGGTAGATGAGGTACAGGTCGGTGATATCGTGATCGTGCGGCCAGGCGAGAAATTTCCCGTGGACGGCGTGGTGGTCGAGGGCCGCTCCAGCGTGGATGAATCCATGCTGACCGGCGAAGCGATGCCAGTTGACAAAGGTCCAGGTGACATGGTCATCGGCGCCACGATGAACCGCCTGGGACTGCTAAAGTTTGAGGCAACCCGCGTGGGAAAGGAAACCGCGCTGGCGCAGATCATTCGGCTAGTGGAAGAAGCGCAAGGCAGCAAGGCGCCCATCCAAAAACTGGCCGACCGCATCTCGGCCGTCTTCGTACCGGTAGTAATCCTGATCGCTGCCGTTACGTTCGCGGTCTGGTATTTCCTGGTGCCGCAGGCCGTCAACGCCGATGTGAGTGCCTTCACGCGAGCGCTGATCCACACGGTGGCGGTGCTGGTGATCGCCTGCCCTTGCGCCATGGGTCTGGCAACGCCGACGGCGGTGATGGTTGGCACCGGCAAAGGCGCCGAGTTGGGCATCCTCTTCAAAAGCAGCGAGGCGTTAGAGCGCGCCGGACGATTGAACCTGGTGGCGCTCGATAAGACCGGTACAATCACGCGCGGCCAGCCGGTAGTGAGCGATGTGATTGCCGGGCCGCAACTTCGCGGCGGCGAGGATGAACTGGTGCGTTTGGCAGCTTCAGTAGAAAAAGGCAGTGAGCACCCGCTGGGCGAAGCCATTGTGGCCGAAGCCGGCCAGCGCGAG
>JARKPU010000053.1 GCA_029975055.1 Anaerolinea sp.
CTTCCTTAATAAGCTTGACCGAGAAAGCCAGAAAAAGGCATTGATGTTTATCGCAGGAAAGTTAGCTCAATGAAGATTTCCTGGTTACAGACGCATGTTATCAGCTGGGCTGGCTTTGCGATGCGCTTGCTCCACATCCACTTCGGCTATCTGGGCATAGTGGCGTACCATATCAAGCGATCCATGTCCGAGCAGCGATTGGAGGGTAAAAACATCTCCTCCAGAACGCAGGTAGGTGATGGCGAAGGTATGCCTGAATTTATGCGGATAAGCCTTCGTGATTTCTGCCCGGTCTCCCAACCGATTGATCAAGACACGCAAACTATCCTTGTTGAAAGCTCGGTCCGCATGGCTGATGAAGAGGGGGGCGTCGGGATCGTCCCCATCTTCTCGGCTGGCAAGATAACGCCAAACCGCTTTTCGCGCAACCTTACCCAGGTACACCGTGCGTCCTTTACCGCCTTTCGCGCCACCTGCCACTCCGTGACGGATGGTGACCTTTCCGGTCTTGAGATCCACATCGTTGATGATCAGAGAACACAACTCGGTTGCTCGCAATCCAGTGTCCAGCAACATCAACACAATCGCCTGGTCACGGTTTGCGCTCGGCCGGCGCATGACAAACTTTTTTCGTTCTTCAGTTTGCGATTCGCGCGAGTAAACGCAGGCCTTGAGAAGTTTTTCCACATCTTCTTTCGTAAATGTTTCAACGGGATGTTTTTGAAACTTCGGGGCAGTGATTTCTTTAGCGGGATTGGGGAACTTAAATTCAATTTGCAGCCATCCGAAAAAGGATCGAAACGTTACCCACACATTTCGGATGGATTTGGCGGACAGCGGCTCGGAGCTTCCGTTCCAACGTCTCGGTTTATATTCGGTTCTCAACCAGGCCATGTATCCGGTCAGGTCGGAAGATTGAATTTCCGATACCTCTCGATCTCCGATGAATTTCAACCAATGACCAAGAGTGAACTCATAGGAGGTAATTGTGCGTTGGCTTAATCCCTCTGCTGTTTTGAATTTTAGGAAGCCGTCGATGGCTTTGGCTAAAGAAAGTGAAACTTTGGATTTTGACGTACCCGGCGAACTGCGGTTCATAAGAAATTCCTCCATTTTTGGAAAAATGTCTACCGCTGTGCGCCGGGCTAACGAAAAACCAGAGCCCGACGGACTCTGGTTTGACTTTAGTAGCGGGGAGTGGATTCGAACCACTGACCTCCGGGTTATGAGCCCGACGAGCTGCCACTGCTCTACCCCGCATCGCGATCTGTATTATACCACCGCCTCCGCATCCGTCAAGGCTCTTGTAAACAGGATAATTGTCATGCGGAAAAATATGAGTACTTAACTTGTTTTAATCCAATTCCACCCGTACAATGACATATCAATATTACTGGTAGTAAACCCCTTTCTCATATAAGAATTAACCTGCATTTAACTTCCTTTAATTCGGAATCTGATATAGAATGAAGTTCATCCAATAATGCATGTTACAAAGGAGGTGGTGCTTAGGGCTTAACAGCTTTCCTTTATCCATTCATACTATTTCTAGAGGAGAATGCAATATGCAGCATAGGTTACCGAAATACCTATCCATTGTTGTGCTGCTGATCGGCGTGGGTCTACTCATGGCTGCATGCAACGCCGCAACTCCAGCACCTACCGAGCCACCCGTACAGGCCCCGGCACCCACCTGCCCGGCACCGGTACCCTGCCCTACCCCGGTCGCCGGCCCAGAAGCACCCTTCCAGGCCTTATGGGAAGCGTCACCTCACAATGACGCGAAATCTGAAGCGTTCGTGCACTGGGACGAGACCGAAGATAAATCGGTGCCCGTCGAATGCGCAACCTGCCACAGCTCCACCGGCTTCCAGGATTTCGTCGGCGCCGATGGCTCTGAGGCCGGCAGCGTCGAAAAACCCGCCCCAATCGGCACGACCGTCAACTGCGTGGCCTGCCATAACAACGCCACCGCCAAACTGACGAGCGTTTCCTTCCTGTCGGGCGTCACGATCAACAACCTCGGCCCCGAAGCGCGCTGCATGGTCTGCCACCAGGGACGCGCCACCAAGGTCCAGGTCGATGCGCAGATCGAGAAATTCAGCGCGACCGATCCCGACAAGGTTGTCGAGCCCATCACCAGCGGTGATACGACCTCGCGATTTGGCTTCATCAACGTCCACTACTTTGCCGCCGCCATCACCCTTTATGGTACCGAAGTCAAGGGTGGGTATGAATACGACGGCAAAGCCTATGACGCCAAGAACGACCACGTCGAAGGCTATGCCACCTGCGTCGGCTGCCACAACCCCCACACGCTGGAAGTCAAGGTCGATGAATGCGCCGTCTGCCACGAAGGCGTGAAATCGGCCGAAGACCTCAAGGCGATCCGCATGATCTCGTCTGCGCCCGATTATGACGGCGACGGCGATGTCACCGAGGGGATGGCGGGCGAGATCGAAGGCCTGCAGGCCGCGCTTTACACCGCGATCCAGTCCTATGCCACCGAGAAGGCCGGGCTGCCCATCGTGTACGATGCGGCTGCCTACCCGTACTTCTTCGCCGATAAAGACGCTGACGGCAAGGGCGACACGAACGACTCTGGCGGTGGTGTGGCCTACAACGCCTGGACTCCGCGTTTGCTGAAAGCCGCCTACAACTACCAGGTGTCGATCAAAGACCCGGGCAATTTCGCTCACGGCAACAAGTACATCGTTCAGCTGCTCTTCGACTCGATCGAGGATCTGAACACCGCCCTCAGCAGCCCGGTCGATATGAGCAAGATGCACCGCGATGACGCGGGCCACTTCGCCGGCAACACCGAGCCGTTCCGCCACTGGGACGGCGAGGAAGGCAACGTGCCCGCCGGCTGCGCCAAATGCCACTCGGCCACCGGCCTGCCGCAATTCATCAAGGAAGGCGTCAACATCACCAACAAAGCCTCCAATGGCTTCCTGTGCTCCACCTGCCATGACGAGGCCAACTGGCCGGCGAACTACACCGTCAACGATGTCACCTTCCCCAGCGGCGCCAAGGTCACCTTCGGCGAGGGCGCTCCGGCGAACCTCTGCCTGGCGTGCCACCAGGGCCGCGAGTCCACCGCTTCGGTGAACAAAGCTCTTGGCGATGCCGAAGCCGATACCCCGTCTGACAAGATCCGCTTCCGCAACGTGCACTACTTTGCTGCGGGCGCCACGCTCTTCGGCACCGAGGTTAAGGGCATCTACGAGTACCCGGGCAAGGAATACGCCGGGCAGTTCATGCACGAGGGCAACCTGAACACCTGCACCTCCTGCCATGACGCGCACGTGCTGGCCCCGAACCTCGAAGCCTGCGCCGGCTGCCACCAGACGGATGACCCCGGCACGATTCGCCTCAACTCGAAGGATGATTACGACGGCGACGGCGACGTCACCGAAGGCCTGAAGGGTGAGGTGGATACCTACACCGAACTGCTCTACGCCGCCCTCCAGGCATACGCCAAGGATGTGGCGAAAGTCGGCATCCTCTACAACCCGGCAGCCTACCCGTACTTCTTCGTCGATAACGACGGAGACGGTAAAGCCGACGTCAACGCAGACGGCGCCGCCATTGGCTACAACGCCTTCACGCCGCGCAGCCTCAAAGCCGCCTACAACCTGCAATACGCCAAGAAGGACCCCGGCGCTTATGTCCACAATGCCAAGTATGTGATGCAAGCATTGTATGACTCGATCGCCGACCTCAAGACCAAGGTTCCTTCGATCGACAACTCCAAGCTGATCCGCCCATAACGGTCAGCGCAAGCCTGAAAAACCGTTCCCGGGAAACCGGGGACGGTTTTTCATTTTCTAATCATCCAAATCACATATTAATTTAATATTAGAGTTATAATACCCCCTATCCCATATATATCCAAAGGATAACAGTTTATGAAACGCTTCTTCGAGGCTATCAAACGGTTCTTCCTGCCCCCTGCCGAAAGCAAAACCTTCCTCCGCATTCTGCCGTTGATTGTGGTCGCGTTTCTCATGATAATTCTCTTTGGGGCGGCTAACTACGCCTGGGAAGAGAGCAACTCGATCAGCTTTTGCGGGTTGACCTGCCACACCATGCCCCCGGAATACGTCACCCACCAGGATTCGCCGCACACCAACGTCACCTGTGAAGACTGCCACATGGGCCGCGACCGGCTGAACGTGATGATCGGCCGCAAGGTGCGCTACTCGTGGCAGACCGGCACGGCCATGGTTTTCAACACCTATGAATACCCCATCATCGCGAAGAACATGGCACCGGCCCGCCAGGCGTGCGAAAACTGCCACAAGCCGGATAAATTCTCCAGTGATAAATTGACGGAAATCAAGCATTACGCCGAAGACGAAGCCAACACCCTCACCACCACTTACCTGGTCACCAAGACCGGCGGCGGCACCTCGCGTGAAGGGCTTGGGTTCGGCATCCACTGGCATGTGGAAAACCCGGTCTTCTTCTATGCCACCGATAAAGAACAGCAGAATATCCCCTACATCGTCGTCCAAAACCCGGATGGCTCACAGACAGAATATGTCGATGTCGAATCCGGCTTCGACCCTGCCACCATCCAAAAAGGCCAGCTGCGGCAGATGGATTGCATCACCTGCCACAACCGCACCGCCCACCTCGTGGGCAGCCCGCAGGCCACCATGGATGACCTGATCAACCGCGGGCTTGTTTCGGCACAGATCCCGGAGATCAAGAAGAAAGGCGTGGAGGTGCTCGGCGCAAGCTACCCAACCACCCAGGAAGCCCTGGATGCGATCGCCGCCCTCTCGGCTTACTATCAACAGCAAAAAGCCGATTTCTACGCACAGAACGGCGCGCTGGTGGAGAACGCCATCGTTGCTATTCAGGTGGCCTACCAACGCACCAACTTCCCCGACCAGAAGGTCAACTGGCAGACTCATCCGAACAACCTGGCGCACAAGGACTCTCCCGGCTGCTTCCGCTGCCATGACGGCAAGCACCTGACCGCCGATACCAAGGGCATTCGCCTCGAGTGCAACCTGTGCCACTCCATCCCGGTCGTCAGCGCGGCGGGCCAGTTGCTCACCAACATCGAAATCTCCTCCGGCCCCGAGCCAGACAGCCACGCCGACAGCAACTGGATTAACCTGCACCGCAACCAGTTCGATGAATCCTGCTCGGCCTGCCACAGCGTGGATGACCCGGGCGGCACGAGCAACACCTCGTTCTGCTCCAACAGCGCCTGCCACGGCAGCAGCTGGAGTTATGCCGGGTTCGATGCGCCAAAAGTGCGCGAAATCCTGGGGTTGAACATCACGCCCACCCCGGCCCCCACGCCTGAACCCGAAACGCAGGCCGGGCAGCCCGCCGGCGCACCAACCTACACGAAAGACATAGCTCCGCTGCTTAAGAAATGCGCCGGCTGCCATGGCGCGAGCGGGCAAAAGGGCGTGAACCTGACCAGTTACGCCGCCATCATGAAAGGCGGAGACAGCGGGGCCATCGTCGTGCCCGGAGACCCCGCCGGCAGCTTGCTGGTCAAAGCTCAATCGGGCGACAAGCCGCATTTCGTCCAGTTGAACAAGACCGACCTCCAAAAGGTGATCGACTGGATCCAGGGCGGCGCGCTCGAGAAATGACCTGACGGGAAAGCCCGCGCACTGGTTCAGCCGATGGCGGGGCCCGCCCCGCCGTTGGCTGAAGTGAAAGGGAAATGATCCATAGACCAGGGGCTGCCTGAGCGCAGCCCCTGTTTTAATTTTTAACACGCGTTAATCTTCACTGTGTTATACTAAACCGTAGCGGCTCAGCCAATCGAATGATCTTTCTTCGTGAAAACCATCGACACCACAACTCACCCCTACCTCAAAGCGAGGACCTCCAATGAAAACCCTCTTGATCATGCGGCATGGTAAATCGAGCTGGAAAGACGAGCATTTGGATGACCATGAAAGGCCCCTGGCAAAGCGAGGCGTGCGTGAAAGCCGCATGATGGGGGAACTTCTCCGCGACCGAGAGTTGATCCCTGAAATGATCCTGCTATCCACCTCCGAGCGCACCCGCCAGACGGCTCAGCTGCTCAAAGAAACGTCTGGCTTCGAGGGTGAGATGCGCGCGCTCGATTCGCTTTACCTGGCTGAAGCGGAAACTTATATCCAGGCTCTCCTCACCCTGCCGGACGATATCGAACGGGTGATGGTCATCGGGCACAACCCCGGGCTGGAAGCGCTGCTGCAGATTCTCTCCGGGCGCATCGAGGCCCTCCCCACCGCCGTGGTGGCTTATATCAGCCTGCCGATCGATCACTGGACCGACCTCACCAACAAGGTGGAAGGCGAGCTGGTCGAATTGTGGCGCCCGAAAGAGCTGCGAGAGCTTGAAGAAGAAGCAGAAGAGAAGAAAGAAAAGGAAAAGGAGAAGGAGAAGGAGAGAGAAAAAGAGAAGGAAAAGCGAAAAGAAAAACCCCAGAAAGGTCACAAGAAAAAGTAGACCGGGTCAGACACGAAGCTTCCAACGGGCGCGCTGCGCCCGTTTTGATATCTCACCCATTTGCAGGGAGAACCTCACCATGAAAACCCAAAAACCCTTCGGCCTGTGGGAAAGCCCGATTACCCCCCAGGCGCTGAGCCAGCGCGTGCGCCTGGAAGACGTGCAATTTGACAGCGACGGCCAGACTCTCCTCTGGCTGGAGGGACGCTCGGATCGCCGCCAGTTGGTGTGCAAGCAAGGGTCAAACGCCCGCCGAGACCTGCTCGAAGGCCATTCACCAAGCGGCGGGGTGGGCTACGGCGGCGGTGAATTTACCGTGCGCGGCGGGCAGGTGATCTTCGCCGAACGCGACGGGCGGCTCTACCGGCACTCTCTCGGCTATGCGAAGCCAGAGGCCGTCACCCCGCCTTTCGGCGGCGCTGCCGCCCCCGCCCTCTCGCCCGACGGGAATTGGGTGCTGTATGTCTTCAGCGACGGCGTCACCGACCTGCTCGGGTTGGCCGATTCCACCGGAAACGAATGGCCCATCCAGGCCGCGCGCGGAGCCGATTTTTACATGCAGCCCGCCTGGCACCCGGGCGGCGAGAAGATCGCCTGGGTGGAGTGGAACTTCCCGAACATGCCCTGGGATGGCACGCGCATCATGCTTGCCGAGCTGGCCGGCAGCCCGCCGCGCATGAGCGCTGCACACCAGGTGGGCGGCGGCAATGATACGCCTGCCGCTCAGCCGGTCTTCTCGCCGGATGGGCGCTGGCTGGCATTTATCGAGACCGGAAGTGAATGGGACCGCCTGGTGCTGCTCGACCTATCGGATGGCAGCCACCGCACCCTGTATGACAGCGGCGCCCACCTGTGCACCCCTGCCTGGGGGCAGGGCGACCGGTCGCTGGCCTGGCGGTATGACAGCCGCGCCCTGTATGCGCTGCGCAGCCTGCGGGGTTTCGCGGAGCTTGTATGCATCTCGCTCGATGGCAGCGTTGAGAAGATCGACACCGCCCCATACACCTGGCTTGAGCAGCTCGCCGCCTCGCCGGTGGCGGCCGAGGCGGCGTTCATCGCCTCCGCGCCGGACATACCCGGCCGCGTGGTGCGCTGGGATGGCACCAGCCTGCAGGTGATAGCCCGTTCGACCACCGAGACGACCGACCCCGCCTACCTCCCCGTTGCCCAGGCGCTCGAATGGCAAACCGCCGACGGCTCGCAGGTGTTTGGCCTGTATTATCCGCCCACGAACCCGCGCTTTGAGTCTCAGGGCCTGCCGCCCGCCATCGTGAACGTCCACGGCGGGCCCACGTCGCACGTCCCGCACAGTTACGCGCCCGAGGCAGCTTACTTCACCAGCCGGGGATACGCGGTGGTGGAGGTGAACTACCGCGGCAGCAGCAATTATGGGCGCGCGTACCTGAACGCGCTGCGCCAGCACTGGGGCGAATATGATGTGGACGATACCGTTTCCTGCCAGAAGGCCCTTGGCAAGCTGGGCCTGGCCGACCCGGCCCGCTGCGTGATCAAAGGCGGTTCCGCCGGCGGGTACACCCTGCTGAACGCGCTTGTGCGCCACCCGGGGGTCTTCAAAGCCGGGGTTTGCCTGTTTGGGGTGAGCAACCTCTATGCGCTGGACATGGACACGCATAAATTCGAGAAGCATTACACCGCCAGCATGGTCGGCGCTTTGCCCGAAGCCTCTGCGCGGTACCAGGCCTGGTCGCCGGCCTTTCACGCAGACCGCATTCGCGATCCGTTGATCATCTTCCAGGGCAGCGAAGACAAGGTGGTGCCGCCGAACCAATCGGAAAGCATCGTTTCGGCGCTGCGAAAGAACGGGGTGACTCACAAGTACGTCGTGTATGAAGGCGAAGGCCACGGCTTTCGCAAGGCCGAACACATCGCCGATTACCTCAAGGAAACCGAGCGCTTCTTGCTGGAAAACGTGCTGTTCGCGCCTTGATGCGTCAGGGCAGCTGCTCGAGGAAGCCCACCACGCGCTGTTCGAGTTCCTCCGGCGCTGCCTGGAAGTACTCGCCGTGCCCGGCCCCCGGGACCACCCAGAGAGACTTCGGCTCGCGCGCCGCAGCGAACTGCTCACGCCCGCGCGACCGGT
This sequence comes from Anaerolinea sp., assembly GCA_029975055.1. GTDB lineage: Bacteria > Chloroflexota > Anaerolineae > Anaerolineales > Anaerolineaceae > Anaerolinea. The sequence goes on from JARKPU010000053.1 coordinate 8,576, forward strand.
CGATTTCCTCCTCGCCAAAAATGAGCAGCAACGGCCGCGGGCTGATCTTCTTCAGGTCGTCCATCGGGCTCACTTCGCCGGGCCAGGCGCCGGTGCGCAGCCACAGAACCAACGCGACCATCTGCTGAACCTGCCAGGCCAACGACGGCGCCCGTGTGGAAGCAGACGCCTCCACCTCACCCAGCAGGTTGGCGTAATTCCCGGCAGAGATGACGGCGGCAATAGCGGGTTCGTGGGCAGCCGTGCGGATGGCGGCCACACCGCCCGCCGAAAACCCCCACACCGCCACACGCTCCACCCCGGGCTGAGAGCGTACAAAACGCAGCCCGGCCAGAAGCTCTGCGCCCTCGCGGACGCCAAGCGAGGCCGGTTTACCCGCGCAGTGGCGGTAATCCAGCGTCAGCGCGCCGAAACCGTTCTGCGCCAGCATTTTTGCTTCAGGCATCAAAGCATCGCGGCTGGCGCCATGGCCGCCCATCAACAGCACCGTGGTACCGCCGCCCGAAGGGGCATGCCACCAGCCCAGCAGGGGAGTTCCATCGCCAAGGCGAAGCTCCACCGGGCTGAACCCAGGCGGAGCTTCGGCCTCCACGCGCACGCAAGGCGGATGGACCAGCCGGTGCACATACACCCAGGCCATGCCAAACACTCCGGCGGCCCAAACCGCAAAGAAAGCCAGCAAACCTAACCCGGTGCAGCGCAGAAAACGAAAGATGTGGCCCCGAGTCACCAGGGTCGTCAATCGTAGCCTTCCGGTTCGATGTGAACGTAGACCCGGTCCACTTCAGGCAGCGCCTCGAGGCGCTGGATGATCTGGTCGGAAATTTCGTGCGCCTCGAAGAGGGTCATCCTGCCATCGACATTGATGTGCAGATCAACCACCAGGCGCGGCCCGGTGTATTCGCTCATCAGGTGGTGCACCTGCTTGACCCCCGGCACCTCTTCGGCGAGCTTCACCAGCCTGCTGCGCAGCTCTTCATCGGCCCCTTGCCCGGTGAGAAAGCCCAGGTTTTCCTTGCCGGCGTGGAAGACCATGCGGAAAATCCATGCCGAAACCAGAATGCCGGCGATCGGGTCGGTGAGCGGATGCAGGAACTTCGACCCCACCGCCCCGAGGAATGCCGCGGCCGAGGTGAAGACATCCGAAAGGTTATCTTTGGCCGTGGTCGCCAGGGTGGGGCTTGCCAGCCGCTGGCCAATCCAGCGGATGCGCAGGAACATGCCCACCTTGACCGCGGCGCTGAAGAGCAGAACGAGAGTCGGCAGGCCCGGCTCCACCGCCAGGCCGCCCGCCTGGAAGCGAATGATGGAGGCGCGCGCGGCTTCAAAGCCCGCGAAAGCCATCGAGAAGGTGATCACCAGGCCGATCAGCGGCTCGAAGCGGCTGTGCCCCTGCGGGTGAGATAGATCCGGCGGGCGCTGCGCCATCCTCAGGCCAAGCACCATCAGCAGCGAATAGACCACATCGGAGACGGAGTTGGCTGCATCGGAATAGAGCGCCACGGAGCCCGAAAGGTACGCCGCCACGCCTTTCGCCGCCGCAAGGAATATATTTCCGCCCAGGGTGATGATCAACGCCTGGGTGTAGAGACCGGCCTGTTCAGGCTGTGGGGTTGTTTCGCGGATCCAGCGCATAAACTTATTCTGCTCGCATCGGTTCCGGGTGGACAGTCACATCCGCCGCCGGGAACTCCTGCCGGATGGCTTCCTCAACTGCCTCGGTTAGCGCGTGAGCCTGGGCTAAAGGCCAGTCTCCAGCAGCCAGGATATGCACATCAACGAACAGAGAAGGCCCCGAGGTGCGCACGCGCACATCGTGGCAGTCTGCCACGCCCGGCACCGCCTCGGCAACCGCCTTGATGCGCGCCGCCAGCCCATCGGGGGCGGTATCCAACAGGCTTTTGACGGTGCGAACACCGAGTTCCATGCTCACGTAGACCACGATCAGCGCCACGCCAAGGGCTGCAACCGCGTCGGCCTGCTTGAGGAAAGCCAGCCCCGCCACGCGTTCGCTGATCAGGACGCCGACCAGGCCCAGGATCACCACGCTCGATGACCAGATATCGGTGCTGAAGTGGAGCGCATCGGCTTCGAGAGCCTGGCTGTTATGCTTGCGCGCCGCCCGGTAAAGGATCCGCGAGCGGGTGTAATCAATCACAATCGAAACACCCATCACCAGGAAGGACCAGATCGAAACCTCAACCTCAACGCTCCTGACAAACAGGCGTTGAACGGCTTCGTAGATGATCCACACGCAGGTGGCCAACAATAGCAGCGTTTCGAACAACGCCGAGATGTTCTCGACCTTGCCGTGCCCATATCGGTGATGTTCATCGGCGGGCTTGCCGGAGACACGCACCGCCAGGAAGGTGACCAGCGCAGCCACCAGGTCTAACCCGGAATGGGCCGCTTCGGCCAGGATGCCCAGGCTGCCTGTGAGCGCCCCGACGATGATTTTAAAGGTCGTCAGCCCGACCGCGGCGAAAACCGAGCTCAATGCCGCCGACTTCTTTTCGCTTTCAGCCGCAGCCGCCATTTCTACCGCCATACTGTTCTCCTTATCGCCACCTGTTTCCGGTTGATAGAATGCTCGCTCGAAGCCCGCCATGGGCGCTGTCCCCCTGATGGGACCGGTGACCGTCACAGGTATAAACCTCAATTGTATGTCGTTCGATGAGCAACTCAAGCGATGAAGATAACCTGAAGATGATGATCTTCTTCCTGTAAACGGGTCTCACAAGGAGGTGGACAATTCCTGCGCCAGCCAGCCTGCCAGCAGCGAGCATGCGCGGCGCACCGGCGGCGAGACTGGTTTCCCTTGCTCCAGGTGCGCGGGTTGAATACCCAGCAACGCCACCTCACCCCCCGCTTCGGCTCGCAGATACCCGGTCAGCGTGGCCAGGGGCTGGAGGTGCGTGGAGGCCCCAAACCCGCCAGCCAGCTCCGGATCAAGCCCGGCTATTGCCCCCGGCTTTGCGCCCAGCCAGGCCGCATCGATGAAGAGCGTGCAATCCGGCTGAAAACGGCGCAGCACGCCGGTGAAGTTCTCGGGGGCCAGCCCGGCGTCGATCAGCAGCCAGCGCACGGTTTGATCGGAGGAGGAATTTTCGGGCAGGCGCAGCCCCAGCCGGCGGCGAAGCAGGCGAACCGCCAGCCCGCCGGCGGCGTCGTCGCCGTTCAGCGCGTTCCCGACCCCCACCACCGCCACGCGCGGGGGGTTATTCCGGGCAGCCGCTTTCGCCAGCGTTGTCGCGAGCCATTTTTTCCAGGAGGAAGGCGACATCCTCGTCCTTGCCGTAATACACGGTGAAGGGTTCTTTGTTCACCGACGCCAGTTCCCAGGTTTGATCATCCATGTTGAGGCATTTGAAGCGGCAGTTCACCACGCATTGAGCGCAGTACGTGCAGCGATCCTGGTGATAGCGCAGGACGAACTTTTTGGCCACCTTATCGAGCACAATCAACTCGATGGCATCCGAGGGGCAGTCTTTGATGCACAACTGGCAGCCGGTGCATTTGGATGGATCCCATACCAGGTTGCCGCGCAGGCGCTCAGGGGTGGGCCGCCGCTCGTAGGGGTAAAGCTGCGTCGCCGGGCGGCGGAACAGCGAGCGGATGATATCGCCAAACATCGTCCCGAGTCTGATTTTCATCGGCAGCACTCCGTTATCTGAGCAAGAAGAGCACCAGTAACTGCGCCAGCGCCAGCAGGGCGCCCACGCGCCACCACAGGCCCACCGTCTGGTCAATGCGCAGGCGGGCAAACAGCGATTGCAGCGCCGCCAGCACCACCAGCAGGCCGAGGGTTTTGATCAGGAACTGCACCGGGTTGGCCAGGCCGCCCAGGTAGAACGTGGCGACCAGCGTCAGGCCGATGACCAGTTCGATGTTCTTGCCCAGGCGGAAGAGCGCGTATCCGCGCCCGGAATACTCCGTCATCGCTCCGGCGACGATTTCCGTTTCGGCTTCAGGAGAGTCGAAGGGCGGCAGCTCCAGCTTGCCCATCAGCCCCACCAGCGCCACGAGGAAGCCGATCGGCTGGGTGACGGCCATCCAGAGGTGCTGCTGGGCATAGAAATCCACGTCGGTGATCTGCCATGAGGCAGCGGCAATGGCCGGCCCGAGCAGCGCCAGGAGGAACGGCGCTTCGTAGGAGAAGAGCTGCGTCAACGTGCGCGTGGCCCCGATGATCGCAAAGCGGGATATGGTGTTCGCGCCCGCCAGGCCGAGGCAGAGGGTGAGCACCGAGAGCAGGTAGAGGGTGATGATCAAATCGCCGCGGAAGCTGCCTGCCGGCACGAACCCGGCCATCGGCACATACAGCGCTGCGGTGAGCGCCGCTGCCAGCGCCACCACCGGCAAGATGAAGAACAGCGGCTTGTTCACCCCTTCCGGCGAAATCTCTTCCTTCGCCAGCAGTTTGACCAGGTCGGCCAGGGGTTGAATGAAGCGCGGCCCAACCCGGTTCTGGAAGCGCGCCACCAGCTTGCGGTCGATCCATTCATACAGCAGGCCGCTGGCCAGCAGGAACAGGCCGCCGGGGAACAACAACAAGCCGATCAGTGGATGTACGGTGAGATTGTTCATCGCTGCCTGTAATACTCGATCCCATAACGCCGAAGCTCTTCCCAGGTCCACACCTGGCTGCTCGAGCCGCGGTTGATGGTGACCATCCGGTCATTGCAGGAAAAACACGGGTCAATGCCCGAGAGGATCATGGGCATATCGGCCAGTTTGTGGCCGATCGCCACCTGAGTCACCGAAGCCCAGTTGCACAGGCTGGGCGTGCGCACCTTGATGCGCTCGGGCTTCTCGCTTCCGTTGCTTTTGATGAAGTAGAACAGTTCGCCGCGCGGGGCTTCAACCCGGCTGATCGTCTCTCCGGCTGGAATGCGGCGCGGCACACGCGTGGTCAACTCGCCGGGGGGCATGTGATTGAGGATTTCGCGGATCAGGCGGTAGCTTTCGAATAATTCGCGGGTGCGCACCTTGAAGCGCGCCAGCAGGTCGCCGCCGTCGTCCGTCACCAATCGGACGGGGAACTGCGGGTAAGCCTCGTAGGGCGCATCGATGCGCACATCCCGCGCAACGCCCGATGCGCGGGCCGTGGGCCCAACCGCGCCGAACAACTCGGCCTGCTGGAGCGTCATCAACCCCACGCCCCGCGTGCGCGCCAGGAAGGTCCGGTCGGTGGTGACCACTTTGAGGTAGTGTTTGGTGCGCTCCTCGAGAATCTCGATGCCTTTGAGGATCTCGTCGTGGTGTTTTTCGGTGACATCGAACTTCACCCCGCCGATGAGGTTGACCGAGTAATTCACCCGGTTGCCGCTGAGAGATTCGAGCAAGTCCATCACGATCTCGCGGTCGCGCCAGGAGTACATGAAGAGGGTTTCGAACCCGCCTTCGTGCGCCGCCACCCCAAGCCAGAGCATGTGGCTGTGAATGCGCTCCAGCTCCGACATGAGCGTGCGGATGGCCTGCGCGCGCGGCGGGGCTTCCACACCGGCCAGCCGCTCGGCCCCCAGCGCCAGGGCCGTGGCGTGCACGTGCGAGCAAATTCCGCAGATGCGCTCGAACAGGTAAAGGTTCTGCGTCCAGTTGCGGGCTTCGGCGCCTTTCTCGATGCCGCGGTGGACATAGCCCAGCCGGACGGTGGCCCCGGTGACGATCTCACCTTCCACGGAGAACTGAAAATGCCCCGGTTCCTTGAGCGCCGGGTGCTGCGGGCCGATGGGTACGATGAATTTACGCTGCGCTTCCATGGTTCGCCTCCTGCCCTTCTGCCTGCTGAAAACCGGTGAAAGACTTGCGCAGCGGGTAAACCCCTTCAGGCCAATCATCCGAAAGCAAGAGCCGCTCGGTGTTGGGGGTGCCTGTGCATTCCACCCCGAACATTTCGATCAGTTCCCGCTCGTAAAGCGTGGCAGATGGGATCACCTCGCAGATGCTGTCGATCTTCGCGTCGCTGTAGGGCACGCTGACGCGCAAGGTGACGACCGCTGCGGCGCTGCAGAAGTGATAAAGCACCTCCACGCAACCTTCGCGGACAGGCTCTCCATCGCCGGAGGGGGGCTGGTCGAGGCCGGTGAGGGCCGAAAAGAAGCCCCAGCGCGCTTTCACCAGCGCCTTCACAGCCGGAATCAGGCTGCCGCGTTCGATCACCACATCCAGGCGGTTCGGTTCCGGCGTGGCCGTCGCAAGCGCCCAGGGCTGTAAAATCGCTGCTGCTTTTTCGAGAGCGGTTGAGGTATCCATCAAGCGGGCGCTCCTTCCTGCCTGGGGAGGTTAACGGCGGGGGCATTGCGGCGCTTCAGGCTTTCCAGCAGCTGCACCACACCGTAGATAATGGCTTCGGGCCGCGGCGGGCACCCGGGGATATACACACTCACCGGGATGACCTCGCTGATATCGCCGACGATGTTGTAGCATCCGCGGAACGCCCCGCCGGAAAGCCCGCACGAACCACAGGCAATGACGAACTTGGGGTTTGGCATCTGGTCGTAGATGCGCAGCAGCCGTTCGCGCGAAAGGCGCGTCACCGGGCCGGTGACGATGAGAATATCGGCATGCCGCGGGCTGCCCTGCAGCTTCACCCCGAAGCGCTCCAGGTCGTAGCGCGGGGTGAGTGTTGCCATGATCTCGATATCGCAGCCGTTGCAAGACCCGCTGTTGTAGTGAATCGCCCAGGGTGAATTGATCCGCGCCCAATCGCGGACTTTATCCAGGGCTTGCTGCCAGGGAGAACCAGCCTGACCATCCATGCGCGCCTCCGAAACCGCTAACCCAATAGAAGAAGGTTTCAAATCGCTGTACATCACACCTCAACCCAACAACAGCGCCACCAGGCCGATCGCCAGGCCGGCGATGTAGATGGCGGACGTGTGCGAGAAGTCGCTCAAACCGAGCACGAGCATGCCCAGGTGTAGAATGGCAAAGAACAAGGCCACCAGGAAGAATGGCCGGTAACCCGGCGCCGCCATGTAGTTGGGGGCCTCCTCGCCGGAACCGTACGTTTCGCTCTTGCGCGGCGATTCCTCGGCCGGCCCGGCCAGCTGCCGTCCCGCCCAGAGAATCAGCAGCACCAGGGGGATATAGATGAGAAATGCTACGGGAGGTGATACGAGAAATCCCATGCGTCTGCCTCCTAACGCAGCCCGAAGGCTGCCAGCAGCCCCTGGGCGGCAGGTTCCGTCAGCCAGGTGAGCAGCGATGGCCAGACCCCAAGGGCGACCGTCGCCAGGGTGAGCAGCAACAGCGGCAGCGCCATCAACGGGGCAATGGGGTTGCCTTTCAACACGCGTTCCGAAGGTTCGTTGCGGAAGATGCGGTTGACGATCGGCGCATAATACCCCAGCGAGAGCACGCTGTTCAAGGCGGCGAAGATCACCAGCCAGAGCAGCGGGGTGCTGCGCACTTCGGCCCCGGCCAGGAAGATCTGCCACTTCGACATAAAGCCCGAAAGCGGCGGCAGCCCGCCCAGGCCGAGCAAGGCCACGCTCAACGCAAAAGCCGTCACCGGGTAGCGCCGCGCCGCGCCGTTGAGGTCATCCAGCACCAGCGCCCGATGGCTGCCGCGCGAAAGGTGCAGCGCGTAGAGCAGCGCCCCGGCTGCAAGGAAGGCCAGGCCTTTCATCACCGCGTGGTTGAAGATGTGGAAGAACCCGCCCGCCGCGCCGTCTTTAATCCCATAGGCCAGGGCAACGCCAAAACCGAGCAGCATGTAGCCCATCTGGGCCAGGCTGGAATACGCCAGCAGGCGCTTCACTTCGGTCTGCCGCAAAGCCATCAGGTTGCCATAGAGCATATTGAGCGCCGCGAAGGCCAGCAGCAGAGCGCCCCAGGCCGGGCTGGCTTCAGAGAGGCTGCCCAGAGCGCGCAGCATGGCTACCAGGCCGGCTTCGATCACCACGCCGGAGAGCAGCGCGCTGATGCCGCTTGGCGCCTGCGAGTGCGCATCCGGCAGCCAGGTGTGCATCGGCACAAGCGCCGTCTTCACCCCAAAACCGACCACAAACAACCCGCCTGCCGCCAGGCTGACAATGCCCGACCCGGCCAGGAGCGGGCGAATCTCATCCAGGTTGAGCGTGGCCGTCTGCAGGAAGACGAGTGAAATGCCCAGAAGCACCAGCAGCGACCCAATGGCCGATTGGATCAGGTATTTGATCGCGGCTTCGAGCGAATTACGCTGGTGATGATAGAACGCCACCAGCAGGTAACTCGATACGGCCATCGCTTCGAACCAAACCCACAGGTTGAACAGGTCGCGCGTGCAGCCCAGGCCGATCATCGTGGCGGTCAGCACCGGCAGGAGGGCGTAGAATTTCTCCTCGTCTTCTTCCCCGCTGACGTAATTGAACGAGAACAGCGTCGCCAGGGTAGAAAGCATCAGCACCGTGACGGCGAGGAACAACCCCACCCCATCCATTCGCAGGAGAATGCGCCCGACGTGCAAGTCCACCCCGCCATCCGCCAGCACGGCTTTGGCGGTAACCACCAACGGGTACCACATCGAAGCCAGCGCCGCCAGGGCAAACCAGCGCGCGACGATATACTGCCCCCGCGATTGGTGGAAGCTGATGCGGCCGATCAGATAGACCACAGGCGAGGCAACCAGCGGGATGACCAGCAGGAGAGTTAAGGCAGTTTTAGCATCCATGGCTTCAGGCTCCCAGCGCCAGCAGGAGGAGGACCAGCACCAGCGCGATGATGATGGCCAGCACATTCCAGTTGAGCAGGCCGGTCTGCGAACCGCGCAGGTCTTCGGCGGCGTCGTTGGTCACCGAAACGACCCCGCGGTTGATCGCCTCGAAGCCAAAACTGTGCGCGGCCACCCACAAGATGCCGCTCAAGGCCTCGCTGAACAGCCGCAGTTTCTCGCGCCACCACCAGGCGGCCAGCCCCAGCGCCACTGCTGCCAGCGCGATGTAGGTGGCCGGTGCTTTGATCACTTCCAGGAGGATTTCGCCGGTGGGCAGCGCATGGATGGAATGGTGTGGGAGCGTCTCGGCCAGCAGGCGGCTGAAAGGCCCTGCCAGCAGCCAGGAGACGAGCGCGCCCAAAGCGAGCGGCGCGAGCGCGGTTTTCATCGCCGCGCCGGCCTCGTGGGCATGCAGGCCGCCCCGGTTTTCGCCGAAGAAGACCATCCACACCATGCGGAACGTGTAGAGCGCCGTCAACGCGGCGGTGAAGATCATCAACCCAAAGACCCAAACCGGCCCGCCGCTCAAACCGGCTTCCAGCACCAGTTCCTTGCTCCAAAAACCGTTCAAAACTGGCACGCCTGCCAGCGCCAGTGCCCCTGCCACGAACACCGTCCGCACGAACGGCATCTGGCTGCCTAGCCCGCCCATCTGGCGCATATCGCGCGTCCCTGCCGCGTGAATCACCGCGCCTGCGCCCAAGAAGAGCAGCGCCTTGAAGATGGAATGGCTGAGCAGGTGGAACTGGCTGGCCAGCACTCCGCCCGCGCCGACGGCATAGACCATGTACCCCAACTGGCTGACCGTCGAATAGGCCAGCACGCGCTTCAAGTCATTGGCGGCCAGGGCCATCAAGGCCGCCATGAGCGCCGAGATCATCCCCACCAGCATGACGGCCTCGCGCCAGTTGGGCACCGCCGCAAAGGCCGGGTAAAAGCGCGCCAGCAGGTAAACACCGGCGTTGACCATCGTTGCCGCGTGGATCAACGCGCTGACAGGGGTGGGAGCCTCCATCGCGTCGGGGAGCCACGTCTGGAAGGGGAATTGGGCGCTCTTGGCCGCCGCCGCTGCCAGGCAGCCAAACGCCAGGATGGTCAAGACGTTCGCCGGCAGTTCGGGGGCCTTTTGCAGCAGCAGGTTGGTATCGAAGCTGCCCAGGTAGCTATAGGAGAGAATCGCCGCCACCAGCAGGCCGATCCCGCCCAGTTGGGTGATGATGAGCGCCTTGATGCCCCCGGCGACGGCCTTGGGGTCGTCGTTGTGGAAGGAGATCAGCCCATACGAGCAAAGCGCGGTGATCTCCCAGAAGAGGAACATCAAGAAGAGGTTGTTGGTGAGCACCAGCCCGGCCATCGAGCCGATGAAGAACAGCACCAGCGCATAATAACGGCCGAGCTGCTCTTCGCCGCGCATGTAATCGATCGAGAAGATCACCGCCAGGCTGCCGATGACCGTGGCGATAGCCGTCAGGTAAACCGAGAGGCCGTCTGGGACAAATGAGAAATCGCCAAACGCCCCGCCGACTTTCAGGCTCAAACCGGCGCCCTGGGAGCGCAGCCCAATCAACGCCAGCGCAGCCAGCCCCCCCGCCGCCGAAAAGCCCACCGCCAGACTGTGCTGCCAGCGAGGGTTGTCATTCCCGATCCACCAGACCAGCAGCGCGCCCGCCCAGGGCAAACCGATGCATAAGGCAATCAAAATGCCGGCCACAGGTTCACCTCCGCAGCGACGTGAGTGAAGGGATATCCAGCGTGCCGAACTTGCGGCGAACCTGCACCGCCAAAGCCAGAGCGACCACCGCCACGATCGTATCGGCCACGATCACGGTCAGCGCCAGGCTCTGGCCCACATCCACCTGAGAAGAAAGGCGCCCCGCAAGCACAAAGGCAACCAGCGCGCCTTTCACGGCAATTTGCAGCCCGACGACCACTTTGATCAGGTTGCGCGAGATTAAAACCCCGTAAAGGCCAACCCCGAACAGGCCCAGGACGACGACAATGGCAATATTCGGCAGCGAGAAAATCATCCCTGCTTCTCCTCTTTGCTCTCCAGGCCTTCTTCTCCGCCGATCAACCCCAGCACCGCCAGCACGCCGGAGAAGATCAACACCACCTGCAGCAGCGAATCGACGCTGCGATCCGTCCACAGGACGGAGCGGAACAGGCCGGCCAGCTCTCCCTGCTGCTCGAGAACCGCCGTGAAGCGTTCGAGCTGCATGGAGGGCAGGATCATCCAGGCCAGGAGCAGCCCGCCGAGGACGATCGCCACCCAGGCCAGCGGGCGGGGCAGCGGCGCCTGGCTGGCGACGCTCTCGTTGCCGATGATATTGATAGCGAAGACGAACAGCACCGTCACCAGCCCGGCGCCAACGCTCAACTCCACCACGGCCACCTCAGCCGCTCCAACGCGGTACATCAAGAAAGAAACCAGGGCGCTGGTCAGCGCCAGCCAGAGAGCAGATACCAGCAGGCGGTTTTCACGCACTGCGAGGATTGCGCAGGCCAGTATGCCGGCTCCGATCAGAAAATTGATCATGAGGACGCTCCTCAACGGCGGTGAATAGACATCTTTACGCTTATACCCTGTTCAACGGGTTTTGTCATGTGAGGGGTATCAGCGAAAGATTGGCAATTCATCACAAATTTGGTATAAAAATCAGATATGGCTTCGAACCGTCCACTCGGACGCTCGAACCGCCGAGAAAAGAAATATCTGCAGGCCGGCCAGGGGCGGCACCCCCGGGCCGAGATGGACGCCAGCAAAATCGGTCAGATTCGCTGGTAGGTGCGCCGGATGTGGAAGCACGTGCGCTCGGGCACGGTGGCCCCTTCGCACAGCAGGTTTTCACAGGCTGCGGTTTTCCCGGCCTGTTTGGCTTCCATGAAGGCATCCTCGCTCTTCCAAAACGAAATGATCTCCCAATGGTTTCTATCGACGTTGTCTTGGAGCAGGTAGCAGTGCAGCAGACCATCCGGCACATGTTTAAACAGATCTTCGTAGCGTTGTTGGAGTGTGATCCAATCTTGCTGCGTGACCCTTCCGCGTAAGATGGTGGCAAACATAGCAGCCTCCCCAACCCTGAAGGACCAATGCTTAAAATCATTATAACGCGCGCCGGAAAAAGAGAAAGTGCCCTATATCCTGATAAGGTATGAACAACTCCAATACTTCATCCTTGGGGTGTGTCGAATTCATTCTCAAGATGATATACTTTTGGTGATACCGATCAACGAACCTCCTCATCCATTATGACCGTCCTCATCCACGGCCCCCACTTTCAAGATGAATTCGGCCGCACGCTCCTGCTCCGCGGCGTGAACCTGGCCGGCAGCAGCAAAGTGCCTTCCGGCCCGAAAGGCCCCAGCCACATGCTGGACGGGTTCTATGACCACCGTAATGTGAGCTTCGTCGGCAGGCCGTTCCCGCTCGAAGAAGCCGATGAACACTTTCGGCGCTTGAAATCCTGGGGAATGACCTTTATCCGCTTCCTGGTCACGTGGGAAGCCATCGAACACGCCGGGCCGGGGCAATACGACGACGAATATATCGATTATGTGCGGGCCGTCATCCAGGCCGCCGGGCGCCATGGCATCCGCCTGTTCATCGACCCGCATCAAGACGTGTGGAGCCGCTTCACCGGCGGCGACGGCGCCCCAGGTTGGACGCTCGAAATGGTCGGGATGGACCTGACCCGCCTGAACGAAACCGGCGCTGCCATCAGCCACGCGGTGCACGGCGACCCCTTCCCGCGCATGATCTGGCCAACCAATGCGCACAAGCTGGCGGCAGCCACCATGTTCGCTCTCTTCTTTGCCGGGAACGACCTGGCCCCCAACACGCGCATTCAAGGCGAAAGCGCCCAGGAATTCCTCCAGCGCCACTACATCGCCTCCATGCGCCGCCTGGCGCGCGCGCTGCGCGGGCTGGAGAACGTCGTCGGGTTCGACACGATGAATGAACCCGTGCGCGGTTACATGGGCATTGAAGACTTGAACTTCTGCTGCGGCCGCCCCCGCCTGGGCGAATCCCCTTCGCCGTTACAAGCCATGCTGCTGGCATCCGGCGTTCCGCAGGAGGTAGATATCTGGGAGATCAGCCTGCGCGGCAACCGCAAGGTGGGTTCGCGGCCCCTCAACCCCAGGGGAGTGCGCCTGTGGAAGGAAGGCTTCGATTGCATCTGGCGGCAGAACGGAGTGTGGGATATCGGCCCCAGCGGGCAGCCGCGTTTGCTGCGGCCTTTTCACTTCAACCAGGTGAACGGGCGGACGATGGACTTCAACCAGGATTACTACAAGCCGTTCGCCAACCGCTACGCCCGCGAGATCCGCGCCGAGCTGCCCGATGCGTTGATCTTCATCGAAACCGAGCCGAGCACCCCCTCACCCCGCTGGGAAGCACAGGACGCGGACCGAATCGTTTACGCGCCGCATTGGTATGATGCCGCCACGCTGATCTTCAAGCAGTATTACGCCTGGGTGGCGGCAGACTTCCGCAACGACCGGCTGGTCTTCGGCCCGGGGGCTATCCGCCGTTCGTTTGCCGCTCAACTCGCGCATTTCAAGGAGGAATCGCGCCAGCACCTGCGGGACGCGCCGGTGCTGGTGGGCGAGTTCGGCATCCCCTTCGACCTGGATCACAAGCGCGCTTATCGCACCGGCGACTTCTCGAAGCAGATCAAAGCGCTCGATCGTTCGATGCGCGCCATGGAAGCCAACCTGCTCTCTTCGACCATCTGGAATTACACGCCCGATAACACCAATGCCCACGGCGACCTGTGGAACGACGAAGACCTCTCGATCTTCAGCCGAGACCAGCAAACCGACCCGGCGGATATCAACTCGGGCGGCCGGGCGCTGGAAGCCCTGCTGCGCCCATACCCCGTGGCCACGGCCGGCGAGCCGCTCAGCCTTTCGTTTGACCTGCACAAGCGCGAAATGCAGTTCTCCTTCCGGCACGACCCCGCCGTTGCAGCCCCGACTGAGATTTACATTCCAAGCTTTCAGTACCCGCACGGAATCTCCGTAAGCGCACCGCTGGGCGAATGGGAGTATGACCCCGCGCAGCAAACCCTGCTCTACCGCCCCGCCTCCCCCGGAGGCACGCACTGGATCAAGATCACCCCGGCGAAACCTCAGCGAGGAAGGTGAGTGCCAGCCGGCAGGCAATAAAAGAGGAGCAGGCGAAAAGGCCTGCTCCTCTTTTGAGAGAGCCAATTCCTCTCTGCGGAAGGCCGCGAGGGCTTGTGCGCCCGGAGAGGTTAATCGAGCTTTCCCGTGTTGATGGCCTTCTTCACCTCGGCGATGGCCGTGGTGATGTGAATATCGCGCGGGCAGGCTTCGGTGCAGTTGAAGGCCGTGCGGCAGCGCCACACGCCGATCTGCTGGTTCAAGATCTCAAGGCGCTTGGCCGCGGCCGTATCGCGGCTGTCGAAGATGAAGCGGTGCGCATTGACGATGGCGGCCGGGCCCACATACCGTTCATCGGCCCAGAAGGACGGGCAGGATGTGGTGCAGGCCGCACACAGGATGCACTTGGTGGTGTCTTCAAACCGTTCACGCTGCTCAGGAGATTGCAGCCGCTCCCGGCCATCCGCCGGGAGGGGGTCGTCGTTGATCAGGTAGGGCAGCACCGAGCGGAAATTCTCGAAGAAGGGCCCCATATCGACGATCAGGTCTTTAATCACCCGCAGCCCCAGCAGCGGCTCGACGGTGATCGTATCGGACTTCAGATTCTTCACCAGCACCTTGCAGGCCAGGTAATTCCGGCCATTGATCCGCATCGCATCCGAGCCGCAAACGCCGTGCGCGCACGAGCGCCTCAGCGCCAGCGTGGAATCAAAATCGGCCTTCACATATTCCAGCAAGTCCAGCACCCGGTCATTGGGGTCCACATCCATGATGAAGGTATCGAAATGGGGTTTGGCATCCTTTTCGGGGTTGAAGCGGAAGACGCGCAGTTTGATTTCCATACCGTTACCTCTCTCCTAGTAAGTGCGCTCTTTGGGCATGTACTTGGTGATGACGACCGGCTTATAGCCCAGGGTCACCTGGTCTCCGTTCATCCAGGCCAGGGTGTGTTTGAGCCAGTTGACGTCATCACGGGCAGGGAAATCATCGCGCGCATGCCCACCGCGGCTTTCGGTGCGGGCCAGCGCAGAGACTGCCGTCACCAGCGCAAGGTCGAGCATGTTGCCCAGCTCCCAGGTTTGCATCATTTCCATATTGAAGATCTTGCCGCTGTCGGTGACCTTCACCTGAAGGTAGCGCTCACGCAGCTCCTTCACCTTTTCGACGGCGTGTTCCAGGCTCTCCTGAGTGCGGAAGACACCCACGTTATCGAACATCTCGGCGCGCAGTTCGCTGCCGATCTTCGCCACGCGCTCCTTGCCGCTGCCATTTTGGAAGCGGGCGATCGTCTCATCCACCAGCTCGGTGGGGTTCGCAGGCAGGGGGGTAAAATCGGCGCCGTTGGCATAAGCGGCGGCATCCAGGCCGGCGTGCTTGCCAAACACGACCAGGTCTACCAGCGAATTGGTGCCCAGGCGGTTGGCGCCGTGGACGGATACGCACGCCACCTCGCCGGCGGCATATAGCCCCGGCAAAACGGTGTTCTTCTCGTCCACCACCACCCGGCCGTATTTATCGGTCGGGATGCCTCCCATCGCATAATGCGCCGTGGGCTGAACGGGGATCGGCTGGCGAGTGGGGTCAACGCCGAGATACGTCAGGCAGAAATCGGCAATATCCGGGATTTTACTCATGATCTCGGCGGCGGTGACGTGATAGGGTGTGCCGTCGGGCCGGGTGCGTCCGTCGAGATCGGCGTACTTATTCACAGTCTCGGGGGTCACATCCAGGTAGAAGAAGCGCTGCCCGTTGACGTCGTTTCCGGCGCGGGTTTCCAGGTACATTGCACGGCTGATCACATCGCGCGAGGCCAGGTCTTTGATGCGCGGGGCGTACTTTTCCATGAAGCGCTCGCCCTTCGCATTGAAGAGGATGCCGCCCTCGCCGCGCACCGCCTCGGTGATCAAAATGCCAAGCTTGAAAATGCCGGTCGGGTGGAACTGGAAGAACTCCATATCCTCCAGCGGAATCCCCCTCCGGGCCGTAATGGCGCACCCGTCGCCGGTGTAGGCATACGCGTTGGAGGTGATCTCCCAAATGCGCCCATGCCCGCCGGTGGCGAAGATGACTGCCTTGGCATGGAAGACGTGCAGCTCGCCCGTCGCCAGCTCCACGGCCACCACCCCGGCGGCTTTGCCATCCACCAGGAGCAGGTCCATCACCTGGAATTCATCGTAAAAGAGGGTATTGTTCTTGATGCACTGCTGGTAAAGGGTCTGGAGGATCATGTGGCCGGTGCGGTCGGCCGCGTAACACGAACGGCGCACAGGCTTGCCGGTGACGTTGTTGGTGTGGCCGCCAAACGGCCGCTGCGCGATGCGCCCGTCTGCCGTGCGCGTGAAGGGCAGCCCCATGTGCTCCAGGTCGAGGACCGCCTGCACGGCCTCATGGCACATGAACTCGATTGCGTCCTGGTCGCCCAGGTAATCCGATCCTTTCACGGTATCGAAGGTGTGCCAATCGGGGCTGTCCTCCTCGATATTGCCCAGCGCCGCGCCGATGCCGCCCTGCGCGGCGCCGGTGTGCGAGCGCACCGGGTAGAGCTTGCTGATCACGGCGGTGCGGGCCGTCTTGGAGGCGTTCAAAGCCGCCATCAAACCTGCCCCTCCGCCGCCGACGACAATCACATCAAACTGGTGGATGTTAGCCATAACGTGTTCTCCTTGGCTCTTACTGCGCCGCTGGGTTGATCGAAAGCAGCGCCACCGCGCCCACCGCCGTGATCACGGCCCAGAAGATCAGCAGCAAGATACTCACCGCGCGGAAGGTTTTGGGGTTGTGAATGTAATCGCGGAACACCTGGCGCACGCCGTTCATCCCGTGCGCGAAGGCGAAGCCCAGCAAAAGGATGTCATAGATCTTCCAGCCCATGTTGGCCATGCGCTCGATGGCGTAATCGGTGGTGATTTTATGCACGCCGACGACCACATCCTGGAGGACGAGGTGGAACCAGGCCAGCGGGATGAGCAGAACAGCGCTGTAGCGCATCCAGGTCCAGGCCACCTGGTCGAAGTTCTTCCGCACGCGCACGCGTTCCGGTTGAGAGGTTGTTGTTGCGCTCATGGGTCGCTCCTATCCTCCGAACAGACCGTAGTTGTGCCGCAGGAGGTTGAAGAGCATCCACCCCGCAGACGGCACCCATAAGACCAGCGAAATGCCCAGGGCCACCAGCATGGACCGGCGCGTTTTATCGATCGTCCAGTCTTTGGGGGCGAACAGGTCCAGGTAAGCGATGCGCAGGCCGTTGACCCCGTGGAAAAAGAGGCAGAAGACCAGCGCGATCTCTCCCAGGCCGAAGATCGTCGAGCGGTAGACGTTGATCACGTCCACATACAACTGCGGGGCAAAATAGACGAATGAGGTATCGACGATATGGATAGCCAGGAACAATACCACCCCCAGCCCGGTGATCCTGTGCAGCAAAAAGGCCCAATGACCCTCACGGCCGCGGTAGGCTGCATAACCGGTGAGGGTGGTCTTCATGTACGACATACACACCTCCGATGAAATGGCGACTGGCTTAATTGTATCAATCTTACTCAATTACGCAACTTAAACAGCTTAGGTAAATATTATAGCCTCATCCTTGTGCGGGGGCAAAGCAAGCCGCCGGGTGCTATAAATTCGGCGGGCAGGGAATTTTCCTCTTGACGTTTCAACGGAGTTCAGGTATAAATACGAGTGTTCGAGCAAGGCGCGGGCGTGGTTCAGTTGGTAGAATGCTTCCTTGCCAAGGAAGAGGTCGTGGGTTCGAGTCCCATCGCCCGCTCAGGAGACCGCCAGAAAAGGCGGTCTTTTTATCTGATGCGCACGGTTGACAATTCAAAGGGCTTAACGTACAATAAGCCCGCGTTCGAAACCCCAGGCGACGTGGCCAAGTGGCAAGGCAAGGGTCTGCAAAACCCTGATCATGGGTTCAAATCCCATCGTCGCCTCTATGGCCAGGTTCTATTGGCGAGAGACGAAGGGAGCCATCGGCCCGCCGTTTTTCACCCGGTTGGGATGTTCTTTACTTGTATGCTTTTTGATGATGGGTGTTGTGGGGGGAGTTCTGGCCTGGTTGTATTACCAATCGGCCATTTATAGCTTTTTAGGTAATGATGCAGAGACTTCCAAAAGAATAGAGCAGCTGTTCAATATTGTGCTAGGTTATTCGCCGCTGCTCGTTTTTATGGCATCCGTATTCGCCTTTTTTGAATCGGCTGATTTCTTGATCTGGTTGAAGCTGCCACTCTTTCCGCCACAACCCACAGCCCAACCTGATCCGCATAGTGCTTTCAAGCCAGAGAGGTGACCATGGATACCTACCTGCCGCTCCCTGATGCCGCAAAGGCTCTCCACGTTGACCAATCCGTGTTATTAAAGCTGATCAAATCCGGTAGAATTAAAGCAGCGATGCTTTCTACTGGAGTTTATCTCGTGAATCAGGAAGTACTTTCCATGCCGCTTAGCAAAGAGGACACGCCCGAATATCAGGCAGTTTCTCACCTGAGGGGGGTTGGTATTGGGATTCGCCAGGCCGCTATAAAATATAACGTGGCTCAGCAAACTATAAGCAGGTGGGTGGATAAAGGTTTTATCCGCCGCTTAAGCGGTGAAACGATCCGCGGGCAACGGGTGATGATTGATGAGGCCGATATGGCCTATTGTTCAGCTGTATATCACTCCAACCCAGGCCAGGGGAAATCTATTTTTAACCCGGATGGGACACCTTACAAAAAAGCAAACTAGGGCCGAAAGGCCCATTTTTTTTAGATTAATGTAACAATTGTCTTATTGACAACTTGTGACACTCTCGCTATACTAAGGGCATCCCGTTTTTCAGGAGATGCCATGCCGAATAAACCACGTTTGCCAGTCTGCCCGGATATGCCATCCATGGTCCTGGCATCCGGGTCGGCTGCCCTTGAGCAGCTGCCCGCCCAGGACGCAGCCGTTATCGCCCGCGTGCGGGCATCGTTGCAATCTAAAATCCCCAGGCTGGGTGCTCAATCGAGTCTTGAGTTAATCACGGCCCTGGGGATTTATCTCGCTCAAATGCAAGACCGGCCCAGGTGAGAGCTGAGCCGGTCAGGAGGGTCTATGTTGCGGAGCGCTTTGTACACCGATTCTATCACATCTGCTGCCGCCAGGTTCTACAATCTCCAAAAATCCGAACGTGGCGGCGATCTGCTCAACCAGCTGGCACCGGTGGGTATGGTGGTGCGGGATCTGCTCGCTGCCATCGGTCTGCCGGAAAATGCCATTGTTATGGTGATGGGGGTCCGTGACGCTTACGAATTGGGCGTCATGGGGTCCGGCGTCGATCATCCTATGCCTTGCGCGTTGTGCGGCAGTGAGGCCACCGGCATTGTCGAGTTCGGCACCGGCCCGCGAGCGGCCTGTGAAGCCTGCATCGCCGACCTGCATGAGCAATGGGTATACCTAACCTTCCCGGTAGAGGTGCCATTCTAACTCTGACGGGCGGGACCGGTCGGGCAGCCGCGAGCCCAGCCGGTCCCGCCATTACAACGAGGGGCCATGTACAAAAAACATGTAACCACATCCGAGGTCGTTAAGCCGGATACAAAAGCACTCGCAGGACCTTACGGCGAGTGGTACGCAAATTACTACAACCGGTATTACATGACCGCTAAACCGCTGGACGGCAGCCTCATGTCGAAGCTGAAACGGATATACCAATCACACGACCTGAAAGACCTCAAGGATCGCAGCGCTCGCTACGATCCAATCAACCAGGTATTTGTCCTTCCCGAGTAACCACATGATCCTCACCATCGCTAACCAAAAGGGTGGCGTCGCCAAAACCACCACAGCCGTAACCCTGGCTCACGGCCTGGCGCTCAGAGAGCGCCGCGTGCTGCTTATCGACCTGGACCCACAGGGGAACGCCAGCTCCGCGCTTGGCCTTGATCCGGCAGGCGATCTGTATCACTGGCTAACCAACGGGAGCGGCAAGATCACGCCTGCAAGGCCTTATCTAGACTTGATCCGGTCCGACAAGAGTTCGGCTAACCTGGAGTACGTCCTCCAGTCGAGGCGCTTTGCCGAATATGCCCTGTCAGACCGGCTCGATGGTCATGGATGGGATTACGTGATTATCGACTGCGCCCCATCCATTGACGTGCTGCAGATCGCCGCGATCATGGCTGCAGATCTGATGCTCATCCCGACAACCATGACGCAGCTCAGCCTGGAGGGCATGACCCAGGTTGTGGCCACCCTGGCCCAACTGCAATGCCGCGGCTCTCACTGCCACATCACCGGCATCCTGCCAACGCGCTACGAACGCGCCAAGCGCGATCAGGTTGAACAGCTGCTAAACCTGGCCGCCAGCGACTTCGGCCAGCGCCTTTGGGCTCCGGTGCCGACCGATGCAAACGTAGATCGCAGCCACCGCGCAGGTCAAACCCTGTACGAATATGCTCCGCGCTGCCGTGCTCTTGTTGGCGGATACATCCCGGCGGTGGACCGTCTGGTTGAGGTGGGAGGATGACGCCGCGCAGGCCGGACCGGATGATCGACTACTCCAACCTGGCGCCAGAGGTCGGTGACGTACTGCGAGACGACCTGGCCCGCCAGGCTCAGCGCCGCATGACCCGCAAACAGCTACGAGACGCCGCACGGACGAAAGTTACCATCGATTTGCCAGATGACCTCCGGCGGAATCTGGACCAGATAGCAGATCGCCTGAGCGTGCCGCTCTCGCAGGTGTACCGCTGGCTGCTCCTGCGGGGCCTGGAGGTTACCAGTATCGATGAGCTGGAGGCCTACCGAATATCAAGCCGATCCATGCGCTACGAATTTGTATTGTTTCGTGATGACGCCAGCCCTAAACGCCAGCCCTAAACGCCAGCGTTGGCGCCAGCGTTTAGGGCTGGCGTTGTCGCCAGCGTTGACGCCAGCGCTTGAAGCGCCAGGAAGCTCTAGGACAAAATTTCACCAGGGGGTGGCTATGTTGATACCCCAAAACGATCAGGAGGGTTATGGAGCGTAAAAACGACCAGGTTCGCGACCAATACAAACAAGCTCTACTTGAGCTGATCGGGGGCAGGGTCGTTGCCTATTACCCGATGCTGGCCCGGCGGATAGGCGGCGTCAAGGCTGCCGTCATGCTCTCTCAGCTGCTCTATTGGATGGGCGATAAGACCGTCCGCGAGCGCGATGGTCACTGGATTTACAAATCCGTTGAGCAGATGGAAGAGGAAACCGGTTTGACGACTTTGGAGCAGCAGACGGCCAGGAAGGTACTCACGAGGTACGGCATCATCAATGCCGAATTGAGAGGGGTGCCACGGATATGGCGTTACCAGGTGCTCATGGACCGCCTGGCAGAAATTCTGCTCTCAATTGGCGAGCACCACCATTCTGCAGGAATCCCATTGAATGGGAAACCCATTGAATGGGAAACCCATTCAATGGGAAACCCGCACAACATTGTCGAGGAAACCCACACAACATTGTGTGGCAAACCCACACAACTTAATAGGAATATAGAGATTACAGAATCTATATTACCTACACAGATTACCACCACCACCACCCGGCCAGCACCGCAAGATACGGCAATGCCCCAGCTGGCACCGCCGGAATTGGTGGTGGTGGTCTGGGATGCTGCTGCTGCCCGTTTGCGAGACATCGGCATTTGGGAGGACCGGATAAGCGATTACATCACCATGGCGCAGGCCTCCGGCTGGGATGAGCCCGGCCTGATCGGCCTGGTGGATAGACTGATTGAGCAGGAGGGCCGCGAGCGGGCCTGCCGCTTGCTTAAGTATCGCATTACGCACGAGACACCAAGGCTAAGTGGCTACACGCAATCATTATCCGAGTCTATGCTGATCTGCCCTACCTGCCACTCCCGCCCATGCCTGTGCGAGGATAGCGATGACCTGGAGGATGGTCTATGAGCGTGCTCTCGCCAGTGGACCAGCAACTCATTTCGGAGGCCCTGGAACGTGGCGGGGCGCGCGTGAGGTTCAACGACCTGGTAGACGAGGTCGGTATGAGCTACCGTCACACCCTCCGCCGGGCCCATTACCTCGAACGACTCGGCTGCATGTGCCTTGAGCGTTCAGGTGGCCGTGGCAGGCCTCTCAATATCTGTTGTGTCTGTCTCTTGACCGATGCATGCAAGGATACTCCGTGATCCCGCGATACAGCCAACGCCCGCCCGCGATAGGGGTACCTGTTCTGCCGGGTACGCAACGACAAACAGCAAACCGCAAATGAACCAAAACCTTTCCGCCATGCTTGGATGCCTGATCTGTATCATACCTTTCGTGCTGGGCTGGATCATTGGGATCCGTTTTAATCGCCGGGTGGCTCAATATGGACTGCTAGGCGCCTTGCTGCCCGGATTTATTCGAACGTTTTTGGAGCGTTACCATGAATGAGCCCTCGCAATTCCTAACCGATTTTTCGGCCTATATCTCAATCCAGGATGCCGCGGTTATCAAGCTGATCCTCGCTACTCTAGGCGCTCTGGCCCTCTGGGCCTATCTCAGCCGGGCACCTGGCAGGCTGACCGCCATAATCCGCAAGGTGTATGCAATTACCCTCATGGCGGTTTATCTGGCGTTCACCGCATACCTGTGGAGCACCCTGTGAAGCGCGAAACGTTTTGGCTTTGTCTGATCTTCGAGGTGGCGATCATTCTGCGCCTGTTCTGGTTGGGGTCTACCGCTTTCTGGTACGATGAATCCTTCTCTTACCTGGTCGCCCGCCTGCCCATCGACCGGCTGATCGGCGCCACTCTGGGCGATGTACACCCGCCGCTTTACTACATCCTGGCCTCGCCGTTCGCGAGGCTACCCTGGCAACCGGCTGGTCTCCGTCTGTTCTCGGTGCTCTGCTCGCTGGCCGGGCTCTGGGTGCTCTGGCTCATTACAGGCCGCCTGAAGCTATCCACACTCACCCGCTACATCGCGCTCGGCGTTATGGCGATCTGGCCCACTCAGCTCTACTATGCCCAGGAAGGCCGCATGTATGCTCTCATGCAGCTGCTTATCCTCGCCCTTTGGCTGGCCGTTCTGGACCGCCGCTGGGTGCTTTGCGGGGTGCTGGCCCTGGCCGCCATGTACACGCACAATTACGCCGCTTTTTACGTTGGGATCCTGGCCTTGGCCGCCCTGGGCCCGGAGATGCTCCGCGGGCGCGATTTTTACTCGCACAAATTCACCTGGCCAAAACCTCATGAGGGCTCACCCGAATTTGTACTAATCGCGTTCGGCGCCGCGTATCTGTTATTCGCTCCGTGGGCTTTATCGGTCTTCATTGTCCAGATACCCGCGATACAAAACTACTGGCTCGACTTGATGACACCGGGTACCGCGTTATTAAACACCGCCAACTTGCTGGTGACCATGCAGGGATCAGGCATCACCGACCCGCCCGGGGTAATCCTCATGGCCGTGGCCGTTCCGGTCCTGGCCTGGCACGCTCTGAATAACAAAAAGTTCACCCTCTTTATGCTCGCTTTCATCCCCATGCTTACCCTGGCGGCTATCTCGCTGATCTGGAAGCCGGTTTATCTCAATCGCGGATTTTTCCCCAGCCTGCCCGCCGTTTATATCCTCCTGGCGGATTGGTTTGTTCGCGCCTCCAGGCCTCGCCGCTGGTTCGCACTCGGCCTGGTCGTGCCCGCCCTCCTCAGCTCCTACCTGGTCTGGATGAGCTCTCAGGTAAACGGGGTGAGGACCATGAGCGTGAATTACGCCAAGGGGGCATCAGTCCTCCGTAACCTGCCGGTGGTGCACCTGGACGACTCAAGCTGGGTCATCTGGTCTGCCGCCCGCCCTGACCTGCCTCAATACTTGCTCTTAAACACCTGCCCGGAGGAGGCCGGGAGCCTCACGGAGCGCACCAGGCGAGCGCTGGGTATGACCATAACCGACCCAGCCGCCATCCCACCGGCTCATTACACCGTGGCGGTTGCCAACATATTCTCACCTCAATGCGTGGTTGACCGAAACGCCGCCTATACCGCAGGAGACCAGCCCGTTTATGAGGCCGATCTCCTTTTCGGTTACCTGGGGGTTTACGAGCATGCAGCGCACTAAATTCCTCCGCATTGTCTCGAACTGGTTCGGCGAGGCAAAATCGGCCCCAGTGGATGCCGCCGCCGCAGATAAGCTCACCGGGGCCAACCCGGGCGGAGAGCATACCACCTCATCTGGGTTGCTCAAGATAAACTTCACCGGCCTGATCGAAAACCTCAACCCGTTTAAACGACGCATCGTGCAGCCGCGCCGCTCCAGGCTGCGCCGGGTGCTGAGGGTCCTGGCCGGGATGGTAGCAGGCCCGCGCGTGCTCTCCGCCGAGGAGCAGGCCGAGCTCAGGGAGCGTAAAGCCCGGCAGCTTCTCCGCCAGACTCTTGAGGCTGATGCAACGACCGCCATGGCCTGGATGGTATCCTGCCTGGACCGGCTGGGCATCTGCTACGTACGCCGCAACTCAGATGGAGAAATTAAACGAATTCATCACGTGAGTTTCGACGAGGTGCGCATGGAGCCGGATGCGCTGCATTTTCACGTCAACATGCGCCGCCTGCCCTGGGGCGTGACGGTAAACCAGCTGGTGGATGATGACGTAACCCTCAACAACCTGGCCGCAGCAGTCGGGCGGGCGGTGACAGTTTCGTTTACCCCAGAGGCGGGGATTTGGTATACCGTGGAGAGGGCATCTGGCCGAGGCGGAATACCGACCCACGTGGAGATCGCCAAACTGTGGGAGCTAATGCCTGAACACATGGATCCGCTCGCCTTCCCGGTCGGCCTGGCAGGCAACCAGCGCCGGATCTATGAATCGCTCTCCGACATGCCCCACGTCCTGGTGGGCGGCGCCACCCAGAGTGGTAAAACGAATTTTTTGAAAGCGATCGTCTGTACCCTCATTCGCCGCAATCCGGCGGAGAGGGTTCAGCTGGTGCTGGTTGATCTCAAGGGAGGTCTGGCGTTCCGGAGGTTCGCGCCCGTCCCCCACCTGCTCAAAAACGACATTTTCTGCCCGACCGGCATAATTACCGACCGTGAACAGGTCCTGGCCATGCTGGAATGGCTCATCCAGTCGGGCGAGCAGCGCATGGGTGTGCTCTCTGATGCCGGGAAGGAATCAATCGCCGCCTATAACCTCCGGCGCCGTAAAAACCGCATGCCCTACCTGGTGGTGGTTATCGATGAGCTCGCTGACCTGATGTACTCCGACAATCGCAAGGAGGCAGAAGCCCGCCTGGTCAACGTTGTTCAGCGGATGCGGGCGGTCGGCTATCATATCATTGTGGCTACCCAGGTGCCAAAAAGCGAAGTCATCACGGGCCTGATCAAGGGCAATCTGCCTTGCCGGTTCGCTTTTTCGGTTCCCAACCAGCATGCCTCACAAGCCATTCTCGATAACTCGTCCGCGGTTCGGCTGGGCGTCCCTGGCCGCTGCGTGATGCAGTTTAAATCGGAGTTCCAGGTCCAAACCCCGTTCATGCCCGATGCTCTGGTTGATCAGGTGATCCATGAGGCTGTGACTGGAGAGACAGGGCCGATCAACACCGCCCATGATGTTACGCCCTTAGAGGTCCTCGAATGGGCCCTTCGCAACAACAGCGGTTGGCTCTCCAGGGATACGCTCTATGGGGCTTTCCGTGAGCGCGGCATCACCATAGCCGAGCTATCCGAATGGCTGGAGAGCTGGGAGGGGCAAGAGATTCTGGTCAACAACACTATGTACGAGGTTAAACCGGCAGCTGGCTCCAGAGGCCGCCGCCTGGTTGCAATCAACGATTCCACCAAAGACGAGGAGGGAAAGTAAAAATGTCATCTACGATTTGCGATTTGCCAGACGATGAGGCCAGGCGCATCGTGAAACACCTGCAAGGCATGATCCCGAGGATGAGCCACGCCAAGCTGATCAGCTACATCCTGGCGCTCAGCCTGGAAAATGCACGATTGGCCCGCGAGGTCAACCAGCACCGTAAAACGCTTGGCATCGAGCCTATGAAGCTTTATATCCCCGGAGAGCTGTAATGCAGGACCCAACCATGACCTTGTTAATTCGCCTATATCTGGAATGGCAAAAACGAAAAAAAGCCGCACCAAAACAGAGTGCCGAGAAAAAACGATGAGCCGCATGGCATGGTTTATAACCGGTGTCCTTCTGGCCGCCATGGCCGTGGCAGCAGCTCCAGCCGTGGCCGGATCCCTGCCTGCGCCAGCGCTCAGGGTTTACCAGCTAACACCGGCGCCGGATGGTTGGGTGCCAACGCCAACCACGCCAGCGCCGGTTAGGCTGACGCCTGCCGCCAACCCGGTCACCGCCGTTGGCGAGCTAGGCTGGCCAGGCGAGGTGCAGTGCTGGAACTGCGCGCCCTTTACCGCCCAGGTCCATCTTAGCCATTATGACCCGATGAGCGGCCCGGAGTCATGCTGGGATTATGACCAGGAGCAACGCTACTGCTACAGCCCAACCAAACCAGGCCTGGCATGGAAAGGGCTCTGGGGCATCGCTGCCGCCTGCCCGCCAGAGTGGCCGTATGGCACCTGGGTAGTGGTGCCTGAGGCAGGGGCGTATATCTGCCTGGACCGTGGCGGGTTGATCACCTGTGACCCTGACACACAGGTATGTAACGTTGATGTTTTGGGACCTGGCGGGGCCGCCTGGGATGGGCGCATCTACACCGCCACGCTCTGGGTGCCTCTGGACCCACCGCGAGGTAACCCATGAGCTGCGCTTTTTTGCCGGGTGCCTACCTTTTCCTGGCCGCCGCCACAGCAACCGGCCTGGTCTATACGCTGATTTACCTGCTGGCCATCCTGGCCCGCTATTGGAGGCTCAACCGCCCCCCCGATGCGCCCGCCAGGCTGATGCGCCAGCTCGCGGATGATCTTTTGAGCAACGAGGATTCCAGCCATGATCGACCTTCCCGCTAAAACGACAATGCTCCTCATCCTGGAAGCGGTCCTAACCGGTCTGCTCTCCGGATTAGCTTTTATCATCCTCCGTCCGGTTGTTATCCAGGATTATCTGGTGATGTGTATCGTCGGCGCCATCGCCGTGAAGGCGCTCATCGTTTTTGTCCTCTGGGATCTGGTCCTTAACTCCCTGGAGGAAGCCGTCATTTTAAAACGTCTGAGGGAGGTAACTCGTGTTTCGTAAAACCATGTTTTACCGCCGGTTTATCCTGCCGGTCCTTGTGGATCTGCTGAAACTGTTGCTCTGGATTATGGAGCCTGTCCTGCCGGATGCCATGATCGATGATGCCGAGGAGCTCATCGCGTTGCAGCATGGTCCGGAACTGCGAATGCCGGTTCGCATCCAGCGCATAGCCCGTAAACTGTCATCCGAGCGTAGGCAGCAGCTCTATGACGCTGCTGCTGCCCTCCTGGAGGCTCAAGAAAATGAAACAGGGGAGTAAGCGCCGCCCAGGCGACCCACCCGGCGAGCCATGCCTGCGATGCTCTACGCCCACCTGGTACGTCTGGCATGACCGGCCAGGTCAATGCCCCAAGGAGCACAACCACGACAACCGCGACAACCGTAGTACCGTAGTAGGCTACTACGGTACTACATAAAAAAAAGAGCGATCACTCGCTCTTTTTTTTCTTAGGCCTTCCGGCGGAACTCCGCCGCACACCTGCGAGGTCATCTCGCCGGATGAGGATGACCCTTTCGGAGAGCCTTTTTGCAGGAAGCCCCCCTCGCTGGATGAGCCGCCGAACTCCAGAGCTGGTCATGCCAAGGAGATCGGCAGCTTGGGCGGTAGTTAAAAAGACGGGAGCAGCGCCTCAATGGCGGTTGCCAACTGCTCATCTGTCAAATCGCTCGCCTGATAACCGCCGCCAAGAAAATCCCCACTAAAGGCAATGGTATCCTCCACCTCGCGACTCCCGGTATATGACCTGTCCGAGAGATACGCTCCAGGAATTGCGTCAAATCCCTCTTTGATCCTGACAATGACAGCACCACCCATCCAGTTTTCCGCATTGCGAAGCGCTTTTAAGTAAGCCGATTTTTTGTCCATCATGTTTCTCCTTTTGTTTTATTTGTTATAATAATAATATCACGATAACGTGATATTGTCAATAGGCAAATCACTTTTTATCAAAATTGCTTCCGATAATTTTTTATTATCAAAAGCAAAACACCCCAAAAAAGCGTTTTGGGGTGTTTTTTTGCGAATTGTTGATGATTTATGACCTTGCAGGCGCCTTAACAAATCCTCTATGTGTAAAGCGATTTTACTCACCGTCCCAACCGGCCCGGAAAACACGCCCGGAAACTGCGCCAGCCGTTTTTATCCTGGGCCATTCTACGGAGCCGGGTACACCTCCAGGGTTGGTGTTTCGGTTGCGGTCACCGTTGGCGTGGGCGTTGCCGTTGCGGTCTGGGTCGGGGTGCTGGTCACCTCTACGGTGATGTACACAATCCAGGGGGTATAGGTCGGCTGGGCCGTGTAGGTAGGCATCGGCGTGGAGGTCACCACGCGGGTGACCTCCCTCTCTATGATGCGCTCCACCAGCTGGGTGACCTTCACGCCGTTGCAATTGCAGGCCGGGCAGGACCCTTGCACCACACGGGTTACCTCCACGGCCTGGCATGTTGGCCTGCTCAGGCTGAGGGTCGGCTGGAGCGTGGCATCTCGCCGGAGATTCGCCAGGCCGCGCCCGGTGCCTTGCACGTTGTCAAATGCGCCCTCCAGGATGCCCGTTGCGGTCACCGTAGGGGTTGGGGTGACGGTTGGGGTTTGCGTGGCGGTCGGGCTGACCATGGCCGTAGCCGTCGCAGACATAGCCGCCGCTTTTTTGGCCTGGGTTCCACTGGCGATTTTCAACCCCAACACAACCGCCAGGCCCAGCCCAGAGAGAATGATGAGCCACGGCAGACCGCGCCGCCTGTAATGGATCGGATCATCGAGCGGGTTGGAGCCCGCCTCAACCAGTTTCATGCGTGGCATGGTTTAACCTATCACAGGTATCAGGCTCTTGATGAACAGATAGATCCTCAGGATCATATCCAACATGAAGGCCAGCAGGCTCAAGCCGATTGCAATTGCCACCAGCGTGAGATCAAACATCCCGAAGGTGGCGTACGCCAGCTCGAGTGTCACATAAGCGCCCTGGCCCATGGTGTTTGCCAACCCGAGCGCCTGGTGCATGCCGGTGGTGCCGCCAAAGAGGGGCACCACCAGGACGCGCACTATCCAGCTCAGGGCGCCCAGGAGCATATCCCAGAGGTTTAATGCCGCATAGATGCTCAAGATTTTCTACTCTCTTTCTGCGCCGGGGCGGGGGTTCTGACCGCGGCGCCAAAGGTGCGAGCTCTAAAGATGACCAATAGAAATCCGCGGATAATGGCGCCGATCGCCGCCAGGTTGAGGCCGAACTGAACCCATGGCAGGTAACCAATCTCCCGCAGTTTGCTCAGCGCGTAACAAGAGCCCTGGGCGAGACGCTGAGAGAGCAGGCTGCTCAACTTGGTGGAACAGTAGGCCGTGTAACCGGATGGAACGCCGCCCTGCGGGCGAAAATCAAAGCCGGGGCTTGCGCCGGTCCATGGGTCGGTGCCGGTGCCCTTTAGGACCTTATTAACGCTGGGGCTGATCGCATCATGGACGCCCTCCGCGCCGGTCTTATACCAGTCATAGGATGCGACCTGGGTGCGCAAATCCACAACCCCTTCAACCACCTCGGCAACCGACCCGAACGGCTCATACTCGGTGAGTTTGCGCGGGATAGCCACTGCCGTGGCGTTTTGGGCGGATCCCCAGCAGAAGAATTTTTTGACCTCGCACGTTTCGTAATCTAACCAATGAGCAATATTGACGTTGCCAGGCCGCAAACACTCATACTCGCAGCTGACCGAGTTACCCCAGCAGGATGGATCATCCGGGTTGTCCATGCACACCTGCAACGCAGAACAGCCTGGATCATCCGGGTGAGAGCCGCAATAGTCGAGGTCCCAGCACTTTGGATCTGCCATACCCTCACGGCTCATGCAATAGAGCCAGTCGCACTCCAGCGGATGGGTGAGGCACCACAGGCCAGGTGGCGGCATCGGATACGGCTCGCCGCCCGGGCCGAACTCCCAGCCGGTTGGGGTGCCGGTTACGGTAATGCGTATGACCGGCCCCTCCTGTATGGGCGGCAGCCCTTCGGTTGGCAGCGGCACCGGTGTGTTGGTCGGCGCTCCGGGGGTGTTAGGCACCGGGGTGTACGTGCTCTGCGGGGTGCCGTAGGGGGTGCGGGTCGGGCCAATGGTGGCGGTCGGAAAGGCCGTGAGGGTCTGCCAGTAACGCGTTAACTGCAACCCTGCCGTCTCCGTCATCATATTCGGGGTAAGGCTCGGAGCGATAGTGCGCGTGGCGCCGGGCGTGCGCGTGGCCTGGCCGGTTTTGGAGGGCGTGAGGGTTGGGCCGGGCGTAGGCGTAACGGTGCTGGTCCAGGCATGAGGGGTGCCGGTCGGCTGCTCTGACGGATAACCCTGAGGGGTGGTCGTGAGATACTCGGGCGTGGCAGTAGGCTCAACCTGGATATCGCACTCATCGGTTAGCGGAGCCTCGGATATGGCGGTGTCGTCCCACTCAACGATGTAACCATCCGGCGAGGCCAGCCACAGGCGATACTCGCCAGCGGGCACGTTCGGGATCTTGTTCTTCGCCGTCTTCCAGTTGGCATCGGCAGCCCGCTCATTGAGCAAGACATAGATGGGCGCCGCATCGTTTTGCGAGCTGATGTACGCGTATGCGGTGCCATAGGTGCCGTAGGTCGGCCCGCCAAACAGGTGGTAATCGCCGCGATAGGAGATTTTCCAGTAAAGGTCTCCACCGGGCCAGATGAAATCCTGGTTGATGCTCGGAGAGCCCCAATCGGTGGCCTGGTAGGCATCACCGCACTTTGGCGCCCCGTTGAAGAGCGCCGCCGAAAAGTTGTAGATCGGTATCAGACAATCCAGCGGGCCTGCGGTGTCTTCTGCCCGCCACGGGCAAGCGTTATAGTTATAGCGCTCCCAAACAGTTTCTTTTGCCTGCTTGGGCACGTAACAATCGCCGTTCGGAACGGCATCGCACCACCAGCCCGGGTAGTTGGTGTATGGCTGGCCGTGATACCAGTACTCGTTTTCGCCCCAGATGAGCTCGAAGCTCCAGTCCTCGAGGAGGTTGCGGCGCAAATGATCAGATGGGGCATCATACCCATCCACCTTGAGCAATGAGCTATCAATCGCCACGGGCAAACCTTCATGCCCGTTTGCCGTCCTGATGCCGAACCGAATCTCCAGCAAATTGCCGCTGGGGCCATTGGAGGCTGTAATCGTGACGGTTAACGTTTCGGCATTGCAGGTCACTGACTCGCCGCCACCGCCATAAGTCACAACCACCTCCGGGCACCCATACGCGGAGCTATAATCAAAATTAATTGGGACTGATGGACTGGAAAACTCAAAAATGAACGTATGAGGCCCGGCAGACAGGCCGGAGAACGAATACACAAAGTAAAATCCATTCCAATTTTCGTTGAGGGTGGCGGATATTCGCCCGGATGACAATCCGGTGCGGGTGTAGGAAAACGGCCCCTCCCAGCCGGTGCCTTTCAGGCCATTAATCTCAAGGGTATATACAGGCCTTGGGATTGTTGTTGCCGTTGCGGGTGACGTTATGGACGGGGTTGGTGACGGTGTAGCGGTGCCGACGCCCTCAGGGCAAAGATAGGCGCTGGTTAACCCTGTCGAATTGTCCTCGCTGAGAAACAGGATCCTGGTGGTATGCACGTTGATGGTATTGGTGACCGATCCGGATACACTGTGTGTCGCGTATTGTTGGCTGGCATCAATGTATACGGTGATGTTCCCGGTGCCCAAAACACCATAGGTATAACCGTAGAAGTCGCCGCTTAGCCATGCATCGGAAGCACCTCCAGGAAACTTAAACCTCATGCGGGTGGCAATCATCTCATACGAGGTTGAGTAGATGCAACTGGCCTGAGCTTGAGCCAGCTTGCCAGGAACGAGGAGCCCGGCCAACAAAAGCAGGCTAAGCAGGTTTAAAAATCTTCTTATTTTCATGGGCTCCTTAGAATAGTCCTGGCGAGCCTGGCGTTTCGGCCAGGCTCGCCAGATCTAGGGGTGGGTGGGTTGTACCCTTCCGCGAGCGGGCGCAACACCTTATGAACCGAAGGCCGAGCGCACCTCAGAGATGATCTTTTTGAGGATGGCAAAGCCGAAGATGACGCCCAGGGGCACCGCGAAAGCAATCCACAGATTGTTGACGATGCTGTTGACCGTGGGCCAGAGGCTGTCAAACGAGAGAGAAATGGACATCGATTAATGCTCCTTTCTTGCCAGATTCCAATACGATGGACCCGTCACCGGGCTTAGCTGCCGAAGGCGCGGCGGACCTCGCCGATGATGCGCTTTAAAATGGCGAAGCCGAAGATGACGCCCAGGGGCACCGCAAAAGCAATCCACAGATTGTTGACGATGCTGTTGACCGTGGGCCACAGGTTGTCAAAGCTCAGATCAATGCTCAAATGATCACCTCCTTTCCCGGCTAGACTAGAATGTTTTTTTGCGCCGCCCGCCGTGGGCGATCTGCAACG
>JARKPU010000056.1 GCA_029975055.1 Anaerolinea sp.
GAGGGCGGAGAAGTGGCGGGCGAGCTGGGCGATGGAGGCAGAGTGGAAGAGATCGGTGTTGAACTCGAAGGCGGCGGAGAGAGCGGGGGGAGCGTCGTGGCAGATGAGGGAGAGGTCGAACATGGCCAGGCGGGTGTCAACATCGAGGGGCTGGAGGGAGAGGCCGGGCAGCGCGAGGGAGGCGGAGGGGCCGCTCTGCACCACCAGCATCACCTGGAAGAGAGGAGTCCGGCTGGTGCTGCGCTCGGGTTGGATGGCGTCCACCAGCTTCTCAAAAGGCACATCCTGGTGGGCATACGCTTCCAGGCAGGTTTTCCTCACGCGGGCCAGCAACTCGCGGAAGGAAGGGCCGCCGGAGAGGTCGGACCGCAGCACGAGGGTGTTCACAAAAAAGCCGATCAGCCCCTCGATCTCGCTGCGACCGCGGTTGGCCACGGGGGTGCCGATGCAGAAGTCCTCCTGCCCGGTGTACCTGGAAAGCAGCGCCTGCAGGACCGCCAGCAAACCCATGAACAGCGTCACGCCTTCGGCCTGGCACAGCGCGCGGAGAGCTGTGGCCGTCTCGGCATCCAGCGAGAACGGAAAGTGATCGCCATTCGAGGTCTGGACAGCCGGTCTGGGGCGGTCGGTGGGCAGGTCAAGCTGAACGGGCACATCCTTGAGGCGTTCGCTCCAATAGGCGAGCTGGTTCTGCATGGCTTCGCCTTCCAGCCATTCGCGCTGCCAGGCGGCGTAATCGGCATACTGGACGGGCAACGCCGCCAGGGCCGAGGAGCGCAGGCCGGTCTGTTCGGCGTAGAATTCCGCCAGCTCGCGGATCAACACTTCGCCCGACCAGCCGTCCGAGATGATATGGTGCATGACGAGGACGGCGATATGCTCTTCATCGGAAAGGCGCAGCAGGCGGGCGCGCAGCAAGGGGCCGGTTTCCAGGTCGAAGGGGCGCAGGGCTTCTTCCTCGATGTTGGCGCGCACCAGTTCGGAGCGATCCTCCGCCTGTAAGCCGCTCAAATCCACCAGGTGGATGCGGATGTTCAATTCGGGCGCGATGACCTGGAACGGCCTGCCATCGGTGCTGTGGAAGGTGGTGCGCAAGGTTTCGTGGCGGGCGACCACACGGTTCAAACTTGCTTCGAGGGCAAGGGCATCCAGCCTGCCGTTCAAGCGCACGGCGATTGGAATGTTGTAGAGGCTGCTGCCCGGTTCGAATTGATCGAGGAACCACAGGCGCTGCTGCGCATAGGAGAGCGGCAGTTCTCCGGTGCGGGCCAGCGGCCGGATGGGCTGGATCTGGGTTCCGGCTTTTTGCTGCATCGCAGAATCGACGGCGCGCGCCATGCCTGAGAGCGTGCGTTCCTCGAACAGAACGCGCAGAGGAAGCTCGATGTGGAAAGTGTCGCGGATGCGCGAGAGCAGGCGGGTGGCCAACAGGGAGTGGCCGCCCACCTCGAAGAAATCGGTCTGCGGCGAAGCGACTGCCCCGCCCAGCACCTGCGCCCACAACCCGGCCAGGATCTCCTCGGTGGGGCTCATCCGCGCAGAAAGCCCTGCGGCCGTGTCTGTTCCTCCGGCCAGGGCTGGCTCGGGCAGGGCTTTGCGGTCCAGTTTGCCGTTGGCCGTTTGGGGGAAGGCCTGCATGAACACGAAGGCGGAGGGCAGCATATATTCCGGCAGCCGGGCTTTCAAGTAGGCCCGCAGGTCGTCTGCCGTCACCTCCGCGCCGGGCCGGGGGATGAGATAAGCGGCGAGATATTTGAGCGGTGTTTCAGTGGTGGAACGCGGATCATCGCGCGCCAGCACCACCACTTCGGCCACCGAAGGGTGCCCGGCCAGGAGCATTTCCACCTCGCCCGGCTCCACGCGGAAGCCGCGGATCTTCACCTGGTGATCTACGCGGCCGATAAACTCGATGCTGCCATCCGGCAGGCGCCGAGCCAGGTCGCCGGTGCGATACACCCGTGCGGAGGGGTCATGGGAAAACGGGTGTGGAATGAACGCCTTAGCGGTGAGTTCGGGGTTGTTCAGGTAGCCGCGCGCCAGCCCTGCCCCGCCGATGATGATCTCCCCGCAAACCCCGCAGGGCAGCAGGTTCAGGCTGCGGTCAACGATATCCACCGAATAGCCGCCGATTGCCTTGCCGATGGGGGTGCGGCGCTCCGGTTCGGCAGCCCCGGTGAAGATGTGGAAGGTGGCGCAGATGGTCGTCTCGGTCGGGCCGTAACCGTTGACGATGCGCATGCCCGGCGCCAGGTTGAGATAGCGCTGCAAGGTGCTTTGTTTGATTGGTTCCACCCCCACCAGGATGCGCTCCAATGGGGTTTCACAGCCGGGCTGCTCGAATTCGGCAGCCAGGTCGGCGAGCAGTGCCGGGGGCAGATAGGCGCTGGTGATGCGGTTTTCGAGGATATAGCGGGCCAGCGCGCGCGGGTCGGCGGCGGTATCGGGCTGGAGGATGTGCAGCGTCCCGCCGTAGCACAGCACCGAGAAGAACTCCCACACCGAAACGTCGAACCCAAACGGGCATACGGAGATGCCCTCCGGCGGCTGCGCGGTCGGCGCGGCTTCATGAAACGCCGCCAGCAGGTTGAGGACGCTGTGATGCTCGATCATCACGCCCTTGGGGCGGCCTGTCGAGCCGGAGGTGTAGAGGATGTAGGCAAGATCCCCGGGTTTCCCATCCGGCAGGGGCGGCTGCGGATCATCTGCGAGTGAAGTGCGCGCTGCTTCATCGATCGGTAGCGCCGTCAAGCCGGGTTCATCCACGGGGAAGGCCATCCCCGGGCCGGTCAGCACGGTGTCTACCCCGGCGTTTTGGCAAATGTAAGCCAGCCGGTCGGCCGGGTGGTGAGGGTCCAGCGGCAGGTAGGGCGCTCCGGCGCGCAAAATGCCCAGGATGCCTGCAATCATGCCGGTGGAACGGTCGGCATACAACCCGATGGGCCGGTCGGCCGCCGCCCCCAGGTGGACGAGCGTGCGGGCAACGCAGGCCGATTGCTGTTCCAGCTGGGCATACGTCAGGCGCTCTTCGCCGCAGACAAGGGCGGTTCTTGCGGGCGCTGCCTGCGCGGAGCGCACGAACAACTCGTGCAGCGACCGGCCCGTGACCTGCGGCGGAGGGAAAGCGTTGTTGAGCAAGGCGCGCTTCTCATCGGGCGGAAGCATTTCCAGCCTGGAGATGGGCTCATCAGGGCTGCGCACGATGCTCTCGACCAGCGTGGTGAAGTACCCGGCCATGCGCCGGATCGTGGGGGCGTCGAACAGGTCGGTGTTGTATTCGATGACCCCGCTCACGCCGCCTCGATCTTCTGAAAGGATGAAGGTGAGGTCAAATTTAGCCGTCTCGGTATGCAAAGGGACCGGCTCGAGGCTCAGCCCGGGGAGCTCAAGGCTGGCCGGCGGGCGGTTCTGCAGGGCAAACATCACCTGGAAGATGGGCGACCGGCTGGCGTCTCGCTCCGGCTGCAGCGCATCCACGAGGGATTCGAACGGCAGATCCTGGTGAGCCGTGGCGCCCAAGACGGCCTCGCGTGTCTGCGTTGCCAGGCGCGTAAAGTCTCCTTCGGGGGGCACCGCGGCGCGGATGGCGAGCGTGTTGACGAAGAAGCCGACCAGGTTTTCGACCTCCTGGCGGGTGCGGTTGGCCACCGGCGTGCCAATGCAGAAATCTTCCTGCCCGGTGTAGCGGTAGAGGAGCGCCTGCAGCACAGCCAGGTAGCCCATGAAGAGCGTCACCTCGAGCCGGCGGCAGAGCCCGGTGAATTCTGCGTGCTTCTCCGGTTCGATCTCGAAGTGCAGCGCCGCCCCGTGATACGATTGAACCGGCGGGCGCGGGTGATCTTGCGGCAGTTCGAGCGGCTTTGGCAAATCGCGCAGGGTGTTCTTCCAGTATTCGATCTGCCCGGCCAGCTTTTCGCCCTTCAACCAGCGGCGCTGCCAGGCGGCGTAGTCTTTATATTGAATCAGCAATTCCGGCAGGGGCGAAGGCGCACCCTGAGCACAGGCGGCGTACAAGGCGGCCAGGTCGCGCACAAGCACGTCCATTGACCAGCCGTCCGAGATGATGTGATGCGCCACGAGCAGCGCGATGTGCTCTTCGGGCTGCAACCGGAAGAGAGTGATGCGGATGAGCGGCGCTTGAGCGAGGACGAACGGCCGCAGAGCTTCTTCCCTGGCCTGGCGCAAGGCTTCGGCTTCCCGTTCCTTTTCAGGCAGCGAGGACAGATCGACCAGGCGAAACGGCAGCGGAATTTCAGGGCAGACGATCTGCACCGCCTCACCGGCCTGTTCCACAAAGCGCGTGCGCAGGCTCTCGTGGCGGTGGATGATCTCGGCGAAGCAGTGCTGCAGGACGGGCAGGTCGAGCCTGCCGGCCAGGCGCACGGCGCTGGGGATGTTATACAGCGGGGTGCCCGGTTCGAGCTGGTCGAGGAACCACAGGCGCTGCTGCGCAAAAGACAGCGGGTGAGTCTCGCCTGAGCCGTCTACCGGAAGGATGAGGTTATCCGGGTCGATGCCCTGCTTGCGCAGCAGCCGTTTGAACAGCTCGCGCTTTTCGTTAGGGAGAGAAACATATTGCCGGATCAAGTCAATCATGCAGAATCCTCGCTGTCGGAGAATCCCTCCAGGGCTTTTTCGAGGTCTTCGACCGACAAGGTTTTCACCAAATCGAGTGTTTGGGCAATTGCATCCACATCTTTGGAACGGCCGGCGCGCTGCTCGTCGAGGTAAGCCGCAAGCTCGGCGATGGTGGGATGCTCGAAGAGTGCCTTGAGCGGCAGGTCCACCTGGAAGGCGGCCCGGATGCGCGAAAGGTATTGCGTGGCCAGCAGCGAGTGCCCGCCCAGCTCGAAGAAGTTGTCGCCGGCCCGCACCTCTGCGACGCCCAGGAGGGCCTGGGCAATTTCAGCCAGGCAGATTTCGGTGCTCGTCTGCGCGGGGCGGCCGGGGGCAGCACCATCTCCCCCTCGGACTGGCCCCGGGGCGGGGAGCTTCTTGCGGTCCACCTTGCCGCTGGTGTTGAGGGGCAGCGCCTCGAGGGAGACGAATTGGGCCGGGAGCATATACTCCGGCAGGCGGCTCTTTAGGCCGGAAAGAAGGGCGGCCCTCTCGGGGGGCGCGGAGGGGTCTTCCGGGACGATATACGCCACCAGGCGCGGCCCGGCGGGCGGGTCTTCTCGCAGGCAGGCCACAGCCTGGCGCACGCCCGGCTGGTCGAGCAGCGCGGCTTCGATTTCTCCCAATTCGATGCGGAACCCGCGCAGCTTCACCTGCGAATCCAGCCGCCCGAGGAATTCGATGTTTCCGTCGGCACGGAAGCGCGCTCCGTCGCCCGTTTTGAACAGGCGCGCGCCGGGCCGCGCGGTGAACGGGTCGGGAACAAATTTGGCTGCGTTCAGTTCGGGCCGGTTGAGGTATCCGCTGCCGACGCAGACACCGCCGATATACAGCTCACCGGGGACGCCCACCGGAAGCGGCTGCATGCGGGCATCCAGCACGTAAAGCTGCGTATTGGAGATCGGCCTTCCGATGGGCGGCGGGAGGTCGTCGCCGGCCCGGCAGAGCGCCATCGATGCGCAGACGGTCGTCTCAGAAGGCCCGTAAGCGTTGAAGAACCTGCGCCCCGGGGCCCAGCGGTCCACCAGTTCGCGGGGGCAGGCCTCGCCTGCCGAGATGAGCACCATCAGGTCGGGCAGAGGGGCATCCTCTAGAACACCCAGCACGGACGGCGGCAAAGTGGCATGGGTGACCCTTTGCCCGCGGAGCAGTTCGAGCAGGTCGGGGCCTGAGGCGACGACTTCGTGGGCAGCCAGCACAAGCGACCCGCCGTTCCCGAGGGCCATGAAGGTCTCCCAGACGGATGCGTCGAAGCTGAAGGAGGAGAATTGCAGCACCCGGCTGCCTGGGTGGACGTCGAAAGCGCGGCGCTGAACATCGATCAGGTTGCACAGACCGCGATGGTGCAGCAGCGAGCCTTTGGGTTGCCCGGTAGAGCCGGAGGTGTAGATCACATACGCCGGGGCAGCCGGGTTCAGGTGCCCGTTCGGTTCTGCGAGGGGCGGGCTTGCCGCGATGGCAGGCCGGTCCACATCCAGGCAGATGGTCAGCGGCGGGCGCGGGTGCAGCCCGTCCAGCAGCCCCGCCTGGGTGATGAGGCAGGCAGCCTGCGAATCGCCGAGCATGTAAGAGATGCGCTCTTTCGGATATTGAGGATCGAGCGGCAGGTAGGCTCCGCCGGCTTTCATGACCCCAAGGATGGCTTCGACCATCTCAAAGCAGCGCCCCAGGTACACCCCCGCAATGCCGCCGGGCCGGAACCCGTTCTGCACCAGGTATGCGGCCAGCCTGCTTGCTCTTGCATCGAGCTCGCGGTAAGAAAGCTGCTCATTGCCCAGGATCACCGCCGGGGCATCGGGTTGTCTCTCTGCCCAGGCTTCGAACAGCCGGTGGGCGCAGGTTTCTTGCGGGTATTCGTGGCCGGTATCGTTCCATTCGATTAAAATCTGCTGCCGTTCTGCGGGCGTGAGCAGATCGAGCCTGGTGATGGGCTGCTCGGGGGTCTGCAGCGCCGAATCGAGCAGCTGGTTGAAGTGCCCCGCAAAGCGTTCGATGGTCGCTTCGTCGAACAGGTCGGCGGCGTACTCAATCGAGCCGGAGAGATGCTCCGGCGAGACGATGATCGAAAGGAGCATGTCGAACATCGAAGTGCCGTTGTGCACCGCCACCTGTTCGACTTCGATCCCCGGGAGGGCGGCTTTAAAATCAGGGGCCTGCTGGACGTCGAAGGCCGCCTGGAAGATGGGGCTGTAAGAAAGGCTGCGCTCGGGCTGAAGATCCTCGACGAGCATTTCAAAGGGGATATCCTGGTGATCGTAGGCTTCCAGGCACGTCTCGCGCACGCGGCGCACCAGGTCGCGGAAGTGTGGTTCGCCGGAGCAATCGGTGCGGATGACCAGCGTGTTAACAAAGAAGCCGATCAGGTTTTCGGTTTCAGAACGGGTGCGGTTGGCGATCGCCGTGCCGACGGCGATGTCTTCCTGGCCGGTGTAGCGGTGGAGCAGCGCCTGGTAAACCGCCAGCAGCGCCATGTAGAGCGTGACTCCTTCGCGCATGCAAAAGGCTTTCAGGCGTGCGGTCAGGTCGGCGCTCACCTCGAAGCGCGCCAGCGCCCCACGGTTGGTCGCCACCGGCGGGCGCGGCCGGTCGGTGGGCAATGCGAGGACGGGCGGCAGGCCGGCCAGCTTTTCGCGCCAATAGGCCAGCTGACCCTCCAATGCCTGCCCCTGCAGCAGGCGGCGCTGCCAGGCGGCGTAATCGGCATACTGCACGGGCAGCGGGGGCAGGCGCGCAGGGCGGCCCTCGAGCTTGCTGGAATACAGCTCGGCAAGCTCGCGCACCAGCACGCCCATCGACCAGCCGTCGGTGATGATGTGGTGCAGAATGAGGAGCAGGAGATGGTCTTCGGCGGAGATGCGGAAGAGCACCGCGCGCAGGAGCGGCCCTTCGGCAAGGTCGAAGGGGAGGTTCGTCTCCTGGCGGGCGAGCCGCTCAAAGGCGCCGAACTGCTGGCTCTCCGCGATCACCGACAGGTCCACTTCCTTCACGGTCACCTCGCCTCCGGCCAGGATGACCTGCACGGGCCTGCCATCCAGCGAGGTGAAGCGGGTGCGCAGCGTCTCGTGGCGGGCGATCAAAGCGTTCAAGCTGCCAGACAGGCAATCGAAATCCAGGCAGCCTTTCAGACGGACCACGGCAGGCAGGTTATAGTTGACGCTTTCGGGTTCCAGCTGGTTGAGGAACCACAGGCGCTGCTGGGCAAAGGAAAGCGGCAGCTCGCCCGCACGGGGGGCAGGCTCGAGCGGCGGCGCGGGGCACTCGGCCTGGCTTTGCCGCGCGGCGTCGATGGCGGCGGCCAGCCCGGCCAGGTTTTGCGCATCGAAAATTGCCTTGAGGGGCAGCTCGACGTGAAAGATATCGCGCACGCGCGACATCACCTGCGTGGAGAGCAGCGAGTGACCGCCAAGCTCGGCGAAGCTGTGGTTGGAACCGACCTGATCGACCTTGAGTACCTTTGCCCAGATTCCAGCCAGCAGTTCTTCGGTGGGCGTGGCCGGTGGAATGTACGCATCGAGGGCTTCCGTTGTTCCAGCCGCCGCTGCGGTTCGAAGCGCTTTACGGTCGATCTTCCCGCTTGGGCTCAGCGGGAATTGCTCGAGGGGGATGCAAACCGCCGGGAGCATGTAATCGGGCAGGCAGGTTTTCAAGAAGGCGCGCAGCCCGGCGGGTTCGGGCGGGTTGGCCGCATCGGCCGGGATGTAAAATGCCGCCAGATGCCCGTCGCCTGATTCGTTCTGGGCGACCACAACGGCGGCCTGGCGCACCTGGGGGTGACGGCACAGCGCGGCTTCCACCTCTCCAGGCTCGATGCGATAACCGCGCAGCTTCACCTGCTCGTCGATCCGCCCGAGATATTCCAGGTTCCCGTCCGGCAGGCAGCGCACCAGGTCGCCGGTGCGGTACAGCCGTTCGCCGGGGTTGGGGGTGAATGGGTCGGGGATGAACTTATGGGCGGTCATCTCCGGGAGGTTGAGGTAACCCCGCGCCAGGCTCGGCCCGCCGATGCACAGTTCGCCGGGCACGCCGACGGGCAGAAGGTGGAGCTGCTCATCGAGGATGCAGGCGCGTGTGTTGCGCAGAGGCCGGCCGATGGGCACCCGTTTTTGACCGGGCAGGATTTCCTTCACCTCATACCAGGCAGCGGCGACCGTCGTTTCGGTGGGGCCATAGCCGTTGATCAATGTGCGGCCGTTCACCCAGCGGGCGGCCACCTCCACCGGCAGAGCCTCGCCGGCCGAGATGATGGTGCGCAGGCCTGGTAGTTCCTCCGGCTGGAGCAGCCCCAGGACGGTGGGCGGCAGGGTGACCGCCTCGATGCGCTGCTCCTGAAGCAGGCGGGCGAGATCGGGCATTGAGGTGAGAATCTCTTGCGCGGCCAGCACAAGCGTGGCCCCTGCGCAAAGGGTAGAGAAGATCTCGGCCACTGATGCATCGAATGCCGGGCAGGCGAATTGCAGCACGCGCACCCCCGGCCCGACCCGGTATCCACGGGGCATGGCGTGCAGCAAGTTCACCAGGCCGCGATGCTGGAGGAGCGTGCCTTTGGGCCTGCCGGTGGAACCGGAGGTGTAGATCACGTAGGCCAGGTTGTGCGGCGCAGGCCTGCATTCTGCGGGCGAGGCGGGCGAAACTGCGTGGGCGAGGGAGATTTCATCGACGTAAATCACCTGCATCTCCTGCGGCACAGCCAACCGGCCGAGGCTGCGGTTGGTGAGCAGGAAAGCCGCGCCCGAATCTTCCAGCATATAAGCGAGGCGCTCCTCCGGGTGCGCCGGGTCCATGGGCATGAAGGCCCCGCCCGCTTTGAGCGCGCCCAGGATGGCGATGATCGCCTCGAACGAGCGCGGCAGCAGCACGGCGGCGATTTTCTCGGGGCCGAAGCCGCGCCGGGCAAGGTAACCGGCCACAGAGTCGGCCCGGGCATTCAATTCGGCGTAGGTCATTGACCGCTCACCCATCACCAGCGCAGCAGCCTGGGGGGTTCGTTCTGCCTGGCGCTCGAAGAGCTGATGAGCGCACAAACCATCTTCCACGGGCAGGCGCTCGCCGGTCAGCAGGTCCAGCATGCGGCGCTCCTCCGCCGCGCTGAGCAGGCTCAGCGCCGAGGGAGGGGCTTCGGGGTGGGCCAGCATTCCGCCGAGGATCACCTCGATGTGGCGCAGGGCGGCCGAGGCAGCATCGGCGCTTACCCGCGCAGGGTCATAAACCAGCTTGAGCATCACGCCGTCGCGCGCGGCAGCCACCAGCGCCAGCGGGTAGTTGATCTGCCCGGCATTGCGCACGCCGGTGAACCGGATTCCGCTGCGGGCCGCCTGTTCGAGCCGGGCAGGGTAGTTTTCGAAGATGACCAGGCTCTCGAAGAGCGGCTTGCCGCGCGGCGCCTGGCTCCATTCCTGGATTTTTACAATCGGGCAGTAGCTAAACTGGCTGAGGGCAAATTCATCGGCCGCAAGCTGCTTCAGCCACTCAAGGACACTCACCGCTGAAGCCGGGCGGGCGCGCACCGGCAGGGTGTTGATCATCAGGCCCACCATCGATTCGGCGTCAACCAGGTCGGGCGGGCGGCCGGAGACGGTCAAACCGAAGACAATATCCTCCTCGCGCGTGTACCGGTGGAGCAGAACCGCCCAGGCGGCCTGCACCAGAACGCTGAGGGTGATGCCGTGCGCGCGGCTGAATGCCTGCAGCCGCTCGCTCAA
Organism: Anaerolinea sp.; assembly: GCA_029975055.1. Taxonomy (GTDB): domain Bacteria; phylum Chloroflexota; class Anaerolineae; order Anaerolineales; family Anaerolineaceae; genus Anaerolinea. Next base: position 10,314 of record JARKPU010000056.1, read on the forward strand.
CGCTCCGGGCAGGGGGTGCTCGATCTCGCAGGAATCGCCCGTCCACTCGGCGGGGGTGGCCGGGCCATCGAATCCCAGCGGGGTGGGCGAGGCCCATCCATCCAGATACCCGCGCCAGAATTGCTCGGCCTGCGAAAGATCTTGCCGCGATAACCAGTTGATGTAATCGCGGTAAGGCCGCGGCTCGGGCAATGCCGGTTCCCGCCCCTGGAGGAGCGCCTCGTAGCATTGCAGGAAGTCATTCACCACGATGGGCAACGACCAGCCGTCGAGCAGGATATGGTGGTGAGTCCAGACGAGGCGGTGCTCGTCGGGTGCGGTGCGGATGAGCGCGAGGCGCATCAGCGGCGCTTTGGTCAGGTCAAAGGGACGCATCCGGTCGGCAGCGAGGTATTCTGCCAGGGCCTGTTCCTGCCGGGCGGGGCCGAGGGCGCTCCAATCCTCCAGCTTGAAGGGCAGCCTCACCTGGCGCTGGACCACCTGGACGGGCTGCTCGATTTTCCGCCAGACGAAGGCCGTGCGCAGGATGGAATGCCTGTCGATCACTTTCTGCCAGGCCTGTTCAAAAGCAGGCGCGTTCAACTCACCGACCAGCCGGCAGGAAGTCTGTTCGACGTATTGGGTCGAATCGGGCTCGGCCAGGCTGTGAAACAGCATGCCCTGCTGCATGGGGGAGAGTGAGTAGATGGACTCAATTTCGGCCTTATTCATCTGGTTACCTCACGGAGGTTCACCGATCTCGTCCAATATGTTGCCCAGGTCTTCCTCGCTGAGTTCCACATCCGGGAAATCGGAAGGAGCGAGGTCGAGATCGCCCGGCTGGACGGCGAGGATAGAAGAGAAAGCGGAAGAAAACGCATCGAGGAGGGCCTGGTTGGTGTGGGGCTGGAAGTGGAGGGAAGAGAAGGAGAGCTCGAGGCGCAGGACATCGGAGAACACGGCAGCGGAGAAGAGGAGGGGATGAGAGCGGGGGTTCTGGGGGTGGCGGTCGAAGCCGCGGGGCTCCTCGGCGAGGGAGAAGGGAGCGGAAGAGGGGAGAGGAGCGTCGAGGCGGCCGAGGTAATTGAAGGAAATGGAA
>JARKPU010000058.1 GCA_029975055.1 Anaerolinea sp.
GCCATCTTCAGGCTGGCGTCGTAGATCGAGTCATACCCGCCGGCGGCTTTTCCGGCGGCCACCGCGCCGAACATCGCCGAACCGAGCGCGGGGGTCTGTTTGGCGGCTGCCACGCGCATCTCTTTGCCGGTGACGTCGGAGTAAATTTGCATCAACAGCCGGTTGCGGTCCGGCAGGCCGCCGGTGGCGTAAAGCTCATCCACGGCCACGCCGTTGGCGATGAAAGCCTCGATGATCACCCGCGTGCCGAAGGCGGTGGCCTCGATGAGTGCGCGGTAGATTTCCTCCGGCCTGGTGAGCAAGGTCATGCCGAGGATCATGCCGGTCAGGTCCACATCCACCAGCACCGAGCGGTTGCCGTTCCACCAGTCGAGGGCCAGCAGGCCGCTCTCGCCGGGCTTCAGGCGAGCGGCTTTTTCTTCCAGCAGGGCATGGATGTCCATCCCGCGCGCGCGGGCCTCCTGCTGGTAAGATTCGGGCACGCAGTTCTCGACAAACCAGGCGAAGTGATCGCCCACGCAAGACTGCCCCGCCTCGTAGCCGAAGAAGCCGGGGATGATGCCGTCTTCGGTGTAGCCGCACATGCCCGGCACGATGCGCGCCTCCTTGCCGAGCACCATATGGCAGATGGACGTGCCCATGATCATCACCATCTTGCCGGTATCCACCACCGTCGCGGCCGGCACCGAGACGTGCGCATCTACGTTGGCAATCGCCACCGCCGTGCCCACGGGCAGGCCCGTCCAGGCGGCGGCCTGGGGGGTTAAACCGCCGGCTTTCTCGCCCAGGGGGACGATCGTCTGGGTCATCTTCTCTTCGATGATATTTTCCAGCCGCGGGTCGAGGGCTTTGAAGAATTCTTTCGGCGGGAAACCTTCCTGCTTGGACCAGATGGCTTTATACCCCGCCGTGCAGGAATTGCGCTTCTCTTCGCCGGTGAGCTGCCAGACGACCCAATCGGCGGCCTCGATGAAGCGTTCGGCGGCCTGGTAGATCTCCGGGTCTTCATTGAGGATTTGCCAGACTTTCGGGAAGAACCATTCGGAGCTGATCTTCCCGCCGTAGCGCGAGAGGAAGGTGAACCCTTTCTTCTGAGCGATCTCGTTGAGCGCGTTGGCCTCGGGCTGGGCGGCATGGTGCTTCCACAGCTTCACCCAGGCGTGCGGCCGGTTGCGGTACTGCGCTAAGAAGCACAGGGGCGTGCCGTCCTTGAGGGTGGGGAGCATAGTGCAGGCCGTGAAGTCGATGCCGATGCCGATCACATCCGCCGGATTCACGCCGCTCTCCCGGATCACCGCCGGGATGGTGCGCTTGAAGACCTCCAGGTAATCGTTGGGGTCCTGGAGGGCCCAATCCGGCTCGAGGCGGATATCGGTGCCGGGGAGTTTCTCGTCGATCACGCCGTTGGCGTAAGCATAGACCGACGTGGCGACCTCCGCGCCGTTCGAGACATCCACGAGGACGGCCCGCCCGGATTCGGTCCCAAAATCAACGCCAATCGCGTATTTTTTGTCTGCCATAACTGCCTCCAATCGTTCTGCCGTGTGGATCGGGTGAGGATTGTTCTGTAAGTGAGATTGGGTTCGTATATGGAACAATCCAATCCGATTCGCTCTGGAACAGGGCTTATTGGCCGGGCGGCTAAACGACCAGGATCATCGGGCGGTGCAGCGTAAGCCCGCCGCTTTGAATCTCCTCCACCGGCCAGCCGGGCACCTCCGAGACGACCTCGCAGCCGTCCAGTGTGACCAGAACCGTGTCTTCGCTCTTGGCCCCGGTGATGGAAGGGTTCCAGGCGTAGGCCTGCCCGGCTTCCACCAGGTCTGCGCTGCCAGGGAGGGCCAGGTATTCGCGCGGCTCATAACCCGCAGGCCCGCCCTGGTGATGGAGCTGCCATTCGGCGGGGTAACCGGCCGAGGCATAAGCGGCCTGCGCTGCCGAGAAGACCTGCCCCAGGGTGCGGCCAGGGCGCGTTGCGGCGATTATGGCGGCATCGATGCGCGCCACGGCGGCCGATTTGCGCTTCAGCTCATCGTTCAATGGGCCAAAGTGCACGAAGCGGGTGATCGAAACCACCAGCCCGTGCTTGCGTCCGCACAGCACCAGCATGGCGTAACGCTCGAGCGTTTTGGCGCTGTAGGTGGGGTGGCGGAAGCGGTAGATGCGCTCATCGGTGGCGATGAGGTTGACGATCGGCTCCACGCCGCGCTCCAGGCAGGCCGCCGCCAGCAGCGAGGCGATCTCTTGCTCGCTCTGGCCGGGGCGCACGGCGTGGACGGCCTGGCTCATCGCCAGGGCGCAATCGCGGCCCACCTTGCGCAGTCGGTCTTGCTCGATGGGCAGCAGGTTCACCCGCAGGCGGGCCAGTTCGCCGGATAGGTCGGTCAGCCCGGGCACGGCGACATCCGCGCCGAGTTTCATGCCTTTGGCGATGGTCTCGAAGGCGTCGGTCGCGCCGTGCCAGGCGTGGGTGTAGAACTGGAATCCCTTCGAGCACAGGTCTTCTTCGCCTTCCAGGCGGGTGGCCTCGATGTTGTTGGTGAGGATATAGGCATCTTTTTGAGTGATGAGCAGAGCGGCCTCGCCGGTGGTGGAGGCGATGTTGATCGCCGCGCTGCTGCCCCCGGTGGCCCAGGCAAAGCTGCTGTTGCGCTGCAGCAGAGCGCCATCCAGCCCGCGGAGTTCCAGCAGGCGGCGCAGGCCGGCCAGTTTGGTTTGGATTTCTTCCATGGCGATTCCTTTACTGGGATTGTGGTACCTTTTCTGTCACTTGTGGGGCTTGCCCCACAAGTGACAGAAGAATGCAGCACTGTCCTTTACTGGTGGTGGTATACGCTCCAGCCCAGGTATTTCGTGAAGGCCTCATGGACGGCATCGGCGACCAGCGCGGGGTTGATGGCTACATGGTGCTCGAAGCCGTTTTCGCAGATATAGGCCAGCAGCTTCTGGAAGTTGGGAATCTCCACCACGCCGTAACCGCCAAAGGTCTTGAGCGTGTCATCGGTGAGGTGGCCTTCGCCCAGGTACGCCAGGATGCGCCCGTTGAGATCATCGGTGGAGACGCGGCAGTAGGTGAAGGGCACGGCCTTGAGGCGCCCGACGATGGTGCCGTAGGTGTTCTCTTTGCCGACCGTCCCGGCGATGATGGCCTGGTAATCCATCTTGGGTGAGTCCGTGACAGAAACGCTGGCCTCGAGGAAAAGGTCCTTCGGCAGGTTCGAACAGTGGAAGATGACGCCCTTGTTGGGGTCTGCGCCGTAGTTGTTGTTCCAATCGACGATGGCGGAAGGCTTGCCCGAAGCCAGCGCCAGGGCCACCATGCCCACCACGCCGGCGATGTCCGTCTCGCAGGCCGAGGGGACCAGCTTGTTGCTCATCATCGACATCATCGTGCAAGGCACCACGCCGTAGTACTGCTCCATCGAAGTCCAGCACTGCAGGGCGCTGGCCGAAAGGTTGTTCTCAGCCATCCAGTTGTCGATCACCACGCCCAGCCTGGCCATGCGCGTGAGGGCTTCGCTTGGGGTGCCGCCGGCAGGCACGTAGGCTTTCATCTCCTCCAGCTTGGCCTTGAGGGCGGGGTCGTCGGCTTTAATGCGCGCCGCCATGCCGAAGACCTCGGAGAGATCGAGCGTGTCGATGCTGATACCGGAGCGTTCCAGGAGTTTTTCACTGTAGCGCACGGTGTTGAAGGCCGCCGGGCGGGCGCCGATGGCGCCGAAGCGCGCCCCGCGCAGGCCGCGCACCACGCGGCAGATGGCGGCGAAGCGCTGCAGGTCGGCGGCGAAGCTCTCGCTCTCGGGGTCCACGGTGTGCAGCGTGGTGAGGGTGTACTTGATGCCGTACTGGGTGAGGTTATTGCAGGCCGACATCTTGCCGCAGAACGAGTCGCGGCGGTCGGCGATGGTCATCTTGGTGATGTCGTCTGGGAAGGCATGCACCAGCACGGGCACATCCAGCCCAGACCAGCGCAGCGCGTTGGCGATGGCGCGCTCCTCGCCGAAGTTTGGCAGGGTGATCAGCACGCCGTCGATCTCGTCGCGGTGCTGCTTGAACAGGTCGGCGCACATTTGCGCTTCGGCCACGGTGACGATGGAGCCGGCAGCTTTGTTGATGTTCTCGTCGAGGATGATGGCGCGGATGCCCTGCGCCTCGAGGACTTTGAGGATGGTTTTCCGGCCGGTGACGCACAAGTGGTCGGGGAAGAAGCCGCGATTGCCTAAAATGACCGCCAGGGTTACAGGTTTCATGGTTCAGGTCTCCTTAAGAAATGATTCGGGTTGAACTGGCCCGGACAATCAGCTCCGTCTGGAGCCAGATCGGTTCCGGATGGATCGATTCGCCATCTTTTTGGCTGAGCATGCGGTGGAGCAGGCGCACGGCCTGGGCGCCCATTTCGATCAACGGCTGGCGCAGCGTGGTGAGGGGCGGGCAGAAGAAGCTGGCTTCGGGCACATCGTCAAAACCGACCACGGCCAGGTCTTCTGGGACGCGCCGCCCAAGGCGCTGGGCAGCCCGCAGCGCGCCGAGGGCCATCTGATCGTTGAACGCGAAGACCGCATCGATGCCGGGATCGCCGCGCAGGAGCAGTTCCAGCCCGCGGTCGCCGCTGGCAGGATACCAATCGCCGGTGATGCGCAGGTTCTCCAATTCATCCTCGCCGACGCGCCCGGAATCGAGCATGGCGCTGTGCCAGCCCGCCTCGCGCTGGCGCGATTCCCACCAGGTTTCAGGGCCGGTGATGACCCCCACCTTGCGGCAGCCGCGCGCCAGCAAGTGAAGAGCCGCCTGCCGCCCGCCGTTGTAGTTATCCACGGCCACCACGGCCAGGTCGCTGCGCGGCTGCATGTTAATGAACACGACCGGCACGGGGATGCTGTGCATCGCCTCGAGGAGCGCCGCGCGGTGAGAGCCGATCTCGGGGACGGCCCAGATAATGCCATCCACCTTGCGCATGAGCAGGTTGGGGAGGATCGATTCGCCGGCGTTGGCGTCGGGTTCGCGCAGCAGGCTGAGCAGCGGCGTGTAGCCCAGCTCGTTGGCCTGGCGCTCGATGCCCGTGAGCGTGCGCGACGGGCCGTAATACCCCAGCCCGTACCCCACCACGCCGATGGTGTGACTGCGGCCCTGGATGAGGCTGCGTGCGATGATGTTGGGCGAATAGCCCATCTGGCTGATGATGGCGCTCACGCGTTGGCGCGTTTCTTCAGAGACGTCTGGCCGGTTGTTGAGGACGCGCGAAACGGTCTGCGCCGAAACCCCGGCAGCCTGCGCGACTTCCTTAATGGTGACGCTCTTCTTAGCGTTCATCAGGCCTGGGCTCTATTCATCCATCGTCCGTTATCGTTCACGGGAATTGAAAATAGGATAGCATAAAGCACCGGCTTCGTCAACGAAATGTTAATCGAATTCTTATAAAATTCTTGAAACTTTTAAATACCTTCAGCGTATATTACAGTGGAGGTAAGAAAATGACCGAATCGAAAAAGGTCCCGTGGTTACTGTGGCCGTTCTGGTTGATCTGGCGGCTGGTGGTGGGCATCATCGAGATCACAGGTCGAATTGTGGGGGCTATCCTCGGCCTGGTTTTGATGATCGCAGGGGTGATAGTTAGCCTGACCGTCGTCGGCCTGATCATCGGCGTGCCGCTGGTAATCTTCGGCTTCTTACTGGTAATCCGAAGCCTGTTCTAAGAAAACCTCCGGATCCGCCCCTTCCCCTGAAGGACGGATCAAGCTGAAAGCGAATAAGCACCGCTGCATGTGCAGCGGTGCTTATTCATTTAGAGTGAATTCCAGCGTGCGCGAGTCAACTTCCTCGATCTCAGGATATTGGACTGCCAGGGTGAGGGTGAAAGCAGTTCCGGCCCCGGCCGTGCGAATGTGCATGGTGAAGGCGATGTGCTCCTGCATGTTTTCGATGATGAACGTGCTTGCCACCTCTTCGCCTTGCTCATCGGTAATCGTCGCGGCCAGGGTGGGGCGCTGCTGGAACGGCGTGAGGCTTGCCAGCACGCGCACACGGCGGCCGTCGGGCCAGGGTTCGACCCGCAGATCGGTGATGCGCACCTCGGCGGGCGGCAGCGCACCCTCTGGCGGCTGGAAAGGGTCAAAACCGGGAGAGAACATCAGGCGATCCGCCGGGCTTCGAGGTAGAAGCGTTTATCGCGGGCTTCCCCCATCGAGAAGGTCTTGCGCGGCAGCGCACCATCCAGGATGACGGTGCGGAAGAGCTCGGTTTTCTGCATGGCGGGCAGGTAAAAACCCAGGTTGCCGGGCTGAGCGCCGAGGCGCTCCACCACCTCGCCGCCGTGGACGTAATCGATCTTCTCCGCCCCGCCATGCTTGAGCCAGTCATCCAGGAAGGCCTGCAGCGAACCGACCGGCAGGTTAGAGACCGGGCGCTGCACGGTCACCAGGCTGCAGCCCTGCGGCCCGAGCATGCCAAACGCCTGTCCGGGGCCGCGGTAGGCCTGGACAGCCTCCGTCAGGTGTGCAAAGGTTTCGGCAGGCTGCGCGGCCACCTCGCCGTTGAAGTAAGCGCGCATCGCCGCGAGAGGGTCGCCCTGCACGCCAAACAGCACGCGGTGGATCGGCTCGAATTCCAGGCCTTCATCGTGGATATTTTCGACCTCCACCAGCGCGTAGCGCGCAGGGTGATCCATCCCGACGGATGGTTTCATCTTTTCCCAGATGGCTTTCGCGGTGGCGAGCGAATGGTTGCCGTCGCCCATGGCAAAGAGCAGAACGCCCTGGTCTTCGCCCACGCCGTAACGCGCGCGGAAGGAGGCCGGGTCGGCCAGCGCGCGCAGGGCCGAGACAATATGCGTCTCGGAGATCAGGTCGTTGGCGGCCATCCCGCGCACATGACCGCTGCCGAGCATCAGGTCGGTTTCATAGAGCACCGGTAGCGAGGCCTTGCGGTGCAGCAGCGGTTCGATCACCGTGCGCTGGGGGTCGTCGATGAGCACCAGGATGTGGGGCAGCTCGAGCAGCGCCCCCTCGCGGATGCGCATGCGCGGGGGCAGGCGCTCGATGATCGTGCCTTCGGTGGCGCGGATGAGCGTCTGCGAGCCTTTGTTGTAGTCGTAGCATTCCAGGTCGAGGGCCAGGAGCAAACCGGTGCGGGTCTTCCCGCCGGCCTGGCGCTCGACGAGGATAAAGCCGTGGTGTGTGTGGAAGATGCCCTGCTCCAGGTAGGCGCGCATGGCCTGCTGGATGGATTGGACGCGGGCGGCTTCATCCGGGGCGCCCAGGTAGACTTCGGGCAGCACCAGGTTCAGCGTGGAAGGCGCATCGCCGACGATGCGGGCCACTTCCTGCCAGTATTCCGGCTCTGAAGTGAACTGGTCGCAGGCGATGACCGCCCATTTTTCGAGCTCGATGCCGCTGCGGGGGAGGAGAATATCGGGGGCTTGAATGGCAATCTCAGGGTAGGTGTGCATAGGACTCCTTCACCTATCTATTTTAATCCCAATTGGGGCGGCGGCAGGCTGCCCGTCTCAACTGGTTGCCCTGGCGCTCTGGTTCAGCCGAGCCTCCTCCCCGGTAAGGGCAAAGCCGGGTTAGATTTGATTTCCCGGCCAGCAACAAGTATAATTTCTATCTATTTAGTCATTATTAGGAACTGAGCAGGCCGCATGCGGCAAAACAGGAGCGGGGAATGAAAACCAATTTCATCGATAGGCTGGCAGCGGTGCTCATCCTGCTGGTGTTGATCGTTTTGCCTATTGGCGGTTCATACCGGTCTGCGCGAGCCGCTCTTGATCGGCATGGGGGCCCTCTCGAAGCGATCGATGCGTACATTCAAGATCAAATGAAGCGCCTGCATATCCCCGGGGCTGCCCTGGCGATCGTCCAGGGCGACCAGGTGGCCTACCTGCGGGCATATGGCGTGGCTGATTCTGCGGGACGCGCGATGTCACCACAGACTCCCTTCATGCTCGCCTCCGTCAGCAAGTCCTTCACTGCGCTGGCAACGATGCAGCTTGTGGAAGAAGGCCGCGTGAACCTGGATGACCCGGTTCAAAAGTATCTTGATTGGTTTCACGTCGCCGATGAGCAGGCCTCGGCTCAAATCACCGTGCGCCAGCTCCTCAACCAGACCAGCGGGTTGACGGAAACCGACGGCAACCGTTTCAACCTGGATGCCAGCCTGGCCGATGACGCCCTGGTCGCCCAGATGAAGCGCCTGAAGAGCGTGAAGCCGGGGCATTTGCCCGGCGAGGCCTTCGAATATTCCAATCTAAACTACGGCTTGCTGGGCGCCATCGTTGAGAGGGTGTCTGGTCAGCCGTTCGAAACGTATATTCAGAAGAACGTTTTCGACCGCTTGAACATGACCCATTCGTACACCTCGCTCTCCGAGGCGCAGGCTGGGGGCATGACTGCCGGCTTCTACCCGTTCTTCGGCATCCAGGTGGATTACACCCGCTCCATGCCTTATGGCCGGGCGCTCACGCCCTGGGCGGGGTTGTTTTCCAGCGCGGAGGATATGGCCCATTACCTGATTGCCCAGCTAAACGATGGGGTTTACAGCGGAAACAGCGTGCTTTCGCCCGCCGGAATGGCCGCGCTCCATGAACCGGGGGCGAAGATTGATCGGTGGTATGGATACGGCATGGGCTGGTGGGTTGGGCCGTTCTTTGACCTTGCCAGTAAAGGCACGTCCAGTTTTACCGTCCCGATCCTTTTGTACCACGAAGGCAGCTGGGCGAATTTCCGCACGATCGTCATTCTTGACCCCCAAAAGAAGACCGGGCTGGTTTTATTGATGAACACAAACGACCCGGCTATTGATTCATCCTACGGGCTTGTTGGGTGGGATGTGTTTTCGATCTACGCGGGCAACGAGCCGTCTTACTACCCGCCGGGCGAAGACTTTATCCGCCAGCATTCCCGTCTCGTCTTTGCTGTGGTTGCCTTGCTTTTGCTGGCGAGCCTGGGTGGTTTCTTCCGCAAGCTGCGAAGTTGGTCCAGGCAGACATCCGCAATCCCGCGCCGCTGGAAGCTGCTGGGGTATCTCTTGATCCCATTGGCGGTGGATGGATTCATCGTCTGGTTCTTGCTCGCCGTAGAGCTGCCTTTGGCGAAAGCGACCCTGGCTGTTCTCTTGCGGATGGCGCCGGATATCGGCCTGCTCACGCTGGTCGTCCTCTTGCTGGCGATCATCGGGGGGGCCGCCCGCACGGTATGGATGCTGAGAGCATTCCTTGCGCGCAGGCGGCTCGAGAGAAGGTCACAGGCTCAGCCAGAAGGCGCTCTGGTTGAGAATCCCGACCAGGTTATGCCTGAGTGATCACAGGAGGAGCGAACCTCGTTACAGCCCGACCATGAAGGCCAGACCGATGCAGCCCGGGCCGGTGTGCGTGCCGATGACCGGGCTGACGGGTGTCACCACCGTCTCGCGCACGTCGTTGACGCTGAAGAGCGCCGAGGCCCGTTTGACCATCTGATCGGCCTCCGCCGGGGCGTTGGCGTGCACCACGCCGATGCGCACGGGCCGGCGGTCGCCGATCTGCTGGTGGAAGATTTCCAGCAGGCGGTCCTGGGCCTTGGCCAGGGTGCGAACGCGCTCGACCGCCTCGATGCGCCCGTCGCGCAATTCCAGAATGGGCTTGAGGTTAAGGACCGTGCCGACGAAAGCCTGCGCCCCGCCGATGCGCCCGCCGCGGCGCAAGTACTCCAGCGTGCTGACTAAAAAGAAGATTTTACTGTTCTGGAGCGATTTTTCGACGATCACCCGGCATTCGCCCAGCGATGCGCCCTGCTGGGCGGCGCGGGCGGCTTCAAGGATGGCGAAACCCATCACGATGGACGTGGAGAGCGAATCCACCAGCTCGATGCGCGCGCCGGGGAAAGTCTGGCGCGCTTGAATGGCGGAATCCATGGTGCCTGATAACTTGGAGGAGATATGCACGCTGAGAACATCGTAGCCCTCTTCGAGCAGCTGCTCGTATATGGCGCGGAAGGCCGCCGGAGAAGGCTGTGAGGTTGTCGGCAGCACTTTCGCGTCCGGCAGGCGGGTGTAAAACTGCTCGGGAGTGATATCAACCCCGTCGCGGTAGGTCTCTTCGCCCCAGATCAATTGCAGGGGAACGGAGAAGATGTTCAGCGAGCGGGTCAATTCGGCAGGGAGATACGCCGTGCTGTCGGTTACGATGGCTACTTTGGACATGCAATCCTCCTGTGGTGGTTATTTCCCAATGGTATAACCCTGTATAACGGCTTTCGATGCGTCGAGACAATCATAACCGATAACTTTTAGATAGTGCTTCAATTTTCCTGCAAATTGTGGGGCAGCCCGCACAATTTGCAGGAAAAGCTATACCTGGCCATCTTTTTAACGATGAAGCAAATTATCCGGGCTTGCGGCGGGCCGCCTTGAGCTGTTTGCAAATACATTTCAAACGCACTCAAATAGATTGACCTCCGGCCGAAGTGGATTAATATAAGGATTGTGTCAAGAAATCTCACCTTTTCTTGACGGGTTATTCTCCCTGCACTATAATCCACCTCTTGCGTAACGGGATACCGCTATTTTAACGAAGTTGGCATCATGAATATCGAAGATCAAAACGGCACAACCGTGTTGCGCCGCACGAATGAAGAAGAACCCCCCCGAACCCTCTGGACGATCCTGATCGGCAGGCCGTTGGCTACAGCGGATGCCCCCCACCATACGATCGGCAAATTGATCGGACTGGCGGTTTTTGCTTCAGACGCGCTCTCATCGACGGCCTACGCCACGCAGGAAATGCTGGCGATCTTGATCGTCGTTGGGGCGGCGGCATATGGGTTGATCTTCCCTCTTTCGCTGGTTATCGTCGCCCTGCTGGTGATCGTCACCCTCTCGTATGAGCAGACCATTCATGCCTACCCAAACGGCGGCGGCTCGTATATCGTCTCGCGCGACAACCTCGGCCAGCTGCCTTCGAAGATTGCCGCGGCAGCCATCCTGACCGATTACGTCCTCACGGTGGCGGTCTCCATCTCCTCCGGCGTGGCTCAGGTCGTCTCGGCCTACCCCACCCTGTACGAATACCGCGTGTGGATCGCCATCGGGCTGGTGTTCACCATCATGATGATCAACCTGCGCGGGCTGCGCGAGTCGGGCATCATTTTCGCCATTCCCACCTATTTCTTCGTGGTGATGATGTTCATCACGCTCATCACAGGCCTGGTGCGCGCCCTGACGGGCGGCCTGGGCCTGGTGGTAGACCCTCCGCTCCATGAACTTGCGACCGAGGGCCAGGCTGTGACTCTCTTCCTGTTGCTGCGCGCATTTTCGAACGGCACCACAGCCCTCACCGGCGTCGAAGCTATTTCAGACGGCATCCCGTCCTTTCGCGAACCGCGCACCCGTAACGCGGGGATCACGCTCATCTGGATGTCTTCTATCCTGGGCTCCCTGTTGTTAGGGATTTCCTTCCTGGCCGGGCACATTCAGGCCGTGCCTTCGGAGATCGAAACGGTCATTTCACAGCTTGGGCGGACGGTTTTTGACGGGCGCGGTACGCTTTACCTGATGCTTATCACGGCCACCACCATTATTCTGATCATGGCGGCCAACACCTCCTTCGCCGATTTTCCGCGCCTGAGCGCCATCACCGCCGCCGACGGGCTGCTGCCGAGGCAATTGAACTATCGCGGCAGCCGGCTGGTGTTTTCGCGCGGAATCGTGGTACTGGCTGTGCTGGCCTCCACCCTGGTCTTCATCTTCCAGGCCAGCGTCACCCGGCTGATCCCGCTCTATGCGATCGGCGTCTTCATATCCTTCACACTTTCGCAGGCCGGCATGGCGCGCCGCTGGTGGAAGATCGGCCACCTGAAGCCCAGCGAAGAACTCAAAGAACGCGGCTCCACCCTGCACTACCAGCCCGGCTGGCAGACGAAGATGGCGATCAACGGCATGGGCGCGGTGTTGACTTTCTTCGTGATGATGATCTTCGCAATCACCAAGTTCCACGACGGGGCTTATGTGGTCATCTTCATCATCCCGTTACTGGTGGTGATCTTCAGCGTGATCCAACGGCATTATATCGACGTGGCAGCCAAACTCTCGCTGGAGCGTTACGGCAGCCCCCCGCCGCGCATCCAGCGCAACCGGGTTTTACTGCCCATCGGCGGTGTTCACCGCGGCACACTGGCTGCACTGCGCTATGCCCGCACGCTCTCGGATGACATCACCGCGGTGCACATTTCGATCAATCCGGAAGAATCGGAACGCATCCGCCAGAAGTGGGAGCAGTGGGGCGATGGCGTGCGCCTGGTGATCGTCGAGTCCTCTTACCGGCGCTTCATGGAACCCCTGCTGGACTACATCGAGGAGATTTATCAAAAACGCCAGCCAAACGAGGTGATCACCATCGTGGTGCCTCAGTTCGTCTCGTCCAAGCGCTGGACGAACATCTTGCACACCAATACGGCGCAGGCTTTACGCTCGGAGCTGTTGACCTACAAGTACATCGTGGTCACCAATGTGCCGTATATTCTTGATTAATATGGAAGTAGCGAACTTATGAAAGCGATTGTAGTGGGCTGCGGCCGGCTTGGCTCGGAACTGGCCTATCGTTTGTTCCTGGCCGGGCATGAAGTCTCGATTGTTGACCTGGACGAGCGGGCATTTACCCAACTGCCTGCCGATTTCCAGGGAAAGTTCAACGAAGGCGACGCCTTGAACCGTGATGTGCTGCGGCGGGCAGGCATCGAAAACGCCGATTCACTTGCCGCCGTGGCGAATTCCGACGCGCTCAATGCCGTCGTCGGCCATCTGGCGTTGACGTATTACCACGTGCCCAACGTGGTGGTGCGCAATTACGACCCGCGCTACCGCGCCATCCACGAAGCCTACGGCCTTCAGGTGGTGAGCGCGCTGAGCTGGGGGGCGCAGCGCATCGAAGAGATGATGTACCACGCCGATGTGCGGGCAGTCTTCTCGGCCGGGAACGGCGAAGTGGAAGTGTATGAGGTGGCCGTCCCGGAACATTGCTCAGAGCTGTCTCTGCAGGATATTGTGGACAACGAGGTGTGCATCCCGGTGGCCGTCACTCGGGCCGGGAATGCCGTTCTGCCAGACCCGAAAATGGTGCTCAAGACCGGCGATGTGCTGCATATCAGCGCCACGCAAGAAGGCGCCGAGATGCTGCGTTCACGCATCCGCTCGTACAAGAAAGAGGGAAAATAGCATGTTTGTATTGATCTCTAGCGGTGGGCGGACGGGCGCGCAGCTGGCTTCGATGTTGATCGAGATGGAGCATGAGGTGCGCGTGGTGGAGAACCGGCCCGAAGTGCTGGCCCGCATCCACCGCGAGCTGCCCACGGAAGTCATTATCGAAGGTGACCCGATGGATCTGAAGGTGCTGGAGCTGGCCGGCATCCGCAATGCGGATGTGGTGGCGGCCACGTCCACTTCAGACGAGTGCAATTTGAGCATTTGTTATATCGCTCGCAAGCTCTATAACGTGCCGCGAACGATTGCCCGCGTGAATAACCCGCGCAACGCCTGGCTCTTCGACCAGAAATACCACGTGGATGTGGCCGTCAACCAGGCTGAATTGCTGGCAGGCCTGATTCAAGAAGAAATGTCGCTGGGCGATATGATCACTCTGGTGAAGCTGCGCCGCGGCAATTACTCTCTGGTGGAGGAAAAAATCGCCGCGGGGGCCCCGGCGGTGGGCGTGGCGATCAAAGACCTGGATATCCCTGAGCACTGCGTGATCGCAGCGATCATCCGCAAGGGTGAGGTGATGATTCCGCGCGGGGTGACGACGATCGAAGAGGGCGATGAAATCCTGGCGGTGACCGACCTGGAAGGCGCCAAAGGATTGCTGGAACTGTTCTCTCCGCAGGGCGAGGCGAAACCCACCAACGGCCACAACGGCGAGAAAGGCCTGCGGCGGTTTTTCCGCATCTAGGCGGCGAAACCGTGGTATAATTCCAACTCGCCGGCTTTCGGGCCGGCTCACCTTGTGATGATCTGTGGCCTGGGCGAAACGAAGGGTCCGCAAGAAAGCAAAAAGAGACGCTTCGCTTCGCTCGGCATGCAGAATGAGACGAATTATATTTTTGGAAAGGGACGTGCATGTCGACAAAGCGTACATACCAACCCAAGATTCGCCGCCGCGTGCGAGTACATGGTTTCCGCTCGCGCATGGAAACCCGTGACGGGCGCGAAGTGCTCAAGCGCCGCCGCCTCAAAGGGCGCATGCGCCTGACGGTGACGAAAAATAACCACACCAAGCGGATCCGCTGGTAGGGCGATCGATCAAAGCAAGTTGTTGAGGCGCTTGGGCGTTTTCAAGATAGGATACAGGTAAATGGGTGAAACGCAGGTTTCGCCTGACACGGTCCTCCGATATCGAGCGGGTGCGGCGTTTGGGCAGGTCATTTCCGCACCCGCTGTTGGTATTGGTTGCCGCGCCGAACGAGCTGGAGCAGGTGCGGGTGGGGGTCGCGGCAGGCAGGTCGGTTGGCTCGGCTGTTACGCGCAACCGGGCCAAGCGGCTTTTGCGCGCGGCGGCCGATGAGTTCGTGCAAGAACTCCAACCCGGCTGGGATCTCTTCCTCCTGGCGCGCAGGGATCTCCCCGAGGCCGGCTTCGAACGCGCTCGAGAAGCCCTCGCAACCGTCCTCAGGCGAGCCAACCTGTTGAACCCGAACGATCGAAATGAACCAAGATTACCCAAATGAAGCCCGTTTGCGCGACTTGCCCTTCACATTGTGGAACCTTCCGCGCATCATCCTTCTGGCTTTCATCCGAGCGTACCAGGCAGTGATCTCACCGGGCCTTCCACCCAACACCTGCCGGTTTTATCCTTCCTGTTCGCATTATGGGTACCAGGCAGTGTACAAATATGGCGCCATCAAAGGCACCTGGATGGCCGTGGGGCGCATCCTGCGCTGCAACCCGTTCAACCCGGGCGGATACGACCCGGTTCCCTGAGGCATTGTTGGGAGAACATCGTTTGCTCACAAAACCGAAACCATTTTCAATTCTGAAGGCCGTGCTCTTTTTGGCGCTGGCTTCGCTGGCTTTAACCGCCTGCGGTACGGCAGCCTTGAACAACTGGCCCGGTCTGACTGCGAGCGGAGACGCGATCTACACCGCGCAGATGCAGCTGAAGAAGATCGACGCCGCCAACGGCAGACAGGCCTGGGTTTACCCGGATAAGGCCGATGCGAAGAACCTGTATTACGCCCCGCCCGCCGTGACGGACGGGCGCGTCATCGCCGCCAGCTACAGCAACGTGGTTCGCATGCTGGATGCCGACAGCCGGAATGAAATCTGGGCCTTCACCGACGTGCAGGATAAGGGCCGATTCATCGCCGGGCCGGTGGTGGCGGGCGACCTGGTGCTGATCCCATCCACCGACCACAACCTGTATGCGCTTCACCTGGACAGCGGCAAGCTGGCCTGGAAGTTCACGGCCCGCAACGCCATTTGGGGGGCGGTGGCTGTGGATGAGAAGCTGGCCTACATGCCCGGGCTCGACCACTACCTGTATGCCGTGAACCTGACGGATGGGAAACTGGTTTGGGAGCTGGACCTGGGCGGCCCGATGCTGCATGCCCCGGTGCTCGGCCCAGACGGCCTGCTTTATATCACTTCGCTCAACGAGGAAGTCATCGCCGTCGATACCGCGAACCGCAAGGTGGCCTGGCGGCAGAGCGTGGAGGGAACCATCTGGAACCCGCCGCTGCTGCACGAGGGCCGGCTGTACTTTGGGACGGACAAAGCCTCTTCTGGTAATAAGCACATCGGCAAGGTATATGCCCTGGACGCGAAAACCGGTTCGACGGCCTGGTCGGAAGATACCGCTAACCCGGTGATCGCCGCGCCGGTTATCTTCGGCGGCGAAATTGCCTTCACCACCGAAGGCGGCGACGTGTTCACCAAGACGCCCGACGGCGGCAACGGCTGGACGCGCACAATTACCGGCAAACTCACCGCTAGCCCGGTGGTGGTGGGTGATCACCTGATCGTCGGGGGCACCGAGATGGAGCATCTCCTGGTGACGTTCGACACCCAGGGAAAGCAGGATTGGACTTATGACCCCCCCAAGAACTAGCGGAGTGTGACCCATGTGGGAAACTTTAATCATTACCCCCTTCACCAACGCTCTGCTCTTTATTTACACAATATTTGGGCAGAATTTCGGGATCGCGATCATCCTCTTCACCATTTTGATCCGCCTGATCACCCACCCCTTGATGGTTTCGCAGATCAAGGGCAGCACGGCCATGCAGAGCCTGCAGAGCGATCCGCGCTATAAGGAAATCCAGGAAAAGTACAAGGATAATCGCGAGAAACTGGCCCAGGAGCAATCGGCATTGATGAAGGAGCTGGGAGTCAACCCATTTGCCTCCTGCCTGCCGCTGCTCATCCAGTTCCCGTTGATCATCGGGCTTTACCAGAGCCTGTATAAGGCCATGGCGAATACACCGCTGGATATGCTCACGCTGACCCGCCACCTGTATCCGTTCATGGATATCACGCGCATCCTGCCGATCAATAACCAGTTCCTCTGGATGGACCTGAGCCAGCCCGAGCGGCTATACCTGCCGTTCCTCTCGTTCGGCATCCCCGTGATGGCCATTATCGTCATGGCGACCACGTACATCCAGTCCAAGCTGCTGGCTCCGCCGCCTTCGGATAACCCGAAGGATCAGGCCGCGATGATGAGCAACATGATGAACCTGTACATGCCCTTCCTGATGGGCTATATGGGCCTGACGCTCGCCTCCGGCCTCTCGCTGTACTTCATCGTGTCGAACCTGATCGGCATTCTGCAGTATGCGCTGCTCGGCAAAGCCAACTGGAAGAACCTGTTACCCAAACCGCGCCAGGCCCGGGCTGTAGAACCGGCCCAGACGCAGGTGAAGAAGGCTGTGAAAGCAAATCGAGGCAAGAAATGAGCGCTGAACGAACTACCCTCGAGGTGATTGCCCCCACCGTGGAAGAAGCGGTTGAGAAGGGGTTGGAACAACTCAACCTGAAGCAAGATGCCGTAGATGTGGAAGTTCTCGACGCGGGCAGCAAAGGTCTGTTTGGCATCGGCAGCCGCCAGGCGCGCGTGCGCCTGAGCGTCAAGCCGGAGGTCATGTTCGACCGGGAGGAAGTTGGGCTCGAGGCCCTGACTCAGCAGACGGTTGAAAAGCCGGCTCCCAGGCCGCGCAAAGCTCCGGCGGCCCGCCGGGCCGAAGCCGAGGAAAACCTGGTGAAGGCTGCACACCCGGTTGAAGAAGAAGACCTGCTCGAGAGTGATATCCTCTTCGCGGCGCGCGAGACGGTGAGCGACCTGCTGGAGAAGATGAAGATCAAAGCTCAGGTGAGCGTCTCGATGAAACCGCCCGAAGACGAAGAGGACGAACCCACCGTGCTGGTGAACATCGAGGGCGATGACCTGAGCATTTTGATCGGGCGGCGCACCGAAACCCTCAACGCGCTGCAATACATCACCAGCCTGATCGTCGGCAAGCGCCTGAACCGTTGGGTGCCGTTGATGATCGACGTGCAGGGCTACCGCGCCCGGCGCGACCGCCAGCTGCGCGTGCTTGCCCGCCGCATGGCCGACCAGGCCATCCACACCGGCAGGCGGCAGGTGCTGGAACCGATGCCCGCTAACGAGCGCCGGGTGATCCACCTTGAGCTGCGCGACCATCCGCAGGTGGCTACCGAGAGCATCGGTGAAGACCCGAACCGCAAGGTGACGATCTTCATGAAAAAGTAGGCCTGAAAACTGCCTTCTGCGACCCCTTTCCAAACGGAAAGGGGTCGTTTATTTGTGGGTATAATGGAGGTCAAACCGATTCCAAGGTAAACGATCCCAGCGATCAATGAGGAACTCATGCGGGCTGTAGATATCATCATCAAAAAACGCGACCGGCTGCCCTTGAGCAGCGAGGAAATCAAGTTCTTTGTGGACGGTTTCACGCGCGGTGACATCCCCGATTACCAGGTTTCTGCCTGGGCCATGGCCGTCTTGCTGAACGGCATGACCGAACAGGAGACGACCGACCTGACCCTGGCAATGGCCCATTCCGGCGAGGTGCTCGACCTGACCGGCGCGGTGGAGCTGGCGGTGGATAAGCACTCCACCGGCGGCGTGGGCGATAAAGTGACCCTGGTGGTGGAACCGCTGGTGGCGGCCTGCGGGCTGCCCGTGGGGAAGATGTCTGGCCGGGGGCTTGGCTTCAGCGGCGGCACGCTCGATAAAATCGAGTCCATCCCCGGCTTCCGCACCGATTTGAGCACCGAGGAGTTCCTGGCGCAGCTCAAGCGCACCGGCCTGGTGCTCACCGGGCAAAGCGCCGACCTGGCCCCCGCCGACGGCAAGCTGTATAAGCTGCGCGATGTGACCGGCACCGTGCCTTCCATTCCGTTGATTGCCTCTTCGGTGATGAGCAAGAAGATCGCCGGAGGCGCGCAGGCGATTGTGCTGGATGTGAAGGTGGGCCTGGGGGCCTTCATGGAAACGGTGGAAGAGGCGCGCCGACTGGCCGAATTGATGGTGGCGATCGGCCGCTTGAGCGGGCGCCGGGTGATTGCTCTGCTTTCGGATATGAACCAGCCGCTGGGTGAAGCCGTGGGCAACGCCCTGGAGGTGCGCGAAGCCATCGAGGCGCTCCACGGCGGGGGTCCGGCAGACTTGCGCGAGCACTGCCTGGTGGTCGCCAGCCACCTGCTGGTGATCGGGCGCAAGGCGCGCGGGCTGGATGAAGCCCGGCGGCTGGCCGAAGCCGCGCTTGCCGATGGACGCGCCTTTGAAAAGTTCCGCACCCTGGTCGCCACCCAGGGAGGGGATGTCTCGTATGTGGATCGGCCCGAAAAGCTGCCAAGAGCCGCCGTGGTGGAGCCGGTCGTTTCCACCCGGGCGGGCTGGTTGAAGCAGGTGCACGCGCGCATCATCGGTGAAACATCGGTGGAGCTGGGGGCGGGCCGCGCGCGCAAGGAAGATGCGATCGACCACAGCGTGGGGATCATTGTCCACCGCAAGGTGGGCGAGCGTGTGCAGCCTGGAGACCTGCTCTTCAGCATCCATGCGCGCAGCCGCCCGGAGGCTCTCGCCGCGAAAGAGAAGCTGCTGGGCGCGCTGGCCTGGAGCGAAAGCCCCGTGGAAGGGCTGCCGCTCTTCTACGGCGTTGTGGAATGAGGTGATCCGGCGGTACATGTGCCGGAAGGAATTTCCAGACCGATCAGGAGGTGATGCAATGACAGACCCGAAGGACCTGGCAAAGAAAGCGGAAGAAGAACTTGCCGAAAAGCAAAAGAGCGGCCTGGGCGCCAAGATCAAGAGCGTCCAGCTCGGCACCGAGGGCTCGTTCATCGCCGAACACACTGTGGCCGCCGATGAAACCCTCAGCCACATCGCGCTCAAGTATTACGGCGATGCCGGGCGCGAGGCCTGGATGAAAATCTACGACGCCAACAAAGCCGTCATCGGCGATAACCCCGCGCTGCTCAGGCCCGGGATCGTTCTGAAGATCCCGCCGAAATAACCCGGCAGAGAGGCACCCGGCGCGGATGTGTGTGTCCGCCGCCGGATAACCGGCCGGTTCACTTCAAGCGGTAGAGCGTCCATTCCTCGCCGGCGGCCACCCAATCGAGGGGGAGCGCCAGGGCGGGGGGCGCGGCTGTGTTCTTCACCAGAACGTAATTCACACCCTGAGCGCGCATCCAGGCCGGGTCGGCATATTCCTGCGCGGAGGTCACCTGCACCAGTCGGCGGTGGAAGTGCTCATCATAGAACGGGTATTCCCAGGTGCCGCCGGGGAGCGCCAGGACGGCATCGCTTGGGACGTTGTTCTCGACGAGCAGGGCCGGTTCTAGCAGGGCGTAATTCTCCAGGGTCAACTTCTCGCATCGGTTGAGGATCCAGATTGCCTTCTGCCCCACGAGGGGCTTGGCAGCATTGTTGAGGGCAAAGGTCGCCAGCGCATAAATGGTGAGGGCGGCTGCCAGCGCGGCCCCCAATTGCCCCCAGAAGCCGGGGCGGTATGCGGCGGCCATGAAGGGGGCCAGCAGCACCACCGCCAGGCTGAAGTTGCGCCCCAGGTAGGCATCCCAGCCGGGGCGCAGCAGCAATTCGCCGAAGACGAAAGAAAGCGCGGCCAGCCACAGCCCGGCGGGGAGCGGGTCGCGGCGGCGGAGGGATGAACCGAGCACGGCGATGGCCGCCGGGAGCATCAAGAAGGGGGCGAGGATGCCAAACCAGGTCTCGTCTTCTTGCAGCGGTGGACGGTGATAAAAATCGAACGCCAGGGCGGTGTTCGGGTTGGCCGCGACAGGGCTTTCGAGCGGCAGCTTGAGCGCCCCGGCTGCTGCCCGCGCCAGGCGCGCCTTGCCGCGGAAAAGGTAGCCTTCGATCACCGGGGGGAGGCCGCTGGTATCGATGAACTGGTAAGCCACCCGGCCGAGGTTGATCCCAAGCGCTTGCAGAGTGGAAACGCCGCCTGCCTGCGAATCACCCGGGGGGGCGGAAGGGTCACGGAAGACCTGGGCGACCGACTCGGGTTCCCCCAGCGGGTTGCCGAATGTGAAGGTGTTCTCGATGTACGCCAGCGCTCCCACCAGGGAGAAGGCAGCGGCGGCAGCAGCGGCCCAGCTTGCCAGCCGCTTCCACCCGGCAGGGGTGTGCTTCCATGCCAGCAGGAAGATCAGGCAGGCCATGCCGGGCAGGAGGAAGAACACCGTCTGCTTGGCGCCGAGGGCCAGCGCAAGCGCCGTGGCCGAAAGCACCAGCCCCGGAGCGGGCCGCTCGGAGCGCATGCCCTGGATGTAGAAGACGACCGACCCGATGACGAACGCCGCGGGGACGAGATCGTTCTGCGTGGTGGTGGATTGAAAGAACACCTGCGGGAAGCCCAGCCACAACAGCGCGGCGAAGACCCCTTGCGGGCGCGCAAACCCGAGCTGGCGCGCCAGCAGGTACACGCCCAGCCCGGCCGCCAGCGCAGCCGAAAACTGCACAAAGCCTGCCAGCTGGTCTGAGTCCCAGAAGAGCACCGTCCAGTGGATCAGGCTTTGGGCGTTGAAGGCATAAAAGAGCTGCCAGGTGAACACGGTGGGGAAGGGCAGGAAGGAGCCGGTCTGCAGCCAGCGCACCACGCGCGCCATGTGGAGGTAGAGGCTGTCGTTGTTGTTGGGCGGGACGACCAGGATCAGGTAGGCGTTGACGGCATAGGCCAGGTCGGTGGCCAGGGCGAGCGCCCACAAGACGGGGTGGCGGCGGATGGAACCGCCCAGGCGCGAGAAATCCAACCGGGGCAGGTCGGGCGCGAACGGGCCGAGCAAGTTGGGGCGCCCGGCGCGCAGCCAGAGCAGCCCCGCGGCGCAGGCCAGGAGGCACTCGATGAGCAGGTAGCGCGGCGGGCTGCCCAGCCAGCGCAGCAGCCCGGCGGCTTCAAAGGAAAGAACATCGCCCGCGCAGGCCAGCAGGTAAACGGAAAGCAGGTAGAACGCCCGGCCCCCAACTCGCAGCGAGGAGGCGGTAAACAGGGCGAAGAGGAGCAGCAGGAGCGCAGCGGGGAGAATGAGCATAGGGCCAGGATGGCTTCATTATACTTTTGATCGGTTGACTGCGCGTGGAGTGAACGGTATAATGAGCCTGCAAAAGCGTCGATGGAAACGAGTACGCCCGCGACGACCGGCAGCGAACCCGGGCAGAGTGCGAGCCGGGGCGGCGAAGCGGGTGGAAAATCCTTCCGGAGCTGCAACCTGAACGCGGTTGACCCCGCCAGTAGGCGCGCCGGCCTCGCCAGCCGTTACCCGCAGCGCAGGTATCTCGTTTCGATGTACCTGGATGAGCGCCCGCCGCAAGGCGGGAAGCAGGGTGGTACCGCGGGTCTTCGCCCGCCCCTGATAAGGGCGGGTTTTTATTTTAATTGACGAGGGTGAGTATGGCATTTCGAGACGTACCGAGCAAAGTGGATTTCGCCGCGCAGGAGCGCGACCTGCTCCGCTTCTGGAAGGAGAAGCGCTCTTTTGAGCGCCTGACCCGGCTGCGCAAAGGCCTGCCGCGGTGGTCGTTCATCGACGGGCCGATCACCGCCAACAACCCGATGGGCGCGCACCACGGCTGGGGGCGCACGTATAAAGACGCGATGCAGCGCTTCCGCAGCATGCAGGGACATGAACTGCGCTTTCAAAACGGCTTCGATTGCCAGGGCCTGTGGGTGGAAGTGGAAGTGGAAAAGGAGCGCGGCTTCCGCACCAAAAAGGATATCGAGGCGTTTGGCCTGGAGGAGTTTGTGCGCCTGTGCAAAGCGCGCGTGCTGCGCTATGCCGCCGTGCAGACCGAGCAGTCGATCCGCCTGGGTTATTGGATGGATTGGAACGACCCCGATGTGCTGCGCGAGCTGGCCGACCGCTTATTGGAAGACCCGGCGCAGCAGATCACGCTCGAAGGCCCGCAGGGCGCGGTGAGTGGAACGGTGGAGGATTTGATTGGCCGCCTGGGAATGCCGGAGCTGGGCGGTAGTTACTTCACCTTCGCCAATGAAAACAATTACATGATCTGGACGTTCCTGAAGAAGTGCTGGCAAAACGGCTGGCTCTACCGCGGGGCCGATGTGATGCCCTGGTGCCCGCGCTGCGCCACGGCCATCAGCCAGCATGAGATCGTCACCGACGGTTATGCCGAGTTGACTCACCGCAGCGTCACGCTGCGCTTCCCGCTGCGCGGTGAAGGCGGCAGGCGCGTGGATGCCGCGACCGGCCTGAGCGAATCGCTCCTGGTGTGGACGACGACGCCCTGGACGCTTTCATCCAATGTGGCGGCGGCCGTGGGCGCCGGCCTGACGTACGCCAAAGTGCGCCAGGGGAACGAGATCTTCTACCTGGCCAAAGGCACGCTGCACATGCTGGCCGGGCCGTACGAACTGCTCGGCGAGTTGAAGGGCGCCGAGATGGAGGGCTGGACCTACGACGGGCCATTCGATGACCTGCCCGCCGCCCGGCAGCCGGGCGGGTTTGCTCACGTGAAGGAGATGACCGCCCACAGCCCCCTCAGCGCCGTGCAGGCTCACCGGGTGATTCTGTGGGACGAGGTGGGAGAGACGGAAGGCACGGGCATCGTGCACATCGCCCCGGGCTGCGGCGCTGAGGACTTCCAGCTTGGGCGCAAGTTCAACCTGCCGGTGCTTGCTCCGCTGGAAGAAGAGGGGTACTTCGTCAAAGGGGGTTTTGGCTGGCTGGAAGGCATGCACGTGGCGAACGTGGCCGAGCCGATCTTCGCCGAGTTGGAGCGCAAAGGCCTGCTCTATCGCGTGGCCCCCTACACGCACCGTTACCCCACCTGCTGGCGCTGCGGTACCGAGCTGGTCTTCCGGCTGGTGGATGAATGGTTCATCAGCATGGGCGAAGTCTATGACCGGCCGCGCGAAGAACTCAGTGCCGAAGAGAAGGCGCGCAGCCTGCGCTACCAGATCATGGACGTGGTGGACCGCATCCGCTGGATCCCTGAGTTCGGTCACGCCCGCGAGATGGATTGGCTGCGCAACATGCACGACTGGATGATCAGCAAGAAGCGCTACTGGGGGCTGGCGCTGCCGATTTGGGTCTGCGAAAGCTGCGGACGCTTCGAAGTGGTCGGCGATGAAATTGAGTTGAAGGCGCGCGCCGTGGCTGGCTGGGAGGTCTTCTCAGGGCATACGCCGCATCGCCCCTTCATTGATGCAGTCAAGCTGGCCTGCCCTGCTTGCGGGGCGCAGATGAGCCGCGTGCCCGATGTGGGCAACCCCTGGCTGGACGCGGGCGTGGTGCCGTTCTCCACCCTGCGCTACCGCAGCGACCCCGAATACTGGCGCGCGTGGTACCCGGCGCAATGGATCACCGAATCCTTCCCGGGGCAGTTCCGCAACTGGTTCTACAGCTTGCTGGCGATGGCCACCGTGCTGGATCAAAGCCCGCCGTTCCTGCAGAACTTCGGTTTTGCCACCCTGATGGGCGAAGACGGGCGGCCGATGCACAAAAGCTGGGGCAACTCGATCGAGTTCAACGAAGCGGCCGATAAAATGGGCGTGGATGTGATGCGCTGGCTCTACCTCACGCAAAAGCCCGAAAACGACCTGCTCTTTGGTTATCACCGGGGCGACGAGATGCGCCGGCGCTTCCTCATCCCGCTCTGGAACGTGTACAGCTTCTTTGTCACCTATGCCAACCTGGACGGCTGGACCCCGAGCGGCGACTTCGACCCGGCTTACCCCGAGGGGGCGACGCCAACCTCCGAAAACCTGCTCGACCGCTGGGTGCTCGGGCAGCTCAACCGGCTGGTCGATTCGGTGACCAGGAACCTGGAGGAATCGGACTTCGCCGCCGCGACCAAGGCAATCGGTGATTTTATCGACGACCTGACCAACTGGCACGTGCGCCGCTCGAGAAGGCGCTTCTGGAAGAGCGAGCAAGACGGCGATAAATCGGCTGCGTATGCCACCCTGTATCATGTGCTGGTCAAGCTGGCGCGGCTGCTGGCGCCGTTCACGCCCTTTGTGAGCGAGGCGATCTACCAGGGACTGGTCGCCGAGGTGCGCTCAGGGGCTTTGGAAAGCGTGCATCACACGCGCTGGCCCCAGGCGGATGCAGGGGCGGTGGATGCCGAATTGCTCGAGCAAATGGCGCTGGCCAGGCAAATTGCCAGCCTGGGGCTGGCCGCGCGCAGCGCCGCCAACCTGAAGGTGCGCCAGCCGCTGGCAAAGGCGATGGCCTTCTGCGGGGGCGGCAGGACGCTT
Organism: Anaerolinea sp.; assembly: GCA_029975055.1. Lineage (GTDB taxonomy): Bacteria > Chloroflexota > Anaerolineae > Anaerolineales > Anaerolineaceae > Anaerolinea. The sequence goes on from JARKPU010000058.1 coordinate 24,729, forward strand.
GGGCCGGAGCTGGTGGAGATCATCACCGATGAATTGAATGTGAAAGAGTTCGAACTGGTCGGCGAGGCGAGCCGGCTGGTGGAATATCGCGTGCAGCCCAATAACAAGCTGCTGGGCCCGCGCCTGGGGGCGGCCTTCCCGAAGGTGCGCGCGGCGCTGCAATTGCTCGATGCGCAGGAGGTGGCGGCGCGGGTGCAGGCCGGGCAGCCCGTCACCCTGGCTGTGGATGGCGAGCCAGTCGAACTGGCCCCGGAGGAGGTGCTGGTGCAGACTTCGCCGGTGGAAGGGCTGGCGGTGGCCGAAGATAAAGGCCTCAGTGTGGCCGTGGACGCGGTGCTGACCCCTGCGCTGCGCTCGGAAGGTCTGGCTCGCGAGGTTGTGCGGCGCATCCAGGAGATGCGCAAGAACGCGGGCTTTAACATCGAAGACCGCATTCGCACGTATATCCTGCCCGCAGACTCCGGCTGGCTGGAGGAATTGCTGGCCGGGTGGGGCGATTACCTGCGCGCCGAAACCCTCACCACCGTCCTGGAGGTCGGTGCGCCGCCAGAAGGGGCTTATGTGGAACAGCACCAACTGGATGGCAAAGCCCTGACCCTGGCGGTGATGCGTTGAACCCCGGCAGTCCGGCAGAGAACATGCTATACTTGGCACTCGTCGCCGCGCAGGCGCGGCGCATTTACGCTGCGGAGGTTGAGAGTGTTTAAACCTGTATCGCCGAAGTTGAACGTGACCTTGCTGGAAGAAGGCATGATGCGCTTCTGGCGCAACCACAATGTGTTCGAGCGCACGCTGACGGAGCGCGAAGGCCGGCCCGAGTACGTCTTCTACGAAGGCCCGCCCACAGCCAACGGCCGCCCCGGCGTGCACCATGTGCTGGCGCGCGCTTTCAAGGATGTGTTCCCGCGCTACAAAATCATGCGCGGGTACCATGTCATCCGCCGCGGCGGGTGGGATACGCACGGCCTGCCGGTTGAGATTGAAGTCGAAAAGAAACTTGGCTTCACCAACAAACAGCAGATCGAAGATTTTGGCATCGCCAAATTCAACGAGCTGTGCCGCGAATCGGCCTTCGCTTACATTCAAGATTGGGAGAAGCTCACCGAGCGCATCGCTTTTTGGGTTGACCTGAAAACAGCGTATGTGACGTTCAAGAATGAGTACATCGAATCGGTGTGGTGGATCCTGAAGAACCTGTGGGATAAAGACCTGATCTACCGCGGCTTCAAGGTGGTGCCTTACTGCCCGCGCTGCGGCACGCCTCTTTCGGATCACGAGGTGGCGCTGGGTTACGATGACGCCGTAGACCCCTCGGTGTATGTGCGCCTGCCGCTGGTGGATACGCCGGGAACCTCGCTGCTGGTGTGGACGACCACGCCCTGGACATTGCCCGCCAACGTGGCGGTGGCGGCGCATCCCAACGTAGATTATGTGACGGTGGAGCACGCCCTGCCCGAGGGCGGCAGCGAGCGGCTGATCCTGGCCGAGGCGCTGCTCCAGGCGGTGTTCGGTGAAGAGCCTGTGAAGGTTGTCGAGCGCTTCAAAGGTTCGGCCTTGCGCGGCAAGCGTTATCACCCGCTGTTCACATTCATTCCGCCCGAAAAGCCCGCTCACCGCGTGGTGCTGGCCGATTTCGTCACCACCGATGACGGTTCTGGGCTGGTGCACATCGCCCCGGCCTTTGGCGCCGATGATATGAGCCTGGCGGTGGAAGAAAACCTGCCGGTGATCATGACGGTCGGGCCGGATGGGGCCTTCTTGCCGGAGGTGCGCCCGTGGAGCGGTATGTTCGTCAAGGACGCTGACCCCTACATCACCACCGACCTGAAGAACCGCGGGTTGCTGCTTAAGGCAGGCACCATCACCCACACCTACCCGTTCTGCTGGAGGTGTTCCACGCCGCTGCTCTATTATGCGCGGCCCACGTGGTACATCCGCACCAGCCAGTACCGCGATCGGCTGGTGGCGCTGAACAATGAGATCAACTGGTACCCGGGGCACATCAAGAACGGGCGTTTTGGCAACTGGCTGGAGAACAACATCGATTGGGCGCTGGGCCGCGAGCGCTACTGGGGCACCCCCCTGCCGGTGTGGGAGTGCGAAGCGTGCCACCACGAGGTGATGGCCGGTTCGGTGAAGGAGCTTTCGGCCCTGGCCGGGCGCGACCTGACCGGGCTGGATCTGCACCGCCCGTATGTGGACGAGGTGGTTTTGAAGTGCCCCCAGTGCGAGGGCAAGATGAGGCGCGTGCCCGAACTGATCGACGTGTGGTTCGATTCGGGTTCGATGCCCGTAGCGCAGTGGCATTACCCGTTTGAAAACCAGGACGAGTTCAAGCGACAGTTCCCCGCCGATTATATCTGCGAGGCGGTGGACCAGACGCGCGGCTGGTTCTACTCGCTGCATGCCATCAGCACGCTGCTGTTCGACCAGGTGAGCTTCAAGAATGTCATCTGCCTGGGGTTGATCCTGGATAAAAACGGGCAGAAGATGTCGAAGTCGAAGGGCAACATCGTCAACCCGTGGGATGTGATCAACCAGCACGGCGCAGATGCGATGCGCTGGTATCTCTACACGGCCACGCCCCCCGGCCAGGAGCGGCGCTTCTCGGCGGAACTGGTGGGCGAGGTGATCAGCAATTTCACCCTCACGCTGTGGAATACGTACTCTTTCTTCGTCACCTATGCCAACCTCGATGGCTGGAAGCCCGCTCCGGGTGAGTCGGTGGAATATTCACCGCTCGACCGCTGGCTGCTTTCGGCGCTGCACGCCCTGGTGCGCGGCGTGACCGAGGCGATGGAGACTTACGATGTGACAGGCGCGACCCGCCCGATCGAAACCTTCGTGGACCAGCTCTCGAACTGGTATCTGCGGCGTTCCAGGCGGCGTTTCTGGAAGAGCGGTTCGGATGCAGATAAGAAGGCCGCCTATGCCACGCTCTACGAAGCCCTCGTCACGTTGAGCAAGCTGCTCGGCCCGACAATGCCGTTCATGGCCGAGGAACTGTACCAGAACCTGGTGCGCATGGTGGATGAGAATGCGCCCGTCTCGGTGCACCTGGCCGAATGGCCGGCGTTCGATGCAAGCCGCATCGATGATGGACTCAACCGCGAAATGGCGCTGGTGATGAAGCTGGCTTCGCTGGGACACGCGGCGCGCAACAAGGCGAACCGCAAGGTGCGCCAGCCGCTGGCCGAGGTGGCCTTTGCCGTTGGCAGCGCCGATGAGATGAGCGTGCCCTTGCGCTATGCCGAACTGCTGGAAGATGAATTGAACGTGAAGCGGGTACGCATGCTTTCCGCCGCCGCCGAAGCGGTTTCCTTCAGCCTGAACCCGCTTCCCAAGCAGCTTGGGCAAAAATACGGCAGCAAGTTCCCCGCCATCCGGCAGGCGCTGCTGGCGATGGATGCTCACCCTGCGGCGCAGAAATTGCTGGCGGGCGCCGCCCTCGACGTGCAGGCCGGGGGGGAGACGTTCACCGTGCTGCCGGAGGAAGTGGAGGTGCGCATCCAGGCGCGCTCGGGCTACGCGGTGGCCTCCGAGGGCGCTTACCTGGCGGCGCTGACCACCGACCTGACCCCCGAGCTGGTGCGCGAAGGGCTGGCGCGCGAGTTTGTCCGCCGCGTGCAAGACCTGCGCAAAGCGGCGGGGCTAGAGATCGCCGACCGCGTCCGCGTGCGTTACGAAGCCACCCCTCTACTCGGCGAGGCGGTGGCGGACTTCCGCGAATACATCATGAACGAGACGCTTGCCCTCGAACTGGAACCGGGTGACGCCCTGGAGGGTATGGCGACTGTCAGCGATACCTTCGATGGAGAGCAGGTGAGCCTGGGCCTGGCGAAAGTATAAGCTGGAGGAGCGTGGAACCGGGCACAACAAGGAAAGACGGTGGAGCCGTCTACTAAGTGGTTTTCTCGCTAAGCTCAAAACATTCGAGTAAACATCTCTCCCTCTGGGAGAGGGTAGGGCGGACCGATGTGTCCGCCCTCTTTCTTTAACAACCCCATTGAATTTTCCTTGAACCCGCAGCTTATCCGGCGCCCGGTTGCTTGAAGGCAGGCCGCCGCCGGATACATCCATTCCCCTGTTTTGCGCGTACTATGAGTACAATTAGGAGTTATACAACCTGTTTAGTAAAAATATGGCGACTGTTACAATGAGGCCGGATGGCAAAGGGTTGGCATGGAATTGAAACACCTGAAACGTGAGTGGGCGGCCCTGGCGGCAGTCTGCGCTGCCTTGCTGGCAGGCGGGTATGCGCTGCTGGCCTCCGCCTGGCCCGGCGGTGAGCGCATCTTTTGGGCCGGGCCGGCGGGGGCGGTGCTCGTTCACTTGCTGGCGCACCTGCGGGGCAACCTTGCCCAAAACCACCCGCCTGGCCGGCCGGAGGAACTCTTCGCGAGCCTTGGCCTGGCCAACTGGATCACCCTGCTGCGCGCGGGTTTCCTGGCGCTTCTGGCGGGCTTTCTCCTTTTGCCCAGGCCGGAGGGTACGGCTGCCTGGGCGCCGGGCGCCCTGTATATGTCCGCAGCCGTGCTGGACTTCATGGACGGCTGGGCGGCGCGCGCATCGCGGCGCACCACGGCGCTCGGCGAGGCGCTGGACATGCATTGGGATGGCTTCGGCGTCCTGGCTGCCAGTTTGCTGCTCGTCCGGTATGGGCAGGTGCCGCCCTGGTACCTGCTGGTGGGTCTGGCGCGCTATCTCTACCTCTTCGGGCTGAAGCTGCGCGAGCGGGCGGGCCTCGTCAACGGGCCGCTTCCGCCCAGCAAGATGCGCCGCGCCCTGGCCGGGCTGCAGATGGGTTTCATCGCGGTGGCAATGCTGCCCGTCTTCACCCCGCCGGCCACCTGGGCGGCCGCCACGGCCTTCATGCTGCCGCTGCTGGCAGGCTTCGTGCGCGACTTCCTGGCCGTGAGCGGCGAGCTGCGCCCGTCCGCGGCAGAGCAAGGCATCTGGAACACCCGCCTGAAGGGATGGCTTCCCCTGGCGCTCCGCGCGGGGTCGGTGGGGCTGCTTGCGGCGGTGCTTGGCCGAGAGATGTTCACCCCCGCGCCTGACGCGGCGGTTTTGACCGCTGGGCTGGCCGGGATGGCGCTCATCGGGCTGGGGGCAGCGGGGCGCGTGGCGGCTTTGGCGATCGTCTTGCTCAGCGGGTTCGCCTTGCGCGCCTGGCCGCTGGATGGGCTTTATTGGGCGGTTCTCCTGCTTCATTCCGTGCTGATGTTCACCGGGACAGGGCCGTACTCAATATGGAAACCGGAAGATTGGTTGATCGATCACCGGGCGGGCGAAGCCCGGCTCCAGCGCTGACGCCGTTCACCGGTCTGCGCTGGGCCTGGCTGCTCTGGCCTGCTGCGGCAGGAGCGGCCTGGTTTGCCGTGCGCAGCCTCCCGCTGGAAGCGGCCTGGAAGGCCATCACTGGCTTGCAGGCCTGGCAGGTTGCCGTGCTGGCGGCCGCCAACCTGGCGGTGCTGGCGCTCTTCGCGGGGCGGTGGGGCTTCATCCTGGGCAGTTTCGGCTCGAAGGCACCCTTCACGGCGCTCTTGGGCTATCGGCTGGCGGGGTTTGGCCTGAGTTACTTCACCCCCGGGCCGCAGGTGGGCGGTGAACCGCTGCAGGTATTGCTGCTTCACCGTCGGCAGGGAGTGCCTGCTGCGACGGCTGTGGCGAGCGTGTTCTTCGAGAAGCTGCTGGAGATGCTTTCGAACTTCACTTTCCTGGTCATCGGGCTGTTGGTCGTCGCCAGCAGCGGCCTGGCCGGCGGGAACATCCCATTCTTTGCCTGGCCGCTGGCCGGGAGCGTGCTGGCTCTGCCGGTCATGCACCTGGCAGCTTTGCGGCGCGGGCGCAGGCCGTTGGCCGGGCTGATTGGCCGCGCCGCGGGCCGGTTTGGCGGGCGCTTCTGGCAGGCCGGGGCTCGCCATGCCAGGGAGGCTGAAGACCTGATCGGCGCTTTTTGCAGAGAACGCCCGGCCGACCTGGCGCGTGCAATCGGCATCTCCGCGCTGGTGTGGGCCGCCTCGCTGGCCGAGTTTCACCTGCTGCTGCGCTTTTTGGGCGTCGCTGCAGGGCCGGTGCAGACGGTTGGCATCCTCACGGCAGCGCGCGTGGCCTTCTTGCTCCCCTTGCCCGCCGGGCTTGGCGCCCTGGAAGCCAGCCAGTACCTGGCAATGCAAGCCGCGGGTTTCGACCCGCTTTTGGGCCTGGCTGCCAGCCTGATTATCCGCGCTCGCGATGTGATGTTGGGCCTGATCGGCCTTTTGATTGGTGGCTGGGGTTTGCGCAGGTTTTGAATCAAAGGAGAGGCAATCATGGAACGAGTCCAGATGAAATTCGGCTTTTTGCAGGCGCTCATTGCCGCGGCGGCGCTGGTGACCACCGTCATTCACTTTTACCTGGGCATCAAGTTCACCGATCCGCTGTTTCTGTTGAACGCGTTTGGCTATGTGGGGCTGGCCGGACTGTACCTGCTGCCAATCGGCTTCTTTCAACCTTATCGCGGGGTGGTGCGCTGGGTGCTGATGGCCTATGCCCTGCTGACGATTGTCCTCTGGGCGGTCATGAACGGCAAATTTGATGCTCCCGGCATCGCGGCAAAATCGGCGGAAGTGTTGATGATCGTCCTGCTATACCTGGATCGAAAGACCTGAACCCTTTAACAAAGGAAGCGAACATGGAAGACAACTTATCGGTAAAACGTTTGGCATGTGCGCGCATCCCCACGGCGGGCGGCACATTCCAGTTGTGCGTGTACGAGAACAGCCGTGACGACAAGGAGCACCTGGCGCTGGTGATGGGAGAGGTGTTCGGGCAGCCCGGCGTGCTGGTGCGCATCCATTCGGAGTGCTTCACCGGCGATGTGCTTGGCTCGCGGCGCTGCGATTGCGGCGACCAGCTTCACCGCGCCATGGAACTGGTGGCGCTGGAAGGGCAGGGCGTCATCATTTACCTGCGGCAGGAAGGCCGCGGCATCGGCCTGGCCGAGAAGCTGCGCGCTTATAACCTGCAAGACGGCGGCCTCGATACGGTTGATGCCAACCTGGCCCTGGGCCATGCCGCCGACGCGCGCGATTACTCGGCGGCCGCGGCCATCCTCAACGACCTGGGGGTGCGCTCGGTGCGCCTGATGACAAACAATCCCGAGAAGATCCATGACCTGCAGTGCCTGGGCGTGGAGGTGAGTGAGCGGGTAGCCCTCGAGACGACGGTGTACCCGGATAATGCGTATTACCTACTCACCAAGGCACAGCGGATGAACCATCTGCTGGACGCCGGTTCTCTTTTGAATGCGCTGGTGGCAAACCGCAATGGACATCATTGAGCGGCTGTTGGAGGACGTTTCCGGGCGCAGCGGGCGGCTCGAGCGGCCTGTGGTGACGCTCAGCTACGCCCAGAGCCTCGACGGCAGCCTGACGACCAGCCGCGGCAGGCGCGCGGCGATCAGTTGCGCCGAGACAAAACTACTCACGCACCGCCTGCGCGCGGCTCACGCGGCCATCCTGGTTGGGATCGGCACCGTGCTTGCCGACGACCCGCAGCTCACCGCACGGCTGGCAGGCGGCCCGAACCCGCTCCCCGTGGTGCTCGACCGTTCCCTGCGCATCCCGCCGGATTCTCGGCTCATCCGGCGCGGCGATGTGCGCCCGTGGGTGGCCTGCGGCGAAGACGCCCCGGCCGGGGCGGTGGAGCGCCTGGCGGAACAGGGCGTGAGGCTGCTGCGCGTGGCCGCCGATGACCAGGGCCGCCTCGATTTGCGCGCTGTGCTCCGGGCGCTCTGGCAGGATGGACGCGAAAGCCTGATGGTCGAGGGCGGCGCGCGGGTGATTTCCAGCTTCTTGAGCGAGCGGCTGGCTGACCAGGCGGTGCTCACCATCGCGCCGGTGTGGTTCGGCGGCCCGCCGGGGCTGGAAAGCCACGTGGGCAGGCAGGGGGTCTTCCCGTGCCTGCTTGAGCCGCATTTCCAGCCCATGGGGCGCGATCTGGTGGCCTGGGGACGGCTTGGGGAGGGTTTCTATGCGGAGGAAAGCGCTGTATTTCAGCGGGCTGCGGCAGGTTGAAGTGCTCGAAGAGGAGCTGCCGGGCCCAGGCGCCGGGCAGCTGCTGGTGCGCACGCTCCGGTCTGGCGTCAGCGCCGGTACGGAGATGCTGTTCTACCGGGGGCAGTTCCCGGAGGGCATGCCGGTGGATGAATCCATTGCGGCGCTGCAAGGGGGCTTCCATTACCCGCTCAAGTATGGATATTCCAGCGTGGGCGAGGTGATTGACGCGGGCGCGGGCGTGGACCGGGCCTGGCTGGGCAGGCATGTTTTCGCCTTCCACCCGCACGAATCGCACTTCCTGGCGGGCCTCGACGAGCTCATCCCGCTGCCGGATGGCGTGAGCGAGGACGACGCCGTCTTCTTGCCCAACATGGAAACGGCGGTCAATTTTATCCTCGACGGCCGCCCCCTGGCCGGGGAATTTGCGGCGGTATTTGGGTTGGGGGTGGTCGGCCTGCTCAGTGCGGCACTGCTGGCGCAGTTCCCGCTCGGCGGGCTGGTGGCTTTCGACCGGCTGCTGGCGCGCCGCGTGGCCGCCGCAAAGCAGGGGGTGGGCATGGTGCTGGATCCGCTCGATGCGGGCAGCTGTGCAGAGGCCTGCGCCGACCTGCGCGCGCAGGGCATGCCAGACGGCTTCGACCTGGCATTCGAGCTTTCAGGGGCGCCTGGTGCGCTGGAGCAGGCCATTCACATGACCGGTTTTGCCGGGCGGGTGGTGATCGGCTCGTGGTATGGGGCAAAACCGGTCTCGCTCGATTTAGGCGGGCGCTTCCACCGCAGCCGCATGCGCCTGATCAGCAGCCAGGTGAGCACGCTGGCCCCCGAGCTGGGCGGGCGGTGGACGAAAGAGCGCCGCCTGGGTGCAGCCTGGAGGCAGCTTCAAAACCTGCGTCCGGCGCGCTGGATCACCCAGCGCTTTCCCATCGAGCGGGCGGCCGAGGCTTACCGGCTGCTGGACGAACGCCCGGAGGAAACGATCCAGGTGGTTTTTGATTTTGGCAGCTGACCCTGTGCAGAAGAGGAGTATTTATGTATCGAGTGGCCGTGCGGCGTGGGTTTATCGCCCAGCATTATCTGATCGGCGGGGATTGGGGGCCGGAAAACGAGAAGCATTCGCATCCTTACGTGCTCGAGCTTGAGCTGAGCGGTGAGGTGCTCGACCGGCACAATTACCTGGTGGATATCGTCGAAATCGAACGCCTGTTGAATGCCCAGATTGGATATTACCGCGAGCGCACGTTGAACGATCTGCCGGAATTTCAGGCGATAAACCCCTCGTTGGAGCTGTTCGCGCGCCTGTTATGCGAAGCGCTGGCGAGGCAGATTCGGGCGGAGAATATCCGCACCGTGTGCGTTCGCCTGTGGGAGAACGAATCGGCCTGGGCTTCCTTCAGCGTGGAGCGCTGAGTGCGAATCGGGCTGGTCATCTATGGCAGCCTGGGCACGCTCTCCGGCGGCTACCTGTATGACCGGAAGCTGGTGGAATACCTGCGCTCGCGCGGTGATACGGTGGAAATCATATCCCAGCGTTGGGGACCTTACCCGCTGCGGCTCGCGCAAGGGTTGGACTCTGGCCTGGCGAGCCGTTTGGCAGGCCTGAACCTGGATGTGCTGCTGGAGGATGAACTGAACCATCCTTCGCTCATCGCGGCCAACCTGCGCCTCAAGCGCCTTGGGCACGCCCCCATCCTCTCGATTGTTCACCATTTGCGCAGCAGCGAGGCGCACCCGCCGGCCTGGATGCCCCTGTACCGGGCGGTCGAGCGCGCCTATTTGCGCAGCGCCGACGGCTTTATCTTCAACAGCCGGGCCACTCACGCTGCGGTGGAAGCGCTGCTGGGCGCTCAGCCTGGCTTGAGCGTGACGGCCACCCCCGGCGGCGACCGGTTTGGGGCGGCGCTCGATGAGGGCGAGATCCGGCGGCGCACGCAAGCGGCCGGCCCGCTGCGCGTGTTGTTCGTTGGCAACGTCATCGCACGGAAAGGGCTTGAGACTCTGCTGCGCGCAGCAGCCGAGCTGCCGGAGGGGAGCGCGTGCCTGCGCATCGCCGGGCGAATGGACGCAGAGCCTGCGACGACGAGGAGCCTGAAGCGGTTCATCAACCGGTGCAAGATTGGGGGGCGCATAGCCTTCTTAGGGGCGCTGGATGACGAAGGCCTGGCGGCTGAGATGCGCATAGCCAACGTGCTGGCGGTGCCCTCCCAGTACGAAGGCTTTGGCATTGTGTACCTGGAAGGGATGGGGTTCGGTCTGCCGGCCCTTGGCACCACCGCGGGGGCGGCGAGTGAGATCATCCACGACGGTGTGAGTGGGAAGCTCGTTGCCCCCGGAGACTGGCAATCGCTGGCCGGATGGCTGCGGCAACTCTCCGGAGAGCGCAGCCTGCTCCTGAACCTCAGCCTGGCCGCGCGGCGCAGGTTCGATGCATTCCCCGGCTGGGATGCAAGCATGGAGAATGCGCGCAGCTTTCTACACAAACTCGGTTGAGCGCCTTGAGGTTGGGGTGGGAATCAACCAGGGTGGGCACAAGCCCACCCTGGCCGGTTATTGATTTTTGCTGTGAGTCTTACTTCTTCTCTGCCTGCCTGGCGACGGCTTCGGCCGCGGCTTTGGCCTTTTCGGGGTCGCCGAGGTAGTAGTGGGTGATGGCTTTCAGGTCGTCATCCAGTTCGTAAACCAGCGGGATGCCCGTGGGGATGTTCAGCTCGACGATTTCGTCATCGGGGATGTGATCGAGGTGCTTCACCAGCGCGCGCAGGCTGTTGCCGTGGGCCGTGATGAGCAGCCTTTCGCCGCGCTTGAGCCGCGGGACGATGGCCGACTCCCAGTAAGGGAGGACGCGCTTGAGCGTCAATTCGAGCGACTCGCAGGCGGGCAGTTGAGCCGGGTCCACCTTCGCGTAGCGCGGGTCGAAGCGCGGGTGGCGCTCGTCGTTCCAGTCGAGGGGCGGCGGGGGGACGTTGTAACTGCGCCGCCAGAGCAGAACCTGTTCTTTGCCGAATTTCTCGGCCATCTCGGCCTTGTTGAGGCCCTGCAGGTTGCCGTAGTGGCGTTCGTTGAGCTGCCAGGCGTTCTCGACCGGGATGTACATCTGATCGAGTTCGTCCAGGACGATCCACAGCGTGCGGATGGCGCGTTTGAGCACCGAAGTGAAGGCCATATCGAACACATAGCCGCCCTCGCGCAGCAGCCGGCCGCCCTCGTGAGCCTCCTGGATGCCCTGCTCGGTCAGATCGACATCCGTCCAGCCGGTGAAACGGTTTTCAAGGTTCCAGGTGCTTTGCCCGTGGCGCAGCAACACCATTTTGACCATATCTCATTCTCCTGAGGAAGTATTCATTCGCGTCCATTTTAGACGAAACCCGGCGGAGCGGCAAGGATAAAGCTCCTGATTTTCATCTCCGGAAGGGCCGTGCAAGGGCGATCAAGCCGGGCTGCCTGGTCGGGCGCAAAGCCCACAACCAGGGCTAACTCGTAGATTAAAATTTGATAAACCACTAGAAATTGCTTTCCAAACGACGTATAATACAAAATTGCGCGCCTCACCGGGACTGTCCTATTCGGTTCATTCACACCCAAGGAGTAGTTTCTTTGTCCATTTCTGCCAGTGTTTTGAATTTCGATCTGAAAAAGACCGCGGTCTCCAACCGGCTCAAGGGCCTCTGGCGGATGATGAGCGGCTTCCGCTGGCACTACCTGGGGGCCACCCTCAGCCTGGGTGTCGCCGCATTGGCAAAGACATCCACCTACCTGCTTCTGAGCTACTTCGTGGATCACTACTTTGGCAATGGAACCCGCCCTGTTGCGCTTCCTCTCATCGCGCTGGGGTTCGTGGGCCTGGCGATGGTGGAAGGCGGTTTCAGCTTCCTGAGCGGGCGGCTGACGGCCCAGACCGCTGAGGGAATCACGCGCCGGCTGCGCAACTACCTGTTCGATCACATCCAGCACCTGACCTACACCTACCACGACAAGACCCAGACGGGTGAATTGATCCAGCGCTGCACATCCGATGTGGATGCGGTGCGGCGTTTCTTCGCCGATCAGGCCATTGGCGTGGGCCGCATCATCCTGCTCTTCACGATCAACTTCGTCGCCATCCTCAACCTGCATCCCAGGCTGGGGCTGGTCTCGATCATCGCCGTGCCGTTCGTGGTCGTCACCTCGGCGTTCTTCTTCAGGCGCGTGTCCAAGGCGTACCAGGCCTTTCAAGAGCAGGATGCCATCCTGACGACGACTCTCCAGGAGAACCTGAGCGGCGTTCGAGTCGTCAAAGCTTTTGCCCGCCAGGCCTTCGAAAAGGAGAAATTCGAGAGAGAAAATTGGGAAAAGTTCTTGCGCGGGAAGAAACTGACCCGCATGCACTCGCTCTTCTGGCCGGCTTCCGATATCTTGTGCGGCGCGCAGTTGATGGTCGGCTACATTGTTGGAGCTTTGATGGTGATCCACGGAGAAATCACCATTGGGACATTCCTGGCTTACCTGGGGCTGGTCGGCTGGATCATCTGGCCGATGCGCAACCTCGGCCGCCTGATCGTCCAGACCTCCACCGGCATGGTCTCTTTTGGGCGCGTGTCCGATATCATCAAGCAAGAGCGTGAACCGCTGGACGAAGGCGAAACCCTGCCTGCCGCCGACCTGCGCGGCGAGCTGACGTTCGAGAACGTCGGCTTTCACTATGAAGAAGGCTCGCCTGTGCTGCAAGAGATCAGCTTTCACTGCAGGCCGGGCCAGGCTGTGGCGCTGCTCGGATCGACCGGCTCGGGCAAGACCACGCTGGTGAACCTGCTGCCGCGCTTCTATGAATACACCTCGGGGCGCATCCTGCTCGATGGGGTGGAGCTCAAGCGCTACTCGCGGCGCTACCTGCGCCAGCAGATCGGCATTGTTGAACAGGAACCGTTCCTGTTTTCGCGCACGATCAAAGAGAACATCACCTACGGCGTCGGGCGCGACGTGCCGCAGGCCGAGATCGAGGCGGCCGCCAAAGCCGCTGCGATCCACGATGTGATCCTGGCCTTCCCGGATGGGTATGACACCCTGGTCGGCGAAAAAGGCGTCACCCTTTCGGGCGGGCAAAAGCAGCGCGTCGCCATCGCGCGCACGCTGCTCAAAAACCCGCGCATCTTGATCCTGGATGACTCGACTTCCTCGGTAGATACCGAGACGGAAGCCGAAATCCGCGATGCGCTCGATACTTTAATGCGCAACCGCACCACGTTCATCATTGCCCACCGCATCCAGTCTATCATGAACGCAGACCTGATCCTGGTACTGGATAAGGGACGGGTGGTGCAGCGCGGCGTGCACGAAGAGCTGGTTGCGCAGGATGGGATCTACCGCCAGATTTACGAAATCCAGACTCGCATCGAAGCCGAGCTGGAAAAGGAAATCACCAATGCCTCCTGATTACACCGAGGAAGAGGAGTTCGAGGCAAAGTACACCGGAAAGACCTTCCGGCGCATCGTCGGCTTGCTTCGACCGCACTGGAAGATGGTGCTGTCTTTCCTGGCGTTGATCGCGGTCGTCTCCGGGATCGATGCTCTCTTCACCTACCTGTCCAAACTCATCATCGACCGCGGCATCATGGCGGGCGACACATCCGAACTCTACCGCCTGCTGAGCTACTACGGCGGGATGATCGTCCTCCAGGCGATTTTCGTCTTTGGGTTCATCTACGCGGTCGGCGTCTTGGGCGAGCGCGTGCGCTATGACCTGCGCCAAAAGATGTTCAATCATCTGCAGGACCTTTCGCTCTCCTATTACAGCCGCACTCCGGTGGGCTGGATCATGGCGCGGGTCACTTCGGATTCCGACCGCGTCTCCGACCTGGTCTCCTGGGGCATTCTCGACCTGGTGTGGGCGACGACCAACATCCTCACGTCGGTCGGATTCATGTTCTACATCAACTGGCGCCTGGCGCTGATCGTGATGCTGATGGTGCCGATCGTCACCTTCGTGGCCATCGAGTTCCGCAGGCGCATCCTCAAGCAGTTCCGCGTGGTGCGCAAGATCAACTCGAAGATCACCGGCTCCTACAACGAAAACATCACCGGGGTGCGCGTTGTCAAGGCGCTGGTGCGTGAAGAAGAAAACGCCAAAGAGTTTGCCGAACTGACCGGTGACATGTACAAAGCGGCCTATCGCGCGGCCTGGTTGAGCGCGCTCTTCCTGCCAAGCGTGCAGCTCATTGCGGCGGTTGCCCTCGGCACGATCGCCTGGTATGGCGGCTGGCAGGCCGGCCTGGGCGGGGTGACGGTTGGGGGCATCCAGGCGTTCATCTCCTACGTGACCTTTATGATGTGGCCGATTCAAGATGCGGCGCGCATCTTTGCCGAGATGCAGCATGCCATCGCTTCCGCTGAGCGCATCTTCTCGTTGACCGATGCCGTGCCCGAAGTGGCCGACCGGGAGAACGCGATCGACCCGGGGACCATCCAGGGCGATATCGAGTTCGAGCACGTCACCTTCTACTACGAGGATAATATCCCCGTGCTGAAGGATTTCAACCTGAAGGTGAAGCGCGGAGAGACGATCGCCCTGGTCGGGCCGACGGGGGGCGGGAAATCCACCATTGTCAACCTGGCCTGCCGCTTCTATGAGCCGAAGGAAGGCGTCATCCGCATCGGCGGCACCGATTACACGCAGTTCACCTTGCACGCGATCCAATCGCGCATCGGGGTGGTGCTGCAGACCCCGCACCTGTTCTCGGGCAGCGTGCGCGAGAATATCCGCTACGGGCGGCTAGACGCCACCGATGCCGAGATCGAAGAGGCCGCCAAACTGGCCGGCGCGCATGACTTCATCATCAAATTCGATAAGGGCTACGACGAACCTGTCGGCGAGGGAGGCAACAACCTCTCGGTGGGCCAGAAGCAATTGATCAGCCTGACGCGCGCCATCCTGGCCAGGCCGGAGATCTTCGTGATGGATGAAGCGACCAGCTCGGTGGATACGCTCACCGAGGCGCTGATCCAGCGCGGGATGGAACGCCTGATGCAGGGCCGGACGAGTTTTGTCATCGCCCACCGCCTTTCGACGATCAAGCGCGCCAGCCGTATTCTCGTGATCGAAGACGGGCAAATCGCCGAGATGGGCACGCACCAGGAATTGCTGCGGCTGCGCGGCAAGTATTACACGCTCTATACGCGCCAGTTCCGTCACCAGATGGAAGAAGTGCTCGATCCGTTCGCGGGGGCGGCAGAGAGCGCTCCGGTGCCTGCGGATTAGCCGACACCCCGCGTGCCCCTGTGAGTGCGTCAACACGAGACGGCCTGCAGCGCATGCAGGCCGTCTCTCTTTTCCACCCGCAGGGCAAAGCTGAAGCGGTCGATTTGCAGGGCGTAATCGAGGTCGCTCGGCGGGAAGGCCGGGCGGGAGCCGTCATAATGCATGCCGGAGCGCGAGGCGCGCACGCGCGCCTTGAGGCTGGCAAGTTCGGGCGGGCTGCCGGTAAGGTAGGCTTCGATCAGGTCGGCGCAGGCCGCGTCTTCATCGCCCCAGTCGAAGGGCGAGCCATCCGGCGCGCTGCCTTTAAACCAGCCGGTGAGGATGAAGGTCACCTCCGGCGGGTTGAAGGCGCGGATGCAGCGGGCGGTGGCGGCGGCGTTCGTCAGCGCGGCGCAGTAGATGGGCGCGGCGTTGGCGGCGCGGATGACGCCCTGCGTGCCGGCTGTGGTGCGCTGGATGATCGTCTTTCCACGCAGGTCATGGCGGGGTAAATCGGTGGGGCTGTTGCCCAGGTCGAAGCCCTGCACCTGAATGCCGTCGATTTCGCCGAGGATCAGGCTGCCGGGCAGACGCGCGCGCAGGTCGAAGGCTTCTTCCACGCCGGAGACGAGGAAGATGCGCTCCACACCGGCTTCCACCAGGTAGGTTGCCGTGGTGAAGGCGCGCAGCACGTCAATGACGACCGCCATGCCCGAGACCGCAGGGCACCCGGCCAGGTCGGTGCGCAGGAATTGCATGGTCTGATTATACCGGCGGATGCGATTTCATGCCGCAAGGTGCGGCTGCAGCTTCCGGCAGGTGATGTACCGCTCCACGGCACTGGTATCGAGCGGTTCGGAGATGTAAAAGCCCTGCATAAATTCGCAGCGCAACCGCTTAAGCTCCTTGTGCTGTTCCAGCGTCTCCACGCCTTCGGCGACAACCTCGATGTTCAATTCGTGAGCCAGTTGAATGATGGCCTGGACAACCCCCGCACTGCTCTTGACGCGCCCCAGGTTGTTGACGAAACTGCGGTCGATCTTGATCGCATCGATTGGAAGGCTGTCGAGGTAGCCAAGCGAAGAATAGCCCGTGCCGAAATCGTCGATATACAGCTGCACGCCCAGGCTGCGCAGGGCTTCCAGCGCCTGCATCACTGTGCACGAACTGTTGACGATGGTGCTTTCGGTGATTTCCAGGCGCAGGCAGGTGGGCGGCAGGCCGGTCTCTTCGAGAATGCGCGCTACCTGAGCGCTGAAATCGGGCTGCTCGAGCTGGCGCGGGCTGATGTTGACGGAAATCATCAACAGCGGGTCGATGGGGTAGGTATCTTGCCAGAGGCGCATCTGGCGGCAGGCCTCTCGCAGCACCCACAACCCCAGGGGAACGATGAGGCCGGTTTCTTCGGAGAGGTGGATGAAATCGACCGGCCAGATCATGCCCCTCTGCGGGTGCATCCAGCGCACCAGAGCTTCGAAGCCGATCAACCGCCCGGTTTTCAACTCGGTGATCGGCTGATAGTGCAGAATGAGCTGCTGGTGTTCCAGCGAGCCGCGCAGGTCGGTTTCCATCTCCATGCGGTTGATCAACTGGTCGCGCATCGAAAGGTCGAACAGCAGGTATCTGCTCCCCAGGTTGTGCCTGGCCTGGATGAGCGCGATGCCGGCTTCCTGGAGGATCAGGTCGGCCGTGCGCTGGTGCCCGTTCCGCAAGGCGATGCCAATGCTGGCAGCGATGTTGATGCGCTGCCCGCCCAGCAGGATCGGCTGCTTCAGGCGCTCCAGGATGCGCGCGGCGATTGTTTCGGCATACGTGGGGTCTTGCAGATCCTCGAGCAGAATCCCGAATTCATCTTCTCCCAGCCGGGCAATCATATCGGTGGTGCGCAGGTTCGAGCGCAGCACGTTGACTGCCGAAAGGACGATCTCTCGGCCTGCCTCGCCGCCAAGACATTCGTGGATGAGCTGGTAGTAATCGAACTCAACCAGCAGCACGGCAAACAGGTTCTCATTGGCTTCGAAAGCCGAGCGGATGCGTTCCAGGAACAGTGCTTTGTTAGGCAGCCTGGTCTGTTCATCGTGAGAGTTCTGGTAGGCGAGGCGGGCGCGGTCGCGTTTTAACTCGGCCATTTCTACCGACACCTTGAGCACCCTCACCGTCAATTGGGCGGCAATCTGGAGCAGATCCAGTTCGGGGCCTGGAGCACCGGGCAGGAAGGCCGGGTTTTCGATGCGCACCGTGCCGACCAGGCGCTTGCCGTCATACACCGGGAGGAGCATGAGGGCGCGGATGCCGTGCTCGAGGAGTGCCTGCCGGTCGGAGGTGAGGTCATCCGGCAATTGTTCCACCGCATCGATGCGCAGCACCTGGCTGGTCCGCAATGCCCTTAACCACCAGGAAGAGGACAGGCGCAGCGGGCCTTCGCAGCCCTGAGCAGATGGCGGCGGTTCCTCGGCCCAGGAGTAGAAATTTTTCTTGAACTTGTCGGTGCGGGTGAGAAAGAGCAAATGCGCCCGGCCGGCGCGGGTGAAGCGGGCGATCACCCGAAGGCAATCGTTGACCAGGTTCTCGTACTCTGCGGCGTTGTTCGCTGGCTGGTTTCCCATAGCCTCTCTCTAAATGACAGGAATTCTTTCCGTGCGTTCCGCCTGGAGATGGCCAAATGGAACCCCCTCAGGCCGGTGACTGCCGAGGGCGGTGTTTTCATTTTCTATCCATTGTGGGGCAATCCCCACAATGGACAGAAATTATCCACTGCCCTGCTGAGGGGGTAACATGCAAGGAGCGTGCCAGCGAAAGGTTTTACGAGGGTTCGGTGAGCGATTCTAGCTGGGCGTGCTTTTTAGCGTGCAGGGCGAGCACATCTTGCTGCACCCTGGCCAGATATTTGCCGCGCAACGGGAACCAGGCCAGGATGAGTGCGCCGAGCAGCAGGGCCGCGCCGGGGATCAACCCGCCCAGGGCCTTCAAACCGAAGAGCGCACTGGCGGGCTGGTCGAGGAAAGCCACGCCGTTGTTCTGTTCGCGGGTGACGAAATGCGTGGCTTCGAGGATGAAGGGGAAGAGCCACAAGGCGATGGACTGCGCCGGTTTAGTGATGAGCGCGTTCACGCCGAAGAAGGCCCCCTCGCGCCGCACCCCCGAACGCAGCTCGTCTTCATCGGCCACCTGGGCAAACAGCAGGTTGCTGAGCGTCTGCGGGCCCGAAAGGCCAAACCCCGCCAGCGCCAGGCAGGCAGGGATCAACGCCGGCGGGACAACCGCGATGAGCATCAACCCAACCCCGCCGACCACCAGCAGGAGCTGCTGCGCGCCAACCACCCCCAGGCGTTTGCGGATCAGGCTGGTGATGGGCACGCCGATGATCAACGGGATGAACAGGCAGGCCAGCAGGATCATTGTGCTGACCTGCATGACGTAATCGGCGAGGTAGTAGATCGAACTCAGGATGAGCGACTGCATGAGGATGGACATGAAGTTGGCCGCCACCAATATGAGGAAGGAGCGGTTGGCGAAGGTCAACTTCAAAGCTTCGGGGATCGAAATGGGCTTATCCACCCGGGTGAACTCGGGACGCTCCTTCACCTTGAGGGTGGTGGCCATGATCAACAGCATGGCGACGATGGCCACCACCACCATCGAAACCTGCAGAGGCAGGAAGGAGGAATCGGCCGCCTTGGGGCGGACGAAATCGGGGATCATGAAGCCCAGCAGCGTGCCGAGCAGGCCGAAGAGCGATGAGGATATTTGCAGGTCGTTCCGCTCGCCGTCCGATTCGCTCACTTCGGGCAGGAGGGCCGAATAGACCAGCCCGATGATGGTGTAGCAGGTGTCATAGAGCAGCATGCTGACGAGCATCCAGACGAAGAGCATCTGCTGCCCGGCGTGGGGCGGCGCCAGCCAGACCAGGATGAACGTGAGGGCCAGGAACGGCGCGGTGTAGCGCATGTAGGGGATGCGCCGCCCGTGCCGCGAGCGGGTTGAATCGGTGATGTAGCCGAATAGCGGGTCGTTGATGGCATTCCAGATGGCGTAGATCAGCGAGGCCAGCCCGATCCATTTGGCCGTCAGGCCGAGGTAATCCTGGTAGAAGATCGTCAGCAGGGCGCCGTAGATGCCCGAAATCATCGAAGTGCCCAGGGCAGCGACGCCCCAGATCACTTTATATGAGCGGGAGAGTTTGACGGGCGATGCTTGTTGCATGGTGTCCTCCGGTCAGAGCAAATTGGCGATGGCGCGGTACCCGATGACCTGCACCCCCGTCTGCTGCAGGTGGATGCGCAGGTCTTCGTTCAAGAAGGTCTGGTAATCGGCGACCCGCCCGCGCCAATCGGGGGTGATGGCGCGCAGTTCGGGCGTATCGGCGGCCGGGTGGATGATGAAGTGCGTCACGCCGGGGGGCAGCGCATCGAAGGCGGCTTTGGTCTGCTCCAGGCGGTTCTCGGGCTTATCCAGCGGCATCTGGTGGATATGATCGAGGAGGGGGAAGCCGTCGTGCTCGAGCTGGCGGATCACTCCGGCGGCCAGCGCGGCGGTCGGGGCATCAAGCCCCATAGCCTGCAGGGCAGGCTCATCCATGCGCAAGATCATCAACGGCAGGCGGTTGGCCAGCGCAAGCTCGATATAGGCCTGGAGGAATTTCGGGTGGATGACCGTGCCCATGTGCGTGTCGATGTGGGTGAGCCGGATGCCAAAATCCAGCGCGCGCCTGAGCTGCACCTGCATCTCCTCGCGGGCGGCTTCGGGGGTGGCCGAGGCCTGCGTCTGCTGGGCGCGGTGCGGGAAGTAGCCTTCTTCGTCGAACAGCCCGCTGGAAGCATCCAGGTGGGCCACGGCGCGCCAGCGGTAATGCTGCCATTCGCTGGTGAGCGTGAGGTGCAGGCCCAGGTCGGCCTCGGGGTGCTGGCGGGCATATTCGGCGGCCTTGGGGAACCAGGGGCAGGGCACCATCACCGCCCCGCAAGAAACGATCCCAAAGGCGTCCAGTTCAGAGAAGGCCTGGACGCTGGCCTGGCACATGCCGACGTCATCGGCGTGGATGATCGCCACGCGGTCATCGTCTGAAAATCCGAGTCTGCGCAGGAGTGGGTTAGGGTTCATGGCGTTTGGAAATATAAAACAGGATGAGAAGGATGTTCAGGATAAGCCAAAATGAGGATGCGCGGCTTGAATACCTGCTCTCACCGGCGCACCGGCTCGTCGCTTCCCCCATTATAGAATCGATGCTCGTTTGGGATAGAGCAATCGGGCCGTCTCAATTAAAATGGGCAGATGTCTGCTTTCCTTGCCGGGGCCATCGCCGGGTATGGGATTGCCATCCCCGTGGGGGCCATCGCCATTTTGATCGTCGAGACGGGCCTGCAGCGCGGACTGCGCGCAGGCCTGGCTGCCGGGGCCGGGGCCGCCACCGCCGACCTGGTCTATGCCGCGCTGGCGGCGCTGGCCGGGCAGGGGCTGGCCCAGGCGCTCGCGCCGCACGCAGACGCGCTGCGGCTGCTCAGCGCCGGGGTGCTCATCGGCCTGGGCTGCCGTGGGGTGTGGCGGGTTCTGCGCGCCGGGCGCAGCGGGCAGCCGGCCGGGGGTGACCTTCCTGCCAGAGCCGGGGCCTGGCGTACTTACCTGCAGTTCACCGGGTTGACGCTGCTCAACCCGCTCACGGTGGCTTATTTCGCCGCGTTGATCCTGGGCGGCAGCGCCGAGCTGGCCTCCTGGGGGCAGCGCGGGGCATTTGTTTTCGGGGCCGGGCTGGCTTCGCTTTCATGGCAGAGCCTGCTGGCAGCCACCGGTGCGCTGGCGCACCGCAGCCTCTCGCCGCGCGCACAGGCCGGCATCAGCCTGCTGGGCAGCCTGATCGTTGCCATTCTCGGCGTGCGGATGCTCCTTTAGCTCTTCCGGCGGGGAGACCGGCCGGAAGGGTATGGCGAATTCGCCGCGCAGGTAAACCCGCAGCCGGAGGTGCGCCTGCGCGCTGTGCTCGTATCGCCTGGCGGTTCTGCCAGACAGGCCCGGCATACAACCCGAAATGGCAAAAATGAAAAGAGCGTGCGGTGTCTTCGCACGCTCTTTGATGCGTATTGGGTTCTTTACGGCCCAACTGCCTCGGTGGAAGTGGGCGTCTCGGTGGGCGTCTCCGTCATGGTGGGCGTCTGCGTGGCCGTGGCGGTCTGCGTGGGCGTGAGCGTCACGGTGGGGGTCGGCGTCTGCGTGGGCGTGAGCGTCACCGTGGGGGTGAAGGTGGCAGTGGGCGTGCGCGTGGCCGTGGGGGTGAAGGTGACGGTCGGGGTGGCGGTGGGCGGCGTGTTGACAATGCGCGGCATCAGCCACAGAGCGCGGTCACCGGCAGACGGGCCGAGCGAAAGGACGGTGAGGATGAACTTCACCGATTTGCCCGCCAGGGGGGTGAGGTCCACGTTGACCGAGACGAAATTGCCTTCATATTTCTCGTCCCAGGTGGCCAGGGTCTGGATGGAGCCGTTTTCGATCTGGTAATCGAGCTGGAAGCGCACGTAGCAGCTTCGGGCGTTGTACTCGCAGCCCAGCACGGCGCGGAAGCGGTCGTTGGCCTTGATGGTGATGGCAGGGTACTTGCCGCGGATCACGCCGTCGTTGATCGCCTGCGGCTGGGTGAGCAGGGCGGGTTCGTTATCGGTGTTGCCGTTTTCCAGGCGCGGCTTATCGAGATAGAGCACCGAACCGCGCACATCGCCATCGGTGCCGGTGCAGGGCAGGTTGCCGGCCCCGCTGCTCCAGGCCGCCTGGCAGACGTTGTAAACGAAGTTATAGCTGCTGCCGTCGTTGGATGAGGGCGGCGCCACGCGGATATCGACGTAGAACGGGTAGCTGCCGTCCAGGCCGGTGCCGAAGATGCGGCCGTTGGCGCTGCGCAGCTTCCAGTTGCCGTGGTAGGTTCCGGGCTGGGCGGGCGCGGTCAGATCGATCGAAAGGTCAACCGTCTGGTTGGGGGCCACCGTGCCGGTCAGTTTGACGACTGCCGGAGCGCCCATCGCGTTGCCGTCCACGAAGGCGATGCCGTAATCGGTCGTCCAGGTGCAGGAACCGATGTTCTTCACCCGCCATGTCTTCGTAAAGCGCTGGTTGGAGGTGAGCAGCGTGCCATCGGGGATGCTCACGTCGCCGACGAACGCGGCGGCATCGCAAGGGATGGGCACGTTGGTGTTGGTTGGGAGGACCACGGTTGTGCTGGTGGGCGCCGGGGTGGAACTCGGCTGCAGCACCGGCTGGGTGGCGGTGGCGATTGGCCCGCCGGGCGCAGGCGTGGTGGCCGTGGTAACCTGCGTCATCATCGCTTGCAGGGTTTGCGCGGCGAGGGTGCCGGCCAGGTTGGGCGAGGCGGGAGTCCGCGCCACCAGCGGCATGTTACAGGCCGTGAGAATAATCATCAAGGTTAAAGCGACTAAGGGCAAAACGGTACGCAGCTTCATTGTCCAATCCTTTCAGCATACAAAGCCCAAGGAAGCACAAGTTGGGCTCATTGGTATAACGTAAGGAGTCCGAAAAAGTTCCAACCCTGAGCTGGTGAGCGGCGAGAAGGGTGGACAGGGGAGAATAATCAACCAATTCTTATGCCAGATGGCAGGTTTGGTTTTCGCCACAGCCTCTATAATGAAAGCATGACGCGTCACCTGCTGGTGGTTCCATCGCTGAGCTGCCCGGCAAGCTGCAGCTACTGCTTCGGCCCGCACCGCGGTGGCAGGCGCATGCTGCCCGCGACCCTCGAACGCACAGCCGCCTGGCTGGAGGGGCAGCCCTCGAACGAGGCGCTGGAGGTGACCTTTCACGGCGGCGAACCGCTGCTGGCCGGGGCGGATTTCTACGCGGCGGCGCTTCCGCTGCTGCAGAAGGCCTGGCCGGGGAAGGATGTGCGCTTCAGCGTGCAGAGCAACCTCTGGCGGTTGGACGAACCCTTGCTGGACCTTTTCGCCCGGTACCCGCTCGCGCTGGGCACAAGCCTTGACGGGCCTGAGGCGCTTAACGATGCGCAGCGCGGCAAGGGCTACTTTCGCCGGACGATGCGCGCGATCGAGGCTGCCCGCGCCAGGGGCGTGCCGGTGGGCTGCATCGCCACCTTCACCGCGCAGACGGCTCCGCGCTGGCGCGAGGTGGTGGAGTTTTTCCTCTCGGAGGGGTTGAGTTTCTCGATCCACGCCGCGCTGCCGGTGCTGGGGCGGCCGCCCGGGCAGCCCTGGGAGCTCTCGCCGGATGATTACGGCCGCTTGATGGTGGATC
Organism: Anaerolinea sp.; assembly: GCA_029975055.1. Classification (GTDB taxonomy): domain Bacteria; phylum Chloroflexota; class Anaerolineae; order Anaerolineales; family Anaerolineaceae; genus Anaerolinea. The sequence goes on from JARKPU010000058.1 coordinate 48,225, forward strand.
TGCTGGATTTTTACCTCGACAACCTCAAGCGCGTGCGCATCGACACGCTCGACGCGCTCATCCGCTCGGTTGCGGCGGGCAAGGGAGGCATCTGCACCTTTGGCGACTGCCTGGGGGCTTACCTGGCCGTCGGGCCGGATGGGTCGATTTACCCGTGCCAGCGCTTTTGCGGCGATCAGCGCTTCAGGCTGGGGTCGGTGGCCGGTTCTCCTGCGGCTCTGCGGCGATCTGCGGTGTGGGACGGTTTTGCCCGGCGGCAAGGGCAGATCGACTCGGAATGCGCCGGGTGCGAGTTCCTGGATATTTGCCGCGGGGGCTGCCCGTATAATGTGCTGGCGCGGAGCGGCACAGGGGGCTTCGACGGCAGTTTGAGGGACCCCTACTGCCCGGCCTACCGCCGGATTTTCCGCGCAATCACCGACCGGGCCGCGGCGGAGGTCTTTTCGCCCGCCAACCTGGCCGAGGTGGTGGAGCGCCCCGATGCAAAGCACAGCTTGCTGCGCAAAGGGCGCATCCTTGAGCTGATGAGCAAGCGGGCGCATCCCTTCGAAGCCGCTTTGAACGCCCGCCAGGCGCTGGCTTGCGTGGCCCTGGCTGCCGCCGGGTCGCCCGAAGCCGCCGCAGAGCGCCTGGAGGCTGCCGGGCTCGTTTCGCAGCCGAGGCGGACGCTCAGGGCGCTGCAAGGCCTGCGGGCGCGCCTGAGCGCCGGGCGAGACCTGCGCAACAATCTTTACCTGCACGTCACCTATGCCTGCCCGCTCGGCTGCCGCCATTGCTACGCGCGCGGCGGAGAGGAGCGCAAGGGAGCCTACCCCCCGCACAAGGTGGGGCCGCTTGCCCTGGAGGCATCGCGGCTGGGCTTCCGTCACCTGGTGATCACCGGCGGAGAGCCGCTGGCACACCCGCAGGCGGAAGAGCTGCTGCAGGCCCTCGCAGACCTTGGCAGCCAGGCCAGGCCGCTGCGCACGGTGCTGCGCACCAGCCTGGCGATGCCTCTTGACGGCCCCACGCTCCGGCTGGTGGCGGAGAGCACCGATGAAGTAGTGGTCAGCCTGGACGGCGATGAAAAGACGCACGATGCCCGGCGCGGTGCGGGCAGTTATGCGCGCACGCTGGCCAATTTACGCCGGCTGGCGGGCTTGGGCGGGCGGGTCGAAGTCTCGCTGGCAGCGGTGTTGCCGCTGGAGCAGGCGCAGGGCGAGGCCGGGCGCAGCGTGCGCGCCCTGGCGGATGAACTGGGCATCCGGCGGGTGCGCTTCAGGCCGGTGCTGCCGCTCGGCAGAGCCGCAGAGAACCTGCCCGGGCTGGAGACAGAGGTGGTGTGGGCTGCCCTGCGCCCGGAAGAGCGCGTGGCTTACGGCTTCTCGCCGGCGGCCTCTTGCGGAATGGGCCAGAACCTCTATATCGAGCCGGACGGCGGCGCTTACCCATGCTACGCCTGGCACGGCGAAGCCTGGCGCCTCGGCGATGTGACCGGGCCGGGCGGGCTGGTGCAGGTGCTTGGCAGTGACGCTTTCGGGCGCCTCGGGCGGGCCACGGTCGATAGCAACCGGGCCTGCCGGGCCTGCGCGCTGCGCTACCTGTGCGGCGGGGCCTGCCGGGCCTGGAACCGCCTGGCGGACGATGCTCAGACCGACCTGGATGCTCCCCCGCTGGATTGCTCCAGGCTGCGCTCACGCGCCCAGGGCGTTTTGCTCAGCGCATTGGATTACCTTGAGGTGCCGCGCGAACGCTGGCTGGAGGCCGGGCTGCCGTTGGAGTAACGCAATGGGGGCGGCCTGGAAGGCGCCCCCGTCCGTTCTTGTTTGTGCTGCCTGTTTCACAGATCCGGCAGCTATAACTGGTATTCGAAGTACTCGTTTTCGCAGGGGTTGCCCCAGGTGGCCCACAGGCGGCGTTCCGTCAGGTCCATCAACAGGGCGGTGATCGTCTTCTCGCGGTCCAGCGGCTGCTGCTCATCGATAGCGTGGTTGCAGATCGAGTCCTGGTAGTTGACGTGGTCTCTTTGAATGGCCTGGATTGATGCCAGGTCGTGGCAGGGCGTAAGCCCCAGAAGGCGCAGCGCGCGGAAATGGCGCACGCGCGTGGAGACCAGTTCATCCGGCTCGGATTCTACCTCTTGCATGTGCGGATGCAGGTAATGGTTCGTGTGCGCAATGGAGCCATCCTGGCTGCCCAGCACGGCGAAGCGCCGCGCCGAGACCTCCACGTTATACATCTCGCCGCTTTCGTGCGCGATCAGGTGGTTATAGCCGGCGGCGCGCTGTGCCGAAAGCGTGTAGCGGATGGCATCGGCAGGGGTGGCGGCGCTGAGCACGGCCCGCGAGACGATCACACGCGGGGTGCCGATGCGCGAATCGGTCGCATACACGCTGTCGCAGCATTGGGCGATCCCGGCGGCGTTGAAGCCGATGTTCGGCAGCAGCGCGCCGTACGTCATCGCCAGGAAGGGGGGGGCATCGTCGGGCCGCGCGCGGATGATGGCCAGGTCAGGCTCGTCCTCGGGCAGCCAGTCTTCATTGTGAGCCACCAACACGTGCCCGCTGGTGGTGCGCTCCTGGGCCAGCGCCAGGCTGGTGCACTTGGTGAGGTGCAGGGCATCCATGGTGACGGCTTCCATCGCGTTGACGACGGAAATGTCATCGAAGTTCAGCCCGGCGCCATCGGCGAAGCCGCGCATTTCTTCCACATACTTTGGGTAACGCTCTTCCGCGAAGGGCAGGTACTTGCGCGCCTGGATGCGCGCGCCTTCCCAGGTGAGTTGCAGGTTTTCGTAGGCGTCCGAGAGCAGCTGGCGGGCGTTCTCCACGCTGTGGGCGATTTGATCACGGCAGGCCTCGCCGTACTGGCAGCCCATCTGGTAATGGCTGCCATAAACTTCGATCAGTGGAATACGGCGTGTGTTCATGGCATCGATTCTACCATACCGCTCAAGCGGGCTCCCGTTATCCTTGACGCTTCCCCGGCTTGGGATACAATTAACGCAGCGGGGCGGTGGCGGAACTGGCAGACGCAGCGGACTTAAAATCCGCCGGTAGAGATACCTTGTGGGTTCAAGTCCCACCCGCCCTACACATCGAGGATCGTGCGCATTTTTGTATGAATTTGTGGGGTTTACCCCACAAATTCATACAAAAGAAGCAGCAAGGTCACATCGAGCCAGGTCGTTCGGAGGCCTGGCTTGCGTCTATCTGCCGGCGGCACAAAAAGGCAACTCATGAACCCCCTCCTTCCGATCCAGTATTTCATCCCCGATGTCGAGGCGCGCCAGTGGGGCGACGGGCGCATGTATCTCTACGGCTCCTGTGATATCAGCGGGCGGACGAGTTATTGCAGCTGGGAATACCATGTCTTCTCTTCCGCCGACCTGGTCAATTGGGTGGACCACGGCGAGAGCTTTCGTTCCACCGGCCCGGATTCAGATGTGCCCTGGTCGAGCGCGCCGCTCTTTGCCCCGGATTGCATTTACCACAACGGGCGCTACTACCTCTTTTTCTGCAATGCCGACCGCAGCGAAGGCGTGGCCGAGAGCCTTTCGCCCGCTGGGCGCTTTTCGGGCGCGGCTCCTGTCGAGGGGGCCGACGGCGATGCGATCGACCCGGCGGCGCTGGTGGATGACGACGGCCAGGTCTATTACTATTGGGGCCAGTTTCATTTGCGCGGCGCGAAGCTGCGCCCCGACCTGCGCGGCATCCAGAAAGAAACGCTGCGCACCGACCTGATCACCGAGGCCGAGCACGGATTTCACGAAGGCGCTTCCATCCGCAAGCGCAACGGCATCTATTACCTGGTCTATACCGATATTAGCCGCGGGCGGGCCACCTGCATGGCCTATGCCACCAGCCGTTCGCCGCTGGGGCCGTTCACCAAGGGCGGCATCCTCATCGATAACACCGGCTGCGACCCGCAATCCTGGAATAATCACGGCTCGATTGCCGAGTTCAACGGCCGGTGGTACATCTTCTATCACCGCAGTTCGCAGGCCAGCAACTTCAACCGGCGCGTGTGCATCGAGCCGATCCAATTCAACAGCGATGGGAGCATCGCGGAAGTGGAAATGACCACCCAGGGCATCACCGGCCCGCTGCCAGCCAACAGGCCCATCGAGGCCTGGCGGGCCTGTTTGCTCCACGGGCAGGTTCGCACGGCGGCTTCGGGCCCCACCGAGGGCGACCCGGCCGTTCGCGAATACCTCACGCTCATCCACCACGGCGATTGGGCCGGCTATAAGTATGTGGATTTCACCGCGCAGCCTGTGCGCTTCTTTCATGCGCGCGCCGGCAGCCCGGCCTATGGGGGGAGCATCGAAGTTCACCTGGATGCCCCCGATGGCGAGTTGATCGGCGTATGCGCGGTGCCCCGCACCGGCGGCTGGCAGAAGTGGGCCACCCTCAGTTGCCCCGTCAGGCCGGTGGATGGGGTGAGGGCGGTGTACCTCGTCTGCAAGGGGAACGTGGCCGGGGCTCCGGATGAGGTGCGCACGTTCGACCCCGAGCGCCTGTTCGACCTGGAAAGCTTTTGGTTCAGCGCAGGGTAAGGTTTGCCTGGCGGTAGGTTTTGCCATCGCCGCCTCAAAGAGATAGGATTGGTTTATAATATTGTCAGACAAATTATCCTGATTACCTCTTCATCACCATCCAGACGAAGGAGTGCGCTTCTATGAGCTCTGAAACCGCTCGCCCCGCCATCCGGCCCATCCCTCTGGAACGCGTCTCGCCGGTCCCCTCGGATATCGAAATTGCCCAGGCAGCCAAAATGAAGCCGATCGGCGAACTGGCGGCCGAGCTTGGGCTGCTGCCGGAGGAGATCGAGCTTTACGGGCCATATAAGGCGAAGGTGAAGCTGGAGGTGCTGCGGCGCCTGCAAGATGTGCCCGACGGCCAGTACATCGATGTGACGGCCATCACGCCGACCCCGCTCGGCGAGGGGAAGACCACCACCACCGTGGGGCTCAGCCAGGCGCTGGGGGCGCACCTGGGCTACCGCGTGTTCACCTGCATCCGCCAGCCCAGCCAGGGCCCCACCTTTGGCATCAAAGGCGGGGCGGCCGGCGGCGGGTACAGCCAGGTGGTGCCGATGGAAGAGTTCAACCTGCACCTGACGGGTGATATTCACGCCATTACCGCGGCGAACAACCTGCTGGCGGCCGCCATCGATGCGCGCATCCTGCACGAGGCCGGGGCCACCGATGAGCAGCTCTTCAACCGCCTGTGCCCGCCCGATAAAAAGGGCCGGCGGCGCTTCGGCGTGGGGTTGCTGGGCAGGTTGAAGAAGCTCGGCATCGACAAGACCGACCCCGACGCCCTCACCGAAGAGGAACGCTCGCGGCTCGTCCGGCTGGATATCGACCCTGAGTCGATCACCTGGCGGCGGGTGATGGATACCTCCGACCGCTTCTTGCGCGGGGTGACGGTGGGCAAGGGCCCTGAGGAGACCGGCTTCGAGCGCGAGACCGGCTTCGACATCACGGTGGCCTCCGAGCTGATGGCCGTGCTGGCGCTGACCAGCGACCTGAAGGATATGCGCGAGCGGATCGGCAAGATGGTCGTTGCCCTCAGCCGTCACAGCGGTGAGCCGATCACCGCGGAAGATCTGGGCATCGCCGGGGCGCTCACCGTGTTGATGAAGGACGCCATCAAGCCGAACCTGATGCAGACGCTCGAAGGCACGCCGGTGTTTGTGCATGCCGGGCCGTTTGCGAACATTGCCCATGGCAACAGCTCGATCATTGCCGATAAGATCGCCCTCAAACTGGCCGATTACGTGGTGACGGAATCGGGCTTTGGCGCAGACATCGGCATGGAAAAGTTCTTCGATATCAAGTGCCGCTATTCGGGCCTGCTGCCCAGCGTGGTGGTGATGGTGGCCACCGTGCGGGCGCTCAAGATGCACGGCGGCGGCCCCAAGGTGGTGGCCGGGCGCCCGCTGGATTCGGCCTATACCGATGAGAACCTCGACCTGCTGCAAAAAGGGCTGCCTAACCTGCTGCACCACATCGGCATCGCGCGCAAGTTCGGCATCCCGGTGGTGGTGGCGATCAACCGTTTTGCCACCGATACCCCCGCCGAGCTGGATATGATCCGCAAGGCTGCTATGGAACAGGGCGGCGCTGTCGATGCGGTCGTCTCGAACCATTGGGAGCTGGGGGGCGAAGGGGCCGTGGAGCTTGCCAAAGCCGTGGTGAAGGCCGCTCAGCAGCCGCGCAGCTTCAAATTCTTGTATCCGCTCGAAATGCCGATCAAAGAGAAGATCGAGACCATCGCGCGCGAAGTGTATGGAGCCGACGGGGTCGATTATTCTGCCGAGGCGGATGCGCAGATCGAGAACTATACCCGCCTGGGGTTCGACCGCCTGCCGATTTGCATGGCGAAGACGCACCTCAGCCTGAGCGCCGACGCAGCCTTGAAGGGAGTTCCGAAGGGCTTCCGCCTGCCGGTGAGGGAAGTGCGTGCCTCGGTTGGGGCGGGCTTCCTCTACCCCCTGGTCGGTAAAATGAGCACCATGCCCGGGCTGCCCACCCGCCCGGCATTCTTTGATATTGATATCGACCTGGAAACGGAGCGTATCCTCGGGCTTTCTTGAAGCTTGCCCGTGGCATAAGCGGCCGGTTGGAAAGGATTCGGACGAAGCAGTCCGAATCCTTTTCGTTCCAGGATGGTGCCTTGAATCGGAGAATAACCCTGTTTATTGACCAAATTAGTATAAAAACCATAAAATTTTCACATAAATTCTTTTCGACCGATATATAATTGACTCGACACGAATAAGCGGCTTACTGGAGATAATAATGGACAATTTCTGGAAAGAGGCGTTAACCGTGGATGTGGGTCAGCGGTTGCGGCAATTGCGTGAGGAGAGAGGAATTTCGATGCGTGCGCTGGCGCGCAACTCCAATTTATCGGCGAACGCTCTCAGTATGATCGAACGCGGATTGACCTCTCCTTCGGTCAGCACATTGAATAAACTCGCGGCGGCATTGCAGGTGCCCATTGTGGCATTCTTCAAGCACGAGGTGGTCAAAGAAAAGGTCGTATTCCGCAAAGCAGCCGAGCGGACGCGCATCCCCTTTGAGCGCGGTATGCTGGAGGGACTAGGCGGAGAGTCGTTCGCCGGGCGGGTGGAGGCGTTTCAGATCAGGCTGGAGAATGGGGCCAACAGCGGCCCCAACCAGTTGCTGCATTCCGGCAGCGAGCTGGTTTATTGCCTGCAAGGCAGGCTTGCTTATGAGGTTGACCACCACACCTTTCTGCTCGAACCGGGCGACAGCCTGTTGTTTTCGCCTCAAACCCTGCACCGCTGGCACAACCCCGGGCCGGATGTGGTGAATGCCATCGTGGTGATCAGTTCCTTCGACCAGGATGAAAGCCCGAGCGAATACCACCTGGCGGCCATCCTGGCCGAAGAAAACTTCCCCGGCGTGGACATGGACGAAGGGGTCAAGCCGGGCATGTCGTTCGAGGAAGGTTGATGGCGCGCCCGTCCAGCCTGTTCCCGATGAGCACCGGCCGTGATGAGAACGGCCGGTTAACCATCGCCGGGCACTCGGTTGCGAACCTGGCCGAACAGCATGGGACGCCGCTGTATCTTTATGATGCCACAACGCTGCACGAACACGCCTCTCGCCTGAAGAACCTGCTCGAGCAGAACTACCCGGGCCTGTCGGAGGTATCCTACGCGGCGAAGGCTTATTTCTCGCTGGGTTTCGCGCGCAAGCTGGCCGCTTTAGGCCTGGGGGTCGATGCAGTGAGCCTTGGCGAAATGCGCGTGGCTCAAAAAGCGGGCTTCAGGCCGGGGAAAATCCACCTGCACGGGAACAATAAGAGCGAGTCTGAACTGGTCGAGGCGATCGAGCAGGCGATCCAGGCGATTGTGGTGGATAACCTCGACGAACTGGAGCTGCTCGAGGAGCTGGCCGGCGAACGCCAGCGGCGCACGCCCATCTGGCTGCGCATCACGCCGGCCGTCGACGTGCAAACCCATCCTTCCTGGCAGACGGGCGGCCCGCACAGTAAATTCGGGCTGGCCGTTCAAGGAGGGGATGCCGCTGAAGCCATCGAGCGTGCCCAATCCAGCCGGTGGCTGCACCTGACGGGCTTGCACGTTCACCTGGGCTCGCAGATCTTCACGGCCGAACCTTACCGCCAGGCGTTGCGCAGCCTGGCCGACCTCGCCGAGAAACACCGGCTGACGCTCAAGGAGATCAGCCCTGGGGGCGGTTGGGGCGTGCCCTACACCGTGGATGACGCCGATGCCGACCCGCAGGCGTGGATCGAAGGAGTCTCCGGCGTGGTGCGCGAGGAATTCGAGCGCCGCGGGTGGCGGCTGCCCAGGCTGGTCATCGAGCCGGGCCGCTGGCTGGCGGCGCGGGCGGGCGTGGCGGTTTATACCATCGGGGCATGCAAGAAGGCGCCCGATGGCAGTTCACTGGTCGCGGTGGACGGCGGCATGGCCGACAATCCGCGCCCGGCGCTCTACCAGGCCAGATATACCTGCGTGGTGGCAGAGAAACCCGGCATGGCCATGTCGCAGCGCGCGCGCATTGTCGGCAAGGCATGCGAGGCCGGCGACGAGTTAATCGCCGACACATGGCTCCCGGATGTGGAGCGTGGAGAACACCTGGTGATCCCGATGGCAGGGGCGTACCAGCTCAGCATGGCCTCGAACTACAACCTGTCCACCCGGCCGGAGGTGCTGTGGGTAGAAAAGGACCGGGTGGAAGTGCTGCAGCGCCGCGAGCACCCGGAAGAAAGCGGCTGGTGGGTGGAAAGTTAAAAAAAGGCCGGCCAGGCAGTCGGTTAAAACAAAGCGGCACAACCCGGACGAGCCGCGAGGTTATAACCCCAGCCATTTGGCTGCCGAAGAAGGCAGGTCTTGCAGCGAACCGACTTTCAACTTGCAGGTGGGCAGAGCCTCGATGAATAACCGGCCGTAGCGTTTGGTGAGGATGCGCCGGTCGAGCACAGCCACGATGCCGCGGTCCGATTGGGTGCGGATGAGGCGCCCAAACCCCTGGCGGAAGCGCAGGATGGCTTCCGGCAGATGATACTCATTGAACGGGTCTTCATACGTCTCGGCGCGGGCGGCGATGATCGGGTCGGAGGGGACGTCGAAGGGGAGTTTGACGATCACCAGCACCGAAAGGGCCTCGCCGGGGATATCGACGCCCTCCCAAAAGCTGCGCGTGCCCAGCAGAACGGCCTTTTCGGCCTCGCGGAAAGTTTCCAGCAGCGTGTTGGGCGAGGCTCCTTCGCCTTGCTCGTAAACGGTGATGCCCGCCTCGCTCAGCGGGCCGGTGATGTTCTGCGAGGTGCGGCGCAGCTGGGCGTAGGATGTGAAGAGCGTGAGCATGCGCCCGCCGGTGGCCTTCGCCAGGCGCACCAGGGTCTGGTCCAGCGCGCGCTGGTAGCCGTTGGCGTCATTTGGCTCGGGAATGTCGTTGGCCAGGTAGAGCATGGCGGCGGATTCGTAATCGAAGGGCGAACCAAGCTGGATTTCATCGGCTTCGTCTGCGTTGAGGCGGCTGCGGATGTAATCGAAGCCCTCGTTGGCCGTGAGGGTGGCTGAAGTGAGGATGACGCTGGTCTTTTCGTGCCAGATAAACTGCTCCATCAACGGCCCGACGTGCAGCGGCGCCACCTGCAGCGCGAGCTGGTTGCTGTTCGGGCTGATCTCTGCCCAATAGATGTTGCTTTGCAGCGGCTGGGCCACAAACCCGTGCAGGTTGGCGTCTGCATCCATCAGGCGGCGGTAAACGTTGGCCATCGCCTCGATCGCGTCGTTGAATTCTTCTCCGCCGTAATCGCGCATTTCCGAGCAGGATTTATACAGCTCGGCCAGCAGGTTCGAGAGCAGGCTGGTGGTCTCGTGGGCGGCATCCCAGGTGATTTCCACGTTCGTCCAGGAAGGCAGGGTGCGCGAGCCTTCTAAAATGCGCTCCTGCTGCCCGTAGGGGCCCACAGGGCGGCCTTCGCGCAGCTCGCCGAGGAATTCCTCGACTGCCCGGAAGAATGCGAGGTAGGCGTGCTCCAGGCGGAAGAGCAGATCGGTGCCGCGGTTGATAGCCTGGGTCATCGCGGCCAGGTCGGCCGGGCGGAGGAATGACCCGGCGGTGCTCAGCAGGCGGCCGAGTATGCCCGCCGAGGTGCCTCCCATCTCGCGGAGCAGGCGCGCCAGGTCGAGCTGGGTGGCGCGGAAGCTCAGCGCGGAGGTGGTGGCAGCTTCGAGGTGATGGGCCTCGTCAACGATCAGGTAGTCATATTCCGGCAGGACGCGGCTGCCCGTGGCCACATCGGAGAGCAGCAGGGCATGGTTGACGATCAGCAGGTGGGCGCTCTGGGCAGCCTGGCGGGCGCGGTAGAAGGGGCAGGCGCCGCCGGTGCGCTCGATGCAGACTTCCGCCTTGCAGCCCTCGTCCTCGGCGGAAATGCGGCTCCACACGTCGCGCTCGGCCGGGCCGTTGAGGTTGATCTCGTTGCGGTCGCCCGAATCGGAGAATTGCAGCCAGGTGAGCACCTTGGCAAGCACGCGCATCTCTTCGATGCTGGCCGGGCCGCGCTGGCGCAGGCTTTCGAGGCGGCGCGGGCAGAGGTAATTGCTGCGCCCCTTCAGCACGGTGGCCCGCAGGTCAATGCCCAACGCTTCGCGCAGGTCGGGGATATCTTTCTTGATCAACTGGTCTTGCAGGTTGATCGTATTGGTCGAGATGACCACGCGGGTGTTGTTCTGGATGGCAAACAAGGCCGCCGGGACAAGGTAGGCGAAGGATTTGCCTGTGCCGGTGCCGGCCTCCACGAGCAGATGCCTGCCAAGTGAGAGCGCATCGCAGACCGCGCGCAGCATTTCCACCTGCTGCTGGCGGTACTCGTAGCTTTCGAAGTAACCCGCAAACGGCCCGCCATATTCCAGCAGGGCCGCCACCTCGTCGGTGTCGAGCGGGATGGGGTTTTCGACCGGCATGACGGGCGCCTGGGGCGCTTCGGCGTGCAGGCGGTAAAGCGAGCCGTATTCGTTGTGATCGTGCGCTTTGCGCGGCTGGATGCCCTTGCGGGCCAGCGTGCGCAGCACGTCCTGGAAGATCGGCGCGGCGCCCCAATCGAAAGGCTCGCTCTTGCGCACGAACTCGGCCACCAGTTCGATGGGCAGCTGCTGGGCCAGCTCGATGAGCTGCGTGTAAACGGCGTGGGTGACACGCGCATCATCCAGGGCGCGGTGCGTGGCCGGGAGCAAGATGCCCAGAGCCTGGCCCAAGGCGCCGAGGTTGTAGCGGCTCGCGGTGGGCAGCAAGACGGAGGCCAGTTCGTAGGTATCGATGGCCTGGTTGAAGCGCAGGATGTTCTGCCGTTGGAGGAAAGACAGGTCGAACGAAACGTTGTGGCCCAGCACGGGCGCATCGCCGGTGAAGGCGGCCAGGTCTTGCACGACGGCCTTGATGGGCGGGGCGTTGCGCACCATCTCGTTGGTGATGCCCGTCAATTGGGTGATGAAGGCCGAAATCGGCCTGCCCGGGTTGACAAGCGTCTGCCATTCAGCCTCCACGCGCCGGCCGTTGAAGCGAACCGCACCAATTTCGATGATCGCGTCTGAGTAAGGGTCGAGGCCGGTAGTTTCGATGTCTATGGCGACAATGGGAGGCATGAGGTGAATTATACCAGTACTCAGACCAAATTTTCTATTTATGGAGGATTCTGACCGTGCATCCCTTTTGGGTATATTGTGGGGCCTGCCCCACAAATTACAGGATTGGATTATGGAACAGAACGAGGGCGGCAATTTGCGCGCCCTCGTTCCGGTGAATGGCCCTGGATGCAGGGCGGGGTTACTTATCGCCCAGTTTCCTCACGCTGCCCGAGCCGCTGATCGTCTGGTTGACATCCGGGCTGCCGTAGTAGCGCACCGAGCCGCTGCCGCCGATTTGCACATCGAGCGTATCGGTCGCCCAGGTGATCACCTCTCCGGAGCCGGTGATGGTCACATCGGCGGTGCGGGTCTGCAGGTCGGGGCAGTTGAACTTGCCCGAGCCGCTGATGGTGACCTTGACGCTATCCACCTTGCCTTTGACCGAGAACTCGCCCGAGCCGCCGGTGGAGGCCGTCAGGCTGGCGGCCTGCAGGTCGTCGATCTCGAACTTGCCCGAGCCGGAGGTGCCGATTTTAAGGTCATCGGTGGTAAGCGAGCCGGCGATCACCCTGCCGGAGCCGCTGATCGTAACCGAGCGCAGCTCTTTGACCTTCAGGCGGTAAACGATCTTCGCCGAGAACAGGCTGAGGCTGGGCTTGATGCTCAGTTCCAGCGTGTCGCCTTTGACTTCGGTGGTCACGTACTCCATCACGTTGTCATCCGTTTCGACGGTCAGGGCTTCGGTGTCGCCCTGCTCGATGTGCAGCTCGCCGGAACCGATCAGCTTGACGTTCTCGAATCCGCTCACCTGGCGTTCTTCGGAGATGATATTCCCTGAGCCGCGCACGCGGTTGTTATCGAGGTTCACGCTGATGTTGCACGCGGTGGTCGCCACGAGGGCGAAAATCAACAGACCTATGATCAAACGGGGTTTCATTTCTTCCTGCCTTCTGGTTATTTATCGCCGGCTTTATTGATGCTTCCTGCGCCGGAGAACTCTTCGGTAATTTTCGGGTTGCCGTAGTAGCGCACCAGCCCACCGCCCGAAACCTGCACGTCCAATGCTTCCTTGGCCCAGACGGTGGCGCTGCCCGCGCCGCTGATTTCAATCGAAACGGATTGCGCTTCCAGGTCGCTGCCATCGAAGCTGCCCGAGCCGTTGATGCTGAGCTTTACCTGCGGGGCTTTACCGCTCAGGTTGACGATGCCAAACCCGCTCGAGTCGGCGGTAATGCGGTTCGCTTCGATGCCTTTGAGGTTGAACTGGCCCGAACCGGAGGTGCTCAGTTTGAGCTCGTCGGTCTTCAGGCCGTCCATGGTGACGTTCCCCAGGCCCGAAATTTCGATCGATTTCAGATCTTTCACCTTCACGCGGTAAACGATCTTCGTCAGGCCGAGGATGTTCACGCCGTCTTTCAGGCCGATTTCGAGCGTGTTGCCTCTCACCCGGGTGGTGATGTATTGCATCAGATTGTCGTCTGCTTCCACGGTGAGGGCTTCCACATCGCCCTGCTCGATGCTCATATCACCGGCGCCGCTGAGGGAGATGGAATCGAACCCGCTCACGGAGCGGTCTTCGCTGGTGACGTTCCCCGATGGGTGGACTCCGGTGCCGAGGTTGGCCACCAGCGAACAACCTGATGTGATCATCAGGGTGACTGCGGTTATGATCAATAAGATTTTCTTGTTCATCGTGAATCTCTCCTTGACATTTCTTTCACAATTCAATTAACGTAACCTGTGCAAAAAGGTTGCAAACCGTCCGCTTGAGGAAGAATCTGGCCTGCGCTGACAGGCTGGATTAACCTGATGTGTGTACAATAGATAGCACAACCACACTTGGAGGTGAGATGAGCGATCAAAGTTCCTACCCGGAAGATCCCCTGGAGGGGATCGAACTGGGCTTTGGCGCGTGGGCCTGGGGAGACCGCCTGATGTGGGGATATGGCCGTTCCTATAACCTCGGGGATCTGCGCGCGGCATTCGAGTATGCCCTGGGCGCCGGGGTGACGTTCTTCGACACTGCGGAGGTTTACGGCCAGGGGCAGTCTGAGTTGATCCTTGGCCAGTTATTGAAAGCCGCCGGACGGCCGGTGAAAATTGCCACCAAATTCATGCCGTTCCCCTGGCGGCTGGCCCGCCAGGCGCTGATGAAGGCGCTCAAAGGCTCGCTGCGCCGCCTGGGGGTGCCGCAAGTGGCCCTCTACCAGGTGCACATGCCGCTGCCGCCCGTCAACATCGAAACCTGGATGGAAGGCATGGCCGAGGCGGTCCACGCCGGGCTGACGCTTGCCGTGGGTGTATCGAATTATGATACGGCCCAGACGCGCCGCGCGCACGAGCGCCTGATGCGCGAAGGGCTGCGGTTGGCTTCGAACCAGGTGGAATATAACCTGCTGAACCGCAAGATCGAGAAAGATGGGCTGCTCAAAGCCTGCCAGGAGCTGGGCGTGCGGGTGATCGCCTACAGCCCGCTGCAGCAGGGCGTGCTGACCGGCAAATATGGCCCTGAGAACCCCCCGCCTGGCATTCGCGGCGGGCAGTACAACCGCCGTTACCTGGAAAAGATCGAGCCGCTGCTCACGCTGATGAAACACATCGGCTCGGACCACGCCGGGAAGACCCCCGCCCAGGTGGCGCTCAATTGGGTGATCTGCAAAGGGGCCATCCCTATCCCGGGCGTGAAGACTCTCAGCCAGGCCGAGCAAGACGCCGGCGCGCTCAACTGGCGCCTGAGCGAAGAAGAGGTGCTCCGGCTGGATGAGGTCAGTGACCAGGTGGAAAAGGAACTCTCGAAATAGGCTCATCCAGCCGGTGTTGAGCCGGTTTTCGCTTATAATCGGTGCCTATGAATGACAAACAAATCCGCTATTTTCCTTTTCATGCCATCAACGAGTTCATGAATGACGATTACCGGCTCAAGGTAATCCAGCAGGTGCTGCGCGATGTGGAAAAGCTTCCCGGCGAGCGCCGTGGGCGGATCAACGCCCTGGTGCGCAAGTACGTCAGCCTGCCCGGGTTCCGCAACAGCGCGGCTGCGCCGCTGCCCATGCGTGTGAAAGGCGCGGTCAGCGCCTTTAGCCGCTACCCCGATTTCGCCGCCCAGGTGCTGCAAGGATGGTCGGAATTGAAGGCCGGTCTGCGGGCGCAGGTGTTCGAGATGCTCAAATCGCGCAACTGGGCCGACCTGCTGCCCCCCGAGGCCGACCGCAGCAAGCTGCCGGGCTTCATGACACAATGGCCGAAGAGCGAGACGTATGACGTTCTCGACCAGACCTACGCCGAGTTGTTCCCCGGCGAGGAAGTGGATAACGATGACGTGCGGTTGATGTCGGTCTGGCTGGTGAATCGCCTGCCGTATGAGCTGTTCGATGAAGAAGGTGAACAGGCGGAGGGCGAACCGGAACAGTAGGGGCCGGGAGGCCGTCTGCGCTATACAGGAATTTGAAAAAGCCGCCCACGGCGTTGGGCGGCTTTTCAGTCGATGAACTCGGTTTCCACTTCTGTCTCGGCCTCGCTCAGGTCGGCGGTTGATTCGATCTCGATGTCGCCGAACAGGCTGGCCTGGGTGGCGGTCACCACGCGGCGTTTGACCAGCTCCAGCATGGCGATGAAGGTGACGATCAATTCCACCCGGTCGGTGGGGCTTTGCAGCAAAGCGCGGAAAGTGGTCTGCCCGATGCGGCGAAGGGAATCGAGGATGGCGTGGATCTTCTCGCGGATGGTGATGCGCGGCCGTGTGACCACCTTGCTCAAAGCAGGCAGGTCGGGCTGGCTGAGGAGGATCGAACGCGCCGCGGCGACCAGGTCGGCGATGGTGACGCCGCTCAGGTCGAGGCGCGGTTCCACCTTGAAGGCGGGCGGGGCCACGCGCAGGTACGTGCGCATGCCGCGCGCATCGCGCTCCGCCAGGACTCCGGCCAGCTCTTTGAAGCGTTTATAGACCAGCAGCTGGCGGGCCAGGGCCTCGCCGGGGTCTTCTTCTTCCTGGGCGGGGGCGTCGATGGAAGGGCGGGGCAGCAGCGCGGCAGATTTGATCTGCACAAGCCGGGTGGCGATCACCAGGAAGGCCGACACTTCGGCCGGATCGCGGTCTTCCAGGTGCTGCAGGTACGCCAGGTACTGGTCGGTGACTTGCGCGAGGGCGAAGGAGGTGATATCCAGCTCGGCGCGCTCGATCAACTCGAGCAGCAGGTCGAGCGGCCCCTCATAGACCGGGGTCTGGATGCGGTAATGTTCGGTCTGGTGACCGGCGATCTGGAAACTCACGCCTGAAATTATAGCAGATGTGCTGAAACTGCGCCGGATGGGTTATAATTTTTATTTACACACATCTCGCAAAGCGAGGATCTGGTGAAGGAACGACAAGGGCGGCTCACACACATCAATGAAAAGGGCGAAGCGCGCATGGTGGATGTTGGCGCCAAGCCCGATACCGAGCGCACCGCAGTGGCGCGCGGCGAGGTGCGCTTGCAGCCCGAGACGGTGTCATTGATCCGCGCAGGGTTGATGAAAAAAGGCGATGTTCTGACCGTGGCGCAAATCGCGGGTATTTTGGGGGCGAAAAAGACCTCCGAATTGATCCCGCTGTGCCACCCAATTGCGCTCAACCATGTTGAGGTGACGCTCGAGCTTGCCGACGACCTGCCGGGGGTGCGCATCGAGGCGGCTGCGCGCACGCTGGGCAAAACCGGCGTCGAGATGGAAGCCCTCACGGCCGTGGCCGTGGCGGCGCTGACGGTCTATGACATGGTCAAGGCCGTCGAAAAGACGGCCCGCATCGAAAATATCCGCCTGGTGGAAAAGCGTGGCGGGTTGAGCGGCGACGTGTTGAATGTCTGACAGGATGAAAGTAAAGCTGTTGTTCTTCGCATCGCTCAAGGAGCGCGCCGGCGCGCCAGGCGCCGAGATGGACCTGCCGGACGGCGCACGCGTGGCCGACTTGAAAGCCCGCCTCGCCCAGGTTTACCCGCGCTTGAGCGAAGCGCTGCCGACGCTCATCGTGGCGGTGAACCACCAGTTTGTGTTCGACGGCGACTCCATCCCGGAGGGGGCCGAGGTGGCGCTCTTCCCACCGGTGAGCGGCGGCGCTGTGGGGCCGACGATTTACCGGGTGACCGAGGACGCGCTCGACCTGGATGACCTTCTCGCGCAGATCACCCTGCCTTCCACCGGGGCGGCGTGCATCTTCAGCGGCATGGTGCGCGGCAAAACCGGCCGCGGCGAACCGCACGAGACGGCGGCCCTGGAATATGAAGCCTATGTGCCGATGGCGGAAGAGAAGATGGCCCAGGTGGCTGCTGAAATCCGCTCACGCTGGCCCTCTGTGGAAGGCATCGCGATCGTCCAGCGCATCGGCAGGCTGGAAGTGGGCACGCCCACCGTGCTCATCGCCTGCACCGCCGGGCATCGCGACACGGGCGTCTTCGAAGCCGCGCGCTATGGAATCGACCGGTTGAAGGAAATTGTGCCTGTCTGGAAAAAAGAGATCGGACCGAATGGCGAAATCTGGATCGAGGGGCACTATCAGCCCCAAAAAGGTGATTAAGTACTTTACCCGCATCTTAAACAAAGGAACTGATGGGACGCAAGCCGCCGGGGCCGCCCCGGGCGCATCCGGAAACAAGCCGGGCGGCTCGCGCCCCCTGAGTTCACGGGAGGGTTCGATGGACCTGCACGGGAACCAGGTTGAACTGCCGCACGAGTTCGCGGCGCGGCTGGGGTTGAAGTTCAACAACCTGTTGCTGCTTGGGCGCGCGCTGACGCACCGTTCGTACCTGAACGAACACAGCGAAGCGCTGGAAGATAACGAACGGCTCGAATTCCTGGGCGACGCGGTGCTTGATTTCGTGGTGGGGGCCTGGCTGTATAACCGCTACCCTGAAATGCCCGAAGGCGACCTGACGCGCATGCGTTCGATGCTGGTCTATACCGAGCAGCTGGCCGAATTTGGCCGGCAGATCAACCTCGGATGGGCCATGCGCCTGGGCAAGGGAGAAGCGCAGGCCGGTGGGCGAGACCGCTCGGCGCTGGTGTGCGACGCGTTCGAGGCGGTGATTGGGGCGATCTACCTCGACCAGGGCATCGAAGCCGTGAAGAGCTTTATCTCGCCAATGTTAGAGGCGGCCTCTGAGGCCATCCTGGCGAGCCACACCATCGAGGACCCGAAGAGCCTGTTCCAGGAATGGGCGCAGTCGCAGGGTTTTCAGGCCCCGCATTACATCACTCGCAGCACCACCGGCCCCGATCATTCCAAGGTGTTCGAAGTGGATGTGATCGTCAACGACGAAGTTTACGGAACCGGCAGCGGCCACAGCAAACAGGCGGCAGCCAAGGCGGCCGCGCGCGCCGCGCTCGAACGATTAGGATTGGCCTGAGTCCAGCCTATGCCTCTGTTAAAAAGCCTCGAATTACACGGATACAAGACCTTCGCCAGCCGGATTAACTTCGAGTTCCCCGGCGCGGTGACGGCCATCGTCGGGCCGAACGGCTCGGGAAAATCGAACATTGCCGACGCCCTGCGCTGGGTGCTTGGCGAGCAGTCCTACAGCCTGCTGCGCGGGCGCAAGACAGAGGATATGATCTTCTCCGGTTCCGAGCTGCGCCCGCGGGCCGGGATGGCCTCGGCGACCATCACCTTTGACAACGAATCCGGCTGGCTGCCGATCGATTACAGCGAGGTGTCGATCACCCGGCGGGCCTACCGCGACGGAACCAACGAATACCTGCTCAACGGGCAGCGTGTGCGCTTGAAGGAAATCTCCGAGCTGCTGGCGCAGTCGGGGCTGGCCGAGCGCACTTATACGATCATCGGGCAGGGGTTGGTGGATGCCGCGTTGTCGCTCAAGCCGGAGGAGCGGCGGCGGTTTTTCGAGGAGGCTGCCGGGATTGGCCTGTACCGCGCCCGGCGCGAGGAATCGCTCAACCGCCTGGAGACAACCCGCCGCAACCTGGAGCGCGTGCTCGATATCCTCAGCGAGCTGGAGCCGCGCATGCGCAGCCTGGAGCGCCAGGCGAAGAGAGCCATGGAGTACGAGCAGGTCCGCGCCGACTTGCGGGTGCTGCTGCGCGAGTGGTACGGCTACCATTGGAACCAGACCCAGGCGCAGCTTGTCCACGCGCGCGAGGTGGCCCGCGTGCAGGAAGAGCGGCTGGCCCAGGCGCGCGAGCGGCAGGAAGCGGTGGAGGCGGAGCTCAACCAGGCCCGCGTGCGTCTGCAAGATCTGCGCGGCGAATTGAACGACTGGCACAACCAGTCGGCCGGGCTGCATACCCAGCGCGAGCAGGTGAGCCGGGCGCTGGCGGTGATGGACGAGCGCAGGCGTTCGCTGGTGGGGCAGGAGCAGAGCGCGCTGAGCGACCTGGCGCGCCTCGAAGAGGAACAAAAGGCGCGCGAAGAGCGCCTGGCCGAATTGCAGGAGGAGCGCAAGCGCCTGCAAGCTGAGTTGAAAGAGGCCAGCGAGCGGGCGGCGCAGGCGCGCGGCGCGCTGGAAAAGCGCCAGGCCGAGCGTGCGCAGCTCGACGCCAGGCTGCGCGATGCCCGGCGGGCCCTGGTCAATGCCGAGACGCGCCAGGTGCAGCTCAAGGCGCGGGCCGATGAGCTTGGAAACCGGCTCGAATCGCTGCGAGCCAGCCGGCGCGGTCTGGAGCAATCGGCCGCGAAGGACAGCGAAGAGCTTGCCCGCGCGCAGGCCCGGCTGGAGCAGTGGGTGAAGAACCGCGAGCAGGCCGAGGCTGCGCTTCAGGAAGCCGAGGAAAATCTACGGGCGCTGCGCCAGGCTGTGGCCGGTTTGGAAGACGAACGCCGGCAATTGCTGGAAGCACGGGCGCGGCTGGAGGCCGAACGCAGCCGCACGGCAGCTCAGGCGGATGTGCTGGAGCAGGCCGAACGTTCGCTCACCGGGCTGGCGACCGGGGCGCGTTACCTGCTCCAGGAGGCGCGCCAGGGCCGCTTGAAGGGCGGCTACCGGGCGCTGAGCAGCGCGCTGGTGGTTCCCGGCGAGTTGGAAACCGCCATCGCCGCCGCGCTGGGCGAATACCTCGACAGCGTGGTGCTCGAACCGGGAGCCGACCTGGAGGATGCGCTGCAATCGCTGGGCAAAGGCGAGCAGGGCCGGGCGGTGCTGCTTCCGCTCGAAGGCGCCCGCGAGCAAAGCCTGCTGCAAGCCGCCGCTGAGGAGGGCTGCCTGGGTGTGGCCGCCGATCTGGTGAGATCGGCCCCGGAACTGCAACCGGCCGTGCGCCTGCTGCTCGGGCAGGTGCTGGTGGCGCGCGACCGGCCCACGGCCCGCCGCCTGGCCCGCTCGGTGCCATCTGCGGCGCGGGTGGTGACCCTGCAGGGCGAGGTCTTCCTGGGCAACGGTGCGGTCGTCGCCGGGAAAGAAAGCAAATCCTCCAGCCTGATCGGCCGGACCAGGCGCATCCAGGAATTGCGCCAGGCATTGGATGAGGCTTCGGCGCGGCTGGCGGAGGCTCAGGGAGCGCTCAAGGGGCTGGAAGAGAACCTTTCGGGCCGGCGCGCTGCTGAGAAAGAACTGGAGAACCTGGTGAGGCAGGCCCAGGGCAGCCTGAGCAAAGCCAACCAGGGTTACCAGCAGGCCGCACTGGAAAGCGAACAGGCGCGCCAGAGAAAGGAATACCAATCCAGGCAGCTTGCCGGGCTGGATGCGCAGCTGCAGAAGACAGAAGCCGAGATTCAACAGGCCGAGAAAGACTTGCAAGAGGCGGCGGCGCAGGCGAAAAAGCTTGGCGAACAGGTGCGCGAATTTGGCCGGAGTTTATCGAGTTTGCCGCTCGAGGAGCTTCAGGCGGAGATGAATCATTGGAGCACGCGCCAGGCAGTCCTCGAGCGTGCGCTGCGCGAAGCCGACCGGCGCCTTCAGGAGCAATCGGAAGCGCTGCAGGCCGGACGCAGGCAGATAGAGACGCTTCAGCAGCGCATCGCTGAGGCGAGAGCCGGGCTGGAAAAGCTGGAAACCGAGCGCGCCGACGCACTCGCCGAGGAGGAGCGGTTAAAGGGCCGGATCGATGTTTTGCAGGCGCAGATCGACCCCGCCGAAGAGCGGTTGAAGGCGATGGAAGATGAATTTGCCCGCGCGCAGGATAACCTGACCACCGCGCAGCAGGCCGTGACCGCCGCCGAACGCCACGCCACCCAGGCGCAGCTCGAGCTGGGCCGCTGCCGCGATGGGCTCGATTCGCTGCGCCGGAAGGTGGAAGAGGATTTCGGTTTGGTGGCCTTCGAATACACCAGCGATGTCGCCGGGCCCACCCCCCTGCCCCTGGAAGGCATGGTGGAGCAATTGCCCAACGTGGTGGAATTGCCGCCCGACCTCTCCGACAATATTGCCCGCCAGCGTGCCTTGCTCAGGCGCATGGGACC
Source organism: Anaerolinea sp. (assembly GCA_029975055.1). Lineage (GTDB taxonomy): Bacteria > Chloroflexota > Anaerolineae > Anaerolineales > Anaerolineaceae > Anaerolinea. Next base: position 69,223 of record JARKPU010000058.1, read on the forward strand.
GATCAACCCTGAAGTGCAAACCGAATACCGTTCGGTGAAGGAGCGCTTCGACTTCCTCACCGCCCAGGTGGCAGACCTGCGCAAGGCCGACAACGACTTGCGTGAGGTGATCGCCGAGCTGGACGAGTTGATGAAGCGCGAATTCCGCAAGACCTTCGACGCCGTGGCGCACGAATTCCACGGGCTTTTCACGCGCCTGTTTGGCGGCGGCTCGGCGAGGCTGATTCTGAGCGACGCCGACTCTACGGCCGATATGGGCATCGATATCGAGGCGCGCCTGCCTGGCCGCCGCGACCAGGGCCTCTCGCTGCTTTCGGGCGGCGAGCGCAGCCTGACGGCCGTGGCGTTGATCTTCTCGCTGCTTAAAGTCTCGCCCACGCCTTTCTGCGTGATGGACGAAGTGGATGCAATGCTCGATGAAGCCAACGTGGGGCGCTTCCGCGACCTGCTCCTGGAGCTTGCCCAAAACACGCAGTTCGTGCTGGTGACGCATAACCGCAACACCGTCCAGGCTGCCGATGTAATCTATGGCGTGACGATGGGCCACGATTCGGCCAGCCAGGTCATCAGCTTGCGGTTGGACGAGTTGAGCGAAGAGATGGTGAAGTAAACCGAGAAGCCAAACCAAAAAGAGCAGGCCGGCAGCCTGCTCTTTTTGGTTCAAAACGGAGCGCAGAAGGCTTACCCGCCCGATGGGAGCGCGATGGGCGTCAGCACCGGGTCGGTGGGGACGACCGTCTGCCAGAGATCGAAGGTCTGGGCTTTCAAGTCTTCCTTGGCCTTGGTCAGCCAGTCGTTATAAGCATTCTGTTTCTTGGTGGTGAGCTCGTCATCCGTCAACGGCAGCACCTGGCGGCCGAGGAGCTGGATGATGTGATAACCAAACTGAGACTTCACCGGCTGGCTCACCTCACCAACCTTGAGCGCGTAGGCGGCGGTCTCGAAATCGACATCCATCACACCCTTGCCGAACCAGCCAAGGTCGCCGCCGATATCTTTGTTGCTCGTGTCGAGCGAAACCTCGGAGGCCACTTTAACAAAGCTCTCGCCGCTGTTCAAGCGTTGAAGGACCTGCCTGGCCTCATCTTCGGTGTTGACCAGGATATGCCGGGCCCAAATCTTTTCTTCCTCTTTCGGGAGGTCATCGGTGAGGGCCTTATAGACCTTCTCGCGCAGCAGCCCGCGCCTGACGTAAGCCCGCAGCTGGGCCTCGGTGTAGCCCACCGACTGCGCGCTGGCGAGGAAATCGGCCATGGTGGTCTTGAACCCTTCCAGGGTGTAGGGCGTGGGGGTGGGGAAGGGCGTCTCGGTCAGCGTGGGGGTGGGGGTGGGGCCGGTCGGCGTGGGGGTAGGCTGGCTGGGGGTGGCTGTGGCCGTCGGCGGAAGGGTGGTGGCGGTGGCGGTTGGGGTGAGCGGGTCGAGTGTGGGTTCCGGCGTGGGGGTGCGCGTGGGGGGGACCCAGGCCAGCTGGGTGGCGTCTAAGGTGGCGGTGACGAACGGCGTGGAGGTAGGCGCGAAGGTTGGCGTGCCTTTGGCATAATAGCCGAAAGCTTCCTGGAGGGCGGCTTCCAGTTCTTCGTCAGTCACTTCGATTTTACGGGCCTTGGCCTCTTGCTCGATGATCGCGCTGGTGATCATGTCATCGAGCGTGGATTGGCCGATCGTCGTCGGGTTGTTGAGGTCGGCTTCCATCTGCTGGATCTGCGAAGCGTAGAACTGCGCCAGGATGGGATTCCCGGCGTACTGCTCATACTGGCGGATTGCCAGGAAGCGCCTGAAGCGCACCTCGGCCTGGAACTGCCCGGCGGTGATTTTGGTATCTCCAACCTGCGCCACCACGCGGTTCGCCTGGAAATATTTTTGGTCGAGGATGCCGTAAATGATGACCCCGACGATCAGAACGAACACGGCGATCACTCCGCCCAGGAGCAGGCGCGTCTGGTTGCGCTCCTTCTCCAGGCGGGCGAGGTGTTTTTTGGTAGCGGTTTTCGGCGTTGGTGTTTTTGCCATGGGCGGCCTCTATTCAGAAAAACAAACAGGGGCAAGGGCCGGCGTGAGCCCATGCCCCTCTCAATGGATAAAAAAGGGGGGTTAATCGATTTCGCCGCCGACGTAAGGCAGGAACGCCAGGTGGCGGGCGCGTTTGACGGCCACAGCCAGCGCGCGCTGGTGGCGGGCGCAGGTGCCCGTCTGGCGGCGCGGGCGGATTTTGCCTTCTTCGGTCACAAACCGGCGCAGCATATCGACCTGCTTGTAGTCAATGGGGATGTTTTTATCCACACAGAACTGGCAGATCTTGGGCCTGGCGACATAGCGCCGAAGGGCCGGCTGCTCGCTTTCCATCATCATTTCATCGTTCATCAGGCTTTCTCCAACTAGAACGGATACTCATCATCGCTTATGGTGTCGGCTTCAGTAGGCTCGTTGGCCGGAGAGGCGGCGCTGTCGCGGCGGTCGCCCAGCATCATCATTTCGCTGGCGACGATCTCGACGGAGGTATGCTTGACGCCTTCGCTGTCTTCCCACCGGCGGGTTTGCAGGCGGCCTTCAACATAGACCTGCTGGCCTTTGTTGAGGTATTGCTTACAAATTTCTGCCAGGTTGCCCCAGGCGACGATGTTGAACCACTCGGTTTCGGTGTGTCTCTCGCCGTCTGTGGAATTCCAGGAGCGGCTGGTGGCGACTGTGAAGGTGGTTACCGGTTTGCCAGATGGGGTGTAGCGCATTTCAGGGTCGCGCCCCAGGTGGCCGATGATCATCACTTTATTAAGTCCCCGGCTCATGGTATCTCCTCGCACCAAGCGAACTGAAAATCGACTCCAACGGACAGGCTACTTGGCAGTGATCAGGTAGCGCATGATAGGTTCGGTCAGCCGCAGGTTGTGATCGAGCGTGTTGCTGAAAGCGGGCGGCATGCTGGCCTGGATATAGACGTACTGGCCTTCACGCTGCTTGCGGATCAAGTACGCCATGCGGCGCTTGCCCCACAATTCCGTATTGTCGACCGTTCCGCCGGCTTCTGTAATCCAGCCCTTCACCTTGTCGATCAGGCCGTTGACGGCAGTCTCATCCAAATCGGGATGGATGATGAAAACAACCTCGTAGTTACGCATGTTGGGATCCTCCTTTCCTCGGGTTTGCCCTTTTTAGCGCCGTAGGCGTTTCAAGGGTGGAAAGTAACAACGCGGTTAGCGGGGTGGAATTATACCTGATCCGGTTGATTAATGGAAGGGCGCGGGCAGGATGGTTCACGGTATAGAAATGTAGTAAGGCCCTCACCCTGCCCTCTCCCGGTGGGAGAGGGAAAAATCCGCTCCCTTCGCCCTCTGGGCTGCGCTCATGCCAGCCGGTTCGCCGGGCTGAGCGGTTCGCCTGAGGCGATCAACTCACGGGCCGCGTCGATGCGCCCTGGGTAGTTCCAGCACAACACACCGCGCACCCGCCCGGCCTCGAGGTAATAGACGATTCCGCGCCGGAATTCTTCCTGCCAATCGATGCGCGTCTCCAGGCGCGAGTCGATCAGGCCAACCGCATCGTAGCCCAGATCGAACAGGTCCGAATACACGCGCGGCAGCAAGGTATATTCGACCTGCCCGCCGGCCATGTTCTGCCCGGCGGCGAGGCCGCTCTCGTTGGCGTTTTCTTCGTGCTCGGTGCGCAGGCGCATGCCCAAAGCCGGGTTGTAGAAGTTCATCACATCACCGGCGGCATAGATGCCGGGCTGGGAGGTTTGCAGGCGTGCATCCACGAGAATGCCGTTGTCCACTTCCAGGCCGGCCTGCCTGGCAAGCGCCAGGTTGGGGCGGATGCCCAGCCCGGCGATGACTGCATCCGAGCGCAGCACGTCGCCTTCGGCGGAACGCACCAGGAATTCATCCCCGGCCTGGGTCACTTCGGCCACGCGCCGCCCCGGCAGAACGCGGATTCCGTGGCTGGCGAAGTAATTGTTCATATAGGCAGAAAGCGCACCGGGGAGGAGCCTGCCGAGCAGGCCGTCTTCCAGGAAGAGCATACTCACCTGCTTTCCCTGCGCGGCGAGCGCGGCGGCAATCTCCGAGCCGATGAAGCCCCCGCCGATGACGGTGAAACGGGCGGCGCTCTCGGCCAGAGCGCGCAGGCGCGTATAATCGGCCAGCGTGCGGAAGTAGATCACCTGCTCGCTCGCCCCAGGCAGGCGAATCGGGTCGCCCCCGGTGGCAAGCAACAGGTTCTGGTACGTGTACACCTCGCCCTGGTCGTCCTGCAGGCGGCGTTCAGCCGGGTCGAGTGTCACGGCTGTGCGGCCGAGGTGCAGCTCCACGCCGAGCGCCTCGGTGCGCCGCCAGATGCGGCTGAGCGGGGTGCGCTTCCATAAGCCTTTGGAGAGCGGCGGGCGGTTATAAGGCGGGTCGGGCTCCTGCGATATCAAGCCGATCGATCCGGAAGCATCCAGCATGCGGATGCCCCGCGCGGCGGCATCGGCCGCCATTCCGCCGCCAATGAGAAGGTACCGGTAATTCTTCATGGGGAGAATTGTAATCCATCCGGTAGTAAAATGGACGCATGACCGCTACCGAAGACCGCCTCCAGCGCATCCGCAGGGCCTTCCCCGGCCTTGAAATTCACTCGGTTGAGGAAAACTACGAAGGCCTGGTGAACGATGTGATCGTGATCAACGGCGAGCGCATCTACCGCTTTGCGAAAGCCGATTGGGCCATGCCTGCCATGTGGAAGGAAGGGCGCATCTTGCACCTGGTGAGGCCGCACGTGCAGGTGGACATCCCTTTTTGGGACCACATGGAGGAGGACTTCATCTCCTATAACAAGCTGCGCGGGCAGCCGCTGCGGCGGCAAATGGTGCAGCGTCTGCCCGAAAAGGTGCAGGACGCGCTGGCAGAGCAGATGGCGGCTTTCTATCGTGCACTGCGGCACATCCCGCCTGAGGAGGTGCGCGCGGCAGAGATTGGCAACTCGGATGCGCTGCGCCCGCTGGAAGTGTATGCCGAATATTACGAGAAGGCGCGCCAGCTGCTCTACCCAAGCATCTACGAGCACATGCGCGATACGCTGGATGAGATCTTCCTGCCCGTCTTGAACGGCCAGCTTTCGATGGACTACGAGCTGCGCCTGATCCACGCCGACACCGGCCCGCACCATGTGCTCTTCGACGCCGAACGGCAGCGCATCAGCGGTATCCTCGATTTCGGCACGGGCGGGCTGGGCGACCCGGCCATGGACATCGGCAATGCGCTGTGCTGCTATGGCGAGGGGTTCCTGCGGCGGATGGCGCGCTACGACGATGAGCTCGCGGGAATGATCGAACGGGCGCGATTCTACGCCGCCGAGGTGGAAGTCTGGTGGGTGTTGATGGGGCTGGAACACGACGAGCCGAGCTGGATGTTCGTCCACCTGATGACCGCGCGCGACTGGCTGCCCCCGCTGAGCGGCAGGTTCCCGTGACATGGGGGCTTGCCACCTGGGCACCTTAGCGCCGGAGTGACCGATTCCCTTTCCCTCTAATAGTTTGCTTTTAAGTCCATGCCCGCGTAGAGGGCAGCCACCTGGTCGCCGTAGCCGTTGAACTTGAGCGTCGGGCGGCGGCCGCTCTCGCCGATGCGGCGCTCGGAAGATTGCGACCAACGCGGGTGGGGCACTTCGGGATTCACATTGGCGTAGAAGCCGTATTCATTAGGCGCGGAGGCCATCCACAGGCTGGTGGGCTGGTCGGCCACGAGCTCCACCTTGACGATAGCTTTGATGCTCTTGAAGCCGTACTTCCAGGGCACCACCAGGCGCAGCGGAGCGCCGTTCTGAGGCAGCAGGTCTTTGCCATACAGGCCGGTCGCCAGGATGGTAAGATCGTTCATGGCCTCATCCAGGCGCAGCCCTTCCACATAGGGCCAGGGGAAGAAGGGAGAATTCTGGCCGGGCATGTCGGCGGGGTCGTAGATGGTGGTGAATTTGACGTACTTTGCGTCCGAGGTGGGCTCTACGGCCCGGAGGAGCGCCGCCAGCGGGAAGCCCTGCCAGGGAATGACCATCGACCAGCCTTCCACGCAGCGCAGTCGGTAGATGCGTTCTTCGGCGGGGAATTGCTTGCGGATCTGGTCAATATCGAATACGCCCGGCTTGCTCACCATGCCTTCCACGCTCACCTGCCAGGGCGAAGTGGGAAAATTCGCCGCCTCCGAGGCCACGCCTTCTTTATCGGTGGTGAATTCGTAATAATTGTTGAAGTTCGTGATTTGCTCAAACGTGTTGAGCGTGTCGGGTTCGGGGGTGGGCCCGGCCTGACCGGCCTGGGCGATCCCGCCGCCGCCGGAGGTGGCGCATGCCGCCAGGGCCAGCGCGCCGCCCGCCAGAAAAAGCGCCTCGCGCATGAATTTGCGGCGCGAAAGATAGGTTTGCTCGGGGGTGATCTCGGAAGAAGGGATGTTCCCCCAGGGGGGAGTTCGTCTGATCTTCATGCTTACCTCTAAATTCAAAATATCCAAACGATCATCGTCGAAGTATCGATGAGTAACCGGTAACGAAGGCCCAGGCGCTCGGGAGACCGGAACCGCCGCGCCTGCCTGGGCTTTCAATACGGCAGGCCCGCGATGTGGTGCAGCAAGGCGCGCGCAAGCAGCGTATCGGCAGTGGCGCGGTGGGCGTTGGGCAGCGCGATGCCGCTGTGCCGGCCGGCGGAATCGAGCGAATGGTAGCGGAAGGTGCCGCGGCGCGGGTCGCGCTCACCGCGGAAGCGCGAATACAGCTCGAGCAGGTCATAAGCGTTGATCGGCTGGTTCCACTTGAGCTGGTAGCGCTCGAGCGACTGGCGCATCATGCGCAGGTCGAATTCGGCGTTGTAGATCACCACCACACGGCCCTGCAGCAGCGGGCGGACGTCGGTCCAGACGATGGGCCAGGGGCGTGCCGACTGAACCTCCTCGTTGGTGATGCCGTGGATGCCGGTCGCCACGGCAGGGATTGGCCGCGACGGCCGCACCAGCGTCTCGAGCAGGATGCTGCCGTCGTGGTCGACGATGGAAATTTCCACGATCTCATCGGAAGGCCCCAGGCCGGTCGTTTCAGTATCGAGGTAAACCGGCTGCCTGGCGAGGACCATCTGGGCCTCTTCGATGGCGCGCTGCCGCAGGGTGCTGGAAACGGGGCTGCTCATCGGTTCACAGTTTCCACAGGCGGATCAAATCCAAGTCAACCCTGAACCCGGCCGTCTGGTTGGCCGCGACCAGCGCGCCGAAATAACCGGAGGAGTAGGTGCTGTCGTCGGTCTCACCCACCAGCGTTCCGTTGACGTACAGGCTGATCTTGCTGCCCTGCGCCAGCACCCCCAGGCGGTTCACCTGGTTCGAGCCGGTTGTGATGGCTGTGGCGGGGGTGAGCGCGATCAGCTCGGTGTCGGTGTTGTTGTTGAAGTCGCGCGCGTAGAGGTTATAACGCCCGTCGCAGGTGACGCCGTAGAAATAACCGGCGTTCTCTTTGTTGGCGCGGAAGACCAGCCCGTAGAGATCGGCCCCAGAGCAATCGCGCACGCGGAAGGTGCCTTCGAGGTAGAAGTTCACCGGCTGCTGGGCGTAAGTGAGCGACCAGCCCAGCCAGCCGTTGGCGTTTCTCCCGGTCAATGCCAGGGCGCCGTCCTCGGCTTCCACTTTGGTGTTGTCGTTCTCGTAGAGGTAGAAATTCTTCGCCGTATCGAGTGAATCCTGCCAGGAAGGTTCGCCGAAGGAGGCGGCCGGGTCGCCGGGGTTGGTGGTGGGGGTTGGGCTTGGTTCGGCGGTGGGGGTGGCCGGTTCGGCTGTCGGCGGGGTGGTGGGCGTTTCGGCCGGAGGCTGGGTGGCGGCCTGCGGCTGAGTGGGGGAGGGCTGAGCGGTGAGCAGCTCGGCCACCTGCGTGGCGACCAGGTCGGCGGTCGGCGTGGCATCCTGCGGGGCGACCGGCAGGTTGCAGCCGGCGAGCGCGATGAGCAGAGTGAAAGTGAGGGTGGTGAGTTTACGCATGGTCCATCCGGCTTTAAATAGATCGATTGAGTCTCATTATAGCGCAGAAGATAAAGCATCCGTTAAAATAGGGTTACACTAAGCTTATGCAGCGGGGCAGGCCATGAAGGAATATCGCTACATTCTATTCAATAAGCCGTACGGGGTGGTGACGGCCTTCACCGATTCGGAAGGGCACGCCACGTTGAAAGAATACATTCCGGTGCCGGGGGTGTACCCGGCAGGCCGGCTCGACCTCGATAGCGAAGGGCTGCTCCTGCTCAGTGATGACGGACCGCTGATGCACGCGCTGACCGACCCGCAGTCAGCGCACCCCAAGACGTACCTGGTGCAGGTGGAGGGCGAGGTGAGCGAGGCGGCGCTGGCTCAGTTAACCGCAGGGGTGGTGGTGAAGGGCGTGCGCACGCGGCGCTGCCAGGCACTGGTGATTCCGCCGCCGGAGCTGCCGGAGCGGGCGAAGCCCGTCACGCCGCATGGGCCGACGACCTGGCTGCGGGTGGTGCTGACGGAAGGGCGCAAGCGGCAGATTCGCCACATGACGGCGGCGGTGGGGCTGCCGACGCTGCGGCTTGTGCGCGTAGCCATCGGGCCGCTCCACCTGGGAGAACTAAAGCCGGGGGAGTGGCGGGCACTCTCCCCGGCTGAAGTGGAAGCGCTGCGGCTGTGGCTGCGCTCTAAGGCTGGGCGAAAGACTGCAAAGTCTGAAGATAATGTTCGGGGATCCCGATATCAAAGCGGCGGCCGTCAATCACCAGGCCCAAGAAGCCGTCCATCTGGCGCAGGCGGTCGAGGGCGGAAGTGAGCTGAAATTCTCCCCGCTCGCGCAGGTTGTTGCGGATGTTCGTCTCGAGGATGTCGAACACCTCGGGTTTGATGATGTACTGGCCAAAGACGGTCAGGTATTCGCCTTCGGGGGTGCGCGGCGGGCGCAGGTTGGTGCGCGCGTAATCGAGCGGGGGTTTTTCGGCGAACTCGGTGATGTTCATCACGCGCTGCTCTTCCATCCACACCCCGTTGACCACGCCGAAGCTGCTGATATCGGCTTCGGGCGTGCGTTTAAGCCCCACCACGCTCAGGCCGTGCTCGTTGTAACACTCAACCATCTGGCGCGCGCACGAAACCTGCCCGTTCGAGCGGTAGATATGATCGCCCAGCATGAGCAGGAAGGGTTCATCGCCGATTTTATCGCGCGTGGTGTAAACGGCGTGGCCAAAACCTTCCTGGTTTTCCTGGATGATGAAGTTTACCTGCTGGCCCATCTGCAGCAAGCGCCGTGAGTATTCCTGGAAGTGCGCGGGCAGCTTGTTGAAGTTCTCGATCGAAATCTGGGCGTTGAAGAAGTTGCGGAAGTCGTTCAGATCGTCGCGCTGGACGATGATATAGATTTCCTCGATCCCGGCATCCAGGGCTTCTTCGACGATGAGCAATATGGCCGGTTTGGCGATGCCGTCGCGGTCGATGACCGGGAAGAGCTCCTTCTTGGTGGCTTTGGTGGCCGGGAAGAGCCGCGTGCCAAAACCCGCCGCCGGGATGACGGCTTTGCGCACCTTCTGTCCGGCTTGCAGGGTCAGCTTCATCGCCGGCAGGTTGAGTTCTTGCTCGAAGATGCGGATCACCTCCTCCTGATCGGCGGCCGACCGGCAGAGGAACTGGGCCGTGCCGTCGCCCTGCGAGCCGACTCCTTTGCAGCCGTAGATATGCGGTTTGAGCGCCGGGTGGTTGAGCACCCGGTGCAGGGCCGGGGCGGTCAATTCCTCCGGGCAGACCGGTGCGGCGTATCGGTCGAAGTAATCCTGCGCTTCGTTCAAGAGGGCGCCCAGGCGCGGAGCATCCGAGTGGTGCAGCGCGTCGATCGCGCGGTGGATGATATCTTTGTTGATCGGCCCCAGCAGCTGCTGCACGTTGCGCTCCAGCTCGTTTTCGGCGAAGGGATAGCAGCGGTTCAGCCGGTTGAGGATTTCCATCGTGTCCTTCTGCGAGAGCAGGTCCACGAGGACGAAGTACATATCCTTTTCGACGCGCAGTTCTTTCGTCTCCAGCCGGTCGCCGTCGAAGGTCATCAGAACCGGGCGGTTGCCATAGGCGCAGCCCTGGTCCATGCGCCCGCAGCGCGAGGGGGTGGTGATCTCACCCATGTAGGCCAGCTCCATCTCGCCGCGCACGGTGAGCTTGAGGTCATAGATGCGGTTGAAGGCGCGGGCCGTCAGCACGCAGATCGCCGCGCTGGAAGACAGGCCCTTGCGGATGGGCAAGTCGGTCTTGTAATTGTTGATCACCAGCCCGCGCACGTGGTAATTGGTCAGCACCTGGTAGGCCACGCCTGCTACGTAGCTCCAAAAGCCGCCGTTTTGGGCTTCTTCCAGTAAAGCTTGCGGCTCCATGGCCACTTCATACGGCCCCACCTGCTTGCCGTCGGGCGTGGTGGCCGAAAGGACCAGTTTATTCGGGTGCGGTTCCACCTCGGCATAGATGCCCTGGTTGGTTCCGCAGATGATGGCATAACCCTTTTCGATCTCGGCGTTGATGCGGCGATATCCCCCTGCCCAATCGGAGTGCTCGCCCAGCAGGCAGATGCGGCCTGGTACGAATATTTTCATGGCTTCTCCTGTGTTGCGTGCGGATGGGTTTATTTTAGTGGAAACGGATAGCAGCGTCAAATTGAGTGCGAGTGCGATCTGCCCCGGCCGCCGGGAGCAATGCTGTATAATTCTAGCAGCCCACATGAAGACCTACATCGTCCAGCTCGAATCCCACGATGACGTGATCTCGGCGCGCGATAAAATGCTTTGGAGCAAAGCTCCGCGCATTTTGCTGGTCTGGCCGCGCAGAGGGCAGGTGCTGCGGCGGCAGGCCGATCTCTTCTTGCTGCAGCGCCACGCGCAAAACCTGGGAGCGCAGCTTGGGGTAGTCAGCGCCGATTGCGAGGTGCGCGCCAATGCGGCTGAACTGGGCATCCCGGTCTTCGCTTCGGCGGTGCAGGCGCAGCGCGGGAGCTGGCGCCGCCCGCGCGGCAAGCGGCGCACCAACTGGCGCAGCCGCTACGAGCGCGGCCCCAAGCTCGACCTGCGCGAAATCCACGAGCAGATGCATGAACCGGCGCCGGAAAGCAGCCTGCGGCGCTGGGCCGCATTCAGCGCCGGGCTGCTGGCGGTGCTGGCGTTGGTGATGTTCTTCCTGCCGTCGGCGCAGGTGAGGCTATCGCCGGTGCGCCAGGAGCAGCGCCTGACTTTGCCGGTGTGGGCCAGCCTGACCATCAGCACGGCCAACCCATCCGGCGGGCTGCCCGCCCACGCTCTCTCGGTGGTGGTGGAGGGCAGCGAACAGGGAGCGAGCAGCGGCAAGGTGAACATCCCCGATCTTCAGGCTTCCGGGGAGGTGGAATTCACCAACCTGACCGAAGAGACAAAGGTCATCCCGGCCGGGACGGTGGCGCTGGCCCCCGGCGAAACGCTGCTGCGCTTCGCCACCACCCGGGAGGTGACCCTGGCAGCCGGGGTCGGGAAGAAGGTTTCCGCGCCGGTGCAGGCGCTGACGCCCGGCCTAGCGGGTAACGCAGCCGCAGGCGCCATTCAAGCGGTCGAAGGGCCGCTGGGGCTGGAAGTGCTGGTGAGCAACCCGCAGGCGCTTCAGGGCGGGTCCGACCGCATCAGTCCGGCCCCGCGCGCTGAAGATTACCTTGCCCTTGAAAGCAGGCTGCAGGCCTCGTTGCGCGCGAGCGCGCTGGCCGAACTGACCGCCCTGCTGCAGCCCGGCCAGAGGCTGCTGGAAAACACCCTGGCGGTGAGCAAGGTTATCTCCGAAACCCACGAGCCGCCCCTCGGAGAGCCGGGCGATTTCGCCCGCCTCAGCCAGCAGGTGGAGTATTCGGCCTGGTATGTGCTGGAAGACGAACTGCAGGCCGTGGCGCGCACCGCATTGGAGGCCAACCGTCCGGCGGGCTTTCAGGCCGTGCCGGGCACATTGGAGCTGAGCTTCAGTCCCCAGGCAACCTTGGATGAAAACGGGGCCGCGCATTGGGAGCTGACCGCCGTTCGCCAGCTCGAATCGGCCTGGTCCGATGACCTGGCGGCAAGGGCGATCGCCGGGCGCAGCCCGGCCGAAGCCGGGCGGGTGCTCGGCGAGATGGTGGCGCTCTCCGCCGAACCGGCGGTGCGCATCTGGCCGGCCTGGTGGCTGCGCCTGCCGTTCCTTTCCTTCAGAATCGCGGTGGTGCGCCAGTGAAGCCGGCCGGGCGCATTTTGGGCGTGGACCCCGGTGATCAACGCATCGGGGTGGCGGTGAGTGACCCAACCGGCACGATCGCCGGGCCGCTCACGGTGGTCACCCATGTTGCCCGCCGGATCGACGCGGCGACGATTGCCCAAATTGCTCTCGAACAGGGAGCGGTGTTGATTGTGGTGGGGCAGGCGCTGGATGAAAACGGCCTGCCCACTCCGCAAGGGCGCAAATCGGCGCGGCTGGCAGAGGAAATCCGCCAGCAGACGGCCCTGCCGGTGATCCTGTGGGATGAAAGCGGCAGCACCGCCGAAGCGCGCTCCTCGCGGCTGGCATTGGGCGTGCGGCGCAGCCGCCGCGGCGGCCACCTGGATGACATCGCCGCCACAGTGATCTTGCAGAGTTACCTGGACGCGAACCCGAACGCATGAGTAGAAGAAAACGTTCCACCTGTTTAGAAATTACCATCGTCCTGGTGCTGGCCTTTGCCTGCCTGGTGGCCCTGGCCGGCGCGGCCGGGTATTTTGTCATCCCCAGCCTGGTGGAAACCACGTTTGGCCCGCCCAGCCCGGCGCTGGGGACGGCGCAGCGCATCACCAGCGCGGCGGAATTGCTTTTGAACCGCAGCCGGTTGACTTCGCCGTTCGACACGGCCGGGCAGCCGCGCCCCTTTTCAGTGCGGATGGGCGAAACGGCCAATTCGGTGGCGGCGCGCCTCGAAGAAGCCGGCCTGGTTGCCAGCGGGAACGCCTTTCGCACCTACCTGGTCTACAGCGGGCTGGATACGAGCATCCAGGCCGGGGAGTATATGCTCAGCCCGGCGATGACGGCGGTGCAGATAGCCCGCGAGCTGCAAGATGCCACCCCCGATGAAGTGCAGTTCAACATCCTGGCCGGGTGGCGGGCTGAAGAAATTGCCGCGGCGCTGCCGACTTCGGGTCTGACGATCCAGCCGCAGGTTTTCTTGCGCATCGTCGAGAAAGCCCCGGGGCGCATCCTGCCGCCGGGGTGGGAGGGCGGGCACAGCCTCGAAGGCTACCTCCTGCCGGGGTCGTACCGTTTCGCGCGCAGCACCTCGGCGGAAGAATTCGTGGCCGCTTTCGTGCGGAGCTTCGACCAGGTTCTCACCGCCGACCTGCGCTCCGGCTTCAGCACGCAGGGCCTGAGCCTGGAAGAGGCCGTCACGCTGGCGTCGATCGTCGAGCGCGAGGCGGTGGTGGCCGATGAACAGCCGATGATCGCCTCGGTGTTCCTCAACCGCCTGGCCGATGGGATGAAGCTCGACAGCGACCCGACCGTGCAGTACAGCCTGGGTTTCAACGAGGCGCAGAACACCTGGTGGACCAACCCGCTCTCGGCAGCGGATCTACAGGTAGATTCGCCTTATAATACGTATCAGAATGCTGGGTTGCCGCCCGGGCCGATCTGCAACCCATCGCTCTCGGCGCTGCGAGCCGTGGCTTACCCGGCGCAAAGCCCCTACTTTTACTTCAGGGCGGCCTGCGATGGGTCTGGGCGGCATGCCTTTGCCCGGACGTTCGAGGAACATTTGCAGAATGCCTGCCATTAACCTGCACTGAAGGAGGCCACATGGAACTGCTTGGAATTGACGTGGGTGGTACGGGGATCAAAGGCGCGCCGGTGAACCTTGAGACCGGCGAACTGGTTCACGAGCGCTACCGCCTGCCCACGCCGGACGCGGCGCGCCCGGAAGAGGTGGCTCAAACCATCAAAGAAGTGGTCGAGCATTTCAAGTGGCAGGGGCCGGCGGGTGTTGGCTTCCCGGCTGCGGTGCAGAAGGGGATTGTTCGCACGGCTGCCAATATCCATAAATCCTGGATCGGCACCGACGCCGCCGCACTCTTCACCCAGGTGACCGGCTGCCCGATGTACGTGGTCAACGATGCCGATGCCGCCGGGCTGGCGGAGATGGCCTTTGGCGCAGGGCGCGGGCAGGCAGGCGTGGTGATCATGATCACCGTCGGCACGGGGATCGGCACGGCGCTGTTCGTGGATGGCATCCTGGTGCCCAACACCGAGCTTGGGCATATCGAGATTCGCGGCAAGGACGCCGAATCGCGGTCTTCGGATGCGGCCCGCCAACGCAAAGAATTATCCTGGGAAGAGTGGGCAGGCAAGCTGAGCGAGCATCTCAAGCGGCTCGAGAACCTCTTCTGGCCCGATCTGTACATCATCGGAGGCGGGGTGAGTAAATCGCACGAGAAGTTCTTCCCCTACCTCAAGCTGCGCACGCCCGTGGTGGTGGCGCAGCTGCTCAACCAGGCGGGGATCGTCGGCGCCGCGCTGTACGCAAAAAGCAAGCTGTAAGAAACGCATCAAAAAAGAGGCTGCAAGGCCTCTTTTTTGATGCCGACTCACCCGCCGCCGCTGACGCCGGCGATGCCGGGTTCCGTCAGCTTGCGCAGGTCGCTCAAGGCCGCCTCGATCTCCGCTGCCCCCACCGGCTGGTTCGAGTCACGGTGGAGCAGCTCGCCCCGGGCGGCCTTCTCCAGCGCCACCTCTTTGATGGTGATGTTGCGCGCCAGCGCCTCTTTGACGAGGGCCGCCCCGGCAGCGTAGCCGATGATCGGGTTCAACGCGGTGACGACGATGGCATTGCGCGCCAGCCAGCCTTCGGCCTTCTCGCGGTTGGCCTTGATGCCCACCACGCACTTCTCGGTGAAGGCATTGATCGAGCCGATGCAAACCTGCATCTCCTCGAAGAGGTTGTGGGCGATGATCGGCATCATCACGTTCAGCTCCAGCTGCCCGGCCTGGGCCGCAAGCGAGACCGTCAGGTCGCAGCCCTGCACGTGGAACATTGCCATGTTGAGCATCTCCGCCAGGACGGGGTTCACCTTGCCCGGCATGATCGAAGAACCCGGCTGCACGGGCGGGAGACGGATTTCATCCAGCCCGGTGGATGGGCCGGATGCCAGCAGGCGGAAGTCGTTGGCCACGCGCATGAGGGTGACGGCCAGGGTGCGTAGCGCCGCCGAAAAATCCACCAGGTCGGCCATCGATTGCATGCTCTCGAACAGGTCGTCGGATTCCTGGAAGGTGATGCCGGTGATCTCGCCGAGGCGCTTGACCATGCGGCGGTGATACTCGGGGTGAGCGTTCAAACCCGAGCCGGTGGCTGTTCCGCCGATCCCAAGGCGCCGGACGGCATCGGCGGCGCGGCGGATGCGCTCTCCGTCGCGTTCGATGGCGCGGGCGTACGCGCCGAACTCCTGCCCGAGGCGCACAGGCACGGCGTCTTGCAGGTGGGTTCGGCCCGATTTGACGATGCCGTCGAATTCCTCGGCCTTCACCCGCAGCGCCGCCACCAGGCGGTGGATGGCTGCCAGCAGTTCATCCAATCGCCAGAGCACCCCCAGCCGGATGGCGGTGGGTATGGTATCGTTGGTGGACTGCGACATGTTGACGTGGTCGTTGGGGTTGACCTTGTACTTGCCCAGCTCGCCGCCCAGCAGGAGGGTGGCGCGGTTGGCGATCACCTCGTTGGTGTTCATGTTGTGGCTGGTGCCTGCGCCGGCCTGGAAGGGATCCACGACGAATTGATCGTCCCATTTGCCCTGCATCACCTCGGCGGCGGCCTGCGAGATGGCACCGGCCATCTGAGGGTCGAGGAGGCCCAGTTCGCCGTTCACGTCAGCCGCGGCGCGTTTGATGAGCGCCATAGACCAAATGAATGCGCGCCACGGGCGCAACCCCGAGATGGGGAAGTTGAGCACGGCGCGCTGAGTCTGCGCGCCCCACAGCGCCCCGGCCGGCACACGCACCTCGCCGAGCGAGTCGCGTTCGATACGGTAGTTGACGTCAGTCTCGCTCATCTTGATCCTTTTTCATGATTATTGGTGGATTTATCCGTATAAGAGAAGGGCGCGGGGGGTCAAGACTGGTCTGCCCAGCCGGATGAAACCCCGCGCCCTTTCCAGGCGGCAAGGCCGCCGGTGACGCTCAAAAAGCCATGCTCAGGGTCAAGCCCGGCCAGCCTACCCGGCAGCCGAATACCCGGGGCCTTTGGTGAAGAAGAGCTTGTTGGTTTCGATCTCCGGAGTCAGATCCACAATCTCGCCAGCTTTGAGCACCCGGGTCGCTTCCAGATGGACAGGCTCGCCTTCGTGGTTGGTGCCATCATAGACGGCGGTGAAGCCGGGGGTGCCGACCGGGGCAGAGAGGACCTGGCCTTCTTTCGCTTTATGGGCCGAGGGAACCTCATCCTCGGGGAAGATGGCTTCCCACGGGCACTCGGGGACGCACGCGCCGCAGTCGATGCAGGTATCGGGGTCGATGTAGAACAGCGGCCATTCTTCCACCGGCTTCCCTGGAATGATGCACTCGACCGGGCAAACCGTCACGCACCCACCGTCGCGTAAACAGAGGCTGGTTATAACGTGTGTCATGTCTTCCTCCTAGAGATAGTAGATGATTCCTGGCAGCGCTTGAAGACTACCTGGCAGCGAAACGCCGTTCAACCTCTTCCCAGTTTACCAGATTCCACCAATTTGTGAGATAGTCAGCACGGCGATTCTGGTACTTCAGGTAATAGGCATGCTCCCACACATCCACTCCCAGGAGCGGGTAAAGCCCTTCCGCCAGGGGGGTATCCTGGTTGGGGGTGGAGTGGATGAGCAGCCCGCCATCCGGCTTGAGGCTCAGCCAGGCCCAACCGCTGCCAAAACGGCCCATCCCGGCCTTTTCGAGCTGTTCCTTGAAGTTGGCAAATCCGCCGAAGGCTGAATTGATGGCCGCCGCCACTCGCCCGGTGGGTTCTCCGCCGCGTTTCGGTCCCATGACGGCCCAGTAGATATTGTGGTTGTAGTACCCGCCGCCGTTGTTGCGCACCACCATGCGGATATCCTCGGGGATGCTGTTCAGGTCGCTGAGAATCTGCTCGATTTTCAGGTCGAAGAACTGCGGGTATTTTTCGAGAGCGGCGTTCAGGTTCTTAAGGTACGTGGCGTGGTGCTTGCTGTAGTGCAGTTCAACGGTCTGAGCGTCGATGAAAGGTTCCAATGCATCGTATGCATAGGGAAGGGGATGCATTTCGAAGGCCATGATGCTGCTCCTTTATTATAATAGAGACTTCGATCCGATTGATCTGCGGGCTGGCCCGCAGGGCTGGTAGTTTTCCAAACCAGACATATTCTAACTACTTGGGTATACTTTGTCAACTTGAGGCCGCCGCATTGAACCGCCCACCCGAACGCCACAACCTGCCGCCGCTGCTCGTGCTTGCGCTGGGAATCTTTGCCGTTTCCACTTCGGCCACTTTCATCCGCCTGGCGCAGCGCGAAGCCAGTTCAATCGTCCTGGCGGCTTACCGGCTGACCTTTGCCAGCCTGATCCTGCTGCCTTTCGCCTGGCAGAAACGCGCCGAGCTGCGCGCATTGAGCCGCAAGCAAGTGGCGCTCGTGCTGCTTTCGGGGGCCTTCCTGGCCGTGCATTTTGCGTTATGGATCACCTCGCTGGCTTATACCACGGTGGCCAGTTCGGTGGTGCTCGTCACCACAACGCCCTTGTGGGTGGGCCTGTTTTCGCCCCTGGTCTTGAAGGAGAAGCTCAACCCGCGCCTCTGGGCGGGGCTGCTGATCGCGCTGGCCGGCAGCATGCTGGTGGGGGGCAGCGAGGCCTGCCGGCTGGACGGCGCCGGGCTGGCCTGCCCGCACCTGAACGGGTTTTTCCAGGGCAAGGTCTTTTGGGGGAATATCCTTGCGCTGGCGGGGGCTTTCATGGCGGCCGGTTACCTGCTGGTGGGCCGCAAGCTGCGCCCGAGCCTCTCGCTGGTGAGTTACATCAGCACGGTGTATTCCACCGCGGCGGTATTGCTGGCGGTGGTGGCGGTGCTTTCAGGCCGGCCGGTGAGCGGGTTCTCGGCGCCGACCTACCTGTGGTTTCTGCTGCTGGCCTTGCTGCCCCAGTTGCTCGGCCACACGTCCTATAACTATGCGCTGGGATACCTGCCGGCGGCGTTCGTTTCGGTGGCGGTGCTGGCCGAGCCGATCGGCTCCTCGCTGCTGGCCGTGCTGGTGTTGCGCGAATTGCCCACCCTGCCGGAGGTGATCGGCGGCGCGGTCATCCTTGCCGGAATTGGGATCGCCACCTGGAAGCGGGAATAAACAACCGGGAGGAGAATTTCCTTAAAAACAGGTGTGCGCAGGGCTGCAACCCCTGCGCACACCTGTTTTTCGGTTAAAAAGGGGGATGGGTGGGTTATGACGAAAATTCTACGTCCATTTCTTGACGATCTTGGGCGGCTTCATGTGCTCGGGCAGGCGTGAATAGAGGAAGTTCGTTTCTTTGATGCGCGCCTTGAGCATTTCATCCAGCGCATAGGCCGGGAAGCGCCACGTCCAGTTGCCGCTGGCGCGCCCGGGGTAATTCATGCGCGCTTCGTTGCCGAGGCTGAGGAAATCCTGCAGGGGCGCCAGCGCATAAACCGCCACGGAGCTCCAAACGGCGCGGATCATATCCCAGGCAATATCCTCGCCCGAGCGGGCCAGGTAGCGGCGCGCCAGGTCGCGTTCATTTTCCGGGGCCGATTGGTACCAGCCGAGGGTGGTGTCGTTGTCGTGCGTGCCGGTGTAGGCCACGCAGTTGCGCACGTAATTGTGCGGGAGGAAGAGATCCTCGGGGTCGGCGGCGAAAGCAAACTGGAGGATCTTCATCCCCGGCAGACCGAGCTGGTCGCGCATTGCGATCACGTCCGGGGTGATTTCACCCAGGTCTTCGGCGATGATCGGCAGGCTGCCCAGCGCCCCGCGGATGACCTCGAACAGATCGGCCCCGGGGCCGGGCACCCACCTGCCTTTTTCGGCGGTCGGGTCGCCAAACTTCACTTCCCAATAGGCGGCAAAGCCGCGGAAGTGATCCAGGCGGATGATATCCACCACGCTCAGGGCGGATTTGACCCGTTCCACCCACCAGGCGTAGCCGGTTTGCCTGTGATAATCCCAGCGGTAAAGCGGGTTGCCCCACAACTGGCCCGTGGCCGAGAAGTAATCGGGCGGGACGCCCGCCACCACGGTGGGTTTGCCGTGCTCGTCGAAGTAGAACAATTCCGGGTGCGACCAGGCATCTGCGCTGTCGAAAGCTACGAAGATTGGCACGTCGCCGATGATCTGGATCTTTTTACCGGCCGTGTAGCGGTGCAGCGCATCCCACTGGCGGAAGAAAAGGAATTGCCGGAAGATGTGGCGTTGAATCGAATCGGCGTTATCGGCGCTGAAGGCCGCCAGCGCCTCCGGCTCGCGGCGGCGCAGCGGCTCGGGCCAGTTGTCCCACGAGACGCCCCCTTGAGATTCCTTGATCGCCATGAAGAGCGCAAAATCGGGCAGCCAGGATGCATTGGCGGCCTGGAACTCTTCGAAGGCGGCTTTGCGCTTTTGCGAGGAGGAACGCTTGAAGCGCCGGTAAGCCCGGTCGAGGAGGGTGATCTTCCACTGGATGACCGGACCGAAATCGACGCGCTCGGGCGGGAACTCCGGGCGGTCGGCCAGGTCTTCGCTCGCAAGCAGGCCGTCTTCGAGCAGCAGGGCCGGGCTGACGAGATAGGGGTTGCCGGCGAAGGCAGAGAAGCACTGGTAGGGCGAATCTCCATAGCCGGTGGGGCCCAGGGGGAGGATTTGCCATAACGAACAGCCGGACTCGGCCAGGAAATTCACCCAGCGGTAAGCCTCGGGGCCGAGGTCGCCGATGCCATCCGGGCCGGGCAGGCTGGTGGGGTGAAGCAAGATGCCGGCAGAGCGGGTGAAAGCCATAAAAGTACCTCCCTAGAGGGCCAGATCTGCGTACAGGTTGAAATAGGCCTGGGCCGAACGTCCCCAGGAAAAATCTTGCTGCATGGCAAAGCGTTGGCGCGCCTGCCAGGCTTCAGGATCGGCGAAAGCCCCCAGGCCGCGCCGCAGGGCAGCCGCCAGCGATTCGCTGGATGCGCCTTCGAAGAGGAAGCCGGTGCTGCGGGCCGGGTCGTCGAGGTCGAAGATCGTATCGCGCAGGCCGCCCGTGGCGTGCGCCACCGGCAGGCAGCCGTAGCGCATGGCGATCATCTGCGTCAAACCACAGGGTTCGTAGCGCGAAGGCATCATCAAGAGGTCGCCGGCGGCATACATGCGGTGCGCAAGCACCTGGTCATAGCGCAGCACGGCGCGTACGCGCTCGGGCAGGTCGCGTTCCAGCTGAGCGGCGGCGGCTTCGAGGCCGGGGTCGCCGCTGCCAAGCAGGACGGCCTGCCAGGGCTCATCGAGCACCTGTCGCAGGGCGCCGGCGACGAGGTCGATGCCCTTCTGGCGGTCGAACCGGCTGATGAGGATCAACAACGGCACGCCGGGCTGCGGGAAGAGCCCGAGTTCTTCGAGCAGGGCGGCTTTGTTCGCGGGTCGCTCTTGCATCGAGCCGAGGCCGAACGGACTCACCAGCGCTTCATCGCGGGCCGGGTCCCAGGTTTCGATATCCAATCCGTTGAGGATGCCAATGACCGACCCGGCGCGTGACTGCAGGTAGGGTTCCAATCCGCAGCCAAACTCGGCGGTGAGGATCTCGCGGCTGTAGGTGGGCGAGACGGTGGTGATGATGTCGGCGGCGGCCATGCCCATCGGAAGCGGCTGGTAACGACCCCAATCGGGCAGGCGCATCTCCAGGCTGGGGAGAATGCCGTAAGCGCGCAGAGCCTGGTCGGTGCCGCCGCCCATGTAGGGCAGGTTATGGACGGTGAGGACTGCGCGCGTGGACGCGAAGAAGGACGACTGCCCACGCCGGGCCGCCAGTTCGTGGAGGCTGAGGGCGGCGTGCCAATCGTGGGCATGGAGGATATCGGGCTGCCAATCGAGGGCGCGGCAGAGTTCGAGGACGGCCAGCGAGAAGAAAGTGAACTTCTCGCCGTCCTTTTGCGTATCCAGGCTGTACACGGGGCCTTCGGCGGGCACCGCTTCACCCGCGATGAGATACACCGGGATTCCATCGAGTTCGGCCAGGTAAGCCTGGGCTTCCACCGCGCCGCCGGGCCTGGGCACCGCGAAACTGGCCACGGGCTGCGCCGAGGCCGCGCTGCGCGGGATGGCGGCGTGAAACGGCAGCGCCAGGCGCAGGTCGAGGTCAACTCCGCGCCGGGCTTTACGCGGCAGGCGGCGCAGAGCCACCGGCAACGAACCGGTGACATCGCCGAGCCCGCCAACCTTGACGAACGGTGCGGCTTCGGCAGCCGCATGAAGAATGCGCAGGGTGCGGGTGCTCATGTGTTCTTCGATTCTACCATGTCGATGTAATCGCTGGAGACGGCCTGATCGCTGTTCACGCCGAGGAAGGCGATCAATTCATTGGCCAGGTCGGCCTTATGGCGGGCGTCTTTGCGGCTCCAGGTGCGCGATTTGATCTCCACAAATTTCCCCAGGTCGGGGCTGGTCATCGAATCGAGGTTGATGAAGAACTCGGTATCTTTATAGCTCACCAGGAAGCGCAGGCGGTCCTTCTGGAACTCGCGCTCGCGCACCGGCTTGAAGTATTCGCGGTAGAAGCGCAGCGAATGGGTGGCGGGGGCGTAATAGCGGCTGCGCGAGAGCAACACCTGCGGGAAGTGCTCGTGCGTGCCGATGAGCGTCAGGCGCGAGCGCACGTTGGTCACTTCACCCTTCTCATCGATGAAATCGTCCTCGCGGTAGCGCAGGATGCCCTGCGAGGGGTCGTCGAAGAAGAAGTAGTTATCATATTCTTTGTAATGCCGCTTGCGAATGATGCGGATGCCTTCTTGCTGCAGGGCCGCCAGGATCGGTTCGAGGCTCTCGATGGCGACTTTGGCTTGAATCTCGAAACTCTCCTCCTGGGCAGCGCCGCCGATGGCGATCAGCTTGGATAGCACCGACTGCTCGCGGTTGATCAGGAAGATATCGATCTTGCGCGCATACTCGCGTGCATTTTCGATCAGCGCCGATTCGTTGAGGGTCAGCAGCTGGCGGTCGCGCATCAGCCAGCGCCCGTTGACCATCACATCGGTGACGTCGGTGGATTTGGCGGCATAAACCAGCTGAGCATACGGGCTGTTGACATCGCGCTGGAAGCGCGGCGAGTTGTGCAGCGGCGAGGTATCCACCAGGATTAAATCGGCGCGCTTGCCTGCCTCGAGCGAGCCGGTGATGTGGCCAATGTGCATGGCCTGTGCCCCAAGGCGTGTGCCCATCAGCACGGCCTGCTGAGCGGGCAGGGCGGTGGGGTCGCCGGTGGAGCTCTTGGCCAGGAAGGCCGCCAGGCGCATCTCTTCGAAGATATCCAGGTCGTTGTTCGAGGCCGGGCCGTCGGTGCCGATGCCGACGTTCAAGCCCAGGCTGAGCATCCGGCTGACCGGGGCGACCCCCGAGGCCAGCTTGAGGTTGGAAGAGGGGTTGTGCGCCACGCCCGCCCCGGCATGCAGCAGGGTGCGCATTTCGCCCTCGTCGATATGCACGCAGTGCGCCGCCAGTACCTTGGCCTCGAACAGGCTCTGCTTCTTCACATAGGGGATGACCGGCATGCCCTGTTCACGGCGCATATTCTCCACCTCGATGCTCGTCTCGGCCAGGTGGGTGTGCAGGGGCACGTCGAACTCGGCGGCCAGCGCCGCGGTGGCGCGCAGTATTTCATCGGTGCAGGTGTAGGGGGCGTGCGGCGCCACCGACGGGATGATCAACGGGTGGCCCTTCCAGCGCGAGATAAAATCGCGCGACATGGCCAGCGACTCTTCATACGACTGCGCATCGGGGCTGGGGAACTTGAGCACCGTTTGGGCGCACAGGGCGCGCATGCCTGCTTCGGAGGTCGCTTTGGCGACGTCCTCCTCCAGGTAGTACATATCGGCAAAGGTGGTGGTGCCGCTGCGGATCATCTCGGCGCAGGCGATGAGCGTGCCCAGGCGCACGAAATCCGGCGAGACGAACTCGCGCTCCACCGGCATCATATAGCCCAGCAGCCAGACGTCCAGGCGCAGGTCGTCGGCCAGGCCGCGCAAGAGAGTCATCGGCGCGTGCGTGTGGGCGTTGACCAGCCCCGGCATGAGCACCTTCCCGCTGCAATCGAGCACCTGGAGGGGTGAATACTCGGCGGCCAGCTCGGCGGTGGGGCCGACGGCCAGGATGCTTTCTCCCTGCACGGCGACGGCCCCGTCGATGACCTGGCGCAACTGGTCATCCATCGTCAGAACATGGGCATGAGTCAAGAGGAGATCGGCGGTTTTCATCTTCCCTTCTTTCCCTTTCACAGGTTGCGGCGCAGGAAATCGAGCGCGGAATGCACGGCCCAGGATGCCCCAAGCTGGGGCGGGCCGCCGTAGGACCGTTCCGAATGCAGCAGGCCGGCCGGGGTGCGCAGCGCCAGGCTGAGGTTCTGCCGATCTTCCCCAGGGCAGAGGCTGACGGCCAGCGCCACATCCACACCGGCGCGCTCTGCCAACGCTGCGGCGCGCGCGCTCAGGTCCTCGGCAGGGCAGGCGCTTTCGCCGACTTCCACCAGACTTGGCGGCAGGCCGGCGCCGCTCAGGCGGGTGAGCAGTTCGCCGTGCAGGTTGTTTTCGTAGGCGGCCATCGTCCAGCCGTGCCGGGCCAGTTTCGTGAAGACGGTGCTCTCGAGCGTGTCGCTATCGGCACCGTAGACGGCTTCTCCGCAGCGTTCGCGCAGAACCGCTTCGACTTCGGCAATCATGCGGTCTGCTTCATCGAGCGAGCCTGCCTTGGCGGTGATGCGGATGTCGCACTGGCCGGGGTGGGCCAGCAGCCCGACGGTGGGGTTGGCCAGCAGCTCCAGGTCGCCGATCCATTCGTCAATCTGCGATTCGCCCACGCCTGCGGTGTGAAGCACGCGCGCTTTGATCAACCCCGTCAGCCGGTAGCGCTGCTTGAGGTAAGGGACGATGGCGTTTTCATAGAGGTATTCCATCTCGCGCGGCACGCCCGGCAGGCTGGCGATGCAAGCCTGGCCGCTTTCACAGATGAAGGCCGGCGCGGTGCCGACCGGGTTCGAGACGGGGATGGCCCCCCGCGGGATCCATGCCTGGCGCATATTATTCGGCGAGGGCTGGCGGCCGTAGCGCGTGAGGATGCGCTGCTCGATCTGCTGCCACAGCTCGGGGATGAAATCCAGCTCCACGCCCAGGGCGCGGGCGACTGCCTGGCGGGTGGGGTCGTCCACGGTGGGGCCCAGGCCGCCGGTGGTGATGATGATCTGGCAGCGGGCGAGCGCTTCGCGGATGACGGCGGCGATGCGCTCTTCGTTATCGCCGATGGTGGTGGTGCGGTAGAGATCAATGCCCAAATCGCGCAAGGCGCGGGCCAAAAAGCGGGTGTTGGTGTCTTGAATTTCACCGAGGAGGAGTTCCGTGCCGATGGTGATGATTTCGGCTGTGGGCATGCAGGCTCCTTCGCAAGTTCGGGTAGAATAAGTACGGTCAACCTAGTTTAACACGAATCAAGCGTTTCTTGAACGTGAGTGAATTCAACCTGCTCTATCTATCGGTCGGCTCGGGGCACCTGCTGGCGGCGCAGGCGCTGGCGCAGGCATTGCGCCGTGAGCAGCCCGGAGCGGCGGTGAACGTGTTCGACCCGCTCGAACGCACGTTTCCGCTGTTCCCCGGGCTGGCGAACCTGGGCCTCAGCTGGACGGCGCGTTTTGGCGGCAGGCTCTACGCCGAGCGCTGGCGCAGGGGCGATGCGCGCATCATCGGCTGGGCAGCGCGGTTGCCGTTCCTGCTGCGCTCGCTGGCAGAGGGCAAAGGCGCGGTGACGGCGGCGACGCACGTCTTTGCCCTGCGCATGGCGCTCGCCAGGCGCGAGCGGGCCGGCGGGGGGCGCATCTACGGCGTGGTGACCGATTTCGGCCTGCACGGTTACTGGCCTGTGCAGGGCGTGGACGGGTACTTTGTGGCTCACGCCGACCTGGCTTTGGAGCTTGAACGGCGAGGTTTCGCGCCGGAGAAGATCTATGCCAGCGGCATTCCGCTGCGGCTGGATTTTGAGGACCCAGGGGAGTGGGTTCCAGGGCGCAGCGGCGGGCCGCTGCGCGTAGCCGTGCTGGCGGGAGGGCACAACAGCGGCGCCTACACCGGCGGCCTGCGCTGGGTGGAGCAAATGCTCGCTGCGTTGCCGCTCGATCCGCTCGATGTGCGCTTCACCGTGGTGGCGGGCAGCCGCGCGCGCCTGCTCGAAGGGCTGCAGAAGCTTTCAAAGACAACGCGCTTCGAACTCTACCCGCGCGGCCTGGTGGGGGATATGGCCGGGCTGATGCGCTCGCATGACCTGCTCCTGGCCAAGCCCGGCGGCCTGAGCGTGGCCGAAGCGCTGGCCTGCGGGCTGCCGCTCTTCTGCCTGAGGGCAGGCAGCGGGCAAGAAAGCGCCAATGCGGCCTTCCTGGCGCGCTACGGCCTGTGGGTGGATGCCTCCACGCCGGAGCTCGCGGCTCAGGCGATCAGCCGCGCTGCCCGCGACCCCGGCTGGCTGCGCGAGTTGAGCATCAAAGCGCGCAAGCTGGGCCGCCCGTTCTCGGCAAAGAGCGCGGCCGATGTCTTGCTGCAGGGAGCGGCATGAAGAAGCAGCAGGTCGGGCGCTGGGGCGAGGATGTTGCGGCGCGTCACCTCGAGGAGCGCGGCTACCGCGTGATCGGGCGCAACTTCCGCACGCCCTACGGTGAAATTGACTTGATCGCGCAGCAGGGCGGTCTGACTGTCTTCGTGGAGGTGAAGGCGCGCACGGGCGGCGGCTTTGGGCTGCCGGAAGATGCCGTCACCCCCTCCAAGCGCGAGCACCTGCTGAGCGCCATCCAGGCCTACTGGCAGGCGCAGCCGGATGAGGGCGAATGGCGGGTGGATGTGGTATCGGTGCGCGGGCGGCCCGGCGAGAAGGATGTGGAAATTGAGCATTTCGAAAACGCCCTCACCGCGTAAGCCGCTGGTGGTGATCCTCGGCCCGACGGCGGTGGGGAAAACCGAAATTGCGCTGCAGGTGGCCGAACGCTTGAACGGTGAGATCGTCTCGGCCGATTCGCGCCTGTTCTACCGCGGCATGGATATCGGCACCGCCAAGCCCGGCCTGGAAGAGCGGGCGCGCGTGCCGCACCACCTGATCGACGTCTCCGACCCCGACTGCCCGTGGAGTTTAACGGTCTTTCAACAGCGCGCCCACGAAGCGATCGCCGACATCCACGCGCGCGGGCATCTGCCCTTCCTGGTGGGCGGCACAGGCCAGTACGTCCGCGCGGTGATCGAAGGCTGGCGGCCGCCCGAAACCCAGCCGGATGCTCGCTTGCGGACAGCCCTCGAGAAGTGGGCCGCCGAGATCGGCGGTGCAGAGCTGCACCGCAAGCTGGCCCTGCTCGACCCCGCCGCGGCGGCGGTGATCGACCTGCGCAACGTGCGCCGGACGGTGCGCGCGCTGGAGGTGATCCTCAGCTCGGGCAGGCGCTTTTCGGAGCAACGGCAGAAAGAGCCCAGCCCGTATGACGTGCTGCTCATCGGGTTGACTCGCCCGCGCGCCGAGCTTTATGCGAGGGTAGATGCGCGCATCCAGGCCATGCTCGACGCCGGTTTCGAGGCCGAAGTGCGCGGGCTGCTGGCAAAAGGTTATTCACCCGCGCTGCCGACCCTGTCTGCCATCGGCTACCGCGAGATGACGGCCTACCTGCGCGGCGAAATGAGCCTGGCAGAAGCCGTGGCCCAGATGAAGCGCCTGACGCGCCGCTACGTGCGCCAGCAGGGGGCCTGGTTCCGCGAGGAAGATGAGAGCATTCACTGGTTCCAGGTGAACGAGGCAACCGCCGGGCAGGTGACTGCGCTGGTGAAGGAATGGCTTGGGCAGCCGGCCTGACGCCGGAGCGATAACCCCCATGAAGTTGCGCGGGCGTGGAAACAAGAAATGGCCCGGTGGTCGATCCACCGGCCCATTTCTATTGGCTATGTTTCGGGCGCGCCCGGTCAGTTCTGCGTTGGCATCACCGAGGGCACGGCGCCGCGCTTGCCCTGCGGGGGCGGGTAAATCTTCTCGAATTCCTCGCGCGAGAGCGTCTCCACCTCGAGCAGGCGCATGGCAACCTGATCCAGCTTGTCGCGGTGTTCCATGAGGATGGATTTCGACTGCGCGTAGGCTTCATTGACCAGCCGGCGCACTTCGCGGTCGATCTGCTCGGCGACGGCATCGGAGTAATCGCGTTGTTCGGAGATTTCGCGCCCGAGGAAGATCAACTCTTCCTTCTGCCCATAAACCATCGGGCCGAGGGCTTCGCTCATGCCCAGGCGGGTGACCATGGTGCGGGCGATCTGCGTGACGCGCTCGATGTCGTTGGAAGCGCCGGAGGTGATGTCATCGAACACCAGCTCTTCGGCGGCGCGGCCGCCCAGCAGGCCCACCAGGTCGGCCAGCATGCGCTTGCGCGGCATGAGGATGCGGTCCTGCTCAGGGAGGGCCAGGGTGTAACCGCCGGCCATGCCGCGGGCGATGATCGACACCTTCTGCACGGGGTCGGCCTCGGGGAGCGAGTTCATCACCACCGCGTGACCCGCTTCGTGGTAGGCGACGATGCGCTTCTCTTCTTCGCTGATCAGGCGGCTCTTGCGCTCGGGGCCGGCGATGACGCGCTCGATCGCTTCTTCGAATTCCGGCTGGGTGATGGCCTTTTTGTTGCGCCGCGCGGCCAGGATGGCGGCTTCATTGACCAGGTTTTCCAGGTCGGCGCCTACAAATCCGGGTGTGGAGCGCGCGATGATCGCCAGGTCAACCTCGGGGGCCAGCGGCTTGCCCTTGACATGCACCTTGAGGATGGCCTCGCGCCCGCGCATATCGGGCCGGTCGAGCACCACGCGGCGGTCAAAGCGGCCGGGGCGCAGCAGGGCAGGGTCGAGGATATCCGGGCGGTTGGTGGCGGCCATGATGATGATGTTCGTGTCGGTGTCGAACCCGTCCATCTCGACGAGGAGCTGGTTGAGGGTCTGCTCGCGCTCGTCGTGGCTGCCGCCCAGCCCTGCGCCGCGGTGACGGCCGACCGCGTCGATTTCATCGACGAAGACGATGCACGGCGAATGGCGCTTGGCCTGGTCGAACAGGTCGCGCACGCGGCTGGCGCCCACGCCCACGAACATCTCAACGAATTCGGAGCCGGAGATGGAGAAGAAGGGCACGCCCGCCTCGCCTGAAACCGCCTTGGCGATGAGCGTCTTGCCGGTGCCGGGCGGGCCCACCAGCAGCACGCCCTTGGGGATGCGCGCGCCTAACTGAATGAACTTTTGTGGCTCGCGCAGGAATTCCACCACTTCTTTCAGCTCTTCTTTGGCTTCTTCCACCCCGGCGACATCCTCGAAGGTGATGGTGGGATGGTCGCCGGTGAACATGCGCGCGCGCGATTTACCAAACGACATGGCGGCGCTGTTGCTGCCCTGCGCCTGGCGGAAGATAAAGAAGAACACCCCGGCCAGGATGATGAAGGGCAGGACATACCCCAACAAAGTGAGCACATTCAACCAGGGGCTTGGGGGCCTGATCTCGATCTTCAATTTGGTGGGGGCGAGTTGCTCCGGCTGAACGCCCAGGTCAAGCATCTGCTTGACAAATGTGGCGTTCGATTCGATGTTGGAATCTCGCTGAGTGCCATCCTGGTAGGTCACGCGCAGGCGGTTTTCGTTCTCGACAATCCGTGCGACCTTCCCTGCCTGAACATCGGCGGCCACTTCGTTAATCGTCAAGACATCCTGAGTGTTCCCTTGCTGCGTGAACTGGTAAACCAGGATCGCAATAATTGCGATAAAGAGCAACACGTAGATGATATAGGATTGGTTCCTTGAATTCACAGATAACCTCCAATGCTCGCAGCCACGAACTGACTGCTGAGCAGATTATACCAATGGAAACAGGGGGATTCAAATTATTGAGATAAAAAGGTAATGAATCTTATCAAACTCTTATACATTCCGGCCGGCTTGGGCCGCCAGGGTCTGGATGGCCTGCTGGATGTGGGTACGGTCGTGCGAAGCGATGAAACCCACCAGCTCGATCAACTCGGTGGGGCCGAAGATGGCATGCCGCGCCGAACGCTGCCAGGCTTCGGGGCGCAGCGCTGCCAGGCGGAGGACCAGCTCGCGGCGGGTTTCGCTGAAGCCCGCCAGGGCGGCTTGAGGGTCTTCCGAGCAATAACTGCGCGTATCAGACCAGGCATCGGCGTTCACCGCCGCAAAAAAGGCGTTCTCTTCAGCCAGGATGCGTTCCAGGCGCTGCAGGTTCACCTCGCGGTCGGAATCGCGCAGGTGGCAGATGATCTCGGTGAAGCACCACTCGCCGGGCTGCGGGTTGGTGTTGAGGATTTCCGGCGGAGAGGCGCGCATGAGGCTGTCGAGCACCGCCGGGGTGGAAACCAACACGCTGAGCAGCGCTTCCGGCGATTGAAATGTGGGTTGAGCGCCTGTGGCGGCGACTTCATCGGCCCAGGCGAGCGCATCCTCAAGCCCGCCTTTGCGGCTGGGCTCGGGCAGGCCCTCGGGCAAGGGGTCGGGGTCGCTGCTCAACCAAAAGACCGGGATCCCGAGGGTCGCAGCGGGGAGCAGGTCGTCGGCCAGGCTGTTGCCCAGCATTGCCACCGGTTGAGCAGGCCAGCCGAGGCGCGCCAGCACTTCAGCGAAGTAGGCCGGTGAGGGCTTGGCAAAGTGCATATCTTCATACGAGGTCACCAGCCTGTACGGGTAACCGGAGACCGGCAGGCCGGCCCAACTCAGGCGGTGTTCGATGGCGCGGCGCGGGAAGAGCGGGTTGGTGGCGATCACCACATCCCAGCCGCGCTGGAAGGCCTGCTGCACCAGCCGGACGGCGGCCGGGCGGGGGTGGGTGAGGTTTGCCAGGCCGGGGAAGACGCGCTCGTAAAAATCGGCCAGGGTGGGGGCGAGGCCTGCTTTGGTCAACCCAAGCGCGGGGTAAAAATCGGCGTCGAAGGTTTCTTCGAGCGTCCGCGAGGGGTCATTGTTTTCGACCATCCGCTGGGTGGCGGCCAACAGGCGCGGGACCATCTTCTCAGGCGGAACCAGCGCTGCCAGGTGGCCCGCCAGCGCTTTCAGGTAACCGGGGAGGAAGGTCTCCAGCTTGTTGTCAAGGAGGGTGTCGTCCAGGTCTAGCAGCAGGGTAAGAGTCATGGTCGTTTCAGGTCGAATTCCGGGGGCAAGGGGTGGCACATCCCGCAGCCGACATGCGGTTCATTCACAACCGATTGGCTCAAAGAGCAGTAGGCGCTCACTTTGACGCGCCGCACCAGGCCTAAAAAGGATGACTCGACGCGGGCTTGCAGGGTCATATGCGGGCAGGCGTTGGCGCGCAGAATGCCAGGAACAGGGCAGCTCTTGCACAGGTTCGGCTTCCACTGGTTAGGCGGCGGCTGGTTGCCGATGAGCCGGCATTCCTCGCGCGAGCGCCCACGGTAGTAATCCCCGTAAAAGAAAGCACACTCAAATCCCGCGGGGGTGCGCATAAGGTTCGCTTTCTTTAGCTAAAACCCTGCCTCCGCTTGAAGGCAGGGTGGAAAGGCCTGGTCTGCGAAAGTGTTTCTTTTTTCTGTGAATTGTGGGGCTTGCCCCACAATTTACAGAAAATGATACACATGATCTGATCTGCGAGTTATCCGGCAGGCGGATCGTTTGCTTGGGTGCCTCAGGCGCGGGTGACGTAGCTGCCCGTGCGCGTATCGACACGGATCGTGTCGCCTTCATTGACGAACAAGGGCGTTTCCACTTCGGCGCCGGTTTCCACTTTGACTTTCTTGGTCACGCCGGTGGCGGTATCGCCGCGCACGGCCGCTTCGGCGTAGACTACCTTCAGGTCAACCGTGGTCGGAAGCTCGATGTCCATCGGCTCGTTTTGATATTGGGTGAGCTTCACTTCCATGTTTTCTTTCAAGAAGCCTGCCGACTCGCCCAAGACTTCCTTCTTGACCGGCACCTGATCGAAGGTTTCGGTATCCATGAAGTAGAAGTAATCGTCGTCCCGGTAAAGGTATTGGACGTTGGAGTGATCCAGGCGGACGTCTTGAACGCGGTCGCCGGATTGGAATGTCTTTTCCAGGGTTGTTCCCGTGCGCATGTTGCGCGCTTTGATGCGGATGCTGGCGTTGCCGCGGCCCGCCTTGTTGTGACTGTATTCGAGGACGCGGAAGAGCTGGCCGTCCAGCTCGAAGATGACGCCTTTTCGTAAATCATTGACATCGATCATACGTAAACTTACCTCTTCATTTCCAGGTTGGTCGCTCCGATTCAGCTTTGTGGTGTAAGGACGTGCGCACATCCTTACACCACAAAGCTTTCGGGCTTGTAGAATGGCTGAATTATAGCCCACGCTTGGGCGCTCGACAAGGGGAGAGCCTGCAATTCTCACAGCTTTCACAAAGCCGGCAAAGAGTTCTCACCGGGAACGATCAACTCCCTTGTGCTGGGTGCTTCGCGCGCGACGGCAATGCCAAGCAAAACCTCCCCCTTTCCGGCTGCCCGAAAAGGGGGAGGACAGGCGCTTATGCGCGGTGAGAATGCTCAGCCGATGATCGGTTCGATCAACCCATACGTGCCGTCGCGGCGCTGGTAGAGCACATTGAGCGCGTTGGTGTTGGCGTTGTAGAAAATGAAGAAGTTTTCGTGCCCGAGGGCTTTCATCTGTTCGAGAGCTTCCATCTCGTCCATGGGCACCACGGTGAAGCGCTTGCGGCGTGAAATGACCGGGGTTTCGGAAGGTTCTTCAACCGGGGCGGCCTCGGCAGGGGCAACCTCGCTGGCGGGGGTGCCGTCTCCGCGCCCGCGGGCACGCTTGCCCTTGTGGCGCTCGATCTTGCGCTGGATGCGGTCAATGGCCGTGTCGATTGCGGTCAGCAAGTCATCCGAGCGCTCCTCGCTGCGCAAGATATAGCCGCGCCCGCGCAAGGTGATCTGCGCCACCTGGCGGTCGGCAGGGTTGCGCATTGATTTCTGGAATTCCAGGTCAACACGCGCTTCGTCGATATCGCCCAAAAAGCGGTCCAGCTTGGATACTTTCTTGTTGACATATTGGCTGATGCGGTCGGTGAGTTCCAGATTCTTCGGGTAAATGTCAACTTTGAGTGGCATCGTTTCCTCCTGGATCAAGAAAATGGGTGGATAGGGACCGAATGGTCCGCGATAATTGCCCGGGCATACGAGAGGCCGTAAACGGCGGTTGCGCCGGCGGCCTGAAGGGCCTGGGCACACGCGTTCATGGTGGAACCGGTGGTGATGACGTCGTCGATCACCAATATGGATTGCCCCGGCACCGGCCGGGCGCTGAAGGCTCCCTGGACATTTCGTTCTCGTTCGGCGGCAGACAGGCCGACCTGCGAAGCCGTGTCGCGGTTGCGCACGAGCAGACCGGCGCGGAAGGGTTTCCCAAGCGATAGGGCGACTGGATAGGCCAGCATGGATGCCTGATTATACCCTCTTTGCCTCAGGCGGGCAGGGCTGAGCGGGACGCTGGTTACCACGTCAATTTTCCAGCCAAGCGCATGTACCTGGCCGAGCAGAGGGGCCGCCAGCGCTTCGGCCAGGCCGATGTCTCTCCGGTATTTGAGCCGGTGAATGGCCTGGCGGGCGGGGTCGCGGTAAGCGCACCACGAGCGCAGGGCTTTAAAAGCAGGAGGCCGGCGCCGGCACTGCTCGCAGAGGCCGGGCTGTTCGAGCGGCTCCCCGCAGCATTCGCAGCAGGTTTCTCCCAGCCGGGTGACCTTCTGCTGGCAGTCCTCGCACCAGCGCTCCCCTGATTGGTCGCATCCGCCGCAGCGGGGCGGAAACACCCAATCGACGGCATTCCAGAACAAGTGATAGGCGATCAGCGCCGGGCGCGTATTTGGGCCCGACTGCGTCATCGTGTTCTCCTTTTCCTTACACCTATCGGAACATGCTGGCCAGCGCCGAGTTCATCAACCGCAGCGCGGCGGGGGTCATGAGGGTGATCATTAACGAGGGGAAGATCAGCAGCGCCATCGGGATGAGCATCTTCACCGGGGCTTTATGGGCCTCTTCTTCGGCCAGCTGCCTGCGCCTGATGCGCATCTGGTCGGACTGAATGCGCAGCACCTTGGCCATCGAGACGCCCAGCTGCTCGCTCTGGATCACCGCGGCGACAAAGCTGGTCATTTCTGAGATGCCGATCCGGTCGGCCATATCGCGCAGTGCTTCGCGGCGAATTTTACCCAGTTGAATTTCCTGAATGACGCGCGCGAAGGCCAGCGAAAGCTCGGACTCCCACTTTTCAGCCACTTTGGCCATGGCGGCATCGAAGCCGAGCCCGGCTTCGACGCAGATGGTGAGCAGGTCGAGCGCATCGGGCAGCGCCTTGCGGATTTCCTTCTGCCGCCTGGAGATGCGGCTGGTGAGCCAGAGCTGCGGGAAGAAGAAGCCCAGCAGTGTGCCGCCGAGGATGATGAGGATCTTTTGCCCCAGCGGCCAGGTGCTTGTGCCCAGCGTGATGGCCAGGAAGAGAATGCCGCCGAATGTGGCCCCGGCAATGAACTGAAGCGCCAGGAAGACGGTCGGGTCCATGCGGCCCGGGCTGCCGGCCAGTTCCAGCTTGCGCGCGATGCTCTGCAGAGCATTTTGCGGGGTGAATTTGATCGCCAGCTCGCCGAGTTTGCGCGCCACGGGGTAGATGATGCGCTCCTGGAAGGGCAGCGACAGTTCGATCTTTTCGAGGTCCACCTTCTCGCCGCGCTGGTTGAATTCCTCCAGCCGGGCCTGAAGGATGCGGTCGTCGGAGGTTTGCGGGTTGCGCAAGCCGATATACACCAGCACCGCCGCGCCGATGATAATGACGGCTGCCAGGATAATGATTAGAATAATCGGGTTCATTCTGCGCTCCTGTTCCCTTATACCTCGATATCGCCAATCTTATTCATCACCACATAACCGCTGATGATGAGGATGGCCGCACATACCAGGGCGATATACCCGCAAGGCAGGCGTGCATTGTTGACCGGATTGAAAAATTCCATCATGTAGTCGCGGTTGAGCACATACAGGATGGCCATCACGAAGAGGGGCATCATCGAGAGGAAGCGGCCGGAATACATCACCTGGGTGGTTAGCACGCGAATCTCACCTTTGATGCGCACGCGCTCGCGGATGGTGTAGGAGATGGTATCGAGAATTTCGGCCAGGTTACCGCCCACCTCGCGCTGGACGTTGATGGCGGTGACGACCAGGTCGAGGTCGTCTGAAGGAATGCGCCGGAGGAGGTTATCGAGGGCTTCCTGCATGGGGACGCCCAGCTGCATCTCCTGCACCACGCGGCGGAACTCATCGCAGATGGGGGGCGGAAGCTCTTTGCTGACGGCTTCCATGGCCTGCATCGTCGAATAACCGGCGCGCAGGCCGTTGACGACCAGGTTGAGCATATCGGCGAGCTGCTCGTTGAACTTGACCAACCGGCGGGCCTGCTGGCTGCGGACATAAAAGCGCGGAAGGAACAGGCCAACCGCAAAGCCCGCCAGGCCGGCCAGGAATATCCTGGGGGTGATGAAATAAACGAGTACGCCGACCAGCACGCCCGAAATGAGCATCAGGGCGATGTATTCGCCGGCTTTCAACTTCAGGTCGGCGCGGGCCAGTTCGCGGCCGATGTTCTCGCCAAACGATGACCCCGCCACTTGCTTGTTCAACCATTCGGTCACCGGTGCCTGCACCTGGCGCTCCACCCGCGCCGCGCGCGGGCCTTCCACATAGCGGCCCAGGCGTTCCTCCACCAGCGAACGTTCGCTGGTCACTGAGACGACAATCCCGATGATGAGCATGAGGACGGCCAGCACACCGCCAATGATTAAAACCAGAGTCATGTCAATGGCCATTTTTCATCCCTTCCTGGCAGGTCACCCTGCGCGGGATCTGCCGCCAGTTAGAACCTGCGGCGCTCACCAATGCCGAAGATGCTCGGCGGCAGGTGGATGCCCGACGCTTCGATCTTCTCCATAAACTTCGGGCGCAGGCCGGTGGGGCGCAGCCGCCCGATGATCTTATTATTCTCGTAGCCGACCTGTTCGAAGACGAACAGATCGGTGGTGGTGATGACATCCCCTTCCATCCCGGAGACTTCGGTGATGTTCACCACCTTGCGCGAGCCGTCGCGCATGCGCTCCTGGTGGATGATCAGGTCGATTGCCGAAGAGACCTGCTCGCGAATGGCGCGCACGGGCAGTTCCATGCCGGCCATCAGGGTCATCGTCTCGAGGCGCGAGAGGGTATCGCGCGGGCTGTTGGAGTGGGCGGTGGTCATCGAGCCGTCATGGCCGGTGTTCATCGCCTGGAGCATATCCAGCGCTTCGTCGCCGCGGCATTCGCCGACGATGATGCGGTCGGGGCGCATGCGCAGGGCGTTGATGACGAGCTGGCGAATGGTGATCTCGCCTTTGTTCTCGATGTTGGCCGGGCGCGATTCCAGCGTGACGACGTGATCCTGGCGCAGTTGAAGCTCTGCCGCGTTCTCGATGGTGACAATGCGCTCATCGCCCGGGATGAAGCCGGAAAGCACGTTGAGGAAGGTGGTCTTCCCCGAGCCGGTACCGCCGGAGACGACGATATTGATGCGGGCGACCACGCAGGCTTTGAGGAACTCGACCGCTTCAGGCGTGATCGAACCGAACTGAACCAACTGCTCCACAGTGATCGGTTTTCGCGCAAATTTGCGGATGGTCAGGATCGGCCCAGAGAGCGAGATGGGCGGGATGACGGCATTGACGCGCGAGCCGTCCATCAAGCGCGCATCCACATACGGGCTGGATTCATCGATGCGGCGGCCGAGCGGAGAGACGATGCGCTCGATGATGCGCATGACGTGCTCATTGCTTTCAAAGGTGATCGGCACGCGGTAGAGCCGCCCGCCGCGCTCCACGTAGACGTTCTTTGGCCCGTTGACCATAATTTCTGTAATGGTGTCGTCTTCGAGGAGGGTCTGGAGCGGTCCCAGCCCGAGGATTTCGGCGGCGATCTGCTCGAACATGCGCGCGCGTTCGGGGCGCGAGAGGACGATGTTTTCTTCGGTGAGAATCTGCTCGAACAGCTCTTGAATCGTGCGACGCACCTCGGCTACTTTCGACGGATCAGACGTTGGGTCAAGCCCTGAGATCAATTTGCTCTGGACGCGCGACTTCAGATCCTGGTAGGTATCCTGGGCGGTCGGGATATTGGGAGCCGCCACACGCCTGGCCGGCTGCAGGGCCGGAGAGGTGGGCGGGTTGATCCCCGGCGTCAACGATGGGTTCGATGAGCCGTTCGAGTTGTTATTCCCCTGGATCCTCTTTAAGATGGACATGTCTGCCTCCGTTGTGGCGCCGGTTACCTTTATTTCTTGACGACAGCCGCACCGTCAGATGATTCGAGCTTGATGATGCGCTCTCGAATGGTATCGGTGAGGCTTTGAATGGTTTTCGCTACCGGCTGAGCTTTGTTATCGACCATGAAAGGTATCCCGCGATTGACTGCCCCGCCGACGATCTTTTCATCGAGCGGGATGGCTGCAGCCATCGGTTGACGCAGGCTTTCTCCAACCCGTTCCGGGGTGATGGCGATTTTCTTATCATAACGGTTCAT
The DNA here is from genome assembly GCA_029975055.1 of Anaerolinea sp. Lineage (GTDB taxonomy): Bacteria > Chloroflexota > Anaerolineae > Anaerolineales > Anaerolineaceae > Anaerolinea. The sequence goes on from JARKPU010000058.1 coordinate 105,976, forward strand.
CACGAACAAGATGCGGTCGCGCTTCCAGCCGACGGCATCTGCCAGTGAAAGGAAGAGGTTGGCGTTCTTGATGGAGGGGATATCCTGAGTCGTCACGAGGATGATCAGGTCGGAGATATCCAACGCGCTCTGAACGACATCGGTCAGGAAAGTGGCAGTATCGATGACAATATACGCGTAGATGCGGCGCAGGTACTCGATGAGCTTGCTGAATTGCTCGGCGCTCACTTTGTCGGCCATTTCGGGGCGCGGCGGGGCGGCGAGGATGTCAATTCCGCTTGGGCGGTGCGTGACCATCACTTCCTGCACGATCTCCGGGTCGAGTTCATCGGCACGGAGGGTCAGGTCAAGGACGGTATTCTTGCCCTGTTCGTTGAGGAAGACCGCGACGTCGCCGTATTGCAGGTTGGCGTCGATCAGCGCCACCTGGTTGTCATCGGCTTTGAGCGCCACCGCCAGGTTGGTGGCGATGGTCGTGCAGCCGGTGCCGCCCTTGGGGCTGTACACGGCGATCACCCTTCCCTGGAAAGCCGGGTGAGCCGCCGCCGCCGGGCTGCCTTCGACGGGCGCCGCCGGGAAGGCCTGTGCGGCCTTCTTGCGCTCCTCATGGGCAAGCACGCCTGCCCGGCGGATGGCGTCGGTGAGTTCGTCAATCATCGGCGGCTTGGTGAGGAAATCTCGCGCGCCGGCGAGCATGGCTCTGCGCATGTAGCTCGGGTCGCCCTGAACGGAGAGGATAACCACCTGGACATAGGGAAGCTTGCGCTTCACCTCCTGGGTGGCGGTGATGCCGTCCATATCGGGCATGTTGATGTCCATGATGATGACATCGGGCTTGTTTTGTTGAGCCTGTTCGATGGCCTCGCGACCGGTGCGCGCCGCGCCCACCACCTCGATGGCGGCGTCGAATTGCAGCATCCGGCGAATATTCTCGCGAGTCTCTGCGATGTCGTCAACGATCAGAACCCGAATTTTCTCTTGGGCCGGCATACACACTCCATCCGAGTGATTAACTCATACACAGGCGCCCAGGTACCGGCACCTGTGATGGTTTACTTCAATTGGTCAGCGCTTCCCCGTTTATAGTAACACCTTATTGCGGTGTTGTGGGCGCAGCATTGCCCGTATCAGGGTATGGCGAAACGGTGGGCGGGAAGGTGTCCATGCGGGGTTCAAGCCCGTAGGGCAGCTTGGCCGGGTTGGGAATGTTGTACTGGTCCAGAATGAACTGGAGCGTCACCGGTTCGGTGGAGACGCGCTGCGAATCTCCAGCGCTGCGCATAACCAGGTTGAGCTTCCCGCCTGCCAGGATGAGGTAATTCAACGTGACTGCATCCTGCGGGGAGACCACCAGCGTCACCGTATCGGGCGCGACGATCTCAGGGGCGGTTTGTTCCTGCCCGGGGACGGGGGTCGGCGTGGCTGCACCGGTCTGCACCGCCTCACCGGGGAGCGGGAAGTCACCCACGTAAAGGACGATCGCATCCTGGATGAGCGTCTGACTCACCAGGCGCGGGCGCTGGGCTTCTGAAGGGATCACGTACACCGGCTGCCCGAGGGTGGGGTCCAGTTCGGTGCGGCCCGAAAGCCCATCGCTCTTCGAAATGGTTGCGGAAGACGCCACGGGGCCGCCTTCGCCGCTGGGCCCTGGAGCAATGACCAGCCCGGTGTTATTGGGCAGCTTGCTCTGGAAGCCCGGGTCGATATCGACCATCAGGAGCGAGACGATCACGTTCACGTGGTCGCCCGCTTCGAGGCCGTATGCCACCGACGAGAGCTTGCTGACCGGGATCGGGATTGCCACCTGTCCGGGGGGAATCTGGAACGCGGCCGGCGAATTTTTCATCGTCGGGTCTACCACCATGGCGGATGTGATCGGCGTGCGCGCGTCGATGTCAAACTTGGCGCGCTTACCCAACACCTGGTTGATGTCGGTGATAAACGCACCTTCCACCAGGTCTTTCTTGGGGTAGGGGATACCTGTCACCACCGCATCGGTGAATTCGGTGCCGCGGGTAATCGGCTGGACCGAGATCACGATGGTGATCATCTCCTCAACGGGCGTTGGCTCTGCGGCCGGTTCTTGAACCTGACCCTGCCCAAGCAGCTGGGCGGGTGATAAGAACCGCATGACTGCCCACACGAGCACCAGCAGCAAGATGAGGATCAATGCAATAAAAATGAATACCCTCCCCCGGCGTCTCCCACCTGTTGCCATTTCAGCCTCCAAAAGTGTATGTAGGGTTAGTTTTGGAATTATTCATAATAGCGAGTTTCAAGCTCATTATACGATAATTCCTTTCTTGGGTTGATCGTCACGATAGTCGAAGAGCATGGTTGCAATTAATTTGCCACTTTATTTCAGTTTTATTAAAAAAAGGCCCCGTTTCCAGAGCCTTTTTTGGGACTAAACAGGTGGTTGTGATGGATCTTGAGGTTAGATCTGGTGAACGACGTTGCTAAAGATGTTGCCAATGGCGGGACCGAGCAACGCAAGAATAACGATGACGACGACAGCAACCAAAACGAGAATAAGCGCGTACTCGACCAGGCCCTGACCTTTCTCTTTCGGAGCGAATAACATGTTTTCACCTCCTTCCTTTCGTTGTTTGGCCGGTTTGTAAACCTGACCTTATTATATCTTTGCCAATCATAAATTCAACCGGTTTTACATTACAGGTACCTTACAGCTAAATGTGCAGTTGGATGGGTCATTCAGGCCATTTGTACCGTAGAAAGGATGGCGCTGCCGCTTGGGGGTTGTCGCATAGACTCAAAAAGGGCGCGGCTGGCCGCGCCCTTTTTGCTCAGTCATGAGCTTGCGGTTAAATCTGGTGAACGACGTTGCTGAAGATGTTGCCGATCGCCGGGCCGAGCAAGGCCAGGATGACGATCACGACCACGGCTACCAGTACCAGGATCAGCGCATATTCGACGAGCCCCTGGCCGCGTTCTTTCGGTGCAAACAACATATTTCCCTCCTTGAAAAATAAGAAAAAGATCTTCATATTGAATGAAGTTGACCTGATTATAGCGTTTCGTCTTCCATGGATGAAGTTGATGGCTCATTTTGTTGTGAAGTTGAAATGGTCAACTCCTGCGCTGCGCACCATCGAAGCGCAGGAATATTGACAACACCTTGATAGGATCAGTCCAGGTTTTGTTGTTCTCTTGATTAATACCGGCTATAATCAATTCGGACGTTGGAACACGAGAAATGAATGCCAATCCGACAGTGCTTCGATTTTTCCGTAAGTTCTGGGGCACGCCCCACAATTTACAGAAAATGATACACACGATCGCCAATCCATAAGGAGGAACCATGAGCGATTTACTCGGACGAGTGATGGACGAGCAGGATATATTCAAGAAATTGCTGGGGAAAATTCCCGGGTTCAAAGGCTATGTGGATCGGAACAACCGCCGGTCGGCCGATAAGCTGCTGCGTGAGACGATTGCCAGCCGCTTCGATGCCCTGGGCCAGCGTGTTTCGGCGCTCCAGAGAGATTTGATCAGCCAGGGGGGGCTGGCCTGGGTGGACGACCTGGAGGCCGCGGCAATCAAGCTCCGCACCTTCACCGACCGCGTCCGCACTGCCTCCTATGGATATGCCGGGTTCTTTGATGCTGTCAAGATTAATTCCGAAGAACTCGCCAGCATCTATCAATATGACCTGTCTCTGATGGAAGCCGGGGATGAGGTCGAACGGGGAATCGACAATGTCGAAGCCTCCATCGGCACTGACGGGCTTGCCGCCGCCATCCGCAACCTGACGTCGCTGGCCCAAAAGAGTGTGGAAGCTTTCGATAAACGCGCCGAGGTGATTCTCACCGGCGCGAGCGGCGATCAACCGGCTTCGTCCTGAGGATCGATCTGAGAAGCCCATATAACAGGAAGTTGAGGGAAAATGGCCCGAATCTTTGATGTCGTTGAATATCCAAGCGAGATGATGGATGAGATCGTCCATCGCTTCCCTGAGACGGGGGTCGCCGATCTGCGCTTTGGCTCGCAGGTCATCGTCCGCGAGGCGCAGCGCGCCGTATTCTTCCGCGATGGGCACGCGCTGGATGTGCTCGGCCCCGGCCGGCACACCATCAGCACGGCGAACGTCCCGCTGTTGACCGACCTGGTCGGCAAGGCATTTGGCGACCGCACCCCCTTCACGGCCGAGGTTTACTACGTCTCCATGCGCGAGTTTGCCGACCGTAAATGGGGCACCCCGCAGCCGATCCTGGTGCGCAACCCGGGCATGGGGCTTGGCGTGGCACTCTTGCAGGGCTTTGGCAGCTACAGCTTCCAGGTGCGCGACCCGCAGCAGTTCGTGACGCAGATTGTCGGCTCGCAGGGCATGTATCGCACCGGCGATATCGAGAACCGCCTGCGCACAATGCTGCTCTCGAAGCTGCAAGACCTGCTCGGTGAGACCGCTGCCAAAAACAGCGTGGCAGAATTGATCGGCCTGACCGAGGAAATCGGCGCGGGCGTGCGCGCCAAAGCGCAGGATGACTTTGCCGCCATTGGCCTGACGCTGAAGAGCTTTTACATTGCCAACCTGAAGCCCTCGGATAAATCGGCTGAAGAGCTGCGGCAGATGGGCCTGCTGGACATGACCACCTACACTCAATTGCAGGCCGCAGACGCGATGCGCGACGCGGCCCAGAATCCGAGCGGCGGCGCCGGGTTGACGGCCGGGATTGGCGCAGGCCTGGGCATCGGCAATGTGCTGACCAACACGCTGCAGGGCGCCAACCAGCCCGGCGGCGGGGCTGCCGGCGGGGGCGCTGCCCGGGCCGCCGCGGCCATCCCCGATGTGATGACCCCGGCCGAGGCTGCCGCCATCCTCAAAGTTTCGGAGGAAGATGTGGTGGCAGCGATCAACGCCGGCGACTTGAAGGCCCGGAAGATCGGGAATGCCTTCCGGATCAGCAAAGAGGCTCTGGAAGCCTTCTTGAAAGGCTAGACATGAAAATGGGTGGTGAAAACCACCCATAATTTTTTCCATCAGGCCGCTTCAGGTGGCCTGAATTTATGATATAAATAATGCTGTTTGTCTTTGATTGACCGTTCAGCGACGCTGTGTTTACATCTCTTCTGGGAGCGGCATGAAACTTCACGAGTATCAATCCAAGCAGTTGTTCAATAAATATGGCATCCCCATTCCGCGCGGGCGCATCACCACCGAGGCCAGCGAGGCCAAGCATTTTGCCGAGGAAATGGGCGGGCGTGTGGTGATCAAAGCGCAGGTGCTGGTGGGCGGACGTGGAAAGGCCGGGGGCATCCGGCTGGCGCGCACGCCCAAGGAAGCCGAAGAACTGGCGGCGATGATCCTGGGCATGGAGCTCAAGGGCCTGCCGGTGCGCAAAATCCTCGTCGATGAAGCGGTGAACATCACCAAGGAAATCTATCTCGGAATCACCAACGACCGGGCGGCCCGCAGGCCGGTGATGATGGCTTCGGCGGCCGGCGGCGTGGATATCGAGGAAGTGGCGCGCACTTCGCCTGAGAAGATCATCAAGATTCACATCGACCCGCTGCTCGGCCTGCGCGATTATCAGGCCCGCGACCTGGCCGTTGGGATCGACCTTCCGCGCATGCTGTGGCGCTCCTTCAGCGACATTGCCCACAACCTGTGGGTTGCCTACCAGGCCAACGATGCTTCGCTTGCCGAGATCAATCCGTTGGTCATCACATCGGAACAGCGCCTGCTGGCGCTGGACGGCAAGATGGTGGTGGATGACAATGCGCTCTTCCGCCACCCCGACCTGAACGAAATGCGCGACCTGGATGTGGAAGACTGGGCCGAGGTGGAGGCGCGCAAGTTTGGGCTGTCTTACATCAGCCTGCAGGGTGAGATCGGCTGCATGGTCAACGGAGCCGGGCTGGCGATGGCGACGATGGATATCATCAAGCTGAGCGGTGGCGAACCGGCCAACTTCCTGGATATCGGCGGCGGGGCAGGCTCCGAAAAGGTCGCCGCCGCGCTGCGCATCATCCTGGCAGATGCCAACGTCAAAGCCGTGCTGTTCAACATTTTTGGCGGGATCACCCGCTGTGACGAAGTGGCCCGCGGCATCCTGGCGGCCCTGGCCGATGTGAAGACGCATGTGCCCATGGTGGTGCGGCTGGTGGGCACCAACGCCGAGGAGGGACGCAAGATCCTGGCGGACGCCCAGATGGCCACCGCCGAAACCTTGCTCGAAGCTGCTCAGAAAGCTGTGGCGATCGCGAAAGGGGCATCCGCATGAGCATCCTGGTCAACAAAAACACACGTCTCATCGTTCAAGGGGTGACCGGCAACGAAGGCCTGTTCCATACCACCCAGATGGTGCTGTATGGCACCAATGTGGTGGCGGGGGTGACCCCCGGCAAGGGCGGCGAATGGGTTCTGGATGGGAAAATCCCGATCTTCGACACGGTGCGCGCCGCCCGCGATACCACCGGCGCCAATGCCAGCGTAATCTTCGTTCCGGCGCGCTCGGCCCCCGATGCCATCCTCGAAGCCGCCGATGCCGGGATCGAGCTGGTGGTGTGCATCACCGAAGGCGTGCCCGTGCTGGATATGATGCGCGTGCGCGCCTACCTGGATACGCGCGGCGTGCGCCTGATCGGTCCCAACTGCCCCGGTTTGCTGACCCCCGGCGAGTGCAAGGTGGGGATCATTCCCAACAATATCTCTATTCCGGGCAACATCGGCATCGTCTCGCGCTCGGGGACACTCACCTATGAGGTGCTTTATGCGCTCAAGAACAGCGGCAAGGGCGCCAGCACGTGCGTGGGGATCGGCGGCGACCCGGTCAACGGCACCAATTTTATCGATGTGCTCGAACTTTTCGAAGCCGACCCGCACACCGACCAGGTGGTGATGATCGGCGAAATTGGCGGAACGGACGAAGAACGCGCAGCGGATTTCATCACCCGTAAAATGACCAAGCCCGTGGTGGGCTTCATCGCCGGTCAGTCGGCACCCCCCGGCAAGCGCATGGGCCACGCCGGGGCGATCATCGAAGGCGGGGCCGGCACGGCCAAGGATAAGATCCGCGCGCTGGAAGCGGCAGGTGTGCGCGTGGCGCGCCACCCGGAGGAAATCCCCCAACTGCTTGCCAGCTAAGCAAATGCCGGTGGTGTGTGTCTTAAACCTGTGATTTGTGGGGTTTGCCCCACAAATCACAGAAATAAAGTCGAAGCACGGTCCAAAAGCATCAGGGCCGAAGACGGCGCAGGCGCGCCATGGATCGGCCCTGATGCTTTCTAATTTCAGATGAGTGGAAGCGGACGCTTAGCTCTTATGCGCGTCGATGTAGTTGACGGCATCGGCGACGGTGCGAATCGCGCGGGCATCTTCATCGCTGATGTTCATGCCGAACTTCTCGCAGAAGCCGTCGATCAGGAAGAACTGGTCCATCGAATCGGCTTTGAGGTCCTCAACGAAGCGGGTATCCATGCTGATGCCGTCGCCATCGATTTTCATCACGTCCATAATGACTGCTTTGACGTCCTCAAACGTAGCGCTCATGCCTGGCCTCCAAATGCATTAATGTCTTGGGATGATTACGCTTGAATTGTAACTTGACTGGGTGATCTGTCAAGTGCAGGGAAAAGATCAAAACCGCTTCGCTTTTTGGAAGAAAGGAGCAGTTTCCGCCCCCTTTCCCTTCGTGCTGCGCTTCGAGCACCCGTAGAGATGTGGACAGGGCGAGGGAGGGTGAGGGCTCTTTGCCGCAATTCGGCTCAGCGTGCCCTTGCAGCCCCGGCTGCTTTGAGGGCCGGGCGCTCTCTGGTATACTCACGCTAGAGGATGTTCTCATGCCCGATTCGCTGAATACCCCCGCGCGTAAAGACGACCACATCCGCATCAACCTGGAAGAGGATGTCCGCTCCGGGTTGACGACCGGACTGGAAAAGTACCGCTTCATTCACGAAGCGCTGCCCGAGCTGAGCCTGGAGCAGGTGGATCTCGGCACCACCCTGTTTGGAAAACGCCTGCGCGCGCCGATCTTAATCTCCTCGATGACCGGCGGAACAGAGCAGGCCGGCGCGCTCAACATGGCACTGGCTGAAGCCGCGCAGTACACCGGCGTGGCGATGGGCGTTGGGTCGCAGCGGGCCGCCGTAGAGCGCATCTCGGCGCGGGCTTCATTTCAGGTGCGCTCCCGTGCGCCTGATATTCTCTTGCTGGCCAACCTGGGCGCGGTGCAGTTGAATTACGGCTTCGGCGTGGATGACTGCCTGCGGGCGGTGGAGATGATCGAGGCCGATGCGCTGGTGCTTCACCTGAACTCGATGCAAGAGGCCATCCAGCCGGAAGGCGATACGAACTTTGCCGGCCTTGCCGAGCGGATTGCTGCGGTGTGCCAGGCTTTGCCGGTGCCCGTGGTGGCGAAAGAAGTCGGCTGGGGCATCTCGGAGCGCAGCGCGCGCCTGCTGGCGGATGCAGGTGTGGCGGCCATCGACGTGGCCGGGGCGGGCGGCACCTCCTGGACTCAGGTGGAGATGCACCGCCTGGCCGATCCATCGCTCAAGCGCATCGCCGGGGCATTCCGCGGCTGGGGCATTCCCACGAGCGAGTCGATCCAAATGGTGCGCCGGGCGGTCCCAGGCCTGCCGGTGCTGGCTTCAGGCGGGCTGCGCGACGGCGTAGATATCGCCAAGTGCATCGCCCTGGGGGCCGAGGTGGGCGGCATGGCCGGGCCGTTCCTCAAGGCGGCGGCTCAATCGGTGGGCGAGGTGATCAGCGTCATCGAGGAAACCGCTGCCGAGATCCGCATCTGCATGTTCGGGACGGGGGCGGCAAACCTTGAGGCGCTCCGGCAGGTGAAGCTGGCGAAAGTGGAGGGTTAACCGGAAATGCCCTTGCAGAGCGCTCTCGATGAAATGCTCCCGGCCATTGAAGCCGAGTTGAAAGCCGTGGTGCTTTCTCCGCAGAATGTGGCTTACCCCGAGCTGCGCCGGATGCTGGCCTATCACCTGGGATGGGAAGGCGAAGGCGCCGGGCCCGAGGCGCAGGGCAAGCGCATCCGCCCGGCGCTGGTGCTGTTGTGCGCGCAGGCCGCCGGGCAAGACTGGCGCCGTGCCCTCCCAGCAGCGGTGGCGGTGGAACTGCTGCACAATTTCTCGTTGATTCATGACGATATCCAAGATCACAGCGAGCTGCGGCGCGGTAGGCCCACCGTGTGGGTGAAGTGGGGCCTTGCGCAGGCCATCAATGCCGGCGACGTGCTCTTCAGCCTGGCTTTTTTGGCGCTTCACCGCCTGGCCGAGACGGTCTCGGCGCAGGCCGGGCTGCAGGCCTATGCCTGCCTGCAGCGCGTCTGCCTGCGGCTGACCGAAGGCCAGTACCTGGACCTCGACTACGAAACCCGCCCGGATGTCTCGCTGGCCGATTACTGGCCGATGATCGAGGGAAAGACTTCGGCATTGCTGGGGGGCTGCGCCGAACTTGGGGCGCTGGCCGCCGGCGCGAGCGCGAAGGTGCGCGAGGACTTCCGCGAGTATGGCATCAAGCTCGGGCTGGCTTACCAGGCTCTGGATGACTGGCTTGGCATCTGGGGAGATGCCGCCCTGACGGGAAAATCCACCGAGAGCGACCTCGTCTCGAAGAAGAAGTCCTTGCCGGTGCTGTATGGGCTGGAAAAGGACGCCGAGTTCGCGCGGCGCTGGCAGGCCGGGCCTGTGCAGGCCGGAGATGTGAGCGTGCTGGCTGAAATGCTCAAGAAAGATGGAGCAGAAGCCTTCACGCTCGAGCAGGCCGCCCGCCTGACGGGCGAATCGCAGGCGGCGCTGCAGCGGGCCGTGCCGGGGGCAGGCGCTGCGGCCCACCTGCAGGAGCTCACCGCCCTGCTGCTGGGGCGCAAGAGTTAACGGAGGCAGTGATGAAACTGGTCAGCGTGGAAGAGATGCGCGCCATCGAGAAAGAATCGAACGAGCGCGGCTGGAGCTACGAGCAAATGATGGAACAGGCCGGGCTGGGCCTGGCCGAAGTGGTACATTCCTTTTATGGTTACCTCGACCGGCTGAACGCGCTTGGCCTGGTGGGTCCGGGGAACAATGGCGGTGACACGCTGGTAGCGCTGGCTGCCCTGGCCGAAGCCGGGTGGCAGGTGCGCGCCTACCTGGCCCGGCCCCGGCCCGAAGACGACCCGCTGCTCGAACGCGTGCGCCAGGCCGGCGGCCTGGTGGCCGGTGCAGCCGAAGACCCGGCCTTTTCGCTGCTGGACGAGTGGCTGAAGGATGCCGGCGTGCTGCTCGACGGCGTGCTGGGGACGGGAATTGCGCTTCCATTGAAGCAGGAAGCAGCCGGGCTGCTGAAGCACGTGAAGGAATCGCCCTTCTGCCCGCCGGTGGTGGCTGTGGATTGCCCTTCCGGGGTGGATTGCGAAAGCGGCGCGGCAGCCGAGGAAGCCCTGAGCGCCGAGGTCACCGTCTGCATGGCGGCCGTCAAGCGCGGGCTGCTGCGCTTCCCTGCCTATCGCCTGTGCGGCGAGTTCCAGGTGGTGGATATCGGCCTGCCGGACGATCTGCCTGCCTGGAAGGCGCTGCAATGCGAGGTGCTCGACGATGAAACAGTGAGGGCGATGCTCCCCGAGCGCGCGACCGACGGGCACAAAGGCACCTTTGGCACGCTGACGATCGTGGGCGGCTCGCTAAATTACAGCGGGGCGGTGCTGCTGGCGGCCGGGGCGGCCGGGAAGAGCGGGGTGGGGCTTGTCCAGGCGGCCGTGCCTGCGCCGCTGCACGCGGCCCTTGCGGCGGCCGACCTGAACCCGACCTGGGTGCTCCTGCCGCACCAGCTTGGGGCCATCAGCGGCGAGGCGGCCAATGTGCTGTTCAAAGCCATGGATCGGACGACTGCCCTGCTGGTGGGGCCCGGGTTTGGGCTGGAGGATTGCTCGCTGGACTTTATCCGCAGGCTGCTGGAGGGCAAACCTTCCCTGCGCAGCCGTGGAAAGCTGGGCTTTGTCACCTCGGCGGTTGATGCATTGCCTGAACAACCGGCCGAAAAGCCGCTGCCGAAGATGGTGGTGGACGCCGACGGGTTGAACCTGCTGGCGAAGGTTGCCGACTGGCACACGCACCTGCCGGCGATGTCGGTGCTCACCCCGCACCCCGGTGAGATGGCAGCCCTGACGGGGTTGAGCGTTGGTGATATCCAGGCCGACCGGATTGCGACCGCTGCGCGATTCTCGAAGGAATGGGGGCATGTGGTGGTGCTCAAAGGGGCGTTCACGGTCGTTGCCGCGCCGGATGGGCGCATCCGTGTTGTGCCGGTGGCCTCGGATGCCCTGGCGCATGCCGGGACGGGCGACGTGCTGGCCGGTTTGATCGGCAGCCTGCTGGCTCAGGGCATGCCGGAATTCGACGCAGCCTCGGCAGGTGCCTGGCTGCATGCACAGGCCGGGCTGGCCGCGGCGACCCGCCTGGGCCACCCTGCAGCGGTGCAGGCCAGTGACCTGTTGGATTCAATCGCGGAGGTGCTGGCCTGGGTGTGGAATTGACGGATCGCGAAATCCCTGGAACACAAAAATCCGGCTGCGAAAGCCGGATTTTTGTTTGCGGGTACGCCGGTCAGGCTAAACGGGAGTCTCGCCTTTGGGCTTGGCCACCGATTGAACGACCTCGGTGACCTTGGCTTTGGATTCCTCCAGTACGGCGGCGCCCTTCTTGCCGAGGTCTTCCACGCCAGCGCGGGCTTTGCCGGCCAGCTCTTCGGCCTTCTGGCGATATTCCACCGTGCGGTGATCGACCTCTTCGCCAACTTTTTGGGCCGTCTCCGAAACGCGGTCACCCAGTTCGATGGCGCGCTCTTTGATCAAGACGCGGGTTTCTTCCCCGCTCTGGGGGGCAAAGAGCAGCGATACGACAGCGCCGGTGAGAGCACCGACGACGAACCCGATCATGAAAGCGCCAAATTCATCTCGTTCGGACATGCTGACTACTCCTTTCGTAATTTGTTCGGGACTCGCCGGGCCGCTTCAGGGGGGAACTGCCCACGTGCGAGTTGATTTCGAATCCGGTTTCCTTAACGCCTGCCGATTCGGATGATTTCAAAGAACTTGTTGATCGCGGCGATGTATTCGTTCAGTTTAATCACCGGCTCACTCAGGTTGTCGCTCAAGAACGTGACGGTGCCTTTGATGGTGTTGACCGTCTGGTTGGTGGAGTTAATGATGGGTCGGATCTCGTTATTGAGCAGGTTGATCAAGGTGGCCAGTTGGACGATCAACACCACCAGGGCCACGCCGATGACGAGGGATTCCAGCGCCATGAAGATGATGAACACATCGCGAACGCGGGCCGTGGTGTCGTTATCGGCGCGCAAGAGCAGCACGGTGCCGGCTACGATGACGGCCACCACCAGCACCAGACCGATGATCAGGCCGATGGGGGCTTTACGGCTGGGTTCTGCCTCTGGGGCGTGGTCCTCGCCGGCCGGAGCGGCGGCGATGGGTGGAGGAAGGTTGGCCGGCTGGTTTTCGTCCATAGATACTCCAATTATAGCACGTTGGGGAGGGTGTTCAGATGAATTATAGCAAAAGATGCCCTCACCCCTGCCCGGAGCGGCCTTTCGAGGATCGCATGTTTCATTTTCTGGAAATTGTGAGGTATGCCCCCCAATTTACAGGGAAAATGGTAACCCTGTCTTATCCAGCGGCAGGGTGAGTTGGCCCGGCTGTGGAATTCCCTGTTCAGGCTGCCGATGGCCGCGCCCTTCAGTGCAGCAGGAGTTTATCGATGGCGTTTGCCAGTTGCTGCAGGTTGTTCACCTGGAAGGTGTGGTCGCACAGTGGCGCATAGCCCTGCATATCTGAGTCGCCGGTGCCCCACAGGGCAGGGGGTTCCGGGTTGAGCCAGATGGTGGCGCGCGCCCGGCGGGCAATTGTGCGGAAGATATCCAGGCGCGGGTCGTTGAAGTTGTTGCGCCCGTCGCCGACGACGATGAACGTGGTGCGGTGATCGACCGTATCCAGGTACGTCTCGTTGAAATTCTTCAGAGAATGGCCCAGGTCGGTGTTGTAATGCCCGCCCGGCATGCGCTGGAGCACCTGGTCGATGGCCTGGGTGGCAGGGTGGTGCTCAAAGTACGGCGAGACGTATTCCAGGTGGTCTATGAAGGTGAAGGCGTGGGTTTTGCTGATCAAATCCTGAATGGCGTAGATCAGGCTGAGCATCAGTTCGGAGCAGTAGCGCATCGAGGTGGAGATATCGCAGATCACCACCAGCTTGGGTTTAAGAGTGTGGTCGCGGTGGCGGAGCTCGATGGGCACGCCGCCGTGTTTGAGGTTGGCGCGCAGGGTGGCTTTGAGGTCGAACTGGCCCGAGCGGGCGCGCCGCAGCCGCAGCGCCAGGCGGGTGCGCAGGGCGGCGGCCAGCCGGCGGACCTCCTGGTGGAGCAGGCGTAAATCGTCCTCATTAAAGGCTTGAAACGGCCGGTTGAGCAGCCCGTCGCGCGGCTCGCGCGGCTTGTTTTCGACCATATTCTGCAAGATCTGCTCGCCGGCATGCTGGCGAAGCTGTTCTTGCATGGCGCGCTGGTTTGCGCGCACTGCCTGGCGCAGGCGTTCGAGGTGCTCGCGGTTCATGCCCATTTCGTTGAGCAGCTGCATCAGTTCTTCCAGCGCCTGGCGCACTTCCCTGAAGTTGAGCGCCTGCTCCATCTGGCGAGCCAGCCAGTTTTGATAGCGCAAGTCGTTCATTTCGCTGTTGTTGAGCATCTGGTCGAGTTCGGCAAGCTCTTCCGGCGAGAGCGGCTCGCCGCGGAGGAGCTTTTCCATCATGTCGCGCAGGCGTTGGTTGAACCGCCGGAGCGCCTCGGCGAGCATCTGCGCTTCGCGCTGCGAGAGGCCCTGCGTGGCATCGCTCATCGGCGGGGGTTCGCCCGGCTGAAAGAATGCCGGGAAGAGCCGCTCGAAGGTGGGGATATCCTGCTGCTCCTTCACCAGCGTGGCGCGCAGGCTGCTGCGGAAGGTTTCGCGGTCTTTCACGCCGAGTTCTTCGACGGCGCGAAAGGCATCGGCCGATTCCGCCAGGCTCACCCGCACCCCGCTGGCGCGCAAGGCGGCAATGAATTGGGCGATCCGTCGGTCCATGGGGCCTCCTGGTTCGAAAGCGCTTCTTTTTAAAACGAACTCACACTCGCTAATTTTGCCAGCGCGGGGTGGGGGGTTCCATGCCAGAGCGCCGGTCGCGTTGGGGCGGGCTGAAGAGATGGCGTTTGGCCTTTTGCAAGTCGGCTTCGTGCTTGAGCAAGACGGAGAGGGTCGTCTCGAGCGTGGCCTGGTCGAGGCTGTTGGCGTTGAGCGTCACGAGGGCCTTGGCCCAGTCGAGAGTCTCGCTGATGGAGGGCGCCTTGCGCAAGTCCATGCCGCGCAGGCGCTGCACCAGCTCCACAGCCTGGCGCGCCAGCTTGGGCGAAAGATCGGGCACCTTCAGGCGCACCACGGCCAGTTCCTGTTCGAGCGAAGGATAATCGATGAACAGGTAGAGGCAGCGCCGTTTGAGCGCCTCGCTCAGCTCGCGGGTGTTGTTGGAGGTGAGCACGACCAGCGGGCGGTGCACGGCCTGGAGCGTGCCGATTTCGGGCACGGAAACCTGGAAATCGCTCAGCACTTCGAGGAGGAAGGCCTCGAACTCGGCGTCGGCGCGGTCGATCTCGTCAATGAGCAGCACGGTGGGCTGCGCGGAAAGAATGGCCTTGAGCAGCGGCCGCTGGAGGAGGAAACGCATCGAAAAGAACACGTCCTCCTCGGCTGCCAGCCGGTCGGCGGCCTCGTGCAGGGTGAGTGCCTGGGCATAAGTGTCGGAAAGCTTATCGCGCAAGAGCTGCGTGTAGAGCAATTGCTTGGCGTATTCCCATTCATATAAGGCTTTGGTTTCATCCAGGCCTTCGTAGCACTGCAGGCGGATGAGTTCAAAGCCGGTGGCTCCGGCCAGAGCTTTGGCCAGCTCGGTTTTACCGACCCCGGCCGGCCCTTCGGCGAGGACGGGCTTTCCCAACTGCTGGCTGAGGTACATCACGGTGGCGATCTCATCTGATGCGATGTAATTTTGCTTGCCGAGCGCGGCTTTCAAATGCTGGGGGTTGGTGAAGCGGGTCATGGCGCGTCCTTATGTGTAATTAGTGGATAATAATAGTCAGTATAACAACCCGATATTAAAATTACTAGTACTCTGTCAATGCTAATTTGACGGGTCATTTCCAGGGTTTCGCCCCAGAAATCACCCATCAAAAGCAGCTTGACTGACCACTCGTGTGAAACTGGAAATTCGTTCAAGGTGGAGATTGCATCCTGCGGTGGTTCATGTTAAACTTACCAGTTGCCATGATCAAGCCCACCGCCTTCCTGATTCTTGCTTTGCTCTTTACCGGCCCCTTCAGCCTGCTGGCTCAGCAGGTGATCGTCGAATCGCCCCGGCAGGGTGAGGCTTTGCAGGGACAGGTGGCGGTTACCGGCACGACGGATATCGAGGGGCTGCAGTCCTTCACGGTCGAATTTGCATACCAGCGCGACCAGACGGATACCTGGTTCCCGATTGGTCGCGGCGATGAAGTGCTGCGCGGCGGCACGCTGGCCACCTGGGATACAACGACCATCAGCGACGGACTGTATAAGATCCGCGTGCGGGCCGAGCTCAAAGACGGGCGCACGCTCGAAACGGTGGTGAGCAACCTGCGCGTGCGCAACTACACCCCTGTGGAAACCAACACCCCCGAGCCGCTGGTTGCTGCCGGTGCAGCCGCCGCACCCACCCAGCCCGCCGATTACATCCCCGGCGGGAAGACCCCCACCCCCCTGCCCGGCAACCCGGCGCAGGTGACCCCCACCGACCTGGGCGACAGCCTGGTGCGGGGCGGGTTGATTGCCCTGGTGCTTTTCCTGGTGCTGGGGGCCTACCTGGGCCTGCGCGGGCTGTTTCGCAGAGGGTAAACGTGTTCAAGCGCATCTTCCATAAAGAAGAAGAGGAAGCCGCCACCCCGGTTTACCTGGTGGCAGGGCTGGGCAACCCGGGCAGGGAATACCGCGAGAACCGGCATAACATCGGCTTCATGCTGATCGACCGGCTGTGCCGCGAATTGTTGATCACCCCCGGCAAGGTGCAGTCGAAAGCCCTCATCGCCAGCGGGCAGTATGGCGGGAAGAAGGTGATCCTGGCCAAGCCCCAGACTTATATGAATCTATCCGGGCAGGCCATCGGCGGGCTGATGCGCTTCTACAAAATCCCCATCGAGCGCCTGCTGGTGGCGCACGACGACCTCGACCTGCCGCTTGGAACGATCCGTTTGCGCCCGGGCGGCGGCTCGGCGGGGCAAAAGGGCGTTGCAAGCACCATCCAGCAGCTTGGAACGCAGCATTTCAGCCGCCTGCGCCTGGGAATCGGCCGCCCGCCCGGCCAGATGGACCCGGCGGCTTACGTTCTGCAAGACTTCACCAGGCAGGAAAAGGCCGAAGTTGAAGCGGTATTAGACCGTGCGGCAAAGGCCGTGTTGACCTTCATCGAATTGGGTGTAGAGGCGGCCATGAACCAGTTCAACGGCGCCCCAAAGGAAGGCAAACCTCTTGCTTGAGTCGATCCGTTCGCTCAAATTTTATCAATCGCTGCTGGCGGACCTTCGCGCGGGGGTGCCGCTGCCCGGGCTGGCGCTCATGCGGGCCGCGCGCCTGCCGTTGAGCGAAGCGCTGCGCCAGGACCTCAACCTGCCAATCCTCTTCCTCACCGACCGGGCCGACCACGCCTTGATGCTGTACGATGAGCTCAGTTTCTGGGCGCCGGATGCCCCGCGCTACTACTTCCCTGAGCCGAACCCGCTGTTCTATGAGCAGGCCGCCTGGGGCAGCGTGACGCGCAAGGACCGCCTGCAGGTGTTGACGCTGCTGGCCAGTTACCATATGCCCGGCGCAGCCAGGCCGGCCACCCCGCCGGTGATCGTGGCCCCGGTGCGCGCGCTGATGACGCGCACCCTCCCGCGGCGAGACTTCCTGAAGGCCAGCCGCCAGCTCAAGCTGGGGCAGACGATCGCGCCGGAGACGCTCAAACGCACCTGGGTGGAGCTGGGCTACCAGGCCGCCGATACTGTGCTGGAAGCCGGGCAGTTCTCGCACCGCGGCGGCATCCTGGACGTGTGGCCTCCCGCCGAGCCGCACCCGGCGCGCATGGAGTTCTTCGGCGACGAGATCGACACCATCCGCGCCTTCGACCCTGCCAGCCAGCGCAAGCTGCGCAACCTGGATGCCCTGCTCGTTACCCCGGCGCGCGAAGTGCTGCTGGGCAAGGCGCCTGACCTGGTCATCTCGGGGCAGGAGATGGAGGAATTCTACCTGCCCCTGGTGCACCCTTCGCCCGCCAGCCTGCTGGACTACCTGCCCGCGCAGTCACTCGTCCTGGTGGACGACCTCGATAACCTCCAGGCGCTGGCGGGTGAAATCGAGGAACAGGCGGTCAAGCTGCGCGCCGATTCGGTCGCCGAGAGCACGCTGCCCGCCGATTTCCCCGTGCCCTACCTGACCTTCTCGGAATTGCAGGATTCCCTGAGCGGCAAGGCCTGGCTGGAATTGGGGCGCGGCACCGCATCGGAGACCTCACCCCTGGCCGAGCGCTTTCAGCCCGGCGCGCGGTACGGCGGGCGGATCAAGCCCTTCATGGATTATCTCTCCAGCTCCACCGCCGCCGGCGAGCGGGTGATCGTCGTCTCCAGGCAGGTGGCGCGCATCCGCGAACTGTGGCAGGAACAGGCCGCGCTCAACAAGCTGGACCTGTCGCCCGAATTCCTAGAAGGCACGCTCAGCGAGGGCTGGCAGTTGACTCTGGATGACGGTTCGCGCGTCCACCTGCTTACCGACAGCGAAATCTTCGGCTGGGAACGCCCCCAGCCGCGCCTGCGCTCGCGGCGCGCGGCAGCCTCGCCCGAAGCGGAGTACACCGATTTCAAAGTCGGCGATTACGTGGTGCATGTGGATTACGGCGTCGGCCGCTATGCCGGGCTGATGCGCCGCACGATGGACGGCGTCGAGCGCGAGTACCTGACGGTGGAATATGACGGCGGCGATGCCATTTTCGTCCCGGTGTACCAGGCCGACCGCCTGAGCCGCTACGTTGGCCCGAGCGGTGAAACCCCCGCGCTCACCCGCCTGGGCGGCGGTGAATGGTCATCCGTCAAGCAGAAGGTGCGCGAATCGGTGCTGGAGGTGGCCCAGGAGCTGCTCGACCTGTATGCCCGGCGGCAGGTGGCCCGGGGGCATGCCTTCGCAAAGGACACGCTCTGGCAGCAAGACCTGGAAGCCAGCTTCCCCTACGTGGAGACCGAAGACCAGCTCGAGGCGATCGAGGCAGTGAAACGCGATATGGAGCGCGTGCGGCCGATGGACCGTCTGCTGTGCGGCGATGTGGGCTACGGCAAGACCGAAGTGGCCCTGCGCGCGGCCTTCAAAGCCGTGATGGACGGCAAGCAGGTGGCGGTGCTGGTGCCCACCACCGTGCTGGCTCAGCAGCATTACGAGACCTTCCGCCAGCGGCTGGCGCCCTTCCCGGTGACGGTGGAGATGCTCTCGCGCTTCCGCAGCCCGCGCGAGCAAGACCGCATCGTGCGTTCGCTCGAGCAGGGCGGGGTGGATATCGTCATTGGCACGCACCGCCTTTTGCAGCCGGATGTGCGCTTCAAAGACCTGGGGCTGGTGGTGATCGACGAAGAGCAGCGTTTTGGGGTGACTCACAAGGAGCACTTCAAGAAGCTGCGCACCGAAGTGGATGTGCTGACGCTCACCGCCACGCCCATCCCGCGCACGCTCTACATGGCCCTGACGGGCGTGCGCGATATCTCGCAGATCAACACTCCCCCGGCTGAGCGCTTGCCGATCATCACCCACATCGGGCCTTATTCGCCGCGCCTGGTGCGCCAGGCCATTTTGCGCGAGATCGAGCGCGGCGGACAGGTGTTCTTCGTCCATAACCGTGTGCAGACCATCCGCGGCATGGAGCGCCACCTCGGCAAACTGGTGCCCGAAGCCCGCATTGGGGTGGGGCACGGGCAGATGGCCGAAAACGAGCTCTCGCAGGTGATGTTCCAGTTCACGCGCGGCGAGATCGACGTGCTGTTGTGCACCTCGATCATCGAATCCGGGCTGGACATCCCGAATGCCAACACGTTGATCGTGGACCGGGGCGACACCTTCGGCCTGGCGCAGCTCTACCAGCTGCGCGGGCGGGTGGGCCGCGGGGCGCAGCGCGCCTACGCCTACTTCTTCCGCCATGGCAAAAAGCCGCCCACGCCCGAGGGGCAGGAGCGCCTGGAAATCATCGCCGAGAACACCCAGCTTGGCGCCGGTTATTCGATTGCCATGCGCGACCTGGAAATGCGCGGGGCCGGCGAACTGCTCGGCAACCGCCAGCACGGGATGATCGCCGCGGTGGGCTTCCACCTCTATACGCGCATGCTGGCTCAGGCGGTGCGCCAGATGCGCCAGATGACCGGCATGAAAGGCCCGGATGAGCAGCTCGATATTCGCGAGGTGCGCACCCCCGTTTCGGTGGACCTTCCACTGGCCATTGGCATCCCGGTGGATTACATTCCCGACCAAAACCTGCGCCTCAAGCTCTACCGCCGCCTGGCAGACGTGGAACGCGAGCCTGAGCTGGATGTGCTGGTGGATGAATTCCTCGATCGCTTCGGCCCCCTCCCGCCGACGGTGGAGAACCTGATCTACCAGATGCGCGTCAAGCTGCGCGCGCAAGAAGCGGGCCTGGCGGCGGTGGCCTTCGAAGGCGACCAGCTGGTGCTGCGCTTCCCTCCGCTGCCCGAGGGCGTGACCGAGCGCAACCTGCCCACCTTCAGCAAGGATGTGCGCGCCGGGCGCAACGCCTACTGGATGCCCGGCGGAGGGAACGGCAACACCGATTGGCGCCAGCGCCTGCTGGAAACCCTTTCGACCATCATCGATACCTGCCAGCCCGCGTACTGAGCGGCGGGCTGTGCGATTTATCCAACCGGCGCCGATGCGGTTGGCGGTGTTCAGCCGGGGGGCGGGGCCTTCTTGGGCAGCACGAGGGCTGCCAGGTCACCCTGGAAGGACGGAATCTCCACCAGGCAGCCGGCCCCCTGGCAGGTGAGCGCTTTGCGCTGGAGCCATTCTCCGCGGTTGGGCGAATACCAATAGACGGTGTACTCCCCTGCTGGCAGGCCAGAGAGGGTGATCGTCAACCCCTCGATTGGGTCCGGCAGGTAAACCCAGCCGGGTTCGGGGGTCTGCTGGGTGACGATCAACGGGCCGAGGGCCGTCTCCAGGCCGGCGGTGGTGTACTTGCGGTCGTGAAGCCAGATCATCTGGCGGTCTTTCGCCGCCAGGACGCGATAGGGCACATTGCGCGAAGAGAGAACGGCCTTCGCGGGCTGGTAGAGGGCCAGGTCCTGCCCGTCTAAAAAGCGCGTGAGCCGGGCGTAGGCGGGCCAGAGGTTCAGCGGATCGACGTAGGAATCCCACCACCAGTACATGGCCGTGGAGGCAAAGCCGTTGAAGGTGGAAGCCCACAGGCTGTTGTGCAGGTGCAGGCCTTGCTTGTCGAAGGAATCGACCGTTTCACCGCCGGCGCTGTTGCCGAATTCACCGAACAGGATGGGCTTACCCGGAATCTGAGCATGCCAGAGCGTCGAAATATCCTGGAACGACGAGGCCGGGTCGGAGGAATCATACAGGTGCAGCTGGGCGAAGTCGATCTCGGGCAGGTTGGCCACTTCGGGTACGCTGCTCTGAGCGAAACTGGTGGTGATCAGGTGTTGGTAAGGGTCATATAGGCGCAGGGCGGGGGTCATTTCTTGAATCCAGGGCACCAGTTCCTGCGGCGTGATTGGGGTCCAGTCCTCCTCGTTCCACCATTCCCAGGCCATCAAGGCGGGGGATGCGGCCCAGCGCGCGGCGATGTAGCGCAGGCGCTGCTGGAAGAGCCGACGCGCCTCGAGGTGGGTGGCGAATTCTTCCGGCCTGGCCAGGATGCCCCCGTTGGCGGCGTTGTAGGGGTTGCCGGACCATTCCGCGTTGACGGTTTCGCTGAAGGCGCCGTGGTTGAGCAGGACGAGGATCACCTTGATGCCGCGTTCCTCGGCCATGCGAAGCACCTTGTCGAGCTGCCAGGCGCGCTTGAGGCGCGGCGTGTAATTGCCCAGGCCGGTGTCGTTCCACTCGATGCCGAACGACCAGGAGGCCATCCACACGCGGATGATGTTACCGCCGTTGCCCGCGAGCCTGTCGAGCCAGCGCTCGTAATCGGCCAGGGGGTGCTCGCCGCCCCAGCCCATGTTGATTCCAACCGGGAAGAAGGTCTCGCCGTTATCATAAGCGAAGTAGTTCGAGTTTTCCGGGTGGATGCGGATGAATCCGCGCGCTGAGGGGTCGTCCGCCACGCGGATCTTCACCGGCACGCTTTCGAGCGCGGGCTGTTCCAGAACCGCCTGGACCGTCCATTCACCGGCCTCTGTGGCGGTGAAGCGCACACGCCAGCCGGGTTCACCGCGCGGGAGCTGCGTTTGGGGGTCGAAATCCTGGTACCAAAACGCCGGGATAAGGAAGGGGGTACCCCCGGGCGGGGTCAGGCGGGCCTGCAGGTTCACCTCGCGGGGGTCGTATGGGTTCGAGAAGACGCCGTCGGTCGTAATGGCGAATTCGATGGGCTGGTAAATGACAGCCCGCTCAGGTGCGTTTTCGAAGTGCAGCGTGTGCGGCATACTTGGCTCAACGGTCGGTGTGGACGTGGGCGGCAGGGTGGGGGTGGGCGCCCGGGTGGGCGCAGCGGTGGGCGGCTTGGGCGTGGCGGAGGGCACGGGCGTCTGCGTGGATGTCGGCTCCGGCGTGGGGAAGTGGGTGGGGATGGCCTGGCAGGCCGACGCCAGCAGAGCACACAGCAGGAGCAAAGGCAGGCAGTTGCGCATAAGGTTGGCCTCTGGGGGTTGTTTCACTAAGTATAGCCGAACCGGCCTGTGCCAGGCGAACGCGGATGCGACTTTTTCCTCCGCCGCGCGTAAGTGATTTTAATAGTTGACGCTGACCTACCGTAATATTATAATAATAGAACATCTTTTCAAGATCGGATGGGTAAGGAGCCAGCTCATGGAATTCCGCTTACAATCCCCGTTCCAGCCCACCGGAGACCAGCCGGAGGCGATTGAGCAGCTTGTCAAAGGCGTGCAGAAGGGGTATCGCAATCAGGTATTGCTGGGTGCTACCGGCACCGGCAAGACCTTCACGATGGCGAACGTCATTGCCCGCTTGAATATGCCCGCTTTGATCATGGCGCACAATAAAACCCTGGCGGCGCAGTTGTATTCCGAGTTCAAAGAGTTCTTCCCCGAAAACGCGGTGGAGTACTTCGTCTCGTACTACGATTACTACCAGCCGGAAGCCTACGTGCCGCAGCACGACCTGTACATCGAAAAAGAGACACAAATCAACGATGAGATCGAGCGCCTGCGGCTGGCGGCCACCACGGCGCTCATGTCCAGGCGCGATGTGATCATCGTCGCATCGGTGTCTTGCATTTACGGCCTGGGCAACCCCGCGGAATATGGGAACAAGGTGATCAACCTGGAATCCGGTCAAATCTACCGGCGGAACGCGCTCCTGCGCATGCTGGTGGAGAGCCAGTACCAGCGCAACGACCTCGATCTGCGCCCGGGGGTCTTCCGCGTGCGCGGCGATACGCTCGAGATCGCCCCGGCTTACGAAGATAAGCGCATCGTGCGGGTGAGTTTCTTCGGCGACGAGGTGGAGCGGATCATGATTCTGAATCCGCTCACCGGAGAGGTGTATTCCGAACCGCAGCAGGTGACGATCTACCCCGCCAAGCATTATGTGGCTGCCGAAGATAACCTCAAGAAAGCCATCGAGGATATCGAAGCGGAAATGAGAGAGCGGGTGGAGTATTTCAAACGCGAAAACCGCCTGCTCGAAGCTCAGCGCATCGAGCAGCGCACGCTGTACGACCTGGAAATGCTGCGCGAAGTGGGCTACTGCGCCGGGATCGAAAACTACTCGCGCCACCTCGACCAGCGCGCCGCGGGCACACCTCCCTGGACGCTGATTGATTACCTGCCCAGCGAGTACCTGCTGATCATTGACGAATCGCACATGAGCATCCCGCAGATCCGCGGCATGTACAACGGCGACCAGTCGCGCAAGCGCATCCTGGCGGATTATGGCTTCCGGCTGCCCTCTGCGCTGGATAACCGCCCGTTGAAATTCGAGGAATTCGAACAGCACATGGGCTACACCATCTACACATCGGCCACGCCGGCGGCATGGGAGATGCAGCGCGCCGACCAGGTCGTCGAGCAGATTATCCGCCCGACCGGCCTGGTGGACCCGGAAATCGAGGTGCGCCCCACGCGCGGCCAGGTGGATGACCTGATCAAAGAGGTCCGCCAGCGGGTAGAGCAAGGCGAGCGCGTGCTGGTGACCACCCTCACCAAGCGCATGGCCGAAGACCTGGCCGATTACCTGATGGAACTCGGCATCAAGGTGCATTACCTGCACTCGGAGGTCGAGACGCTCGAACGCGTGGGCATTTTGCGCGACCTGCGCATGGGCGTGTTCGACGTGATTGTCGGGATCAACCTGCTGCGCGAAGGATTGGACCTGCCGGAAGTCTCGCTGGTGACCATCCTGGATGCCGATAAGCAAGGGTTCCTGCGCTCGGCGACGGCGCTCATCCAGACCATCGGGCGGGCGGCGCGCCACCTGAACGGCAAGGTGATCATGTACGCCGACCAGGTGACAGACGCGATGCGCGAAGCGATCGACGAGACCAACCGCCGGCGCAAGAAGCAGCAGGCCTACAACGAACAACATGGCATTGTGCCGGTGAGTATCCGCAAGGCGATCCACGATATCACCGAGCGCCTGAGCGTGGATGCGCAGCAGGCGATGGTCGAGCGCCTGAGCGAGGGCGAGGGCGGAAAGAAGCCGGCGCCCATCCCGCGCAGCGAGCTGCAGCGATTGATCGCCGAGTTGGAGAAGCAAATGAAGCAGGCGGCGAAGGACCTGGAATTCGAGAAAGCCGCCGCCCTGCGCGACCAGATGTATGAGTTGAAGAACCTCTTGATGGAAGACGAGGGGTTGACGCCGCTCCAGCGCGTGAAGATGCTGATCGAAGAAGAATAACGCAAGGACAAGATCGCGATGCCGCGATCTTGTCCTTCTTTAAACCGTCCGGGTGACCCTGAAGGAATCGTACTCGCCCAGGGCCGGGCCCCATTCCTCGCGCACTTCGCTGACGAAAGCCCCGCGCGGCCCCCTGCGCAGGTAGGCCAGCAGGATATCGAGGTTCTCGCGCGGGCCTTCGGCGAGAACTTCGACCAGACCCTCGTGCGTGTTTCGCACCCAGCCGGTCAGCTCCTGGCTGAGGGCGATCTCATAGACGAAAGCGCGGAAGCCCACCCCCTGGACGTGGCCGTCGATCCAGGCATGCAGGCGGGCGGGCTCGCGAGGGGTGGTCACGGCTCAGTCCTCGGTGAGTGCGGCATTGGCCCGGCGCGTGCCCCGGCCGGAGATGATGATCGCGGCAGCAGCGGCGCCGAACAGGAGTCCAAAGATCAACAGGTAGGGCAGCAGGTTGCGGAAGATGAGGCTCTCGGGGTCGATGCGCAGCTCGTTCTGCTTCCAGCGGTATTCGAGCTGCGTGAGTGAAGATCCAAGCGCGGTCTCGAGGCCCTCAGAGCAACCGAGGCCGTTTTGATATTGCTCCGCGAGCCAGCGCAAGGCCGATGAGCCGTAGGTGGTGTGCAGGTAGCGCACAAACGAGGCCGACTCGGCATAGGCCAGAAATGCCCCTGAGGCGTCGCTGGGGAAGTGGGAGCAAAGGCTTTCCATGGGCAGCAGCTTATCTTCGGCGGCCGTCTGGTTGAGGACGCTGGTGTATTCGGCGTTCGGGTACAGCTCGGCCATGGAGGCCAACCCTTCGACGAGCCAGACCGGAAGGTTGATGTATTTGCTGCCGATCAACTGGAAGAGCATGACGTGCATCAGCTCGTGCGGCAGCTTGCGCTCTAGCTCGAGGCGCGCTTCATCGCCATCGGGGATGGGCAGCAGAATTACCCCAAGGTCGGGCGAGGACTGCCCGGCAACCCACGATTGCTTGAGCGAGAGGGCCGCTTTGAGGTCGGCGGCGTTGTTATACACATAGATGCGGATGGTTTGTTTCTGCTGGACCGGCAGCAGATTGGTAACCGCGTCCAATCCTGCGACGGCGGTGTTCATCACCAGCTGGCCGAAAGCAATTTCGCGGTCGTACCAGTTGACTTCGAAGGCCTCGCTATCGAGGGTCAGCCAGGCGAAGCGGGTGTCAATGTAATCGAATGTGTAGGTTGGGCTGGTGACGTTCGAACCGTTGGCAAGGCGCAACTGGTAGGTATATTCCACCGGTGTGAAGGCGCGCAAAGGGGTTTGCTGGGTGTCGAGCGTGTACACGATCGCGCCAATTTCATCCAGC
This sequence comes from Anaerolinea sp., assembly GCA_029975055.1. GTDB lineage: Bacteria > Chloroflexota > Anaerolineae > Anaerolineales > Anaerolineaceae > Anaerolinea. The sequence continues at coordinate 131,440 of JARKPU010000058.1, forward strand.
GAAACCGGCACGAGGAAGGGATCGACGCCCTGCGGTTTGATCGTCAGAACCGCCTCCAAGACGGGCGTGTCACTCGTCACCACGGCCTGAAAGGTGACGGATTTGCCAAAATCCACGAAGGCAGCCACGTTCTGGAAGTTCACCCCGGCCTGGCCCAACGCGGAGGCGGGGAGAATGGCAAGCAGAACCATGCTCAACAACAGTGCCGCCCCCGCGCGATGCGTTCCCCCCACGGCTTCCCTACGCTTTCTCTTCCGGTTCGTCGTCTTCCGGTTCATCCGCCTCGCCGTGATCATCCGGCTCGGGCTGCGATAGATCGATCACCTTGCCGAGCATGTCTTTGTCTTCCAGGTCGATATCCAGTAAGCCCATCGTCTCGCCGGCTTCGGTGAGGGTGAGGTTATCGAGCGCATTCTCCACCCATTCGGCTTCTTCGTCATCATCGGTCTCGGCGAGGATTTCCTCCAACGTGTCGCGTACCTGTTCGCCGCCGATTTGCGAAAGCGACCAGATAGCCGCGTAGCGGATTTCGGCGTCCTGGGCTTCCTCTTCGAGCATATCGAGCAGCGCGCGGCGGGTGGATTCGAGCCCCAATTCACCGGCGGCGCGCACGGCTTCGAGCAGGACGTTCGCCTTGGGGTGGCGGAGCATACGCTTCACGTCGGGTTCCCAGCTCTGGTCGTAAGAGCGCCCCATGGCAAACAGGGCGCTGGCCAGCCAATCGGGTTCGTTGGTGTCATAGGCCGAGCGAATGAGCGCGTTGGCTTCATCACGGCTGGAATACCCCAGCGATTCGACCGCACGGCGGCGCACAAGGTCGTCATCCGACCCGCGCGCCACCTCGATCAGGCTGTCTTCCACCTGCCGGAGCAGTTCGGCGGGGATTTCTTCGAGTTCGCCCAGGTAGATGAACTTGCCCAGTCCGCCGGCTGCCGAAGCGCGCACTTCGCTGGAGGGGTCCTTGCGCATGATTTCGATCAGGCGGGGAGCCAGGGCGGGGTCTTCGTTTTCCCACAACAGGTTGATGGCGCGCGAGCGCACGCCGGGTTCGTTGTCATCGATGATGGCGCGCGCGAAAGGATCGAAGAAGACCATCGTGTCATCTTCGGCAATCTCTTCCAGGTCTTCGAGCAGAGCGATGCGCCGTGTGGCGTTCACCCGCGGCCAGGCCTGCAGCATGGATTGCAGATCGGCCCCTTCCAGGTCTGAAAAGCGGTGCAGGTACCTGGGCGGGAAGGGATTGGATTCATCCAATAAGGCGTTGATTACCTTTTGGATGGGGATGTCGGTGCTTTTGGTGGGCATACGTGCCGCTTTCTAGCGCAGTTGAATCGGGTTGAAGATATCCTGGGCGGTGATGACGATCATCAGGACGATCAACGTGGCAAAACCGATCAGGTTGACCATGTTCTCGTAACGAGGCGGGATGCGCTTGCGAAAGAGCAGTTCAGGCAAGACGAAGAGGATGCGCCCGCCATCCAACGCAGGGAAGGGCAGCAGGTTGGTCAGTCCGAGGGCGGCCGAGATGACCGCCAGGAAGTTGAGCGTGAGCAGGGGCAGGCCGCCGGTGGCGGCTTCGGCGGCGCGGTCTTCGGTGCGCACGGCGTTGAACAGGTTCTCCATCCCAACCGGGCCTACCAGGCGGGCCTGCTCGGCGGGGATTTCTCCGCGCAGGAGCATGAACGGCAGCGAGACCAGCGATTTAGCCTGGTAGAAGATTTCATACCCGGCATAAGGGATGGCCTGCAGCCAGGTGACTTTGACCGCCGCGGCCCCCATGACGATTCCGAGCGCGCCCTGGCCCTCCGGAGGGTTCTCGCGCGGGGTGGCCCTGACGGTCGTTTCCACGTTGTTGCGGCGCAGGGTGAGTGAAATTTCTCTGCCGCGGTTGGCGTTGATGATGTTGGCCAGTTGGGCCGTATCGGAGATGCGCGTGCCCTCGACGGCGACGATGAAGTCGTTCACCTGAATGCCCGCCGACTCGGCCGGCGAGCCGGGAACCACCTCGGCGATGGAGACCAGCCCGCGCAGCGGAGCGGCAGAGAAGGAAAACACCGTGGAGAACAAGATCAACGCGGTGGCCAGGTTGAAGAGCGGCCCGCCAAACAGGATTAGCAGGCGCTTCCACGGGCGGGCGGCGGCCATCCCGCCAGGGATGCTGGGGTCATTCTCGCCTTTGGGGCGCACGAACGCGCCGAAGGGAATCCAGTTCAGGGTGAATTCCGTCTCGCGGAACTTGAACAGCCGGACGATGCGCGGCGGGAGGCCGAAGCCGAATTCTTCCACCTCAATCTTGAACAGCTTGGTGAAGGCAAAATGGCCCAGTTCGTGCAGGAAGATCAGCACACCCAGCGCGAGGATGAACTCCAAGATACGGGCCAATGTGTTGAGCAGCGTTTCCATAACAATAACCATCTTTCAGCCGGCTTTCCGGCGAAATTTCGTGGCAGTTGATCTAATTATAGTACGTTTTAGAGGCTTTCCCGGTTCTTTGGCTGGCAGAACCCGGTCACCCGCTCACCAGGCGCGCAGGGCCGCCGGGGTGAGCCTGCAACACCTGCTCGACCCCCGGCATGGCCGAAAGGCGCGCGGCCACCTCGGCGGAGACCCCGGCAGGGCAGATGACGTGGACGTTGGGGCCGGCATCCAGCGTGAAGCAGCACGGCAGGCCCTGGCTGCGCCAGGTTTGAACCGCTTTCATGATTTCGAGCGAAGGCGGGCTCCAGTAATAGAGCGGTGGGTCTGAGGTCATCATCACTGCGTGCATGATTGTGCTGTCTTGTTCAACAACCCGCGCGAGGGATGGAAAATCGCGCTCGAGCAGGGCGCGGTGGGCAGCCTCGAGGCGGCGCGGCGCATCGGCCAGGCGGGCAGCCTGCAGCGGGCTGGTACCCGCCAGGGCGTGGCCTTCGGTGGAGCCGACCGCCTTCTGCCCGGCGGCCACCACGGCGATGCAATCCACCAGGTCCCAATGCTCCGGCGGGGCAATCGAGCGGGCAAAGGAGTCCTGGTCGGTCGAGCCGGCATTCCATTCCACAAAACCGGCGGGGATGGAACGGCAGGCCGAGCCAGATCCCCGGCGCGCCAGCCGCGAAAGCTCCGGCTCGGTGAGCTCGAGGCCCAGGGCGCGCGCAGCAGCCAGGGCGAGAGCAGCAAATGCCGAAGCCGAGGAGGCGATGCCCGCCCCGGTGGGGAAGTTGTTCTCGCTGGCCACCTCCGCGAAGAGATGCACCCCGGCAAGCGCCCGGACCAGGTCGAGAAAGCCCGAAACACGCGCCAGGGCGGGCGGCTCGGCAAGGCGGCCGTTGATCTCGAGCCGGTCTGCCGACAGGCCCGGGCGAAAGGTCACCGTGGTGCGGGTGACCAACCCATCCAGGTTCATCGAGAGCGAGGAATTGGCCGGGATGCGCAGCGCATCGTTTTGGTTTCCCCAGTATTTGATGAATGCGATGTTGGCGCATGCAACCGCTGTTGCGGTGGGATCAGACATAAACCCTCGACCAGCCTCCATTTTCAATGCCGCTTCTCAGGGTAATCCATCGAGGCATATCCATAAACCGTTGAGCAAGAACGCCTTTGGCTCTGGCTGAAGCTGCTTATCCGCGCGTGGATCAACCCGCGCGGTGATGAGAAGAGCGGGTGCCCGGCCAGATTGCTCTTTTCCGTCCGAAGCGCCTACTTTACCCGCGTGGTCAAGACGGTGAAGGAGAGCGGAGGCAGGCGCAAGGTCGTGCCTGTGCCATCCACAACCGGCGCCGCGATGGATTTGGCGACCAGGCGCTCCGGGTTTTCCCAGGTGTTGGCTTCTTTCGGGTCGCTGCCGGTCAGCTGCCAGGCTTCTTCTACCTGCACCGCTTTTCCATCCTGCCAGGTGAGTTGCGCATCCACCGCGTCGCTCGGGCTGCGGTTGACGATGAATATGGCTCCCTTTTGGCGCTCTTCATCGAAGCTGGCGCTGACATCCAACGCGGGGGCGGGGCCGTACTGGCGGGTTTCGACCGCGTCGGCTTTGACGGCCACATCCAGCGCCGAGCCGCGGGCCAGGTTAGAGACCAGCTTGAACACGTAGTAAGAGGGCTGCTTGAGCAGGCCGTCTTTGCGCGTCTGCAGCCAGGAAATCACGTTGACGATCTGCGCGACACAGGCGATCTTCAACACATGGCTCTTGCGCAGGAAAACGTTCAACCATTGGGCGACGACCAGCGCATCTTCGAGGTTGTAGGTTTCCTCGGCCAGGTGAGGGGCTTCGGTCCAGTTGCCTTGCACAGGGTCGCCCTTGTACCACACCTGCCACTCATCCCAGGAGAGGAAGATATCGTGCTTCGAGCGGCGTTTGGCTTTCACATAGCGCAGCGTGCCTTCGAGCGTCTCCACGTAGCGCTCAAAGGCCAGGGCGCTGGCAAGGTAACTGGATGTATCGTTGTTCCGGTTGCCCGCGTAATAGTGCATCGAGAGGTAATCCATGTGCTCCCAGGCGATTTCGAGCGCAACCCGGTCCCATTCGGGGTAGGTGAGCATCCCATCGCTGGATGAGCCGCACAGCACGGTCTTGATGCCGGGGTCTTGCCACTTCATCATCTTGGCGGCTTCGAGGGCTTTGTTGCCGTAGGCGGCGGCATCGAGGTGGCCGATCTGCCAGGGGCCGTCCATCTCGTTGCCAACGCACCAGTAGCGCACGTTGTGCGGCTCGCGGTAACCGTGGCTGGCGCGCAGGTCAGACCAGTAGCTGCCCACCGGCGCGTTGCAGTATTCCACCAGCGCGGAAGCCGATTGAATATCGCCGGTGCCCATGTTGACCCCAAGCATCGGGGCCGCCTGGATGGCGGAGCAAAACTCGATGAACTCGTTCGTGCCGAACTGGTTGGTCTCGATGGATTGCCAGGCCAGTTCGCGGCGGCGCGGGCGCAGGTGCTTCGGCCCGACTCCATCGAGCCAATGATAACCGCTCAGAAAGTTCCCGCCCGGGTAACGGATGAGGGTGTAGGCCTGGTCGCGCAGCGCCTGGAGGACGTCGGTGCGAAAACCGCACTCGTCGGCCAGGGGAGAGGAGGGATCATAGATCCCTTCGTAGATGCAGCGTCCCATATGCTCGGCAAAACCCCCAAACAGCAGGGGAGAGATGGGGGCGATGGTGCGGTTGGTATCGAGAAGTACCTGCGCTTTTAAGGTGGTCATGGGTTGAGCTTCTCCGGCAGTAGATGGTGGATGCAGAAACATGCGGATTAATCATAACATGAGGAGGTGGAATTGGCGGGCCGGCAGCAGAGATTTTAAGCGGTTCGGCATGCAGAACAGCCCAGGGATCGAACGAAGATACCCATCCCTGGGCTGGTAAACACATCCCACAAGTCGGCCGGTTATCGCAAACCCGCCCCGGCCCAGGCAAGCTGCGCTGCGTAGCGCGCCTGCCGGTATAAACTGCCCGATGGGCCGGAAGCCAGCACTTCGATCTGCCCTGGTTCACGCACGTAAATGACCGGGTCGCCCTGGTACCATTCGATCAACCCGTGCACGCGCACGGTCTGCCCAGGGCCGAAGAGTTGATCGGGCTGGGCGCTGAAGTTCGGCCAATCGGCTTTCTCGACCATCGCTTTGAACGCGCCTTCGTGGGGGTTCTCGAACCCAAGCAAGACGGCTTTGCCGTTGTTGAACATAAACTTCACCTCACCTTCGACGGTGGCGATGGCGCCGGCCGCCTCGCGGGCCTGCGTGTAAGGGATGGGGTCTGCCAGGATGGGCGCCTCAGGCGCCGCCTCGGGGACGGCCTGCGGGGCGGCGGCTTCCGCCAGGGTGGGGCCGTTTTCCAGCGCGACCACCGCGCCATCGGTGCTGACGAAGTAGATGCTGGTGCCGCTGACCACCCAGGCAGCGTAGCTGCTCCAATACTGGTTATAAACGCCCGGCTGGTTGTAATAGATGTAAAAACCGGGCGGAAGGTAGCGCTGATCGCCATCCTGCAGCAAGCCTCTCGAGCAGTAGTGACTGGCGCTGAATGAGCAATAGGTGCTGGAGTTGATGATATGCGGCAGGTTGCCGGTGGTGATGGGATTCCCGCTCGATGCGCCTTTGCTGGCAGAACGGTCGAGAACCTGGTGGGCGATGCCGAACATCCAGTGCCCGCCGAAAATATAATTCCCCGACATGCTCAAGAAGACCTGTTCATCGGTGGGGAAGAACGTGTTCTGCATGAAGCGCACGTCTCCGGCTTGAAAGCCCGGTACGGTGGAGGAATCGAGCGGCATTTCGCCGAAATGGGAATCGTAGCGCCCATCACATGGGGTGTTGATGCATGCCGCGCCGCGCATGACCACGTAGGCCGCCTCGGTGCCGTCATCGAACCGCTTAATCACCGGCATTGAACCCATGTTCAGGCGGCCGCCGTCGCCAAACCCTCCATTCCCCACATTGTTGTTGAAGGCAACCCCGCCATCTGAGAGGCGGAGCGCGTAAATGGAAACCTGGTCCGGCCTGGCGGCAAGGTTCGAGCGCATCTGGGCGTTTGAGGTGGGCCATGGGTTCCAGGTCCACAGGGTCTGCCAGTTCAGGCGGTACCTGACGAGGACCAGCCCGTGAACCTCGGCGATGACCGGCCAGCCATACTTCACCTCGGCCATGGGGTTGCTGTCGCCGGGGTCGCCCGGGGCCAGGGAGGTTGGTTTCACCCGCCATGCGCGCGTTCCGTTCATGTTGCGAATGGCATGCACATATAGGTCTTCGCTCAGGGCAACCACCAGCCCGGTGCTGGGAGAGAACGCCGGAGGGGTTTGGACGGGAGAGCCTGCATCGTAGGCCCACAATTGGGTCATCGTGTTGGCCTGGATGGCGAACACCTTATTGCCCATGCTGAAGAACACCCGGTCGTTCACAATGGCGGGCGGCAGCGGCAAGGTGCTCGTTGCCTGGGCATTGAAGTCGCCATTGGTCTGGCCGGTGGAGCCATTGAGACGATAGAGGTGCCCATTGGACGACACGACGAACAGCGAGTCGCTGGAGGGATCGTAAGCCGGGGTAGAGTTGACCTCCCCTCCCGGGTTCTGGTTCCACACCTGGCTGCCGTTGATCACGCTCAGGGCATAGACTCCGCGCGCGCCTGCGGCGATGTACACCCGCCCTCCTCCTGTGACCGGTTGACTCTGGCGGGGGAGGCGGATTTTCCCGCTGACCACCCCGCCGGTGGAAGTCGGGCCGTTCCAGGCCCATTTCCAGCGCCAGGGTGTGGAGACCACCTGAGAGGTGTAACCGGTGCGCTGCGCATCGTGCGCATATTGGGTCCATTCACCCGGGCCGGTGGCTGCGTAGGTATTATTGGTCACCAATGGAAGATAGGTGGGGTTCGAGCCGCTTTGCGCCTGCACACCCGGGGTGAGTTGCTTGGTTATCTCTGGGGAAAACGCCAGGCTGGCGGTGATGGTCGTGGCGAGGATGAGCGTGGCGGTCAGGAGCTGGAAGAACCTTCGCGGGTAATTCATATTCACTCTCCTTTGACCTGCCGGCGGCTGGATCAACCAGCCTGCCGGCTGCTTGGCAGATGCGGTTCTTTCCATCTGTCCCGTTCTGGGCTTACAGAGGATTAACAGCACTTTCGCTGTCCGCTAGATGACTCTCAGCGATTGAACACGTTATCCGACTTGCGCCTTAAAAAATTTTCTCTTCTATATCAATTTTCGCAATCCAAAACTTCACACAGCACCTGTGAGGAATTAAGCACACTCACCCGGTTGCCCTCCAGTTGAAAATAGACCATGGAGGAATTGTTTTCCTGATTCAATTCAAACAACTGGTGGTCTGGATCGACATAATTCAAGAGAGCGTAGGCGCCGTCCGGCAGGTTGGAGACATCGACCGTCTGGCCGAACAGGTCGAATTTGTACACGTCGATCCATCCGGGGGTGATGCCCTGCCGGTCGCGGTTGCAGCCCACATAGGTTTGCGGTTCGGGCCGGCCGCCGGCATCCACCTGGATGTCGTCGCGCAGGCAGTAACTCACCTTGTCGGTGACGGATAAGAGCGCTTCGAGCGACCCCTGCGGCCCGATGGACCAGACTTCATAGCGGGCGAAGTTGCCGAAATGGAAGTGCGCGTGTTCGGGGTGGAACACAAATTCGCCGACAACGATATCTTTCACTTTACCGGTGGTCTCGTTGACTTTTTGAACGACGATCGTCTTCAAACTGGTGGGGTCGGAATGCCCCCAGATCTCCAGCCTGCCCGGGCCGCTGTTTTGGATAGATGTGGAGAACTTCAATTGCCGGCCGCCTGTATCGGAATTGGAAAGGATCATCAGGTCTTCGGGCGGGAGGATCGCCAGGTCCGGCAGGATGAGGTCTGGGTCATCGAGCGGGTTGGCCTGCGCCGTGATGGGGATGAGATCCAGCAAATCAATCCAATCTTCCGGCAGCACGCGGGCAAGCAGGGTAAAGCTGCCGTTCCCTGACGGGGCGAAGACAGCCGCTTCGCCTTCTTCGAGGCTGATCGCGGCGGCATGATCGAGAGTTGCTTCGTCGGCTACCAGCACCGTGTTCGTGCCAGGCGCGGGAGGGTTGGAGAGCAACGCGCGCACGGCTGCGATACGCTCTGCCGTTTGATCTGCTTGAACACTCGCCAGGGCGCCTGCGGGGTTGGCTTTGCCGAAAGCGAGCAAAGCGGTATCGCGCGCGCGGCAATGAGCGCCGGATTGTACATCACCCACCGGGATGCCCAGCGCCAGAAAGGATTTACCGATCGCAAAGGCTTCGGCGCGGCCCTGTTCGCTCAGGTTGCGCTGGGTGGAGCAATCCTGCGGGTTGACAAAGGAAGTATCCGCCTGGGCCGAGTCGGTGGCGGTATGGCGGAAGTAAATCACATATCCTCCCTGGCTGAGCGACTCGATCAACGCTTCACCATCGATTGGCTCCGCCGCCGGTTCGGTGGGAGCAGGCATCGGGGTGGCTTGCGGCGCGGCTGTGGCGGTGGGAGGCAGGGGAGTTTGGGTTGCGGCGGGGGCGGCCGCAGGGACGGCCTGCGTAGCGGCTGGCTGGGCTGTGGTTGGTTCTATTGCCCGGGCTTTTTGCTCCGGCATGGCCGAGCAGGCATTGGCCAGCGCGGCCAGGATGGACAGCGCGATTCCGAGGATGGAGCTTCCGTTCAATCTTGCCATTGAAGATGGGTGCCTCCGTAATGCACAGGCCGGAAAGGGTTGAAACCTCATTGTACGGGACGAATATTAAATAGAATTTAGATTATATTTGTGGAATTACGTGTAGCCGTGCAAGATAACACGCCGCCGGAGGCCTCCGGCGGCGTGTTGTCCGTCTGACAATCAGGATTGATGGATTAGAAACCGATTTCGATCGCCTCCCAGCCGGAATTGTAATGCCCGCCGGAGTAGTGATCGTTGAGGATGGCACGGTCGTTGATCTCCACATAGACCAGATAACAACACGGCACGATATTCGGGTCGTTCCATGGATCCCACAAGAAAGTGGTTGGGACGGGGTAGCCGGTTTCGGAGAGCACGCCGTTGTAGGTCTTGGAAAGCGCGGTGTTGGTGATGTCGATCACCGGCACCGAAAGGCCCGAATTGCCCCTGGCCGTCACGCTCACGCCGCTCAGGTTGGGGTCGAAAGCGTGGATGGTGACTGCGATCAGGCCGTCACCCTTGCGCACCTTGCCGCACTTGAGCGGGACGCGCGTGCCATCGGGCTTTTGCAATTCGAGCGAGATGGTGGGGCGCGGCAGCGGGAACGGGCCGGTGTTATCGAGCTGGACGACTTGCGGGCTGCTGACGCGCGTCACGATGCCGTCGCGGACGCGCAGGCGCAGGTAATATGTGCCGTCCGGCAGGGTGCCGGTGGGCCAGTAAAGCAGGGTCTTCTCGCCAATGGTGTTGGGGCCGCCGTCTGAGTCGCAAATATCGCCGACGTTGAACCAGCCGGGGTCAACCCCGCTGCTCGGAACGCGCGAGCACGGCACGATGAACGGGAAGACGGCAATCCAGTTATAACCGGTGACCGATGGGACAATGATGGGGCTGTATGGCCCGGCCGGGCCGGTGGAGGAGACTTCCACCAGGTACTGGGTGGCCGAAGGCATGTTGAACACGCCCATCAACCATACCGAAGCGCCAAAGGGGTGGTCTCCATACCCGGCAGCCGGGTTAGGAGGGCCGACGTGAAAAGGGGGAATGCTGGGCCCATTCCCAAGGCCGTTGGGCGCAATTTGAGAGATTGGGATCGACCCTACGCGGGTGATGAGCGGCTTTGGCGGGCAAAGATCGATGCACACCTCACGGCAGCGCCATTCGCAGAAGAAGTGGCAAAGCTGGTGGCAGAAGCGCCCAAGCTGGTTCTGGCGGATGAAGGCGTTCCAGGCTTCGACGTCTTCCTTCTCGATGATCTCGCGCAGGCGGCGGAAGGTGGCTTCGTCGCCGGCGAGCTTGTTGAGCACCTCGGCAAAGGCCATCATTTCGGCCGCGTCGAAAGGCCCGCGGTTCGGCTCAGGGCAGAAGCGCAGGCAGATGCCGATGCACTTTTTGCGGCAGAAGAAGAAGCAAATCCGCTCGCAGTCGTCGCCCACACCTGCCCGGTCGAGAGCGGCCTGGAAACGGCTGGCATCACCGGCGTTGAAGGCATCGAGGGCCTGGTTGAAGGTATCCTTATTCTGAGCAAGGCGGGCGGCGGCCCTGGCAACCGCTTGCAGCTCGTTCAAGTCATCGTTCACGCCGGGCGGCGGTGATGCGCCTTCGTCGGGCTTACCCGGCGTTTCACGCTGAGGCCTGCCGGTGCGGCCTTTTCTTGGTTCAGCCATTTTTACCTCCATTCAACAGGTGGATCGTGACAGTAGTCTCTTCCCCTTGGTTCGAGTCCATTGTAGGTAACAATTGTCGTAATTACAAGTTAATGTTAACTAAGTTGATATTAAAAGTATTTAATTCTGATTGGATTTCCGTCGTGCAACCTTTGCATTGGGCCTGCGTACATTAGATAGAAAGGGATACCTTAGGGATAACAATGACTGCACAAGCGATTTCTTCAACCGTTTATGAACCCACCTCCGATGAGAAGACCTGGGCCACCCTGGCACACTTGAGCGTGCTGGTGAACCTGTTCACCGGCGTGCTTGGCCCGGCCATCGCGCTGGTGATTTACCTCGCGCACAAAGACCGCTCTCGCTACGTGGCCTACCAGGCGCTGCAGTCGCTGATCCTTCAGTTGATCGTCTGGGTGGGCGGCGGGGTGCTGGTGGCGCTGGCCTGGATCGTCACCGGGCTGCTGATCGCGGTGGTGATCGGCCTGTGCCTGATCCCATTTGCCATTTTACTTTCGCTCGCTCCGGTGGTCGCCCCGGTTTATGGTGTGGTTGCGGCCGTCAAGACCAGCCAGGGAGACGACTTCCGCTACTGGCTGATCGGCGATTGGGTGCGCAGCACCTACAACGGCTGAGACGAATAACCTGAACCGGCAGCCCTTCGGAAAACGATGGGCTGCTTTTCATTGGAGGAAGTTAAGCCGCAACCAGCTTATGCGGGCGCGCGGCGCCTCACGCAGGCACCGGCACCAGGCAGCTAAACTTTCTTATCTTGATAGGGGATCTCGCGGGCGGCGGCAACGAGCATCTCGTACGCCAGCTCGAGGAGCTGTTCCAGGCCGGCCAGGTCGCTTTCATCGAAGCGGGCTTTCCCGCGCAGGCTGCGCTCCAGCCGGTCGATCGAGCGCAAGAGGGTTCCGCGCACACCGCTGGATTGGTGCGCCCAGCAGGAATCGGCGGAGATGCGTTCGAGGCGCTGGACGATCTCGCGCGCCTGCTGAAGTTTCCATTCGAGGAAGGCAGTATCCATCACCGATTCACGAAAAGAGCGCCTGGATGATCAGCAGGGCGGCCATGCCCACCCCGATGGTGAGCAGTGCGCTGCGCGTGCGCCAGGCCACCAGGATGGCAATTACCCCGGCGATCAGGCGGGTGTTATCCAGGTTGATGGCCAGCCGGCCATCCTTGAAGAGCAATTCCTGGAAGATGATTACCGAAAGCACGGCCGGCGGGACGAAGCGCAGGCTGCGGCGCAGCAGGCGCGGCACCGCCATGCGCGCGAACAGCCAGATGAACGACAGGCGCGTCAGAAAGGTGAGTAAGCCGCCAAAGAGCATCACCAGCCAGATGTTCATTGCTTGCCTTCCACCAGGAGCCCGGCGGTGATGCCGGCGAGCGCCGCGGCGATGATGCCGAGTTTGTAGGGCAGGCTGAAGGCCAGCACCGCTGCCACCCCGCCGACGAGAGCGGCCGCCGTTCCGGCACGGTCTTTGAGCGCGGGGACGACCAGCGCGATGAAGGTGAGCGGGAGGGCGAAATCGAGCGACCAGCTGGCCGGGATGACCGCGCCGAGGAAGATGCCCAAGGCCGTGGAGACCTGCCAGCAAGTCCACAGGCCCAGCCCAGCGCCCAGGTAGAACCAGTGCTGGTTGCCCGAACTGCCCGCGCGGTTGTAATGCGTGATGACGACCGCATAGGCTTCATCGGTGAGCAGGTAAGAGAGGGCCAGCTTCCAGCCCATGTGCAGGTGCTGCACAAACCCGGCGACCGAAGCGCTGTAGAGCGCGTGGCGCAGGTTGACTACCGCGATGGTGAGGACGATCACCAGCCCGGGCACGGCCTGGCTGACCAATTGAGCGGCGATGAACTGCGAGCTGCCCGCAAAGACAATCGACGACATGGCCTGCGATGCCGCAGCGGATAACCCAGCCTGGCGCGCCAGCACGCCGTAGATCATCCCAAAGGGGAACACCCCCAGGAAGATCGGCAAGATGGCCTGCACGCCGCGCCAAAACTCGCGCCCGCGAGACTCGATGGGTGGGGTTGCCGGTTGCATAATTCGGATATTATAATCTCAGCATCCAAATTCCCGGAGGACTGAGCTACCGATGAACCGCCGCACATTTCTGAGGCGCGCTGCAGCCGCCTCGGTGGGTGGGCTGCTTTGCGCCTGTTCACCCACGATCCTCGAATCCGCTCCAACCGAGATGTCTCAGGCCCCAGCAGCAGAAGCCAGGGCAGCCACACCCGAGCCGAAAGCGGTCATCCTGGCGCAGGGGCTGGCCTTCCCGGAGGGGCCGGCGTTCGACCCGCAAGGCAGGCTGTGGTGCACCGAACTGGGGGCAGGCAACCTGGTGCTGTGGCAGGCAGGCAAACTCACCCGCTTCGCCACCGGCGGAGCGCCCAACGGGCTGGCGTTCGACCGCCAAGGGCGCGCCTGGGTGCCGGATTCCGGGCAGAAGGCCATCCGGCGCTTCGACCCGCAAACCGAAGGCTGGGAAACGATCCTGGAGGAAGTGGGCGGAGAAGCGCTGATTGGCCCGAACGACCTATCTTTCGACGCCAGGGGCAACCTGTTATTCACCTGTCCGAACTTTGGCAGCGAAGAGGCGCTGGGCTATGTGGTCTGCCTCAAGCCCGATGGCAGCGCTTTCAAGGTGGCCGAAGGTTATTACCGCCCGAATGGGTTGGATATTGTGGATGGAGGAAAAGCGCTGGTGGTGGCCGATACCTTCCAGCACACGCTCTTCAAAGGCGCCTGGGATGATGCCGCCTGCGCCTGGACGGCGGTGGAGGCTTGGGCGCAGGTGGGCGGCAGCGAAGGGCCCGATGGCATGGCCTTTGGAGCCGACGGCCTGCTTTACCAGGCCATTTACGGCGATGGCATCATCCGGGTGATCAACGCGCACGGAGAGACCACCCGGCGCATCGAGCTGCCCGGCAAGAACCCGACCAATGCGGCCATCGACCCGAGCGGCGAGCTTGGGCTGGTGGTGACCGAGGCCGAGAAGGGCCTGCTGCTGAGCATCCCCCAGGTCAAGCCCGGCGAGGCGATCTTCGACGGCGGAGAAGCCTGGAAATAACCTAGAAAGTCAACCCTTCGGCGCGTGCGACCGAGCGCAAATATTCCGCGGCCAGCGAGTAATCGGCTTCTTCGGTCATGTGCTCGAGCATCACGGGCACGTCATCGGGCAGGCGGCTGACCTCGCGCAGGAAGACGGCGTAATCCAGCGCGCCCAGGCCCGGTCGGACTTCGTCCAGGTGGGTGGTGAGCCGATCTTGCAGGCGGATATCCTTGGCATGGCAGGACTTAATCCACGGGCCGAGCTTCTCGAAGCATTCTTTGAGCAGGGCGGCGTTGTTGAAGTAACGCTGCGGGCTGCAGATGAGGTTGACCGGGTCGAGGTGGACGGCGAAAGCCGGGCGGTTTATTGCGGAAATCAGCTCAAGGTAGCTTTCCGCCGAATCCGGGTACATCCAGGGCATGGGTTCCAGGGTGTAGAAAGTGCGTTTCGGTTGAACGTCGTCGATGATCTCGCGCACGCACGCGACGATCAGCTCGAAGGTTTCGCGCGTCAGGTCGGCGGGATGGGGGCCGTCCCATTTGGGGCCGCGCGAGCCGGCGATGTTCACACAGCAGCGCGCGCCGATTTTCTCGGCGAGGAGCAAGGCACGTTTGCACTTGTCCAGGGCCTGAGCACGCTCGGCCGGGTCTGAGCTGAGGGGGTTCGACCAGGCGCCGACCTCGGCGATGAGGATATCGGCGGAGCGGGCAGCCTGCGCGTAGTCGTTGATCTGGCTGTCACTCGCTTCTAAGGGAAGCGGGCAATAGGCTGCCCGGTAGCCGGCCCGCCTGACGGCGGCGGCCCAACCTTCGGGGGTATCGTAGGCTTCAAAGATCAATCCTCCCAAACGCATGGTGTTTCCCTCCAAGTAGATCGACTCAAAAAGCTGCATTCAGCATCCAGCGCTCTGCCCGCGGCCGCATAAGCGTCACCCTGGGGCGGGCGAAATTCCACCGGCAGGCGCAAGAAGTGCATCACTTGGGCGGCTGGCCTGGGCGAGGCCTTTCGCGCTGGTAGCCCAACCTTGCCACCACCTGCAGGAGCGCCGCCAGCGCCAGCCCCCCCAGGATGAACGCCCCGGCAAAACCGAGCTGGATGCGCAACAGGATGGCCGCCCCCATCAATACCAGCCCCGCCACGGTGATCAACGCCAGGCGGCGCAGGTGGTTGGCCTCGAGCATACGGGCAATCTCGGCGGTGCGCGCTTTCTCCAGCCGGCCAATGAAGTACGAAAGGTCCCACGCGATGAGCGCCGCCGTGATGGCGATGACCTCCAGGTAGGATGGCGCGTTCACCAGCAGCACCAGCCCGCTGAGGATGCTGAGCACCAGGAACATGGTCGAGGAAATCCACTGCCAGCGCAGCACCAGCCCAAGCACCCAGATCAGCCCGATGGCTCCCACCAGCACGCAGCCCGGCCAGATGCCGCGCAACGCATAGCCTGCGATGAGCGCTCCGCAAGCGATGAGCAGCGCCAGGTATTGCAGCCGGCGGGCGATCATGAGGGCATCTCCGCCAGGCGGTCGGCTGCCAGGCGCAGCACCGAATAGCGCCGGGCCAGGGTTTCGATCGGCAGGTCGGTGTTCCAATCGATCACCTGCATCCCCGCGCGGCGCACTTTTTGCAGGAGGAGCGCGCGTTCGGCCAGCGCCAGGCGCAGCGCATAACTTCCACGGCTCCCCGGTTCCACCTTCCCGGCGTCGAAGGTGATGATATCGGGGCTGAGCACCATCACGGCGTAGCCCAATGCGCGCAAGGAGACGAGCACCGGAAAATCGGCCTGGATCAACGGGCTGATCAAGATGACCTGCGAGCGCGAAGGGAATGAGCGCGTGGGCAGGTAGCGCAGGGTCTCGAGCGCGAAGTTGCGCCCGGTGTGAGCGCGACCGAGCACCTGCAGGATGCGCTGGCGCTGCGTCTTCCCCACGCCGGGGAAGGCCGCTTCGATCCCACCGCCATAAACCAGCAAGCCCACCCGGTTGCCGTCGTTCAGGTACCCTTCGGCCAGCGAGGCCGCGGCCTGCACCGAGCGCTCGAAGAGCGGGTGGTTGGCAAAATCACCATAGGCCTGCTCGCGCGCATCCAGGATGATGCCCACGTCGGCCACGCGCTCCTGCTCATAGACGTTGGTATAAAGGTCGTCCATCCCATGCGCGGCGATCTTCCAGTTGATGCGGTGCTGCGGGTCGCCGGGCTGGTATTCGCGCACGATGAAGAAATCCACGCCGGTGCCGCCCTGGCGCGAGGGGATAGGCCCGGCAAAGCCGCGCGTCTGCGGCGGGCGGATGCGCATCGGCTTGAGCCGGGTAGGCCGGGGCCGGACGATGAGCCGGTGCGCCGCCGGGATGGCGAACTGCCGCTCGAACAGCCCGAAGCCCTCTCGTACGGTGATGTTGACATTAGTGAAGCGGTAATCGCCGCGGCCTGCCTCGACGGTGTATTCCAGCACGGCTTCTTCGCCCGCTTCCAGGCTGGTGAAGAGCGTGGTCTGCCCATCGGTCACCCTCATCGCTTCAGGGACGACATCCTCGATGTGAATCTCCTCGGCGGTTGGGCCGTCGTTGCGCACGTGCAGGCGCACGGTGACGGGAATGCCCGGGAAGATGCGTTCGACCGAAAGCTCGCGCTCCGCCTTAATCCCTGGGTTGGCGGGGCTGAAGAACACCGCGGCCGCCAGGTAGAGGCAGAGCGGGATGGCCAGGGCGATCACGCCGCCGTTGACCGAGCCCAATCCGATCAGGAAGAGGGAGAAGATCACAAAAAGGAGCAGAAAACCGCGCCCGTTCATTTACTCCACAACCGGCACAGCCACCGTGGTGAGGATTTCGCCCAGGATCTGGTCAACCGCCTTCGGGCTGGTCCACAGGTCCGGCTGGAGGATGAGGCGGTGCTGGAGGGCCGGGCGCGCGAAGAGCTTGACGTCATCGGGGAGGACGTAAGTGCGCCCCTGCATGGCGGCATAAGCCCGGCTGAGCTTGAGCAGGGCCAGCGCGCCGCGCGGGCTGGAGCCAACCGCCACCTGGCGGTGTGTGCGTGTGCGCGTGACGATTTCCACGATGTAGCGCTCCACATCGGGGTCGAGGTAGATCTCTTCGATGGCCTGGCGCATGGCCAGGAAGCCGGCGGCATCGGTGACAGGCTGCAGGTGGACGGCATCTTGCTTGCGTTCGCGCCGGCGGTGGATGATCTCCTGTTCCTGTTCTGAGGTGGGGTAACCGACCGATAGTTTAACAATGAAACGGTCGAGCTGGGCTTCGGGGAGCGGGAAGGTGCCTTCATACTCGATCGGGTTCTGAGTCGCCACCACCATGAACGGGTCCGGCAGGCGCATCGTGTCGCCTTCGAGCGTCACCTGATATTCCTGCATCGCTTCCAATAAGGCCGATTGGGTGCGCGGCGATGCGCGGTTGATCTCATCCGCCAGGATCAGGTTGGCGAAGATCGGCCCTTCGCGCAGGACGAATTTATTCTCGGCGCGGTTGAAGATATAACCGCCAGTGATATCGCCGGGGAGCAGGTCTGGCGTGAACTGGATGCGCTTGAATTGCACGCCGAGGGTTTGAGCGAAGCAGTTGGCGATGAGCGTCTTGGCCAGGCCGGGGTAGTCCTCCAATAGCACGTGGCCGCCGGCCAGGAAGGCCGCCAGGATTTTCTCCAGGACGGCTTCTTTGCCGACGATAGCTTTGCTGACTTCCTGTATCACCAGCCGCGCGCGGCTGGAAACATCCTTCACAGATAAAGGCTCAGTGGGTGGATTCATGCTGTATCTCCAGGCGTTCTTCGATGAACCGCACGATGCGGTCGATTTTTTCCCGCTCCTGCGAGGTGTCGATCTGGTCGGGCTCGGGGATGATGCGCCGGCGCAGCAGCCGGTCGATGAAGCGGCGGATGGGCGGGGGCGTGCGCTGTTCCTTGAACAGGCGGCGGGTCTTGATCAGGTCGCCGATTTCCTCTGGGAGGCCCAGCGCGTCCTCGTAGACGAGGTGTTCAACCTGATCGAGCGTGAGGTGTTCCTGGTAGGCGATTATCTCGGTGATGAAGCGCGCCAGGCTGCGCGCAAGGCCCTCCGAAGAGAATGCGCTGAGCTGGAAGGATGAGATGTACCACAACCAGTACTGGTAGCGCGAGACGCTGTGACCGCTGAAGGTCGGCTCAGGCGGTTCAGGCGGGGGCGGTAGGTTCCTCAGCAGCGAGCGCCCGGCGATGAAAAACCCTCCCAGCACCAGCACGGCCCACAAGATCGGCTGGGGGGCCGAATCGACGATCAGGTTGATGTACCAGGCCACATACGCCACCGGCATCACCAGGGCGGTGCGGATTTGCTCGCGGAACAGGAAGGTGAGTACGGCACTCGCCAGCAGCGAAAGACCCGCCAGCAATAAGATGAGACGCCGCCGGTTCGAGAGCTTCATGCGGCCTCCTTTTGCTTCCGGCAGGCGGCGATAATCTCTTCCAGGCAGCCGACGGCCTCCAACTGGTGGCGCATGCTTTGCGTTCCTTGCAGTTGCTGGCCGTAGCGGGCGTCTTCGAACAGGTGGGTGAGGGTGCGCACAGGCGCATCTGGCAGCCCGCGCGAGGTGAGGATGTGGATGAATTCCTCCGGCGTCACGTGCACTTCGCGCTGGATTCCACGCTCTTGCTTGACGGCCTGCACCATGCTCCGGTAGCACTGGATGATGATCGAGCGCAGGTCTCCGCCGGTCTGGATGGACTGCAGCGCGTCACGCGCTTCGCGCTCAACCAGCACGATAGTATCGGCTTCTAACCGGCGGCGGCGCAGACCCAGCCACAGGAGGCCGTAGATGACTCCTGCCACCACAAGCACCACGGTCACCGTCACCGCGCCGACAATCCAGCCGGGCGGGTGGTTGACGAACTCGTTGAGCGGAACCTGCGGCTGAGCATCGTTGAAGGATTCCGCCATCTGCTGGGCCGGCATATCGGCGGCCCGGTTGCCGAAAGAATCCGAAAGCACGCGCAGGCGGTCGAAAAAGAACAGGATAAAACCAAAGATCACAAGATCGCGCAGCAGGTGTTTGCGGCGCTGCGGATTGACCAGCATATAGATGAGGTAAACCGGGAAGAGCACGAGCGCGACGGCCAGGGTGATGCGCATGAAGTTGATTGCCCAGGCCCAATCCGGCAGGTCAACGGGGCTGTCGATGGTCTGGGTCGAGCGCGGCGGAATGCCCAGCAGGGCGCCGCTGCTCATTTTCATCCCGGTCAGCCCGATGGCCAGCAGGAAGATGATCACCACCGCCCCGGCGATGAACCCAAGCACCCAACGTTTTCTGCGCTCGATCTGCATACCCGTTTATTCAGCCAGCTTCACGCGCACCACGCCCACATCGGGAGTGACCCAGATGCCGGAGCCGATCTCGTCGCCGTTGCGAGTCCGGTCGGTGATGAAGTTGCCCAGTTCGCCAAAATGCCCTTCTTCGACAAACAGGTAGGGGGCCAGGTGCGCATCGAAATGGTCATGCGCCTTCGAGAACTCGACCTGCTCGCTGCGTCGGCGCCTGAACTGGAGGGAGAACCCGGCCCCGGCGATGTAAAATTCGCGCCCTTTATCAGCGAAGACCAGCCCGCGCCCGCGCTGGGTGCGATCCAACGGGGCATGGCGGAAATCGGTGTGGTTCCAGCCCCCGATCCCGGCATTGAAGAACCTCGCCAGGATGGTATATTCGCCCAGGTTGAAGACCTGTTCGTGCTGGAATTCGCGCTGGATGACGGCCTGGATGCGGTCGGAACCCCAGAAGTGCAAGAGGAGCGGCTGGACGTTCGACACGATCTGGAAACTCTCGACAAGGGCTTTGGCTTCAGGTTTTACCTCGCCATCCTGCCCGAGCAGGCTTTCGACGCCAAACACGGCATAACCCACCGCGCGGTGGCGGGCAATCGCCTCGAAGATGTTCAGAGCGCTGCCCAGGCTGCCCGCCGATTCGGGGATGAAGAGCGGATTATCGGCGCGTGCATAGGCCTGGCAGACCTCGCGGAAGGTATCGGGTGTGTCGATGTAGATATCCGGCGCGATCAGGTCGAGGTGCGGGGCGGCCCACTTCCACAGGTCCAGCACGCCGGTCACGGGGCCGCCGCTGGGGTAATTGATTCCCGGCTGCCGCCAGCCGTTCTCGGCCAGCCAGACGTTGGCGTACATGGGCAGGTTATAAGCAGCTTTGCCGGCCTCGGCCAGCCGGTCGATATAGCGCGCCACGCTCCAGGCCGAGAAGAACTCGGCGGCATGCGGGCCGAAAACCTGCTGCCAGGTGCCTTGCTTGAGGCTGCCGGCAGAAAGCCAGGCGGCGCGCACCGGGCCTGAAGCGGCCTGCTTCAACGGCTCCAGCAGTTCGGCGGGCACCGGGGCGGCAAATTCCTGCTCGGCCTCGGGGCTGTGGTCGCGCTGGGCGCCGAGGATGCCGGGTTCGTTCTCGATCTGCAGCCCCGCGACGGTGCGCTTCTGCCCATCGAACTCCTTGAGGTGGGCCAGCAGCGCGCTGAGCGCGGCGCAGTCGGCCTGCCAGTTCGCCTCGCAGTGAGACGAGAGCACCCACAGGCTGTTCCCGGCATGGGTGACCACGCGCCGGTAGACATCCGGCGCGCTCTTCACCCATTCGGGAGCGTATTGCATCGAGCCGTTCTTCCAGGTGGCAAACCAGAGCAAGATGAGGCGCAGTTTTCTCTCGCGGGCTGCAAGGATGATTTCATCCAGGTGTTTGAAGTCGAACTTGCCTTTTTGGGGTTCCACCTGCCCCCAATAGACCGGCACTTCGGCGGTGTTGGCCTTCAAGACGGAAAGGGCTTTCCAGGCGGTTTCCAGGTCGGCCAGGCTGTAGGCAGATGAATTGTGAACCTGCCCGGCCAGGACGAAATAGGGGATTCCATTGCGATTGAAAGGCGAGGTGATCATTCCAATCTCCTGGAAGAGACATTCGGCGGCTCTTCCGCTTTGGATGGGGGTGCGTTGCGAATGTGAGGCGCGAGCAGGCCGTAGGCGAGCGCACACCTCACACGAGTGGGAAAGGATGCAGGTGATCGAGCAGCAACTCTTATCCTACCATAAAGTTTACATCTTTGTAGAGTGCGCGGAGGGGGCCTTGCGGGAAAACGGTTGTAGACTTAACCCGATGAACTCATGGATCACCCTCACCTGCCCCTCGTGCGGGGCGAAGATTTCCGTCACCGATGATGCTGCGCGCTATCGCTGCGACTATTGCGGGAACGAGCACCTGATTGCGCCCCAGAGCAAGCCCGGGGTTGCCGCCCAGGCGCAGCCCATCCGCCCGGAACAGCCGGTGCCCGCCTCGGTGCGCATCGAACAGGACGGCCTGAGCGCGCGCCTCATCCAGCGCTGGTTTTCATGGAAGTACATCCCCATGGCGTTCTTTTGCGTGGCCTGGGATGCCTTTTTGTGTTTCTGGTACAGCATGGCGTTGGGCGGCGATGCGCCATGGATTATGATCGTCTTCCCGATCGCTCACCTGGCCGTGGGAGTTGGGCTCACCTATTCCACCCTGTGCGGGTTCGTCAACCGCACGGTGCTGGAGGTGAACCGCGACGAACTGGCGGTGTGGTTCGAACCGCTGCCCTGGCCGGGCGAGAAGAAGATCAAAACCGGCGAGTTGAAGCAGCTTTACTGCAAAGAGAAAGTCACCCGGGGAGAAAACAGCACCACGCGCACATACCAGCTTTATGCGGTGACGCGCGACAACAAGGAAACGCGCCTGCTCGACCGCCTGGATTCACCCGATGTTGCGTTGTTCTTCGAGCAGCAGCTGGAATACTGGCTGAAGATCACCGACCAGCCGGTGGTTGGGGAATATAGGTCTGAATGAAAGCCTGCCAGACGGGATTCGGCTCCCAGATGCGGCGCAGATCGTTCAGGCAGGCCAGCTGGTCTTCGCCCAGTTTCAACACCCGGTAGAGATACATAAACGCCGAGACGCGCATATTGCGCGCACAGTGGATGAAAAGGGTCTTCCCTTCCAGGCGCTGCATGGCCTCGAAGAAGGCCTCCAAATCCTGGGGCCGGGGGGCTTCCCATTCGACCGGAATGTGAACATAGCTCATGCCGAGCTTCTCGACGATCTGCTGCTCATCGGGGAGGAAATCGGGCGAGTATTCCATCGCCAGGTTGATCACCGCGTGGCAGCCTGCAGCCTGGATGGCCGCGAATTGCTCCTCAAGGGGCTGCCCGGCCGTGTGCAGGCGCGGGGAGATGCGCAGGTAGTTTTGTATCTCTTCCAGGGCGGGGCTCAATGGGGCGAAGGTCCTTTATACAGGCCGTCCATGTTGACGCCGAGCATGTTGGTCCGGTAGGCGCGCTCGTCCATCGGCGAAAGGCGTTTGACCATGGAGGGGGTAACGACCGGGATGGGCTTGAGGGAATAGAGCCGCCTGGTCACCACGGCGGCGCCTTCCTCGCTGGTTTGCCAGCCGTAGCGGTCGAAGGCGCTCAGGTTGAGCGGCCGGGTGTAGCCGCGCAGGGTCTTCAGGCCGTCCACGTTGAAGAAGACGTCGAAGTAAGTCATCACCAGCTCGCGCAAAGAAGCATAGACCGGCTCGCGGAAGCGCAGCGCGCTGAAGTTGGATTTGGCCACCGCGCCGTAATGCCCTTCGACTTTGTAGATCGCCAGCACATGGTCGTCGTCGGTGCCCGGTTCGGGCACCAGGTCTACCAGCAGCGGCGGGAAGCCCAGGTAGCTGAGCGCCAGCGCGCCCAGCATGCCGCCATCCAGGCAGTGGCACTGGCGGTCTTGCATCACCTGGAGCGGTGAGCGGTTGCGGTCTTCGCCGACGTAGGGGATGCTGTCGAGATATGCCTGGATATCGCACGGGCTTTGGAAGGCGAGAAAAATCCGGCGGTTGTGTTCGTCGAGGGCATCGATGAAGTTCATGGGCGCGCTCCCTGGATGTATCCAAGCTTCACCAGCAGTTCGGCATTATAGATGGAGCCGCCGGCGGCCCCGCGGATGGTGTTGTGCGAGAGAACCACCATGCGCGCATCGAACAGGCGGTCGGCGCGCACGCGCCCGACGACGGTCGTCATGCCGCTGCCGGTCATGCGGTCGAGGCGCGGCTGGGGGCGGTTCTCCTCGCTGCGCAGCATAATGGCCGGCTGCGGCGTGGAGGGCAGCCCGCAGGCCAGGTCGGGCACCCGGTAGCCGGCCAGCGCCGCAGAGACTTCTTCCGGCCCGGCGCGCCGCTCGAACTCCACCGTGAGGCAGACGGTGTGCCCGTCGCTGACCGCAACGCGATTGGTGTGGGCTGAAATGACGAAGTCGGCATTGTGGATGCGCGTTCCATCCTGGGTTCCGAGCATCTTGAGCGGCTCGGTTTCAACCTTATCTTCCTCACCGCCGATGTATGGAATCACGTTGTCGATGATATCCATCGAGGCGACGCCCGGGTAGCCTGCGCCGGAAAGCGCCTGCATCGAAACGGCAAACACCCGGCGCAGCCCAAAGGCGTCTTTGAGCGCCTTGAGCGCCACCGTCATGCCGGTGGAAGTGCAGTTGGGGTTGGTGGCGATGAAGCCGCTCCAGCCCAGGCGCTTCTGCTGGGCGGGGATGACATGGGCGTGTTCGGGGTTCACCTCTGGGATGAGCAGCGGCACATCCGGTTCGGGCCGGAATGCCGAGGCGTTGGAGCAGACGGCCGTTCCCGCGCGCGCGAAGGCCGGCTCGACTTCCTTCGCCACATCGGTCGGGAGGCCCGAAAACGCCAGCGGAACCTGCACTTCCTCGGGGGTGGATGCGAGCACCGGCAGGCTGCGGGCCCAGGCGGGCATTTCGCCGGGGAGAATCCAGCGGCACACCTCGCCATACGGTTTTCCGTAACCGCGGTCGGACCCAGTGAGAGCGACGACCTCGAACCAGGGATGGTTATCCAACAACTGGACGAAACGCTGCCCCACGCTGCCCGTGGCAGCCAGGACGGCTACCGGTATTTTGTTCATCTGGCACCCTCCTTAATCACCAGGTCATGCAACGTCTGCACGGCGGTGCGGATATCCTCCGCGTTGATCACGAAGCTGATCGAAACCTCCGATGATCCCTGGGCGATGGCGATCACGTTCACGCGCTTCTCGCCGAGGGCAGAAAAGACCTTGCCGGCCACGCCGGGGGTGCTTCTCATGCCTTCGCCAACCACGGTGACGATGACGACTTCGCCGGTGGCCCACACCCGGTCGATATCCTTGCGCTGGATCTCGCGGTAGAACTCGTTCTGCAGGGCACTCACCAGCACCTCGGCCGTGTTGACCGGCACCGCCAGGCAGATGGCCTGCTCGGAGGAGGCCTGCGAGATGAGCGTGATGCTCGTTCCGGTGGCGGCGATGGCGGCAAAGGTGCGCGCCGCCACGCCCGGCACGCCCAGCATGCCTCGGCCTTCCAGGGTGACCAGGCTTTGCCCGCGGATGGCCGTGACGGATTTGACGATGTGTTGGTCGGCTACCGGCAGCTCGGAGACGAGGCGGGTGCCGGGGCAATCGGGGTTGAAGGTGTTGAGCACGCGCAGGCCGATACCGGCTTCGATCACCGGGCGGATTGTTTTGGGGTGCAGCACCTTGGCCCCGGCGTAGGCCAGCTCGGAGACCTCGCGATAGGTGAGTTCTTCGATGGTGGTGGCGCCCGGGACGATGCGCGGGTCGGCGGTCATCACGCCATCCACGTCCGTCCAGATCCAGACTTCGTCGGCCGGCAGGGTGGCGCCGATCAGCGCGGCGGTATAGTCGCTGCCGCCGCGCCCGAGCGTGGTGGTGACGCCGCTGCGCGTGGCCCCGGCGAAACCCGTCACCACGGGCACCACGCCCTGGTCGAGCAGGGTGTTCAGCACGGCGCGGGTGGCCATCTGCGTGGCGGGGATATCCGGGTTGGCCGATTGGAAGTTGTCGTCGGTGACGATCAACCGGGTGGCCTCGACGTATTGAGCGGAGACGTTCATGTTTTCGAGCACGCCGGCCAGCAGGCGCACTGCCATGCGCTCGCCAAGCGAGGCCACGGCATCCAGCGCGCGCGGGGTGGCTTCGCCCAAGACGCCGATAGCCTGGCAGAGATTGGCGAAATCGAGAATCAATAAGGTGATCGCCCCGCGGATTTCTTCCTGCCGGGCGCGGTCGGGGATGAGGGCTTTGAGCGCCGCTTCGTGCTTGTTGCGCAGGGTTTGAACCGCCTGGTTGTAGGTGTTCGAGTCGCCGCGTGCGGCGGCTGCGGCGCTGTTGAGCAGCAGGTCGGTGACGCCGGAAAGCGCCGAGGTGACGACGATGAGCCGTGGAGTGAGTGCACGCTGGCGCTGGATGATCTGCGCGGTTTGCGTGATGGCCTCAGGGGTGCCGACGGATGTCCCGCCGAATTTCATCACCAGGGTTTGGGGTGAAGAGCCAACCATGGGTACCTCGGGTCTTTAAAAAAATATTCGGGGATTATAATACACTTTCTATGAGTGCACTCATCACTGTAGACGGGGTCACATTTCGTTATACCAAACAAGGCAATCCGGCCGCCCCGGCCCTGCAAGACGTTTCCCTCGAGTTCCGCGAGGGCGAATTCGCGGTGATTCTGGGAGCGAACGGCTCGGGGAAAACCACCCTGGCCCGCCACCTGAACGGCCTGCTCCTGCCGGATTCAGGCCGCGTGCTGGTGGGCCGCCTGGATACGCGCGAAAGGGCCAACCTGGGGCTTATCCGCCAACGGGTTGGCATGGTGTTCCAGCACCCAGAAGACCAGATTGTAGCGACCACGGTGGAAGAAGACGTGGCCTTCGGGCCGGAGAATATCGCCCTGCCGCCTGCCGAGATCCGCAAACGGGTGGATGCGGCGATTGCCGCGGTGGGTTTGGAAGCTCACCGGGGGCGCCCGCCGCACCTGCTTTCGGCGGGGCAAATGCAGCGCCTGGCGCTGGCGGGTGTGCTGGCCATGCGCCCGCGCTGCGTGGTCTTCGATGAGGCCACCACCATGCTCGACCCGGCCGGGCGGCGCATGGCGCTGGAATTGATGGCCGAGCTGCGCTCGGAAGGCATGGCGGTGATGTTCGTCACCCACAACATGCAGGAAGTGGCCCTGGCAGACCGCGCCGTGGTTCTCAGCGCGGGGCGGGTGGTCTTCGATGGGACACCGCGCGACCTCTTCAGGCACCCCGGCCTGGAAAGCTGGGGGCTGGAGCTGCCGCCGGTCACTGCGCTGGCCAGGCGGCTGCAGCGCTTTTTCCCCGGGGTGGATGAAGGCGTGCTCAGCATCGAAGAGCTGCTCGCCAGGCTGCCCGCCCCAACCTTGAAGTGCCCTTCCGCGCCGGGGAGCGCCGTCTCTCCGCGCGGCGACAGCCGGGCGGTGATCGAAGTGCAGGGGCTGGAACACACCTACATGGCGGGCACGCCGCTGGCGCACCAGGCCCTTTCTGGCGTAGACCTGCAGGTGACCCCAGGCCGGGCCCATGCGCTGGTCGGCGTGACCGGGTCGGGCAAGTCCACCCTGCTCCAGCATCTCAACGGTCTGCTGCGCCCGCAAAAGGGTTCGGTGCGCGTTGGAGAGCTGCACACCGAAGACCCCGCGCTGCCCACCCGCGCGGTGACACGCCTGGCCGGCCTGGTGATGCAAAACCCCGAAATGCAGTTCTTCGAGCAGTACGTGGGCGATGAAGTGGCTTATGGGCCCAGGCAGATCGGCATCGACGAGCCGATTGCCGGGCGGGTGCGCTGGGCGATGGAATTGGTGGGGCTGGATTTCGAGAGCTTCAAAGACCGCTTCACCTATGCATTGAGCGGTGGAGAAAAGCGCAAGGTCGCCCTGGCGTCTATCCTTGCGCTGAAGACCGGCATCCTGCTCCTCGACGAGCCGACCGCCGGGCTGGACCCGCATTCACGCAAGGAGATCTTGGGGCGTCTCAAACACCTGGAAGACGAGGGCATGGTGATGGTGCTCTCCACACACCAGATGGAAGATGTGGCCGACCTGGCAGAAGACGTCACCGCGTTCCGCAAAGGCCGCTCTGCGTTCGACGGCCCCGCCAGCGAGGTGTTCTGGCAGTTCGACGCGCTGCGCGAAATCGGGTTGGAAGCGCCGGTGGCGGCTCAAACCGCGGCCCGCCTGGTGGAACTCGGCTGGCCGGTGGCGAAGGGCGTGATCAACGCCGGGCAGCTCGAACGGGCAATCGAAGCCTGCCTGGAGAAGCAGCCATGAGCCAGTTCGAGTTCCTGCGTTCGATTCCCTTCGGCCAGTACCTGCCGACTGCGTCGCCGCTGCACCAGTTGGACCCGCGCGCGCGCATTTTGGCCTACACGGCCTTGATTCTGGCGCTGACCTTCAGCGTGCACATCGAAGGGGTGGCGCTTGGGCTGGCGGTGGCGCTCATTGGGCTTTGGCTGGGGCGCATCCCGCTGCGCTATGCGCTGCGCGGGTTGGTCACCCCGCTGCCGTTCCTGTTGATTCTGGCGGTGATGCAGGTTTTCCTGCATACCGGCCCGGCGGGGGAGACCGCGCTGTTCACCGTGTGGCTGGTGAAGATCACGCCTTCCGACCTGATGGCCGGGGCCATCTTAATGGTGCGCTTCACGGGGTTGATTTTAACAATCGGCCTGGCCACCTACACCATCTCGAACAGCGAGATGACGCAGGGACTCAATGTGCTCTTCCGCCCGCTGGCAGGCATCGGCATACCGGCTCAAGACCTGGTGATGATGGCTCAGGTGACGCTGCGCTTCTTGCCCATGTTGGCGCAGTCGGCAGAGCGCATCGCCAAGGCGCAGGCCTCGCGCGGCGCCGATTGGGACAGCCGCAAGGGCAACCTGCTGGCGCGCATGCGCCAGGTGACGCCGGTGATCGTTCCATTGTTCCTGTCCAGCCTGCACCGGGCTGAAAATATGGCCCTGGCGATGGACGCGCGGGCTTACGGCAGTGCGCCGGAACGCACCTCGCTGGTGGCGCTCCGGTTCGGCTGGAGCGATGCGCTGCTGTTGGGGTTTGCGCTGATCGCCGGGGCGGGTGTGCTCTTTATCTGATATCAAAATCGCGGGGAACCCCCGCGATTTTGTTCGATTAACCGGCCAGGTTGGCCCCCTGCCGCCTGCCCACCTGGATGCGCATCCACGCGCCGACGACCACCAGCACGAGCACCGCCGCCACGCCCGCCTCAGGCAGGCCGTTGGCGACCACAACCGGCGGCAGCACGGCCCAGGGCGCATAGCCGAGCAGGCCGATCATCCCGAGCACCAGCACCGTGTTGGTGACGCTCCCGGCGATGCCTGCGCCGATCAGGCCGGCGACGGGCCACTTCTTGAGCGCGCTCCACACCAGCCAGGCCACCGGCCCGATGAACAGGCGCGGGAGGATGGATAGCAGCGGGTTGGTGAACCAGGTATCGGACGGAAAGTTCGGCGCGACGGCGGCCTGGATGAGGCTGAACACGCCGAAGATCAGGCCGATGAGCAGCCCCACCAGCGGACCTTCGAGGACGGCGCCGATGATCACCGGAACCGTCATGATCGTCAAGGAAATTCCGCCAAACCAGGGGATGAACCCCCAGCGCGTGAGGCCCAGGAAGATGGCGATGGCGCCCATGATTCCGGTGATGACGATTTTTCGTGTGCGGTCTTGTGGCATGATTCCTCACTTTACTTAATTGTCAAGCGATTCTATCATTGATTCGACTGGATAACGGTGTTTTCAGCTTATTATAGAAGCATGTACTATCATTAACTATCCGGCTTGGTTTTCGTTGCGGGGATGAAACGATGAATTTTATCGATGCCTTGAAAGCTGTGTATTTCGCCGACCCGTGCGGGGTTCTTTCGATCCCGCTATGGAAGGTGCTCCCTGGGCTGGATGAAGAAGAGACCTGCATGCTGCTGGATGCAGACGGGCGGCCTGAACACCTGGAAGCCTGGACGGCCGACAGCCTGCTGATCTATTGGGACGCGCGCCGCGAATGGCGACCGGCTGCTCCTCCAGAGTTGGTCCACCAATCGAACCTGGCGGTGGTGCACAGCCGTTACGCCTCGCGCCTGACGCTTTCTTCCAACACCAGCGTGCAGCGCTTCTTCCGGCTGGCCCTGGGGCAGGTGCCTCCGCCGCATTTCGAGCTGCCCGACCGGTTTACTTTCAAACCGGTGGAACTGCCCACCGAGACGGCCCTGGTGGCCGAGGTGATCGGGCGCAGCTATGCTCATCTGCGGCCCACGCAGGGAGAGGTGATCGGCTGGATGCAAGACCCGGTCTTTGCCCCCGACCTGTGGGTGTGGATCACCGACCAGCGGACGGGGCTGCCCGCCGGGCTTGGCATCGCCGAACTGGACCGCGACCTGGGCGAAGCATCGCTGGAATGGATCCAGGTGGTGCCGGAATACCGCGGGCAGGGGCTGGCAAAGGCGCTCGTCTCGCACCTGCTCGGGCAGATCGGCCCCCGGGCCAGGCTGGTGACCGTCTCCGGCGAGGCCGACAACCCCTCGGATGCGGAGCACCTCTACCGCCGCTGCGGGTTCGCGGGCAGCGATGTCTGGTGGGTGGTGCGGCGCCTGGGCACGTAAGCGATCTGGGGTATGCGAAGCGACCCCGCGCCGGCGCCGCGCTGGATCACTGCTCTCTTTGCAGGTGCGATCCTTCTCTCGGCATTCCTGTTATTCCTGATCCAACCGTTGATCAGCAAGTACATCCTGCCCTGGTTTGGGGGCGGCACGGCCGTCTGGACGGCGGCAATGATGTTCTTCCAGGTGCTGCTGCTGGGCGGGTACCTGTATGCGCACGGCTTGAGCCGTTTGAACCCCCGCGCGCAGGCTCTGATTCACCTCACCGTCAGCCTGGTCACAGGCGGGTGGCTGGCGGGCTGCGCCGCCGCGTGGGGAGCGCCCTTGCTGGCCAGCGGGGCGTTCCACCCGGATGGCGGGGCTTCTCCGTTATGGAGTGTGCTGGGCGTCCTGGCGGTGAGCGTGGGGATGCCGTATTTCCTGCTCTCGACGACGAGCTCACTGGTGCAGTCCTGGTATGCAAGGGCGCTCCCCGCGGAGCAGCCCTACCGGTTCTACGTGCTTTCGAACGCCGCTTCGCTGGCGGCGCTCCTCAGTTACCCGCTGCTTGTGGAACCGCTGCTGGCTTTGAAGGCGCAGGCGGTTTTCTGGTCGGCAGGCTTTGGCCTGTTCCTGCTGCTTCTTGGCCTGTGCATTGGGGTGGCTGCGCGTATACGGGCCAACAGGCCGGCGGCCAGTCTCAACGGTGTGCCGGATGAGCCGGAAACCCTCCCCGGGCCGGGCTGGAAGGCCAAAGCCGGGTGGGTGTTCCTGGCGGGCTGCGCATCCACCATCCTGCTGGCCGGGACGAACGAGCTTACCTCCGATATTGCCTCGGTGCCATTCCTGTGGGTGCTCCCGCTCGGCCTGTACCTGTTGACCTTCATGCTGGGCTTCAGCGAGCGCCTGAGAGTGCCCGGCAGCCTGCTGGTTGCCCTGACGCTGGCATGCCTGGGGCTGGCCATTTGGGCGCAGTTCCGCCTGGGGACGCTGGATACCCTGGTGCAGATTGCCATCAACGCGGGGGTGATCTTCTTTGCCTGCCTGCTGTGCCACCGCGAGGTCTATCTGCGCCGCCCAGCCCCCCGCCATTTGACGTCCTTTTACCTGATGGTCGCGGCCGGCGGAGCGCTGGGCGGGGTGTTCGTCAACCTGCTTTCACCGCTGATCTTTGAGGGTTATTGGGAGTATCACATCGGGCTGGCGCTTGCGGCGCTCACCGCGGGGGGCGTGCTCTTCCTGCGCCGCGAGCTTTGGCTCCACCGCCTGCGCATCCCGGCCGGGGTGCTGGCGCTGGCCGCGGCGGGGGCGCTGTTGAGCTTCCCTTTCACCCTGCGCCAGGGGAGCGTGGCGATGGAGCGCGACTTTTATGGGGTCGTTCGGGTGCGCAGGGGCATCTATGACGGGATGGATACGATCCGGCTGGTGCACGGCACGACGATGCACGGCCTGCAGGCGGTGAACCAGCCCTATCACGCGCGGCCCACCAGCTATTACACCGAATCGAGCGGCGCCGGGCTGGCGATGGAGACCTCCCTCCGGCGGGTGAGTCTGCAGCCGGTGCGCGTGGGGCTCGTCGGCATGGGGGTGGGCACGCTGGCGGCTTACGGGATGAAAGGAGACGTGTTCCGCTTCTATGAGCTCGACCCGGCGGTGATCGGCCTGGCGACGAACACGGCCTATTTCACCTACCTGAGCGATTCGGCGGCGAAAATCGAGATCGTGCCGGGCGATGCGCGCCTTTCGCTGGAGCGTGAACTGGCCTCAGGCAGCCAGGGGTATGACTTGCTGGTGGTGGATGCCTTCTCGGGAGATTCGATCCCCGTTCACCTGTTGACGCGCGAAGCCGTGGCGCTCTACCTGGCGCACCTCGACCCTCAAGGAGTGCTGGCGATCCACATCTCCAACAAGCATGTGCGCCTCGAGCCGGTGATGGCGCGCATCCAGGAAGCCTTTGGGCTGGAGGCGATGCTGATCAGCACCGGCGGCACCCGTCCGCTGGGAGCCGCTTCCACCTGGGTGCTCTTTTCGCGTGAACCACGCGCGCTTTCCAGCCCGGCGCTGCAATCACAAGGGCGCCCGTTAAGAATCGACCCGCGTGTGCGGTTGTGGACGGATGATTACAGCAACCTGTTCCAGGTGGTGAAGTGGTATTAAATGCCGAAGGGCGGGGTGCCCCGCCCTTCGCGAAACTGCGCTGCCATTAAAAGATCAACACCAGTAACAGAACGATCGGTCCGACCAGGACCAAGACGACCAGCCCAATCGCCAGAGCAACCACCAGGGCAACCCCGCCCACCAACAGGCCGATCACGCCGCCGATCAACCCAAACACCAGCCCGATGAAGCCCCCAATCAAACTGAGCAAAAATTCGATGACGCCCATTTCATCCTCCAGTGAACCTGTGTTGTTGTTTCCAGGTTTCTATATCCATTTACGCTGGAGGAATCGAAAAGTTGCATGAGGCTACATCACCTCGTTCAACTGCTTCATCAACTGGTCGGCGCTTGTGGCGCCGTGGTTGACGTGGTGCGGAGCGCCGTTTGCATCGAGGATGAAGGTGGTCGGCACGCTCAGCACGCCCCATTGCTTTGCCAGGTCCGGCTGGTCGTACGCATTGATCTCGATCACCCGCAAGCGCTCGCCGAGCCGTTGCTGCACCGTTTGCAGGGCAGGGCGCTGGACGGTTCTGCAGGGGGCGCAGTCGGGCGTGGTGAAGTAGAGGATCGAGGGCACCCCTGCCTGCAAGGGCAGGCCGCCACGGCCGGCAGAGCGGGCGCGCGCCAGTACGGCCCGGGTGGCGAGCCGGTAGAGGCCCAGGCCGAAGGCGATGATCAAGACGGCCCAAAGAAGGCGCGGCAGGATGTCATTGCTCATGGGGTGCGTTCCTTGGGCGCATCCCAGGGAAGGTGCCTTGCGGGGGCGCTTTGATAAACCCCGGGAAGCGCAGGCGGTTGAGCCAGTAATAGATGGCGCAGCCGGCGCAGAACCCGGCAAACAGGTTGAGCGCCGCCAGCGCGACAACCAGCCAGCCAAGCGCCCACCCGGCGGCTGACGGCCCGGCGTAGATAAATCCTGCTGCCAGCGACAGAAAGACCCCGCCCATCCCCTGGGCGAACAGGTGCGGTTCGCGGTTATCCTGGATGACATCGGGCTTCACCAGGCCGGAGGGTTTCAACAGTGGAGAGTAGATGAGCATCGCAAAGCCGGGTTTCTTGAAGACGAAGCTTCCGGCCAGCAGAACAAGCGCCGTCAGGCCGAGCAGCCAGGGCTGGTCGAGTACGAAGGCGAGGACAGGCAGCCCAACCACAAAAGATTGGTTCACGCGGATGGCCGAATGATCGACCGGTACAAGAGATTGCATGGTTCGCTCCTACTGATGATGATTCTGTCAGGCCGGTTCCAGAATAAAAAAAGACGGGTGCTTGTGTTCACTGCCACTTTCACTGCAGGGGACACAACCACCCGTCTGATATGGTAAAAGAATACTACCTCGGCGGTGGTCGGAGTCCCCGCCGGTGACAACACATGCAAGTAAAGGCCAGTTGGGTGTTCATCACAATTATTATGATAATTTTAATATAATTTATCCGGTTGTCAAGCCGTGGTATAAGGATTTTCCTTTAAGATCGCGAAACCGGCATACCGCCGGCACCCCAGGCGCGCCAAACCCGTGGTGAGAGCCGGCTGGCAGGAATTTCACCTCTCGTTCAGATCCACCGATAGGATTACAATCTAACCCTGCAAGAATCCCAGTTCCAAGGAGCCAATCTATGCAGCCGGTAGCCGATGCGGCAAAGCAGAAACACGGGCTGGCAGCCCTGCCGCGCAATGTGTGGGCGGTGAGCCTGACCAGCTTCTTCATGGATATTTCCACAGAGATGGTGATCAACATCCTGCCGTTGTTCCTTTCGAACGTGCTGGGGGTGAAGACCAACATCATCGGGGTGATCGAAGGCGTTGCCGAGGCGACTGCCAGCCTGTTGAAGGTATTTTCAGGGTGGCTGTCGGATAAACTGCGCGGGCGCAAGTGGATCGCCGTAGCCGGGTATGGCCTTTCTGCGCTGGCCAAGCCCTTCTTCTACTTTGCCGCCAGCTGGGAGGCGGTGGCCGGGGTGCGCTGGGTGGACCGGGTGGGGAAGGGCATCCGCACCGCGCCGCGCGACGCGCTGGTGGCCGATTCGGTGGTTCCAGAGGTGCGCGGTCTGGCGTTCGGCTTCCAGCGCGCCGCCGATACGGCCGGGGCCATGCTGGGGATTCTGATCTCGCTCGGAGTGGTCTGGGCGGCGCAATCGGCGGCGGTGAAGCTGGGGGCCGGCACCTTCCGCACGGTGGTGCTGCTGAGCATCATCCCAGGGGTGCTGGCGGTTCTGGCGTTGGCGCTTGGGACGAAGGACGTGGCGGTGAGCGGTCAGCGCGAAATGCCCAGGTTCGCTTTCCGCTCGCTTGGAAAGCCGTTCATGATCTTCATGCTGATCGTCGGGATCTTCGACCTGGGCAATTCGTCCGATGCCTTCTTGACGCTGCGCGCCCAGGAACGCGGGTTGAGCGTGGTGGGCATCCTGGCAATGCTGGCCGCGTATAACATGGTGTACGCGCTGCTTTCCGCTCCGGCTGGATCGCTTTCAGACCGGATCGGCCGGCGCAGGATGATCATCGGCGGGTGGTTCGTCTATGCGCTTATCTACCTGGGCTTCGGCCTGGCGCAAGCCGCCTGGCATATCGTGGTGCTGTATATCCTGTATGGGTGCTATTACGCGCTGGCCTACAGCACGGCCAAAGCCATGGTGGCCGACCTGGTGCCCGCCAACCTGCGCGGCACGGCTTACGGCACGTACAATGCCGTCTTGGGCATCCTGGATTTCCCCGCCTCGCTCATCGCCGGCATCTTATGGCAAGGGGTGGGGGCATGGCAGGGGTTTGGCCCTTCGGCGCCGTTCCTGTTTGGCGCTGCGCTGGCGTTGATCGCCGCCATCATGCTGTGGGCATGGAAAGGCAGCCGGGCGGCGGCGTAGGTGAGGCCCGTTACAGCTTTGCCAACAGAGCGGCTTTCTTCGCCTGGAATTCCTCTTCGGTGAGCAGGCCGCGCTGGCGCAGGTCGCCCAGGCGTTCGATCAACGCGGGAATATCCGCCTGCGCCGGTTGAGCGGGCTGGACGCCTTCGATGTTGTAATCTTCCAGCTTCACCTTGGCGTTCAGCATGGCGGTCTTGAAGCGCACCGGGTTGCCAATGCGCGTGAAGCGGTTGATGGCCATCTCGGCGGCGGTGAGCACTTCGATATCGCCAAAGTTGAAAATTCGCCCAAAGACCGACTGCTCCATCTTGACGTCGTTGACTTTCTCCAGGGAAGAGTCGATCACATTCTTGTTGATGATGCCGCTGATCTGGATGACACGCAGGTTGGTGACGATATATTTGTGGTTGGCCCACACCAGCACGTCCCTCGTCAGGCTCACCAGCGGGATGATCAAGAGCAGGTAGCCGACCGGAACCAGGGGGCCGCCGCCCGCCAGCAGCAGGATGGTCACAACGGCGATGGTGATGGCCGAGATGATCAACTCGACGAGAATTTGCTCGAGCAGCACAAACCAGTGGCGCTGCGTGGCGAGGATGATTTTCTCGTTTTCTCCCAACATGCGTTTCAGGTAGGCGTCCATGGGCATCACTGTTCCTTTCCGCATTTAGTATATAGCAAAACGGTGCGGGGTTAAACGAAAAGGTTGGGGCGCCGTGCGCTCCAACCTTTTCGATGTGAAATGCCGGGTCAGTCTTTCTTCCCCTCGGGCTCGTCCGCGTCGTCGAGATCCTCTTCATCTTCCTCGAACTCGAAATCTTCGCTTTCGAAGAGATCATCTTCGTCCTCATCGAGGTCATCGCCGTGCACGTGCCCGTGCTCCAGTTCCTCGGCTTCGGCAGCGCGCAGGTCTACCACGGTGACGGAGAAATCGAGGTCTTTGCCGGCCAGGGGATGGTTGAAATCGAGCTGGACGGTGTCTTTGCCGATCGAAACGATGCGGGCATCGAGCAGCTCGCCGTCTTCGTTGCGCACGGTCAGTTCGACGCCGAGGCGGATGGGAATATCCTTGGGGATCTCCTTGCGGGGCACATCCACCAGCGCATCCGGGTCCAGCTCGCCGTAGGCATCCTTAGCCAGAACGCGCACGGATTTCGAGTCGCCGACCTTCAGGCCGTACAATTCGCGCTCGAGGCCGGGGATGATATTCTCATGTCCCTGGATGAATTGGATCGGTTCATCACCCTCGGTGGTATCGACGACTTCGTCGTTAACTTTCAGGGTATATTCCAGGCTAACGACCACGTCGTCGGCCACGATACTGGGTTTCTTGGTTGTTTCCATTCGTCTCACACTTTCAAAAAAAGGTTCTTGCAAAACTCAGCGATTATATCACAGGTGGGGGCCGGCTGCCGCGCCAGTTCTCGCCCGGAGGTGAGCCTGCTGCACCCAAACACCCCACTTTGTTGCTCCGATTTATCGTGAAAAGGATCACAAGTTGATGTACAATACCCTTGTTCATGTTTCCCAACCAGTGAGCCGCCTCGAGCGAATTTCCTGTTCACCATCTGTATCAAGGAGTGGTGTATGGATGTATTGAACCTCTCACAGTGGCAGTTTGCCATCACTTCGGTGTACCATTTCTTCTTCGTCCCGCTCACGCTCGGCCTTTCGGTGCTGACGGCGATCATGGAAACGATCTACGCAAGCTCAGGGCAGGAAGTTTACAAGCGCATGGCGAAATTCTGGGGCACGCTCTTTCTGATCAATTTTGCCATGGGCGTGGTGACCGGCATCGTGCAGGAATTCCAGTTTGGGATGAACTGGTCGGAATACTCGCGCTACGTGGGCGATATTTTTGGCGTGCCGCTGGCAATCGAAGCCTTGCTGGCATTCTTCCTCGAATCCACCTTCCTTGGTTTATGGATTTTCGGCTGGGATAAGGTCTCCAAGGGGCTGCACGCGGCGTTCATCTGGCTGGTGGCGGTCGGCGCGAATATATCTGCCCTGTGGATCTTGATCGCCAATTCGTTCATGCAGCACCCGGTCGGTTACGAGCTCGAAAACGGGCGTGCCGTGATGACCGATTTTGGCGCGCTGCTGGCGAACCAGTACGTCTGGACGCAGTTCCCGCACACGGTTCTTTCGGGCTTCACCACCGGAGCGGTGTTCGTTTTTGGCATCAGCCTTTACCACCTGCTGCGCAAGAAAGACGAGGATGTGTTCCGCCGGTCGCTCAACCTGGCGACGGTCTTCGGGAGCATCTCGATTCTGCTCGTGATCCTGGTCGGCCACAGCCAGACGCAGCAACTGGTGCGCCTTCAGCCGATGAAGATTGCTTCGGTGGAGGCGCTGTGGGAATCGATGGACCCGGCCTCGTTCTCGCTGTTCACGTGGGGAGATGAAGCCAACCTGAAAGACCGCTTTGCCCTGCGCATCCCAAACCTGTTGAGCATCCTGGCCTATAACCAGCCCACCGGCCTGGTGAAGGGCATCCGCAACCTGCAGGCGGAATATGAGCAGCAGTACGGCCCGGGTGATTACGTCCCTTCGGTGTTCACCACTTACTGGACGTTCCGTATCATGGTGGGGGCGGGGCTGTTGATCTTCGCGCTGATGGGCCTCTCGCTCTACTACATAGTTCGAAACAAACCGTTGACCTCCTTCAAGTGGGCCCGGTTCTTGCCTTTGGCCATCGCACTGCCATACCTGGCCAATTCCACCGGCTGGCTGTTGACCGAAATGGGCCGCCAGCCCTGGGTGGTCTACGGCTTGCTGAAGACGGAAAATGCTTTCTCGCCCAACCTGACCCCCGGGATGGTGCTCGCTTCGGTGATCATCCTCACGCTGGTCTATGGGGCGTTGATGGCGGCGGATGTGTACCTGCTGGTCAAGTTCGCCAGGAAAGGGCCGGAGCAGCCCGAGGGGCTGGAACAACCCGGGGCAGCCGGGGCCGATTAGGAGGAAGCCATGGACTTGAATACCCTCTGGTTCATTTTGATCGCGGTTTTGTATATCGGCTTCTTTGTGCTGGAAGGCTTCGATTTTGGCGTGGGGATTCTGCTGCCCTTCCTCGGCAAAGACGACGCGCGCCGCAGGCTGATCATCAACACCATCGGCCCGCATTGGGACGGCAACGAGGTCTGGCTGATCACGGCCGGCGGAGCCACCTTCGCGGCGTTCCCGCACTGGTATGCCACCCTGTTCAGCGGGTTCTACCTGCCGCTCTTCATCATCCTCATCGCGTTGATCTTTCGCGGCGTGGCTTTCGAATTCCGCAGTAAAGATGAAAACCCGCGCTGGCGCAGCTTTTGGGATT
This sequence comes from Anaerolinea sp., assembly GCA_029975055.1. Lineage (GTDB taxonomy): Bacteria > Chloroflexota > Anaerolineae > Anaerolineales > Anaerolineaceae > Anaerolinea. Next base: position 169,115 of record JARKPU010000058.1, read on the forward strand.
GGGCCATCTTTGGCGGCAGCGCGGTGCCCGCCCTGTTGTTTGGGGTAGCCTTCACCAACCTCATGCACGGCGTGCCGATCGACGCGAATATGAATTACACCGGCGGTTTTTGGAACCTGCTCAACCCGTTTGCGCTGCTGGGCGGGCTGGTTTCGCTGCTCGGCTTCATTCTGCACGGGGCGGTGTTCCTCAGCCTGAAGACCGAAGGCGAGATGATGAATTCGGCCCTGCGCGCGGCGCGCAGACTGTGGCCGCCGACGGTGGCGGTTCTGGCCGCCTTCGTGGTGGCGATGTACTTCTTCACCGATGTGCTCAAGCAGCTGGGGATTAACCCCGGGCCGATCCCAATCGGCTCGGTGCTGGCGCTGCTGGCGGCCGGGTATTTCATCTATTCACGGCGCTCAGGGTGGGCATTCGCCATGACCGCGCTGGCCATCGTCTTTTCGGCGGCGACGATCTTCCTGGTGCTCTTCCCGCGGGTGATGGTCTCGAGCATCGATCCCTCCTTTAGCCTGACGATCTACAACGCTGCTTCCGGCCAATATACGCTGCGGACGATGTCGATCGTGGCGCTGGTCTTTGTGCCGGTTGTGCTGGCCTACCAGGGGTGGAGTTACTGGATTTTTCGCAAGCGCCTGAGCGAGAAGGCGGAAATGCATTATTGATTGGCACCGCATTATAGTTGACCTTGGGATTTGGATTCCCCGGTGAACAGAAGGCAGATTTCGCGTGGATCGGGTAGAATCTAGAAAAACATACGAGGTGAGTTCATGTCATGCTGCTGCTGTGAAGAGAAACGCATCTACACATCCGAGAAGGCCCCCAAGGCCATGGGCCCCTACTCGCCCGCGGTGAAGGGCGGCGGGCTGGTGTTCATCGCCGGGCAACTGGGCATCGACCCGCAGACCGGAAATGTGGTCGAGGGCGGGATCGAGGCCGAAACGCGCCAGGCGCTGACCAACGTCAAGCACCTGCTCGAAGCGGCCGGTTCGCGCCTCGAAAACGTGCTGAAAGTGACCGTTTTCCTGCGCGATATCGCGGATTTCCAGAAGATGAACGCCGTCTATGCCGAATTCTTTGTGGTCAACCCGCCTGCGCGCTCGGCCTTCCAGGTGGGGGCGCTGCCGCGCGGCGCGGCGGTGGAGATCGAAGCGATCGGCCTGGCCGGATGCAGTTGTTCCTGCGGCTGCGAAGACGACGAGTGAGGCATGAGTTCCGAGCTGGTGCTGGTGGTGGATGACGAAGCCAGCATCGTGCAACTGGCCCGGCTCTACCTGGAGCGGGAGGGCTTTCGCGTGCATTCGGCCGGCGACGGCCTCGCGGCGCTTCGGGCGGTGGCCGAACTTTCGCCGGACTTAATGGTGCTGGATGTGATGCTGCCCGGCCTGGACGGTTTCGAAGTCTGCCGCAGGCTGCGCGCCGAAAACAGCCCCCTGCCGGTGTTGATGCTCACCGCCCGCGACGAAGATGTGGATAAAATCCTCGGGCTTGAGCTTGGCGCGGACGACTATATGACCAAGCCGTTCAACCCGCGCGAACTGGCGGCGCGGGTGAAGGCCATCCTCCGGCGCAGCGAGCGTGGCCTGCCCAAGGGCGAGGGGCCGCTCTCGATTGGCAGCCTGACGATCGACCCCCTTGCCCGCGAGGTGCGCTGCCGTGGAACGGTGGTACCGCTGCGCGCCCAGGAATTCGAGGTGCTCCTCGTGCTGGCGCGCTCTCCGGGGCGTGTTTTCACCCGCGAGCAATTGCTGAGCCTGGCCTGGGGCTACGATTTTGCCGGGCAGACCCGCACGGTGGATATGCACGTGGCGCAGCTGCGGCGCAAGCTGGCGGGCTGTGCCGCGCAGATCGAAACAGTCACCGGCGTCGGTTATAAGCTGGTGGGCTGATGTTGACATCGCTGCGAGCGCGCCTGTGGTTGAGCTACGCCCTGCTGATCGGCGTCATGCTGGGGGTGGTGGCGGTGGTGCTGGTGCAGGCCATCCTGCGGAACCCGCAGGTGTACCGTTCGACGCTCCCGCGCCTGCGCCAGGCCGCGGTGAACGCTTTGCCGGAGGTGAACCGCGCCCTCGATGCCGGCCCGGCCCGCCTGCAGGCCGCATTGGCTGCGGCGGGCGATGAGGCCCAGCTGCGCATGCTGGTAACCGACCCGGCGGGCCGGGTGATCGCCGATAGTTGGAGCGTGCCTCAGCGGGTGATCCGGCAGATAGACCCTGCCGACCTGGCAGAGATGGAAACCGCTGAACGGCCCGGCCTGCTGCGCGATGCGCGCGGGCGGGCCTGGCTGTACACTTCAGCGCGGGCTGCAGGCGGGCATTACCTGGTGACGGCCATGCAGCTCCCGCGTTTGCCCGTCTTGACCTTGCTGCGCAATGAGGTGGTCGCGCCGATTATGCTCGCAGGGGCGGCGGCCTTCGTCATTTCCTTCCTGCTGGCGCTGCTGATGGCGCGCTGGATCGCCTCGCCGCTGCAGCGCATGCAGGCGGCGGCGCACCGCATGGCAGCCGGGGCCGATGCGGCCATCCCCGAAGAGGGGCCGGACGAAATCCGCGACCTGGCGCGCTCGCTCAACGACATGAACCGGAAAGTTCGCGCCGGGCAGCAAACCCAGCGCGATTTTATCGCCAACGTCTCCCATGAGCTCAAAACTCCGCTCACCTCGGTGCAGGGCTTTGCCCAGGCGGTTCTGGATGGAACAGCGGCCACCCCCGAAGCGGCGCAGGATGCTGCGCGGGTGATCTACCAGGAAGCCACCCGCATGCACCGCCTGGTGCTCGACCTGCTCGCCCTCACCCGCCTGGAAGGGGGCACGGCCGACCTGCAAAGCGCGCCGGTTGACCTGGCCGGGCTGCTGGAGGGCGTGGCGGGCCGCCTGGGGCCGCTGGCCGCCCAGCACCAGGTGGAGCTTGCCTGCCAGGCCGCCGGCCCGCTGCAAGTGGTGGGTGATTCTGACCGGCTGGCGCAGGTCTTCACCAACCTGGTTGATAATGCCATCAAGTTCACTCCTCCCGGCGGGAAGGTGAGCATCCAGGCCCGCGAGCAGGGCGGAAGCGTGCTCGTCGAAGTGGCGGATACAGGCCCGGGCATCGCCCCGGAGGAACGCGAGAGGATCTTCGAGCGCTTCTACCAGGCCGATGCGTCGCGGCGCGGCGGCAGCGAGCGGGGCACAGGGCTGGGTTTGCCAATTGCCAGGCAGATTGTGCTTGCTCACGGCGGAAAGATCTGGGTGGAGTCGCAGCCGGGCTTTGGCAGCCGGTTTTATGTCGAACTTCCGCTTCATAAGGCTGTGCGGTAAAATGATGGCTGACCCAAGACCACGCAGGCCGTCCAAGTGATGCCCACCGTCTCGATCATCGTCCCCTGTTATAATGAAGAGCGAACGATCCGCTTGCTGCTGGATGCAATCTACCGGCAGACCTTCCGGCGAGATGAAATGGAAGTCATCCTGGCGGACGGCATGTCTACCGACCGCACGCGTGAGGTGGTGGCGGCTTTTCAGAGCGAACACCCGGGCCTGGCGATTTGTGTGGTTGATAACCCGAAACGGATCATCCCGGCAGGGTTGAACCGCGCCATCGAAGCGGCAAACGGCGAATACCTTGTGCGGCTGGATGCGCATTCCGTTCCTGCCGATGATTACGTGCAGCGCTGCATCGAGGCGCTGCAGGCCGGCAAAGGCGAGAACGTCGGCGGGGTGTGGGAAATTCACCCCGGCGGAACCGGCTGGGTGGCCCGCTCGATCGCGCTGGCAGCGGCGCACCCGCTGGGCGTGGGCGATGCGTACTATCGCTTTACCCAAACGGCCGGCGAAGTGGATACCGTCCCGTTTGGGGCTTTCCGGCGCGAAACCATCGAGCGGATTGGACGGTATGACGAAACCTTGCTGACCAACGAGGATTACGAGTTGAACACCCGACTGCGCAAGCAGGGCGGCAAGGTCTGGCTCGATCCGCGCATCCGCTCGGTTTACTTTGCGCGCGCCAGCCTGAGAGCGCTGGCAAAGCAATACTGGCGCTATGGCTATTGGAAACTGCGCATGCTCCGGCGCTATCCGCGCACGCTGCGCTGGCGGCAGGCGCTCCCTCCGCTGTTCGTGCTGGGCGCGGCGGGGCTGGCGCTGCTCGCGGTCTTCTGGCCGCCGGCGCGCATCTTGCTGGGCATCGGGCTGGGATTGTATGTGCTCATTCTCGCCGCCGGTGCGCTCCCCGCGGCGCTCAGGCGCAAGGATGCCTCCCTGCTGGTTGGGGTGCCGCTGGCAATCGCCACGATGCACGCAAGCTGGGGAAGCGGCTTCATCTTTAGCATGTTGAGGAAATAAACCGGATCAATGGAACAACGCACCATACGCTGGAGAATGCGCCCTGAAGAGCGCCGCTTGATCTTGCTGGCGGGCGACCTGCTGGTCGGCTACGCGGCTTTGACGATTGGCCTCATCGCCTGGGGGCAGCGCGACTGGCTGAACATCTCCCGTGAGTTGATTCAAGAGCGCGTCCAGAACTGGTTCTTCTTCCTGCCGTTCTTCTGGATTTTGATCAATTTCGAAATGTATGAGCTGCGGCGGGCGGCCCGGAAAGATGAAACCTTCAAGGGCATCCTGCTCGTCACCGGGGTGAGCACGCTGCTCTACCTGCTGGCATTCTTCCTGGCTCCCCCCAACAGCCTGCCTCGCATCGGCGTGGGCGTGTTCATCCTCTCGAACGCCATCTTGAGCCTGCTGTGGCGGAATCTGTATATCCGCGTGTTCACTTCGCAAGAGTTCCTCCGGCGGGTGTTGATCGTCGGGGCCGGGCGGGCGGGCACCACGCTGGCAGGGGTGATCCGCGGGATTGTCCCCCACCCGCTGGATGTGGTTGGGTTCATCGACGACGACCCCGAGAAAGCCGGGTGCGTGATTCACGGCTACCCCGTGTTGGGCGGGGCTGAGATGCTCCTGCCGTTGATCGAGCGCGAACACATCTCGGATGTGATCATGGCCATTTCTCATGAGGTGCGCCCGGAGATGTTCGAGACGCTGCTGGCCGTGGAAGAGCAGGGGATCGAGATTTCGACCATGCCGGCGATGTACGAACACCTGCTGGGGCGCGTGCCCATTTTCCTGCTGCAATCGGATTGGATCTTGCGCTCGTTCGTGGACCAGGCGCACGTGGGCGGCATATACGAGCTGACCAAGCGCGTGCTGGATATCATCGGCGGGCTGGTTGGGACGCTCATCACCCTGGTGCTGCTGCCGTTCATCGCGCTGGCAATCTACGTCGACTCGGGTTCGCCGGTGATCTTCACGCAGAACCGCCTGGGGTTGAGCGGCAGGCAATATACGATCATTAAATTCCGCACGATGCGCAACGAGAGCGAAAACAACAAGGTGCGCGTCACCATCGAAAACGACGAGCGCATCACGCGCGTGGGGCGCATCTTGCGCAAGAGTCACCTGGATGAACTTCCGCAGTTCATCAATGTGCTGCGCGGCGAGATGAGCCTGGTGGGGCCGCGCGCCGAGCGCGCCGAGCTGGTCGAACACCTGCAGGCGAAAGTGCCGTTCTACCGCGCGCGCCTGCTCGTCAAGCCGGGCATCACCGGCTGGGCGCAGGTGAACTTCGGTTATGCGGCGACGGTGGAAGATACAGGCATCAAACTGGAATACGATTTATACTACATCAAACACCGCAATCTGGGGCTGGATCTGCTGATCCTCCTGCGCACCATCGGCACGGTGGTCGGTTTGAAAGGCCAATGAGACTGGAATGAAATCGAAACCCGTACCAAGCATACGCAACCGCTATATTTTAATCGGCGACCTGATCTTGATTATCCTTTCGGTGCTGGGCAGTTACGCGCTGCGCTTTGAACTGGGCAACCCGTTCTTCTTTTACCTGCCTTCAGCTTACTGGATGGCCGGCGTGGCCCTGCTGATCAAACCGCTGGTATACCAGTACTTCGGCCTGTACCGGCGCATTTGGATTTACGCTTCCACGCGCGAACTGATGTTGATCGTGGCCGCCGTGGCGACCTCTTCGGTGCTGCTTTCGGCAGTGATGATTTCGCTGGCCTCGATGCGCGTCTTCATCGGCTTCCCGCGCGCGGTTTTGGTGATCGATTTCCTCCTCTCGGTTGTGCTGGCGGGCGGGCTGCGCTTTGTTCTGCGCCTGCTGGCCGAGAACCGCGTCAGCCAGGCGGCGCATTCCGGCCTGGCCCAGCGGCAGACCAGCAAAGCGCTGATTGTGGGCGCGGGCGATGCCGGCGCGTTGGTGGTGCGCGAATTGCAAAAGAACCCGCAGCTCTATACCGAGCCGGTGGGCTTCTTGGATGACAACCCCGCCAAGCAGAAGCAGCAGATCTACGGCGTGCCCGTGGTGGGGACGCTCACCGACCTGGGCAAGGTGCTCGACCAGACCCACGCCGACCAGGTGGTGATCGCCATTCCATCGGCGCCGGGGCGCGTGGTGCGCCTGGTGGCGACGGCCTGCCGCGCGCGCAATGTGCCCTTCCGCACCATGCCGGGTATTTACGAACTGCTGGGCGGAAAGGTGAGCGTCTCGCGCCTGCGCGAGGTGGACATCACCGACCTGCTGCGGCGCGAACCGGCCCAGATCGAAGAAGAGCTGGTGGGCGCCACGCTGGGTGGGCGGGTGGTGCTGGTGACCGGCGCGGGCGGGTCGATCGGCCGCGAGCTTTGCCGGCAGATTGCCCGCTGGGGGCCTTCGGAGCTGATCCTGCTCGGGCACGGCGAAAACAGCATTTTCGAGACGTTGATGGAGCTGCGCGAGAACTTCTCTTCGCTGTTGGTGCGCCCGGTGATTGCCGATGTGCGCGACTTCCCGCGCATCCGCACGCTCTTCAACCGCTACAGGCCGGATGCCGTCTTCCATGCCGCGGCGCACAAGCACGTGCCTTTGATGGAAGCCAATGTGGAAGAGGCTGTTTCGAACAACATCCTGGGCACGCTCAACGTCGTCTCGGCGGCGCTGGAAGCCGGCGTGAACCGGCTGGTGATGATCTCAACCGATAAGGCCATCCGCCCGGCGAACGTGATGGGCGCCACCAAGCGCATTGCAGAGATGATCGTGACCGACGCGGCGGCTCGCTCTGGGAGGGCCTATTCGGTGGTGCGCTTTGGCAATGTGCTGGGCAGCCGGGGCAGCGTGGTACCGCTCTTCAAGGCGCAGATCGCCCGCGGGGGCCCGGTGACGGTGACGCACCCCGAGATGCGCCGCTACTTTATGACCATCCCCGAGGCGGTGCACCTTGTGCTGCAGGCCGCGGCGATGGGCAAGGGCGGTGAGACGTTCGTGCTCAACATGGGCGAGCAGGTGCGCATCCTCGACCTCGCCGAAGACTTGATCCGCCTCTCCGGGCTGGAACCGGGGCGGGATATCGAAGTGGTTTTCACGGGCATCCGGCCCGGAGAAAAACTCAGCGAAGACCTGTGGGACGAGGGCGAGCCTTTTGAGAAGACCGCCCACCCCGATATCTTCCGCCTGCAGGGGCCTTCGCTGGATATCATGGGCGATGACCTGCGCAACCTGGTGGAAGAACTGGTGCGGCTGGCGCACGAGGGCGACCCGCAGGCCATCATCACCATGCTGGATGACCTGGTGCCTGCCTCCGCCATCCGGCGCACCCCGCCGCCCGAGTTGACTTCCATCGAATAATGCCGCGGCTTTCATCCTCCGAGTGGAAGGAGTTCCTCGCGCAGCACCCAGAAGCGCACGTGCTGCAAAGCGCCGCCTGGGGAGAGTTGAAGGCTGCTTTCGGCTGGGACGTGGAGCGCATCTGCGCAGGAACGAGCGGCGCGCAGGTGCTCTTCAGGCGGCTGCCGCTGGGCCTCAGCCTGGCATACATCCCAAAAGGCCCGCTGGGAACCGATTGGAGCGCGCTCTGGCCTGAAGTCCGCCAGGTTTGCCGGGCAAGGCGCGCCGTGCTCCTCAAAGTGGAGCCGGATGCCTGGGAGGAAGAAGAAGCCTGCCTGGCAGAGCGTTTGCGCGGCTTCCGGCCGGACGGCATTCCCATCCAGCCGCGCCGAACGATCCTCGTCAGCCTGGAAGGGGGAGAAGAAGCCTGGCTGGAGCGCATGAAGCAAAAAACGCGCTATAACATCCGCCTGGCCGAGAAAAAAGGCGTGAGCGTGCGGGCCAGCGATGACGTGGCGGCGTTCCACCGGCTCATGCTCGTCACCGGCGAGCGTGATTCCTTCGGGGTGCACAGCCTGGCCTATTACCGCAAGGCTTACGAACTGTTCCACCCGCTGGGGCAGGCGGAATTGTTCCTGGCCGAATACGCTGGCCGCCCGCTGGCCGGGCTGATGGTCTTTGCGCAAGGCGCGCGGGCCTGGTACTTCTATGGGGCATCGAATGACGAGGAACGAAACCGCATGCCGGCCTACCTGCTCCAGTGGCAGGCCATGCGCTGGGCGGCCGCGCACGGTTGTACCCAGTACGACCTGTGGGGCGTGCCCGATGCGGAGGAGCCGGCCCTGGAGGCCGAGTTCGAACAGCGCCGCGACGGCCTGTGGGGTGTGTACCGCTTCAAGCGCGGGTTTGGCGGGCGCCTGGCGCGCGCCGCAGCCACCTACGAACTAGCGCTGAACCTTCCGCTCTTCCAGCTGTACCGTTGGTACGCCCGCCGGCGGAGGGGCGAGCAGGCCTGAGCATGGAAACCTTTTCGCCGGAATCCTGGAACGAGGCCATCTCCGGGCTGCAAGGCGCGAGCCTTTTGCAGACGTGGGAGTGGGCGCAGCTCAAACGCGCCAACGGCTGGGAACCGCTCCCAAAAACCTGGCGAGACGAACACGGCGAGGTCTGCGCGGCGGCGATGATCCTGCGCAGGCGGCTGCAGGCTGGGCCTATCCGCACGGGGCTGAGCGTGCTCTATGTTCCGCGCGGCCCGCTGCTGGATTGGGCCTCTGCCGATTTGCGCGCGAGGGTGCTGGGCGACCTGGAGCAGACTGCCCATCGGCTGGGGGCGGTGATGCTCAAGATCGACCCCGAACTGCGCATAGGCGTGGGAATCCCTGGGCGGGAAGGCGCGATTGACTGCCCGACCGGCCTGGAGGTGCAGGCCGAGCTCGCCCGGCGGGGCTGGGGGTATTCCGGCGAACAGGTGCAGTTCCGCAACACCGTGATGCTCGACTTGCGCGGGGATGAAGAAACCTGGCTGGCGCGGATGAAGCAGAAAACGCGCTACAACCTGCGGCTGGCGCAGCGCAAGGGTGTGGTGGTGCGGCGCGGCTTGCCGGAGGATTTTGCGCTGCTCTACCGCATGTACGCCGAGACGGCCGTGCGCGACGGGTTTGTCATCCGCCCTGAAGGTTACTACAGGGCCGTTTGGGAGACGTTCTTCCAGCGGGGGATGTGCGCGCCGCTCATCGCGGAGGTGAACGGAGAACCCGCGGCGGGGCTGGTGCTGTTCGTCTTTGCCGGGCGGGCCTGGTATCTGTATGGGATGTCGCGGGATGTTCACCGCGAGCTGATGCCCAACTATCTGCTTCAATGGGAAGCGATGCGCACGGCGCGCGCCATGGGCGCAGCCGAATATGATTTGTGGGGCGCGCCGGATACCTTCGATGAGCGTGACTCGATGTGGGGGGTCTTCCGGTTCAAAGAGGGGTTGGGGGGAACGGTGGTGCGCACCGTTGGAGCTTGGGATTACCCCGCCCGCCCAGGGATGTATTGGCTCTATACGCGGGTGCTGCCGCGCGTGCTGGATTGGATGCGCAGGCGCGGACGGCAACGCACCCGCCGGGAGGTTGGCGCATGAACTTGCCTCGCATTCGTTTCGCGCACCTGCCCACGCCGATCGAGCCCCTGCCGCGCTTGAGCGCGGCCCTGGGCGGCGTGCGGCTGCTGGTCAAACGCGATGACCAAACCGGGCTGGCGTTCGGCGGGAACAAGACGCGCAAGCTGGAATTCGTGCTGGCAGAGGCGCTGGCGAACGGCGCGCGGACGCTGGTGACCGTGGGCGCGGCGCAGTCGAATCACTGCCGGCAGACGGCTGCCCTGGCGGCGCGCTACGGGCTGGGGTGCATCCTGGTGCTCTCCGGCGAACCGCCGGTTGAGCGCAGCGGAAACCTGTTGCTCGACGGCCTGTTCGGCGCGGAGGTGGCCTGGTGCCGCCCCGAAGAGCGCGGCGCAGCGCTGAAGGCGGCTTTCGACCGGGCCTGGGAGGAAGGCCGCCGGCCTTACCTGATCCCGCTTGGGGCTTCCAATGCCACCGGTGCGGCGGCTTATGTGGCTGCCTTCGACGAGATGCTCGAGCAAATGGGCAGCCACCTGCCGGATTGGATCGTCCTGGCCTCTTCTTCGGGCGGCACGCAGGCCGGGCTTGCCCTGGGGGCTGCGCTGCGCAAGTTCAATGGGCGCGTGCTGGGCATCAGCGTTGACCATGCCGCGCACGATCTTCAGGAGACGGTGGCCCATCTGGCGCGCGAGACGGCCGGGCGCATGGACCTGCCGGTGGCGCTGCGGCCCGAAGACGTGCTCGTCAACGATGAATACCTGGGCGGGGGATACGGGGTGTTTGGCGAGGCTGAGCGCGAGGCCGTGCAGTTGTTCGCACGCACCGAAGGGTTGCTGCTCGACCCGGTGTACACGGCCCGGGCTGCCGCCGGGCTGCTGGGGCTGGCGCGCGCCGGCCTGTTCCAGGCGGGCGAGAGCGTGCTCTTCTGGCACACCGGCGGGACTCCGGCGCTGTTTGCCGAAGCCTATCAGCGAGATCTGCAGCCGCCTGAGCCTGCTTGAGCTGGATTAATCAATCTGCCGCATATCATCTCCACATCGTCAGGCTGCCGGTCTTCTCGCCATGAGAAGGTTGACCGGTTCTGCTTATTTAACCTGACAGGATTGTAGAAAAAAAGAAATTAGCGCCAGTCGGGGTCGAAATCGTTGGCGGGGTGGTCCGTCAGACGGGTCAGGCGGCTGCCATCCAGCCTGAGGAGGAAGATCTCTTCCTGCTCATCCACACGCGAGGCGGCGGCCGCCCAAAGGCCGTCCGGTGAGAGCGCCGGGCCCCCGGCGGGGTGGAAATCATTGGCGATGCGGAATTCCCTGGCGTCTGGTGTGCCGGCCTGCCGGGCCGTCAGAAAGGCAGGGCCGCCGCCCTGCGTGTAGAGCAGCAGGCTGCCATCCGGCGACCAGGCCGGCGCGGCGCTGCGCCCGCCCTCCTGGGTGGAAAATTCATGCGGGTTCTCACCGCCGATGCCCATCACCCACACCTGCGGGAAGCCCCCGCGCGTCGTCACATAGGCGATGGTTTCGCCGCCCGGCGACCAGGCCGGGGAACGCTCGTAATTGACCGGCCTGGAGAGACGCTTCACCTCATTTGTAGCCAGGTCCATCAGGTAAACCCCGGCGCGGCCGTCGCGCAGCGAGGTGAAGGCCACTCTCCCTCCATCGGGCGACCAGGCGGGGTCGAAATCCCCTCCGGGGAGGGTGGGCAGGGGCACCAGGCCGGAGCCGTCGGCGTTGATGACGAAGAGGCTGGCTCCCTCATAGGCATCCTGTTGGGCAGGGCAGGGAGAGATGAAGATAATGCGGTTCCGGTCGGGGCTCCAATCCGGCTGGCAGGCGCCTTCGGGCAGCCGGGTGATCAGCCGCAGGCCCGATCCATCGGGCTGCATCGCCCAAATCTGCGGCAGGCCGGAGCGGTCGGATGCGAAGGCGATTTCCCCTGCGCCGCCAGTGGGGGTGGCGGTGGGCGATGTGGCCGAAGGCTGCGGCGAAAGGCCCGGCTGGGGGGGCGGCGCCGAGGTGCGGGTGGGCGGCAGAGCGGCCGCCTGTTCAGCGACCGGTGTGGACGTGGCAGCGGGCAGCGCGGCCATGCCGGGCAGGATGACAAAGCTGAAGATGACCCCTACCGCAGCCAGCACCGCCAGCCCGCCGAGGGCCAGGCCGATGCGCAGCGGGCGGCTGCCTGCCGGTTCCGGCGCGGGGATTGTGGCGGCCGTGCCTGCCTCAGGTTCGTGCTGAGACGGGCCCAGGGCAAGCGCTCGCTGGAATTCACCGGCCGTTTGAAAGCGGTCTTGCGGCAGCACTGCCATGGCTTTCTCGATGGCGGCGGCGGTTGCAGGGGTGATATCCGGCCGCAGCGAGCGCAGCGGGGTGAGCCCGGCCGACCCCATGGCACGCGCCAGGCCGTCTTCGGGCACCTTACCGCTCAGCGCCGCGTAGAGCGTGGCCCCGAGCGCGTAGATATCGGAGCGCGGTTCGGTACCCTGCCCGTACTGTTCGGGGGGCGCATAACCCGGGGTGAGCGCCTGCGCGCCGGTGGTGGTGTTTTGCCCGGCAGCGGCGACCTTTGCCAGACCGAAATCGACCAGGCGGACGCCCCCGTCGGCCGTCACTTTGACGTTCCCAGGCTTGATATCGCGGTGCACGATGGGCGGACGGCGCGAGTGCAGGTAGGCCAGCCCCTGGCAGACCCCCAGGCCGATTTCCACCACCTCGGCTTCGGTCAGTTTTCCCTTCCTGTTAAGCAGCTGGCGGAGGTCTTCACCTTCGACGTAATCCATCACCAGGTATTGCCCTTGCCCGGGAATGGAGAAGTGATCGGTTACGCGCGGCAGGTTGGGGTGGCGCAAATCGGCCAGGATGGTAGCCTCGCGGCGGAACTGGCGGGCATGCTCTTCGCCGCTGAACGAGTTTTCCTTGAGCGCCACCTTGAGGTTGAGGGTGGTGTCGTAAGCGCGATAAACCGCGCCCATGCCGCCCTGCGCGATCACCTCATCGATGCGGTAGCGCGATTTAAGCAGGGTTCCGGGCTGGAGGGTCATCGCCGGAATGGATGAGAATCAGGGTTGGGGGGCTGCTTCAGGCCGCCAGGCGGGGCCGAATTCGAGGGCGGGGTCGGTCGTCAGGCGGGTGACATTGGCTCCGTTGACGGTCATCAGGTAAATATCGTGGTTCGTGCCGTCGGGCCAGCCTTCGTAGGCCAGCCAGAAGCCGTCTGGAGAGACACTCACCGAGCCGACCGGGCCGAGATCAACATCTTTGCTGGCCGGGATGCTGAACTCACGCGGCTTGTACCGGTCTTCGTAGCGGATGCCGACCAGCCCGGGCACTTTCGACCCGCCGATGAGCTGGCTGTAGAAGATCACCTGCCCGTCGCGCGACCAGGCCGGAGCGAAGTTGTTCACCTCGCCGGGCGGGCTCATCTGGTTTTGCTGGTTGCCTGCTTCGTCCATGATCCACACCTGGCCGTAAACGATCTTGCGCACGAAGAGGATTTGCTTGCTGGTGGGCGACCAGGCCGGTTGCAGGTCGGCGTAGAGAGACTTGGAGATTTCCTGCACCGTCAGCGTTTGCAGGTCGATGACAAAAATGCTTGCCCGGCCGGTGCGCAGCGAGGTGAAGGCGATTTTCTTTCCGTCCGGCGACCAGGTTGGGTCAAAATCTCCCTCCGGGCTGGCCGTGAGCGGGGTGACATTGTTACCATCGGCATCGACGAGATAGATGGCGCTGCCTTCATAGATTTCGCGTTTGCCGTTGCACGGAGAAACGAACGCCAGCCGCAGGCCGTCTGGCGACCAGGCGGGCTGGCAGGCCCCATCGCGGATATTGGTCAACTGGCGCAGGCCCTTTCCATCGGCGTTGATCACCCAGATTTGCATCGCGCCGGTGCGCTTGGATGCAAAAGCAATCTGTGAAGGCCCGCCGCCCAGCGGGGTGGGGGTGGGAGAAGGCGACGGGGTGAAGGTGGTCGTTTCTGTCGGCTGCGGCGTATCCGCCACCGCCTGAGGCTCTGGGGTGGTTTCTGCGGCAGGGGCCGGGGTGGTTTCCAGCGCCGGCAGGGTCGGTTCGCTGCCCTCGGGCGTCAAGGTGGAATCCTGCGGGAGGAAGGGCTGCGTGGGGGTTCCGTTGAAGTACGCCAGGACGGTGAGCGGCAGGTTGGGACGCAGTTGCAGTGTGATATAAGCGCCGGCGATGATCACTGCCATCAACGGAACCATCGCCCAGGCTGTGCGCCGCCGCCTGGCCCGCCGTGCAGCGAGCGACGGCCTGGACTTTCGCTGGCCGCCGGAGGACGGCCTGGGTTCGGATTCACCTGCGTGAGCGAAAAACTCGGTGGGTGGCGGCGAAATTGTCGGCCGTTCTTTGAAGAATGCTGCCATCTCGCTGCATTCGATCAACGCCTGGCGGAATTCCTCGGCAGACTGGTAACGTTCCTCGGGCTCCACCTGCATGGCGTTGTTGATCACCTCCACCAGCTTGCGGCTGATCTTGGCGTTGAAGGAACGGATATCGGTCAGGTCGGCTTTGCCCGTCATGCGGTTGAGGCCGTCTTCCGGGATCACCCCGGTGAGGGCGGCGTAGAGGGTGGCCCCCAGCGAGTAGATGTCGCTGCGCGCATCGGTGCTGGCGGTGCCGTACTGCTCGGGCGGGGAGTAACCGGGCGTCATGGCGCGCGCGCCGGTGAGCGTGGGCTGCCCGCCCTGGAGAATCTTGGCCAGCCCAAAATCGACCAGCACGGCCTGGCCTTCGGCCGTTACCTTGATGTTGCCGGGTTTCAGGTCGCGGTGAATGATGGCCGGCTCACGGGTGTGCAGGTAAGTGAGCGCCTCGCAGACCGAGATGCCGATCAAAATCACCTCGCGCTCGGGGAGCGGGCCGGTGCGTTCGAGGCGCTGGCGCAGGTCTTCGCCCTCGATGTAATCCATGGCCAGGTATTGCCCCTGGCCTTCGAGGATAAAGTAATCGGTGACGTGGGGCAGGCCGGGGTGGCGCAAGCTGGCCAGAATGCTGGCTTCGCGCTGGAACTGGCGACTGTATTCATCGGTGAGGAACAGGTTTTCCTTGATGGCGACCGAGACGCCCAGGTGCTCGTCGGTGGCACGGTAAACCGCTCCCATCCCTCCTTGACCCAGGATGGATACAACCCGGTAGCGGTTATTCAGCAGAGTGCCCGGAGCAAGCGGCATGGATTAATCCGATCGAAATTGTACCGATGAATACTTAACAATTCTACATGAGATGTAAGATATGCGCAACGAAAACACCGTGAGCAGGCCGCGCATGGTGGCGCCTAGCCTTCGGGCAGCGGCTGCCGGGTTGAGGAAAACCCAAACAAGTCGGGAGAGATGATCCACATGAGCAGTCCGAGGAGGACGCCAAACCACAGGGTTGCCAGGCGGATGAGCAGCGTGGCGGCCGAAGCCAGGGCCGGTTCCTGTTGGAGGGTGATGGTGAGTAACCCGGCGATGGAAACCTCGGCGGCGCCCAGCCCGCCCGGAAGAGCGGAAGCAGCCCCGACGATGGTGGAAAATGAAAGCACGAAGATTGACATCGCCATGATGCGCGGACCGGGCTCAACTCCCAGGCCGAGCAGGATGAAATAGAACCCAAGGCCTTCTCCGAGCCAGGAGAGCGTGCCAAGCGCCACGGCCAGGAGCGTGGAACCGGGCCGGAAGAGCGTGGAACTGCCCTCGTAAAATTCTCGCGCCGATTGGCTGAACCGGCGGAGGAGCGGTACCCGCGCGGCCTGTTCGAGCAGCCAGATGGCCACCGGGCGAATCTGCGAGAGGACGACAATCGCCCCAAGCCCGCCGAGGACGAGGGCGAAGAACGGCCAGTAGGCGGGGTAGGCAACCACGCCAAAGGCCGAAAGCGCCAAAACAGCCAGGCCGTCGCTGATCCGCTCGGCAACGACCACCGAGATGCCGCGGCCCACCGGCACGCCCGTCTGGCGCATGAGCCAGACGCCCTTGAGCACTTCACCCACCTTGCCCGGGGTGACGGCCAGCGGAAAGCCGGCAATGAACAGGCGCAGGCTCTGCCAGTAGGAAATTCGCCTGACGCCCACCTGCCCAAGATAAAAATGCCATTTAAAAAAGCGCAGGGTGTAATTGAAAATGGTGAAGACCAGCGCGAGAAAGAAGAATCGCCAATCGAAATTCAGAATCTTAAGGCTGACTTTTTGGAGGTCGCCGAGGAGCGCGAGGCCAATAAAAACCAGAAACCCCAGGATCAATCCGGGGGCCATGCGGCGGATCAACGGATTGGATGAATCCTTCATGGGAAATCCCTCTTTTGGCATTATACATGATTCAAATATTGCCTGCGCTTACAGGCTTGCATGGATGACTTTACAGAATTGTAATTTTTTCGCAATGAACGCGTTACAATTAATGTATGCATCCGAAAATTGCGAGCGATGCCGCGCGGCGGCCGGTGTTGGTGATCGGCGCTGCCGGGGTAGATATGGTCGGTATCCTGGATGCGCAGGCGCGCAACAGGGGCGCGAATCCGTCTTCGAACCGCTTCTCGTTTGGCGGCGTGGCGCGCAACGTGGCCGAAAACCTGGCGCGCCTGGGGCAACCGGTGAGCCTGATCACCGTGGTCGGGTCCGACCGGCTGGGCGAGCAGCTCCTGGCGCACACACAAGCCTGCGGAGTGAAGATCGATGCCTGCCAGTGCATGGGGAACTACCCCACCGCCTCGTATCTTGCCGTGTACGGCCCCGACGGCGAGCTGGAAATGGCCCTTGAAGATATGCGTGTGATGCGCGGCATCACCCCGGCGTTCTTGAAGGAGTACGAACAGCAATTCCAGGAGGCAGGGCTGGTCTTTGTGGATGCCAACCTGCCGGAAAAGGCGCTCAAGGCGGTCTTTCAACTTGCTCGCAAGGCAAAGGTGCCGGTCTGCGCCGATGCCACCTCCACGGTGTTGAGCGGCCGGTTGATTCCCTACCTGGAGCGGATTTTCATGGTCACCGCCAACGGCGCGGAGGCCACGGTGCTCTGCGAAGGGCAGCCGCAAGTGAACGACCAGAAGACCGGTCTGGAAGCGGCCCGCAAGCTGGTGATGAAAGGCGTCGAAATCGCGATCATCACGCTGGCGAAAGCCGGGGTTTGCTACGCCTCACAAGATGAAACCGGGCATGTGCCCTCGGTGCGCACGAAAGTGATCGACCCGACCGGGTCGGGCGACGCGCTGACGGCGACGGTGTTGTTTGGGCTGGTGAACGACATCCCGCTCGATGAAGCCGTGCGCCTTGGGGTGACGGCGGCCTCGTTGGTGCTGCGCCACCGCGGCACGGTGTGGCCCGAGCTGTCGCTCGAACGGCTGTATGACGAATTGGTGGCTTGAAATGAAAGACCGCCTCCCTTCCATGATCCGTTACTCTGCCGAAGTATCGCGGGCCCGGCTGATGAACCTGCCGCTGCTGGCGCTCGAGTCAGCGGTCATCACCCACGGGCTGCCGCGGCCTGAGAATCTACGCCTGGCTGAGGCGCTGGAGGAAGAGGCGCGCCGCGTGGGCGTCACCCCGGCGACGGTGGCGGTTCTAGACGGGAAGCTCTGCATTGGCCTGAGCCGCGATGACCTGCGGCGGCTGGCCGAACAGCCGGTGGAGCGCAAGATCAGCCGAAGGGATCTTGGCATCGCCCTGGCGAAGGGATACAGCGGCGGGACGACCGTCGCCGGCACGTTGATCGCAGCCGGTCTGGCGGGCATTCAGACCTTTGCCACCGGCGGGATCGGCGGCGTGCATCGCGGCGCGCCGCAGGATGTTTCGGCAGACCTGCCGGAACTGGCGCGCCAGCCGGTGGTGGTGGTATGCGCCGGGGCCAAGGCGATCCTCGACCTGCCCGCCACGCTGGAATATCTCGAGACGTGGGGCGTGCCCGTCTTGGGGTACCGAACGGATGAATTCCCTGCCTTCTATGCCCGCCGGAGCGGCCTGCCGGTGGATGCACGGGTGGAATCGGCCGAAGAGGTGGTGGAGATTGCCACCCGTCATTGGGAGATGGGCCTGCGCAGCGCGGTGCTCGTCGTCCAGCCCCCGCCCGCAGAGGCGGCCCTGGACGAAGCCGAACTGGAGCGTGTGATCGGCCTCGCGCTGGAAGATGCGCGCCGTGAGGGCATCCACGGCGCGGCGACGACTCCGTTCTTGTTGGAGCGCGTGAGCCGTTTGAGCGGGGGAGAAAGCCTGCGCGCCAACCTGGCGCTGCTGCGCAACAACGCCCGCCTGGGCGCGGCCATCGCGCATGCGTTTTCGATGCGCAAGGCGAAAGCGATCTGAAAGGGCCGCCCGCGGCTTAAGGCGGCGGCGAGGTGAGCGTGGGCCGGCGCGTATCGGTGGGGCGGCGCGTGTTGGTGGGCGTTGGCGTGAGCGTGATGGTCGGCGTGGGCGAGGGTGTGAAGGTGGGCGGCGGCGTCGGTGATGGGACGGTGGGGGTGGGGCCTTCGGTGGGCGAAGGGATGGGCGTGCGCGTGGGGGTGACCGTGGGGGCCAGGGTGGGCGCCTCGCCGGTGACGGTGAAGCGCGCCGAGTTCTTCCATTCGGTTCCGCTGAAGATTTGCACCTCATACTCGCCGGGCTGCCAGCCGTCCACCGGGTTGGCGCACTCCGTGTAACCGAACCCGCCGGTGCCGCCGTTCCAGGGGATCGTCTCGAAGCAGACCAGGTCTGCGCCGCGGTACCACAGCGCGCTCCACTGCGCGCCGACGGTCATCAGGTCGTAGCTGAAAACCCCATACAGCTTCGTGATCGGATTGGCAAATTCCACCGCCGGGTCAACCGGCTGGTAATTCTTATCCAGCTGCCTGGCGAACTGCAGCGGGCTGAAGACGGCATCGGGGTTGGGGGTGATGGTCGAAGAGAATTGCGTGGCGACCACCTGCGGGAGCGAAGGCGTGTTGGTGATCGACGGCGTCTCGGTGATGGTGGGGGTGAGGGTGATGGTGGGCGTCAGCGTGATGGTGGGGGTGAGGGTGATGGTAGGCGTGTTGGTGGGGGTGGGCGATGGAGGAAAGAAGCGGTAAACCACCGGCTCGGCCACCCGGTTGATCGCCACTGCCAGGGCGAGCAGGAAGACGAACACGGCGACCAGCCTCCACCCGCGGGCCAGCCGCTCGCGCCGTTTGCGAAAGTAATTCAACCTCTGCCCAGACCGGATGGCCTGGATGCCGGAAAGCAGGGAGATGAGCCCGGCCAGCACAGCCAGAATTGTGGCGACGAGGATGCCGGTCTTGATGTCGAGATTCATCGCGATCCATTATAGCACGGCTGCTTTTTCATCCTGATCTATAATTGTAGGCGCTCATCTTACCTGGAGGCCGGCATGACCGAATGCTGCGCGGTTGTGGTGGGGCATATCTGCCTGGATTTTATCCCTACGATAGAGCATGTGCCGGAAGGGAAACTCGCGACGCTGCTCAAGCCGGGTCATCTTCTGCTGACCGGGCCGGCGGCCTTCAACACGGGCGGGCCCGTCTCGAACACGGGGCTGGCGCTGCACCTGCTCGGCATCGATACGCGGTTGATCGCCAAGGTGGGCGACGACCCGCTGGGGGGGATCGTGCGAGGCATCGTCGAGGGCTATGGCGCGGAACTATCGAAGGGCCTGGTGGTGGACCCGGCCTCTCCAACCTCGTATTCGGTCATCCTCTCGGCCCCTGGCATGGACCGCATCTTTTTGCACTGCCCGGGCGCCAACGATACGTTCGGCGTCGAAGATGTGGATTTCGACCTTGTCGCACGGGCGCGCCTGATGCATTTTGGCTACCCGCCGGTGATGCGCCGCATGTACAGCCAGGGCGGCCGCGAGCTGGTCGAGTTGTTCCGGCGCGCCAAGGCGACGGGGGTGACCACCTCGCTGGACATGACCTACCCCGACCCTGATTCAGACGGCGGCAAGGCCGATTGGCGGGCTATCTTGAGCGATTTGCTGCCCTATGTGGATGTCTTCCTGCCCAGTTTCGATGAGCTGCTCTTTATGCTGCGGCGCGAGGAATGCGACCGGCTGCGCAGCTCTCTTCCAGCCGGAGACCTGACGCCCGCGGTGGATGCCCGCCGGCTGGGAGAGCTGGCTTCGGAGCTGCTGGCGATGGGCACCCGACTGGTGGTGATCAAAGCAGGCAGCCGCGGCCTTTACCTGCGCACCGCCGGGTTGGAGTCCCTCCGGCAGATGGGCAGGGCGGCGCCGCAGGATGCGGCGCAGTGGGCCGGGCGCGAGATGTGGTCGGCGTGCTTTCAGGTGCAGGTGGTGGGCACGACCGGCGCCGGCGATGCGACCATCGCCGGGTTCTTGAGCGCATTGCTGCGCGGGCTTGGGCCTGAAGACGCGCTGACGGCAGCCGTGGGGGTGGGCGCCTGCAATGTGGAAGCCGCAGACGCCCTCTCAGGGCTGCGCACCTGGGAAGAAACCCAAGCGCGCATCGCCGCGGGCTGGCGCCGCCACACTATGCGCGTGGATGCGCCGGGCTGGAGCGAGATCCGCGAGGGCATGTGGGAGCGCCGCGCGGCTTCCTGAGCTTGAAACTTACAGCCTTGATAGGCTCAACCTGGAAAGATAGGCATATAATACAGACATAGCTTTTCAGGAGCAGCAAGCATGGCCGAATTCTCACGTTATGAAATCTATATCCTCCTCAACCAGCCCAAGCCGCTCTGGCTGAGCCACATCGACCTGAGCGGGATGGACCTGCGCGGGGTGCTGCTGAACGGCGCCACGTTGATCGGCTCGAACCTGAGCGGGGTGGATTTGCGCGGCGCGACGATGGTGGACGTGAACCTGGGCGGGGCGAACCTGCGCGGTGCGGTGCTCATCGGCGCCGACCTGCGCCGCGCCCACATGCGCGGCTGCGACCTGCGCGGGGCGGATATGCGCGAGGCCAACCTGGCAGAAGCCGACCTTTCGGAGGCCAACCTGGCCAATGCGAACCTGATCGACGCCAACCTGGGCGCCGTGGACCTGACCAACGCCAACCTCACCGATGCCGACCTCACCGGCACCAACGCGCCCGATCACAAGCTCCTGCGGGCGAAATCTCTCACCGGGGCGATCATGCCGGATGGCACGCGGCACGACTAGACGGTTCAGGCCTGTCAGGCCGGGGAGCAAATCCCCGGCTTTTTTTTATTTTGCTTGACGATACGTATCTTTGAAAACAAACAACGCGGCTGCATCCGGCAGATTCGCTTCCACAGCCGGTGGAATCCGGCCAGCTGATCGCTCCATTCCCTGTATAATTCCGGTATCCGCATGGCAAACACAACCGGCGGGCCGTGAGATCGGCCTCGCACAGGGAGAATGGAAACGCGTTGCTTGGGCTGAAAGATTTCATCCACATGCCGCAGGTGGACCGGCTGGTTGAGCGGCTGGTGCACGATACCCCGGGGATTGTCCTGGTGGCGGGCCTGGAGCCGCGCCGCCTGCAGGCGGAGGAAGAAGAGCCTCCGCGCCTGCTTTCGAGCGGAAAAATGGCCATTCTGCGCATCTTGATGCGCGAAATCCTCGAGGCGCACCCGCGCGAGCATTGCATTGTGTTCGCCGAGAACCACGAGGCGTTTCGCATCCCGCGCGGAATGCATTCGCGCGTCGAGGTGTTCCAGCCCAGGCAGGGAGAGCTGCGCTCCAAATGGATGCACGAGGCCATCCGCCGCCGGCCGGGGCTGCTGGTGCTGGAGGAACTCAATGCAGAGACGGCACCGGGTGCGCTCGAAGCCGCGGGCAAGGGTATCCGCGTGCTCTCGCAGGTGGATACGATCTTCCGCGGCGCGGGCGTGGCGCAGTTCCTCACCACGCTGGGGGTGGCCCGCGAGCAGATGAGCCCGCTCAGCTGGATCATCTCGGTGATGCGCCAGCCGGTGCTCTGCCCGGCCTGCAAGCAGCCGGTGATAGCCGATGCTTCTTTGCTCGAGCGGCTGGGGCTGCCGGCCTCGAACCTGGGAATGACGCTTTACCGGCCATCCAGCTGCGAACAGTGCAAAGGCACCGGGCGGCACGGCGATGTGATGGTCTTCGATGTGTTCAAGGCCGATCCCTTGGGCGGCGACCTGTTTTCGCAGCCCAGCCTGCTCTCGGCGCGGGAATACCTGGCTTACCTGGCGGCGCAGGGGCAGCTCGCGCCGGAGGACGCCCTGGAACTGGACGCGAACCTGCTGCGCGAGACCTATTCGATGCTGGTGAGCGAAGAAAAAGCCCTGCTCGAGGCCAATAACGCCCTGCAGCGAAAAGTCCTCGAGCTGGAGGTCTCGAACCGCATTCTCGTGCAGCGCACCGAAGCGATGATCTCCTTCCAGGAAATCGGCCAGACGCTGATCAATTCGGCCAGCCTGGTGGATGTGGCCCGGCGGGTCTGCCGTTACACGCGCGACCTGTGCGGGGCCGACCGCGTCGCGGTGTACTTCCAGCGCTCTGAAATCAGCCTGGAAGTGCTGGCCTGCAGCGGGTGGGAAAGAGGCGATGGAAAGGTCGATTCGGAGCTGCTGCCGTCGGCGCCCGCGAACAACGGAATGCGCCTCTACCTGGGCCTACCGCCGGGGGTTTCGGCGGTGAAGGAGCAGCCGGTGATCCGGGCGGGGTTCCACATTCCACTGGTGGTGGAAAAGCGCACCGTGGGCCACATGGTGGTGCAGGCCACCGCGAAATCGGCCTTCAGCCCGGCCGAGGTCACCATGCTGCGCACCTTCGCCAACCAGGCCGCGCTGGCTATGCAGCGCGCCGACCTGGTGGACCAGCTCCGCGCGAAGATCGCCGAGCTGGAAGCTGCGCAGGCCGAGCTGGTGACGAAAGAGCGCATCGAGCACGAGCTCGACCTTGCGCGCCAGGTGCAGCAAAGCGTGCTGCCGCGCAACTTCCCCGAAATCGAGGGGTTTGAATTCGCCGCGCTCAACCTGCCCGCGCGCCAGGTGGGGGGCGATTTCTATGATGTGATCCAGATCGACGATGAGCATTTCGGGCTGGTGGTGGCGGATGTCTCCGATAAGGGCATGCCGGCTGCGTTGTATATGGCGCTTTCACGCAGCCTGATCCTTGCCGAAGGGCACCGCTCGCTCTCGCCGCGGCAGGTGTTGGAGAACGTCAACCGCCTGTTGATGGAACTGGGCGAGCCGGGCATGTTCGTCACGGCTTTCTATGCCGTGGTGAACCGTATAAACCGCCGGATGGTGTACACGCGCGCCGGGCATGACCGGCCGGTGATCTTGCGCGGCGGTGAACTGCTCCAGCTGGGAGGGCAGGGCATGGCGCTCGGTGTAATGACCGGAGAACCGTTCCTGCTGGCCGAGGAAGAAATTCAACTGCAAGAAGGCGACCGGCTGATGCTCTTCAGCGACGGCCTGGTGGATGCCCAGGCGCCGGATGGATCGCGCTACCGGCTCGAACGGCTGCACAGCTTCTGGCAGCGCCTGCCGCCCATCGCGGTGAAGGACATGTGCTCGCTGACCTTTGAAGTGCTGGCGGGCTTCCAGGAAGGCGCCGAGCAGAGCGACGACATGACCCTCCTGGCAGTTGGGGTAGCGCCAAGCATTGGCCGAGATGATCAGCGTTCCAGGCGGGGCGCTGAAGCCCTGTAGTATACTGGTAATGGAACAGGCGGAGGAGTATCCGCCGAGGAGGGTGGCATGGCTGATGCCGTGGAGTTGTTCGATGTTCCGCAAGCGGCCGAAATGTATATGCTGGCCGGCTGGCGCCAGTGGGCCGATGCCGGATCGGCATCCTCCGGCCTTCCGGCTTACCTTGCCAGGCGCTCGAAAGCGCGCCTGATCGGCAAGATCAATCCGGATGGGTTTTACCTGTACCAAATTCCGGGCACGCATGACCTCATCCGGCCGGTGATCAAGTTCGTTGACGGCTACCCCGAATCGCTCGACACGCCCGAGAACAACCTGTATTACTTCGAAAGCAACCATAAGGGGGTTGTCATCCTGGTGGGCGATGAGCCGCACCTGGATGCCGAACGCTATATGCGCTCGATCCTCGATGTGGCCGCGCGCTTGAAGGTGAAGCGCATCGTCGGGTTTGGCGGTGTGTTCGGGGAATTCCCCTATAACAAAGAACGCGCCATTTCGGGCAGCTTCAGCCTGCCAGAGATGCGCGATGAGATGAACGCCCTGGCGCTGAACCTAACGAACTACCAGGGCGGCGTGAGCATCGGCTCGTATCTTTGCAAGCGCGCCGGAGAAGCGGGCGTGGAGTATGTGGGCATGTACGCGATGGTGCCGATTTACGATTTCTCCAGCGTGGCGCAGATCGGCCATACCATCCAGATCGAAAACGACTACATGGCCTGGCTGGGCTTGATGCGCCGGGTGAATTACATGCTGAAGCTCGATTTCGACCTTGGGCACCTGGCTCAAAAGAGCAGGCAGCTCCTGGCCAACCTGGAAAAGAAGGTGGCCGAACTGGAAGACATGGCCCCCGAGGCGGGTGTGCGCGAATACTTCGCCCGCCTGGCCGAGGATTTCGAAGAAACGCCTTTCATCCCCCTCGACGACGTCTGGGAAGAGAACCTGAGGAAGATTCTTGACAGGATGGATGACGAGGATGAGGAGAATAAGGAAGATAAGGGGTGAGAGATGAGGGATCGGGATTGTGTTTTCCAGGTGAATATCCTTGCTGGAGGACGCGGATGATACCGGTATGACCTGAGGAATCAAGGGGGGCGCTTCGGTAGAATCAACGGCGGGCCGGGAGGGAAACATGATCGAATATCCAGAGGCGGTCGTGCTGGCGGGGCAAATGAACCAGGCTCTGAAGGGCAAGGTGATCGAGAGCGGTTCGCGCGGCAATGCAGAGCATAAATTTGCTTTCTACACGCTCACGGCGCAAGAGTATGTCGAGATCCTGCGCGGGAAAACAATCGGCGAGGCCAGCGCCTTCGCCAACATGATTATCCTCAAGCTGGAACCGGGTTACGCGCTGGTCTTCGGCGAAGGGGGCGAGCGCATCATCCTCCACGAGGATGAAACCAGCCTGCCGCCCAAATACCAGTTCTTCCTGCGCTTCACCGATGGCAAGCTGCTCACTGTCACCATCCAGATGTGGGGCTCCCTCCGGTTGCTGCGACAGGAGGAAGTTTCGGTGGGGAGGAATTTCTACGGCTATGAACAGGTGCCTCCGCTCAGTGAGGCATTCACGCTCGATTACTTCAAGGGCCTGTTCGCCGCGCTGGACCCGAAGTGTAAAGACGCCATCAAGTTCTTCATGATCAGCAAGCCGGGGGTGTGCGGCCTGGGCAACGGTTACCTGCAGGATGTGCTCTTCCAGGCACGCATTCACCCGCGGCGGCGGGCGGTGGATGTGAACCCCGCCGAACAGGCCGCCCTTTACCATGCCGTGCGCGATATCCTCAGCCGGGCCGTGGCCGCGGGCGGGCGCGACAGCGAACTCGACCTGTTTGGCCGGCCCGGCGGCTTCCATAAAACCCTCGACAGCGCCAGCGCAGGTCGGCCGTGCCCCGTCTGCGCGACGCCCATCGAGAAGATCCAGTTCCTGGGCGGGGCATCCTACTTCTGCCCGAAATGCCAGGTGTGAGGCGGCCAAATAGAGTAGTTTGTTGATTGACATCGTCATAATCCATTCCTATAATAAGGATAACGACCTTCCAGGCGCAACACTGTGATGCGATTATCCTGCGGATTGGCGAATTTCCTGGCGGTGAAGCTCACCGAGGGGGATTCATTTATTAAGAAACCGGACGAGAGCCGGTTTTTTGACTCATAGGAGGAAAGGCGATGCGCATTCGAAAGACAGCTTCCACCATCCTTTCACTGATTGGAATCCTCACCCTGGCGATCAGTTCCTTTTCCGCTTTCGGGCACAGCACGCGCGTCAGCGCCAGCCACACCGCCGGCCCGGCCACAGTGACGCTGGTGGGCAGTTTGCAATCCGAGCTGGGCTGCGGGGGAGATTGGGACCCCGCCTGCCCCGCCACTTACCTGACGTACAGCGCAGATGACGACGTGTGGCAGGGGGGTTTCACCCCGCCGGCCGGAAGCTACGAGTATAAAGCGGCCTTGAACGGCTCGTGGGATGAAAATTACGGCCTGCACGCCGCTCCCGGCGGGGCGAACATTCCCCTTTCGGCGCCCGGCGGGGCGGTGAAGTTCTATTACGACCACAAAAGCCATTGGGTGACCGATTCGGTCAATTCGGTCATCGCCGTCGCTCCGGGCAGCTTCCAGAGCGAGCTCGGCTGCGGCAGTGATTGGGACCCCGCCTGCCTGCGCTCCTGGCTGCAAGACCCGGACGGCGATGGCATCTATACCTTCGAGACCAGCACGCTGCCTGCCGGTTCCTACGAAGCCAAGGTGGCGTTGAACGAAAGCTGGGACGTCAATTACGGCCAGGGCGGCGTGCAAAACGGCCCGAACATCCCCTTCACCGTGCCGGTCTCGGGCGCCAAAGTGACCTTCACTTATGATTCCACCAGCCATGTGCTGAGTATCCTGGCCGGGCACGGCCTGGATAACAACGTGGAATGGGATGGCGTCCGCCATGACTCGCGCGACCCGCTCTACCGCACCCCGGGCGGGGCGGTGCCGGCCGGAACGGCGGTGACGCTGCGGCTGCGCACCTTCCACAACGATGTCGGTGCGGTGAAGCTGCGCGTGTATGACATCAATGCCGGGGCGCAGCGCATCGAGCCGATGGCGATCGAAGCGGGTGATGTCTCGTGCTACCAGGCCGGGCTGGAGCAGGAAACCTGCGATTTCTGGTCTGTGACGCTGCCTAACGCCGAGCCGGATAACCTGTGGTACCGCTTCATCGTGACCGATGGGACAGACACCGACTATTACGCCGATAACACGGCAGCCCTGGATGGCGGGCTGGGGAGCATGAGCGACGACGTGGTTGATAACAGCTTCGCTATGATGGTTTACGACCCGGCCTTCAGCGCCCCCGGTTGGGCGAGCGATGCCTTTATCTACCAAATCTTCCCCGACCGGTTCCGCGACGGGCGCGCGAATAACAACGCAAAAACCGGCGATGTGCGCTACGACGACCCCGTTCTGCGGCTGAAGTGGGGCACCCTGCCGGAAGGCTACTGCCGGAATTATGCCGACGGCAACACCAACTGCCCGTGGCGCTTCGATACCACCCCTCCCGCCGACAGCCCCACCAAGGAACAGCCGCGCGGCCGCGATTACATGGGCGGCGACTTGAAGGGCGTTGACCAGTACCTGGATTACCTGCAATCGCTCGGCGTGACGGCCATTTACTTCAACCCGATCTTCGACGCCGCCTCGAACCACTCGTACGACACGCAGGATTACTATTCCATTGACCCATACTTCGGCACGCAAAAAGACTGGGAAAACCTCGTCAAGCACGCCACCCAGCGTGGCATGCGCATCATCCTGGACGGCGTGTTCAACCACCTCTCCTCCGACAGCCCGTTCTTCGACCGCTACCACCATTACCCGACGGTGGGCGCGTGTGAATCGGCTGATTCGCCGTACCGCAATTGGTTTGTCTTCCGCGCGCCGGTGGGCAACGAGCCTTCGGTGTGCGCGCCTTCCACGCCCGGCGGAACCGACACATACTATTCCGGGTGGTTTGGCTTCGACAGCATCCCGGTGATCAACAAATCGAACCCGGATGTGCAGAATTACTTCCTCTTCGACACGAACAGCGTGGCGCGTTACTGGCTGAACCAGGGCGCGAGCGCCTGGCGCATGGATGTGATGGGCGATTCATCCTTCCCGGCCGGGTATTGGGAGGCCTTCCGCAGCGTGGTGAAAGATACCCGGGCCGACGCTTTGATCGTCGGTGAGCTGTGGCAGAAAGACAGCACCCTGCTGCGCTTCTTGCGCGGCGACCGGGCCGACACGACGATGAATTACCGCCTGCGTGATGCGGTGCTCGGCTTCCTCACGCCCGGGCCGTTCGACTCGAAGGGCTTTGCCGACAGCGGGCGGATCATCTCGCCCAGCGAGTTCGCCGCGCGGCTCTCTTCGATCCGCGAGGACTACCCCGACGCAGCTTATTACTCCTTGATGAACCTGGTGGACAGCCACGATACCGAGCGCCTGTTGTGGACGCTCACCCCCGGGCAGGAGACCCGCACCGATAAAGAATTCAACGCCGCCAACCTGGCCCAGGGCAAGCAGCGCCAGCGCATTGCATCGCTCATCCAGTTCACCATGCCCGGCGCGCCGACCGTCTTCTATGGCGACGAGGTAGGGCAGACCGGCGACGACGACCCCGACGACCGGCGCACTTACCCCTGGGCAGACCTGGGCGGCAAGCCCGACCAATCGCTGTTCCAGCATTACCAGGCGCTGGCTAAACTGCGCAAACAGAACCCGGCGCTGACCGATGGCGATATCCGCGTTCTGTTGGCGGATGACGCGGCCAACGTGGTCGCTTACGGGCGCAAGACGACCGCACAGGCAGCCCTCGTTGTGATCAACCGCAGCGACCAGGCGCAGACGGTGACGATCGCGCTCGACGGGTACCTGCCCGACGGTCTTTCGCTGAAGCGAACCTACGGGGTGAATAACAGCGGAGCGGGCAGCATCACCGTCTCGGGCGGCAGCTTGAACATCACGCTCAACCCGCTCAGTGCCTGGCTGCTGGTGAGTGCTAAGGTCGACCTGCAGCCCACCGCGGCCCCAACCGGCCTGGCGGTGACGGACGATGGCGACGGGCAGGTGAGCCTGGCCTGGAACGCCGTGAACGGGGCCGCCGCGTATAACCTCTACCGCAGCCCTGTGAGCGGCGGCGGCTGGGTGAAGGTGAATGCTGCGCCCCTGGCGGGTACCAGCTTCACCGATGCGGGCTTGCAGAACGGACGGGTTTATCACTACGTGGTCACCGCCCTGGATGCAGCGGGGAATGAGAGCGGCCCCTCGAACGAAACCAACGCGCTGCCGCATTACAGCATCGGTTGGGCCAACCTGCAGTGGCCACCCACGCTGACGCATACGATCAGCACTGTCAACCGCACCGGCAACGTCTATGGCCAGGTGTGGATTGACGGCGTGACCAGCCAGCCCGGTAAAACGCCCACGCTGAGCGCTCAGCTTGGCTTTGGGCCGGTCGGCAGCGACCCCGCCGGAAACCCCGATTGGGCCTGGGTGGATGCCTCATTTAACGTGGATGCGGGCAACAATGACGAATTCGTTGCCAGCCTGCTGCCAGACCAGGTGGGAGCATTCGATTACGCCTTCCGATACAGCACCACAGGCGGGCGCGAGTGGCTCTATGCCGATTTTGATGGAACCGGCAACGGGTATGACCCGGCGCAGGCCGGAAAGCTGACGGTGAACTCCAGCGGCGACGTGACCGCACCGGATATCCCAACCGGTTTGATCGTCGTTAGCGCCTCGCCGGACGGCATCCACCTGGCGTGGAATCCGATCCAGGGCGATGTTTCGCTTTATGGGTATGAAGTGCTGCGCAGCGATGCGAGCGGCGGGCCGTATACGCTCCTTGGCCTGACGACTGCGACGGACTTCACCGATGTGAATGTGGTCGAAAACGCCACGTATTATTACGTGCTGCGTGCGGTAGATTTCTCGTTCAACCGGTCGGGGATCTCGGCCGAAGTGGCTGCCACCGCCGAACTGCGCACGGTGACTCTCACCTTCAATGTGACCGTTCCGGCGACGACCGACGCCACCGGCAGGGCGGTGCACATCGCCGGGTTCCTCGACCGGCTCGACGGGGGCTTCCCGCAGTGGGACCCGGGCGCCACCGCCATGACGCAGGTGGACTCGACGCATTGGACGATCACCTTCACCGGAAAGGAGACCACGCCCATCGAATATAAGTACACCCTGGGAGATTGGGATCATGTGGAGAAGGATGCCGCGTGCGGCGAGATCGCCAACCGGCTGCTCACGTTGAGCTACGGCACGAACGGCGTGCAGGTGGTCAACGACACGGTGCCCAACTGGCGCAATGTGGCGCCCTGCGGCAACTAGACCGTGTGTGTCTTCTTCTGTAACTTGTGGGGCTTGCCCCACAAGTTACAGAAGAATTAATTGAACTCTGTCGGAAATTAGCGCTTCGGCAGGATTGGCAAGGGGCTGTTCAGGGGTTTCACCTGGACAGCCCCTTAAGCTTTATGTTACTGACGGTCCGGCGGGGTGAGAGCCTTCACCCGGCGTTTGATTTGCCAGACCAGCAAAGTGCCGGCCAGCTCTTGCGCAAGGGCTTTCTTCTCGGAGCGTTTCAGGCTCTGGCCGGCTTTGCTCAACCAGGCCTGCTCAATGTACTTCTGATGGAGATAGGCTTCAGGGAGAAGGTAGGTGCCGTTCTTCGTTCTGTACTGTTCGATCCGCTCCAGGCTGGTCTGGAACCATTCGGAGGAGTGCGCGAGCGGTAAACGCGAGAGCATCTCCAGGTAAATCAAGAAATACCAGTTGTTGTAATTTTCGGTGCGTTCGCAGCCCTGGAACAGCGGAATGGTTGGACTCCATCCGCTGGCCAGGCAGACGCGGCGTTCAGGGTACCAGATGAACCCATACCCTTCCGGCAGTTGCTGGAATTCGGGCAGCAGAATATACCTGACCAGCGTCTCGATCTTCCGGCGGGTTTCATCAACCAGGCCGGCCGGCGGGAAGTAAGCGAACGCAGCCAGGTCATGCACGGTGGGAAGGGGCTTCGAGCTTCCGTAGGGGTTATATTCGTGCCGGAGGATGTGTTTGCCCTTCCATTGGCCTGGAAGCCCTCTCAATTCCGGTTCTTTGAAATAGACATCCACCGCCTGTTCCTCTGCGGCCGGCTGGAGCGCATCGAGGCGCTGCAGCATGTGAGCGACCATTTCAGGGTGAGCGTAACCGGCTTTGAAGAACATCTCGCAGATGACCCACCCATAGATCGGTTCACGAGCGATGAACGGGAAAGCGGTGCGCAGATATTGCATTTTGTCATCCAGAGCGGGCATCCCGGCGCGAAAGCCAAGTGCCAGCAGGCGTGGAAAGTATTTCTCAAGGCTGGTATCGCGGAAGCAGTGGATGAGATCGTGGGTTTGCTTGCGGCTGAGGTTCGCAATATCCAGAGTGCGGTATGGGTCGAGGTAACTGAGGATTTGCTGCACCGCCGGGATTCCTGCCAATTCCTCCGCATCGCACTCGAATGCATCACCGGAGGCATTTCCCAGTTCGGCCGCCACGCGCAGCCTGACGGCCGGTCCGCCGTTATCCAGCAGCCAGTCGAGCATCGCATTTTCGTTCATGGAGGCATCTCCTTGTATTCAATTGAGCTAACGAGGAATGAGCGATCCCCCCAAGGGTTCATAAGAAGCAAGAACGGCGGCAGGATCAGCCGGTATCGGCCATCCTGGGCCGGTATTGCAGCGCTTCGGCCAGATGCTGCGGGGCGATCTTCTCGCAGCGGGCCAGGTCGGCGATGGTGCGCGCCAGTTTGAGGGTGCGGTGATAAGCCCGCGCCGAAAGGTTCATCTGGTTCATGGCCGAGCGCATCAGAGCCGCGCCGGTGTCATCCAGGATGCAGAACTTGCGCACCTCGGCGGGGTGCATATCGGCGTTGCAGGAAACGCCCTGGGTGCGCTCGAAGCGCGCGCGCTGAAGCACCCGCGCGGCCTCGACCCGCGCGCGGACGACCTGTGAAGGCTCGCCGGTGCGCTGGTCGGAGAGCTTATCGTATTCCACGCGCGGAACCTGGACGTGGATGTCGATGCGGTCGAGCAGCGGCCCGGAGATGCGTTTTTGATACTTGGTGACCGTGCCGAAGGAACAGGTGCAGGCTTTGACCGGGTCGCCGTAGTAACCGCAGGGGCAGGGGTTCATCGCGCCGACAAGCATGAAGTTGGCAGGAAAAGTCAGCGAGCCGGAGGCGCGGCTGATGGTGACGATCTTATCTTCGATGGGCTGGCGCAGCACCTCGAGGACGCGCTGACCGAACTCGGGCAGTTCATCCAGGAAGAGCACGCCGCGGTGGGCAAGCGAAATCTCGCCGGGGTGGGGCTGGTTGCCGCCGCCCACCAGCCCGGCGTGGCTGATGGTGTGGTGCGGGGCGCGGAAGGGGCGCGAGCGCACCAGGGGCACATCCGGCGGGAGCTGGTCGGCCACCGAATAGATGCGCGTCACGTCGAGGGCTTCGTCGATCGTCAGGCGCGGGAGGATGGCCGGCAGGGCGCGGGCCAGGAGCGTCTTCCCGGCGCCTGGGGGGCCGACCATCAGGCAATTATGTCCGCCGGCGGCAGCCACCTCTAAAGCGCGCTTGATGTGCTCCTGGCCTTTGATCTCGCTGAAATCGGTTGAGACCGTCACATCCACATCTTCGGCGCGCGTGGCCGGGTGCGGGGAGATGCGCATAGCGCCGTTCAGATGGGCGTACAGCTCGCTGAGCGAAGCTGCCGGGATTACTTCAAGGCCGGGGATGAGAGCGGCTTCGGCTGCATCGGGGGAGGGGACGAACACGCGCGAGAAGCCTTGCTGGCGGGCGACGGCCGCCATGGGCAGCACGCCGCGCACATGCCGCACGCTGCCATCCAGCGATAATTCGCCGATCACCAAACTGCCGTCCAGCGCCTCCTGCGGAATCTGCTCGGCGGCAGCCAGCACACCGAGGGCAATTGGCAGGTCGTAGGCGGGGCCTTCTTTGCGCACCGAGGCAGGGGCCAGGTTGACGGTGACGCGCTTGCGCGGGTAGATCAGCCCGGCATTCTTGACCGCCGATTGAACGCGTTCGCGGCTTTCCTGCACGGCGGCATCGGGCAGGCCGACGATGATCATCCCGGGCAGCCCTGGGCCGGTATCGACCTCCACTTCAACGATGACGCCCTCTAAACCGATGACGGCGCAGGAATAGACGCGAGCCAACATGAGGTAAGTTTAGATGGGCTCTGGTAAAATGTCAACAATCGTTCTAAGGCCACCTTACTTCATGCATCCATCAACCCGGAAGCTGCGCTTTGCCCTGCTCGACCTCCCTGTACTGTTGTTCGTTATCAGCGCCGGGTTGGGCGTGCTGCCCGCTTATGACCGGCGCCTGGCGTGGGAGCCGCTGGCCGTGCTGCTGGGCGGCGGGCTGCTCTATCTGGCCGTATCGCGGGGCGCGGTTCGAGAAATCAACACTCTTCGCATAGCCAGAGGCGCGGCGATCCTTGGCGGGCTGGCAGGGTTCTTTTTCATCACCCAGGTGGGTCACTATCTGCCGGAAGAGAAGGTCGAGGCTATCGCGCGCATCAGCGAGTGGATCGCCCGCCTGTTCCCTGCGGCCGGGTCCTGGCAGCCGTTCCCGAACAGCATGGCCACCTTCCTGGAAGGGCTTTTCTTTGCA
Organism: Anaerolinea sp.; assembly: GCA_029975055.1. Lineage (GTDB taxonomy): Bacteria > Chloroflexota > Anaerolineae > Anaerolineales > Anaerolineaceae > Anaerolinea. The sequence goes on from JARKPU010000058.1 coordinate 202,086, forward strand.
TCGGCGGGGTTGTTTTTCGCCGAAAAACCGAAAGGCTGGCGGGCAGCCGCCGGGGTTTCGGCGGGCGTCATGGCGCTGGCGCTGGTTCTGAGCATGTCGCGCGGGGCCTGGCTGGCCGCCGGTCTCGCCGGGCTGGTGTGGCTGGCGCTTTATTTCAGGCCTGCCCGGTGGGGGCTGGCCGCCTTCGGCCTTGGCCTGGCGGCGCTGGTGGCCTTCGTCATCTGGAAGCAGGATATCCACGCGCTTGACCGGGTTCCCGTGGTCAACCGCACGGTGGCGCCGTTGTTCATCCGTCCAGACCGGCTGGAGGTTTACCAGGGCAGCGTGGCGCTCATCGAAGACGCCCCCTTCAGCGGGATTGGCCTGGGCGGGCAGTTCGCGATGAATTACGCCCGTTATGTGCTCTTGATTCAAGTTCCTTATCTGACGTATTCTCATAACCTGTACCTGGAAGCCTGGCTGGAGCAGGGCCTCCTGGGTTTCGCGTCCCTGTTGGCGATCCTCGCTGCGCTGATCTGGAGCGCGGCAAGGCAGCTCCGATGCGGCCGCGACCGCCTCTTTGAGGGCGGATGGGTGGGGCTGCTGGCCTTCTACCTGCACGGGGTGACGGATGCGCGCCCCTATGTGGATTTATGGTGCTGGGTGCCGTTTTTCTTACTGCTTGGCCTGCATGCGGCGTGGCTGCTCCGGGCGGAGGCGGCTGCCCGGCCTCGGGCGAGGAGTTTCGCCCTGGCAGGGGCGGGCGCAGCGCTGGCGGCCGTGTTCATCCTCACGACACCGCGCATGATCAGCCTGCTGAACGCCAACCTGGCCTGCCTGCACCAGGCGCGCGCCGAACTGGGTGCTGATTACTCGGCGGCGGAGCAGGCAGATTTCGACCGGGGCGCCAGGTTCCGCTTCTCGCGCTCCATCCAGGCCGATTCCAACCAGCGCACGGCGCATCTGCGGCTGGGGTTGATCCTGGAGGGCGACGAGCGGTTCGATGCCGCTGTCGCCGAATTGGAGGCTGCCTACTCGGCCGACCCGGGCAGCGCCACGGTGCAAAAAGCCCTTGGCCTGGCGTATGTGTGGACCGGCCGCCTCGAAGAAAGCCGCGCACTTTTGAAGGATGTGCGAGGCATCGTGGAGGAATTGAATCACTGGGGCTGGTGGTGGGGCACGCAAAACCGGGTCACTCAGGCGGCGAATGCCTACCGCGTTTCGCTGCTGCTCGACTCCAACCAGCCCGCGATTCAACAGGCATTAGATTCGCTGCCCGTTCCGGCGCAGCCGTGAGGGAAGAATGAAAATTGGGATCTGTGGATACCTGACGGGAAAGAATGCTGATGGGGAAGAGTTCGATTTCCTGCCCGCGGCCAGAGCAGCCGGGTTCGACTATATCGAGCTGCCGCTCTCGGCGCTGGCAGGTTTGAGCGAGGCAGAATTCACGCGGGTCTGCGAAGCGCTGGCGCAAAACAGCCTGCCTTGCGAAGCCTGCAACCTGTTCTTCCCCGCCGGCTTGCGCCTGACAGGCCCCCGGGTGCTGGTTGAGGAAGTGAGGGATTACCTTGAACTTGCCCTGGCTCGCGCCGCGGCGGTTGGGGCGCGCGTGGTTGTCTTCGGCAGCGGTGGGGCAAGGCGAGTGCCGGAGGGCTTCCGGGTGGAGCAGGCCTGGGAGCAGCTGGCCTGGATGCTGCGCCAGGCGGGCGATATTGCCGCAGGATTGGGCATCCGGATCGCCATCGAGCCACTCAACCGCGGCGAGACGAACATCATCAACACGGGCGCTGAAGGGTATTCGCTGGCGAAGATGGTGGACCACCCCAACGTGGGGCTGCTGCTGGATATCTACCACATGGTCAAAGAGGGGGAGGATTTTTCCATCGCTCAGGCGGCACGGGAAGTGCTGGCGCACGCGCATTTTGCCGAGCCAACGGCGAGGGCATTCCCCATGGCGGTGGACGAAACGGGGCGGGCTTTTTTTGGCGCATTAGGTAAAGCCGGCTACCGGGGCCGCGTTAGCCTCGAGGCGGGCTACCGCGACTTCCAAGGAGAAGCGCGGGCGGCTGTTCAGGTGATGCGGGAGCTGGCAAAACAGGCAGGCTCGATGGGCTAAATGACCGATGTTTCGTGTATCATAAAGATTTATAATACACGAGATGACGGATATGGCCGCGCGCCAGAAGGAAGCCTGCATGAAACCATTGCTGCCTGCATTGCTGCTTTGCAGTTTGATTCTATTTGGATGTGCTCAAAACACGGCTTCACCGGCCGCATCGCCGGGGCCCGTTTCGCCTGAAGTCATCCAGGCCACCTTCACCCCTTCACCTTCGGCTCCCTCGCCCACCCCCACCACGGCTGCCCCAACCCAAGATGTGCAGCCGCCAGCCGGCCCAACCCCTGAAGCCACACCCACCCCTGAGGCCGGCCCCACCCCCACGGCTGAGGCGACTCAGCCCCTGCCGGGCGGCCAGAACGAGAACTGCATCGATAAAGCCGCGTTTTTTGCGGATGTGACGATTCCAGACGGCACATCCTTCAAGCAAGGGGTCAGCTTTACCAAGACGTGGCAAATCCGCAACGAGGGGACCTGCCGCTGGGATGGGTATAAGCTGGTCTATGCCGGGGGTGACCTGATGAACGGCCCGCTGGAAGCGCCGATGCCCGTGGTCGAACCGGGGGCGCTGGCGGATATCTCGGTCGAGCTAAAATCTCCACCGCAGGGCGGAGTGTTCACCGGTCTGTGGGAGTTTCAAAATACATCCGGTCAGCGTTTTGGGGTGAACAGCCACGGAAAGGATTTGATCTGGGTGAAAATCTCGGTAAGCTGGTACACCGAGGAAAACCCGCCGGGGAATGTGCGCAGCGAGCCGATCTCAGCCTCGCCGCCGGTTTCCGCCGCCTGCCAGGTGCAGCGCAACGCCGATGCCGAGGGGCAGATCCTGGCGCTGGTCAACCAGGCGCGCGCCGAGAACAACCTGCCGGCCCTCACGCTGCAAACCCCGCTTTCATCTGCGGCATACAACCACTCTGCAGATATGGCCTGCAACAACCACCTCGACCACACCGGTACGGACGGCTCGAACTGGGCTCAGCGCATTGCGGCGCAGGGCTACCAGGCCAGCTATACCAGCGAGAATATCTATGCGGGCGACCCCGCTTTTGGCGGTGATGCCGCCGGGGCCTTTGACTGGTGGATGCACAGCGACATCCACCGCAAGAATATCCTCAGCACCAAGGTGACTTCGATTGGAATTGGCGCGGCATTTTATGCCGAGAGCGAATATAAAGCCTATTACACGATCGACTTTGCCAGGCCCTGAGGAGGGCTACCACTCCATCAGTTTCCAGATCTCCGGCTGAGCGCTGCCGGCTTCGAGACCCACTTCGGCAAAGAGGACCACGGCCTGCTTTAATTCCTGCATGGCGGCATCCTCCTGGCCGGTGGCGTGGAACAGGTCGGCCAGGTTGTTATGCAGGGCCGCTTCGCGGTGCCGGTCGCCGAGCATGCGGCACAGCTCGAGCGCCTGCGAGGTGTGGGCGATGGCCTGCGTATAGTCTTCGGCGTCGCGGAAGACGAGTGCGAGGTTATTCAAAGCCGCCGCCTGCATGCCCGGGTGAGCCAGTTCGCGGGCAATTTCCAGGCTGAGCGCCAGATGCTTCTGCGCGGTTGGCAGGTCACCGCTTTCACGGGAGAGGATACCCAGCAGGTTGAGGGCCTGCGCAAGAGCGTGGCGGTCACCGCTTTCCTGCGCAAGCAGCCTGGCTTCTTCGGCCAGCTGCATGGCCTCTCCGGGACGGCCGCGCTGGAAGGCGTTCAGGCTCATTTCGGAAAACAGCCCGGCACGCAGGGCTGGCGCAGCCTCTTCCGGCAGCAAGGCGAGCGCCGCCTGGAGGTGGCCCCTGGCCTGTTCCCATTCGCCTGACCGGCCGCTGACCTGCCCGAGCTTATATTCCAGCAGATGCAGGTTTTCAGGGCTGCTCAAGGATGCGGCCGTTTCGTAGCTGATGATGGCGGCGCGGTATTCGCCAAGCAGCACCTGCAAGTCGCCGATTGCCTGGTGAAGCCCTGCCGGCTCCGGGTACCCGCAGGCCAGAGCAGCACGGAAGTGCGCCAGCGCATCACGGTTGGCATACACCCGGGCGGCGAACTCACCCGCGCGGCGGTGAAAATCGGCAGCCAGAGAGGGGAGACCGGCGTTCTCAAAATGCGCGGCTACCAGCCCCAGGGCGGCGGGGTTGTTCTGCCGGGCAAGGATCTCAGCGGTGCGGCGGTGGAGCAGCCGGCGGCGGGCCAGGCTGGTCTCTTCATAAGCGAGGGCGCGCAATTTATCGTGGTTGAAGTCATATTGCAGTCGGCCGGGCCCGGCAATGCTTTCGCGCAGGAGGCCCAGCGCCAGCAGGCGCTCGATGCCTTCGATCACCTCCAGCTCGCTGCGCCCCGAGCATTCACGCAGCAGATCGAAATCGAAGGAATGCCCCAGTACGGCCCCGGCGCTCAGCAGCTGCAGAGCCGCTTCGCCCGCCGATTCGAGCCGGGCGTGGAGCAGGCCGCGCACCGAAGCGGGCAGTTCCCAGGCGGCATCGGCAAGGGGAGCCGCGCTGAGCGCCTTCAGGTACTCCACCGCGATGAACGGCAGCCCTTCGCTCTCCTGGTAGAGGTGATCCTCCAGCCGGTGAGCATGGCCCGGGGGCAGCCCGGAGGCCTTCACCAGCTCGGATATTTCGGCAGCGGTGAAGCGCGCCAGCGTAAGGCGGGCGGCCCTGCCTTCGCGGGAGAGTTGCAGGAGCGTTTTTGCCAGCCGTTCCACGCTCTGCGAGCCTTCTTCGCGCCAGGAAAGCAGAATGAGGAAACCCGGTTGAAAAGGATGCACCAGCAGGAAATCCAGCAGGCCCAGCGTGGCGTCATCTGCCCATTGCAGGTCGTCAAGGAAGAGCGCGCCGGGCCTTTCACCGGCCAGCAGCGCCTGGAATACCTGGCAAATGCCCTCGAACAGGCGAGTCTGCGCCCCGGGCCCCGGGTGAGTGCCCCCCGGCATGGCCGGAGGCAGGCTGCCTGCCAGCGACGGGAACAACTGGGCGGCTTCGGCCAGCCAATAGGGTGGGACGGCCGCCAGCCTGGCACGCATCGCTTCGCGGCTGATGGCGGCAGTCAACGCCTCCAGGAGCGGGCCGTAAGCCAGGTTTTCCTGCCCGGCGAAGCAGCGCGCGTGCAGAGTCGGCCGCCCCTGGCCGGCGAGCATGCCCAGGAATTCTTCCGCCAGGCGCGTCTTGCCGATGCCTGCCTCGCCGGAGAGCACCACCACCTGGCTTTTCTGTTGCGCCCGTACCAGGGCCGTTTCGAGGGCAAACCACTCGTTCTTCCGGCCGATCAACGCGGGGAGCGAGAACCCCCTGGCTTCGGCTTGCGCAGGCGGTTGGGGCATGGCGAGGTTCCCCGCTGCGGGCTGGGTGGTTACCCGGTTCTCCAAAATTTCCTGGTAGATGCGGTTGGTCTCTTCGAGCGGCGAAACGCCAAGTTCCTGTTCGAGGACGCGCACGCATTCGCGGTACTGGCGCAGCGCAGCGTTGCGCTGGCCTGCCGCGCTGTACAGCAGCATCAAGAGGCGGTGAGGCTCTTCGAGGAGGGCATCCTGCGCCAGCCAGCGCCGGGCATATTGGATTGCCGCATCCAGCCTGCCGCGGGCCTGGCTGCCACGGGCGAGCGCCTCCAGAACGGCGGCCAGGTCGCGCTGGACGGCTTCATTTTGGAAGAACTGCCATTCATCGAAGGGCTGGCTGTCGCGCAGGTTGAACCCTTCCATGAAGCCCCCCGCGGCGATGCGTTCGGCCCGGGTGAGGGCATCGAGGCAGTCGTCGCAAAGAGCCTGGCCCGGCTGGTGATGGCGGCGCGCCTGTTCGAGGAGCGAGCGGAACTCGAAAAGATCAACCACCATGCCGGATGAACGATCGAAGGAAAGGCTCTCGCGGGTGGCCTGGATGCCCACGTCCTCCAGAGCCTTGTTTAGCGCCGATAAGGTGCGCCGCAGGGCCGCCCTGGCAGAGGTCTGGTCGTAATCGGGCCAGAGAAGCCCGGCAAGCGCGTCGCGCTGGTGGGGCTGGCCGGTCACCGCCAGGTAGGCCAGCAGGGCGATGGCTTTGCGGGTGTCCACATCCACGGACGCGCCGTTGCGTTCGATGCGCGGCGAGCCCAGGAGGTAAAAAGCGAGTTCGGTCACGCTTTGATTGTACTTCATCGTAACGGTTAACGTAACGATTGCTGCACGGTAACGCTTTAATCTCAATATATCGTCACTCAAGATGCAACGCCCCGGCGATATTTCATTGCCTCTTACCGTAAGCGGAGGGCAGCCCGAAGCTGCCAGGCCGGCACGCGTGAGGGTTCTCTGGTTTTAAACGCTGGGCGCTGCGGTTTCACGATCCATCCAAGGGGAGTTTTGCAATGAAGAAAGTTTTCAAGTGGATTGGTATTGTCCTCGGCGGCCTGGTCGGGCTGGTGGTGGTGGCCGCGCTGGTGTTAACGGTGCTTGGCAGCTTGAAGGTCGATGGCCGTTACCCGACCGATGTGAGCGGAATCGCCATCCCCACCGGCGCCGAAGCGATCGCGCGCGGGAAGCACCTGGTGGAGGCCGTCAGCCTGTGTGGAGATTGCCATGGCCCCAACCTGGGCGGCAATGTCTTGTTGAATGACCCGAAGCTGGCCGTTCTGGCCGCCCCGAACCTGACAAACGGCCAGGGCGGCGTGGGAGCTGCCTACACGGATGCCGATTTCGTCCGCTCGATCCGCCAGGGGGTCAGGCCGGATGGTTCGCCGCTCTTCATCATGCCGTCCAATTATTACGCTCATTACAGCGACGAAGACCTTGGGGCGATCATCGCCTACATCCGCTCCGTCGAGCCGGTGGATAACCTTATCCCGAAACGGCAAACGGGCATCTTGGGCCGCATTTTGATCGGCGCAGGCATGTTCCCGACCAACATGCCCGAAATGCTAAAGGCTTCGGGCGCGGGGCCTTCACAGGTCGCATCCGGCGAAACGAAAGAGTATGGCGAATACATCAGCTATGTGGCCGCCTGCCGCGACTGCCACGGCCCGAACTTCGCCGGGAATATCCCTTCCAGTCAGGCTCCCTACGGCCCCAACCTGACCCCCTCCGGCGAGCTTGCGCGCTGGACGGAAGCCGATTTCCTGACGGCCTTCCACACCGGCCAGACCCCCACCGGGCGCACCCTTTCGGACGACATGCCCTGGAAGAAATACGGGCAGATGACCGACATGGAGTTGAAAGCTCTATGGGCTTATCTTTCTTCGCTGCAACCGCTGCCGACGAACCCGACTCGCTAGACGGCGGCTCGGTCGTATACTGGAAGGTGTGAATATTCACCTGGACATTGTGGGCAACCCTCACAATGTTCAGGTGATCCGGCCGGAGTCCAACCGGAAAGGGGAGCAGGAGCGTAGAGATGTTTGCTGGGCTGCGGAAATGGTGGCGCTCGTTGAGCGGGCAGGGAGAGGAACCCCCTCGCCCGCCAGGTGACGCGCGCCTCTCAGCCCCCGAAAAGCATATGATCGACCTCGACATGGAGCCGGACGATCCTTTTATGGCACACCTGCTGGAAGCCCAGGGGGTGGTAGAAATTGGCGGGTTGAACCTCAAATCGGCTGCCCTGGAGAAGCTGCGCGCAGAGGGGGTGAAAGTGGTCGTCCCGCTCATCAGCCAGGGAGAGTTGATCGGCACGCTCAATTTGGGTTCGCGGCGCAGCGAGCAGGAATACTCGAGCGACGATCACCGCCTGCTGGCATCGCTGGCGACGCAAGCCGCGCCTGCATTGCGCGTGGCACAACTCGCCCGCCAGCAGCAAGCCGAAGCCCGCGAACGCGAGCGGATCGAGCAAGAGCTGCGCGTGGCGCGCGTGATCCAAGAAACGCTGCTGCCGAAGGAACTGCCCGTTCTGGCCGGTTGGAAGCTGCAGACGCATTGGAGGCCGGCGCGCGAAGTGAGCGGTGATTTCTATGATTTCATCTCCTTCCCAGACGGCAAACTGGGTCTTGTGATTGCCGATGTAACCGATAAGGGCGTCCCGGCGGCGATGGTGATGGCCACCACGCGCAGCATCCTGCGCACTGCCGCCGAACAGCACCAGGCCCCAGGCGAGGTGCTTTCACGAGCCAATTCCCTGCTTTGCCCGTCGATGCCGCTCAACATGTTCGTCACCGTTACGTATGCCTTGCTCGATCCGGCGAACGGATCGCTGCGATATGCAAATGCGGGGCACCCGGCCATGCTCTTGCGCACCGCGGGTGAAGTGGTGGAACTGCGCGCCCGGGGTATGCCGCTTGGCCTTTTCGAAGAGATGGAATACGAAGAAAAGCACGCGGCCCTGGCCCCGGGAGATTTCCTCTTGATGTACAGCGATGGGTTGATCGAGGCGCACGGGCCGGATGGCTCCATGTTTGGAACCGAGCGCCTCAAGCAGAAACTCGGCGAGCCGGTTCAAAATGAGCGGCTGGTGCAGAGCCTGCTGGATGATCTTTCAGGGTTCACCGGTGACGGGTGGGAACAGGAGGACGACGTGACCCTGGTGACGCTGGAGCACGAGGACGATGGACAGGATCAGGCGGGCGAGATCCTGGGAGAATTCAGCCTGCCGAGCCGGCCGGGAAACGAACGCGAGGCGATGCGCCTGGTGGAAGGTATGATCGCCGGGCTGGGGTTTGGCCTGGAGCGGGTGGAAAAGATTAAAACTGCGGTGGCGGAAGCCACGATGAACGCGATGGAGCATGGCAACCAGTACCGCGAAGGGCTGCCGGCGCACATCCGTGTGCGCGCCAGGCCGCATGAACTGGTGATTGAAATTGTCGATTTCGGCGGGGGCAAAGAGATCCCGGAGGCGGAGCACCCCGACCTGGAAGCCAAGCTGGCGGGGCTGCAATCGCCGCGCGGGTGGGGGCTGTTCTTAATTCGCAGCATGGTGGATGACCTGCGCACTTATTCGGACAGTGTGCACCACACCATCGAGCTGGTCTTTAAGAGGTGATGTATGACAGATGAAATCTTTGAGGCCAGGTTGCGCACAAAAGACGGGCAGGCGGTGATCGACCTGATCGGGGAGATCAACGGCCAGGCCGAGCGGGGCTTGATGGATGTGTATCACAGCGCCGAACGCCTGAACCCGGGCGCGGTCATCTTGAATTTCAGCCAGGTGAGTTACATCAACAGCACCGGGATCGCCCTGATTGTGAACCTGCTGGCTCGAGCCATGAAGAGCCGGCTCGAGCTGCGCGTATACGGCCTGAGCCCGCATTACAGCGAGATTTTCCAGATTACGCGGCTGACCGATTATCTGAAGGTTTTCCCCGACGAACCCTCAGCTGTTACCAACCGACCTTAAAAGTACAGGAGAGTGAAAGATGCCAGTACCCAAAGTGGTGATCAAGGTGCGAAAAGCGCGCGACGGCGTGCATATCATTGACATTATGGGTGAGATCAACGCCGCCGCAGAGGCGCCGCTCACCGACGCCTGGAATGAAGCGACGGCAGAAGGGGCGAAAGCGCTTTTGCTCAACTTCAGCGGCCTGGAGTATATGAACAGCTCAGGCATCGGCCTGCTGGTGACGATGTTGATCCGTGCCAGGCGCCAGAACCAACAATTGCTGGCGTTTGGCCTGTCCGATCACTACCGCCAGATCTTTGAACTGACCCGCCTGAACGAGGCCATCACGCTCTACAAGAGCGAAGCGGACGCGCTGCAAAGCGTCGGTTGAACCGGGGCGGATGGTGTGACGCTCTCAGCCGAGTACGATGCCGTCGTTGTGGGCGCCGGGCCGAACGGCCTGGCTGCCGCGATCACCCTGGCGCGCGCCGGTGCAAAGGTGCTGGTGGTGGAGGCCCGCGAGACCATCGGCGGGGGCACGCGCACCGCCGAACTGACCTTGCCAGGGTTCAGGCACGATATCTGCGCGGCGATGCACCCGCTTGGAAAGGCCTCGCCGTTCTTCCGCTCGCTACCGCTTGACCAGTTTGGCCTGGAATGGGTGTCGGCGCCCGCTTCGGTGGCGCACCCGCTGGATGGCGGGAGGTCGGTCTTGTTTGGCCCGTCGGCCGAAGCGACCGCGCGCAGCCTGGGGCGCGACGGGGCCGCCTACCGGCGCGTCATCGGGGCGCTCGCGCGCGATTGGAAAGGCATTATCGAATCCTTGCTTGGGCCGCTGCGGCTGCCGATGCCGCATCTATTCTCGGCGGCGCGCATGGGGGCGTTCTCTTTCTTTTCGGCGAAGCTCGTTGCGCACCTGCTCTTCAGGGGGATGGAAGCGCGCGCCGCCTTCGCCGGGATGGCGGCCCATTCGATCTTGCCGCTCGAACAGGCGCCCTCGGCCGGTTTTGGCCTGATGATGAGCCTGCTGGCGCACAGCGTGGGTTACCCGATGGCGCGCGGCGGTTCACAGGCCATCGCCGACGCACTGGGAGGGTACCTGCGCAGCCTGGGCGGGGAAATCCGCACGGGCATGGAGGTGCGGGGTCTCGCCGAGCTTCCGCGCTCGAAGGCGGTGCTCCTGGATGTGACCCCGCGCCAGGTGGTGCAAATCGCCGGCGAGCGCCTGCCGGAAGGCTACCGGCGCGCCCTCGAGCGTTATCGTTATGGGCCGGGGGTCTTCAAGCTCGATTATGCGCTCGAAGCCCCGGCTCCCTGGCTGGCTGCGGAGTGCATGCAGGCCCCCACGGTCCACCTGGGCGGGTCTTTCGAAGAGATCGCGGAATCGGAACGCACCGTCTGGCAAGGCCGGCACGCGCGCAAGCCGTATGTCATCTATGTGCAGCAAAGCCTCTTTGACCCGACCCGTGCCCCGCAAGGAAAACATACCGCCTGGGCGTACTGTCATGTGCCAAACGGTTCGCAGGTAGATATGACCGGCTTGATCGAGGAGCAGATTGAGCGCTTCGCGCCCGGGTTTCGCAGCCGCATTTTGGCACGCAGCGCACACCATGCGCAAGACATGGAAGCCTACAACGCCAATTACATCGGCGGCGATATCAACGGGGGTGTGCAAGACCTGGGGCAGTTCTTCACCCGGCCGGTGGCGCGCATCTCGCCGTATACCACGCCGGTGAAAGGGCTGTTCATCTGCTCATCCTCCACGCCCCCCGGCGGCGGCGTGCATGGCATGTGCGGGTATTTTGCCGCCCGTGAAGCGCTCAAAGCGTTGAAGTAGCAGCCGATACCCGCTTCACCCCGGCGAAAATAACCGGAGCGGCCGCATCAGGCCGCTCCGGTTTTTCGTAAAAGCGGATTATCCCTTCTTGCGGGCCGCCTGGAGCACATCGTTGATCTGGTTGATATGTTCGCGGTTATGGATGGGGAATTGCAGCATGTTGAACGCCAGCCGCCAGTAAGAGGCTTTATTCTGGTTGAATTCCTCCGGCAGGTTGCCGACGATATGCACCGTCTCGCGCTCGCTGCGGAACAGCTCCTCGAGGATTTCTCCAAGAGTCGGGTAGCACGCCACGGTAGCGGAAATCCGCGAGGGGAGGTTATCGATAAACCCGTCTGAGGTGCGCTCCTGGCTGAAGTAGAGCTCGCTGATATAGCCCTGTGTGTCGCGCTCGCCGTGGATGAGATGGGCGATCACCTCTTTGACGCACCAATCATCCGGGCGCGGTTTGAAGGAGGCCTCCTCCTCGGTGACGCCCTCCAAAGCCTGCTTGAGTTCGCCGTCCACCTGGTCATACATCTTCGCCAGGGTTTCGCCGAGGGCTTGCGTGTTGCGCGGAATATCCGGCAGGGGCCGGCGCGAGAGTTCCATGGAGAGACGCTTCTTTTCGGCGCCGCGGTAAATGACCACCTCGACGGAATTGCCTGCCTCCAACCCTTGCAGGATGTTCGTCACCGAAGCGAAATCGGGCGTGGGTTTGCCGTTCATCGAAATGATCACATCATTCTTCACCAGGCCGCATTTTTGCGCGCCCATCCCATCGACCGTGCCTTCCAGGCGCATCCCTTCCGTCACCGGCACGCCCAATTCATCGGCGCGTTTCTTGTTGAAATCGCCGAACATGATGCCCATCATCGGCCGGTTGACGATGCGGAGGTCGGGGCCCACTTCGAGCACCGAGATCAGATTGCGCAAGCCATTGTTCCACCCGCGTGAGATTTCCTCGCTGGCCCTGGCCCATTGGGGGGATGATTCCAGGCCGGTGTGCTCAACGGAGAGAGTTGTTGCGCCACTGTCGAGGGCGTTGATGTGCACCGACACGGTGGTGGGGGCGGGGTCATCGCGGCCGGACCATATGAAGGTCGCTTCGCGTTCGGGGATCAGCTTGATAAACTCGCCACAGGCGTAATAGCCGCTGTTCCAGGCGAGAAAGATATGCCCGCCCACTTTCGGGTCAACGGTGGCCACATCGCACAACCATTCGCGAAGAGCAGTTGCGTTGGTAAACGCGCGATACACCAGCGGGGCCGGGGCGTTGATGGTATGGACGAATTTCAGGCTGGTTGGCATACGAACCTCCGTAGAAGAGATCATTTAGCAACCTACTCTACCATTATACTTGATGCGTGCAAAGAAGGCGATTCAGGAAATATATTCCAGCCGTGAAGGGGAAATTCCCTCAAACGAGGGGTGACAGGCCCATCAAAGTTCGTTATGCTGAGGTCAAGAATTTCCACGAGAGGGTTGACCATGCCTGCGAGAGGGTCTCATCCATCGTTCGGTTATCTCCTGTACCTGGGGGCAGTGCTCCTGCTCACCGGCCTGGCCTCGGCGGGACTGGCAAGCATCGACGTTCCGATCCACGCGGCGGCGCTGCTCTCTGCCGCTTTGGGGCTGCTGGCAAGCTGGCCGGCGTTCACCCGGTTACGGCGGGCGCTTTCGGCGCAGGCGGCCGGGGCCGGTGAAAGCGCGCAGGAGGCTCAGCGCGGGTTGTTCCAGCAGGTGGAGCGCGCCGCGGCGCAGCAAGAGCGCAACCGGCTGGCGCGCGAGCTGCATGATTCGATCAAGCAGCAGCTCTTCAGCATCCAAATGAGCGCGGCCTCAGCGCAACTGCGCTTTGGAGACGACGCCGCGGCTGCCCTGCAGGCTCTGGAGGACGTGCGGAAATCCACCCAGGAGGCGATGGTGGAGATGAACGCCCTGCTGCAGCAGCTATCGCCCATGCCGCTCGAACGGGCGGGGCTGGCGCAGGCTTTGCGCGAACAGTGCGAGGCGCTCGGGTTCCGCAGCGGGGCCGAGGTGGCTTGTGAGATCGGCGACCTGCCGCCCAATGCGGCTTTCAGGCCGGGTGCGCAGGAAGAGTTGTTCCGCATTGCCCAGGAAGGACTCAGCAATGTGGCCAGGCATGCCCGCGCCGGAAAGGTCACCCTCCGGCTGGGTTGGCACGAAGAGCTGAACCAGGTGGAGCTGGATTTGCAGGACAACGGCCAGGGCTTCGACCCGGACGAGGCCGAGCCGGGGCGCGGGCTGGCGAACATCCGCGAGCGGTTGGAGCGGCTTGGCGGCTGGATGAAATTGACCAGCTCGGCCGGGCACGGAACCAGGCTTCAGGTGGGCATCCCGCTGCAGAGCGTCGAAGCGCCCGCCGAGCCTGAAGATGCGGCGCCCGGGCCTTCGCTCAACCGGCCGGTGCTGCCCGGAATCGCCTTCGGCATCTTCACCGCCGCCGCGCTGGGGCTGGCGTGGTATTTCAACACCCCGTTGCGCTATGTACCGGGCTGGCGCGGCGTGAACGAGCTTGCGGCCGCGGCAGGGTACCTGGCGGCGGGCGGGATTCTCTTCCTGGCCGGCTGGCTGGCCGGGCGGCGGGCGCCTGAACAGGCTGCACTGGCCGGGGCAGCCTGCGGACTGACGGCGGCATTGACGGCCTTTGGCCTGGCAGGCGCGGCCTGGGCTTCCATGCAGGGGGCCGGCGCACTGCTGTCAAACGGCTTGATGTTCGTGCCGGATGAAAGCGCTGCGCTGCGGATAATCCAGCAGGCGGCCACCGGCATTTTCACGGTTTCGCACGGTTTATATTGGATGATGATGCTCGTTGGGGCAGGGTTTGGGGCGCTGGGCGGTTTTGTGGCCGCGCGAGGCAGGCCTTTACGCCTTCCGGTGAACTGGCAGCCCGGCCTTCAATTTCTTTTGCTGCCTTTCCTGGTGAGCAGCGCGCTGGCGAGCCTGGCGGGGGTCTTTCTGCTCCCGGCGATGGAGACCGGCCTGCTGAACGCCCTGCAGCGCAGCCACCCCAATGACCTGGCTGGAGGCATCGGCGCGATTCGCCTTTCGGCGGCGGTTTGCCTGTTCACGCTGGCGGCTTTCTACCTCGGCGGGCTGGCTTTGCGCCATTCATATGCTCAAAAGGCGTTGCCCGGCGCTTCGCCTGCGCGGCTGGTTGACCTCCATTGGGATTCCTTCTGGATGGCGACCGGTTCAGGGGTGTGGGCTGCGGCGGCGGTCTACATCAGCCTGCAATACCTGGCCGGAGGCGCGGCCGGCACGGTGGATGGAGCGGCAAAAAGCGTGTTCGCGCCTTCTCTGGGCCTGGTGATGGGCGGCCTGAGCCTGGTGATGTCGCTCTTGTTCGCGCGGCTGTGCATCGCTGCGCGCGACCGGCTGGTGCAGAGCCTGCTGCCCACCCCGGCGCTGGTCGAATATGCCGGGCTGGTGGGGGTGCCGGTTGCTTTGATCGGCGCATTTCTTTTGATCATCCTGGGCGGGAACGGCTGGCTGGCGCTGGGTGTGCTGGTGATCGAGACCGGCCTGCTGGTTTATGGGGTCATCCTGCGCAGGCGGCGGAAGGCGAACCGGGCGATGACCGGGCGGGCAATCCGCGAGCAGGCCGGTTGGCTGCGCGGAAGCTGGGCTGCCTATGCGGGCGGGTTCGTTGCGCCGGTGCTGGCAATGCTGGCCTCGGGGCTGGGCATTCTGCTCCTGCCGGCGCGCATGGCCCAATACCTGGATATCGGCCGGCTGCCCTACCTTGCTTTGCCGCCCTTGACTTTAAGGGAGGTGATCGAGCAACTCTTCTTCTATGAGGGGGCGGCGTTCCTCGGCCTGCTCCTGCTGGCGCTGATGCAGACCGGGCTGACGCTCCTGGCGCTGTCGATGGCCGGGCTGCGCGGGCGGAAGGGGCTATAATCGAGAAATGGGTGTCATTCGGGTGGCGCTGGTGGATGACCATCATGTGGTGCGGCGGGGAATGCGCACCTACCTTGAAGCGTTCCCGGATGTGCACGTGGTGGGCGAGGCCGCCAGCGGCGAAGCTGCCCTGGCTGCGTTGGCAGGCTGGGCCGCCGATGTGGTGGTGATGGATCTGCTTCTCCCCGGCGGAATGGACGGCATCGAGGCGACCCGGCGCATCCGGCAGGCCTGCCCGGCGGCGCGCGTGGTGGTGTTGACGGCCTACACCGACGATGCACGGGCCGCTGCGGCGCTGCGCGCGGGCGCCACCGGTTATGTGCGAAAAGACGCCAGCCCCGAGTTCCTCCTGGAAGTGGTGCGGGCTGCGGCCCAGGGGCAGCGGATGATCGATCCGTCGGTCGTGCTGGATGAGTCGGGCGCGGTGGGACGCATGGAAGAATTATCGGCGCGCGAGCAGGAGGTGCTGCGGCTGCTGGCGCAGGGGTTGAGCAACCGCGAGATCGCCTCGGCACTCACCCTGGGTGAAGAGACCGTCAAGAGCCACGTTGGCAGCATCCTGGCCAAGCTCGGGCTCAGCGGGCGCGCGCAGGTGGCGGCTGCGGCGCTGCGGCTGGGGCTGATCCGCCCGGACGAGGTATGAGGTCGAGCAACTTTTTCCTCCAGGCAGCGTAGATGATTCAAGAAAATCATTGGAGGAATGAAGATGGATAACCGTCCCGGCTGCCTGGTGGGTCTCTTAAAAATCGGTCTGCTGCGTTGGGTATATAACGGGCTTCAAAGCACCTTTGGCTGGAAGAGCAATTCCTGCATGGGCTGCGGGTGCGGTTTGATCCTGTTCATCGTTTTCATCATCCTGCTCGGCTCGATCATCTTTGGCACCGATTGGTTCAAGCTGGTCTCGGCCTTTGGGGTGATGTAAGCCGGTTAGAGACCGAAAGGAGGAGCAGCGCGCTCCTCCTTTCGGTTCCTAGGATGGGCGGAAGGCGCTGCGCACCAGCTCTTCATCGAAGAAGCCGGAAGCCTGTCCTTCCACGGCGTACTGGTACACCGCGGCGGAGTAGATGCCCTCCAGGGTGGAGCGCACCAGCCCGAGAACGGAGACGAGCAGGAAGAAGAGCGCGATCAACCCGCCTGCCAGCCAGAGGTTGACGACCTCGGCGCTGAAGACCAGGAAGAACAGCGGGGCGAACACGGCGATCAACGCCAGGAAGGCCAGGAAGAAGAACAACCCCAGGCCGATGTTCCCCGCGATCTGCTCGCCCCAGGTGCGCTTGAGGTAGAGGGCCGAGCGCTTGATGGCTTCGATCGGCCCGACTCCTTCCACTGCCAGGACGGGCACGACCAGATAGGTGGCGATCGACCAGGCCATCCCGACCAGCGAGATGAGGAAGCGCCCCAGGCCGCTGGATTTACGCGAGAGCGCCTGCATGAGCATCCCCACCGTGGCGGCTATGAGCGCATACCCAAGGATAGGCCCCAGGTTGCGCCCGGCGATTGCCAGCCCGTCGCCCACGGTTGGGTCACCGCCGCGCAGGCGGATCATCGCCGCGCCGACGAGGGCCGTGTTGGCGAAGAAAATCACCGTGTATTGGACGATGTAGAATAAAAAGAGCACCAGAAAGCCCAGCGGGCCGCCGCCCTGGGTGAACAATGCATCGAACAGGTTGCCCAAGAAAAGCGGCAGCGCGAAGGCCAGCGTGACGAGCAGCAGACCGATGGAAGAGAGCACCGGAAACACGAGCAGTTCTTTATCGGCCGAGAGCACGCGCAGGCTGGCCAGGAGCATTTTCCAGCTGTTGGAGATGCGGTTCATCTTATCCCTCCGGTGTCTTGCTGTTCAAACCTTTGCCAAGTTCCTGCGAGCGCTCGTAGGCGGCCCAGATGGCGCGTGAAATGGCCGTGCGGAAGCCCGCCTTTTCGAGGTAATAGAGCGCCTCGGCCGAAGTGCCCCCCGGCGAGGTGACCTGGTTGCGCAATTGGGCCGGGTGAATGGCGATCTTCTGGTAGTACTCGATCGACCCCAGGATCGTCTGCGTGACGAGTTGTTCGGCGATGCGGCGCGGAAAGCCCATGTGAACGCCGGCATCGACGAGTGCTTCCATGAAGAGGAAGACATACGCCGGGCCGGTGCCCGAAAGGGCGGTGGCCATATCGAGGTAGGTTTCCTCTTCGACGTACACTTCCTGGCCGAGAGCGTCCAGCACCTGGCGGGCCATCTCGATCTGTTCCGGCGAGACGGAAGGCGAGGCCGTCCAGACGGTGATGCCCTGGCCGATCTGCGCGGGAGTGTTGGGCATGGCGCGCACCACCGCGCCATGCTGCAGGCCTTCGGCAATGGTCGAGATGGTGGCCCCGGCGATGATCGAGAGCACCACCGCGCCCGGTTCGATGCAGCCCCGCAGCCCGGCAATGACGCGCGCCAGCTTTTGCGGCTTCACCGCCAGAATGACGATTTCGGCGTTGCGGACCGCCGCGGCGTTATCGGTGTATGGGTGGATGCCGTAGCGTTCCTTGAGGAATTCGACGCGTGAGGCGAGCGGACCGGAGGCATGGATGCAATCCGGCAGGGTGACTTCTTTCCGCAGCAGACCGCCAATGATGGCTTCTCCCATTGCCCCAGGGCCGATCAACGCGATGGCTTTACATTCCGGCATTTCCTTCTCCTCCTTCAAGCGCGCTCCCGCGCGCAAAAATGGCCGTCGAAAGCAGCCTCCCGGCGCTCGTTTCTTTCAGAACCACCTCTCCGGCCTCGATGTTGCCGCGGCGGGGCTGCATAAGCTCGTTCACCGCGTAATACAAGGTGGCGGCAGACGCCTTGACCGCGTATGCGGTGATCAACAGAAAGCAAGGCTGCGCGCTGAGGATCTGCCGGCAGGCCGCCAGCAGCTCGGGCAGCAGTTTGTAGAACTCCCACACCTCTCCTTTGGGGCCGCGGCCAAACTTGGGCGGATCGAGGATCAGCCCATCGTAAGCGGCACCCCGGCGGCCTTCGCGCTGGACGAACTTGAGCGCGTCGTCCACCAGCCAGCGGATCGGCGCGGCCTGCAAGCCCGAGAGCTCCTGGTTTTCACGCGCCCAGGCGACCACCTTGCGCGAGGCATCCACGTGGGTGACGCGCGCCCCGGCTTTGGCTGCCGCCAGCGTTGCCAGCCCGGTGTAGCCGAACAGGTTGAGCACCTGCAGCGGTCGCGGGGAGCGCTTCACCTGCGCGGCGATCCAATCCCACTGGCCGGCCTGCTCGGGGAAGACCCCCAGGTGCTTCGAGCCGCCCGTTTGCGCCCAAAAGCGCAGACCGCCATATTCCATCTGCCAGCGCGTCTTTTCGGGGCCGGTCCACTCCCAATGACCGCCGTTTTCTTCCTGGCCCGGCACGAAGCGCGCCTGGGCCCTGGCCCACTCCTGCTCGGGCAGGGCAGTCCGCCAGATGCACTCGGCATCAGGCCGGATGCAGGTGACGGGGCCGAAGCGCTCCAGGCGGCGCCCTCCGCCACTGTCGAGCAGGGCGTAATCTTTCCAACCGGGAGAGGAAAGGAGCTGGATCTGGGGGGGCAGGAGTGGTGCTGGCATTGGCATCAAAAGTATAACATGCCTTCGGGAAGCGGCATTTCTCGATGCGGTATAATGACGAAAATCATTGCCCGTTGAAGCCCGAAAACCAATACGCTACCTGTTGAGGACCGCATGCCGTTCAATTTTGATGAGATCATTGACCGCCGCTCGAGCGACAGTGAAAAATGGAATTACTATGATGCCGATGTGCTGCCCTTGTGGGTGGCGGATATGGATTTCCGCGCCCCCGAAAGGGTGATCCGCGCGCTGCAAGAGCGCGTGGCGCACGGGGTGTTTGGGTATGGGGGCTGCAAACAGCGCCTGCGCGAGACGATCTGCGCACGGCTCTGGCGGATGTATGGGTGGGAAGTGAAGCCGGAGGAGGTTGTGCTCGTCCCGGGGGTCATTGCGGGCTTCAACCTGGCGATTCAAAGCGCGGCAGGAGCAGGCGATGGCGTGCTGATGCAAACGCCGGTTTATGCGCCGTTCCTCGGCGCGCCGCGCAACGCCGGGGCCCGCCGGGTGGAAGTGCGGCTCATCCAGGCGGATTCGGGGCGGTATGAGATCGACTTCGATGCCTTCGAAAGCGCCATCGATGAGACCGTGCGGGTTTTCTTGCTGTGCAGCCCGCACAACCCGGTCGGGCGTGTGTGGACGAAAGAGGAGCTGGAACGGCTGGCCGAGATCTGCCTGCGGCACCGGGTGATGATCTGCTCGGATGAAATCCACTCAGACCTGGTCTTTTCGGGCAGGCGGCATGTGCCCATCGCGTCGCTCGGCCCCGAAATTGCGCGCAATGCCATCACCGTCCTGTCGCCAAGCAAATCGTACAACCTGCCGGGGCTGTATTGCTCGTTTGCCGTCATCCAGAACCCCGAGCTGCGGCGCAGGTTCCTGGATGCCCGGCGGGGAACCGTGGGCGAAGGCAACCTGCTGGGCTTTGTGGCTGCCGAGAGCGCCTACCGCGAATGCGACAACTGGCTTGGCGAGCTGCTGGCGTACCTGGAAGCCAACCGTGATTACCTGGCCGAGACACTGCGCCGCGATATGCCCGGAATCAAAATGGCGAGGCCCGAAGGCACGTACCTGGCCTGGCTCGACTGCCGCGCGGCGGGGATCGACGGCCTGCCGGGCGAATTCTTCTTGAAGCAGGCCAGGGTGGCGTTGAACGAGGGCAAGGGGTTTGGCAGCGGCGGCGAGGGATTTGTGCGCCTGAATTTCGGCTGCCCGCGAGCCACGTTGACGCAAGCGCTCGAACGCATGGCCACCGCGCTGCAGGTGGCCGCAAAGGCATGAACCAAAACCGCCCGCGAAGCTGCCTGGGACTCTCGCTGGGGGTGCTGGCGGCGGTCATCCTCATCCCCATTTGCCTGATCGCGGGCCTGGTCGGGATGGGCGGGTATCTCATCGTCTCCGATGGCGCAGCCGATAGCGACGCGGTGGTGGTGCTCAGCGGCGGCGGGGCGGACCGGCTGGACCAGGCAGCGGGTTTGATTGCCCAGGGGCACGCACGCTATCTGATCCTGACCGACACGGACGAGGTGGCCGACAGCGGGCGGCGGATGACCGATTACCTGTTCAGCGAGGCCACCCGGCGCGGGATCAGTGTGCCGCAGATCGATATCACCGACCACACGGTGACCAGCACGCGTGAAGAAGCGGCCGCAGTGCGCGCCTTGATGGAAGAACGCGGCTGGACGACCTGCATCGTGGTGACCGACCCGTTCCACAGCCGCCGGACACGCTACCTGTTCCGCCGGGCGTTCCGCGGCAGCGGGCTCGAGGCGCGGGTCGTGCCGGTGGCGGGCCACTGGTACCGGTCGCGGAGCTGGTTCCTTTCGGGCGAGGGCTGGCGGGTGACGCTGGAAGAATACGCCAAGCTTCTGGCGGCCTGGGCGGGTCAATAAAAAAACAGGGATGCTTTCGAGGCATCCCTGTTGGTGATCTCCACCGGGTTTGTTTAGCTCAGGGCAGTTACTTTCGCAGCCTGAAGTCCCTTCGGGCCCTGTTCGATCTCAAACTCAACTTTTTGCCCTTGCTTGAGCGAGCGGTAGCCTTCCATCTCGATGGCCGAGAAGTGCACGAATACATCGTCCCCTTCATTGTCGTCACGGCCAATGAAGCCGTAACCCTTGGTGGCGTTGAACCATTTCACGGTTCCGACATAACGATCAGACATCCTTACACACTCCATCAAATATAGAATTCGGCGACGCATGCTCGCCAACAAACCCTCTTGCAGATGCCCTACGGATAGACGGGCAAGGCTGTAGCGACTTATTGGGCGAATTCTCAGCGTCTTACGTGAGCGATAGATTATCACTAAAAAAGTGGACTGTCAAGAGATGGGATTGTCTGACAGCTCCATCGCGGCTTTGTTCACCAATGCCAGCAGGCGCTCCGGCCTGCCCCGGAAGTGATCGAGCGGGATTTCACCCCGGGTGAGGGCGAGCAGCGTTTCAGTGAGGGCCTGGTTCACGGGCGCTGGAACGCCGAAGCGCCTGCCAAAGCGCACCACTGCCCCGTTGAGGTAATCCACCTCGCTCTTTCCGCGGCCGGCGTGCAGGTCGATGTGGAACGAGGGCATCTTGTTTCCGCGCCCCTTCGCGAGCAAAGGCCGCAACAGCGGCCGGCTGAGCGCAGACGGTAGAGCCGAAACGGCCCACGCCAGGGCGCGGACGGGCGTTGCAGGCAGGTCCACGACCGGTATTCCCTGGGCGCGCATCACCTGCAGCGCCTCGCGCAGCATGCGAATTTCCAGCGTAAACAGGCCCGGATGGGCGAAGATGGCGCCGGGGGGCATATCCAGGATGGCCGAAGAGGCGTTGGCAACCAGGTTAGTGAACATCTTCGACCATTTCATTGCGGGCGCGCTGGCGTACATGCGCGCATTCAATCCGGCATGGTCGAGGATGGCTACCAGGCTGGGGGCAAGAATGTGTTCGTTCGCCAGGCCCACCCCGCGCAGGCGCTCGACGACGATTTCGCCCGGGCCGCGTTTACCGATGGCGGTTGTGACCGTGCCGGAGATGACCTTCTCCGGCCCGAGGGCAGCGGCGAGGATGGCTTCATTCTCGACACCGTTCTGGAAGCACATCACCGGCGGCAGAGCCATGCGGAATGGCGCAAGGGTTTCGGCCAGAGCGGCGGTATCAAACGCTTTCACCGCCAGGATGGCGGCGTCGAACGGGCCGGCGGTCAGGGCGGAATCCATGCCGGTGGTCAGGATGGGTGAGTTCAGACGGCGGGCCTGCCCCCCCTGAAGAATCGCCAGGCCGCCGGCCCGCAGCCGCTCGGCCTGCTCAGGCCGCTCGAGGAATACGACGGTGTGGCCGTCCAGCGCCAGGCTGCCGCCGATGTAGGAGCCGATGGCGCCCGCACCGAAACATAAGAATCGCATGGTTGGGAGGGGTGTTTGATCCATCATTTGGGTTAAGCCGCGCTGCTCCACTGGCGCGCGCCTTGCAGGAATTCCCTGCCGCTCATCGGGCGTTTACCGGCCGGTTGGATTTCATCCAGCACCAGCCAGCCGTCGGCGGTAGCGATGGCAGGCAGGCCCTCGATGAGGCTGCGTTGGCCGGGCTGTGCCGCAGGCGCGTGGAGGGCGCGGGCGCGGTGAATCTTCAAAGGTTGCCCGGCCCAGGTGGTAAATGCCCCCGGCCAGGGGTTGAAGGCCCGCACGCGGTTCGCGAGCGCTTCGGCAGGCTGGGTAAAATCGAGCAAGCCCTCTTCTTTCTTCAGCATAGGCGCGTAGGTGGCCTGAGAGTCATCTTGCGGCTGGGGCAAAAGGCGGCCGTTCAGGTAGGCGGGCAGTGTTTCGATGAGCAGGCCGGCCCCGGCCTGAGCCAGGCGCGCCGAAAGGCTGCCCGCGGTATCAGATGGTTCGATTGCCACCTCCCGCCGGCTGAGAATCGCTCCCGTGTCGATGCCCGCGTCCATCTTCATGATGGTCACGCCGGTGACGCGGTCTCCGTGAAGAATGGCGGCCTGGATCGGCGCAGCCCCGCGCCAGCGCGGCAAAAGGGATGCATGCACGTTCAAGCAGCCAAAGCGGGGCAGCTCGAGCACATTCCGGCGTAGAATCTGGCCGAAAGCCGCGACGACGATCAAGTCGGGGGCCCAGGCTTGCAGCTTCTCCTGGGCCGCAGGCTCGCGCAGCTTTTCGGGCTGGATTACCTCCAGGCCAAGGCTGGAAGCCAGGATTTTCACGGGCGGGGGAGTGAGCTGCCGCCCGCGCCCGGCGGGGCGGTCGGGCTGGGTGATCACCCCGGCGATGTGATAGTTTTCCGCCAGGGCTTGCAGAGTCGGCAGGGCGAAATCGGGCGAGCCCATGAAGACGATTCTCAGATTCATAACGTGCCATTGTAACACAAGCAGAAATACAGGCCGCCGGTTCGATTGTGATTTTTATAAAAGTGAGTACAATGATCTATGATTTCCGATTTTCATTCATTATTCTGGTTCAGGAGGTTTCGCATGGCAACACCGAATCCGCAGATCGAATCGACCAGTGACGACCGGCTGTGGGTGCTGTTGGCTTATATTTTTACACCGCTGGTGCCGATCATCATTCTGTTCTTGCAGGATAAGAAAGAGCGGCCGTTCATCAAGGCGCACAACATGCAGTCTCTCCTCCTGGGGGTGGTGATTATCGTGCTCAGCATCATCATCACCGTCATCACGCTGGGGCTGCTCTCCTGCATTTCCTTCTTATTGTGGATTTATCCAATCTACCTGGGTATTAAAGCTTATCGGGGGGAGACCTTCGATATCCCGGTGGTCAGCAATTTCGTCCGGCAGCAGGGCTGGTAAACCCGGTTCGGCTCGAAACCAGAAGGGGGTTGCCCGCTCACCCGCGGCGCTGCGCGCGCGGGAGGGCGGTGCGCGCCTTTAATCGGCCTTCTCGACGCTCGGCCCTTCGGGAGTGTCTCTGACATTCCAGCCAAGGTCGTTGATCTTCGCGCGCAGGCGGTCGGCTTCGGGCCAGTTACGCTGCGAGCGGGCGGTCTGCCGCGCGGCCACAAGCTCTTCCACTTCCGGCGGAACGCTCCGGCGCTCGGTCGCCTCGCGCTCGCGCTGCGCTTCGGCTTCCAGGGCGGCCTGCCAGGCCTGCGGGCGGATGCCTTCGCCGGGCTCCTGCAGGGGGTGGTAATTGCCCAGCGCGCCGATCTCGAACGACTCACCCTGCCGATAAGAGCATTCGTGCCCGTCACAATAGATATGCACGGCGTCGCGGCCGATCACCAGGCAGGTTTCGGCAGCCAGGTCGATGATCAGGCTGGTGTGTTCGTCAATGCCCAGGATGCTCACCCCCGAAGGAAGCTGGGCGCGCAGGCTCTCGTAGCGCTCTTCACCGATGAAGCAATGGCTGGTGTCCACATCCGAACCGCCGTCGGTGTTGTTCCAGTGCGGGATGATGGCCAGCGACAGCCCAAACGGGGCCAGCAGATCCAACCCGGGCTTCCAATGCGGGTCCTCGCCGACTTTATAGATCTCATATACCGGCAGCGCCAGCGTCCCAAGCGCCACCGAGGCTGCACTGGCAAATGCCAGGGCGGCCCCCAGGCGGTGGCGCGAGCGGGTATATTCCCAGGCCAGGCTGCCCGCCAGCTGGCGGACGGCATAACTGGGGCTGCCTGGGCCGGCAAAGATCAACCGGCTGCTCAGCAGCCCGGAGATTATCTCCCGGTCATCCGGGCTGAAGGCGCTGCCGCGCTTGCGGGCGGCCACCAGGCGCACTTCGGGGCGATAATTTTGCAGGCGCACCTGGATATACTCGGCGACGCGCCCGGCCACCATGGCCGAGTTGAGCTCGAAACCGGCGGGGGTTTCCAGGACCGATACCGTCAGGGGCGGTCCGAGGCGTTCGGCCAGGTACTCGAATGCCTGCCCTCCGGCGGCTGCCGTCTCTCCAGAACCAAGCAATGCGATCAGTCCCGGTTTTTGCATCGATAATGACATTTTACCCTTCCGCCAGACGCTCGAATATCAGACTCCTAAAGCCGACTTATGCAGACGCAGCCAGGCGCGGCGCGCTTTATGATCGGGGACGAAGGACTCCACCAGCTCCCAAAAACGGGCGGAGTGATCGAGCACTTGCAAATGAGCCAGTTCGTGGGTGATGACGTAATCGATCACTTCAGGCGGGGCAAGCACCAGCTTCCAGGCGAGGCTGATGGTGCCTTTGCTGCTGCACGATCCCCAGCGCGTGCGGGCGCTTGAAATGCGCACTTTCTTGGGCTGCAGGCCGTATTGCCCGGCCAGGCGCTGCACCATGCCCGGCAGCAGGCGGGCAGCCTGGGCTTTGTACCAGGACTCGAGCGCCTCTTGCGGCGCACGGCGGGCCGAGGCGGGCAGGCAGATAGCCTGCTCGCCTGGAGAGGCAGGAGCAAACCTGAGCGGCAATTGCTGCCCGAGGAAAAAGTGCAGCTCTCCCTCGGCGTAAGTGAACTGGCGCCGGGCTGCGGCGATTTGGCTCACCTTCACCAGGTGCTGCTCGATCCAACCGGCTTTTTCGCGCATGAGCAGGTCGATAAATGCGCGCGGCGTGCGCAGCGGGGCGCGCACCCACACTTTGCCTTCGGGAGTGATCTCGATGGCGACCGTCTTGCGCCTGGAACGGATGATGCGGTCGGGCTGCATTGGCTTATTATAGTGTAGAATATTCGTGTGTTTTCGGATAAAGTTCACCAACAAATCCGCCGGGAATTGAGCGCCGGAGAACAGGCGCGCGAGCAGGGCCTGGAGGGGCGCGCAAGGGTCTGCGCCCGGCGGGCGGCGGGCGCCGCCATTGGCGAGTACTTCCGCTTGCGCGGGGATGCGAACCCGGCGGGCAGCGCGCTGGAGTTGATCCGCTGCCTGGCCGTGGATGCAGGCGCACCGCTGCGCGCGCGGCAGGCGGCCGAGGCGCTGCTCGAACGCGTGGACGAGAGCTTCAACCTGCGCACGCCAGTGGATTTGCTGCAAGAAGCTGCCGACCTGGCGCGAATTCTGGAAGAAAATGCCGGTTTAGCAAAGGAAGGATGAACAATGGAGCTGAGCGAAGAAAAGAAAATCGTGCTGTATGGCACTAACTGGTGCGGCGAATCGCGCCGGGCACGCCGGTTGCTGGATGAAAACCAGATTCCGTATGAATGGATTGATATCGATCAAGACCTGGAGGGGCGCAAGTTCGTCGAGCAGGTGAACAACGGTTTCCGCAGCGTGCCGACCATTGTATTCCCAGACGGCACCCGCCTGGTGGAGCCTTCCACGCTGGAATTGAGGCAAAAACTGGGGCTTGAGTAAGCGCACATACCCATCGGGGCGGCCAGACAGCCGCCCCGTTTTTTTACCGGAATTGACGCAAGATCCACATGATCACCAGCCCAACCCCCAGGCCGAGCAGGACCGCAAAGGGCACATAGCTGCGGGCCGGGGCGGCGGCCAGGCTGGGGCCGGGGTTGACCAGGTGAGTTTGCAGGCGGTTCACGAATGCCGGGTTGGGGTCAACCGGGCGCAGGGTGCGCTGAAGCTGCTGTTCAATGATGGACATGAGCTCAGGGGGCGTGGCAGACATAACTTCTTCTACTCCTCATCGGCCGGAATTGCAACGATGCCGATGGCGCCAGGGCCCAGGTTGGCAGCCACCGGGATGGCCAGGTCGGTGATGATGGTTTCTTTGACATTCAACATGCCGCGGACTCGCTCGACCAGCGACTGGGCGGTGCCCAGGTCGGCGGCATGCACCACCGCGATGTAAACCGGGTGGTCGCCGATCTTTTCCTTGACCGAGCTTAAGATGTGATCGAGGGCTTTCTGACGGGTGCGCACTTTGTTCACCATTTCCAGCAGGCCGTCGCGTAAAACCACGATGGGTTTCACGTTGAGGAGCGAGGAAAGCGCATTCTGCAAAGCATTGATGCGGCCGTTCATGTGCGCGAACTCGAGATTGTCGAGGGTGAAGATGATGGTGATCTTCTCGCGAATGCGCTCCATGCGCCGGACGATCTGCTCGGGGGTGAACCCGGCCAGGTCTAACCGGCGGGCTTCACGGCACATAAAGCCCACCGCCGCCGAGCCGGCCCCCGTATCCACCGGAAAGATGTGGAATTCATCTTTGAGTTCCTGGGCGGCAGCCTGGATGGTGGCGAACGTGCCGGAGAGTTTACTGGTGATGTGCAGCGAGAGGATCGTATCGCCCCGTTCGGCGATGGATCGGTAGAATTCGATCACCTGCCCGGGGGAGGGCAGCGATGTTTTGGGGATGATGCGCGTTTGCCTGACGAGGTTATAGAAATCCTCCATCAACAGGTTCACCCCCTGGGTGAAGGACCGGTCGCCAAAGTTGACGTGCAGCGGCAGCACGTTGATCTGATATTGATTTGCCCAGCCGGGCGGCATATCGGTGGCGCCGTCGGTGACAATTCGCAGAGTCCGGGTCATCTTCACCCCTGTTCCAGTTTCGAGATATCATCGCGCAGCGTGAGCAGCGTGCGGTGATACAGACTTTTGATTGCGCCCTCGCTGCGCATCATGATCACGGCAATTTCCGCGTTCGACAGCCCCTCAACGAACTTCAAGATGAGCAATTGCTGCCGTTCGGCCGGTAGTTTACGGATCACCCGCAGCAGGCTTTCCAGCTCCTGGTTGGAGACGAGGGTGTGCTCGGGGTGGTCGGCGCGCTGCGGCAGGCCGGGCTGGTCATCGAGGGGCACCTCGTTGCGGCGGCTGTTGTCGCGGTGCCAGTTGGCGACCAGATTATGGGCAATGCGGTACAGCCAGGCCGAAAACGGCACTCCGCGGTTGTTGTAATGGTTGATATGGTTCAACGCGCGGTGGAAGACCCGAGAAGTCAGATCTTCGGCCTCATACGGATTGCCCGTCCGGTAATAAATGTAATTGTAAATCCGATTCACATAGCGCTCATAAAGCAGGCTGAACGCGTCTGTATCGCCGGAGGAGGCCTTGCCGATGATCTCGTCTTCCGGCAAAGCGCTTCCGGCCTGCGGTTCGGCGCCGTCAGTGTGTATAACACCGTTGAACGGATCGGGTTTCTCCAACGCTTACCCCAGAGATTGGACGAGAGCGTCGGTCTTAGCAGCCATAATGAAATCATTCTGGTGCAGGCCGCGAATGGCGTGAGTCCACCAGCTGATGGTCACGCGCCCATATTCCACCAGCAGCGCCGGGTGATGCCCTTCCGCTTCGGCCAGGGCGCCGATCTTGTTGGCAAGCTCCAGCGCGCCAGTAAAGCCTTTCACGCGGATCGTGCGCACCAGGCGCGGGATGCCCTCCTGGCGGCTCAATTGCCAGCCGGGCACCTGGGGGAGCAGGGCATCGGTCTCCTCCGGGCTGAGCGGGGGAACCCCCCCGTGGCACGGGACGCACTTAAGATGGACCAGTTCCGTCATCATTGACCTCCAAAAGTAACGATAAGAATGGCATGTGCTATTATAACAACGGAGCAAGCGATTCGATGAACTGGTCACCTGAAACCGGCCCGCAAGCGTGGTGGAAGCGCGTGCTGCTTTCGTGCTGCGCTTTGCTGATGATGGTCGCCTCCATCCCGGCGCAGGCGGTCTTCCCGGCGGACCTGGTGCTGTTCCGGCCCGAACCTTACCTCGAACAGGTGGAGCGAAGCGGTTTTTACCAAGATTACCCCGAGCTGGCCTTTGAGTTGATCGAAGCCGGCGGCGAGTTGACGCTGCCCGGAGCGGCGCAGTTCATCAAGACGCTCTTCCCGCCCGAGCGCTATACCGGCGTGCTGCGTTTCATCCTGCCGGAAGCCTGGGTGCGCGCGCAGGTGGAACAGGCGGTGACGGACTTCTGGGCTTATTACAATTTCCGGGCCGCCGATCTGCGCATAGCGATTGACTTCAGGCCGGTGAAGACCCGCCTGCAAGGCGCCGAGGGGCAGGCGCTGGTGAAGGCGGCCTTCGAGGAACTGCCGGAATGCTCGGCGCAAGACCTGATCAACATGGCCGGGCTGCTGCTGCAGGGGCGCACCGATGAGTTCCCGCGCTGCCGCCCGCCGCAGCAGATCGAGCAGCCGGTGTACCGCGGGCTGCAACTGGCGCTGGAGGGCTTCACCTCGGCGCTGCCCGATGAACTGGCGCTGGCCGAACGCCACAGCCTGCCCGGCCAGCGGGGGCCGGGGGGGTTATACGCGCTCTTCCGCTACGGGCTGCGCTGGAGCATCTTTTTCCTCGCGCTGCTGGCGGCTTGGGCAATCATCCTGCTGGGCTATTCCTGGCGGCGCTTCCTGGAGTGGGCCGGGCCGCCGCTCTACGCCGGAGGGGTGATGGGGGCCGTGCTGGCTTCCCTGCTGGGCGTTGCGGCGCGCTGGCTGGCGGAATCGATTGGGGGCATCCTGCCCGCCACGGCGCGGCAGGTGTTTGGCCTGTTCAGCGGGATGGCGCTGGGGGTCTTCCAGCAATTCCTGGCCTGGATGGGCGTGGCGGGGGTGGTCTTCGCGGTGGCCGGGCTGGGGGTGATCCTGGCGAGCAGAATTATGGGCAAAAGGTACTTCGCTACGACCTACTTCCTGAGGGATTAGGATAAATATTACTTTTTATTCAATATCTATCAAGTCAGCAATTAACAAATCTAAATAAGCAAGAATTTTCATCACTTCATCATAACTTCTATAGGTGTGTGCTGCTGAGCTAGCACGATTATATGTGGATCGGACTAACTCACTTATTCTTTCGTCAACCAAATTTACATTTTTCTCAACAACCTCTAATGTTTTAGAACCTTGATTTTTCTTTTGCAATATGAATCTCGCACGCTGAGTTTGGGTTATTCCTGAAGTTGAGGAGTCCTGTGTGAACCAAGGTTGTTGTTTTACCTCGTCGTCTGGAGCAAGTTGCCTAAGCAAATTAGATATTATTTCCCTAACTTCGTGTGCTGTTCCAGCCCAGGATAAACGGTTAGGATTCGATATGTCACTTCTTACTTGCTTGTAACTATTTGCCAGTGTGGAAGAAATTCTTTCAAGGGCATCATATATCGCTTGCTTCTCAAACGAAGTCTCTATTTTATTCCTATATGAATTGGGATTAATGGTTTTGGCGTTTTCGCTTGTTGTCTTACCACCTTTGGTTTCTACCAGGTGTTCTATCTCTTTCGCCATAGTTAATGCTAATTTAGCTAGTTCTCTACTGTCCATCTGGAGAATTTCGCGTAGGATAGAGATGCTTTGCCATACTTGCAAATAATTGATCTATCTGTTCATTCGTTGTGTCTGATGATAAATGAATTTGTATATCGATATGTATCGAAGGATAAGGATTATCCTGGAATTTCGCTTGTTCTACCGTAGTAATATTCGCTCCATCACTAAGGCTTTTCGGATTTAAAGATTCCCTCGCCTTTTCTACTTGTTCGGTCTGTAGACTCGTTTGGAGATCCTTTGACAACTTCTCGAGTGCATAATCCGCCGAAACAATTCGTTTTACACCGCTGATTTCCTGTATTAAGCCTACATATTCACCATTCCTTAATAGAACTTCTAAACATTTCTGGGCATTACCTTCAGATATCCCCTTTGATATTAGAAAATCCTTGGCCGCTGAATTTGAGGGAACTATAGAATTGCAATAATTCTCATAAAATTGCTTGAAAATTCTGACGCCTAGGACAGCGTCAAGCTTAGCCTTTGGATCTCTTTTGGTTACAATCTTCATTCCTCTATCAAGCAGATTTATCATCTCTGATTTATAACTTCCTTGAGTCAAACCGTATCCAGATGATGCAGTAACCAATGATCTGCTAGTGCTGCTTGATGGACTTCTATTCAAGTCATCGAATATTGTCAAACGCCTCATTGGTCTCCCAGAGTTTTGCTTCACGATGGTTTCAGCAATAAGAAGAGCCTCATCAATAGGAAGTGGAGGGAATGGAGATAGTGGCATATTCTCCTCAGCTCATTTATAGACAGTTTTTGATTTGTCGGACATTGTTTTACATTATATTTAATACCCCATTACAATAATAATAAATTAAAAATTAATTCCACGCAAGTAGAAGGCATCCTAGAATTGTGTTCTTAATTATATTGTTATTCATTGTTTTTTATAAACTTTCGTTGCCATTCATACAGCTTGTTTATTGCTTCTATGGGGGTAATAGAATTTACATCAAGGTCTTTTAGTTCGCTTAAAAGCGGATTCGTCTCAGGAAATAGGGTCATCTGTATCGGTGTAGATGGGTTTATTTTGACCGCTTTCCCTGAGGAGGCCTCCAGCTGGTGCATGATCTCATTGGCGCGCTGGATGACCGGCTTGGGGATGCCCGCCAGCTGCGCCACATGGATGCCGTAGGAACGGTCGGCCCCACCCGCGATGATCTTGTGCAGGAAGACGACTTTGCCGTCCGCCTCGCTCACCGCCACGTTGTAATTGCGCACGCCGGGCAGGATCTCGGCCAGCTGCGTCAGTTCGTGGTAATGGGTGGCGAAGAGCGTATGCGCGCGCAGGCCGGGGTTGTTGTGGATGTACTCGACCACGGCCCAGGCGATCGAAACGCCGTCGTAGGTGCTTGTGCCGCGCCCGATTTCGTCCAGGATGAGCAGGCTGCGCCCGGTGGCGTGGTGCAAGATGTTGGCGGTCTCGATCATCTCGACCATGAAGGTGGATTGCCCGGCATGGATTTCATCCTGGGCGCCGATGCGCGTGAAGATGCGGTCCACCAGGCCGATGCGCGCGCTGCGGGCCGGCACGAAGCTGCCCATCTGCGCCATGAGCACGATCAACGCCACCTGGCGCAGGAAGGTGCTCTTGCCGCTCATGTTGGGGCCGGTGATGATGCGCACAATTTCACCCGGCTCGAAGGTCGCGTCGTTGGGGACGAAGCGCTCGCCGCTCAAATGCTGCTCGACGACCGGGTGGCGGCCATCCTTGATATCCAGCACGCCGTCTGCAGTCACCTCGGGGCAGACGTAACTGCCCAGCGCGGCGGCCTCAGCCAGCGAGGCAAGCACATCCAGCTCGGCCAGGGCGCGGGCGCTTTCCAGCAGGCGCGGTCCAGAGGCAGCCAGCGCGGCGCACACCTCGCGGAACAGGCGGGCCTCGATCTCGCGGATGCGGTCCTCGGCGTTGAGGACGAGCGACTCGTATTCCTTCATTTCAGGGGTGATGAAGCGCTCGGCGTTGACGAGGGTCTGCTTGCGGATGTAATCGGCGGGGGCGTTGGCGGCGCTGCCACGGCTGATTTCGATGTAATAGCCGAAGACTTTGTTATAGCCCACCTTGAGGGTTTTGATGCCGGTGCGCTCGCGTTCGATGCCCTCCAGGTTGGCAATCCAATCGCGGGCGTGGCGCGAGGCTTCGATGACGTTGTCGAGTTCGCTGGAAAAGCCGGGGCGGATGACGCCGGTGTTCTGCAGCGTGGCGGGTGGGTCATCGGCGATGGCGGCTTCGAGCAGTTCGAGCTCGTTTGGGCAGGGGTTGAGCGCGGCCAGGATGTGAGCGAGGGGGCTTTGGGCAGGCGGGAAGAGGCCCAGGATGGAGGGCAGGCAGCGGAGTGTGCTGCGCATAGCCACAAGGTCGCGCGGGAGGGCGTGCCCGGAGATGACGCGGTTGACCAGGCGCTCCAGGTCGGCCAGGGGGCGCAGACCGGCGCGCAACTCGGCGCGCAGCAAGCCGCTCTGCAGCAGGTATGCCACTGCCTGCTGGCGGGCATGGATGGCGGGCAGGTCGAGCAGCGGCTTGCTGACCCACTGGCGGATGAGGCGTTTGCCCATTTGCGTCACCGTGGCATCCAGCACCGAGAGCAGGCTGCCGGCCACCTGCCCGTCGCGCAGCGTCTCGGTAAGCTCCAGGTTGCGGCGGGTGGGAGCATCCAGCACCATGAATTCACTCAGGGAATAGGTGGCGATGCGCCCGAGCAGTTTGAGCGCGGCGGGTTGTGTCTCCTGCAGGTATTGGACGATGGCCCCGGCAGCGCGAACCGCCAGGCTCAGCCCGCGCAGGCCAAAGCCGTCTAACGCGGCCACTTCGAACTGGCGGGTGAGGGCTTCGTGGCAGCGCGCGTGCTCGAAGCGCCAGGCAGGCCAGCGGCTGATATGCCCGGGCAGGCCCTCGGGGGCCTCGAGCGTATCGGGGATGAGGATTTCGGTCGGATTGAGGCGGATCAGTTCGGCGCGCAGCGTGCCGGCCGAGTCCTCGCCGGAAAGCTCGGTGGCGGCAAACTCTCCGGTGGAAATATCCACGTATGCCACGCCTGCGCGGGCTTCGTGGATGATCAGCGCAGCCAGGTAATTGTTGCGGTCGGCCTTGAGCAGGCCGGGTTCGATGAGCGTGCCGGGCGTGACGACGCGCACCACTTCGCGCGGGAAGAGCCCCTTTACGGGCTGGTCGCCGACCTGCTCGCAGATGGCCACATAGTAGCCTTTTTCGATCAGGCGGGCCAGGTAATTCTCCACGGCGTGGTAGGGGATGCCCGCCATGGGGATGCGCACACCGCGCGCCACCGGCCGGGAGGTGAGGATGATATCCAGCTCGCGCGAGGTCGTCTCAGCGTCCTGGTCGAAGGTCTCGTAAAAGTCGCCCAGGCGGAAGAAGAGGATGGCGTTGGGATATTGACGCTTGATTTCCAGGTACTGCTGGCGGATGGGGGTGACGTCGTCGCTCATAGATGATTATTTTAAGCCCAATCGGTGGATTGGGGGGGCGGGTGAAGAAAATGACGGAAAATGCTCAAATCGCAAAAATTGGTGTTGAATTTGAGTTGCCTGCTGCGCGAATCGGTCTATAATGGAGTCACTATACTCGTTCCGAAAGGAGAAACACAATGGCTGGTGTACAGTACGATCATGTGACGAAGAAGTTCGGAGATTTTACCGCGCTCAACGACCTGGATATCACGATCGAGGACAAGGAATTCCTGGTCCTGGTCGGCCCTTCAGGCTGCGGTAAAACAACAGCCCTGCGCTGCCTGGCCGGGCTGGAAGAGATCACGATGGGACGAATTCTCATTGGCAACCAAGTCGTGAACGATGTTCCTCCGAAGGACCGCGACATTGCCATGGTTTTCCAATCCTACGCGCTGTATCCGCACATGACGGTCTTCGACAACATGGCCTTCGGCCTGAAGCTGCGCAAGGTTCCGAAGGATCAGATCAAGCGCCGGGTCGAAGACGCCGCCCAGACCCTGGGCATCGAGAACCTGTTGAAGCGGAAACCCCGCGAGCTTTCCGGCGGCCAGCGCCAGCGCGTGGCGGTTGGGCGGGCCATTGTTCGCGAGCCAAAGGTGTTTCTCTTCGACGAACCGCTCTCTAACCTGGATGCGAAGCTGCGCGTCCAGACGCGCGCCGAGATCAGCAAACTGCATCAGCGCCTGCAAACCACCTTCATTTACGTGACGCACGACCAGGTGGAAGCCATGACGATGGCCACCCGCATCGCGGTGATGAATAAGGGCGTGCTGCAGCAGCTGGATACCCCGCAGAACCTGTATGACCGCCCGGCCAACCTGTTCGTGGCCGGTTTCATCGGCTCACCGGCGATGAACTTCTTCCCCGCCAAGCTGCGCAAAGACGACGGCAACCTGATCGTCGACGGCGACGAGTTCGCGGTGAAGGTGCCGGAGAATAAGATCGCCACCTACCTGCCGTATGTCAACAAGGATGTGATCTTCGGGATTCGCCCTGAAGATATCCACAACCCGGTCTTCGCGCCTCCGGGCATCCACTCGGCGGCCATCGAGACGAAAGTGGACGTGACCGAGTTGATGGGCAATGAAATCTTCCTCTACCTGGTGACCGGGAAGAACAGCTTCGTCGCCCGCGTGGACCCGCGCACGCGCTTCCAGATCGGCGATAAAGTCCAGCTGGTGCTCAACATGGACAACATGCACCTGTTCGATCCTTCGGCCGATCCCGAAAACCCGCCGGCCGTGCGCTGATCACCCCTGGCGCTACGCCTGCCCCTCTCCCAGCGGGAGAGGGGTTTTCTTTTCTTTCGCCGCGCTCCGGCCCAGCCAGATGAGCAGAGCCGCCCCCAGAATGGTGAGCGCGCCCATCAGGATGAAGGCATCGCGCCAGAAGGGGATGGGAAAGAGGCGGATGAGCGAATCGGAGTAGAGAAAGATCCACGTGTCGCCGGTGAAGAAGATGCGGTGGAAGACGGTGAACAGGCTGGTGAAGCTGACCGCCACCGCTGCCAGGATGAAGGCTACCAGGCCGAGCGTCCAGGCGCCACCGCGGCCAAAGGCGCGCAAGAGTTCACCAAGCCACATGCGCCGCCAGGCGAGCGCCAGCAGAACCACATACAGCCCGGCCAGGATCGTCCAGGCGGTGATCATCTGCTGGATGAGCGTTTTGACATCCTGCATATGGCTGAGCTCGCGCTCGTTATAGAGCGGCGTGCCGTCTTCGAGGCGCTGGCCGGCCAGGAATTCGATGCCGGCGCTGTTGAGCAGGTAGTCGATCGAGACTTTCGACCACTTCAGGCGCTGCTCGAGGGTGAACCCGTAGCGATCGGGTGGGAAGTAGGGCATGCGGTACTCGACTTGCGGATACAACGGGGTGATCAACAGGCGGATGGAAGTCATCATCAGGAAGAAGGGCACGCTCAAGGAGATGAGCGCCAGGCCGATCGAGCGCAGGTTGAGCTTCATTGCAGCACCTCCGTTTCGCCGGAAAAGAGGAACTTCAAGACCATGTTGTTGGTCACCCATTCGATGGGGGCGCGGTCGTCGGTGAAGACCTGCCCGCCCACGGGGGCCGGCTGCAGGTTCGCCAGAGCGACCTGCAGGGGGTAAAGGATCAACGGGCTGACATCGCCGCGCTGAGTCAGGTACACCAGGTTCAGGTCAAGGTTGCCTGGGTCGGCCGGTTGAACGCTGGCATAGATGATCGAGTTGAACGTATCCGGCAGGTCCACCACATACACGCTGGCAAAGACGGTCTGCAAGGTG
The DNA here is from genome assembly GCA_029975055.1 of Anaerolinea sp. Classification (GTDB taxonomy): domain Bacteria; phylum Chloroflexota; class Anaerolineae; order Anaerolineales; family Anaerolineaceae; genus Anaerolinea. Next base: position 237,637 of record JARKPU010000058.1, read on the forward strand.
GCGCTGATGTCTTCGATCAAGCGCCGGTCGCCGGGCGCGCGCCCGACGTTGATGGTCGCCACGCCGTCGGCGGTGAGGTGCGCGTGCACCTGCTGGAAGAACTCGCGCGTAGTCAGGTGCCAGGGGATGTAGGGGGGGCGATAGGCGTCGATGCTGATGACCTGATAGCGGCGCGGGCTGTGGGCCAGGCCGTAGCGCCCGTCTTGCAGGATGACGTTCAGGTTGGGCAGGTCCATGCCGAAGTAATCGCGGCCCACCTGCACGATTTTCGGGTCGATCTCGTAACCGTCAATGAGGATGGGCCCGTAGGCGGCGGTGGCCTGGCGGGCAGTGGTCCCGGCCGCCAGCCCGACGATGGCCATGCTGCGCAGGTCGGCGGGGTCATAAGGCGCGCGGGTGAAATAAGGCGCCGCCAGCACCTGCTCCCACGGCCCGGCGTAGAGCAGCTGGGTGGGGTGGTAGATGGAATGGATGCCCTGGCCCTCGTTCAGGCGCAGGTAGCGGAAATCGCCCTCCTGGAGCACCTGGATGTAGTTGTAGGAAGACTCGGCCTCGTAGATCATCCCGGCGGTGGTTTTATCGAACCCGCGCACGCCCAGCACCGCCAGCGCGGCGATCACCAGGGGCATCCAGCCCAGGGCGGCCGCCGGGCGCCAGCCGCAGGTCCGCCAGAGCAGCGCCAGCGTCACCAGCAGGAGCAGCCCGGAGATGGCCAGGAAAGTGCGGTAGGTGCCGATGGTGGGGATGAGCAGCAGCCCGGGCAAGAAGGTGCCGATGAAGGAGCCGAGGGTGGAGACGGCGTAAATGCGCCCTGAGATGCGCCCCGCCTGGCTGGCATCCTGAATGGCGAGGCGGATGGCGAAGGGCGAAGCCGTCCCCAGCAGGGTGATGGGGACGATGAAGAGCACCATCACCACCGCGAAGGAGCCGATCAACGCGCCCATTTGCAGCTGGTCGAAGGCATCGGCGGCCAGTTGGAGCACCGGCCTGGAGATGAGCGGCACCAGCCCGATGGTGAACGCCCCCCAGGCGAGCACGCGCAGGAAGGTGAGGGGATGCGGCGAACGGTCGGCCCAGCGCCCGCCGATGAAGTACCCGGCGGTCAGGTAGATGAGGATCAGGCCGATGATTGAAGCGTAGATCAGGTTGCTGGTGCCGAAATGGTTTTCCAGCAGGCGCGAAGCGGCCAGTTCTGCCGCCAGCGTGGTGAGCCCGGAGAAGAAGACGGCGATATAGAGGTGCGAGGTGCGCATGCAGGAATTATAACGTGAACACAGGTGGGGCCGGCCCCGGCGCACAAATTGACTTGTTCATAGAACAAAAATACTATTATAATGATAAGCAGAATTCCGATCCGCTCCAGCCGTTGGAGAAATTGCTCGGGCCCGGTGCGCCCACGCCAGGCGGCTCTGGGGCGAGGCTTCTCATGCCAGGCCGGGCGGTGAGTGGGGTTCGCCTGTGAGGTGGCCGTGTCGCTCTTCGATGACCTGCTGCGCTGGCTTGGGTTCCTGCCGCGCAGCGATGCGCTGCGTTTTCAACTGGATCAGCCCTACGACGAGCTGCTGCAAATCCTGGCGGAGGCCGAGCAGCGCCCGGTGGAGGATGTGGCGGCCGACCTGTTGATCGGCGCGCTCAACGAACGCCACCTTGCCGAGCTGAACCTGGCGCGCTGGCGCACGCTCTCGCCGCGCGAGCAGCAGGTGGCTGCGCTGATCTGCCTGAACTACACCAACCGCGAGATTGCCGTGCGGCTGAGGCTCTCGCCGGAGACGGTCAAGACGCATGCGCGCAATTTGCTGAACAAATTCCACCTGCGCAGCCGCTCGCAGCTGCGCCAGGCGCTGGCCGAATGGGATTTCAGCGCCTGGGAAGCCTGAAAACCGCCCTCCCCCCTGGGGGTTAACCCCCTCTTCCCCTCTCTTTCACCCTTGCGTGGGATGCCCGCGCCGCCTCTGCCGGCGCTATGCTGTGGGCATGCACATCATTCCTGCGCCCGATTCCGGGCAACTTTTGGTAGTGATCACGCCCTACGTAGGCGGGCAGTCAATCTTTGAACTGGTGGCGCGCCTGGCCCTGCAGGGTGGGTTGGAGGTGGTGGATGGAGGGAACACGTTCAATGCGTATCACGTGGTGCGCACGCTGCGCCGCCAGACGCCGGCTTATGCACAGGCAATGGCGCGCATCCGCCTCTCGCGCGTCTTCACCTGTTATCAGATGGAGACGCTGCTGGCTGGCCTGGAGGGGGAGCCGCGCGGCGGCGCGCCGCTGCTGGCGCTGGATTTCCTCTCCACCTTTGCCGACCAGAACGTGGCGGTGGCGGAACGCCGCCGGCTGCTGCGCACCTGCCTGAAGCACCTGCAGCGCATGACTTCCGCCGGGCCGGTGGGCGTGTGGGTGCGCGCCCGCACGGTGGTGCCGGAGGAGGTCGGCGAGTTCACCGCGCTGGTGGCGGGCGCGGCGGGGCGTGTCTGGCGGCTGGATCACCTTCCAGCGGCCGGGCCGCAGCAGCCCCGCCTGATTCTGGATTAAAGGGGGCGGGCCGATGGGAAGAACCTTACCGTCTATTACACAGGTTTTTCTGCAAGAAGAGGATGCGCTGCGACGCTTTCGCCGGGCGCTGCGCCGCAGCGACCAGCTCGCGCTGGACGAACTGCTGGATTCAGCCCAGCAGCACCTGGCGGCGGCGGCTTACGCGGGCAGCGCGCTGCCGCTGGAGATTTTCCTGCTGGCGATGCTGCTGGAAGAACACAAGGAGGTGGCGCGCCTGCGCGACCTGCTGGAGGGATGACCTGAACCATGCTGCTTACCGGTTGGCTGTTTGACGTCTATGAAGACCCGCTGGACGGTCTGGCCGTGTGGCTGCTGGGCGACGACGGCCGGCGGCGCCGCCTGCGCCAGGCTTTTCCCGTCACTTTCTACGCCAGCGGGCCCGAAGCGCGCCTGAAGGCCGTGGAGGGCTTCCTGGCGAAGCGCTCGCCTGCCGCGCAGGTGGAGCGGACGGAACGCTGCGATGTCTTTGCCGGCAGGGACGTGCCCGTCGTCGCGGTGAAGGTGCCCCGCCCTGCCGATGTGCCGGGGGTCTTCCGCCCCCTGGAGCGGGCCTTCCCCGATTTATCCTACGGCGACGTGGATTTGCAGCTTTCCATCCGCTACGCGGCCGCCAGCGGGCTGTTCCCGCTGGCGCGCTGCCGCATGGAAGTGGATGCCGGCGGGCGCGTGCTGGCGGCCGAGGCACTCGATTCCCCGTGGGATATGGACCGCCCACCCATGCCGCTGCGCATCTGCTCGCTCGAGCCGGATGTGGACCCCGCGCACGCCGACCCGCGCTGGCTGGTGGTCCGCTGCGGCGAGCAGGAGCACCGCCTGGCGCTGAACGCTCCGCGTGCCATGCTGGTCAACCTGCGCGCGCTGCTGCTGCGCCACGACCCCGACCTGCTGCTGGCTGCGCGCGGCGATACCTGGCTGCTGCCCTGGCTGATCGACCTGGCCGACCAATGGGGCGTGGATCTGCCGCTCAACCGCGACCACCACGGCAAGATCGGCCGGCGCAAAGAGCGCTGGTATTTTTCCTACGGGCAGCTGGTTTACCGCGGCGAGCAGGTGCTGCTGGCCGGTCGCTGGCACATCGACCGGCACAACGCCATGCTGTGGGACGATTACGACCTGGAAGGCGTGCTCGAACTGGCGCGCGTCACCTGCCTGCCGGTGCAGACCTCGGCGCGCGTCTCGCCGGGGACGGGCATCTCTTCGGTGCAGATGCTCACCGCCCTGCGCCTGGGCGTGCTGGTGCCCTGGCAGAAGCAGCAGGCCGAAGAGCCGCACTCCGCGCTGGATCTGTTCGCCGCCGACCAGGGCGGGCTGGTTTACCAGCCCAAAATCGGCCTGCACCGCAACGTGAGCGGACTGGATTTCGTCTCGATGTACCCGGCGATCATGGTCAACTACAACATCTCGCCCGAGACGGTCAGCGCCACGCCGCGCCCGGGGGCCGAACGTGTGCCGGAACTAAACCTGTGGATCGACCGCAGCCGGCCCGGGCTGGTGCCGCAGGCCCTGCTGCCGCTCTTGAACCGGCGGGTGGCCCTCAAGGAACGCCTGGCAGGGTTGCCGCACGATTCGCCCGAGTATCAGTTGAACAAGAAGCGCGCCTCGGCGCTCAAATGGCTGCTGGTGACCTGCTTTGGCTACCTGGGGTATCGCAACGCGCGTTTTGGGCGCATCGAGGCGCACCAGGCCGTGACGGCTTACGGGCGCGAGGCGCTGCTGTGCGCCAAGGAGGTCGTTGAAGAGCATGGCGGCGAGGTGATCCAGATGTACGTGGACGGGTTGTGGGTGAAGGACTGCCCCGCCGATTACCCCTCGCTGCTGGATGAGATTCTCGCCCGCAGCGGGCTGCCGGTGGGGTTAGACGGCGTTTACCGCTGGGTGGCTTTTTTGCCCTCGCGCGTGCACCCGCGCCGGGCCGCCGCCAACCGTTATTTCGGCGTCTTCCAGGATGGCGAGGTGAAGGTGCGCGGGATCGAGGCTCGCCGGCGCGACACGGCGCCGTTCATCTCGGCGACACAGCTGGCCGTGCTGAAGATCCTGGCGCGGCACGCCGACCCGCAGGATGGGCTGCCCGAAGCCTGGCAGGCGCTGCGCCAGCGGCTTGACCTGCTGCGGCGCGGGCGCGTGAAGCTGGAAGACCTGCTGCTGGCGCAAAAAATGGGGCGCGATATGGAAGAATACAAGGCGCGTTCGCCGGTGGCGCGGGCTGTGGCCCAGCTCCAGGCAGCCGGGAAGACGCTCAAGCCGGGCCAGCGCGTGCGCTACCTGCTCACCCTCGGCCACCCGGGCGTGTGGGCCTGGGACCTGCCGAGCCATCCGCCCCTGGCGAGCCTGGATATCGCCCGCTATGAGGAGCTGGTTTTGCGCGCCGCGGGGACGGTTCTCGCGCCGGTGTGCGGCATTTTGGAAAGCCAGTTCCCCGCGTATTTTCGCCAACACGCCAGCCCGCACGAGTTCGACCGCTACACATCCCAGGCGCTGCCCGGCGCGGCAAAGGCGCTGCCGCGCGCCAGGGGCAGGGCGCCGGCCTCCTTGCCGGTCTGATGCTTATATTTGGATGCATATCGTCCCATTAAGAGTTTGGTTAGAACCGGTAGAAACTGGTAGACACCGGGCGGGAATCCGCTATAATATATATGACGCAACGGTGGATGCCCCCCTCATCCACCGTTGCGTCGCTTTAACGGCCGAACCGGCGGGAGTATCTCACCCGCCGGTTCTTTTTAATCTGCCCGGTTATTGCCCGGCCAGCTCGCAGCGCAGGGGAGGGTCGGCGGCCAGCAGGCGGCCCCATTCCACCAGGATGTCGTCGAAGGCCAGGTCGGTGTTGAGGTGAGCCGAGAAGCCCGGCCAGTCGAAGGTGGGCAGGGGTGCCCCCTGCGCAGCGGTGAGGGCGGCGCAGCCCGCCTGCAGAATCTGCGTATCTCCCGAGACGTTCGCCTTGGGCGAAGTCTGGCGGATCCACTCGCCGACCTGCGCCATCCCGTTGTCGTCCACCAGCAGATACCCGCTGAACTTGATTCCCTCTCCGCTCAGCCGGCGCAGGAAGACCGGCGCCGGGGCGGCGGTGTTGGTCAGGCCAAAATCGGCGGCCAGTTTCTCGCCGGCCCTGGGGTCGTCGGTGTTCGGGTAGAGCTGGACGAAGGTCAGCGAGGTCTGGCTTTCAGAGTGGAAGCGAATGGCCACCCATACCGAGCGCAGGGCGGGCTGGCGCGAGGCCAGGTTATCCACGTGGATGAGCACCAGGTTGTTCTGGCGCTCTCCGGCAATGGCCCGGATGTTCACCGGCAGGCGCGCCAGGGTTTCGGCGCGGGCAGCCATCAAGAACCCGGCGACGGTGAAGAGCATGAAGGCGAGCAGGGCGCAAAGGAGCAGCGAGGTCTTCTTCATAGGAAGGTTAACGGCTGATGGCGATCAAACAGTAAAGGCCGAAGCCGGTTACCAGCCCGCAGATGCTGCTGGCAGCCAGGGTGGAGAGCCAGATGGGCAGCTGGCGGGTTTGCACCAGGCGGGCGCCCTTTTGAATGGCGGAGCGGATGGGCCGGGCATAGCTAAGAGTCTGGATTGCCAGGTTGCAGACCATCAATTCCGCGCGGTAAGACAGGCGTTGGTTCATCATGGAAGACCTCTATTGATTGGTTGGGCGAGAATTTAAGAAGCAAGCTCAATGAGAAGTTGTCATTTTGATGATTTTTCCGCGCGCATCGGCCACCACGCGCACGGTGCGGGGCAGGCTGCGGCCATCGGCGGTGAGGGCGCTGGCCTTGAAGATGAGCAGATAGTGGTCATCGGGCCGTTCGGTCACCTTGGGCTGGACGCCGCTTGTCTCGGGGAATTTGCGGTGAACCTGGCTGCAGATGGAGTTGAGCAATGCGCGGTCCATGGCTGCACTCTGCTTAGCGGATGCGCCGGCGCATGAAGGCCGGGATATCCAGGTCAACGGCGGCCATTTCGGGCTGGGCTTGCTGCGCCACGGGCTGGGGCTGCGGCATGGGGGCTGCCCCGCGCGCCGCCGCCGGGATGCTCGGAGCGTGCATGGCCGCAGAGCGTGTCTCCAGGGGGGTGGCGCCCAGGCCGGTGATGATTAAGATCACCTGGGTGCGGTCGGTCATGCGCTCGTCGGTGATGACACCGGGGATGATTTCGGCGCGGCCGTGGGTGTGTTCCTGGAGGAAGTTCATCGCCTCCATCAGCTCCATGAAGGTCATATCCGAGCCGCCGGTGAAGTTGGCCACAATCGCCGTGGCATCGTCGATGGCGATCGAATCGAGCAGGGGGTGGTGCAGGGCATGCTCGACGGCCTTGACGGCCTTGTTGGGGCCTTCGCCGATGCCGATCGAGAGCATGGAGCCGCCGCCCATTTGCATCACCTGGCGGATGTGAGCGAAATCAACGTTGATCAGGCCTGGCTGGGTGATCAGTTCGGAAATGCCCTGCACGCCCTGGCGCAGAACGTCATCGGCCATGCGGAAGGCCATATCCAGGGGCAGGTTGGGCGGGGCGATTTTGAGAAGCTGGTCGTTGGGCACGGTGATGAGCGTGTCGGCGTGCGGCTGGAGCTTTGCGAGGCCTTCGCGGGCGTTGCGCTGGCGGCGGCCGACCTCGAAGGAGAACGGCATGGTCACCACGGCCACCGTCACCGCGCCGACGGTGCGCGCAGCCCGGGCCGCCACGGCGATCGAGCCGGTGCCGGTGCCGCCGCCCATCCCAGCGGTGAGGAAGACCATATCGGCTCCGCGCAGGGCTTCGCACAACTGCTGGAAGCTTTCTTCAGCGGCCATTTCGCCGGTGGAAGGGTTGCCCCCGGCCCCAAGGCCGCGCGTGGTGTGCGGGCCGAGGCAGATCTTCTTGGGTGCCAGGCTTTGATGAAGCGCCTGCATATCGGTATTCGCGGCGATGAACTCGGCGCCTTTCAGATCCAGTTCGATCATGCGGTTGACCGCATTCGAACCACCGCCGCCTAAGCCGATAATCTTCAAGACGGGCTGGCGGGTCGCTAAGGGCGTGCGTTGGATGGGTTTGGTATGGACCATGGTCGTCATATGCTCACCTCTCTGCCAGCAATGTTGCAAGACTTGTGCCATGTGCCGCGATTCGCTCCACTTTGCAGCCGGCCTGGCGGAGCTGCTCGAGAGCGCCATCGGGAATCTCGTTTTCGTTGCCAATGACGGTGACGGATTCTGCCAGGGCGGCTTCCTCGATGGAGAAACCGACCGCCGGGCGGTATTTGCGCACGAAGGGCTTGATCGCGTCGAGATGCCACTCGGAAACGCCCCATTCGAAGTACGGCAGGAGCATGTAATGCTGGATGGGATGCCCCCGGTCGGCGGAAAGGGTGACACTCTTCGCCAGCGCCTCGCCGCGCACTTTCTGAAGGGCGTCGGTGATGGCGAGGAATTCTTCCTCCTGCGGCAGCCCGGGGAGGTGCAGCGCCGCTCCAAAGATGCAATCGGGCAGGGGTTCGAGGGTGGATTCGGGGTCGGCAGGGTCGGCCACCTCTTCGCGGATCAACATGCGGCTGAGGGTTTCAGCGGTGCGGGCGTCCACGCTGCCGCCGCCCGGCGATCCGGCTTCGAGGAGCAGCACCGGCAGGTCGCTGCCGGTCACGGCCTGAGTGACGGCGCGGTACCAATCGAAGATGCGAAAACCGCGCTGGTCCTGGCTGCCGGCAGGGGTCAGGTAAGGGCGGGCGGCGGGCCAGCGTTCGGGACCGCCGGCACCCCAGTTCAACGAGCGGCCATGCGTCCAGGCATAAGCGCTCAGGGCCAGGCCGCCGCGCACCAGTTCGGGTTTGCGCCGCTGGAGCACTTCCAGTGAGGTGCGCAGGAAGGCTGTATCCCAGTAGCTGCCGCCAGGCTCGAGGGGCGGGAAGACGGGTGAAATCCCGGCCTGCCAGCCGACTTCCGCGAGGGGCAGGAAGCGGTCGAGGAACCTTTCGATGAGATCATTCTGAGTCCAGCCGGAAGGGGGCCAGGAAGAGCGCGTGTTGGGGCGGTCGAAGAGGATGGCATAGCGCAGGCCCCATTTGGCATACGCATTCAGCAGGATTTCCGTCTCGCGCAGGGCTGGGATGGGATCTAACGCAGGTTTGAAGTGCAGGATGGGCTGGACGCCGCTTTCGATGAGACCGCGGATAAATGCTTCAGGGATGGCGCGGGAGCTGTCCGTTTCGAGCACCAGCCAGCCTGCGCCGACCTGGGCAAGGATGGGCTTCCAGGCCTGCAGGTCAACGGTGCGGTAGTTTTCCGGCCCGAAGGGATAATGAAGGCCAAGGCGGTTGCTGAATGACATTTTGCGAACCATGCGGATGCTCCTTTTCGGAGGTGGTGAAAGATCCAAACCTTGCGGCGTGTACCCCTCTTGTAGCAAGGTTCATGCCAATCTTGATCAAAGCGAGGTCTCCTCTGCTATAATTTGACGGCATGATTCTCGTGACCGGTGGCACAGGGTTCATCGGGCAGGTGCTGATTCGCCACCTGGTGGAGATGGGGTATCAGGTGCGAACCTTGCTGCGCCCATCGCAGCAGTCGCCCAATTTACCGCTCGGGTTGGCTGTGGAAGCGGTCGTTTGCAGCCTGAAGGATGAGCGCGGCCTGCGTTCAGCGATGCGCGGGGTAGATGCGGTTTTTCATCTGGCGGGCGCCGAAAACGTGGGCGTCCGCGCCGATTTGCAGGGTGTGGATATCGACGGCAGCCGCCTGCTGGCTCTCGCCGCCAAGGATGCCGGCGTGCGCCGCTTCTTATACCTCAGCCACCTGGGCGCAGACCGCGCTTCGGCATTTAAGCTGCTGAAAGCGAAGGGCATCGCCGAGCACCATATCATCGACTCGGGCGTGCCGTACACGATCTTCCGTTCGGCGGTGGTCTTTGGGCCGGGCGACCACTTCACGACCGCGCTTGCCTACCTGCTGCGCATCTCGCCGCTCATTTTTCTGCTCCCAGGCGACGGCAACACGCATATCCAGCCGATCTGGGTCGAAGACCTCGTCACGGGGATGATCCTGGCGATGGAAACACCCGATTGCGCCAGGAACATCTACTCGGTGGGCGGGCCGGAATACCTCACCATTCGCGCTGCCGCCGAGATGGTGGCCCGGGCGATCGGCGTCAGGCGGATGATCGTTCCTGTTCCGGCTGCCTACCTGCGCATCCTGACCGTCTGGTTCGAAAACAGCCCGCGCGGCTTCCCGCTGGGCTCCTTCTGGCAAGATTACCTGGCCGCCGACCGGACCTGCGACCTGGATACTCTGCCGCGCCTGTTTGGTTTGATGCCTGAACGTTTTAGCCGTAAGTTGGGTTATCTGCATCCTGAGAGCCTCTCCGGCCCGAACAGGATGAATTTACCGAGTGCAGGATGATGAGCATGCCTCAGCGAGCTTTGTGTATTCACGGCCACTTTTACCAGCCTCCGCGTGAAGACCCTCTCACCGGGGAAATCCCCATCGAGCCGGGGGCGGCGCCGTACCGCAACTGGAACGAACGCATCCACGCGCAGTGCTATTATCCGAACGCGCTGCTGAGGAACTTCGAGAAGATCAGCTTCAACATCGGCCCGACTCTGCTCGAGTGGATGTTCGATTATGACCCCGAAACCGAGGCGAGCATCATCCAGCAGGATCGCATCAACTTTGAGACACACGGCGTGGGCAACGCGATGGCGCAGGCCTATAACCACACCATCCTCCCACTGGCGGCCCGCCATGATAAGGTGACCCAGGTGCGCTGGGGGCTGGCCGATTTCGAGCTGCGCTTCGGCCACCGGCCGATGGGCATGTGGCTGCCCGAAACCGCCGCAGATGATGAAACCCTCGAAGTCCTGGCTGATTGCGGCATCCAATATACCATCCTTGCCCCCTGGCAGGCCGACTCGGCCGGCCTGGACACAACCCAACCTTACCGGGTGGAACTATCCGGCGGCAGGAGCATGGTCGTCTTTTTCTATGACCAGGAATTGAGCACGCGGATCAGCTTTGACCCGGCCTCGACGGTGAACGCCGACCGCTTTCTATCGGATTACTTGCTCTCAAAATATAACCCCGAGGGGCAGAAAGACAGTCACCCGCAGTTGATCCTGATCGCCTCGGACGGCGAGCTGTACGGGCACCACCAGCCTTTCCGTGATAAGTTCCTGGCCTACTTGATGGACGGCGCCATGCGCAGCTACCCGATCCAGATGACCTACCCCGGGCTGTGGTTGAAGCAGAACCCCGTGACCGAGACGGTATCGATCCGCCAGAAGACCTCCTGGAGCTGCCTGCACGGGGTGAAGCGGTGGTCTGGCGTGTGTAATTGCACGGCGCACAGCGATTGGAAAGAGCCGTTCCGCCGGGCGCTCGACAGGCTGGCAGAAGCGGTGGATGTGGAATACCTCAAGCTGGTCGATGGGCAAATGGCCGACCCCTGGGAGCTGCGCCACCAGTACATCCGCGTCATTCACGGCGAACTGGATTTGCAAAACCTGGTGGCTGACCTGACGGGCAGGTTTCTTGAAGGCCGCGAATTGGAGCGCATCCATTACATTCTGCGGGCGCAATATGAGCGCCAGCGGATGTTCACCTCTTGCGGCTGGTTCTTCGACGATTTCGACCGCATCGAGCCGCGCAACAACGTGGGGTATGCCGCTCAGGCCGTGTTGATGGTCAAGCAGGCCACCGGGGCCGATCTTTCGTTGCTGGCGGAAGATGCGCTATCAGCGGTGAAAAGCTGGCGCAGCGGCCTGCGAGCCGATGCAGTCTTCCGCAAGCACCTGATTCGCGCGGCCGAAACCTGGCGCGCGCCTGCACCAGAGCATTAACCTCAGCCTTCGAGGAGCTTCTGCACCTGGTAACCGCTGGCTTTGGCGGCTTTGAGCATTTTCTTGACCAGCGCATGAGTCATGAGGGCGCGTTCCGCCAACAGGCTGGCGCCCGCGTTCGGGCCGCAGACGGCTTCGAAGACCGCCAACAGGCACATCCACCAGGCCAATTCCTCGAAGGCTTCCTTGTTGAACCATAGAATATCTTTAAAGCGGTTGACGCCCAGGAAGCGCTGGATGGTCTCATCGCCGAACCAACCTGCCAGCACCCGACGGTAAGGTGCGCCGCTGCCGGCGGCGAACCAGTGCTGCTGCTCGGTGAGCAGGCGCACCAGCCCGACTGCGCGCCGCGCCTCGGCTTCTGAAAGATCCAATCCGCGCAGGGCTTCTTCCAGGGCCGGGCCAAAGTGCCACTCATCGAACCACGAGCGTGAAACCGCCGGGTAGTTGGCTGTATCCACCAGCTTGCCCAGCCCGCGCACGAACAGCCAGCCAAACAGGATGCCCATGCGCGCTGCCGGCTCTTTCTTGAGGCCGCTTTGCAGGTACTTGAGCGCCGCCTGGTAGGCCCTGGAACCTGGCATGGGGAATTTCTGCGCCAGCGCTGGCAGCGAGAGCGCGGCTTCGAGGCTGTGGCGCAGTTCTTCCACAAGCGGGGCCTGGTTCGCGGTTGCCCCGGTCATCTGCACGGCCCCGTGCAGCAGCCGGCTGTATTTACCCTGCGCTTCGTTCAGCAGCGCAGCCGAAACTTCTTGGGCGGGGTCGGAAAGCGTATTTTGCATCAGGTAGCGCAGGTAGCCGGGGTTGGCGATCTCCCGGTACGGGTTCAACACCGGCTGGACGACCAGTTCGCGCAGGGCTTCTTCGATGTTCGGCACGCCGCGCCCGTTGAGGTAGGCGCAGACCTGCCGGTAGGAGCCGTAAGAGTCGTCCTGCACCTGGGTGAAATCCAGGAACACGTGGTACTCGTATGCCCCCAGGTGGAGCGACAGGCCGTTTTCGACCAGCTCATTGTTGGAGAAGATATACTCCAGCCCGGAGGCCTGGTCGCGGATGATGGTGAACCGGCCGTCGCCGGGCTGGATGCCCAGGCCTTCGGCCAGTGTGCGGGTGACCATCGGCCGGTCGCCGCCTGGGGTCTTCACCACGAAGGGAGAGGAAACGCGGATGGTTCCCTGCACATCGGCGAAGCGGTTGTGCACCACCACCAGTGCGCGCGATGAACCGATTCCGTTCGAATAGGCCAGCACATTTTCTTCGACCCACCCGCCGGGGGTGATGAAGTCATACAACAGGAACTGGTCCACCCCGGCGAAGAGCGAACGGCGCTGGAGGAGGGGGGTGATCTCCCGGCGGTGCCGGTCCACCAGGTACGGGTCTACCTGTTCATCCCACAGCGGCTTGCGGAATTCCATGCCGTATTTCTCAGCGTAGCCTTCGATCTGCCCGTGGCCGAACATGGGCAGGCCGGGCAGGGTGGCCATCAGCACACAGACCCCAAAATACTTGTCTCCCTTGCCGAACTGCTCGACGGCGGTGCGCTCATCGGGGTTGTTCATGAAGTTCACGTAGCGCTTGAGGATTTCGGGATCAAATTCGAGCGTGTTTTTGATCAGCGTGCGGTACTTGGCGTTCTCTTCGTTGCGCAGCATGTTCATGAAGGCGCTGTTATACACGCGGTGCATGCCCAGGGTGCGCACAAAGTAGCCTTCCATCAGCCAGAAAGCTTCGGCCAGCAGGAGCGTATCGGGGGCTTCCTGAGCTACCCGGTCCACCACCTCGCGCCAGAACTCGTTGGGGAAGGCGGCGTTGAACTGTTCTTTCGTCAACCCGTGCTCGGCGCGCGAAGGGATGGCCCCGCCGGAACCCGGCTCGGGGAACCACAGGCGCTGGAAGTGGCGCTTGGCGAGGGTCATGGCGGCGTCGAAGCGGATGATCGGGAAGCGCCGCGCCACCGCGAGGATCGTCTGGATGACGGCCTCGCGCACTTCGGGGTTGAGGTAGTTGAGCTGCGCGGTGTCGTTCCATGGCATGCTCGTGCCGTCGTTGCCGTGGTAGATGTAACGGGTGCGCCCGTCGCGGTGGTCGTAATAACGAAAGACCACTGCCGCGTCGGTGCGGGTGAAGTAATGGTCTTCGATGTTAATGCTGACGGCCGGGTTGGATGAAAGATCGGGGCCGTTGAAGGTGTAGGAGGGGTAGGGAGAGTAATCGAGGCTGAGGAACCAATCGGGGTGATCGACCAGCCAGGGAGAATCGATGCCCATGTGGTTGGGGACCATATCCGAAGCCAGGCGGATGCCCACCCGCCAGGCGCGGTCGCGCAGGTTTTGGTAGGCCGCCTCGCCGCCCAGGTCATGGGCGATCTCGTATCCATAGAGCGAATAGGCCGAGGCGATGGCGTCTGGGTTGCCGCAAAGCTGTTTGATGAGCGCTGAAGCCCGGCTGCGCTCCCACAGGCCGATCAGCCACAGCCCGGTGAAGCCAAAAGAGGCCAGCTCGACCAGTTCCTCATCCGGGATTTGATCGAGGCGGGTGATCTCACGGCCGTACTTCTTGCTCAACTGGTTTAGCCAGACGTAGGTATTCTTGGCGATCAAGACAAGCCGGGGCATCCATTCGCGGTCCTGGCTGAAGGCTTCGTACTCCAGTTCGGCCAGAGCCGCGGCGTCGTAGGTGGGCACCAGCGTGGGGCCGGGCCCGCCCATGCCCATGGCTGCGGCTTTTTCCTCTTCTTTTACCAGGTCGAGGCTGCTGAGCAGGCGGTAGAGGTAGCGCCCAAGCAGCCCGCTCCAGTTCTCCCGCAGGTATTCAAGCTGGCCGGTGAGCGAATAGGGCACTTTGAGCGCCGGGGTGCGCAGCAAGGTGATGAGGTCCGTCTGCTCCGGCCCAAAAGGCGGTTCGGTTTTGAAGAATTGCTGCAGCCGGTCGATAGCCCGCCGGTAAGGAGTTTCGGCGGCCAGGCGTTCATCGTTGAATAACTCGAGGTAGGGCTGGCAGGCCGGGTTGCGATTGGTCACCCACAGCAGGATCAGCTCCTCGAGGAGCACCTCGCGGTTCGCGATGCCTTCGGTGCTGCCTTCCAGGTATTCCTCAAGGGTTGCCTGGCCGCGATAGACAGCGAGGGGCGGGAACTCGGCGGCGAATTGCGAGAGGGTGCGGTCCAGCTCGGCCGGGCCAAGCGCGGATTCCAGGTCGGTCAGCGCACGGGAGAGGGCATCGGGGTTGACCTCGCGGCGGTACATGGCGATGACGTGATGCAAGATCTCGTCGATCAGCCCAAGCGCGTTGATCTGGCCGGCGCGGACGGCCTGCTCGGGAAAATTCACCAGGTCGCGCTGCTGGTTGATCTTTTGCGCGAATACCCGTGCGGCATGGAAATTGGCAAAGACCACATTCCCTGAGTAGGAGAACAGGGATAAATCAAACCCGTACCGGTCGCGCGCCTGCCTGGAGATGTGGAATTCCATGCCGACTCCTTTGTAAAGTCAGGGATACCGGTTTTATTATAATCGTTCCCGGGGGGAAGCGTTTATTCGTGCGTTTCCGCCTGTACCAGCGATCAAAGGGCCAGGCAGGGGCCGCTAAAGCCCTCCACCTCCACGTTTTGGAGGATGAGGCCGTTTTCTTCCAGCTTCTGGGCTGCGCGGTCGACCAGCGCGGGCGGCCAGCCGAACAACCGCTGCAAATCGGCTTTCCGGGCGGCCCCCAGCGAGTCAAGGGCGCGCAGCAGCAGGTGCCGGCGGGCTTCCCATTCGCTGATGGGATGAGCCTGCTCGATCAGATCGGGGAAATGGCGGGGCACCAGGTCATAGATGAAAGCGTAATTCCAGGCTCCGGCTTCGGCGACGCCCGTGGGCAGGATGCGCATCGTCACCTGGAGGTCTTCGAGGGCGCGGTTGAAGGGCGTATCGCTGGTTTTGCTGGTCAGCCGGGCAGCCTTGCGCAGGGCGATGGTATCGAGCGGGCCGTTATCGAGCAGGGCTTCATAGACGGCGCGCGATTCGGCGGTCAGTTTGCCGGCCTCGTAGTCGATCAGGTAATCCTCTTCGGGCGAGCCGTAGTTGGGCGAGAGGGCATAAAAGTGCGGCAGGGTCTCCAGCGAGATGAATGAATTGCGCTTTTTGAGCACCCGCCCGTAATACACGCGCCGCTTGCCGAGCAGGCCGTCCTTCCAGCCCCAGGTGATGTGCCCGGGGTCGTCGTGCTCATCGGCGACCGGGCGGTTGCCGGCGACGGCCGTCCACAGGCTGGGGAATTCGATGCCCTTGTAGGGCCAGAAGAAGACCATCCCGCGCTCGTTGACGTATTGGACGGCATCATCTACGGATGTGAGGTGCGTCCCAGGCAGGAGGCGGAAGGTGCGTTTTCGGTATTCGGCGATGGTTTTTTGGGTGATTGCAGGCATACGGTTCCGCGCGGCAGAGATGACCGAACATTTGTGCCATCGTTATCTTACCCGAATCGGCGGAAAATGAAAAGAGGGCAGAACAGCCGCGAGCTGGCTTTCAACAACAGAAGGGCGGAGATGTTCATCCGCCCTGCCTGTTTTATACAAACACCGATGAAGATTTTTCTCCCAAGCCCGCTAAAACCGCCGTGCTACCTAGACGGCGCGCAGGATGTGGGTGAGGATGTTGGAACCGCTTCCGCCGATGTTTTGCGTCATGCCGATGCGCGCGCCTTCCACCTGCGTGGGCCCGGCTTCGCAGCGCAGCTGCTGGACGACCTCGATGATCTGGTACATGCCGGTGGCTCCCACGGGGTGCCCGCGCGCCTTCAGACCGCCGCGCGTGGCAACCGGGATGCGCCCATCCGGGCGGATCTCGCCTTCCAGCGCGAGGCGCGGGCCCTGGCCGCGCTCGGCAAAACCGGCCGCCTCCAGCGAGAGGGCCGCCATGATGGTGAAGGCATCGTGCGTTTCGAACAAGTCCACCTCTGAGGGGGTGATCTTCGCCTGGTCGTATGCCTGTTTGGCAGATCGTTCGGCGGCCGAGAGCCAGAGCGGGTCGCGGCGGTGGTGGATGGCGATTGTGTCGGTGGCGGCGGCGGAGCCTTCGACGCGGATGATCTTTCCGCTGCCCACCTTGCGGAGCATTTCGGCGGGAACCAGCACGGCGGCCGCCGCTCCGTCGCCCATCGGCGAGGCATCCAGCAGGTTGATCGGGTCGGCAATCAGCGGCGCTTTGGCATAGGCTGCTTCGGTGATCGGTTCCTGGAAGCGCGCAAACGGGTTGTGCGCGCCGTTGGCATGGGCATTGATCGAGAAGGGCGCAAAGTGCTCGCGCTTCCAGCCGTATTCGTGCATGTAGCGGCGCATGATAAGGGCGTTCAGCGCCACAAAGGAGAGCCCCTGGCTGGCTTCCCAATCGTAATCGGCGGCGGTGGCCAGCTCGGCGGTGATTTCGCCGCCCGGCGAATCGGTCATCTTTTCTACGCCGGCGGCGATGGCAACATCCAGCGACCCCGATGCGACGGCCATGACGGCGGCGCGGAAAGCCGCCGACCCTGAACCGCACGCGGCTTCGACGTGCAGCGCATCGGAAAAGCGCAGCCCGGCCCAGTCGGCCACGTAGGCCCCCAGGTGCTGCTGGTGGTTGGCCGCGCCAGACATCATGTTGCCGATGAACAGCCCGTCGGCCTTCGTCACCCCGGCATCGTGCATGGCAGCCAGAATGGCTTCACCGGCCAGCTCGCGCAGGGATTTTTCCCAATGCTCTTCGATTTTGGTCTGTCCGATCCCCAGAACGGCTACTTCGCGCATAGGCTCCTCTTGATGTGATCTATCCTCATTGTAGTGTAAACGGCTATCAAATTCGATCAAGTTGTATAATGGGGCGAATGGTCAACACCTTCGCCCGGCTGTGCCTGCTCGCTCTGATCCTGAGCGGGTGCACTGCCATCCCACCGAGCCAGCCGGATGTTCGCGCCGCCGTACAAAGCGCCCAAATCCCAACCGCCACCCCCGCCACCCAAGACCCAGGCCTCACGCCCTCGCCGGCGCACCCTGGAAGTGGTTTGTGGGTCGATGCAAGCGTTCCAGCCGCGGTGGCCGGGGCTATCAGCGCACCTGGGGCCGCCGGAGCGGCAGAAGCAAGCGCCACCCTCGCTGTTCCGCCGGAAGGGGCTGAGCCAGCACGGGAACTGGCGCGCATATCCTGGGTTTATGCGCTGGCGACGCCTTTCCCCGGCCGGTTGGAAGACGCCACTCTCGCCGAGGTCAGGCAGGCCTGGGGGGCGGCGCAACCGGGAAGGGAGATCTGGCTTTCGGCGGAGACGCTGGCAGTGTTCGGCGCCCGGTGGGGGGCGCCCGCTCCCGGCGCGGTGCATGTGGCCCCTGAAGAAGCGCTCCTCGAGCAGGCCTGGGACGCCGGGGCAGAGTGGGCGCTCGTGCCGTTCGAGCGGCTCGAGCCGCGCTGGCGGGTGCTGCGCGTGGATAACCGCTCACCGTACGACCCGGATTTTCGTATAGACAGCTATCCCCTGGCCGTGCCCATCGTTCTCAGCGGTGCGGATACGTTCAAAATCACTTTGCCGCCATCGAATTACATCCGCGGCAGGCTGACCGTCCTCTCGCTGAGCGGGGTGACGGCCCTGGCGCGCCGCACGGCGGCCTTGATGAATGCCAAAGGGGTGCTCTACCCGGCCAGCCAGGTGGGGGGCTGGCTGCGCGCGGCCGACCTGACGCACATCTCCAACGAGGTTTCCTTCAACCCCGATTGCCCGCCGGAGAAAGCGGCCGTCGGCGAGGCGCTCTTCTGCAGCCCGCCGGATTATATCCGCCTGCTGGAGGCAGCCGGGGCGGATGTGATCGAGCTGACCGGCAACCACAACTTCGACCGCGGCCAGGAAGCCTACGAGTACAGCCTGGAACTCTACCGCGAGCGCGGCTGGCCATACTACGGCGGAGGGGAAAACCTGGCCGAAGCTTCACGGCCGCTCATCATCGAGCATAACGGCAACCGGCTGGCGTTCCTGGGCTGCAACATGTCTGGGCCGGATGTCGCCTGGGCCGGGGTAGATAAACCCGGCGCCGCACCGTGTGATTTTGAGAAGATGCGGGCCGAGGTCCGTTCGTTGCGCGAGCAAGGCTGCCTGCCCATCGTGACCTTGCAGGCCTTCGAGACGGAAGATTACAAACCGGCCCCGATGCAGCAACCCACCGAGTTCGTGCGCCTGGCCGAAGCAGGCGCGGTGGTCGTTTCGGGCAGCCAGGCGCACGTCCCGCAGGGGTTTCAATTCGCGGGCGACGGCCTGATCCATTTCGGGCTGGGCAACCTGTTCTTCGATCAAAGCGACTCGACCCTTACGCAGCGCGCCTTCATTGACCGGCAGATCTTCTACCAGGGGCGTTACCAGGGTGTGGATCTCTTCACGGTGCGCCTGGAGGAGTATGGCAAGCCCGTCCCGATGCGCCCGGAGGAACGCAAGGCTTTCCTGGAGACGATCTTCGATGCCAGCGGCTGGTAGGCTCTGCGGATTACTCCGGCGCACCGGCGCATGCGCGCTCTGCGCCCTGGCCCTGCTCCTCGCGGCTTGCGGCCCGCTTGGGGCGCTCGATGCGCCCGGTATCTTCGCCACGCCCACGCGCACGCCCTTCCGCCCGGCGGTGATGACCCCCACGCCCACCCTCACCCCCACGCCAACGCCTTCGCCGACACCCATTCCAACCCCCACGCCCGAAGTCCTCGGCATTTGGGCTGCGCCGGGCGTTCCCTCCGGCCTGAGAGACGGCGTGACGCTTCCGCCCGGCTGGCAGTGGGTGAGCCTGCCCGAGCTGGCCCGCGTGCGCATCGCGCCGGCGGGTGATGCCGCGACTGCCGACATCACCTGGGTGTATGTGCTTGCGGCGCCGTTCCCCACCGTGGCCGATGACGCCGCGCTGGATGAGGTGAAGGCTTCCTGGCGCGGGCAGTTCCACAGCCAGTTCAAAGACCGCAGTCTGCTGATGAGTGCAGATACAAGCTCGGTCTTCCAGGTGATCTGGGGCGATCCTTCAGGCGAGGTGCAGGTGCCGGCTGAAGACGACCTGCTCCAAACCGCATGGGACCAGCGCACCTGGGCGCTGCTGCCTTTTGAGCAGCTCGAACCGCGCTGGAAGGCTCTGCGCGTCAACGGTTCTTCCGCCCTGCGCCGGGGCGAGCTGGAAGGCTACCCGCTTACGCTGGGTTTTCATGCCTCAGGCGACGTGGACCTGTTCCAGCAGTCGGGCGGCAGCCTGCCGCATTCCAACCGCGACCCTTCCAGGCTGACGGTGGTGCTGATGACGGGCACCACGGCCCTGGTACGCGCCACCGCCTGGCGCATGGAGGGTTTAGGCCTGGATTACCCCGCCCGCGATATCCTGCCGTGGCTGCAGGAACCCGATTTCACCCACATCAGCAACGAGGCGAGCTTCAACCCGGCCTGCCCCGCCGCCGACCCCAACCAGGAGAGCCTGATGTTCTGCAGCCGGCCGGAGTATATCCGGCTGCTGGATGCGATCGGCGCGGATATCATCGAATTGAGCGGGAACCACAACAACGATTGGGGCCGCTCGGCGTCATCATACACGCTCGACCTGTACCGCCAGCGCGGCTGGCGCTGGTTTGCAGGCGGCGAGAACAGCGAAGAAGCGCGCAGGCCGCTCTTGATCGAGCACAACGGCAACCGGCTGGCCTTCCTGGGGTGCAACTTCGTCGGCCCGCCGGCCGCCTGGGCCACTGCCGATGAACCCGGCGCGGCGCGCTGCGACCTGGATTGGACGGCCGGCGAGCTGCGCTCGCTGCGCGAACAGGGCTACCTGCCCGTGATGACCTTCCAGTACGGCGAGGTGTACGTGCCCTACCCAACCGAACACCAGGCGGAGGACTTCGGCGCGATGGCCGAGGCGGGCGCGGTCATTGTGAGCGGGAGCCAGGCGCACTTCCCGCAAGGGTTTGCCTTCCAGGGCGGCCGCCTGATCCACTACGGGCTGGGGAACCTGTTCTTCGACCAGATGGACACCCCCGTGAAGGGCACGCGGCGCGAATTCCTCGACCGGCATGTTTTCTATAACGGCCGCCATATCTCCACCGAGCTCCTCACCGCCATGCTGGAAGACTACGCCCGCCCGCGCCCCATGACCGATGCAGAACGGGAGGCCTTCCTGGAGGAGATTTTCGACGCTTCAGGCTGGTGACCGTTTTATAAAAGTGTTTCCAATTTTTTTTAAATAGATATACACGATTGGTTTTTACGGCACCGGCAGGGTGTAGCCCCCATCGATCGTCAGCACCTGCCCGCGGATCATGAAGGCCGCCGGTGAACAGAGAAAGGCCACCACCCCCGCCACATCCTCCGGGGTGACCAGCCTTCCTGCGGGTGTTTTGGCGATGGCATGCGGGATGACATCCGGGTTACCGAGCGTGGCAAAGTGCTGCAGCGCATCGGTGAGCACCATGCCGGGGGCCACGGCGTTGACGCTGATGTTCTTCGGCGCGAGTTCCACCGCCATGTAGCGCACCAGCGCCTCGAGGGCGGCCTTGCTGGCCCCCACGGCGACGTAATCGGGCAGCACGCGCCGCGAGCCCGGGCTCGAAATGGCCACGATGCTCCCTCCGCCGCGTTTTTCCATCAGGGCGGCAGCGCGCTGCCCGGCGAACAGGAAGGCGCGCGCGTTGACGTTCATCGTCCAATCCCAGCCGGTGACTTTTTGCTGCATGGCCGGGCGGTTGAACCCGGAGGCGGCGTTGCTGATGAAGAGATCCAGCCCGCCAAATGCCTGCTCGACGGCGTCAAAGAGCGCGTCGATATCTTCGGGTTTCGAGAGGTTGGCCTTCACCACCAGGGCGCGCCGCCCCAGGGCGCGGATTTGCGCCGCCGCCTCGTTGGCCGGGGCTTCGTTGCGGTGGAAGTTCACCACCACGTCGGCGCCGAGGCCTGCCAGGTGCAGGGCGATGGCCCTCCCGATTCCGCGCCCCGAGCCGGTGACCAGCGCGATTTTTCCTTCAAAGGCAGGGTTGGTTGGCATGTGTGTCCTCCACCAGAACGACGGGTTTCATCAGGCTGCGGTCGAAATGCGGCAGGTGTTCGGGTCCCAGGCGGAGCAGTTCGGCTTCGGCGCGTAAAAAATCGGTCCGCAGGCGGTCCAGGTCCACGCCGCGGCAGGGCGAAGGGAACGGCTCCAGCCACTGCCGGCAGCGCTGGAACATTTTGACGGCGCCGCGGTAATTCAGGCGCAGAATGTGGTAGTAGCCGAGGCCCACCTGAAGGATGCCGCGGTAAACATCGCGCACAGGGCCGCGCTCATCGCGCCAGGCCAGCTCAAGCTCTTCGTGCGCCATGAAGTAATCACCGGCGTTGAAGAACCGGATGCCTTTCAACGCCAGGGGGTGCAGTTCACCTTTGCAGGCCAGGCAGGCCTGTTCGGGCGTCCAGCCGGGGGCTTCGGACATCAGCGCTTCATTCGGCTCGATAAATGGAGGCGCTTCCGCTGACCGATTGGGTGACCTTGGGCGTGCCGTGATAGGCCACGTTGGCGCTGCCGCTGACCGAGACGTGCAGCGTGCTGAGGGCCGTCACTTCATATTTGCCCGTGCCGGAGACATGCACGCGCACATCTTGAGCCGCGAGCCGGGCTGCGTAGACTTCGGCGGTCCCGCTGGTGTGCACTTCCAGGCTTTCGGTGCTGCCCCCGGCGTTGAACTTGCCGGAGCCGGAGGAGCTGATTTCGACTTCGTTGCTGACGAGCGACTCGACGCCAATCTCCGCTGCCCCGCTGATGCTCATGCGCACCTGGGCGGCTTCCAGGCTGCCGAATTTGATTCGCCCGGAACCGCTGATGGAGAGTTTCATCTCGGAGGTGAGCAACTCGGCGCAGTCCACCTCGCCGGAGCCGGAGATATCGAGGGCCCGCAGGTTCTTCACTTTGATCTCATAGTGGGCGGGGCGGGGGAGGAACAGGAAGTCATACCAGGTGAAGAGCTTGATGACCAGCTCGCTGCCCTCTACATCCACTTTGATATGCTCAAGCGCCGCCGGTTCTCCGGTGACCGTCAGGCTTTCTTCTTCTCCCTGGATGATCTTGACGGTTCCGAGCGCGCGGAACGAGATGCGGTTGAAATTGCTGACGGAAAATGATTTCGTCTCAGTATTGGCCATGCCGCCTCCTGACGGGGTGAGAAAAGCCTGTCGCTGTTGAAGATTATAATATAGGTTGAGTAACAGGCACGCCAAACGCCAACGCGAAAGGGCAGGTGAAGGTAATGAAGTACATCGCAGACGAAGAGATCCTCCCACTCAGCCTGGAGACGAACTTCTGGACGTGGTCTGCTCAGGCAAAAGTCAAACCCATCCCCGTTACGCGGGCCAAAGGGGTTTACTTTTGGGATGCGAACGGCAAGCGCTACCTCGACCTCAACTCGATGGTCATGTGCGTCAACATCGGGCATGGCGACGAGCGCGTCATCGAGGCAATTGCCAGCCAGGCGCGCGAGCTGCCCTTTGCCGGGCCGGGCATGGCCACGCGCCCGCGGGCTGCGCTTGGGATGCAGCTCAAGCAGATCGTCCCGCAGGGGCTGACGCACTTCCTGTATACGCTTGGCGGGGCGGACGCCAACGAGAACGCCATCAAGCTGGCGCGCGGCTTCACCGGGCGGACGAAGATCCTGGCCCGTTACCGCTCTTACCATGGCGCATCCTTCGGGGCGCTGGCTGCCACGGGCGACCCGCGCCGCACGGCCTGGGAACCGGCGGTGATGCCGGGGGTGGTGCACTTCCTCGACCCATACCGCTACCGCTCGGTGTTCCACCGCAGCAGGCCGCAAATCGGCGAGGCCGAGTTCACCGAGGAATACCTGGCCCATTTGGATGAAATTATCCAGTTCGAACGGCCTGAGACGATCGCCGCGGTGATGGTCGAGCCGGTCACCGGCACCAACGGAGTGATCGTCCCGCCGGAGGGTTATCTGCAAGGCGTCCGCGCGCTGTGCGACCGCTACGGCATCCTCTTGATCTGCGACGAAGTGATGAGCGGTTTTGGGCGCACGGGCCGCTGGTTCGCGGTCGATCACTGGGGCGTCCGGCCGGACCTGATGACGATGGCCAAGGGCCTGACCAGCGGATATGCCCCCCTGGGCGCGGTGGCGATGCGCAGGGAGATCGCCGCCGCCTTCGATGAGCGCGAATATGTGGGCGGTTTGACGTATAACGGGCACCCCATATCGCTCGCGGCGGCCTCAGCGGTGATCGATGTGATGCAGGCCGACCGGCTGGTGGAACGCTCAGCGGAAACGGGCGCGGTGATGGCCGAAATGCTCGCGGAGCTGGTGGAGCGCCACCCTTCGGTGGGCGAGGTGCGCTCGATCGGCCTTTTTGGCGCGATCGAGCTGGTGCGCGACCGCAAGACCAGAGAGCCGATGGCGCCTTTCAACGCCTCCAGCCCGGAGATGGCCGCCCTGCGCCAATACCTGCTGGAGAACGGCGTTTTTGCCTACACTCACTGGCACACCGTGCTGGTCATCCCGCCGCTCATCATCACCCCGGAGCAGCTCCAAGAGGGCTTCAGCGTGCTCGACCGGGCGCTGGAAATCACCGACCGGGCCTGTTAACAAAACGTTGATGTAACCAAACGGGCTGCGGGAGCGTCTAATCTATAAATGGAATTTGACGGGGCAGCGTGTTACAATTCCTGCCTCGAAACCCTCTCCTGGAGCGCCGCATGGACTTAAATTTGAGCAGCTTAACGAATAATGAAGCGATGGAAAAAGAGCATCACCCCTACAAGGTGGTCGTTTTAGGCTCCGGCCCGGCGGGCTGGGCGGCGGCTTTATACGCTGCGCGTGCTGAGGCCAACCCCCTGGTGCTCACCGGCCTCGAGCTGGGCGGGCAGGCCGCATTGACCTATACGATCGAGAATTACCCTGGTTTCCCGGATGGGGTGGGCGGGGCGCAGCTTGGCGAGCTATTCCAGAAGCAGGCCGAGCGCTTTGGGGCGCACGTGGAGTTCGACCGCGCCGCCGAGGTGGATTTTTCAAAACGCCCGTTTGTGATCACCACCGACAACGGCATTGAGGTTAAGGCCGAAAGCGTGGTGATCGCCACCGGCGCCAGCCCGGTT
The DNA here is from genome assembly GCA_029975055.1 of Anaerolinea sp. Lineage (GTDB taxonomy): Bacteria > Chloroflexota > Anaerolineae > Anaerolineales > Anaerolineaceae > Anaerolinea. The sequence goes on from JARKPU010000058.1 coordinate 262,056, forward strand.
CACCTGAACGTTCCCGGCGAGGTGGAATTGACCGGGCGCGGAGTCTCTTATTGCGCCACCTGCGACGGCTGGTTCTTCAAGGATAAGAAGGTCGTTGTCGTCGGCGGCGGTGATTCAGCGCTGGAAGAGGCCATCTTCCTCACCCGTTATGCAAAATCGGTCACCATCATCCACCGGCGCGATCAACTGCGCGCCGGGGCGATCCTGCAATCGCGGGCGAAGGCCAACCCCAAGATCGAGTTCCTCTGGAACACGGTCGTCACCGAGGTGGTCGGCAGCGAGGCCGTGAAGGCCGTCAGGCTGAAGAACGTGGTCACCGGCGCCGAGAGTCAGATGGAAACCGACGGGGTGTTCATCTTCATCGGCCACAAGCCCAACACCGAGCTGTTCAAGGGCCAGCTGGAGATGGACGAGGGCGGCTATATCCTCACCGATAAACGCATGCAGACCAGCGTGCCCGGCGTATATGCCGCCGGAGAAGCCGCCGACCCGGTCTTCCGACAGGTGGTCACCTCAGCGGGCATGGGGGCTGCGGCCGCCATGCAGGCGGTGAAGTTCATCGAGGAACACGAACTCGAAGAGATGAAAAAAGAGCGGTGATCCCGCTCTTTTTTTTCTGAAACTTATGGTTGAGGCGTGGACTGGCCCGCGCCGGAGACCCACCCAAAGACCCGTTCGGCGCTCACCGGCCCGGCCGGCTCCCAGATGGGCTGGCCGGTCTGGGAATCGGTGCCTGTCTGCCGCACCGTCAACACCGACCAGCGGAAGATGTGCATGCGGCCGTCGGTCGGGCGCAGTTCCTCCGGGATGGTGAACTTGGTATCAGTGACGTATTGCACCACCTTGCCCCGGTCGCTGTTCGATGCGTCGATGATCGTCACCGCATAGGCTTCGTTCTGGCGCAGCTCGCCGACCGAAGCCCACTGCAGGGTAATCACATCGTTAGCCGAGGTGAACGCGGCTCCATCCGCCGGGAGGAGCAGGTTGGCGGCCGGGTATGGCGGGATCGGCGTGGGGGTGGGGGTGTTCTTCGGCCCGCGCTCGCAAAGCGGGATGATCAGCTTCTGCCCGGCATAGATGATGTCACTCGTCAGCCCGCTGTATTCCCGGATGGACGAAACCGTCACGCCATAATTGAGCGCAATGCTCGAAAGCGTGTCGGTGCCGGAGACGAAGTAATCCATCTTATCGCAACTGGCCTCGGCCTGTTCGGTGGGGTTGAGCGTGTTGGTGGGCTGCGGCGATGCCGTGACGGTGGGCTGAGGGATAAAGAGCTTCTGCCCTGGGATGAGCGTATCGCAGGCAGCCGGTAGCTTGTTGAGTGTGATCAGTGCCTGCGTGGTGATGTTGAACGCATAGGCGATCGAAAGGCAAGTGTCGTTGGCCGCGATCACGTATTCCAGGGTGGGGAGCGGCGTCCAGGTGGGCTCGAAAGTGGCTGTGGGCGTCTCGGTGGGCGTGGGCGTCAACGTGGGGGTGAGGGTCTCGGTGGCGGTCGGGGTGGCGGGTACAAAGGCTTCCGGCTTGTTCATTTGCAGCACGGCGTAAACAGCCCCGGCGCCGATCGCCAGGAGGAGGACCATCAATCCGAGCACCAGCGGCAGGCTGAGGGTCAATTCAGGGATGCGAGACGGTTGGACGGCCCTGGCTGCCGCGGTGGGGGTCGTCAACGTGCTGCCGCAGACGGTGCATTTCACCGCCGAGGCGCTCAGCCGTGTCCCGCACGTTGGGCAAATTTTGGTTGCGTTGGTATCCGCGCTCATGGGTTCCTTGATCGTGAGTTTAATTTTCTGTTCGTGGTGGGGTCAGCCTCACAACAGACAGAAAAACAATCGCGCTTCGGTTCCTTAATCAAAGATCCAGGGTCAACCCCCCGGTCAAGGGCATTATACCATACCACATTGTGCGGCCTTTGGTTGACACGCGGGCTGCATCGGTGGTATCCTGCCCTCACATGCAAGACGTGAGCCTGTATTTTCATATTCCTTTCTGCAAACGGCGCTGCGCATACTGCGATTTTAACACCTACGCGGGCATGGAGCGCTGGATTCAACCTTATATCGAGGCGCTTTGCCGTGAGATAGACCTGGTGGCCGGCAGCGCTGCCGGGCGGGTGGGGGTGCACACGGTTTTCTTCGGCGGAGGGACGCCCAGCCTGCTGCCGCTCGCCGGGCTGGAGCGCATACTCGGCCGGGCGCGCGAGCGGTTCGAGTTCACCCGCGATGCGGAGATTTCTCTGGAAGCCAACCCCGGCACGCTCAGCCCGGAATACCTGCGGGGGCTGCGCGGCCTGGGCGTGAACCGCCTGAGCCTGGGGATGCAATCGGCTCACCCTCAGGAGCTCAAGCTGCTCACCCGCCTGCACGACCACCAGGATGTGATCCGCTCGGTGGCCTGGGCGCGGGAAGCGGGGTTCGATAACCTCAGCCTGGATTTGATGTTCGGCCTGCCGGGCCAGGCCCTGGAACGCTGGGAGAACACGCTCGAGCTTGCGCTCGGCCTCAAGCCCGACCATATCTCCCTCTATGCGTTGACCGTGGAAGAGGGCACGCCGCTCTTCAAATGGTCGGCGCGCGGGCTGGTGGACCTGCCGGATTCCGACGGGGCGGCGGAAATGTATGAATTGGCGATGGACAGGCTTGGCGAAGCGGGCTTTATCCAATACGAAATCTCCAATTGGGCGCGTCTTGCCCCAGGCGTGGGGCTGCGCTCTTGCCGTCATAACCTGCAATATTGGCGCGGGCTGCCCTACCTGGGGTTTGGCGCCGGCGCGCACGGTTACGCGGCAGGGTGGCGCACTGCCGATGTGAACCCGATCCGCGAATACATCCGGCGCGTGCGCGAAGGCGAAAGCATGCCCTTTCCGCGCAGCCCGGCGAATGCCGAGGCCCGCGAGCTTGGCGCAGCCGATGAGGTGGGTGAATTTATGATGATGGGCCTGCGCCTGACGGACGAGGGCATCTCGAGCCGCACGTTCGCCGAGCGCTTTGGCGCCCGCCTGGAAGACGCCTTTGCGCGACCGATCGAGCGCTTCACCCGCGCGGGCCTGCTGGAATGGGCCGGCGAACCGGGCGACCGCCGCCTGCGCCTGACAAGGCGCGGGCGTCTGTTGGGCAACCAGGTCTTCGCGGAGTTTATTTGATCAACTGACGACGACGAGAGTCCCGTAACCGCGCTGCTCCCACACGTCCGGCTCGGTCACCGGGGTGGTCCAGCGAAAAATCCATTTGGCAATGTCGGTGGGCACGTTGACGCAGCCGCGGCTCATCGGCGTGCCGAAATTGCGGTGCCAGTAGGTGCCGTGAATGGCCACGCCGGTCTCGACGAAGAAGGACGTCCAGGGCACGCCGACAAGCTCGTACGCTTCAATATCGGCGGTCACCTGCCCGTTCCCCATGTGCTTGGAAGCCATTTTCGAGAAGATGTGATACTCGCCGGTGGGTGTGTCGGTGGGGATTTGCCCGGGGATTTCGCGCCAGGCGGGCACACCGGTGGAGACGCGCGACCGCAGCACTTCATTGCCGTCTTCATAGGCCACCAGCTCCTGCCGCGCGATGGACACCTCGATGCGCTTTTTCCAGGGATCCAGGTCAGGCGAGATGGGGGCAAACTCCTCGGATTGGATGAGCCGCAGGTGAGCCGCCGGGACGTTGTAGGTGAACTCGAGCAGTTCATCGTGGATGCGGTACCACGGCTCGCCGTCGGGGCCTTCATCGATGGCCACCACCCACTGCGTGGATTCTTGATAGAGGCGGTAGACCGGCTCCCAGCGCTTCTTGTAGGGCAGGTAGCGCATGGACTGGGTGAAAGGGACGGTCACCTCGGCGAGCTGTCCGCGGTCTGGAATGCTTGCGGCGACCGGGTTCAACCGCACCGATACCTTTTGCACGCGCGCGCTGTGCATGTAACCACGCCAGACGCGGAACCAGACGGGGTTGTAGCCGGGGCCGTCTGGCGAGATGACTTCTTCATACACGTTGACCAGCTCATCTCTGCGGCGCTGGTAGAGGATGGTGCTTTTGTCGTTCGGCTCGGAATAGACGGAGGCCGAATGGGTGGCGACACGAATGACTTCGCCGCCCAGGTCGAGGGCGGAGCCGCCCCACGGGGCAGCCGCCAGGCCTGCCAGGCTGAGGGCTGAAAGCTTGAGAAATTCGCGCCGCGAAAGATTGCCCTGCATGCGGGCATTATACCAGATGAAAAATGGGGAGATGCATAGACAAGGCGCAGGGGATGGTTCGCGAACCGTCCCCTGCGCCTGATATAAGAAGGGTTTACCGCCGGAAGACGCCTACCAGGAGGACCAACCCGGCGGCGATGATCAACACCGGGACGAGGATGTTCCAGTTGATGCCGTAGAAGGCCACCAGCCCCACGGCGGCAAAGATCACCGTGTTGAACAGGTTCGACATCGCCGCCCAGCCGAAGCCCGCGCCCGAGAAGAGCAGGCGCAAAGCCGTCAACACACCGCCGGCAGCCGGAATGAGGATGGGAACGGCCCACCAGTTGAGTGAAACCAGCGCCGGATTATAGATTCCGAGACGGTCGGCCAGGAAACCCGCGCCGAGCGCCATGACGCCCAGGCCCGTCCAGCCCATCCAGGGGCGGTACAATCGCTGCGCCAGGGGGCGTTCCAGCTCTTTCGACCCAGGCAGCGGGAAGCCGTTGGCGAAGACCACAAACCCCGGCACAAGCACCATCAAAGGCCACCAGGCGGACCAGTTCAAGTTGAGCAGGAATATGACGGCGACGGTGAGGATGATCAGCCCTCCGCCGATGCTGCTGCGCACGCCCTCGCTGAAGCGCCCATTGCGCTGGAAGATGAACCAGGCGGATGAGAAAGACCCAAAGACCGGGATGAGGATGAAGAGAGCCCACCAGTTATAGAACTCGAACGAGGTGAACTGGCTGAGAAGAAAGAGCGCTCCAATGAGAATGAGCAAAATTCCAAAGAAAACGCGGTTCCGCAGGCGCCGGTTTTCGCGGGGAATATACGTGGATTCGTCGCTCATGCAACCCTCCTGATCGTGTATGCATTGCGCTCGAACCTGTAAGGCTCAAGCGGCTATATTAAATACGCACAAACGGCGGGAAGGTTGCGGAATGATCAGGAACGAGTCATTGCCTGAGCGGCGCGCCTTCGAACCGGCCCGGCCTGGAGAAAACCCAGGCAGGCGGTTAGTCCGAAACCGAGGGCATAGAGGAAGATGAAGGGCGCCAGGAAGCGGGCGCGTTCGACGGCGAAGAGGCCGGTGAACAGTCCGTACATGCTCAAGGCCAGCTCGATCCAGGCTGCACCGTCCACCGGCAGGGCATAGTGACTGTTCTTCTGGTCGGAGCCGGAGAACTTGGGCGTGCGCACGAAGGGACTTTTGACGCCGATGAGAGCCTCCCAGATGGCGCGCGTGATGGTGACCGACAGGCCGATGCTGACCAGGAACAGCATCGGGTAGTAGATCCAATATCGCAGCCATTGCCCGCGCAGGCGCGCTTGAGCGTAAAGGATCGCCAATGGAGGGATCAGCGCCGCGACGCCGAGGGCGGCGATGTTGAAAGGCTGGTGCCCGTAGATGAACACGACGGGGAAACTGAGCAGGAACGAGAGCAGCATCAACGGGCTGCCAATGTACATTCCCAGGTGCAGGAAGCCTTCGACCTTCTTGAACAGCGGCTCTTTTGAGGCGGCGATGCGGCCGGCAAGCTTCAGGAATGCCTGAATGATGCCCTTTGCCCAGCGGAACTGCTGCTGCTTGAAGGCCAGGATGGTGGCGGGCAGTTCGCCCGGAACGAGGACATCGGGGCGGTAATCGATGCGCCAGCCTGCCAGCTGAGCGCGGTAAGAGAGATCGGTGTCTTCGACGAGTGTGTCATCCTGCCAGCCGCCGGCTTCTTCGATGCACTGGCGGCGCAGCATGCAGCCCGAACCGTTGCAGTTCATCAGCAGGCCGCTGCGGCTGCGGGCGATCTGGTCCACGGCAAAGTGAAGGTCGAGCCCCAGCGCAATGACGCGGGTGATGGCGTTCTGCTCGAGGTTGAGGTGCTCCCAGCGGGCCTGGAGGATGCCCAGACGGGGGTCGCGCAGAAAGCTGGGAACCATGCGGAGGAGGAAATCGCGCGGGGGGATAAAATCGGCGTCGAAAATGGTGATGATCTCGCCGGGGGCAGCGGCCATGCCGGCAGTCAGGGCTCCGGCCTTATAGCCCGAACGGTCGGCGCGCCGCAAGTAGCGAATATCCACGCCGCGCTCGCGGTGGTGCGCCACGCGCGCCTGGGCCAGGAGGGTGGTCTCATCGGTGGAGTCGTCGATGACCTGGATGACCAGCTTATCGGCGGGGTATTGCAGGGCGGCGGCTGAGTCGATCAGCCGCTCGATGACATAGCGCTCGTTATACACCGGCAATTGCACGAGCACCGAGGGCAGCCCGGCGGAAGATTCGAGGACGGGCGGGGTCTTCGGCTTGCGGTGACGAATGGCGAGGATCAGCAAGAACAGAATATTCAGGCTGAAGAGCGCCAGGATGATGTTAAGGATGGAATAGATCCAGCTTAGCCGGTAAAAGAATATGTACCAATGCATACGGCCAATATACCCTTCGCATTGATGATTATACTTCCATGGTTTGCGGTAAAAATTAAGGCAAGTTAAAATTTTTTGAGAGCTCTACATCGATTGCCCCTCTCGAAGACATGAATCCAGCAAGTGATGGCAAGTGAGGCCGGGCGTGCGCTGAGGTCAGGGCTCATCCACGGCAGCGGTGACCAGATCCATGAACACGGGGTAATCGCGGTTGTAGATGAAGCCGGGTGGGTCGCCGGCGCGGTTGCGGATCATCACGGCGACGATATCGAGGGCCGGCATGATCACCAGCACGCTGTGGCCCGCACCGCCGTGGCAGTACGTGCCCAGGGGGACGATGCTGCCGAGTTCGGGGGTATCCGGCGCGGCTTTGATCCACCAGAGCAGGCCGCGGTGCGGGTAATTCGGGCGGCCAGGCAGCGGGTACTGGCAGGATGTCATCATGCGCACGGTGAGCGGGGCGATCAGGCGCTTCCCGTCCAGTTCGCCTTCCTGCAGGAGGAGCTGGCCGAAGGCGGCCAGGTCGCGCGCGTTGGAGATCAACCCGCCGGCCACCGAACCGGCCTGGCGATTGGCCTTGCCGTGCCTTCCACCGAGCCAGTCTGAGTTAATCACCGTCGCCAGGTCTGCCTCGAGCGACTCGTCGAAATCCCAGCCGATGCGTGTCAATTGTAGGGGGCCAAAAATACGCTCTTGCATAATCTGCGGGACGCGCCGGCCGGATGCGCGGAAGATGACCTCTCCGAGGATGGTGACGGCGATGTCGGAGTAGACATGCCAGGTGCCCGGCTCGAAAGCCACCCCGCGGATGGTGCGGCCCATCGCATGGCGGAAGTACGTTTCGACCAGCGGTTCACCGGGCAGCTGATCGCGCCAGCAGCCGTAAAAATCCAGGTCGCCCCCGGGCAGGCCGCTGGAATGCGTGGCAAGGTGCCGGATGGTCACGCGGGCCAGGTCGCCCTCGCGGAATTCGGGGATGTACGAAGAAACCGGCTCATCCAGCCACAGGATGCCGTCCTGGATGAGCAGCGCCAGGGCAGTGGCCGTGGCGCCTTTGGTAACGGAAAAGAGCGGGGTGAGAGTGTTTTCATCGTACGGCGGGTCTTGCGGCAGGGGGCCGCGCCTGCCCCAATACCATTCGCCTGCGATCAGGCCGTTGCGCAAAACGAGCACCGCGCCGCCGGAGCTTTCGAGCTGGTCGCCCACCCGCTGCGCGTAATCTCTGGCTTTGAGCAGCCGCGAAGCCGACATGCCGAGTTCCTCAGGCTGAGCCGATTTCAGTTGCATAGGTACCTCCCAGGATGATTGTACATGATTCGATGGACGAGGGCGCCCGTCACTTTGGCAGCTGAGATGAAGCGCTTTCTTTTGGCCAGACAGCGCGGCAGGCCTGCCGCTTCCCACGCAAACGCCAACCCTGGTAGAATGGTGAGCATGTTCATTCCCTGCAGGCAGACCCGGTGAGGATCGAATTCCTGCCCTATCCATTCTTGATCGGGGCGGCGCTGATCGGTGTGGTGCTGCTGGGGTGCGCGCTGTTCAAAATGCGCAAGGCGCGCCTGTTCTTCCTGGGGGTGTTTCTGCTCTATCTGTTGCTGCTCGCGGGGGTGACGCTCTTCCCCATGCCCATTCCCCTGGACATGGGCGGGGCGGTTCCACGCCGGCCGGTGGATGAAATCTTCGAGCGGGTGAACCTGCTGCCCTTCAAGAACCTGTGGCTGTTTGGCGTTCAGCCCTCTTCTTTCACATTCGAACAGGTGGGGAACATCTTGCTGACGGTCCCCTTCGGGCTGGGGGCGCCGTTCGTCACGCATATCCGCGCGCGGAGCATGCTCTGGATGGCCCCGGCATTGGGCCTGGCGATCGAACTCTCGCAGCTGGCGGCCTCGCTGGTGGTGGGTTTTGGCTACCGCGGGGTGGATATCACCGATGTGCTCCTCAACGCCGTGGGGGCGCTGGTTGGATACACGGCTTTTCACCTCTTCGGCTGGCTGTTCAGGCTCATCCTCCGGCTGCTGCGCATCCGCCCGCGCGGGTTGGCCGAATATGTGGATAGGATGGTCCGCCAGGAGGAGGGCGGTTAACGGCCCATCGCATGTTTCCATCCGGCCGCCTGCCGCCCTATTGACACGAGAGGGTTTCCAACGCAGAATAAGGATGACTTGCTTTCTACCTTTCATGCGCTCGAACTGGCACCCACAAAGGAAGAACGATATGAAACACTCACGAGGAAATCTACTTTTGGTTGGGGTGTTGGTGAACCTGCTGATGATCACCGCCTGCAGCCCCGCTGCCGCGACCACCGCTCCCACCTTTGATGCGAATCCCGTCCGCACGGAGGCGGCCGCCACGGTGCTGGCTCAGGTGACCCGCGACCTCGCCTTGACGCCGTCTATCACCCCGCTGCCCAGCGCCACAGAGACGCAGCAGCCTTCGTCCACGCCGGAGCAGACGGTTAGCCCATCGCCGGCCGCCGAAGGAACCCAGGCAGAAACCGCCGATAAGGCTCAGTGGGTGTCGCAATCGGTTGCGGACGGCACAATCTTCGGCCCCGGCCAGGCGTTCACCATGACCTGGCGCCTGAAGAACACGGGCACCTCCACCTGGACGACCGGCTACCTGCTGCGCTTTTACAGCGGCGATGCCTTTGGCGCGCCGAAGGAGGTTTTCCTCGACCGGGATGTGCCGCCCGGTGATGAAGTGGAGATCAACCTGCAGATGAAAGCCCCGGCCAAACCCGGGGTGTACCGCAGCGACTGGGTGATGTCGAACACGGACCGGGCCAACTTCAAGGAGCCGGTGTTTCTGAAGATCGTCGTGGCGGTGACGGCCACGCCCAACCCGTCTGCGACCCCCACACCGTAAGAGCGAAATCCATCAGCGGGCAGGGTTTCTGCCGGGGCGAAAGGATTGGATATCACCCCCTTCTGGGGGAGCTTCGACCTTAAAAGGAAAGAACCGCTGTTCGCGATTCTTTACCTGGTCGGGGCGAAAGGATTTGAACCTTCGACCTCTTGCACCCCATGCAAGCGCGCTAGCCGGACTGCGCCACGCCCCGAACGATCGTTATTATAGCCGCGTCTGCAGAAATTGTAAAGAACTTCATCCAACCTGCCCGATGGCATAAAACGTCGGCACAAAGAGGATGCGTTCGCCTTTGCGGCGCGCGGCTTCGTCCATGCTGCGCAGTTCGGCCAATTCGCCTGCCTGCGCGGCGCCTACCAGGTCGGCCTGGAGCATCTGCCACTCCTGCTCGAAGCCCTGGAGCGAACCGGCGGCGCGGAACTGCCCGCCCAACAGGCCGGCTTCCACCTTCTTCAACCCGGCAGCGAGGAAGAGATGCGCCAGCTTGCGGCCCATTTCGGGGTCGGCGCCCTGCTCGCGCAGCGACTCGCGCTGGAGCGCGCCCAACCTTGCCAGCGCGGCGGGGTAATCGATCCGCCCGCCGTAATCCGGCTCGGCCAGGGCCAGCACCCAGCCGCCGGGGCGCGTCACCCGGCGCATCTCGGCCAGGGCCAGGCCGGGCGCGGCGACCCATAGCAAGAACATGTGCGCAAGGGTCGCATCAAAGGCGCCATCTGCGCAGGGGATGTGCAGCGCATCGGCGCGGAGGCAGCATGTGCCGCCCTCGTTCGCGATGGATAGGTAACCGGGGTCCAGGTCGAGCCCAAAGACCTGGACAGAACAGAATTGCGCCAGGTGAGAGCTGACGGCCCCCGTGCCGCAGCCAACCTCGAGCGCGCGCTGCCCGGGGCCGAGGCCGATTTGCCGGTAGAGGTGCTCGCGCAGTGCGCGGGTCCAGCCGGCCTGCTGGCGGTAACGCGCGTCCCACTCGCGGTCAGAGAGCATCAGGCAGCAGATTGCGCGCGGGCCCAGATGGCTTCCCAGGGGTCGGTGAGCAGGTTACCGAGCACGTCCACCACGCCCTGAGCCGGGAGCACGTCGCCATCCGGCTCGACGTACAACCAGGCCTTTCCGGCGCCCTGCGGCACTTCGTCGCCGGCCTGGGCGAGTTCGAGCGCCAGCGGGTGCAGGCGCGAATACGGTACAGGCAGGTCGTACACCAGCCGCAGGTGACGTTCGGCGGCCGCCTGGCGCGCCGCAGGCAGGTATTGGCTGAGTTCCTGCGCGCTGGCGCTGATCGAGACCTGCTGAACGCCCATGCTCACCAGGCGCTCGAAGATGGCGGGCTCATCCAGGTGGTGATTGGGGGTGATCGTCAGGTGAGCGGTGACCGAAATATCTTCGGCAAGCACATCGCGCAAAGCCTCCCAGGAGGCATCTTCGCCCGTGTCGAGGATGAGCATCACATGGTCCAGCCCGCTTTGCAGAATCCGGTGCAGGTAATCGCGCTCGGCCAGGCGCAGCCCGTCGGTGATCAGGCCGGTGACCATGCCCAACTGGCTGGCGTAGCCGATTAGATCGGGCAGGTCGGGGCGCAGGGTGGGTTCTCCGCCGGTGAAAACCGCGTGCGGGATGCCCGCATCCCAGGCTTTCTTGAGGATGGCCTCCCAATCGACCTGCGGCAGCTCATGCTTCACCCGGTCAACCGGCGCAAAGCGGGCGTAGCCGGTTTCGGGCAGGCGGTAGGTGAGTGCACAGTCGAGGCGGTAGGGAGCCGAACTGGCGCCGGTGTAGAGGTTGTCGCGCTCGAAATCCAGGTAGGTGACGGGGTCAAGGTCGGGCACCTCGACGAGGGCCTTGATGCGCGCGGTGAGGCTGTCGAAGTCGGCGCGGGCGGCCTCGACCGGGATGCCGTAACGCTCCGCAACCAGTTTCGCGGCCTGGTCGGCAGGCGTGGATTGGACGAAATAGTAAACGTACTCCGCGGCAGTCTGGTTGAGATGCACGACCGTGCTGCCATTGACGACCAGCAGGCCGCGCCCATCAGGCTCGATGCGCAGGTGCAGCCGGAAGGGGAATTCGGCCTCGGGAGGGGCGGTGAACTGGTAGATGCCGGGCCGGACGGGCTGGTGCGGTGGAAAATAGCGCTGCATGAAGGAAATTAGGCGGTTCATCTCACCTCGCTTGCGAAAGAAGAGCGTGGATCGGTTCGGTTTTCAGGCGGGGGTTGGCCTGGCGGGAGAGCGGGCAGCCGCCGCCGCAGGTTTCGAAGATGCTGCACTCGCGGCATCCGGCGGGCACGCCGCGGCGCTCACGCAGGCTGAGCGCCAGCGGATGGTTCCAGATGCTCTCCCACGGGTCGGCGGGAAGCCGGCCAAGCGGCTGGTAGTAAGACTGGCAAGGGATGACTGCGCCGTCCGGCTCGATGCACATGGCATACAGCGCGGCGGTGCAGCCCTTCACGCCCAGGTCGAGGAGCAGCGGGTCGAACTCGCAGTAGCGCGTGGGAGTGTACCAGATTAATCGCTGGCCGGTTCGCGCGGTGACCTCGCGGGCAGTCTCGAGCAGCGCAGGGAGGTGCGATTCCGGCAGGCCCGTTCCCGCAGCGGCCCCGCGGCCGGAGTAGATCAATGCGTTCAGGCCGATGGTGGGAACCCCCAACTCGGCCAGGAAATCGAGCGTTCCCCTCAGGCCGGGGCTGTTATAGACCAGCAGGGTGGTGTTGGTCATCACATACAGACGGGTGCGCAGGGCGTTGCGGATGCCCTCGACCGTCTCAGGCCAGGCGCCGGGCGCGGCCACCATGCGGTCATGCACGGCTTGTTCGTGCGACTCGAGCGTGACCTGGACGTGATCGAGCCCGGCATCCACCAGCGCCTGGACGAAGGCCGGGTCCTTCAGGCGGCGGCCGTTGGTGTTGAGGCCGGTGATCTGCCCGTTGCGCTCGGCGTGGGCGATCAACTCGGGCAGGTCGGCGCGCAAGGTCGGCTCTCCGCCGGTGAACACCACGTGCGGGATGCCAATTTCCCACAACCGGTCGAGAATCTGCTTCCACTCGTCTGTCGAGAGTTCAGGGTAACGGCGCGAGCGGCCGTTGTAGCAGTGCTCGCACTCATTATTGCAGCGATAGGTCAGGGCCAGGTCCATGCGGTAGGGCGCTGAAGGCCTGGAGCTGAACGGCATGGTCGTTTCGAGGTCGAGTTCGCAGATCGGGCAGTGCTCGCCGGGGTCGGTGAGGGTTTCGATCTGGGCGCAAAGCTGCGCATAGTCGGCGGCGACTTGCTTTAGTGGGGCGTTATACCAGCGGCCAAGGGCGCGCACGGCCGCCTCGGGTGGGGTGCCTTCCAGGCTGAGGTAAGCCATGCGAGCGGCGCTCGGGTTGAGCTGGTAAGCCCGGCTGGCATTCACCAGCAGCAGGCCGCGGCCGTCAGGCTCCAGGCGCAGGTGCAGGCGCGCCTTGCCCTCAGGCGTCTCTTTGCGGTAGTGGTAGACTCCCGCTGAAGGGGGAGGGATCTCGCCCGTTGCCGAGAAGATATGCGCGAGGCGCGCTTGAAGGTCGGTGAGCAGGCTCATTGGAATCCTAGCGGCCGCCCCCGGCGCAGGCGCAGGCGCAGCCGGCACAGGCGCACGCGCAGGCGCAGGAACGCCCGCCGCCTCCGCCTCCGCCGCCCCGCCAGGTGGAGGAGGTCGTCTTGGGCACGGGGTTGGTCGAATTGGTGATGCCCGAGGTGAAGCTGGTCACGTCGCCCAGGACCCCGGAGGCAAACGATTGCACGCCCCCGGCGATGGACGCGGCGAAATCACCCCCGGGCAGCGAAGGCAGGGACGAGGAGGAGGGGGCTTTGCCAACCTGCATCGGGGTGCTGGTGGTGGTCGGCGCAGCCGAGCCGCGGCTGAAGGTGGGGTCGTAGCGCCCCCACCACATCGGCACGATCACCGGCCCGGTGCCGAAGGTCTGGCGCGAACGGTCATCGAAGCGCCGGTCGAGCATCGTCCAGTCCATGTTCTCATCGAAGCGCTGCATGCGCACCTCGGGCGTGTCGGCGGCTTCTACCTGCTGCCAGGCCTTCGCCATGATGTCCTGATAGTAGGCCAGGGTTTCCTTCCGGCTGAAACCGCGCATCTTTTCGGAGACGGTCTTCACCAGGGCGATCATCATATCTTGCAGCGCCTTGCGCTGCTCTTTCGGGCTGGGCATGGTCATCGCCGAGATGAATTCCGTCTCGTAGGATTGAAGCTCGGTTCCGGCGGGGGCGGGCGTGGCTTGAATCTTGAGCGGCTCGCGCGTGACGACCGCGGCGGCGCCTTTCTTGACCACCGAGAAGAGGATCATGCTGAGGATCTTATCCATCGGCTGTTCCATCAGGATAGCGGCTTCCACGGCTGTCAGCCCGCGCTTGATGCCGTTTCCTTCCAGCGAGATTTTCGGCGGCAGGTATTGCAGGCGGCGTTTTCTGCTGGCCACGACCGATGCCCAGATGATCAGCCCCATAAAACCGGCAAAACCGAGGCAGAAAAGCGCCGGGCAGATGCTTTCCCAGGCGGTGGAGGTGATGATTGGCTCGGTTTTCAGGGCCGCCGAAGGGACGATGCGCTGCGGGAACGCCGCGCCAAAGATATACTGCGCCGAGGCGCTGGCCGAAGCCGTCTGCCAGCGGTAGAAAACCCGCCCGTCCGAGTCGAAGCCCGATTCCGGCTGATCTTGGCCGGGCCAGCCCTGCGGGGTGAACCAGCGCGGCTCTTCCGGCTGCAGACCAATCGGCAGGTGCAGCGTCACGGTCAGGTTGGTGCTGCCGGTGACGAAATTGCTCTCAAAGGAATTGGGCGAGAACTGGAAACTGGTGTAATCTTCCGAGACGTCGGGTACTTTATTGGTCTTATAGAGCATATCGCCCACGCCGGCAATCGTCACCTTCAGGGTGCCGCGTGCGCCGGGCCGGATGGCGCGGCTGCCCAGGTCGATCGCAACGCCGGGTTTAACATACGGCGAGCTTTCGATCGAGCGCACCGGCTGGTCGTCAATGGTGGCCGAGACGTTGCTCATGCTGTAGTTGTAGGTGGGGATGCCGATGTCCACAATGTCGATGGTCGCGCCGGACGGTTCATTGTTGAAGACATAGATATAAGTCACCGTCGCCATCCCGTCAACGTTCATATACAGGTCGGCTTCTTCACGCTCGACGTTGAAATACAGGTTCTGCGCGGCGGCAGGGCCGGCGCTGATCAGTAAGACCAGAAAGACGGCCAGTATGAGCAAACTGCGCTTGCGAAGCATATTCCCTCCCAGGATTATCCGGCGCCCGGTAAAGCCCCCCGGCTCACCACTTGGGTTCTTCGGTAATTTGATAAACGGTATGGCAATAAGGGCAGGTGACCATGGGCGCGCCATTGACCACTTTGATATTCTCGGCAGTGAGCACGCCCCCGCAGGATTTGCATTTGAGCGAATCCATGTTGACGTTCCCGGGCAGGTCCACCTTGAGGGTGACGTTGGTGGTCTCCACCTTGGGCTTGCGGCCGACGAAGTAGATGATCGCCAGGCCGATCAGCGCCGTGAGGATGCCGATGATGAGGTAACTGGGCTGCCCATTGGCAGAGAACGCTCCCCAGATGAAGATGACGCCAAAAAATACGAGGATGGCGGCCACAATATAGCCAACGGTTTTCATTTGCAGACCTCCGGGTATGCACATAGTGTAGCATCGTTACATAGGGGGTGCAACAAGAGCGATGTCATGAAGATTACCTGAATTATCATACAGGAATTTTGGCGTGAAAGAGGTCAAGATGGTATTAAGACAGGCGATTGTAAAGCGGGCGGCTTCTTCAACAGGGCGATGGTAAAATGGAGCAGGCAGGTCAACGGTTGGCGGCCGCTACGCCATTCACCAGGAGGAATCAGGATGAGCACAGATGAGGAATACGCCGAACTCCAGCGTTTGAAGGCAGAGATCCATTACCATGTGTACCGTTACCACGTCCTCGATGCGCCGGTGATCAGCGACCTGGAGTATGACCGCATGGTCGAGCGGCTCAAGCAGATCGAAGCCGCGCACCCCGAGTGGGTGACGCCCGATTCGCCCAGCCAACGCGTTGGGGGGGCGGTTTCTGAGCGTTTCGCCAAGGTGCGGCACCCGGCGCCGATCCTCAGCCTGGGGAACGCTTTCGGCGTGGACGAACTGCTCGCCTGGGTGGAGCGCACCGCGCGCCTCGATGAGCGCGTGCGCAGCGCCGATTTCGTCGTCGAACCCAAAATCGATGGGCTGACGGTGGTGCTGACGTACCGCGACGGCGTTTTCGTCCAGGGTGCCACTCGCGGCGACGGCGAGGTGGGTGAAGATATCACCAGCAATTTGCGCACGCTCAAAGCCCTGCCGCTGCGCCTGCCGGTGGACCCGCACGGCCCCAAACCGCCGGCCACGCTGGTGGTGCGCGGCGAAGCCTTCATGTTCATCGCTGAGTTCGAGAAGCTCAACCGCCGCCTTCAAGAGGCCGGCGAGCGCACCTACCTGAACCCGCGCAACACCGCTGCCGGTTCGCTGCGCCAGCTCGACCCCGGCCTGACGGCCAGCCGTCCGCTGACGCTCTACACCTACGCCATCGTCGCTGCAGACGGCCCCACCCCGCAGAAGCAATGGGACCTGCTGCAGTATCTGAAGGCCCTCGGGCTGCCCGTGGCCCCCGAATCTCAATACTGCCCGGGTTTACAGGAAGTTTTAGAGGCGGTGGAGGCCTGGCGCGCCAAACGCGACCGGCTGCCCTACGAAGCCGACGGCATCGTCATCAAGCTCAATGATTTGCGCCTGGCTGAAGAATTGGGCTTTGTGGGCAAGGACCCGCGCGGGGCGCTGGCCTTCAAATTCCCGGCCCGCGAGGTTACCACGCGGCTGCTGGATATCGGCGTGAACGTGGGGCGCACGGGGGTGCTCACCCCGTATGCGATCCTCGAGCCGGTGGAGATCGGCGGTGTGATCGTCAAACAGGCCACCCTGCACAACTTCGACTACATCGCCGAGAAGGATATCCGCATCGGCGACCGGGTGTTGGTGAAGCGCGCGGGCGAGGTGATCCCTTATGTGATCGGCCCGGTGGTGGATGCGCGCACCGGCGACGAAAAACCTTATGTTCCCCCGCAAACCTGCCCGGCCTGCGGGCAAAGCGTGGAGCACCTGGAGGGCGAGGTGGCCTGGTACTGCGTGAACCTGGCCTGCCCGGCGCAGCTCGTGCGGAACCTTGAGCATTTCGTCTCGCGCGGGACGATGGACATCGTCGGGCTGGGGATTAAGATCGTCGAGCAACTGGTGGAAGCCGGGCTGGTGAAGAGCCCTGCCGACCTCTACAGCCTTTCGAAAGACGATCTGCTCAAGCTGGAAGGCTTCGCCGAGAAGAAGGCCGAAAACCTGCTGCAGGCGATTGCCGCCTCGCGCGAGCGCCCGCTGGCGCGGCTGATCAGCGCGCTTGGCATCCATGGCGTGGGCGAGGTGATGGCCGCCGACCTGGCGCGAGCCTTCACCGACCTGGATGCGCTGGCGAGCGCGCGCCTCGAAGACCTGATGATGATCGAAGGGGTAGGCCCGAACACGGCTCAATCCATTGTCGATTGGTTCGCGCGACCTGGCAACCGCGAGTTTCTTGCGCGCCTCAAAGCGGCCGGAGTCTGGCCGGTGAGCGAACAAAAGCAGGCCGCCGCGCAGGGATCGCAGCCCCTTGCCGGGTTGACATTTGTCGTCACCGGCACGCTGGCGAGCTTTTCGCGCGAAGGGGTGAAGGAATACATCCAGGCGCGCGGCGGCAAGGTGACCGATTCGGTCAGCAAAAAGACCGACTACCTGGTGGCCGGCGAAGCGGCCGGTTCCAAGCTGGATAAAGCCCGCCAGCTTGGCGTGCCGGTGCTGGATGAAGCCGGGCTGCTCAAACTGGCGGGTGAGTGAGCCGCGGCATGGAAAAGACGCTCAGGCTCAAGAACGGGCGGGAAAAATCGCTCCTGCAGGGCCACCCATGGGTCTTCTCTGGGGCGGTGGCGCGCGTGGAAGGCGAGCCTGGCCCCGGCGAGACGGTGGCTGTCCGCTCGGAAGGCGGTGATTTCCTCGCCTGGGCGGCCTACAGCGGGCAATCGAGCATCCGCGCGCGGGTGTGGAGCCGCGACCCGGCCGACGAGGTGGGCGCGGGGCTTTTCCGCCGCAAGCTCCAGGCCGCGCTGCGCCTGCGTGAAGAGACCATCCCTCCAGGCGAGACGAACGCCCTCCGCCTGGTGCACGGGGAATCGGACGGGCTGCCGGGGCTGGTGGTGGACCGTTACGCCGGTGTGCTGGTGCTGCAGGTGCTCAGCGCGGGGGCCGAGTTCTGGCGGGAGACTTTCGCCGATGAACTGGCCGAACTGACCGGCTGCGAGGTCATCTACGAGCGCTCGGATGTGGACGTGCGCGGGCTGGAAGGGCTGCCCGAGCGGGCAGGTGCGCTGCGCGGGGAAGCCCCCGCCGGGCCGGTGGTGATCGAGGAAAACGGCCTCCGGTTTCACGTTGACGTTTGCCGGGGGCAGAAGACCGGCTTTTACATCGACCAGCGCCGTAACCGCGCCCGCCTGCAGGCTTACGCCGCAGGGCGCGATGCGCTGAACTGCTTCTGCTATACCGGCGGGTTCACGCTCAATGCCCTGGCCGGCGGGGCCGCTCATGTGCTCTCGATCGATTCTTCGGCGGAGGCGCTGGAAATGGCCCGCCGGAACCTGGCATTGAACGGGCTTCCGGCTGAGCGCGCCGATTGGCTGGAAGCGGATGTGTTCACCGCGCTGCGGAAATTCCGCGACCAGGGGCGCTCTTTCGACCTGATCGTCCTCGACCCGCCAAAGTTTGCTCCCACCGCCGCCCAGGCCGAACGGGCCGCGAGGGGCTACAAGGATATCAACCTGCTCGCGTTCAAGCTGCTGCGGCCGGGGGGCATCCTGTTCACGTTTTCGTGCTCGGGCGGAGTCTCGGCCGACCTGTTCCAAAAGATCGTCGCGGGGGCGGCGCAGGATGCTCAGGCCGATGCGGTGATCCTCGAACGGCTGGGACAGGGGGTGGATCACCCCACGGCGCTGCACTTCCCGGAGGGGACGTACCTGAAGGGGCTGGTGTGCAGGAAGAACGGCTGATGCTCAATGAGAAAGGGGCTGCCCGGCGGGGCGGCCCCTTTCTCATTCGGTACAGGTGGAGATGGCGAGAATCGAACTCGCGTCCGAAAGATTCGACCCACGAACATCTACGAGCGTAGCCGGTCCTTGTTGTCGCCGGCAGCCCCAGGACAGGCAGGATGAGCCGCCGGCCATTCACTTGGGCCCGAAAGCCCTCTTTTGCCCGCTTCGTGACCCTTTCGGGCAGCACCCCGGCTTTGTTGCGCCTGCTCGACCTCCGGCCAGGGAGCGGGGCCGGCAGACGTCACCCCGAAGGGTGAATTGCCACCTCAAGCTGCGTTAAGCAGCGAGCGGGAGGGCGGAGTAAGTGTTGTTGGCACTTAATGGTTTGTACTGATTTATCGAGGTCGGTACCTCTCGGCTCGCAGTCCGGGACCAGCCTCTCCCGTCGAAGCCTGTCATCCCCGGTGAGTCTATTATATCATGGAGCGGTTCGACCTGCGCGGGTAGCCTGTAGAATCCCATATTCAAACATCCGGCTTTGCTGTGCGGCGAGAAAGAGGGTAACAACCTTTCCTTCGCCCTTGCGTAAATAGGGTGTAGAATCTGAACTTGTGCCGGATCGCACAAATCCCTCGGGCAGGAGGTAGTGATGATCACGATTTACAAGAATACCGAGACCGGCCTGGAAGTGATCCCCGAGGTCGTCACCGGCTGCTGGATCAGCGCCATTGATCCTTCGGCAGACGAGATCGAAGAACTTGTGGCGTTGGGGATCCCGCAGGATTTTATCGTTTATTCTCTCGACCTGGATGAACGCTCGCGCACCGAAAAAGAGGATGACGGGGTGATCCTCATGCTGCTGCGCATCCCTTACTTCCAGGGCGTGAAGATGGACATCCCTTACACGACCATTCCACTGGGTGTGATCATGCACTCACGCTTCGTGGTGACGGTTTGCCGCCGCCAGAACGACGTGGTGCAGGAGCTTTGCTCAGGCCGGATGAAAGGCCTTTCGACGGCCAAGCGCAACCGTTTTGCGCTGCGCATCCTGCTGGCGACAGCCAACCGTTACCTGATCTACCTGCGCGAGATCAACCGCATCGTCGAAGCGCTGGAAGACCAGATCACCCTTTCCTCGCGCAACCGCGAGATCCTGGAATTGCTCAAGTATCAGAAGAGCCTGGTGTACTTCACCACGGCGCTGCGCTCGAACGAGTTGATGATGGAACGCCTGCAACGCTGGCAGACGTTCAAGGCCTTCCCGGATGACGAAGACTTGCTGGAAGATGTGATCACCGAGAACCAGCAGGCCATCGAAATGGTGGGCATATCGAGCAACATTCTCAGCTCAATGATGGACGCCTTCGCTTCGATCATCTCGAACAACCTGAACGTGGTGATGAAGTTCCTCGCCTCGGTGACGATCGTGATGAGCATTCCGACCATCGTGACCAGCTTCTTCGGCATGAACGTGACGCTCCCCTTTGCCGATCACCCGCTGGCGGCGCTTTTTGTGGTGCTGATCTTCCTGGCCATTTCCGGTCTGGTCATTTCCATCTTCATGAAGCGTGATTGGTTCTAGCGACACCAGCAGAAGTCTGGCGGGCAAGCCGGCGGGCGCGCCCGCTTTTTCTTTTTACAGGCCTTTGCGGCAAGCTGCCAGGGAGGGTACAATGCATGCATGCAACGTAACCAACATCACACCGGCCAAAACGGCCGCCAACCGCAGGCCGGTGATGGCTTCCTGCGCCTGATCGACCTGTGCAAGAGCTACCAGGAAGGCGCCCAGGCGCGCCACGTGCTCGAAAACACCAGCCTTGAGGTGCGGCGGGGTGAGGTGATCGCCATCCTGGGCAAGAGCGGGAGCGGAAAGACCACCCTGCTCAACCTGATCAGCGGGATCGACCAGGTGGACTGCGGCGAAGTGTTCCTCGATGGGCTGCGCCTGACCGGCCTCAGCGAGACGGAGCGCACGCTCATCCGGCGCAGAAAAATCGGCTTCATTTTTCAATTCTTCAACCTCATTCCCACGCTGACGGTGTGGGAGAATGTGCTCTTGCCGCTGGAATTAAACGAGCAGATGGAGCCAGGCGGTGCGGAGCGGGCGCGCCTTTTGATCGAAACGGTGGGGCTTGCGG
Source organism: Anaerolinea sp. (assembly GCA_029975055.1). Lineage (GTDB taxonomy): Bacteria > Chloroflexota > Anaerolineae > Anaerolineales > Anaerolineaceae > Anaerolinea. Next base: position 282,730 of record JARKPU010000058.1, read on the forward strand.
GCCGCGAAAGGGCTTACCCCGACCGGCTTTCGGGCGGCGAGCAGCAGCGCGTGGCGATTGCCCGTGCCCTGGTGCACGACCCCCTGCTGGTGCTTGCCGATGAGCCGACCGGAAACCTGGATGACGAGACCGGAAAGCACATCCTGGCGCTGCTCGACCGGCTCACCCGGCAGGCCGGCAAGAGCCTGGTGCTGGTGACGCATTCGCCGGAGGCAGCGGCCTTTGCCGACCGGGTGTTCAACCTGCGCGAGGGGCGGCTGGTGCCGGTCGAAAAAAGGATATGATTGCTGCGCGGAGCTTTGCGCCAGGGCTGTGGCAGGTGGGTCTGCGCACCTTGCTACGGCATCGCTGGCAAAGTGTTTTGATGATCTTCGGCGTGGCGCTGGGGGTGGCGGTGGTCATTTCCATCGACCTGGCCAACGCCAGCGCAGGGCGCGCGTTCGTGCTCAGCACCGAAACCCTCACCGGCAAGGCCACCCATCAGATCAACGGCGGTCCGCAGGGCGTGCCGGAGGAGGTATTCACGGCCCTCAAGCGCTCCGGCTGGGGTTGGCCCGCGGCGCCGGTGGTGACGGAGTACGTTTCTTCGCCCGAACTTGGCGGGCAGCCGCTGCAACTCTTGGGGGTAGATCCATTCTCCGACGGGGCTTTCCGCACCTTCCTGGGATCAAAGAATGCCGCCTCGCTCGCTTCGCTGACCGCCATGCTGACGGAACCCGGGGCGGTGCTGCTCGCGCGCCCGCTGGCCGAGCGTTACGGCTTGAAGATGGGCGACCGGCTGCAGATCCTGGTCGGCGGAAGGGCGCAAACGGCGCTGGTCGCCGGGCTGCTCGACCCAGCCGATAACCTCAGCCAGCGCACCTTGAACGGCGTCATCCTGGCAGATATTTCCACCGCGCAAGAACTCACCGGCACCACCGGGTACCTGAGCCGCATCGATCTGATTCTCCCGCAAGACAACCCAACTCTGCTCGGTGAATTGGAGAGCCGACTCCCGCCTGGGCTGAGTGTTTCCACCGCATCGGCGCGCAGCAGTTCGCTGGAGCAGATGACGGCGGCCTTTCGATTGAACCTTTCGGCGCTCAGTCTGCTGGCGCTGGTGGTGGGCCTGTTCCTCATCTACAACACGATGACCTTCTCGGTGGTGCAGAGGCGCGAGCTGTTTGGCACCCTGCGCTGCCTGGGGGTGACCCGGCGCGAAATCTTCACCCTGGTGGTGGGTGAAGCCGCGCTGGTGGGGCTGGTCGGCGCCGGTCTGGGGATTGGTCTTGGAATCGTGTTGGGGCAGGTGACGGTGGGCATGGTCTCGCAGACAATCAACGATCTCTACTTCACCACCACCGTGCGTGCCGAGGGGGTGGCGGCGGGCAGCCTGGTGAAGGGCGGTCTGCTTGGCTTGCTGGCCACGTGCTTCACCGCGGCGCTGCCCGCCTGGGAGGCCGCCTCGGTGCCGCCGCGCGCGGCTTTGATGCGCTCGGGGCTGGAAGGCAAATCGCGCCGGGGGTCGGCTCGCGCGGCTCTGGGCGGCGCGGGTGCGCTGGCCGGGGCGCTGCTCCTGTTCCAGATTCCAACCACCAGCCTCGCAGCCGGTTTCGGCGGCACACTGCTGACCGTGCTGGGGGCGGCGCTGCTCACATCGGCGGCGACAGCCCTGCTGGTTGTTGCTTTTGGCGCGGCAGCAGGGCGGCTCTTCGGTTTGGTGGGCCGCCTGGCTCCACGCAGCCTGGTCAACTCGCTCAGCCGCACGGCGGTGGCAGTGACCGCGCTGATGGTGGCGGTGGCGGTTACCATCGGCATTTCGATCATGATCGACAGCTTCCGTCACACGGTGATTCTCTGGCTGGAGGAGACGCTGCAAAGCGATATTTACATCTCCGCGCCGATCTACACCGCCACCACGCCGAGCGCGGCCATGAACCCGGCGCTGCTCGAGCGCCTGGAGGCCTGGCCGGGGGTGGCGGGTGTGGTTTTCCAGCGCACCACCAGCGTGCAGGCCCGCAGCGGGCCGGTCAACCTCACGGCTACGCAAAACCCCCGGGTGGGGATGGAGCGCCGCTTCCTGGCGCTGGAAGGCGCGCGCAGCGAGGTTTGGCCGCGCCTGCAGGCCGGTGAAGTGCTTCTCTCCGAACCGCTGGCGAACCGCTTAGGGATTCGCCGCCCCGGCGCCGTGCTGGAGCTCAACACGCCGCAGGGCTGGAAGCAATTCCGTGTGATGGGGATTTATTACGATTATTCCTCCAGCGAGGGCATCCTGCTGATGGGGATGGGCGCTTTCCGCGCGCTCTGGGGCGACACAGCCATTACCTCCATTGGTTTACGCCTGCAGCCCGGCGTGGATGCCGACCGGCTGGTGCGCGAGCTGCAAGACAGCCTCAGCCCGGAGCAGCAGTTGGTGATTCGCGCAAATGCCACGCTGCGCCGCGATGTGTTGATGGTCTTCGACCGCACCTTTGCCATCACGGTGGCGCTGCGCCTGCTGGCGACAATTGTGGCGTTCATTGGCGTGTTGAGCGCGCTCTTTCTGCTGCAGATGGAAAAACAGCGCGAGGTGGGCATTCTGCGGGCGCTGGGGTTGACTGCCGCGCAGCTGCGCCGCATGGTGCTGCTCGAGACGGGCATGATGGGCCTCGCCGCGGGGGTGACGGCCATCCCCACCGGCATTGCCCTGGCGGTGATCCTGGTGTATGTGATCAACCAGCGTTCCTTTGGCTGGACTCTCCAGCTTTCCGTCCAGCCGCAGGCGCTGCTTCAGGGTATGCTGGTGGCGCTGGCGGCGGCGCTGCTGGCGGGCATCTACCCGGCGCTGCGCCTGAGCCGCATGCCCGCAGCGGAGGCAATCCGCTATGAATAGACGCACGCTGGCATGGACTCTGGTCGTTCTGCTGGCCGTTGGGCTTGCCGCGGCGGGGCTGGCGCTGGCTCCGCGGCAAAAAGCTGAAGTCGAGGCCAGCCTGGAAGGGTTATCCCTCCCCGGCGGGCCTTTTGAGCGCGCCGAAGGGCCGGCGGCGTTCACCTTTCCAAAGGATTTCGGCCCGCATGAGGGCTTCCAGACCGAATGGTGGTACTACACCGGCAACCTCGCCACGAATGACGGGCAGGAATTTGGTTTTCAGTTGACCTTCTTCCGGCGGGCCTTGCTGGGGCCGGGCCAGGGCGCGGAACGCACTTCGGCCTGGGGCACCGGGCAGGTTTACCTGGCGCACTTCACGCTTTCAGAGATCAGCCGGGGCCGGTTCCATGCCTTCGAGCGCTTTGAGCGCGGTGCGGCCGGCCTTGCAGGTGCGCAGGGCGAGCCACGGTTTTCCGCCTGGGTGGATGACTGGCTGGTTGAGCAGACCGGAGAAAAAGAATTTCGCCTGCATGCCGCCGAGAACGGCGTGCAGATCGACCTCAACTTGAGAGACCTCAAAGGGCCGGTTCTGCAGGGCGACCGCGGCTACAGCCGGAAGGGACCCGAGCCGGGGAACGCCTCGTATTACATCAGCCAGACGCGCCTGGAAACAACCGGCACGCTTTCGGTGGGCGGCCGCGATTACGCCGTCGGCGGGTTGAGCTGGATGGACCACGAGTATTCCACCAGCGCCCTGGGAGACGGCCTGGTTGGCTGGGATTGGTTCTCGCTTCAGCTCGATGACGGCTCGGAACTGATGGTCTATCGCCTTCGGAAGGCCGACGGTTCGCCGGGTGAATACTCGCAAGGCACGCTGATCCGCCCGGATGGCTCAGTCCGGCCCCTCACGCGCGAGGATTTCTCGGTGGAGGTAAATGGCACCTGGCAAAGCCCGCATTCCGGCGGCGTTTACCCCGCTGCGTGGGTGGTGAGCGTGCCGGACGAAGGGCTGACTTTGAGAATCCGCCCGAAGATGGCTGACCAGGAGCTCAACCTTTCGTTTATTTACTGGGAGGGGGCCGTCCGTGTGGAAGGCGAAAGGAACGGGGCGCCGCTGGGCGGGAGCGGTTATGTGGAGCTGACCGGTTACGCGCAAAGCCTGGCTGGCAGGTTCTGATAGTAAAAGCAGGCGGGTGGCACGCGTGTCACCCGCCTGCTTTTGGATGCGCTCGATGGTTAGAAGCGGCTTTCTTTGCGGGTGGATTTCATCACCTTGAAGCGGTTGCCTTCAACCGGCTCGAGGATGAAGCGCGGCGGGTTGCCCATGGCCCAGGGGGCCAGGCCGTTGTGACGCAGCCACCGGCCTACGGCGGTGGAATGCAGCTCGCGGGGAGTTTCACCCCAAAAGAGGGCGGGATCGATGTTAATCTCTTCAACGGCAGGTTCACCCGGGATTTCCAGGATGATGGACTGCCATTCTTTCTTGAAGAATTCGTCGCGGTCGGCGGGGCTGACTTTGAAACCGTACCCGCTGCCGTTTCGACTGTGCGCGCCGTTGTTCCAGGCTGTGACAACCATAGGTCGGTCCTCCTTGTTGTGAGGGAATTATAACCGCAATCCGGGGCGCCCTCATCCCTGACCCTTCTCCCACCGGGAGAAGGGGAAAATGGCAAGCGCATCGATCACCACTTGGTGTAGCCCTGGGTCATGCCGCGGTATTCGATGAAAGGCTCGTTGATCAGCTTGGCGTAGAGCGCGATCTGGCACGATTCTTCCAGGGTGGACGACCAGTGGAAGGCTTCGTCGATGGTCTGGCCGATGGCAAAACTGCCATGCCCGCGCAGCATGACGATCTTATACGACTGCAGCGCGTCGGCGAGTTTGTTGGCCATCTCCGGCGTGCCGGATGCGAATTCCTCGGTGATGACGGGCACTTTCTTGAGCAGGTAAGAGGCTTCGTTGTCTATGGGGACGATCTCATCGCGCGAGAGCGAGAAGGCGATGGCCGTGCGCGGGTGGCAGTGGACGATGGCCAGCGCGGGCGTGCGCATGTAAATGGTGCGGTGCGCCAGGAGTTCGGTGGAGGCCAGAGTCACCCCCGAATCGTTCTTCTCGATGCCGGTTTCGATCAGGTCATGCGGCTTGAGGTTGCCCAGCTGCGCCCCGCGCCGTTTGATGATGACGCGGTCGCCGACGCGGATGCTGATGTTCCCGCCGTGCGAGGAGATCATGTTGGCGGTGTAGAGATCGCGGCCGATCTCGCAAAATTGCTGGTAAATTCGTTCGTCGATCATGCGACTGCCTCCACGAGTTGATCCAGCCCGAGTGCTTCGAGCTTGGCAGCGCGCGGGACGCCCTCGTCATCCCATCCGCGCGCGCGATAATATTCTTTGAGCATCGGTTCGAGGTGACTCACCCAGCCCTTGCTGGGGCCTTCTACGACCGGCTCGGTGAGCATACGCGGGGGCAGGGTGTCTTGCGCGCGGGTGAAGCCTTCGCGCAGGTTATACAGCTTTTCGAGGTTCCAAACCCGCTCGCCCACCTTGATCAGCTCGCCCGTGGCGTATTTGATGCCTGTCACGGCTGAAAGAGCGCGGGCGAAGTATTCCTCGGCGACGCCCATGTTGGTGAACTTGCATATCACGAGTGAGTCGATGGCGGCAGAAGAATTCTGGTGCAGGATGACATACGAAGACTTGCCCTGCACCTGCAAGCGGTCGATCATCTTGGGTAGGCCAAGCACTTCCAGCCCGAGCATATTTCCGCGCATGTGGCATGCCCCGCGGTTGGAAGTGGCGTAGAGCAAACCCTGGCCCTGCATGCCGCGCGGGTCGTAGGCGGGCATTTCCAGGCCCTTCACCGACATAGAAAGATCCGGCCGGCCATAGCGCGCGGCCAGGCGCAGGCTGCCATCGGCCAGTTCGGCGCCCAGGCCGGTGCGCAGGGCCATGCCCTCCAGGGTGGGGGCCAGCAGGTCGGCGCGGCCAAAGCGCAGGTCGCTGTCGAGCAGGCCGAGTTCGGAGAGTTCCATCGCGCAGGCGATGGTCGAGCCGGCGGAGATGGTATCCATGCCGAGGTCGTTGCACAACGCATTGGCCTCGATGATGGCAGTCAGGTCGTTGATTCCGCACTGCGCGCCCATCGCCCAGGTGGTCTCGAACTCGGGGCCTTCGCCTTCCACCTTTTCGGTCTTGGAGATGCGCGTGCAGCCGATGGGGCAGGCCCAGCAGGCTTCGTTCTTCACCAGGTACTTCTCGGTGAGAGCCTCGCCGGAGATATCATCGGCGTGCTCGAACTGGCTCTGGCGGTGATTGCGGGTGGGCAGCGCGCCGACGGCATTGACCACGTTCATCATCACAACCGTGCCGAACTCGGGGAGCGCCTGGCTGGTGAGCGGGCTGGCCTTGAGCAGCTTGCGCGACTCGTAGAGCATGTATTTGAACAGCTCCTGGTCGATGATCTCAGGGCGCTGCTTGCCCTCCACGACGATGGCTTTGAGGTTCTTGCTGCCCATCACCGCGCCTGGGCCGCCGCGCGCCAGGCTGCGCTGACCGTCGTTCATGATGGCAGCGATGCGCGACAGGTTCTCTCCGGCCGGGCCGATGCACAGCACGTTACGCTTGTTGTTGTTCTGCCCGAGGATAGAGGTCGTCTCCATCACGCGCCTGCCCCACAGGTGGGCGGCCGGGTTGATGGTGACGCCGGCGGGAGAGATCTCGATATACACCGGCGAGGCGGCTTTGCCGCGCACGATGAGCACGTCAAACCCGGTGCGCTTGAACTGCATGCCCCAGTAGCCGCCTGAGTTGGCGTCCAGCACGGTGCCCGTCAGCGGGCTTTTGGTGGAAACGGAGAAGCGGTTGCTGGTCTGGTAGCCGGTGCCGGTGAGCGGCCCTCCGGCAAAGATGAGCACATTGGCGGGTGAAAGCGGGTCCACCTCCGGGCCGACTTCGTCCCAGAGCAGGCGCGCGCCCAGCCCCCGGCCGCCGAGAAAATCGCGCGCCAGGGCCATATCCAGCGGTTTGGTGAGGATCTCACCGCTCGTCAGGTTGATATCAAGGATTTTTCCCATCCAGCCGCCCATAAATGGTGACCTCCGTCTCAATTTATATTCGTGTTTCAATTCCTCTTTCGGGGAAGAAAAGCATTATCGCAGGGGTGGTATCCACCATTGATCATACCATAAGGCGCAGCAGGCAGTGTGCAGAACCCGTGGATGCCGCGAACCGATGCCTGCCGCCGCAGATCACCCGGCGGGCCGGGGGTGTGCTGTTTCACCCGGGCTGGTCAGCCCACGTCCGCCACGGCCAGCGGGCGAATCTTCCAGATCTCCTCGCAGTACTGCTGGATCGCACGGTCGGATGAGAAGAAGCCCGAGCGGGCCGTGTTCAAGATGGACATGCGCGTCCAGTGTTCCTGGTCCATGTAGGCGCGCACGGCTTGATCTTGCGTTTCGATGTAGGACTGGTAATCGGCCAGCAGCAGGTATTCATCCTTGTTGAGCAGCGAATCCACAATCGGTTTGAACAGGCCTGGCTCGAAGGGGGAGAAGACATCATCGCGGATCGCATCCAAAATGCGGCGCAGTTCGGGGTTGTGTTGATACACCTCGCGGGGCCGGTAGCCGTTCTTCACGCGCGTGGCCACCTCGTCGGCGGTAAGCCCGAAGAGGAAGAAATTCTGTGCGCCCACCAGCTGGCGGATCTCGATGTTCGCGCCGTCCATCGTGCCGATGGTGACAGCCCCGTTCATGGCGAACTTCATGTTGCCCGTGCCGGAGGCTTCCTTTCCGGCCAGGGAAATTTGCTCGGAAAGGTCGGCAGCCGGGTAGATGCGCTGCGCGACGGTGACATTGAAGTTCGGGATGAAGACCATGCGCAGCCAGTCGTTGGTTTGGGTGTCGTTGTTGATCACCTCGGCGGCGTTGTTGACCAGCTTAATGATCAACTTGGCCATCTGGTAGCCGGGGGCAGCCTTGGCGCCAAAGATGACCGTGCGCGGGTGCAGGCGGTACGATGGGGAGTCCTTCAGGCGGTAGTAGATGGTGAGGGTGTGCAGCAGCTTGAGCAGCTGGCGCTTATACTCGTGCAGGCGCTTCACCATCACATCGAACAGGCTGGAAGGGTCCACTTCGGTGCCGGTGGCGGCGCGGATGTACGCGGCAAGGTCGAGCTTGTTGGCCTGCTTCACCTGCTGCCAGGCGGAGATAAACCCCGCGTCATCCATGTGGGGTTCGAGCCGCCGGAGCTGGGTGAGGTCGGTCAGCCAGCCGTCGCCGATGCGCGAGGTGATGAGGGCAGAGAGGCGCGGGTTGGCAAGGCCTAAAAAGCGCCGCGGGGTGACGCCGTTGGTCTTGTTGCCAAAGCGTTCCGGGTACATCTCGTAAAAATCGCGCAGGGTGTGCTCGCGCAGCAGAAACGACTGCAGCTCGGCCACGCCGTTGATGGCATAACTGCCCAGCGCGGCCAGGTGCGCCATGCGCACGGAGCGTTCGGGCGTTTCGCGAATGAGCGACATGCGGGTGATGCGCGAATTGTCGCGCGGGAAGCGCCGGTGCACATCTTGCAGGAAGCGGTGGTTGATCTCGTAAATCAGTTCGAGGTGGCGCGGGAGCAGCGATTGGAACACGCTGACAGGCCATTCTTCGAGCGCTTCGGGCAGGAGGGTGTGCAGCGTGTAGCCGAAGCTGCGGCGGGTGATCTCCCAGGCCTGCTCCCAGGGCAGTTGGTGAACATCCACCAGCAGGCGCATCAACTCGACGATGGCGATGGAAGGGTGGGTGTCGTTGAGCTGAATGGCGGCTTTTTCGGGGAAATCATCCCAGGCGGTGTTGTAGCGCTGGCGGAACGTGCGCAGGATATCGGCAAGCGAGCAGGCCACGAAGAAATACTGTTGCTGCAAACGCAGCGCCTTCCCCTGGGCGGTTGTGTCATCGGGGTAAAGCACCTTGGAGATGTTCTCAGAGAAGGTTTTCTGCTCGACGGCGCGGGTGTAATCGCCGGTGTTGAAGACTTGCAGGTCGAAGGATTCGGTGGCGGCGGCCGACCACAGGCGCAGCGTGTTGACCGCTCGCGTGCGGAAGCCCGGCACAAGCAGGATGTAGGGCATGCCCATCACGCGGCGTTCGGGCGTCCAGGCCACGCGGTAACGCCCGGATGGGTCGTTGAAGGCGTGCGTCGAGCCGCCAAAGCCGACCATCACCTGCCCGTCGGGGTCGGGCAGTTCCCACGGGTCGCCGCGGCGCAGCCAGTCATCGGGCTGCTCCACCTGCCAGCCGTTGCGGAATGCCTGCCGGAAGATGCCGAACTCGTAGCGGATGCCGTAACCAACGGCGGGCACCGAGAGGGTGGCCAGCGAATCGAGGTAGCAGGCTGCCAACCGGCCCAGGCCGCCGTTGCCGAGGCCCGGTTCGGATTCGACCTCGGCGAGGTCTTCCAGGCGGTGGCCGAAAGGCTCCAGCGCCTGCCGGGCGGTTTCGGTGAGGCCGGTGATGAACAGGTTGTTTTCGAGCTGCCGGCCCAGCAGGTATTCGGCTGAGAAGTAGTAGATCACCTTCGCGTCCAGGCGGTCTTGTTCGCGCGTGTAATCGAGCCAGCGCTCGATCAACCGGTCGCGGACGGTATAGGCGAGGGCCAGGTAAAGGTCGTTCCGGGTGGCGTATTCGATCGTTTTTCCCTGGTGGTGGGCCAGGTTGGTGAGAAAATCGGCTCGGAATTGCTCAACGGTGGGGTCGGCAGGCATGGTGCATTCCCGTCCAGACGGCAAAGGATGATCTATAGATTATATCCGGAACATGAAAAAGGGAAGCGCGCGCTCACCCTTGCAGGCGTTTCTGGCGGGCCTTATCCTCGTACATCAGGTTGTCGGCTTTCTTCATCACGTCCACCAGCTCGGAATCCTGCTCACCGGTGGCTGCGCCGATGGCCAGGCTCAGGCGGATGGGGCGTTCCTGGGCGTTCAGCGCGCCAAGCTTTTCGGTCAGGCGCTTCAAAATGGCCTGGGCGCCTTCGGCGTCGGTTTCTGGCAGGAGGATGGCAAATTCATCACCGCCAATGCGCGCCACCACGTCTTCCGAGCGGAACGATTCGCGCATCACCTGGGCGATGGTGCGCAGCAATTCATCTCCGGCCGCATGGCCGTACTCGTCGTTGGTCAGCTTAAGGTTGTTCACATCGGTCATCACGATCGTCACCGGGTAAAGGCGGCTGTTCTGCAGGCGGCGCAGTTCCGTCTCGAAGAACGCGCGGTTATACAGCCCGGTGAGGACGTCATGGCTGCCGAGGAACTTCAACTGCTCTTCGGCTTTCTTGCGCTCGGTGACATCGGTCATCACGAAGATCGCCGAGGTGATCTGCTCTTCCTGGCGGATTGCCCCGATGGTGACTTCATACCAGGAAGATTGGCCGTCGCCGCCGTGGATTTCCACCTCATGGTGCTGCTGAGCCCCGTTGGTGAAAACCGCTTTCAACGCGCGGTGAATTTTGCTGCGTTCGGAGGGCGGCAGGAGCGAGTGGAAATCCTTGCCGATCACCTCTCCAAGAGGGCGCGAGATGGGACGATTCATCCACTGCACGCGGTATTGCGGGTCTACGGTGGCGATGATGGCTGGGGCGTTCTCCGCCAGGCCGCGCCAGCGGGCTTCGGATTCTCGCAGGGCGTTCTCGGCAACTTTCCGGTTGGTGATATCCTGCACCGCGCCGATGATATGGGTGACGCGCTTCTCGGCATCGTTCCAGATGGGCTGCAGGTAATCGCGCAACCAGACCACCTCGCCATGCCTGGAGATAATGCGGTACTCGATCACCACCGGCTGGTTGGAAAGGGAATAAGTGTAGGCCTCGACCGATTTAAGCTTATCTTCCATGTGGCTGAGGTCGATCCACGAAAGCCCTTTGAGGTTCATTTCCTCGAAGGAATAACCGGTGATGCGCTCATAAGCACCGCTGACCCACTCGATGTGCACCATGTTTTGTGGGTCGATCGTTGCAGAATAGATAAAATCGGAGGTGAGTTGCGAGATGATGCGGTGGCGGCGCTCGCTCTCGTGCAGGTCCTGTTCCACGCGCTTGCGGTCGGTGATGTTGACGAAGGTCATTTGCACCGCCGGTTCGCCGTCGAAGAACGTCCGGCTGAAGAAGGCTTCCAGGAAGAAGACCATGCCGCGCTTGTTGAGGATGCGAATTTCGCGTTTCTGCGAAGGCGTTTCGATCCCTTTGGCGTGCAAAAAGAGCATCACCGTCTCGCGGTCAAACGGGTGAAAGAGCGAGGCAATTTGCTGGTCGGTGAGCGAAAGGAGCGCCTCACTCGTCTGGCCGGTCAGGTAAGCGAAGGCCGGGTTGCAGAAGACAATCCGGCCGTTCTGGTAAACCGCCAGGCCCTGCGCCGATTTTTGCACGAAAAGCTGGTAAACATCTTCAGCGCGCCGCGATTGGACGAAGAGCGGCCTGATGAGGACGATGCCGATCAACAGGACAGCTGAGATGAGCAGCTCGATCACTTCTTGATACAGGTTGAGGGTGACGGCTCCGGGCTCCCAGATGCTCAAGGCAAGGCGCACCACTTTGACGGAGCACATCAGGAACACACCGATACAGATCATTGCCCAGGCGGTTTTCCAGCGGCGGATCGGCACCAGGCGAAAGGCAATATATACCGTTATCACCTGAAGAACGGTGCTGATCCCAATGCAGGCTATTTCAAACCCCCTCAGCATGATCCCCCCCATGCCCTCAAAGTAAGCCGGTAGTAATCTGATTATACCCGATCCGGTTGGTCTGTGCATCGATACCTTTGTAAGGTGCGTATGAGGCAGTCATGTGGATGCTTCGGCGGGTGGGGCGGTGGAACCGCGCAAGACCAACCTGGACTGAAGAAATACCTGGTTGCTCGACGGCAGGCTGCCCTTGAGAATCTGGATGAGCAGGCGCACGGCCGTCTCGATGAGTTCCTCGGCGGGCATGTGGATGGTGGTCAGGCCGGGCCAGGTGCGGCCGGCTGCGGCGATATCATCACAGCCGCACACCGAAAGGCCGCCGGGCACGTCAAGCCCCAGCTCGCGGGCGGCATAGATCGCGCCAAGAGCGGCTTCATCGTTGCCGGCGAAGATCGCCGTCGGGCGCGGTGAACCTTCCAGCAGCAGGCGGGCAGCGGTGTACCCGCCATCGAAGGTGAACTCGGAATCGCGCACCAGGGCCGGGTCGAAGGGAATCGAATGCGCTTCCAGGGCCTGCTTGTAGCCCTCCAGGCGGTCAAAGCTGGCGCGCATATTGCGCGGGCCCATCAAGAAGGCGATGCGCCGGTGCCCCAGGCCTAGCAGGTGTTCCATCATGCCGCGCGCGCCTTCGATGTCATCCGAAGCCACGAAGGGGGTCTTTTCGGGGCGGTTGAAGGGGTTGATTTGCACCAGGGGCACCTTGAACGTGTCGAGCAGCTCGGAGACGAAGTCTTCAGCGTCGCATGGCGGGGTGGTGACGAAACCGTCGATGCGATGCTCGTAGATCAGGCTGACCAATTTCCGCTTGGAGCGGGCGTGGGTGGGGAAGTAGGGCTGGAAGAGGATGTCATAATTCTCTTCGTAGCCGATATCCATGATGAGCGAGAGGATGCCGGAAGCAGGCTGGAGCAGGCCCGGGTACATCAGGATGCAAATCTGGAAGGATTTATTTTGCACCAGGCGGCGGGCCGAGATGTTGGGCGCGTAACCCACGGCGCGGATAGCGGCCTGGACGCGCGCGCGCGTTTCTTCCGTCACATAGGGTTCGCCGTTGACGACGCGCGAGACCGTCTTGATGGAGCATCCGGCAAGCCTGGCGACATCACGAATGGTGGCTGGCAAGGCGCATCCTTTTTACAACGTTGGGCTTACATCATTATACCTGAGGTGACATGATACGGCTGACGGATGCAAATTGTGTGCTAGCGCGTGTTGACAACGTTGTCATATGCCTGTATAGTATAGCCGGGAGGATATGAACCCAGTATTTTCGATCAGGAGACGAGGGAATGAGTGCTTTTAACCATACTATGCATGGGAAAGACCTGCTGCTGGCGGCTCTGCGCCACGAGCCCCTGCCCGCCACGCCCTGGGTGCCTTTTGCCGGGGTGCACGCCGGTAAGCTGCGCGGCTATTCGGCGCTGGAAGTGCTCACTGAACCGGCCAAACTGTTCGAGTCGCTGGTGGAGGTGAACCGCGTTTACGACCCCGATGGGCAGCCGGTGGTGTTCGACCTGCAGATCGAGGCGGAAATCCTGGGCTGCACGCTTGCCTGGGCCAAATCTGCACCTCCAAGCGTGGCCTCGCACCCGCTGGAAGCACGCATGGAGGTGCCCGCCCGCCTGCCCGAAGCTGCCGACGGGCGCCTGCCGGGGACTCTGCAGGTGATGCGCGAGATGAAAAAAGCCGTCGGGCAAAGCACCGCGCTCTACGGATTGGTGTGCGGGCCGATGACCCTGGCCTCGCATCTGCGCGGCACCGAAATCTTCATGGATGCGTTCGACCATCCGGGTTTTCTCGAGGCTCTGCTCGCCTATTGTTCAGCCGTCACGGCCCGTATGGCTGCGCTTTACTGCGAGGCGGGCATGGATGTGATTGCCGTGGTGGACCCGCTCGTTTCGCAGGTCTCGCCGCGCCACTTCCGGCAGTTTCTGCTCCAACCCTTCACCGGCATCTTCCGGCAGATTCGGCAGATGGGGGCGTTCTCGTCCTTCTTCGTCTGCGGCGACGCGACCAAGAACATTGAATTGATGTGCCAGACCGGGCCGGATTCGATCTCGATCGACGAGAATATCGACCTTCCCGCGGCAAAGGCGACCACAGACCGCTATAACATCACCATCGGCGGCAACATCCCGCTCACCACACGCATGCTGCTGGGCAACCAGCAGGATAACATGAAGTTCGTGGTGGACTTGCTGGAGCGCCTTGGCGGGGGCGCGGGCCCAGCTCCGTGCAATTATATTCTCTCTCCCGGCTGCGACATGCCCTACGATACTCCGGTGGAGAACGCCGTGGGCGTGCTGCAGGCGGTTCGCAACCCGGCGGGCACCCGCCAGATGCTGGCGGATTATGAGAGCCACACCTTCGACATCCAGGTGGAATTGCCCGATTATGCCGCGCTGAAGCACCCTCTGGTGGAGGTCTTCACGCTGGATTCGGATACCTGCGCGGCGTGCGGCTACATGCTGGGCGCGGCGCAGCGCGCCGTGGCCGAGGCAGGCACGGGCGTGCAACTGGTGGAATATAAGTTCACCCGGCCGGAGAACGTGGCGCGCATGGTCAAGCTGGGAGTGAAGAATTTACCCGCGCTTTATATCAACGGCGAGCTTAAATATTCCTCCCTCATCCCCTCCAACCGCGAGCTGCTGGAGGAGATAGCCAAGGCCGGTAAATGAAGATCCATCTGGTGGGCGGGTTCCTCGGAAGCGGGAAAACCACGGCCATCATCCAGGCCGCGCGGGTGCTGATGCGCCGCGGCCTGCGCGTGGGCGTGGTGACCAACGACCAGGGCAAGTACCTGGTGGATACGGCTTTCTTCCGGCTGGCCGACCTGCCGACGGTGGAGGTGACGGGCGGGTGCTTTTGCTGCAACTACGCCGACCTGGACTCGAGCCTGGAGCACCTGGTGCAGTCGGCGCAGCCGGATGTGATTTTTGCCGAATCAGTCGGCTCGTGCGCCGACCTGGTGGCGACGGTGGTCAAGCCGCTGCTGAGCCTCAGGGCGCTGGATGCGGGGCCGTCCAGCTTCAGCGTGTTCACCGACGGGCGCCTGCTGCGGCGCAGGCTGCTGGGGCAGCCGCTGCCTTTCAGCGATGACGTGATGTATATTTTCGACAAGCAGATCGAGGAAGCCGGGCTGGTGGTGATCAACAAGGCCGATCTGCTGGCGGAGGATGCGCTGGATGAGGTGACGCGCTTGTTCCAGGCCCGCCACCCGGGCAAAACATCTCTGCTGCAAAACAGCCTCGCCGAAGGGGGCGTGGAGGGCTGGCTGGCTTTGCTCGAAACAGGCAGCTTTAACCTGCCACAAGCCTCGCTGGAGATTGATTACGCGCGTTATGGCCGCGGCGAGGCGCAACTGGCCTGGCTGGATGAAGAAGTGCTGATCGAAGCACGAGAGGGCGATGCCGCCCCGGCGGTGCGTCAATTCATCCGCGCGGTGCTGGGTGCGATCCGCTCCAGAGGGGCCGGGGTGGGGCATGTGAAGTTTATCCTCGCTGCAGGCGGGAAAGAGGTGAAGCTGAGCTTCCCGGCACTCGAGGAAGACGGATGGGAAGCACTCATCCCAGGCAAGACCGGCGGGCAGGCGCGGCTGCTGGTGAACGCGCGCGTGGAGATGGATGCCGCTGAACTGCGCGGACTGTTCCGGCAGGCGCTCGAAGAGTGCGGCGCCGAATTCCAGGAAGCCGGGGTGGATTACTTTCACCCAAAGCAGCCCAACCCAACCTACAGGATGGAATAAGACACGGGTGGCGGGTTTACCCCGCCACCCGTTTTACTATATTGTCACCGGCTGACCGGTTTCGGCGCTTTGGATGGCGCCGAATACCATCTCCAGGCTGTGAATGTTATCGGAGCAGACGGTCTCGGGCGCGGTGCCGCTTTCGAGGCAGGCGAAGAAGTCGGCGATCTGCCCGGCGTGCCCGCCGGTTTTCTCGGGTGAGTCATACGGCGGCAGCTCTAAATTCTGCCATTCGGAGAAGAACCCGCCGGCTTTGCTCACCGACTGAGCCTGAAAGCCGGTTTCGCCGTCCCAGCGCAGCGAGCCTTTCGTGCCGATGATGCGCCAGTCGGCGTTCCAGGAGGTGTTCAAGCCCTCGGCGCACCAGCTGCCCCGGTAGTTGTAAACGATGCCGCCGCTCATTTGAAACAAGGCGGCTGCCGAGGCATCGTGGTCGTACCACGAGCCGGTTGGGTTCCATTCGCGGCAGAAGACGCTGACCGGGTCGGCGCCGGAGATCAGCCGCGCGGCATCGAAGGTGTGAATGGCCATATCCAGGAGCAGGACGTGGCGCATGCGGTCGCGGAAACCGCCAAAGTGCGCGCCGATGAAGAAATCGGAACAGACGGTGGTGACTTCGCCGATCGCTCCAGATTCGATGAACCGGCGCACCCGGCGGATGTTGGCGTCGTAGCGCCGGTTCTGGATGACGGCATAGGTTTTCCCGGCATTTTGAGCGGCGGCGATCATCTCTTGGGCGTGGGCGAGGCTATCGGCGAGGGGTTTTTCCCCTAATACGTGGCAGCCATGGGCCAGGGCCGCCAGGGTGACGGTGTGGTGCGCCGCGGGAATGGTGCAGTCGAAGACGACATCGGGTTTCACCGCATCGAGTGCGCTGGAGAGGTCGGTGGAGATGAGGGCGGAGTGCCAGCCGAATTCCGCGGCTCGGGCGCGGGCAGCGGACTCGTTCAAGTCCACAAAGGCGGCCATTTCGACGAAAGGCAGTTTTTTGACTGCGGTGAGCCAGGTGTGCGATATTCCGCCGCAGCCGGTGAGGAGGACTTTATAGGTTCTTGTCATGTTCATCCTAGTTGCTCTGTGGTTCCATCTTTCTCCGCGCTCGTTGCGACCTTTACGGTTAGGCCAGCGCTTTCTTCCTCGCCATGAAGTCATCGAGGATGGCGGCGGTGGCAGTGGCGCCCGAGCGCGTGCAGCCGGCTTCGATCACATCCAGGAGTGCATCCAGCGTGCGCACGCCGCCGGCGGCTTTCACCTGCACGGCCGGGCCCACACTGGCGCGCATCAGCTTGAGGTCGGCAATGGTGGCGCCGGAGGGGGCAAAACCCGTGGAAGTCTTCACCCAATCGGCGCCGGCCTGCTCTGCAAGGCGACAGGCGGTCACCTTTTGCTCGTCGGTGAGGTAGGCATTCTCTAAGATCACCTTCACCCGGGCGCCGGCGGCGTGGGCTGCCTCGACGACGGCCTGGATATCGGCCCGAACATAGTCGTCATTTCCCGAGAGCAGCTCACCGATGTTGATGACCATATCCAGCTCGCGGGCGCCGTGGGCGATGGCCTCGCGCGCCTCGAAGACCTTGCTGGCGGTGGTGCTTCCGCCGTGCGGGAAGCCGACGACCGTGCTGACGAGCACATCCGAGCCTTCCAGCAGGCGCGCGGCCAGCTCCACATGGCAGGGCTTGACGCACACCGTGGCGACGTGGTAGCGCGCTGCCAGTGCGCAGCCGGCGGTCACATCGGCCTGGGTGAGTTCGGGGCGCAGCAGCGAGTGATCGATGACTTTAGCGACCTGCTCGTAGGTTAGATTTCGTATATCCAGTGTCATACATGCTCCCAGGTGCTCAATTGCGGATGGCCTCGGTCTTGACCCAATCGACGAGGTCGTCCACATGGGTGAAGGCCAGGGCGGTGACGGTATCGGCGGCGCCGTAGTAGACGGCCATGCGGCCTGTGGCACCGTCGGTGAGCGCGGCGCACGGGAAGACCACATTTGGCACGTCACCGACGCATTCGTAGATGGTTTGCGGCGACATGAGGTAGGGCGCGGCGCGGCAGATCACCTTCCAGGGCTGGTCGAGATCGAGCAGGACGGCGCTCATCGAATAAACGTACCCGTTGCAGCTGGTCAGCACGCCGTGGTAGATCAACAACCAGCCTTCGCTCGTTTCGATGGGGGTGGGGCCGGCGCCGACCTTGGTGTAACACCACGAACCGGGGCCGAGCACCCAGCGGTGGCAGCCCCAATGGATCATATCCGGGCTTTCGGAATAGAAGATATCGCCAAAGGGGGTGTGGCCGTTATCGGAAGGGCGCGAGAACATGGCGAACTTGCCCTTGATCTTGCGCGGGAAGAGCACGCCGTTGCGATTGAAGGGCAGGAAAGCGTTTTCCAGCTGGAAGAAAGATTCGAAATCGTGCGTGTAGCCAACGCCGATCGTGGGGCCGTGGTAACCATTGCACCAGGTGACCCAATAGCGGTCTTCGCACCAGCACACGCGCGGGTCGTAGCGATATTGAAATGCGGCCACCTCGGGTTGTTCGCAGATGAAGCCGATCGGCTGGTGGTCGATTTTCCAGGCGAGTCCGTCTTTTGAGAAGCCGCGATAGACATCCATCACGCGGCGGGTGTCATCGATGCGAAAGACTCCGGCAAACTCTCCCTGGTAGGGAACGACTGCGCTGTTGAAAATGCTGTTGGCGCGCGGAATGAGGTTGCGCGGAATGACCGGATTGCCTGAATAGCGCCAGATCACATCCTGGCTGCCTTCAGGGCGGGCCTCCCAGGGCAGGTTGGGGATGGCAGGCAGGTCGGTATAACGAGTGGGCATAGGTTCTCCTTGGGGTACAACGTACTATTGGGTGGGGTGAATCATTACTTCACGACCGGTTTGCGCCGAGCGCGCGGCGGCAGCGACTACTTCGAGGGTGAGCGCGCCCTCGCGCATGGGCACGCGCGCCTGACGGCCCGCGCGGATGGCCGCCAGGAAGTCGTCCATCTCGGCGGCGGCCAGGCTGCGCTCGGCGGTGACTGTCTCGCTCGCCACCTCGGGGCCGGCGGTGTGCAGGATCTCGGCGTGGTTGGCGTCTGAAACAAAGGCCGTCAGGTTGCGGGCTACAAAACGCAGGTCGTATTCCCAGCGGCCCGGCACGGCCGCATTGCTGGCGCCCAGCACGCCCACCGGCCCGCCCTTGAAGCTGAAAACGCTGCCGGAGGTATCTTCTACGGTGTAATCCGGCACATCTTTATGGAAGAGGTTGCGCTGCAGGCTGTAGGCGGTTTCGGCCTCGCCCAGCAGGTGGCGCATCACATCCACCAGGTGGATGGCCTGCTCGAACACCTGCCCGCCGGATTTATCTTTCGCGCGCCACCAGGCTGAGTGCAGCGAGTTGCAGAAGTACCGCGCCATCACCATCCCCGGCCTGCCGGCCTCCCCTGAAACCAGCAGGGCCTTGAGGCGTTCGATGGCCGCGCCGAAGCGCATCATAAAGCCCACCTGGCTGACCACCCCGGCCTTTTCGCAGGCTTCGACCATCTCCCAGGCCTTATCCACCGTCAGGGCAATGGGCTTTTCGTTGAAGACGTGGATTCCGCGTTCGGCGGCGGCAGTGACCTGGTCGGTGTGAGCATAGGGCGGGATGCTGACGATCACCGCGTCTGGCTTCACCTCGCGGAACAGGGCATGGTGGTCGCTGGTGATATACGGGCGTTCCACGCCGCAGCGGGCTGCCAGGTCGGCGGCTTTCGTGAGGGTGGGGTTGACAAAGCCGACCAGCTCCACCTCGCCGGGCAGGGTGATGAGGTGAGTAGCGTGCTGGCTGTTCATCCAGCCGCAGCCAATCAGGCCGATGCGGATTGGCGGCATGGGTCTCCTCCTCGTGTGAATCGGCCTGTGCAGCTGGCACAGCCAGGAACAGGCTCGATGGGCTGGGTTCAAAATGAAATTTAAAAGGAAAACAGACGAGGTTATTATAACCCCGTCCGTTTTGATTACTGTTCAGAACAATGAGATCGCGCTCAGGCGAGCTTCACCACCGAATCGAGGTTGTTGGGGCGGTCGGGGTCAAGGCCTTTCGACATCGAGCGCCAGAACGCGAAGAGCTGGCCCAACGGAAGGTAAAGGACGTTGCGCAGGGGTTCCTCGATGTTGGCGTCGAAAGCGATGTCGGCGTTTTGGTTGTCCATCACCAGCAGCCGACCGCCCAGGGCGGCCATATCGGCCAGGACGGCCTGTTCATAGGTCCGGTTGCTCTCGGAGCGCAGGCCAATGACCAAAGTGGACGGGGTGACCATCGATTTTGGCCCGTGGCGGAACTCCATAAAGTGGAACGGCTCGGAATGGCTGAGCGACATTTCCTTCATCTTCAGGCTGAGCTCACAGGCCAGCCCATAGCGAGTGCCTGAACCGAGGAAGTAGAAGCGGTCCAGCGAAAGGTCGCTGCCGAGCTTTTCGGCGAGGCCGGCGTAGGCATCCAGCAACTGGCGGCCAACCTCGGGCAGAGCGTAGAATTGCGCCAGCCTTTCATCCCTGCCAGACCAGCGAACAGCCAGCCAGGCCGCGGCCAGGTAGAGCGTGGAGAAGGCACGCGTCTGGCAGACGCTGGTCTCCTGACCGGAAGGAAGATGGATGTTGATGTCGCCCATGCTTGCCAAAGGGCTTTGCGGGTAGTTGACAAGGGTGATCACCTCGCCGAGGTGCTGGTCGCGGAACTGCTGGCAGGCGCGGATGGTCTCGCTCGTTTCGCCGGAACGGCTGACGGCCACCAGCAGGGTGTGAGCGCCGTGCGGGTAGGTGATCTGCGGGTTCAACCACAGTTCCGAGGCCGGGAAGGCGCGCGCCAGGCGGCCGGTGAGTTCGCTGTAGAGCGCGGCTGCCGCGACGGCGAGGTAATAGGTGGAACCGCAGCCGGTAAAGAGCACCTGTTGGTAGGTCGAAGCGTCCGGCAGGGCGGAGAGAGTTTCCATCACCCGGTTGACCGACTCCCAGGCTTCAGGCTGCGAAAGGATCTCTTGGTGGGTGTGGTATCCGCGTTCGCTCATGGGGGGAGCTCCTTATGGCAGGGATTGGATGCCAAGCGCGCGTTGGGCGTTGGCATGATAAATCTTCTTGAGTACCGGGCCCGGCAGGTGGAGGCCGTAGATGCGCCAGCGGCCTTGCCCGGGGATTTCGGAGGAGTCGTAAGGGAAGTATTCGTCCTGGGTTTCGAGGAAACGATAAGTGATGCGCGCGGTTTCCACGCTCGGGCCGGCATCGGTGCCGAAGAGAATGCGGTCGGCATACTTGAGGAAGAAGCGCCGGGCGGTGTAGGGCTGGCGGCCTAATTCGGCGATGCGCGCGGAAACATCGATGAAATAGTTGGGGCAGCGATCCAGCATGGCGCCCACCCAGGCCAGGTTCTCGGCGTAGCAGCCGACATGTGCGCCAATGAAGGTGGTGCGGGGGTGATCTTCCACGAGGCCGGCAAGGTCTTCGAGGATGGAAAGGAAGGGCGGGAAGGGCGGGCTGGTGAAGGCCCAATCGGGGTTGGCCTGCAGCTCCTCCCAGCGCTCGTTGCGTTCATCCACGGGGTCGAAGAAGGCAACGGGGTCGGCCACGTGGATCAACACGGGCAGGTTCAACTCGGCGGCGGTCTCCCAGATGGCGTCTAACCGGCGGTCGTTGACGCGCGCCAGGTTGCCTTGCGGGTCTTTGACGCGCAGGCCGAAGGGCTTCCAGATCTTCAAGCCTTGCGCGCCCCAGGCGGCCTGTTCGCGCAGCCGCGCGGCGGCCCATTCGGCAAAGCGGTTGCCGTGCACGGGCCATTGCGACCAATCCACCCCGCCGAACATCCGGAACCGTTCGGGAGCGGAATTCTTGTAACGGTCGAGATGCCGCTGGAGGATGGCCTCGCCCCATCCGCCGTCCAGGTCTACATAAACGCGCACACCGGCTTCGTCGAGCCGCGCGATGATTTCCTCGACGGGCGTCTCTGCAAGCTTAGGCATGAACCCGTCGAGGTGGTTGTGCGCGTCAATGACCGGGAAGCGCGGCCGTGAGACGGGGTGGGCCGGCAGGACCAGTTTCGATTGAGGTTTGTAAGCGGAAAGCTCCATTTCATCCCCTCACATCCCGTGCGCCACCTCGGGTGACGCAGGAACGGGAATTCGAAAGCCGCGATTCTTGATGGATTGTGTTTATTTTAACATAACCCCAACCGATATACCAGCAAAAACGAGCAATTCCTTGCAATTTCCGTTGGTTTAGGCATGGAAGATATTCCCCAAACGGGTAATGGACAGGGGGGGTGTGGGTCGCTACAATCACCCTCATCCACAGCCCTGCTCTCACCCGGAGAGAGGGCGGTTCCCTTCCCATTTCCAGCCGGTGCGAGCTGGGAATGACATGAGGACAACGGACGAGGTCCCCGTTGCAGGCAGGGAGGTATGTTAAAATGAGATTCGAGCTTCCATTCCTCCGCGGCTCTCAAAGAGCCTCGCTCGGCCGCAGTGAGCCGCCCGCCCAAGAGGAGCCATGCCCGCCGGCCAATTCTACCGTTCGACCGCACAACCAGAGATGGACGCGCGCCTGCTGCAAGCGCTTGCCAGCCTGAACCGCATCGGAGCGGCGATCAACCGCATGGGTGCCGGCAGCCCCGCCGGAGAAAGGGCAGCCCTCCAGTTGATCGTCGAAAGCGCCATCCAGGTGGTGCCCGACGCTTCGGCGGTGATTTATATGTATGTTGCGCAGGCGGGGCAGTTTTTGAGCGAGTCGCGCGTATCGGCGGGCAGCCTGGCCGCAGGCTCGCCCGGCGACAGCCCCCGCCCCGATGGGATGGGTTCGCGCGCCATCTCGCAGCGGCGGCTGGTCCTCTCCTATGAAGAGGATGACCTCAGTATTGACCCGCACAAGCTGGCTGCCGGAGCGCGCTCGGTGGCCTGTTACCCGCTGTTGGTCTCCGACCGGCCGGTGGGGGTGCTGTATGTCTATGTGGCCGAAGAACGCAGCTTCTCCAACCTGGAACTGCTCATGCTGGAGAATTTCGTTAATCAGGCAGCCATGGCAGTTTCGCAGATCCAACGCATGGCCGAGGTGCATCGCAGCCTGGCGCGCAAAGAAGAAGAACTGGAGCGCCTGCGCCGGGCCGGGCTGATCATTTCATCGCGGCTGCGCCTGCAAGAGACCCTCGAAGCCATCCTGCAAATGTCGCTGGAGGTAACCGACGCCGAATATGGCATTTTCCGCCTGCTCGATAAGGATGGCAGGACGTTGATCACTCAGGCGGTCACCGGGGCCGAATTGGACCACCCGTATGTGCAGGCACTCTCGATGAACTCGCCGAGTATCAGCGCCTGGGTGGTGCGCAACCGCCAGCCGGTTTTGATCGCCGACCTGACGGAAGAGCCCTGGTCGAGCATCTATTTCCCGCTCGATGCAAACCTGAAGATGCTTTCCGAGCTGGCCGTGCCGTTGATCAGCGCGAGCGGGAGGCTCCTGGGCGTGCTCAACCTGGAAAGCCCATCCAGGAATGCCTTTGACGAGGACGACCGCCTGTTATTGCAATCCTTCGCCACCCAGGCGGTGATCGCCATCCAAGAAGCCCGCCTGCTGGACGCCTTTCAGGAGATTCCGCAACTGCTGCTCACCCAAACCGAAGACCAGGTGCTTGAAAGGCTGGCTGAACTGGCCTGCAACTTGTTGAATGCCCCGGCCAGCGCGATCTGGCTGGTGAAAGGGGAGGGGCTGGTCATGCGCGCCTCCAGCTGGCATTCAGGGCGCGGCGCCAATCTGGAGAACGGCGCCGGTTTGTACCGCGAGGCCGAGGAGGCGATGCGCGTTCTCCCTTTGGAGCGCAGCCGCCTGGAAAGACTCGGGCGGGCCGGGCCGGAGCTCGATTGGCAGCAAGCCTGGCTGGCGGCTTTCAAGGCCGGTGCGGAGCGCACCCCTGCCGGGCTGTTTTGCGTGTACCTGAACACCTCTGCGAACGGGCTGGGCGGCGCCGAGTGGGAGCAAAAAGTGCTGGAGATGCTCTCGCACTTTGCCGGGATGGCCATTTTCTACGCCTCTCACCAGGAAGAGCTGCGCAAAGCGCAGGAACAGCGCGCGCTGGCCGAGATGTTTGCCGCGGTGGGCGACCTGGCCACCAACCTCTTGCACCAGCTCAACAACAAGGTGGGGACGATCCCTGTGCGGGTGCAGGGCATCCAGGATAAGTGTGCGGCTTTGCTGGCGAACGACCGCTACCTGGCCAATAACCTGGCCGAGATCGAGCGCAGCGCTTCTGAAGCGATGGTGGCTGTGCGCCAGAACCTCTCGCACCTGCACCCGGTGCAGATGGTGCCGGTGAGTCTGGCGGAATGTGTGCAGGCAGCCATCGAGGCCGCCGATACCGGCCCCGGCCTGAACGTTCAGATGGTCGGCCTGGGCGCTTTGCCCGATGTATCCGGCGGGCTGCAAAGCCTGAAGCTGGTGTTTACCAACCTGGTGGAGAACGCCGCCCAGGCCATGGGCGGGAAAGGCACGATCATCATCCAGGGAAAGGCCGGGCCGGAGTGGGTGGAGGTGCTGGTGAAAGACTTCGGGCCGGGCATCCCGGCGGAGATGCAGGAACGCATCTTCGAATTGAATTATTCCAGCGGAGCGGTTGCTCACGCGGGCAAGCTGGGCTTTGGCCTGTGGTGGGTGCGGGCGATGCTCATGCGCCTGGGGGGGAGCATCGCCGTGGAAAGTGACGGCCACAGCGGGACGACCTTCATCCTGCGCTTTCCGCGCGAGAAAGATTGAGCATGGGCAGCGAATTGCGCGCGCTGGTGGTGGATGACGACCGCTCGTGGATGGAGATCACCCGCGAGATTCTCGAAGACTGCGGCCTGGCGGTAGAAAGCGCCTTCAGCCTGGCGGACGCGCTGGGCATGCTCGAGCAGCCTCACCGCCTGGCCGTGGTGGATTTATCGCTCAACGAGCGCGATCACCGCAACCAGGACGGCCTGCGCATATTGCAGGAACTGCGCCGGCGCGACCCCGCCTGCGCGGTGGTGTTGTTGACCGGCTATGCCACCGTCGAACTGGCGGTTAACGCCATCAAGCAATATGGGGCCAGCAACGTGCTGCGGAAAGAAGTCTTCAGCCGGGGAGAATTCCGCCGCCTGGTGCTGCAAACGTTATCAAGCGGCCCGCAAGCTGCCGCGGAGCATGCCTTGAGCGCCGCGGCAATCGGCGCGGCGGCAGGCACCCCGGCGGGCGGTGAGAAGAGCGGTTCCATCCTGGTGGTGGATGACGACCCAGGCTGGCTGGATATCCTCAGCGAGGTGCTGGGCGACAGCGGTTTGCATGTGCGCGCCTGCGGAAGCTTCGGCGAAGCGCTCGGCTGCCTGCGCCGCGAGCATTACCGGCTGGCGGTGATCGACCTCAGCCTCAGCCGCCGCTCTGCCGGAAGCCTGCCGGGGCGCGAGCGCCCAGAGAGCCTGGAAGGCTACCGGCTGCTGGCGGCAGTCCAGGGGGCCGGGACGCCCGTGATCGTCCTTTCGGGCCTGAGCGACCCGGGGTTGATCGAGCAGGCCTTCAACCAGCAGCATGTGTTCGCTTTCCTCGAAAAGCAGTTCTTCAACCGCAAGGTGTTCAGCCAGACGGTGATGGAAGCCCTCGAACGCGAGGAGAGCACCACCGAGCTGGATGTGCTGACCGAGCGTGAGCGCGAAGTGCTTGACCTGCTGGCCAAAGGATTGACCAACAAGGAAATCGCCGATGCTTTGGTCATCACCACCAACACGGTCAAGCGGCATCTCAAATCGATTTTTGGCAAGTTAAAGATTCACACGCGTTCGGCGGCGGTGGCGAAGGCCAAGGGCGAGTAGAGTAGCCGGAAACGGGCTAGGCCGATGGGGTGGGGACGACGCGCACGAATTCAGCCAGCAGCACTTCGGGCTGCGCAAGCTGGCGGATGCCATCGGCCGCCTCATACTGATAGGTTTTCTCCAATGCCTCGATATACTCGTTGAGCAGGCTTTGAATCGGCTCCAGGTCGTCTTCGGTCACCGGCTCGATGCGCACATTGGCGCCTTTTGCCAGGCGGCGCTGAAGGGCGTTCACGTCGAAGCCGAATTCGGGTGAAAGCTTTTGATAAACGATGCCGCCCGTCATGCCGGAGAAGGCATAAGGGCCAGGGTCGCCCATAATCACCACGGTGCCTGAAGTCATATACTCACAGGCGAAGCCCTTGAGGTTGGCATGCGTACCCAGGCTGCCGGAAGCATCGTCGAGGGGAGAGGAAATTTCACCGCCGAAGAGCACCCTGGCGCCCGAGAGGCGCACGCAGGCGCGCGAATCGGCGTTGCCCTGGACGATCAGCACGCCATCTTGCGCACCGTAAGCGAAGCTCTTGCCCACGCTGCCATCGATGCGCAGACCGTCATGATTGAGGCCTTTCATCACCGCCACCCGGCCGCCGTTCGTCCCTTTGGCGACTCCGTCTTGCGCACCGCCTTCGATTAAGATGTCCAGCTGGTCGGTGGTCCAGGCGGCGAAGCCGTTGCCCGCCAGCGAGGAGGGGCCAAACCGGAGGTGGAGTGTGTCGATGCTCTGCTTGATCTCCGGCTTGCGCATCAGTTCACCGGCCAGGCGTGAACCCAGGGCGCGGTCGATGGCCGAGACGGAATCCTGGTAAGTCACCTCGCGCTCGTCCTCGCCGACGGTGCGCATCACCAGGTCGGTGAGGATGGTGGTGAGGCTGTTGCGCGGGCGGATGAGCAGGATGCCCACGCCGGGCTCCAGCTCGGGGCGGGGCTTCATCGGCACGGGTTCGAACATGGGCGAGAGGTCGATCTGGTCGCGCAAGTGAACCTGTTCGAGCAGGTCGGCGCGCCCGACGAGGTTCTGCAGGCGGGTGGAGCCGAGTTGAGCGGTGATCTGGCGAACTTCTTCGCCAATCCCTTTGAACATGCGCACGATGCGCTCGTAGCCGGGCTCGAAATGCAGGGGCACAAAGTGTTTAAGGCCCTTTTCGGCGGCTTCCTCATTCGTCTGGATCTGCGTGGCGATGCCCACGTGGCAGGTGCCTAAATTACACTGGCGGCAAATGGTGCATCCCAGCGCCACCATCGCCAGGGTGGCAAAGCCCACCCGGTTGGCGCCCAGCAGCACCATTTTGACCACGTCCTCGCCGGTTTTCATCCCGCCGTTGGCCCACAGCTCCACCTTGTGGCGGATGCCTGCGTCGATGAGCGCGCGGTGCGCCTGGATGACGCCGATTTCGGTGGGCAGGCCGGCATACTGCAGCGAGTGCTTGCGGGCGGCGCCGGTTCCGCCGTCGTAACCGGAGATGTTGATGATATCCGCTCCGGCTTTGGCGATGCCGACTGCGATCACGCCGATGCCCGGCACGACCGGCACCTTGACGCTGATGCGCGCCTGGGGGTTGACCATGCGCAGCTCTTCGATCAACTGGGCGAGGTCTTCAATGGAATAAAGGTCATGGTTGTTGGAAGGCGAAAGCAGCGTGACGTAAGGCGGGGTGCGGCGGGCGCGGGCCACCTTGGGCGTCACTTTATAGCCGGGCAGCATGCCGCCTTCGCCCGGTTTGGCGCCCTGGCCAATCTTGATCTCCAACACGGCGGCCGAATTGAGGAATTCGGCATTCACCCCAAAGCGCCCCGAGGCCACCTGCTGACCGCGGTTGCGTTTGTACTTGCCCATGATCTCAGGCAGCTCACCGCCCTCGCCGTTGATGCAGATGATGTTCAACACCGAAGCGGCGTGGATATAGGAGCGGAAGGAAGCTTCACCCTGCGAGCCGTAAGACATCGCGTCGATGACCATCGGGAGGCTGTAATCCTGGACGCTGATATCCACGTCGGCGGGGCTGATCACATCCGAAATATGCTTGATGCCGACGATATGGCGCAGCGCCACGGGGACTTCGGTCGCCAGAGTCTGGTAAAGTTTCTTCACATCGCCATAACCGACTTCCTGCCTGGCGTAGGCATACGCCGTCTTCCAGAACTTGGGGTAGAGGCGGTTCTGGAAAGGCATGCGCAGGTCGGAGGCTTCACCGCGCAGCTCGGCCCCGCGCCGCATCGATTCTTCATCGAGCCGCTCCCAGGTGAGGCCGGCATCTTCCGAGCCGAAGTAATTGGGCGTGCCGAAGATTTCCGCCACCGATGGGGCCAGGCCGATCGAGCTGCACACACGCGTGTAGCCGCGCAGCTCATGGCAGCCCATCGTCGAGGTGATTTTCACCAGCCCGGAGACGATGTTCTCCATCAAACGGGTGAGGACGAGTTCGATCTCTTCATCCGGCAGGGTCTGGTCGCCGGAACGCAGCGCCACCGAGAACATGGCATAAGGGTTGATCGCATCGGCGCCGAACCCGCACAGCATGGCAATATCGTGCATGGTGCGCACCGAAGCGCAGCGCACCACCACCCCTGCGCGCCGGCGCAGGTTGCCCTCGCTGGAGAGCGGCGCTTTACGCAGCGCTTCATCCACGCGGCTTGTGGCCAGGTGCGGGTCGAGCCAGTTCAACAGGCCGTCAATGGTGGGCGAGTCGTCCAGCACCAGGCACTGCACCCCGCCGCTCACGGCGGCAACGGCCTCATCGGCCAGACGCTCGAGAGCCTGGCGGGTGGTCTCACCGGGGCGCACGCCCAGCTTGAGCCAGGCCACGCAATCGCCGAAGGCTGCCACCAGCTCTTCGATGGTCAGCGTGCCGAACTGGTGGGCCACGCGCCGGGCCACCTCCTGCGGGCAGACGAGTGAATGCCCTCCCAGGATGACGGGCACGTCCAGCAGCACGAGCCTGTCATCGGGGTTGGGCGCCTTGCCGATCGGCGCGCTTGCCCCCACCAGCGAACTGGTGGAAAATGCCTCGCTCTCGCGGGCGTGGTCGATCGAGGGGTTCGTCACCACCGCGACGGCCTCTTTAAAGTAATCGGCGAGGTTCACGCGCGCCTTGCTGAGCGCAGCGAGGGGGCCGTCATAACCGAGCGAGCTGACCAGGTCATCTTTCTTCAGGCTGACCAATGAGGCAACTTCGTTGAGGTGGTCTTTCAGCCACCCGTTGGCGACCAATACGGGCAGTTCTACCGGGCGGGCGACTTTCTCAAGCCAGGGGTAGTTGATCTGGTCTGGCTCGAGCTGAGCCACGGGGGCGGTTTCTTCGGCGAGCAGAACGGCCGCACCTGCCGAAGAGTTGGAGATCAGGCTTCCGGCCGAGGGCAGGCGGTCTAATCCGGTGAGGTCGAGGTTGCCGTTGGAGTGAACCGCGCGGCTGCGCCAGTACTGGCGGGCCAGTTGCGGTGCTTCGCGCTGGTAGGTCTGGATCATCACATGCTGGCGGATGCGGTTGTGATCGAGCACCTGCGGGTTCTCGCCGCGGTGAAAGAGGATGGCGATCTTCTCGCCGGGGGCCAGCGCGCGCGGGTCGGAGACCATGTTTTCTAAGGGAATGGCGCCGCGCTCGGAGCTGAAGATGTATTCCTTTTCCGTCTCCGAAAACCACAGCGGGCGCAGCCCAAGCGCATCCACGCTGGCAACGATGGTGTTGCCGTAACGCGCTATGATGGCCGCCGGCCCCTGGGCGTAGGGGCCAAAGGCCTGCCGCAGGCGCAGGTAAGCGGCCCGCAGGTCGGGCGGGAAGTGCTCCACTTCGAAGGGAACCGGCGGGAAGACCATCTCCATGGCTTCGATCAGATCGATTCCGTAATCCACGCACAGCGTGTGCATGACGCGGTCGAGGTCTTGTGAGTCGGACCCGCCAGCCGGGAGCACCGCGCCGATCTCCTCTGCTTCCACGCGCAGGCGGTTGATCGTGTTGATCTCGCCGTTGTGGCCGAGGATGGCGAAGGGTTGGGCGCGCTCAAAGGTGGAAACGGTGTTGGTGGAATAACGTGCGTGGCACAGGACGATGGAGGTGTCGTAATGGTGGTCTTGCAGGTCCGGGAAGTAGTGCGAAAGAGCCTCGACGGAACCGCGCATCTTATAGACGACGGTGTGTGAGCTGAGCGAAGCGAAATGGATGGGGTGGCTCGTCTCCAAAGAGGTCTGCACGGCCAGGAGCTTCCGCTCCAGGTCGGGGGCGTCGCTGTGGCCGGCGATTTGCCAGAAGGAGGGCGGGTTGATGCGCGCATTCTGGCCGAGCATCTCGTTGCGCACCCGGCCGGGCTGCATGACGAGCATATTCAGCCCCGAGTCGTTGAAGCGCGCGGTGATTTCATCGCGCAGGTCGGCAAAATCCAACTCGGCGGGGATGAACAGGTGCCCCACCCAAAAACCGGGGTGCGTGGCGAGGTAAGATGGCAGGCCGGCCTGGCTGAGCTTCTTGGCCCACAACCGGCGCGGAATATCCGTCTGCACTCCGGCGCCGTCACCTTCTCCGTTGACAAAGCCGGTGCGGTGGCCCATGCTGACCAGCGCTCCCAGGCTGCGTTTGAGCGTGCCAAAAGTGCTCTGCCCGGCTTTGCGCGCGCTCATATAAATGGCGCAGGCATCATGTTCTGGCCCATCGGGCAATTGGGGCGGGGTGTCGGTGCGGATGTTTCTCATGGCGTCTTCTCCTCTGTTCCATAAACCGCGATAAATAAAATAAAGCCACCAGGAAAGGGGCTGCCTTTCCTTTTCGGATACGATGTGTTGCCCACCAGGGGTGAGCGATTAGGGGTAAATCAGAGGGGGGCTAATCAGCTCACCGGCTGCTGGGTGCCGAACTGATGGCACGGCGGTTTATGTTGGCGCGGCGAGTGTACATATTCTGCTTGTCTGGACCTTATTAAAATTGGGCCGATTATACTTTAATTGATCTATTTGTAAAGGGTAAAATAAGACCAATTTGTATAGATTAGGTATTCTCTTAAAACCATATTCCCATCAGAAAGATACGGCAATTAATGAAACAGTTTTCTCGCTAAATTCCTGGATTTTTCCCTCACCCTACCCTCTCCCAGAGGGAGAGGGTCTTCTACCTCCCTTCTCCCTACCCTTTCCCAGAGGGTGAGGGCCGGGGGATGAGGGGGAGTGTTTCGACCTTGGCGAGAAAACCCCTAAATCCTGGCTGGAGAACCGGCCTGCTTGTGAGATGCGCGAATTCACCGCCAGGCCGCCTGCGCCCACGGGTGAGGCTATAATAGACGGGATGGATGCGCCGCGCCTGACCTGGATCAAGGTCTTGCTCCCCCTGCTGGTGATGACCGGCCTGAACATCTTGCCGTTCGAGCGCGAGTCGGGCGAGTTGCTCTCGCGCGCGGCCGTGGCCGAACTGGATGACCAGCCGCACCTGGCGGCCCTGTACCTTCACCGGGCCCTCGAGCGCCAGCCCTGGCGTACCAGCCTGTGGGAGCGCGCCGCGCTTGACCTTTTGGATGCGGGGAACGACGGCGAGGCGGTGAGCGACCTCGAACGGGCACGAGAGGCGGGCGTCCTCTCGCTGCGCGGGCAGGTGGAGCTGGCGCTGGCCTACGAACGCGCAGACCGCTACCGCGAGGCTGCCCAGGCCTGGGATGAAATTGCCCTCCGGCAGCCCGGCGTGGAAGTTTTTTCCCACGCAGCTTCCAACTGGCGGCGCGCCGGAGAGGTGAATCTGTCCATTCGGGCGCTGCGAAGCTGGCAGGCGCTCGACCCCACCAATGCGGCAGTGGCTTACAACCTTGCTGTGCTGCTGGCGGCGGTTTCGCCGGCCGATTCACTGGCCCAGCTGGATGATGCCGCGCGCTACGATGGTCAATATGCCGCTGCGCAGGAATCGCTGCGACGCACGCTGGCGCTGTCAGACCTCGCCGCCGACTCGGGCTACCAGCTGGCGCTGGTGGGGCGCTGGCTGGCCAACCAGGGTGAATGGGACCTGGCCGAGGGCGTGCTTGCCAGGGCCGTGGTTGATTCACCGGGTTACGCCGAAGCCTGGGCGCTGCTCGGTGAGGCGCGCGAACAGCTCGGCCGGGATGGGCTGGCCGACCTGCAGAAGGCGCTTCAGCTTAACCCGGGTTCGGTGCTGACCCGCGCGCTCATGGCGCTCTATTGGGGCAGGCAGGGCAGCTGGGAAGAGGCCATCGGTCACATGCAGGCGGCGGCGAAACTCGAACCTCAGCGCGCCATCTGGCGCACCGAATTGGGCAGCCTATACGCCCAGTCGGGAGACCTCATCCAGGCGCAGAGCGAGTTGGAGGCTGCCGTGCGGCTGGAACCCCAAAGCGTGGCGGCCTGGCAGGCGCTTGCAGGTTTCTCGCTGCAATACGGCGTGGATGAAGAAGGCTTAGGCCTTCAGGCGGCAGAAAAAGCCCTGGAACTGGATGATTCCAACCCGGTCACGTATGACCTGCTGGGTTCACTCTACGCCGCGGTTGACAAACCGGCGGAAGGAGAAGATGCCCTGCTGCGAGCGTTGGAATTGAACCCGAATTATGCCGAAGCGCATCTGCACCTGGGCAGTTTTTACCTCCAGGAAGGCAAAACCGGCCAGGCTTTTACCCATCTGGAAAAAGCAGCCCAACTGGGCGGCGACGGGGTGACGGGCACCCTGGCGCGCCGCCTGCTGGAGCGCTATTTCAACATCCGCACCGGGGGAGGGGGGCAGCCTTGAAGCAGACCATGAAGCGTATTCTCAAGACTGCATCCATTCTCTTCTTCCTGCTTTGCAGCGCCTGCACGGGGCTGCCCGGCGCCGCGCAGCCCACCCAGCCGCCCGCCGGGACGAAACTCTTCGCGGACGACTTTCAAAACGTGCCCGACGGCTGGGGGATTTCCACCACGAGCGCCGCGGCGGTTTCGTATGAATACGGCGGGCTGCGCATCCTGGTCAACCAGCCGAACACCGACGCGTGGTCGGTGGCGGGCAAGCGCTTCGCCGATGCGCGGGTGGAGGCGTTGGCGCGAAAGCTCGACGGCCCGCAGAACAACCTGATCGGTCTGATCTGCCGCTACCAGGATCGCGGGCATTTCTACATCTTCTTCATCAGCAGCGATGGGTATTATGGAATTGCGCGTTATGAAGACGACTCCTATAGCCTGATTGGAGCAGACCAGTTACAATATACCTCCGTCATTCCGCGCCAGGATGAGCGCTACCGGCTGGGAGCCGTCTGCGACGGAGAAGAGCTTTCGCTCTTTGTGGAAGACTGGCGCTTGATGACGGTGAAGGACGATGCCTATTCCGAAGGTGATGTGGGCGTGTTTGCCGGAGTCTATGAAACGGCGGGCGCCGATATTCTTTTCGACGATTTCAAAGTGAGCCAGCCTTAAGGGTATGAAAGTTTTTCTTGATTCGATTGGCTGCCGCCTGAACCAGAGCGAGATCGAGAAGTTCGCACAGCAGTTCCGCGCAGCCGGGCATACACTGGTGGCGAGCGCTGCCGAAGCCGACCTGGTGGTGGTGAATACCTGCACCGTGACGGCCAAAGCGGCGTCTGATTCGCGCCAGAGGGTGCGCCAGGCCGCGCGCCAGACCCAGGGCAAGATCATCATCACCGGCTGCTGGGCCACGCTGGAACCGGAAGCAGCTCTGGCGCTGCCGAAGGTGGAGCGGGTGGTAGCAAACCCCGAAAAAGACGGGCTGGTTGCCAGTGCGCTGGGGCGGCCGCTTGAGTTGTTCGACCTCGAACCCCTGGCGCGCGAACCCTTGCCCGGAATCCACCGCCGCACGCGCGCATTTCTTAAGGTGCAAGACGGCTGCGATAACCATTGCACATTCTGCATCACGCGCATCGCGCGCGGGAAGAGCCGCAGCCGCAGCATCGCCGAGGTGCTGAGCGACGTGCGGGCGGCCCAGGCCGGCGGGGCCCAGGAGATTGTCTTGACCGGCGTGCAGTTAGGCGCGTGGGGGCAAGATTTCGCTTCTCCGCTGCGGCTGCATGACCTGGTCAAAACCATCCTCGCCGAGAGCGACGTGGCCCGCCTGCGGCTTTCATCGCTCGAACCCTGGGACCTGGACGAACGCTTCTTCTCCCTGTGGGCCGATGAACGCCTGTGCCGCCACCTGCACCTGCCTTTACAATCGGGCAGCGCGGCCACCCTGCGGCGCATGGCCCGCAAGACCACCCCGCGCGCCTTTCGAGCGCTGGTGGAGCAGGCCCGCTCGGCTGCGCCTGAAATGGCTATCACCACCGACCTGATCGTAGGCTTCCCCGGCGAGGATGAGAGCGAATTCCAGGAAAGCCTGGAATACGTGAAATCGGTGCAATTTGCCGGAGGGCATGTATTCAGTTATTCCCCGCGGCCTGGAACTCCGGCAGAACGCCTGCCGGGGCAGGTTGCGCCGGGGGTCATCCGGCAGCGCAACGCGCAGATGCGCGCGGTTTTCGAGGAGGAGGCGCGGCGGTATGCCTCGGCATTTATCGGGCGCGAGGTGCAGGTGTTGTGGGAGTCAGCCGCACAAGTGGGTGACGGCGAATGGGAACTGCACGGGCTGACCGATACGTACCTGCACATCTGCGCGCGCAGCGACCGGGCGCTGTGGAACCAATTCAGCCGCGTGAAGGTGGAGGCGCTGGAGGGGGATGAACTGACCGGGCGGGTGGTGGGTTAGTAGTTCTCTCGCTAAGTGCAAAGCATTTCCCCTCATCCCTGGCCCTAACCCTGCGGGTGCGCAAAGCGCGTCCTTAGGCGTAATGGAGGTAAAAAACCCTCTCCCTCTGGGAGAGGGTAGGGTGAGGGAAAATCTAGGGATTTAGCGAGAAAACCAGTTAGGCCCAGATCCGAAAGATGGCATACAGCAAGCCGCCGCCAAGGGCCGAACCGGCGATGACCTGGGCGGCCGTGTGGCGCCCGAGGCGGACGCGCGACCACGCCACCAGCGGGACGGCCAGCAGCAGCGTGGCCCAGGGAAGCCCAAAGAGCTGCCAGGTGAGGATGGCAAAACAGGCCGTCCCTGAGGCATGCACGCTGATCTTCCAGCGCAGGTTCACCAGGAACATGAGCACACTTTGCCCGACCACGCCGCCGGTGAGAATGATGAACAGGTGCGGGGCGCGCCATAGGGCCATCACCAGCAAAGAGAGGGATGTGCAGCCCAGGCTCACCAGGTAGGGCAGGTGGCGCTGCTCGCGCACGTAAACGTCGAAATCGGTCACTTGGCCGCGGCGCATCAGCCAGACGATGAAGAGCGAGGGGAGCAGGATGCAAGAGGAGATGGAGAAGAGCGCCCAGGCCCAGGCCGAGGCATCGCTGACCTGCGCGGCTGTCATTACCGAGCCGCCGGCTGCCAGGAGGGGTGGGCTGGCGATGCGCGACACCCAGCGCGCCACGCGCCTGCTCCGCGTGAGCGGCAGTTTTGGCAAAGTCTCTTGAGCGGGTTGGACGAGGTTATCAGCAGGCATCGTCGGCTATACCCCTGAGAAAGAACAACCTGGATTGATCGAGATGGGTAAGAACGAGCGATCGATCCCCCATGCATGTATTATACGGGGGGCGCAGCTTGCCATCACACAGCTTGCAGATTTGTTATGAGGTGAGGAACCGCGGGCACCGGCCCGGGATGAACTCTCAGAAGCCCAGCTGAGCCACCATTTGTTTGAGCAGGTTGGCCGAATTGCGCAGCCCGAGCAGCTCATCGGGGGCCAGCTCCAACCGCAGAACCCGCTCCACGCCGCCGGCATCCACGATGCTCGGCAGGCTCAGGTACACCCCTTCGATGTCGTAATAGCCTTCGATGTAACTGGAGACGGACATGACCGTGCTCTGGTCGCGCAGGATGGCTTCCACAATCCGCAGCAGACCGCTGCCGATGGCATAATAGGTGGCGCCTTTGCGCTCGATGATGTGATAGGCTGCATCGCGCGTCTGGTGGAAGATCTCCTGCAGGTCCTGCTGGGTGCAGCCCATGTTATTCTGCGAGCAATAGACCGCCAGCTGCATACCGGCGATGTTCGCCAGCGACCAGACGGGCACTTCGCTGTCACCGTGCTCGCCGATGATATAGGCATGCACCGAGCGCGGGTCCACATCGAAATACTTGCTGAGCAGGTAGCGGAAACGGGCGGTATCGAGCACGGTGCCCGAGCCGAAAACGCGCGCCCGCGGCAGGCCGGAGAGCTTCCAGGCCACGTGCGAGAGCACGTCCACCGGGTTGGTGGCGATGAGGATGATGCCGTTGGGGTTGTGACGCGCGATTTCTGGGATGATGGAACGGAAGATGGCTGCGTTGCGGGCGGTCAGGTCAAGGCGGGTTTCGCCGGGGCGCTGGGCCGAGCCGGCAGTCACCACGGTGACGGCGGCGCCGGCCGTATCGGCGTACTCACCGGCCCAAACGCGGGCCGGGTGAGAGAGCGGGGCGGCGTGGTTGAGGTCCATCGCCTCGCCCTCTGCCCGGGCGCGGTTCGCGTCAATTAAGACGATCTCGGAGGCCAGGCCGCTGATGAGCAGGGCGTAAGCGAAGGTGGCGCCCACGTTGCCGGCCCCTACGACGGCGACCCTGGTGGGGCGATGGATCTCGTCAGCGGCCATCAGAAGATGATCCCAAGCAGGAGGGTTGACTGACGAGCGGCGCTGCTATTCCGGCTTGTCTTCCGACTTCGGCTCTTCCTTCGCCTCTTCCTTCTTCTCAGGTCCGCGGAGTCCCTCGCGGAAGGAGCGAATGCCAGCTCCCAGCTCGCCAGTGATCTTGCCGATTCGGCCGACGCCGAAGAGCAAGATGATGATGACGAGGATGATCACAAGTTCGGGGACGCCAAGTCTAAAGGGCATAGAAATTCTCCTTTATTGGGAAACTAAAAGTACGTTGATTATAACCGATCTAGATAAGAATTCCGTTAGCAATTATTTGGGCCGCACAGGGTGGAGTGATCGAGGATTATCGGATTCCCCGGCGGCTTTGAGAAGGCCAAAGCGAGAAGGCGCGCTTCCGTTGACAATTGCCCGGGTTCATAGTAAGATATGGCCGCCCGGCGAGGTAGCTCAACGGTGGAGCAGTGGACTCATAAGCCATTGGTTGTGGGTTCGAATCCCACCCTCGCCACAGGGAAGCATCTTTGAGCGCAGCGGTTAAGATCACCTGGCCGCTGCGTGATTGTTTAATATCACCACCTGACGTCGGCCGATTTTGATGTGCCGGAGCTGCCGATAGCGCTCGTGGCGGATGGGTTGGTCCTTCCCGGCCGCGACAGCCACGATGGCATGCGGGGCAAGGCAGCCTCGCAGTGCCTCCAGCATGCGCCAGACCGGCGGGGCGGTAACATCCGGCTGGGCCACCTCCCAGGCGGATTTCCACCCATAAGGCACGTCGCTGATGACCAGGTCCACTTTCTCACCGCCCAGCCCGGCAAGCACCTGCTCCGGTTGGAGGGCGTCGGCCTGGAAGATGCGCACCTCGGGTGCTGCGGGGCGGCCTGCCAGTAGTTCGCGCAGAGCGGCTGCCTGTTGGAGCGCGGAGGCATGCGAAGGCTTCTTGAATTTCGTGTAGAGATCGGCAAGTTGCTGCTCGCGCTGTTCCAGGCCTGCCGGGTTGAGCAGCGAGAGGTTGCGCCCGGCCAACGAAAGGGCATCGGGGTCGATATCCGAGGCGCTGATCCTGCTGAAGGCTCCCGGCTGGAGAAAGGCGAGCACCGCCAGGTGATATGCGCCCCCGCAGCACGGATCGTAGAGGTGGTAGGGCGGGGCATGACCGCTCTCGGCGAGCAATCCAGCGCATTGCGCGAAGATCTCGGCGGCCAGGCGCACGGGGAACGCCGTGTGACCGGGAAGGGCGTAGAAAACGCCGCCCGGCGAGAAGAGCGAGAAATCGCGGCGCGCCTGCTCAAAACGGTACGGCATGGTTAAAGAAGGATCGAAAACGACGCCGGATTTTCGTGTAGCCGTTGCGGCCCGGCTTCATATCACCTTTTTGCGCGGCCTGGGCTTGAGCTCCAGCAGGCGGCGCACGTCCGCCAGGTCCTGCTCGGATTCCACGCGGATGAACAGCCAGCGCCCGTCGTGAAACTGGGGTGTTTCGCGCACCAGCGCAGCGACGCGCTCGCCCAGCGGCAGGGTCAGCGCCTGTTCCACCTCCACTTTACCGAGCACGACCTGCGCGGTGAACCCGTCAACCTGCGGGTAGAGCGTGGTGACAGCCCGCCCGGAGCGTTTATACCAGCGGTTCCAACCATAGTTCTTCCCGCCGTAGGTCAGCTGCCCTTCGATCAGAAAGGTCTCTGCCAGCCAGGCGGTCAGGCCTGCCCACAAGGGGTAGGCCTCACCCATGGCGGTTTGCAGGTCTTCTTCGGTGGGCGGTTTCGTCTTATCAACAAAATATCCGATGCCCATCGCTCATTCCTTTCAGGAGTATTATAGCGCGCTCCACATCGGCCATGCCCGCAGGCGCGGCTCGATGCTACAATTGGCATGAGGCGCACATGGACTACTCATTTCAGCGGTACTTACTGGCCAAGCGCAGTGTTGATGACCGGGCGCTCAACCGGCGCGTCTGGCAGGCGCTCCTCGAGCACCTGGCGGGCGTGGAGGGGCGACCTTCGCTCTACGCTCTGGAGCTGGGCGGGGGCATCGGCACGATGTTCGAGCGCCTGGTGGAATGGGGAGCGCTGGCGCGGGCCGAGTACAGCCTGGTCGATGACCAGCCGGAGAACATTGCCTACGGCATGGAGCACCTTGCACGCTGGGGGTTGCATCAAGGTTTAAAGGTCGCATCTTACGAGCGCCGGTTGTTTTTCCAGGGGCGCGATACGGCCTTCCAGGTCGATTTTTACCCTGAAACGGTGCAAGAATTCGCGGAGCGGGAAAGGGGGCGGCGCGTGTGGGATCTTATTGTTGCGCATGCGTTCCTCGACCTGGTGGATGTGCCTCTTCTGCTGGATGACCTGCGCATGCTCACGCGGCAGGGCGGGCTGCTCTACCTGACGATTAACTTCGACGGCCTCACCGCGCTGGAGCCGCCGCTCGACGCCAACCTGGATGAGCGCATCATGGCGCTCTATCACCGCTCGATGGACACGCGCACAAGCGGCGGCGGCAGCCGCAGCGGGAGGCGTCTGTTTGGTTGGCTGCGCGATGCCGGCCTGCGCATCATCGATGCGGGCGGTTCCGATTGGACGGTCTTCGCCAGAGATGGGCGCTACGGCGGCGATGAAGCCTACTTTTTGCACTTCATC
Organism: Anaerolinea sp.; assembly: GCA_029975055.1. Taxonomy (GTDB): domain Bacteria; phylum Chloroflexota; class Anaerolineae; order Anaerolineales; family Anaerolineaceae; genus Anaerolinea. The sequence goes on from JARKPU010000058.1 coordinate 321,047, forward strand.
CTGCACTTCTTCGAGGAATCCTTGCAGGGCAGCCCGGAGCTGGCGCCGGGAGAGCTGGAGCGCTGGCTGGCTGCGCGCAGGAGGCAGATCGACACCGGCGAGCTGGTTTATATCGCACACCAGATGGATTTCCTGGTGGAGGTGCCCTGAAGGCGGTTCCTTAGCTGCTCCCTCTACATGTTGGCTGGAAACGACGTTTCTTTTGGTAAAATGGGCAGAACCTGACTGGAGAAAACCACCGTTGAAGAAATCCTACACGCGCGATTACCTGATCCTGTTCTTCACTGCCGCTTTGATCATTGCTCTGGACCAGTTCACCAAAGTGCTCATCCGCCAGAACCTCGCACTGGGCGAGGTCTGGTCGCCCTGGCCGTGGCTGACGCCCTATGCACGTATCGTTCACTGGTATAACACCGGCGCGGCGCTTGGAATCTTCAAGGGCGGCGGGAATATTTTTATCGTGCTGGCAATCGTCGTCGCGCTCGGGATCATCTATTACTTCCCGCGCGTGCCCGCCGGTGATTGGTCGCTGCGCCTGGCGATGGGCCTTCAACTGGGCGGCGCGCTGGGGAATATGATCGACCGGCTGACGGTGGGCCAGGTGACCGATTTCATTTCGGTCGGGAACTTCCCGGTGTTTAACGTGGCCGATTCGAGCATCACCATCGGGGTGATTGTGCTCCTCCTGGGCGTTTACCTGCAAGAACGCGCCCAAAAGAAAGCCGAGGCGGCGAAAGCGGCGGCTTCTCAGGCTGCCAACGACGGGAAGAGCATGCCATGATCTCCGATTCCCAGGTGTTCACCTGCCAGGAAGAGCAGGCCGGGCGGCTGGATAAATTCCTCGTTGGCTGCCTGCCCGGTTACAGCCGCGCGCGCCTGCAGGCTTTGATCCGCGACGGGCAGGTGAGCGTGAACGGGAAACCGGCATCCAAAGCCGGGCAGATCATCGAAGCGGGGGCGCAAGTGGTTGTGTGCATCCCGCCCGCGCAGCCGGGCGACCTGGCGGCCGAAGCCATTCCGCTGGAGGTTCTCTTCGAGAACGCCGATCTGATGGTGGTGAACAAACCGGCAGGGATGGTCGTCCACCCGGCGCCGGGACATGCCGGCGGAACCCTGGTGAACGCCGCCCTGGCGCATGCGCCGGATATGGAGGGCATCGGCGGTGAGGTGCGGCCGGGGCTTGTCCACCGGCTGGATAAAGACACGTCCGGCCTGATCCTGCTGGCAAAGAACGACCACGCTCAACAATGGCTGCAGGAACAGTTCAGCCGGCGCAGCGTGCAGAAGGCATACATTGCGCTGGTTGACGGCCGCCCGCCCACCCCGCGCGGGCGCATCGAAGCGCCCATCGGGCGCGACCCGCTGCACCGCAAGAAAATGACGATCACCCCTGAAGGCAAAGGGCGGGCGGCCGTCAGCGAGTATGCCACGCTGGAGACCTTCCCTGAACATACCTTGCTGGAAGTGCACCCGCTCACCGGGCGCACTCACCAGATCCGCGTGCACCTGGCCTTCCTGGGCTGCCCCGTGACGGGCGATACCGTCTATGGGCGGCGAAAACCCAGCCTGGAGCTGCGGCGGCACTTCTTACACGCGCATCGCCTGACGATCATCCTGCCTGGGGAGAGTTCTCCGCGCACCTTTGAGGCGCCCCTCCCCGCGGAACTGGCCCAGGCGCTATCACAACTTCGAAAGGCAAGCCTGCTATGATGGAATGCATCGATCTACGCTCCGATACGGTGACCCTTCCCACCCCTGAAATGCGCGCCGCCATGGCTTCCGCCGAAGTGGGCGATGATGTGTATGGCGAGGACCCCACCGTCAACCGTCTGGAAGCGCTGGCGGCGGAAAAAATGGGCAAAGAAGCGGGGCTCTTCGTCCCTTCCGGGACGATGGGCAACCTCGCGGCGGTGCTGGCGCATTGCGCGCGCGGCGATGAGATCATCCAGGGCAGCAAAGGGCACACCTTCCTCTTCGAGGCCGGCGGCTCGGCTGCGCTGGGAGGCGTGCACTCCTTCCTGGTGCCCAACCAGCCGGATGGCAGCATCCGCCTGGAAGATATCCGCGAAGCGGTGCGCTCGGAAGATGAACACGAACCGGTCAGCCGCCTGGTCATCCTGGAAAACACGCACAACCGCTGCGGCGGGACGGTGCTCTCGAAAGCATATATCGACAGCGTGGGAGATCTGGCGAAGGAATTGGGCCTTAAGCTGCACATTGACGGCGCGCGCATCTTCAATGCCGCCGTGGCGCTGGGCATCCCGGCTGGAGAACTCGTGCGGGCGGCCGATTCGGTCACGTTCTGCCTGAGCAAGGGGCTGTGCGCGCCGGTCGGCTCGGTGCTGTGCGGCTCGAAGGAATTCATCGCGCGCGCCCATCGCATGCGCAAGCTCCTCGGCGGCGGGATGCGCCAGGCGGGCGTGCTGGCCGCGGCGGGAATCGTGGCGCTGGAAACGATGATCGACCGGCTGGCAGAAGACCACGCTCGGGCGCGCCGGCTGGCCGAAGAACTGGCGCTGGTGCCGGGCCTGGAAGTCGATACGCTGCGCCCGCAAAGCAACATGGTTTACCTTCACCTTGCGGATTGGGTGCCATTGGATGCGCCGCAGGTGTACGAGCGGATGGCCCGCCTGGGCGTCAAAGTTGACGCGGCCAGCCGGCGGGGCTTCCGGCTGGTGACGCACTATTATGTGGATGACGAGGGCATCGAGCGGACGGTCGGCGCTTTCAAGCAGGTGCTGGCCGAAGTGGGGCAGGTTCTGCCCGGCTGAACCGCTTTCCCTGCCTTAAGCTTTCTTCTCGGCCAACCTGGGATTTGCCTCGGGCACCGGCTCGATCTGGTCGCGGCCGCGCTCTTTGGCCACGTACAGGCGCCGGTCGGCCAGGTCGATGAGCAAATCGACCTGATCGGCTTCCAGCGGGAAGACGGCGATTCCCTGGCTGATCGTCGGCGGAGGGATGCGGCGGTGCTCACGGTCATACAACTCCAGCCGGGTTATCGCCACACGGATGCGTTCGGCCACTTGCAGCGCCTGCCTGCCCGTGCTGTTTGGCAGCGCAATAGTGAATTCCTCGCCGCCCCAGCGGCCCAACAGATCGGTGCTCTTGATGTACCCCCGGATCAGGCCCGTCAGGCTCACCAGCACCTGGTCGCCTACCTGGTGGCCATAAGTGTCGTTATATTGCTTGAAGAAATCCACGTCCAGCATGATCAGGCTGAGCGGGTAACCGCCGGTTAGGGCCTTTTCGGCTTCGGCAGCCAGGCTTTTGAGGAAATTCCCGTGGTTAAGCGCGCCGGTCAGGCTGTCTTCCATGGAACGGCGTTCCACTTCGGCGTGGTGGGTGGCATTATCGAGCGAAATCGAGGCCTGCTGGGCAAAGTTCTCGAGCAATTCGAGGTCGGCGGCGTCGAAAGCCTCGCGGCGGTATGAAGCCACGGCCACGATGCCATACACCATATCTTTCGATTGCAGCGGGATGCCCATCCACGAAAGGCTGATGTGCGGTTTGCCGATCATCAGGCTGGGCAGGCCGAGCTGGGGCAGCTGGATGATCGTATCGGTCAATAATAGCGGCTTGCGGTGCTTCAGCACCCAGCCGGCCAGCGAGCCATCCACAGGGATGGAGGTGGAGGGGAAGAACTCGCCGTCATCGTAGAAAAGCTCGAAATCAATCAGGTCGTCATGCACAAAACCGATGTAATAGGTATCGGCGTCCAGCACCGATTGAATGGCGGCGCTCATCAGCGAAACCACCTGCGAAATTTCAATCGAAAAGGCCAGGCTGCGCGTCATCTGGTTGACGACGGCGAGGCGTTGAAAATGCCTTTGAATATGATCGAGCAATAAACAAACCGTCTCGGTAAGAACGATGGACGCTAAAACAACTTCGACATGTTGGAGCGTGGTGACCTGAACCGGGGCTTTTTGCACGATCAGGGGTAGAAAATGGTAGGTCAACAGCGAACAGGCTACAAAAGCATAGGTATACCAGCGCCCGGCGAGAACCGCCGAGCCAAGCAGGAGAATGAGATAGGTGAATAAGCTGATCCCCGGCAGGCTGTTCTTTTCGAGAATGGTGAGCCACGCGATGACAAGACCGTTGACCAGCACCAACAGCCACCAGAGAATCGAACGCCACCGGCCGAAGGCGATGATCAGAGCGGGGAGAAACAGAGCGTAAATAAAACCGAATGAGCCGGTCAGGATATTCATCCAGCGCTGGTAGGTGGTCAGGTCGGCGATAGCGCCGTACATAATTACGCTGACGCTGACAAGCAGGCTGGCGATAACTGCTGGCAATCCCAGTTGCCGACTGTGCAATGGGTTTGCATCGGATGAGGTGAAGAAAGACATATTTAGTTTATCGGATAAGCAGGCAACGGCAATTCAGGAGCAACCCGTTCAAGCAATTGAACGATTTGTGGATCGAAGAGGATCCCGGATTGGGATTTAATATATTCTAACGCATCTTGAATAGAAATGTGTTTCCTGTACACTCGATCCGAGGTCAAAGCCTCGAAGACATCCGCAACGATAAAGATGCGCGCCAGGAAGGGGATTTGCTCACCGGCCAGGCCGTTTGGATATCCGCTGCCATCCCACCGTTCGTGATGGTTGGCAATGATCGATTTCGCCTCCGATAAGAATGGAATGCCTTTAATGATTTCGGCGCCGATGACGGGGTGCTTGCGCATGAGGTCCCATTCCTGGCTGTCCAGAGCGCCGTTTTTCAATAAGATTGTGTCGCTGATGCCGATCTTGCCGATATCGTGCAGGAGCGCGCCGCGCTGGAGCGCTTTCAGCTCATCCGGCGAGATGTTGGCGGCCTTCCCGATGGCCAGGGCGATCTGCGACACGCGCTGGGTGTGCGCCTCGGTCTCGTGGTCGCGGGCGTCGAGTGCGTTCATCAACGCAAAGAGCGTCTGATCATACGACTTTTCGAGCCGCTCGTAGGCCGAGGCGATCTGGCTGGCCTGGGCGCGCGTCTCCGAGAGCAGGATGGAGCGTTCGAGGGCAACCGATGCCTGGTTGATGAGAATGCGAATCTCCTCGACGGGCCGGTGGCTGTGCTGCGAGCTGTCGCCCAATTGCAGCCAGAGCGCGCCGTAACAGCGCCTTTGGGTTTGGATCGGTATGGCAATGCGCGATTCGCCGTCGTTGACCGCCTGGTAGATGATCTGGTGGGTGTTGATGGCCTGAGTGATCATCTCGTCAGGGTGGTGGATTTCCGGGTCATCGGCGGGGAAAATGATGCTTGCCTCGACCTGCTTGTGCTCGGAGACGAGCACCAGGCCGCAGCTGCTGGCCTGGAAGAGACGGTAAGCCGTGCGGGCGATCACCTGCGCAGCAGTCGTCAGGTCGTCGGATTCGGCGATGCGGATGCTCAGGTCGTAGAAGAGCTGGGTAGATTTGAGGGTCGAGCGCAATTCGCCATCCAACAGGCAGCGCTCGATCGAGACGGCGGCATGCGAACCGAGCAGGTTGAGCAGGAATTCATCGTGCTCGGTGAACTGGGCTGCCGTCCGTTTGCCGAACACCAGGATCACCCCGGCGAGGTGGCTGTCGAGCAGGATGGGTGTGGCCAGCAGAGAGCGGAACTCGCCCGCGTCGAACGGCAAAGAGGCGGTGCGCTTATCTTTGCGGATGTCGCGCACGCGCAAGGTGGCCCGAGATTGATGCACATCATTCAACAGGGCGTGCAGGCCTGAACGCGTTGCCTCGAACATCAAGGGGGCTTTCCCTGAGGTTCCGGTCTTCCACTCATCCTCTTCGTTGATCGCCACGAGCGCATAGCTGGCTTTGGTGGAACGCCGCGCGATCTCGGCCACGCGGTCGAGCAGTTGATCGGGGTTGAGGGTGGTCGAAAGGCCGGCTGCCGATTCGACCAGGTCGGCGAGTGCCTGGCGGTTGCGGTCGTTATCCCAGGCCACCACCAGGCGGTTGCCGAGCGCTTCCACGTAGGGCAGGTCTTCTGGGTCGAAGGAGTTCGCCTCGCGGTCGGCGAGGAGGATGACGCCCTCGAGGAACCCTTTGTGCATCAAGGGGACGACAAGCTGCGAGCGGTAGGTCTGCGTCCCAATTTCCAGCTGCTCCAGCAAGTCACCCTTATCCTGGCTGACCAGCGAGCGGTGGGCGCGGATGGCGCGCCCGACCAGCCCACGGGTGAGGCTGTGGCGGTATTTCTGCGACAGGCTGACCGAATCTTCACCACTGGCTGCGGTGAGCACCAGGCGCTGTTCGATGGGGTTGTGAACCAGGATGGCTGCCAGGCTGCATTTGAAGGCCGTGCACAGCATATTGGCGGCCAGTTGCGCCTCCACAGGCTGGTCGAGCATGCTCTCGAGCTGCCGGCTGAATTCATTCAGGCTGAGGAGCTGTTCATTGCGGATGCGTTCGACGAGCAGTTTGTGCTCGAGGTCTTCGACCTGGCGCTGCAATTCTTCGATCTGTTCGGGTGCACTGCCGGGGGTGGGGTTTAAATCCGTAGAGTTCCTGGACACATTTTTGTCACTCAGGAGAGCCGGCTTTACCTGTCGTCCAAGAACCCGCGATTGATTCATGCGCGATAACGATATTCTTTCTTCAAATCAGGTTGTGTTCACATTTCTCTCCCCACCCAACTCCCCGTAAAGTGAAGCATAACATACGCGGTTCCCATTTTCAATCGAAATGCATTTCACATTCGTTATATTTTCCGCCCGGCAGATGCGCGGGTGAGGTGAATAGAAGGCGAGCAGGCAATCTTTGATATAATCACGAAGAAGGACTGGAATACCTGGGAGGGAGTCTCAAATCATGTTGCCAACCGGCAGGAGGTTTCATGCGGGAATTTCTTACTCTGGCTGAAATTGACCAGGCCGTTCAGGCTGTTCGCGCGAAGCTCACGGCCCAACCGACCGTCGGCCTGGTTTTGGGCTCTGGGCTGGGCGGCCTGGCAGAGCGGGTGGAAAACCCGGTCGTCATCCCGTATGATGCAATTCCCTTCTGGCCTCAATCCACCGTGCCGGGGCACGTGGGCAGGCTGCTTTGCGGCAGCCTGTTTGGTGCGCAGGTACTCGTCCAACAGGGACGGGCACATTTCTATGAGGGTTACTCGATGGCCGAGGTCACTCTGCCGGTGCGGGTGATGAAACGGCTGGGGATCGACACGCTCATCCTCACCAACGCTGCCGGGGCGATCAACCCCGCCTACCAGCCCGGCGAAGTGATGTTGATCACCGATCACATTTCTCTGGTCGGGATGACGGGCTTCAACCCTTTGCGCGGGCCGAACCTGGACGAATTTGGCCCGCGTTTTCCCGATATGAGCCAGGTGTATGACCGCGGCCTGGCGGAATTGGCCCGTACCGCAGCCGCCGGCGCAGGAATCCGCCTGCACGAAGGCGTTTACTGTGGCCTCTCTGGGCCGTCGTTCGAATCGCCGGCCGATCTGCGCTTCTTGCGCGTCATCGGAGCAGATGCCGTGGGTATGTCCACCGTGCCCGAAGCGATCGTTGCGCGGCATTCCGGCATGCGCACGCTGGGCCTTTCAGGCATCAGCAACAAGGCCAACCTGGATGGCAACACGCTCACCACGCATGAAGAGGTGCTCGAGGCCGGTAAAATGATCGTCCCGAAGCTCGAGACGATCATCGAGCGCGTGTTGCGCAGGCTTCAGGTGCCGTGAAAATTGCGCCAATTTCCTGGTGGCGGAATCCGCCGATTTTCCTCCTGTTGCAGACCGAATGGATGAGCTGCTTCGTTTCCTTCAAAAATACGAAGTCTGGATTTACGTTGTCCTGGGAATCGGAGCGTTGGTTTACATCCAGAAACTGGTGCAATCGTGGAATGAATGGCGCAGTACCGTCTTTGGCCTCGAGCGTGAAGCGGCTCAGCGAAAACTCTCGGCGGCGCTCACCATCCTGGTGCTCATGGCATTGCTCGTCTTGAGCGAGTTTTTCATCGTATCGTTCGTGGTCCCTTCCATCCCGCAGCAATCTACCCTGGCGACCCCCACGCTGGATTTGCTGGCCACATCCACGGCCACGCTCCCTCCGCAGGCGGGCGCCACCCCTACCGGTCAATCACCGCAAACCACTGCAGCCCCGCTGATTGAGGGCTGCACGCCGGGGGTGATCGAATGGACCGCCCCGCGGCCGGGTGAAAGCGTCAGCCAGACGATCGAGTTGAAAGGAACCGTGAATGTTCCCAACCTGGGCTTCTTCAAGTATGAATACGCGCCGGTGGGCTCGGACGACTGGGTGACCATCGCTGCTGGCAACCAACCGCTCATAGACGGGTTTATCGGCACCTGGAACACCACCCAGCTTGTTCCGGGCGATTACCGCTTGCGGCTGGTGGTGGTGGATAATCAGAACCAGTTCTTCCCGGCCTGTGTCGTTCAGGTGCGGGTGGCTAATCAATAACCGCCTGGTTGATTATTCTGCAGAAAAATAGAAGTATGATCTAATCATGGAGATAGTATGCCCGAAGTAGCCATACGCCCAGCATTATCGACCGATTTACCCATCCTGGCGGTTATCCAGCCGGGGTTCCAGACCGGACGGGTCTGGCAGATGGACCGCAGCCTGGATGAGGGCCAGTTTGCCGTGCACTTCAGGGAGATTCGTCTGCCGCGCCCGGTGCGGGTGGATTATCCGCGCGGCCAGTCGCATATTTTCGGCGACCGCTGGCTGGAAGATCAGGTATTCCTGGTGGCGCTGGTGGATAACGTCATTTCGGGCTACGCGCGGCTTTCGGAGAAGATGGCCCCGCGCACGGTGTGGATGAAAGACCTGGTGGTCACCGAACTCCAGCGCCAGAAAGGCATCGGCACGGCGTTGATCATCGCCGCGCAGGATTGGGGCGCCGAACGAGGCTTCCGGCGCATGACGATCGAGATGCAGTCGAAGAACTTCCCGGCGATTTCACTGGCGCGCAAGCTGGGCTATGAATTTTCAGGCTACAGCGACCAGTATTACCTCAACCAGGATATCGCCCTGTTCTTCACCCGCGGTTTGCGCTGAGGAGGCGCTCAGAACGCCTGTATGACTTCCACCTGGGCTGAGAGTCTCCTCGGTTTTATGCGCGCCCTCGGCCAGATTCTGACCGCGGGGATTGCGATCACGGCTTTTTCTTTACTGTTATATTCCCTGGCGTTCAACCTGCGCGACCGGGTGGCGCGCTCGTTCGCGTTGATCCTGGTGTGCATGGTGGTGGTGTACTCGGCCGAGGCTATCGGCAGCACGGCCTCGCGGGCATGGGAGATCCAGCTCTGGCCGCGCGTCCAATGGGTTGGCATTGCTTTCCTCCCGGCGGCTTACCTGCAATTTTCCGACGCATTGCTTTCGATCACAGGCCGGCCAAGCCGTTGGCGCAGGCGGCTGGCCGTCCGGTTGGTGTACCTGGGTTCGGTCGTTTTCGTGATGGGTCTGCCGTTCAACTGGCTGGCCGGGCCGGTGGTCCTCGAAGGCGCGCCTGCTCCGCACCTCAGGCCCACCTTGCTGACGGATATTTTCATCTTCTTCTACCTGGTCATCATGGTGCTGGCGTGGGTGAATTTTATCCGCGCTTACCGCCGCACGAAGACGCCTTCCAGCCGGCGGCGCATGGCTTACCTGGTCACCGGCGCGATTGCCCCATCCCTGGGGGCATTTCCCTTCCTGCCATACAGCCACCTGTTCGCTTCACAGCACCAATTGCTGTTCTGGACGGTTTCGGTGATTTCGAACCTGATCTTTGGAACGCTCCTGGTGGTGATGGCGTACGCGGTGGCTTTCTTTGGGGTGCCCTGGCCCGACCGGGTGGTGAAGAGCCGCCTGTTCAAGTGGCTGATGCGCGGGCCGTTTACCGCGTCCGTTACGTTGGGCGTGGTCACCCTGCTGAGGCGCGGCGCGGAGGCGTTCGGCTTCGATTACTATTTGACCCTCGCGCCGATCATGATGGTGGTGACCATTTTGGTCTGGGAGTATTTGATCACCCTCCTGGCTCCGCTTGGCGAGCGGGTGCTTTTCTACGGCAAAGACCGCCAGGAGCTGGCATCGCTGCGCCAGCTGGAAAACTCACTCGTCACGCAGAACGACCTGCGCCAGTTCCTCGAGATGGTGCTTTCGGCGATGCTCGACCGGCTGCAAGCCAACGGCGCCTATGTGGTGGGGCTTTCACCCGAAGGCTCGGAGCTGGTGGTGGCGTTGGGGAAAACCCGGTTCGATGCGGATGTCAGCGAGATGACCATTCCGCAGGAGGTGATTCAGCATTCCGAGGAGAATCACCCCGAATCGCCATACTTCCAATGGGGGGGTGATTTTCTATTCCCATTGTATAATGGTACAGAGGAACAGCCTGAATTAATTGGTTTGATAGGCATTTCGGGGGTATGGAAAGGATTAATCGATCCGGAGCAGACGGCAGCCGTGCGGCTGCTCGTCGAGCGGGCGGCCATCGCACTGCACGATCGGCGCGTCCAGAAGTCCATCTTCCAGACGATCGAAAATTTATCCCCGCAAGTCAACCTCTTGCAGCGCCTGCGCGCTGCGGGGCGGTATGACCAGGAAGGGTTGCTGGCAGAGGATCACAACCTGCCGGAAGACAGCGACCTGGCCTATCAAGTGAAAGAAGCTCTGACGCATTACTGGGGAGGTCCCAAGCTCACCAACAGCCCGTTGCTGCGGTTTCGAGTGGTGCAGGAAGCCATCAAGGAGTACGACGGCAACCAGGCGAATGCGCTGCGGGGCATTTTGCGGCGGGCAATCGAGCGGGTAAAGCCTGAGGGGGAGCGGCGCTTTACAGCCGAGTGGATATTGTATAATATTTTGGATATGAAGTTTGTCGAAGGTCGAAAAGTGCGTGAAATTGCCATGCGGCTGGCGATGTCGGAAGCAGATCTCTATCGAAAACAACGCGTTGCTATCGAAGCCGTGGCAAAGGAGATCGCCGAGATGGAAGATCAGGCAAGGAAGGGTGGGGATGCCTGATTCGATTGTTTAAATTGAGCTTTATCCGTACGATCGCTCGAACAGGGAGGTATGGCTATGTTACCGAAACAATCCGCAGCTTCTTATATGGAAGAAAAAGCTCCGGAATTGGACGAGGGGTGGTGGTCGTCCGTCTTAGCCGATGAAGACGCGTACGCTGGATCTCAAGGAAAGAATGCAGGGCAGAAAGCCAATGGGGCCGCGCCGGGGGGGTACCAGGTCGATTGGAAACGGGTAACCGCGCTCTTCGAACAGGATGAAGTGATCAAGCTGGAAGTTTACGGCTTCAACCGGGGCGGCCTGCTGGTGCGTGGAGACGGCGTGCAGGGCTTCGTGCCCGTCTCGCACCTGGTAGATATGCCCTGCAACCCCGAAGGCGACCAGCGCCGCAGGGTGCTCAATAATTACGTCGGCAAGACGCTGCACCTGAAGGTGATCGAATGTGAAGCCGAGCAGGAACGCATTGTGCTCTCCGAGCGGGCTGCACTGGCAGGCGACGGGCGCCGGCGCGAGCTGTTCAGCACACTGAAACCGGGTGAGATCGTCAATGGATCGGTTACTAATGTAACCGATTTCGGCGTGTTTGTGGACCTGGGCGGGCTGGAAGGGTTGATCCATGTCTCCGAGCTTTCATGGGGGCGAGTCCAGCACCCGAGCGAAATCCTGGAGATTGGCAGCCCCGTGCGGGCGCTGGTCTTGATGGTTTCGGAGGAGAACGGGCGCGTGGCATTGAGCCTGAAGCGCCTCTGCCCCAACCCCTGGGAGACGCTCGAAGCGACTTACCAGCCCGGCGATGTGGTGGAAGCCTGTATCACCTCGAACATGCGTTACGGCGCGTTTGCACGGCTCAACGAAGGGGTGGAGGGGTTGATCCACATTTCCACCATTCGCCTGCCGCCCGAATATAACGATATCGAGACTTACCTCAAAGCAGGCACGCAAGTAAAGGTGAAAATTCTGCATATCGATGCCGAACGCCGCCGCCTGGGGTTGAGCCTGGTCAGTGTTGGATGAGTTCGCCAACCCCGCGGAAAGGGCCAGCTTCAAACCAGCGCTCCGGGGGTGGCCGCCCGGAGGAACCGGAACAGGAGGCGTTCGTCGACGTCTTCTCGCGCTTTAAGCGCTTTGGGTGGGACGCCCTGGGGCTGCTGCTCTTGGCGCTGGCGGCGCTCACCATCTTAGGTCTGGTCGGTTTCACCCAGGGGGCGTTGATATCACCCTGGGTTTCGTTGGTGAAGACCTCGTTTGGCTGGGGCAGCCCGCTGGTGGTGCTTGCCCTGGTCATCCTGGGGCTGGTGAGCTTCAGCCATCACTTCGAATCCTGGCCGCGCTTCCGGCTTGGGCGCGTGCTGGCGCTGGAAGGCGTGGCCTTCTGCGCCCTGACGTTGATGGCCATCTTCGGCGGCCTCAGCCTCGAGAATGCCGAAGCCGGCAAAGACGGCGGGGTGATCGGCTGGGGATTGGGCGTGTTAATCGACCGCATCCTCCCGGCGCCGGGTGGAACGATCTTCACGCTGGTGCTTGGGTTGTTCCTGGCGGGCGTGGGTTTCGGCGTGCTGCAATGGGCGCTCAGCAGCCTGGAAGCCTGGGTGACGCGCCTTTCGCAGATGAAACCCGCCGAACCCGGCGCAGAAGCCCTGCCAACCGCAGCGGAGGAAGCCTCGCCGGCCGGCGAGGCGGGGGAGAACCAACCGGCGCCTGTTCAACCGGAACGCGACCCGCGCCTCCCGCCGCTTTCGCTGCTGCTCGAAGAACAGGCCGCCATCCCCGATGAGCGCGTCATCCTCGAAACAGGCAGCCGGATCGAGAAAACCCTGGCCGAGTTTGGCCTGCCTGTGCGCGTGATGGGCTACCGAACCGGCCCGACCATCACCCAGTTCGCCGTGGAGCCGGGGTTCATCGAGAAAACCGGGCCCGACGGTGAAATCACCCAGCAGAAAGTGCGGGTGGCGCAGATCTCGGCCCTGCAGCGCGATTTGGCCCTGGCGCTTTCGGCTGAGCGGCTGCGCATCGAGGCTCCGGTTCCGGGGCGCTCGTATGTGGGCATTGAGGTTCCTAACCCGAAGAATACCCTCGTGCGGCTGCGCTCGTTAATGGAAAGCGAAGCCTTCCAGCGCCTCGGCTCGCCCCTGGCGGTGGCCCTGGGCAAGGACGTCTCAGGCGAACCGCTGGTGGCCGACCTGGCGCGCATGCCGCATTTGTTGATCGCCGGGACGACCGGCTCGGGCAAGTCGGTCTGCATCGGGGCCATCATCACCTGCCTGGCTGCCAATAACGCCCCCGACCGCCTGCGGATGGCCTTGATGGACCCGAAAATGGTCGAGCTTTCGCGCTTCAACGGGCTTCCGCACCTCTTTGGCAAAGTGGAGACGGAGATCGACCGCATGCTGGGCGTGCTCAAGTGGGCATTGGCCGAGATGGATAACCGTTACCGCCTGCTCGAGACGGCGCACAGCCGTGATATCGATACCTACAACCGCCGAGCCGAGCGGCGCGGTCAGCCGCGCCTGCCGAAGATCGTCGTCATTGTGGATGAGCTTGCCGATCTGATGATGAGCGCGCCCGAACAGACCGAGCATAGCCTGGTGCGCCTGGCGCAGATGGCGCGCGCCGTTGGCATTCACCTGGTGGTGGCCACCCAGCGGCCGAGCACCGATGTGGTTACCGGTTTGATCAAAGCCAACTTCCCGGCGCGGTTGTCGTTCACCGTGGCTTCGTCGGTGGATTCGCGCGTGATTCTCGATTCAACCGGCGCGGAAGACCTGCTCGGCAAGGGCGATATGCTCTTCCTGAACCCGGAAGTGGGCGCGCCGATCCGCGCGCAGGGCGTGATGATTTCGGATCAGGAGATCGAAGCCATCCAGGCATTCTGGAAGAAACAAAGCGCCCCATCCGCCGAAGCCGAACCGCCGTGGGAAGAATTGATTGCCCAGGCCGCCGATGAAAACGGCGACGGCGAGTTGATCCAACAGGCGATCAAAGTGGTGAAACAGGCCCAGCGCGCCAGCGCGTCACTGCTGCAGCGCAGGCTGCGCATCGGTTATCCACGCGCGGCGCGGCTGATCGACCAGTTAGAGGAGATGGGCATCGTCGGGCCGTCGCAGGGCAGCGGTAAAGACCGCGACGTGCTGGTGGACCCCGACGACGAAGATGACCTTGAGGGTGAAGAAGATACCCGTGACGAGGGCGATGAAGACCAGAGCGCTTGACAGTTTATGCCGGGTACGTTAGCATAACGCTGGTTTACCTGTAGTCAATTTGCCGTTCAGAGGTGCTGCGTGGAACACATCGCTCATAAAGAGCCCATGACGTTCACCGATTTTCTCCGCAAGAAATTCAAGAACTTGCTCGACCCCATCGCAGGGTTCCTGAACCGCATCGGGTTGATGCCGAACACGGTCACCATCCTGGGGCTGGCTGGCAACGCCATTGGGGCATACCTGCTGGCGACCGGGCGGATATCGGCGGCGGGCGTGGTGATTTTGCTGGTGGGGCCGATTGACGCGCTGGATGGCGCGATGGCCCGCCTGCGCGGCGAACCAAGCGACTTCGGGGCTTTTGTTGATTCAGTCACCGACCGCTACTCTGAACTGGTCATTTTCCTCGGGCTGATGATCTACTATCTGCAGCAGCAGAACTGGCTGGCCTGCGCGCTGGTGTACCTGGCGGCTGCCGGATCGGTGCTGGTATCGTACGTGCGGGCGCGGGCGCAGTCGCTAGGGATGGATGCAAAAGTGGGCATCTTCACCCGCGTGGAGCGCTTCATTGTGCTGGCCCCGTGCCTGATCATCAACCAACCGATGATTGCCTTGTGGGCCATTGCCATCCTGGCCAATTTCACCGCGCTTCAGCGGATTTACCACGTCCGCAAGCAAGCCCTTGATAAACAAACACGCCAATAAACCACCTTTCGGGCACGCTGGAGTGAGCAGATGAGTTTTCAATTCGACGGCATCGTAATCGGCTTTTTCAAAATTTACTATTACGGCATCCTGATCATGCTTGGCGCCGTGGCAGCCACCTGGCTTGCCAGCCGGGAAGTGAAACGCTACAACCAGGACCCTGAAACGGCCTGGGATTTACTCCCCTGGGCCTTGATTGGCGGGATCATCGGGGCGCGCCTGTGGCACATCCTCTTCCCGCCCGCCTCGATGGTGCAGGAGGGCATCACAACCCTGTTTTACCTGACTCACCCGCTGGATGCGCTCAATTTGCGCAAAGGCGGGTTGGGCATCCCGGGGGCAGTGATGGGCGGGCTGGTGGCGGCGTGGATCTACTGCCGGGTGAAAAAAATTCCGCTGGGTCCCTGGGCAGATGCAATCGCCCCAGGGCTGGCGCTGGCGCAGGCCATCGGCCGCTGGGGCAACTTCTTCAACCAGGAAGTCTATGGCGCACCGACCGACCTGCCCTGGAAGCTGTTCATTGACGTGGATCACCGCCTGGAAGGGTACAAATCGGTGGCTTATTATCACCCGCTGTTCTTCTATGAATTTCTCTGGAACCTCGCCAACATGGGGCTGTTATTAATCCTCAGCCGGCGGCTGGAGGGATGGCTGAAAACCTGGGACTTGTTCTTCATCTATGCCGGTGTGTATGGGATAGGGCGCTTTCTGCTCGAATTCCTGCGCCTCGATCCGGCTCCGGTCGGCACCATCAATATCAACCAGACCATCATGCTGGCGATTGCGGTCGTCTCTGGGGTTGTTTTGTTCCTTCGCCATCGCAAATCTGCAAGCAATTTGTAAGAAATCCGGCGCTTTTTTCGGCCTATCATGAGAATAAGCATCGGCAAACTGCGGCCTGATCGGCCGCAGTTTATGAATATGAGGGTACCGGCCGGTTCTACCCGGCCGGACTTCAAGCGGGATTGACACGGATGATCGAGGCAAACTCTTTAACGAAGTATTTCGACGATTTCCTGGCAGTTGACCGGGTTACCTTCAGCGTACCGCAGGGGAATGTGCTGGTGCTGCTTGGAAAAAACGGCGCCGGCAAGACGACCACGGTGCGCATGCTCACGTCGATCCTCCGGCCAAGCAGCGGTTCGGCATGGGTGGCAGGGTATGATGTGGTCAAACAGGCCGACCAGGTGCGCGCTTCGGTGGGCGTGCTGACCGAACACCACGGCCTTTACGGGCGGATGAACGCCGAAGAGTATCTGGTGTTCTTTGGCAACCTCTACGGTCTGCGCCGGCAGGATGCGCTGCGCCGCGCCGCACCGTTGCTGGAACTGTTCGGGCTGGCGGAGGCCGCCCGCAAACGCCTGGGTGAGTATTCCAAGGGCATGCGCCAGAAGCTGGCCCTGGCGCGGGCGCTGCTGCACGACCCCCCTGTTCTGCTGCTGGATGAGCCAACCTCGGCGATGGATCCCGAAAGCGCGCGCACGGTGCGCGATGCCATCAACCGCCTGCGCGGGCAGGGGCGCACGATTTTGCTCTGCACACACAACCTGGCGGAAGGCGAAGAACTGGCCGACCAGGTGGCGATCATCCAGGCCGGCAAAATTTTGATCCACGGTGAGCTCGAATCGGTGCGGCGCTCGCTCTTGGGGCCGCCGGAATTCGAGGTGAGGCTGGCGCAGCCGGTCAACGGGCTGGTTCCGAGCCTGCCCGCCGGTGTGGAATTGCGCGAGCGCGGCGACCGCTGGCTGCGCTTCCAGGTGGACCGCCCAGACCTTGTCAACCCGGCGCTGCTGCGCGCGCTGCTCGATCAACAAATGGAGGTGGTTTCGCTGCAAGAGGTTCCACGCAGCCTGGAACGGGCATTCCTCGAAGCCGTCAGGAACACTGGCGCGGAGGTGCAGCATGTTTGACGCCCTCCGGCCAGCCTGGGTGATTGTGCGCCGCGAAGTCCGCGATCAGTTCCGCGACTGGCGCATCATCTTCCCGATCATCGGATTGACGTTGGTCTTCCCCTTCATCATGAACTGGACGGCCCAACAGATGCTCGATTTCACTCGCGAATACGGTGCCACGATCATCGCCGACCGGATGGTGCCCTTCTTGCTGATGGTGGTGGGGTTCTTCCCCATCTCGGTGTCGCTGGTGATTGCGCTCGAATCTTTCGTCGGCGAGAAGGAGCGCGGCAGCATCGAGCCGCTGCTCAACACGCCCCTCAAAGACTGGCAGCTCTACCTGGGCAAGCTGGTCTCCTCCACCGTGCCGCCGCTGGTCTCCAGTTACCTGGGCATGCTGGTGTATCTTTCAGGCTTGATGATCAAACACATCGAGCTGCCCGGTGCCGAAGTGATGGTGCAAATCTTCCTGCTGACGACTGTCCAGGCGGTGATGATGGTCTCTGGAGCGGTGGTGGTTTCCACGCAGGCCACTTCGGTGCGCGCGGCCAACCTGCTCTCCAGCTTCATCGTCATTCCGGTGGCCTTTCTCATCCAATGGGAAGCCCTGGTGATGTTTTGGGGCAACCAGGGCACCCTGTGGTGGGTGGTGGCCGGCGTGCTGGTGTTGACGGTCTTGCTGGTGCGGGTTGGGCTGGCGCATTTCCATCGCGAGGAGCTGCTGGGCCGAGAGATTGACGTGCTCAAGCTGCGCTGGGCATGGGGCAATTTCAGCAAAGCTTTCAACGGCGGGGCGCGCAATGTGTGGGATTGGTACCGGAACGTCTTACCTGCCACACTCCGCCGCCTGGCGCTGCCCTGTGCGTTCGTGGCCTTGATGGCAGGCGCGGGTTTGTTGATCGGCACAACGCTGGTCAGAGATTATCCGTTCCTGATCGATGGCGGAAAGTTGAAGGATGCCGGAACGAGCCTGAAAAAGCTGCTGGACGTTTGGCCGCTGTTCCGGGTGGAATCGGTGACGATGATCTGGTGGCAGAACCTGCGTGTGTTGATCCTCGGCATGGTGATTGGGGTGTTCTCTTTTGGGGTGTTGGGCGTGCTCCCGCTCATCGCCACGATGAGCGTGACGGGTTACCTGGTGGGGGTGCTGACGAACAGCGGGCTTTCGCTTGCGCTGCTGGCGGCGCTGCTGCTGCCGCACGGTTTGTTCGAAATCCCCGCGGCCATCCTGGCCACGGCAGCCGTACTGGAAGCCGGGGCGATTCTGGCGACGCCTACCCCCACGCGGACGATCAGCGAAGTGCTGCTGGCAACCCTGGCCGACTGGGCCAAAGTGATGGTCGGGATCGTCATCCCCGTGCTGCTGCTGGCGGCTTTTGTGGAGGCCTGGGTGACTCCGCGCATCGCGCTGTGGGCGTTTGGGGGCTGAACGCAGATTGGGTAAGCGCCGTAGTTTGACTCAACGCTTATACAGAATCAAAAAGCGGGTGCGAAAACCACCCGCTTTGTGTTTTAATGGAAGAGGCACATCACCACCCGGCCAGGAACTCGCTCCACTCGCCGTTCTCTTCGAGGTGGCGGCCGAAGATGTACTGCGCCGAGCTGGGCGGTTCATCGGGCTGGCGCAGCAGATGCATGCCCGATTCTTCAAGGGTGCGCCCGCCTTTACGATGGTTGCATGCCGGGCATGCGGTGACGACGTTCACCCAAACGTGCTTTCCGCCCAGGTGGCGCGGCAGGACGTGATCGATGGTGTGATCGTTGGCGCGTTTGCCGCAGTACTGGCAGGTGAAGTTATCGCGCCGGAAGACCTCGCGCCGGGTAAGTTTGAGGTGCGGCCTGGGGCGGTTGACCATCTTCGAAAGGCGGATGACGGATGGAATTGGCAGGCTGCGGCTAACCGATCGGATTTCACCGCGTCCATTGACTACCAGGGTTGCTTTTTCGGTCAATAATAGCCCCAAAGCTCGATGGAGGTCGCAGACGTGGATCGGCTCGTAATTGGCATTCAACACCAACACAGGGGCCTGCATAGTTGCTCCAAGGGACAATTATAGCACGCTTGGAAAGGGCGGATCAATGCGAACGATTTTACTTGGCGGGTCGGGTTTCATTGGCAGCTTGCTCGCGCGAGACCTTCTGGCAGACGGTCACGAGGTGGTGATCGTCTCGCGCAGGCCCATTGAAGTGCGCATCCCCGAAGGCGCACAGGCAGCCGGTTGGGATGGCGCCAGCGCGGAAGGCTGGGGCAGGCTGGTGGACGGCGCTGATGCGGTGCTCAACCTGGCGGGAGAATCGATCGGCGGCGGGCGCTGGAGCCGGGCGCGCAAGGAACGCATCCTGCGCAGCCGCGAGCTGGCGGGCGAAGCCGTCTGCGCGGCGGTTGAAGCTGCGCGCACCAAGCCGCGCGTTGTCTTTCAGATTTCCGGGGTGGGTTACTATGGAACTGCCGGCGACCAGGTCATTGCCGAAGGAGAACCGGCCGGGAGCGACTTTCTTGCGCAGGTGGCACGGCGCTGGGAAGATGCCACCCTGCCTGTGGAAGCCATGGGGGTGCGGCGGGTGGTCGCCCGCACCGGCGTGGTGCTCTCGGCTTCAACCGGCGTGCTTCCACGCATGATGCTGCCCTTCCGGTTGTTCATCGGCGGGCCGCTCGGTTCGGGCAGGCAGTGGGTCTCGTGGATTCACCAGGCCGACCTGGTGCGGGGGGTGCGCTTCTTGCTGGAAAACGAGAGCGCCTCGGGCGTGGTCAACCTCACTTCGCCGCAGCCGCTCAGCAACGCCGATTTTGGCAAAACCCTCGGGCGGGTGATGCGCCGGCCTTATTGGATCCCGGCGCCGGGGTTCGTGCTGCGGCTGGCCCTGGGCGAAATGAGCATGTTGGTGCTCGAAGGCCAGCGCGTCATCCCCAGGCGGCTGCACGAAATGGGCTTTCAATTCCGTTTCCCAACGCTGGAAAGCGCGCTGCGCGACCTGTTAATCGGTGTTTAACGCTTCTTGGAGGATCGCTTCGCCGACCCGGCGCGCCAGGGCAGGGTCGTTGGTTTCGATAGCGACGGCCACGGCCAGCGGCGCGCCTTTCCATTGCTCGAGCGAACCGCCGACGAACCAGCTGACGGCGTGCTCGCCCTCTCCGGCCACAGCCACCACCTCCCAATAGAGCTTGCCCGGCTGAGCCAGCAGGCTCCCCACTTCGGCGGCCGGGCCGGGGTTGAGGATTGCGGCGCTGTCTCCGGCGGGTAAAATCACCCAGCCCTGCTGAGGAGTATCAACGGCCAGCGCGAGCAAGGGGCTGACGAGCGAACCTTCGTTGCTGATGACCCCGGCCACCCGCGCCATTTGCAGCGGTGAGAGAAGCAGCCCTTCACGGCCCAGGCTGGCCAGCTTCACATCCGAGACGGGGGCAACCTGCGGCGGAGCAGTCTCGAGGGGGATGGCAGGCCGAGAGGTGAGGCCGAAACGCTGAAACAGGCTGTTCAGGCGGGTGGAGAACAGCCGGTTGCCCAAGAGAGCCAGCGGAGCCGGGCAGCCGGCCGAAAGTACGCTCCCCCACGAGGTGGAATCTGCCGGCTCGTAGGCGCAGGAAATTCTTTTGCCATCCGGCAGGGGGTAATCCAGCTCTTCGGGGAGGTCGGGCAGGTCGCCGGAATCGATAAATTCGCTGAGGATGATCGGCGCGATCGCCGCGCCGGGGGGGTAAAGCCCCTGGGTGGCGCGGTTCACCAGCGGTGCGCCGGCAGAAGCGACGAGGCTGTTCCACTCGGCATCCAGCCGGTTGGGGTCGAAATATGGGTGAGATGCCATGGCCAGGACCTCACCGGTGGACGCGTTGAGCAAGACGGCAGCCCCATGCGCATCGCCCATGGCGGCATCGGCGGCATCTTGCAGCGCCAGGTCAATGCTCAGGCGCACATCCAGGCCGGGCGGCGGCTGCCCATAGAGCAGGTTGTTCCACCAGATGAGCAGAGAAGGGCTGCCTGCCAGCCCGCGCAGGTAAGGATCGAGCGAGGCTTCCAGGCCGGCCTGCCCGTATTGCGGGCTGGAATAGCCGGTGACGAGGCTGAGGGAGGGGACAAGATAACTGCGCACAATCTCGCCGGGCGCACCGCTGGAACTGACGATGGGGTGATTGTGCCGGTCGAGCAGCGACCCGCGCTGGACGTAACGGTCATCAATGGCGCGGCGGGGATTATCTGTCCGGCTGGTGAGTTCTTGCTGGCGGACCTGCCCGAACCAGCCGGTCGCCAGGAGGATACCCCCCAGAGCAGCGATGACGCAGGCGTAAAAGAAGGTGAACGGCCGCACACTCACCAGCGGCGCGGGGTCCTGGTCGGATTGGCGGCTGATGAGCACCAGGATCAGCACGGCGGCGATGCACGTGAGCAGCGAAGAGCCGCCATAAGACATGAATGGCAGCGTCACGCCGGTGAGCGGGAGCAGGCGCAGGTTGCCGCCGATGATCAACACCACCTGGCAGGCAAAATAAGCGGAAATTCCGGCCGCCAGGTAGCGGTGAAAGTTGAGCGGCGCACGCAAAGCAACGACCAGCCCGCGTAAAATGAGCAGCGCATAGGCCAGAACAAGCCCTGCAGCGCCGACCAGGCCGGTTTCTTCCACCACGGCCGGGTAGATGAAGTCTGAAACAGCCACCGGCACAACCCCCGGGCTGCCAAGCCCCGGCCCGCGCCCAAGCAACCCGCCGGATGCCACGGCGATCAACGATTGGACAAGCTGGTAGGAGGAGCCGGAAGGATCCAGCCAGGGATAAAGCCAGGCGTCCACGCGCAGGCGGACGACATCCGAAAACCGGTAGCCGATGGCCCCGGCAGCCAGGAGCGCCGCCAGGCAAAGCAGGAGC
The DNA here is from genome assembly GCA_029975055.1 of Anaerolinea sp. Classification (GTDB taxonomy): domain Bacteria; phylum Chloroflexota; class Anaerolineae; order Anaerolineales; family Anaerolineaceae; genus Anaerolinea. The sequence continues at coordinate 342,653 of JARKPU010000058.1, forward strand.
ATACGCTTTCGGCCGGAAGCGAGATACAGCGTGAGCGTGTAGATCAAGATGAACAGGGTGGCGGTGCCTAAGTCGCGCTGGATGACCAGCAACGCCAGCGCCAGCGCGACGAGCACCAGAGTTGGGGCGAGCAAGCCGATCAGGCTGAAGGAGACCGGCAGCCGGTCGGCCAGGTAGGCGGCCAGGTAAATGGTGAGCAGCAGCTTGAGGGGTTCGGAGGGTTGCAGGTACATACCGCAGCAGCCCAGCCACAACCTCGGGCCGGTTCCGCCCGGATAGGTGCCGAAGACGAGGGTGAGGGCGGTGATGATCAACCCCGAAACCAGCCAGATGTATTTATAACGGCGCAGGAAGACCAGCACGGCGGGCAGGCGCAGACCGTACAGGAAAAGAACCAGCCCAAGGGCCATCCAAAGCGATTGTCGCAGGCCAAGGTTGGGCGAAAGGCGCGCAACGGCCAGCAGGCCCCAACCGGAGAGCAGCATCATCAAAGGCAGCAGGTAGGGGTCGGCGCCAGGGGCCAGTTTATCGGACTGGCGGTAGAGGAGCAGGAACCCCCCCAGCCAGATGGCGAAGCCGATCCAATGCCAATAGGAGAGGCCGGCCTGCCAGGAGTGCAGCTTGATGACCGGGGCGAAGGTGAGCAATACTGCGTATAGCGAAACGAAAGCCACAGCCAGCTGGAGCAATCGCCCCTGCACGACCGGGTTCGGACGGGGTGGTGAAGCCGAAGGAGAGGTCACGAAGGCAGGTATTTGCCGATGAGCAGGCCCAGCTTCTCTCGCGCGGCAGGTGAGATGTGCTCGCGGGCAGTGATGAGCGCATCGGCCAGCGCGGATTCGCAGGCGCAGGTCTTTTCGACCGGCAGCCCGGCGGCCAGCCGCTCCACGGCGCTTTGGGCAAGCGCGGTGTTCTCGAGCAGGGTGCGGATGACCATCTCCACCGTCACGGGCGCTTCGCTGACGTGCCAGACGTCATAATCGGTGACATGCGCCATGATGGCGTAGCACATTTCGGCTTCGCGGGCCAGAAAGACCTCCGGGCTGGCGGTCATGCCGATGATCGACATGCCCCAGGCGCGGAACACGTTCGACTCAGCCTTGGTAGAGAAGCGCGGCCCTTCGATGGTGATCAACGCGCCGCCCTCGTGGAGCCTGCCGCCCACCGCTCTCACCGCTCCGGCAAGCTGCGCCGAAAGCTGCGGGCAGACCGGCTCTGCGCTGGAGATGTGCGCGACGATGCCGTCTCCAAAGAAAGAACGCTCGCGGCCCCGGGTGAAGTCGAAGACCTGGTCGGGAATGATGATCTCACCGGGGGCGTAGTCTTCGCGCAGCGATCCGCACGCGCTGATGCTCACTACGCGCGTCACGCCGAGCATTTTGAGGGCGTAGATATTCGCGCGGTAGTTGACTTCGGTAGGTGAGATGGTGTGGCCGATTCCGTGACGGGCCAGGAACACCACCTGTTTCCCTGCGAGCATGCCGGCCACGATGGGAGCGCTGGGTTTGCCGAAAGGCGTCTCGAGCTCGAACGTCTCCACGCTGCTCAATCCGGCCATATGATACAGGCCGGAACCGCCGAGGATGCCGAGGACGGGTTTGGCTTGCATGTTGACTGGCTCCTTTCTCTCACTCTTCGATCTTCACCTGGATATTGACCTGGCCGCAGCGCAGGTCATCCTGGTTCATAATGACGGTGGGAGTGGTGATTCGTTCTTCATTGAGAAATGTGCCGTTGGTGGAATGCAAATCTTCCACCCACCACTGGCTTTGCCGGTACGAAAGCCGGGCATGGTTGGCTGAAACCGTCTCGTTGCGGATGGGAAAGGAGGAGGACTGGCTGCGTCCGATGAGGACTTCCATATTGGTGAAGGTGCGGGTTTGCTCCTCGAGCGTGTTGGTGATGGCCAGGGTGATGGCCGGCGCGCGGCGGGCCTGCACGGATGTGCCGGCGGTGCGCAGGTCGCGATAGAGCGTGTAGAGCGCCCAGGCGAGGAATCCGTACAGCGCGACGATGAGCAAGATGCGAATGATCAAAAAGAAGACAGCAGCCATGCTTACTTATTCCGCCGAGGTATCCATTGCGCTTGTCCGACCGGTGTCGCCCTGGCCCGCTGAGTTCGACCCTTCTTCGCCGTAAATCATCGGGTAACCGGCCAGGGCGATCACGTCTCCGGGCTGGAGCGACCACTGGCGCACCGGCTGGCCGTTGACGGTCGTCCCGCCGGTCGAATTCAAATCAAAGAGCACGAATTGCCCGCGGCTGAAGCGCAATTGGGCATGCAGGCGCGAGACGCGTTCATCCTGAATCACCAGATGATTATCGGCGCGCCTGCCCAGGTTGATCACCGCCTGGGTGAGGTACACCAGCTCCTGCCCGTTGACGATCAGAAAGGCCTTCTTGCGGGCGATCTCTTGCTGCGTGCTTTCCGGTGTGAGCACCAGCACCGCGGTGCTGCCCGTCTTCCCGGAAGGTGGAACTGCCTGGACGTAAAAGCCATCGGGGGGCAGGGTTTCATCTGAAGCGAGGTCAATCGCCGGAGGGGTGGGCAGGTAAAGCCCGGCCTCGCGGGCGGCCGTCTGCAGGCCAATCGCAAGCTCGGCCAGCAGGTTGGGACGCTGCTCGAAACTGGCGAGCAGCGAGGGGTGCAGGTGGATCGTGTACTGTTGAGACGAGGCGGGGTGGTCTTCCGGCGAAGCTGCGAGATGTTCTTGCAGCGCCTGGACCAACTGGCGGGCCAGGCGGCTTTTAAAATCACCCCTGGCAACTGGGATCATCCACTGCTCGACCAGTATCTGCAGGCGCGACTCGATCAGATCAAGCCGGATTTTCATACCGTATAATTATAATATGGACGGGCAAAAGGCACGAGAACGCGGTTACCTTGAGGTGGAGCACACAGCCGATTGGGGCTTGCGCGCCTGGGCAGAGGATTTGCCTGCGCTGTTCTGCACGGCCGCTGAAGGGATGTATGCCTTGATGGACGTCCGGCTGGCCAAAGGCCCCGAGGTGAGCCGCGAAATTCACCTCGAGGCGGCCGATCTGGAGAGCCTGCTGGTGGCCTTCCTGGACGAATTGCTTTACCAGGTAGAAAACGGGCACGCCTTTGCCCGGATGGACCTGAGCATCGCAGGCGGCCGCCTGGATGGCAGCCTGCGCGGCAAGCCCATCGAAACCCGCAAGAAAGAGATCAAAGCGGTCACCTTTCACCAGCTCGAGGTGCGGCAGGGGCCAAAGGGCTGGGAAACAACGGTCATCTTCGACGTTTGACTTCCTCCGCCAGATAGAGGTGAAATATGGTGCCCCTTTCGTCATTTATCCGGATTACCGATTACGAATGGGAATTGCCGAAAACCTACCGGAAGGATATGCGCGCTGCGGTGCGCGTGTTTGCCTCGCGGCGGCTGCTGGAAAAATCGCTGGGAGATCAATCCATCGAGCAGGCCGTCAACGCTGCCACCCTGCCGGGGCTGGTGGGCGATGTGCTCGTGATGCCCGATATGCACCAGGGGTACGGTTTCCCGATCGGCGGGGTAGCAGCCACGCGCTGGCCGGATGGGGTTATCTCGCCCGGCGGAATCGGCTACGATATCAACTGCGGGGTGAGGCTGCTGGCTTCCTTCGTTCGTTATGAGGAGGCCATGCCTCTGCTCGGCGAACTGGCGGCCGCGCTTGACCGGAATTGCCCGAGCGGGGTGGGCACCGAAGGTGCGCTGAGCTTGAGCGGTGCTGAACTCGACCAGGCCTGCCGGCAGGGAGCCCGCTGGGCGCTCAAGAAGGGCATGGCCAGCGAGGCCGACCTGCGCCGCACCGAGGAAAACGGCTGCCTGGATGGGGCCGACCCGGCCAGGGTGAGTGCCAGAGCCAAAGAGCGCGGGCGGTCGCAGCTCGGCACATTGGGGTCGGGCAACCACTTCCTCGAAGTGGATGTGGTGGAGGAGATCTTCGACGCTGAAGCCTGCGCCGCGATGGGCCTCGAACAGGGCTGCCTGGCGCTTTCGATCCACTGCGGGTCGCGCGGGTTTGGGCACCAGGTTTGCAGCGACAGCGTGCAGGCCTTTCAAGGAGCAGTCAAGCGCTACGGAATACACCTGCCCGACCGCGAGCTGGTTTGCGCGCCGCTGGATTCACCCGAGGGGCAGGCTTACCTGGGCGCAATGCGCGCCGCGGCGAACTTCGCCTTCCTCAACCGGCAGCTGCTGGCTCACCAGGCGCGCCGGGCTTTCGAGGAAACCTTTTCGGGCAGGTTCAAGAACGTTCACCTGCATCAGGTGTATGATTTGGCGCATAATATTGGCAAGATCGAGACTCACCAGGTGGGGGGCGAGAGCGTGAAGGTCTGCGTGCACCGCAAAGGCGCCACGCGCGCCTTCGGTCCGGGCACGCCGGGGCTGCCAGAGGAATACCGGACGATGGGCCAGCCGGTGCTTGTGCCGGGGAGCATGGGCACGGGCTCCTGGGTGCTGGTGGGGACTCAAGGCTCGATGGAGCGCTCTTTTGGTTCGAGCTGCCACGGAGCCGGGCGCGTCCTCAGCCGCAGCGAGGCCAAGCGGCGCGTGCGCGGCGATGCGTTGCGCGCGGACTTGCAATCCGAAGGGATTCACCTGCGCGCAGGGTCGCTGGCAGGGCTGGCCGAAGAAGCCCCCGAGGCATATAAGGACGTTGACGAGGTGGTGGAGACGGTCGTCGGGGCCGGCATTGCGCGCAAGGCGGCGCGCCTGCGCCCGGTGGTGGTGGTCAAAGGCTGATGACGGCCTTGAGCGGATGACCGGCTAGGGAACCGCGGCGTTGACTTCGGTGATCTGCACAACGGCCGGAGGGTTGGCGTATGTCATCGTCCCAAAGCCGGCCAGCCCGCCGCCCGTGATGCGGTCATCTTCTACCTCGAAGACCTGCTTGCCCTGGTTGAAATCCAGCTTCAGCTTAATTCCCTGGCAGGTGAAGCGCACGCGGTTCATCTGGCCCGCCTCGAAAGCTGCGGCATCGGCCGCGCCCTGCAAGAGGGGGATGAACGGATTCAAATCTTCCTGGATCTTACGCGCCTTGCTGTAATAATAAATTTCGAAGACGCCTGTACCGGAAATGCGCGCCTCGTACCAGCGGCTTTGGTCTTCAGCTGCGCGGCAGACCAGCGCCACCTGGTTATCCTTTTGCCCCTCCATGCTGTACTGGATTTCCACGGAGAGATCTGCCTGCTGCGGATTCTTGTGGAACCGATACAGGTACGTCTCTTTATCGGCCAGGTTGAAGGTGAGCAGGCCGTTTTTAATCGAGGCAGTGGTTTGGATGCGCCCTCCGGCGGCCTGGGTGGTGAGGACGAACAGGTCGTTCCAGGCGCTCCAGTCTCCGTCGAAGGACTCGTTGAAGCCCGGCGCATAGGTCGGTGTGGGCCCGGGCGTGGCCGTGGACGGCGGGAAGGTGTTCGTCGGCTGCAGGCGGGTGGGCGAGGGGGCCAGCGTGAAGGTGCTGATCGGTGTGCGCGTGTTCTCGAACAATCCGCCCGGTTCCTGTGATGGTGTGGGCATGTTGCAGGCCAGGGCCGGGAAGACCATGGCAATGATGAGAAAAGCCAGGATGCGCCTGGACGCGGAATTATTCATCATCCACCTCGTCGCTGCGTGTGGCGATTGGCGCAAGGCGCGCGTTCGTCAGGCGCACCAGGTCTCTCACCGGCAGACGCACGTTCAGGCCGCGCTGCCCGCCTGAGACGTGAATCGATTCCAGCCCGGCGGCAGATTGGTCAATAATGACCTGGAAGCCGCGGTTGATGAGCGCCAGGGGTGAGATGCCCCCCGCCTGCAGCCCGGTGAGTTGCTCGGCCTCGCGCTGCGAGGGCACCTGCACTTTCTTCTCGTTCAGGGCCGCCGCGAGCGCTTTGAGGTCTAGTTTACAATCGCCTGGGATGACCGCCAGGATGGGTTTCGAGCCAGGCGAACCGCGCAGGGCGACGATCGTCTTGAACACGACGCCGGGAGAGACGCCTAACCGGCGCGCGGTTTCGAGCGCGCCGAGCTTTTCGGCGGGCAGTTCGAAGGCCGTGTAGGCGATCTTTTTCGCATCCAGCATGCGGGTCACGTTGTTGGTGGGGGGCATAAACTCACTCGCGGACGTAGATCGGGTTCGAGAAAATCCAACCCCGGCGGCGGCCCAGGTAATTCAGGTAACATTCCACCCGGTAGATGCCAGGCTGGTTGGTGATGTGGGTGCACACCTCACGCTGTGTCCATGCTTTCAGCAGCACGCCGTTGCGGATCAACCGGCATTCCGCCGGCATGGGCAGGCGGATTTGCAACGTGACGCCTTCGCCCAGGCGGATATCCTCGCCGAACGTAGCGGTCGAATCTCTTCCGTGAGCGGTGAAGCGAAATCCGCTGGTGGGAGCGGGCAGGTCATACCCGATGAAGCTGCGTCCCTTCCGCAGGGCGTCATAGACCAGGGCGCGGTCGTGGTGGAACTCGCCGGTCAGGTCGTCTTCGAGCAGGACATGGTTGTTGATCGCCCGGAAGTGGAATTCATACGGGAAGACAGTGCGGCGCAGCGGGCCAAGGCGCATGCGCAAAGCGTGCGCATCCGAGCCGCCGACCGCCACGCACTTTTCCGGGCGGGTGGTGAGCAGTTCATCCCAGCGCGCCAGGGTGCCCGCCAGCGGCCCGCGCGGCATGAACTGGGGAAAATATGCGTAGAAGAGGCCGTCCAACCGCCCACGCACGATGCTCTTCAATTCGCTGAAGCCGTTCCACAACTCGATGCCGGTGAAGCCGTGGACGCCCCAATCATCCCAGGAGATATCTTCCTCGTTGAATGCAGGCAATTCTGGGTCGATGGGGTGGGCGATGAATGAGAGCGCGCCGAGCTGGTTGGCCATATCCACCAGCTTCTGCAGGTGGGTGCCGAACGGGGCAAGCTCGCGCTCATGGCCAAAGACCAGCATGTGGCTCTTCTGCGGCAGGCGCGCCTGGCTGTGGACCTCCTCGCCCACCAGCATGAGCAGCTGCCGCGGGCCTTCCTGGCGGTAGCCTTCGATGCCGCGCACCAACACATTGTGGTCGGTGACGATGATGGCGTTCAATCCGGCGGTGAAGGCAGCCTGCGCCAGCGCCGCATGGCTGCCCGACCCGTCCGAATAGGTTGTGTGCATGTGGAGATTCAGGATCAGCTCAGGCATTCTGGTTGACGATTTTCCCCGTGGGACGGTATAATGTGTGGCTGGTAATCTGTCCAGGAGGAACCGGGTGAAAAATTACCTCGATATCGCGTTGATTATAACTTCAATTGCCCTGATCATCAGTGTGATCCTGCAGAGCAAGGGTGTGGGGCTGGGCGGCCTGACCGGCGGCGACTCGGGCGGGGTGTTCACAGCCCGCCGAGGCATTGAGAAGACTCTCTTTTATATTACTATTGGCTTGAGCGCGTTGTTCTTTGTGTTGATCATCACGCTGGTCGTCGTTTCGTAGGAAGCATCATCTATCAACCAAACCTCCAGTCTGCTAAGCACGAGTCTGGCACTCTATAGGGCGGTTCGCTAAATGAATGGGGAAGCGCCCTATTTGCGTTCTGGAAACCTATGAGGAAACTTCGCTGGCAACTGCTCATCATCTTCCTGACCGGAATGGTCGTGGGGGTGCTCCTGCTGGGCGAACAGCCCCAGCCCAATTCGCCGCAAGCCACGCCTGAACCGGTGCGCGGCGGGGTTTACACCGAGGCTCTCATCGGCTCGCTGCAGCGCCTGAACCCTTTACTGGACTTCAACAACGCCGCCGACCGCGATGTGGCCAGCCTGATCTTCAGCGGGCTGGTGCGTTTTGACAGCCGCGGCAACCCGCAGCCCGACCTGGCGGCCGAGTGGGGCTTTTCGGCGGATGGCACGCTTTACAACGTCACCCTGCGCGAAGGCTTGAAGTGGCATGACGGCCAGCCGATCACCAGCGATGATGTGCTCTTCACCCTCGATCTGATCCGCAACGGCGGGACGATCATCCCTGCCGACCTGCAGGAATTCTGGAAGGGCGTGGAGGCGGTGCGCTTGAGCGATCTGGCCATCCAGTTCCGCCTGCCCGAAGCTTTCTCGCCGTTCCTGGACTATCTCTCGTTCGGCATCCTCCCGCAGCATCTTTTAGACGGCAAGTCGATCGAGGAAATTGCCGACGACCCGTTCAACCTGGCGCCGGTCGGCAGCGGACCATACCGCTTTTCGCGGTTGATCGTCGAGGGCGAGCAGATCACCGGGGTTGTGCTTTCGAGCTTCGCCGATTACGCACTCGCCAAACCCTACATCGAAGAGATCGTGTTCCGCTATTACCCCGATGGCCCTTCGGCGCTCAAAGCGTATCGCGACGGGCAGGTGCAGGGCATCGGGCAGGTGGGGCAAGATATTCTCCCTGAGGTGCTTGCGGAGAACAACCTGGCGCTCTACAGCGTGCGCCTCCCGAAACTGACCCTGGTGATGTTCAACTTGAAGAACCCGGAAGTGGGCTTCTTGCAGGATAAGAAAGTGCGCCGGGCGCTGCTGATGGGAATCAACCGCCAGGGGTTGATCGACCGGCAGATGCAAGGGCAGGCTATCCTGGCGGATGGGCCGATTATGCCGGGCACCTGGGCGTATTACGATAAATTGCCGCAAATCGAATATAACCCCGAAGGCGCAAAAGCCCTGCTCAAACAGGCCGGGTATGCCTACGCCTCCGAGCAGGATGTCTACCTGAGCAAGGATGGAACCTACCTGCGCTTCACGCTGGTGCATCCGGATACCGACGCCCACCGGCAGATCGCCGAGGCGCTCCAGGCCGCCTGGGCGGCTTTGGGTGTGGAAGTGAACCTGGAGGCGCTGCCTTACGACCAGCTGGTGGTAGACCGCCTGACTCAGCGCGCCTTCCAGGCTGCGCTGGTGGATCTCAACCTGGCGCGTTCGCCCGACCCCGACCCCTATCCCTTCTGGGATCAGGCGCAGGCCTCCGGCGCCGGGCAGAACTACAGCCAGTGGGACAGCCGCATGGCGAGCGAATATTTAGAGCAGGCGCGCGTCACAGCCGACCAGGCGGAGCGCGCGCGTTATTACCGCAACTTCCAGGTGGTGTTCAACGACGAGCTCCCCGCGCTGCCCCTCTTTTATGGGGTTTACAACTACGCGGTGGATCGAGGAATCCAGGGCGTGAGGGTTGGCCCGTTGTTCGATACGAGCGACCGTTTCGCCAACATCACCGAGTGGTTCCTGGCAGGGCGGGTTTTACGCCCCGCATCTCCGACCGCTGCCCCCACAACCCCATGACATGAACGCCGAAGCCGACCTGGCTTACCTGACCCTGGCGGTCCCCGACCTGCAAGATTACCTGCTCTCGCAGGAGCTTTTCTGGCCGCTGCCGGCAATGGGCGGCTCGATCCGCGAACGGGGAGTGGATCAGATGACCCTCGGAGGGGTGGCGCTGGCATTGGCCCGCCTGAAGTGTTTGGATGCAGCCCAGGCGGATAGCTTCGCCCGGCAGGTGGAACAGGTGCGCGCACGTTGGCGCTCCAACTGGAGCAGGAAAGCTGCCCGCGAATTTTCCAGCCGGGTTGGGGTGTGGGGCCGGGCGCTCGATGACCTGCTCGGCGAGCGCAGCGGCAGGCAGGCGGCGTATCCTGCCCAGGCGCGCCTGCGCGTCATGCTCGAGCTGCTGCGCCAGGAGATGGCCCCCGATGCGCCAAAGGAACTCGGCGAGCTGGCCGCGCTGGATGCCCGGCTGAAGGCAGCAGGAAAGCCGGGAGAATTCATCTGGGAACCTTCGCTGGCAGCTTGTTTTGCTCAAGAAACCTTCTGGTTCTTATATATTCACCTGTGATGACATAAGAAAGGCGGGGAAAGATGCCGACAGGCTTTTATACCCGCCGGGGAGATGATGGCTCCACCGGCATTTTGGGCGAGGGGCGCGTCTCGAAGAGCGATGCCCGCATCGAGGCGCTGGGCGCTGTGGATGAAGCCACGGCGGCGCTTGGCATGGCGCGGGCCGTCTGCCGTTCGGCGGAGGCTGCGGGCTGCCTGGTGAGTATCCAGCGCGATCTCTACGCTGTGATGGCCGAGGCGGCTGCAAGCGTCGAGAACCGGGAGAAATTCCGCTCCATCGATGCGGCGCGGGTGAAGTGGCTGGAAGAGCAGACCGATTGGCTCAGCCAGAAAGTGGATCTGCCCCGCGAGTTCATCGTGCCCGGAGACAGCATCGCAGGGGCGGCGCTGGATGTGGCGCGCACAGCCGTGCGGCGGGCCGAGCGCCGCCTGGTGGCGCTGTCAGAGAACGGGTTGCTCGATAACCCGGACCTGCTGCGCTATATGAACCGCCTCTCCAGCTTTTGCTTTGTTTTAGAGCTGTGGGAAAACCACCTGGCCGGCAGCAGCCGGCCCACCCTGGCGAAAGGCGAGGGCGCATGACGGGCACGGTCATCAACATCGTTGCCATCCTGGCCGGCTCGGGGCTTGGGCTGGTGCTGGGCGCGCGCCTGCCGGAGCGGCTCAAGCAGACGGTCATTTCAGGGCTGGGGCTGTTCACCTTTGCCCTGGGCATCTCGATGTTCCTTGAGACGCAAAATGCGCTGGTGGTTCTGGGCAGCCTGGTGGCAGGCGCGCTCCTGGGCGAATGGTGGCAGGTGGAAGACCGCTTGATTTCGCTCGGAGCCTGGCTGGAAGCGCGCTTTGGGCGCAGGGCCGGGCCTGCCACCGAGGGGGCTTCCGGCGCGCAAGAACGCTTTGTGCGCGGCTTTTTGACCTCGTCGCTGGTGTTTCTCGTCGGACCGCTGTCGATCTTGGGGTCGATTCAAGACGGCCTGACCGGGAATTATCAGCTCCTGGCGGTGAAATCGATCTTAGACGGGTTCACCTCGCTGGCGTTTGCATCCAGCCTGGGGGTGGGGGTGGCTTTCTCGGCCGTGCCGATGCTGGTTTACCAGGGCGGGATCAGCCTGCTGGCAGCCCAGGTGCAGTCGGTGACGACCGAGGCGATGATGACCGAGATGACCGCCACGGGCGGGGTGATTCTACTGAGCATCGCCGTGAGCAGCCTGCTGGAGCTGAAGAAGATCCGCACGGGCAATTTCCTCCCGGCGCTGCTGGTGGCTCCGCTGGCCGTGGCGGCGCTGACGGCGCTGGGCGTGAGCCTGGCTATTCCATAAACAGAATCGGGCGGGCTTTACCCGGGTTTCCCGGCGCTCAGTTGGATGCGCCGACGGCTTTTTCGATGGCGGCCTTCAGATCGTTCTGGTTGTAAGGGCCTTCGCCATTGACGAAGAAAAAGGGCGTGCCGGTCACCCCTCGCTGCTGGCCGGTGGTGAAATCGTCGACCACCTGCTGGTGGTGTTTGCTGTTGTCGAAGCACGAGCGGAATTCGGCCATTCTCAAGCCGGCGCGCTGAGCATATTGGATCAATTTCGCGTCTGCAAACCCGCCCGAATTTTCGGCGGCCTGATTTTCGTACAGTATCTGCTTATATTCCCAAAATTTGTTCTGGTCGCTGGCGCAGTAGGCGGCCTCTGCGGCGCGGACCGATTCTTCGCCAAGGAAGCTGAAGGGGATGAACGTATAACTGGCTTTGCCGGTGGTTACATACTCGGAGATGATGCCCGCCTCACGGTTGCGCGCATAGTCGGCGCAGAATGGGCATTGGAAATCCGAATAATCCTCGATTTTCACCGGGGCGTTCGGGTCGCCGAGGGACATTCCATTGGGGTTGGGGTAGAGGGTGGAGGCTTTGCCGCTGAGCAGGTTGGGCAAAGTCAATGCTGCGGCGATGGCGACGGCTGCGATGGCCACCAGGGCAATCACCAGGTTGCGGCGGCCGGCCGGCTGGTTTTTCCGTTGTTCGCGGGGGCGGTTGCGTCTTCCCATGATCCCTCCTTGTTGGCTCCGATTGTATCAGGAAAGGGATCAAAATTGAAAGTATTTGGGTAATTTTTGGCGTACTTTTAATTCGGTCGCTGCCTGTTCAAATTCACATGGTCTAGAGGTTTAATCGCAAAATTCCCGGATTTTACCCTCACCCTAACCTCTCCCAGAGGGAGAGGGTTTACTTTTGCCTCCCGGTGGATGAGGGAAGAGGTTTTGAGCTTAGCGAGAGAGCCATTTGGAGGGCGGCAACCATAGTACGCAGGGTTTATTTAATCGGCGGTTGGACATAGACGGGGAAGCGTTCGCCCGTCAGGCGAAAACCAACCTTTTGATATAAAGCCAGCGAAGCCTGGTTGGTGTCTTGGGTGTTGAGGGTGACTCCCCAGCTTCCATGTTCGCCGATGAAGTGTTGAATCACATTCTGAACCAGCCAGTAGCCGATGCGGCGGCGCTGCGCCTGCGGATGAACCGCCAACCGCGCCAGGTGAGCGTTGAAGCCGTTGAGCGCGCTCATCTGATAGCCGATCACCTCGCCGTCCAGTTCTACCACCGTCTTATAGGTGCTGCGGTCGTAAGCCCGCCGAAGATCATCGGCGCTCAAGCGCCAGATTGGCTCGAAAGCGAGGTTATCCACCTGGGTCACGGTTTCCAGGTCTGAAGGCCGCATCAGGCGGAGGTACGCTCCCGGCGAGGCGGGCGGCTGCGCGGGAACGGCGCCCTCGAACGCCAGGACGATGATATCCTGGTGGTGCTCAAAATGGTTCAACGAGAGCAGGTCGCTGAACCAATCCTGCAGCCCCAATGAGACCAGAGTCGCCTGGGGGTTGATCTCCGAAAGCTCTTTCACCGCCCGTTCGTGCAGCACGCCCCATGTCCAGGAAGGGGATGTGTGTGGAGCGACGGCAAAGAGGCGCACCCAGGCCACGTCGGGCGGGTCGGGCGGACAGGCCAGAACGGCTTCGACCTCGAAATTCCGCTCGAGGATCCAAAACGGGTTGCTGCCGAGCCAGTCGAGCGGCTCGCGCCAATCGAGATGGCGGTGAGAATAGGCCGGTGAATTGAGGAACCTCGCCAGGAGGGGGCGGTCTTTGCGCTCGGCGCGCCGAAGCGAGTGTTGGGGCGGGGTGGGCATTACTTTCGGTTGAGCATGTCGAAGGGCACGCGCAGCAGCTTCTTCAGGAGCCGCTCGCGGATGGAGAGCCTGCCCTTGTTCTCAAGGGCGGCATCCATCGAGGCCAAAGCCTGAAGCTGGCTGCCGGTGCGCAGTTGCAGCGCGGAGATGTTTTCCAGCACGAGCGCGCGCAAGTCCTTCTCGCCGGCCTGTTTGAGCACTTCGGCTGCTTTTTGGTAATTCTCCAGGGCTTCATTCAGGCGGTTCAATCCCTCCAATGCGGCGGCCCGGTTGGCCAGCGCCATGCCGTGGCGGCGCAGGTCGCCGGCGGTAGCGAACACCTCGGGGGTGCCTTCCACGCAGCGCAGAGCGCTGGAGGCATCTCCGCCCTTCAGCCAGGCGACGCTGGCGTTGTTGGCTGCTTCGGCGGCATCGAGTCCCTCTCCGGCGCTTTGATAAGAGCGCGCGGCCTGCTCGAAGGCCGCAGCAGCATCTCCATAACGTTTGGCCTGGTAGGCCGCCTTTCCTTCGGCAATGAGTTCGGATGGGGTGAGCGTCTCAGCCATCAGAAGGTGATCTCCAGCAGGCTTTCAGCCACCGAGCGCAGCTTTTGCACATCGAGCTGGCTCAAGCGCTTCGCAAGTTCCAGGTAGGGCTGGTTGACGGGTTGGGCTATGAATTCCTGAAGCTCGGGCGGGAGCGATAAAAATTGCTGTGTCAGGTCTTGCTGGAGGCGGCGGTGGCCGATGGGGCCTTTCTGGTCAAAGAAACCCTCGATGGGCGTATCCAGCGCCGATGCGATTACCTCCAGTTCGGGCAGCGGCACGGCGACCTCGCCGAGTTCGTACTTCTGCAGCAGGTCTTCGGCAATGCCGGTTTTTTCGGAGATTTCGCGGGTAGAAAGACCTGCTTTGGTGCGCCCGAGGCGGATGGCGGCGCCGATCAACCGGTTGCGCAGCGAAAGCGTGCGCGCCTGCTCACGGATCGGCTCGGCCACGCCTGGGCGCTGGAGCGATTCCTTCCCCCAGAAGTGGTCGAGGGGCACATCCAGGAAGAGCGACAACACTTCAAGCTGCGGGAGAGTGGGCGAGACGGTTCCCGTTTCGAGTGCCTGATACTCTTGCGGTGCAAGGCCAAGCGCTTCGGCGCATTCCTCCACCGACCGGCGGGCAGCCAGGCGGCTGTCGTAGATCAATGCGGCGAGTTTTCGCCGCCGTATCTGGATGATCTGGCGTTTGTTACTCATGGGCACCTCTGGCGTACCTGAGCCATTCGATTCACGGTAATCCTCACCGCCGGCGGGCTCCTCCGCCGATCAACCCGCTTAAGTTAGCCCCGAATACCTCCGGCCCAAGCTTGAAGCCGGCAGCCTCGAGGCGCGGGGTGAAGAGCGGGCGAATTCCGGTGGGCTTCAATTCTCCCATCACCCGCCCGTCGGATGAAATGCCGGTCTGCTCGAACTTGAACAGGTCGGTCATGACGATCGTATCGCCTTCCATGCCGGCGACTTCGCTGATGGTGACGACCTTGCGCGTGCCGTCCTTCAGGCGCGCCTGCTGGACGATCAGGTCGATGGCGGAGGCGATCTGCTCGCGGATCACGCGCACGGGCAGTTCCATGCCAGACATCAAGCACATCGTCTCGAGGCGAGAGAGGGCATCGCGCGGGGTGTTGGCGTGCAGGGTGGTCAGCGAGCCGTCGTGACCGGTGTTCATGGCCTGGAGCATATCGAGGGCTTCACCACCGCGGCACTCGCCGACGACGATGCGGTCGGGGCGCATGCGCAGGGCGTTGCGCACCAGGTCGCGCACGGTGACGGCGTTTTGCCCCTCTGCGTTGGCCACTTTCGTTTCCAGCCTGACAACGTGCTCTTGCTGCAGCTTGAGCTCGGCGGCATCTTCAATCGTCACGATGCGCTCGTCTTCCGGGATGTAACTCGACAGAATGTTGAGCAGCGTGGTTTTGCCGGACCCAGTTCCGCCGGAGATGATGATATTGAGCTTGGCAATAACGCAGGCGCGCACCAGTTCAGCCATGCTTTGCGTGATCGAGCCAAAGTTGATGAGCTGCTGGATGGTGAGTTTATCTTTCTGGAATTTGCGGATCGTCAGCACCGGCCCATCGATGGCGCACGGCGGCACAACGGCGTTCACGCGCGAGCCATCGGGCAGGCGGGCATCTACCATCGGGCTGTCGGAATCGATGCGCCGCCCGAGGGGCAGGACGATCTTTTCGATCACGCGGATGACCGCGGCGTCGTTCTCGAAAGTGATATTGGTCTTCTGGATTTT
>JARKPU010000067.1 GCA_029975055.1 Anaerolinea sp.
GTCTTCCCGCACTTTGTGCGGGAAGACAACACTATTGAACTTCTCTTCAGGCTTTGCCGAAGAGCACCTGCTCGCGCTGGTACAGGCGGATGGCCGCGCCCACCAGGGCAAGCGCCAGCGCCACCGTCACCGCGCTGGCGACGATCCAGTGCTCCGTCACAATCGTCTCGCCGCGCAGAATCTGGTTGAAGAGCAGCGATTGGCCGTAGGTGGGCACAAGCATGTAGAGGATCTTCGACTTGATCGGCGTGAAGGAAAGGAACACGGAGGGCAGGCCGATGATGATCGGCAGGAAGGAGAGGTACGTCTGGGCCTCTTTGAAGCTGCGCGTGAAGCTCGCCACCAGCATCTGCATCGCCGAGGCCAGCAGCAGCTCAGGCAGGCAGAGCAAAAAGATGCCAAAGAGCGCGCGGCCGTCGAGCACCATCGGGAAGCCGATGAAGTCTTCCACCGGCACCACGCGGAACCCAGCGTAGAACACGACCAGCACAAACCCCAGGGAGGCCACCGCGAAGGGCAGCGAGGCGAGCAGCTTGCCGACCACAAATTCCCAGCGGCTGGCGGGGTTGATCAACAGCGGTTCGAGCGAGCCGCGCTCGCGCTCGCCGGCGGTCGCGTCGATGATCACGTACATCCCTCCGGCGAAGATGTTGAGCGTGATCAGGAAGGGCATCATGTTGAGGAAGATGAGCGCCTGGCTTTGCGGGGTGGCCACGTCGCGCACGCCGATCGAAACCGCGTCGAGCAGCGTGGGGTCAACCCCGCGCACCTGCAGGCGCAGGGCCGCCAGCAAGCCGCTGTAACTGCCCAGCAGCGAGCGGATGCGCTGCGTGGAGGCCGAAGCCGTGGTGCGCGAGGAATCGAGCACCAGCTGCACGGGGGCCGGCTCGCCTTTGCGGAAGGCTTCGGGGTAATCGGGCGAGATGATCAAGACGATCTCTTCGTTGCCCTCGCGCACCGCGCCGGTGGGGTCGGCGGGGGCGTCCACCACTTCCACATTGTTCTCCTTGAGGTAGCTGACCAGCCCCGGGGCATATTCGCCGCCTGAGATGGGCAGGCGCAGGGGTTTTTCATCGGGGTTCACGTTCAAGGTGCGCCCGATGACGACGATCATGCCCAGCAGCAGGGCGGGCGTGAAGAGCGCCGAGAAGATCGAGCTGTTGATCGTGCGCCGGTCGCGCAGGTTATCGAGGACTTCTTTTTTAAAGATGATCCACACGCGTTTCATTTGACCAGTCCCTCCTCCGTGCCGATGGCCGCGACGAAGGCGTCTTCGAGGTTATCTTTGCCGGTGGCGCGCTTCAACTCGTCGGGCGTGCCGCTGGCGGCCACCTGCCCGCCCGAAATGACCACGATGCGGTCGCACAGCGCGGAGACCTCTTGCATGATGTGGCTCGAGAAGAGCACGCATTTGCCTTCGTACCGCAGCTGGCGGATGAACTCGCGCATCGCGCGCGTGCTCATCACATCCAGGCCGTTGGTTGGCTCATCGAGGAGCACATTCTGCGGGTTGTGCACCAGCGCCCGGGCGATAGACACTTTGACGCGCTGGCCGTTGGAGAAGCCGTCGGTGCGCCGGTCGATGAACTCGGCCATATCGAGCACGCCCACCAGCCGCTCAATGCGCGCCTCCAGGTCGGCGCCCTCCAGCCCGTGCAGATGCCCGTAATAGCGGATGTTCTCGCGGGCGGTCAGGCGCGGGTAGAGGCCGTGCGCGTCGGGCAGTGCGCCGATGCGGCGGCGGACTTCAAGCTGCTGGCGGGTCACATCGAAGCCGTCCACGTTCGCCGAGCCGGAATCGGGCCGCAAGACGGTGTAGATGATGCGCAGCGTGGTCGTCTTGCCGGCTCCGTTCGGCCCGAGGATGCCGGTGATCTGCCCGTTTTCAGCCGTGAACGACACATCTCTGACGGCCTGCACCTTGCCAAACGATTTTCGGATGTTCTGGACTGTGATCATGGTTCCCTTGCTCAAACTGGACTTGCACGAGGAGGAAATTCATCCATCTCACGGCTCTGGGCCGATGGAGCTGACGAAGAAAGGCATCGGTTTGGAGCGCTCGATGCAAGACGGATCTAGCTGCTGCACCGAAGCATCTTCCATGAGCTGGCGCACCAGGTTAGGCACGCAGCCCACCTGCAGGTTGCCGTGCCCCATGCCCTCCAGCACGATGTGGCGGCTGTTGGGCAAATAGGCGGCGGCAGCCTCGCCGTTGGCGGGCGGGGTGACCGGGTCTGCCGTGCCGGAGAGGATCAACGCCGGGGTTTGCAGGCTGGGGTAACTGCGCGCGGATTCCGGCTGCGGGTTGGGAGGGAAGGCGCTGCAGGCGGCCTTCCAGATCTCGTCGATTTTGTAGAAGAAGAAATCGCCCTCCTCGCCCCCGGCGGGCAGGAAGGGAATGTCTTCGCTGCAGACGACCGCGTAGAACAACCCCTGCTCGATGGTCGAGCCGGTGGATTTGTTCGCCAGCAGGTACTGGCTGGCGAGGGGGCGCAGGTCGCCCTGCGCGGCGGTGTGCACCAGGTAGGGCAGCAGCGCCGAATAGTCGCTGGAATAGGTGATCAGGCGCACCATCGCCCCGGCGATTTCCGCGCCGATGTGCAGGGTGGTGTCGGCGCCGGTGGTCGGGTCGGGCACCGTCACCTCGGCGGGCCGGGCCTGCAGGCGCGCCAGCAGCGAGCCGAACTCATCCGCCAGCCCGGGGAAGGCCGCCTGGCAGGCCGGGTCGGCCTCGCAGCGGGCGAAGATCTGCTCAAGGGCGTTTTGCGCGTCGCGCCGCACTGCCGAGCCGATCACCCAGCCCGGCGGGACGACTGCATCCAGCACCACGGTGCGCACGTTCTGCGGGTAAAGGCGCATATATTCCAGCGCGGCGCGCGTCCCATACGAGACGCCGATCAGGTTGAGCTGCTGGTAGCCGAGCGCCTTGCGCACGGCTTCCAGGTCTTGCATCGCCAGGGTGGTGGTGTAGTAGCGCGGGTCGGCATCGATATTCTGCAGGCAACGGAATACCTCGGCGGCGGTTTCCTCAGGGCCCGGCAGCACATCGATCGGGCGCTCGCCATCAGGGGAGTCGCAGTGCAGCGGGTTCGACTTGCCCGTGCCGCGCTGGTCGAGGAGGATCACGTCGCGCTTAAAGGTGACACGCTCCAGGTACGGGAGGATCGGCAAATAAGCTTCGGTGGCCGCCTGGCCCGGCCCGCCCGCCAGCAGGACGACCGGGTCGGGGGCGGGGTTGCTGCTCTGCGCTTTGATGACCGCCACGTTGAGGGAGATCTGCCTTCCTTCAGGCTCGGCGGGGTTTTCGGGCACCGCGAGCGTGCCGCAGAGCGCATCCACCTGCCGGGCAAGCCCCGGCGCGCTCAGCAGGCAGGGCTGCAGCGCCATGCCTGCGGCCGGTTGGGCAGGCGAAACGGCAGCCGGCGTGCAGCCCGCCAGCAGACCCAGCAGCAGCAGGGCCGCCAGGCCGCGGCGGGGGCGCAAGATCAAGCGTTCGGCAATGGCCAGGTAGAGCAGCCCGGCCAGGAGGACAAGGATGAGGTTGAGCATAAGGTTCAAGTTCTCGACGGTGAACAGGGTGGCCGAGGGCAGGGCCCCTTGCGGAAACCCCACCGCCAGCCCGGAATAGAGGTTGTTGGCCAGGTGCAGGCCGAGGGCCATCTCCAGCCCCTGGCTGCGCAGGGTGGCCCAGCCCAGCAGCAGGCCGATCCCAAGGTACTGCGGCAGGGTGAACAGCCAGCCATACGCGGCGACTTCGGGGTTCGGGAGGTGCAGCAGCGCAAAGAGCAGGGCCGGGGCCGCCAACGGCAGCCAGGCCCGCCGCGCCCGCAGCCCGAGCGCCTGCATCAGGTAGCCGCGGAAGAGCAGCTCTTCCGCCGAGGTTTGCACCGGCAGGAGCAACAGGGCAGCGGCCATATACGGCCAGAAACGGGCCGCTTCGAAGCTCCAGCGGTAGCTGGACGGCCCGGCCAGGTACTGGGCCGCATCGACCAGGATAGAAAGCCCCAGCCAGGCCCCGCCGGAGAGGAAGAACAGCTGCCAGCGGAAGCGCCCTTGCGGAACCCACAGGCTGGCGAGCGGCCGGCGGTGGAGCAGGGGCAGAGCGCCGGCCAGCGCCAGGTGCACCGCGGCGAAGGGCAGCAGCGTCACCACCAGCACCAGCGTCACAGGGGCCGAGCCAAGCACGTCGGCCGAGGGGTAAGCCAGCGCCAGGGGGATGTAAAGCGCGCTGGTGACGCCGGCGGCGAGCATGAACGCCCCGCCAAATGTGAGGGCGTAGCGCCACCAGTGATTCAAGCCCGGCCGCGCCGCGCTAAAGAAAGGCCCGGCAAGCAGCCCGGGCATAGTCTGCGTCTCGTTGGCCGACCGTTCAGAGGGAGTATTCACGCACCATCCTCGATAGTGCTTCCATCTTGCGTCAATTTACAGGGTCTGCCCTGTAAATTACAGGAAGAGATCCACAAAGTCTCATTCTCTTTCAGGATTATTGTATCAGGGAAATCGAAAGGGGCAGGGTAGTGAAATTCAATGCTCGCTCAGCCGGTGAGATAGGCCGCGGTTCCCGAAGCGCCCAATCACTGAGCGCCTCACACCTCATCATCTTCTCATCTCATTCACTATTTCATCGATCAACTGGGTATACTTATAATATGGATCCTGCTCCGATTGCCTACATCCCCGGCGCCGAGGATGAGCCGCCCCTGCCGCTGGCGCGTTTTTTGCCGCCGCTGCCGCCGGGCATGGTCGCCGGCTGGCTGAAGGAGCGCGTCGAACCCGGCAGCGTCCTCATCGACCCGCTCAACGCCACCCCTGCCCTGGCGCTGGAAGCCGCGCGCGCCGGCTACCGCGTGCTGGTCGTCTCGAACAACCCGGTGCTCACCTTCATGCTCGAGGTGCTGGCCTCAGCCCCGCGCCCCGCCGAATTCCAGGCCGCGCTGGCCGAGCTGGGCGCCTCGCGCCGCGGAGAAGAGCGCCTTGAACTGCACCTGCAGAGCCTTTACCAGACCACCTGCGCGGCCTGCGGCGGGAGCGCCCAGGCTTCAAGCTACCTGTGGAAGCGCGGCGAATCGGCCCCGTTTGCGCGCTTCTACCGCTGCCCGCACTGCCACGCCGAAGGCGAGCAGCCGCTCGAGCCGGGCGACCTGGAGCGCCTGAGCCCCCCGGGGAACCCCAGCCTCCACCGGGCGCGGGCGCTTTCGCGGGTGGCCGGGCCGGAGGAAGCTCACTATGGCGCGGTGCAGGAAGCCCTCGAAGCCTACCTCGACCGGCCGCTGTACGTGCTCACCACGCTGATCAACAAGCAGGAGGGCCTCGCCCTGCCCCCGGCGCAGCGCAGGCTGCTGGTGGCGCTGCTCATCAGCGCCTGCGACGCCGCCAGCGCCCTCTGGCCGCACCCCGGCGGGGGCCGCTCCAGGCCGCGGCAGCTGAGCGTGCCGGCCCAATTCCATGAGAACAACGTCTGGCTGGCACTGGAGGGCGCCATCTCCGCCTGGGCGGGCCAGCCTTCGGCAGTCCCTCTGGTGCACTGGCCTGAGCCGCCGCCGGAAGGGGGCATCAGCCTCTTTTCGGGGCGGGCGCGCGCGCTGCTCCCGCTGCCCGAGGGGCTGCGAATCGGCGGGCTGATGGCGCTCTTCCCGCGCCCCAACCAGGCCTTCTGGTCACTGACGGCGGTGTGGTCGGGCTGGCTGTGGGGCAGAGAATCGTCGCTGCCGCTCCACGCGCTGCTCGAGCGGCGGCGCTTCGACTGGGGCTGGTACGCCAACGCCATGCACCAGCCGCTCGGCGCGCTCGGCAAGGTGCTCCAGCCGGGCACGCCGGTCATCGGTCTGTTGCCCGAAGTCACCCCCGGGTTCCTGGCGGCGGTGCTCTCGGCCGCCGAGGCTGCCGGGCTGCGCCTGGAAGGGATGGCGCTGCGCGAGGATGAGGAAATGGCCCAGGGGGTGTGGGGCATCTCTCCGCCCGAGCCTGCGCCGCGCCCCTCCGAGGCGGCCGAGGCCGAGCCGTTCGAGAACGGCTTGCGCGAGGCACTCGAGCAGCGCGCCGAACCGGCCCCCTACCTGCCGCTGTACGCAGCCGGGCTGGCCTGCGGCGGCGTGAGCGCTGCGCAGCCCGGCGCCGGCCCCGCCGACGTGCTGGCGCGCATGCAGGCGCTGGCGGCGCGCGGCTTTGCCAACCGGCGCCTGGTGCGGCGCTTCGACGGCGGCTCGCAGGAAGACGAGCGCAGCCTGTGGTGGCTGGCCGAACCTCCCGCCGACCTCGAAGAGCCGCTCGCCGACCGCGTGGAGCGCGAGGTGGTGCGCCTGCTCCACCGCAGCCCTGGCATCCTGCGCATCGAGCTGGAAACCGCCCTCTGCCGCACCTTCACCGGCGCGCTCACCCCGCCGCGCGAACTGGTGAGCGCCATCCTTGAATCTTATGCCGAAGAAATCGCCGGCCAGCCCGGGCACTGGAGGCTGCTACCGCAGGAAGCCCCCGCCCGCCGCCGCGCCGACCTGGACGAGGCCCGCCGCCTGTTGAAAGAAACCGGCGAGCGCATGGGGTACATCGTCTCCGGCGATACGCCCCTGGCCTGGACACCGCAGAGCTTTGGGCAGGTGTTCTTCTTCTACCCGATGGCCTCCAGCCTGGTGAGCCGCTACGTGCTGGGCAACCCACCCGCGCCGGTGCGCCAGTGTGTGATGGTCTTCCCGGGCAGCCGCGCGCGCCTGCTCAGCTTCAAACTGCGCCGCGACCCGCGCCTTGCGGAACTGCTCAAGGGCTGGCACTTGCTCAAATTCCGCCACCTGCGCAGCCTCTCCGAGCGGCAAGACCTCAACCCCGAGGTATGGGACAGCCTGCTCGATTCCGACCCGCCCTTCTTCGAGGAAGCCGAGCAAATGCGCCTGCTGTGAGGTCCATGAGCGGGGTGAGGGCCGCTTCGCCACCTTTCACTTTTGCAAGACCCGCCACTGAACCCCTCTTTTAACTTTTGCGGATTATATAATAACAGCATGGATCAGCCTGCATTGGCGAATCAATTCGCGTCCCTCAGGCGCCGGCCGCTGCGCGCCTGGCTGCCGCAGGTCATCCTGCTGGCCTACATGGCGCTCGCGCTGCTGGCCCTGCTTGCCCTGCCCGCCGCAGCCTTCAAGAACGGGCAGGGCCTGCCGCCGGTGCGGCAGTTCAATGACCTGCTTGCCCCCTTCCTGGCGGCACTCGTCTACCTGGGCGGTGCGGCCTGGGCCTTCGGGGTGCGCCGCGCGCGCCTTTCGGGGCGCATGCTGGCCCTCTTCAACGCCTCCATCACCATCCTCCTGGCCGGCCTGCCAGACCTGTTCGCCGCGCGGGCCTATGCCGGGCTGTGGGCGCTGGCGGCGGGGCTGGCGGGCGGCTCCGCTTTCTGCATGGCCTTCCTCTTCCCGCGCGAAGACCCGGCCATCCAGCGCCGCCCCGGGCTGGCCCTGGCCGGGTTCATCCCCGGCCTGGCGCTGGCCGTGCTCGCCTGGCTCAGCCTGGCGGGCGCCCTCCCGCGCGCCCAGGCGGATCTCTACTTGAAGCTTCAGACCGGCCTGGCCTGCCTGATGATCCTCTTCAGCATGGCATGGGCCGCCCTGCGCCGCGCGCGCAATGCCCTCTCCACCGAGCGCGACCAGCTGCGTTACGCCGTCATCAGCGGCATCCTCTCCTTTGGGCCGGTCATCGCCTGGTTGATCTTCCGCCTCGCCGCCGGGGCGCCTGCCGCGCAGCCCCCTGCCGCCGTCCTCCTGCCGGTGGTGATCTTCCCGGTCGTCATCAGCTATACGGTGCAGCGTTTCCGCCTTCAACAGGCCGATTTTCTCCTCAGCCGGGTGGCGCTCTACGGCATCCTCGGCGTGCTGGTGACTTCCGGTTACGCTCTGCTGGCCGCCGGTCTCTCGATCCTCCTCGGCTCGGTTGTCTCTCCGGCCAACCCGCTCCTGCTCGGAGCGCTCTTCTTCTTCCTGGCGCTGCTCGTCTTGCCGCTGCGCAACGCCCTCCAGCGCAGCATCGATGCGCTCTTCTTCCGCGGGCAGCAGGCCTATCAGGAGCGCCTCGCCGCTTTCAGCGGCGACCTGACCCACGCCGTTGACCTCAAGGGCATCCTCAAGGTGCTGCGCCTCAACATTCACGAAGTGCTCTTGCCCAGCCGCCTGCACATCTACATCCTTGATCCGCTCAGCGAGACCTACACCGCCGCCCCCGGTGCCGACGGCGCCCCCACCAGCGACGTGCGCTTCACCGCCTCCAGCGCGCTGGTCCAGGCCTTGAATAACAACAACGGCCCGCTCACCCTGCCCGAAGCCGGCGGCCTGCCGCCCTCCTTCCAGGCCGAAAAGAGCCGCCTCACGCTTCTTTCGGCGCGCACGTTCATCCCCCTGCCAGGGCGCGAGCAGTTGAACGGCTGGGTGGCCCTGGGCGAGCGCGTCTCCGGCGAGCCGTATAACTCGCGCGAGCTTAACTTCCTTGAGGCCTTGTGCGATCAGGCCGCGCTGGCCATCGAGCGCGCCCAGGTGCTGGCCAATATGGAAAACCGCATCCGCCAGATGAACGTGTTGGCGCGCGTGGCCCAGGGCGTCAACATCACCCTCTCGATGGACGACCTGCTCGAACTGATCTACGCCCAGGCTGCGCAGGTCATCCCGGTGGATGAGTTCCACATCATGCTGCACGACGCCGCGCAGGATACCTACCAATACGTCTTCTACCTCGATCGAGACGAGCGCCTTCCGGCGATGGAAAACCACGCCATCGCCGCCGGCGAGGCCCTCGAGCAGGAAGTGATCCGCCAGGGGCGGCCCATCCGCACCGACGATTACAACCGCGAATGCCAGCGCCGCGGCGTGGCAGCCCCGCGCCCCAACCTCTTCGGCTGGCTGGCCGTGCCCCTCAGCGCCGGGGCCGAGACGATCGGCGCGCTCAGCCTGGGCAGCAGCGACCCGCGCGTGGAATACACCGCCGACCAGCAAAACCTGGCCCAGTCCATCGCCGACCAGGTGGCCGGGGCCATCGTCAAGGCCCGCCTGCTGCAAGAGACCGAGCGGCGCGCGCTGCAGCTGACCACCCTCAACGATATGACCCGCCAGCTCACCTCCACCCTCGATCTCGAGCCGCTGCTGCAGAACATCCTGCAGAGCGCCGTGGATATCCTGGTCTGCGAGGCGGGCAGCCTGCTCCTGGTGGACGAGACCACCGAGGAACTCGTCTTCCGCGTGGTGGTCAGCCCGGTGGCCAACGACCTCGTCAACCGGCGCATGCAGCCCGGCAGCGGTGTGGTCGGCCGCTCGGTGATGACCCGCGAACCGATCATCGTCAACGACGTGACGCGCTACCCCGGCTGGTATTCCAAGAACGACCAGACCACCGGCTTCACCACCCGTGCGGTGCTGGTGATCCCCCTGCAGGTGAAAGACAAGGTCATCGGCGTGATCGAGGTGATCAACAAGCGCGACGGCTCGCCCTTCACCCAGGATGACCAGGACCTGCTCTCGGCCTTTGCCGCCCAGGCTGCCGTGGCCATCGAAAACGCGCGCCTTTACACGATGACCGACCAGGCCCTGGCGGCGCGCGTGGAAGAGCTTTCGGTGATGCAGCGCATCGACCGCGAGTTGAACACCAGCCTCGATACCACCCGCGCCATGCGCATCACCCTCGAATGGGCCATGCGCCAGTCGAAGGCCCAATCGGGGCTGGTGGGCATTTTGCAGGAGAGCGGCCTGAAGGTGATGGCCTCGCAGGGCTACACCGATGAGCTTTCTCCCTACGAGGAAGGCACGCTGCCCATCGAAGCCTTTGGCCTCGACGAGGTGGTTCGCGAGGCCGCGCCCATCCGCAGGCAGCTTGGCGGTGCCGCCGAGGGCTGCCGGCTGCGCGCGCAGGCCGCCAGCCAGGTGGTCATCCCCATCCGGCGCGAGGCCAACACCGTGGGCGTTCTGCTGCTCGAAAGCGATTCGCTCGAGCCGCCCTCGGACGAGATGATGAGCTTCCTCAACCGCCTGAGCGACCACGCTTCCATCGCCATCTTCAACGCGCAGCTCTATTCGGCCGTGCAGGCCGCCAACCTGGCCAAGAGCGAGTTCGTCTCCTTCGTGGCCCACGAGCTGAAGAACCCGATGACCTCCGTCAAGGGCTACACCGAGCTGCTGGCAGCCGGGGCGGTCGGCCCCGTCACCGAGGCGCAGACCAACTTCCTCAACACCATCCGCTCGAACATCGAGCGCATGAACACCCTCGTCTCCGACCTCAACGACCTCTCGAAGATCGAGGTCGGCCGCCTGCGCATGGACTTCAAGGCCATCAGCGTGCCAGAGGTGATCGAAAGCGCCGTGCGCTCCACCCGCCGGCAGGTGGATGAAAAGAAGCAGACCCTCACGGTGGAATTGCCCGAAAACCTCCCCACCGCCTGGGCCGACCGAACCCGCCTCGAGCAGGTGCTGGTGAACCTGGTTTCCAATGCCCACAAGTACACGCCCTCCGGCGGGCAGATCACCATCTCCGCCGAGCGCTGCGCCAACCAGTGGGACCCGAACGGCGCGCCGGAGGTCATCCACGTGGCCGTCAAAGATAACGGCCTGGGCATCAGCGAGGAAGATCAGAAGAAAATCTTCCAGAAGTTCTTCCGCTCCGAAGACCCCAAGACCCGCGAAGCTCCCGGCACCGGCCTGGGCCTGAACATCACGCGCTCGCTGGTAGAGATGCAAGGCGGGCGCATCTGGTTCGAGAGCCAGTTCCGCGTGGGCACCACCTTCCACTTCACCATCCCGGTTTCGGCAGGTTAACGCTCTTATGACGCATCTGGCTGTATATGGCATCGGGCAGGGGCTGGACGGGCGGGACGCCGCCATGCAGGCCACCCAAAAAGCTCTCGACCAGCTCGGCGCGCTGCGCCCAGCCCTGGCGCTGGCAGTCGTCTCGGAGGAATACGAAATCGCCGAGGCCGCCGCCGGGTTGGCGGGCCTCCTCGGCGACACACCCCTGTGGGGGCTGAGCAGCGTGCGCCCGCTGGCCGGCGAGAGCGAGCAGCCGCGCTCGGTGCTGGTGGCCCTGCTGGCCGGGTCCGACCTCAAAGCCGCCGTCGGCTGGTGGCCCGGCTACGCCGCCGACAGCGCCGAGACGGCCCGCCAGGTGGTGCGCCTGCTGCGCTCCGAGCTGGTTCTTCCGCAGGCCGTGCTGGCGGCCGCCGACGGGGTGAACGGCAGCCTGGGGCCGCTTTGCGCCGGGCTGGCCGACCTGCCCGCGGGCATCGGCGGCTGCCTGGCATCGGGCGGCTACACCTCCGGCAAGACGTACCTGCTCGGCAGGTCGCAATCCGGCGCGGGCAGCCTGGTGACGGCCGCGCTCGGCGGGCGCTTCCGCCTGAGCGCCGCCACGGCCCACGGCTGGCAAGACAGCGGCCTGCTGGTGAACCTGACGCGCACGCGCGATGTGTGGGTGCAATCGGTGGATGGCAGCCCGGCGGCCGAGCTTTACGCGCGGCACTTCGGCCACAGCCCGCGCGAATGGGCTTACCCCCCGTTGAACGATCTGGCCCGCCTTTACCCCCTCGGCCTGGAGACTCAATCCGGCGGCGAGCTGCTCTTGCGCTCGCCTCTGCGCGTGGAGGTGGATGGCAGCCTGCGCATGAGCGCCCCGCTGCCCGAGGGCGCCACGGCTCACCTCATGCTGGGCAGCCCCGAAGCCTGCCTGCAGGCTGTGGAACGCGCAGCGCAAACCGCGCTCGACGGCCTGGGCACGGCCCGCCCCATGCTGGCGCTGGCCTTTGTGGATATCGCCTGGCAGCACCTCTTCGCCACGCGCGCAGGCCTGGTGCCGTCCGCCATTCAAGACGCGCTGGGGAGCGTGCCGGTCATCGGCGCTTACACGCTCGGACAGTTGGCCCGCCCCACCTCCACCTCGGCGCCTGAAGTGTATAACCAGTCCGTCGAAATCGCCGTCATCGGCTATCAGGAATAGCCCTTCTTCTCATTTTCGCGTCCCCTCGCGCCTTTTCGCGGTTAAAAATCAAACCGCCACACCCCGGGCGCACCCAAAGGGGTGAGAAACACGAAGGAACGCGAAAGGAAGAGAAGACAGTTTTCCCCTCTCCCAAAGGGAGAGGGCAGGGTGAGGGCCTGTTCTTTGGCTTATAATTCCAGCATGCGCCGCTCACTCATCATCGCATTCACCCTCGCTCTTGCCCTCACAGCCTGCAGCCTGGGCGCGCCCGTGCGGAAGCCCCCCGCTCTGCCCACCCTCACCGCCACCCATATCCCGGCCCCCGCCGCGACCCGCCCCGCCCCCTCCCCCACCCCCGCCCCGGCGCAGCAGGAACCCACCCTCACCCCCACCGCATCGCCCACAGCGGCGGCCGTCCCCGCCACCCTCGAGCGGCAAAACCTGGCGGTGATCTCCACCGGCAACGCCGCCCGCCTGGAGCTGCTCGCCGCCTTCCGCCCCGGCCCTCAACTGCGCGTGACCCAGCCCCTCTTCTTCCCCGATGACTCGCGCCTGGCCTTTGCGCTCGTCTCCGCTGCCGAAGGCGAAGCCCGCAGCGCCACCATCTACATCTGGATCCTCTCATCCGCCCTCCCGCAGCAGATTCTCGACGCCTCCTCGCGCGAACTTGCGGCCCTGGCCCTTGCCCCGGGTGCTTCCACCCTTGCCGCCGCGGGCCCCGCCGGTCTGCGCCTGTGGGATACGACCACCTGGCAGCCCCTGCCCGGCCCGGCCGCCGCCGAAGCCCCATCGGCGCTTGCCTTCGGCCCCGCCGGCGACTGGCTCGCTTATGCCCTTTCCCCCTCCGGCAAACTCACCCTCTGGGAGATCGGCCCGCAGGTGGAGCGCTGGTCTGCCGAATCGGCCCATGCCGGCGGCGTGAGCGCCCTGGCCGCCTCCGCCGATGGCGCCTGGCTGGCTTCCGCCGGGCTGGATGGAGCCCTGCGCCTGTGGAATACACTCACCGGCGAGGACGAACGTGAACTGGCCGCCTCGGCCGGCGCGGTGACGGGCCTGGCCTTCACCCCCAACGGGCAGGAACTGCTGGCCTACGATAAAACCGGCGCATTGCTGGCCTACCGCCTGAGCGACGGTCGGCCTGCCCGCTCCTTCCAGGCCTGCTCCAGCGGACTGCCCGGCTGCACCGCACCCGCCTTCAGCCCCGACCGCGCCATCCTGGCCCTCAGCGACCCGGCCCACCCGGACGGCCCCGGCGTGCGCCTGTGGGATGCTCAAAACGGCGCCCTGCTGGCCACGCTCGCCACCGCCCCCGCACTCGACCCGCTGCGCATTGCCTCCGTCGCCTTCAGCCCCGATGGCCGCCTGCTGGCAATCGGCTCGCAGGATGGCGCGCTGGAAGTCTGGGGCGTCTCCGGCGGGTTGTTTACAGCGGGCGCGCACCTGCGGGTGACCGAGCCGGGCGACGGACTCAACCTGCGCGACCGGCCCGCCCTGGGCGGCTCCATTCGCTCGCAGCTGGCCAAAGGCGAGGCTCTCACCCTGCTCGAAGGCCCCGTGCTGGCGGGCGGCTTCAACTGGTGGCGCATTGTCACCGCCCAAAACCGCGAAGGCTGGATTGTGGAAGTGCCGGAATGGTTCGAAAAAGGAGAATGACCATGCCTCGTTACACCTACTATACCGCCGATGTGTTCACCAGCCGCCGCTTTGGCGGTAACCCGCTGGCCGTCATCCCCGATGCCTCCGGGCTGGATGCCCCCGCCATGCAAACCCTGGCGCGCGAGTTCAACTATTCCGAATCGGTCTTCATCTTCCCGCCCGAGGACCCGGCCCACACCTGCCGGCTGCGCATCTTCACCCCGGCTGCCGAACTGCCCTTCGCCGGGCACCCTACCATCGGGGCGGCGTTCGTCCTGGCGAGCATCGGGGCCATCCCGCTGGAGGGCAGTGCGGCGCAGGCCGTCTTCGAGGAAGGCGTCGGGCCGGTGCCCATCTCCATCCGCGCCGAGGGCGGCAAGCCGGTCTTCACCCAGCTCACCACCGCGCGCCTGCCGGAATACGGCCCGCCCGCGCCGGACAGCCCCGCCCTGGCCCAGATGCTAGGGCTGTGGCCCGAAGACCTGCTGAGCGGCGAATACTCCCCCCAGGCCGTGAGCTGCGGGGTGCCCTTCCTGTTCATCCCCGTGCGCAGCCGCGAGGCCCTCACGCGCATCCAGATCGACCTCAAATTATGGAAGGACCTGCTGGGGCACTGGTGGGCGCGCGAGATGTTCGTCTTTGCCTTTGACCCCGAACTGCCCGGCTCGCACCTGCACGCGCGCATGTTTGCCCCCGCGCTTGGCATCGCTGAAGACCCCGCCACCGGGGCCGCCGCAGCCGCGCTGCCCGGCTACCTGGCTCCGCGCGCGCCTCAGAAGCAGGGCATGCTGCGCTGGGTGGTCGAGCAGGGTTTCGAGATGGGCCGCCCCTCTTTGCTGGAGGTGGAAACCGACCTGCTCGCCGGGCAGGTGCGCGCCATCCGCGTCGGCGGCGCCTCGGTGCTCGTCGCCGAGGGGCATATCAACCTGTAGCGTTTCCGGGGCCGCCCCTCTTTTTCAGTCTACCCTTTGAGGTTCAGTAAGCGGAGCCTTTTTTACTTCCCCAGCACCGGCAGGAACAACTGCCGCGGCGCACCCACATAGAGCAGGTACTGCACGTCGGTGCCGTACACACGCGCGTCAATCGAAGTGATCTCCAGGTAATAGCTCCCGTCCGCCGGGGCCGTCCAGCGCGCCACCGCGCTGGTGCCCACCGAAGCGGCCGCGAAATCCAGGTACTGCGTGGTTCCGGCGCTGTCGGTCAGCCGGGCGCGCGCGGCAGCCCCTCCGCTCTTCGAGGCCAGGAAGATCATCACCTCCTGCCCCGCCGCGGCGTTGAAGCGCACAAAGTCGGTGTCGTTCTGGCACAGGCGGTGGATGACGCTGGTGTTGAGGGCCTGTTCCTGCGCCGAGGCGCGCGCGCCGTCGCCCGCCTGGTCGAAGCTATCGGGCGTGCAAGCGCCCGTCAGTTGCACCCTGGCCTGCGCGCTGGAGGGGAAGGCCTCCTGGTTGCCGGCCATGTCCACGGCCCGCATGCGGAACTCATACGTCCCCGGGTCGCCGACGAACCAGGCCGAGCGCGCCTGCGCCGGAGGCTGCTGGTTCCAGTTCGTCCAGGCCCCGCCGTTGAAGCGGTACTGCACGTCAAAATGGTCGATGTCGTTTTGCAGGTCCTGGGCCGTCCAGGTGAGGTTCACCGCCGTGCTGTTCACCGGCGTAGACAGCGAATTCATCGAGCTGGTCGGGGCGGTGTAATCGGGCACCAGGCCGGTGACGAGCACGCCCCGGCTCCCGCCGCCGTTGTTGGTCGCCAGGATATAAAACGCGCTGCCGGTGGTGTCGCCGGTCGGGTTGAAGATGCTCCACCAGCCGTCGCTGCCATCAGTATCCGTGGCGAACTTCGTCCACGAGCCGTTCACCCAATCGGGGCTGTGCCAGTAGAAATCCACCCGGCTGATGCCCCCGCCGGCGATGTTATCCTGCACGGCGGCTTCCACGATGAACGGCACCACCGGGATCTTCTTCGGGTCAACCGGCTTGGTCATCACAATCGAATCCGGGCGCGCCGCCACCGTCTGCGAGACGGTCAAGCGGTACTGATGGAACCCTCCGCCCCCGCCGGGGTGATCCCAGGCGCGCACGCGCACGTAATAGGTGCCGGTGCGCTGCAAGACGGTGGCGATAATCGAATCGCGGAAGCGCGGTTCGGGGTTGTTGGGGTCTTCGTCGTCATTCATCGCCAGCACATCGCGCCCGTTCGAGTCCAGCAGAGCAATGAACGGGTCCAGCGGGTTGCCTGAAGTCAGCGTCTGCGCGTCGATATCAATGCGCACCGGCATACCGGCCGTGCCGCTGAAGGAATAATAATCGCTGTCGCCGCCCGGGCAGATCGTCCCGCTCACCGCCGCGCCGTTCACCGTCACGGCCTGAGCGCTGGAAGGCGAAGTATTGTTGTCGGCGCAGGCATCCGGCGGGGTGGTTTCCAGGCGCACGTCATCCACGGCCCAGCCCAATCCGGCGTTATCCAGCGGGTCCACCGCGTCAAAGTGGAAGCGCAGCCGCACGGTCTTGTTGGCATACGCCGCCAGGCTGATGGCCGGGCTGTCGAGCCAGAGAATGCCCTGGGTATCGTCGCTGAGCTGGTACAGGTCGCTGAAGGTAGCCCCGTTATCGGTAGAGATCTGCACGCGGCGCTGGTCCCAATGGGGCGTCGCAAGGCGCTGGGTGAGGTAAGGGGCGCCTTCCACGTCGCTGTAGTAGCGGAAGCGCAGGTACATCGTCCCCGAAGCGGGCAGGGTGATGGGCGGCGAGGTCAGGTCGCCGGCGCGGAAGGTCGGGTCGGAGAAGTTCGAACCTCCCGAAAAGAGCCAGGCCGTGGTGGCCCCGCGCGTGGGCTTATCCAGCGAGGTCAGCTTCCACAAGCCGGTGCCCGTCCAGCCGGGAGCGCCGTCTTCCATGGAATAACTCACCGGGGCCGTGACCGCCGCCGAAGCGGGCAGCGAACCGGCGCCGACGGTGAAGTTCAACGCCGTGGAATTGGTGTTGCCGCTGCCGCTGCCAATGGCGGTCACCGTCCAGGTGTAATTGCCCGGCTTGAGCGTGCCCACCGGCCAGGTGTTGGTGTTGGCCTGCGCCATGCTCATCGATTGCGCCCCCGTCAGGCTGGAGGTGAACCCCAGCGAGCCGGTGCCGCCCGTCCACGCCAGCACGAGCGAATCGGCGCTGGTGGGGCCGGGCGGGTTGGGGGCCAGGCGCGAATTGCCGTCCGTATCCACCTGGTTGCCCGGGAAGGTCAGGAAAGGCTCATCCACCTGCCCCGTGCACGGCGCCACCTCCACCGACGAAGCCAGCGTCGCGCCGATGCGGTTATCGGCCAGGTTGTAATCGGTGGCCGAGAGCGTCTCGGTGCGCCCCAGCGGGTCGGCGCCGTCGCGGTCATAGAGCGTGGCGCAGGTGCCGCTGCTCACCTGGATGGAGGCGATCTTGTTGTTCAACACGCCCAGCGAGGCCGCGTTGAAGACCCCCGCGCCCAGCTTCTTGCAGCTGCCGCCGAAGTTCACCTCGGAATAGATGCCCACCTGCCCGGCCGCGGGCGTGCAGGCCGGGGTCACCACGCTGCCAGAGCTGCCGCAGGCCGCGTTCTTGAAGATTTCGCGCTGCCCGGTGAAGCGCGCCGCCCAGTTGCCTTCCACATCGAAGATGCGCACCGCCAGGCTCATCGGGCCGTCCGGCACGCCCAGCGCGCACAGGTCGAGCGTCTTGGAGAAGGACCCGTTGGCATAATTGGCGTTGTCGAGCACTTTCCACGTGCCGTCGTAATTCGCTAAAATCTGCACCTTGGTGATGCCCAGGTTATCGCTGGCTGTGCCGCTCACCGCCAGCGTGCTGCCCGTCACCACCGCCCAGGGGGCCGGAGAATCCAGCTGGCCGGTCGGCGGGTTCGCGCCGACGTTGCCCGAGGTGAGGATATCATCATCGCCGCCGCCCTTCTTGCCATCCTTGCCCATCGAGCACTCGGTGCCGTAGCCCGGGTGGTTGATCGTCTCCGAGCAGGTGCGCGGTTCGCCGCCGTTGAACGGCACGTCGCTGAAGATGATGCGCACCGAGTTGCCCCACGAATACGCGCTGTTCGACGGGCTGGTATAGACGTGAAAGTGCAGGTGGTGGTCCGAGCTGTAGCCGGTATCGTCCACGTTGCCGATATACTCGCCCTGCGGAACGTATGTCTGCCCGGAAACGAAGTGATCGGGCACGCTGCTGCGCGCGATGTGGTAATAGAGCTGGTACGTGGCCGGGCTGGTTGAGTCATCGCGCAGGACGATATAGTTGGTGCAGTTGGTGTCGCCGTTGTTGCAGGTCTCTTTGTAAGCCACCACCACGCCGCCCTTGGCCGCCAGCAGCGGGAACATGCGGTTGGAAGCGTCGGGATTCCAGAAATCGTAAGCGTAGCGGCAGGAAGCTTCGGAGCAGGAGTTGTAGTCGAGGAAATGGCCCACGCTGCCGGTAATTTTGATGTTCAATGCCGTGGACCAGGGCAGCTTGTAGCCGGTGAACGTCTGCGCGGCCGCCGGCGCCGCCGAAGCCTGGGCGGCGAAGCGCTCCAGCATCTCCTCCGAGGCCAGCTCGGCGGGCAGCGCCTTCAACTCGCTGCCAAAGCTTTCAGCCGATTGGATGGTCACCTTCCAGTCGGAGGCCTGCACGCCCTGCCCGGAGGGGTTGCGGGCAATCGCCAGCCCCGGCTCGCGGCCGATCACATCGCCCGTATCCGGGTCGCGCTGCTGCAGCCACACCAGGGCCGTGCGCCCGTCCTGCGAATAAACGATGTTGTTGATCTCGACTTCGTTGATCAGAAAGCCCAGGATCGAGGCCCGGTTGGCCTGGATCGCCAGACCGGTGGCCTCGCGCAGCGCCCGATCGACATCCGGCGAGGGAGGGGTGGGTTCTTGCGCCGACGCGCTGCGAACCACGGGCACCAAAAGCACCGCCAGACCGATCCCGGCGATCAACAGGATATCCAGCCACCGCACAAAACGCTTCATTCCATCCTCCAGGCGCATGCTCCCCCCTTTCTAATCTTACCAATCTGGTGGGAATTACTCAAGCGTTTGACAGTGCTTCAATTTTTCTGCAATTTAAGCGGCATGCCCCGCAAAATCACAGAAAAGATACACACGATCAAGCGTTTGCCTGAGCGGGAGAAGCCTCCGCGCGGGCGGCCTCTCCGTTCTTATGCGAAAGGTTAAGCTGAGGAAGACGGGAATGACCGGACCGTCAGGATGAGCGCGCCAGATCCACCAGCAGGGCGTCCAGCTCGAGCGCGTAACCGGTTTGGCCGGTCTTCACGCCCTCGTCGATGGCCAGCAGGCGGCGGTAGATTGCTTCCAGGCGTTCCTGGCTGAAGCGCCGTGCCTGATCCATCGTTTTACGCGCCACGAACTCGTTGTGTGCCAGCCCCCTGGCAAAATCGGCCGCCGAGCCGCCTTCGGCGAGAACTTCGCGCCCCACGAGCAGCAGGCGAAACTGGCGGACGACCATGCCAAACAGGTTGAGCTCATCTTCCTCTTCCAACAACCTGTGTAGCAAGTTTAGTGCCAGGCTTGCGTTCCCTGCCGACATCGCATCCACCATCTGAAAGACATCCGCCTGCCCGTTCTGCGTCGAAAGCTCCTCCACGTCCTGGGCCTCCACCGGGCGGGCGTAGTCCACATACGTGAGCAATTTTTCGATCTCCAAGCCCGCCGCGCGCGTATCGTTGCCGAGGTGCTCCACCAGCGCCGCGGCGGCCTCGGGGGTGAACTGCCCTCCGCGGCTGCGCGCTTCTTTGCGCACCCATTCGGCCATGTTCGCCTGCGGCGGAAGCTGGCACAACTGGTAATAAGCGCGTTTGCCTGCGCTTTCCATCCAGCGGCGCAGCCAGTGATCGCGCTTGAGCGTGCGCCAGGCGCCGCGCTCGATGGAATCCTCGATCACCAGCACCAGCGCGGTCGTCTCCGGCAGGCCATCCAGCAAGGCGCGGAAGCGCTCGCGGGCCGGTTCGGAGGTGAGTCGCGCGAAGGGGTGAGTGAGCACCACCAGCCGCCGCTCGGCCAGGAAGGGCATCGAGTTGGCGGCGCTGCGCACGGCTTCTTCGGTGGCTTCGCGCCCGTCAAGGCGCGAGGTGTTCAACTCGGCCATGGCCGGGTCGCCCATCTTCGCGGTCAGTCCCTCCAGGGTGCGCTGAATGGCAAACGTGTCGTCGCCGTGGAGGATGTAAACGGTGGGTTTTTCCATGCCGGGTTCCCCGGAATTAACCCGTGAGCACGCGGTGAACGGGCACGTCGCCGCGCATCGAGCGGGTGATCGAAAGCGCCCGCAGGCCGTTCAACTGCGCCAGGGTAGTCACGCGCGCCTGCAGCACCGGCCCCAGCGGCTGGGCGAAGATCGTCGCCAGCGTGACCAGTGAGACGATCACCGGCCAGCGTTCCAGCCTGGAGCGCAGCCCCCGCCCCGCGCCAAGCATGCCCAGCCAGGCCAGAGTCCCGGCCAGGAAGCCCGCGGCCACAAAGTTGGTGCCGCAGTTGGGATGCACCGCCAGGGAGTGCTCACCGCCCTCCAGGCG
The DNA here is from genome assembly GCA_029975055.1 of Anaerolinea sp. Lineage (GTDB taxonomy): Bacteria > Chloroflexota > Anaerolineae > Anaerolineales > Anaerolineaceae > Anaerolinea. The sequence goes on from JARKPU010000067.1 coordinate 20,101, forward strand.
TGCGGTGGCCTGTTCCACCGCGGCGCGGATGGCGTCGCTGGGCGCATCGCCCACCAGCCAGAAGCCGCGCGCGTCGGAATAACCGGCCATGCGCAGGTTCGGGATAGACTGGGCCAGTACCTGTAAAGTGGCGTGCTCGAGGGCGTGGTTGCGCCGCACGCGCGAAATCGGCTCCCAATCGAGGATCGACATGCTGCCTCCGTTATTCGATAGGCCTCATTATAACGGCGATAAAAAATCCGCAGGCGAAGACAAGGAGAAATGAGTCAACGAGATGAGGGGTCAACGAGGAATGAAAAGGATGCATTTCTCATCGTCTCATTTTCTCATCGTCTCATTTTCTCATCCTCTCATCATCTCTTCTTCTCCTCATCTCGTCCGTCACTCCGACATGAGCGCCGCCCGCTCGGTGAGGTCCGGTTGAGCCGTCTGGCGGAAGCGCGAGACATCGATGCGCCCCAGCAGCACCAGCGAAAGCGCCAACAGCAGCGCCTGGACGATGAACACCCCCACATAACCCGTGAGCGCATGCCCGGCGAGCGCCGCCAGCCCGTCGCGCAGCACCCCGGCCATCAGCGTCCCAACCAGCCGCGCAAACGCATCCGCCACGCCCCACGCGCCGATGAACAGCCCCACCCGCGCAGTGGTCATATCCAGCATCAGCGAAAGGTTCGAGACGGTCGAAAGCCCCGTGCCAAGCCCCAAGAGCACCACCCCCGCGTAAAAGACGCCGCGCATCCCAGCCGGGCCTGAAGCGGCGATGAGCGCAAAGCCCAGGATGGCCCCCAGCGCGCCAAAGAAAGCCACCCGCTTCTTCGTCAGGCGGCTCTCCAGGTATGAGGCCGCCAGCAGCGCCGCCAGCACGCACCCGCCCCAAATGGAAGTGATGCGCGTCGTCTGGTCCACGCGCAGCCCAAACGCCTCTCCGGCGTAAGGCTCGAGGAGCACATCCTGCCCGAGGATGGCCGCCAGCAGGATGATCAGGTAAACGAAAAACTGGCGCGCCTCGGGGTTGGCCAGCACCCCGCGGATGAGCACCTGCCAGGTCTTTCGCGGGGCCGCGCCCGCCCCCGTGGGGGCGCTCGGCGGCTCCAGAGCCAGCAGCCCCAGCCCGCCCAGCCCCAGCGCCGCCAGGGCCACGAACTCGAAGGCCGTTTTGAGCGCCGCCGGCGAGTACTCGCGCAGCAGGTGGCTCAGCCCGGCGGCGGTGACGATGATCCCGGCGATCATCACGAACCACATCACCCCCACCGTGCGCGAACGGCCTTTCTCGCCCGAAAGCTCGGAGGCCAGCGAGAGGTAAGCCACGCTGGCCACGTTGAAGCCCATCCCCCAGCAGGCAAACACCAACAGGCTCAGCAGCAGGCCCGCCGCCGGTTGGGTTGGGATCAGATACACCACCTGGGGGGCCAGCGCCACCCCGCCCGCGCACAGCAGCAACCCTAGCAGGATGTAGGGCGAGCGTCTGCGCCCGAAGACGGGGTGCCGGTCGGAATACGAGCCGATCAGCACCTGGATGGGCGAGAAGATATAGGGCAGCGAGGCCAGAACGGCCACCAGGGCCGCCGAGATGGCCAGCTCTTTGATCATCACCCGGTTGAGGGTGCTGTTGATCGGCACGAGCGTCATCGCCACGGCCATGTGAATCAATGCCAGTTGGATGCGTTTACGGAGCATGCCGCAAGTATAAAACATGCGGGCATGAATTTCAAAACCGGTTACGGCGGCGCAGGCAGCCTGTCCAATGTTGAAGGGCAGGTCAGGCCCGGCCCTCCACCAGCAGCGCCATGCTCAGCGCTTCGCGCAGCGAGCGCGCCTCAATAATCTGCAGCCCGTCGGGCCAGGGCTCGCCGCCGCGGTGCAGTCTGCGCGGCACAACGGCCTGCTTGAATCCCAGCTTGGCCGCCTCGCGCAGCCGCGCGCTCATCTGCCCCACCATGCGAAGCTCGCCCGAAAGCCCCACCTCGCCGATCAGCACGCTGTCGGCCTTCACCGGGGCGTCCTTCATCGAGGAGGCAATCGCCGCGGCCACGGCCAGGTCGGCTGCCGGTTCGGTGATGCGCATGCCGCCGATCACGTTGACAAAAACATCCTGCTCGGCCAGGTGCAGCCCCAGCCGCCGCGTGAGCACCGCGGTGATCAGCAGCAGGCGGTTGATATCGATGCCGTTGGGCGTGCGGCGCGGGTTGCCCAGGCTGGTGGGGCTGGTGAGGCCCTGCACCTCCACCAGCAGCGGGCGCGTGCCTTCCATCGTCACGGCAATGGCCGACCCCGCCACGTTGATCATGCGCTCGGCCAGGAAGGCCTCCGAGGGGTTGGTCACCTCGGCCATGCCCTGCTCGCGCATCTCGAACACGCCCACCTCGCTGGTGGCCCCGAAGCGGTTCTTCACCGAGCGCAGCAGCCGGTAGGCCTGGAAGCGGTCGCCCTCCAGGTAGAGGACGGTATCCACGATATGCTCGAGCACGCGCGGCCCGGCAATGACGCCTTCTTTGGTGACATGCCCGATGACGAAGACGGAGATCGCCGAAGCCTTGGCCAGGTCGCGCAATCGGCTGGAACACTCGCGCACCTGTGAGACCGACCCGGCTGAAGAATCCATTTCCGGGATGTACACGGTCTGGATCGAGTCCACCACCAGCAATTCGGGCTGGAGGGCGCGCGTGTGTTCGAGGATCGTCTCCAGGTTGGTCTCGGTGACGAGGTACAGCCCGGCGGGCAGCGCGCCGCCTTGCAGCAGGCGCGTGGCGCGCATCTTCACCTGCCGCTCCGATTCCTCGCCCGAGACGTAGAGCACCTTGCGCGCCGAGGCCATTTCGAGGGCAATCTGCAGCATCAGCGTGGATTTGCCGATCCCGGGGTCGCCCCCCACCAGCACGATCGAGCCGGGGACGATGCCGCCGCCCAGCACGCGCGCGAACTCACCGATCGGCACAGCCAGGCGCGCTTCGCTCTCGCCCTCGATCTCATCCAGCTTGCGCGGGCGGCTGGCGCCGCTCAGCCCGGCTTGCGCCCGAGCAGGGGTGTGCGCGGCGGAGGGTGGCGGAGAGACGATCTCCTCCACCATGCTGTTCCAGGCCCCGCATTGCGGGCAGCGCCCCATCGGGCGCGGGGCGGCCCGCCCGCAGGATTGGCAGACATAGCGGGTTTGAATCTTTGCCATATGTTCTATTATACAGCCGAACAAGAGGAATCAACCAAGAAGACGAAAAGCAGCAAAATTCTCACGATGGATGATTCAAAAACCTTCGCGACCTTCGCGTTCTCTCTTCTCCGTGCTTGCCTTTCCCTTCTACTCCCCCAGCATCTTGAGGAACTCATCCACAATGCGCGGGTCGAAGTGAGTGCCTTTCTGATCGATCAAATACTTCTTCGCCTCCGCCGCCGACCAGGCCGGCTTGTACGGGCGGTAGTGCGTCAGCGCATCGAAGACATCCACCACGGCGAAGATCCGCGCCGGCAGGGGGATCTGCTCGCCCCGCAGCCCTTCCGGGTATCCCGATCCATCCCACTTCTCGTGATGGCTGAACGGGATGGCAATGCTCGCCCGCAGGTAGTCGATGTCCTCCAGCAGCGCCCGGCCAAATTCGGCGTGCTGGCGCATCGTCACCCATTCGTCCGGGCTTAACCGGCCCGGCTTGAGCAGGATCTCGTCCGGCACGCCCATCTTGCCGATGTCGTGCAGCAGCGCCCCCCGCCGGATGTTCGCCAGGTCATCCCCTTCGATGCCCAGGCGCGCCGCCAGCTCCACCGTCTGTTCCACCACCCTCCGGCTGTGGTCGGCCGTTTCGCGCTCGCGCAATTCCAAGGCGCGCGCCCAGCCGCGCAGCGTGGCTTCATACGCCTGTTCCAGGAGTGCGTGCGCCTCGCGCAGCTCGATCTCCGCCCGGATGCGCTCGGTGATCTCGCGCGTGATCGAGAGGATGCACTTCTCGCCGTTGATGACAATGACCTTGGCAGACATCAGGCCAATTGCGATATCGCCGTTCTTGCGCACGAAGCGCGCCTCCAGGTTCGATACCTCGCCGGTTTCCTGCAAACCCTTCACCAGGCGGGCGCGGTCCTCCGGGTTCTGCCAGATGTTCAACTCCAGCGACGATTTACCGATCACATCCTCGCGCTCGTAGCCCATGATCCTGGTGAAGCCCTGGTTGATATCGATATACACACCGTCGGCCATGCGGTTGATGTTGACCGAGTCCGGCGAGGTGACGAAGGCGGTCGAGAATTTCTCCTCCGAAAAGCGCAGCGCCTCGGCCGCCCGGATGCGCTCGGTGACATCGGCAAACAGGGCCACCATCATGCCGGGTGAAGTCTGGAAGGCGTGCACCTCATAGGCCCCCTGCACCTGCCCGTCGGCGTAATCCACATGGTTATCGTCCCAAACCCCGCCGTGGAGCGCGATCTCCAGGTAACGGTCGGGGATGCCTGTATCCTTCAGGCTGGGGAAAGCCTCCAAAATCGGCTTCCCAAGGTGCGCGGCGTGGTGAATGTTCAAGATCCGGTCGGCCGCAGGGTTGAAACCGCTGAAGATCAGGCTGCCGTCTTCCCCCAGGGTGTACATATGAATGCCGAGCGGCAGCGCCTCGATGATGTTGCGGAATTTCTGCTCCGACTCGAGCAGTTTAGACTCGATCTCCTTCTGGCGGGTGATGTCGCGGCTGGCAATCACAAACCCGGTCAGGTTGTCCTCTTCGTCATAGAGCGGCGTGCCCGAAATTTCTACAAAGATGTAATGCCCGTCCACATGGCGGGCGCGCATCGTCACCCGGCCCGGCCGGCGCGAGGCCGCCACCCGCTCCGCCTCTGCTTTTATCAGCGGGAGGTCATCCGGGTGCGCAAGGTTAAACGCATTCGTCCCCAAGAGCGCCTGCAAGTCATACCCCAAACTGGCCTGGTACGAAGGTGAGGCGTATCGCAGCACGCCGTTGGGGTCGATCTCCGCCACCAGGTCGGTCGTGTTTTCGGCCAGGCGGCGCAGCTGCGCCCCCTGCTCGAGCAGTCGTTCCTCGGCCTGTTCGCGCCGCCTGATCTCCTGCTTGAGCGAGTCGTTAATGGCCACCTGCGCCGCCAGGATTCGCTCCAGGCGCAAATACGTGTACCGTTCGAGCAGCGCCACGCCGGTGAGCGCGGCGGTGAAGGTGATCACATACGAGAGAGCGTCGGCAGAAAACCCATCGACGCGCAGCCCCAAGATGGTGTACGCCGCCGCACTGACAGCCACCATCCCAAAACTCGCCCGGCTGTGGATCAGCATCCCGGCCAGCCAGACGGCCAGGGCATAAAACAGGGCGAAGATGGTGATGAACCCTGCCTCCCACGAACTGTAAACCCCCAGGCTGAAGCACATCGCCACCGGCAGATACCCCGCCCAGGCCCAGCGCCCGCGCTTTACCGCCAGCCAGGCCGGCAGGATAACCGCCACCAGGATGTAAATGGGCAGCGTATCCATGAAGGAAAAGGCGCCCAGTAGCGTGGCGGCGCCGATGAGCAGGGCTGATACGATGATCACCACCCCCATCAGGCCGATCACATCCCCCGTCCACTGCACGCGCAGCCGGCGCCAATCCGTCGTGGGGATTCCTGGTAAAAATGACGTGGATGAAGTTGACGATGGCTCGCTCATGCGCATCTCCGGCAAAACACAACCGCCCGCAGGCCAGGAAGCACCGACAGACCGGCTGTCATGTGTTGGTACGACCGTTGAATCCCTAAGCCAATCCCTTAATGAATGTAATCCCCGCCAGGCTGAGCAACTCGATTGGTTATTTAGTATAAACAAAATCGCGGGCGTCTGCCCGCGATTTTGGCTTACAACATCCTTACGATCCGACCCCTACGGCCTGTTCCGGCTCTGCCGGCGATTCCTCCTTGCGCCGCAGGAAGATTTCCTTCGTTTCAGGGTCCACATCCACCACCACTTCGTCGCCGGTGTCGAACTCCTTCGCCAGCACGGCATCCGAGAGGCGGTCTTCGATCTTAAGCTGGATCACCCGGCGCAGCGGGCGGGCGCCCATTTCGGGGTCGTAGCCCTCGCTGGCCAGCTGGTCCAGGGCGGCATCGGTGGCGCTCAGGCGGATTTCGTTTTCCACCAGGCGCGCCCCCACCTTATCCAGCTCGATGCTCACGATGCGGCGGATGTCCTCGCGGTTGAGCGAGCGGAAGACGATCACCGAATCGAGCCGGTTGATGAACTCCGGCCGGAAGACGCGCTTGAGCGAGTCGAGCAGCTTCTTGCGCATTTCCTCATAGGCCAGTTTTTCTTCACGCTCTTCGTCGCGCCCCAGCTGGAAGCCCAGCGAGGTCTGGCGTTTGATCATATCCGCGCCGATGTTGGACGTCATGATGATGATCGCGTTGCGGAAATCCACCTTATGGCCCTTGGCATCGGAGAGGTGCCCCTCTTCCATGATCTGCAAAAGCATATTGTGCGCCTCGGGGTGCGCCTTCTCGATCTCGTCGAAGACGACGATCGAGTACGGCCTGCGGCGGATCGCCTCGGTGAGCTGCCCGGCCTCCTCGTAGCCCACATAGCCGGGCGGCGCGCCAACCAAGCGGCTGACGGTGTGGCGCTCCATGAACTCCGACATATCCAGCTGGATGAGCGCCTCCTCGCTGCCAAACATGAAGCGCGCCAGCGCTTTGGTCAGCTCGGTTTTGCCCACGCCCGTGGGGCCGAGGAAGATGAACGAACCGATCGGCCGGTGCGGGTCTTTCAAGCCGGCGCGCGCCCGGCGCACGGCCTTCGAGATGGCGTCGATCGCCTCTTCCTGCCCGACGATCGCCTTGCGCAGCTCTTCTTCCATGTGCAGCAGGCGCTCCGATTCCTCGCTGGCCATTTGCATCACGGGCACGCCCGTCCACATGTGCACCACCTCGGCGATGTCGTCTGCGGTCACCAGCGGGCTCGAAGCCCGGTCCCAGCCGGTGCGCAGCCGCTCGAGCTGCGCCTCCAACTCGGCCTCGCGGTTGAGGAACTCGGAGGCGTCGTCGTTGCGCCCGTCTTCAACGGCCAGCGAGTGATTCTGGCGCGTCTCGCGCAGCTGGCGCATCAGGTCGCGGGCGGCGGTGGCCGCCGGGCTTTTATACATGCGCACGCGCGAAGATGCCTCATCCACCAGGTCGATGGCCTTATCCGGCAAGAAGCGGTCGTTGACATAGCGCGAGGAAAGCCGCGCCGCGGCTTCGAGGGCCTCTTCGGAAATCGTCAGCCGGTGATGCTCTTCGTAGGCCGATTTGATCCCCTTGAGGATCTCGATGGTCTCATCGATGGTCGGCTCGTTGACGACGATGGGCTGGAAGCGGCGTTCGAGGGCCGCGTCCGATTCGATATGCTTGCGGTATTCTTCCAGCGTGGTCGCGCCGATCACCTGCAGCTCGCCGCGCGAAAGCGCCGGCTTGAGGATGTTGGCCGCGTCCACCGAGGAGCCGGCCGCGCCCGCGCCCACCAGCATGTGCACCTCGTCGATGAAGAGGATCGCTCCCGAGCTCTTCAGCTCGTCGATGACGCGCTTGAGGCGCTCTTCGAACTGCCCGCGGTACATCGTCCCGGCCACCAGCGAACCCACATCCAGTTGCAGCACGCGCTTGCCCAGCAGCAGGGCGGGCACTTCGCCCTCCACGATGCGCTGAGCCAGCCCTTCGACGATGGCCGTCTTGCCGACGCCCGGCTCGCCGATCAAAGCCGGGTTGTTCTTCGAACGCCGCGCCAGGATCTGAATGACGCGCTCGATCTCCATCTGCCGGCCGATCACCGGATCCAGCTTGCCTTCCTCGGCCTTGGTCGTCAGGTCCACAGCCAGTTGATCCACCAGGGGCGTCTTGGGGCGCTCCTTCTCCTGGCGCGGAGCGCCCGGGGTGCGCCCGGGGGCGGCCGTGCCGGTGGCTGCGCCGGAACCGGCAGGCGTGTTGCTGCTCTCCTGCAGGATGCGCCGCGTTTGCCGGCGGATCTGCTCGGCAGTCACGCCCAGCTTGCGCAGCACCTCCATGCCAAGGCCCTCGGTGGAGCGCACCAGGCCGAGCAGAAGATGCTCGGTGCCGATGTAGTGATGGCCCATGCGGCGGGCCTCTTCGATAGCGAATTCCAAAACCTGCTGGGTGCCGGGGGCCAGGTCGATCTTCCCGCCCCGGTACTGGCCAAAACCGCCGAGTTTTTCCACCATCTCGCGCACCCGGTCCGGCTCAAGGCCAAGCTCGCGCAAGACGCGCCCGGCGATCCCGCCATCTTCCTGGATCAAGCCCAGGAGCAGATGCTCGGTGCCGATGGTGCTCTGGCGGAGGCGTTCGGCCTCTTGATGCGCCAGGCTGAGCACCCGCCGCGCCCGCTGGGTAAAACGTTCCATTCCGGACATAAATATCCTCTCCTCAAACCGACAACCACCACCTGCCCCGGGAAGAGTCTACCGGTTATGCGGCCAGGGGCTGATCAGAACAGGGAAGCCGGCCGGAACCCACCCGCCGCGTGTTGCAACCCCGCGGCCGGCGTCGGCGATGAGCGGCTCCGGCTCGGGCGCTTCCCGATGAATCACGATAGTAAAGGTCTGAATCTGATTCTACCATTTTACGGGACTTTGTCGAGTCACCCTTTCTGGGGATATATGGTTAACCCTGCCCGATTCCGTAGGCGCGGGGCTCCTCCCCGCGTCCTAGTCCTCCGCGCCCACGATTCGCGCCGGGCTCCTCCCCGCGTCTTCGCGCCTACGGGTCTGCTCGCTTACTCACATGATTCACCCAAAACCGTATCCCGGCCGCCCCGGCGCGGTTATAATTCGTAGATATTTTGCCTCCCTGCGAGAGCTCTCACGCACCTATGCCCAACCACACAACCAAACTTATCTTCAACCCGATCGCCAACCTGGGCCGTTCCTGGCCCATCGCCTCCTCCCTGCGCCCGCTGCTCACCGAGCTGGGCGGCGCCGACTGGACCGGAACCGTTTACCCCACCCACGCCGCCGAACTGGCCCGCAAGGCCGGTGAAGAAGGCTACGAGCGCGTGATCGTCATGGGCGGCGACGGCACCGTCCACGAAGCCGTCAACGGCCTGATGCAGCTGCCCCCCGAGCGCCGCCCCGTGCTGGCCATCGTCCCGGTCGGCACCGGCAACGACTTCGCCAACAGCCTGGGCATCGCGCGCATCCCCGAAGACGCCCTGCGCCAGGCCTTCAACGGGCCCGTTCACCAGGTGGATGTGGCGCACGTTGAAGACAACCGCGGCTACGGCGAATACTGGGTCAACACCCTGGGCATCGGCTTCGACGCGGTCATCAACATCCGCTCGCGCAAGATCGTCCTCTTCCAAGGCTTTGCCGTCTATTTTTGGGCCATGATGCAGGCCCTGGCGGTGGATTACACCCCCTTCAAGGCCTCCATCCACACCGACCAGGGTGATTGGGAAGAACCGCTGCTCATGATGGTGCTGTGCAACGGGCGGCGCGAAGGCGGCGGGTTCAACATCGCGCCCCAGGCCAGCCAGCAGGATAACTGGCTCGATTTCGTCTCCGTGCCGGTCATCCGCCGCTTGCGCATGCTGCTCACCGTGCCCTATTTCCTCAAGGGCACGCACGGCAGCCTCTCTTACGTGCGCACCGGCAGGCTGCGCAGCCTCGAGCTGCGCTCGGACCGTCCGCTTTACATCCACTCCGACGGCGAAATCTACGCCGGGCTGCACTCCACCGTCAACCACCTCAAGTTCGAGACGTGCCCCGGCGCCATCCGTGCGGTGGCTCCCGGTTTTGGCCCCTCCGCCTGAGGCGCGCCTGGAGGGGTCTCTCGACCGCCTTTCGAACGCCCCCGCCCTGGTAAAGCAAAGCGCGGGGGCGCCCGGCGCTGCATCCACCCCGGCCCCACGGCGAATTTTCCGCCGTTTAGCCAACTCACATTTATAATTCAGGTATGCCTTCCCTGACCGACGCGCTGCGCGGGCGCGACCTGGGCTTCCTCAAGATGGTCGCTAACGCCTGGGGACTGGAACTCAACGCTCCAGATACCGCCACGGCCCTGCCGCAGCTGGTGGAGGGCATTTTGCATCACCAGTGGCGCGAGGAGGTGCTGGCGGCGCTCCCCCAGGCGGCGCAAGCCGCCCTGCAGGCCCTCATGCGCTCCGAAGGCCGCCTGGGCTGGGCCGTCTTTACCCGCCGCTACGGCGAGGTGCGCCCCTTCGGGCCGGGCAAGCGCGAGAAGGAGCGCCCCGACCTCAAGCCCGCATCACCCGCCGAGGTGCTCTGGTACCGCGCCCTCATCGGGCGGGCCATCTTCCCCGGCGATAACCCCCCGCAGGAATACGCCTACATCCCCGAAGACCTGCTCGAGCTGCTCCAGCCCTTCGCCGGCGGAGAAGAAAGCCCCCCCGGGCGCCCGGCCTCGCCCGCCGAATGCGCCCATCCCCTGCCCGCCACCGACCGCATCCTCGACCATGCCGCCACCCTGCTGGCAGCCCTGCGCGCGGGGCTTCCCTTGGAGAGCCTCGCCGGGCGCGGCTGGAACATCCCGCCCGCCATGCTGCTCGAGCTGCTCAAAGCTGCCCGGCTGGTGGACGATGCCGGCGCCCTGCTCGCCGAGCCGGTGCGCGCCTTCCTCGAAGCCCCGCGCGGCGCTGCCCTGGCGCTGCTGGCCTCCGAATGGATGCAGGCCCTCTACCTGAACGAACTGCGCCTGCTCCCCGGCCTCAAGTTCGAGGGCGATTGGCTCAACGACCCGCTGCGCGCCCGCCAGGCGGTGCTGGGCTGGCTCGCGCAGGTGAGCGCTCAGCCCGGCGGCTGGTGGAACCTGGCTTCCTTCGTCAAAGCCATTCACGACCGCGACCCCGATTTTCAACGCCCCGCCGGTGATTACGACTCCTGGTTCATCCGCGCCGAGCCGGGCGGTGAATACCTGCGCGGCTTCGAGCATTGGGATGCGGTGGATGGCGCGCTGGTGCGCTTTTTGGTGCGCGGGCCGCTCCACTGGCTTGGTTTTGTGGACCTGGCCGCCCCCGCGCCCGGCGCCGAACCCGGCGCGTTCCGCCTCTCGCCCTGGGCTGAAGACCTGCTGCACGGCCGGCCCCCCGCCGGGCTGGCGGAAGAGCGCGGCAAGCTCAAGCTGCTCTCCTCGGGGGTCATAATCGTTCCGCGCACCGCCCCGCGCACTCTGCGCTACCAGGTGGCCCGCTTTTGCACCTGGGAAAGCGAAAGCCCCGAGGAATACCGCTACCGCCTTGCCCCGGCGGCGCTGGCGCGCGCTGCGGCCCAGGGCCTGCGCCCGCGCCAGTTGGTGAGCTTGCTGCGCCGCCATGTGGAGGGCGGCGCGCTCCCTCCGGCCCTGGTGCAGGCCCTCGAGCGCTGGGAGGCCGCCGGGACTCAGGCGGGCGTGGAACAGGCCGTGCTGCTGCGCGTGGCGCACCCGGGCATCCTGGAGGCGCTCAAGAAGACGCGCGCCGCGCGCTACATCCGCGAGGAGATCACGCCCACCGCCGTGCTGCTGCACCCCGGCTCGGAAGAAAAGCTGCTCGAAGCCCTCACCGAGCTGGGCTACCTGGGCGAATGGAAACAATGACCGATCGTATGGATCTTTTCCTATGATTTGCGGGGCTTGCCCCACAAATTGCAGGAAAATCGAAGCACTATCCACTAACCTGTCTTTTCAAAACGAGGAGAATTATGACAACTCGACTGGATTGGATCCAACAGGAACTCGACGCGCTGAAGGAAGCCGGCCTCTACAACCGCATCCGCACCATCAGCTCGCCGCAAGGCGCCTGGCTGGTCGTGGACGGCAAGCGCGTGCTCAATTTCTGCTCCAATAACTACCTTGGGCTGGCCAACCACCCCCGCCTGGTGGAAAAAGCGCGCGAAAACCTGGAAAAGTACGGCTGCGGCCCGGCCGCCGTGCGCACCATTGCCGGAACGCTCGACCTGCACCTCGAGCTCGAGCGCCGCCTGGCGGCCTTCAAAGGCGTGGAGGCGGCCATCACCTTCCAATCGGGCTTCACCGCCAACCTGGCGGCCATCGGCGCGCTGGTCGGCAAAGAAGATGTGATCTTCTCGGACGAGCTCAACCACGCCAGCATCATCGATGGCAGCCGCCTTTCAGGGGCGCGCATCGTGCGCTATGCTCACGCCGATCCCGCCGACCTTGAAGCCAAAATCAAAGAGAGCGCAGGCTCCTACCGGCGCGCCCTGGCGATCACCGACGGCGTCTTCAGCATGGACGGCGACGTGGCCCCGCTGGATAAAATCTATGCCGTCACCGCCGCCCACGGCGTGATGTTGATGGTAGATGACGCCCACGGCGAAGGCGTGCTGGGGCGCGGCGGACGCGGCATTGTCGATCACTTCGGCCTGCACGGCAAGGTGGATATCGAGGTCGGCACGCTCTCCAAAGCCTTCGGCGTGGTGGGCGGGCTGGTGGCCGGCAGCCCCCTGGTGGTGGATTGGCTGCGCCAGCGCGGCCGCCCGTTCCTCTTCTCCTCCGCCGTCACCGCCGCCGATGCCGCCGCCTGCCTGGCCGCGCTCGACCTGCTGGAAAGCTCCACCGAGCTGGTAGACCGCCTGTGGGCCAACACCGGCTACTTCAAAAAGGAAATCACCCGGCTCGGTTTCGATACCGGCATCAGCACCACGCCCATCACCCCGATCATGCTGGGCGAGGCCCCCGTGGCACAGCAGTTCAGCCGTGAGCTGTTCGAGGAAGGCGTCTTTGCCATGGCGCTTGGCTTCCCCACCGTGCCGCGCGGCAAGGCGCGCATCCGCGTGATGGTTTCGGCCGCCCATGCCCGGGAAGACCTCGACCGGGGCCTCGAAATCTTCGCCCGCGTCGGCAGGAAGTTGCGAGTCATCTAGCCCGAAATCACCCCCACCCAAACCCTCCCCCAAAATCTACGATTTTGGGGGACACCCTGGGTGCGCCCGAAGGGGCGGGGCTACGGGAGGAGGTCAATTTGCCCGGCTTGGGTGAATCGGTGCTGTGCCCGCCGCGCGCCCGTTGCAATGACCGGTCCACCAGCAAAAGCTGGGCGTTATCTGGCTCGCAATGCCCCCCACCCAAACCCTCCCCCAAAATCTACGATTTTGGGGGAGGGCTACGGGAGGGGGGTTAAATAATCTCCCCCGCTTCCGACCCATGGAAGCGGGGGATCACCAAAGGAGGAGAGAATCGCTAATTCAGGCTCGGCTGCGGGGGGACCATCTCAAAGCGGCCTTCCGGCTGGCCCTGGATGAGCACCGCGCCCGGGCGGTTGATGATGAACTGCATCCCTTTTTGGAGGATGTAATCGCTCGCATCGCCGGGCTGGGTGATCCACAACCGACCTTCGACGCATAAAATGGTGGTGAGGCGGTGATCGCCTTCCAGTTTCAGCAGGTCGCCGTCCGTCAGGATCATCTCGACGCTGTGAGATTTTGTGATCAGCTTCCCGATGCGGGCGCCGCGTGTGTTAATCAGAGTCTGTTCCATGTTTTCCTTGCCGCGCTTTTGAACGGAAGCGCGCTTCCCTTGTTGGCTATTATACGCATCGCCACACAAAGATACAGATGCAGAAAACATGAATTGTGACCATAACAGTTTGGTTGATAGCAAACTGTTATGGTCGTAACTGTGCCGCTCTGATGCCGGCTGGTTAGGTGCCCCCCTTAATCATCTCCCGCCGGAGCAGGCGCCGGAGCGGCCGTCTTTCGCCCCAGCGACTTACTGAAGGTGATCAGTGCCACCGCCCCCACAATCACCGCCGCCGCCAGCACCACCCGCGGCGTGAGCGGCTCCTGCGCCAGCAGGTTGCCCATCAGAATCGCCACCACCGGGTTCACATACGCATACGTCGAAACCAGCGTGGTGGGCGCCACGCGCAGCAGCCAGGTGTAGGCAGTGAAGCCCACCAGCGAGCCGAAGAAGATCAGGTAACCCAGTCCCAAGAGCGAAGGCAGGCTCACCGCCGCCAGGTTCACCCGCGCCCACTCGCCGCTCAGCGTGCCCGCAACCGCCAGCGCCGCCCCGCCCGCCAGCATCTCCATGCCCGTGCCCAGGAGCGGCGATGCGGGCAGCTCGGCGTTGCGGCTGTAGAGCGACCCGGCCGCCCAGGAGAGCGAAGCCAGGAGCAGCACCACCGCCCCCAACGGGTCGATCGCCCCGTGCAGCCCGGTCAGCTCTGCCGGGCCGATCAGCACGGCGATGCCCGCGAAGCCCACCAGCACGCCAGCCACCGTCACCCACGCGGGGCGGTAGATGCCGCGCAGCCAGTCGATCAGCACCATCCACAGCGGGGTGGCGCCCACCAGCAACGCCGCCACCCCCGAAACGACGCGCTGCTCGGCCCACACCACCCCGCCGTTGCCGCCCAGCAGCAGGAACAGCCCCACAATGGCCGCAGAGCGCCAGTGCGCCGGGCGCGGGCGCGCATCGCCGCTCAGCCGCCGCCAGGCATAGAGGATGCCCCCCGCGGCCAGGAAGCGGAACGCGGCCATCAAGAAGGGCGGCATGGTCTGCACCGCAAAGCGAATCGCCAGATACGTCGAGCCCCAAACGATATAAACGCTCAGCATGGCGCCCCAAATGGCCGCCAGGCTGGCAGCAGGTTTTCGAACCGTTGTTGTAGCCATAGCGCCCGATTATACCGCCTGGCGCGCCAGGTCGGCCCCGGCGAATTCCCAGCCCAGCAGCGCCTTCTTGCGCGCGCTGCCCCAGTGATAGTCACCGAAGCTCCCGTCTTTGCGGATCACGCGGTGGCATGGGATGATCACCGCGATGGGGTTGCTGCCCACCGCGCTGCCCACCGCCCGCGCCGCATCCGGCATGCCGATTGCCACGGCGATATCCGCATACGTCACCACCGACCCGGCCGGGATGCGCAGCAACGCCTCCCAGACCTTGATCTGGAAGTTCGTCCCGCTCAGGTAGAGCGCCATCGGCCCGGCAGGCCGCCCGGCGGGGCGGAAGAGCCGTTCCACCACCGCGCCCGTGGAAGCCGGGTCGTGAACGAGCACCGCCTTGCGCCAGCGGGCGCGCAGACCGGCCAGGGCGGCTTCTTCACCGCCGGGTTCCACAAAGCTCAACCCGCACACGCCGCGCGCGGTGAGCGCAATCAGGCACTGGCCAAAGGGCGTGGCGTGGAAGCCGTAGCGGATCTCCAGCCCCGCCCCGGCCTGTTTGTATTCGCCCGGCGTGACGGCCTCGGTGCTGACGAACAAATCGTGCAGGCGGCCGGGGCCGCTCAACCCGCTCTCGTAAGCCGCTTCCAGCAGCCCGCCGCGCCCGGCCAGCAGGCGCTTGGCGTGCTCTTTGGTCAGGTATTGCAAAAAGCGCTTGGGCGAGATGCCCACCCAGCGCGTGAACAGGCGCTGAAAGTGAAATTCACTCAGGCCGATGCTGGCCGCCACCTCATCCAGCGCGGGCTGGCTCAGGTAATTGGCCTCCAGGTAGCGGATAGCCTGTTCCACCCGGGTGTAATCTTCGGCAAGCTGTTCGAATGGCAAAGAAGTGTTTAACATCGCGTCACCTGTAGGTTCTTTCTTGGCCTCATTATAGGCTCCATGGCCCAGCCTTTCCACCCGATTCTTGCGGAAGAAGCGATCAGCGATCCGCTATCCGCTGTCAGCTGTCAGCTGTCAGCCGAGAATTTACCGCCTTATTCCAACACACCTCGCGTCATATCACCACGTCGGTTTTCCTTTCTCATCATCTCCCTTAACCTGAATCTTCTTCGCGTTCTTCGCGTCCTTCGCGTTCTTCGCGTCCTTCGCGTCCTTCGCGCTCTTTGCGGTTCAACCTCTTTCCTTCGTTCTTTCTCTCTTTTCTTGCTTTCATTTATTTTCTTTCCTTATTCTTCCTCCGTGTCCTCTGTGCTCTCTGTGGTTCTCTTCTTTGCGCCTTTCGCGTTCTTTGCGGTTCAACCTCTTTCTTTTCTTTCTTCTCTTTCCCTATTCTTCCTCCGTGTCCTCCGTGCCCTCTGTGGTTCTCATCTTCGCGCGCTTCGCGTTCTTTGCGGTTCAACCTCTTTCTTCTTTCTTTTTCTTTCTATTGTCTTCCTCCGTGTCCTCCGTGCCCTCTGTGGTTCTCTTCTTTGCGCCCTTCGCGTTCTTTGCGGTTCAACCTCTTTCTTCTTTCTTTTTCTTTCTATTGTCTTCCTCCGTGTCCTCCGTGCCCTCTGTGGTTCTCCTCTCTTCCTCTTTCATTTCCCCGAATTGAGATAGAATCAATCATCCCATGCCCGATTCCCCCGCCCTCACCACGCGTTATGAATCCCTCGCCGCCGAGGTGCTCGAGCAGATCCACGCCGGCACCTTCCAGGTGGGCGAGCGCCTGCCCTCCGTCCGGCAGATCAGCCGCCAGAAAGGCCTCAGCGTCACCACCGTCCTGCAGGCCTACCACCTGCTCGAAGACCGCGGCGCCATCGAAGCCCGCCCGCAATCCGGCTACTACGTGCGCGCGCCCCTGCCCCCGGCCCCCGCCCCCCAATCCGAACTGACCGACCTGCCCTTCGACCCCGCGCGCGTGCGCATTGACGACCTGGTCATGCTCGTCGTGCGCGATACGCTCAACCCCCAGCTCATCCAGTTCGGCGCTGCCGTGCCCGACCCCGACCTGCTCCCTACCGCGCGCCTCAACCGCATCCTCGCGCAGATCGCCCGGCGCAACAGCCGCGCCTACAATACCGCCGGCCTCCCCGAGGGCACGCTCGAACTGCGCACCCAGGTGGCCCGCCGCGCCTTCCTGGCGGGCTGCTCGCTGGCACCTGATGAAATCGTCATCACCTCCGGCTGCACCGAGGCTCTTCACCTGGCCCTGCGCGCCGTCTGCAAGCCCGGCGATCTCGTCGCCGTCGAATCGCCCACTTACTTTGGCATCCTGCAAATCCTCCAGGCCCAGGGCCTGCGCGCCCTCGAAATCCCCACCCGGCCGGATACGGGCATCAGCCTCAGCGCGCTGCGCTTCGCCATCGAAAACCACCCCGTCAAAGCCGCCGTGGTGATGACCAACTTCTCCAACCCGCTCGGCTCGTGCATGACCCCCGACCGCAAGCGCGACCTGGTGGAAATGCTCTCCGCCGCCGGCATCCCCCTCGTGGAAAACGACATCTACGGCGAGCTGGCTTTCTCGGGGCAGCACCCGGGCGTCGCCAAAACGTATGACCGCACGGGCCTGGTGCTGCTCACCTCGTCGTTCTCCAAGGATATCTCGCCCAGCTACCGCATCGGTTGGCTTGCCCCCGGGCGCTTCAAGAACGACGTCATCAGCCTGAAGATGGCCACCAGCATGGCCACCGCCATCCTCCCGCAGCTTGCCATCGCCGAATTCCTCGAATCCGGCAGCTACGACCACCACCTGCGCCGCATCCGCCGCGCCTACGCCCAAAAGGTGGGCCAGATGGCCCACGCCGTGGTGCGCTCCTTCCCTGAAGGCACGCTGGTCACCAACCCGCAGGGCGGCTTCGTGCTGTGGGTGCAGCTCCCCGAGCGGGTGGACTCACTCGATCTCTTCCGCCGCGCCGTGCAGGCCGGCATCACCCTGGCCCCCGGCTACCTTTTCTCCGCCACGCCAAAGTATCGCAACTACATTCGCCTCAACGCCGCCTACTGGTCGTTTTCCGCCGAGCGCGTGCTGCGCCGCCTGGGCGAGCTGGCCGCCGAAACGGCCTGAGGCGCCAGGGCGCATGTCAAAGTTTCATAAATTTCACCCGCTTCCCGCCGATTCTTCACTACAATAGGGGTGCAAATCTTGCCGATGGGATGGTCGCATGGATGAAACTGCGTTAGCTAAACTCTCCGCCGAGCAGATCGCCGCCCTGAGCGACGAGCACAAGGCCGTCTTCTGTATGCTGGTGCCCGCCGACCAGGACTTCTTCGCCGGGCACTTCACGCCAGCCGACCTGCCCACCGCCCTCGCCCGCAAGGGTGAAATCCTCAAGCGCAGCAAGTCCGAGCGCGAGCGCATGGAAAAGCTCAAGGCCTTCTTCGCCCAGAGCGTGGAAGCCCACCCGCCCGAAAATGACAACGCCGAAGGCACGCTCACCGCCGCGGCGATGGGCGTGCTCGGCGTGGGCGGGGCCGTCGCCGCCGTCACCGATAACACCGCCCGCTATCGCGGCGTCTCACCCGCCGACCTGGTGGCCCCCCTGCGCGCCGAGTTCGGCGGCGGCCGCACCCGCATCGACTTCAGCGGCCCGCCCGAAGCCCTCACCGGCACGGTGGCCCTGGTGGGCTCGGGCGGCGCGGTGCCCGCCATGACCGTCATCCTCAGCGCCGTCGAAGGCGGCGTGGAAGTGAAGGTCAACGACCTGACCACGCGCGGTTTGATCGAATCGCTCAAAGAGGGCGGCAAGGCCATCCTGGATGCCGCCGGAAAAGGCCTCGACCTGCTCAAGGTGGGCAAACGCGGCGGTTCTCCCGAAGACCTGATCTCCACCGCCCAGGAAACGCTTTCCGGCGGAGCCGGCCTGGCGGAGGCCGCCGGCGGGCTCAAGCTCAAGGAACGCGCCTGGAAGGCCATCCGCGCCGCCGCCGAAAGCCTCGAGGCCGCCGCCTCAAGCCGCCTGGAAGAAGAGCGTAAGGCCCAGGCCGCCCTCGAAGCCGCCTGGGACCGCTACACCGCCTGCCCCACCTGCGGCGTCTCCTTCGCCCCGGAAGATACCCTCTGCCGCGTGTGCGGCACCGCCCGCCCCGAAAAGCCCCTCAAACCAGACCCGCGCGCGCAGTAAAAACCCGGAGCGCAATAAGTTGACGTTTTCGGTGCGTTTATGGTATCATTTTGGCGATTAACCGCGTTTTAATCTACGCGGAAATTGACTTTTTCTGTAAACAGGACGAGGAGAGGACCATCAGTACACAGACTTTTCGTGTCAATGAAATGATCCGGGTGCCGGAAGTACGCCTGATCGGCCCCAAAGGTGATAACCTGGGCGTAGTCCCCATTCAAGAAGCCCTGCGCATCGCGCGCGATGCCGAACTAGACCTGGTCGAAGTTGCCGCCGGAGCGACCCCTCCGGTTTGCCGCGTTATGGACTTCGGCAAGTTCCTCTACGAACGCGCCAAGAAGGAACGCGAGGCGAAAAAAGCCCAGACCAAGATCGAAGTCAAGGAGATTCGCCTGCGCCCCAAGACCAACGAGCACCATCGCGGCTTCAAGACGCGCGACGCGCGCCGCTGGCTGCTGGAGGGCAACAAGGTCAAGGTGACCATCCGCTTCCGCGGCCGCGAGGTAACTTACCCCGAGCTGGCATTGGAAGACCTGCGCGAGATCGCCGAAGAGCTGGCCGACATCGCCTCGATCGAGCAGCCGCCCTTGATGGAAGGGAAAGTGATGAACATGGTGCTCAGCCCGGCCAAGCCAGGCAAGAAGAGCGGAGCGGCTTCCAAGCCCTCTGCCACACCCCAGGCACCTGACGCGCCCGAACCGGCCGGTGAAGCGGGCAGCTAAGCCTGTTTTCATTGCCTCGTTTCGACGGCCCGCCGCCCTGCGCAGCGGGCCGTTTTATCGCTCTGCCGGAGCACAAGGGCAGCCCCTTTTCTCATCTCCACTTCTCCTCTCGTTGACTTCTCATCTGGTCTCTCCCACTTTTTGTGGTATAATTCGCCTTCGCGCGAGCAAGAGTTATCATTAGAAAGAGGAGTTTCGCTGTGCCACGCAAAACTAAGCCCGGCAAAATCAAGATGAAGACCCACAAGGCAACCTCCAAACGGTTCCGCCTGACGGGGTCGGGGGTGCTGGTACGCACCAAGGGCGGCAAGAGCCATCTGCGCCGCCGCACCTCTAAGCGCACCAAAGCCCTGTTCACCGAAATGCTGCCCGTCGAGGGCGAGGGCATCATCAAGCGCGTCGAGCGCCTGGCCCCTTACCTGAACAAGAACAGCTAATCGTCACCCATCCATTTTTAGTGCGGCCGTTGGGTGCTCGCAACTGGTCTGACAGCCGACCGGCGCCCAGGGGAACGCAAAGGAGCAAGCTATGGCACGTGTAAAGGGAGGCCCCAAAGGCCACCTGCGCCACAAGAAAATTTTAAAGATGACTCAGGGCTACTTTGGCTCTCGGCATCTGCTCTTCCGCCGCGCCCAGGAAGCCATGCTGAAAAGCATGTGGTACGCCACGCGCGACCGCAAAACCCGCAAGCGCGACCTGCGCAAGCTGTGGATCATGCGCATCAACGCCGCGGCGCGCGCCAACGGCACCACCTACAGCCGCCTGGTCAACGGCATGAAAGTCGCCGGCATCACGCTCAACCGCAAGGTCCTCGCCGACCTGGCCGTGCGCGACCCGCAGGCTTTCGCCGCCGTCGTAGCCAAAGCCACAGCCGCCTGATTTCATCTTTCAGGCAGCGAAACCTCACCCGGGCTGGAGTTGATCCAGCCCGGTTTTCATTCCCCTTCCCAGGGTCGTGGAGATGCGCCCCCTCCCAAACCCTCCCCCAAAATCGCCACGATGCGCCCCCTCCCAAACCCTCCCCCAAAATCGCAACGATTTTGGGGGAGGGGCAGGGGTGGGGGTCAATTCACCCCGGTATCTTCTCTTCGCACACCCCCTTATACCCGCACCTTGCGCAGCGCGAGGGCTCCTCGTGCGAGCGGTGCGCCTCGCCGCGGCGCTGCTGCGCCTCATGCATCTCATCCAGCAGCGCGCGCAGCTCGGCCTCCAGCCCGGGCGTGTACTCAATGGCAAAGGTGCGGTTGCGATAGTGCAGAATGCCGTAAGGCGGGCGCTTGCCGCTGGAGCGTTCCACCAGCAGGCAGTACGCCGCCAGCTGGAACAGGTGCCCCTCGCGCGGCTCAGCCGGTGCCCACGCGCTCTTCACCTCCACCGGGATCAGCACACCCCTCTGCTCGACGAGATAATCCGGCCGGCCGGTCAGCCCGGTCTCCGCGTCATAGAGCGGCTTTTCGGGGCGCTTCCAGCGGCCCATATCCGCCGCGATCACCCGCCCCTCTGGCAGCCCCGCCGCCTTCCGCTGGCGCGCCGCCAGCCAAAGCGCCAGCAGCGCCAGCGCCAGCAGCAGCCCGGCCAGAGGGATCAGCCCGTTCATCGCAGCAAGGTCAGCGTCAAACCCACCGCCAGCGCTCCCACCGCCCCCAACAGCAGCAGCCAGCCCGCCGCGCGCAGCAACCCAGATGCCAGCACGCTGCGCCCGTGTCGGTGGTGGAACCCCGTCCCGCCGGCCAGTTCGGCTTGATTCTCAGGTTTTACCCCCTGCGCCTGGTACCACCATGCCCGCCGGCAGAACAGGTACGCGCCGATCTCAGAGGCCCGGATTGTCCGCATGACCCTCCCGCTCCAGCCGCCGCGTGGCCTGCTGGATCACCTGCTCCAGGTGCTGCTCGCGCATCGAGATGGTCAAATCGCCGCGCGTGCGCTCGAGCAGGCTGCGGGCGATGTCCGTCTGGCGGCGCAGCCCGTTGGTCACCGCGTCGGGGTAATCCATGGTGACGAGGGTTTCGTAGATGTCGTCCATCAGCCCCAGCAGGCGCTCGGCCTCCGCGGAATAACCCTGGCGCAAGATATCGAGGCAGCGCCGGCGCAGCTCTCCGGCCGCCTCAGCCAGCCCGTTGAGGAAGGTGGCATACTCCACCCCCAGCTCCTCCGGGTCGGGCAGCGGCTGCGCTTCGATCAACGCGCAGGTGATGCAAGCCTCGGCGTATTCTTTGATCGCGTCCTGGGTGTAACCGGCGTAGAACAGCTCGGGGTAGACCGCCAGGTCGCGCTTGAGCGCCTCGACGATCCCCCGCGCCTCGGCGAGCTGCTCCATGGCCGCCTCGTGCTCGGCGCGGTGAATGGCGCGGATGGCCTGCGCGGCATGGCGGGTGACCAGGCGCGCCTGCGCCAGGGCCTGGTCGCGCGCGCGGGTGCGCGCTTCCAGGGCCTGGTGGATCTTCTCTGTGATCTCAGGTAAACGGTCCATAGGGTTTTGGAGCGGGTTGGCTTAGAAGGGGATCGAATCGCCCGCGTCGCCGCCGGCTTCGATCTCCCCGCTGCCCGGCTCGCCACCGCCCTCGCCGCGCGAGGAGAGGAAGCGCACGGTGGCCGCCGTCACCTCAAAAGAAGCGCCCGGCGTGCCGTCCTGGCGCGTCCAGATGCGCGGACCGCCGTTCTTATCGGCCTGCAGGCGCCCTTCGACGAGCACTTTCGACCCCTTGTGCAGGTACTGATTGCACGTCTCAGCCATCTTCCCGAACACGGAAACGCGGAACCAGAGCGTTTCATCCACCTTTTCGCCCTGGCTGTTGGTGTAGTTGCGGCTCGAAGCCATAGAAAAGCTCGTCACCGGCTGCCCCGAGGGCAGGAAGCGCATCTCGGGGTCGCGCCCGAGGTTGCCGACAATGATGATCGTATGGAAAGACATGTGGTTGGGTTCCTTTCTGATATCCGAAAACAGGACACAGGTCTGATAGATCCATTATACACGAAAAATAGGAATTATGTTCGATTTATAAAATCGAGTTTTGGATTCCTGTATAATTTTACAATGCAATTGCTAAATGGTTTTCTCGCCAAGCTCAGAACATCTCCCCTCATCCCCCGGCCCTTCTCCCAGAGGGAGAAGGGAGGCAAAAAGCCTCTCCCTCTGGGACGCGCTTCGCGCACCCGCAGGGGTGAGGGTAGGGTGAGGGAAAAACCAAGGATTTTGGCGAGAAAACCGCTAAATTCTCCTCACTCTTAAAGGCGGAACATGAGATTTTTCCGCCGCAACCGCCTGGCGGCCCTCATCCTCACCTTCCTGGTGATCGAATTCCTCGACGAGCTGGTTTACGGCGCCCTCGAGACCTCCTGGCCGCTCATCCGCGCCGACCTCGGCCTCACGTACGTGCAGATCGGCCTGGCCCTCAGCCTGCCCGGACTGATCGGCAACACCATCGAGCCCGTGCTCGGCATCCTCGCCGACACCTGGCGGCGGCGCGTGCTCATCCTCGGCGGCGGGGTCTTCTTCAGCGCGGCGCTGCTCTGGATGAGCACATCACAAGGCTTTCTCGGCTTCCTCCTCGCAAGCTGCCTGCTCAGCCCGGCCTCGGGCGCCTTCGTCAGCCTCTCGCAGGCCTCGCTGATGGACAGCCAGCCCGGCCGCCGCGAGCAGAACATGGCCCGCTGGACGTTCGCCGGCTCCATCGGTGTCTTCGCCGGGCCGCTGGTGCTCTCGGCCTCCCTCGCCCTGGGCTGGGGCTGGCGCGGCCTGCTGGCCGGGCTGGGGGTGTTCAGCCTGGCGGCGCTTCTGCTCGCCTGGCGCAGGGTTCCCGCCCAGGCCAGAGGGTTCGAATCCGCCGAAGCCCCCGATGAGCCCGCCGAGAGAAAGCCCCTCACCTTCGCCGAAGGCGTCCGCGCCGCCCTGCGCGCCTTGCGCCGCAAAGACGTGCTGCGCTGGCTGGTGCTGCTCGAGTTCTCCGACCTGATGCTCGACGTGCTCTACAGCTACCTCGCCCTCTACCTGGTGGATGTGGCCCGCCTCACCCCCGAAGTGGCGGCGGTGGGCGTGGCCGTGTGGACGGGAGTTGGCCTGCTGGGCGATCTTCTGCTCATCCCGCTCCTCGAGCGCGTGCGCGGGCTTGATTACCTGCGCGTCAGCGTGGTGCTCGAGCTGCTGCTCTTCCCCGCCTTCCTGCTGGCCGGGCCGCTGGCGCTCAAGTTGATCCTCCTGGGGCTGCTGGGGTTCTTTAATTCCGGCTGGTATTCGGTGCTGATGGGCCGGCTCTATTCCACCCTGCCCGGCCAGAGCGGCACGGTGCTCACCGTGGGCAACGTGGTCGGCTGGTTCGGCAAGCTCATTCCCCTGGGCATCGGCCTGGCCGCCGAGCAATTCGGCCTGAGCGCCGCCATGTGGCTGCTGCTGGCCGGGCCGGTCGCCCTGCTCATCGGCCTGCCGCGCAGAGCCGCGGGGTAAGGGTTGCGCTTCGGCGTCCGGGCCTCTGCAATTCCCCCACTCAGAGGGTTAGGCAGCCCGCTTCATCGCAGAGTATAATGAAGTTGCCGCGCCACATTCAACGTCAAAGGAAGGATCACCATGGGAAAAGCGTGCATCCTCGTCGTAGAAGACAACCCCGATAACCTCGAACTGGTCAAATTCCTGCTCGAACAGGCCGGGTATGATGTGGTCGGCCTGCCGGACGGTAAAAAAGCGCTCGCCTGGCTGGCTGAGAACACCCCCGACCTCATCCTCCTGGATATGAGCCTGCCGGAGATCGACGGTTGGAAGCTGGCCCGCCAGATCAAAGACAACCCCCTCACGCGCGCCGTCACCCTGGTGGCGCTCACCGCCCACACCCTCCCCGGCGACCGCAAGCGCGCCCTGGATGCCGGCTGCGACGGCTTCATCTCCAAACCGCTCGACGTGCCCCGCTTCGCCGCCACCGTGGCGGGCTACCTGCGGCCTGAAACATAATCTATCCCCGCAAAAGAAAACGACTTGCCCCCCGCAGGGCAGGTTGCGGGCTTTCGCCGGATGCCCCGCGTGCTTGACGTTCTCCCCGCCCTCGCGCTGAATCCCCCATCTATGGCTGGATATTTTAAGGTTTTGTTCTAGAACATTTAATTCAGTTATAGAACAATTGTGCTATAATCGGGGTGCATATGAAAAGGAACCTGAAACCCCGATGAACGGCGTCCAAAAAGCCATCTTCCCTGGAATCGTCCTGGGGGTGATTGCCCTCGTGGCTCTCACCAACCTGCTCGCCATCCCCGGCGCGGCAGTCCTCGCCTCCACCGAAGAAGCGCCCGCCGCCGCCCAGGTGGACGAATACGGTAACGCCCTGCCGGTGATCTTCACCCAGCAGGATGCCCCTGCCGAAGAGCCCGCCCCTGCCGCCGAGCCGCCCGCCGCCGAGGCAGACGATGATGGCGGTTGCGGGGTCAGTTCCAGCTTCCCGTCCTCCGTGCTGCAGTGGTGCCGGCAGATCACCCGGGCCGCCTCGCAGCACGGCCTCAACCCCGACCTGGTCGCTGCGGTCATCGTCCAGGAGAGCGGCGGCAACCCCGATGCCTACTCGCACAGCGGCGCGGTCGGGCTGATGCAAGTCATGCCGCGCGACGGCCTGGCTGCTGGGTTCATGTGCGTCAACGGGCCGTGCTTCGCTTCGCGCCCGAGCATGGCAGAGCTGTACGACCCCGATTTCAACATCGAATACGGCACGCGCATGCTCGCCGGGCTGATATCGAAGCGCGGCTCAATCCGCGACGGGCTGATGTCTTACGGCCCCGGCAACGTGGGCTACTACTATGCCGATAAAGTGCTGGCGATCTACGAGAATCACCGCAACTGAACCCGCCCCTCAGGGGGGTATTCGTTTCGATTCTTTTCTTGGCATTCGTTTTCGCAGCGGCAAACTCCCCGCCCCTTGAGGAGCGGGGTCGGGGGTGGGGTTGTGAACGGTTTTATTTTTACGGCGCGCGGGTGTTTGTCGGCCAGGGCGTCAGCGTCGGTCCGCCGAGGGTTGAGCGCGAAGGGAGCGTGCGGCTGGGCGTGGGGCTTGGGCGCGGCGTCTCGCTCGGCCTGGCCGTGAAGGATGCCGCGGGCGTGAACGTCACCGGCAGGGGCGAGCTGAGCACCGCCGTCGGGCTGGCTGCCGCACCGGGCCCTGCGCCCAGGCGCTCCCCGCCCAGCAGCCACCAGCCGCCCGCCAGCAGCCCGGCCACGGCTGCCACCGCCAGCACCCCCAGGCACCCCAGCCCGGCCCAGCGCCAGGCCGCCCGGTTCGAAGCCCTCACCGGCACGCGCCGGGTCGCCTCTTTATGCGCCGCCGGAGAGGGCGTCTCGAAGCTGATCAGCGTGATGTTATCGTGCCCGCCGCGCGAATTGGCCAGGTCGATCAAGCGCTGCGCCGCCGCCTCCGCCGGGTAAAGCTGAAACGCCTCCAGGATCTCGCCATCACGCACCAGGTCGGTCAACCCGTCGCTGGTCAGCAGAATCCGGTCGCCCGGCAGCAAGAAGGCCCCCTGGTTGGCGAGCGCCTGGTCGTCGGTCTCCGCGCCGCTGATGCGCAGGCGCAGGTCCACCTCCGGCGGGTAGGGTGAACCCAGGTAACGCCGGATGATGTGCGCATTGGGGTGCCCCGCGATCTCGTCCGGCCGCAGCGCCCCGTTCTCGATCGCCTCCTGCACCCAGGTGTGGTCGGTGCTGACGCGCTGGATGCGCCCGCCCCGCAGCAGGTAGATGCGCGAGTCGCCCACCGTGGCAGTATAGAGACGCTCGCCCACCAGCCATGCGCAGGCGCAGGTGGCCCCCATGCCGGCCTGCTCGTTGTTCTCCACCGCCTGGTCACGGATCGCATCGGACGCCAGCCGGATGGCCCGCGCGAGAATCTTGTGCGGCTGGTTGGCGTCGCTCTCGGCGACGACTTTGCTGATCAGGTTGACGGCCATTTCGGCGGCCACTTCTCCGGCGCGGTGCCCGCCGATGCCATCGCACAGCACGGCCAGCAGAACCGGCTGCGGCCCGTGCGGGCCAAGCGAAAACGCCGCCACCCCAAAACGGTCTTCGTTCTCCTTGCGCTTAACGCCGGGATGGCTGAGCGCCACAACCGGGATGGTGGTGCGTTCCAGCCGCCTCATGGGTTCTCGTCCAGGGTCTGAACGCTCGGCTGGGGCAGCGGCGGCGGGTTGGTCAGCTCGAAGCGGAAGGTGACCCGCCCAAGGTGAATCAGGTCATCGTGTTTCAGGCGCGCGCCCTCCGGCCCCACCTGGGTGAAGTTCACCCACGTGCCGGCCACCGAGCCTTCATCCATCAAGATGAACTCGCCGTCATCGCTGCGCAGCAGGCGCGCGTGCAGCTTCTCGACCGAAGGGTCTTCCACCTGGATCACCGCCTGGCGTGCATCGCTTCCGAAGGTGATCTCGCTGCGGTTGAGCGGTACCAGGCTGCCCGGCACGGGGTGCTCGTCTTCGGTCACGCGAATCAGCCGCGCCGGGATGGTCTGCTGAGCGGCTGCCGCGCGCGGCCAGCTGCCGGGTTCACCGGCGGCGCGCCTGCTGCGCACGGCTTTTGCGCCATCTTGCGGGATCGGCACCGGCTGGGTCACCGGGTCTTCCATCCGGCGCCGCTCGTTGCGCTTGCGGCGGCTGCGCAGGCGGTTCTCGCCGATCAAGACCATCGCCAGCACCGCCCCCGCCACCAGCACCGCCGCCACGGCAATCAACCCCCGGCGCGAGATGCGCTCGAGCAGGCTTTCCACCGGGCGCAGCTCCACCACCACATCCACCGGCGTCTCGATGCTCGTGCCCGAAATGCCCAGCGAATCCACCGCCTCCACGCGCAGGGTGTGCGTGCCGCTCTCGGTCAGGCCGGTCAGGTCCCAAGAGAACTGCTCGTAGGGCGGGGCGGTGTTTTCGGCCTGCAGGGCGCCGTCCACGTAAAGGCGCGTGGCCGTCAGCGGCCGGTTGTGGCCGTCGGGGAACTCGACCATGATCTGCAGAACCTGGGCAGCCGGGGCCAGGGCCTGCTCATCGCTCCCTTCCACAACCTCCCAGGTGCGGTCCAACTTCGAGGGCGGCGAGAGGAAGATCGGGTTGGGCGGCTTGATCTCGAGCGAATAGACCAGCGCCTGCGCAGGCGCCACGGCATCCTCGCCCTTCAGGCCCACTTCCACACGGTGCTCGCCGCTCTTCTGCGCCTTCGAAAGGTACTTGACCTGGTAGATATAGCGCAGCGGCTGCAGCCAGCTTTCGAGGTCGGGGATTGTCTCCTGCCCGGCGATCAACGTGAAGCGCCCGCCGGTCGCATCGGCCAGGGCCTGCATTGCCGATGTATCCGGCTGGCTGGCGTTCAAATCGGTCACCGCCACCCACAAAAAGACCTTCACCCCGGCCTGCTGGGCGCGGCTGGCCAGGTCTTGCAGGCTGGGGGCCAGCCCCGCCGGCACGGGCGGGGTGACCCACAAAATGGCGCGCTTCATGCGCGAACCGGCCGCCTGGTCGGAGGCCAGGTCAATTGCCGTTGAAAGGCTGAAGAGGTTGAGCTCGCCCGTCACCAGGGTGGGGTTGAACTCGGCAATGGCCGTTGACCATTGCTGGGGTTCGCGCGAGCGGATCAATTGCAGCCCGGTGTTGGTGGAGAGGGAGAAATCCGAGCCCGATTCGGCCGGCTGGCGGCGCACCCAATCGATCAGCGCCGAGCGCACCAGCTCGAGCTGGGGCTTTCCGCCGATGCTGGTGCCAAGCTGGGCGCCGGGGTTGATCGCCACGCTGAACTGCAGGCCCGGCTCTTCCAGTTCGAGCGACAGAGAGCTCACCGGCTTGCCGTCTTCGGTCAGTTGCAGGTCAGAAGGGGTCAGGCCTTTGATGAAATTGCCCTGGCTGTCATAGGCTTCCAGGGAGAATTCGATGGCCGGGAACGATTCAGTCTGCAGCCCGCCGGCGACGATGCGGGCCGTGGCCTGCGAATGCGCCGGGCGCGCCATGCCCGCCAGCAGCAGGCAGGCGACAGCCGCCAGGAGGAGGGGCCTTTTCAACCCGCCGGACGATCGAATCAACATAAATCTTTGCGCGGCCTTCCGGCGGCTTCCGGGGGCACCCGGCTCCCCCAAAAGCGCTCCTCTGGCTGCTGAACCTCGTCAGAAACTGGTTTTTCGTCCATCGACGGCGTTTCGATGGCCCGGTCGGGCGGCTGAACCCTATTATATATCATCCACACCGCCATCGTGGATAGTGTTTCAATTTTTCTATAAATTGTGGGGCAAGCCCCACAATTTACAGAAAATGGTTTACACGATCCCATCGTGAGGGTGAATTGGCGCGCCCGTCTCCGGCAGCGCCTTAAGCGTACTTCAACACCTTCTCGCGCACCTCGCCCCACTTGAGGGCGTCGGCGATGCCCTGCTCGATCGGCAAAACTGCCTCCCACCCCAGCAGGCGGCGGGCCGTGTCGGCGTTGGCATAGGCGCCCGCCACATCGCCCGGGCGCGGTGGCCGCTCCACCTTGTTGATCTCCTGGCCGTAGACCTTCTCGAAGGCCGCCACCAGCTCGCGCACCGTCACGCCGCGCCCGGTGCCCAGGTTGATCACCGCGTAGCGCCGCCCCCCGCCCTGGCGCTGGAACACCTGCTCGAACTGCTCCACCGCGCGCACGTGCGCATCCGCCAGGTCCCACACGTGGATGTAATCGCGGATGCCCGTGCCGTCGCGCGTGGGCCAGGTGGTGCCGGTGATCTCGAATTCCTTGATCTTGCCGCGCGCCGTATCCACCAGCTTGCCGAGCACGTGCGAAGGCTCTTTGATGTGGATCCCCGAGCGCATTTTGGGGTCCGCGCCGATGGGGTTGAAGTAGCGCAGCGCAATTCCGTGCATATCATAGGCGGCGCAGAAATCCTGCAGGATCATCTCCATCATGTACTTGGTGCGCGCGTAGGGGCTGCCCGGCTTGAGCGGTGACTCTTCGGTGACCATGAAGCCCGGCACCACGTCATAGATCGAGGCGGATGAGCTGAAGACCACGTTCCCGTAGCCCAGGCGCTGCAAGGTGTGGAACAACTGCAGCGACTTGGCCACGTTCTCGGTGTAATACTCGAAGGGGTGCGCCACCGATTCGGGCACCACGATGAGCGCCGCGCAGTGAATGGTGGCGACGATCTCGGGGTGCTCGCGGAAAATGCGCTCGAGCGCCGCCGCATTGGCAATATCATCGTGATAGAAGATGCGCCCGCGGGTGAACTCTTCGCGCCCGGTGATGAGCGAGTCGAGGATGATGGGCGTGTGTCCGTGGTCTTCGAGCGCCGAACAGATGGTGCTGCCGATGTATCCGGCTCCGCCGGTGATCAAGACTTTCATGGGGTTTCCTCCAGGTTGGGTTCAGGGGCAGGCGGTTCCTGCCGGGGTTCGTCGCAGCGGTTTTCGGACCAAATCGTGCGCACGGCCTCGTCGCGCCCGGCTCCGGCGGGCGCCTCCACGGCGATGCGCTCCCACAGGCGGCAGACAACGATCTCATACACCGGGGCCACGCGCGAGGCCAGCCGTGATTGCTCCAGCGCGCGCGCCCAATCGCCGGTATGAGCGTACGCCTCGATGAAGGGGAAGCGCTCGAGCGGGTCGTTGGGGTAATCACCGCTGGCAAAGCCCAGCTCGCCCAGCTCCACCACCTTCTGCCAGTCTTTCAGCTGCCGGGCAAGGTCGGCCTTCTCAAAGTAATAGCACCAGCTGCCCTCGCTCTGCCGCCCGAAGATCGCCTCCGGCAATTCCGGCCGGCCCTCGCTCAGAATCGCCCCGGTGCCGGATAGCACCATCGCCTCGCGCAGATAGCGCGGCAGGGTGTAGTTATCGCGCTCCACGAATGGGTCTAGCACGCGCGCGCAGCCCGGCGGGTTGTAATAAAACGCCACCGCCTGCGAGGTGTTCCCCTGGAAGGTCGCCGCCAGGTAATCCAGCCGGATCGGCAGGCCCTTCTCCAGCGCGGGCAGGTCTGCGCCCAGGCGCACGGTGGGGTAAAAGAGCGCGTAAGAGAGGTTCTGGCTCGTGTTCTCCGGCGCAAACACCCAGTTGAACGCGGCGGTGAGCGAGTTATCGGAATAATGGCGCACCGGCAGCTCGTTGGAAAGGAACAGCGTGCCCGGCTCTACGCCCGGCATGCGCCACGCAAGCTGCCAGAAGAGCCGCTGCTGCACGTTCCAATCGCGGATATACACGATGGCCTGCTGGTACTGATACCCGGCCGAAAAGCCCAGCGCAGCCGCCAGCGGCAGAACGCGCAGCCAGCGCGGGACGGGCGCCAGGAAGAGCAGCCCCGCCCCTGCCAGCGCCGCCCCCAGCATGAACGAGAGGTTGAACCGGTCGAAGTGGAACGTGAGGCGCAGGGGCAGGTTGGTCAGCCAGTAGGGCGCCCCGGCGATGAGCAAAGCAAACACGCCCACCGGCAGCGCCCCCGCGAACCAACGCCCTCCATGGCCGCGCTCGCCGGCAGCGCGGGTGAGGAACGCGTAGCCCAGGCACAAACCCGCCCCAACGGCCACCACCCCCCAATAGATGAGCATCAGGTTCGGGGTCAGCTCCTCGGCCAGCGGCAGGCGGAAGGCATTGCCCCAGGCGAGCACGCCCGTCAGCCAGGCATCTTCGGCGATGCGCCCGCCCAGGTGCAGCAGCGCCCCGATTGGATCGGCTTTGAGCTGCGCGGTAAAGACGGGCTGGTAGAGCGCCGACTGGAAGAAGAAGGTGCGCCAGAAGATTACCCCCAGCAGCCCGGCGGCGTAGGGCAGCCAGGCCGCCAGCGCACGCTTCACCCGCGGCCAGAAGCGGTCTTCAGCCTGCCCGAGGGCAATCCAAAAGAACACCGGGCGCAGCAGCTCGAGGAAGAAGAAGTATTCCAGGCTCAGCAGGTTCCACAGGCCAAGCGCCCAGGCGAGGATGCCCCACGCCAGGCACCGCCGCCCTTCGGCTGCCCGCAGCGCCAGCAGGCTGAACGCCAGCGAGGCCAGGAAGCCCGACAGCACGATGAAGAAGTGTGTATACACCAGCGAGATGAACTGCTGGCTGAAGCCGGGGTAGAGCACGAAGATCGCCGCGGCCCACCCGGCGAAATCAGCCTGCCTGGGCCAGATGAGGCGCAGCAGCCACCAAAGCATCACGCCGCTCACCCAGCGCCAGAAGATGGCAAAGACCTGCCAGGCCAGCGGGTGCACCCCCAAAATGGGCGTGGTGAGCCGGTAGAGCAGCCCCCACACCGGCCGCACCGTGGAAAAATAACGCTCCAGCCCCTCACCGCCGTAGGTACGGGCGATCCAGCCGATGGGCAGGTCGTCCCAATACCAGCCCATGCGCGGAACCCACAGCCCGTAGGCCAGCACGCACAGGCCAAGCAAGAAGAGCGGCGGCAGCCATGCCCCGAATTTCCGGTCCAGCCCTGCCGCCAAGGATTGCATGGTTCTTTTTCTGTAAATTGGGGGGCAAGCCCCCCAATTTACAGAAAAATGAAAGCACAACCCGGCCAGGCGCTTCATTGTTCTCCCGGCTCGCTTTCGGGCCGGCGCGCCGGCTCAGACTTGCGCAGGATATACACCGGCCGGCCCTTGACTTCTTGAAAGATGAAGCCGGTGTACACGCCGATGAACCCGAGCAGAATCATCAAAATGCCGCTCACGACCAGCAGCACGAACATCAACGAGCTCCAGCCCGGCTCCAACCCGGCCTGGTTGCCGGTGACCCAAAAGCTGAGCACGTAGATCACTTCGAGGAAGGCCAGGAAGAGCATCAACACGCCCATCGAGAGGCCAATATACAGCGGGACGAGAGAGAAGGAGAAGACCGCATCGCGCGCCAGGCGGAGCATCTTGCGCAGACCGTATTTCGACTTCCCCGCCAGCCGCTCGGGCTGCCGGTAGGGCAGGATGACGGTGCGAAAGCCGATCCACGAGACCATTCCGCGCAGAAAGCGGTGATACTCGGGCATGCTCTTCAATGCTTCGAGGGGCTTGCGCGCCAGCAGGCGAAAATCGGCCCCGCCGGGCAGCACTTGCGTCTCGCCGATGCGGTTGATGAGGCTGTAGAACAGCCCGGCGCTGCGGCGTTTGAACGGCGAGAGCGACCCCGCCTCGGCGCGCTGGGTGAGGACGATTTCGACCCCCGATTCGGCCAGCCGCAGCATCTCGCCGATCAGTTCGGGCGGGTGCTGGCCGTCGCCATCCATGCTGATGACGTAATCGCCCTCGGCGGCGTCCAGCCCGGCCGTCAGCGCGGCCTGGTGGCCAAAGTTGCGGCTCAGCTCCAGCACACTCACGCGCTCGTCGGCCGCGCGAATCTCTTCCAGCAGGCGGGCGGTGGCGTCGGTCGAGCCGTCGTTGACGTAGTAGATCGTGAAGCGGTAGGGCAGCGCATCGATGCTCTGGCAAAGCATGCGGTGGAAGCCGGGCAGGGCTTCTTCTTCGTTGTACAGCGGGATGACAATGCCAACACGAGGGAGAGGTTCGGGCAAGGCTGCGCTCACAAAGACTGGGTTACCCCAAAGTATAATCGAATTTCTTCTCCCGCCAATCTGTGAAATACTGTACAATCATCCCATCGCCGGAGGTCACACCATGAAATTATCCGTTGGGCAGCCCGCGCCCGGTTTCACCCTCCCCTCGCACCTGGGCAAGAAAGTCAGCCTGCACAGCCTGCGCGGGCGAAACGTGGTGCTGGCCTTCTTCCCGCTGGCCTGGACGCCGATCTGAACGAGCCAGATCCCGTCTTACGAGGTGGAATTGCCCTCGTTCGCGGGATTGAATACCCAGGTCCTGGGTATCAGCGTCGACCACGTCCCCTGCCTGCAGGCCTGGGCCAGCCACCTCGGCGGGATCAGCTACCCCTTGCTCTCCGACTTCTGGCCGCACGGCGAGGTTTCGCGCTGTTACGGCGTGCTGCGCGGCGAGGGCTTCTCGGAGCGGGCCATCTTCGTCATCGACCGCGAAGGCATCCTGCGCTATATCGACGTGCACGACATTGCCCTCCAGCCCGATAACGAAGAACTGCGCGCGGTCATCCGCCGCATCGACCCCGAAGCCGCGGCGCGATTCTCGGAGCTGCAGCCCGCCGAAGAGGCCCCTCTGCCGCGCGGCGGCATCGTAATGTACTGCACGCCGTGGTGCGAGGATTGCAAGCAGGCCCGCGCCTGGCTGGGGCAGCACGGCCTCGCCTACACCGAGGTGGATATCAGCCGCAGCCGGCGCGCGGCGGCGCAGGTGCGCGCCTGGGGCGGCGGCAGCCAGACGACCCCCACCTTCGATATCGACGGGACGATCATCGTGGATTTCGACCTCGAAAAGCTGAAGGCGGCGCTTAAAATCTCCTGAGCGAATCAAAAACCGCGGGCAGCCCGCGGTTTTTGTAACGCCCTGACTGCTCAGGCCCCCAACTATTCCCTCCAGTTGCTGGCGGCGTCGATCGCCTTCACGTCTTCCTCTTCCAGGTGAACCTCCAGGCTGCCGAGCGTGTCTTTGAGCTGCTCCACCGTGTTGGCGCCGATGATCGGCGAGGTGATCGCCGGGCGCTGGAGCATCCATGCCAGCGACATCTGCGCCACGCTGGCCTGGTATTTAGCGCCCAGGCTGTCGAGCAGGTCGATCAGGCTGTAATTCTTCTCGGTGAAGTATTTCTTCAAGCCCTCGGCGCGGGCGCTTTCGGGCACCTGTCCGCGCCGGTACTTGCCGGTGAGGAAGCCCCCCTGCAGCGGGCTGTAGGGAATCACCCCCACGCCCTGATCCAGGCAGACGGCTTCCAGCTCGCGCTCGAAATCGGCGCGCCGCACCAGGCTGTAGGGCGGTTGGAGGCTGATGAAGCGGTTGAGATTGTACTTGTCGCTGATCCACATCGCCTTGGTGAGGCGCCAGGCGGGCTCGTTGGAGCAGCCGATATAGCGCACCTTGCCGGCCTTCACCAGGTCGTCCAGGGCGCGCAGGGTTTCTTCTTGCGGGGTGTCGTAGTGCGGCCAGTGGGTCTGGTAGAGGTCGATATAGTCGGTCTGCAGGCGGCGCAGGCTGTCTTCGACGGCTTTCATCACGTGCCCGCGGCTGAGTCCGTCGCCGTTGGGGCCGGGCCACAGGCGCCCATTGAACTTGGTCGCCACCACCATCAGGTGGCGGTTGCCGCGCTCCTTCATCCAGCGCCCGATGATCTGCTCGGAGACGCCCCCCGGGTTGCCCGGGACCCAGGCCGAATACACATCGGCCGTGTCGATGAAATTGCCGCCCGCCTCGGTGTAAGCGTCCATCACCTCAAATGAGGCTTCCTCGGTGGCCGTCCAGCCAAACTGCATCGTGCCGAGGCAGATGCGCGCCACTTTTAATCCAGAATTGCCAAGCCTGCGATATTCCATAAAGTCCTCCAGGATGATGGGAAATCGATTTTCGCCCCTGGCTGCCGGGCATGGGCATTGAATTCCCCGTGAACGAATGGCGCCGCAGAGAAACCCGCGCACAGGCCCGGCCAGGCCAGAACTGTATCTATCTTACCGGAAAATGTGAAGAATTGGAAATCTCATCACGCCCGCGGGTGTACAATCCAATCCATGCAGACACAGCCGGGCGTGTTGCCCTTGCGCCGCGAACAGATCCGGCCTGCCGCCGCCGCGCTGGCGCGCGCCTTCGACCCCGACCCCCTCATGCGCTATTACCTGCCCGGCGAACCGGACCGTATTCGTTATCTGCCAGGATTGATGACCGTGGCGCTGCGTTACTGCCTGCTCTATGGCGAAGTGCACACCACCCCCGGCCTGGCCGGGGCGGCCTGCTGGCTGCCGCCCGGCCGGGCCGGTATGACCTTTTGGGGCATGCTGCGCGCCGCGTGGGGGGCCGTCTCGCTGGGCTTTGCCTGGCTGGCCTTCCGCCGCCTGCTGGAAGTGACGCCGGTGGTAGAGCGCCTGCACGCCGGGTGCGCCCCCATGCCGCACTGGTATTTGATGCTGCTCGGGGTGGACCCTCCCTGCCAGGGGCGCGGCATCGGCGGGCAGCTCATCGCCCCGGTGTTGGAGCGCGCCGCGCAGGCCGGCCTGCCCTGCTACCTCGAGACGATGACCGCGCGCGATGTGGCTTTCTACTCGAAGCACGGCTTTCATGTGGCCCGCGAGGTGGCCCTGCCCCCCTCGGGGCTGACGGTTTGGGCCATGCTCCGCCCGCCGTCTTAGCCCCCGATCGTGTGCATTTTTACTGTAAATTGCGGGGCAGGCCCTGCAATTTTACAGAAAACCTGAAACACCGCACAGCTTCCTACCGGCGCTCGAAGACCATCCCCTCCGGGTCGCGGTACAGCAGCTTCCATTTGGCTTCCCATTCAGGGGTGATCGGGAATTCATCACCGTGCGGAACCACCACGTAGTACTGCGGCTCTAGCTGCGGCACCATGTACGCCCGCCCAAGCGGGTATTGGCGCTTCGTCGGCGAATTGGTGTAACCCGGTCCGTACAGGTAATAAAAGACCCCGCCGTTATCTTCGATCACGCTGTTGCGGATGTTGCGCTGCACGTAATCGTAGGGGCTGTGGTAACCATCCACGCCCACCGGCTCGTGGAACTCATCGCGCAGGACGATCGCGTTGCCGGGGATGAGGCGCAGGTTGCCGCGGTGATCCGCCAGCGTGTAGAGGCCGGCCAGGAAGAAGAGGCCCGCCATCACAGCCTGCGCTGCGGGCCGGCCGGCCACCCAGCCCAGCACGCGCCGCTGCGGCTCTTCGAGGAGCGCGCCGATCACCACCGCTTCATAGGCCACCAGCGTGATGCCCAGCCTCCAGGCCACCCGCGTCGGCTCCTGGGTGGTTTTCTGAAAGCCCGATTCCGGGGTGAAGAGAAAAGCCAGGAAGAGCACCAGAAATGCCAGGCTGATGCGCCAGGAGGGGATGCCCTTCCAGAGCGTCAGGGCAAGCGCCAACCCAAGCACCGCCAGCAGAAAGATGAAATTGCGCGGCAGGTGGGCATAAAAGAACGGGTTGGTGAGGTTGTTGGCGATGCTCCAATCGTTCATCACCCACACGCCCTCCGGGAAGATGGTATGGATGACGAGCAGGTTGCGCCCCACCCACAACCCGCCCGGCAGCACGGCCAGCGCGGCGAAGAGCAGCTCTCCGGCCGCCGGGCGCCCATCCCCATCGCGCAGGCCCTTCCACCAGCCCCACAGCACCGGCAGCCAGAGCGGGGCCACCGCGAACATGCCTGCCGGTTTGGTGGCCAGCACCAGCAGCGTGGCATAGGCCAGGCCGGGCAGGTGCGCGCGGCTGGAAGCTGCATCTCTGCCGATGGGGGCATGCACCAGCGCCGCCAGCACCCCCGCCGCCAGGAAGAGATCGTTCTTGCCGATCATGTACATCTGGTCGAGCAGGATATAGAACGGGTTGCCCTGCACGATGAACAGCTCGGAAAGGGCCAGAATGGCAACCCCAAAGAGCAGCACCCCTGAAGGCAGGCGCAGATAGCGGCGCGCCAGCAGCCAAATGGAGAGGAAAACGCTCAGGGCGATGAGCGCGTGAACCGCCCCGAAAAAGGTCTCTTTGCCTGCCAGCAGCAGCGCAAAGGCCAGCAGCGACTCATATCCGAAAGGGAACTCGCCGTAGGGGATCGAAAGGTCCCACACGCTGCCGGTTTTGTAAAGCTCCACTGCCTTGGGGAAGTGATAGGCCCCGGCATCCCAATGCAGCGTCTCGCTGACGATCGAATAAGGCCAGGCCGTGACGGGGTAAACCACCAGCAGGAGGAACAGCCCCAGCCCGAGCGCGAAGAGCAGCGCATCCAGCCGGCGCGGAAAGGGCATCTCGCCGGGGAAGGCGGCGGCGAACCACCCTCCGTCTCGCCGCAGGTAGAACCACAGCGCCGCGCCGGTGAGCAGCACCGTGAGCGAGATGGCCGACCAGGCCCGGTAAATTCCGAGGAGGCCAAGGATTTGTGCGGTGAAGACCTCGGCGAAGAAGAAGCTCAACAGGGCGGCCTGGAGCAGATAGAGCGAGCGCAGCTTCATTGCCGGTGTTTATACCAGGGATGAGGCCGGTACGTCAATGCGCTCGAAGTGCAAAAGAAAGGGGCTGCGCCAAAAGAACCCGGGCAGCCCCTCACAGGTCGCGCCCGTGCGGCTCAGGCCGCCAGCAGCAGCGCATCGTGCATCTGTTCGTATTCTTTGATCAGCTCGATGGTGCCGTCGTTGAAATCGGTCATATCGGGGTTGATGTACCAGCAGATGGTGTACTCCTGCCCCTCGTGGGCCAGCACCGACGGCCCCAGGCCCTTCTTCCCCTCGCACCAGTTGCACCTGTCGCCGTTGCAGTTGTTCTTGCGGCGGAAGAAGTCATCCTGCAGGGCTTTCGACTGCCTCTGGATCAACCCCGCGATGCGGTTGGCGCTGACGCACTTGAACTGCACCTGCCGCTGCACCACCTTGCGCTCATCGAACTGGATCTGGAACAGCGGCGTGGATTTGATCTTCCGGTTGCCCTGGTACTGGACCAGCCACGTCTCCACCCCGGCAATGTTGACGATGGCCTTGTAATGCCTGCCCATGAAGTAGCGGTGCAGGCTGGCGGCGCGCACGGCATCCGGCGGGTTGAAAATGCGGTAGAGGTCTTCGGGGGCCACCTCGTAGCCCTGCCGCAGGGCTTTGAAGTCGCAGCGGCCGAAGTGAAACAAACTCACCCGCGCATCGGCAAACTGCGTGCAGGCCGAAGCCAGCGCCTGCAGGGCGGGCATCATCGCCGGGAAGCCGCTGCACTCCAGGGCGGCGGTTTGGGGCGTCACGCTCAGGCTCAACCCAAAACTCGCCAGGCCGGGCAGGAACTTCTTCGCCGTGCGGGTTTTCTTCAGGTACGACTCGCCGATTTCCGGCGGGAAGACCAGGCGCTGCCCCTCCACGGCGCCCTCTTTGCCGGCAGCCATGAGGAAAGTCAGCCACTCGACGATCGGTTTGCGCGCGGTCTTGAGCTTTTGGTTGACCTCCTGCTGGTCTTTCGAGCCGCCGTTGCCCTCGCGGTTGACGTACATATCGGCCGCCTCCGACATGCCGAAGGTGGCCGGGGTGCGGTAGAGTGCTTCGTAGAGGGCAGTGAAGAAGGCGTGCAGGTCGCGCTGAGAAGCTTCCATCTCGGCCTCGCGGGCAGGCTCGAGGCCTTCGGGCAGGATGAAGGTATATTCTGAAAGCGAACGGAGATAGGAACAAACGACGCGCTGCGAAATCGAACCAAACGGTGTATGAAACTCAACGGTTTGCATGATCGATCCCTCCCACATCCATTGTAGATCAAATGTTCTAAAAGTCAAGGAACAAATTCTGCTGTATAAACAAGTAGAAACACTGTCTATTATAGGTGCCATTCGGATCTCGCCGATGGTGCGGTGGAGGCCGGTTTTCACCCGTCTCTCAGGCAGGGCCAATCCACATACCGGCCCTATAATCAACAGGGTTTCTTTTTTCTAGTAAGGTAAATCAGCCTGTGGAGGGAACTGGAATGAAAGCGTTGGTCGTGTACGATTCGGTATTTGGCAACACCGAAAAGGTGGCTCAGGCCATCGGCGAAGCCCTTGGCGCCGGGGTGATGAAGGTGGGTTCCGCCCGGCCAGAAGACCTTTCGGGGGTGGGCCTGCTGGTGGTCGGCTCGCCAACGCGGGCCTTCAGCGCCACGCCGGCGACGAAAGCCTTCCTGGCGGGCATCGCGGGCGGAGCGCTCAAAGGCGCGCGCGTGACGGCCTTCGACACGCGCCTGGACATGAACGACCCCGCCCCGGGCTTTTTGAAATTCCTGGTCAGGATCTTCGGCTTTGCCGCCAAACCCATCGCCCGCGGGCTGGTGGGCAAAGGCGGCAGTCTGGCGGCCGCG
Source organism: Anaerolinea sp. (assembly GCA_029975055.1). Classification (GTDB taxonomy): domain Bacteria; phylum Chloroflexota; class Anaerolineae; order Anaerolineales; family Anaerolineaceae; genus Anaerolinea. The sequence goes on from JARKPU010000067.1 coordinate 59,275, forward strand.
CCGGAGGGCTTCCTGGTGGCCGGAACCGAAGGGCCGCTGAAACCCGGCGAGCTGGAGCGCGCCGCCGAGTGGGGCAGGCGGCTGGCCGCGGGAATCTAAGGCTGGGGCGCCCAATCCCTTCGGCTTCTGCCGGAACATGAGGAGACAAAAGGCTGCCGGCTTGATGGATGACCGGCAGCCGAGCGCTTCTTCATGTATAATTCCCAGCCGCGGAACGCGGCACTGCAACGATTCTCTAAGGCTAATCAACGAACAAAGTTGCTATAATTAAGCCGTCGGGCTGCACTTGCGGGGAATGCGCCCGCATCTTACCCGTGCACGAATTTGAGAGGTTGAGTCGCTCCTCCAGGCCATGTCTTTCGCCCACCTACACGTTCACACCCAGTATTCGCTGCTCGACGGCTTCTCGGACCCAAAGAAGCTGGTGGCGCGCGCCAAGGAATTGGGCATGCCGGCCGTCGCCATCACCGACCACGGCACGATGCACGGGGTGATCGAGTTCTTCAACGCCGCCCAGGCCGCCGGAATCAAGCCGATCATCGGGCTGGAAGCCTACCTGGCCCAGCGCCGGATGACCGACAAAGACGCCAAACTCGATAAGCAGTCGCACCACCTGCTGCTGCTGGCCGAGAACCAGACCGGTTACCAGAACCTGCTCAAAATCGCCAGCGCGGCGCAGCTCGAAGGCTTCTACTACTACCCGCGCATCGACCGCGAATTCCTGGCCGAACACGCCGAGGGGCTTATCTGCTCCACCGGCTGCATGTCTTCCGAGGTGCCCCGCGCCATCCGCGAGAAGGGCCCCGAAGAAGCGCGCAAACTGCTGGACTGGTACTATGACGTCTTCGGCGCCGAGAATTTCTTCTTCGAGCTGCAGGAGCACGCCATCCCCGAGCTGCACGAGATGAACAAAACCCTCATGCAGCTTGGCAAGCGCTACAACGCGCGCTACATCGCCACCAACGACACGCACTACATCAACCCTGAGGATGCCCGCCTGCAGGATATCCTCCTGTGCATCCAGACGGGCAACCTGCTCTCCGAGCCGAACCGCTTCAAAATGAGCGTGGATACCTTCTACCTGCGCTCGCCCGAAGAGATGGCCCGCCTCTTCGCCCACACGCCCGAGGCCCTCTCCAACACCCTGCTGGTGGCCGAGCGCTGCAACGTGGATCTGTCTAACAAAGGTTATCACCTGCCGCGCTTCACCGTCCCGGAGGGCTTCACCACCGAGACTTACCTGCGCGCGCTGTGCGAAGAGGGCCTGAAGCGCCGCTATGGCCCCCGCGCCGGTGATGCCGAGGTGCGCGAGCGCCTGGAATACGAGCTGCGCGTGATCCACGAGATGGGCTTCGACGCCTATTTCCTCATCGTTTGGGACCTGTGCCGCGAAGCCTCGCGGCGCGGCATCTGGTACAACGCGCGCGGCTCGGCCGCCGGTTCGCTGGTGGCCTACACGCTCGATATCACCCTGGTCGAGCCGATCCAGTTTGGGTTGATCTTCGAGCGCTTCCTCAACCCGGGGCGCATCTCCATGCCCGATATCGACCTGGATTTCCAGGACGACCGCCGCCCTGAGCTGATCAAATACACCGCCGAAAAGTACGGCTCGGACCGCGTGGCGCAGATCATCACCTTCGGCACGCTCGGCGCGCGCGCCGCCATCCGCGACGTGGGCCGCGTGATGGATATCCCCCTGGCCGAAGTGGACCGCGTGAGCAAGCTGGTTCCCAACATCCCGGGCAAGCCCGTCAGCATCCAGGATGCCCTTGAGCAGGTGCCCGATTTTAAAAAGGTATATTCCGAAGCCCCCTACCTGAAGGATCTGATCGACACGGCTGCGCGCATGGAAGGCGTGGTGCGCAACGCGGGCACCCACGCCGCGGGCGTGGTGATCAGCGACGAGCCGGTGGTCAGCTACATCCCGCTCCACCGCCCCACCGGCGCGGTGGATGAAACCTCGCCGATCAAAGCCGTCACCCAGTTCGAGATGTCGATCATCGAGTCGCTCGGCCTGCTCAAGGTGGATTTCCTCGGCCTGGCCACGTTGACGATCATGCAGCGCGCCTGCCACCTGATCGAGCAGCGCCACGGGGTGAAGCTGAACCTGAGCAACATCCCCACCGACGACCCCGAAACCTACGAATTCCTCAGCGCGGGCCACACGGCGGGCGTCTTCCAGCTGGAAGGTTCGGGGATGACGCGCTTCCTGGTGCAGATGCGCCCGCGCAACCTCGATAACGTCATCGCCATGGTGGCACTCTACCGCCCCGGTCCGCTGGAGTTCATCCCGCTTTATATCCGGCGCATGCACGGCGAGGAGCAGACCGTTTACACCCACCCGCGCCTCGAGCCGATCTTCTGCGATACCTACGGCATCCCCGTTTACCAGGAACAGATCATGCGCGCCGCGGTGGAGCTGGCGGGTTACACGCTTTCCGAAGCCGACGAGCTGCGCAAGGTCATCGCCAAAAAGCAAAAAGAGAAGCTCGAAAAGCAGCAAAAGAAGTTCGTCAAGGGCGCCGTGGAGCGCGGCATCGAGCAGGCCGTGGCCGAGAAGATCTTCGCCGATTGGGAAGAGTTCGCGCGTTACGGCTTCAACAAATCACACGCCGCCGATTACGGCGTGATCGCCGTGCAAACGGCGTACCTCAAGGCGCACTACACCGTCGAATACATGACTGCCCTGCTCTCGGCCTCCAAGAACGACACCGCCAAGGTGGCCTTCTATGTGGCCGACTGCCGCAGCATGGGCATCGATGTGCTTCCGCCGGATGTCAACGCCAGCGAATGGGATTTCAGCATCGAGGATTGCCGCACCAGCAAATGCGCCATCCGCTTTGGCATGGGCGCCGTCAAGAACGTCGGCTGGGATTCGGTTGACCGCATCCTAAAGGCGCGCGCCAAAGACGGGCCTTTCACCTCGTTGAACGATTTTGCCTCGCGGGTAGACCTGCGCGCGGTCGGGAAGCGCTCGCTGGAGTGCCTTGTCAAAGTGGGCGCCTTCGACCAGTTCGGCGGGCGAAAAGCGCTGCTTGAGGCGCTCGACCAGATCCTTTCGGTGAGCGCCAGCCACTTCCGCGCGGCGCAGAGCGGGCAGCTCAGCTTCTTTGGCAGCATCGCCGGCGTGGAGGATGAGATCAAGCTGCCCTTCGCTCCGGGTCTGGATACGCGCGAGCAGCTGGAATGGGAGCGCGAGCTTATCGGCCTGTACGTCTCCGACCACCCGCTCACCCCTTATATGAACTTCCTGAAAGAGCGCGTGACGCACTTCTCCGGCAGTCTCCACGAGGCGCCCAACCGCTCGCAGGTCGTCGTGGCGGGCATGGTCACCAAGTTCCGCAACCACCAGACCAAAACCGGCAAGGATATGGGCTTTGTGACCCTCGAGGATATCCAGGGCAGCATCGAGCTGGTGGTCTTCCCGAAGGTGTGGGATCAATACCACACGCTGGTGCAGATGGACGCGGTGCTGATCGCCGAAGGCAAGGTGGATGCCGAAGGCGGCGACCCGAAGGTGCTGGTGGATAAGCTCATCGAGGCCCCGCTGGATTCAGAGGGCGAAGCCGCAGGGTTCGCCGCGCAGGGCTTCAACGACGGCTTCACCCCCGGCGAAGACGACGAGCTGGAATATATTCCCAACCCGCGCGATCAGCGCCGGGTGGCCGAGCAGCCCGCCCCTCCGCCCAAGTTGCCCGATCGGAGCGCGCTGCCCCCCGAAGACGACCTGACCCCGCCCGAAGAACCCCCCGACTGGGGCCTGGGAGAGGTGATCCCGGCCCCCCGGCCCGCGCAGCCGGCCCGGGCTGCGGCGCGGCCTCAAGCCCAACCCGCGCCCGAGGCCCCTCAGCCCGCCGATGACCCCCCCGCTCAGGCCGTGGCGGTGGAAGAGATTGTCCCGCCGCTCAACCTGCCTGCCGCGCCGTTCTTCATCTCTCCCGCGCTGCAGAGCGCCGCGCAGGAGAGCAGCGAGCCGCGCATGGTCACGGTGGTGCTGCGCTCCACCGGCGACCGCGAGCGCGACGTGCGCCGCCTCAAGCGCACTTTCGGGGTGTTGAACTCCTTCCCCGGCCACGATCGCTTCGCCTTCCTCATTTTCGAGGGCAGCCGCCAGCACCAGCTGGAGTTCCCCAACAACACCACGGGCATCTCGCCGCTGCTCATCCAGAAGCTGGTGGAGCTGGTCGGCGAGGATAACGTCCGGGTGGATCCCATCCGCATCCATTAGCCGTCAGGAAAAAGAAGAGGCGTTTTGGCCCGTGCGTGAGCCAAAGCGCCTCTTCTTTTCTGTAAACCCGGCTAGACCTGCGGCCTACTCCCCCTCGTTGCGCAGGTGCGGGAAGAGCAGCACCTCGCGGATGGTGTGCCGGTCGGTGAGCAGCATCGTCAGCCGGTCGATGCCCATGCCGAATCCGCCGCACGGCGGCATGCCGTATGACATGGCGCGCAGGTAGTCCTCATCCATCGGGTGGCGTTCTTCGTCGCCGGTTTCGTAATCGCGGCCCATCTCCAGGAAGCGCTGTTCCTGATCGAGCGGGTCGTTCAGCTCGGTGAAGGCGTTGCACAGTTCCATCCCGGCCACATAGCCCTCGAAGCGCTCCACCGTGTGCGAATCGCCGGGCATGGATTTCGCCAGCGGCGAGATATCGCGCGGGTAATTATAGAGGAAGGTCGGCTGGATGAGCGTCGGCTCGAGGAAATCGCCCAGCAGCCCGTCGATCAACTTGCCGCGCGAGGCGCCCGGCTTGGGGTGCATCCCTTTGGATTGCATCGCGTCCGCCAGGCCTTCCACCTCGGGGTGCGCGTCGATGTCGATACCGGTCGTTTCCAGGATGCCGTCGCGCAGAGTCAACCGCCGCCAGGGCGGGGCCAGGTGAATCTCATGCCCGTCGTAGGTGATGGTCGTCTTCCCGCACACCTGTTCGGCCGCGTAAGCCACCATCTGCTCGGTGAGCTCCATCACCTTGAAGTAATCGGCATACGCCATGTAGAACTCGATCTGCGTGAACTCGGGGTTGTGCTTGAAAGACACCCCCTCGTTACGGAAGTCGCGCCCGATCTCATACACCCGGTCGAGCATCCCCACCAGCAGGCGCTTGAGGTAAAGCTCGAAGGAAATCCGCAGGTACAGGTCCTGCTTGAGCTGGTTATGGTGGGTGATAAAAGGCCGCGCCGCCGCCCCGCCGTAGATGGGCTGCAGGATGGGCGTTTCCACCTCGAGGAAGCCGCGCTCGTCGAGGAAATCGCGCACGGCTTTGATCGCCCTGGCGCGCGAGCGAAACACCTCGCGGACTTCGGGGTTGACGGCCAGGTCGGCGTAGCGCTGGCGGTAGCGCGTCTCGGGGTCGGTCAGGGCAGCGTGGCGCACCACCTGGCCATCCACCAGTTCATCCTTGGCCGCCGGAAGAGGGGTGATGGCCTTGGCCAGCATCTTGAAGCTGCGCACATGCAGGCTGATCTCGCCGGAGCGCGTGCGGAACATCGAACCGGCGGCCTGGATAAAATCGCCCAGGTCGTAATCGGCCCGGAAGCTTTCCATGGCGGCTTCGCCAAGCTCGTTGACGCGCAGGAAAAGCTGCAAACGGCCTGAGCCGTCTTCGATGTGGGCGAAGAAGATCTTGCCCATCAGGCGCATCGAGCGCAGCCGCCCGCCCACCGTCACCTCCACAGGGTCGGCCGAACCGGCCGCTTCGGCGGCTTCGAAGAGCCGCACGGCCTCGGCGGTGGTGTGAGTCACCTCGCTGCGCGTTGGGTATGGCTCCACCCCGGCGGCGCGCAGGCGGGCGATCTTTTCGACACGGATTCGTTCGAGTTCAGAAAATTCCATAGTCCCTTCCGATGAAAAAACCCCGCCCAGACAGGATCAGCCGGGCGGGGTCAAATAGACAGACCCCTCGCTTACTCCACCTTGAGGATGTTAACGGTGAAGGCGCCCTGCGGAGCATCCACCTGGACGGTGTCGCCGGTCTTCTTGTTGAGCAGCGCCTTCCCAAGCGGCGACTCGTTGGAGATGAACCCCAGCCCAGGGTTGGCCTCGGCGGCGCCGACGATTGTATACACCTCCGGTTCCATGCCCGGCTCTTGAATGGTGACGGTGGAGCCAACCTGCACGCTGCCGCTGGTGTGGTGCGATTCGTCGATGACCCGCGCCGTCGCCAGCAAGACTTCCAGCTCTTTGATCCGCCCTTCGACAAAAGCCTGCTCGTTCTTGGCTGCTTCATACTCGGCGTTTTCGATCAACTCGCCGCCCTCCATGGCCTCGTGGAGACGCTGAGCAATTTCCTCGCGTTTTTTGGTGCGCAGGTAATCGAGTTCGTCTTGTAGTTTGGCGTAACCTTCACGCGTCAAGAATGAGGTGGGCATCTTTTCATCCTCTCGGTTGCATTGTTTGGGATTGTGCAGAGCTTAATAGATAAAAAACACTCCATTGCGGAGCGATTTCAATTCGACCATTAAGCTTGCTGATTTCCCCAATAAACGCATATATCTTAGCATAAATTCCCATCCCGCGCAAGATAACTACACGGCGATTGATCCGAGCAGCAGGGAGAACGCATTCGGGTTGCCTGCAATGGTCGTGCATATCTTCTCTATAAACTGTCGGGCAAGCCCCATAAATTGCAGAAAATTGAAGCTCTATCCCTGTAATGGAAGTCACCGCACAGGAAAACGCGCAGCCTGCATTCACACCCCCTTCAGCCGGCGGAGGGCCGCCCGCGCGCCAACGGCCGGAAGGCGGCGGTTCAGTAAATCAAAGACCGGCGGGCAAATCCGCCGGTCTATGTGGTCAACGGTCTTTTCCGGCCTGCGGGTCGAGCAGGATGATCAACCCCAGCGCGCCCATGTTGGCAAACAGCAGCGGCCCCAGCGTGGGCGCGCCGCGGATGAAGCGCTCGGTCAGCAGCACGCCCTGGCTCGTCAGGTTGCGTTCCACATGCAAGACGGCCCCCACCACCCCGACCGCGACCAGCAGGAGCATGGTCACGACGAAAGTCACCAGGTCGCCCCGTTCCACCTTCTCCAGCGCTCCCATCGCCAGCGCGACGAGCGTGGCAAACACCCCCACGGCCACCGGCAGCCACAACCAGGGGTTGATGAAGTTGGTGCGGGCATGGTCGATGACGCTGCTCACCAGGGTGACCAGGATGAAAAGCGCCAGCATGAGGAAATAAGCGCGCGTTTTGGGCAGCGGCATGTTCAGCCGCAGGCGGCCCACCAGCCGCAGCCGCCCGGAATCGACCGGTTCTTCCTCCCAGGCGGCGCTCAGCCCGAGGATGCCGATGAGCGCGAAGGTGAGCGGCCCAAGCAGCGGCGGGGCGAAGAGCAGCACCAGGGTGGTGATCTGCTGCCCCGCGGGAGCATCCGGCAGAATGGCGCGGTGGAGGTGGAAGTAAGAGCCCAAGGCCCCCACCGCCACGCTGGCCAGGAAGACCGCCGAGCCGATCAGGTTGGCCAGGGTGCGCCTGCGCAGGGCAATCAGCCCGGCCAGCAAGAGCAGCACGCCCGAAACCCCGCCAAAGATGATCGGAATCCACTCGCCGGGGCGGATGGCGCCGCTGATCGAGTGCGCCAGGTAGGTATCTACCCCCAGCATCAGCTCGTTGAAGGCCGCCATGAGCAGCATCACCTGGTCGCGGTTGAGCGGCAGGCGCAATCGCCGTGCAATCGGGAAGGCTTCAGCCAGCAGGTACATGGCTCACTTCCCGGCGTTTTGCAGCTTTTCGGCGGCCAGGTCGCGCAGGTCCGCCAGGGCTTTCAACATTTCATACGCGCCATGCCACTGGGTGTAATCGGGGCCCTGCATCCATGCCCCAAACTTGGCCGTGCGCCCCCAGTGATGCCAGAGTTCGTACTCCGAATATTGGATCGGCTCATCGAATGGCTTGGTGGAAACAAGCCCCTGGTCGCGCAGGGGTTTCATGATCTCCTGCCCCTGTTTGACAAACCCGTTCACCGCCTCGGTGGCCTTATCGGCGTCGGTGTAGAAGGTGGAGATGAACTCGCGGTTGTGGCATTCCAGGCAGACCGACTGCATGCGCACCATGTTATCCTGCCAGGCCGGGCGGCGTTCGCTCACCGGCGCAAAGAGGTACCACGTCAACCGCTCACCCACATCGTGCGTGGTGGAAGTCCCGCCAAAGCCGCTCAGGTGGCAGACGGCGCAGGTGGGCGCAGGGAAGTCTTTGACCGTGAGCGTTCCAGGCTCGGCTTCCCAGTTATAGCGATATCCGCCGGTCATGTAGGCAATGCCGTGCGGCGACTCGGTGTAGATTTCCCACTGGGGGTGGTCGGGCCCGATGTGGCAGGCGTTGCAGGTTTCGGGCTTCCGGGCCTGTTCCAGGCTGAACTCATGGCGCAGGTGGCACTTCTGGCACTGGCCGATCGATTCATCCGCGGCGGGCTTGCCGATCGAATGGCAGCTCTCGCAGGCAAAGCGGGTGATATCTTCGCCCTCCAGCGCGGCGATCTGGTTGCGCGATTTATCCGGCGCGAACTGCCCCTCCGGGATCGATTGATACGCCGCCAGCAGTGCCGGTGAGAGATCCTTGCTGCCCACCACCGCCACCCAGGCCGGAATGCCGTGGCGGCTCTGGTTATACTGGGCCACTTCCTGCTGGTGGCACTTCTGGCACATGGCGCTGGTCGGAGAGCGCAGCACATACACGCCTTCGTGCTCCACCGCGCCGGGGTAATCGGCCGCAACGGTGTGGCAGTCGTTGCAGGTCACTTTGGCGGCCGCCATGGTGCTGTGGCCGTACTGCTCTACAATCCCCGGGCTGGATTGGCGGTGGCAGGCCACGCACCGGTCGGTGGAAGCAGCCAGGGCATCTGGGCGCCGATCGGCGGCGGTGACGGCCGGCTGGCTGGTGAGCCGCCAGACGAGGATCAGGCCCAGCAGCACGACCAGCCCTGCCAGGCCAATGACCAGCACGCGCGGAAAACGGGAGGATGGGGACTTCGCGGGGGATTCCATCAGGTGCATCTCCTTCCGGTTGAATATCAGACTGATGCACTCATTATAGTAGAATTTCAACGAAGATTAAAGCCAAATGAGAAGCCGCTCGTCCGTCCCCCCTGCCCAGACCCCCCCCAAAAAAAACAAATGTGCGCAGAGGGCTGCGCCCCTGCGCACATGGATCATTCGGGAAAATCCCCTCACCCCACCGCTTGAGCCATAAACTCGGCCCCGCGCCGCAGGCATTCATAGTTGAGCGGCAGCAGGCGGTGATGCCGTTCGGGCAGGTGCGCCTTGAGCGCGCGCTCGATCGACTCGAGCGGCAGAATCGGCAGGTTGGCCAGCAGCGCCCCCAGCAGCACCATATTCGTCATGCGCCGGTCGCCCACGCTTTCGGCGATCTCATTGCCCGGCACCATCACCCAGCGAATGTCTGCCCGCCCGGGCTGGCGGTTGACCAGCGAGGAATTGACCACCAGCACGCCCCCTGGGGCAATCGCCGGTTCGTATTTATCCAGCGAGGGCAGGTTCATGGCGATAACCGCCCTGGGGTGCTTGACCAGCGGTGAGCCGATCTCTTCGTCGGCGATGATCACCGTGCAGTTGGCCGTACCGCCGCGCATCTCGGGGCCGTAGGAAGGAATCCAGGTCACTTCTTTGCCCTCATCCATGGCGGCATACGAGAGCAGCTGCCCGGCGAACAAAACGCCCTGCCCGCCGAAGCCGGAGATGATAAACTCGGTCTGCATGCCTGCCTCCTAGATGTGGATCTGCGCCACAGCCGGCGAGACTTTATAATCGCCCAGCGGGTAGTAGGGAATCATGTGCTCGGCCAGCCACTGCGTGGATTGCAGCGGGGTGAGACCCCAGTTCGTCGGGCAGATCGAGAGCATTTCGATCATCGAAAAGCCCAGCCCCTGGCGCTGCACCTCGAAGGCCATGCGGATGGCCTTCTTGGCCAGGCGCACGTTCTTTGGGTCGTGCAGGCTGCGCCTGACGACGTAGGCCGCGCCATCCAGCGTGGAAAGCAGCTCGGCCGCGCGGATGGGGTAACCGGTCAGTTCCACATCACGCCCGCCCGGTGAGGAGGTGGTCTTCTGGCCGGGGAGCGTGGTGGGGGCCATTTGCCCGCCGGTCATGCCGTAGTTGGCGTTGTTGATGAAGAACACGCTGATGTTCTCTCCGCGCGCGGCGGCATGGACAATCTCGGCCATGCCAATCGAGGCCATATCGCCGTCGCCCTGGTAGGTCATCACAATCCGGTCGGGCAGCACGCGCTTGATGCCCGTGGCCATCGCCGGGGCGCGGCCGTGCGGCGATTGGACCCAGTCGAAATTCAAGTAGTTATAGGCGAACACCGAGCAGCCCACCGAGGCCACCCCCACCATCTGCTCGCGGATGCCCATTTCGTCAATCACCTCGGCGATCAAACGGTGCGCCACCCCGTGGGTGCAGCCGGGGCAGTAGTGCGTGGCGCAATCCACCAGCGCTTCAGGCCGCTGGTACACGATTTCTTCGGGTACGATCTGTTCAGCCAGCATCGTTTTCCTCGTTTTTCGTCAGTTCATCGAAGTCAGGCGCTGCAGCCAGCGCTCGCGCGGGTGGCCTTCCAGGCTCATCTCGCCCTGCGCCATGCGGCGGATCTCGGCCAGGATTTCATCCGGGAAGGGGATCACCCCGCCCATGCGGCCGTAGAATTCCACCGGGCGCCGCCCGGCCACCGCCAGGCGCACGTCTTCGAGCATCTGGCCGGTGTTCATCTCCACCACCAAAAAGCCCTCGGTGCGCTCGCACAGCTGGAGCAGCCTGGCGCTGGGGAACGGCGCCAGCGTGACCGGCCGCAGCAGCCCCACCGGGATGCCCTCGCTGCGGGCGGCGCGCACCGCCGAGAGCGCCACGCGCCCAGCCGAGCCAAAACCCACCACCACATAGCGCGCATCTTCCATGAAGTATTCCTTCACGCGCACTTCGTTGGCCTGCACCTCCTGCCAGCGCTTCAGCAGGCGGATGTTGGTGGCCTCCTCCTGCGGCGGGTCGAGGTAGATGGACGTGAGGAAGCGCCTCTCGCGCCCCCTGGCCCCATAGACGGCCCAATCGGGGCGCGCCTCGCGCACGGGGCGCATCGGCGGCAATTCGCCGGGTTCCATCATTTGCCCAAGCGAGCCGTCCAGCAGCACCACGGCAATCGAGCGGTACTTTTCGGCCAGGTCGAAGGAAAGCACCGTCAGATCGATTGCCTCTTGAATCGAGGCCGGCGCCAGGACGATGGGGTAGTAATCGCCGTGCGAGCCGCCGCGCACGATCTGGTTATAATCCGATTGCGCCGGGGCGATGTTGCCCAGGCCCGGGCCGCCGCGCATCACATCCACCAGCACCGCAGGAACTTCGGTGCCGGCAATGTAGGAGAGCCCCTCCATCATTAAACTGATACCGGGGCTGGATGAGGATGTCATCACTCTTGCCCCGGTACATGCCGCGCCATACACCATGTTGATTGCGGCCAGCTCGGATTCTGCCTGTACGAATGCCCTCCCGAGTTCGGGCATCCGCCGCGACATCCATTCCAGGAGCTCCGTCTGGGGGGTGATTGGGTAACCAAAATAGGCCTGCAGCCCCGCCCGGATGGCTGCCTCTGCGATCGCTTCGTTCCCTTTGAGCAACTCGCGCGCCATGCCGCCTCCTTACGCTTCTGCCGCGGCGCGCGTACGCAGCGCCTGCCGATAGACCGTGATGGCCGCCTCTGGGCAGACCACCGCGCAGATGTTGCAGCCGGTGCACCCATCGCCGGTCATCTCCGCCGGGTGATACCCCTTGGCGGTGATACGCTCGGTCGAAAGGCGCAGCACATTCTGCGGGCAGGCGCCGACGCACAGCTCGCAGCCCTTGCAGTACGCTTCACTGATGACGACGTGACCCTTGACGGGCATTCGGATTCCTCCTTGAAGTCGAGAAATCAGACAGTATCTGTGTGATATTTCACACAGTACCATTATGGGTCAAATCGGATAGGCCGGATAGTGATAACCCTCCGGTTGAGGGTGAACAATATTCCTGTCTGACAAATGGCCCAAAACCGCCCGCCTGCCGCTTCGCCGGCGGCCGGGGCGGGCCAATCGAATACCACGCTGGTATATAATCAATCCATCCCATCCGATCTGTTCCCCTGGAGGTTTCCTATGCCCCACATTGAGCGAGTCGCGTTTGTCAACCCCGAGCGAAAGCCCATGCCCAATTACTTCACCGAAGCCGAGCTGGAAGTGACCCGCATGGCCGAGCAGCACACGCCGCAGCAGGTGATCGAGTTCACCACCGTCGTGCGCGAGTATTGGGCGCCCTTCAATTACCCCAATTTCTGCGTCGAACTGGGCCGCACCGACCCTTACGTGGGCGCCGAGTTCAACGAAGACGGTGTCGAATTAGATGAAGCCCCTTATGGAGCGATCACATTCATCGAGGATGACCCGATCGTGGGCGTGGAGGTCATCGGCAGCGCCTGCGTGCCGCCCGGCTTCGTGCAACTCTTCGCCGAGCCGGTGGATTGGAAATTCCCGCGCACCGGCATCAAGATGAAGGTGGACAACCTGTGGGGCGAGCACCTGCGCTGGGAATTGATCGTGGCCGGTATGAATGAAGGCTGGCGCACCGCCGGCCTGAGCTGCGCCCGCTTCAGCCTGCCGCAATCAAAAAAGGTGACCCTTATGACCGGCAGCCAGCACGATATGGCCGACCTGGACCTCAGGAACAACCGCCACGACGCACATTACTGCACGCGCCTCATCCGCGTGACGGTGCAGCGGCCGCTGAAGTAGCGGCCCCATTCCAGCGAGCATTGAGGGTGAACCGGCGCAGTATGCGGGTTCACCCTCAATGCTCGAACCAACCGACCGCTTCCAGCCCTGCTTGACCATCCCCCCTGCTTATGTTATGATGCTCTGAGAGGTACTCATAGAACCATGAGCGAGGATTCGAGTTCGACCCCCGCCCCGCTTTCAGACAACGAACAAGAAACACCGGCGCAGGCCCCCAAAGCTGGGAGCCGCTGGAACGACATCTGGGAGCGCTTACTGCGGCTGGGTCTCGGCGAGATTGCCCTGCGCGTTGGAACCGTCATCGCCTCCATCGCCCTCATCCTGCTGGTCGTCTGGGTGATGGGGAGCTTCTATTTAAAGGGCCGGGTGGAAACGGAGCGCCCATCTGCGGCGGCGCTGGCAGCGGCCCTGCCCACCCCCACCCCCACCGTGGCCGCGCCGGAGTTCAAAGCCCCCGCGGGTTACACCTACGCTGCGGGAATCCCACGCCTGGCGCAGATTCACACCTCTCTGCCATCGCGGCCGCGCTTCGAAATCATCACCTACGAAGTGCAAAGCGGCGACACCGTCTTCGGCATCGCCGAAAAGTTCGGCCTCAAGCCACAGTCCATCCTGTGGGGCAACCTCTACACCCTCGCCGATGACCCCCACCGCCTGTCCATCGGCCAGAAGCTCAACATCCTGCCGGTGGATGGCGTGCTCTACCGCTGGAATGCCGGCGACGGGCTGAACGGCGTCTCCTCGGCGTATGGCGTGACGCCCGATGCCATCATTGATTGGCCCGGCAACCACCTCGACCGCGCCACCCTGGGCGACCTCTCGAACCCCAACATCGCCCCCGGCACCGATATTTTCGTCCCCGGCGGCACGCGCGCATTCATCTCGTGGAGCGCCCCCTTGATCAGCCGCACCGACCCGGCCAAGGCCTCTATCTTCGGCCCGGGCTACTGCGGCCAGCAGTATGACGGCTACATCGGCCAGGGGACGTTCGTCTGGCCCACCACGGCCACTTATCTCTCCGGCTACGATTACTCACCCGAGACGAACCACTGGGGCATTGATATCGCCGGGGCGCTCGGCAACCCCATCTATGCCGCCGATTCGGGCGTGGTGGTCTATTCGGGCTGGAACGATTGGGGCTACGGCAACGTGGTGGTCATCGACCACGGCAACGGCTGGCAGTCGCTCTACGCTCACCTCAGCCAGATCTACGCCGGCTGCGGCGCGAGCGTCTCGCAGGGCATCACCATCGGCGCGATGGGCTCCACCGGGCGTTCCACCGGGCCGCACCTGCACTTTGAGTTGATGAACGCCTCGGGCGTGCGCGTCAACCCCTGGAGTTTCCTGCAGAAGTAACCAACCCATGAACACCGTGCAAGAAGTTCGACCCTCACCGATTGCCGGCACCTGGTACACCGGCGACCGCGAGCGCCTGCGCCGCCAGATGGAGGGCTACCTGGATGCCGCGCGCATCCCTGCCCTGCCCGGCGAGGTGATGGGGGTGATCGCCCCGCACGCCGGGCACCGCTATTCGGGGCGCACCGCCGGGCACGCTTTCGCCGCCGTGCGCGGGGCAGGCCCCGGGCTGGTGGCGGTCGTCTCGCCGATGCATGCCCCTTACCCGGGTTCGGTGCTCACCAGCGCTCACCGTGCCTACGGCACCCCCCTGGGGCCTGTCTGGCTGGATGAAGAGGCTCTCTCCGAGTTCGAGGCAGGCCTCGCGGCAGACGGGGTGGACCTGGTGCGCGTGGCCAACGACAGCGAGCACTCGCTTGAAATCGAACTGCCCTTCCTTCAGGTGGCCCTGAGCAGCCAATTCAAGCTGCTGCCGCTCATGCTGCGCAGCCAGTCACCGCTGGTGGCGCGCCGGGTGGGGCACGCCCTGGCCGGGGTGCTTGGCAAGCGCAGCTTTTTGCTGGTGGCCAGCACCGACCTTTCGCACTTCTACCCCGCCCGCGCAGCCGAGCTGCTGGATGAAGAAATGCTGCGCCGCATCCGGGCCTTCGAACCCGATGCGCTCTTCGAAGCCGAACGAGAAGGCAAGGGCTTTGCCTGCGGGGTGGCAGCGGTGGCTGCCGTGTTGTGGGCCGCGCGCGAGCTTGGCGCCGGGCAGGTGGAAATCCTCCACCACAGCACCTCAGGCGACGAAACCGGTGATTTTTCCTCCGTGGTGGGCTACGGCGCCGCGGCAATCCTCAAGCTCCCCGCCGCATGAGGCTCTGTGTATCTTTTTCTGCAAATTGCCTGTCAGGCCCACAATTTACAGAAAGCTTAAAGCACCGTTCTGCATGAACTGAGCGCCCGGCGCCCTCAACCCAATGTCCCTCGGCCAGATCCTGCTCATCTTCCTGCTCATCACTCTCAACGGATTCTTCGTGGGGGTAGAGTTCGCCGTCGTCTCCGCGCGCCGCACCCGCTTAGACCTGATGACCACTCCCGAAAACCCCGCCGCGCGCATCGTCCGGCGCTGGGTAGAAGACGAAGCCGCGCGCGACCGGGTGATCGCCGCCACGCAGCTGGGCATCACGGCCGTCAGCCTGGCGCTCGGCGCGGCGGGCGAGAACGCCTTCGAAGCCTGGCTCGCCCCTTACTTTCACAACCTGCCCCTGCCGGCCTGGCTGCAATTCCTCAAAGGGCTGGTCCTGGCCCTGCCGCTCATCCTCTCGCTCACGGTCGTCACCAGCCTGCACGTGGTGCTGGGCGAGCAGGTACCCAAGGTGGCCGTCTTGCGCAACCCCGAGCGCTTCGCGCTCTTTGCGGCCCGCCCGATGCACGTCTTCAGCAGTGTGTTCCGCGGGTTTGTCAGCCTGCTCGATTGGGCCACGCGCGGCATCCTCAGGCTGATCGGCGTGCCTGCCAACGGCCACGCCCACTCGCTGGTGGGCTCGGTGGAAGAGCTGCGCCAGATCGTCACCGGCCCCGAGGTGGAAAGCCTGGTTGACCCGCCCGAGCGCGAAATGCTCGGCGCGGTGATCGACTTCGGCGGCCTGATCGTGCGCCAGGTGTGCGTGCCGCGCACCGAAGTGGTGGGCGTGGAGGCCAGCTCCGGCCTGCTGGAGGTGGTGGAACTGGCCGCCCGCGAGGGCAAGACCAAGCTGCCGGTTTATGAAGACAACATTGACCAGGTGATCGGCATCATCCACACCAAAGACCTGCTCTCACGCTGGCTGGAAGACGGCCTGGAGAACGGCACAGCGCGCGACCTGGCCCGCGAGGCGCTCTTCGTGCCAGACAGCATCCCCGTCAACGACCTGCTCGTGCAGTTCCGCGAGCGCCGCCAGCACGTGGCCATCGTGCTGGATGAATTCGGCGGCACGGCCGGCCTGGTGACGCTCGAAGACCTGCTGGAGGAGATCGTCGGCGTGGTGCAAGACCCCTTCGACGAGCAGCCGCCGGATATCGAACACCTGCCGGACGGCAGCGCTTTGATCGATGGGATGACGCTGATCGAGGAGATCAACGCCGAATTTGGCCTGCACCTGGAAGACCCCAATTACGATACGATCGCCGGCTACCTGCTCGGCCGCCTGGGGCACATTCCCCAGGAGGGCGAGGTGGTGGAGGATGCGCAGGCGGGCATCCGGCTCAAGGTGGCCAGCATGGACCGGCTGCGCATCGAGCGCGTGGCGCTGAGCAGGCTCT
Source organism: Anaerolinea sp. (assembly GCA_029975055.1). Lineage (GTDB taxonomy): Bacteria > Chloroflexota > Anaerolineae > Anaerolineales > Anaerolineaceae > Anaerolinea. Next base: position 75,682 of record JARKPU010000067.1, read on the forward strand.
GACCGCCGGGCTTATCCCCTCGGCGCGGCCCTTACTTCACCGCATACCCGGCGATGTGCGGCGCGGCGACCCACCCATCCGGCAGGGCAAAATGCTCCAGCTCCACCCGAGAGAACCCCGCGCCGCCAATGGCTGCCCACGTCTCGCGGTCGGGGTGGCAGCCATCCCCAACCCACGTCCAGAGCGGCTGGATGCGCTCCTGGCTCCGGCGCAGGCGCGTGCCCCGCGGCGCGGCGACATGCTCGATGAAGACATAGCGCCCGCCCGGCTTGAGCACCCGCAAGATTTCGCGCAGGGTGCCTTCCTGGCTTGGGACGGAACACAGCACGAGCGTGCCGATCACCGCGTCCAGGCTTGCATCGGCGGCGGGCAGGGAGGTACCATCGCCCAGGCCGGGGTGAATGGTGAACTGCTCCAGCGGGCGGCCCAGCGCGCGGATGGCCTTTTCCAGGTAAGGGTGCATGTAGGGGTTCGGCTCCACGCCGGTCCAGCGCACACCGGGCGGGAGGAAGCGCAGGTTCGGCCCCGCGCCGGGGCCAAGCTCGAGCACCTCGCCGTGCAGGCCGCCGAAGAGCGCGCGCTTGCGGGCCTCGGCGGCGGCATCTTCGCCGCTGCGAGAGTGTGCCGTGGCCCAGGCAAAGAAGCGCTTTCTCAGCCCGCCGCGCCTGGCAGGAGGAGGGGATATTGGATCTGGCATAATGGTTGTATTATAGACCCATCAGATCGAAATTTCATTTTCGCAGGCGCAAGTGCCCCTGGCTTATGGATATCTTTCCAACCTATTCGAAGAATCTAGCCGCGAAGGAACACGAAGGAGCGCGAAGAAAGAATAGCTCTGATCTTTATCTATTCACCTCGCCCCGGATTGTCTTGTCACACCCCTTCTCATTCCCCGTTATAATAAAGAACATATGCTCAACCAGGCAGCACATCCGCAGCGCATGATCGTCCTGGCATATCCCGGCACGCAAGGCGGGCCGGAACAGGCCGCCATGATCGCCGCCTACCTCCAGCAGGCGGGCGTGCCGCACGTGGAATGGGGCAGCTTCCTCGACCGGCCGCTCATTGGGCGCGTGGAGGCCGGCGAGTTCGACCTGATGGTGGCCCTGGGCGGCGATGGCACTGTACTGCGCGCCGGGCACCTGTGCGCCCCGCTCGGCATGGCCCTGCTAGGGGTCAACCTTGGGCGTTTCGGCTTCCTCACCGAAATCCAGCGCGGCGAATGGCGCGACGGCCTTGCGCGCCTGGTAGAAGGCCGCTTCCGGCTGGAAGAACGCATGCTCCTGCGCGCCGAGCACTGGCGCCGCGAGAAGATGCTCGGCTCGTGGCTGGTGATGAACGAAGTGGTCGTCTGCCGCGGGCAGTTCGTGCGGCCTATCCGTGTCACCACCAGCGTGGATAGCTTCCCCCTCACCACCTACGTGGCCGACGGGGTGATCGCCTCCACCCCCACCGGCTCCACCGCCTACGCCCTGGCCGCGGGCGGGCCTATCATGCCGCCCGAGCTGCGCAACATCCTCATCATCCCCATCGCCCCGCACCTCACCATGGACCGCGCCATCATCCTCCCGGAAGGCGCGCGCGTCTCGTTTGGCGTGTACACCGACCACGAAGCCGTGGTCAGCATCGACGGCCACCCGCCCGTCGGCCTGCTGGAAGGCGATGAAGTGCGCGTGGAGGCCAGCGACCTGACGGTGCACTTTGTCCGCTTTCAAGACCGCGGCTACTTTTACAGGAATATCACCGCGTATATGGAACAGAACCCTTCGGCAGGTACCCGTTAATGGCTTCGCCCAACACCGATCCGACCGTGCTTCATTGCTACCGCCACCCCGACCGCGAGACAATGCTGCGCTGCTCGCGCTGTGAGCGCCCCATTTGCAGCGAATGCGCCGTGCTCACCCCCACTGGCTACCGCTGCCGCGAATGCATCCGCGGGCAGCAAAAGGCCTTCGATACTTCCCGCTGGAGCGATTACCCAATCGCCTTCATCCTGGCGGGGGGGTTGTCGTTCGCGGGCAGCTACCTGGCCGCCATGCTCGGCTTCTTCACCATCTTCATCGCCCCCATTGCCGGGCTGGCCGTCGCCGAAGTGGTGCGCTGGGCTGTGCGCAAGCGCCGCTCGATGCTGCTCTTCCGGCTGGCGGCCCTGGGCGCCGCGCTGGGGGCCGCTCCGCTGTTGCTGATCAACCTGATCGGCTTCATCGTCATGCTCTCCGCCGGAGGAGGGCTAGGCGGGCTGCTTGGGCTGGTCTGGAACGGGCTGTACGCCTTCCTCGTCACCTCCACCGCTTATTATCGCTTGAGCGGGATACAATTACGGTGAGCCTGTATGCTGACGGAACTGCGCATCGAAAATTTTGCCATCATCGACCAGCTCGAACTGCACTTTCAGCCCGGGCTGATCACCTTCACCGGCGAGACCGGCGCGGGTAAATCAATCATCCTGGATGCCATCGCCGCGGTGATCGGCGGACGCGCCGACCCCACCCTCATCCGCGCGGGGGCCGAGCGTGCCCTGGTGGAAGCCAGCTTCCGCCTGCCCGCCGAAGGCCAGGCCGCCCTCAAAGAGATCCTCGCGCGCGAGGAGCTGCTCGATGAACCCGGCGAACTGACGCTCAGCCGCGAAATCCGCCGCGAGGGCCGCAGCATTGCGCGCATCAACGGGCGCACGGCCTCGCTGAACCTGATGCGCGAGCTGGGCGGTTACCTGGTGGATATTCACGGCCAATCCGAGCACCTCTCGCTGCTCAACGTGCGCCAGCACATCCACCTGCTCGACCGTTACGCCGCCTGCCAGCCCGCCCTCGATGCCTACAAGGCCGCCTACACGCGCCTGCAGGAACTGCGCCGCGAGCTGGCCAAACTGCGCCAGACGGAGCAGGATGCCGAACGCCGCACCGACCTGCTCACCTACCAGCTGGCCGAGATCGACGGCGCGCAGCTCAAGCCCGGTGAAGATGCCGCCCTGCGCCAGGAGCGCGACCGGCTGGCGAACGCCGAACACCTCGCCTCCAGCGCCCAGCAGGCCCTGGCGCTGCTCGATGAAGGCTCGCCCGAGGCCCAGTCGTTGACCGACCTGGCCGGGCAGCTCGTCCAGTTGATGAGCGCCATCAGCCGCATCGACTCGGCTCAAAGCCCGCTCTCCGAGCAGGCCGCCACCATCTCCGATTTGGCCGGCGACCTCGCCCGCGACCTGCGCGATTACCTGGACGGCATCGAATTCAACCCGCGCCGCCTCGAGCAGGTGGAAGAACGCCTCGACCTGCTCCACAAGCTGCAGCGCAAGTATGGCGGAAGCATCGAGGCCGTGCTGGCCTTCGCTGAATCGGCCCGCCAGGAGCTGGAGACCATCGCCCATGCCACCGAGCGCATCGCCGAGCTGGAAAGCAAAGAAGCGGCCCTGCTGGAAGACCTCTCCAAACAGGCCCGCGCGCTCTCGGCGCTGCGCAAAGAAGCCGCCAAACGCCTGGAAGCCGGTGTGGAGCGCGAACTGGCCGACCTTTCGATGGCCGGGGCGCGCTTCTCGGTGGAATTCCGCGTGGAGATCGACCCGCACGGCCTCACCCTCGAAAACGACACCCGCGTGGCCTTCGATGCGCTCGGGTTCGACCGGGTGGAGTTCCTCATCGCCCCCAACCTGGGCGAAGGCCTCAAGCCGCTGGTCAAAATTGCCTCCGGCGGCGAGACCTCGCGCCTGATGCTCGCCCTCAAGCACGTCCTGGCCCGCGCCGATTACATCCCCACGCTCATTTTTGACGAGATCGACCAGGGCATTGGCGGGCGCGTGGGCGTGGTGGTGGGCGAAAAGCTCTGGCAGCTTGGGCGCCGTCACGAGGTGTTGTGCGTCACCCATCTGCCGCAGCTGGCAGCCTTCGGCGACCAGCACTTCTCGGTGCGCAAGCAGGTGCAGGGCGGGCGCACCGTCACCCAGGTGCACCGCCTGGATGACGCCGCGCGCCTCGAAGAGCTGGCCTCCATGCTCGGCAGTCTCACCGAGGCCAACCGCACCGCCGCCCGCGAGACCCTCACTGCAGCGCGCAAGCGCGCCAGCCAGCTCAACCAGGCTGCCTAGCCACCCCGCCAGCAAGCGGCCAACCGCATGCCACACCGCGTACGCATCCTCCTCCTCGGCCCCCCGGCAATTTACAAAAGTGAACGCCCGCTGGCCATTGCCAGGCGCGAAGTGCGCGCCATGCTCTACTATCTGGCCTGCCAGCGCGGGAGCGTCTCAAGGGGAGATCTGATTGCGCACTTTTGGATCGACCACCCCGAGGAGGCGGCGCGCAAGCGCCTGCGCGAGACGCTGGCGCGCCTGAAGAGCGCCCTGCCCGATGAAGACACCCTCCTCACCGAGGGCGAAGAAGTGCGCCTCAACCCCGCACGCTTCACCTCGGATGTGACCGAATTCCTCTCGCTGGTCGATGAAGTGGCCCGGCCGTTGGCTCAAAGCCCGGCCGGCGTGCCCCTGCCCGAGGCCGTTCACCAGAAGATGCTCCGCGCGGTACGCCTGTGGCGCGCGCCGCACTTCCTTTCGGGAGCGCGCCTGCCTGCCTCGCCCGAGCTGGAAGCCTGGGTCTATGCCACCGAGCGCAGCCTGCATGCCGCCTATCTGCGCCTGCTGGAACGCCTGGCCGACCATCACCTCTCGTCCGGCAGCCTGGAAGAAGCCCTCACCTGGCTGCAGAGCGCTGTGGCCATTGACCCGATCAACGACGCGCTGCACGAGCGTATCATTGCGGTGTATGAACGCGGCGGCTGGCATGCCGACGCGCTGCTTTACCTGCAGCGCCTGCGCGAACAATACGCCCAGGAGGGCTTCGATGGCCTGCCGCAGGCCCTGCGGCTCACCGAACAGCGCCTGCGAGAAGGCGCCGCCGTTTCGCACCAGGCAGGCGCGGTGCGCTGGCCCGGGCGGCGCGCGGCGCAGGTTCCGCTCTTTGGCCGCCACGACGAGCTCGAAAAGCTTCGCGCCGCTTACCGCCGCGGCGGCGTGGTTCTGCTGCTGGGTGAAGCCGGGTCGGGCAAGACGCGCCTGGTGCAAGAACTCTTCCGCTCGCTCGAACCTTCGCCGCGGCTTATGGCGGCCGTGGCGCGCCCCATGGAAAGCAGCCTGCCCTTCCAGCCGTTCATCGACATGCTGCGTTACCAGGTCTCGGCCGAGGAATGGCGCGCGCTCCCCAGGCTGTGGCTTTCGGCCATGCAAGTCCTTCTGCCCGAGCTGGGCGTGATCTTCCCGGAACTGCCCTCCGCCCGCATGGGCGATTCGCTGGCTCAGCCCCTGCTTTTCGAGGCCATCCACCAAACCCTGTTGATGCTCAGCCGGTCGCAGCGCCTGTTGATCTTCCTGGATGACCTGCATTGGTGCGACGATACCAGCCTGAACGCGGCCGCTTACCTGGTTGAACACGGCTTTTTTGGCGAGCGCGGCGCCCTGGTGATGGCCTGCCGCCTGGGCGAACAACCCCCGGCCCTCCTGGAATTGACGGCGCACCTTCAACCCTCTGGCGCGCTGCTCGAGCTGCCCCTCGGTCCGCTGCCGGCGGAGAATGCCGCCGAGATGGCGCGCTATGTGCTCGAACGCGAGCTCCCCTCCGCGCTGCTCGAGCGCATCCAGCAAAACACCGGCGGCAACCCATTGTTCTTGCTCGAAAACCTGCGCGCGCTGCTCGATTTCCCGGTCGAGACGGCTGCCTTCCAGCCCGGTGACCCGCTGCCCATCGCAGGCAGCTTGCACGCCCAGGTGCACCAGCGGCTCGAACGGCTCTCTGCCGACGCGCAGCAGGTGCTCACCATCGCCGCGGTGATCGGCAGCGAGTTCCGCCTGGATGTGCTCGAGCAGGCCGCCAACCTCAACGTTGAAAGGCTGGCTTCGGCTCTGGAAGAGCTTGAACGCCGGCGCCTGCTCCAGCCGGTCGGTCCGCTCGCGGGCATAACCCAATACCGGTTCTCTCACGACCTGGTACGTGAAATCATCCATCTCGAACTCAGCCCGGTGCGCCGCAGGGTCTATCACCTGCGCGTCGCTGCCGTTCTCCAGCAACTGCCCGGCGCTCCAGACAGCACCTCGGCCGCGGTTCTGGCGCGTCATTACGAAGAGGCCGGAGAAACGCAGAAAGCCTTTTCCTTCTGGCTGAAAGCCGGGCTGCACGCCCGCAGCCTGTATGCCCAGGCCGAAGCCTTCGATGCCTTCAAGCGCGCCGAACAGCTCCTCGAGCAAATTGAGCCGGCCGCGACGGATGAGGAAATCTTCCAGCTCTACTCGGCCTGGGGCGAATTCGGTTTCAACATCGCCAACGCAGCCGTCAGCGAGCATGCCGCCGGGGCGATGCTCTCGGCGGGTTTCCGGCGCACCAGCCCGCTGCTCATCGGCTGGGGTTACCTGGGCATGGCCGCTGCCGCCGACCTGCGCGACCAGGCCGAACAGGGGCTGCTCGCGCTGGAACAGGCGCGCGGGTTCCTCGAGCAGATCAACGATCCCCTGGCCTGGATGCTCTTCCATTACCGGCGCGGGGGGTTCCTCGCCATTCAAAATCGTTACGGCGAAGCCATCCAGGTGCTCGAGCAGGCGCTCGGCCTGGCCGGCGACTCGTTCGGGGCGAAGTACCTCGAAGCGCGCACATCCATCCGCTACCGGCTGGCCATCACGCAGAACGTCAATGGCTGGCCTGCCAAAGCCCGCAAGCAGGCTGAGACGGCCCTGGAAGAATGCCGCCAGGCGTTCAACCACGCCGGCGGGGCGCGCGCGATGACCTGCCTGGCCCTTTCCGAGCATCATCTGGGGCAGGCCTCCAGGGCGGCCGAACATGCCGAGATCGCCCTGCGCATGATCGCCCCGATGAAAAACCTCCGCCTGGGCGGGATGGCCCTGTTCTCGCGGGCGCTGGCCAGGCTCTCGCTGGGGCACCTGGATGAGGCCTGGCAGGATGCCGCCCTGGCCCTGGAAGGCAGCCTGGCAGGCGGCTTCGGGCGCATCGCCAGCCAGGCCTGGTGCATCCAGGGCGCGGTGATGCAAACCCTCGGGCAGGCGGAGCAGGCCGAAGCGCTTTTCCGGCGCGGGCTGGCCGCCTCGCCGGATACATACGCCGGGGCAGACTGCCTCCAACGGCTGGGCGAGCTGCTGGTTTCCTGCGGGCGCATCGCTGAAGGGCTGGAAACGCTCGAACAGGCAATCGCCTTGTGCCGGAAATATGAACTCAACCTTTACTTGCTGGCGGCGCTGGTGGCCAAAGCCCGCGCGCTGAGCCGCGCCGGCAGCCTGGCCGAGGCCGTCGAGCTGGCCAACCGCGTGGCGGCCCAGGCCTCCGAGCGCGAGCTGCCCATCGAGCGCCTGGAGGTTTACCTGCTCCTGGCCGAGGTCGCCCTGGAAGATCACCGCCCCGACGAGGCGAACCAGAAAGCCCTGCTGGTGATGCGCGAAGCGCGCGAGCTGTCCATCTTGCGGCTGGAGGTCGAAGCCGCCCACATCGCCGCCCGCGCCGCCGCGTTGATGGGCCGCGACTCGCAGCCCCACCGGGCGCGGTTGCAGGAATTGCTCGGCGCGCTGGAAGCCCACACCCACCGCCCCGAACTGCGCCCGGCGTTCGAGAACTACGCCGCCAAGCTTTCCAAAATGTAAGGTTTTCGCCCCGCCTGCCTGCCGGGTTTGTCAACGTTCTGGCAACGCCGCATGAGTATGATCAATCCAGATACGCTCTCACAAGGAGCCGTCTCGAATTTAGGGTGTAAGGGGGTGCTTGCACCCTAAATTTGGAGACTCATCGCTCATGGGCACGGTCTACAAGGGGATCCGTGCAAACAGGCCGGTTGTGGCATCCGGGGGGGACGCCCACAATTGGCCTGTTTTTTTCCATCCCATGTGCGCGGGGCTCGTCCCCGCGTTTTTGCCGCGCCCACGCACCTCTCCAGGCGGCCGAAGCGGCGGGGCGCGCCTACGGAAAATCACGTCTTTCACGCCACCGCGTAGGCGCGGGGCTCGTCCCCGCGTCTTTGCCGCGCCCACACACCTCTCCAGGCGGCCGAAGCGGCGGGGCGCGCCTACGGGCCGGACGCGCCCACGAATCGATTGATCCCTGCTCAATCCACCTTTAATTTGACGACCGTGACGCCGTCGCCGCCCTCGCTATCATCGCCGCTCTGCCAGCTCTTGACGTGCGCCGATGACCCCATCGCCTCGCGGATCACCTGGCGCAGCCGGCCCGTCCCTTTACCGTGGATCACGCGCACAAAAGGCAGCCCGGCCAGGTAGGCCGATTCCAGATAGCGCTCGAGCGCATCCAGGGCGTCTTCCACGCGCTGGCCGCGCAGGTCGATCTCCATGCCCGGCGAAGGGTAATAGACCGTCGGGCCCTCGTCTGCTGTTTTGGCCCGCGCGCGGCTGAAGGAAGTCCGCCCGGCGGGAGCGGCCGGCTTGACCTCCGGCTCCGCCTCGCCGCGGCGCAGCAGGTCGGCCAGGCGGGCGCGCACCCGCAGGCTGCCGATCTGCACTTCCACATCATTCTCGCCCACCGCGCTGACCACCCCCTCCATCTGCAGCGAGCGGATTTTCACCTTCTCTCCTGGGCGGAGCGGGGGCTTCTCTTCGCCCTCGGCAGCCGCACCCTGCCGCTCCGTCACCTGCTGGACGGCAGCGGTAATTTCCTCCACCCGCTCCTGCACCGGCCTGAGCGCTTCCAGCGGCTGGCGCGCCCTGGCCAGGGCGCGGCGCACCTCGTCCATCTCCAGGCGCAGCCCGGCGGCTTCATCTTCTGCCTGAGCGCGCGCCTTTTCGAGGACGCTGCGGCGCTCATCCTCGATCTTCTCCAGCCGCGCCAGCAGCTCTTTCTTCATCTTTTCCGATTCCTGCTGGTCGCGTTCGGCTTTCTCGCGGGCGCGGCGGGCCAGCTCGCGCTGGCGGTGTATCTCGTTGAGCAGGTCATCGGCGCGCAGCTCTTCGGGGTTCATTTCGGCGCGCGCGTCCTCGATGATCTTCTTATCCAGCCCCAGCCGCGCAGCGATGGCCAGCGCGTTGGAACGCCCCGGCAGCCCAAGCGTCAGCCGGTAGGTGGGGCGCAGCGTCTGCACATCGAATTCCATGCTGGCGTTGATGATGCCGGGGGTATTGTGGGCAAACAGCTTGAGCTCGGGGTAATGCGTGGCCACCAGGCACGGGATGCGCCGCTCCACCATATACGCCAGGATGGAGCGCGCCAGGGCCGCCCCTTCCTGCGGGTCGGTGCCTGCGCCAAGCTCGTCGAGCAGCACCAGCGTGCGTGTATCGGCCCGCCGCAGGATGCGCACGATGTTCTTGATATGCCCCGAAAAGGTGGAAAGCGACTGCTCGATCGATTGCTCGTCGCCGATATCGGCAAACACATTCTGGAAGACGCTCAGCTGCGAACCGGAGCGCGCCGGGATGTGCAGCCCCGATTGAGCCATCAACGCCATCAGCCCCACTGTTTTGAGCGTCACCGTCTTACCGCCGGTGTTCGGCCCGGTGATCACCACGCCAAAGGTCTGCTCGTCGAGGTCCACGTCGATCGGCACGACGGTCGCCGGGTCGAGCAGGGGATGGCGCGCCTGGTAGAGGATGATGGTGCTGCCGGGGTGGTCGTGGCGCTCCTGGTTGTGATATTTCACCAGCACCGGCTCACAGGCGTGGATATCTTCGGCGTACTTGGCGCAGGCGAGGGCGAAATCGAAGCGCGCCATGGCATCTACCAGCCGCCTGACCAGCTCGATGTTATCGCCCACCAGGTCCGAAAGCTCGGCCAGGATACGGCGTTCTTCATCGCGCTCGGCCAGCTGCAGCTCGTGCCACTCGTTGTTCGCTTCCACAATCACCAGCGGTTCGACGAACAGCGTGGCCCCCGAAGAAGACTGGTCATGGACGATGGAGCGCACCTGCCCCTTGAACTCCGCGCGCAGCGGGAGGACATAGCGCCCGTTACGCTGGGTGACGAGGGCGTCTTGCAGCATGGGGGCGATCTTGGGGTCGCTGACCATGCGCTGCAGGCGGTTGAGCAGGCGCTCGTGAGCGATGCGCACTTCGTGGCGGATGCGCCCGAGCTTATCCGAGGCCTGGTCGAGGATCTCGCCGCGCTCGGAGATGGCGCGCGAGATGGCGTCGATGACGCCCGGCGGCGGCGGGAAGGCCGCGGCGATCTCTCCGAGGGCCGGGAACTGCTCCGCCGCGCGCTCGAAATAGCGCGCCAGGTTGCGCGCCGAGATCAACGTATCCTTGACGGCCAGCAGCTCCGCCGGTTCGAGCACACCGTGGCGCGCGGCGCGCTCGGCAAGCGGGCGAATATCGGTGGCCCCGCCCACGGTGATGTCGCTGTTGACGCTCAGCAGCAGGCGCGCCTCGCTGGTCAGCTTTTGCAGGCGCTGCGCCTCTTCGAGGCGGCTGGCGGGGTGCAAATTGCGCGCAAGCTCGGCTGAAGCGCTGAAGGAGGCATATGCCGCCAGCCGTTCGAGCACCTTGGGGTATTCCAGGGTAAGGAGGGTCTTCTCGTCCATCGCGGTACCAGTGTACCATAAGAAGGTGAATCGAGATGAGGGATTGACCGCCTTGGCGCCCCGGCGCAAACCCGGGTTTTCAGCTCCCCGCGACGATGCTCAGCCACAGCTCGCTGAAGCGCGGGCCGTCCACGCCCGTCACCACGCGCACCGGCCGCCCGGCCGGGTCTGCCCGCTCCACCAGCAGGCCGCACTGCTCCTCCACCGACACGCGCATTTCCTCCAGCCTCACGCCCTCTCTCCACCCCAGCGCCACGGCGCAGGCCAGCGGGTCGTGCTGGAAGTTGATGATATCGGGCGGCAGGGCCGGGCAGGTTGGGCAGAAGCGCCCGGCGATGCGCTCGTCCCCGGCGAAGGCCTCGGCCTGGCGGGCGATGAGGCGCGCCAGCGGCCCCGCGCGGCGCAACCGCGGCAGGTGGGCGCGGCGCAGGGCCGTCTCCACCGTCACCGCCAGGGGAATGAGCGTGGGGTTGGAACGCTCGAGCACCAGGCGGGCCGATTTCACATCCACCTGGATGTTGAAGTCCATCTCGTTGCCCCACCGGGGGAAGCCCTCGCGCGGCGGGTACAGGTATCCGCCCATGATATAGAGATTAACACCTTCCAGGATGCCGGGGCTGCGCCGCTCGAGCAGCGCCAGGTTGGTGAGCGGGCCGATGGCGATCAGCGCCGCGCCCTGGCGGATGCTCGCCTCGAGCAGGTCCAGCGCCGCCTCCGCAGGGGCGGGCAGGGCAGGCACCGGCGCCCCCCAGTAGCGTTCCTCAGGGGGCAGGCCAAGCTCGTAGGGGTAGTAACCGCCGGAGGTATCGGCCCCGGCCGCCACGGGCACATCGGCGCGCCCGGCAAGGTCGAGGGCAAAGCGCGTGTAACCGGCGCGGCGCCCGTTGGTATCGCCCACCACCGTCACGCCTGCCAGCTCCACGCCGCCCGGCCAGCCCAGGAGCAGCGCCAGCGCGCACAGGTCGTCAATATCCCCGCCCAGGTCGGTGTCGAGGTGAATTTTGGGCATCAGCAGCTTCCCCGGCCGATACCTTCGCCGGCAAGGGTAAGTTCAAGCTTGCACATGCATGGGATTCTACTCGAAAACGCCGCGGCGCCGGGGCGCACCCGCTGCGGTTGGAGGCACGGGGGAACCTCCGCGCCCTCTTGTAGTGACGACTTCAGTTGTTCTTTAAGAAACGACTGAAGTCGTCACTACAAGAATCACTATACTCTTCTTCGCGTCCCTTGGCGGTTCGATTATTAACCGCGAAATCACGCGAAGTAACACGAAGGAAGAGCGGAAAGATCATCCATCTCTTCTTCGCGTCCTTTCGCGGTTTATTATCTTAATCTCCTCCTTTCTTGCATATAATTCAACCATGCCGGGTCGTTTTTCCAACCGGGTCATCCCATTCCTCCTCGCGCTGGCGCTGCTGGCAGGCTGCGCGCCCCTGTCTGCGCCCGCCGCGCCAGACGCAGCCCCCGCGCCCACCCCTACCGCCCGGCCAACCTTCACCCCGCTGCCCACCCTCAGCCCGCCGCCCGTCACGCCCACGCCTGCCGCCGCAACCGAGGCCGCGCCGGCCGCCTACGCCGAACCGGCCGGCTGCCTGGGCGCGAATGAGCAGGCGCAGCTTTCCACCGCCGATATGCTGGCTTACGCCGATCAGCTCCTCGCCCTGGAGACGCCCCTTGCCCGCCGCCGGCTCACGCGCGCCTGGAATGCCTCCGCGCGGGTCTACCAGCTCACCGGCGAAGATGCGCTGGCCTTCTCCACTTCACTCGTGCAGAACCGCTACCTCGTCCAGGAAATGCTCAACGCCCTGCACGCGGCCGGTTTTGCCGCCTGGCTGCGGCAGGATGCGCAGGCCGGTGAGCACATCCTGGCGGTGCCGATGCGCGCCGCGGCTTTGCAAGGCGCGTGGGCCGCCTACATCCGCGCCTACTGGCAGCCCGGCGAACTCCCCGCAGGCGATGCAAGCGTGGTCGAAACGCTGCGCCTCAGCCCCTGCCGCTGGATGGTTGCCTCCGGGCTGGCCCCCGATGTGCCCGTGGGCCAACTGGAGGGCGCCGGTTGGCAGCAGCCCGATTTCGCCTCTTCCGCGCAGGCCTTCCTCGCCGCCGACAGCCCCTCGGCCTTTGCGGTGGCGCGGGGCATCGCCTGGCTGGACGGCAAAACCGAATCACCGGCCCTGATGTGCGGGCCGCTTGCCTGGGCCATCACCAGCGCGGCGGGAGCCTTCCCGCCCGGCTACGGGGCCTGGGATGCAGCGCCCAAGTCCTTCTGGCTGCCCAAGCCCAGCGAGAACGGGCGGCCCTGGTCGCTCTTCCCGCCGGATACCTACACCCTGCGGCGCTTCAGCGAGCCGCTCGGCAGCGCCGACCTGATTGCCTACCCGCTCGAAGCCGGCGACCTGGTCTATACCTATTCGAAACAAGACGGCTTCGACCACGTGCTGGTGGTCAGCGAGGTGGATTCTGAAGGCAACCGCTTTGCCGTCACCAACCTTACCCAGGTGAAGCCGCGGCTTGAATACAGCATCCGGCGCATCTTGCTCTACAGCGCCAAAGACCCCACTGTGGGCTACTTCCGCAACCAGTGGGCCAACGACCGTGTGAACGGCCGCACCGGCGACGGAGGCTTCGAGGTCTTCCGCTGGGCCTGGCGCGCCAAAGACCTGAGCGGTCAGCCCGCGCGCTACACCGTCCGCCCCGGCGACAGCCTGCCCCTGGTGGCTGCGCGCTGGAAGACCCCTCCCGGGCAGATTGCTTCGGCAAACGGCCTCGACCCCTCCGCCCCGCTGCGCGTGGGCCAGGAATTAATCATCCCGGTCAACCCGTAGGCGCGCCCCTTCACCGCCCATTTCGATTTCTATTGCAGATTCCAAAATCCCGTGTTATAATCCCCCCTCGCGCCTACGGGCAGCTTACCAGCAAGCATAAAAAGCAAGGATTGTCAGACCATGAGCGAACAAATTTTGCAGGCGGTCCAAGCGCCGCTCAACACAAACATCCCGCACCTGCGCCCCGGCGACGTGGTCAGCGTGCATGTGAAGATCAAAGAAGGCAACCGCGAGCGCATCCAGGAATTTAAAGGCACCGTGCTCTTCACCAAAAACGGCAGCGGAGCGTCCTTCACCGTGCGGCGCGTCGCCTCGAACGGCATCGGCGTTGAGCGCACCTTCCTCACCAGCTCCCCGCGCATCGACAAAGTCGTCGTGGAGCGCCACAGCAAAGTGCGCCGCGCGCGCCTGTTCTACCTGCGCGGACGCACCGGCAAGCGCGCCCGCCTCAAGCAGAAGTTCTCATAGATTCGCTCTGATGATACAATCTAAAGGGTGCAGCCCAGAAGCTGCGCCCTTTCTGTATCTTTAGGATCTTACCTATGCATTTACCGATCATTGGCGTCACCACAGCCCGCGTGCCCGGCACAAACGGGCAAACCGATCTATATGCCGCAGCCCTCTCTTACCTGAACGCAGTGGCCAACGCCGGAGGCGTGCCGCTCTTGCTGCCCGCCAGCCTCAGCCCCGATGCGCTGATGGCGGCCTTCGAGCGCCTGGATGGATTGCTGTTCACCGGCGGCGGGGATATCGACCCATCCCTCTTTGACGGCCCCCCGCATGAGCGCGTGTACGGCATCGAACCCGAACGCGACCGGAGCGAAATCGCCCTCGTCCGGCGCGCAGCCGAAACCGGCCTGCCCTTCCTGGGCATCTGCCGCGGCATCCAGGTGATCAACGTGGCCCTGGGCGGCGGGCTTTACACCCACATCGAAGACCAGCTCGCCGGCGCCCGCAAGCACGATTTCTTCCCCGGCTACCCGCGCGACCGGCTCTCGCATCCGGTGAGCATCGAGCCGGGCAGCCGGCTGGCGGGCATCCTCGGCGGCGAGAGCTTCGAGGTAAACAGCCTGCATCACCAGGGCTTGGGGCGCATCGCACCGGGGCTGGCCGTCTCGGCGCACGCGCCGGACGGGCTGGTGGAAGCCGTGGAGCTGCCCGGCCACCCCTTCGGCCTGGGCGTGCAGTGGCACCCCGAATGGCTCCAGGCCCACGCCCCGCAGCGCGCCCTCTTCAAGGCGCTGGTGGAGGCGTCGCAAAAGGTCTATGAGTGATGAGACGAAAAGTCGATGGGTGAGGAGAACTTGCCTTTTTCCATCAATCCGATACCTCATTGACTTCTTGTCTCTTATCCTTCACCCCTGGTTGACTTCTCTCTCATTGACTTGATTCCTGCTAAAATCAATCCATGATCGGCATTTTCGATTCGGGCGTAGGCGGGCTTTCGGTGCTGCGCGCCATCCGTGAGCAGATGCCCGGCCTGCCATTGACCTACCTGGCCGACCAGGCGCACGTGCCCTACGGGCCGCGCCCCCTCGAAGAGGTGCGCGCCTTTTCCACCGAGATCACCCGCCACCTGCTTTCGCGCGGGGCGCAACTCATCGTCGTGGCCTGCAACGCGGCCTCGGCGGCCGCGCTGCACCACCTGCGCGCGGCCTTCCCGCAAGTTCCCTTCGTCGGCATGGAACCGGCCGTCAAGCCCGCCGCCGAGTGCACCCACTCCGGCGTGGTGGGCGTGCTGGCCACCCCGGCCACCTTCCAGGGCGCGCTGTATGCATCGGTGTTGGAGCGCTTCGCAGGCGGCGTCACCGTGCTGCAAGATACCTGCCCCGGCCTGGTGGCGCAGGTCGAGGCCGGTGACCTCGCCGGGCCGCGCACGCGCCAGATCCTCACCCGGGCGCTCGAACCGATGCTCGCCCAGGGCATGGATACGGTCGTGCTGGGCTGCACGCATTACCCCTTCATCATTCCGCTCATCCAGGAAATCACCGGCCCCGCCGTGCGGGTGATCGACCCCGCCCCCGCGGTAGCGCGCCAGGTGGGGCGTGTTCTGGCCGCCCGCGGCTGGCTGCAGGGCAGCGACGGCCCGCCCGCCGCGATGACCTTCCTCACCACGGGCGAGCTCGAGCCTTTCAAAGCGCTCCTCACCCGCCTGCTCGCTGGCTGCTGCCCCCCCGCTCAGAATGACTCGTGCGAAGCTGTCCGCTGGCACGGCGGAAGCCTCGCCTGATGGGTATACTTAAGAAAGGAGTGTACCGATGCCGCGCATTGAACTAGACCTTAACCCCGTGACGCATATCACCACCGACGCGATCGGCCAGCCCGGCAAGCGCGTGTTTTATATCCAGGCCACCAAAGACGACCAGGTGGTCACCTTAATCGTCGAAAAAGTGCAGATCCAGACTCTTGCCCTTGGGCTGGAGGAGTTTCTCGCCGAGCTTTCGCAGCGCTTCCCCGGCCTGCCCGAAGCCTCGCCGGATTATGACGCGGCCCTCATGCACATCACCCCGCCGGTAGACCCGCTCTTTCGCGTCGGCGAGCTGGCCCTGGGTTATGACGCTGACGGCGACATGGCCATCTTGATTGCCCGTGAAATTACCACCGCCGAAGGTGAAGAGCAGACCCCTGAGCCGGAAGAAGATTCGGAGACCAGCGTGGTGCGCTTTTGGTGCACGCGCACCCAGTTGCGCGCGATGTGCCGCTGGGGTCTCGAGGTGGCCGCGCAGGGCCGGCCCATCTGCCCGTACTGCGGCCAGCCGATGGACCCCGAGGGGCACTTCTGCCCGAAGCGGAATGGGCATAAGAAATAGTGGACAAGAATCTCATCGCGCGGGCCTTGCTGAACGGCGAATACACCGTCCAGGGCCAGTTCCTTAGCGGTTCCAACTACACCTTCCTCGGCGAGATCACCTTCGAAGGCAGGCTCTATAAGGGCGTCTATAAACCCGTGCGCGGCGAGCAGCCCTTGTGGGATTTCCCTCCCGGCAGCCTGGCGCACCGCGAGGTGGCCGCCTACCTGCTCAGCGAGCAGCTTGGCTGGGAACTCGTTCCGCCCACCGTCTATCGCCGCCGCGCCCCGCTGGGGCCCGGCTCGCTGCAATATTACGTCGAGCACGACCCCCACCACCACTTCTTCAATTTCACCGAGGAAGAGAAGCAGCGCCTGCGCCCGGCCGTGATTTTTGACCTGGTCAGCAACAACGCCGACCGCAAGGGCGGGCATATCCTCATAGACGCAGAAGGGCACATCTGGTTGATCGACCAGGGGTTATGCTTCCACGTGGAAGACAAGCTGCGCACCGTGGTGTGGGATTTTGCCGGTGAACCCCTCCCCGAAGCCCTGCTCGCCGATCTCGAGCGCCTGCTCGGGAAAATCGAGCCGGGCAGCCCGGCGCGTGTGGAGCTCGAACGCCATCTGCGCCCGGGCGAAGTCGCCGCTCTGCGCTCGCGGGTGCGCCGCCTGATCGAGATGGGCTGCTTCCCCAACCCGCCTTCCTCGCGCCGCCCCTACCCCTGGCCTCCGGTCTGAGGGCGCGCTTTTCTTTCGACGATTCGCGGTTGGCCGTCCGGCCGTCCGCAAGTTGGCACCCGGCGCTGATCTTCTTATCTACCCATCGGCGCATCAGCTCATTGATTTCCTCTCAGGAGCCCCTATGCCCCACATCCACATCGTCATGATCGGTTTTGGCAACGTCGGCAGGGCGCTGGCGCGGCTGCTGCAGCGCAAGCGGGCCCTGCTCGAAGGCGAATACGGCTTCACCTTCCAGGTGAACGGCATCGCCACCGGGCAGCATGGCAGCGCAATCGACCCGCTGGGCCTCGACCTCGAACGCGCCCTGGCGCTGGCGGAGGGCGGCGGCAGCCTTTCGGCGCTCTCGGCCCGCCCCGCCCCGAAGAATATGCTGGAATTCATCCAGGCCTGCCCCGGCGACGTGCTCTTCGAGAACACCCCGGTCAACGTGCAGAGCGGCGAACCGGCCATCTCGCACCTCAAGGCGGCCCTCGAGCGCGGCATGCACGCCATCACCGCCAACAAAGGCCCGGTGGTGCATGCCTACCGCGAGCTTTCGGCGCTGGCAGCTGTGCGCGGCAGGCGCTTTCTCTTCGAATCGGCCGTCATGGATGGCGCGCCGATCTTCTCGCTCTTTCGCGGGCCGCTGCCCGCCGCCGAGCTGCGCGGCTTCAAAGGGATTCTCAACTCCACCACCAATTTAATCCTCGAGATGATGGAGCAGGGCCGCTCCTTCGAAGAGGCCGTGGCACATTGCCAGAAGATCGGCCTGGCCGAGACCGACCCCTCCGGCGATGTGGACGGCTGGGACGCATCCATCAAGGTGGCGGCGCTCTCCACGGTGCTGATGGGCGTGCCGCTCAAGCCGCAGCAGGTGGAGCGCGAAGGCATCCGCGGCATCACGCCGGGCATGGTCGCCGAGGCGAAGGCCGCCGGCGAACGCTGGAAGCTGGTTTGCAGCGCTCGCCGCGCCGGGGGCGAGGTGAAGGGCAGGGTGGCCCCCCAGCGAGTCGGCCCCAATTCGCCGCTCTATTCGGTCGGGGGTTCCAGCTCTTACGTCCAGTTCGAGACGGACGTGCTGCCCGGCCTGGGGATTGTGGAGAGCGACCCCGGCCCCGAGACGACCGCCTACGGCCTGCTGGCCGACCTGATCAACGCGCTGCGGAGCGCCTGATGCCCGAAGCCTATCTCTTCTCGTTTGCTTCCGGCGAGCCAGCCCAGGCGCTGGCCCAGGCCCTTTCGGGGGCGGGAGCGCGCGCCAACTGGCTGGATGAAGTTCATTGGCTTGGCCTGCCGCTGCCCGCCGCCCCGGGGGGCAAACCGCTCTTTGCCTGGCCGGATGCACCCCTCCTGCCGCTCTTCTGCCTGCAGGCCGCGCTGCGCATGCTCCAATCCGGCGCGGCGGATCTGATCGCTCTCGGTCAGAGCGCCACGGGTGAGGCTGCGGCGCTGCTGCTGGGCTCACCCGCGGCGGTGGGGCGCTGGAACCTGCCCCCGCTGGCGCGCCTCGAGCCGCTGCGGGCGGGCGCGGGTTCTCCGGAGGGCTTCCGCGCCGCGCTCCAGGCCGCGCTGCCCCATCCTCCCGCGCTGGCCGCCTGCAGCGGATTCCCTTCGGCGGGCCTGGGCGTAGAGAACACCCCCGGCGAGGACATCGCAGGCGTCTGCGCCCTGGCGCACCGCCTGGCCGAGGGCCGCGCACCGGATGGGCTGCTGGCGGGCTTTGCCGGGCAGGGCGGGCTGGCCATCTGGATCGAAAGAGTCTGAGCATGAGCCGCATGTATCTTTCGCTGGGAAGCAACCTGGGCTCGCGCCTGTCCAATTTGCGCCGCGCGCTGCACGCCCTGGCCCCCCAGGTGCGCCTCACGCGCCTGTCGGGAGTCTACGAGACCGACCCGTGGGGCTACCTCGAGCAGCCCGCCTTCCTCAACATGGCCGCCGCCGCCGAGACGGACCTGCCCCCGCTCGACCTGCTGGCGCACCTCAAGCAGGTGGAACGCAGCCTGGGCCGCGAGCCAACCTTCCGCTACGGGCCGCGCAGCATCGACCTGGACATCCTGTTTTACGACGATGCCGTGCTCGACCTGCCGGGTTTGCAAATCCCCCACCCGCAGCTCGCCGGGCGGCCTTTTGTCCTCGTCCCGCTGGCCGAGCTGGCCCCGGCCCTGGTCCACCCGGGGCTGGGCCTGAGCGTGAGCACACTGCTCGAGCGCAGCGGCGCGCAGGGCGTGCGGCCCTATAAGCGGCTCGAGTTTGGCCGGCGCACCTACGTGATGGGCATCCTCAACCTCACCCCCGATAGCTTCTCGGGCGACGGCCTGCTCGCTCAGCCCGACCCGCTCGAGGCCGCCCTGGCGCAGGCGCGCCGCTTTGTGGAGGCCGGGGCCGATATCCTCGACATCGGCGGTGAGAGCACGCGCCCCGGCTCGCAGCCGGTGGAGGCCGGGGAGGAACTGGGGCGCATCTTGCCGGTGGTGCGCGCCCTGGCCGCAGAATCGCGCGCCATCCTCTCGGTGGATACCTACAAAGCCCGCGTGGCCGAGGAAGCCCTCCTGGCGGGGGCCGATTGGGTCAACGATGTGTGGGGGCTGCGCGCCGACCCGGCGATGCCCGCCACGCTGGCGCGCTGGAACGCTCCGGTCATCCTGATGCACAACCGCAGCAAGCCCGCCAACGCCGAGGTGCGCGAGCGCCTGGGCGGGCGCTACGTGGGCATGCAGTATGCCGACCTGCTCGGCGAGGTGAAGGCCGAGCTGCTGGAAAGCGTTCAGCTGGCGCGTTCCGCGGGCGTTGCCGATGGGAACATCCTGCTCGACCCCGGCATCGGCTTTGGCAAGACGGTGGAGCAGAACCTGGAACTCATCAACCGGCTGGGCGAGATCCGTGCGCTGGGCTACCCGGTCTTGCTGGGAGCGTCGCGCAAATCTTTCATCGGCTACACGCTCGATCTTCCGCCCGGCGAGCGCCTGGAGGGCAGCGCCGCCGCCGCCGTGGTGGGCATTGTGCGCGGGGCCGATATCATCCGTGTCCACGATGTGGAATTCATGGCGCGCGTCGCGCGCATGACGGATGCGATGGTGCGGAGGGGATGAAGATGGAAACTTTCACCGGACGCGCCGAGGCGCTGCTCGAAACAGACGGCAGCCTGGCCGGGCTGGCCGCGCTCGCCAGCGAATGCGCGCTCTCGGCCGCCCCGCTTGCGCTCGGCGCCCTCCTGCCGCGCTTCGAAGAAGCCGCCGCGGCCGGCGAAGCGCTCGACCCTGCCGGAGCCGCCGCGTTATGGGAGGCAGCCGGGCTGCTGCGCCAGGCCGCCGCCGAGTTTGAACCTGCCCGCGCCGCCTTCGAGCGCGCCCTTTCACTTGCCGGATGCTCCTCGGCGCGCCACCACCTGGGCGTACTGCTCAAGGAACTGGGCGAGCTCAAGCCCGCCACGGAGCACCTCGAAGCCGCCCTGGCATCCAGCCGGGCCGCGTTGGGGGCAGCCCCCGGCGCTGAAGCCCTGCGCGCCCTCGTGCGCGACCTGGCCGCCCTGGCCTTGCTGCGACAGGAAGAGGGCCGCCTGGAAGATGCGCTTTCCGCCCTAGAAGAGGCCCGCTCCTACGCCGAGACGCTCCCTGAGGCCGACCCGCTCCGCGCCGCCGCGCTGAACGACCTCGGCTCGGTGCTGCGCGACCTGGGCCGGATCGATGAATCCATCGCCTGCCACCGCCGCGCCCTGGATCTGGATGAAACCTACCGCGGGCCGGCGCACCCCGCAGCAGCGCGCGACGCCAACGACCTCGCCGTGGCCCTGCTCGCCGCCGGCGAGACTGATGAAGCCCTGGTGCTCTCTGAACGCGCCCGCCGCACCGATGAAGCCTGCTTTGGCGCAGCGCACCCGGCCGTCGCGCGCGACCTGGCCAACTCCGGCGAAATCCTGCGCGCCCGGGGCGACTACGTGCACTCACAGGAAGCCACCCGGGCCGCCCTGGAGATCTTTGCCGCGCGCTTCGGCAAGCGTCACCCGCTGGTCGGCTCGCTGTGGAACAACCTCGGCCATACCCTGCAGTTGATGGGCCGTTTGGATGAAGCCTTGAATGCCTTCAACCAGGCCATGGTCATCCTGCAGGGCCACTATGGGCCAAACCACCTCAGCGTGGGCCTGGTTTACGGCAACATCGGCGCCATTATGCAGATGCAGGGCAAACTCATCGCGGCGCGCATGTCGCTCGACCATGCCGTGCGCGCCTGCGAGGCCGCTCTGGGCCACGGGCACCCCACCGTGGCCACGCTCATCAGCAACCTGGCCGAAGTGCTGCGCCAGAGCGGCGACCTGCCCGGCGCGAAAGCCGCCGCCGAGCGCGCTCTGGCGATCGACCTGGCCCATCTCGGCGGGCAGCACCCCAACGTGGCCGTGCGCCAGGCCACCCTGGCGCGCATCTACCAGGCCCTCGGCGACCTGCCCGCCGCCGAAGCCGCTTACCGTAAGGCGCTGGAGATCGAACTTCCGCTCTTCGGCGAGGCGCACCAGCGCGTCGTCAGCCGCCTGAACGGCCTGGGGGTGGCGCTGCAGGGGCAGGGGCGCGCCGCCGAAGCCCTGCCGGTGCTGGAGCGCGCCCTGGCCGCCGGAGAGGCCGCCTTTGCCGCGCAGCCGGTGGAAATCTCCAATATCCAGACCAACCTGGGCATCGTGCTGCAAGACCTGGGAAGGCTGGAAGAAGCCCGCGCGGCCTACCGGGCGGCCCTGGAGCGCGAAGAAGCCGCCCTGGGCAAAGAGCACCGGCAGGTGGGCCTGCGCCTGGCGCTGCTCGCCGAGCGCCTGGAGGGCATGGGCGAATCTCACTCCGCCCGTCAGATGCGCATGCGCGCGCTCGAAATCCTCTCGCGCAGCCTGCCGCCGCACCACCCGCGCATCCAGCAGCTCAGAAAGGCACTGGAAGATTAAGCCTGCCCCGCATCCCC
This sequence comes from Anaerolinea sp., assembly GCA_029975055.1. GTDB lineage: Bacteria > Chloroflexota > Anaerolineae > Anaerolineales > Anaerolineaceae > Anaerolinea. Next base: position 97,453 of record JARKPU010000067.1, read on the forward strand.
GCCTGGGCGGGCGGCCGTGGGTGAACCGCCGAACAGGTACAGGTCGAAATCGCACACCGGGCGGTAGCCGATCTTCTGGTAGATGCTGTTGGAGATGGGGTTGGCCAGGTTGGTAAACAGCGCGGTGAATTGAAAGCCCTCGTCGAGCAGCCGCTGGCTGAGGGCGGCCGTCAGCGCGGTGGCATACCCGCGCCGGCGGAACTCCGGCGGGGTATAAACCGGCCCCACACAGCAGCCGTGCGGCGTTGGGCGGGTCTTCCCCGCCACCGCGACGGGGCTTTCATCCTGCCAGATGAAGTAACTGATGTCGGCGAGGCGGTTGCGCACGTTCCTTTCCACTTCATCCAGCGTCACCGGCTCATCGGGCACGGCTTCACGGTTGAACGCCAGCAGCCAGCGCGAAAGCAGGGCAAAATCCGCCTCGCCTGCAAGGCGCATCTCGCCGGGCACGGCCGGGGGCGGCGTCACGCGGCGCAGCTCATAGACGCGCTCGTGCATGTTGAGGGCGAAGCCCCTGCCCGTGCGCGCCTGCCAGGATTCCGCAAAGCTGAGCGCCGCCCGGCTGGGGCCAAGCACGCCCGGCACCGGCCAGCGGTTGAGAGCCAAATCGGCGGCCAGCAGGTCGAGGGCAGGCAGGCCTTCCTCGCCGGCGGCATACACCACCACGTTGTGCGGCGGGGTCATCAACGCGGCGGCCAGAACCTGCCCGGCGGATTGAACTGCGCCGAGGTACGGCTGCCGCTCGAAGCGGTCTGGCGCGCGCCGGATGGCCAGCGCCAGGCCGAGCATCAGGTTGTTGGCGGCCTCGTCTGCCTCCAGGGCCGGGCGGACCGCCCCGAGGAACTCTGCCGCGCTGAGGAAAGTGGTTAGCTGCATCGTGGCCATTTCGATTAATTGTAGCGGAGTGTGAGAATTTCAAAGTGAGATTCGACAGGTGCGCGCAGGCCTTTTGTATGACAACCGCCTGAGACATATCACGCAGGAAGGGCGATTTTCATCCATTGTCAGCGCCGTTTAATTTTGCTAATGTAGAATAGCACTGTAAAGCACAGGGCGGAGGGGTGAATGGGCTTCCGAACCGACCAGGCCACCACCATCAGCGGGCGCGTTCCGGCGTGCCCGCTTTATTTTTTGCCCGCCGCCCGCGCCGGCAAGGGGTAGCTGCCCGGCCTGGGGCAGGTACCATATCTCAAATTCACAGGAGTGATTTGAATGGCAGGACAAACCAACGCTTTTGAAATGGCGCAGCAGCAGTTCGACCACGTCGCGGGCCTGCTCCGGCTCGACCCGCAGGTGGCTGAAATTCTGCGCTGGCCGATGCGCGAATTCCATTTCCGCATCCCGGTGCGCATGGACGATGGCTCGATCCGCATCTTCGAAGGCTTCCGCGTGCAGCATAACGACGCGCGCGGCCCCAACAAGGGCGGCATCCGCTTCCACCCCGCCGAAACCGTAGATACGGTGCGCGCGCTGGCTTTTTGGATGACCTGGAAATGCGCCACGGCAGACCTGCCCCTCGGCGGCGGCAAGGGCGGTGTCATCGTGGACCCTGCCACCCTTTCCACCTCCGAAAAGGAGCGCCTCTGCCGCGGTTACATCGACGTGATGTGGCGCAACCTCGGCCCGCGCATCGACGTGCCCGCGCCGGACGTCGGCACCACCCCGCAGATGATGGGCTGGATGATGGATGAATATTCGAAACTCGTCGGGCAATACACCCCCGGCGTGATCACCGGCAAGCCCCTCGGCGGCGGCGGTTCGCTTGGGCGCACCGAGGCCACCGGCTACGGCGTCATCTATGCCGTGCGCGAGGCTATGCGCCACCTCGGCATGGACCCGGCCAAATCGGTTGCCGCCATCCAGGGCTTTGGCAACGTGGCCCAATACGCCGCCATCGGCTTCACCGAAATGCTCGGCGGCAAGGTGGTATGCGTTTCCTATTGGGACCGCGATGACAAGTGCTCTTACACCGTCTCCAAGCCGGATGGCATCAACCCGCGCTTCCTGATGTCCATCACCGACCAGTACGGCTCGATCAACAAAGCCAAGGCCTCGGCCGAAGGCTACAGCATCGAGGATGGCAGCGAGTGGATCGGCAAAGAGGCCGATGTGCTCATCCCCGCCGCCCTGGAAGGCCAGATCAACGGCGAAACGGTCAGGCGCGTGCATCCGCGCGTGCGGCTGGTGGCTGAGGGCGCCAACGGCCCCACCACCCCGGAAGCCGACGAGGTCTTCAACAAGAACGGCGTCTTTGTCATCCCAGACTTCCTGTGCAACGCCGGCGGCGTGACGGTTTCTTACTTCGAATCCGTCCAGAACGACATGAACTACTACTGGACGAAAGAAGAGACCCTCAGCAGGCTCGACACCAAGATGACCATCGCCTTCCACGGCGTGCTCGATATGTCGTTGAAAGAAAATACCTGCATGCGCGATGCCGCTTACATGGTCGCCATTGACCGGGTGGTCAAGGCCATGCAGCTGCGCGGCTGGGTATAAATCGAAAAGGCGCATCTGCCTGTCGCATAAAAGAATTCTGTTTTCCCTATCCATTATGGGGCGGCCCCCACGATGGATAGGGAAAACCGTACACACAACCTGCTTCAGCGGGGCACGGGGGCTCACGGAGATCCACAGCGATCCACCGCCCCCGCGCCTTGATTTATTTCCACATTCCTACAGGTTTACCGGATGTCTGATCCCGCCATCGAAATCATCGCCGACTCCACCTGCGATATCCCCCCCGAGCTCGTCGCCCGCCACAGGCTCACCATCCTCTCGCATGTGCTCATCTGGAACGGCGTCGAGTACCGCGACCGGGTGACCCTCCAGCCCGATGAGTTCTACCGCCGGCTCGAAACCGAGAAGGAGCTGCCCACCACCGCCCAGGTGGGCGTGAACGAATACGCCCAGGCCTACCGCGAGGCGCAGGAACGCGGGGCAACCCATGTGCTGGTGATGACGGTGAGCGCCAGGTTCAGCGGAGCCTACCAGGCGGCCCGGCAGGCCGCCGAACTGGCGAGCATCCCCGTGCACGTCTATGACTCGCGCGAGGCAACGATGGCCTTCGGCTGGCAGGTGCTGGCAGCCGCGCGCGCCCGCGATGCCGGCGCCGGGGTAGATGAAACCCTCGCCGCCGCCGAACTGGTGCGCCGCCGCGTCCGGTTGTGGATCTGCCTGGACACATTGGATTATATTCATCGCGGCGGGCGGATCGGCAACGCCGCGCACCTGGTGGGTTCGGTGCTGCACATCCGGCCGGTGCTGTATGTGGATGCCGAATCCGGCCAGACGGAGCCGGGCGGGCTGGCACGCACGCGCGGCCGCGGCATCGACATGATCTATCAGAAGTTCTTCGCCGCCATGGATGCTTCGCGCCCGCTGCACGTGGCGGTGATGCACGGCATGGCCGAGGACGAGGCGCACGCGCTTGAAGAGCGCATCCGCCGCGAATATCACCCCGTGGAGCTATTCACCCATCTCACCGGGCCGGTGCTGGGGTTGAACACCGGGCCGCGCGCCATCGCCCTGGCCGGGTATTACGATTGACTGACAGGAAAAGGCGAGGGTTTTCAACGGAAAGAGCCGCAAATATGATGTTTGGGCGGCACTGAGTGCCACCCAAACCTCTACGTCTCACTTCCCGTTGTAATTCACCGGCGGCGGCTGGATAAGCCCGCACGGCTCAGGGCAGGCCTGCAAGGCAGGCGTGCGCGCCCGGTCGAACGAATACAGCGCCCGCCCGGCGAACTGCTTTGCCGTCTCCCAGTTGGATGACGGCCCCCCATCGCGCGCATAGATCACCGCACCGCGCTCCAGGTAAGGGGCGTTCAGCCAGCTCAAGCGCGCATAATCGGTCCAATCCGGCGCCGTGACGAATACCAACGCGTTCTGCAGCCCGGCCTGCTGCACCAGGTGCGCATCGGCGCGCGTAATGCCATACAGCCCGCGTGCCTGGGCAAAGCGCGGCGCCATTTCCACCCCAATGGCCCATGCCAGGCACAGCGGCAGGAGCACCCTGAGCGCGGCGCGGCCCCACCGCAGGCGCGCCAGCCCGGCCAGCCCGCGCCCCCCCAGCAGCCAGGCAAAGGGCATCGCCTCGGCAAAGTAGCGCGGCCCATACAGCCCGCCTGAGCGCGTCCAGTAAGCGCCGTGCGCCAGCATCAGCGCGGCAACCGGCAGAAGCAGGAAACCCGCCCAACGCGAGCGTGGCGCGAGGGCCACGCCCAGCCCAACCGCCGCCCACAGCAGGGGGATGCCCCAGGCAACGGGCAGGGGCGCGGCCGTCTCATTGAAGGCTGCCAGGTCGGCGCGGATGTTTTCCAGCCCTTCGGCGGGTGTGTGACCGTCTTGCCCGAACTGCGGGCCAAAGCCGATCGAGTCATACGGCCAGTAGAGCGCGTACGTGTTGCTGAAGGGCGAGCCGGTGTTCAGCCAGTTATAGGCCGGCCAGAGCAACCCGCTCGCCAGCAGCCCGGCCCCCAGGCAGAGCGCGGCGGCCAGGCGGCGGCGCGGCGCGCGCATCAAATCCCATAATGCGAGCATGCCAAAAGGCAGCCCCACTGCCGCCGCCGTGAGCGGCCTGGCTGCGGCCGCCAGCCCCAGCAGCACCCCCGCCAACAAGGCGTAGCGCCAGGGGTGAAGCCCGGTTTCCCGGCGCGCGCGGAAGAACGCCCAGGCAAACCACACCAGCAGCGCCAGGCTGCTCGTGTGGCTGAGCAGCGTGCCCGAGAGCATCACCGACATCGGCGCAGCCACCCCCAGCCCGGCCGCCAGCAGCCCGGCGGCGTCGTCGAAGAGCTCGCGCCCCAGCATCCATACCCCCAGCGTGCCCAGCGCCGCCGCCAGTGCGTTCACCAGCCAGGGCTGGCCCAAAAGCACGCCCGCCGCAAGCAGCAGCGCGTAACCGGGCGGGTATTTGCTGAAGACCCGCCCGTTGATGTGCAGGGTAAAAGGGATTTCAAATGCCGTCGCCGGCTGGTAGAGCGGGGCGCTGGCCGCGCCTGCGGCAAAGACCTGCGCCTGGAAGAGCTGGGCGTGCTCATCTTCCAGGTGCGGCACAGCCTCGAAGACCCCCCAGGCCACGGCGGCGGCGATGAAGAAGCTGGCGCAGCACAGCGCTGCGACCCACAGGCGGGCAGGTTTACTTGCGGCGGCGGTCATGCAGTCGAAAATGGCAACTCCACCCGCGATGATACCTCAAAATGCGCCGCAATACCGCCCTTCAAGCAAGAAGTTCCAACCGGCCAGTTTGAAGTGAGATGGGCTGCGATGGGGAAAAGCGTTGGTCAGTTCTTCACAAACTCCCACAGCTTTTCATCCAGGCGCGCGCCGGGGGCCACCAGTTGCGGAACGAGCTCGCCCAGGTCTTCACCGCTGCGCACCAGTCGCTGCACCGGGCGCGAAAGGGCCTGCTCGCCCATGATGAGCGCCCCCACCAGCCGCCCACCGCTCAGGTAAAGGCGCAGGCGGCTGCCATCGTGCAGGCTCTGGGCCACCACCGCATCGGGGTGCTGGCGGAAGACCTCGCTGTCGCCGCGCATAATCCCCGGCAGGTCGAGGTCCACCAGCAGCGCGTCGCGTTTGGCGGCCACCTGCCCAATGATGGTGGTGACCAGCCCGCCCAGGCGGGTGACGTTGACGGGCACCAGCTTCTGGTAAGGCGTCATGCGCCCGGCCATGCCGCGCCCGGCCGCCGAGCCCATTTCAATCGCAGGGTTCCACAGGCTGTCGAGCACATATTCGCCCGAGCGCGGGTCGAGCACCTCGGCGGCGTCGCCGGCGGCAAAGATATCGGGGTGGCTGGTTTGCAGGCACTGGTTGACGCGGATTCCGCGCCCCACCAGCAGCCCGGCCTGCTCGGCCAGTTCCTTGCGCGGCCGGATGCCAATTGCCACCGCCACCACGCTGCAGGCCATCTCGCAGGCATCGTCGCCGGTTTTGGCGCGCACGCCGCTCACCCGCCCGCCGCGCCCGAGCACCTCCACCAGGTTGGTGTTGTAATGCAGGAAGATGCCATCGTGCTGCAGGCGCCTTTCCACCATGCGCGACTCGGTCTCATCCAGCACGCCGCTCCAAAAGCGGTCGCCGCGCAAGAAGTAATGCACATGCATGCCGCGCGCCGCCAGCCCTTCGGCCAGCTCGAGCGCGGTGATTCCACCCCCCACCACCACGGCGTGCTGACCTCGGCGGGCCAGCTTGAGCAGCCGGTCGGCGTCTTCGAGCGTGTCGAGCTTGAGCACGCCCTCCAGGTTGATGCCGGGTGTATCCGGCAGCAGCGCTTTGGCGCCGGTGGCAAGCAGCAGCCGGTCGTAGGGCAGGTCTTTTCCGCCTTTCATCACCAGCCGGTGGCCCTCCGGGTCCACCCGTTCCACCTCATCCACATGCCAGCGCAGACCGAGTTCCTTCCAGTAATGGTTGGGCAGCGGGTAGAGCTGCTCGCGCGCGGCTTCGCCCGTCAGGTAATAGGCCAGGCCGGGCCGCGAGTAATAGCCGTCTGGGTCGGCGGTCACAATCCAGATCAAGCCCGAGGCATCCAGGGTGCGGATCGTTTCGGCGGCAGCCACCCCGGCGGCTCCGCTGCCGATGATGACATATCGGCGCATCATTAACGCCCCGTGCCCTGCTTCAGGCTTGCCGGGCTGGCCTTCTCAAAGCTGAGCACACCGCGCGGGCAGAGCGTGACACACTCGCCGCACGTCAGGCAGCGCGAATCGCGCACCGGCTCGCCGCGCATGGCATGCAGCCGCACGTCGATCCCAATCGGACAGTTATACGTACAAATACCGCACTGCACGCAGCGCCCCGGCTCCGGCGAAACGTAGCCCGAGACCAGGATCATGTTCTTGCGTGAAGCGTCATGAAAGAGGTTGCGAAGCATATCGAGTGAATTCCTTGTCTTCTGGATGGATTATGGTTTCCTCCCGGTCGGGTGGCAGTCCATACAGCGCGCCGCGTAATTCTGAATGCCCTTTTCGGCGTGCTTTTTATCCAGCTCGGTTTTGTTATGGCAGTTGAAACAGGTGAAGTCGCTCCCGCCGCCTGGGTGGCAGGTGGCGCAGTTGCCGTTAGCCCCGCCGTGGGTCATCGGGAAGGTGTGGGTGAAGCTGGCGGGCTTCCAGGCGCTGGTGGTATGGCATTGCGAGCACTGGCCCGTGTAGTGGTTGGCGGGCTTATCCTTGGTGTGGCAGGAGGCGCAGTCGGCTGCGTTGGCGTGGTTGAAGCTGGCCCCCGCCCACGAGTTGGTGTTGTGGCACTGTGAGCACTGCCCGGCATAGTGATTGGCCGGCCGCGCGTGGCAAGACTGGCAGTCGGTGGCACCCGCCACAGCATGGTTAAAGCTGGCGGGCTTCCACGCGCTGGTGTTGTGGCAGGCCGAGCATTGCCCGGCGTAGTGGTTGGCGGGCTTATCTTTATTGTGGCAGGCGGCGCAGTCGGTTCCGGCGTTGGCGTGATTGAAGTTCGCTCCCTTCCACGCGCTGGTACTGTGGCAGGCCGAGCACTGCCCGGCGTAGTGGTTGGCGGGCCTGTCTTTGGTGTGGCAGGCGGCGCAATCGGTGGCGTTTGCCGCTGCGTGGTTGAAGCTGGCGGGCCTCCACGCGCTGGTGTTGTGGCAGGCCGAGCACTGCCCGGCGTAATGGTTGGCGGGCTTATCTTTGGTGTGGCAGGCGGCGCAATCGGTGGCGCTCGCCGCCGCGTGGTTGAAGCTGGCGGGCTTCCAGGCCGTGGAGCTGTGACAGGCCGAGCACTGCCCGGCGTAATGCTTGGCGGGCTTATCCTTGTTATGGCACGAAGCGCAGTCGGGCCCGGCGTTAGCGTGATTGAAGTTCGCTCCCTTCCACGTGCTGGTGCTGTGGCAGGCCGAACACTGCCCGGCGAAGTGGTTGGCGGGTTTATCGTTGGTGTGGCAGGCGGCGCAGTCGTTGGCCGCATTGGAGTGGCTGAAGGTGGCCGGTTTCCAGGCCGAGGTGCTGTGGCAGGCCGAGCACTGCCCGGCAAAGTGGTTGGCGGGCTTGTCTTTGGTGTGGCAGGAGGCGCAGTCGGCGGCCTTCACGGCGGCATGGTTGAAGTGCACCGGCAGCCAGGCCGTGGAACTGTGGCAGGCCGAGCACTGCCCGGCATAGTGGTTGGCAGGCTTATCTTTGGTGTGGCACGCGGCGCAGTCTTGCCCGGCCCCTACGTGGTTGAAGTTTGCCGGTTTCCAGGCCGAGGTGCTGTGGCATTGCGAGCACTCGCCTTCGAAGTGATTGGCGGGCTTATCCTTGGTGTGGCATTCCTGGCACTTGCTCGTGTCGAAGGCCTGGTGGTTGAAATCCGCCTGGCTCCATTTCGTCGGCTTGTGGCACAGCGAGCACTCGCCGGGGTAGTGGTTCTCCGGCGCATCCGTTGAATGGCAGCCCGTGCAGGCCACGGGCGTGCCCGCGTAGCGCCCGTTGGCGTGGCAGGCGGCGCAGTCCAGCCCGGCATGCGCCCCTTCCAGCGGGAAGAAAGCGTGCATGGCCCCCTGGCTGCCGCTCGGGAAGCGCACCTGCTTGGGGTCCACCTGCCCGGCGGCAGAGCCTGCCGCGCTCGAAACAGCGGCGCCCGGCTGCGGAGAGAACCCCGCCACGCTCGGGTCGAACACCAGCGCGCTCACCGGTTGGCTGAAGTCGCTGGCGCGCGCCAGCAGCTCGGCCAGGTAACCTTGCAGGGCCTGGAACTGCTCCGGGGCCTGCCGCGGAGCCACATTCAGCTTCGCAAGCGCGGCAGTGAGGGCCTGCAGGTCTTTCACCAGGCGCTCGCGCAGCGGGGCAAGCTGCTCTTCGCTCAAGTAAGTCAGCCCGTTGACCGATTGTTCCATCTCCCAGCGCAGCGAATCGAGCGCTTTCATTTCGGCCTGCGAGCCGGCCACATAATCCAGGTCATGGATGCGCCGCTCGAGCAGGTCCATCCGGTAAACGGCGTAGTCGTAGTCGTTGCGGGTCAGCGCCGCCACACCCTGCTCGGCGAGATCCTGGAATGGGAAGAACGGGTCGCCGGCATGCAGCGGCCCGGCTGCGGCCAGCCCGACGGCGCCCATCAGCCCAAGGACCACGGTCAACAATAAAACGAGCAGGAAGAAGATGAGTTTCGAGCGCATAACTCCCCTGCCTAATCGCCCCCGCCTTTGCCGCCGGAGTGGCAGTCGAGGCAGTGCGAAGCATAATCGGGGATGCCCTTTTCGTTGTGCTTCTTATCCAGTTCATTCTGGTTGTGGCATTTGAAGCAGTCGTAATCGGTGCCGCCGCCCACGTGGCAGGCCGAGCACTGGCCGTTCGCGCCGCCGTGGTTCATCGGGAAGGAGTGGTTGAACGTGGCCCCCGCCCAGGTTCTGGTGCCATGGCACTGCGAGCATTGCCCGGCGAAATGATTGCGCGGCGGGTTGTGACACGATTGGCAGTCGGTGGCCCCCACCGCCCCATGGTTGAAGCTGGCGCCCTTCCAGCTGCCGGTGTTGTGGCAGGCCGAACACTGCACCGACCAGTGCCCCGCGGGTTTATCGCCGCTATGGCAAGAGGTGCAGTCGGTGGCCCCCGCCGCGCCATGGTCGAAATGCGCGGGCAGCCAGCCGCCGGTTCCGTGGCAGGCCGAGCACTGCGCCGACCAGTGCCCCGCGGGTTTATCGCCGCTGTGGCAGGAGATGCAGTCGGTGGCACCGGCCACGGCATGGTCGAAGTGCGCAGGGGTCCAACCGCTGGTGCTGTGGCAGACCGAGCACTGGCCGCTCCAGTGATGAGCGGGTTTATCCCGCCTGTGGCAGCTCGAGCAGTCGCGCGTATCGAAGGCGTTGTGGTCGAAACTGGCGGGGGTCCAGGCCGCCGTGGTGTGACAAAGGGTGCACGCGCCCGGGAAATGCGGCGCGGGGGCATCTCCGGCATGGCACCCGGCGCAGGTGTTCGGCACACCGGCGTAGCGCCCGCCGGAATGGCACTGCGTGCAATCCAGCCCGGCATGCGCGCCATCCAGCGGGAAGAAAGCATGCATGGCGCCCAGGCTGCCGGGCTGGAAGCGCACGGCATGCGGGCTTACCCTGCCCACCACCTGCCCAGAGACGGCCGCGCTCGCCAGAGGAGCGGCGGCCCGCACGCTTTGGGCAGGGGAAACACCCAGGGCGCTCAAGGGCAGGCTGGGGTCGCCCGCGTTTTCCAGCAGCCGGTCCAGGCGGGCCTGAAGCTGCGCCGCCGCCTGCGAGCCAGGCAAAAGGCCCGCGAGCGAACGCCGGGCAGCCTCGAGGGCGGCCTCCAGGCGGCGGCGCAGCGCCTGCTCCTTCGCCGAGGGCAGGTTGCCAATTGCAGCCAGGCCGCCCACCGCCCGCTCGAGTTCCGCGCTCAAATTCGACAGCGCTTTGGGCTCAGCAGGCGCACCGGCGGAGCGGGTCAGGTCACCGGCGCGCCGCTCGAGCAGCTCAAGGCGGTACATGGCCTGCTCATACGGGTTCGTTTTGAGCCAGGCGGCCCCGCGTTCGGCCAGGCTTTGCAGCGGGTAGAGCGCATCTCCCGTGTGCAGCGGGCCGGTGTAGGCCAGCACCACCACCGCAGACCCGGCGGTGAGGATGAGAATGAGGGCGAGCATCAAGATAAGCAGCCTGGCGCGCATAGATCCCCGCTTACGGCTTGTTCAACGGGTGCACCTGGCCGTCCAGGTGGCACCCGGCGCAGTTGGGCAGTTGTTCCGCGCTGATGCCCGCTTTGGTGTGGCTGGCCCGGATTTCATCCGGCTGGTGATCGTGGCAGGCATAGCAGGAGTATTCCTGGTACGGGCCGCTGTGGCATGTGGTGCAGTCCGATTCCTTTTCGGCGCCATGGTCGAGCGGGAAGGGGTGCGCGTGCAGCAAAGCGGGCTGCCATGCCTGGCTGGTGTGGCAGTATTCGCACTTCTGCCCGAAGAACCCGGCATGGATTTCAGGCTCTTTGTGGCAGGCCGCGCAGGCCGTCGGCGTGCCGCGGAACTTCTTCTCGGCGTGGCAGCTCTCGCAGGCCAGCGCGGCGTGCGCCCCATCCAGGGGGAAGGCGCGCGCGTGATCGAAGGCGTACATGCGGTCCACGCCGTCGTGGCAGGCCAGGCAATCGGGGCCGTACTGGCCGGTGTGCTTGTCCATGAAGGCCGCGTCATGCCCGGCATGGCACGCCGAGCAGGTCTGCGGGTCGAAGCGGTCCGGCGGGCCGGCGTGGCAATCGGTGCAGGCCAGCGGCTTGCCCGCGTAATCTTTGGTGTGATGCGCCAGGGTGAAGCGCGTCTGCTCGTGGTTGAAGGCCTGCCCATGGTAGTTCGCCGGTTTCCAGCCTCGGTCCGAATGGCAGGCGGCGCAATCCAGCCCAAACATGCCCGCGTGGGCGGGCGGTTCTTTGTGGCAGGAAGAGCATTGCGGGTCAGCCTGGTCATAGACTCCATTCTGGTGGCATTCCTGGCAATCGAGGGCAGCGTGCTTGCCGTTCAGGGGCAGGCGAGTCTGCCGGTGGTCGAAGGACTCAAGGGCGGCGGTGGTCGGGTCAAAATCGCGGCCTTTATGCTCGCCGTGACAGGCCGCGCAGCGCGAGGCATCTTCCAGGCGGCCGTGCGTGCCGGTCTTTTGGTCGATCTGCGCGGCCACCTTCTCGTGACACTTCAGGCACAGCGGGGCCTGCTCACTCTGCAGAGGCTGGTGGCACAGGTTGCAGCGGTTCTCAAACTCCGCATGCGACCCGTAGCCGCCCAGTTCGCCGCCGCTCGAGCTCTTGGCGCTCACCGGCCCGGGATTAAAGATGGCCCCGCCGCTGAGCAGGGCCGCCAGGCCCAGCCCGGCCAGCAGAAGCAGCGCAATCGCAATCGAAAGCGTCGAAATGACCGGTGATCTCTGTGAAGTGGGCTGCTGCAAAACGAAACCGATCCTTTTGCCGGGCTGAGCGAAAGATTAAATGCTACTAATCTAGTCGGATTTGTTGAATAAAAGGTTACGGGAAAAATATGAGGAAAACTGCGCATTTCTATACGCCTGCCCCGCCCCAAAATGGACGAAAACCGCCAATTGCGCGTACAATTAACCTATGCCCACCGGCATCCCTCGGTTTCCAGGGCGGAAGATCTACCGCGCCGAGCTGGAAAAGCGCTACGGCCGCAGCCGCGCGGCGCTGCTGATGCAACGCGCCGAAGAGCACTGGCGCGCGCTCTACCCCGGCCGCCCGCGCCTCAACCACCCGGCCATGCAGAAAAACCACCTGGAGCATTCCGTTTTGCCCGCCATCGCCGTGTACCGCAGCCTGCTCGAAGACCACACCCCGCCCGCAGTAGCGCTCCAAACCCTCAGCGCCGCCCTGGCCGAGACGGTGCGCGGCCGCCGCCGCCTCACCGCCTGGCTGGCGAAGTTCCCCTTCTTCTTCACCGTCTTCCGCTGGATGACGCGCATGGGCTTCCCGCTCATTTACCCGCCCGAGGGCTTCAGCACCACCTGGGTGGAAGACAGCCCGCGCCGCCTGGCCTTTCTCGTCCACACCTGCATTTTTCACAGCCTGCTGATGCGCTATGGCCTGCCCGAGCTGACCGCCGCATTCTGCGATACCGACGAACTCTACCGCACCGTCTTGCCCCCCGATGTGACCTGGACGCGCGCGCAAACCCTCGGCCACGGCGGAGATTGCTGCGATTTCTGCTACGAGCGTGGAGCTGCTGGCGCTGCGCCCGGCAGGGAGGCGGCCCCCTCATGAGCTCGCGCAAACCCGCTTACCTGGCCCTGCTGGCTTCGGGCGAGCTGCCCAACCGCGTGGAAAAGGCTTACGCCATGATGGAATCCTGCACGCTCTGCCCGCGCGCCTGCAAAGTGAACCGGCGGGCCGGCAAGCGCGGGGTGTGCCTCACCGGCGAGCGGGCGCGCGTCGCAAGCTGGGGGGCCCACCACGGCGAGGAACGGGCCATCAGCGGCTGGCGCGGCTCGGGCACGGTCTTCTTCGCGCGCTGTAACCTGCGCTGCGTCTTCTGCCAGAACAGCGAGATCAGCCAGGCCGATTGCGGCCCTGAGGTCGAACCCGAGGAGCTGGCGCAGGTATTCCTCCGGCTGCAGGCCGAGGGCTGCCACAACATCAACCTCGTCTCGCCAAGCCACGTCGTCGCGCCCATCCTCGCTGCGTTGACGCTCGCCGCGCAGGCCGGGCTGCGCCTACCGCTGGTCTATAACACCGGCGGTTATGACTCGCTCGATGCCCTGGCCCTGCTGGATGGCGTGATCGACATCTACATGCCCGATATGAAGTACGCCGACCCGAAAACCGCGCACCTCTATTCGGGCGCCAAAGATTATCCGCGCGCCAACCGCGCCGCCGTGCGCGAGATGCACCGTCAGGTGGGCGACCTGGTTGTGGATGAAGACGGCCTGGCCGTGCGCGGGCTGCTCGTGCGTCACCTGGTGCTGCCCAACCGCCTGGCCGGGACGAAAGAAACCGCGCGCTTCCTGGCCGCAGAAATTTCGCCGCACACGGCCGTCAACGTGATGGATCAGTACCATCCCTGGTTCAAGGCGGGCGCTTTCCCGCTGCTCAACCGGCGCATCACCCCCGAAGAGTACGCCCAGGCGCTCGAGCAAACCAAAGCCGCCGGGCTCGCGCGCCTGGTGCATTGACCGGCCCCCGCAGCGTATGCCCTGGCCCCAAACGTACGACCCGCTGCACAACCAGCTCCTGTCCACCCTGGCGGCGTTCCTCCCCGCATTGATCCTGCTGACCTGCCTGGGGCTGCTGCGCCTCAAAGCGCACATCAGCGCGCTCATCGGCCTCGGCGCGGCGCTGCTGGTGGCGGGGCTGGTGTTTGGCATGCCCGCCGGCATGGCCGCCGCGAGCGCGCTCTATGGCATGGCCTACGGGCTGCTGCCGATCGGTTGGATCATCCTCAATGTCATCTTCCTCTACCGCCTGACGGAAGAAAAGGGGCTCTTCCGCATCTTGCAGAGCAGCCTCGCGGCGGTGACCGGCGACCGGCGCCTGCAGCTGGTGCTTGTGGCCTTCTGCTTTGGGGCCTTCCTGGAAGGGGCAGCCGGTTTCGGCACGCCCGTGGCCGTCACGGCCTCGCTGCTGGCGGGGCTGGGCTTTTCCCCGCTGGCGTCGGCCGGGCTGGCGCTCATCGCCAACACCGCGCCGGTTCCCTACGCCGGACTGGGCACGCCCCTCGTGGCGCTGCAGGCCGTCACCGGGCTTGACCTGCGCGCGCTCACCCTGGCGGTGGCCCGGCAGCTCACCCTCTTCGATGTGCTCATCCCCTTCTGGCTGGTGTGGGCCTTTGCCGGCTGGGGCGCCATGCTGGAGGTCTGGCCCGCGCTGCTGGTGGCGGGCGGGGCCTTTGCGGCGGCGCAGATGCTGGTGGCCTGGCTGCACGGCCCGTGGCTGGTGAATATCCTCTCGGCGCTCGTCTCGCTGGCGGCGCTGGTGCTCTTCTTGCGCGCCTGGAAGCCCAAACGCGCCTGGCCCCTGCCCGGCGAGACGCTACAGCCCCCTCAAAGCCACCCGCCCGGCGCGGTGCTGCGCGCCTGGACCCCCTGGCTGGTGCTGAGCGGGCTGGTGTTCCTCTGGGGGCTGCCCCAGGTGCGCGCCTGGCTGGATAGCTTCTCGCTGGTTAAACTGGCCGTGCCCGGCCTGCACCTGATGGCCCTGCGCACGCCCCCCATTGCACCCCAGGCGCGCGCCGAGCCGGCCGTCTTCGAGCTGGCCTGGCTCTCGGCCTCGGGCACGGCCATCCTCATCGCCGGGGTCGTCTCAGGGGCCTGGATGGGCTACCGCCCGCGCGAACTGCTGGCGCGCTACGCCGCCACGCTCCGGCAGGTGCGCCTCTCGCTGCTGACCATCGCCGCGATGATGGCGATCGGCTTCGTGGCGCGTTATGCCGGGCTGGATGGCGCCATGGGGCTGGCCTTCGCCCGCACCGGCGCGCTCTACCCCTTCTTTGGCGCGCTGCTCGGCTGGCTGGGCGTGTTCATCACCGGCTCCGACACCTCCTCGAACGTGCTCTTCGGCAGCCTGCAGCGCATCACCGCCGGGCGACTGGGCTTTGACCCGGTTGTGATGTCTGCTGCCAACAGCTCGGGCGGGGTGATGGGCAAGATGGTCAACGCGCAGAGCATCGTGGTGGCAGCGGCCGCTGTGCGCCGTCCCGGCAAAGAGGGCGAGATCCTGCGCTTTGTCTTCTTCCACAGCCTGGCCCTGGCGGGGCTGGTCGGGCTGGTGGTGCTTGCGATGGCTTACCTCGGCCGCTAGGATTTCGTTGATCCTTTTCGGTAAATTGGGGGCACGCCCCGAAATTTATAAAAAAAGACGCATCAGCCCGCCAGAAAAGGGAGGGCGCATGCCCGAAATAACCTATACGCACGTCATTGAACTGAGCCACCCCATCCATGCGCGCATCCCGCTTTGGCCCGGCGACCCGCCGGTGGAGACGCGCCAGCTTGCGCGCGTGGCCTCAGAGGGCTTCGCCCTGCGCGCCTTCAGCATGGGCGAGCACAGCGGCACGCACCTCAACGCCCCGGCGCACTTCTTCCCGCGCGGGCAGAGCGCCGATGCCACCCCGCCCGAGCGCCTGGTGCTTCCTGCGGTGGTCATCGACATCCGTCTGCAGGCCGCCCTCGACCCCGATTTCGTATTCAGCTTGCGCGATGCCTTCGCCTGGGAGGAACAGAACGGGCCAATCCCGCCCGGCTGCCTGGCCATCCTCTTCACCGGCTGGCAGGAACGCTGGGACGACCCGGCGGCTTTCCTCAACCGCGGCGAGGATGGGCGGTTGCACTTCCCGGGCTTCGGGCTGGATGCGGCCCGCCTGCTGCTGGATGAACGCAGGGTTGCCGGGCTGGGCAGCGATGCGCACGGCGTGGAACCCGGCGCAGATGAAGCCTTTTCCGTCAACCGCTACGCCCTGGCGCGCGGCGCGCTGGTGCTGGAAAACCTGGCCAACCTGGAGCGCCTGCCCGCGCGCGGTGCCACCCTGGCAATCGGCCTGCTGCGCCTGGAGGGAGCCACCGGCGCACCGGCCGCGGTGCTGGGCTTCGTGCCATAGGGGCGGCCGGCACGCGCGCCCGGCCGGCGAGGCTCTATGGAAACCGGGTGTGTTTGAAAATTTAAGCAGGAAGCCCGGCGTTAGATGAAAACGTGGTAACTGCTTGACTTTCTCACATTTCCCATCCCTGCTGCGGAAAACTCCCCGCCCCTCAAGGGGCGGGGCCGGGGGTGAGGTGCAATCTGAGATTGTCGAAGCAGTTGCTAAACAGGAAGCTTTTCCAACCGTTAAGCAATTGTTAAGCGAAAATAGTTGACCTTTTGTTCGAATTGTGCATAATAAGACTAACTATGCAGCCTGGTCTATACAAGTATCTTAGCCATCCAGATGATCGCATCACCATACGGGGATTAAAACCGGTCGGCCTCGGAACATTCCGCGCCGACCGGTGCCTTTTTAATGCGCGGAATGCGGTCTTCCGCAACCCATCCCCCTTAGCCAGAAAAGTGAAATCGGAGGACTATGCTCACACTGCGATTTGACGGCCTTTACCGTTCGTTCTCTGAAGACGGAGCCGCGCCATCCCGCGCCGGGGTGATGTGCTACGGCTGGGTCATCGAACGCAACGGCAAACCGGTCGCTCGCGGTCACGGCGGGTATGCCCGCCGCGAGGAAGCCAGCTCGAACAACGCCGAGTACCTGGCCCTCATCGAAGGATTGAGCGCGCTGTGCGACATGGGCTGTGAGCACGAAACCATCGAGGTGGTCGGCGACGCCCGCTCGGTGATCGAACAGATGCAGGGCCGCGCCGCGGTCAACTCGCCCAGCACCCGCCCGCTCTACAGGCGCGCCCTGCGCCTGGCAGGGCGCTTCAGGCGGCTCATCTGGACATGGACGCCGCGGCGCAAGAATCACGAGGCCGATCTGCTCACCCGCCGCGCCATGCGCCAGATCGCCGCCAACCCGGCGCAGTACCGCGCGGCGATGCGCGCCGTGGAAGAGCCGCGCAAGCAAACTTATCTGTTTTCGCTGCTCGATCTGCGTATTTTTCAGCCGCTTGGGCTCTCGGTATAAGCGGGCAGGGCGGCGTGCGGGTTTTCGAGAAGGGCGTAACTTTTACGGCGGAATAGCGACTAAATCAGTAGATAAATCAATCCGTCACAAATCATCTTCTCACCTCACGAGCCGCCCCCCCCTTGCCGCGAAGGGGGGGGCGCACGTTTAAGAGAGAATCAAGGGGATAACCGGTGAGGTTATCCCCTTGACCTGCAGACGGTTCGCGAAGGGGGGGCGCATGACCAAGGGAGAATCCAAGGGGATAACCGGTGAGGTTATCCCCTTGACCCGCAGACGGTTCGCGAAGGGGATTTTTTAACAATCTACCAAGTTGATTTAATTCTTCCTTTCCCCTATACTAATTACAAACAGCGTTCGAGGGGGACGAACGCACCCTCTTGCCAGAGAAGCGCCAGCTACGTCGTCAACCCGGCCCGTGGGCCAGGGTAGATAGGGGTCGCCCTTGAGCCCGGTTCTATCCGTACTATCGGCTATCATTTCACTTTTCTTCATCCGCTCTGTCTGGTCTCGAAAGCATCTGCCCGGTTTCCGCCTCTACACCTGGCTGGCCGGGGCGCTCAGCCTGTGGTGCCTGCTGGAAGGCTGGCAGGCCCTCCTCCCATCCCTGGCCCCGGCGGAACTGTTCTCTAACCTCAAGCTGGCCTTCATGGGCCTGCTGCCCGTGCTCGGCCTGGCCGGCGCGCTGGACCAAACCGGCAAGCTGCGCCTGCTCGAGCGCTGGCAGCTCGGCGGGCTGGTGGGCGTCCCTGCCCTGGGCATGGCGTTCTCCTGGTTCGGGCCCGATGCCTCGCCTGCCGGGCGCGGGCTTTCGGTGCGCTTTGCCTCCCTGCTGCCGAGCGTCCCCCCCGCCGCCGTCAGCCTCATCGTCATGTTTGCCGTGCCGCTGGCCCTCTTTGCCGGCGCATATTACCTGCGCTCGGCCTGGCCGCGCATCACCCCGGCCCGGCGCTGGCTGGTGGCCGCCGCCACGGCTTTGCCCATCCTGACCATCCCGGCGGTCTTCCTGGTCGATTCCGAACTGGCCTTGCAGACGGTCCCCGCCCTGCTGAGCATCGGCCTGTTTGGGCTGGCGGCGGTCTTCTCGGGCGGAACGTCACCGCTCTCGTTCGGCATCTTCGGCCGCGAAGACAGCTTCATCAACCGCCTCACCCTGGCCGTCCTGGTGATAGATGCCTCAGGGCGCATCCTCGACCTGAACGAGACGGCCGCGCATTGGGCCGGTATGGCCCGCCAGGGGCTTATCGGCCGCCCGATCTTCGATTTCAGCCGCCAGGTGGGGCGCGTGCTGCTCGAATCGCGCCGCGGGGTCACCTTTGACCAGGACATCGCCCTGGATAACTTCGCCCCCCCGCGTTACTGCCACATGCACATCAGCGAAGAACCCTGGAAGGGCGACCAAATCCTGCGCCTGATCACCCTCGAAGACCATACCCGCTTCATCAAAGAAGCCGAGAACCTGCGCCGCGACCGCGCCCTGCTCGAGGCCGCCCTCGAAGGCCACCAGAGCGGCATGATGGTCACCGACCCCAACGGGCGCGTCATCCTGCGCACCGCCAATTTGCTGCAGACCTTTTCGCTGCCCGAGCACGCCTTCAACACCGGGCTGCTCGGCTGGCGAAACCAGATGGCCCAGGTGATGAAAGATCCGGCGCGCTTCCACCGTTTCCTTGACCAGACCATCCAGCAGACCACCGGCGAGACGCTGGAAATGCTGGAGATGAGCAGCGGGCGCTGGCTGGAATGCCGCTCGCACACCACCGTCTTGCCCGGCAGCGAGACGATCTACCGCATCTGGTCGTTTACCGATTACACCGAACAGGCCCGCCGTGAGCAGGAGCTGGAACACCTCTCCACGCACGACAGCCTGACGGGGGTGTATAACCGCGCCTATTTCGAGAACGAGCTGCGCCGCCTGCGCCTGGGCCGCCGCTATCCGGTCAGTTTGATCGTCCTCGATGTGGACGGGTTGAAGGCGATCAACGACCGTCACGGCCACCCGGTTGGAGATGAAATCCTGCGCCAGGCCGCCCAGGTGCTGCAGCGCGCCTGCCGTTCGGATGACGTGGTGGCGCGCATCGGCGGTGACGAATATTGCGTGCTGCTCATGCACGCCGATTCGCAGGTGGCCGAGCACGTCATCGACCGCATCTTCTCCCTGCAGAACCTGTATAACATCCGCCAGCCGGGGCCGGGCCTCTCGCTCTCGCTGGGTTACGCCGTCGCCAACAACCCCGCCGAGCTCGATACGCTCTTCCAGCGCGCCGACAGCCTGATGTACGCCGCCCGCTACAAGAAGCGCAGCGGCGGAGCGCGCTCGCTCATCTGATGCAAAAAGGAGCGCCCGAATGGCGCTCCTTTTTTATGCCCGGCAGGCCTGTGCGGCCCGGCCGCTCACAGCTCGGAGGTGCAGTGCGGGCAGCGCGTGGCATTGATGGGGATCGTCGAGTAGCAGCGCGGGCATTCTTTGGTGGTGGGCGCAGCTTCAGGCGCGGGTTTGGGCGTCACCAGGCGGTTATAGGCGCGCACGACCATAAAGATCACGAACGCCACAATCAAAAAGTCGATCACCGTTTGAATGAAGTTCCCGTAGGCAAAGACGGGCGCACCGGCATCCCTGGCAGCCGCCAGCGAGGGGTAGCCCTTGCCGGAGAGATCAATGAACAGGTCGGTGAACTGGATTTTCCCAAGCAGGAGGCCGATGGGCGGCATGATGATGTCGTTCACCAGCGAGGAGATGATCTTACCGAATGCGCCGCCGATGATCACGCCGATGGCCAGGTCGATGACATTCCCTCTGGATACGAATGCCTTGAATTCTTTCCACATATGCGCCCTCCTTTGAATTGCGGATCAGTTTTTCTGCGCCTTGTGCTGCACAGAATGAAAGAAACACTCCCTTTGCGTAAAAATGCGCGATCTGTTTCCATTGTATATAGGTTTGAGGTGCAAAACAAGCCGCGAAAGTGAAAGGGTGCCCTCGACCGCAGGCAAGCATTACAATTAGGAAGAGCAACCGATCAACCCTCTCAGGAGGAGCCGGATATGGCCGAAACCCCTCTCTACGAGCGAATCTACGCGGTGGTGCGCCAGGTGCCGCGCGGCTACGTGACCACCTATGGGCAGGTGGCGCGCATGGTCGGGGGAATCTCGGCGCAGATGGTGGGCTTTGCCCTGGCGGCTCTGCGCGAGCGCGCGCCCGGCGAAGAGGTGCCCTGGCAGCGCGTGATCAACGCCCAGGGAAAGATCAGCCCGCATGGCATGGGGCTTGGAACGCACATCCAGCGCCAGCTCCTCGAGGAAGAGGGCATCCTCTTCGACGTGGAAGGGCGTGTCGATCTTTCGGTCTTTGGCTGGGGAGGGTGAGAGCGGCCTCGCGCGGGTCAATCGCCCGAATCTGCGCCCTCGCCCGGCAGGAGCGCCTTGCCCGAAAGCAGCAGGCGGGTGATCACCTCCGGCGGCTCGGGGTGCGCCAGCAGGAACCCCTGCGCCTTCTCGCAAGATTGGTCGAGCAGGAAGCGGAACTGGCTCTCCGTCTCCACCCCCTCGGCGACCACGTCCAGCTCGAGCACATGCGCCATGACGATCATCGCCGAGACGATCGCCGCATCGTCGCGGTCGTTGATCACATCCTTGATGAAGGTGCGGTCGATCTTTAAGCTGTGGATCGGCAGACGCTTCAGATAGGCCAGCGAGGAATAACCCGTGCCGAAGTCATCGACCGAGATATGAACGCCCATCGCTTGAAGCCTTTCGAGCGCCATCAAGGTGTGGTCAATATTGGCCGCCATCTCGCTTTCCACCACTTCGATCTGCAACGCATCCGGCGGGACGCCCGCCTCTTGCAGCTCGCGCTCGAACTGCTCCCAAAAGAACGGCTCGGGCAGGATGCGCGCCGAAACGTTCAGCGCCAGGCGCAGATCCGTCAGGCCCTGCGCGCGCCATTCGCGCAGCTGCGCGAAAGATTGGCGGAAAAGCACCTGGTTGAGCGCATTGATCAGCCCGGTCTCTTTCGCCACGTTGATGAACCCATCCGGCAGCACCAGCCCGCGCTGCGGGTGATTCCAGCGCATCAGGGCCTCTAACGCCGTCACCTTGCCGTCGAACAGCGAAACGATCGGCTGGTAATACACCGTGAATTCACCGCCTTCGATTGCCCGCCGCAGATCGTTTTCCAGGTTCAGCCGATCAACCGCCTGCTCGTGCATCGTCGTATCGAAAATGGCGTAGGTGCCCTTGCCGCGGTCTTTGGCAGTGTACATCGCCATATCGGCATTGCGCAGCAGCTCTTCACTGCGCATCAGGTGCGTGGTGGTGGCAATGCCGATGCTGGCCGTCAGGAAGAGCGAGCGCCCATCCAGGTCGAAAGGTCGGCGCACCTCGTCCAGGATGCGCCCGGCAACCCGCACGGCTTCATCCAGGCTGTGGATGCTCTCCAGCAAGACGGCGAACTCGTCTCCGCCCAGGCGGGCGATGAAATCCTCTCCGCGCACGCTGTGTTTGATGCGCTCGCTGAAGGCCGCCAGGATGCGGTCGCCAAACGGGTGGTCGTAGCTGTCGTTGATCAGCTTGAAGTCATCCAGGTCGATGAACAGCAGCCCCACCTGGCGGGTGCGGCCTGTTTCGAGCAATGCCATGGTCTGGGCCAGTTGCTGCAAGAAGTGCAGGCGGTTGGGAAGCCCCGTGAGGGAGTCGTGCGCGGCTTCGTATGCCAGGCGCTGCTGGTGATCCTTTAACGCCTGGGCCGAGACCTCGAGAGCCTGGAACGTCTCATCGATGTCGCCTGCCTGCCGGCTCTGGTCGCCCCGGCGCAGCTCGATGGGCGCCGAGAAGCTGCTCTCTGCGCCGATCTTGCGGATGCTCTCGTGAAGCGCTTCCAGCCGGGCCAGGTCTTCGCGCCCAAGCCCGCGCGAGAAGATGCGCGCCAGCAAAAAGCCCGCCCCGGTGCAGGCCAGCGCCAGGGTGCCGATCGCCGCGCGCCCCTGAGCAGGGATGCCGCGCTCTGCGGCGCCCAGGCCCGCTGCTTCCAGCCGCGCATACCCGCTGAGCAGCGCCGCAATGGCCGCCAGCGCCAGCAGGATGGTCAGCCCAAGGGCTGCCAGGAGCAGGTAAGTCACCCGACGCCGTTTTGCCGACTGGCGCATCGCAGATTCGCTCATCTCCAGAAGCCGGGGGGATTCTCCAGCGAGACAGTGCATCCCATTTCCCGATCAATGCCGGGGCAGGCCCAACAATTCATCGAGAAAGAAACGAACTGCCTCCATCGAACCGTGGAGGAGGCTTCTACTCAGAAGGTTGCAGGTTTCGGGCCAGCCGGCCGCACCTCTTCGACGAAGAGGCGTGGTATATTATTTGCAAGGAAGGGGATGATGAACTGGGTTTTTACGACTTTTTCGCTCATTCAGATCCTGATTTCCCTGTTCACCCTGTTTGTGGCTCTGCGCTTGTGGCAGCACCGGGCCGTCTCAGGCAGCAGGGCTCTCGCGTTGATGATGCTGTGCGTGACGATCTGGGCGCTTGCCACCGGCATCGAGACGGCTTCCATCAGCACCCAGGCCAAGATCTTCTGGTCGAAAGTCGAATATATCGGCATCGCGCCGGCGCCGGTACTCTTCCTGCTCTTCATCCTCGGCTACACCAACCAGGAAAAGCTCTTTGCATTTCCCCGCACGGTTCTCTTGTGGGCCGTCCCGCTGGTCACCTTCCTGATGGCGCTCACCAACGAGTGGCACGGCCTGATGTGGAATTCGTTCACGCGCATCCCCGGCACCAACCTGATGCTCTACGGGCACGGGACGTGGTTCTGGGTGAATGTTGTATTCGCTTATGGCATCATGGTCCTGGCGCTGGCCATGCTCCTGAGCGCAACGGTTCGCTCGCCCCAGTATTACCGCCAGCAGGCGTTTTCGCTCATCGTGGCCTCGTTCTTCCCCTGGCTCGGGAATATCGCCTACGTCACCAATATCGCCCCGGGTGAAGACCTCACCCCGGTGGGGTTTGCGGTCTGCGGCATCATCATCACCTTCTCGATGGCCCGCCTGGGGCTTTTCGACCTGGTTCCGGTGGCCCGCGAGCAGGTCATCGAATGGATGGAACTGGGGCTGCTCATTTTGGATGACCGCGACCGCGTGGTTGACATCAACGAATCGGCCCGGCGGTTGCTGGCGCAGCTGGAAGGCCCTCTGCCCCTGCCAAAGACCGGCTGGGTGGGCCAGCCCGCCGCGCGGATTGCCTCAGCCTGGCCCGATTTCGCGCGCGTTCTTCCATTTGCGTCCGAAGGGAATTTTGAACTCACCTTGAACGGCAATGAGCCGCGCATTTTGGAATTGCGCGTTTCCATTCTGTCTGGCAAGCGGGGCAGGCGCACCGGCAAGATGCTCCTGCTGAACGATATCACCCGCCTCAAGCAGGTTCAGCAAGAAGCCCTGCGCGCGCGGGAGATCGCCGAGATACTCTCGCAAACCAGCAACGCACTCGGCTCGGCTCCCAGCCTGACCGCCGGGCTGGATATCGTCCTCGAACAGGCCGGCCGCGTGGTGGCCTGCGATGGGGGCATGTTCCTGCTGCGCGATGATGGTTCGCTGCACATGGGCACCCAGCGCGGCCTCGACCTGGATGCCGCCACCCTCGAGCAATTCTGTCCCGTCCCGCCGGATGAGGGCAACGAAGATGGGGCGTGGAGCGCCGTCAAGGCCGAAATTACCGCCTGCCTCAACGCCAAAGGGGCCGGTATTTGCTCCGAGCTGTGGGCGCCGATCTACTATAAAGAAAACCTGAGCGGGGCGCTGCTGCTCTTCCGCCGTTCACCGCAGGCCTTCACGCCCGATGACGAACACGTGGCGCAGGCCTTAGCGGTGCAGGTCTCCATCGCGCTCGAAAATGCGCGCATGTTCACCAAGGTGCAGAACCAGGCCATCACCGATGGGCTGACCGGTCTGACCAACCGCCGCCACTTCTTCACCCTGGCGGTGAACCTCTATGAACACGCCCTGCGCTACAGCGAACCTTACGCCATCATCATCATGGATATCGACCACTTCAAACGCGTCAACGACCGGTACGGGCACCTTTCGGGCGATGAGGTGCTGCGCGCGCTCGCCGCGCTCTGCAAGGGAATGTTGCGGAAGATCGATATCCTCGGGCGTTACGGCGGCGAAGAATTCGTGGTGGCGCTGCCCAACACCAGCCTGGAAAACGCCGTGCAGGTGGCCGAACGCCTGCGCCTGGCAATTGCCTCCGCCAGCTTTGAGTATCGCGGGCAGTCCATCCACATCACCGTCAGCCAGGGCGTGGCTGCCCTGGCGCACGACCAGGAAGAGTTCGAGACCGTCCTCGAACGCGCCGACCGGGCGCTTTACGCAGCAAAAAACGCCGGACGCAATTGCGTCCGCACCATTTAAGGCCGGCTCACCGGCGCGGCAGTGTCCCTGCTATCGATTTAGAGTGCTTACCACACAAACCGCAGAAAAAGATACGCGCGATCACTGGCGCTCGGCCAGGATGGCCATGGCGATCAGGCCTTCTTCTTCCTGCAGAGTCGCAGCTTCGGCTTTGGCTTTATCGAAGGGACCGAGCAAATCGTTATTATCCGGCGGGGCGCTGAACGCGGCCGGGGCCAGGCCTCTCTCGGCTGCCAGCGCCGGGTTATGCTGCTGCAGACGCAGCGAGGCCGCCGTGTTCTGCCGGTCGTAGAGCGCAGGCGTGGAGGGCAAGGAGAAATTGGAGATCGTCGCCGAGAGCGTATAGAAGATCAGGATGCCCATCAGCCCCCAAACGGTCACCTGCCGCAGCACGTGGCGTGAAGGTTTCTTCGTGGAAATGCGCTGGTACAGATCGTCCGCGAATTCCTTTCGCGGAGACCTGCGGAAAATGCGCAAGAAGTTATCAGACCGTTTCATTTTTCCCAGCGTTCGCGTAGATGGTTGACCACCCGGTACAGAATCGTTCCGACGTTGGTCTCGCTCAGACCGGTGAGTTGGGCGATCGTGCGGTTCGTCAGCCCGGAACCATATTTGAGCGCGACCAGTTCCTGCTCGCGGGGCGGAAGCATGGCCAGCAGCTTGCGCAGACAATCCAGGTCGTCTTGCTCGAGGAGCTGCTCTTCCGGGCTGGACTGGCTGGCCGGGGCTTCCACCTCTTCGAGGGTGATTTCCATCGGCCGGCTGCGGAAGTAATCCATCGCCACGTTGTGAGCGATACGCAGCATCCAGGTGGAAAAGGCCGCCAGATCGTGCCGGTAGCTGTCGCGCTTGCGCCAGGCTTTCTCGAAGGTCAGCGCGGTCAGGTCTTCGGCAGTGGCATCTTCCAGCCCGCGATAACGGAAATAGTTGTAAATGCGCGGCAACAGCTCCGTATAAACGGTTTCCCAATCCAGAGTGACGGCCTGCGCGCCAAGCCGCCCAGCCAGTTCGAGTTCGGGAAGAACCATACCTCTATCTCTTTATACGCAAAAACCTGCCCAAATATCACACATCCCGGCGGGGAATCACCCCGGTGGAATGGGTCAATTGTAATCATTGTACAATCCGTGCCGCTTGCTGGCAATGAAAAATATATTCTATCCACGGCCGGGGCGAAAGGCCGCAGTGCCCTCACGGATGGGGTACAATTACCTCCGCGCACCCCGCCCGCGCGAAAGGAAGCCGACATGCCCTACGAGCTGCTAGACCGCAAGATCATCTACTCAGGCCGCGTGTTCGATGTGGCCAGCCGCACCGTCCGCCTGCCAGACGGCCGCGCCCAGGCATACGACATCGTCGAGCACAACGGCGCCGTCACCATCCTGCCGCTCGATGCGGATGGCAGCATCGTCTTCATCCGCCAGTATCGCGTGGGCGCGGAATCGCAGCTCCTCGAGCTGCCCGCCGGTGTGCTCCACGATGGCGAAGACCCCGCCCTGGGCGCGGCGCGCGAAATCCGCGAAGAGACGGGCTTTTCGGCTGCCCGGCTCACCCGCCTGGGCGGCTTTTACATGGCCCCGGGCTACTCCACCGAGTACATGCACGTCTTCCTCGCCACCGGCCTCCAGCCCGACCCGCTCCCGCAGGATGACGACGAATTCCTGCAAAGCGAGCGCATCCCGGCCGCACAGGCGCTTGGAATGGCCCGGCGCGGAGAAATCCACGACGGAAAGACCCTGGTGGCGCTCCTGCTGGCCGAGAGCGCTCTGGCCCCTTTCCTTGAGAAGGTATAATTAGCCCGAATTTCACCACAGAGGAACGCATCTATGCTCCCACCCACGCTCTTTACCTTCGGCAGTATCCAGATCCAAACCTATGTCCCGGGCGCCTTTCTCAGCATGGCGAACCGGCGCAAGCTCGACCATGTGTACACCTTCGCCAGCCCCAGCGTGGAGGTGAACGGGGTGCAGCGCTCTCGCTTCATCTACAGCGCCATGGCAGGCCAGCGCACTCACCCGGGCGGGTGGGAAGACCTGGAGCTGCTCTTCGTCTCAGAAGGCGAGATCGACATCAACCTGCGCGTCACCTTCCGGCGGTATTTCAACTCGTCCATCATGCGCGTCCGTTACCGCTTCGGCGCTTCGGCGCCCTGCAAGCTGACGAAATCCGCCGGGCAAGACACCCTTACGTATATTGACGTTAAGCTGCAAGAAAGCCAGCTCGCAGGGCTTACCGAGGTTTCGCTCAGCCAGTACGAGCCCGTCCTGCACTCTTACCAGCCCGGCATCGAGTTCTACTCGACCGATGAAATTTTCTCCGGCCAGTCCTTTGCCGGGCCGCTGGTGTTCCTGGAGGGCGAGGAGGTGTCGCTGCTGCTGGCTTACGAACACGGCGCAGACGCCCCCGATTCCTTCCTGGGCTTTGAACTGCAGGAGGACGAGAACGGCCGGCGTTGCCTGCTCAAAGCGAAGCGCGGGAACTACTTCGATGGGCAGGAGATCGGCCCGAACCGGTTCTTCACCACGCCCTGGATGCAAATCGGCGTGGTGGAGGGCGACCTGGGAAACCTGTTCCCCCGCTACCGCGCGTTCGCGCTCAACGAACTCAGCCTGAACAGCGCCTCGCGCAAGCCTTATCTCTACTACAACACCTGGAATTTCCAGGAGCGCAACAAGCTCTACAACGGCCGGCCGTACCTGGAATCGATGAACCTGGAGCGCATGCTGGCCGAGGTCGATGCCGCCCACCGCCTGGGCATCGATGTCTTCGTGGTGGACACGGGCTGGTTCACCCGCCCCGGTGATTGGGACGTCCACACCGGGCGCTTCCCCGATGGCCTGCGCGAACTGAAGCGCAAGCTGGATGGCTACGGCATGCAGCTGGGGCTGTGGCTCAACCCGCAGGCCGCCGGGCTGGCCTCGCAGATCTACCGCGAGCACCCCGAATACGAGATGACCCTGCAGGGCAAGCCGCACGAGCACTGGGTGGTCTGGGAGACGGAAGAGAGCACCGCCATGTGCCTGGCCTCCGGCTTCGCCGATTACTTCGCCGGGGTGATGCTGCGCCTGCGCAAAGAACTGGGCGTCACTTACTTTAAGTGGGACGGCGTGGGGCAGGCGGGCTGCGATTCACCCCTCCACCACCACGGCGGAGAGGCCAACTCGCCCCAGGAGCGCGCCGATTGCTATGAATTCCAGGCCGGGTTGCACATGCTGCAGATCATCGAGAAGGTGACCGCCGCCTACCCGGATGTGATCGTGGACTTCGACGCCACCGAGTGCGGGCGCTTTGTGGGGCTGGGTTTCCTCGCAGCGGGGCGCTTCTTCCTGATCAACAACGGCCCCTACGCGCGCGACATGGACACGCCCGAAAGCCTGGGAATCAACCCGTACATGAACATGTACTTCTACCCCGGCGCGGCGCGCGCGCGCGTCTGCCGGCGCAATGCGCTCTATGACGCCATCCTGCCGTCCACGCTCTTCATGGTGCACTTTCTGCCCGACGGCCCGCAGCTCTCGCTGGAAAACAACCTGGCCTCGCTTGTCTTGGGCGGCAACGCCCTCTGGGGCGACCTGCCCGCGTTGACGCCCGAAGAGACGGCCTTCTGGGCTTCGAACCTGGCCGATTACAAGCGCGTGATCAACGCGGTGGCCAACGCCTACCCGCGCGTGCGCGGCTCGATCGGCACCAGCCCCGAAGTGCACGAGAAGCTCATCCCCGAGCTGGCCGCCGGTGTGGTGGCCTTCTTCACCGTCGCGCCGGGCACCTTCACGTACCAGACGCAGCCGCTGCAGCTCGAAAAGCTCGGCGAGGTGAAGGGCGCCGACGCCTGGGAGATGACTCACGACGGCCGCCTGAAACTCACCGTCACCCTCGGCCGCGACGGCGCGCGCACGGTGTTCGTCCTGCCCAAATAGCGGCAGCGCACACACGCTCTGCAACCTGCTTGGATAAGGAGGATATGATGGCTAACCTGGGCATCCCTGAATTGTTTGTTATTTTGTTCATCATCCTCCTGCTGCTTGGAACGCCCGCGCTGGTGCTGATCCTCATCCTGGCGCTGCGGCGGGCTGCCGGGGGCCAACCTGTCGCAGCGGCCTCTCCGGCTGCGCCCTCCGGCGCAGTCCCGCGCGCCGCCGGGCGCTTCGACGCCGATGGCAGCACCATGGCTTCCAGCGGCGGGCTGCGCGCCCTGCAAGTGGAGGCGGGCGTCTTCCTGCTGCGTTTCGATGGTTACGACCCGGCGCGGCGCTACGTGGTGAACGTCACACCGCTGGCACTCCTTGCCGGCGAGCCTCCGGCCGTGGCCGAGGTGCTGGAAGGCGAAGCGCGCCAAGGTCTCTCGGCGGCGGGCATCGACCTGGAGCAAGGGGTGCTCATTGCCCTGCGCTTTGCCGATGGCTCGCCTGCCATGCGCCAGTTTATGGTGGAAATCATCGAAGTGAGCTGATCTTCCAGTTCTCGCCCAAACCAAGGAGATGACCATGCTGTATTCCTACCTGCTCCCACTCCACAATATCCTGCGCTGGCTGGTGCTGGCCGCGGCGCTGTTCGCCATTCTGCGGGCGCTGGCCGGCTGGCTGGGCAAGAAAGCCTGGACCCGCCTCGACGACAGCGCCGGGCTGTGGTTCACCATCCTGCTGGATGTTCAGGTCCTGGTCGGGCTGGTGCTCTACTTCGTCGCCAGCCCGCTGATGCAGACGGCCCTCAAGAATTTTGGCGCGGCCATGCAGAACGCAGATCTGCGCTTCTTCGCCGTTGAGCACATCCTGGTGATGCTGGCCGGAGCGGCGGCGGCGCACGTGGGCCGCTCGCTGGCGCGCAAGGCCGCCGACCCGGCTATGAAGCACCGCCGCGCGGCGATGTTCTTCGGCGCCGCGCTGCTGCTCATCCTGGCCGCCGTTCCCTGGCCGTTCAGCGCGGTCGCCCGGCCGCTCATTCGCTTCTGAGCTTCAATTATGGAGTGGAGCCGCCCCCAAGATCTGCTCCTGCATCGTAGGGTAATCGTAGGTTAAACGTCAAGTAACTCCGGTTAGTTACTGGTAATATAGTTGCAAGGGCGACTTCTCTTCTTCTCCTCCTTTAAATGACTGCCAGGGTCGGCGTCCCTGGCAGTCACAATTTAACCCTCAAAACGGCTGGGAAAACCCGGCCGTTTTGCGTTCCATGGGCTGAACAGCGCCGCCGGGCGGTTGCCCCCCGCTTTGCTCACGGCGTGATTATGGTATGATTTCCATATATCCGCACGACGGGGGTGGACGTGAACGCATATGCTATTGCCGTGGGAATCGGCTCGGCGCTCGGCCTCTTCCGCATCAGCCGCCAGCGTTCGGGCCAGTGGTTAGATGCCGCCCTGATCGTCCTGCTCGGCAGCCTGATCGGCGCACGGGCTGCGTTTGTGGTGCTCAACCCGGCCATCTTTGCCCCGCGCCCGCTCGAGGCGCTGGAGGTCTGGCGCGGCGGGCTTTCTGCCCCTGGGGGCATCCTTGGCGGGGTGCTGGCGCTCCTGCTGGCGGCCGCATTGCACCGCGTCTCGGCCTTGCGCCTGGCCGATTGGCTCTACCCGCTCATCCCGCCCCTGGCGGTGAGCGCCTGGCTGGGGAGCTGGCTGACCGGCAGCGCCTATGGCGCCCTGGTGTCGCCGGCCGCCTGGTGGACCCTGCAGGCCCCCGATGAAACCGGCCTCGCCGCTGCGCGCGTCCCCGTCCAGCTGGGGGCCGCCCTGGCTCTGGCCGTCTTTTACTTCCTGATGGAAACACTCACCCCCCTGCCGCGCCCTTCGGGCTGGCTCGCCAGCCTGGCGCTCAGCTGGCTGGTGCTCGTCAGCCTGGTGGCTTCGCTCCTGCGCGCCGACCCCACCCCGCTGTGGCGCGACCTGCGCATCGACACCTGGGTGTACCTGGTGCTGCTCGTCCCGTTCTTCGGGCTGTTCTCATGGTTGACCTTTTTAGCGCGTAAAAATCCGAAAGGACCCGTCATCCCGGCATGAAGCTCACGCTTGCCCTGGCTCAAACCAACTGCGTTCTGGGGAACGTCCAGAAAAACCTCGAAAAACACCTCTCCATCATCCACGAAGCCAGCTCTCGAGGCGCCGACCTGCTGGTCTTCCCTGAGCTGTCGCTCACCGGCTACGTGCTGCAAGACCTCACCCCCGCGGTGGCCTGCCGCCCCCGGCCCGACGACCCCGTCTTCCAGCCGCTCCTGGCCGCCAGCCAGAAGCTTGACCTGGTGGTGGGCTTCGTCGAAGAAGACGTGCGCAACCGCTTCTTCATCGCCTCGGCGTACCTCTCGCGCGGAGAGGTGCTGCACGTGCACCGCAAGGTTTACCTGCCCACCTACGGGCTGTTCGACGAGGGGCGCTTCTTCGCCTGGGGCGACTCGCTGCAGGCCTTCGATACCCCCTTTGGGCGCGTGGGCATGCTCATCTGCGAGGATTTCTGGCACGCCTCGCCGCCCTACCTGCTCTGGCTCGATGGCGCCGATGTGTTCCTCTTCATGTCGGCCTCGCCGGGCCGCGGGCTGAGCGACCGCCCCGAGCTTGGCTCGGCGCGCTGGGTCAACCACATCCTGCGCGCTTACGCCAGCCTCTACACCAGCTTTGTGGCCCACGCCAACCGGGTGGGCTTCGAGGACGGGTTGAACTTTTGGGGCTCCTCAGCCGTCTTCGACCCGAACGGCGACTTGATCGGCGAAGGGCCCGATTTTGCCGAGGCGCTCACCCTGGTGGAGCTCGACCTGAACCAGCTTCATCGCACGCGCGCGCGCCTGCCTCTGCTGCGCGACGAGCGCACCGCCCTGGTGCAGCGCGAGCTCAACCGCATCCTCAGCGACCAATCGAACGCATCCGGGAGGTAACGTGAACGCTTCGCCCGATTTATCGATCAACACCGATCTCGCCCGGCGCATCCTCACCGGCTTCATCAAAAGCGAGATCACCCGCATGGGCTTCACCCGCGCGGTGATCAACCTCTCCGGCGGCATCGATTCGGCTCTCTCCTGCATCCTGGCAGCCGAGGCTTTGGGGCCTGAAAACGTGCTGGCCTTGCGCCTGCCCTACAAAAGTTCCTCGCCCGATTCGCTCGAACATGCCCGGCTGGTCATCGACGCCACCGGGGTCCGTTCGCTGACCATCGAAATCACCGACATGGTGGACCCGCTGATCGCCAAATTCGCCGATATGTCGCAGCTGCGCAAGGCCAACATCATGGCGCGCATGCGCATGATCGTGCTCTATGACCAGACGGCCGCCTTTGGGGGGCTGGCTGTCGGCACCGGCAACAAGACGGAAATCCTGCTCGGTTACACCACCCTCTACGGCGATTCGGCCTGCGCGCTCAACCCCATCGGCGACCTGTATAAGACGCAGGTGCGCCAGCTTTCGCGCGCCGTGGGCGTGCCCGCCGCCATCATCGATAAGCCCCCCTCGGCCGACCTGTGGGCAGGCCAGACCGACGAGGGCGAGCTGGGCTACACCTACGCCGAGGTGGATAAACTGCTCTACCTGCTGGTGGACGAGCGCTACACCCCCGAGGAATGCATCGAGGCGGGCTTCGCGGAGGGCTTCGTGCGCAGCGTGGTGGAGCGCGTGCGCCGCAACCAGTTCAAGCGCGTCTTGCCGCCGGTGGCCAAGCTCAGCCACCGCACCATCGGCTATGATTTCCTCTACCTGCGAGATTGGGGGACGTAGAAACCCCGCCGTTTGGGGCAGATCACCTCACCCCAGCACGAGCAAAACGATCACAGCCAGCGTGCCTAAACCGCCGAAGATCATCCCGGCGATCGATGCGCCTTTAAAGCGGTGGCGTACCAGCAGCGCCCCAAGGCCGCAGGCAAAGCTCATCAGGCACAGGTTGAACGCAACGTCGAAGATGAAATACAGGGTATCAAGGATCGGCAGGTTGCTGTCCATATAGATCACCTGGCCGACGAAAGATGCCAGCAGGCTGAACAGGCCAAAAACGCCCAGCGCCAGGCTCACCCAGGGGAAGAAAGAGGCATACCGGTCGGGTGGAAGAGTCTCAACTTCTGAAACCCTATCTGCCGGTTGCGAAAGTGCATCCAACCTTTGGAGTGCCACGTTGGCCCCCGCTTGATAGGCGCGGTTGAAGCGCCTGAACTGGAAGAAAATCCGGAAGGCAAGGAAAACCTGAAGCACGGCGAACGCGCCCCACATGCCATCCCCTGAAAGCAAGCCGTTCGAAACCGCCGCCCAAAGCAGCGTGGTCCCATAAACGATATAAAGCGCAGGCGTGCGAAAGACAAAGGACCCCGCTCCCAGGAGGATCAACATCACCCCCCAGGAACCGCTCAACAATCCTGAAGTCGCCAGCGAGATCACCCCGGTGACGATCAGCCACAAGCCCCAGCTGCGCAGGTCACGCTTGAAGACTTCTTCGATGGCGGCGGGAGCCTGCGGAACAGCCGTTTGCATCGCATGGACTGCGCCAGGCTTCTTGAGCTGGCCCCGGCGATAAATCTGCCCCAGAAGGCCGCCCAATAAACCGCCGATCAACAACCCGGCGATGCCGGAGGAAATGCTCTGGCCCAGCGCCCCGCCAAGAATAAGCCCCAGCAACATCCCTACCAGCACGATGAGCGCGCTGGTCGTGCTCATTTTGCCAATCGCCGCGCTCACCTGCGTAAGGTCGGCTCCGGCCTGTTCCACACCGGTCAGGCCGGCCACCAGCGCATCTGCCTCGGCATTCCAGTAACCCCGGTCGGCAGGGGTGATGAGCTGGCCGGTCGTCTGCACCCGGTAAGCAAGGTCAACTGCAGTTGTCCAATCGGGCGTGCGGCGAACATGGGCGACAATCGAAGCGTATAGGTCCCCTGGCTTCCAGGCGAAAAGAGACCCAAATTTGCTTCCGCGCGTGAAGGTATCCGGTTCGTTGCCGGGCCGGTAACCGGTCTTTTGCATATGCGCTAACAGGCGCTGACGAACGGTCGATTCATCCGCTTCGACAACAAGAGCGCGCTCAATTGTGATCATTCATCCCCTCCGATGAGTCCTGTTTATCAAGGAACCGCGCAATGAAAAGCGCTTCCCAAGAGCGAGCGATGTTCCTGAACACCCTGCCGGACTGAAAGATTTTATGCTTTTCTATAAACTGGGAGACGGACTCTTAATTATAGAAATATAAACAATCCAAGGCTGTCGACCTGTTTAAGAAATTATATATTCAGAAGATCAGCACCGCCGGCCAAAACAGTCTTCTAGAAACTTACAAATTTGATATTAATCCGGACCAGATTCGATCAACCTTTCCCACTCCTCCAGGCGGGCATCGTGCTCTTCCTGCAGGCGCAAATATTCCTGCCCCAGTTGCTGCACTTTACCCGCGTCGGCGGGCGGGTTCTCCAGCGACCGCCCAAGCGCGGCCAGCCGCCCCTCCAGCGCGTTGATCTCCTCCTCGATCCGGCGGATGCGCTGCAGGCGCTCGCGCTCGCGGTTGGTCGAGCCGCCCGTGCGGCGCTGCGGCGCGGACTGCTCGGCCGGCCTGCGCACGGGGGCCTTTTGCTCCTCCAGGCGGGCGGCCTCGCGCGCGGCTTCTTCCGCCGCCAGCGCCTGCTTATACTGGCTGTACGTTCCTTCGAAGACGCGCAGCACGCCCTGCTCGGGGAGCACCTCCCATACCTGCGTCGCCAGCCCGTCGATCAGATAGCGGTCGTGCGAGACGAGTAAGATCGTCCCGCCGTAGCCGGAAAGCACCGCCTGGAGCACCTCCTGCGAGGGCAGGTCGAGGTGGTTGGTGGGCTCGTCCAGCAGCAGCAGGTTGGCGCTGCCCAGGGCCAGAATCGCCAGCGCCAGCCGCCCGCGCTCGCCGCCGGAGAGCAGCTCCACCTTTTTGAAGACCTCGTCGCCGGTGAAGAGGAACTTCGCCAGGTAATCGCGGATCTCGCCCGGTCGCAGCGCCGGGGCCGCCGCGGCGATCTCTTCCATCAGGCTGCGCTCGGGCCGCAGCCCCTCGTGCGCCTGGGCAAAATAGCCGATCTCCAGGCTCGCTCCCAGCTCCACCTGCCCCTGCAGCGGGGGGATCTGCCCGAGCACGGTTTTGAGGAAGGTCGTCTTCCCGGCGCCGTTGGGGCCGATGACGGCGGCGCACTCGCCGCGCCGCAGCGTGAGATCCGGCACGCGGAAGAGCACGCGCTGTTCATCCTGGTAGCCCACCCCCAGCCCGTAGGTGCGCAGCACCAGGTCGCCGGAGCGCATCGCCGGGGCCAGGCGCAAGCGCAGGCTGCGCGGCTGGACGGGCGGGGCCACCAGCGCCGTCTCCAGCAGGCGTTCCAGGCGCGTGCGGCGCCCCTTGGCCTGGTTGGTGTTCTGCCCGGCCAGGTTGCGGCGGATGTACTCGCCCTCTTTTTCGATCAAGGCCTGCTGCGCCTCATATTCTTCCATGCGGCGGCGGTAACGCTCCTCGCGCTGCGCCAGGTAAGCGCTGTAATTGCCGTTGTAGTGTTCGAGGGAGGGCGTCATCTCCCAGATATCTTCCACCACCTGGTCGAGGAAATAGCGGTCGTGCGAGACGATCAGCACCGCCCCGTCCCATTCGCGCAGGTAGTTTTCCAGCCACTCGACGGCCTCGATATCCAGGTGGTTGGTCGGCTCATCCAGCAGCAGCAGGTCGGGGTCCGAAAGCAGCAGGCGGGCCAGGAAGGCGCGCGTCTGCTGCCCGCCTGAGGCCAGGTTGAGCGGGCGGGCGTAATCGGCCTGCGAAAAGCCCAGGCCCGAGAGCGTCTGGCGGATGCGCGCCTCGTAGGTGTAGCCGCCGCGATGCTCGAAGCGGTTTTGCAGCCTGCCGTAGGCCTCGATGAGCGCGGGGTCGTCAGGGCGGGCGCTCATTTCGGTTTCCAGGCGGCGCAGCTCGGTTTGCATCTCCAGCAGGTCGCCGAAGGCCGCCTGGCACTCCTGCCAGATGGTGCGCCGGCTCTCCAGGTTGGGGCGCTGAGGGAGGTAGCCCACCTGCACACCTCTGGCGAGCGCGATGCTGCCCTCGCTGGGTTCTTCCAGCCCCACCAGCAGGCGCAGGAGGGTCGTCTTACCAACGCCGTTGGCCCCCACCAGGCCAATGCGCGCGCGGTGGGGGATGGAAAAGGAAATATCTTTGAAGATATCGACCGGCCCAAAAGATTTGCTCAGGCCGGTGGCAGTCAACAAGGGCATGGGATGTATTTTAACAGGTTTTGGCCGGGCAGCCGGAACCGCGCCTGAAACGAGCATAAAACCCCGCCTGCGCGGGGCCTGCCACCCTCTGCGGCAGTTGAAACTGCGTCTGAAACGAGCACAAAACCCCGCCTGCGCGGGCCACGTCACCCTCTGCGGCAGTTGAAACTGCGCCTGAAACAAGCGCAAAACCCCGCCTGCGCGGGCCACGTCACCCTCTGCGGCAGTTGAAACTGCGTCTGAAACGAGCACAAAATCCCGCCTGCGCGGGGGTGTGTCACCCTCTGCGGCAGTTGAAACTGCGCCTGAAACGAGCACAAAATCCCGCCTGCGCGGGGTTTTGGGATTATGCTGCCGGGCGTAGAAGGCCCGCCTGTTTACAGATCCTGCACGGTCAGTCTATGCTGGCAACCTGTTCCAGCTCGAGCTCGAGGGAATTGGTTGAATGATGTTCTTTTTGGCGCTCAACGTACGTTTTAATTTCCGGCACAAGGCGCTTGCTCACTGAAAAAGCGCCATACGCTCCCTGCCATTTGAAGAACCCGCCAGGCGCAATTTGATGGGTCACCAGGTGCGAAGATGCGCCCTTGACCTCTTTCATCAAATCGGCTACCGTCAAGGTGGCCGGGTGGCGAATCAAGAGGTGAACATGGTCGGCTGCGCCGCCAAGTGCAAGGATTTCACAACCCAACTCTTTGCATTTCGCTTGAATGGCGGCATAAACGGCTTGCTCGATTTGCGGGGTGATGAGCGGCAGGCGGTCCCAGGTTGACCAGACACAGTGAAGGTATAACTGCGTGAAAGGAGAGCGCATGGTTTCCCCTCGAAAGCCCAGGCAAGGTTCAAAAACGCAAAGTCCACGCAGGTGGACTTTGCGCCGTCACAGAAGCGAATTCATTCGCCCCAGGGCAGGAGTGTATCAGAAATCGCGCAGCAGCACCGCCTCGGGGCCGCGCTTGATCTCCCACGGGTACACGATATGCGCGTCGGTCACGGCGGCGTAGTAATCGGGCCGCAGGGTGCCGAACAGGCTGCGGTAGGGGTTGAAGTGCAGCACGCAGGTAGAGGCCAGCCCGCCGCTGGCGGTGATGCGGTTCTTCACCGCCGTCATCGTGCGGCCCGAGCCCCACACATCATCCACCACCAGCAGGCGCCGGTCGCGGATGAGCGCATCTTCGGGGAACTGCAGGAACTTCGGCCAGGCCAGCATGCGCATCTTTTCGCGCTGCTTTTCCATCTCCAGCTCGGCCGGGAAGTCCACCGAGGCGATGAACAGGTCATTGATCTTCAACGCCTCCGCCAGGATGCCCCCCGGGACAATTCCGCCGTGGGTGATCACCACCATGGCTTCAAATTCAGTCTCGAATTGGGGAATGAGGTGGTCGATCAGCTTGTCGACGTCGTCCCAGGTCAGCACTTCACGCCGCATGGATTAATCCTGATGATTAAGATAAATTAAACTAACGATATTATACGCGAATTGGTATTTCCCATGCCAGAATGCGCCTGATTAAACCCTGCTCCCTTTGGGAGAGAGCAGGGCGAGGGCGCGGCACCCCCAATTTACAGCAGCGAAAGCGGGTCGATCTGCGCGCGCCACTCGCCCAGGTCGCGCCCGCGCAGCACCGCGGCCGGGTCGGGGCCGCGCAAGATGATCTGCCAGCGGTAGAGGCCGTTCTGGCGGGAGAAGAAGCACGGCGCCGGGCCGATTATGCTCGTCGCGCGGAAGTCCCCTTCCACCAGCCAGGCGCTCACCTGCCGGCCCATGCGGGCGGCCTCGCGTTCGGCGCGCTGCGGGTTGGCGTCGCGCAGTTCGAGGCGCGCCAGCCTGGAAAAGGGCGGGTAGCCCAGTCGGCGGCGATGCGCCAGTTCCTGGCGCAGGAAGCCGGAGAAATCGTGCCTGCTGGCGGCCTGGATGGCATAATGCCCGGGCAGGTAGGTCTGTAAAATCACCCTGCCGCCCAGCGGGCTGCGCCCGGCGCGCCCGGCCACCTGGGTGAGCAGTTGAAAGCCCCGCTCGCCCGCCCTGAAATCCGGCAGCTGCAGGCCGATATCCGCCAGGATGACCCCCACCAGCGTCACCAGCGGCAGGTCGAGCCCTTTGGCGACCATCTGCGTACCGATCAACACGTCGGCGCGCCGGGCGCTGAAGTGCCCGAGGATCAGGTCGTGCGCATCTTTGTGGCGGGTGGTCTCGGCATCCCAGCGCAGCGTGCGCGCACCGGGGAAGCGCGCCTGCACTTCGCTCTCCACGCGCTCGGTGCCCAGCCCCAGCTGGCGGATCTGCCGGCTGCCGCAGGCCGGGCAGCTTGCAGGGACTTTACGCCGGTAATTGCAGGTGTGGCAGATGAGCAGGTCTGCCCCGGCGTGATAGGTGAGCGGCAAATCGCAGCGCGGGCAGCGGATGGCCGCCCCGCACTCGCGGCAGAACACGTAGGTGGAGGTGCCGCGCCGGTTGAGGAAGAGGATGGCCTGCTGCCCGGCGGCGAGGGTTTCTTCCAAAGCATCCTGCAGGGCGCGGCTGAAGATGGTGCGGTTGCCCGCCTTGAGTTCCTGCCGCATATCCACAATGCGCACCGCGGGCAGCGCCAGCGAAGCCGATTCGCCTTCCAGCGGCAGGGCGGGAGCACTGCGCCCCAGGCGCTGGAACTGCTGCTCCACCGCCTGCCGGTGCGCCAGGATGCGGTCGGGCAGGTGGAGCACCCGCCAGCCTTCATTCTCGGCGCGCTGCATGAGGGTCACATCGGGGGTGGCCGAACCGAGCAGCACCAGCGCCCGCGCAAAGCGCCCCAGCGCCAGCGCAGCCTCCACGGCGTGATAGGCAGGCGGGAAGTCATCCTGGTAATACGACTCTTCGTGGAACTCATCCACCACCACCAGGCCCACGTCCGGCAGGGGCGAGAAGAGCGCGCTGCGCGGGCCGACGATCACCGGCAGGCTCCCCGAGCGGGCGCGCCGCCAGGTGTCGTAGCGCTCGCCGTGCGAAAGGCGCGAGTGGGTCAGCCCCACCTGCCCGGGGAAGCGCGCCATGAAGCGCCGCACCGTCTGCGGGGTGAGGGCAATCTCAGGCACCAGGACGATGGCCTGCCGCCCGGCTTTGAGCGTTTCGGCCACGGCCTGCAGGTAGATCTCCGTCTTCCCCGAGCCGGTGATGCCGTGCAGCAGGTGCGGTTTGGGAGCCTGGCCCGCGCCGGCGCGCTCGATGGCGGCTTTCACCTGCTCCCAGACTTCGCCCTGGGCGCGGGTGAGCACGGGCGGCCCGGCCGGAACGAACTCGATGTGCTCGAGCGGGTCGCGCAGGGCTTCGCCCTCCGAGAAGGCCACCAGCCCGGCCTTGGCCAGGCGCTCGAGGTCGGTTGAATTGGCCCCGCCCGATCCGGCGATGGCCCAGGCGGTTTCCACCGGGCCGGACTGCTCGGCGAGGAACTGCAACAGGGCCAGGCGGCGCGCGCGCACCTCCGCCCGCTGGTGCGAGATCGCATCCAGCCGGGACACGATCTCATCCGGCGCGACTGCCAGGCTCACCATGCGCACCTGCCTGGGGCGCACGCTGGGCGGCGGGAGCACGGCCTGCGAGGTGAGCCAGCCTTTGGCTTTCATCGCCTGGGCCGCCGCGCGCCAGTTGACGTTGGGCAGCGCCGCGTCGATCTGCCGCCCGCGCAGCGGGCCGCGCGCCTGCAGCAGCTCCACCAGGCGGGCCTGCAGCCGCCCCAGCCCGGCAGCAGGCACGGCGGGCGGGTTGAGCCGGTAGAGGATATCCACCTGCTGGCTGAGGCCCGGCGGGAGCATCAGGTCAAAGCACAGCGCCAGCGGCGAAAGCGTTTCGTGCGCCATCCACTCGGCCAGGGCCAGCTGCACAGGGGTGAGTGCCGGTTCGGCATCGAGCAGCTGCGCCACGGGCTTCGTCTCGGGCACCTCGGGGGCGTCCAGCAGTTTCCAGATCACCCCCTGCACCTGCCTGGTCCCAAAAGGCACCACCACCAGGCAGCCGGGCAGGGCGCGCCCTTCCAGCTCGGGCGGCAGGTGATAGTGAAACAGGCCCGTCGCCACCGGCAGGTTCACGGCGACCTCGACGTAGGTGGTCATACCTGTATTGTAGCCGAAAGACGTGAATCAGGGCTCCGGCGCTCAGGGATTGGGGAACAGTCCCGCGCCTATTTTACAAATTACGCCGGAACGCTTATACTATACTTATTCGATATACTTTGTGGTAATTAAGCATTGGAGGTGAGCGCATGGGCGACAACATCCGGTTAGAAGGCGATTTCCGCGGAGCGATCGTCAACATCAAATCCAGGCTGGAAAACGTCTCGCAGGCCGTCGGGCAAATGCCCGGCGCCGATGAGGATGCGCGCAAAGAACTGCAAAGGTTGATTCAGCAGCTCTCCAAAGAACTGGAGAAGACCCCGCCCGCCCGCCAGGAGCAGGCCGAGGCCGTGGCTGAAACGGCTAAAACCCTGGTGGACCAGGCCAAGGCCGACAAACCCAACAAGACCATGCTGCAGATCAGCGGTGAAGGTCTCAAGCAGGCCGCGAAAAACCTGGCTGAGGTGCTCCCGGCGGTGATCCCCATCGCCGCGCAGATCGTGGCGGCCATCGGCAAGATGGTGCCTTGAAGCGCGGATGACCGAAAAACCCGCCCCGCGCCGCCGCTCGAAGCCACCCGAAGCGCCCTCTTCGGGCGATAGCATTTCTCTCTCGGGCGATTTTCACGGCGCGGTCATCAACATCAAGTCCAGCATCGCCACCGCCGCCGAGGTGAAGGAGCTCGAACAGCAGCCGCCCGAGCCAGGCGACCCGCCCTACCAGGGCCTGCAATACTACGACGAGAGCAACGCCGACCGCTTCTTCGGGCGCGAGATGCTCACCGCCCGGCTGGTGGCCCGCCTGGGAGAGTCGCGCTTCCTGGCGGTGCTGGGCGATTCCGGCAGCGGCAAATCCTCGCTGGTGCGCGCCGGGGTGATCCCCGCGCTGCGCAAGGGCGCGCAGCTGGCCGATGGCAAACTGCCCCCTTCCGGCTCGCCGCGCTGGGATATCCGCGTGTTCACCCCCACGGCCCACCCGCTGGAAGCGCTGGCCGCCGCCCTGGCGCAGAACGCCGAATCACTCACCGAAGTATCGGCCCTCTCCACCCAGCTGGCTGCCAACCCGCACGCGCTCGTTCAGGCAGCCAATGCGCTGCTCGAGCGCGAGGGCAAACCCCGCCTGCTGCTGGTGGTGGACCAGTTCGAAGAGGTCTTTGCGCAGTGCCGCGATGAGCAGGAGCGCCGCGCCTTCCTGGATGCCCTGCTGGATGCCGTGGACCCCGCCGTGGAGCAGCCCGTGGCGGCGCTGATCCTCCTGCGCGCCGATTTTTACGCCCGCCTGGCCCAGTATGACCGCCTGCGCGAGATGGTCGTCAGGCGGCAAGAGTTCATCGGCGCGATGACCCACGACGAACTCACCCGCGCCATCCTCATGCCGGCCGCCCTGGGCAACTGGAAGCTCCAGGAAGGCCTGGTGGAGGTGATGCTGAGCGACATCGGCGAGGAACCCGGCGCGCTGCCGCTGCTCTCGCATGCCCTGCTCGAGACATGGAAGCGCCGCCGCGCGCGCACCATGACCCTTTCCGGCTACAACGAAGCCGGCGGGGTGCGCGGGGCCATCGCCCGCACCGCCGAGTCGGTCTTCACCCAGCGCCTGAGCGCCGAGCAGCGCCCGGTGGCGCGCATGATCTTCCTCAAGCTGGCCGAGCTGGACGAAGACGCGCAGGATACCCGCCGCCGCGCCAGCTTTTCCGAGCTGATCACCAAATCCACCGACCCGGCCACCATCGACGCGGTGCTTTCCATCCTCACCGATGCGCGCCTGGTGATCACCGGCGTGACCGAACCGGGCGATACCCGGGTGGTCGAGGTGGCCCACGAAGCGCTCATCCGCGAGTGGCCCACGCTGCGCCAGTGGCTGGCCGAAGACCGCGAGGGGCTCCTCCTGCACCGCCAGCTCAGCGACGCCGCTGCCCTCTGGCTGCGCCTCGGGCGCGACCCCAGCGCGCTCTACCACGGCACGCTGCTCAAGCAGGCCGCCGCCTGGGCCGGGGCCAACCCCGCCCTGCTCAGCCTGGATGAATCAGCCTTCCTTGATGCCTCTCAGGCCGCCGAACTGGAGGATGCCGCCCGCCGCCGCCGCGACGCGGCCCTGCGGCGCTGGGTGCTGCCCGCCGCGGCGGCTGTGCTGCTGGGGGTGCTGGTGCTGCTCTTCTTCCTCACCGGCTTGAATAACCGCTTCAAGACCCCAGCCGTGATGGACGGAGCCTTCAACGTGGCGGTTGCCGAGTTCGGCGGCCTGGCTGCAGACGGTTCGGTCGAGAAGGCCCCCGCAGGCGCGCTGCTGAGCGGCTGGGTGGGCAACAAACTCACCGGCGAATTAAGCTCCGACCCCAACCTGCTCGTCTGGCGCGACGGCCCCGGCCTGGTGCAGAAGAATGTGACCATCGGGCGCGTGGAAGGCGCCACCCCTGCCCAGCGCGCCGATTCGGCGGCCGCGCTGGCCGGGCGCCTGCACGCCGATATGGTCGTCTTCGGCAACATCGATGCGCGCACAAGCCCCGCCCGCCTGACCCTTGAGTTCTGGATCGCCCCACAGCTCAACTATCACTTCGAGGATATCCAGGGCAGCTATCAAACAGGCACGCCCATCGAACTGCCCGACCCGGCCTCGCCGGGCGTGGAAGTGCTGCCCCAGGTCAACAACCAGGCCGCTGCCATCGCCTGGCTGGCGCTCGGGCTGACTCACTCCAGCTTCGGCCAGCCCGCCGAAGCGTTGGACGCCTTCCAGCACGCCGGCACATCCGCCCCCGATTCCCCCGTGGTGCACTTCTTCATCGGCCGCGAGACGCTCTTCCTCTCAGACCGCGAGAGCGACCCCGCCCGGCAGATCGAACTCACCCTGCAGGCCGATCAGGCCTTCCGCCGCGCGCTGGAACTCGACCCCGCGTACGCGCGCGCCGCCATCGGCGAGGGCAGCGCCTACTTCGCCACCGCCAAGCGCCTCGCCACCGCCGAAGAAAACAACCCCGGGCAGGACGCGAAGAACCTCTCCAACGCCCGCAGCCTGGCCGAAGAAGCCCTGGCCGCCTACCAGCGCGCCGCCGTCATGCCCCCTGTCAGCGGCTTCCCTTCCGACCTGGGCGCCAAACTGGGGGCCGGCACCAGCCTGCGCCTGCTGGGAGAAATTCTCCAGCGCCAGGGGCAGGCCGGTGATGCCCGCGTCCGCCTGGAGGAATCGGCGCGCACGCTGGAGGCCATCCTCCAGCCCCTGCAGCTTGCCGGGCAGCAGCGTTACCTGGCGCAAGCCTACCAGACCCTCGCTACCGCCTACCAGTGGCTGGGCTTCCTGGATGAATCTCAGGCGCAGTATGCCGACAGCCAGGCCGCCTACACCCGCGCCCTCGATTACTACGGGCGCTGCATCGACCT
Source organism: Anaerolinea sp. (assembly GCA_029975055.1). Classification (GTDB taxonomy): domain Bacteria; phylum Chloroflexota; class Anaerolineae; order Anaerolineales; family Anaerolineaceae; genus Anaerolinea. The sequence goes on from JARKPU010000067.1 coordinate 140,508, forward strand.
CGGCCAGGGCTCGCCCGACCAGCTCCTGCGCCAGGATATCGTCGATAAGCTGTGCGTGCCTTACCGCGACCAGCTTAAGGAGAACATCGGCGCCGGAGGAGGCGGCTGACATGAGAAAAATCGCCGTTTTCGTATTTTTGCTGGCTTCCATGAGCCTGGCCTGCGGGCTGCCGCAGGGAGCCGCCGCGCCTACGCAGACGCCCGTGGTCGTCACCGTGGTGGTGGAACCCTCCGCCACGCCCGCCGCGGCCGCATCACCGACCGCCGCCGCCACCCCCACTAACGCCCCAACGGCCACTCTGCCCGGCCCCACCGCCACCAGCGCGCCGCAGTGCACCATCCAAAAGGTGGTGAACTTCAGGCGCGGCCCCGGCACGGCCTACAACCCGCCGCTGCGCGCCTTCCAGGCCGGGGCAACCGTCAACCCGCAGGGCTATAACCCCACCGGCATCCCCGGCGGGGCGTGGGTGCAGGTGGTGGACCCTGCCAGCAATCAGGTGGGATGGGTGAGCGCCGGGACCGAATTCATCACCTGCAGCATTGACATCACCGCCCTGCCCGCAGTGGCCGTTGAGCCGCCCCCGCCGCCCCAGCGCCCCACGGTGAGCAACTCGCAGCCCGATGGGAGCGCCAACGGGCTGACCGCCGAGTTTATCTATTCACCCGAGTTCCTGCTGCGCCTGGCCGTGCGCGTGGATGGCGGCAGCAGCGACGGCGAGGGCGTCAAACAGGTGGTCTTCACCGTGGTGGATAAAAAGACCAAACAGCAGGTGTACGAACGCACCGAGCGCAACGCCGGATATTGTATCTTCGGTGGCGGCGAGCCGAACTGCAACCCCTGGCCGGTGACCAATTACGCCATCACCTGGGGAGATGGCGGCCCGGCGGTGGTGGATGGGGTTTACAACGTGCGCATGGCCGCCGAGGGCAACAACGGCGAATCGGGCAACTGGAATTTCGATCTCACCGTGGATGTGCCGTAAGCCCGCCCACCCCCGCAGGAATCAATGCTCGTGCGGGGCCAGCTTTTCGGCGCCGGGCAGCTTGCCCACCAGCGCATGCGGTTGGTGAATCAGAATGGGGAAGTGCTGCGGGCAGATCCAATAGCTGGCAGATTGGTAATGTAGCTCGATCAGGGGAATCTCCTGGCTGCTTTGCTCGCAGACCAGGCATTTCGGTTGGTTTTCGGCCATTCAAACCTCGATGGATGAAGATTTGCCCAATCATACCGCATGGAAGCGGGGTTCTGCTTGCGCTGGCGCAAAAATGCCCCCCTTCGGGGGTATAATCAACGCCGATCTTGCTCCCACCGGGTTTACTGCTTGTCTGATACCGCCGCCGCCCTGGCGGCCCGCAGGGGCCGCCTCTCCAACACCTTCCGCTCGCTGCGCCACCGCAATTACAGGCTCTGGTTCATCGGCCAGACCATCTCGCTTTCGGGCTCATGGATGCAGACCATGGCCCAGCAGGTGCTCATCTACCGCCTCACCGGCTCGGCTGCCGCGCTGGGGCTGATCAGCTTCATCGGCCTCATCCCGCTCATCCCCTTTTCGTTGTGGGGCGGCTCGCTCACCGACCGGCTGCCCAAGCGGAACCTGATCATCGCCACCCAGGTGCTCCAGCTGGTGCAGGCGCTGCTGCTGGGCGTGCTGGCCTGGACGGGGGCCGTGCAGGTCTGGCACGTGTATGCGCTCTCGCTGCTGCTTTCGGCGGTCAACGCGGTGGACCTGCCCGCGCGGCAGGCCTTCACGGTGGACATGGTGGAAGGCAAAGAAGACCTCACCAACGCCATCGGGCTGAACTCGGCCATGTTCAACCTGGCGCGCGCCCTGGGCCCGGCGCTGGCGGGGCTGGTGGTGGCCGCCACAGGCGAAGGCCCGGCCTTCATCATCAACGCGCTCACGTTCATCCCGGTCATCGTCAGCCTGCTGCTGATGCGCAACCTGCCGGCTTCCTCGCACACCTCCGGGCCGGGCGAGCGGTCGCTGGCGCACATGGCCGAGGGCCTGCGCTACGTGCGCCGCCAGGGGGTGACGCTCCTGCTGATCAGCCTGGTGGCGGTCAGTTCATTTTTATCGGTGCCCTACACCACGCTGATGCCCGTCTTCGCCACCGATGTGCTGGGGCCCTCGGCCGGGCCGGTGATCGGCTCCATCTGTTCGGCGTTCACCTGCCTGGCCCCCCAGGCGCTCCCCCTGGGCATGCTGCTCGCTGCGGTGGGCCTCGGCGCGGTGATCGGCGCGCTGGTGGTGGCCTCCATGCCCGAGACGGCCCGCCGCGGCGCCTGGCTGACGCTGGGCAACCTGGGCTTCCCGTTCATGCTCCTGGTGGCGTCGCTCAACCGCAGTTTCATCGCTGCGCTCTTCATCATGGCAGCGGTGGGCACGCTCTTCGTCTGGCAGAATGCGCTGGCCAACACCCTCATCCAGATCACCGCGCCCGATGCCGTCCGCGGCCGGGTGATGGGCGTCTATACGATGATTACCCTCTCGTTCATGCGCCTGGGGGCGCTGCAAGCCGGGTTGACGGCCGATTGGCTGGGCGCTCCGCTGGCGCTGGGGCTGGGAGCAGCTGCTTCCTTGGCTTATGGCCTGTGGGTGGCGCTCTTCAAACCGGCCGTCCGGCGGCTGTGAGCCTCTTTTTTTTATAACTTCTCACCCATCCCCTTTTTGTGGATAACCGATGCGCGCCTGTTTCTCAGAACAGCACCTTCAGGTACTGCTCGATCATCGCATCCAGCCCAAAAGCCTGCTCGGCGCGTGCGCGGGCCGCGGCGCGGAAGTGATCCTGGTCTTCCAGCAGCGGCAGTGCGGCGGCGGCCAGGCCGTCGAGGTCGGGCGGGTCGAGCTTCCACACGTCGCCACCCCAGGGGGACAATCGCCCGGCGTCGCCGGTCACCAGCTCGGGCAGCGCCCCGGCGGCAAAACCGGCCACCGGCAGCCCGCAGGCCAGCGCTTCGACCACCGCGTTGGGGCAGGGCGGGTTGATCTCGGCAGAGTAGAGCAGGTGCGCCGAACGGTCCAGGTAGGGGATGCGCCCGCGCTCCACCACGCCCAGCCAACGCGCCAGCCCGGGCGATGCGGCATCTACCCCGGCGGCCACCGAAGGGTGCACATCGCCCGCCACCCACAGCTCGGCCGGGCGGCCACTCAGCGCCGCGAGGCGCCGGGCCAGCCCCGCCGCGTTGTGCAAGGCCAGCGCCATGCCGCGGTTGATATGCCCTTCCACCACCTGGATGCGCCAGCTTGCGGCCGGGCGCTCGTGCGCGCCCTGGGGAGAATACTCGGCCAGGTCCACGCCGTTGTAGATCACCACCCCCGGCGAGCGCGCCGCGCCGCGCACCTTGAGCCACCAGCCCTGCGTGAAGGCCGATTGGTACACCACCTCATCTGCCAGCCAGCGCCGGATGACGCCCAGGAGCAGGTTGTTGGCCTCCGAGCGCAAATAGTGGCGCAGCCCGGTGCGGCGCAGGCGGTGCAGCCAGTTCATCCCGTCCAGGCGCTGGACGATGCGCAGCCCGCGCCGTTTGGCCTGCAGCAGGTCGCCCAGGCGGCGCGTGCCGCCGATGACCAGAACCGCGCCCGTGGTTGGGTCGGCCGGGTCGGAGTGGGCGCCGATGCCGCGTTGCGCCAGCCCTGCCGCCAGGCGCGCCCTGAAGGAAGCGGGCCCGCCGAGGCCTTCCAGCCTGGGTAAGATGCAGAGGGAGGGGTGAGCAGTCATTGAGGGTTCGTCGCCTGGCCGACCGTTGACAGCCGGAAGCGGAGCGCTCTCAGCTTCTTTCCAGCAGCGCCCGCACGATGCGCTCGGCGGCGTGCCCATCGCCAAAGGGGTTGGCCGCCTGCGACATGGCCCGGTAGGCCGCCTCGTCATCCAGCAGGCGGTTGGCCTCGGCCAGGATGCGCCGCGGGTCGGTGCCGACCAGCTTGAGCACGCCCGCCTCCACGCCCTCGGGGCGCTCCGTCACCTCGCGCAGCACCAGCGCCGGTTTGCCCAGGCTGGTGGCCTCTTCCTGGATGCCCCCCGAATCGGTCAGCACCAGGGTGGCCCGCTGCAGCAGGTGCGCCATGGGCAGGTAATCTTGCGGCGGGGTGAGGGTGATGTTCGGCACGCCCTCCAGCAGGCGATGCACCGTCTCCTGCACGTTGGGGTTGAGGTGCACGGCATAGAGCAGCGCCAGCTCGGCAGGGCGGCTTTCGGCCAGTTCGCGCAGCGCCCGGCAGATATCCTCCAGCGGGCGGCCGAAGTTCTCGCGCCGGTGCGCGGTGACCAGCACCAGCCGCCGCCCGCCCGCGCCCACGCCCATCTGCTCCAGCAGCGCGTCCACTTCCGGCGGGCAGGGCAGCCGGGTGATGTGGCGCAGCGCATCGATGGCCGGGTTGCCGGTGACGACAATCTGCCCGGCGGGGATATTCTCTTTGAGCAGATTCTGCCGGCTGTGCTCGGTGGGAGCAAAATGCAGGTCGGCGATCACGCCCGCCACGCGGCGGTTGATCTCTTCCGGGAAGGGCTGCCAGCGGTCATTGGTGCGCAGCCCGGCCTCCACGTGCCCCACGCGGATGCGGTTGTAAAAACCCAGGAGCGCCGCCGCCAAGACGGTGGTCGTATCACCCTGAACGAGGAGCCAATCGGGGCGCAGGTCTTGCAGCACCGGCTCGAGGTGCGTGAGGATCTCGGCGGTCAGCCGTCCAAGCCCCTGGTTGGGCTGCATCAGGTCGAGGTCCACATCCGGGTGGATGTCGAAGGCGCCTAGCACCTGGTCGAGCATCTGGCGGTGCTGGGCGGTGACGCACACGCGCGATTCCACCCCCGCCGTGCGCTCCAGCTCCTTCACCACCGGGGCCAGCTTGACCGCCTCGGGGCGCGTGCCAAAAACCGTCAATACACGCAGCATAGGCTCAGTGCGGGCGGCCGTCGGCCAGGCGGTAGAGGTGGAAACCGTTGTGTTCCCAGGCCTCGCGCGGCCAGGCGTTGACACAATCGAACACCACGCGGGCGGCGGTGAGCTGCGCGGCCACCACGGGGTCGAGGTTCTTCAACGGGGTGTGCCCCACCAGCAGGAGCAGCACATCGGCATCGTCGAGGATTTCGGCCAGGGTGGTCGTGGTTTCTACCCCCTCGATGACCGCGTCGGGCTTGTAGGGTTCGTAGGCGCGCACGCGGGCCCCGGCGGCCGAAAGCTCGCGGCAGATTTCGATCGCCGGGCTCTCGCGCAGGTCGTCCACATCGGCCTTGAAGGCCAGCCCGAGGGCTGCCACGCGCAGCCCTTCCAGCGAGCCGACCGTGCTCCGCACCACTTCCACCACGTGAGCGGGCTGCGCGTCGTTCACTTCGCGCGCCGTGCGGATCAGCCGGGCCAGGTCGGGGGCGGCTTCCACCAGGAACCAGGGGTCCACCGAGATGCAATGCCCGCCTACGCCGACGCCCGGGTTGAGGATGCGCACGCGCGGGTGTCGGTTGGCCAGGGCAATCGCCTCCCAGCCGTCCACGCCGAAGCGCTCGGCCAGGCGCCCGAACTCATTGGCGATGGCGATGTTCACGTCGCGGTAGGTGTTTTCCATCAGCTTGACCATCTCGGCGGTGGTCGCGTCGGTGAGAATGATCTCGCCGCGCACGAAGGTGGCGTAGAGATCGCGCCCGGCCTGGGCCGATTCAGCGTCGATGCCGCCGATCACGCGCGCGTTTTCGATCAACTCGCGCAAAATCTGCCCCGGCAGCACCCGTTCGGGCGAATAAGCCAGGTGGAAATCGGCCCCGGCCTTCAGCCCCGAGCGCTCAAGGATCGGCCGGACGACATCCAGCGTGGTGCGCGGCGGAGAGGTGGATTCGAGCACCACCAGGCAGTTGCGCCCCAGGTGCGGGACGATGCTCTCGGCCGCGCTGACCACGAAGCTCAGGTCGGCCTTCTTGCCCTCCCGGAAGGGGGTGGGCACGGCGATGATGTAGGCATCGGCGGGGGCGGGCCGGTCTTGAATGGTCAGGTTGCCCGATTTCACCGCCGCCTGGACGAGCGTGCGCAGCCCCGGCTCGTAGATGTGCACCTGCCCGGCATTCAGGCTTTCGATGATCTGGGTGTTGATATCCACGCCGATGACGCGCAGGCCGTGAGTGGCAAACGTACTGGCGGTCGGCAGGCCGATATACCCCAATCCCAAGACGCAGATGGTCTGAAATCTCACAGCAACTCCTGATAAGCGAGATGAATGAAGTGAATTATCTCACAAAATGAGAGTTGCGCAGGCCTGCGCGCGAGGGTAAAGCCGGGTTTCTGCCCCTGGAAGGCCGCTTCAGGCCGGCAGCCAGCCCCCCAGCACCTGGAGCGCCTCGGCGGCGAACTGCGCCGGCACGTTGACCTCATACTTACCCTCCGGCTGCCTGCACTCGCCGCACAGCGCCGGGATACCCGCCCGCTCTAGCCAGATGCAAATGCTGACCGCCAGGGCATAGACGTGCGTTTGGAAAATCGTCGTCTTGGCATGGAATTCAGAAGCGTTAGGCATAGTAAAACTCCTTATTCGCCCCTTACGGGCGTCCAACGAGCAGAATTTGGTGATCGGTCGGTTCGCGGGAACGGATGAAACAAACGGGAGGCCACCCAGCCTCCCCCCAAAAAAGGTTACCAGAGATAACCCCGTATTGTGCGATTCGTCACGAAGCGGATCGGGTGAATCTTTCTCTGCAAAGAAGCCCTGTCACGAAGCGGTGGGGCGTTCTTTCAAGCCCAGCAGGTAGGCTTCGATCACCTCGGCGATCAGCCGCGCCCCGGTCGGGTTCATGTGCACCCCGTCGGTGAGCAGATTGAAGCCCTTGCGCTGCGAGAAGCGCTCGAAGGATTCGCCGGTGAACAGGTGGCGGCCGATGAACTCGAACGTCAAGAAGGTGGAGCCATTGTAAGCCCGCCGGGCCGCACCGCCCAGCCCGGCCAGGTACTCCGTCAGGCGCTCGAAGACCGGCAGAAGCTCCACGTCTTCGCGGCGGGCAATCTGCTGCCAGCGTTTGTTGTAGGTGCGGATCAGCTCCATCGGCCTGGAATCCAGCGCCTCGCCCAGCGGCGGGATGGTCGCCAGCGCCACGCGCGCGTCGGTGTGCTCCTTGAGGTAGCGGATGATGCGCGTCAGGTTGGCAGCCGAGTAATCCAGGTCGGGCTGGTAGAACATGCCCTTGAAGAAGGTGAAGTACATGGCGCTGAACGGGCGCACCGTGGCGATGGCGTCGTTGGTGCCGACCAGGATGGTGACGACATCCGGGCGCAGCAGCGCCACGCTGCGCACCCGGCGCAGCAAATTCAGCGTCAGGTCGCTGTTGACGCCGGCATTCAAAAAGCGAAAGCCGCGCAAAGAAGGCTTGCGGGCCAGGATGCGAATATAGTTGGCGCTGATAAGGCCGCGGGTGATGCTGTCTCCGAAACAAACCACGGTCTGCATGGGGCCTCTGCGGATGGTAGAGTCGTCTGATTATACGCGAAATTGCCCGTCCGCGCAGCGGGGGTTCCAGCGGGGCAGGCTGCACGCCTGCGCAGGGGTGGTTTCAATCGCCCGAAACCGGAATCCATTCACCCTTTTCTAACCCAAAAGTAGGATAGACCAGGACCCGCGATTCATGTTAGACTATACGTACCGCAGCCGGTTGGCCGCGGCCGTCAGGTTGGTGTTCCTGTTTGCCGGTATGAGACGCATCCGCAGCCTCTTCCTCGCTACACTCACCACCGTCCTGATCCTGGGGGCGTGGTTGCTGCGCGCCGGAAGCCCGCCCGCGGCCGTCCGCGCCGAAGACCCCACCCCCACCCCCGAAGTGCCCATCCGCAAAGCCACCATCACCGTCCAGTTCACGCGCTACTTCTGGTGGCTGGCCGAGTGGACCGATAACGAGATCGTCTGCCGCCTGGCGGTGGAGCACGAAGGCCTGCCCACCTACAACGAAATCGAAGGCCTGTGCAGCAAGAACACCGCCCAGGCCTGGCTGAAGACCACGCCCTGCAACCTGGCCGAACGCCCCGCCAGCGAATGCCCAGGGCTGTACTTCATTGCGCGCGGATCCGAACCCGGCCAGCGCGATATCGAAGTGGAACTGCCCATCCCCAAAGTGTGGGTCAGCGTGGATAACTGCAACCCGCTGCCCAACGAAAAGCGCTGTACCACCCTGCCGAACCTGGTCTTCACCGCCGAAGAACCGCTGCCAAACGAGGCCATCATCGCCATCCAGGGCACGTACAACGGCCAGCCGTTCACCTGCGCGGGCGCCGAGTGCCGCGTGCCGCTGCAGCCCACCGGCGCCGAGGGCGTGGAGGTCTTCTTCTGGGCCGATTCCTCCTTCGGCGATTCCTCCCAGCACTACCAGGCCCGCGCCCGCCTGGTGCCCTGGGGCGATTTTATGAACCCCGACTCGGCCTCCTCCGACCCGAGCGCCTGGTACGTGGATGTGCTCAGCCCGCAGTGGGTGGGCGGCGAGCTGGCTTCTTGCTCCTACACCTGGCAGGCCTTCCCCGCTGTCGAAGGCCCGCCCGAGTGGCTCTCCTCACCCGCCGACCCCACCGACCTGACCTCCGACGTGGGATATTATTACCTGGCCGGGGCATTGATCCAGCAGGGGGTCGTCAAGCCCGAGGCCTGCCTGGATGGCGGGCTGCAGGCCGCCAACGTGGCCTCGGCCTGCGGCGTGGAGGCAGCCCGCCCCTACCTGCAGGAATGGCAGAACCGCTTCGACGGCGAGATTCTGCAGGCTTCCAAAGACACCGGCGTGCCCGCGCGCCTGTTGAAGAACGTCTTCGCCCGCGAGAGCCAGATCTGGCCGGGCATCTTCTCCACCTACAAAGAGGCAGGGCTTGGCCAGCTCACCGAGCAGGGCGCCGATACCGTCTTGCTGTGGAACCCCTCTTTCTTCAGCCAGTTCTGCCCGCTGGTCCTCCACCAGGCTTACTGCGACCTGGGCTGGGGCAACTTGAAGGCCCCCGAACAGGCCATCCTGCGCGGCGCGCTGGTGAGCAAGGTCAACGCTTCCTGCCCCGGCTGCCCGGCCGGCATCGATATTTCACAGGCTTCCACCAGCGTGCACGTCTTCGCCGAGGGCCTGCTGGCCAACTGCGAGCAGACCGGCCAGGTGCTGCGCAACCTCACCGGCATGGACCCGGGCCTTTCGAGCAGTTATGAAGACCTGTGGCGTTTTACGCTGGTGAATTACAACGCCGGGCCGGGCTGCTTTGCCGATGCCGTCCGGCGCGCACAGACTTTCTCCGAGCCGCTGGATTGGCGCTCGGTCTCCTCGCACCTCGACCCCGCCTGCCAGGCAGCCATCGGCTATGTGGAAGATATCAGCCGCGTGCTCAAAGCCACCCCCACGCCCACTTCCTGGCTTGGCCCGGCGGGGCCGCTGCCCACCCTTCCGCGCGTGCTCAACACCCCCACGCCCGGCCCCACCGCCACGCCGTTCGCCACGCGCACTCCGGCGCCGGGCGCCGCCACCCAGCGGCCCACGCCCTCCCCCACCGGCCCGACCCTCACGCCCACGGCCACCGTCGAGGGGTACTACCCGCCCGTCCCGACCGATTACTACCCGCCCGCCCCGACGGACACCTACCCCTACCCGTAAAGGCGGCGTGGTTTTCTTTTTTTCTCTCCATTGCGGGGCAAGCCCTGCAATGGAGAGAAAAAGATACAAACAATCCGTAAAGGCGCCGTGGTTTTCTCTCCATTGCGAGGGAAAGAATCGCGAATTTATTGTTCGTGTGGCACTTCGTGCCACACGAACGTCAAATTTGCGGTAAACACCCCCTCAAGGATTCGGGCGCTTCACCCGCCTGGCAAATGCCGCCGCCAGCCCCGGAAGGCTGAGGAGGACCGTCAGGAAAAGCCCAAACTCCAGGCACGAGAAGAACGAATTCCAGCCGTTGCCGGGCGCGTCCATCCAGGTTTCCTGCCGGCCGTTCCAGTAGTAACCGAGGAATACGGCCGAGACCGCCCACGCCAGCAGCACCGCACCGGCCAGCCACAAGAAGCCCGGCATAGGCCCCCGCGTGCGCATGTAGGCCAGCGCCCCGCCCGCCAGGATGAGAAAGCCCAGCGCGAGGATCGGCTCATCGCCTCGCACCTCGTCGAAGCTGATCAGCAGCGCCACCGGCAGCAGACCATAAAAGGCAAACGAGAGGAGCGACCAGTCTCTGCCGATGCCCCCGAAAAGCTGCTTCAACGGCCGCAGCGAGCGGGTGAGCGCCAGACCCACCGCCAGGATGATCATCTCCGGGATCCACGCCCGCCAGCCAATGATCTCGCCGCCTAAAACGCGCCCGAAGAAATTGAACCCCGGCAATGCCGAGAAGCCGATCCACAGCGAAACGGTGAGCTGCAGCCCCAGGTAGGGGTAAGACCAGCGCGGCCAGCCGCGCACCCAGGCGAATATGAGCGCGGCGATGAGAGCGCCTTCCAGCAGCAAGAGGAACCAGCTGGTGGCAGTCATGAGCGTCTGCTGCACGGCAGGCTGGTCAGCCTCAAGAACCGGTTTCAGCAGCAAGGAGATGAAGCTCGCAAGCAGGATCAAAACAGGCCCCACCAGCGCCGGCAGGGTGCCCAGCACGGCCGGGCCCCACGGCTCGCGCGGGGGTTTGAATGTTTCGGCAGCCATAGAAATGCCCTCCTCTACCATTTCCCCCCGGGGGCGGCGCTACAGCCGCACGCGCATCGGGTAACCCGGCCCGGAGAGGCGCACCTCGGCCGGGTCTTTGGGCCACACGCCCGGGATGCTTGTGCCGCAGCGCGGGCAAGCGCCTTCGGCCGTCAGGTGATAGGCCTGGATCACATACCCCCGCCGCTCGATCAGCCGCTCGCCGCACTTCGGGCAGAGCGTGTCTTCGTAGGTTCCCACCCGGCCGGGCAGGTTGCCCGCGTAAACGAAGCGCAGCCCGGCTTCCTGGCCGATCTCAGCCGCCTGGCGCAGGCTCGCCGAACCGGTCGGCGGGGCATCCATCTTGTAATCGGGGTGGTAGGCCGTCACGTGCCAGGGGATATCCGGCGAGACCGAGGCGAGGAAGCGCGCCGCCTCCCACAACTCATCCGGGCTGTCATTGAAGCCCGGCACCACCAGCGTCACCACCTCCACCCACAGGCCCATGGTGTGCGCCGCCTGGATGGTATCCAGCACATGCTGCAGCACCCCGCCGAGTTTGCGGTAATTTTTATCCTGCATGCTCTTCAGGTCTACCTTGTAAGCGCTCAGGTAAGGGCGCAGGTAACCAAGCGCTTCGGGCGTGGCGTTGCCGTTCGAGACAAAGGCGCAGTTCAACCCGGCAGCTTTGGCGAGTTTGAAGATCTCCACCGCCCACTCGGAGGTGATCAGCGGCTCGTTATAAGAGGAAACGATGGTGCGGCAGCGGTTCCTCACGGCATAGTGCACCATCTGTTCGGCGCTGAGGGGCTGGACGGAATAGATGCTGTCGTCGGAGGCCGGGTCGCGCATGGCCTGCGAGGTGATCCAGTTCTGGCAGTACCCGCAGTGGAAGTCGCAGCCCAGCATGCCAAAGGTCAGGGCGTCGCTGCCGGGGAAGACGTGCGAGAACGGCTTCTTTTCGATCGGGTCCACCTGCAGCGCCGCCACGTAACCGCGCGGCACGCGCAGCTGCCCTTCGCGGTTGAAGCGCACCTGGCAAATGCCGCGCCGCCCGGGGCGGATCAGGCAGCGGTGTGCGCAGGCAAAACAGCGCACGGAACCATCGGGAAGAGCCTCGAACAGCTCTCCCGCGGTGGTCATGCGGTCGAGATATTCGGATAGTTCGGTCATATATTCAATATAACCCGAAATGGTCAGGATTTCTAGTAGTCGATCAATCCACGCGTGCGTGCATCCTTCTCCATGGAATATCCGCGCGAAAGATGATTGGTCAAATTTTCTATCTGTAATGAACTTGAAAGGAAAATCGCCGGCGAGAGTTTGTATAATCAATGTGACAGCCGAATTCTTCAGCTCACGGGGGTGCGCATGAAGCTCGAGAAACCAATCACCGGTCAAACATCAACCGTGAGCAGAGTCGCACGTCCAGACAACTGGATGAAACTTTTTTTCGACTCATACGTTATATATAGTAGAGAGAACCGTCTGGCGCACGCCGGCGCCGCGGTTCGGCATTTTCGGTAGTAGTGCTTCTGCTTTCTGAAAATTGTCGAGCAAGCCTCGCAAATTTCAGAAAAAAGAACCACAGGATCTTGTCGGTGATGAGTAATGGGAGAGAGGAGGGCCGTATGTGGATCGTTTACGTGGTCGTCGCCGTGATCGCCGTCATATTCGGCGCCATCAGCCTCATCAACCTGGAGACTGAAAGCTAGAATGCACATTGACCGGGCTGGGTAGCTGAATATACCCGTCTGCCGCTGCGCCCAGCGCGCGAGCGTCAAAATTTCGTCTCAATCCACCAGAATGAGCCGGTGTACCAAACACCGGCTCTATTTTTGGTTAATTATCGACTATATTTATATATATTATCAATGTTTCGCTGTACAATGTGAGATGGCTCAACAACAATTTCACATTGCGGCAGAATTCTGAGCCATTAAGGATTCACCCCTGATGAAAAACCTGATCTTGCGCTATCCGGTAAATTCTTTCTTCGCGATGGCCATTCTATTTTCCTGGATCGCCGTCGCCCCTTTGCTGCTCGTTCCTGCTCTGCCGGTCGAGCCGTTCCAGATCCTTGGCGGGTTGGCCGGGCCGACTCTCTCGGCGGTGATCGTCATCGCCCTCACGGAAGGGCGCGCCGGGCTCGGCCGCTTCTTCAGGCGCTATATTCAGGTGCGCGCTGGCATCCTTTGGTGGTTGGCTGTCCTCTTCGGCATCCTCATCGCCATCAACCTGGTCGCCTCCGCCTTCCTGGGCGTATCGATCCTCGCTGAGTTCGCCCGGAATATCGGGTTGATCATCCCCACCTATCTGGTCACCCTGGTCACCGGGGTCATTTTAGGCCCGCTGTGGGAAGAGCCCGGCTGGCGCGGCTTTGCCCTGCCCCGCCTGCAGGAGCGCTACGGTGCGGTGATCGCCTCCGTGTTCATCGGCATCCTGTGGGCTGTCTGGCATGCGCCGGGTTACCTGGGGGGGTGGATGACTTCGAACTTCCTTGCTCTGCTGCTCACCTGCATCGGTTTTTCGATCCTGGCAACCTGGGTGTACAACAACACCCATGGCAGCATCCTGCTGATGATCTTGCTGCATTCCTCCGGCAACGCCGCCATCTCCATCGGTGCCCGCATCCTTCCAACCGATCTTTCCATCCCCATGCGCAGCTTCGTTTACGCCGGGTGGATCCCTGCCATTATGTATGTTGTGCTGGCAGGCCTGATCCTGGTCTTCACCCGGGGGCGGGTTTCTCATCAGAGCGTGGCGGCCCCGGCGGTGGCATCCAGGCCCCTCTCGATCGAATAACCGGGTACAGCCCGGCCTCTAAAGTGCAGATGCCGGGTTCCATCGGCATCTGCAATATCTGCAAAATATCAACCGCACCTGCTTGAAGTTCAACAAGATCAGGGGCTTTCTCAACCCTCGATCTTATTGAAGTTGGAATGTGCCGCGTTAACGAGAGGTCGTTCGCCGATTCTATACCATAATAGGAAGACTGCGTTCGTCCGCGTTCACCGGGCCGGTCTCGGTCGCCTGCCCTCGGGGAGGATACAATGCGCTCATCCGTCTCGCCTGTTCACCCGGCAACATTCTTTGGTCTCACCTACTTGCTTTCCTGGCTGGTTTGGATTCCCCTGGCGCTTTCTCATTTCGGCGTCGGGCCGTTTCACATCCCCGAAGCCACCAGCGGCGTGGTGAGGCTGCTTGGGGTGCTCATGCCCGCCACCTCCGCGCTGATCTTAACGGCCCGCGCCGCCGGGCGAGCCGGGGTGGGCAGCCTGTTGGGGCGCCTCAAGCTCTGGCGCGTGGGCTGGCAGTGGTGGGCTGTGGCGGCTCTCATCCAGCCGGCGCTGCTGGTTGCCACCGGGCTGGCCTTCAACGCGTTCGGCGGGCAGCCGCCCATCGAAGCCGCGCCGCAAACATCCATCGCCGCCCTGCTGGTGAATATCTTTTTCCTGCTCATCGCCACCCTGGGTGAGGAGATCGGCTGGCGCGGGGTCGCGCTGCCGGCCCTTCAACAAAGGTACAACGCACGCGTCTCCAGCCTCATCCTGGGGGGCTTATGGGCTGCCTGGCACATCCCCTTCTGGCTGCTGATGGACACGTTCGACCAGTTCGGGTTCGGCTACCTGGCGCTGAACCTCCTGTTTGTGCTGGCGCTCACCTTTTACATCACCTGGTTCTTCAATCACTCCCGTGCCAGCCTGCTGCTCGTGGCGGCCTCGCACGTGGGCTTCAACATCGTCAACGTGGCGCTCTACCCGGTGACGGGCAACCCGCTCGCCTTCGCGGTGTTCACCGCCCTGAACTGCATCATCGTGCTGCTGATCCTCCCGCGGCTTGAGCCGCCGGCCTCCTCGAAAGCCTGAGGCCGCCCAAAGCAAAAAGAGAGGGCGGACCGATGTGTCCGCCCCTTCGGGTAATCTTATCTATTCAATCAGCCCGCGAACGCACGAGCCGGTCAGCGCACCTGCTTGAAGTTCACCAGGATCAGGTTCTTTTCGCAGCCCTCGAAGGTATCGAAGCTGACGCGCGCCGAGAGCGGGTAGCCCTCCTGGTCGAGCAGCTGCACCCAAACCGATTCTTTCGAAGCGACGGGCGCATCTGCCAGAGTGAACTCGTAGCCTCCCGGCCCGTATTGCAGGGCGGTGCCCGTCAGGCTGAGCAGGTAGATCGATTTGCCCAGGTAGCCGCCCATCTGCACCGTGATGCCGATGACCGGCGCGCCTTTCATATCGAAGGCCTGCCCCGCCACCCACAGCTTGCAGCCTTCATCGGGGTGAATCACCTGCCCGGAGAGCGTGGCAGGGGTGCCGCGCAGCGCATATTTATAGGCCGATGCCGCCAGAGTCTCGGTGGGCGGGGCGGGCGTCAGCGTTTCGGTCGGCTCGGGCGTGAGCGTCTCGGTGGGCGGCAGGGGCGTTGGGGTGGCCGAAGGCTCCAGCGTGGCCGTGGGGGTCCAGGTGGGCGGGAGGATCTTTTGGGTGGGTGTGCTGGAAGGGATGAAAACCGTTGGGACGGCCGCAGGCGGAGGGTAGGGGTTCAGCGAGATATACGGGTTGAGGTAGATCACCACAAAGATCACCCCCATCCCGAGCATGCCCACCACGAGCAGAATCGTGAGGATATCCCAAAAAGCTCCGTTACCCTCGCCGCGCCGCTTGCGCAGCGGGGCGGGGTCGGGCGCGCCTGGCAGATCGAATTCTTCGGTCAGACCCATCCCAGTCTCTCCCATTCCTGAGATTCACGGCGCCAGCTCCTCTACCTGCGCGTTCTGGCGCTGCTCGTCCAGCCAGGCCTTCAGGGCTTTTTGCCCAAGCGCCTGGCGGGCTTCGGGGGTCAGCGGGCGGTTGGCGTCGCGTTCGATCACCTGGATGATGTGATAACCGAAATCGGTCTTGATGATTCCGCTGATTTCCCCCGCCTGGAGGGAAAACGCCGCATCCTCCACCGCCGGCTGGGTCAGGTACCCGCGCGGGAACCAGCCCAGGTCGCCCCCCGTCGAAAGATCATACCCAAAGGCCAGCGTTGCAAAATTCGCGCCAGCCTGCTTCAACTGCTGCTGCACCTGCTGCGCGGCCGCCTCGGTGAAGACGAGGATCTGCCGGGCATGCACCTGTTCGGCCGAGGCGGGCACCGAAGCCATGATCTGGTCGCGCTGCCAGGCAGCCTCCAGCGAGCGGCGCAGGGCGCTGCGGAACGAGGCTTCCGTGTACCCCATCCGCGCCAGCCAGTCCTTCAGCGCATCCGCGCCGCCCAGCGAAGCGCTCACCGCCTCCAGCCGGGCCTGCACATCGGCCTCGCTCACCTCAAAACCGGCGCTGCGCGCCGCCTGCGCCAGCAGTTCCTGGCCGGTCAAGTCTTCCAGCACGCGCTTGCGCTGCTCCTCGGGGCTGAGGGTTTGCCCGAGGGCCTGCGCCGCCGCCCGGATCTGCTCCATCCCGGCCTGGAACTCAGCCAGCGGGATGCCCTCCCCGTTGACCCTGAGAGCCAGCGGCTCCGGCGTGGGCGAAGGCGTGGGCGGGGTGGGCGTTTCGGTGGCTGCGGCCGTCTGGGTGGCCCCGGGGGTCTGGCTTGGCAGGGCGGCTGCGCCGCCATTGCAGCCGGAAAGCATGAGGATCCAAATTGTTAAGCAGATCACCTGGATTGAGCGTGGTTTCACAAACATGCAGGTGATTATACCTTATAGATTTTAGGCGATTTTCCGCCTCAACGCCCTAACAAATATGAAAGAATCGGGCCTGCCGGAGGTGAATTGCCCTTTTGTGAGAAACCGTGAAAACCTGCCTTCGCAGGCCGGCTTCGCGCTATTGGAGCGGTGTTCCAATCGCAGGCCATTCGAATGCGTTCACCCTGCCATGGTCTGGCCTCCGCAAAATTTCTGAGCATATCCGCGATAGAACCATCCCGGCACGCAGGCGAAAGGCTCACCGAACTGGCAATAATTTGCTACAATCAAGCGAAGAAGTCCACGATTCGGAAGGCGGGGTGATGAAAACTACAAATGGGTCGAAAGCCGTTCTGGTCACCGCCTGGGTGACGATTCTTGCTATCTCACTGTTCAAAATCGTCGCGCAAGAAATCTTCCATTATACGGTTTCTGAAAACCTGATGTATGGCTTCATGGCGGGCGTCGGGCTGGCCGGTTTGGCGCTGGCCTCCTTGTGGGCGCCCGTCAGTCCGCTGCGGCCGTTCTTCGGCCTGTTCCTTGTGCTGGCGGGCGTCCAATGGGTGGTCTTTACGCAAATCGACAGGCTGCCTTTTTATAAGACCTGGCTGAACGACCCGTCTTTCAACGTTTCCATGCTGGCCGAGCAATCGCTCAAGTTTCTTTGCACGCTGGCGATCATCGCCTTCCTGTTCATTCTCAAGCGCCGCCGCCAGGCTTTCTTCCTGGCCATGGGCGATCTCGCCGCGCCGGCAGAGCCGATCCGCTGGCTGGGAGTAAAGAGCGGGGAGCGCTGGAACACCTTGGGGCGCAGCCTGGCCGTCATCCTCAGCCTGGGCACGCTGGCCTTCCTGGTCATTGCCGGGCGCCCTCCGTTGGACATCGTCGTGAAAGCCCTGCCATTTCTGCCTGCCGTGCTGCTGGCTGCCACGCTGAACGCCTTTTACGAAGAAATAAGCTTCAAGGCCTCGTTCCTCTCGGTGCTGGAGGGGCCGGCGGGCAAACAACAGGCGCTGCTGCTCATGGCGGCTTTTTTCGGCATCCTCCACTTTTACGGCGTCCCCTACGGCGTCGTCGGCGTGCTGATGGCCGCATTCCTCGGCTGGCTGCTGGGCAAGTCCATGTTCGAGACGCGCGGCCTCTTCTGGGCCTGGTTCATCCACTTCGTCCAGGATGTGCTCATCTTTGCCTTCATGGCGATCGGCTCCATCACGCCGGGCGGCTGAGCGGGCCGCGCCCGGCGCAGGTTCAGCGAAGCGCTTCCCGGTATATCTTTAAAACAAAAACGGGCGTGCAGGGCACGCCCGTTGCTTGCAGAGGTTGGGTGAATCTGTTTCGTGCAGAAAGGTTTAGTACTCGGGCATCGGCGGGGCAGCCGGGGCCTTTTCCTTCTCGGGCACGTCGGTGACGAGAGCTTCGGTGGTGAGGATCATCGCCGCGATCGAAGCCGCGTTCTCGAGCGCGCCGCGGGTCACCTTGGCGGGGTCGATCACGCCGTCTTTGACCAGGTCGATGTACTCGTCCTTGATCACGTCGTAGCCGAGCTGGGCATTCTTCTTGGTTTTCTGCATCTGGCGCACGTTGGCAACCACCACCGAGCCGTCTTTACCGGCGTTCTCGGCGATCTTGCGCATCGGCACTTCCAGCGCCCGGCGCACGATGTTGACGCCGATCTGCTCGTCTTCGTTGTCCATCTTGATGCTGTCGAGCGCGCTCATCGCATTGATCAGCGCCACGCCGCCGCCCGGCACGATGCCTTCTTCGACCGCCGCGCGGGTGGCCGAGAGGGCGTATTCAACGCGGTGCTTCTTCTCTTTCATCTCGGTCTCGGTGGCAGCGCCAACGCGGATGATGGCAACACCGCCGGCGAGTTTGGCCAGGCGCTCCTGGAGCTTCTCGCGGTCGTAATCGCTGGTGGTCTTCTCGATCTCGACGCGGATCTGGTCGATGCGGCCCTTGATGGCGGCTTCATCGCCCTTGCCGCCGACGATGGTGGTGTTATCTTTGTCCGAGACGACCTTCTCGGCGCGGCCCAGGTCGGCGATCGTCACGGTCTCCAGCTTGCGGCCGGTCTCTTCGGAGATCACCACGCCGCCCGTCAGGGTGGCGATATCGCCCAGCATGGCCTTGCGGCGGTCACCAAAGCCGGGGGCTTTGACAGCCAGCACGTTGAGCATGCCGCGCAGTTTGTTCAGCACCAGGGTCGCCAGGGCTTCGCCGTCAACATCTTCGGCGATGATCACCAGGTCGCGCTTGCCGATCTGGACGAGCTTCTCGAGGATCGGGACGATATCGGCCGCGGCGGAGATTTTCTTGTCGTGGATCAGGACATACGCGTCCGAGATCACGGCTTCCATGTGTTCCGAGTCGGTCACGAAGTACGGCGAGATGTAGCCGCGGTCGAACTGCATACCCTCGACATACTCCTGCTCGAACTCGAGGCCCTTGGATTCTTCCACGGTGATGACGCCGTCTTTGCCGACTTTTTCCATCACCTCGGCGATCATCTCACCGATGGTGCGGTCCTGGGCGGAGATGGAAGCCACGTTGGCGATATCTTCCTTGGTGGTCACTTCGATGGCCTGCTTGGAGATCGCCGCAGCGACGGCCTTGGTGGCGCTTTCGATGCCGTGCTTCAGCAGCATCGGGTTCGAGCCGGCGGCCAGGTTCTTGAGGCCTTCGGTCACCATCGCGTGGGCCAGCACGGTGGAGGTCGTCGTGCCGTCACCGGCGATGTCGTTCGTCTTGGTGGCGGCTTCCTTGAGGAGCTGCGCGCCCATGTTCTCGAACGGGTCGGCCAGTTCGATCTCTTTGGCCACGGTCACGCCGTCATGGGTGATGGTGGGGGAGCCGAATTTGCGGTCGAGGGCCACGTTGCGGCCTTTGGGGCCGAGGGTGGTGGCCACTGCATTGGCGACGACATCAACGCCGGCTTTCAGCTTGCGGCGGGCTTCTTCAGAGAATACCAGTTGTTTGGCTGCCATAGGTTAGAACTCCTTCGATTGGGTTGTTTACTCGACAATCGCGAGCAGGTCGCTCTCGCGCAGGATCAACAATTTCTTGCCATCGATCTTGATTTCGGTGCCGGCATATTTGGCAAACAACACGGTATCGCCAGCTTTGACGTCCATCGCAATGCGCTTGCCGTTCTCGTCGCGGTCACCCGCGCCCACCGAGAGGACTTTGCCCTTCTGGGGTTTTTCTTTGGCCGTTTCGGGGAGAACGATGCCGCTTGCGGTGACATCTTCCATCTCGATTGGCTCGACAACCACGCGGCTGCCGAGGGGTTTCAGATTGATCGCCATCAGTTACCTCCTGCAAGAAGTTTGATCTGTGTAGGGATTGAGATTGTTAGCACTCGTAATATACGAGTGCTAAATCCGGTCAAATCTTACCCGCCTTTCGGGTGAAAGTCAAGGGGGCGGCCTGCGATTCTTATAAATCTCTGATATAGTGAAGGAGTGCTTTACGCTCTCCGCTGTCAGCTCTCAGCTCTCAGCCGGAAAGCGGCTGCCATTTCATCCCAAGGCGACCGTCAACCGGGCGCCCAACCCCAAATTCCGGAGGCCCTATGCAGTGGGAAAACCTGACTTCTGCCGACCTGGCGGCTGCCGCCCGCCAGACCGGCGTTTGCATCCTCGCCACCGGCGTGCTCGAGCGCCATTCCGAGCACCTGCCCCTCGGCACCGATTACCTCAACGCGCACAAACGCGCCTGCCTGGCCGCCGAGTTGGCCCCCGCGGTGGTCTTCCCGCCGTTCTACTACGGGCAGATCTATGAAGCGCGCTGCTTCCCCGGCGCGGTGGCGCTCAAACCGGCCCTGCTCTTCGAACTCCTCCAGGCCGTGCTGGATGAGATCGCCCGCAACGGTTTTCGCAAGATCATCATCGTCAACGGGCACGGCGGCAACGCCCTGCTGCTGCCCTTCCTGGCGCAGTGCAGCCTTTATGAAGAAAAGCCCTACACGCTCTATCTCTTCAAAGGCGAGCTTGGCCCCGAGCGTGAAAAGATCTGGAAGGAAACCCTCGAGACCGAACTGCACGGCCACGCCTGCGAGTGCGAGACGAGCATCAGCCTGGCCAACCACCCCGAGCTGGTGCACATGGAACGCGTCCCCGCCCAACCCGGCGAGCGGCGCGGCAGGGGCGGCCACCTCAAAGGCAACTATTCGGGCATCTGGTGGTATGCCGACTTCCCCGAGCACTACGCCGGCGATGCGCGCCCGGCCACGGCCGAAAAGGGGCGCATCCTGCGCAAGCTTGAAGTGGAAGCCCTGGCGGAGTACATCAACGCTGTCAAGGCCGATCAAGTTTTGCCGGCGCTGGAGCGCGAGTTCTTCGAACGCGAGCGCCGCCTGCGCTAAACGCCCGGGCCAAGCGGAAGACCGACCCTCTTTCAATGCCCAAATAAGGACACGCATGGCAAACCGTCGCGACAAACCCAAAAAGAGTCAGGTTGAGGTAACCCTGCCGGGCAAAGTCGGGCTCATCTACAGCGACGTGAAGCGCGCCGACTTTCCCACCGAGGCGCAGTACATCACCGAAAAAGACGCCGAGCTGGATGCGCGCCTGGTCGGCGAACGCCTGGCAGCGCAGGGAATTTGCACCCTGCTCTACCCGGGCAACGCCGAGCTGCCCGAACGGCTGCGCAAAACCCGCCCCGACCTGGTGCTCAACCTGGTGGATTCGATCAAAGGCGACGAGCGCCTGGCCTCCGCCATTCCGGGCGTGCTGGAACTGCTCGACATCCCCTACACCGGCGCGGGCATCCTGGGCCTCTCGCTGGACACGAACAAGTTCCTGATCAAGAAGCTGCTCCAGCAGCACGGCATCCCCGTGCCCAATTACCAGCTCTTCAACGCGGCGGATGATATGCTCGACCCGATGATCCGCTTCCCGTTGATCTCCAAATTGAATTCCATCCACGGCTCGGTTGAAATCACCCCGGATGCGGTATCGGAAAACGAAAAACAACTGCGCAAGCGCCTGCGCTACCTGATCCGCACCTATCAACAGCCCGTGCTGGTGGAAGAATTCATCAGCGGGCGCGAGATCACCGCCATCGTGGTGCAGGAAAAGAAGAAAAGGGTTTACCTGGCGGAGAAAGTTTTCAAACACGCCGCTGATAAATACGTGTTCCTCACCTTTGAAGACCAGTGGCTGACCGAGATGAACGCGGCTTTCCACTACACCCCCTATTCCGACCCGCTGCTCAACGAATACGTCAAAAAGGCCTTCAACGTCACGCGCATGGGCGGCTACGGCAAGTTCGACCTCCGCCTCGACCAATCGGGGCGATACTTCTTCATCGACAGCAACTGCAACCCCGCCATCGGCCCAAAGGAGATGGATATGGCCTTGCCGGTCATCCTGGAGATGCACGGCGTCTCCTTCGATGAATTCCTGAGGCGCCTCGTGCTGAGCGCCGCCAACGGCAATTTCAAGAAGAAGCGGGCCGCGCCCGCACCGCAGGCAGAGGGTGACCTGAATTCACCTTGACCCTTCCTTGACCCGTGTCTGCCGATTCCCCATGTATACTCTGGCACGTGAAAGGAAAAAACTCGATGAACCGCAATCGCATTCTGATCATTTCTTTGCTCGCGCTGCTTTCCATCTTTGCTTTGGCGGCCTGCACCGCCGCCCCCAAGGTGGAAACCCTCGAAGGCGCCGACCGCGACGCCGTGCTGGCCTTCAGCGAGCCAATGGCCGATAACCTGCTGGAGGGGATGAACGCCGGCGATTACGCCGCCTTCTCGAAGGACTTCACCCCCGATATGCTCAAAGCCATGCCCGAAAGCTCCCTGGCCGGGATGAAAACCTCGGTGACGGCTAAAATCGGCGCCTACGTCTCGCGCGAAGTCAGCGCCGTCCAAAAGGTGGATCAATACTACCGCGTGGTTTACAAAGCCAAATTCGAGCAGGATGACGCCGTGCAGCTTCTGCTCACCTTCACCCAGTCTGAGCCGCACCAGGTGGCGGGGCTGTTCTTCACCTCCGATAAGCTGAAGCAGTAGCCAGACCTCCTCTTCACCCGCGCGCGGGAGCGAAATTCGCTCCCGCGCGCCCCTTTTAAGCGGTAAACTCAATTATGACAATGTTTGCATATTTTTAAGACCAAAATTACTACACCCTCTCCGCGAATCGCAATAAACTCTTTAGATTGAGTGGTGCCATGTCTGGACCACCGGATGCTTTCTTCCGGGGAAACCCGGTTTCTAAAACGGATCTCTCAGATTAGAGGAGTCAATCGCATGAGTACTCGCCAAATCGTCACAATCGACGGAAACGAGGCGGTCGCCTACGTGGCCTACCGCCTCAGCGAGGTAATTGCCATTTACCCCATCACGCCGTCCTCGGCCATGGGTGAATGGTCGGACGAATGGTCGGCCAGGAAAATTCCCAACCTGTGGGGCACCGTCCCGATGGTGGTGGAGATGCAGTCCGAAGGCGGCGCTGCCGGCGCCGTCCACGGCGCGCTGCAGACCGGCGCGCTGACGACCACCTTCACCGCTTCGCAGGGCCTGCTGCTGATGATCCCCAACATGTACAAGATTGCCGGCGAGCTCACCCCGGCAGTCATTCACGTCTCGGCGCGCTCGCTGGCGGCCCAGGCGCTCTCGATCTTCGGCGATCACTCGGACGTGATGTCTGTCCGCCAGACGGGCTTTGCCATGCTGGCCTCGCGCTCCGTCCAGGAAGCCCACGATATGGCGCTCATCGCCCATTCGGCCACGCTCCAGGCGCGCATCCCCTTCCTGCACTTCTTCGACGGCTTCCGCACCTCGCACGAGGTACAGAAGATCGAGCAATTGAGCAAAGAAGACCTGGCGGCGATGATCGATGAAGAGCTGGTGTCCGCGCACCGCGCCCGCGCCCTCACCCCCGAACGCCCCGTGCTGCGCGGCACCGCGCAGAACCCCGATGTCTACTTCCAGGGCCGCGAGACGGTCAACCCTTACTATGCCGCCTGCCCGGCCATCGTGCAGAAGACGATGGACCGCTTTGCCGCCCTCACCGGGCGCGCCTATCACCTCTTCGATTACGAAGGCGCGCCGGATGCCGAGCGCGTGATTGTGGTGATGGGTTCCGGCGCCGAAACCGCCGAGGAGACCGCCAAATACCTCGCCGCCCGGGGCGAGAAGGTCGGCGTGGTCACCGTGCACCTCTACCGGCCCTTCTCCACCGAACACCTGCTGGCGGCGCTGCCTGCCACCACCAAGGTCATCTCCGTGCTCGACCGCTGCAAGGAACCCGGTTCGGCCGGCGAGCCGCTCTATGTGGACGTGATCACCGGCGTGGCCGAAGGCCTGGCGGCCGGCAAAGCGCCCTTCAAGAACATGCCGCGCATCACCGGCGGGCGCTACGGCCTCTCGTCCAAAGAGTTCACCCCCGCCATGGTCAAGGCCGTCTTCGACGAGATGAAGAAAGCCGAGCCGAAGAACCACTTCACCGTGGGCATCAACGACGACGTGACGCACAGCAGCCTGGAGTACGACCCGGCCTTCTCGATCACCGACCCCGCCACCGTGGAGTGCATGTTCTTCGGCCTGGGCGCCGATGGCACCGTGGGCGCCAACAAGAACTCGATCAAGATCATCGGCGAGGAGACCGAAAACTACGCCCAGGGCTACTTCGTTTACGACTCGAAGAAATCCGGCACGGTCACCATCTCGCACCTGCGCTTTGGCCCCAAGCCGGTGCGCGCGCCTTATCTGATCTCCCAGGCCTCTTTTGTGGCCTGCCACCAGTTCACCTTCCTTGAGCGCCTGGATATGACCCGCTACGCCATCCCCGGCGGCGTGTTCCTGGTCAACAGCATTTACGGCCCGGATGAAGTGTGGAATCACCTCCCGCGCGAGGTGCAGAAGGATATCATCGAGAAGAAGCTGCGCTTCTACACTGTGGACGCCTACGAAGTGGCCCAAAAGACCGGCATGGGCGGGCGCATCAACACCATCATGCAGACCTGCTTCTTCGCCATCTCGGGCGTCTTGCCGCGCGAGCAGGCCATCGAAGAGATCAAGAAGTCGATCAAGAAAACCTACGGCAAGCGCGGCGAGGCCGTGGTGCAGCGCAACTTCGAAGCGGTGGATCTAACCCTGGCCCACCTCCACGAGGTGAAGGTGCCCGCTCAGGTCACCAGCACCCTCAGCCGCCGCCCGGCCATCGGCGCCGATGCACCGGAATTCGTGCGCGACGTGCTCGGCCCGATGCTGGTCTTCGAAGGCGACAACCTGCCCGTCTCGGCCATCCCCGTGGACGGCACCTTCCCCACCGGCACCGCGCAGTATGAAAAGCGCAACATCGCCCTTGAAATCCCCGCCTGGGATCCGGCCACGTGCATCCAATGCGGCAAGTGCGTCATGGTCTGCCCGCATGCCGTCATCCGCCAGAAGGTCTATGACCCGGCCCTGCTCGCCAAGGCTCCGGCGGGCTTCAAATCCACCGAGGCCAAGTTCCGCGAGCTGCCCGGCACCATGTACACCATCCAGGTGGCCCCCGAAGACTGCACCGGCTGCGCGCTGTGCGTGGAAGCCTGCCCCGCCAAGAACAAGAGCCAGGCGGGCCTGAAGGCCATCAACATGGTCGAGCAGCCGCCCATTCGCGAGGCCGAGCGCGCCAACTGGGAGTTCTTCCAGACCTTGCCGGATATCGAACCCGGCAGCATCCCGGCGACGACGGTCAAGAACGCTCAACTGCTGCGCCCGCTCTTCGAGTTCTCCGGCGCCTGCGCGGGCTGCGGCGAAACGCCCTATCTCAAGCTGCTTTCGCAGCTCTTCGGCGAGCGCACCATCATCGCCAACGCCACCGGCTGCTCCTCGATCTACGGCGGCAACCTGCCCACCACCCCGTGGGCCAAGAATGCCGCCGGGCGCGGGCCGGCCTGGTCGAACTCCCTGTTCGAAGATAACGCCGAGTTCGGCCTGGGCTATCGCCTGACGCTCGACAAGCTCGGCGAATACGCCCGCGAGCTGCTCACCGGCCTCTCGGCCGAGCTGGGCGACACGCTCACCGAAGGCCTGCTGAACGCCGACCAATCCACCGAGGCGGGCGTCGCCGAGCAGCGCGCCCGCGTGGCGGCCCTCAAAGAAGCCCTCAAGGGCATCCGCGACCCGCGCGCTGCCAGCCTGCTCAACGTGGCCGATTACCTGGTCAAGAAGAGCGTCTGGATCGTCGGCGGCGACGGCTGGGCCTACGACATCGGCTACGGCGGCCTCGATCACGTCCTGGCCTCGGGGCGCAACGTCAACCTGCTCGTCCTGGATACCGAGGTGTACTCCAACACCGGCGGGCAGTCCTCCAAATCTACCCCGCGCGCGGCGGTGGCCAAGTTCGCCGCCAACGGCAAGGCCCTGCCCAAGAAGGACCTGGGCATGATCGCCATGGCCTACGGCTACGTTTACGTGGCGCGCATCGCCATGGGCGCCAGCGACCAGCAAACCCTGCGCGCCTTCCTGGAAGCCGACGCCTACGAAGGCCCCTCGCTGATCATCGCCTACAGCCACTGCATCAACCACGGCATCGACATGCGCAAGGGCCTCGAACAGCAGAAGCTGGCCGTCAACTCGGGCATCTGGCCGCTCTACCGCTACAACCCCGCCCTGGTTGATGAAGGCAAGAACCCGCTGATCATCGACTCGAAAGACCCCACGGTGGACGTGCAGGAATACGCGTATAATGAAACGCGCTACCGCATGCTCGTCCAGGCCGATGAAGCCCGCGCCGAAATGCTGATGAAATTCGCCCGCGAAGACGTGCGCAAGCGCTGGGAACTCTACAAGCAGATGGCCGCCATCCAGTACGGCAACGGCGGCAGCAAAGAATAACCGTGGGTTGGTTTCTACTGTACATCGCAGGGCGCGCCCTGCGATGTACAGAAATGTGATGTACCTTCCAAAACCGAACCCGTATAGACCGCCGCGCCGGCCCTCAGCGGGCGGGCGCGGCGGATGAACAGGAGCGAATTATGGCGGACCTGACCACTTCATACCTCGGCCTGACGCTGAAAAACCCCGTGGTGGCCTCGGCTTCTCCTCTCTCCAAGAAGGTCGAGGGCATCCAGCGCCTCGAAGAAGCCGGCGCCGGCGCGGTGGTGATGTATTCGCTCTTCGAGGAGCAGATCACCCACGAGAGCCTGGCCCTCGATCACTTCCTCAACCGCGGCACCGAGTCCTACGCCGAGTCTTTGACCTACTTCCCCGACCTGGAGCACTACAACATCGGCCCGGAATCGTACCTGGAGTTGATCCGTAAAGCCAAGCAGGCCGTGAGCATTCCCGTCATCGGCAGCCTCAACGGCGTCTCCACCGGCGGCTGGGTCGATTACGCCAAAAAGATCGAAGAGGCCGGGGCCGACGCGCTCGAGCTGAATGTGTACTACATCCCCACCGACCCGGCCATCACCGGCCAGGAGCTGGAGCAGAATTACGTCAACCTGGTCAAAGACGTGCGCGCCCAGGTGCGCATCCCGCTGGCCGTCAAGCTGAGCCCCTACTTCACCGCCCTGCCCAACCTGGCCTCGCGCCTGGTGGGGGCCGGCGCCAACGGCCTGGTGCTCTTCAACCGCTTCATGCAGCCGGATTTAGATATCGAGACCCTCGAAGTGACCCCCAACCTGCAGTTGAGCACCTCCAGCGAGCTGCGCCTGCCGCTGCGCTGGGTGGCCATCCTCTACGGGCGCGTGGCCTGCGACCTGGCCCTCACCACCGGCGTTCACAGCGGGCAGGATGTGCTCAAAGCCATGATGGCCGGTGCGAACGTGGCCATGCTGGCCTCCGAGCTGCTCCACAACGGCGTGGGGCGCATCACCGAAATCCTCAGCGACATGGCTGCCTGGATGGAGAGCTACGAGTACGAGTCCGTCAAACAGATGCAGGGCTCGATGAGCCAGCGCGCGGTGGCCGAGCCGGCTGCCTTCGAGCGCGCCAACTACATGAAGGCGCTGCAGAGCTTCGATAACAAGAAATTGTATTAGGCTATACGCTCGATCGAAAAGGTTAAAGAAAACCAGGATGCGGCCACCTGGCTGGGTGATCGCATCCTGGTTTTTTATTTCCTCATCACATCCCCCAAAACACCTTCATCCCCACCAGCAGCATGACAAAGCAGACCACCGTCAGCGGCCAGCCCACCCTGAAGAAATCGTTGAACTTGTAGTTGGCCGGGCCGATCATCAGAATATTCACCGGGTGAGCCAGCGGGGTGAAGAAGGAGGCCGAGCAGCCGATGGCGGTGGCCACGGCCACGGCCTGCGGGCTGGCCCCCAGGCTGATCGCCGCGCTGATGGCAATCGGCCCGGTCACCAGCGCGCTCACCTGCCCGCCCATCACTTGAGTCAACAGCGCCGTCAACAGGTAAGCCCCCGCGGCCAGCCCCAGCGGCCCCAGGGGCGCCACCAGCCGCACCATCCCGCCGCCGATCAACGCCGCCAGCCCGGTGTTGACCATCGCCAGGCTGGCCGAATACATCCCCGCAATGAGAAAAACAGCCGGCCACTCCACCGCCCGGGCGGCTTCTTCCATGCTCAACACCCCGCCCAACACCACCAAAATGGCCCCCGCCAGCATGGCCAGGTACACCGGCACGCCCAGGATGGAGGCCAGGATGGCCCCCAGCACCACCGCCACCGCGATGAGCGCCGGGCGCTTTTGCACGGGCTGGTCGCTCAGGCTCGGCTCGAGGATGATGAAGCCCGGGTTGCTGCGCAATCGGTTGAGGTTTTCCGGCTCGCCCACCATGAGGAGCGAATCGCCGGGTTCGAGTTTGAAATCGGCCACGTTGGTGCGGTAGCTGCGCCCCTTGCGCAGCAGCGCGATGGCCGAAAAGCCGTAGCGCCCGCGGAAATCCAGCTCCTTCAGCGAGCGCCCCTCGGCGCCCGAGCGCGGGGCCAGCAGCGCCTCGATGAACATCAACCCAAGCTCGCTGATGTGCCGGCGCTCTTCGCTGAGCTCCACGCCCTGCTCGCGCAGGCTCAACATGCGCTCGGCGCGCCCCACAATCCACACCACGTCGCCGTCGAGCAGCACAAGCGAGCGCGAGAGGGGGAAGATCAACCTCCCCGCGCGCCGCATGGCCACCATCGCCACCCCCAGGCGCTCCCCCAGGGCCGCCTCGAGGACCGTCTTGCCCGCCAGCGGCGAATCAGCGCAGATGCGCGCCTGCCAGAGCCGCTCGCCCAGCTGGTAGGCGTCTTCCAGCTCGCTTCCGGTGGGGCGTAGCTGCGCGATCGAGATGGAAGGCTCGCGATCGGGCAGCAGGCGGCTGCCGAAGAGTGCCAGAAAGGCAATCCCCGCCAGGGCGATCAACCCGCCGGTGGGGGTGAAATCCAGTACGCCCAGGCGCGCCTGCGGGGGGTTGGCAATGGCCAGCAGGTCGCTGACGGTGATGTTGGCGGTGGTGAAGTAGGTGGCCACGCCGCCCAGCAGGCTGCCATAAGCCACCGGGATGAGCAGCTTGCTGGGCTTGATGCCCGTCCGGCGCGCGGCCTCCAGCGCAGAGGGCAGCAGCAGCGCCCCGGCCGCCAGGTTGTTCATGAAGAGCGAGAGGAAGGCCGTCGCCGCGGCGAACAGGCCGATCAAGCGCGGCTCGGAGGCCCCGCCCAGGCGCAGCAGCCCGCGCGCCAGCAGCCGCGTCACACCGGTCTTTTCAAGGCAGCGGGTGATGATGAACAGGCTCAGCAGGGTGATCACCACCGGCTGCCCGAAGCCCGAAATGGCCTTGAGCGCCCCGCCGGGGGAAGAAGGGGCATCCAGCACGCCCAGCCCGGCGAACTGCGCCAGCCCGAGCAGCACCGCCAGCGAGAGCGCTGCCAGGTCGGCGCGCAGCTTGCCGGCGGCCGTCAGCGCCAGCGCCGCGATGATCAGGATGAGCACGAACCAGGCAGCCAAGGTCAAAGGGTCCTCATTGCCAGATGAACCATTTTAACACACGCATTAACAAAAAAAAGCCCCCACCACAAAAAGAGGTGGGGGTGATGAAAATTCGCGTTATGAAGGCATTTCTTCTTCGGGGCCGCCTTCGTGCGACTTCTTCTGGCGATAGACAATCCGCCCGCGCGTCAGGTCGTAGGGAGACATCTCCACCCGCACACGGTCGCCCAGCAGGATACGAATGTAATATTTGCGCATCCGGCCAGACAGATAGGCCAGCACGAGATGCCCGTTATCGAGCTTCACCCGGAATTGTGTGGCGGGCAGCGCTTCGACGATCGTGCCGTCTACCTGGATTTTTTCTTCTTCTTTAGCCATAAGACTCCTTACCCGCTATCCATGCCGAGCCTTCAGGCGGATGCTCAGGCTTCCATCCCTCGACCGGTCATGCGGCGCTTGATCCGGCGGATGGCCTTTTTCTTCTCCACCCGTCGCAGCTCGCTCTTGCTGATGAACCAGCGTTTGCGCCGGACTGTGCTGAGGATGCCGCTCTTGACGACCTTTTTGCGGAAACGCTTCAGCAGTTGGTCCTGCGATTCGTTAGGGCGTAAAACAACAACCGTCACCTGATATCACCTCCCCTCCGCTTAAGGATGGGTAAAAAAAACGGCTGGTCATCGCAGATGCAGCCGATTGAAAATGGTGAGGGAACTCTTGGTCATTTTCCGGGAGCATCAGCCAGATAAACCTCACTTACCAATGTAGTTAAGGCGCACCGTCCAGCGAGCAGATTATACATCAATGCGTGTAATTTTGCAATGCAACCGGCGCGGCCCCCTCATGGCAGATGCGCTCGCCTGCGATTGAAATCACCGCACCAAAGATCACGAAGCCTGCCTTCGCAGGCTCTTCAGGCGGCTTCGCGCTTCGCTCAGGTGCAGTTTCCAACTGCCCCCAAAGGCCCCTCCGCGAGTTTGATACATCATTGACACCTCCGCTTCCTTATCCAATGTATAATGAATTCAGGACGGTGAAGCATGCTGGAAATTCTGCTGGATCCGAATGTCGGCTATGTGCTGCTGGTTGGCGGGTTCGTGTTCGCCATCCTGGCGCTCTTCACACCGGGCACCGGCGTGCTGGAAATCGGCGCACTGTTCGCCCTGCTTCTCGCCGGGTATGCCCTAGTCAACCAGCCCATCAACGGCTGGGCGATGGTCGTGCTGCTGGTGAGCATCGTGCCGTTCGTCCTGGCGCTCCGGCGTTCGCGCGCCAGGGCAGGCCAGGCCCCGGGCGCCCGCACCGATTTGATCTTCCTGCTGGCCGCCATCGCCATGCTCATCCTCGGGTCGATCTTCGCCTTCCGCACCGCTTCCGGCGGGCCGGCGGTCAACCCCATTCTGGCGGTGGTCGTCTCGGGCGGGTCGGGCGTGCTGCTCTGGTTCATGGCCCGCAAGAGCCTGGATGCCGCCATGCGCCCGCTCAGCCATGACCAGGACCGCGTCATCGGCATGATCGGCACCGCGCGCACCGACCTGCGCCCCGAGGGCAGCGTCTATGTGGGCGGCGAGGAATGGTCGGCAGTCAGCCAGGCATACATCCCCGGCGGCGCGGCGGTCAGGGTCATCGCCCGCCGCGGGCTGGTTCTCGAAGTCGAACCAATCAAAAAGGAGGATAAGTAAATGGACCTTTCTACCACCTCGGTAACCTTGTTATGTCTCGTCGGCGCAATTGTCGTCATCGTGATCATCTTCCTGATGAACGCCATCCGCGTCGTGCCCGAATACCAGCGCCTGGTGGTCTTCCGCCTCGGGCGCTGCCTGGGCGACCGGGGCCCCGGTTTGATCCTCCTCATCCCCATCATCGACCGGGCCGTGCGGGTTGACCTGCGCGAACAGGTGCGCGAGATTCCCCAGCAAACCTCGATCACCAAGGATAACGCCCCCATCGCAATCGACTTCCTGTGGTATTACAAGGTGCTCTCGCCCACCGATTCCGTCCTGCAGGTGGGCAACTTCGAGCTGGCTGCCCAGGGCATGGCCACCACCACTCTGCGCTCGGTCATCGGCGGCATTCTCCTCGATGACGTCCTCTCCGAACGCGAGACGATTAACTCCATCCTGCGCACCCGCCTGGACGAAGTCACCGGGCGCTGGGGCGTCAAGGTGACCAACGTGGAAATCCGCGAGATCATCCCGCCGCGCGACGTTCAGGACGCGATGAACCGGCAGATGTCGGCCGAGCGCATCCGCCGCGCCGTGGTGACCGAATCCACCGGCACGCGCGAAGCGGCCATCAACGTGGCCGATGGCGAGCGCCAATCGGCCGTGCTGCGCGCCGAGGGCGAGAAACAGAGCGCCATCCTGCGCGCCGAGGGCGAGAAGGCCGCCCAGCTCTTGCGCGCCGAAGGCTACGCCGCGGCCCTGGAGCGCATCTTCTCGGTGGCCAACACCATCGACCAGAAGACGCTCACCCTGCAGTACTTCGAGACGCTCAAATCGATGGCGGCCAACCCGTCCACCAAGTACATCTTCCCGATGGAATTCACCAGCCTGCTGAGCGGCTTCATGCATGGGCAGGGCGAGAAGAAAGAAGGGTAAACGCACCTGGCTGAGGCGGTCAAAGCCAACTTTCGCATCACGGGCGCCGGTCTGGGCGACCTCAACGCGCTGCGCAAGCTGGAGCAGCAATGCTTCGGCGGCGATGCCTGGCCGTTGTGGGACCTGATCGGCGTCCTGATTTTACCCGGGCTGGTGCGCCTCAAGGCTGTGGTGGGCTATGAAATGGCCGGCTTCGTCGGCGGCGACCCGCACCCCTCCGAAGGCGTGGGGTGGATCGCCACGCTGGGGGTGCTGCCCGCGTACCGCCGCCAGGGCATCGCCTCGGCGCTCCTTGAGGCCTGCGAGACGCAAATGAACCTGCCCGCCGTCCGCCTGAGCGTGCGGCGCTCCAACGAAGCCGCATTGCGGCTCTACCGCGGTCAGGGCTATCACCTGGTGGACGTCTGGCCGGGATATTACTTCGACCACGAAGACGCGCTGGTGCTGGAAAAGAAATGTTAGAACAGGCACCTGGCTGCGCTCGATGAAGCTCTAAAAGCGGCCTGCCGGCCGCTTTAAATAGGACCAAAAGGCGTTGACTTTCACCTCGAGTCGGTATATACTGATCCCAAGATGCACTGCATGATCTCCCATATCCTCTGATCAACCCAAGGCACGCGGTTCTCGCGTGCCTTTTTGCAACTGGTCGTTCCAAACCTATTCGCGGATAGAAGGAGTAACCAACCATGGACTATGGCATGATCGGCAAGATCGAAAAAGCCAAGCGCTACGCACAGGAACGAGACCGCATCCATTTCTCCGATTTCACCGTCACATTCAGCGGCGAGAACAACGCGCACACCGTGAACTACACCGGCGGCGAGTGGAAATGCGACTGCGAATTCTTTCACACGCGCGGGCGCTGCAGCCACACCATGGCCCTTGAGATGATCCTGGAAGGGATGATTTCCTAAAACTGAATACGAAAATCGGGTTCGCCGATGAACGAAAATAAGGTGCGGGCCTGCCGCACCTTATTTGTTACCCATATCAAGAACCGAGGGGAGCTAGGGGATCTTGAGCGTCATCCCGGCCTTCACATCGGCGGCGGAGCTCAGCCCGTTGGCCGCCAGGATGCCCTCCGGCGAAACGTCGCCGAAGTAGCAGGCGATGGAATTGACCGTATCACCGGCCTTCACGGTGTAATCGGTATGCGCGCGCAGCGAGCGGGCGCCATGCGCGGCGGAATCCCAGTTGCCGCTCGATGGGATCTTCAACACCGCGCCCACCTGCACCTGCGAATTCATGTTCAAGCCGTTGGCCGAAAGCAGGCTGCTCAGGTTGAGGTCATAGCGGCGGGCGATGCAGATCGGCCATTCGCCCTTCTGGATGGTGTACGTGCTCGGGCGCGAAAGGGTCGGGATCGGCTGAGCCTGAGACCCGCCCGTCCCCGATGTGGTTTGCCCGCCGCCGGTCTGTTGCTGCTCGACGGTAGCCGTGGGTTGCTCGGGCTGCACCTGGGGCGCCGAGGTGGCGGTGGCGATGGCCGGCTTGGCCGCGGCCGTCTGCGTGGCGATTGCATCGGCAATCGTCGTGGGCGTGACGAGGAAGCTCAGTTCGCTCGTGGCGGTGGCTGCAGGGGCGGGCGGTTTCGATGCGCGCAGCGTGCAGGCCGTGGTCAGCACCAGCGCCAAAAGAATGCCCACCATAACAACGGATTTCATCACCTTGTTCATCTTCACATTCTCCTTCGTGGTTCGCGGGCGCCTGCCAGCAGCGGGCATCGGCGGCAATTCACCCCTCATTAAAGATCGACTTTGTGCTTATTTTAAGATTCCGATTCGATAGTAGCATAAGCGTTCCATTGCGTCAAGCCGAATCGAAAGCGCAAATTCACTCATTCCTGTCAAAAAGGTGCAAGAAGAGTGCCAGCTCGCCCCCCTTCACGGTGCCGGATTGCACCCCTCGCGCGTGAACAAGATCACCTGCAAGCAATGACTTTATCCACCTAGCGCGCCCAGCGGCGCATCCGGTATGATTAAGACTGGAGACGGACGCAAACACCTCCGTTTTTACAAACCCTGTCTCCTCCTTTGGCGAAGGCCTCCGCTGAGTTTTACACCGCCCTCAGCGGAGGCTTGCTTTAATCTCCTCTCGCGTCATGAAAATCGACCGCGCACAATTCCACGGAGGGGGCCGCGCGTGAAAGAAACACCCGGTCTATAAATTTTGTATTCGTTGTACAATAATCCCTGGAGGGTTTGTGCGATGTCATCCAATTGGCGTGAGATACTGGAAAAGGTCGAGCGCGGCGAGTTGACCGCCGAACAGGGCGCGGCCTTGATGAGCGGCGCGCCGCCACCCGCCGAGCCGCTTCAGCCTGCCCCCGAAGCCGCCGGGGCCCCGCCGCCCCCTGCCGCCGCTGAAGCCTCTGCCGGTGAGGCGGCCCCGCGAGCCGAACCCGACCCCGAGCTGGACGCCCGCCTGGAATACTGGAAACGCTGGTGGCTGATCCCCCTCTGGGTGGGGCTGGGCGTGTTCATCGCCGGGGCGGGGCTGATCGCCTGGGGCTACGTTGGCCAGCGCACTTTCTGGTTTGTGTGCGGGTTCTTCCCGCTGCTCCTGGGGCTGCTGGGCATCTTCGTCTCCTGGTGGAGCCAGACGGCCCGCTGGGTGCACGTCCGCGTCCGCGAGGGGCAGGGCGGCGCCACCAACCGCGTCACCATCAGCCTGCCGGTGCCCATCAAGCTGGTGGGCTGGGCATTGCACATTTTCGGCGACCGCATCCCCGGCTTGAGCGAGCAGAAAGCCGTGCGCGAGTCGCTCCCCAGCCTGTTCAAAGAACTGGAGCAGAACCGCGACCCGATCGCCGTGGAAGTGAACGAGAAGAACGGCACCGAGGTGCGCATTTACATCACCTGAAGCCCGGTGGATCGCGGGCATTCCCTTGAAGATTGCGCAGGAAGCCTCCGTAATATTCGGAAGAAGGAATCGCTCTCGCCCGCCGAAACGCCCCTGGGGGGAACCGCCTATGCAAAAACGCTCGATCATCCGCGCCGTCATCGGAGCAGCCGTCATCGCCCTGGGCCTGGCGGCCTGCGGCGAGCCGCCCACGCCCACGGTGGACCCGCTGGTCTTCACGCAGACGGCTGCCGCCGAACAGGCCACCGCCGCTGCCGCCGAGGTGATTCGCCTGACGGCCGAAGCCAAGCTCAACCAGCAGCCCACCCCTACCGAAACGCCCTCGCCCCAACCAACCCGCACGCCGCGCCCCACCGAGACGCCCACGCAGCGCGTGGTGCTCACCTCCACGCGCACGGCCACCCCGCCGCCCCCGCCCACCGCCACCTACACCTTCTCGCCCTACCAGTGCCGCCTCATCGAGCAAACCCCCAAAGACGGCACGACGGTGGACATCGAAGCCACCGTCAACGTGCGCTGGACGGTGCGCAACATCGGCTCCACCACCTGGGATTCGAAAGCCATCGACTTCCTTCAGATGGGCGGCGATAAAGTGGCCGAGGAATCGCGCATCGACCTGCCCAAAGACGTGCCTCCCGGCGAGGATGTGGAACTGCGCGTGGTGCTCAAAACCACCGACCGCACCGGCCTCTACCGCACCGATTGGCGGCTGGTCTTTGTGGAGGGCGGGTTCACCTTCTGCCCGCTGTACGTGGATATCTGGGCAAAAGACCAATAGACGATCGGTATTTTCCCTCCACCCGCGGTGATCTTCCATGCTAAAGAGCACCGATAGTGCCTCTTTTTCTGTGACTGCTCACCCATCCCCCCTTTGTCCTCTCTTCCCGGCAGGATGTGATGAAGGAACCTGAGTTGTTCCTGTTCTAGAGATATGTGGGGTGAACCCCACATATCTCAAAAATCCGCCTGATCGGAGAACCGGCCTTGATCGCAGGGGCGGGCCGGCATGCAAGCTGAAAATGCGAGTACAATACAGGCATATTTCCAAGATCGAGCCGGTCCATGCCATTTTTCACCCACAATCATAAAAAGCTTTTCTATCGCGAGCAGGGCAGCGGTGAGCTGCTCCTTATTTTGCACGGCAACACGGCTTCGTCTGCGATGCACGCGGGCGAGCTGGAGTACTTCGGCCGGCGCTATCACGCCGTGGCGCTGGATTTTGCCGGCACGGGGCAATCGGAACGCGTTGCCGCCTGGCCCACCGACTGGTGGCAGCAAGGCGCGCGAGACGCCCTGGCCCTCGTCCGGCACCTCGGCGAGAGCCGCGCCATCTTCATGGGCACCAGCGGTGGGGCGATCGCTGCCGTGTGGGCCGCCATCTACGCGCCCCAAAGCGTGCGCGCGGTCATCGCCGACAGCTTCGTCGAGCGCATCGCCCTGGAGCGAGTCCGCGCCACCCTTGCCGAGCGCGCCCAGCGCACCCCGGGCCAGGTGCGCTTCTGGAGCGACGCGCACGGCGCGGACTGGGAGCAGGTCGTCGAAGCCGACACAGCCATGTACCGGGCCTTCGCCGAGAGCGGCGGCGATTGGTTCGGCGGGCGCCTGCCCGAAGTGGCCTGCCCGCTGCTCATCACCGCCAGCATGACAGACAGCCTCCTGCCCGACGCGCCCGCCCAGGCCATCCAGATGGCCGCCCAGGTGCCGGGCAGCCAGGCATTCATCTTCCACGGCGGCGGCCACCCCTTGATGTGGTCGGCCCCGCAGCCCTTCCGCGCGGCGGCAGACGCCTTTCTCTCTCAGGTGGCCAGGCAATGATCATCGACAGCATCTTTTCCACCTCTTTCCGCGTGGCGGCCCAGGTGCTGCTCAACCTCCAGCCCGCCCGGGGCGTGGCGCTGCCCGCCCCGCGCCAAGGCCGTTCCTACATGCTCTATTCGCACGTGCCCTTCTGCGAAAGCCTGTGCCCCTATTGCTCCTTCAACCGTTTCATCTACAACGAAAAATCCGGCCGTTCTTACTTTGCCAGCCTGCGCGACGAGATGCGCATGGTGGCAGCGAAAGGCTATGACTTCGCCTCGCTCTACATCGGCGGGGGCACGCCCACCGTCATGCTCGACGAGCTTTGCCAGACGATCGACCTGGCGCGCGAGCTGTTTCACATCCGCGAGGTATCCTGCGAAACCAACCCCAACCACCTCGATGACCGCCTCGTCGAAGCGCTATCCGGGCGTGTCCAGCGCCTGAGCGTGGGCGTGCAGAGCTTCGACGACGGCCTGCTCAAGCAGATCAACCGCTACGACCGTTTCGGCTCCGGCGCCGAGACGCTCCAGCGCATCCACCAGGTGGCCGGCAAATTCGATTCGCTCAACGTGGATATGATCTTCAACTTCCCCGGCCAAAGCGAAGCCGCCCTGCGCCGCGATATCGAGCTGGTCGTTGCCTCCGGCGCCAATCAGACCACCTTCTACCCGCTGATGACCTCGCCCTCCGTGCGGCGCTCGCTCAGCGCCACCGTCGGCCAGGTGGAGTACAGCCGCGAGGCCGCCTTCTACGAGCTGATCGTGCAGGAGCTCAGCCGCGAGTTCGAGCTTTCCACTGCCTGGACCTTCTCGCGCAAGGGCGGCGGGCTGATCGACGAATACATCGTCGAGAGCGAGGAATACGTCGGCGTCGGCTCCGGCTCCTTCAGCTACCTCAACGGCTCGCTCTACGTCAACACCTTCTCGCTGGATGACTACCGCCAGGCCGTCGGCGCGCGCAAAGCCCCCATCGCCGGCAAGCGCCGCTTCTTCAAGCTGGACCAGATGCGCTACCATTTTATGATGGGCCTGTTCGGTCTGCGCCTCGATAAGGCCGCCTGGAAGGCGCGCTTTGGGCGCAGCGTGGAGCGCTCGCTGCCCATCGAGATGGCCTTCTTCCAGGCCAGCGGCGCCTTCGCCGAAAACAACGCGGAATACATCACCCTCACCCCGCATGGGCGCTACATGCTGGTGGTGATGATGCGCGAATTCTTCGCAGGCATCAACCGCATCCGCGACCAGGCCCGCCAGGCCGCCCTGGAAGCCGAAGACGGCAAAAAGGGCGATGTGCGCCCTTATTCTCCGGCAAAAGCCTGAGGAGCCTGCCTCCCTTTACCCGTAGATAGCGATCGCGTGCATCTTTTTCTGATGCGGGGCAGTCCGCCCGGCCCGCGCGCTTTTCGGCGGATCACCCTTGCGGACAGGGACAAACCATGAAACCCAAGAATGCTCGAAGGAGAGTCCTGTGGGGGTTGCTGGGGTTACCCCTGGCGTGCCTTCTGCTTGTGCTTGCTTCCTACCTCTCCAACCTGTCCTTACCCGAGCGTACGGCAGAGCCGGAACGGCTCTCGGTGCAGGAGAAGGCCCAACTGGCCGAGTTCTACCACCTCAAGGCCGGGCTGGGCAGCCAGGTCTGGCCCGGCTTTGGCGAGCGGGCCGGCCCGGCGATCCTCTACAACGAAAATTATGCCTTCCTGGTGGGAGCCGAGAACCCGCCCGACGGCTGGGTGAAGGTGCCCGAAACCTCGCCGCGCGGCGGAGCCTGGAAGCCCCTCGCGGGAGAGACCTTCGACGGGCGGCCCATCTGCTACCAGCGGGTGGCCGACCCCAGCCGCGAGATCGGCGCATTCACCGTGCGCATCGGCGAGGAGTATGCCCCGGCCCTGGGCACCCTGGAGTACATGCGCATTTCGCTCGCCGGCTCGATGCGCTCTTCCTTGCCGCCGCTGGCTGCCAAAGTCTTCCCCTACCGCATCTTCCCGATCGGCACCTTCACCGCGGCGTGGCACGTGGCCGGGCTGCAGCACGAAGCCTTCCATGCCTACCAGGCCGCGCAGGCCCCGCAGCACCTGATCGATTCCGAGCTGGCCGAACGGGAATACGGCAAGGCCTATTCGGCAAAGGCCGGAGCCATGCAGGAAGCCTGGAAGGCCGAAGTGGAGCTGCTCCAGCAGGGCCTGCGGGCCGCCAATGCCGAAGAGGCGCTCGAAATCGCCCGCCGGTTCCTGCGCCTGCGCGCCGAGCGCCGCCAGGCGGCGGGCTTGAGCGCCGGGCTGGTGCGCTACGAGGGCGAGCGCGAATGGCTGGAAGGGCTGGCCAAGTATGTGGAGCTGGCCATGTGGCGCGCCGCCAGCGAAAGCACCGCCTACCAGCCCCTGGAGGTGGCGCCCGGGCTTGAAAGCGTGAACGGCTACCGCGGCTTTCAGCAGGGCTGGGATGAACAGGTACGCCTGCTTGGCCGCCAATATGCCGAAGAAGGCGACAGCCGTTTCTATTTCACCGGCTGGGCGCAGGCCGCCCTGCTCGATTGGCTCTCCCCCGGCTGGAAGGACGCCGCCCTGCAGGACGGCGTTTACCTGGAGGACCTGCTGGCCAAAGCAGTCAGGTGAGTTGGAGGCCGGTTTATCGGATAAATATACCCGGGGTTGTCAATTGCACCATTCACCTTTATAATGGAATGTAATCTTTCAACCATCGGAGTTCAAGAAGTCGTATGGATCAGAATGACGCCCAACTCGAGCAGGGAACGGTTGCCGAAACCCCTGAAAACAACGCCGAAAACCACAACAGTATGGCATCCTTGCTGGAGAAGGAAGGCCTGGGCATGGATTTCCCCCAATCGGGTGAAATTCGCACGGGCGTGATTGCAAGTATCACCCCTTCTCAAATTTTGGTCAGCGTGGGCACGAAGTCAGAAGGGGTCATCAGCGGGCGCGAGCTCGAGGCGATTCCACCTGACGAGTTGGCCGGGCTGAAGGTCAACCAGGAGATCCCGGTTTACATCATCAACCCCGAAGATCAGAACGGGAACCTGGTTCTCTCCTACACGCGCGCGCGCGAAGAAGTGAGCTGGCAGAAGATCGAAACCATGCTCGACTCGAAAACCACCATTCACAGCAAGATCATCGGCTATAACAAAGGCGGGTTGATCGTGCCGGTCGAAGACCTGCGCGGGTTCGTCCCGGCCTCGCAGATCAGCCTCTCGCGCCGAGCCGGCATGAGCGGTGAAACCCCCGATCAGCGCTGGAGCCGCATGGTGGGCGAGGAAATCGACGTGTGCGTCATCGAAGTGGACCGCGAACGCCGGCGCCTCATCCTTTCGGAGCGCGCCGCCTCCACCGAGACGCGCGAGTCGCTCAAAGAGCGCGTCATCGAAGAACTCAAAGAGGGCGAAGTGCGCAACGGGCGCGTCACCAGCCTGGCGGATTTCGGCGCTTTCGTCAACATCAACGGGGCCGACGGCCTGGTGCACCTCTCCGAAATCTCCTGGGACCGCATCAACCACCCCAGCGAAGTGCTCAAGGTGGGGCAGGAAGTCAAGGTCAAGGTCATCAGCATCGACCGCGAAAAGAAGCGCATCGGCCTCTCTATCCGCCAGCTGCAAGACGACCCCTGGACTCAGCGCACCGCCAAGTATCAGGTGGGCATGCTCGTCGAGGCCACCATCACGCGCCTGACCAAGTTCGGGGCCTTTGCCCGCCTTGAGAAGGACCTGGAAGGCCTGATCCACATCTCCGAAATCAGCGAGCGGCGCATCGAGCACCCCAAAGAAGTGCTCAAAGAAGGCGATGCCGTCACGCTGCGCATCATCAAGATCGACCCGGCCAATCACCGCATCGGCCTCAGCCTGCGGCGCGTCGATTCTCAGGCTTACGCAGACCTGGACTGGCAGTCGCTCGAACAGGTCATGGACGACCTGAGCGACGAGCCAGGCGCCTGATCAACAACAGGATGCAAAGAGCGCACCGGCGCCGGTGCGCTCTTTTTCTCCCTCGGCCTCTCCATGCCCGCCTTGCTGGTTGACGCTCACCAGGACATCGCCTACAATGCGCTCACCTTCCAGCGCGATTATTTGCGTTCGGCCCGCGAAACGCGCGTGCTCGAAGCGGGCAGCTTTGCCGAGCAAGAGAACGGCCGCACCCTGCTCGGCTGGCCCGAATACCAGCAGGGGCAGGTGGCGCTCATCTTCGCAACGCTCTTCATCGCCGAACGCGGCGCCCTGCCCGATTGGGAAACGCAAACCTACCGCACCCCCGCCGAGGCGCGCGCCCTCTGGCAGGCCCAGCTCGATCACTACGAGCGCCTGGCGGGCGACCACCCAGACCGGTTCCGCCTGGTGCGCAGCCGGGCCGCGCTCGAAGACGTGCTGGCCCCCTGGCGCGAGCGGCCCGCCGACCCGCAGGCGGGCATCACCCACCCGGTGGGGCTGGTGCTGCTGATGGAAAATGCCGAAGGGCTGCGCGCTCCGGGCGAGATGGAAGAGTGGTTCGAGCGCGGCATCCGCCTGGCGGGGCCCGTCTGGGCGGCGAACGGAATGCGCTTCTGCGGCGGCATTGGCACGCGCGAAGGCTTCACGCGCGAGGGCATCGAACTGCTGGAGGTGATGGCTGGCCTGGGTCTTGCACTGGATATTTCTCACATGAATGAGCGTTCGGCCCTGTGGGCAATTGACCATTACGAGGGGCCGCTGGCGGCCACGCACGCCAACTGCCGCGCGCTGCTCCACCGCCCCGATGACTTCCGCCACCTCAGCGATGAGGTCATCCGCCGCCTGGTGGAGCGCGACGCGGTCATCGGCCTCTCACCCTATGCCAGGTGGCTGCGCCCGGGCTGGTCGAAGGCCGATGACCCGCAGCTCACCGGCCTGGCGGACCTCGCTGCGCACTTTGACCATATCTGCCAGCTGGCCGGCGACGCGCGCCACGCCGGGCTGGGCACCGATTTCGACGGCGGCTTCGGTTGGCCCGCGGTGCCGCACGAGGTCGAAACCATCGCCGACCTGCCCCGGCTGGCCGACTGTCTGGCCGGGCGCGGCTATTCCCCGGCAGAGGTTGCAGCCCTGCTGGGGGGCAACTGGATTGACTTTTTGCAAAGGAGCCTGCCATCGCAATGAGCACGGCCGCCCCTCAAAGCCTGCCCAAGCAGAGCGCTCCCGCCGCCCCCGAGACGCCAACGCGCCCGCTGCGCTACTGGCGCCGCCGCGCGCGCGTTGGCCTTTCCATCACCCTGGCGGGCTTTTTGATCTTCCTGGTGGGCGCGCGCCCCGGCCTGTTTGGCATCGACCGCTCGCCCGTCATCGGCTTCGTCCAGATCGCCGTCTTCCTGGTGGGCCTGGCGGTCATCTGCATCGGCGGCTACCTCAGCCTGCGCTCTTTGTGGATGGAGCACCCGCTCAGCATCTCGGCGGATGTGGGCCAGCGCATGGTCGCCACGGGGTATGTCATCGCCGTGTTCGCCGGCATGGCCGATATCTTCGGCATGGGCAGCCACCCGCTGCCGGGCGTGCCTTACTTCGGCCCGTGGCAGGCGCGCGGCGTGGAGCTGGGCATGGCCATCATCGCGATCGGTTTTCTGCTCATGCTGCCCGGGCGGGTAAAAAAGTGAAGCGCCAATTCCAATCGCAATCCTGAACTCACAGGGGGCTGTCCAAAAAGTCCTTTTGGACAGCCCCAGGCCAGTAAATATAGATTTATTGTTGTTGAAAACGGCATATATGCCGTTTTTCAACAACAATAGGATACTTTTAGGACAGCCCCGTTTCCTTTGCGGTCTTCCTGCCAGGAAATATCCTCGCCGGAGTGGCGGTTGCACCTGCTTTTCTGTAAAATGGGGGGATGCACTGCAACATGCGGAGAAATTCACACATACTCATTGAATGGAGGGAAAAATGCTGGCTGAACTGGTACGCCTGACCACCTCGGACGGGCTGAATCACTTTGGGGCCGTTTACCCGGCCCGCGCGCCCAAACCCTCGCCGCTGGGCGTGGTGATGGTGCACGGCATGACGGGCTCCTTCATCGGCGAGATCGAAAGCGCTCTGCCGCCCATCCTGGCCGAAGCCGGTTACACCACGCTGGTCTTCAACAACCGCGGCACGGGCTTCTTGGGCGCGGCCACCGAGCATTTTGCCGGCTGCATCCCCGATATCCGCGCCGCCATTGATCTGATGGAAGCACGCGGGTTCGCGCGCGTGGCGCTCTTCGGGCACAGCAAAGCCGGCCCCAAGGTGACTTATTACCTCACCCAGACGGGCGACCCGCGCGTCACAGCCCTGGGGGTGCTCTCGCCGGCCAGCAGCGTGCACGAAGTGCCGCGCTGGGTCGCGGGCCAGTTCGGCGGCCGCAACCCGCAGCGCTGGCTGGAACGGGTGCAGAAGCTGGCCGCGCGCGGCAAAGGCGCACAGCTCTTCCTCAGCCGCGACTGGCCGTACATGATCTCTGCCGGAACGGTCGCCGACCACCTGAACACCACCGGTGATGTCACGCTGGAAAACCTCGCCCGCCTCAAGCTGCCCATCCTGGCGGCCTGCGGCTCGATGGAAATCGAATGGTGCACGCCGGTGCGCACGCTGCTGGAGGGCGCGCCTGCCGGTACGCGCGTAGGGGTCATCGAAGGCGCCGACCACGTCTATACCGGCAAAGAGAAGGAGATGGCGGCCCTGATGATCGACTGGTTGAATTCACTCCCATAGATCAAATGCAGGGGGCACGCCGGTAGGCGCTGATCCCTCCCCCAAAATCGGAAGTGTTTCAATTTTTCTGTAAATTGTGGGGCTTGCCCCACAATTTACAGAAAAAGATACACACGATCCCAAAATCGCGGCGATTTTGGGGGAGGGTTTGGGTGGGGGGGTAATTCCCCCCTTCACGCTTCGGTTTCTCAAGCAGCTGCGGAGAAAATCACTTCACCAGCGGCTGGATCAACCCCATCACCTCGAGCATCTCCAGGTTGTGGTCGAACTTGAAGTCCGGCACGCCCAGCGCCGCGGCGCGCTCGCGCTCGGCCTGCTCCAGGCGCACCAGATCGGCGTTGGTCACCAGCGGTTTCGGCAGCGCTCGCAGGCGCGCGCGCACCCCCTCGATGTTGGCCGGCTGCGGGGGCAGCGTGGCCAGGTATTGCAGCAGCGCCTTCGCCCCGTTCGAGCCGTCTTTGCGCGCCAGCCCCACCAGCCCGGTGCTCGCCTTGCGCGCCCACCCGGCCACAAAGATATCTTCGATGGGCTTTCCGGCCGCCGGGTCGAACACCTCATAGCTGGAGCCTTCCACCGGGAAGCGCGGCTGCGGGTTCTTGGTGAACTCGGCGCCGGTGGTGGGCAGCCCCAGGCTGGAATCCACCTGGTCGCCGATGGCGAAGATCACCGTGTCGATGTCGAGGGTCTGGTAGAGGCCCATGCCGTGCGCGGCGGTTTCGCCGTTGGCGGTGCGCACCAGCATCGTCTGCTCCACCTCCATGCCGTTCACGTGACCGGAGCTGTCGGAGAGGATGCGCACCGGAGAAGCCAGGAACTGCATGCGGAAGCCCCGCCCCGCGTTCACCGGCGCGGCTTTATCGAGCGCATCGGCAATGAGCTGGCGCAGGTTATTCGGATCCTGGCCCAGGTTCAGCATCTGCGGCGTGACGCGCTGGATCTCCATCTGCACCGCGGGCACGTCCAGGTAACCGACGATTGACTCGAGCTCTTTTTTATCGAACTTGATCTCCGCCGGGCCGCGGCGCGCCACCGCGATGACCTCATCTACCTTCTGCTCTTCCAGCAGCCAGTGGGCGATATCCAGCATCACATTGCCCACGCCCACCACCGCCACGCGCTTGCCGATGTGAAACTCCATATCGGCATAGGGCGGGAGCTGGTTGTAGTGATACACCAGGTCTTTGGCGTGGTACACGCCGTCGAGGTGCTCGCCGGGGATGCCCAGCCACTTGGTGCCCTGCGCCCCCACCGCCACGAGCATGCCGCGGAAGCCAAGCCCGCGCAGGTCGTCGAGGGTCAGGTCGCCGTTCTGGCCGATGACCAGGTTGCCGTAATATTCGATGCCCGGGGTGGCCAGCAGCTGGCGAAACTGCGCCCGCAGGCCTTCTTTCATCTTGGTCTTGCGCGGGTAAATGCCGTATTCGGCCAGGCCGCCGGGTTTGATATCTCGATTAAAAATAAAGACGTATGCGCCGTTATTTGCCAGTTCGCGGGCAGCGAACAAACCTGCCGGGCCTGCGCCGATCACGGCTGCCATGAGCTGCGGTGTGAGGATGTTTGGGTCCAA
This sequence comes from Anaerolinea sp., assembly GCA_029975055.1. Taxonomy (GTDB): domain Bacteria; phylum Chloroflexota; class Anaerolineae; order Anaerolineales; family Anaerolineaceae; genus Anaerolinea. Next base: position 185,150 of record JARKPU010000067.1, read on the forward strand.
GGTTTCCTCCATGCCGGCTTTGTGCCAAAAAACACATATCGGAGTTATTATACCCCTTTTTGCTGGTTTGCTGGAAGCCAGGCCGGACTGTAATGAAATTCTAAGCCGGCGCAAAGGGGCCGTTGTGCGAGGCCCGCGCGCCGCCCGAAACCGGAGATTTTTACTGCAATAACGCAGAGAACCAATTTTATAAAGTCATGCTATAAATACTTCATGGAAGAACAAGAGTCAACTTCGGCCACAGCCCTTCCCTCCCAGCCGGAGGAAGCGCCTCCCGCCCCGCTGCCCTTGCGCCGGATGCGCCGCCACCCCGGGCGCGGGTGGAAGTTTGCCCAGGCTTTCTGGACGGTTTCCAGCCTGCTCTCGCTGGCCGTCAACGTCATCCTCATCGTCGCTCTCATCGCCGTCGGCAGGCAGCTCTTCACCCTCAAAGCGCTGGTGCAAGACCAGCTCCTCGGCGGGCTGTACAAGAACTTCATCCTCATGGACCAGGCCCATATCCAGGCCACCATCCCGGTCTCCGCCGAGGTGCCCGCCAGGTTCGACCTGCCGCTCAAAACCAACACGGTGGTGGTGCTCACCGAAGACACCACCCTGAACGACGCATCCGTGGCGCGCCTCACCACCGGCGGGTTGACCATCGTCAACGCCCCGGCCACCATCGTCCTCCCCGCCGGCACGCGCCTGCCCGTCGCGCTCGATCTCGTCGTCCCCGTGGATCAAATGATCCCCGTCAGCCTCAACGTACAGGTAGATATCCCCCTCAACAAGACGCAGCTGCACGAGCCGTTCGTCGGCCTGCAGGAAGTGGTGCGCCCCTATTACCGCCTACTTGGAAGCGTGCCGGGCAACTGGTCTGAGATGATGTGCGGGCAGTCGCCCAACCGGTTGTGCCAGCGGATCTTCGGGCCGTAAAGCGAAACGAGGAGCCATGCCCGATTCAACGCTCAAAACCACGCTCCCCAACGGCCTGACGATCCATCTCAAGGAGATTCACACCGCTCCGATCATCAGCCATTGGATCTGGTACCGCGTTGGATCGCGCGACGAACCGCCCGGGTTCACCGGCGTCTCTCACTGGGTCGAGCACATGCAGTTCAAAGGCACCCCGGCGCACCCCCCAGGCTCGCTCGATAAAGCCATCTCGCGCGAAGGCGGGATGTGGAACGCCTTCACCTACCTGGATTGGACGACCTATTTTGAGACGCTCCCGGCCTCGAAGATCGACCTCGGCCTGCACCTGGAGGCCGACCGCATGGTCAACAGCCTGTTCGACCCAGAGGAAGTTGAATCGGAGCGCACGGTCATCCTCTCGGAGCGCGAGGGCGACGAAAACGAACCGCTCTTCCGCCTTGGCGAAGCCGTGCAGACCGCGGCCTTCCAGGTTCACCCTTACCGCCACGAGATCATCGGCGATAAGGCCGACCTGCAGCGCATCACCCGCGACGATCTGTACCGCCACTACCGCACCTATTACGTACCCAACAACGCTCAGGTGACGGTCGCGGGCGATTTCGAGCCCCAGTCCATGCTCGCCCGGCTCACCGAGCTTTATGCCGGTTTTCCGCCTGCTACGCTCCCCGAGCGCGTGGCAGCATCGCGCCCCGAGCCCCCGCTGGAAGGCGAGCGCTTCCTCGAGGTGACCGGCCCCGGCCAGACGGCCTTCCTGCGGGTTTCGTACCGCTCTCCGGCCGCCGCTCACCCCGATTTCCCCGTCTTCACCGTCATCGACAGCCTGCTCACCGGGCCTTCGAGCCTGAACATGTTTGGCGGGGGTGGAATCTCCAACCGCACCAGCCGCCTCTACCGCGCCCTGGTCGAAAAGGAGCTGGCCGTGGCGGTGGGCGGCGGGCTGCAGGCCACCCTGGACCCGTTCATTTACGAGACCACCTTCACCATTCACCCGCGGCGCACACATCAGCAATTGATGGAGGCCTACGAAGCCGAAATTTACCGCCTGCAAGATGAACTCGTCCCCGAGCAGGAGATCGCGCGGGCCATCAAGCAGGCGCGCGCCCTGTTTGCCTACGGCAGCGAGAACATCACCAACCAGGCCTTTTGGCTGGGCTACGCCGATATGTTCGCCACGTATGCCTGGTTCACCGAATATGTCGATAACCTCAGTTGCGTCACCCCGCAAGACGTCCAGCGCGTGGTGCGCACCTATCTGGTGCCTGCCAACCGCGTCTCCGGCGTATATCTGCCCACCGGGCAGCCCCTGGAGGAGGAATGAGCCTGCGCCTCGGTTCCCTGCCCGGGCCGGATGATATCACCCGGGTGGAGCTTCCCAATGGCATCACCCTGCTAGCGCGCAGCAATTTTGCCAGCCCTTCGGTGGTGATCAGCGGCTACCTGCCCGGCGGGAGCCTGTTCGACCCGCCCGAAAAACTGGGCCTGGCTCACTTCACCACGCTCTCGCTGCTGCGCGGCACACGGCGGCGGTCTTTCCAGGAGATCTTCGAGGCCTTAGAGTCTTCGGGGGCCACGCTCGGCTTTGGCGCCAGTGTGCACAACGCCAGCTTCGGCGGGCGCGCCCTGGCCGAAGACCTGCCCCTCCTGCTCGGCCTGCTCGGCGAAGCTTTGCGCGAGCCGTCTTTCCCCTCCGAACAGATCGAGCGCCTGCGCGGCCAGCTCCTCACCGGCCTGGCGATCCGCGATCAAGACACGGCCGACCAGGCGGAAATGGCTTTTGAGGAGATTATCTTCCCCGAGCACCCCTACGGCCGCCCTGCCGACGGATACACCGAGACGATCCGGCGCATCACGCGCGACGACCTGGCCTGCTTTCAATCGAACTGCTTCGGCCCGCAAGGCATGGTGATCGTCGTGGTGGGGGCCGTTGAACCGGCGCGCATCCTCGACGAAGTAAACCGAGCCCTGGGCGATTGGTCTAACCCCAACCAGGCCGTTCCCCCTGAGATGCCCCCCCTCCGGCCGCTGACCGAAGGCGTGCGCAGGCACATTGCCATCCCCGGCAAGGTGCAGACCGACCTGCTGATGGGCACGCTTGGCCCCAGGCGCGGTTCGCCCGATTACATGGCTGCCTCGCTGGGCAACAATATCCTCGGGCAGTTCGGCATGATGGGCCGCATTGGCGATGTGGTGCGCGAGCAGGAGGGCCTGGCGTACCACGCTTCTACCAGCCTGAACGGTTGGATCACCGCCGGCACATGGGAAATTTCCGCCGGGGTCAGCCCGGCCAACCTGGAGCGGGCCATCGAGTTGATCCTGCACGAGGTGCGCCGCTTCATTTCCGAGCCGGTCACCGCCGAAGAGCTGGCCGACAGCCAGGCCAATTACATCGGGCGGCTGCCGCTCTCGCTCGAATCCAATGCCGGGGTGGCCAACGCTCTGCTCAGCCTGGAGCGCTTCCAGCTGGGGCTGGATTACTACCAGCGCTACGCCGCGCTGGTGGAGGCGGTGACGCCGGGGCAGATCCTGGAAGTGGCGCGCGCGTACCTCAACCCCGATACCTTCGCCATTGTCAGCGCCGGGCCGGGTCTTTAAGCACCTGTTTGGGCGGATCTCTTTCTTAACCGCGAAAGCACGCAAGGTCACGCTAAAGAAAGCGTCCCTTGACCTTCTCTTTTTCGCGTTTCTTCGCGTCCCTTCGCGGTTGAATTCTTTTTCGCGTCTCTCCGGGGTTTCTCTCTTTTTGGCATCGCTCCGAAATGAAACTTTTCCGTTCAGTCATGCACACCCCGTCTATAAAACTCAAATTCAATTAAAATAAGCATATGATCTTGCGCACAGGGGTCGATATCGTCGAAATCCAGCGCCTGGGAGAAGTCAACCCCGCCATCCGCGAGCGCTTCATCCGCCGCGTCTTCACCCCCCTCGAAATCGAACTGGCGCGCGGCTCCTTCGCCAGCCTATCTGGGCGTTTTGCCGCCAAAGAAGCCGTCTCCAAAGCGCTTGGCACCGGCATCGGCTACGTGAGCTGGCAGGAGATCGAAATCCGCCGCGGCCTGGCCGGTGAACCCCTCCTCGAACTGCACGGCCGGGCGCGCCAGGTGGCCGACCGGCTCGGCCTGGTCACCTGGTCGGTGAGCATCAGCCACGGGCGCACCCATGCCGTTGCCACGGCCGTGGCCCTGGGTGGAGAGGACGGCGCGCGGCCATGAAGATTCTGGCCATCAGCGACCACGAACTGCCCAACCTCTACAATCCGGTGATTGCAGAGCGCTTCAAAGATGTGCGCCTGATCCTAGGCTGCGGCGACATGGCCATCTACTACCTGGAATACATCGTCTCCATGCTCAACCAGCCGCTCTACTACGTCAACGGCAACCACGCCCCCGCCGTGGAAATCAGCGAAGAATACACCCGCACCTACCCGCAGGGCGGCTATGACCTGCACCGGCGCGCCCTGCGCGACCCATCCACCGGCCTGCTCCTGGCGGGCATCGAAGGCTCGCTGCGCTACAACGAAGGCAAGCACCAGTTCTCGCAAGATGAAATGTGGTGGATGGTGCGCGCCCTGGTGCCGCGTTTGTGGCTCAATTACATTTTCTACAAGCGCTTCCTGGATATCCTCGTCACCCACGCCCCGCCGTGGAAAATCCACGACCAGGAAGACCTGCCCCACCGCGGCATCCGCGCCTTCAACTGGCTGATAAGGACCTTCCAGCCCGCCTACCACGTCCACGGGCACATCCACATTTACCGTCAGGATACCCCGCGCGTCACCCGGGTAGGCCGCACAAAGGTCGTCAACGCCTGCGGATACCAGGTGATCGAAATCTAACATATCCATCCCTCGCTCTCCCCGGCAGCCGGCCAGCCTGCGCAAAGAGAGGCATTCCACGCGGATTCTTCGCCCGGAACGCCTCTCTGCCCTTTAAATGCCGGGCGGGCGGCGCATGGACGTACGCCGCCCGCCACACCACAAAGGGAGGCACTAAGATGATGGCAGGTCGTTCACCCCCAGCCAGAGGTGGTTGGGCAGCACCTGGCGGCTCGGGCGCATTTCAATCCCGGCGGCGCGCGGCCCCTCGGGTTTGATCATGCTGGGGTGGACAAAGCAAAGGTTGGGGCTGCAGCCGTATTTCTTCTGATAATAAGCTGCCGCGCGCAGAACCTTGGTCGGCAGATCGGTTTTCGGGTCGTTATCGAACCACAGCATTCCTGTACGCATGAAATCCTCCTTCGATGTCGCTGCAATAGCGACGCATTGCAAGCTCTATACCCGCTCCGGCTGGCCCGGAAGGCGGAACTTCAACCAGTTTTCTTGAATGCGCACCGCGAACTGCCCGGCCTCGGCGAACATGGCCAGCTCTTCGTCGCTGAGCTGGGCCGCCTGCTTGTAAACCTGCGGGTCAAGCGTGGGCCCGAAGATGCGGCTCTTGAACAGGCGCACCCAGCGCCCCAGGCCGGGCAGCGCCTCGGCTTCGGCGGCCGCCATCGGCCAGATTTTGACCCCCGGGCCTTCTTTGACCAGCCAATCGAAGTTGACGCGCGCGTCATATTCCAGGCGCGTGGCCGCCGAAAGGTCATCAACGACCAGCAGCACGGCCGGGCCGTTCGCGCTGCCGGTGCGGCGCTGGTCGGCCCAGGTGGAGAGCTTCATCAGCCAGCGGTCGCAGCCGCCTTCTTCCAGGCTTTCCACGGCCAGGCAATGGCGCGCCGCCGAAAGGCCCTCCAGCCAGTTCTGCCATTCCAGCGGCTGGCTGCTGAGCACCAGGAACTGCACATTGCGCGGCGAATTGAGCGCGGCGGCGGTGTAGACCAGCGTGCGCAGCACTTCGAGGCGCTGTTCGCGCTCGTCGCAAGCCACCAGCAGCGCGCCGGGGGTGGGGTCGGCCAGGTCGAGCAGCACGGGCAGGTCATCTTCGCACAACCCCAGGATGGCCGTCTGCGGGGGCAGGCCCACCAGCCTTTGCAGCAGACCTTCCAGCGCGGGGTTGAGGGCCGGGCGCGCGGAGGCCCTGGCGCCAGACGGGCGCAGGAAGCGCGGGATGCGCAGCTTCAGCTCGGCCGGGCTCGGCAGAGAGAACGGCGGGCGCGGAGCGGGTTGGTTGGGGGGCATCTCAGACATTGGCGCATTCATGGAACAATTCCCTTGACTAGAACAAGTGTTCAATTACGATTATAGCCACGAATCGCGGTTTGTCAAGCACCAATTTAGAACATTTGATCTGCCGGGTTGCCGGCACAGCCTGCCCGCGCCGGCACTCAGGTGTATAGCGAAAATGGCAAAATTAAGGTATGCTTAAGCCAGCATGTTCCACCGCCGCAAGGCGCTTGTGGATCGATTTCGCGCCAAGGAGGATGTTGTGATCAAGGAAACCATCAAAGAAGCTGAAACTCGCATGAAGGGCGCGGTCCAGGCTCTTGAGGAAGACCTGGCGGGAATTCGCACCGGGCGCGCCAGCCCGGCCATCGTGGAGCGGCTCCAGGTGGAATATTACGGCATGCCCACCCCCCTGCTGCAGCTGGCCTCCATCAGCGTCCCCGAGGCGCGCGTGCTGCTCATCCGCCCGTTTGACCCCGCCACCCTCAAGACGATCGAGCGCTCCATCCTCGCCTCCGACCTGGGCCTGACGCCCAACAACGACGGTAAAGTCATCCGCCTCAATATTCCGCCCCTTACCGAAGAGCGCCGGCGCGACCTGGTCAAGATGGTCCACAACCGACTGGAAGATTCGCGCGTGGCCGTGCGCAATGTGCGCCGCGATTTGATCAAAGACCTGCGCGAGTTTGAACGGGAAAAGATGATCTCGGAAGACGACCTCAAGCTGGCCGAGGAAGAACTGCAGAAACTGACCGAACGTTTCATCGAGACGATCGACTCGGTGGGGCATCACAAGGAGAGGGAGATCATGGAGGTCTAGCCCTCCATCATCCGGTTCATGGCTATTAAAGTGCAGGCCGAAGCTCTTACAAAAATACCCCAACACGTCGCGATGATCATGGATGGTAACGGCCGCTGGGCCGCCAAACGCGGGCTGCCGCGCCTGGCGGGTCACCGCGCCGGCACCGAGAACCTGCGGCGCATCATCCGCGCCAGCGTGGAATTTGGCGTCAAATACCTGACGATCTATGCCTTTTCCACCGAGAACTGGCACCGCCCCAAAGAAGAAGTGGACGGGCTGATGAACATCCTGGAAGATGTCATCGACCGCGAACTCGACGAGCTCAACCGCGAGGGCGTGCAGCTGCGCCACATCGGCCACCTCGAGCGCCTGGCCCCCACCCTGCAGGAAAAAGTCCAGTATGCCATCGAACTGACGCGCAACAACTCTCGCCTGATCTTGAACATTGCCTTCAATTACGGCGGGAGAGACGAGATCGTCTGCGCCATCCAGCGCATCTTGCGCGACGGCATCCAACCAGACGAGGTGACCCCCGAGCTGGTTGACCGCTATATGTTCACCGCCGGCACGCCCGACCCCGACCTGATCATCCGCACCTCCGGCGAGATGCGCGTCAGCAACTTCCTCATCTGGCAGGGCGCTTACGCGGAATTGTTTGTCACCCCTGTTTACTGGCCTGATTTTGACCGGGAAGAGTACTTCAAAGCGCTGGTTGAATACGGCCGCCGGGATCGCCGCTATGGCCGTGTCTCCTCTTCGGATCTCTGTGAGTAAACTCAGCCCCCTGTCGCAGCGCATCCTGGTTGCGATTCTCCTGACCCCGCTTGGGATCGGGTTGATTTCGTTAGGCGGCTGGCCCTTCGCGCTCTTCATCGCGCTCGTCCTGGGGGCGGCCGCCTGGGAATTCTGGCGCATCTTCCACTCTGGCGGCTATCACCCGTCGGTGTACTTTCTCGCCGGCGGGAGCGCCTTGCTGGCTCTTACACGCCACCAGTGGGGCTTCGAGCCGGGCGGGCTGCTTTTGGCGCTGGCCGGCATGGGCGCCGTGGGGCTGCAGGTGGCCCGCTACCAAAAGACGGAGCAAACCGCCTCGCTGGATATCGGCATCAACCTCGGCGGCCTGCTCTACATCGGCTGGCTCGGCTCGTACCTCGTCTCGCTGCGCGATATACCCGACGGCACGTGGTGGTTCCTGGTGGTCATGCCGGCCATCTGGATCTGCGACGCCGGGGCCTACCTGGTGGGCAGCCGCATCGGCCGCCACAAGATGGCACCGCTCATCAGCCCCAAGAAAAGCTGGGAAGGCTACCTGGCCGGCATCGTCAGCGGCACGCTGTCCGCGGCGGGCCTGGCGGCCATCTGGCACCTGCGCGCCCCGGCGGTGACGGTGGAGCGGGCGCTCCTCATCGGCGCGGCCGTCTCGGTGCTCAGCCCCCTGGGCGACCTGGGCGAAAGCCTGATCAAACGCGGGTTCGGCGTCAAGGACTCGAGCAACATCCTCCCCGGCCACGGCGGCATCTTCGACCGCATCGACTCCTGGCTGTGGGCTGCGCCGATCGGCTATTACCTCGTCACCTGGCTGCTCTAAGCAGCAAAGCGAAATGTGACATTTTTCCGGTTAAACCTCCTTATAATAGAAACAGGAGGTGGGATATGTCACGCAACCCGACCCGTAACCTGGCCCTCGAGCTGGTGCGCGTCACCGAGGCCGCTGCCCTGGCTGCCGGCCGTTACATGGGCCGCGGCGATAAGAATGCCGCCGACCGCGCCGCCGTGGAAGGCATGCGCCTGGTGCTCAACTCCATCGAGATGGACGCCGTGGTGGTGATCGGCGAGGGCGAAAAGGACGAAGCCCCCATGCTCTACAACGGCGAACGCCTCGGCACCGGCGAGCCGCCGCTCATGGACCTGGCCGTTGACCCCGTGGACGGCACGCGCCCCCTGGCCCTCGGGCTGTGGAACGCCATCTGCACCGTGGCGCTGGCCCCGCGCGGGACGATGTTCAATCCCGGCCCCGCGGTCTACATGGAAAAGATCGCCGTCGGCCCGGCGGCGCGCAGCGTCATCGACCTGGAAGCCCCGGTGAAAGACAACCTGCAGAAAATCGCCCGCGCCAAGGGCGAGCACATCGAAGACCTGACCGTGGTCATCCTCGACCGCCCGCGCCACGCCGATCTGATCGCAGAGGTGCGCCGCTGCGGGGCGCGCATCCGCCTCATCCCCGATGGCGACGTGGCCGGCGCGCTGATGACCGGCCTGCCCGATTCGGGCATTGATGTGCTGCTGGGCATTGGCGGCAGCCCCGAGGGGGTCATCGCCGCCTGCGCCATGCGCTGCCTGGGCGGGAACATCCAGGGCCGCCTGGCCCCGCGCGATGAGCGCGAAGCGGGCTTGATCCGCGAGATGGGCTACGATGCAAAGCACGTGCTTGGGATGGATGAACTGGTCTCATCCAACGATGTGTTCTTCGCCGCCACGGGCATCACCAGCGGCGACCTGCTCAAGGGGGTAGATTACTTCGCCAACGGCGCCACCACCGACAGCCTGGTGATGCGCAGCCTCACCGGCACGGTGCGGCGCATCATCGCCACCCACCGGCTCGATAAGCTCAGCCACATCAGCTCGATCGCCTACTAAGCGCCCGTCACCCGGTTGTGCGCCGGTCATGCAGGAATAAAAGGGGGCGAACCGTGTGTCGCCCCCCGATATGCCGATCCTTTTACGAAACTGTTCTTTTCAGACAGTCCACCATTCGCTAAATGCGGTTGACGAACCGCTCGATGCGCCTCAGCGCCTCTTCGATCTTCTCGTATGCCGTGGCGTAAGAACAGCGCACGAAGCCCGCCCCTCCCGCGCCGAAGCCGCAGCCTGGAATGACCGCCACGTTCTCCTCTTGCAGCAGGCGGTTGGCGAAGGTTTCGTCATCCAGCCCGGTGACGGCCACGTGCGGGAAGGCATAGAACGCCCCGCGCGGCTCGAAGGTGGGCAGGCCCATCCCGTTCAGCCCATCCACGATCAGCCTGCGCCGCCGGTCGTATTCGGCCAGCATGCGCTGCACATGCTCCTCGCCGTGCTGCAGGCCCTCCAGCGCGGCCACCTGCGCGGTGGTAGAAGCGCACATCACCGTGTACTGGTGGATGCGCAGCAGCCCGGTCATCAACGCGCCCGGCCCGGCGGCGTAGCCGATGCGCCAGCCGGTCATGGCGTAATCTTTCGAGAAGCCCCCCAGCAGGATGGTGCGCTTCCACATCCCCGGCAGGGCCGGGAAGCACACATGCGCCCGCCCATAGACCAGCCGGTCGTAGATCTCATCCGAGAAGACGATCAGATCGTGCTCCTCGGCCAGCCGGGCGATCTCCAGCAGCGTTTCGCGGCCGGCGACGGCCCCGGTGGGGTTGCTCGGGTATCCCAGCAGGATGGCCTTGGTGCGCGGCGTGATGGCCGCCGCCACATCCTTGGGGTCTACCTCGAAGTTGTTATCCAGCCGGCAGGCCACTTCCACCGGAACGCCGCCCGCCAGGTGCACTTCGGCCTGGTAAGAGACGAAGCACGGCGTGGGGATGATCACCTCTTCGCCTGGGTTGAGGAAAGCCGTCGCCGCCAGGTAGAGCGCTTCCGAGCCGCCCACGGTGATGACGATCTCCCCCGGTTCATAATGCACGCCGTAAAGGCGTTCGAGGTGCGCCGAAAGCCCCGCCCGCAGTTCGAGGATGCCCGCGTTGGAGGTGTAGTGCGTCTGTCCCGAGAGCAGCGAGCGCACCCCGGCCTGCACGATCGGCTCAGGGGTATCGAAATCCGGCTCGCCGATGCCCAGCGAAATGACATCCTGCATCGTGGCGACGATGTCGAAGAATTTGCGGATCGGAGAAGGCTTGAGGGCGTCTACCCGCCTGGAAAGATATGAGGTAGCCATATGGATGTTATTGTACATCAACCCGGCAAATCGCGCCGCGCAGAAGCCGCCTGCTTTTTGCGCGCTTCCAATACTCTTATTCCGGCTGGATGCGCTCCGCGCACCCGCCAGGGTGAGAATTCTGTCTTTTAACTAAATGGCTTGCGCCTGCCAGGAATCTTCCAGCTCGGCATACGCCAGTTCAAAGCGCTGGCCGTCGCCGCACAGCACGCGGAAGCCCTTGCCGCGCGGCGTGCGCCACTCCACCTCAACGGCTTCCACCGCCAGGCGCCGGCCCTGCCACCACAGCGCCACCGGGCGCTGAGCGTAGCTGTGCTCCGAGCGGCATTCCACCCGCACCGCTTCCATCTCAGCGCACCGCCCACGATTGATCGCCCAGGTTCAGGCGCAGCGGCTGCCCCGCCAGGCTGACGTGCCGCCCCAGCAGCGAGCTTTCGATGGCAATATCTTGAATCTCCGAACCCTCGTCGATGATCGAGTCGCGCACGATGGCGCGGTGCAGTTCGCACCCCGGGCCGATCGAGACGTGCGGGCCGATCACCGAGGCCTCGATATGGGCGGTTTCATGGATGAACACCGGCGGCACGATCGTCACCCCCGGGCGCTGAGCCTGGGCGGTGTTGTCGCGCCCGTGGTCCAGCAGGTAACGGTTGGTCTCCAGCAGGGTCTCGGGGGTGCCGGCATCCAGCCAGACCTCCACCGGCTGGACGCACATGCGCGCGCCGTTCTCCAGCAGCACATTGACGGCGTCGGCCAGGAAATACTCGTTCTTGAGGGTCACGTTGCGGCGCACCTGTTCTTCGATGGCCTCCACGAGCGCCCTGCCGCTGTTGAAGTAATAGCAGCCCACCACGGCCAGGTTATTGGACATGTCGGCGGGCTTTTCGATCAACCGCTTCACATACCCGTCTTCGCCCAGGTCGGCCACGCCAAAACGGCGCGGGTCGGGCACGGCTTTGACGCATGCCACCACGTCGTTGGGGTTCTCGTGCAAGAAAGAGAAATCGGTCTCGATCAGCGTATCCGAGAAGGCAATCACCATCGGGCCGTCCAGGTGCTCGCGCGCCAGGTGAACCGCATCCGATTGGCCGCGCATCTCGGCCTGAACCACGTAATGCACCTTCTTCTCAGGGTGATAGCATTCCATGTGCTCGCGCACCTGGTCTCCTTGCGAGGGGCCGATGATGAACACGTACTCGATATCATACACATCCGGCACGCTGTTAAACTGCTCGAGGACGAAATCCAGCACGGTGCGGCCTGCCAGCGAGATGAGCGGCTTCGGCTTGCTCCAGGTGTGCGGGCGCATGCGGGTGCCCAGCCCCGCCATTGGGATGGCGATTTTCAACGTCTTTTGACCCATTCATCTCTCCCCTGAGGTAATTTTTTCCGATTCTAACACGTATCCGGCCCGGTTTACGGGCGGCATCCTCCCGGGGTTTGCCACCCGGGGCGCATCAGCGGGCGGCCCGCCCTTGCTCACAGCTCCGGCGACCGCAGGTGCCAGCCGGTGGCCTGCTGATAGGCGTGCGCCGCGCGCAAGAGCATATCTTCCTTGAAGTGCGCGCCCATCAATTGCATCCCCACCGGCAGCCCGGCCGCATCGAACCCCACCGGGAAGGCCACCCCCGGCACGCCCGCCAGGTTGGCCGGCAACGTGAACACATCCTCCAGGTACATCGCCAGCGGGTCGTCGCCGTGCTCGCCGAGCTTGAAGGCCGTCGTCGGGGCCACCGGGCAGGCAATCACATCCACGCTTTCGAAGGCGCGCTCGAAATCCTGCTTGATCAAGGTGCGCACCTTCTGAGCCTGCCCGTAGTAGGCGTCGTAATAGCCCGCCGAGAGCGCATAGGTGCCGAGCATGATTCGCCGCTTCACCTCGGCGCCAAAGCCCTTGCCGCGCGACTTAAAGAAGATATCCCACATGGCTTCTGCCGGCTCGCGCAGCCCAAAGCGCACCCCGTCGTAGCGCGCCAGGTTGGCCGAGGCTTCGGCCGGGGCGATCAGGTAATACACCGGCAGGGCGTAGCCGGTGTGCGGCAGGCTCACCGGCTGCACACCGGCCCCAAGCGCTTCCATCTGGCCGATCGCCGCGCGCACCGCCGCTTCCACCTCCGGCTGGATGCCCGCGATGAAGTATTCCTCCGGCACGCCGATGCGCAGCCCCTTCAGGCCGTCGCCTTCCAGGCGCACTTCATCCACAGGCCGCCGCGCGCAGGTAGAATCCAGCGGGTCATGCCCGGCCATTTGCCGGTAGAGCAGGGCCGCCTCGGCGGCGCTGCGCGCGAAGACCCCCACCGAATCGAGCGAGGAACCGTAAGCCACCAGCCCATAGCGTGAGACGCGCCCGTAGGTGGGTTTGAGGCCCGTCACGCCGCAAAAGGATGCCGGCTGGCGGATGCTGCCGCCCGTATCGCTGCCGGTGGCCGCCGGCGCCAGCCTGGCGGCCACCGCGGCGGCGCTGCCGCCCGAGGAGCCGCCCGGCACGCGCTCCAGGTTCCAGGGGTTGTGAGTCGGGCCATACGCCGAATTTTCCGTCGAGGAGCCCATCGCGAATTCATCGGTGTTGGTCTTGCCGGTCACCACCGCTCCCGCATCCAGCAGGCGCTGCACGGCAGTGGCCGTGTAGGGCGGGATGAAGTTCTCCAACATGCGCGAGCCGCAGGTGCAGCGCACATCTTTGAGGCAGAACACGTCTTTGACGAGGATCGGAACGCCCAGCAGCGCCGGCAGGTTCCACGCAGCCGAAGGATCGTCGCGCCGCCATTCCGCGTACCTGCGGTCGGCCGCATCGGCCGTTTCGAGCGCCAGCTCGGGGGTGAAGGTGATCAGCGCATGCAGACGCCCTTCCAGGCGCTCGGTGCGCTGCAGGCAGGCCAGCGTCAACTCGCGGCTCGTAAAATCTCCGCGCCGCAGGCCGGAGAGCATCTCGAAGAGGCTCAAGGAGGTGAGGTCGTCCACGGCGCTCACTCCAGAATGGGCGGGACGCGGAACTGGCCGTCTTCGGCCTGCGGCGCGTTGCCCAGCACTTCGCTCACGTCCAGGCCAGGCGCAGGCTCGTCCTCGCGCAGAGGCAGGCCCTCGGCCAGCACGCTGGCGGTGGGGGCGATGCGGCTGGTATCCAGCTCGCGCAGGCGCGCGGCGTAATCGAGAATGGCGGAGAGCTGCTCGCGGTAGCGGGTTTTCTCTTCTTCGCTCAGCTCCAGGCGCGCCAGCCGGGCAATGTGTTCGACTTCGGCCAGGGTCAGGCTCATGGCGGTGTACCTCAAGCAAAGATTATACCTGAACCACAGAGGGCATGGAAAAGCGATATGAATGAACTACTGAATGGTTTTCTCGTTAAGTTCAAACCATTTCCCCTCATCCCCAGCCCTTCTCCCAGAGGGAGAAGGGAGGTAAAAACCCTCTCCCTCTGAGACGCGCTTTGCGCACCCGAAGGGGTGAGAATAGGGTGAGGGAAAAATCCAGGAACTTAGCGAGAAGACCGCTAAAGCACGCGAAATCATTGATCTTCTTTTTCGCGTTCTACGCGGTTTCTCTCTTCTTCGCGTTCCTCAGCAATTATTCTGCCGGGAACCCTTGCGCGTACCAGCGCAGGTATTCATCCAGGTGGCCCGCCCAATACTTTTCCTCATGCCCGCCGCCATTGATGGTGTATTCGTGCGGTACGCCCTGCTGCGTGAGCAATTCCTCATACACCTTCAAATCCGGCAGGTAGATATCGTTCTTGCCCATGTCGATCCACAAGCGCGGGGGGCCGCCCTCGGGCATGGCACGGAGCTGGTTTGGCAGGCGCCGGGCCATGCCGCCGAAGGGCACCATGCTGTGCCCCCCGGCCGAACCGAACAGCTCTGGGTGATCCAGCGCCAGCAAGAAGGCCCACGCCCCCCCGCGCGAAAGCCCCCCGATCGCGCGGCAGCCGGCCCCGGCGCAGGTGGGGTAGAAAGCATCCACCCAGGGGATGAGCGTCTCGATCAGCGCTTTGCCGTAACCGTCGGCGTAGGGGTCGGCGAAGGTATCCACCTCGTAAGGCAGGACGATCAGGAAGGGGCGCACCTCGTTTTGGGCGATCAGCTCATCCATCACATCGCCGATGCCCAGCCGCATCCACTGATCGTCGTTGTAGGTCTGCCCGTGGAGCATATAGAGCACCGGGTAGCGCGTCTTGCCCGAGTCATCGAAACACGGCGGGAAGTACACACGGTAATTGAGCGGCTTTTTGAGGTAAGGCGAGAGCAGCTCGAAGCGCTCGAACCTCCCGCTGGTCTCGCGGCACGGCTCTTGAGTCGGCGTGGCGCTGGGCGCGGCGGTAGGGCTGGGCTCAACGGTGGGCGTGGCAGTTGGCTCGGCGGCAGACGGCGTCGCCGTCGGGCCGGCTGGAGGCGCGGGCGGCTCGAAGCCAGGCGCCCCTGCCGAAAGCAGCCCCGCGGCGCAGGCGCTCAAGGCCAGGGCCGCCGCCAGCGGAATGAGCAGTTTTAAGACGGTGCGCAGCGGCGCGGCGGTTGAGTGGTTCATCGTTTGCACCGAAGCGGCTTGACCACGGCGTAGGGTGGAATTTGCGTGATATTTACCACAAATTACAGAAAGAGATCCTCACGATTCAAGCGGATGGAAGTATATCACAACCCCGGCTGCTGCTTCGGCAAACGAAAAAGCGGGCGGCTTTCGCCGTCCGCTTTTGTAATTCGTCACACTCTCTACTTCACCACCACCGTGATCGGCAGGCTGCAGAGCGTGGAGCCGCTCTCGACGATCGCCCAGTTGGCGGTGTAGGTGCCGGCCTTATCGGGGGCGAGCATGTCCACCACAATCTTGATGCTCTCGCCCGATTTCACCGTGGCCTTGAAGTCGAAGGCCTTGCCATACTTCTGCATTTCGGTGCCGCTGACGAACTTGTAGTCAACCGATTGCATCTCCCACGTCCGGCCGGTGTTGTTCTTCACCGTCCAGACCGCATCGAAGTCTTCGCGGGGTTTCATCGTGTGCGAAGGAACGGTGGCGGCAGAGACTTCGCACTTCGCGCTCGGCGTGGGGGTGGGGTTCACCACCACCGTGCCGCTGGAGACGTTCTTGAAGGCGTTGAAGGCGTAGGCCCCAGAGTTGCTGTCGAGGCGGACGGTGATCATTTCCACATCCTTGACCTCGGCCGGGAGCTGCACGGTGAACTTGAAGGAACCGCCGCTGCCCGAGTTGATCGTGCCGGTCACCACGTACTTCTTGAAGAAGTCCTGGAAAGGCCCGACGCGGATCGTGAAGGTCTGGTTGGCCGGGAAGCGCCCCGCCTGCAGCGTGACGGCCTTGTTCTTATCCACCGCCACCACATCGATGAATGGCTTGCCGCCGCCGACCGGGTTCGGCGTGGGCGAGGGGGCGCTGGTCTGGTTGGTGAACCAGTTGTAGCTGTACCAGCCCGAGGCGCTGTCCATGCGCATCGCGAGCGTCTTCTCATTCTTCAGGGAGCTCGGGATGTTGAAGGTGGCTTCGAAGGTGCCCGAACCCGAGTTGACGCTGCCGACGATGGGGCCGCCGACGGCCAGGTTGCCAAACACATCCATGCGCACGGTGAAATCGGTGTTCTTCGGGAAGTTCTCACCCTTGACGGTGACCGATTCGCCCGCTTTGATTGCGGTGAAGCTGAAGAGCGGGACGGCTGCGGCGAAACCGGCTTGCGCCAGCGAACCTGCCAGGATGACCGCTGCCGAGACGGCAGCAAAAAACCGCGAAACACGAGATAAAAAGTTGAGCTTCATGACATACCTCCTCGATCTTGCTCCGGGAGCTCTTCCCGGATTGCTTATCATCTCTTTCATGGATGCAGACGATCAAGGTTTCCGAAAAGTTCCTGAAATCACAAAATTGATGTAAATCCTTTCCACCGCTTGTCTTCGCTGCAAACCTGCGCACCCAATGCCCCCCTTGACAACCCCACCCCTCCCCGCTATACTCCATGCAACCAACCATATACCTTCGGGGCAGGGTGAAATTCCCGACCGGTGGTGAAAACCCACGAGCTTCCCCCAGGGAGGCAGGACCCGGCGCAAATCCGGGGTCGACGGTACAGTCCGGATGAAAGAAGGTATTCGCTCAGGTGGATTCCGCCTCGAGCCGGCCCGCCCCGAAACGTCCTCGTTTCGGGTTCGTTTTTTAAGCCGCCCTGCCCCGATGGATTGCGCCTCGGGGTGTTTTTTTATGCTCAAAGACCAGGCTCACCGTCTGAAATTCTTTTCCACCGCGCTGCGCCGCCGGCGCTGGTTCCTGCCCCTTTCCTTGCTGCTCGGCCTGGCCGCCTGGCAGCTCCTCGCCTGGAGCGGCTGGCAGCCGGCCTACATCCTCCCCTCGCCGGGCAGCGTGGCCGTGCGCTTCTTCCAGGCGCTCATGGATGGCTCGCTCCTGCGCCACACCGCAGCCACGCTCGAAGAAGTGCTCCTCGGGCTGGTGGCCGGCAGCCTGCTCGCCACCTTCACCGGCTACCTCATCGCCCGCTCGCCGGCCCTCGAACGCCTGCTCTCGCCTTATCTCGTCGCCAGCCAGGCGGTGCCCATCGTCGCCATCGCCCCGCTGCTGGTGATCTGGTTTGGCCCGGGGCTCATCTCCAAAGTGGTCATCTGCGCGTTGATCGTCTTCTTCCCCGTCCTGGTCAACACGGTGGTGGGCCTGCGCGCCGTGCCGCAAAACCTGCGCGACCTGATGCGCTCGCTGCACGCCACCCGCCTGCAAACCCTGCGCCACCTCGAAATCCCCGCCGCCATGCCGGTCTTCCTCGGCGGGCTGCGCATCGGCGCCACCCTTTCGGTGATCGGCGCGGTGGTCGGTGAATTGATCGGCGCAGACCGCGGGCTGGGCTTTCTCGTCAGCGTGGCGCGCGGGCAATACGATACCCCGCTCGTTTACGCCACCGTACTCACCCTCGTTGCGCTGGCGCTCTGCCTCTATGGGCTGGTCCTGCTCGCCGAGCGCCGCCTGCTGGCCTGGCAGCGCCAGCCTGAACACAAAGGATAACCCTATGCACAAACATCGCCTCTTCCTCATCCTCCTCCTGGCTGCCCTGCTGGCAGCCGCGTGCGCCCCGCAGAACCAGCCTCCTTCATCCACCCGGGCGCCGGTTGCCGTTCGCCTGCCGGTCGGGTACATCCCGAACGTGCAGTTTGCCCCGCTTTACGTGGCCATCGAAAAGGGCTATTACAAGGCCGAAGGGCTGGACGTGAGCATTGACTACAGCATGGAATCAGATAACGTGGCCCTGGTGGGAGCCGGGCAGCTTCAATTTGCGGTGGTTTCGGGCGAGCAGGTGCTCCTCGGGCGCGCCAAAGAGCTGCCGGTGGTTTACGTGATGGCCTGGTACCAGCAGTACCCGGTGGGCATCGCCGCGCCCCTCTCGGAGAACATCCAAAAGCCCGCCGACCTGAAAGGCAAACGCATCGGCATCCCCGGGCTGTATGGGGCCAGTTACATCGGCGCGCGCGCCCTGCTGGCCGCCGGCGGGTTGACCGAGCAAGACGTCACCTTTGACGCAATCGGCTTCAACCAGGTGGAGGGCATCACCTCGGGCCGCGAACAGGCCGCCGTGGTTTACCTGGCCAACGAGCCCGTCCAGCTGCGCGCCCTCGGCCGGCAGATCAGCGTGCTCAAGACCGCTGACTACCTCGAGCTGGTCGGCAACGGCCTGATCACCAACGAGAAGACCCTCGCCGAACAGCCCGATCTCGTCCGCGCGATGATCCGCGCCACCCTCAAAGGGGTTCAAGACACGCTGGCCGACCCCGAAGCCGCCTACGAGATCAGCAAGAAGTACGTCGAAAACCTGGCCCAGGCCGACGCCGCCGTGCAGAAGGAAGTCCTCTCCACTTCCATCGAGATGTGGAAGGCCGAGCGCCTTGGGCAGACCAACCCGCAGGCCTGGGAAAATATGCAGCAGGTGCTGCTGGATATGGGCCTGCTGGCGCAAAAGCTCGACCTGAGCAAGGCTTACAGCAATGCATACCTGCCCTGAAATCTCCGCCGAAACCCCGGCCTCCAGCGCCGCCGCGCCCTGCCTGCGCGTGACCGGCCTGGAGAAGGTCTACCCCAACGGAAACGGCGGCCTTGTGGCGCTGCGCGGGGTGGACCTGGCCCTCTACCCGCGCGAGTTCGTCAGCCTGCTCGGGCCTTCCGGCTCGGGCAAGAGCACCCTGCTGCGCATTCTGGCCGGGTTGGTGCGCCCCACGGCCGGAGAAGTGTGCTTCACCCCCGAGCCGTCGACCAACCCATCCGGGCGCCCGGCGGTGGGCCTGGTCTTCCAAGACGCCAACTTGATGCCCTGGCGCTCGGTGAGAGAGAACATCGCCCTGCCGCTCCTGCTGGCAGGCGAGCCGCGCCAGGCCGCCCTGGCGAAGGCGGACGAGTGGATCGAGCTGGTGGGGCTGAGCGGCTTTGCCAACGCCTGGCCGCGCGACCTTTCGGGAGGCATGGCTCAGCGCGTCGCCATTGCGCGGGCGCTTATTCAAGAACCGGCCCTGCTCTTGCTGGATGAGCCGTTCGGCGCGCTGGATGCCCTCACGCGCGAGAAGATGGCCGCCGAGCTGCTGCGCCTCTGGCAAGACCGCCGCACCACCGTCTTGATGGTGACGCACTCGATCAGCGAGGCGCTGCTGCTCTCAGACCGCGTGCTGGTGTTCTCCTCGCGCCCCGGCAGGGTGGTACTCGACCTGCCCGTGCCGCTCTCGCGCCCGCGCGAGGAGGGCGTGCGCTACACGCCGGCCTTCGGCGAGCTGGCGCGCACGCTGCGCCGCGCAATTTCGTGATTCAATCCAAACCTCCTGGAACCGGGCTGCCCTGTTGTTCGTTTCTCTTATAGTGCCCTCGCTTGAGGGCCAGCCAGAGACGCACAGGAGCGCAGCATGATCGGACTCGAGCTCATCCTCCATTCACTCCTTTACGGCGGCATTCTCAGCATCCTGCTGGGGGCGGTCATCCTCATCAGCATGGCGTATAACGCCGAGCTCTGGCTCAACGACTACCCGCCCGACATCCGCCGGAAGTACGGCCCGGCTTCTGAGCGCACGCGCAGGCAGCGCAAATGGGTGAGCATTCCCTTCTTCGTGGTGATCCTCGCCACGCTGGCAGCCGCCGCCCTCACCCTCCAGGCCGCCACGGGCTCTAAACCGGGCTTCCCGGCCCTCTTCGTGACCCTCTTCCTGGCCTTCAGCGTCTTCAACCTGTTCGACCTGCTGGTGATCGACCTTTTCCTCGGCATGGTCGTGCGCCCGCGCTTTATGCTCCTGCCCGGCACCGAGGGCATGGCCGGCTATACCGACGTGACGTATCACGCCGTGGCTTTCCTCAAGGGGCTGGCCGGCGGGGCCGTGCTGGCCCTGGTGCTCTCGGGCATTTTCTTGTTGGTGGTGTGAGGATGATCTTCGCAGGCGCGCCCCGCCGCTTCGGCCGCCTGGAGAGGTGCTTGGGCGCGTCCTAAAAAAACGCGGGGACAGACCCCGCGCCTACGAAGATAATCACAACAACTGGATAATATGCCCGATGTGATCCAGCTCATGCCACAGCGCGCGGCGGAGCAGCTTGCGCGGGCTCCAAAACTCGCCATTGACCCCCACCACCTGCTTCGAGCCTGCCAGCCCCGGCAGCGCCGCTGCCAGCCGCCCCCGCGCGGCTGCCAGCCGCTCGAAGACATCCTCCGGCAGCTCCTGGCGCGGCTGCGCCAGCCCCAGCCTGTCAAGGTACCACCACTCGGCGCCGCCCACGTGCCCTAAAATCCCGCGGATGCTCCAGCGCTGCCCCGGCAGAGTCTCGTCCAGCTTTGCGGCGGGCAGCCCGGCGGTGATGGCCAGCAGGTCGGCCCGGCTCCACTCCAGCAGGCGCAGGCCGCGCGCCACATCGCCCTCGCTCAGCGGCCGCCAGTCGTCGCGGAACCAGGCGTTCACCTCGTAGCCCTCTTCCGATTCCTCCATGTCGCGGTTGACGCGGTACACCTCCCAGGTCTCCACCAGGCGCAGGTCGAAATCGCCCAGGTCCACCCACGTCTCACCGGCGTGGTGGTTGGCCCACTCCTGGTATTGGACAAGCCCGCGCGGCAGGCTGAGCAGCGCCTCGGCGGCGTCCTGCCCGTAGGCAAAGGCCCCGGGGAAATCCAGCGCCCAGGCCAGCGAACGCCCCTGGTAACCGTTTTCCATCCCAATGCGGATCAGCATGGCAGCTCCTCCTGATAGAATTCCTCCGCATCCGGGGGCAGGCGGCGGATGCGCTGCAGGTAAGCCACCGACCTGCGGTCCAGCTCGTGCGGGTAACGGAAGCCCAGCCGCTCGCCCACTTCCACGGCCGCGCGGCGAAACAGGCCGATGAAGCGCTCCAGCGCCGCCCAGTTTTCGGCGATTTCCGCGCCGCAGTAAAGGCCCTCCAGCTCGGCCCACAGGTCGCTCCGCAGCCACTTCTTCAGCCCGCGCCCGTAAAGGCCCGGCTTGACGGTCCAGCCGTGCTCGCACTCCAGGTGCCAGGTCAGCACCGGCAGCAAGTCCTCGTGGATCATCGTGCCGTTGAGGATGTACTTGGCCGCCACCAGGTCATCGCGCCAGAGGAACTTGGCCGCGTAGGTGGCCTCGTGGAAGAACAGCTCCACCCGTTCCAGGTACCCGGCCTCGGTGGGCGGCGCGGGGATGTAACCCCTATACGTGGGCGGCTGCATGCCTTCCGCCAGGCCGTCTTTATCGAGCAGCACGCGGTAACCGGCGTCGAACTCAGGCGGAAGGCTCTCGGCCGCGGCCACCCTGCGCAGCAGGCCGGGCGGCCAGAGGCTGAAATCGATCTTCAACCCGTCCTCGAACTGGGTCACGTAACCCGAGCGCACGAACGCTCCGTCCTCGATCAGCGGGTCGCGGTACAGCACCAGCAGGCGGCCAAACGCCTCCAGCCAGGCGCGGCTCGCGTGAAACGGCCGGATATCCTCCAGCGCCAGGATCACATCGTAATCCGAGAGCACATCAACGCGCACGCCGGGGATGGCCCGCGTGCTGGTCAGCACCATCGCGCGCACCAGGGGCTGGCTTTCTCCCCAGCATACCAGCCGCGCAATGATCTCCTCCTGTTTACCGGGCTTTTCCATAGCCGTAGCTCCGTTTTCTCCGACTCTCGCTGCGTCGCGGCGGGGGTCAATCGATGCGCGTGGTGAACTTCCGGCCCTCGGCCTTGCAGATCATCTGCACCACCTCGCGCGCCGTCATCACCCCGGAGGGCAGCCCGCCCCCCGGCGACACCCACTGCCCCGCCATGTAGAAGTTCGCCAGCCCAGGCAGAGTCTTCTTCACCCGCGCCATGCCGTTGGAGGGGGTCATCAGCCAGCCCTCAAAACTGCCCTTCCAGTTGCCCGTGTAGCGTTCGAAGGTCACCGGCGTGGCAATGTCGATCATCTCCACCTGGCTTGAGATGCCCGGCCAGCGCTGCTCCAGGCCGCGCACCACCGCCTCGCCGATGGCTTTCTTCTCGGCCTCGTAAGCAGCCGGGTTCTCGTGCAGCTGCTTCCAATAGGCATAACTGGATTCGATCTCCATGCGCATCACCGTCTTGCCCGCCGGGGCCAGGGTGGGGTCAAAGTTGAAGATATTCGGGCACAGCGATTTGACCTCTCTCCCCGCGACCATAATCGGCTTGGCCAGCTCGAAGCTGGTGCCCACCACCGACTGCGGTTCGAGCTCGAAGGTGCGGTTCACCCCCAGGCCAATGAAGATAATCCCCGGGAAGAGCTTCCAGGTATCGTACATCGCGCGGATGGAGTCATCTACGTATTTTCCATCGAGCATGTCGAAGATGGTGGCGTGCCCGTCGGCAGCCGAGATGACGATATCGGCCTTCAGCTCGTTGCCGTCGGCCAGGCGCACCCCCGCGGCCCTGCCGCCCTCCACGAGGATCTTCTCCACCTGCGCGCCGTAGCGCACCTGCCCGCCGAGGCTCAAAAAGCGCTCTTCCACCGCGTGCATCATCGGCAGCGAACCGCCGATTGGGTAACCCGCCTCCTTGCGCTGCAGCCAGGCCAGCGTGGAAAGCACAAAGAAGATCGAAAAATCGTCCAGCCACATCTCGCGGATCGCTCTGCGCAGCAGCGGGTCGCTGAAGCGCTTCTCCAGCGCGGCAGAGGTGGTGCCAAGCCACTTGCGGAAGGTGCGCATGCGCGGCAGCAGGTAGAGCAGGAAGCCGCCCGTCTCCAGCGCGGCGGCCAGGCCGGTTTTATCGCCCATCGGCGGGTTGAACTTCAGCGCGAAGCGGAGCCCATCCACAAACTCGCGGATCGCGGCGGCATCTTGCGGGGCCAGGGCCAGCATTTCGCGTTCCAGTTTTTCGGGGTCGGTGTAGAAGGTGAAGCTGCGGCCCTGCCGGTCTTCGAGCACCTGGAAGATCTCCAGGTCGATGAAGCGCCTGCCCTGAACCAGCCCCACCTCCTGCCAGAGGCGGTGTAAACCGTTGGCAGGCGAAGACCCCACCAGCCAGTGAATGCACCCATCGACGATGTAGCCGCGCCGGCGCCAGCTGGTGCACAGCCCGCCCGGCTGGGTGTGCATTTCCAGGATGGTGCAGTTGAAGCCGTTCTGGCGGGCATAAACGCCCGCGCACAGGCCGGCCACCCCGGCCCCAATCACGATGATCGATTTTTCTGCCATTGGAATATCTCTTTTTAAGTCGGAATGTGGATCAACAAAGAGCAAACGCCCCGGAGATTTTATATTGACTCGCCGGCGCAAGGCACGACCGCTTTTCTATTGTACAGTTCTTTAGTCAACCAGGCTGGCCGGGTGAAGGTCGAAAACAGTTTCTTACGAGTGCGTGATCTCGCCCCGCAATTCCGCAGTTAATATCTCGACCTAAAACGTGTACAATATGCATGGTCAAAGCGCCAGCCATACCGGCGCGCGCGATACCGCCCAGGCCTGATGGGTTGCAGTAAATTATGCGGCCTGCCCCGCGATTCACAGAACCTGAAACACAATCGGTTGTGGAACAAAATCAGCGGGAATATCGTCATGGTATTGTCGGCTTACGTTCGAAGGGTTTCACGTGAGGATTGAAAATGGCTAATATCGAAGAAAACGAGCTCCCCGAAGCTCCCAAGCGGCGGCTGCGCCCCGATTGGATCTTGCCGGTGCTCTTCCGCCCGGGCAAGGCCCTGGGCGAAGTGGTCCATTCCGAGGCGTCCACCTGGCTCACCCCGCTGCTCCTCCTCAGCCTGCTGGTCATTGCCTCGGCGCTCATTGCCGGGCCGCTGCGCACCCAGGCGGCGCTTTCCAGGCCGTTCGAGCCCCCGCCGGATTTCCAGTACTGGAGCCCGGAGATGCAGCAGCAATACATGGAAGCCAACCAGCCCAACACGAGCTTCGCCTTCATGTATATCTTCCCCGCCGTGGCGAACCTGCTGGGCATCTGGGTCGGGTGGTTCCTGCTGGGGGCCATCCTGCACGTCATCCTGACCCTTTCCGGCAGCCGCGGCTCGCGCGGGGCCGATTTCAGCCTGGCGGGCTGGAGCATGCTGCCCTACGCGGTGCGCATCATCGTGCAGATGGTATACATGCTCGCCACCCGCCAGATGATCTCGCGCCCGGGCGTCTCGGGCTTTTTGCCTGCCGATGCCACCGGCGGCATGGCCTTCCTCGTCTCGCTGCTCAGCCTGGTTGATCTCTACCTCGTCTGGCAGTTCGTGCTGCTGGTCATCGGGGCGGTGCGCGGTTCGGGCCTGGCGCGCGGCAAGGTCTTCGGCGCGGTGGCCCTCAGCCTGGTGCTGCTCATCGCCCTGCAAGCCCTGCCCGGGTTCGCCAGCGCCCAGCTCAGCGGGCTGACGGTCAACCGCCCGTTCTTCTTCTTCTAAACCCGGCCCATGGACCAGGCAGCCTTCGTCATCACCCAGAACCTGCGGAAGACCTTCGTCATGGGCCGCACGCGCGTGCATGCCCTGGCGGGGGTGGATGTGACCATCCTGGAAAAGTCTTTCACCGTCATCATGGGGCCTTCCGGTTCGGGCAAGAGCACGCTGCTCTACCTGCTCGGCGGGCTCGACCGGCCGACCAGCGGCACGATCATCGTCAACGGGCAAGACCTCAACACCCTGGATGAAAACGCCCTGGCGGTTTACCGGCGCAACACGGTCGGGTTCGTCTTTCAGCAGTTCAACCTGGTGTCCAGCATGACCGCGCTCGAAAACGTGGCCTTCCCGCTGCGCTTTGGGGGCGTCGCCGCTGGCCTGCGCTCGAAGCGCGCCAAAGAGCTGCTCGAACAGGTGGGCCTCGCCAAACACATGCGCCACCGCCCGGTGGAAATGTCCGGCGGGCAGCAGCAGCGCGTGGCCATCGCACGCGCCCTGGTTAACAACCCGGCGTTGATCCTGGCCGACGAGCCGACCGGCAACCTCGATACCGTCACCGGCTACAGCATCATGCAGCAGCTCGCCGAGCTGCACGCCGGCGGGCGCACGGTGGTGGTCGTCACGCACGACCCGCGCATGCTGCGCTTCGCCACCAACACCATGTACCTCCTCGACGGGCAGTGCGTCTCGCGCGAGGAATATGAAGCTTCCAGCCGCGTGCCGGAAGCGGGGTAGGCATCACCGTTCAGGGGTGATCGCCCCCAACTCACTTCGAAGCAACACCATGGAGGGACTCGAGTTTATGAAAAGGCCTTCATTCAACACCTTCATCTTCGGCCTGCTCCTGCTGGCCCTGGCCGCGGGGTTAGCCCTGCCGGGCCGCGCCCTTGCCGCGAACCCGCAGCAGGCCGACCAGGTTTCCGTCACCGTCGATAGTTCTGCCAAATCGGGCCTGCCGGGCAGCACGGTAGTCTACAACTTCACCGTCACCAACGCGGGCGCCGCCGACCAAACCGTGAGCATCACCGTGCCGGCCAGCAGCATGCTGGGCAGCATCTCGGCCCCGGCCAGCGTGTTCGTCGCCGCGGGCGGCGGCAGCGCCTCGGTGCAGGTGGCGGTGAACATCGCCTCCGGCACGCCCCCTTCCAGCTCGGAGGGGATTATCGTGGCCTTTTCCGTCGGCGGCACGCTGGTGGACTCGATCCTCATCACCACCACGGTCAGCGCCCCGCCCACCCAGCAGCCCACCACCCCGCCGGGGGCGGCCCGGCCGCTGGTCGTCGTTTCAAGCTATTACCTGGATAAAGATTCCATTGCCGTTGGCGATTCCTTCAAGCTGTTCGTCGAGTTGAAGAACAACGGCACGCTCGATGCCAACAACCTGATCCTCTCGTTCATCAACGAGAGCTTCCTGCCGCAGGATACCGGCGGCGTGGTGGCCCTCGGCAGCCTTGGCACCGGCGGCGACCGCACCATCTCGCAGCGCTTCCTGGTCAGCTCGGGCATGGCCGGGATCGGCGTGGGCACCATCCCGGTCAAGCTCTCGTACAGCGACGCAAACGGCGGCGCCTATTCCGAGTCCTTCTCCATCACCCTGCAATTGCGCGTGTACTCCGGGGCGGCGCAGCCCACCGCCACCCCCACCCAGGCGCAGATCTTCCGCCCGCAGCTGGTCATCGCCGGCTACTCCACCGATACCGACCCGCTCCAGCCGGGCACGCAGTTCAGCCTGAACGTGGACGTTTCTAACCTCGGCAACGCCGATGCCCGCGCCGTCACCCTGGTGCTGGGCGGGGGCGTCACCCCCGATGCCAGCGGCACCCCCGTGCCGGGCGGCGTGCCGGGCGGCAGCGGCGACCTGACCAACTTCGCCCCAGTCGGCTCTTCCAACCTGGTGTACCTGGGCGACCTGCCCGCCGGAGCGCTGACCAAGGCCACCATGCGGCTCATCGTCAACGTCTCGGCCAACCCAGGGGCCTACACGCTCAAAATTTCCTTCGTTTATTCCGACCCCAAAGGCAACCGCCTGGTGGATGACCAGGTCATCACCCTGCTGGTTTACCGCCTGCCTTCGGTGGATGTCAACTTCTACCGCGACCCGGGCATCCTCTTCTCGGGGCAGCCCAACGTTCTGCCGCTGCAGGTCGTCAACCTGGGGCGCAACCAGGCCGTTCTGGGCAACATGACGGTCTCCGCGCCGGGGGCGGAAATCCAGAACAACACTTCGCTGGTGGGTCCGCTTGACCCCGGCGGCTTCTTCACCCTCGATTCCACCCTCATCCCGCAGGCCGCCGGAGAGATGGAATTGCAGGTGGTGATCAATTACACCGATGACTTCGGCCAGGCGCGCGAACTGGTCAAAACCGTCAAGGTGAACGTCCAGGAAGGCGCGCCGGTCATCGGCCCGGGCACCGAGGTGCCCGGCGGCGACGGCGTGAACGGCGGAGGCGTGCCCATTCCGGTGGAAGAGACCTTCTGGCAGAAGGTGCTGCGCTTCTTCAAAGGGCTGATCGGCCTGGACAGCGCTCAGCCCCAGCCCAGCCCGAAGGAAATCCCCACCGAGGGCATCCCGCCCACCGACGGCAAACCCATCATCATTCCCCCGGGGGGCAAAGGCGGATAAGGAAGGAACCGGATGCGTTTCTTTGACCTGCTCAGCCTGATCTTCTATAACCTCGGACGGCGCAAAGGCCGCGTGGCGCTCACTGCCGTCGGCGTGGTCATCGGCACGGCTTCGGTGGTGCTGCTGGTGGCCCTGGCATCGGGCCTCCAGCGCAACGCCACCCGGCAGTTTGCCGGGATCGGCGACCTGACGATCATTAACGTGTTTCCTAAGTTTGAAGCCGGGCCGGTTATGGAAGCCTCGGTGAACGGCAAGATCGTCGGCGGCTCAGGCCAGCCCTCGACGAACAAGATCCTCAATAACCAGGCCATTGAGGAGATCTCCGCCCTCGAAGGCGTGGCCCAGGTGATCCCGCGCGACTCGCTGCACTACCCCGGCCGCCTCAAGGTGGGCAAGCTGGAAAACTACGCCTACGTCTTCGCCGTGGCCGTGCCCGACACATCCATCCTGGGCTACGAGCTGGCCGCCGGCTCATCCAAGCTGGAGCGCGGCACCGCCATCATCGGCGAGGCCGCTGCGCGCAACTGGAATGACCCCAACTGGCGGCCGGGGCAGCCCCAGCCCGAAGCGCCCGATATCCTCAATAAGCAGGTGCGCTTCATCCTCACCCGCTGGACGCAAGACGGCACCACGGTTGAAAAGAGCGTCTCGCTGCGCATCGTCGGCCTCTTCAAGGAGCGCCGCGGCGAGACGGACTACGCCATGGTGGTCAACATGGATGACCTGACCCAGTGGAACGAGTGGGGCGACGGCAAGCGCATCAACCGCAACAAAACCGGCTACGAACAGTTGATGGTCAAGGCCGCCGATACGCGCAACGTGACGACCCTGGCCGATACGATCACCAACCTGGGCTATCAGGCCTCCACCCTGCAAGAGTATGTGGAAGGGATCAACAACCTTTACACCATCATCCAGATCGTCTTCGGCGGCATCGGCGCCATCTCGCTGCTGGTGGCCGCCATCGGCATCGCCAACACGATGACCATGGCCATCCTCGAGCGCACGCGCGAGATCGGCCTGATGAAAGCCATCGGCGCGACCAACCGCAACGTGATGAGCATCTTCCTCGGCGAGGCCGCCGGAATTGGCCTGATCGGCGGGATGGGCGGGGTGGCGCTGGCCTGGGGGCTGGCGCAGGTGGTCAACGTGCTGGCAGCGGGCTACCTGGCCACCCAGGCCGCGCAAATGGGCGCTGATTCGGCCGGGCAGGCCACGTACATCGCCCCGTGGCTGCCCGTCTTTGCGCTGGTCTTCTCCACGGTCGTCGGGCTGCTCTCCGGGCTTTACCCGGCCCTGCGCGCCGCCACGATGATCCCCGTGCTGGCGTTAAAGTATGAATAAGCCCCCGCCCCGGGGTGCGCCTGCAGGGGCGGGGCCAGGGAGGGGGTATCCACCGCGCATACCACCAGCAAAATACGCCCCCTCCCTACCCTCCCCCGAAAATGCAGCGATTTCGGGGGAGGGCTTGGGTGGGGGTAGCTTCTAATCCGTAAACACGGGGATGTGCCCGAGCGAGATGATCGACTCCCACCTGGCGCGTTCGCCTTCGGTGAGGATGGCCGCCTCGGCCACCACCACGGCCCCCGCCTTCTGCAGCAGCATGCGCATGCCTTGCAGCGTCGAGCCGGTGCTGATCACATCGTCCACGATGATCACTTTCTTCCCCTGCATCATCGCGCGGTCCTTCTCGTCCAGGTAAAGCGTCTGCGGCTGGCCGGTGGTGATCGAAAGCGTCTCGGCGCGCAGCGCATCGCCCATGTAGGGCTTATACGATTTGCGCAAGACGGCATACGGCTTGCCGGTGGCCAGCGAAAGCCCGTGCGCCAGCGGGATGCTCTTGGCCTCGGCTGTCACCAGCACGTCATATTCCACACCGGCCAGCTTTTCGGCCAGGGCCTTCGAGCAGGCCGTCACCAGTTCGGTATCGCCCAATATATTCAAGAGGGCGATGCGCAGGCCGGGCTTCACCTCGAACAGGCGCAGCTCGCGGTGCACCCCGGCGATGTCGATTGGATACGTCTCGAATTCGGTCATAATTCCCTGCCAGTTATAGAATATCGATTGCTTGTGCAAGCCCCGCCGAAAGCTCGATCATGCTCTTCTTTTGCGCGTGGGTGAGCTTCTTCAATTGCAGCTCGCGCCTCATCGCACTGGCGCGGTCGGGCTGCGGTTCGATATACACCAGCTTCACCGGGCGGCGCAGACTGGTGTAGCGCGCGCCGCGTCCGCGGTTATGCTGCCGGGCGCGCCGCTGCGGGTCGGTCGTCCAGCCGGTGTAATACGTGCCGTCGGCGCACTCGACGATGTAACAGAAGCAGCTCATCTCACTTCCGGGCGTCTTTTTCTTTATCGCCCCTCGGCCGGATGCCGAACAGCCGCCCGATCGAACTGCCAAATGACGGCAGGGCGGGCGCCTTGGAGCCTTCGTCCCACTTGCCGCTTGCCCGCTGCGCCAGCCACGCCTGGTGCGCCTGGCGGGCGCTGCTCACCTTGGAATTGAGCTTCTCTTCCTCGCCCCCGCTGATCGCGTCGCGCATCTCCATCAACTCGTTGATCAGGCTGTCGATCGCGCGCACGGCGTTCTCGCGGTTGTGCAGCACTTCCTGGGCGGGCTTTTTGCTGCCTTCCATAAAGGCCGCCAGCTCGGCCACGCGCGCGTAGCGCTGCCCGGCGATCTTGCGCAGGTCGCTCCAGCCGGGCTTCCCGGCGGTGATGTTCACCAGCGCCACGGCCATCAGTGCGGGCAGCACATGCCCCGTCGAGAGCAGCCCGTCCACCTCGAACGGGTCGGAGAAGATCGGCGTGCCCCCCAGCAGGCGGGCGAGGTTTTCGGCCAGGTGCACCGCCGATTCATCCACCCCCGCCGGGCCGGTGATCATGATGATGTTATCCTTGAACAGGTCGGCGTGCGCCGAGGCGGGGCCTTTATCCATCTCGTGCAGGTAACGCGCGTTGGGGGCCAGGGTGAAGGTGAGGAAGTAACGGTCTTCGCCGGTGATCAGCTCTTTGGCCCATTCGGTGCTTTGCACGGTCACCGGCGAGGTATCCAGCACCACCACCCCCGGCTTCAGGTGCGGCGCAATCGCCTCCAGGGTGAAGCGCACCTCGTCCACCGGAACCGCCAGCACCACCACATCGGCCTGCTCGACGGCATCCGGCAGGGTGTAGACGATCTTCTCCACCACGCCGAGCTTCTGCGCCTGTTTGGCCACATCGGGCTCACGGTCGTTCCCGATGCGCGTCACCTGGTCTTTCGCATCGGCCAGCGCCAGGCCGATTGAACTGCCGATCTGTCCAAGGCCCAAAATGGAAATTTGTACGCTCATGTTCAATCCTTTTCGGCTCACGCCGCCAAGAAGCGATGAGAAGAGGCCGGAAAATTAACCAACCAACAGGTTAAACACCGCGCGAATCGGCGGAAACAGCAGCGTGCCGATCACGTCGATGCCCACATAAGGCAGGCCAAAGAGCACCAGCAAGAGGATGATCGGCCCGTAGGGGCGGATGCGGTCGAGCACGCGCGCCCAGGAGGGCGGGAAGAAGTAACCGGCGATCTTGTCGCCATCCAGCGGGGCCAGCGGGATAAGGTTGAAGAAAGCCAGCACGAGGTTGAGCAGGATGAACTGGTTGAGGAAACTGTAGAGCAGGCTGAGCGCGCTCCCGCCCTGGAAGGGGTTGAAGTGCACCAGCCCCAGGCGCAGCGGAACCGCCGCCAGCACCGCCAGCAGCAGGTTCGAGGCCGGCCCCGCCAGCGAGACGAGCATATACGCCGCCGATGAGCGCTTCCCGAGCGCGTAAGGGTTCACCGGCACCGGTTTGGCCCAGCCGAAGCCCGCGAAGACCATCATCAGCGAGCCGAGCGGGTCGAGGTGCGCCAGGGGGTTGAGCGTCACCCGGCCGTTCATGCGCGGGGTCAGGTCGCCGAACCAATCGGCCACCTTGGCGTGCGAAAATTCGTGAAAGGTGAGCGCGATCACCAGGGTGATCAGGCGCGAAATCAGCGTGGCGGGGTCGAGGTTGAGCATATACCGGTAGGTCCTGTAAGGTTATTATACCCGTTCTGCCCCGCCGCAACGCAGGGTGCATCCGGTTTTATGACCGCACCCCATCGATTCTTGTAGGGTGCGGTCGATTGTATGACCGCACCATTTTGCCAGTAAAAGATGGTGCGGCCCAGCGCGGCCGCACCCTACAAACCCCGTAGAGTGCGGGGGAGGGGGTCCCTCATAAAAACACCCCCTTCCCGGCAGGAAGGGGGGAATGGGTGAGTAGTTGTAAACAATTAATGGAATTACAAACCTGCCCGGCCTGATCTCACATCATTGTATAAGACAGCACGGTGGAGATATCCGCTAAGGCGTGGATAATGAGCAAATATGGCAGCAGGGTCGGGCGCAATTTGATCATTAAGCCCACGAAGAGCGCAAAGGGCAAGAACATCCCCAGCCGCCAGAGCACGAAGCGCCCGTCCGGCAGGAAGGGGAGGAAAATGTGCTGCGCGGCGAGCACAAACGCCGCGATCAGCCAGGCCGCCCACCCGTTCTTGATCTGCTCGGCCAGCCGCGGCATCACATACAGGAAATAGGTGGGCAGCTCGGCGAACCAGATCGTCAGCGGGAACAGGAAGCTGAAGATGAACGCCCAGGACGGGAGCGGGCGGAACATCAGGTTGACCGGCACCATCCGGTCGCCCCACAGCGCCACCGCCAGGAAGATCATCGGCGCGGCGGCAAGCGGCAGCGAAACCACGGTTGAACCCGCCAGCCAGAGCAGATCACCCTTGAGCGTGGCGCGCTTGAAGCGCAGCAAGGCCCAAAAACGCTCGCCTTCGCGGCGGAAAAGCCATACCAGCAAAGCCAGCGAGGCGATGTTGGCCGCAACCGCCATGAACGGCCACCAGCGCGCCGATTCATACCACGGCTCGGCGTTACCCGCCAGCAGGAAGCCCGCCGCGATCAACGCCTGAGCCAGCAGGAACAGCGCCGAGCGCGAAACGAGCATCAACCAGGGAACAGCAGGAGATGTCTTCATTAATTTTCCTTCTTCACGCGGGTAAACAAACCCAGGCGGGCGGCGCTGAGCAAATCCAGCACCAGGATGACGGCGAACATGCCCACCAGCGGCCATTGGCCCTGCTGAGCGAAATACCCCGGGCTGACGACGGCCGTGTAGGCCAGCATCCCCGCGGCGAAGAGCGCCAGCCCGCGCGCATAAGCCTTGCCGCGCAGCAGCGCAACCCCGGCGAAGATCAGGCACGCGGCGGTGGCGAATTCAGCCGCGAGGTGAAAGGCTATGCGCAGCGGCTCGCTGCGCAGCTCCGGCACCGCCCCAACCGCCAGGAAGAACCCCCATTGCCCAAGCATGAGCACGCCAATCGCAATCGAATACCACGCTGAAAATTTCACATCTCCTCCCATCTCAAGCCAGCAGACCCCAGATCACGTGAAACGCATACGCTGCCCAGTAGGGCGCGCCTTTGGCGGCAATCTGCTCGACGAAGAAATTGTAGGCCAGAACCGTGTTCATGGCATACAGCGCGAGCAGGATGAAATAGCAAGCCGGCAGCAAACGGTGGTTCATTTTGACTCCTCTCCAAGCCTTTCGAATATTCCAACAGCCTCGCTCACGCCGTCAGGCTCGCAGCGGATGGCAGACCCGATCTCCGCAGCCCTGGCGCGCATGCCGGGGTCGTCGAGCGCCCGGCGGATCATCGCGGCCAACCCGCTCAGGGTGGGGTTGGATGCCAGGCTGACTTCATGTCCGGCTGCCAGCAGGCCCTGCGCCAGGTTGATATAAGGCTGGACATCACCGCGAGAACCAATTGTGGCGATGAGAATTTTCATTCGACTGCTCCATCCTCTTCACCCGCCACTTTTTCAACGCTCAGCAGCGGGAAGCCCAGGTTATAGAGCTTCTGCAGCACGCCTTGCACGGCCGCCTGGTCGAGCAGCACCCCGCTCAGCACGGTGACGGGGTTGCCTTCGCCGTCATCGGATAAGGTGATGTTCATTTCTCCGAAATAACCGGCCCACTTCTCACCCAGCCGGCCTTGCACGCGAATCTGGTAGGCGCCGGGTTGGTCGAGTGTCAATTTTGGGCTCATCATACCTCCTTGAAACCTCACCCATATCATACTTGAACCGTCCGGCGGCTCCATCGGGCAAAAGGGTTAATCGGTGGGTTAATCGGCTGCAGGAAAGCATGCTACAATTTTCTACAAATGGCTGTCCCCCCGCTGTTGGCGACCAAGTTATACCCTCCACCCTGCCGCTACAACCTGGTCCCCCGCCCGCGCCTGACGGAAAAGCTGACCGCCGGAGTCCGCTCCGGGCAGAGGTTCACGCTGGTCTGCGCCCCGGCCGGTTTTGGCAAGACCACCCTGGTTGTGGAATGGCTTTCGGCCGCCGCCCGCCCTGACGGACCTGGAACCGGGCGGCGCTTCTGCTGGGTCTCGCTGGACGAGGCCGATAACGACCTGGGCGTGTTTCTGCGCTACCTGCTGGCCGCGCTGCAGACGCTGTGGAAGGAAACCGGCCGCGAGACGGCCAACATGCTCTCCGGCGGCAGGCTGCCGCCTGCCGAGATGCTTCTCCTCCCCCTGTTGAACGACCTGCTGGCCGTTCCGGAGCCGTTCGTGCTGGCGCTGGATGATTACCACGCCATCCATGACCCCGTCATTCACGAAGCAATGGCTTTTCTGCTCGAACACCAGCCGCCGGCCATGCACACCATCCTCACCACCCGGCAGGATCCTCTCCTGCCCCTCGCGCGCTGGCGGGCCCGCGGTGAACTGCAGGATATCCGCCTGGCCGAACTGCGCTTCACCCCCGCCGAAGCCGCCGAATTCATGAACCGCATGACGGGCCTCCGCCTTTCGGAAGAGGACGTGAACACCCTCGAGGCGCACACCGAAGGCTGGATCGCCGGGCTGCAGATGGCGGCGATTTCGCTCCAGCAGACCGGCTGCGAGTGCGGGGGTTCATCGGCGAGTGAATTCATCCGGGCATTCACCGGTGACGACCGCTTCATCATGGATTACCTGGTGGACGAAGTGCTCTGCTGCCAGAAGCCCGAGATGCAGGATTTTCTCCTGCAAACCTCGGTGCTCGAGCGGTTCAACGCCCCGCTGTGCGAAGCCATCCTCGAGAACCCCCCCGCCGGAGAGGCTTCGGCCGCCGAGCGGCTGGCGTACCTCGAGCGGGCCAACCTGTTCCTCATCCCGCTCGATAACCGCCGCCAGTGGTTTCGCTACCACCATCTCTTTTCAGAATTGCTGCGCTACCGCCTGAAGACCACGCACGGCCCCGAGGCGGCCGCCCGCCTGCAGCGCCGCGCCGCCCTGTGGTGCGCCGAAAACGGCTTCGCCGACCAGGCCATCCTGTACGCACAGGCCGCCGCCGATTGGGACCTGTGCGCCGGCCTGGTCGCGCGGAACGCTGCGCGCCTGATCCGCGTGGGCGAGCTGACCACCCTGCTGCGCTGGATTCGCGCTCTGCCAGAGTCAGTCGTGCGCAGCAACCCGTTCCTCTGCCGCAGTTACGGCTACGCGCTCACCAACTGCGGCCAGCTCCTGGAAGGCGAGAAGTTCCTCGCCCTGGCCCAGCAAGGCTTCGCAGACGACCCCGACGCCCTGGGAACCACCCTGGCATTCACCTCGCATAACGCGCTCTTCCGCGGCGACTTCAATGAAGAGATTGCGCTGGCGCGGCGCAGCCTGGATCTGCTAAAACCGGATAACACCTGGATGCGCGCGGTATCCGCCTTGAGCCTGGGGCTGGGCCTGCTCCACAATGGCGACATTCAAGCCGCGGAGCCGGCCTTCAAAGACGCCTGCCGCTTTGGAACCCAGGCCGAGAGCTTCCGCACGGTGATCAATGCCCTGGCCTACCTTGGCAGAATCTGCGTCTTGCGCCTCGATTTCACGCAGGCCGAGGCGCACTTCCGGCGCGGAGCCGCTTACAGGCTCGAAGACACGCCCCACCCCGGCTGCGACCTGGCGCTCTTCGACCTGGCGATGCTCAAATACGAGCAAAACGAGCTGGATGAGGCGCTGGAACTCACGCATCTTGGGCTCGAGGTGAACCGGCGCAGCGGGTCGATCGAAATGCTCGCCTACGGCTATCGCCTGCTGGCCCGTCTCTTCCAGCTGCGCGGAGAGGCGCCCGCGGCCGCCGAATACCTGCAAAAAGCCCTCAAGCTGGCCGCCGGTTACGACCTCTCACCGCTCACGCTTTCACTCAACGCCGCCCTGCAGGTGGAAATGGCCCTCACCGATGGCGACCTGCCGCTGGCCGAACTGGCGGCCCCGCGGGTGACCAATTCACTCGGCCTGTACACCTTCCTGTTCTACCCTGAAACCGCCCGGGCGCACCTGCTGATCATCCAGGGCCGCAACGCCGAAGCCTTGCGCCTGCTCGAACCGGTGCTGGAGCGCGCTGCACAGCCGGGCTGGGAATATGCCCGCCTTCAGGTGCGCGTGCTGCAGGCCCTGGCGGCCGCCGAGCCGGGCCGGGCCCGCCTTCACCTCGCCGAAGCCCTCGCGCTGGCCCGCACCGGCGGCGCACGGCGCACTTTCCTCGACCTGGGCGCCCCCATGCAGGCCCTCCTGCGCGAGAGCGCCCCCCGGCTGGACGACCCGGCTTCGAGAGCCTACGCCCTGGGGCTGCTCCCGGCCTTCCCGGAAAACCCCCTCGAACCCGCCGCCCCTGCGGCGGCAGAGCTGGTGGAACAGCTTTCGGAGCGCGAAGTGGAGGTGCTGCGCATGGTCGCGGGGGGCATGTCGAACGCCGAGATCGCCCAAAAGCTGTACCTCTCGCCCAACACGCTCAAAGCGCACACGCAGAATATCTATAGCAAGCTGGAT
Source organism: Anaerolinea sp. (assembly GCA_029975055.1). GTDB lineage: Bacteria > Chloroflexota > Anaerolineae > Anaerolineales > Anaerolineaceae > Anaerolinea. The sequence continues at coordinate 221,198 of JARKPU010000067.1, forward strand.
GTCCACAGCCGGGTGCAGGCCGTCAACCGCGCCCGCGAGCTTGGGATCATCTGACCCCGCCGAAGCGCGCGATGTGGCTGCCCAGCAGCGCCTGCGCGCGGGCCAGGATGGGCTGCATCAGGCGCTGCCCGGCGGCTTCAGCCGCCAGCGCAGAAGCAGCCACAGGCGGCGCGAAGCTCAGCATGGCCTGGGCGCTCACCGAAGCGGGCCGGATGAGCTGCCAGATGACCTGCATGAACTCCGCCAGACGCCGCCGGTCCATCGCGTCGCGGTGCAGGCGCGTGAGGGGGTGCTCGGCGAAACGGCGCTGCAACACGCCGCTCACGGCCGCCAGCACCAGGCCCGTAAGCGGGGCTTTGCGCAGCATCACCTCGATGCTCGCCAGCCACCCGGCCAAGGCGCCCTCGGCCCCTGCCTGAACAGCCGGGTCGGGGTCGATCTTCCCCGTGCCAAACTGGAGCACCGCCCCGCCCGCCTGCAGGTGCTGGACGGCCGCGCGCAGGGCCAGCATGCGCCCGGCGGTGTCATCGGTGGCGAAGATCATTTGCCGGCTGATGTTGGGGAAGGCCCGGTAGAAAGGGATTTCATACACTATGATCTTAAGGTCGCGCCGGGGGATGCAGGCGCACAGCACCGCCGAGTCATACGCCCCCGGGTGGTTGGAGACGACCAGCAGCGGCCCCTCGGCGGGGATTTGCTCGGCCCCGCAGGCGCCGACCCTCACCCCTAAGCTCTGCGCCAGGCTCTGGCCGGCCTCCGGCAGACCGCCTGCGGCGGCATGCTCATCGGCCTCGGCAAAGATGCGCGCGAAGCGTGTGGTGGGCAGGCGCACCAGCCCGCCAAACAGGCACCTGAGCGCGCCCTGCTTGCGCTTGACGAGCGCGTAGAACACCTCGTCGGTGATGCGCTCGCGCATGAGCCGGATCTGCTCTTCGCTCGCCATGCCGTCGATCGGGGTTATGAGCGCCGGTTGCCGTAAACGGTCAGGCCAAGGCCGAGCACAAGCGCCGCGCCGCCGATGACAGCCCATTGAGTCTGGCCGGTCATGAAACTGCCCGGCAGGATGTTGACCCCCTGCAGGAACCAGACCGCGCCCACGATCACCAGCAAAATGCCGAAAATGCCCAAAATTCGCTTCATCGCACACCTCCGCCTGCCCAAAGGCAGTGAATTTAGTGTTCTGGAAGATACACCCGCTCTGCCCGAATGGCCGTGCGGCTGCTTTCAGGATAAACCGTTTTCAGAAAGAGTCAACCGCCTCGGCGGGCGGCGGCGGCGAATACAAGTATAATAGCGCGAATACCCACCCGCCTTTACCCGTGAAGTGAGAAGAGACATGACCGCCACCGAAACGCTCGAGACCGAACCCGCCCAGCCCGCCGCGCAGGAAGAAGCCTTCCAGACCGGCCAGGTCGCCACCGTTGCTTTTGCGCACGGCGCGCACGATATGTTCTTCTCCTTCATTCCCACCATCCAGCCCCTGTTGATGGAGAAACTGGCCCTTTCCAACGCGCAGGCGGGGCTTTTCACACTCTTCCTGCAGGGGCCGTCGCTGCTCCAGCCGATCATCGGCGGCCTTGCCGACCGGCGCAACCTGCGCTGGCTCATCATCCTGGCCCCCACGTTGTCATCCATCATGATCACCCTCACCGGCCTGGCGCCCAATTACGGCGTGCTGGCCATGCTCATGCTGGTGGCGGGTTTCTCGACGGCCGGCTTCCATTCCATCGCCCCGGTGGTGGCGGCCCTTCGCTCCGGGAAGAAGATCGGGCGCGGCATGGGGTTCTTTATGATCGGCGGCGAGCTGGGCTACGGCATCGGGCCGCTGGTGGCGGTCAGCGCCGTCTCGCTGCTCACCTTGCAAGGGCTGCCGTGGCTGGTCATCTTTGGCCTGCTGTGCTCGGTGGTGCTCTATACGCGCTTTCGCAACCTTTCCACCCTGCGCCCGGCGCAGAGCGGCCCGGCGGCCTCGCTGGGGCAGACTCTGCTCGGCATGCGCCGCGTCATGCTGCCGGTGGTGGCGCACATCTTCACCACCTCGTTCCTGGCGGCCAACCTGATCAACTTTCTGCCCACCTTCTTGAAGGGCGAAGGATCGTCCTTTGCCTTTGCGGGCGCCGCGTTTTCGATCATCGAAGTCTCAGGCACGGTGGGGGTCTTCTTCAGCAGCTGGGTCAGCGACCGCGTGGGCCAGCGGCTGGTGTTGATTCTCTCCACCATCAGCGTGCCGGTCTTTGCGCTGCTCTTCCTGGCCGCGCGCGGCGGCTGGATGCAGGTGCCCGCTCTGCTGCTCACCGGGGTGCTGGCCTTCAGCGCCAACCCGGCCTTCCTCGCCATCGTCCAGAACCACTTCCGCCAGAACCGCTCGCTGGCTAACGGCATTTACATGGCCACCAGCTTCGTGGTGCGCTCGATCGTCGTCTTCCTGGTGGGCCTGCTGGCCGACCGCTTCGGCCTGCGCGCGGTCTTCACGGCTTCGGCCTGGGCGGCGTTCCTGGCCCTGCCGTTCGTCTTCCTCCTGCCGGAGCGATAAGCCCGAAAGATTCATCCCAGGGGGATCATTGCCTCAGAAGATCTGAAAGGCCTCCCAGACCTCTGAGGCCGGGTTTGTTTTTCATTAAAAAAATAACCTCAATAATCATGACAAATTCTTGACGCTCACCTGATTGACAGGCGCCGGTGTGCGCGCTATACTCGGACAGATAATTAAACCGGCAGTCGGTTTTAATAACGAAGGGCATATGGCGCGCGTTCTCAAAGAAAAGGAATACGCCGACCGGCGCAACGAGATTCTGGACTCGGCCCAACGCCTTGTCTATACCATCGGATATGACCAGATGACCATTCAAGACATCCTCGATGAGCTGCACATCTCCAAGGGAGCTTTTTATCACTATTTCGATTCCAAGCAGACCCTGCTGGAGGGCTTGATCGAACGCCTGCAAGACGAAGCCGAGGCGAACATCACCCCCATCCTCTCCGACCCGGCTCTCCCGGCCCTGGAAAAGTTCAACCGCTACTTCGCCGCCGCATCCAGCTGGAAAGCCGGCCAGAAGGAATACCTGATCGCCTTCACCCGCATGTGGTACGCCGATGAAAACGCCCTGGTGCGCCAGAAGGTCCAGCCGGCGCTGGTGGCGCGCTTCGGGCCGATCTTCAGCCGGGTCATCCGGCAGGGCATCGCCGAGGGCAGCATGTCCACTCCCTACCCCGAACAGGCCGGCAGCGTCATCCTCAACCTGTTCACCGCCCTGGGCGATGCGTTTGTGAAGATGCTCTTTTCTCCCGAAAGGAGTAAATTCGGGCGTCAGGATTATGAATTGCTCTTCGCCGCCTACACCGACGCGATGGAGCGCGTGCTTGGCGCGGCGCCCGGTTCGATTCAACTGCTCGACGCAAAAACAATTCATGAATGGGTTGAGGTGACTTTATGAACCTGTACTTCCGTCTTGCCTGGCGAAACATCTGGCGGCACCGCCGCCGGACGGTCATCGTCGCCCTGGCCATCAGCCTGACCCTGGCGATGGTCATGTTCTACGATGGCATGGTCGCAGGGTTCGAAGACGCCATTTATGGGAATGCGATCAAAGTCCTCGGCGGCAATATCCAGATCCATGCCGACGGCTACCAGGTCGATGGCGAACAGACCCCCTTGCTCCCCCTGCCCGATGACCAGGCCGCGGTCAAAGCCGCCCTGGCCCAGCCGCAGGTGGTGGCCGCTTCGCGGCGGATCAACACCAGCGGGCTGGCCACCAGCCGCAAAGGCGCGTTTGCCGTCGGCATCATCGGCATCGAGCCGGAGCTGGAAGCCCCGGTTTACCTGATCGCCCAGAACGTCACCCAGGGGCGCTACCTGAAGGCCGGCGACCAGGATATGCTCCTCATCGGCAAAGGGCTGGCCGATGCCATGGATATTCAGGTTGGCGACCGCTTCTCGCTCTCAGGCCGCGCGCCGCACCAGCAGATCAAGACGCGCACCATGACGGTGGTCGGCATCTATGACGTGGGCATGGCCGATATCGAAAAGCGCACCGTGTATATGTCGCTGGCCAACGCGCAAGAGATGTTCGACCTGAAAGGCCAGTCCACCGAGGTGGTGGTGGCGCTCAAGCAGATCGGCCAGGAACCCGAGGTGATCAAAGCCCTCCAGCCGATGCTGCCGGGCTTCGAGATGGCCTCCTGGCAAACCAACTACCCCGACCTGGAAAGCGCCATTCAAACCAAAGGCGGCGCGATGCGCATTTTCGAGGTCATCATCCTGGTCAGCGTCGGCATCGGCATCCTCAACCTGCTGCTGATGGCCGTCTATGAGCGCACCCGCGAGATCGGCCTGCTGGCGGCACTCGGGCTGAAACCCGGGCAAATCCGCACGCTCTTCTTGATCGAAGGGGCGCTGCTTGGCATTGTCGGCGTGGTGGCAGGCATCGGCCTGGGGCTGCTGATCAACTTCACCATGTCGAAGGTGGGGATGGACTTCGGCCAGTTCAGCTCGATGACGGTGTACACTGCCCTGATCCGCGACAAGGTGTACACCTCGCTCGGCCTGGAGAAGATCGGCTTCCACGTGGCGATCATCCTGGTAGTCACCATCCTGGCCGCGCTTTACCCTGCCAGCGAAGCCGCCCGCCAGGAACCGGCCAAATCCCTGCATTACGTGTGAGGTTTCCAATGCTCACTCTCCTTAAAATGGCGTATCGTGACCTTGGGCGCAACCGCCGCCGGTCTTTCTTCTCTGCCCTCGCCCTCGGGATGGGCCTTTCGGTGCTCCTCCTCATGGCCGGGGTGGTGACGTGGGAATTGAACAGCTCGATGGATAAAAGCATCCGGCTGCAATCGGGCCACCTGCAGGTGCGCGCCAAGACGTATGACGAGAACAAATCCAGCCTGGCATATGAAGACCTGGTGGAAAACCCCGAGGCGGTGGCGGCGCAGGTTGCGTCGCTCCCCCCGGTGAAGGTGGCCACTCCGCGCCTGTATGCCAGCGGAATCGCCGTCTCCGGCGATGAATCGCTGGGCGTGCGCATCATCGGCATTGACCCTGCCTCGAGCGCCAACCAGCCGTTCATCGAAGGCCTCACCAGCGGGCAGTTCCTCACCCCTGATGATTCCGGCGGCGTCCTCATCGGCCAGGCCCTGGCCGATAAGCTCGACCTGGCCGCGGGCAGCAAGGTGAACCTGCTGGTCAACACCGCCAACGGCGACGTGCAGGAGCAGGTGTTCACCATCCGCGGCATTTACACTACCCACACGCCCAGTTACGATCAAAGCGTGGTCTTCCTGCCGCTGGCAAAAGCCCAGGCCATCACCGGCACCGCCGGCCATGCCAGCGCGATCTTCATCCTGCTCAAGAACACCGCCGATACCCCGGCCGTGGCCTCGGCCATCCAGTCGGGCCAGTACGAGGTGGTCACCTACGAGCAGATGAACCTGCTGCTGACGCAGTTCAACGATTATTCCAACGGCATGTTGATGTTCCTCTACCTGATCGTCCTGGCGATCACCGCCACGGTGATTGTCAATACCCTGGTCATGGCGGTCTTTGAGCGCACCCGCGAAATCGGAATCCTTTCAGCCATTGGGATGAAGAGCGGGCGGATCATGACGATGTTCTTCGCCGAATCGAGCATGCTGGCGCTCGGGGGAATCGTCATCGGGCTCATCCTGGGCAGCGTGTTCGTTTTCCTGATGGGCAAGTACGGTTTCCCGGTCGGCAATGTTGGAGTCACCGGGTTCCTGCTGGGCGAGAGGATCTACGCCCAAATGAACCTCAAGGATGTCATCACCTTGAGCCTGACGGCCCTGGCCGTCACCCTGGTGGCCTCGCTCTACCCGGCGCGGTTAGCCGCCCACCTTGAACCCGTTGATGCACTGCATGGCAATAAGTGAGCCAAGGAGACTCTCATGGAAGTCGTAAAAGTTGAAAACGTAACCAAGACCTATCAGGTCGGCAAAGTGGAGACGCTGGCGCTCAACCACGTCAGCTTCAGCATTGAAAACGGCGAGTTCACCGCCCTGGTGGGGCCATCCGGCTCCGGCAAGACCACCCTCTTGCAGCTCATCGGCTGCCTCGACCAGCCCACCAGCGGGCAGGTGTTCATCAACGGCAAGGAAGTCAGCCGGCTCAACCGCAACCAGCGCGCCGATATGCGCCGCGGGACGATCGGCTTCATCTTCCAGTTCTTCGCGCTCATCCCCACGTTGACGGCCTACGAAAACGTGGAAATGCCCCTCCTGTTGACCGGGCAAGGCCCCTCCGAGCGGCGCGAGCGCGTCATGCAGCTCCTCCAGGCCGTAGACCTGGCCGACCGCGCGAATCACCGCCCCGACCAGCTCAGCGGCGGGCAGCAGCAGCGCGTGGCCATTGCGCGCGCCCTGGCCACCAAACCCACGCTCATCCTGGCCGATGAGCCGACCGCCAACCTCGATACGAACAACGGCAGGCAGGTGATGGAAATTATGGAGCGCCTCAACCAGGAAACGGGCGTCACCTTTATCTTCGCCACCCATGACCCGCGTGTGATCAAATATGCCCGGCGCGTGATCCGTCTGCAAGACGGCATGGTCGCCGAGAACGGCGCGCTGGAGAAGGTCAGCGTTGGAGATTAAGATGAAAGCCCGCCTGGTTCTATTCACCCTGATTGCGCTGTTGTTGACGGCCTGCGGGGCAATCGGCACCACCCCAACCCCGCTGCCCACCCTGATGCTCGACACCCCCGGTGCAGCCGCTCCGGCCCCCGTGGTGAGCGGCGGCGGCGTGACGGCCTCCGCCGTGGTGGCGGCAGGCGAGCAGGCCAGCATCGCCGCTCCGATGAGCGGCATGGTCGAATCGGTTGAAGTGGCCCAGGGCGACCAGGTGCAGGCCGGGCAGGTGCTGCTCAGGCTTTCCGGCCGCGAGAAGCTGGCCGCCGCGGTGGAAGCCGCCAACCTGGAACTGCTCACCGCCCGCCAGGCCCTCGCCGACCTGAACGAGAACGCCGCCCAGGCCCGCGCCCAGGCCCAGCTCAGGCTGGCGAAAGCCAAAGACGCCTTCGATGAGGCGCAAAAGCGCCGCGGCTGGCAGCAGTACCGCGTGGGCACCGATAACCAGATCGCCGTCGCCCAGGCCGACCTGATCGTCGCGCAAGATGCGGTCAAGAAGGCCGAGGAGACGTACGGCTACTTCGCCAACCGGCCCGAAAACGACCTCAACAAGGCCGCCGCGCTGAGCGCCCTTTCGAATGCCCGCGCCGCCCGCGACCGCGCCGAGGCCAACCTCAACTACCTGCTCTCCAAGCCGGACCCGATCGAGGTGGAAAAGGCCGATGCCGAGCTGGAAGTGGCCCGCACCGAGCTGGAGGCCGCCCAGGCGGCTTTCGATAAGCTCAGCAGCGGCCCCGACCCTGCCGCGCTGGCCCTGGCCCAGGCGCGCGTGAAGAACGCCGAAGCCCAGCTGGCTTCCGTCCAATCCTCCCTCGACGACCTTGAGCTGAAGGCGCCCTTTGCCGGCACCATCGCCGAGGTGAAGATCCACGCGGGAGAATGGGTTCTGCCGGGCCAGCCGGTGCTGCTGCTGGTGGACTTGAACCGCCTGCGCATCGAAACCACCGACCTGAGCGAGCGCGACGTGCCGAAGATTCAAGTGGGCCAGGCGGCTTCGGTCTTCATCGAAGCGCTCAACCAGATGGTGGATGGGCATGTCAGCGCCATCTCGCCCCTGGCCAACACCATCGGCGGCGACGTAGTCTATAAGACCACCGTCGAACTCGATGCCCCCCTGCCCGGCCTGCGCCAGGGCATGAGCGCGGAGGTCAACTTCAAGCCTTGAATTTGCCCTTCAGGAGCGGCTAACAAACTGGTCGGCCCGGCTATATAATGAAGTATCGCAGCACGCTGCGCCGGCCCCCGGCGCCGGAAGGCTGGCAGCCGAGGATAAATACGTGTTCACCAATTCCCTCTCAGGCCTCCTGAGAGGGAATTGCCGCAGCAAGACATTTTCTTGTAGTGTGTCGAATCGAACTTTTGATTGAATTCTAGTGCCAGGTAAGGAGCCAACCCTATGCCGGAAAACCCAAATCCACCAGCCGCCCACAACTCAGGGCAGGCCGCCGGACTGCGTTCGGTCGCGCGCCGGAAGTTCCTCATCCGCTCTGCGGGCGTCCTGGGCGCCGCCGTCCTCACCTGCGCGGGGTTGGGCTTTGTAGCCACCCGCCGCCCCCGGCTCAACCTGCCCGAACCCATTTCTTGTGGAGGTTCAACCGAAATGAACGGAAAAATCTTGATCGCCTACGCCACCCGCTGCGGCTCCACCGCCGAAGTCGCCGATGCCATCGGCAAGGTTTTCTGCGAGCGCGGCGCAGCCGTGGACGTGCTCCCTCTGAAGGAAGTCCGCTCACTGGATGGCTACGCGGGTTTTGTTCTGGGTTCGGCGATCCGCTTTGGGGCATGGCTGCCCGAAGCGGCGCAGTTTGTGGAGCAGAACCTGGCCCGCCTCAAGCAGGCCCCCACGGCGTTCTTCACCGTGCACCTGAACAACACCGCCGATGACGAAGCCAGCAAGACAGCCCGCCTGGCCTACCTTGAGCCCATCCGCAAGCTGGTGCCCCCTGCCGCCGAGGCTTTCTTCGCCGGCGTGGGCGATTTCAGCAAAGTAAACTTCCTGGAACGCTTGATGGCAAAGATGGTCAAATCGCCGGAGGGAGATTTCCGTGATTGGCAGAAGATCCGCGGCTGGGCTGAAGAAATCCAACAGACCGCCTTCGCCCCGGCGTAGAAACGAGCGAGCGCATGAAACCCATCTTCATCATTTTGATCATCCTGGCAGGGCTGGTCATCCTGGCCTGGCTGGGGCTGCAGATCAAGCCGGCACCCTTCCCTGCCTTCGCGCAGCAATCCGTCGAAAGGGGCTCCATTCCCCTGCCGGATGGCCTGCCCGCGCCGGTGGTGCGCTTCTACCGCAAGGTCTATGGCGAGAAGATTCCTCTGATCGAATCCGTCGTCGTGACGGGCCGCGCCGAGATGCGCCCGTTCGGCAGCCTCACCCTGCCGGCGCGCTACCGCTTCACCCACGATGCCGGGCGGGGCTACCGGCACTACATCGAGGCCACCTGGTTCAACCTGCCCATCATGAAGGTCAACGAACGCTACCTCGACGGCAAAGGCCTGGGTGAACTGCCCTTTGGGCTGACTGCCGAAGGCCCCCACACCGACCAGGCCGCCAACCTGGGCATGTGGGCCGAGCTTTCGTGGGTGCCGGCGGTCTTCCTCACCGACTCGCGCGTGCGCTGGGAGCCGTTCGACGATGCCACCGCCGTGCTGGTCGTCCCCTTTGAAGGCACAGAAGAGCGCTTCATCGTCCGCTTCGACCCTGAGAACGACATGCTGCGCTACATGGAAGTGATGCGCTTCCGCGATGAGAAAGACACCGCTAAATCCTTATGGATCACCGAGTCGCGGGCCTACGGGCGCATCAACGGCCAGCCGATCGCCGTTCAAGGCACGGCGACCTGGTTCAAAGACGGGCGCGCCTGGGCGGTCTTCACCATCGAGGATATCCGGCTCAACGTGGACGTCAGCCAGACCATCCGCGCCAAAGGGCTGGATTAACCCCCCGGGTCGGGCGGTTCAAGCCAGCCCGCACCCTTCCCCGGAAGGGCGAAGAACCATGAAGTAGATGTCTGTGTGGCACGAATTGCCACACAGACATCATATTGTTTTAAACTTCCCCCGCTCAGTGATGGTCCGCCGGCGGGGTGTGCTCGTGGAAATGCCCCTCCTGGTGCATGCGGTTGTGCAGCTTGCGGTGCGCGGCCTCCAGCTCCAGGCGCATGCGCCGGTAAGCGCGGTCTTCGGCGCGCGTACCCACCGTGTCGAGGTAGGCCAGCGCCCCTTCGATCTGCTCGAGGATCGTCACCGCATCCACCTCCGAGAACAGCGGTGCGCCGTCCACCGCCACCATCACCGGCGTGGAATGCGCGGCGATCATCTCCGGCTGGTCGGCGTAATGCCCGCGCACCAGCAGCGCCAGCCACGCGGAGCGCTCCACGCGCACGCGCCAGTGCCCGCTGGCGCCCTCCGCCGGGGCTTCCACGCTCTCGCGGATCTCGCCGTTCAGCACCAGTTCCACCCGCGAGACGGGCACCGTGGTGCTGGCAACCGCCCAGGTCACATCAAGCGTGCCGCCGCCCCTGGGGAGGCTGATGCGCCCGCCCATCGGCGCACCGTTGACGGCAAACTCGATCAGCGGCCCGTAGGAGGCGAACGTCTCGCCGCGCTTCACCGCCTGCTTCCAGGCATCATAGGTGAATGCCTGGCCTTCTTCGAGGCGCGCATACGTGCGCACCGTGCCCACCGCGGTCATGGCGGTCATCTTATCCGTCCCGCCCACCGCCGGCAGGAGGTAGCCGCAGTTCAGGTAACGATACCAGTCGGCCAGCGAATAGGGGTCGATCCCGGCATAGAGGTTTTCCCAGGAGGTCATCTCGACGGCATCGATCTCGCCGCTGACGATTCCGGCGGCGTGCTCGGCGCGCGGGTTGGGGAAGTGCGGCAACACCACCAGCCCGTCCTGGCGGTGGCACTGCCTGGCCCATTCGGTCAGCAGCGCTTCCACGGGGTCGCCCAGCGCCGATTCATCCGGCCCGCCGGTGGTCATCGGCGCGATGATCGGCCCGCGGTAGCCCAGCAGCGAAATATGCCCGAGGACGTGCTGGCGGTTTTCGGTGCCCACCCTCACCAGGTATTCGCCCTCGCCGCCCGCCTCGCGCGAGCCCCAGGTGTTCTTGCCGTCGAAATCGCCCACGTTGGTCATCAATTCGCCCCACTGGCTGGCGAGCAGGTTGATCACATTCACCCCTTCCGCCGCGCCTTCCAGCATCGCCGTCACCGGCGAGAGGAAATGCACGTGCGTATCGGCGGTCACCCAGCCGCGCTCGCGCCAGGGCAGCACCTTTTCCAGCTCGATGACAATCTCCTCAGTCTCCGGGCCGACCGTCACCGTTTTGCGCACGGGCCGGATCTCGAACCCTTTCGACACCTCGATGTACACCTCGCCCTGGGGCAGTTTGAGCACCGTCTCCCCGTTGATGTAGGTGCAGTTGTGCCTGCGCTGGCGCGTTTCCCAGCTGGCGTGCAGGTAATCGGCGCTGTAATCTTCGAACCAGGCCGGGTTGAGGATGCGGTGGCGGTCCACGGGGGGCAGGTATTCGCCCCACATACCGTGGACATGCAGCTTCACCGCCACGGGCCGGCGGCTGCCCCGCTCGAGCACGCGCAGGCGCACGGGTTGATGAGCAGGCGGCACCGGCTGCAGTTCGCCCTCCGGCTTGAGCTGCCCCGCCGCCACCCGCGCCCCGCCCTTGAGGTGAAAACAGGCATCGGGGTGGGCGGTGTATTCCAGGATAACCTCCGAAGCACTCACCTCGGGCATCCGGTTGTTATAACTGCCCGCCCATGAATCGTGATCGTAGACCAGTCGCGGCGTGGCCGAAATGACCTGCCCCAGGTCGAGCTGCACCTGTTGGAGCAGGCCGTTCTTATCCAAAAGAGGCTGGAAGCTTTCCCCTTCCGGCAGGCGCAGACAGGCCTTTTGGCGCGGCTGCCAGCGCAGCGGGTGGGCGCTCACGTCGCCGGCGCTGACCGCCGAAAGGACAAGCGTGCCCTCGCCAGGCTCAAAGCGCAGGCCGCTGATCGCTTCCTCAGGGCGCGGGTTCTCCCAGGCCCACAGCCAGTTCATCCACTCGGCGTAATCGGCCGGGTCCACGCGCGTCTGCGACCAGCCCCAATCGGAGTGGGGAACTTCCTCGCCGCCCTGCATGGGCATCGGCTTGTGCTGCGCCACGGCCTCGAAGCAGTTTTCGCCCCAGCGGCGCTGGAACATGCCCACCTGGAAGCGCCGGCGGATGCTCACCCGCTCTTCCGAGCCGTCGGCATAGCAGACGATGTAATCGGCGGCGTGCTCGCCGAGCTGACCTTCGCCGCGCATCGGCCGGATGAACCCGGAGGCGTTCTTCGCCGCGGGGCGCGTGTCGCTGGTGTGCATAAAGACCAGCCAGCGCGCCTTGAGCGGCGCAAATTCCACGCTAAAGCTGCCCTCGCGCAGCAGCACCACCCCGCCCACCTCGAAAGGAATGCCCCAGGCCGTGCAGGCCCCGCTGGGGGCATGCGGCAGGGCGGCGGTCATGGCTGGCGAGAGGCCCGCCGAGTTTAAATCTTCCAGGCGGGCGTTCCCGCCGAGGGTGATGGGCCTGAAGAGGCCTGATGCAGGGCCATCCATGATGGGGGGCATGGTTCCTCCAATCGTACGGGCACTCAAAACGGTTTCGAGATCAATCGGGCAAAGTCGGCGCGATTTTCGCCGGAACAGAACAGATGTATGGTTTAATCATACACCATCCGAACTACTTTAACCCCTGGAGCACCCATGCGCACCACCCAACAGGTCCTCGACCAGATCCTTGCCTTCGCCCGCGCGAGCGAGAAAATCCGCGCGGTGGCGATGAACGGCTCGCGCGTCAACCCCAACGCCCCCAAAGACTTCTTTCAAGACTATGACGTGGTCTTTTACGTCGAAAACCCGCGCGATTTCCTGGCCGATCAAAGCTGGATCCGCCACTTCGGCGAGCTGGTCATCCTCCAGCAGAATGACTTCAGCAACGACGGAATTGACGGCTATATCTTCCTGATGCTCTTCACCGACGGCGTGCGCATCGATCTCTCGTTTGACGGGCTGCCCGGCCTGGCGCACATCGCCGAGGATACGCTCACCACCGTGCTGTTGGATAAAGACGGGCGCATTCCGCCCCTCCCGCCCGCGTCAGACGCGGGCTACATCGTCCGCAAGCCGGAGCGCAAAGAGTTCGATGAAACCGTTAACGAGATCTTCTGGTGCTCGAACAACATCGCCAAGGGCATCTGGCGCGATGAACTGCCCTACGCGCGCTATATGTTCGACACGATCGTGCGCGAGCCGGTCGTCAAACTGCTCACGTGGTATGCCGCCATGCGGCACGGCTGGGCCATCTGCACGGGGAGTTACGGCAAGTGGCTGAAGAGGTTCCTGCCCGCCGAAATCTACGCCGACTACTGCCGGACCTACGCCGGGCCCGGCTACGCCGAGACGTGGGATGCGCTCTTCACTGCCCTCGATCTGGTCGGGCGCATCGGCCCGGAATTGGCCGAACACCTCGGTTACGCCTACCCGCACGAAGACGCCCGCCGCGTGCTCGCCTACCTGCGGCGCGTGCGCGCCCTCCCGCCGGATGCTGTCTCATTCGACGGCCGGTGAGCCGGGCTGCCGGATGGAGGCCATCACCCTCTACGGCCCGGGCGGGAACTGCGCCGCGCCGTGCAATGTGCCGTTTTCGACGAGAGGAATGCCAATATCGACCAGCACGTTGCCATACGCATCGGTGACGCGGAAGGTGTAAGGCCCGACGCCCATGCCGGGATTGGTCTGGACAAAGTAGTTATAGGTTGTGCGCGGCACGCTCACCCACTGGCTGCCGTCCTTCAGGTATTCGAGTTTGGCCACCGGGTTGCGGTGGTTGCGGATCTGCACTGCCGTCCACCACTGGTTCGAGCCGTCTTTGAAGTGATAGGCGATCGGCCCGGGCAAATCGGGGCTGACCACCTGCCAGGTGATCGGCACGCGCCCCCTGGGCAGCGGGGCGATCTTCGCAAAAGCCTCTTGCGAAAGATCGAGGTCGCCCGAAGCGCAGCCCGGGCATAGATCCACGATGCGCACGGTTACCTCGCCATCGGGGCCGCGCACGTGCACATACTCCCCGCAGACGGCCGAATAGGCCCAATCGGGCTGGTTCATGGCCGCCACCATCAGGTCGCCGGGCGAAGCGTCGAACCCGCACGCGCCTGCTCCGGTGGCGTAGTAATAGGTGGCCTCGCCGGAGAAAACCGGCGTGGCCTGCGCCCGGGCGACGAGCGGCAGCCAGAGCTGATCCCCTCCGCCCTGAGCGGCCGCCGGCTCGGCGCTCACCGCCAGCAGCGCAACAATGATGAAGAGCCGTTTGAGCATCGAAAGCCCTTTTCCGTTCGTTGATGACATGAATCTACCTGATCATAACAACCCCCGCGCCCCGGCCAATGAATAGTTCTCAGCGCACACCGTCCCTTCTTCGTTTCTTCGCGTTTGGTTTCCTCTCCCTGGATTTCGGCTACAATAAGCCACAGGAGCTCCCCATGAAAAACCGCACACTGTTGATGATCCCCGGGCCGATCGAATTCGAGCCCGCCGTCCTCGCTGCCCTGGGCGCGCCCACCACCAGCCACCTGGCCCCGAACTTCATCGAGGCCTTCGGGCAGGCTCTTGAGCGCCTGCGCGAGCTTTTCCTCGCCCCCGATGGGCAGCCTTTCGTCATCGCCGGGACGGGCACCCTGGCGATGGACTCGGCAGGGGCCAACCTCGTCGAGCCGGGCGACCGCGCCCTGGTGATCAACACCGGCTACTTTGGCGACCGCTTCGGCGCGCTCCTCGAGCGTTACGGCGCCCAGGTGCATCACCTGCGCGCCCCCGTCGGCGGGCGGCCCGCGCTGGACGAAGTGGAGGCGGCGCTGCGCGGCGGGGCCTATAAATTGCTCACCGTCACCCATGTGGATACCTCCACCGGCGTGCGGACGGATGTGAAGGCTCTGGCGGCCCTGGCGCGCGCCTATGGCGCTCTGTGCGTGGTGGATGGGGTCTGCTCGGTGGCCGGCGAAGAGCTGCACATGAGCGAGTGGGGCGTGGATGTGGCCCTGACGGCCTCGCAAAAAGCCGTGGGCGTTCCCCCCGGGCTGGCGCTGCTGGTGGCCGGGCCGCGCGCCCTGCAGGCCTACCAGGCGCGCAAAACCCCCGTTGCCAACTTCTACGCCGATTGGGGCAACTGGCTGAGCGTGATGCAGGCTTACGAGGCGCGCAAGCCTGCTTACTTTGGCACCCCGGCGGTGAACCTGATCTTCGCGCTGAATGCCAGCCTTGAGATCATCCTGAAGGAAGGCCTGGAAGCGCGCCTGGCCCGCCACCGGGCGCTTGGGCGCGCCTGCCGGGCCGGGCTGGCCGCGCTTGGGCTGGGGCAGGTGCCGCTCTCAGATGAGCTGGCGGCCAACACGATGAGCGCGCCGCGCTTCCCGCCCGGCGTGAACGGCCCGGCCTTCCTGGCCGAAGCCGCCAAAGCCGGGGTGACGCTCGCCGGCGGGCTGCACCCGGCCATCCGCGCCGAGTACTTCCGCATCGGGCACATGGGTTCCGCCGGGCTGGGCGATATTCTCGCTACCCTCGGGGCAGTGGAAGCCGCGCTGGAGGCCTGCGGGCACGCCTTCACCCCTGGCGCGGGGGTGGCAGCAGCCCGCACCGCCTGGCGCGGCGCGTGAGAGGCGGCAATGAAGTTCGGCGCGCACTCCTATATCTTCACCGATCGCTGGTGCGATGGCTGCCTGGGCATCCTCGATGAGGCTGCCGCCCTCGGGTTAGATTGCTTCGATATCGCCGTCGGCGACGATGTGCCTTTCACACCGGCGCTCACCCGCCGCCGCGCCGAGGCTCTCGGGCTCGAGCTGGCCATCAGCCCCGGCGGGCTCTGGCCGCTGGAATGCGACCTTTCTTCCGACGACCCCGCCGAACGGCAGGCCGGGCTGGCCTGGCACAAAAAGCAGGTGGATCTGGCCGCCGAGCTTGGGGCGGCGGCCTACACAGGTTCGCTCTACGGGCATACCGGCGTCGTCAGGCCCCACCCGCCCCAGCCGGACGAATACGCGCGCATCGCCGATGGGCTGCACCGGCTGGCCGAATATGCTCAGGGCAGGGGCGTCTTCATCGCCATCGAGCCGATGAGCCACTTCCGTACTCACCTCGTCAACCGGCCCGAACAGGCGCTGCGCCTGCTCGAACTGGCCGCTCACCCCAACCTGGGCGTGCTGCTGGATACCTACCACATGGTTGTGGAAGTGCGCGATTACGGCGCGGCCATCCGCGCGGCGGGCAGCCGCCTGTGGGGCCTGCACGCCTGCGAAAACGACCGCGGCGTGCCCGGCGGCGGGCTGGTGCCCTGGGGGCAGGTCTTCCAGGCCTTGAGAGATATCGCCTTCGACGGCTGGGTGGTCATGGAAGCCTACAACTCGTCCATCCCGGGCTTCGCCTGGCAGCGCGGCATGTTCCACAATGCCTGCCCGGATGCATCGGCTTTCATCCGCCGGGGCCTGAGCTTTCTACAAGAAATGAATAAAACAACGTAGGCGCGTCCCCATCACCCGCGCATCACGGCGCATCTGCCGCGCAGCGGAACCCCAGGGCGGCGCTGGTGTAATTCACCTCGTCATGGGCGCGCCGGCTCGAGCGCAGCTTCTCGCCCACGTTGGCGTAACTCCCGCCGCGGATGGTGCGCACCACCCCGCTGGAAGGCCCTTGCGGGTTCGCCTTGGGCGAAATGCTGTAATAATCCTCCAGGTACCAGTCGGCCACCCACTCGGCGGCGTTCCCGGCCATATCCAGCACGCCAAACGGGCTGGCGCCATCGGGGAAGAAGCCGACCGGCGTGGCCCCGCGGAAAGCATAATTGAAGTTCGCCAGCGTGTCATCGGGGGCCTGTTTGCCCCACGGGTAGAGGCGATTCTCCTCGCCGCGTGCGGCATATTCCCATTCCGCTTCGGTGGGCAGACGGCGCCCGGCCCAGGCGCAATAACCGGCGGCCTGCTGCCAGTTCACATACACAACCGGGTAATCGGCAAACTCGGCGCTGCCATAATACTCGGCGCGTTTGTAAGACGAGGTGTCGGCGGGCGGTGTGCACGCCCCGGCAGCCACGCACTTCGCATAGAGCCGGTTGGTGATCTCCGTCTGGTCGATCCAGAACGCATCCAGCGTCACCGTGTGCTCGGGGAATTCGCCCGGGTCGCCCGGCCTCCAACCCATCTTGAACGTCCCGGCGGGGATGTACACCATCTCCATACCGTCCTTCTCGGAGGCGCGCAGCTCACCGGCAACCGGCGGGAGGGTGGGCGCGGGCGTGCCGGTGGGGGCCGGGGTGGCGCTGGGCGCGCGCGTGGGCGTGGGGGGCGGCGAGGTGGGGCTTGGCGCTTGCGTGGGGTTCAGCGCGGCGGCGGGCGGCTCGGTCGGCGCGGCGGTGGGGGTGGAAGTCGGCCCGGCGGCCAGCGGCAGCTCGGCCGCGCTCAGGCGGTAATACGGGTTGCTCAGGATGAACGCGATCGAAGCGAACACCGCCAGGATGAGCAGCAGCAAGGTTGGGATCAGCCAGCTCAACCGGCGGCGGCGGTTCAACCGTTCGCGGGCCACTGTTCGGTTCGGGAGCGCCTCCGCCGCTTCCGGCGCGCCATCTGCGGCTGCGGGCGCGGGCATCCACTCCGCCGCCGCGGGCGCGCCCGGCGGTTCCAGGGGCGCATCCGCAGGGGTTGGCGCTGCCTCGGCGGCCGCTCCCTTCGAGATGGCCTGCAGTTCGGCGAGGAAATCCTGTTCGGGCGGCGCTCCTTCCGCATCCGGCTCCTCCGCCGGGGCGGCAGGTTCCGCGGCTTCTTGCTCCGCGGCGGCCGCGGGCTGCGAGGCGGGCTCATCCAGCGCCTGCTCGCTCACCCAGGCATCGAACGGCTCCGGCGCGGCTCCTTCGGGCGTTTCGGCGGGCGGTTGGGGAGGTTCGGCCTCCGCGGAAGGCTCCGGTTCCTCATCCGGCATCTCCGCCGCCGTCTGCGGCAGGCTCAAGGATTCCAGGATCAGGCGCGAAGACAGGTACTGCGAGCTTTCACGGATGAACGCGCTCAAAGCCGCGCGGCGCTGCCCCTCATCCAGCAGGTCTACCAGCAAATCCAGCGCTTCCTGGTCGGTCGGGTCCACCCGCACGAGATGCATCAGCAGCGGGATTGCCTGCTCGCGACCGCCGGCCTTCGCCAGCAACCTGGCCTTTTGGAGTAACTTATTGTCCACGTTCCAGCCTCCCACCGATAGTATCATTATACAGCAAGCCCTTTCTGGGGCATAAAGCGGCGGTGCACCTGCCTGCACGAGAAGGCTTCGAGTTTTATGGATGGCAATCGTTACCGGCGGAGGAACTTCATGGTAAGATCGAGGCGTGCCCCACAGCTCCGCCCCGCCCGGCTTCACGCGCTCATTCCTGCGGCTGTTCATCCCCGCCGCCACGCAGAGCCTGTTCTTCAACCTGATCGGCATCTTCGACACGTTGATGGTCGGCCAGTTGGGCGATGCCTCGGTGGCCGCCGTCGGGCTTTCCAACCAGTTTTACTTCCTCCTCAGCCTGGCTGTGTTCGGCACCACCAGCGGGGCTTCGGTGTTCGCCGCCCAGTATTTCGGCGCGCGCGACCTGCCGAACCTGCGCCGGGTTGCGGGGCTGTGCCTGGCAGTCACCATGAGTGCCGCCGCGGCCTTTGCGCTGGTGGCGCTGGCCTTCCCGGCCTGGGTGCTCGGCCTTTACACCCACGACCCGGCGGTGGTCGCCCTGGGGATCACCTACCTGCGCATCGTCGGCTGGAGCTACCTGTTCAACGCCGTCACCACCACCTTCGCGGCGGTGATCCGCTCCACGGGCAACACGCGCCTGCCGATGCTCGTCTCGGTGAGCATGCTCTGCCTGAACACCGCCATGAACTTCTGCCTCATTTTCGGCAAGCTCGGCCTGCCCGCGCTGGGGGTGCAGGGCGCAGCCATCGGAACGACCATCGCCCGCGTGCTGGAGTGCCTGGTGCTCCTCGGGCTGCTGTATGCGCTGCGCTCAGAGGTGGCTGCCTCGCCCCGGCGCCTGTTCGACTTCAACGCGCCCTTCGTCGCGCGGCATCTGCGCCTGATCCTGGTCGTCTTCCTCAACGAATTCTTCTGGGCTTTGGGGGTGAACGTCTACAATGCGCTGGTCGCGCGCCTGGGCACCTCGGCTTATGCCGCCTACAGCATCACCACCGCGGTGCAAAGCATGGGCATGTTCTTCGCCTTCGGCTGCGCCACCACCTGCAGCATCCTGGTGGGGCACCGTATCGGCGCGGGCAAACCGGATGAAGCCTACCGGGTGGCAAAGCCCATCCTGTTGACAAGCGTGCTGGGGTCGCTGGTGATCGGCATCGGCCTGGCGGCCGCCCGCCTGCCGTTGATGGAGCTTTACCGCATCTCGCCCGAAGCCCGCCAGGATGCTTCGGCCATGCTGCTCATCGCCGGGCTGATGCTCTGGCTGCGCGGGATGGACCCGATGTTCATCATCGGGGTCATGCGCGCGGGCGGCGACACGCGCTATTCGGCCATTTTGGATGTCGGCGCCATCTGGCTGGGGGGCATCCCGGCGCTGGCGGTCACCGCGTTCGTCCTGCACCTGCCGGTGCAGTGGGTCTTCCTCGCCATCTTCACCGAGAACCTGATCAAAAACGCCTTCGGCTTGCGGCGCTTCCTCTCCAGGCGCTGGATCCGCAACCTGACCGCGCCCGGCCTGCCCGCCGAGGCGCTGCCCGAAGAGCCCGCCCCGGCCTAGCGCAAGATTTTCCCCACCACCGATTCCGGGTAGCGTTTGGCGGCCAGGTTGAGCCACAGCCAGGCGATGAACAGCCAGCCCAGCCACCAGCCGCGCGGCCCCACCCAGTTGGCCGAGAGCGGCAGCCAGGAAAGCAGCCCCGCCGTAACGGCCTTCCAGGGCTTCAGGCGCGCCACCGCCGGGGTGACGGGCATCAGGTGATAGGGAATCAGGTACGGCAGCCCCACCGCCCCGGCCAGCATGAGCATATCCATATCGCCCCGCGAGAACCACAGCATCAAAAGGCACACCGGCAGGGCCGCCAGCCCGATGCCGATATCCTGGTCGCCGCGCGTGGCCAGCAGCGCCCCTTTGGTTTGCAGGTTGGTGATGATCCTCAGCGGCCAGAACCCCCAGATCAGCAGCGAGGCCAGGAAGGCGGCCAGCGCGGCAATGATCGATGATTTTCGGCTGAGCAAAGCGAAGACCGCCACCTGCGGCTTGATCAGCGCCAGCGGGGCCAGCCAGGGCAGCCAGGAAAGGCCGATCAGCACCAACCCCTCGAGCTGGCCCAGGAACGCCGCCCAGAACAGCGGCAGGGTGACGATGGCCGCCGCGGCGCTGAGCGGGTGCACCGAGCGGCGGATCACCGCCAGCATATAGCCTGCCAGGGTGAGGCCCACCAGCAGCGGCCAGTTGAACCAGCGCAGGATGAGGTTCGTCCAGGGCGGGTAGTAGAGGAAGGGGGTCTCCCAGTGGCGGAAGAAGTGCATCCAATCGAAACCGAGGTAATCGTTGGCGGGCAAGGCCACCCCCACCAGCGAGAAGCACGCCGTCATCAAGAGGAACAGGGCAACCTGCCGCCGGAGGGGAATTTCGCGGGCATTGGGGCTGATGGGCGGGAAGAGCCGGGCATCGATGCGCGGCAAAGCTTCGGCGATGCGCCGGCGGAATGCAGCAACCATGATGAAATTATATGCCGGGCAGGTTCTTCAGCGGCTTTCAATCTCCCAACAGATCGCTCCGGCGGGATGCACGCCATGATCATGTGGTTCTTTTTCTGCACATGGTGGGGCAAACCCCACAATTTACAGAAAATTGAAGCACTGTCAACGCCATCCATGCCGGAATGAGCAGAGCATGGAAATAAAACGGGTTACTGCTTCTTGCCCAGCTCGGCGAGGAGGTCTTCCTGAGTGAGGATGGTGCGCTTCAAGCCCAGGCGCTGCCCCAGGCGGGTGAGCTGCGGCGGCTCCACGTAGGTCTGCGCCAGGGTCTCTGCCTGACCGAGCACCTCGGCGGCGGGGCCGTCTAACAGCACCCGGCCTTGCGAAAGGGCAATCACCCGCGCGAAGTTCTCTGCGCAAAAGTCAATATCATGGGTGATGGTGATCACCGTCTTGCCCTTGGCGCGCAGGGCCGCCACCACGCGCGCGATGCGCGCCACACTGGCCGGGTCTTGCCCGGTGGTAGGCTCGTCGAAGATCACCACCGGCGTGTCCATCGAGAGGATCGAAGCCAGCGCGACCATCTTGCGCCAGGTGGGCGAGAGGTCATAGGGGTTGGCGCCGGCCCGGTCGCCGATTTCGGTCAACTCCAGCGCTTCTTTGCACAGCGCCTCGGCCTTTTCGGGCGCAAAGCCCAGGTTGCGCGGCCCAAAGGCCACCTCTTCGCCCACCGTTTTGCAGAACAACTGCTCGTCCGGGTTCTGGAAGACGTACCCCACCCGCGCAGCCAGCTTTGCCACCGAGACCTTGCGGGTGTCGAGTTCATCCACCCACACCTCGCCCCGGGTGGGCTGCAGCAGCCCGTTGAAGTGCTTCACCAGCGTGGTCTTGCCGGCCCCGTTCTGCCCGACGATGCCCACCTGCTCGCCGGAGCGGATTTCGAGCGAGATGCCCTGCAGCGCGGCCACACCGCCCGGGTAAACGTGGTGCAGGTCCTTCACACGGATGTCGGTCATCGCATTCGCCTCAGGCCGCTGCGGCCTTGAAGCCCTCCACGGCCTCTTCGAGCGTCACCGGCAGGCGGCGCCCGGCCGGCCACAGCCCGGCTTGCAGGGCGGCGCGCGCCGCCAGGGTGTAGCGCGAGAGGCCGAAGTTGCGCTCGGCCAGCAGCGGGTCGGTCAGCACCTCTTCGGGGCGTCCCTGGGCAATGACATGCCCGCCATCCAGGGCGACCACCCGGTCGGCAAAGGCCGCCACCCATTCCACCTTGTGCTCCACCATCAGCACCGTCAACCCGCGCCCGGCCAGCTCTTTGATCATGCCGAACACCTCGCGCGTGCCGATCGGGTCCATCTGCGAGGTGGGCTCATCCAGCACCAGCACCTGCGGCTCCATGACGAGAATCGAGGCGAGGGCCACGCGCTGCTGCTGCCCGCCCGAGAGCGCATAAGGCGAGCGCCCGGCCAGGTCTGCGATGCCCGCGCGCTCCAGCATACGCTCCACGCGGGCGCGCATCTCTTCGCGCGGAACGCCGAGGTTCTCCAGCCCAAAGGCGATCTCCTCGAACACGGTGTACTTGGCGCCCGAAATCTGGTTGAACGGGTTCTGGAAGGCCAGCCCCGCGCGGCGCACGCACTCGGCCAGGGTGGATTGGCGGGTTTCCACCCCGCCCACCACCACGCTGCCCTGCAACTCGCCTTTGAAGAAATGCGGGATAAACCCGCTCACCGTGTAGCACAGGCTCGATTTCCCCGCTCCGTTCGGCCCGATGACGGCGACGAATTCGCCTTCGTCGATCCGCAAATCGATGCCTTCCAGCGCGGGCCGCTCGCTGAAGGGGTATTGGTAGGTGACGTTGCGCAGTTCGACGATGCTCATACGCTCTGCTTCAGCCGGCCAAGACGCGCGCGGCAACAGACAGCACGACCAGGCCGAGCAGGAACCAGCGCAGACCCCTGTCCAGGCGGGTGTCGGCGATTTCGTACAGCGAGGTCTTCTTCAGCCGCGAGGTGAACCCGCGCGCCTCGATGGCGATGGCGCGTTCCTCCACCTCCACCAGCGAGCCGAACACCAGCGGTCCCACCAGCGGCACCAGCGCGCGCACGCGGTTGGCCAGCGAGCCGCCCGTTTCCATGCCCCGCGAGCGCTGCGCGGCGATGATCGTCTGCGCTTTCGATTGCATCTGCGGGATGATCTGCAAGGTGGAGATGATCACATAGGCAAACGTCCCCGGCAGGCCGCGCCGGGTGAGGTCGGTCATCAAGGCCGAGGGATGCGTGGTGAGCAGAAAGAGGATGAAGGCCGAGATCATCACAAAAATGCGCGAGACGGTCAGGTAAGCCTGCGCCACGCTCTCCACCGTCACCCTGAAAACCCAGAAGTGAAACAACTCCCTCTCACCGCCGGGCAGGAACAGGCTCTGCATGATGAAGATAAAGCCCGTCACCGGCACCAGCAGGCGCAGAGCCGCCAGGAGAAATTCACGCTGCACCCGCCCCACGAATGCCAGCGGCAAGACCCCCAGCCCAAAGATCACCGTCGCCGTCCAATAGAAGGGGCTGGTGTACGCGATGACGATGAACGCGAACACCAGCCCCAGCTTGGTCAACGGGTTCAGGCTGTGGAATGCGCTGCTGCGTTGAATGTAAAAAGAAAGCTTTTCCGGCAAAGCTAGGCTTTCTTCAGCACCGAGATGAGCACCACCGCCAGAACCAGGATCGCCGAGACCGCCAGGCCGACCCACAGGAACATGATATTGAAGAAGCTGCCGACCAGGATCACATAGACCACAAAGACCAGCGCGCCGATGATGAGCGCCACCAGGTCGTTCTTCTCCACCGCCGCGTTTTCGGGCCGGGGGAAGCGCGCCAGGTAACGCACCGAAAGCCCGCGGATGATGGCGAAGGCCAGCAGGGCGGTGGAAATTTTATCCACCGGCTCGACGAGGAAGTTGGTCGTCAAGACGGCGTCGATCATCGAGCGGCCCGTCTGCAGCAGGTAAACGGTGATGAGCGAGGAACCGCTGGCGGTGATGCCGCCGATCAGGAGCATGTTGACCACTGCCGAAGCAGCCGCCGCCACCAGTGCCACCAGGAACCCGGTGATGAGCACCTTCCAGGTGTTGCGGAACAGCCCGCCGCGCGCGCACCAACCGGTGACAAAGCCGATCAAGAGCGCCACCGGCCACCAGGGCAGGGCGTTCGGGTCGATTGCCAGCCCCCAGATAGTGTTCGCAAGCGCGCCGGTGAGCGCCCCGGCCCACGGCCCGCAGATGACGCCCACCAGCATGGTGCCGACTGAGTCCAGGTAAACCGGCAGTTTCAGCACCATCACGATCTGCCCGATGACCACGTTGATGGCGATCGCCACGGGGATCAACACCCAGGTCATCGTGTTGAAGTCTTTCTTGATCGAATTCAACAATTTCATGGCTCCTCCTTGACAAAACGGGCGAGTAAATGAATACAGGTCGATCGATGAATTCAACCCCTACCCGGCGCGAAAGAAACGCCGTTACCCGGGCACGGCCCTGCTCAGGTTCTCGATCCGCTCCACAAACAGGTCGAGAAAATCCCTGGCGCGCACCCCAAGGGCCACCTTCATGTTGGCCGGTTTGCCGGTCATCCGGTAAAAATCGGCAAAGGTTTTGCCCATCGAGACTCCGCCCTGGATGTCCACATCCACGTAGTGCTCCTCAAAATCGCACAGCTGCGGGGCAAAGACGAGCGCCAGCGCCAGCGCATCGTTGATCACACAGCCGTCGATCTTCTGGTTGGCGTCATGGAAATCCATATAAAAGCGCGTTGTATCATGCACGAAGCGCGGCACAGGAGAAGGCACCTTCAGCAGGCGGCCAACATCGGCGCGCGTGAGGATGCAGTGATAGGTCACATCCAGCGGCACCAGGGTGAACGGCACGCCCGAATGATAGACGATGTGCGCGGCGTGCGGGTCTACATACACGTTGAACTCGGCCAGCGGGGTGGTGTTGCCCTGGTGGCGGATTGCCCCGCCCATGCTGATCACCCGCTTGATCGCCGGGATGATCTTCGGTTCACGGCGTATCGCCATCGCCAGGTTGGTGAGCGGGCCGACCGCCACTAGCGTGTATTCGCCCGGTTCGGCCAGCAGGCGCTCGATGAGGAAATCCACCGCGTGCTGGCGCAGGGGCGGCTGGGCGGCTTCCGGCAGGCGGGCATAGCCCAGGCCGGTGTCGCCGTGCGTTTCGGGCGCCAGGAGCGAAGGCTGCACCAGCGGCAGGTCGCAGCCTTTGGCCACCGGGATATTCCCCGCTCCGGCCAGTTCCAGCACAGCCAGCGCATTGCGCGTTCCTTGGGCAGCGGTGCAGTTGCCGTGCACCACCGTCAACCCCTCCAGGCTCACCTCCGGCGAGGCCAGCGCAAGGAGAATCGCCATCGAGTCGTCAATTCCAGGGTCGGTATCAATGATGATTCGTTCGGTCATGAATCGTATTCTAGCACAAAGCTGCCCGGCTTCGCTGCGCGAATGCTATAATGAAGGCCATCCTGCATGCCCCAAGCGGCCAGGATTAATCTCTTTAAATCAACAGGTACCCAATGTCATCCACCCCTCAACCTCTAGAGCCTGATGATTGGCCCGAACCGCAGACCATCCTGCTCATCCTTGCCCACCCCGACGACCCCGAGTTCTTCTGCGGAGCTACCATCGCCCGCTGGACCAGCCGCGGGCACACCGTTCACTATTGCCTGCTCACCCGCGGCGACAAAGGCGTGAAGGATGAACCTGCCGACCCGTACGAACTGGCCCGCGCGCGCGAACTTGAACAGCGCGCCGCCGCCAATGTGCTGGGCGTGAAGGAAATCGTCTTCCTGGATTACGAAGACGGTTACCTCGTCCCCAGCCTGGAAACCCGCCGCGCCGCCGTGCGCACCATCCGGCGCTTCAAGCCCGATATCCTGGTCACCTCCGACCCCACCCACCTGTTCGGCGAGGCGAACATCAACCACCCCGATCACCGCGCGGCGGGGCAGATCGCCGTCGATGCGGTCTTCCCGGCGGCCGGGAACCCGCTCTACTTCCCCGAACTGCTGCGCGGTGAAGGGCTCGAACCGCACAACGTGAGGGAAGTCTGGCTGGCGGTGGCCGCGCAGCCCAACGTGACCCTCGATGTGACGCCCTTCTGGGAGAAGAAGATCGAAGCCCTGCACCACCACGCCTCGCAGATTGCCGACCCGCAGGCCCTCGACGAACGCATGCGCAGCCGCCGCACGCCCGATTCCACCCCCGAAGCGCCGCGCTACGAGGAGAAGTTCCGCAGGATCAAGTTCAGGTAAAAGAGGGGGTCGAGAGAGCTTGAGGAGGCTTCCCGCGCCCTCAGCTCATCGCCAGATCGTGTTTCGGTTTTACTTTAGAATGTGGGGCAGACCCCATAATCTAAAGTAAATGATTTCCCCGATCCATCGCCAGCCTGAGCGCATCGCGCCAGGGGGGGAGGCGCAGCCCAAACGTGCGCTCGAACTTCGTGCAATCCAGCGCCGAAAAGAGCGGCCGTTCGGCCGGGCTTGGGAACTCGGCCGATTTGGCCGGCAGCACCTCGTGCGCCAGCCGGGAGGAGGGGTCGGGGTCGAGCTTGAGGATCTCTTCAGCCCACTCTTTGCGGCTGCACCAGCCGGCCCCTGCCAGGTGATACACCCCGCTGACCCCCTGAAGCGCCGAGAACGGGTCTGCGCCGGCGCGGGCGAGCAGCATGGCGGCCGCTTCGGCCAGCATGCGCGCCCAGGTGGGGCCGGCCACCTGGTCATCCACCACGCGCAGCACCGCATTCTTGCGCGACCATTCCAGCACCTTGGCCACAAAGCTCTCGCGCCGGTTAGAGTAAACCCAGCTGGTTCGCAGGGTGATCCAGCTCCCCCCGGCGGCAGCCACGGCTTGCTCGCCTTCCAGCTTGGAGCGCCCATACTGATTGAGCGGGTTGGGCGTGTCCTCTTCCACGTAAGGGGCGTTCTTCCGCCCGTCGAAGACGTAATCGGTGGAAAAATGCAGGAAGAAAGCGCGCGCCCGGCAGGCGGCTTCGGCCAGCACCCCGGGCGCAACGCCGTTCACCAGGCGGGCGGTCTCCGGCTCGCTCTCGGCGCGGTCCACGGCCGTATAGGCCACCGCATTGATGATCACCCCCGGGGCAACGCTGCGCACCAGCCCGGGCAGGCTTTCGGGATGGGCAAAATCCACCTGCGGGTAATCCAGGGTGACGAGTTCGCCCAGGCAGGCAAACGCGCGCTGCGCTTCCCAGCCCACCTGCCCGCTGCCGCCCAGAAGCAGAATGCGCATACGCTCTCAGCGCTCCGGGCGCGGCTCATCGGCCAGGCGCAGCAGGTAGGCTCCGTAGCTGTTGCCCGCGTAGCGCGCGGCCTGCGCTCTGAGCTGCTCGCGGTCGATGAACCCCATGCGGTAGGCAATTTCTTCCGGGCAGGAGATCATCAACCCCTGGCGTTCTTCCACCGTCTGGATAAAATTGGCCGCCTGGATGAGCGATTCATGCGTACCGGCGTCCAGCCAGGCCGTCCCGCGCCCAAGCACTTTCACTTCCAGCTCGTTCATGCTCAGGTAGATGCGGTTGAGGTCGGTGATTTCCAGCTCGCCGCGCGCCGAGGGTTTGAGCGCGGCGGCGAAATCGGCCACGCGCCGGTCATAGAAATACACCCCCGGCACGGCGTAATTCGAGCGCGGCCGGGCGGGCTTTTCTTCAATGCTGAGGGCCTTGCCGCTGCCATCGAATTCCACCACGCCGTAACGTTCAGGGTCGCGCACCGGGTAGGCGAACACAATGGCCCCGTGCTCGAGCGCAGCGGCCTGGCGCATCAACTCGGGCAGCCCGTGACCGTAGAAGATGTTGTCGCCCAGGATCAGGCAAGCCGGCTCGCCGCCCAGGAACTCGCGCCCGATGAGAAAGGCCTCCGCCAGCCCGTTCGGCTGCGGCTGCTCGGCATAAGAGAAGCTCAGCCCCCACTGCGACCCGTCTCCCAGCAGGCGCCGGAAGCCGGGCAGGTCTTCGGGCGTGGAAATCACCAAAATCTCGCGGATGCCCGCCAGCATGAGCATCGAAAGCGGGTAATAGATCATCGGTTTATCGTACACCGGCAGCATCTGCTTGCTCACCGAAAGCGTCAGCGGGTACAGCCGGGTGCCCTTGCCGCCTGCCAGGATAATTCCCCTCATGCATTGCCTCCCCGGTTCGCGTAGTTCTTCTCCATCCAGCCGGTCAGGTCGGAGCCCTGGCGGATGCTTTCGATCCAGCCGGTGTGCTCCAGGTACCACTGCACCGTTTTGCGCAGCCCCGAAGCCAGGTTTTCTTTGGGCCGCCAGCCCAACTCGCGCTCGATCTTGCCGATATTCATTGCGTAGCGCCGGTCGTGCCCGGGCCGGTCGGCCACGAAGCGGATCAACCCCGCGTGCGGCCGGTGCGGAGAGTTGGGCCGCAGCTCATCGAGAATGGCGCACAGGGTTTGGACGATCTCCAGGTTGGTAGGCTGGTTCCCGCCGCCGATGTTGTACGTCTCGCCGGTTTTGCCGCGCTTCACCACCTGCCAGATCGCCTCGCAGTGATCGGCCACATACAGCCAGTCGCGCACCTGCTGGCCGTCGCCATACACCGGCAGGTCTTTGCCGTTGAGGGCGTTGAAGATGATCAGCGGGATGAGCTTTTCGGGGAACTGGTATGGGCCGTAATTGTTCGAGCAGTTGGAGATCGTCACCGGCAGGTGATAGGTGTGGAAATAAGCCCGCACGAGGTGGTCGCTGGCGGCTTTCGAGGCCGAATAGGGCGAGCGCGGCGAATAGGGTGTCGTCTCGGTGAAGGGCGGGTCACCCGGCCCAAGCGAGCCGAAGACTTCATCCGTCGAGACGTGATGGAAGCGCACCGGCTCATCGAGCGGCGGCTTTTCGTGCAGCCAGGCCTTCCGCGCGGCTTGCAGCAGCTCGAAGGTGCCGTTGACGTTGGTGCGCACAAACGCTTCCGGGCCGGTGATCGAGCGGTCCACATGCGATTCGGCGGCAAAGTGCACCACCGTGTCGATCTCGTACTGGTTGAAGATGCCCGAAAGCAGCGAGGCATCGCAGATATCGCCCTTGATGAAGGTATGCCGGGCCGGGTCGGGCAGGTCCTTGAGGTTCTCGCGGCTGCCGGCGTACGTCAGCAGGTCGAGGGTAAACACCTGCACCTGGGGTTCGGTTTCCAGCAGGTAGCGCACGAAGTTCGAGCCGATGAAGCCCGCCCCGCCGGTGACCAGGACATTCTTTGCCATCCTCCCTCCTACGGATACACCTCACACTCGGCCAGAGGCCTGCCCTGGCGGTCCTTTTCAGAAAGCAGCGGGGCTTCCCCCGCCGGGATCGGCCAGGCGATGCCCAGCGCGGGGTCGTCCCAGCGCAGGGTGCGCTCCCACTCGGGGGCGTAAAAATCGGTCGTCTTGTAGATCACCTCGGCCCACTCGCTCACCACGTAAAACCCGTGCGCAAAGCCGGGAGGCACCCACAGCATCTTCTTATTCTCCGCCGAGAGCACCTCACCCGTCCAGCGGCCGAACGTGCGCGAGCTTCGCCGCAGATCCACCGCCACGTCAAAGACCTCACCCGCCACAACGCGCACCAGCTTGCCCTGCGCCTGGCGAATTTGGTAGTGCAGCCCGCGCAGGATGCCATGCCGCGAACCGGAATGGTTATCCTGGACGAACCCGGTCGGGATTCCCGCCTGCGCGAACCGCTCGGCCTGGAAAGTCTCCATGAAAAAACCGCGGGAATCGCCAAACACCCGCGGTTCGATCAAAATCACATCAGGGATGCTGGCAGCGGAGAATTGCATGGGAAAATTATATCACTGTGGTCATAGAACACCAGAATTGTCCGGTTCCGTTCCCGCGAGGATCGCCCGGATGCGCCGCGCGATGATCATCTCCTCGCCGGGGGCCAGCGTCTGCGGGTTGACGTAAACGCCGCACTCGCCCGCCGGAGCGAGCGAGACCGCCGGGCTGCCCTCCAGCAGGCGCACCAGCAAGTCATCGCGTGAAAGCCCCAACCGGGCCTCATCGAAGATGATCTCGGCCCGCGGCATGGGCTGACCGGCCTCGCTTGGGAAGCGCCGCAGCGCCTGCACGCCCGGCAGCGTGGCAAGCCCGGCGATCACCCGCGCCACCTGTTCCTCGTACGTTTGCATCAGCCGGGCGTGATCGAGCCCCAGGTACCAGCGCACGGCAGCCAGCAGCCCGGCGATTTCCTCTTTGCCCACTTTCATCGGCCGCCCAATGTAACTGCGCGGGCAGGCGTTGAAGGCGCAGGCGGCGATCAGGTCACGCCGGCCAAGGATCAACCCGCTGCTCTGCGGCCCGCACAGCCCCTTCCCGCCGCTGAAGATCACCAGGTCGGCCCCCATGTGCGTGAAGCGCCACAGGTTCTCCACCGGCGGAATCTGGGCGGCTGCGTCCACAATCACCGGGATGCCCCTGCGCCGGCCGATGGCGATTTGCTCTTCCAGCGGCACCTGCCCCTGCATGCCGTCGTTTTTATAGACCACGAAGATAGCCGCCGTCTGCGGGGTGATGGCCCGTTCGAGGTCCGCGGCTTCGGCCCCCTGCTCGCCGCCGATCAGCACCAGCCGCCCCCCGGCCTGCCGGATGGTGAAGGCATATTCCACCCCGCGGCGGTGCGCGATGACCTCGCTCTTCATCCCATCGGTGAACGGCAGGCGTTCCCGCTTCTGCGCATCCAGCCCGGTGATGCAGGCGGCAACGCTCAACACGATGCCCGCCGCCGCTCCGCAAGAAACATAAGCCGCCTCATTGTGCGTCAGTTCGGCAATCTTCGCGCCCGCCTTCTCTTGCAGCTCGTCGATGCGCACGTAGTGCTGCGCGGCTTCACGCATGGCCTCCAGCACCACGGCGGGCATGCGCGAGCCCCCCAGGCTGGTGAGCGTGGCATAACCGTTAATCAGCTTCTTCACGCCCAGTTCGTCGTAAAGGTCCATAACGCTTACCTCCTCCTCATGGTTCCAGCGCGGGGATGTTCCAGTAAGGCGCGGGGGCATGCTCCCAATCGGGCATGCTCAGCCCGGAAGGGTCGAAGACCACCGCGCCCGCGCGCAGGGTGAGTTCGCACTCCAGCCTGTACCTGCCTGCCAGCCTGGCCCGTCCGCAGTCGGTAAAGCCAAATTGCCCATCGCGCAGGCGGAAGGCCGCCAGGTCGGCCTCCGCTCCAGGAGCCAGTGTGCCCAATTCCGGGCGGCCGATGACGCGCGCCGGCAGCGCCGTGGAGCGCTCGATGACCTCCGCAAGCGGCATGCCCAGGTTGAGCAGCTTGGAGAGCGTGTTCTGCATGCTCAACACCGGCCCGTTGATGTTGCCCATGTGCAGATCGGTGGAGAGTGTATCGGGCGAGAACCCCTGCCGGATGGCAGGCGCGGCGTTGCGGAACCAGAAGCTGGCCGCGCCGTGCCCCAGGTCAAAGCGGATGCCCCGCTCGCGCGCCTCGAAATAGAAGCCGTTCACCCGGCCTTCCGGCGAGATCACCGGGAACTGCTGCGCAAAGACGTGCGTGTGGATGTCGCCGGGGCGCAGGCGGCGCAGGATCAGCTCGGAGTATGGGCGCTCGGGCAGGCGCGGCCAGAAATCCACCATCACCGGCCTGCCGCACAGCTCGGCCGCCTCGATGGCCCGCTCCACCGAAGCCCAGGGATGGTGCGCCGAGTCGAATGGCTCGCGCGTGCGGTAATGCGCCGATTTGATCCCTACCAGCACATCCGGGTAAGCATCCACCAGCGCCGCCGCCACCTTCGGCTGCATCTGGGCCGGGTTCTGCTCGGTGGAGGTGTCCACCATCCCGCCGGAAGCGATGTTGAGGAACGCCAGGATGCGCACCGGAGAGCGGTCGATGAACTTCTCTTTGAAATCCAGGAAGTGCCTCCAGCCGGCGGTGCCCGCATCCACTGTGGTGGTGACGCCCGAAGTGAACAGGTGCGCATCGGCACGGACGGCCTCCACGTAACAGGTGGGCGTGGGCTGGAACGGATAAACGTGCGTGTGGAGATCGATCAGCCCGGGCGTGATATACAGCCCGCCCGCCTCGATGACCGCGGCGGCCTGCCCTGCCCGCAGCCCCTGCCCCACTGCCGCCACCTTGCCGGCGCGGATGCCAATATCCGCCGGGCCGTCCACCCCGTTGGCGGGGTCGATCACATGCCCGCCCTTGAGGAGCAGGTCAAACTCATACGCGTGTGGTTCCATCCTTCACCTCCCTGGGTTCATGGCCGGTTCGCTTAACTCTACCGCATTCGCGTTCCTTGTATTAACGAAAAGAGAAACCAAACCCGATGAAAACCCCGTCGTTTTCCCTCATCCCTGGCCCTCACCCATGCGGATGCGCGAAGCGCGTCCCAGAGGGCGAAGGAGGCCGGTTCCTGTCCGGTGCCAGCCTATGAACCATCCGCGCAGATCACCGGCGCCGATCACTTCATCTTGGAAAGAAGATCTGAGATAACCGCATGCTTGATCTACAACAAAAAATGTGTTCAATTCATTAACATCGTAGTCATCACCATGCCCATGCAATCTTCCCGTATGTCTAGGAAAAGTATTTTTTTGGATGCTGGCATTCCTTTCCACATCAGGGGTGTTCGCTCTGGTCGGCCTTTACATTGTCACCCAAGCGGATCTTGTGGACAGCGATTTCTTTTCTTTCTGGCTGTCAGGGAAGGTCGTCTTGCAGGGAAAAGGCCCCCTGCGACGAACGGGGCTGGCCGGCGGGGCATCAGGTTTACCGCGCCGACTGGTTTACCGAACCCGGCTTTCTCTACCCGCTTCCCCTGGCGGTGTTGATGATTCCGTTGAGTCTGTTGAATCTGCCGCTGGCATACGCCCTGTGGGTATGGCTCTCCCAATGGATTTTGTTCTTCACTACCCTGCGGCTGCTCACTCTCTTTGCTGCGCAACGGGCAACTGGCAACGCTGGCGCTGTTGTGCATGCTGCTTTCCGCGGGCTTTTCGGGGCAGTGATGGGGTTTACGGCGCTCGTGCTTGGCAGTTTGAACATCCAGCCGGGCTGGATCGGCGAGTATTTTCACGTGCTGACCTTCAGACTGGTCCATACCTATGGATATGCCTCTTCGATATGGGGACTGACCTATCTGCTTTCCGGCATGAACGTCCAGAAGTCCGTCTTGCTTGCGGCATTATCCTGCCTGCTCTTGCCGGGTATATTCGCGGTCTGGGTGCTGTCCGACCGGGTGAACGGTCATAACGAAGCCTTCAGCCTGGCAATTTCGTATCAGATGCTGATGACCCCATACCTCTGGCCCTACGACCAGATTCTGCTGCTCATCCCCATCGTGACGCTCGTGGCGCTCGTCACAAAGCGGGGTAAAAACCGCCGGCGGGCCGGGGGTGATCGCAGCCGTCCAGCTCGCCTCGTTCTTCATCCCGCCCCTGTGGAAGAGCGTCAGATTCTCGGGTTTGAATTCCCCTGCTTCTTGTATTATAATAATAGATAAGCTGCTTAACCATTAAGCAGATTAACCATCTGGAGGTGAGCGTGTCAAACCCTCAGCCAACGACCGATGAGACGCTCCAACTGGCCATCGAGCGCTTCTGGGAAGCCTTCCCGCCGGTGTGGAACACCATCCGCTCGCACGTGCGCGGCATCGCCAGCGAGCAATTCGGCATCAGCGTCGAACAGTACAACATCCTGCGTCTCATTCGCAAAGGCCGCCGCTCCGTCTCCGAGCTGGCCGAAGACCGGCAGATCAGCCGCCCGGCCATCAGCCAGGCCGTGGAACTGCTCGTCGAAAAGCAGCTCATCGCCCGCAAGCGCGGTTCGAAAGACCGCCGCTTCGTGGAGCTGGAACTCACCCCCGCCGGCAGCGAGATGATCAACCGGATTTTCGCCGAGAACCGCGCCTGGATGAAAACCCGCCTGGCCGCCTTGAGCGACGACGAAACCCGCTGCATCATCTGCGGCATGGAGCTGCTCGAAAAAGCCTTCCTCGACCCCTCGGCCTGACACGGCCGCTCTTAACGGTGCCAGCCTATGAACCATCTGCGCAAACTGTTCCATTTCGTCACCCCTTACTGGAAGCTCTCGCTCCTCTCCCTCATCTCCCTGACGATGATGGTCTTCCTCGATCTGGCCATTCCGCGCCTGATCCAGCGCATCATCGACCAGGGCATCAAGCAGCACAGCCTGCCGGTCGTCTTGCAGACTTCGCTGCTCATGCTGGGCATCTCGGCGGCTTCCACCGTCATCGCGGTGGGCAACAACCTCTTTTCGGTGCGCGTCGGCGAGAGCGTGGCGCGCGATATCCGCGATGCGCTGTTCACCAAGATCCAGTCCTTCTCTTACGGCAACCTCGATCACTTCACCACCGGGAATTTGATCGTCCGCCTCACCAGCGATACCAGCACCTTCCAGCGCCTGGTACAGATTTCGCTGCGCATCGGCACGCGCGCCCCGCTGATGATGATCGGCAGCCTGATCTTGATGTTCAACACCAACCGCCAGCTCGCGCTCACCATGCTGCCGCTCTTACTGGTCACATCGCTGGTCATCGTCTTCTTCAGCGCGCGCATGGAGCCGCTCTTCCGCACCGTCCAATCCAGGCTCGACCGGCTCAACACCGTCCTCCAGGAGAACATCGCCGGCGCACGCCTGGTGAAGGCTTTCGTCCGCGCCGATTTCGAAAGCGCCCGCTTCGAAACTGCCAACGAGGAATTCACCGCCCGCACCGTGCAGGTGATGCAATTCATGTCGAGCATGGGGCCGGCGCTCTCAGTCTTCGTCAACATCGGCATGGTCATTGTCATCTGGGCGGGAGGGTTGGAAGCCATCCGCGGCGACCTTTCGGTGGGACAGATCGTGGCCTTCACCAACTACCTGCTCACCACCATGGGCCCGCTGACGATGATGACCATGCTTTCCAACATCTGGGCCAACGCCATGGCCTCGGCGCAGCGCATCAACGAGGTGCTGGATGCGCTCCCCGAAGTGCCCGCCGACCCGCAAGCGCAGCCCCTCCCCGAGCGCGCCCAGGCCGGTGTCTCCTTCAAGGGGGTGGGCTTCCATTATGACGGCGCGAGCTCCGGCACCGTGCTGGAGGGCATCGACCTCACCGCCCAGCCCGGCCAGACGGTGGCCATCCTGGGCGCCACCGGCGCGGGCAAGACCTCGCTCATCAACCTGATCCCGCGCTTCTACGACCCTTCCAGCGGTTCGGTCCTGATTGACGGCATCGATATCCGCCGTGTCACCGAAGAATCGCTCCTCCAGCATATCGCCCTCGTGCCGCAGGAGACGGTTCTCTTTTCCGGCACGGTGCGCTTCAACATCGCCTATGGCAAGCCCGACGCCACCGATGAAGAGGTCATCGCCGCCGCCAAGGCCGCTCAGGCGCACGAATTCATCCTGCAAATGCCCGAAGGCTACGATACGCACGTGGAAGAGCGCGGCGTGAACCTCTCCGGCGGGCAAAAACAGCGCATCGCCATTGCCCGCGCGCTGATCACCCGGCCCAAGATCCTCATCCTGGATGACTCGACCAGCTCGGTGGACGTGGAGACCGAAACGCTCATCCAGAACGCGCTGGAAGAGATCATGCGCGGGCGCACCTGCTTTGTGGTGGCGCAGCGCATCAGCACCGTGCTCAACGCCGATAAAATCATCGTTCTGGATGAAGGGCGCATCGCCGCCGAGGGCACGCACGCCGAGCTGCTCCGCACCAGCCCGATCTACCAGGAGATTTACGATTCGCAGCTGGGCAACGGCTTCCATGCCGGGCTCGACCTCGAACCTGCGGGAAAGGCGGCCCAACATGAGTGACCATTCCGGCGACCGCCGCCCCGATTCCCTCCGCATGCGCATGCACGGGCGCAGCCCGGCCGTGCCAGGGCGAATCGAAAAGGCCCTGAACCCGCGCCGGGCGATGGCGCGCCTGTTCAATTACCTCAAGCCGTTCCGCCTTGCGCTTGGGCTGGTGCTGCTGCTGGTGGTGGCCTACACCCTGCTCGGGCTGGTCGGGCCGTACCTGATGGGGGTCGCCATCGACCGCTTCATCGGCAGCAAGGATGCCGCCGGGCTGGTGCGCACCGCGCTGCTCATGCTGGGGGTGTACCTGGCCAACAACGCTTTCCAGGCCGCCGCCAACTGGGTGATGGCGCGCATCTCGCAGCGCGCCCTCAAGCAGCTCCGCCGCGACCTCTTCGAGCACCTCCAGACGCTTTCGCTCAGCTTCTTCGACACCCACCCCGTCGGCGAGTTGATGAGCCGCCTGACCAACGATATCGACGCCATCAACCAGGCCGTCTCGCAGAACGTCACCTCGTTGATCGCCAGCGTGCTTTCTATGCTCGGCATCCTCATCGCCATGTTCGTGCTCAACCCCTGGCTGGCGCTCGCCACCCTGCTGGTGGTGCCGATCATGCTCTGGTTCACCGAGTTCGTCGCCAAATACACGCGCCGCGGCTTCCGCGAGCTGCAAAAGCAGCTGGGCGGCCTGAACGGCGTGATGGAAGAGGCCATTTCCGGGCAGAAGGTGATCAAAGCCTTCCGCCAGAACCATTCGGTCATCGCCGCCTTCCGCGCCCAGAACCAGGCCGTGTTCTCGGCCGGGGTGACGGCCAATTCCTACGCCATGCTGCTCATGCCCCTCACCAGCGTGCTGGGGAATTTCTTCGTCATCGTCCTGGCCGGGCTGGGCGGCTGGCTGGCCTTGCAGGGGCTGGTGAGCGTGGGGATGATCGCCACTTTCATCAACTACGGGCAGAACTTTATCAACCCGCTGCGGCAGCTGGCCAACATGTATAACGCCATCCAGGCCGCCCTGGCGGGCGCGGAGCGCGTCTTCGATATCATCGACACGCCCCCCGAGACGCCGGACGAACCCGATGCCGCCCCCCTGGGGCGCATCGCCGGGCATGTGCGCTTCGAGGATGTGCGCTTCGGCTACCTGCCGGACGTGCCGGTGATTAAAAATATGACCCTCGAGGCCAGGGCCGGGCAGACGATCGCCCTGGTCGGCCCGACGGGCGCAGGCAAAACCACCATCATCAACCTGCTCACGCGTTTCTACGAGATCCAATCCGGCCGGATCACCATCGACGGGCGCGACATCCGCGCGGTGAAGAAGGCCGACCTGCGCCGCCAGCTCGGGCTGGTGCTGCAAGACACCTTCCTCTTCGCCGACACGGTGATGGAAAACATCCGCTTTGGCCGCCTGGACGCGACCGATGAAGAATGCATCCGCGCCGCGCAGATCGCCGACGCCGATCACTTCATCCGCCAGCTGCCCGAAGGCTACCAGACGCGCCTCTCGGAACGCGCCGGCAACCTCAGCCAGGGGCAGCGCCAGCTGCTTTCGATCGCGCGCGCCGTTCTGGCCGACCCGGCCATTTTGATCCTCGACGAGGCCACCTCCAGCGTCGATACGCGTACCGAGGCGCGCATTCAAAAGGCCCTGCTGCGTCTGATGCAGGGGCGCACCAGCTTCGTCATCGCCCACCGCCTGAGCACCATCCGCGACGCCGATAACGTGGTGGTCATCAACCACGGCGAGATCGTCGAACAGGGCAGCCACCAGGATCTGCTCGAGCGGCGCGGCTTCTATCACCACCTCTACCTCAGCCAGTTTAAAGGACAGGCGATATAAGTGTTAATCTCAAATTAATCCTTGACCCGCTATAATATTATGCTATTCTTTATCTAATAAATCCATTATTGTTTTACCGGCAGTAAGGGGGATTTGCCCATGGGTCATTTCTAGGCTGTAACGTCCCAAACCGTACAAAACCAGGCAGTTTTTAACCGTATATTGACATTTGGAGGTCTGACGATGAAGACGATCGTGGCTGTTCTATTTGTGTTCCTCGTGGCGGCCCTGCTGCTGGGCGCCGCCTATTTGAAGGAAGAAAACCCCGCCGCGCTGGAGGTGAACGTCTCGCTGCGGGAATACCAGGTGGAATTATCGCGCCGCAACATCCCCGCAGGCGTGCCGGTGACGTTCCATTTCGTCGGTTCGGGCTCGATCCTTCATGAAGCCGTCCTGGAAAGGGCCGGCGCCAACGATGAGCCGCTCGAAAAAGACGGCGAAGAGCTGGAGGTGGAAGATGTTCAGCCCGGCGAGACGAGATCCGTCACCTGGGTGATCGACCAGCCGGGCATGTACCAGATTGCCTGCCATATTCCAGGCCACTTCGAAGGCGGCATGATCCAAACCTTCAACGTGCGTTCGGGGGGCATGCTGGTCGCTTCGTTGTTTGAATACTCAGCCTATATCGCCGGCGGGTTGGGGGTGACCGCGCTCATCCTGCTCGCTTCGTTCCTCATCCCGCGCCTGCGGAAGAGCGCCAAACCGGCTTGAGCCTGCCGGACGGGCTGGGCCAGCCTGGAGAGCGCGAGCAGGGCATCGCCTGTTCGTGCTCTTCTTTAATTCAATTCGTGCTCCGTCCAGTGCATGAGGATCTCATAGTACAGGCGGGTGTTGATGTTTTCCTGCCCGAGTTCAGCCTCGCTCAGGCTGCGCACCAGGGCAGCCATCGCTTCGCGCTGGGCTTCAAACTCGGCGATGACCTGCTCCTCGCTCTGCCCGGCGAAGCTCTCCACCGCGCGGGCGTTGAACGCATCCACATCGTAATCCTTGAGCGGGTAGGCCGGGTCGAGGCGCATGCGGGCGATCTCACTCGCGCCGTCGCGCCACCAGCAAATCACATGCGCCAGCAGCCCGGCAAAGGAAGCATAACCCTGCCTGCCCAGGTAGGCCTGCTGCTCGGCCGGGGCAAGCCCGTGGTAGCGCCCCACAAACCCCTTCCAACGGTCATCCAGGCAACCGAGGAATTCCAGGCGTGTCTTCTTCTCCATCATTCCCTCCCAATATCCCAAAACTATACTACAGATGCCGTGGGCTGCGCTAAAATTACCTCCAGTGGCCCAAACCCTCCCGTCCCTCGATGTGCGCGCGCTCTACGACCGCTTCGATGCGCCCCTCACGGGCATCGACTGCGGCGCGATGTGCGCCCCGCATAACCCCTCCGGCAAGCCTTTCTGCTGCGATATCTGCCTGGCCGTCCCGGCTGCTTACCGGCAGGAATGGGCTTACCTGCGCCGCGCCACCGGCCTCTGGCGCCCCTACCGCGGCGATGAATGCCCCGCCGACCCGACCGACCCGGCCGAGCTGCGCGCCTCCACCCCGCGCCACATGCGGCTGCTGGCCTGCCTGGGCCCCGAAAGCTGCCAACGGCCGTTCCGCGCCATCAGCTGCCGCCAGTTCCCGTTCTTCCCTTATGTCACCTCCGGCTACCGTTTCATCGGCCTGGCCTATGACTGGGAATTCGAGCCCGTCTGCTGGGTGATCAGCCACCTTGCCGAAGTCACCCCCGCTTACAGGGAGGAGTTTATCGGCCTGTATGACGGGCTCTTTGCCCTCTGGCAGGAGGATTTCGAGTGCTACGCCCTGCGCTCGGAAGAAATGCGCGCCCATTTCGCCGCGGAGAAGCGCCGCATCCCGCTCCTCCACCGCAACGGGCAGGCTTACCTGCTCAGCCCGCGTTCTGAACGCCTGCACCGGGTAGATCTCTCGCGCCTGCCCCGGCATGGCTTCTATGCCTGATCGTTCTCATCCCTCCAGCCCCGGCCGCCGGGAATGGAGAGCCGGCACCCAAGGAGAAACCGCATGACCAACCCCGCCCCCGCCTACCGCAACTTCACCGCCGCCATCTATGCCCGCGTGTACGAGGTGCGCCAGATGAGCGATCCGGCCTGGCTGCAGGAACGCTTTGATGTGATGAGCCGCTACATCAAAGTCGGCAAAGTGTACCTCGAAACGCACCGCGATATGGTGGTGGCCGATGAACCCACCATCCTGCAGGCCAAGCTCTTCTTCGAGAGCCGCGGCGTGCGCACCTCCGGCGGCATCACCGTCACCGTCAACGAGATGAACCGCTTCCAGACCTACTGCTACACCAACCCCGAGCACCGCGCAAAGCTCAAAGAGGTGGTGGAATTCACCGCAGGGCTGTTCGACGAGGTCATCCTCGATGACTTCTTCTTCACCAATTGCAAGTGCAGCTCGTGCATCCAGGCCAAGGGCCGTCGCAGCTGGACGGATTTCCGGCTGGAGCTGATGACCCGGGCCGCCCGCGAGTTGATCATCGAGCCGGCGCGCGCCGTCAACCCCAACGTGCAGCTGGTGATCAAATACCCCAACTGGTATGAGCACTTCCAGGCCCTCGGCTTCAACCTGGAGACCGAGCCGCCCATCTTCGACCGCCTTTACACCGGCACCGAAACGCGCGACCCCGTCCACGGCGGGCAGCACTTCCAGCCCTACCAGAGCTACCTCATCTACCGCTTCTTCGATGCGGTCAAACCCGGCGCGAACGGCGGCGGCTGGGTGGACCCCTTTGCCTCGCATCACCTCGACCGCTACGCCGAACAGCTCTGGCTGACGCTCTTTGCCAAGGCTCCCGAGATCACCCTCTTCGACTTCCGCAGTCTGCAGCGCCCCATCCAGGAAGCCGACCGCGCCCCCTGGCAGGGCAGCGGCGCGAGCTTCGACTTTGACGCCCTGATCGGCCCCCTGCGCCTGCCGGACGGTTCCATCCCGCCCGATGTGACGATTTCCGCCGCCGCCGGGCGCGCCTTCGAGCAGGCCGATGCCGTTTTAGGGCGCCTCGGCAGCCCGCTGGGTGTGAAGAGCTACAAGCCATTCCACTCGCACGGCGAGGATTTTATCCACAACTACCTCGGCATGCTCGGCATTCCCATCGACCTTTCGCCCCGTTTCCCCGCCGAAGCGCCCGTCGTCTTCCTCGCCGAGTCGGCCAAGTTCGACCCGCAGATCGTCGAGAAGATCGAGCGCCAGCTCCAGGA
Organism: Anaerolinea sp.; assembly: GCA_029975055.1. GTDB lineage: Bacteria > Chloroflexota > Anaerolineae > Anaerolineales > Anaerolineaceae > Anaerolinea. The sequence continues at coordinate 261,447 of JARKPU010000067.1, forward strand.
CGGGAAAGCGGTGGTCATCACCGCCGGGCTGCTGCGCGCCCTGCAAGAGCGCGGCCTGCGCGGCATCGTCGAGTTGGAGTGTTCGCCGCGCAAAGCCGCCGTGTCGGAGTTCCTCATCGGCTGGAACCGCATCTACAAAGCCGATGCGCCCATTCTGCTCTCGCAGATCGAATATAACACCAACGATTCCTGGGAAGAAGTTTCGGGCCTGGGCGGATACACCGGCTACCCGCTGCTGCATTCGGCGCGCTATGCCTCGGGCGTGCTCTACGTGCTCAACGTGCCGGATAACTTCACCGATCTTTACCGCCTGCCGCCGGAGGTGCTCGACCGCATCCGCGAGACCCTGGCGCAGGATCTTTTCGTGCGGCTGGAAGGCCCGGCCCTGGTGGCGCTCTTCGCTTATGATAACGGCGCGTTCATCGTCGAGTCGTTCCGCGACGAGCCCGCCGAGGTGCACCTCGTCACCGACGCCGCGGTGAAAGGCCTGCGCGACGCCCAGAGCGGCGAGCTGCTCGGCGGCGAGGAGACGCTCGACTGGCGCGGGCAGCCCACCGGCAAGCGCCGCTTCACCGCCCGCCTGGCCCCTCACCAGTTCCGCCTGTTCGAGCTCGAGCCGCCCGCCGCCTGAGCCGGGCAGGGCGGGGAATTCGCCTAACTGCTCGCGCTGTTATACTGGCGCAGCCCCTTGCTCCACAGCCTGCGCACCAGGTAGAGCAGCAGGAAGGGCAGCGCCAGCGCCCAGGCCAGGTAGAGCGGCGGCATCTTCCCCAGCACCACCATCGGCGGGAAGTTGGTGATCACAAAGATCGGCACGATGAACACCCCCACCGCCACGATCCAGCGGTTGTAGATATCCATCGGCATGTTGTTGAAATCCCAGAAGGAATCGGTGATTTCGGCGATGGCGGAGGTGTTCATCAGCCAGAAGCTGAGGATCTGCGGCAGCAGGAACAGGCTGTAGCTGACCAGCGCGCTGACCACGAAGAAAGCCAGGTAACCGCCCAGCGTCGCCAGCGTCACCGGGATGTGAAGGCGGCTCCAGGCAATCGCCACCATCACCGCCCCGGCGATCATATCCACGCTGAAGATGGTCACATCGGCCTGGCGCAGCGTGGCCATGAACTGCAGCGACACCGGCTTGGTGAGCAGCAAATCGAGGTCGCCGTCTTTGATCTTCGGGCGCAGCTGGTACATGTTGATCATGAACATCCCGGCGTAGATGCCGGTCATCGCCACAAAGGTGCCGATGAAGAGCAGAATTTCATCCGGCGAAAGCCCGTGGATCGTCACCCCAGAGCGGTAAACCACCACCACGTAAGAGAGCTTCACCAGCAGGTAACCGCCTTCCATCGCCAGGTTGCCGATGAAGTTGAAGCGATATTCCATCTGCGCCATCACGCTGTTCTTGACGAACAGGAGGTAAATGAGCGCATGCTTCTTGATTTCGCGGAGAATGGCGCGCATCTTAACCTCCCACCGCCACGTAGCGCCGCCCGCCCTCGCGCCACAGCACGCCGGAGATCAACAGGCAGGCCGCGATCCAGGCGCACTGCATCAACAGGCCCTGCAGCACGCCGTCCGCCGGGATATTGCCGTTGAGCACATTGATCGGGTAGTTGACGGTGTACTTGAACGGCAGCAGGTTCATCACAGCCACAAAGCGCTCGCCGAACACCTCCAGCGGGAAGATGCCCCCGCTGAGCAGCACGGTGACGATGCGAATCCCCTCGTAAAGGAAGCCCACTTCCACAATCCAGAAGGACATCGCGCTGAAGCAGTAGAAAATGAGGAAGTTGAGCGCCGTCGCCAGGACGAGCGTGAGCAAAAAGGCCAGGATGCGCGGAAACTCGACCGTCACGCCCCAAAAGCGGTTGAGGCCCACGAGCACCAGCACCAAAATGCCCAGGATCATCGCCTGGTTGGGTACCTTCTGCCCGAAATAGCTCGCCAGGCGGTAAGGGAAGTAGCCAAGCGGCTGCACCAGGAACTTGCTGAACTTGCCCGATTTCACATCGTCCATGATCTCATACTCAAAGCCGGTGCGCACCAGCCGCGCCACCAGCCCCGCCATGAAGGTGTAGGCGATCATCTGGCGGTAGGTGAAGCCATAAACAACGCCCCCGCTCGAATTCTGGTAGATGGCCGTCCAGAGGAAGGTCTGGATGAAGATCGGGTAAGCCGCGCTGATCAACGAGATGAGGAAGTTCACCCGGTATTCCAGGGCCGTCTGGAAGCCAAGCTCGAAGGCTTTGACGTACTTCTGAACCCAACCCAGCCTACTATGCCACATGCGCAGCCCCCTCGCGCTGGTAGAGCAGCGCGATGCCCTCTTCCACCGGCACATCTTCGATGTTGAAGTCCACCACGGGCAGCCGGTCGAGGATGGCTTTCGAACGCTCCTTCAACTCGCTGCGCGGCACCTGCAAGGTGACGTTGAAATCGGCGTGCTCCTTCACCAGCCCAAAGGACTCGAGCTCCGCGCGGCCCACCACGCTGGAGAGCTGCAGTTTAATGACCTTCGACTGCGCGAACAGGTCGTTGACGCGGTTAAGGTCGCCGTCATAGACGATGCGCCCCTGGTTGATGATGATCACGCGCCGACATAAATCCACCACGTCATCCATATAGTGGCTGGTGAGCAGCACGGTGGCGCGCTTCTGCTGGTTGTAATACTTGAGGAACTCGCGAATTTTCACCTGCGAGAGGATATCCAGGCCGATGGTCGGCTCATCCAGGAAGATCAACCTGGGCTTGTGGATCAGCGCGGCGATCAGTTCCATCTTCATGCGCTCGCCAAGCGAGAGGCGGCGCACCTGCACGTTGAGCAGGTCTTTCACGTCCAGCAGCTCGGTCAACTCGGCGATGGTCGCCTGGTAAGTCTTATCGTCGATCTCGTAAATGCATTTGTTGAGGTAGAGCGACTCGTTGGCAGGTAAATCCCACCAGAGCTGGTTCTTCTGGCCCATCACGATGGCAAACTGCATTTTGAAGGCTTTACGGCGCTCCCAGGGGGTAAAACCGAGCACGCTGGCCTGCCCGCTGTTGGGGTGCAGGATGCCCGAGAGCATCTTGAGCGTGGTGGTCTTGCCGGCGCCGTTCGGCCCGAGAAAGCCGACCATCTCCCCCTCCTCGATGTGGAAGGAAATCTCGCGCACGGCTTCTTTGACCAGCTTTTCGCGATGGAAGAGGTTCTTGAAGGAATTGCGGATGCCCAATTCTTTCTTGTAATAATCGAAAGATTTAGATAGGCGATCTACCGAAACGATCATATTCACCCCGCCAGAATAAGAGAACAAGATCACCATCGGGCATGGAAAAGCAGCCACCCCTGCCCGCGTGGCTGAGAACCGGCGTCAATTCGTGATCCTGGGGAAACCGGGAATGCTCGAAAACGCTCCCCGTACTGTAGTGTAGATCGCCCAACCTGTCAAGCATCGAGCAACGGGGAAGATCAGTCGGCAGGCGCGGGCCTTGTGCCCACACTCCCCCTCCCGTAGCCCTCCCCCAAGATCGCGACGATCTTGGGGGAGGGTTGGGTGGGGGTGAGACGGGGGAAATTGCTGCGAGTCAAAGCGCGGGCCGCCCGGCCTCAACCGCCAATCGGCAGGCGCGGGCCTTGTGCCCACACTCCCCCCTCCCGTAGCCCTCCCCCAAGATCGCGACGATCTTGGGGGAGGGTTGGGTGGGGGTGAGCCGGGGGTAATTGCTGCGAGTCAAAGCGCGGGCCGCCCGGCCTCAACCGCCAATCGGCAGGCGCGAGCCTTGTGCCCACACTCCCCCCTCCCGTAGCCCTCCCCCAAGATCGCGACGATCTTGGGGGAGGGTTGGGTGGGGGTGAGACGGGCGCTCATCCACCACCTTTGCACTCCAGGAAGACTTGACCGGCAGGATGGAAAAGCGGATAATAGAACCAGGTCCCGCAGCCACTTTCCCTGGAGCGCCGATGGCGAGCGATCGGTCCAATGACGAAATCCACGAGATCGTGCAGCGAGTGCTCAACCGGTCGTTGGGCATCTCGCCGCAGCCCGCTTCTCAGCCCCAGGCGGAGGCCCCCGCCGTGCCTGAGCAGGCCGCCCAGCCGCAACCCAAAACCGAGGCGCGCAAGGTGGTCGCCATCGGTGCCGACCACGGCGGGTATGAACTCAAAGAAACCCTCAAGAAAGACCTCGCCGAGATGGGCTACGCCATCATGGACGTGGGCACGCACAGCAAAGACGCGGTGGATTACCCCGATTTCGCCCACGAGGTGGCCCGGCTGGTGGGCACGGGCAACGTCTGGCGCGGGATCATGATCGACGGCGCGGGCATCGGAAGCTGCATCGTGGCCAACAAGGTGCCGGGCGTTCGCGCCGGCCTGGCCTACGATTACTCCTCCGCGCTCAACAGCCGCGAGCATAACGATACCAACGTGCTCACCCTCGGGGCCGGGCTGATCGGCGTCAACCTGGCCAGGCAGATCGTCAAAACCTGGCTCTCGACCGATTTTGGCGGCGGGCGGCACAAGGCCCGCGTTGATAAAATCTCGGCGTATGAAAAGCAGCACCTGAAATGAATGGCCGCTATGAACCCTGACCTGAAAACCGTCGAACAGCTCATCGAAATCATCACCCATGAAGTGCTCGTGGCAATGGCCGAACAGCAGGATCGCGCCGCCGGGGCCGTGGAAGGCGAGCAGTGCAAGTTCGGCTGCGCCGACGGCCTGTGCGTGCGCACCTGCTTCGACCGCACGGGCAGGGTCGTCTCGGCCGGGGCGGAGCGGCTTTCTTCCACCATCGGCGTCATCCCGCAGGACCTCAACCTGGCGAAGATGATCGACCACACCCTCCTCAAGCCGGATGCCACCCCTGACCAGATCGCCCAGTTGTGCTTCGAAGCGCGCAAGCACGGCTTCGCCTCGGTGTGCGTCAACCCCGCCTGGGTGAGCCTCTGCGCGCAGCTCCTGCAAGGCTCGCCGGTGAAGGTCTGCACGGTCATCGGCTTCCCGCTCGGCGCCACCGCGCCGGAAGTGAAAGTGTTCGAGACGCAAAACGCCATCGAGCACGGCGCCACCGAGATCGACATGGTCATCAACATTGGCGCGCTCAAGGCGCGCGACCTCGACCTGGTGGCCAAAGACGTGCGCGGCGTGGTGAACGCCGCCCACGCGCGCGGCGCGATCGTCAAGGTGATCATCGAAGCCGCCTTGCTGACCGATGAAGAGAAGACGATTGCCTGCCTGATCTCGAAAGAAGCCGATGCCGATTTCGTCAAAACATCCACCGGCTTTGCCAGCGGCGGCGCCACCGTCCACGATGTGGAGCTGATGCGCCGCGTCGTCGGGCCGGAGATGGGAGTCAAAGCCGCCGGCGGGGTGCGCACCTTCGAGGACGCGCAGAGCATGGTCAAAGCCGGGGCCACGCGCATCGGCGCCAGCGCCGGGGTGAAGATCATCCAGGGCCCCAGCAAAGAAAAGGCCCCTGCCGCGCCGAAAGGCAACTACTAAATGGGAGTTCGCTCATGCTGATCGCCAGAGTCATCGGGACAACCGTCTCGACCATCAAGGATGAGAAGCTGGTGGGGCGCAAACTGCTCATCGTCCGCCAGACGGACGAACGCGGCAACCCCACCGGTAAACCCTACGTCGCCGTGGATACGGTGGACGCAGGCATCGGCGACCTGGTGCTCACCTGCGCGGGTTCGTCGGCCCGCCAGACCAACATCACCAAAGATACCCCCGTGGATGCGGTGATCATGTCGATCATCGATTCGCTCGAGGTTGACGGCGAGATCGTCTTTCGCAAGTCGTGATCCTTCGCAGGAGCCGTGGTGGATAAAGACTTAGCCTCCATCCAAGAAGCGCGCGATGCCGTCGCCAGGGCTTACGAAGCCTGGCGGGCCTGGAGCCAGGCCTCGCAGGCCGATGTTGACCGGGTCTGCGCGGCAATGGCCGAAGCCGGTTACACCGCCTCCGAGCGCCTGGGGCGCCTTGCGCATGACGAAACCGGTTACGGCGTGGCCGCCCACAAGCGCCTGAAGAACGAGTTCGCCTCGCGCAACGTCTGGCAGTCGATCCGCGATCTGAAGACGGTCGGGGTGATCCGCCACGACCCCGACCGGAGGCTATACGAAATCGCCTGGCCGATGGGCGTCATCGCCGGCCTGGTGCCTTCCACCAACCCCACCTCCACCACCCTCTTCAAAGCCCTTATCGCCGTCAAGGCGCGCAATGCCATCGTCTTCACCCCTCACCCTTCGGCTGTGCGCTGCATCGGCGAAGCTGCGCAGACCCTGGCAACCGCTGCCGAAAACGCCGGTGCGCCCAAAGGCCTCGTCGGCTGTTTGCAGCAGGTCTCGCTGCCGGGCACGCAGGAGCTGATGACGCACCGCCACACGGCGCTGATCCTCGCCACCGGCGGCTCCGCCATGGTCAAGGCCGCCCATTCCACCGGCAAACCGGCCTACGGCGTGGGCCCGGGCAACGTGCCCGTCTACGTGGACCGCAGCGCCGACCTGGAGAAAGCCGCCCGGTACATCGTGGCTTCCAAAGCCTTCGACTGCTCCACAATCTGCGCCACCGAGCAGGCCGTCATCGCCGACCGCCCCGTGGCGCAGCGCCTGGCCGAGCTGATGCGCGCCGAGGGGGCATACTTCACCTCACCCGCCGAGACGGACGCGCTGCGCCGGGTGCTCTTCCACCCCGATGGAGCCATGAACACCGCCGTGGTCGGCAAGCCCGCCGAGTACGTGGCCGCCTACGCCGGGATCAAAATCCCCGCCGGGGCGCGCATCATCGTCACCCCGCTGCTCAAGGTGGGCCGCGAAGAACCCCTCTCGCACGAGAAGCTCACCACCGTCCTGGGCTGGTACGAAGCAGACGGCTGGGAGCAGGGCTGCGAGATCTCCATCGCCCTCATCCAGACGGGCGGGCGCGGGCATACGCAGATCATCCACGCCACCGATGAAAAGGTCATCCTGGCGTTCGGCCTCGAAAAGCCCGTCTTCCGCATCCTGGTCAACACCATGGGCACGCTGGGGGCCATCGGCCTCACCACGGGCGTCATGCCTTCAATGACGCTCGGTTCTGGAGGAATCGGAGGATCGATCACCGGCGATAACGTGACTGCCTATCACCTGATCAACATCAAGCGCCTGGCGTACGAAAGTTCCACCCCGCCCATGGCGGCCTTCCAACCTGGTGAACCGCCTGCCGGGCCTTCGCCCGAAGAAATCGAACGAACCGTCCGGCAGGTTGTCAATGAAATTCTGGCGGTGTCTCCTCAACCCCGCACGTAGAGGGCGCCCCAAGCAAGCATCTACTTTGAGACGAGAAAGGATATAGCATGGCTCTGGATACTTCTCTGATCGCACTTGGCATGGTCGAAACCCACGGCCTGGTGGCCGCCATCGAAGCGGCGGATGCGATGGTCAAGGCCGCCAACGTGGTCTTGATCGGCTCCGAATACGTGGGCGGCGGGTACGTCACCGTGATGGTGCGCGGCGACGTGGGGGCTGTCAAAGCCGCCACCGATGCCGGCGCCGCCGCGGCGAAGCGCGTCGGCGAGGTGGTTTCGGTGCACGTCATCCCCAGGCCGCATGCGGATGTCGAGATGATCCTGCCCAAAGAGAGCAAGGGCAGCATCGGCGGCCGCAGCGCCAAATCCTGAGCGCTCACCGCGCACAGCCCGGGCAGGCACAGGCGGGCGGTTTCGCCCGCTGAAGCCGCGCCTGCTGTTCCGTTCTTTGGAAGCGAGGAATTCGCATGGCCGAAGCTTTTTCGCTGCGCTGCTATTGCTATCTTGACCGCATGCAGCCGCAATACGCGGCATTTGTCGGCACGATCACCCAGGGCGACCTGCCGACCGAGGGCATGGCGGCCCTCTATGTGGAAATGGCGCCGGGCAACGAAGTCTTCCGCGTGGTGGATATCGCCGTGAAGGCCACCGAAGCCCGCCCCGGCGCGCAGATCGTCGAGCGCGAGTTTGGCATGTTCGAGGTCCACTCGCCCAACCAGGCCGCCGTGCAAGAGGCAGGCAGCGTGGTGCTCGACCGGCTGGGCCTGCGCCTCGAAGACCGCATCCGCCCGCAGGTGGTCTCCACCCAGGTCATCACGCGCATCGATCCCTACCAGGCGCAGCTCTTGAACCGCTTCCGGCGCGGCAGCATGCTCGTGCCCGGCGAGACGATGCTCGTGCTGGAATGCGCCCCGGCCGCCTACATCAACTTTGCCGTCAACGAGGCCGAGAAGAAAGCCAGCATCAAGTTGATCCACGTTTCCTCGGTGGGGCGCTTCGGGCGCATGTGGCTCTCCGGCTCCGAAGCCGAGATCCTCACCGCCCGAGATGCGGCCACGCGCGCCCTGGAGAGCCTGGAAGGCCGCGAGGGAGCCTGAGGATGGCAAAAGAATTTATCACCGAAAAAGATATCGAAGACCTGGTCAAGCGCGGCGTCTTCTCGCTGGAGGTCAACGACAACGTCGTGCTCACCGACCTGGCCTACGAAAAGGCCAACCGCCTGGGAATGCGCCTGGTGCGCTCCACGCCCGATAACCCGCCCGCCGCGCCGGTGCGCCCCTACCTGGCGCAGAAAGCGGCCTATTCGGCGGGCGCGCTGCCTGCCGCGCCCCCCGGCCCTGCCCCCGTGGGCTTTACCACCGCCGGCAGCGGGGCGCCGCCCCCGCCCCAGGCCGATGGCGCCGAGCTGCACAAGCGCATCCGCGAAGCCGTCCTTGCCCGCCTGGGCAGCCAGGTGGATAGCAACCTGCTGGATGTCATCATCCGGCGCGTGCTGCAGAACACGGGCGTCAGGTAAGCTTATGCTCTTTGGCAGGGTCAAGGGCACGGCGGTTTGCACGCTGAAGTACCCCGGCACGGAGGGGCTGAAGCTGCTCATCGTTCAGCCGCTCAACAAGCGGCTCGAACCGCTCGGGCCGCTGCAGGTGGCCGCCGACACGGTGGACGCCGGGCCGGGCGACCTGTGCGTGATGGTGCGCTCGCGCGAAGCCGCGCTGGCCATGCCGCTGGTCAAGTTCGTGCCCATCGACCTGGCGCTGGTCGGCATTGTGGACGAGCTGGAGGTGCGCCCCGACAGCTCGTTCGACTTCACGCTCAAACCCGGGCGCAACGCGTTCACCTGAACCGCATGATCCTCGCAAAAGTGGTCGGCACCGTCGTCACCACCATCAGCCACCCCGATTATAAGAATCGCCGGCTGCTGGTCGTTCAACCGCTTGGGCTGGAAGGCGACAAACCCGACGAGGATTTCATCGCCCTCGATAACACCCACGCCGGAATCGGCGACACGGTGCTGATCAACCGCGAAGGCAACGGCGCCCGCCAGGTGCTGCGGAACCCGGATGCCTGCGTGATCTCCGTCATCGTCGGCATCGTGGACACGGTTTATCTGGAAACAGGATAATGTTTCAATTTTTCTTCAGATTGCGGGGCAAGCCCCGCAATCTGAAGAAAAAGATATGCACGATCGGAAACAGAATAGACTGGAGGCGGCATGGTCCCATTGGCAGAAAGCTCCCCGCAGCATGCAGTAACCCTCGAACTGGGCGGTTCTGCGCGGCTGGTCATCGAAGCCGCCGGGGAGGGGAGAGTGGCCATCACGCGCTGGAGCGAAGGCATGCCCGTTTCACCGCCGCTGCACATCACCGAAGCGGAGCTGATCGCCCTGCTGCAGAAGTCGATCCGCGCCGGCCTGCTCTCGAAAGATTTTCTGATGAACTTGCTCGCCGAATTCGAAATTTAACCGCTGCCAGAATCAAAAAAAACGGCGCTCGCGCCGTTTTTTTGATTCGATTGCCCGGCCCGGTTACACCTGGTAGGGCACCTCGATGATCACCACGCCCGGTTTGAAGAGCAGCCCGAAGCGCAGCAACAAGGCCGACTGGTTGTGCAGCAGGTTCTCCCACCAGTGCGCGGGCACGAACTGCGGCAGCACCACGGTGATCATTTCGTTGGCGTGGCGCAGGGCCAGCAGGTTCTGGATGTATTCCATCAGCGGTTCGAGGAACAGCCGGTACGGCGAGTCGAGGATCACCAGGCGCGTGCCCTCGCCATAGAACGCCCACTTCTCCCGCACTTTCTTCGATTCCACCGGGTCGATCGAGACGTGCACCGCCGTGACATCGTCTGAAAGGGTGCGCGCATACGTCAACGCCGTGAGCGACCCGCGGTGCACCCCGGCAATCGGCACGATGACGCGGTTGCGCACAATCCGCCGCGGCGAGCCGTAGTTTTCCAGCGAAAGCTTGCCGGCCAGGCTCTTGTAGTGATGGTGGATGGTGAAGAACACCGCCACCAGGAACGGGATGAGCACCACGATCACCCAGCCGCCCTCGCTGAACTTGGTCACCGCGAAGACCACCATGACGACAAAAGTGCACACCGAGCCAAGGCCGTTGATGATCAGCTTGGCCACCCAGTTGCGGTCATGCACCAGGGTGGAACCGGCCTCTTTGATCTCGACGCCCGGCTTGAGGTGGCCCGATTTCCACCAGCGCCGCGCCATCCCCGCCTGCGAGAGGGTGAAGGAGAGGAACACGCCGATTGCATACAGCGGGATCAGCCGGTTGACGCTGGCCTGGAAGAGGATGATCAGCAGCGAAGCCACCCCTGCCAGGGCGATGATGCCGCGCGAATAGACCAGGCGGCTGCCGCGGAAGGTGAACTGGCGCGGCAAAAAGCCGTCGTTGGCGCTGATGGCGCTCAGGCGCGGGAAATCCGCGAAGGCCGTGTTGGCCGCCATGATCAGAATCACCGCAGTACCGGCGATCACCGCAAGATAGAGGAAATTATCGGCGCCGAAGACGGTGCGCGCCAGCTGCGAGATGACCGTTTCCTGTTCGGAGGGCACCGCGCCGATGTGCGTGGAAAGGAACGAAATGCCCATGAAGAACGTGCCCAGGATGGCGGCCATCCAGATCAGCGTGATGCCTGCGTTGCGGCTGCGCGGCTCTTTGAAGGCCGTGATGCCGTTGGAGATGGCTTCGATGCCGGTGAGGGCCGACGTGCCGCTGGAAAAGGCGCGCAGCAGCAGGAAAGGCGTCACCGTCAGGAGCACGGTGCCGGTGTCGAAGGCAGGCGGGTTGACCACCGTGCCCAGCGTGCCGGTGAAGTAGCGGAAGAAGCCCATCCCAATGGTGACCGCCATAGCGAGCACAAAGAAGTAGGTCGGGATGGCGAACGCCGTGCCCGATTCCTTCACCCCGCGCAGGTTCATGATCATCACGAACACCACCAGGCTGACGGCAATGAGCACGCGGTGCGGGTAGAGCGCCGGGAAGGCCGAGGTGATCTGCGCCACGCCCGAGGAGACCGAGACGGCCACCGTCAGCACGTAGTCGGTCAGCAGCGCCGCGCCGGCGGTTTGCGCGGGCAGCTCGCCGAGGTTATCGCGCGCCACAATATACGCGCCGCCGCCGCCCGGGTAGGCATGGATGGTCTGCTCGTATGAAATCGCCACGATAGTCATCAGGGTGACGATGGCGATCGAAATGGGGATGACGTACATCATCGCGGCGGTCCCGGCAGCCGCCAGGATGAACATGATTTCCTGCGTGGCATAAGCCGTGGAGGAAAGCGCATCGGAGGCAAAGACGGCCAGGCCGATCAATTTTCCGATGGTGTGCTTGGGGGCGTCGGCAGTTGCCAGGGGGTTGCCGATGAGCCAGTTGCGCCAGGTGCGGCGCGGTTTAAAAGTCGGTTCGGGCTCGAGGATGGTCGTACCGCCATAAATTTCAGTTTTCATAAACCGGCAATCCTATCAACCAAAAGAATAATGGTGTGGCGCCTCGGCCCAGGCCTGGGCCGGCGCCCGCTTTTGTTCTGATACAATCCTACCAGCCGGGAATAAAGAAACTGTGAAAGCTTTCACAAGAAACATTAATAAAAAATAAAGACGCGGCTGCGTGGACAATGCCGCATACACCCCACCCCGGCCCCGCCTGAAATTGGACGGGAAGAGAAAAATACGCCCCTTCCCAGTGGCGCAGGGGAGAGGCGAAGCGGATGAGTTTGCCTGAAGGGGGCCTAGCTGCTCGCGCCGGAGTATTTCTTCATCCCGGCCTTCCAGATGCGTGAAGCAACCACGAAGGCCGCCAGGCTGACGCCCAGGTAGAGCAGGATTTGCAGGAAGGTCAATTCGCCGCGCAAGGCCTGCAGCGGGACGGTGGTTGCCACGGCGATGGGCACCACAAAGGTGACGATCATGCGCAGCCACACCGGGTACACATTGGCCGGGTAGCGCCCGGCATCCAGCAGCGCCTGCAGGATGGTGACGTTGTTGTCGAACTTGACAAACCAAAACGTGGCAGCGATCATCACGATCCAAAGACTGTAGATGATCATCGCGCCGGTGCCGGTGAGCAGCATGAAGCTGAGCAGGCGCAAGGGGGTGGCTCCGCCGCCGCTCATGTTCACTCCAACCACAATCAACGCCGTTGCCAGGACCAGGTCCCACGCGCGCCAGATGACCATGCGCGAGAAGGTCGTCAGGAACAGGCTGTTGACCGGCAGGAGCAGCGTGTAATCGAGCGAGCCGTCGCGGATGCTGGTGTTGAACTTCTCGGTGTTGGGCCAGATCAGGCTCGCCATGAGCATGTTCACCAGCCGGAAGACCCCCATCAGGGCGATCATCTCGCCGATGCCCCAGCCCGCCAGCTGGGTGGTGTTGCTGAAGATGATGCTGAGGCCGAGCAGCTCCCACCCCAGCCACATCAGGTTGAGGAGGATGTTCACCAGCGTGTCGGCGCGGTAAGCCAGCGACATCTGCAGGTTGATCTTGAACAGGGCGGCGAGGACGCGCAGGGTGTGCATCGTTCTAGGCCCCCACCGCCGAGAAGCGCCTGACGCCCTCGCGCCAGACGAAGCGGAACAGCAGCCAGGCCACCGCCAGCCACGCCAGCCCGATCGCATAATCGCGCAAGACGGTCTCCAGCGGCAATCGGTTGAGGATCGTCTCGATCGGCACGTAGCGCATCATCTGGAACGGCAAATACTGGGCTGCCGCCTGGATGACGCGCGGCATCAGCGGCAGCGGCACGAACTGCCCCGAAAAGAGCACCGCCAGCGCGTAGTAAAACTCGGAGATCGAGTACACCCGCGTCGTCCAAAACGCCAGACATGTGATCGTTGCCCCCAACAGAAAGCTGATGCCAAAGCCCATCGCCACGCCCGGCAGAGCCAGCAAGACCGACTGCCAGCTGACGGCACTGTAATCGGGCCGGAAGAGCAGGACGAGCACAACCCAGATGGGGATGAGCGCCATGAAGGTGAGTGCCTTGAACGCGATGTTGTTCACCAGCGTGTTCACCAAGATGGGATGCACCGGGCGCAGCAGGTCGCCGGAGAGCGTGCCGTCTTGAATCTTATAGGCCAGGATGTGGATGGTGATGTCGCTGGTGAGCTGGTCAACGATCAGCAGCGTCAGGTAATAGGTGACAAAATCATTGGCGCTCATGCCGTTCACGCTGCCCTGGCTGTTGGCGATCGTGATCCACACCGACAGGTACACCACCGGCGAAACCAGCCAGTAGAGCAGGTACATCAGCAGGTTGGCGCGGTACTGCCACTGCTCGGCCCAGTTCACCAGCCAGAAGCGTTGGAAGATGCGCAGCATGGGGTCCTATTCCTGGAAGGCCCGCTCGATCACGTCTTCGATGGGCGGGTCTTCGATCGTCAGGTCGTGGATGGGCAGTTCGGCCAGCAGGCGGCTGGTGATGGATGCCACCTCGCCGGCGGGCACCTGCACGAACTGCTTGCCGTCGCCGTTCTCGCCCGCCACCGGCTTGCCGTAGGGCGTCAGGTCGCAGGGGCAGGGGTCGCCCAGCGCCACGCCGATGAGCTTGAACGGGGCAATGCGGTGGGTGAGCTCGCTGATCGCGCCGTCATATTTGAGCCTGCCCTGGTGGATGATGATGATTCGCTCACACAGCGCGGTCACATCGGCCATGTAATGGCTGGTCAGCAGGATGGTCGCGCCTGTGCGGCGGTTGTATTCCTGCAAGAAGGAGCGGATGCGCGCCTGGGCGGTGATATCCAGGCCGATGGTCGGCTCATCGAGGAAGAGCACCTGCGGGCGGTGGAGCAGGGCGGCAGCCAGCTCGCACTTCATGCGCTCGCCCAGCGAGAGGTTGCGCACCGGCTTGCGCATAATCGGCGAGAGGTCAAGGAGTTCATCCAGCTCCTTGAGGGTGCGCGCGTACTCGGCCTGCGGGATGCGGTAAATAGCCTGGTTGAGGAGGAAGGAATCGGCCGCGGGGATATCCCACGAAAGGCGGTTGCGCTGGCCCATCACCAGCGTCATGGCCTGCAGGTAGCCGCGCTTGCGCTCCCAGGGGGTGTAACCCAGCACGCTGGCGCTTCCGCCCGTGGGGTGCAGCAGGCCCGAGAGCATCTTGAGCGTGGTGGTCTTGCCCGCCCCGTTCGGCCCGAGGAAGCCGACGATCTCTCCCTGGCAGATGGTGAAGGTGACCTGCTGGACGGCGTTGACATCGCGGTACTTGCGTTTGAAGAACCCGCGCACCGCCGAGCGGAACCCGCCTTCACGTTCCGGCACTTTATACGTTTTGCTGAGTTGATTCACCTGGATGAGTTCAGACATAAGCGATGTATTTTACCACTTGTTGACAGAAATAATGTTCTAATATCAACCTATTATATAAACTATAAGAGGAAAGTCAAGGGGATTTTTTCTAAGAGCCCACACCCTGCCCTCTCCCGGAGGGCGAGGGGAAGAAATCTGCTCCCCTGGCCCGCTGGGACGCGCTTCGCGCACCCGCAAAGGTGAGGGTCGGCGATGAGGGAAAGGTTATCTACGGCACAGAAAGGGAAATTCAATGCCGTCTTGCGCTCGCACACACCGGCGCTGTGAATCGGTAAAATCAAATCACGTTACAATATGGGAAACCTGAAGGGAGGTGCCGCGCATGCAGGTATTCGACGAGCGCTATAACCGCATCAACAAAACCGAGATTCATTGCCACCTGGAAGGCTCGATCCGCCCGGCGACCATCCTCGACATCGCCCGCGAATACGGCCTGCGCCTGCCTGCCGGCGACGTGCGCTCGCTGGAACGGTATGTAAAAGTCACCGAGCAGCTCAAAGATCTGCAATCGGTGCTGGATGCCTTCAAGATTGCCCAGGATTGCATCGTCTCGCCGGCGGTGGTGGAGCGCATCGCCTTTGAACTGTTCGAGGACTCGGCGCGCCAGAACGTGCGCCTGTTCGAGCTGCGTTTCTCACCCGATTGGGCTTTTTCGGGCCACCGGCTGGATTGGGATGCCGCCTTCCGCGGCATCCTGAACGCCCGCGACCGCGCGCAGGAACAGTTCGGCATGGCCATCGGGTTGATCGCCATCACCTCGCGCGGGCTGGGCGTTGAATCCTGCGAGCGCACCATCGATTGGGCGCTGCGCTGGAAGGGCGAAATCCTCGGCATCGACCTGGCCGACGGCGAGGCCGAGCACCCCATCCGCGAGTTCGTCCGCCCGGTGCTGCGCGCCAAAGCCGCCGGCTTGAAGGTGACCGTGCATTCCGGCGAGGATACCCCCGCTTCGGCAGTGGTGGATACCATCCGCATGGTCGAGCCGGACCGCATCGGCCACGGCATCCACATCATCGAAGACCCGCGGGCGGTGGAGCTGGTGAAGGAACGCGGCGTGACGCTGGAAGTGAACCCGTGGAGCAATTACCTCACCAATTCGGTGGCGCGCATCGAAGAGCACCCCCTCAAACGCCTGTTCGACCTGGGCGTGCGCGTGACGATCAACTCGGACGACCCCGAGCTGTTAGACACCAACCTGAACAATGAATACCGCATCGCGCATGAGATCCTCGGGATGAGCCTGGAGGACATCGCCGCCTGCAACCGCATGGCGGTGGAAGCCTCCTTCCTGCCCGAGGAAGTCAAACAATCGGTGCTGTCAAAGTATTTCGGCGGCTGACACGCCCTGCAGCGCGCCTTTCAAGCGAGGCCGCTCGCTGCGAATTGGACGCGATATTCCACCCCGGCGCTGATCGAGCGCACCTCCAAAGCCTCGCCGTCCGGCCCGAAGGGCGGGCGGTGCTCGGGGGCAATGTAAATGGGCGCATCACGGCGCAGGGGCAGGAACCGCAGCCGCAGCCCGGCCTCGAGCACGCGCGGAGCGAAGCGCTTCAGGCCGATTTCCCAAACCCGGCCGTTGTAGAAATCGTCGGCCACCAGGGTGCCATCCAGGTAGGCGCGCGCGGCATCGCCGGTGTAAGCGATGCGCAGGTAAATATCCTCCACCCCGTCAAAGGCTCCCGGCGGCAGGCGCACTTCCCATTCCTCGCCGCGCTCATATTCGGCATCTTCGGGCTGCTGCGCCACGCCGAGCGGGCCGATGGGCACCACCCGCGCCGGGGCAGCTGGGCGCACCCTGCGCGCCTCCACGCGGACCGATTTGCCCCGCACCGAAAAGTTGTGGCGGGTGAAGGCGCCTTCGCGCAGGCCGCCGCGCGCCCCTTCGATGGCGGGGAAGACCGAGAACCACAGGTCGGCCGGGTCGGTTGCGCTCAAGGTCAACGTGTCGCCGTCGAAGGCCAGCCCCGCCTGCGCGAGGAACAACCGGTCGCGCCCCCAGATGCGCGCCTTCCAGGCCTGCAAAGCCTGCTCCTCTGAAAGGAGCAGCAGACGCGCGCCCTGCCCTTGCGGCGTGGAGAGCGTGACCAGCCTGCCGGGGGCGAGGCCCCGCAAAATGCCCTGCTCATCCAGCCCTGCCCCTTCCACCCCGGGCAATAAGGCGGGCTGGAACGCGAACTCGGCCGCCACGCCGCCGCGTGCGGCAAAGACGAACACCGGCGCGCCCTCGCCTTGCAGGCGGCAGACGGGCTGCGCGGTGGCATAGCGCAGGGTGATGCCGTTCAGGTCCAGGTTGAACGGCCAGAACATGGCGGCGCCCTGACGGATCTCCACCCTTTCGCCGGGGATGCGCAGCACCTCATCCGGCAGGCGCAGCTCGAACTGCACGCCGCTCTTGGCGGGCAGCGCCTCCACCCGCTGGTGGTTGTTGATGAAGATAAAACCGCGCCGCCCATCGGAACGCACCGACCAGCGCAGCGTTTCCACGTCATCCAGCGAGGCGGGCATCACCTCCGGGAAGGCCGCCGGCAGGGGCGCGAGGCCGGGGCCGAAATCCTGCAAAAAGAGGTGCAGCAGGCGCAGGCTGTGATATTGCCCGTTCAACTGCCCGTATTCGCGGATGGCGGCCTGGAAATCGTAGCTGATCGCCGGCAGGTCGTTCCAGTAATGTGTCGCCTGGGTCTCTTGCAGGGTCGAAAGCCTGCCGAGCGGGTGCGAGCCGCCGTGGTACATATAATAGCCCAGCAGGTTGCTGCCGCTGCCCAGCTTGCAGATCGGCGGCGCGGCCACGTCTTCCGGCAGGATGAACGGGCGGCGGTGATAAGATACCTGCATGCCGCCGCCAAGCTCGCAGGTGGCAAACGGGTAACGCTCCAGGTAAGAGACGTCGGCGATATCGCGCCGCCGGAGCAGGTCCGCGCCGATTAAATCGTCGTTGCGGATCGGCGAGAACAGGTACTGCTTGCGGCATTCCCTGGCCCAGCCCGAAACATCGCGGTTCCAAAAGGCATCGGGGTAACCCCCAAAGAGCGGAATCACTTCATCCTCGGGCACCTGCGCGGGGCCCCAGCCGGTCATCGTGTAGAGCGGAACGTCGATGCCAGCTTCCTGGGCGAGGCGCTTGAGGGTGAGGATGTGCCCGGGGTTGTGAATCAGCTCGTTTTCCAATTGCACGCCGATGACCGGCCCGCCGTCTTTCCACAGCAGGCCGTCGAGCTGCCGGGCAATCTGCTCATAGAGCCGGCGCGCGTAGGCCAGGTAAAGCGGGCTGTCTTCGCGCACATGCTCGCCGCACTTTTCAAGCAGCCAATCGGGGAAGCCTCCGTTGCGGCACTCGCCGTGCGCCCACGGGCCGATGCGCGGGTAGGCATAGAGGCCCACCTCGGCGCACAGCTCAATGAACCCCCGCAGGTCGCGGTTATCGCTCCAATCGAATTCGCCTTCGAGCTCCTCGTGGTGGATCCAGAAGATGTAGGTGGCGGCGATCGTCACCCCTCCGGCTTTCATCTTCAGCAGTGCCTCGCGCCAGTAACGCCTTGGGTAGCGCGAAAAGTGAAACTCGCCCATCACAGGCAGCCACGGCGCGCCGCCGAGCGTGAAGTAGCGGTTGTTGGCCTCGATTCTCTCGCCGCGCGGGTTAGGGCCGCCCATCTTCAGGTGGCCGGCGGTGATGGAACAATCCAGGTGGGTCAGGTCAATATTCAGAGCCATGCGGGCGCATCCTTGCCGGGTGAGGTGTGGTGAACCCCGGGTCTATTCATTGTAGTCCAATCCGTGAATATACCGATTTTGATCCAAACGCTGCAAAAGGGCGATGAAATTGCGACATTCTACACTGTTCAAAGGAGCGTAAAATTTGTATCCTGATAGGGTAGTTAATCAAATCCTCATATTGAGGGGGGAAGAGCTTTCTCGGCCGATCCCAAACCAGTTGTTTTTCATCCCTGCTCGTAATAGTTTTTCTTATCGCACCTTATCGACCCATGGAACCAGACAAAACCAGACAAACCCCCGCGGCAAGGCCAGATGCAAACCTGGCTTCTTTGGATGAGGACGCCCGCCGGAACACCCGCCTGCTCGCCAGGGATTCGACAATCCGCCTGTTTTTGATCGTCACCGGCACGCTCTTTCTTTCTGAGTTCATTGTCATGGTGGTCTTCTTCAAGCAGCGCCTGCAAGCCAACATGCTCGAGCTGCTGGTTGACCCTGCGTTGATGGTGATCATCTCCTTCCCGGTGTTGTACCTGTTCTTCCTTTTGCCCATGCGCCGCTCGCTGCTCGAGAAGATCCAGGCCGAAAAGGACCTGGCGCGCATGAACCAGGACCTGGAAGGGCTGGTCGAAGAGCGCACTTTCGAGCTTGAAAAGGCCAACCGGGCTTTGCAGGTGGAAATCCAGGAGCACCTCAAGCTCCAGGACGAGCTGGAAATCCGCGTTGAAGACCGCACGCGCGACCTCAAGCGCGAAATCGAGGAAAGGCGGCGCGTGGAGGCCGAATTGGAGGTCTCCAACCTGGCGCTGACATCCAGCTCGGCCAGCGAACGCGCCCAGCGCCTGCTGGCCGAACGGCTGGCCGATGCGGCCCTGGCCCTGAACGAGGCCGCCGCCACCGACCAGGTGCTGGAACGCATCCTCGACCACGCGCAGAACGTGCTGGCCAGCCCGGCCATCGCGCTCATCGCCGTGGATGACGGCCGCCTGTCGCTCTTGCGCTGGCGGGGTTTCGACCAGCTGGGAACGCCCGATGAAACCCTCCACAAGCAAATCGGGATGGACGATTATTACCACCGCTTTCAACAGGTCACCGAACACGGAACGGTATTTGTTCAAGACGTGAACAGCCTCTCCACCTGGAAAGCCATGCAAGGGCTGGAATGGGTGCGCTCATATGCCATCGCCCCGTTGAGAGTCGAGCGCCAGACCACCGGCTACCTCTTGCTGGCGAGCAATACCCCGGGCCAGTTCGATCCTTCGGCGAAGCAAATCTTCAACGCTTTTGCGGCCAACGCGGCCATTGCCATTCAAAATGCGCGCCTGATCGAAAACCTGACCTCGCTGCTCGAGACCGAACGCCAGATGCGCGCCGAACTGACCCAGGCCGAAAAGCTGGCCGCCATGGGGCGCACCATCGCCTCAGTGGCCCACGAATTGAACAACCCGATCCAGACCATCCGCAACTGTGTGTACCTGATTAAAATGAGCCTGGACGAGCGCACCATCGACGCCGATCAACGGGAATCGCTTGAGATTTTGAGCAATGAGACGCAGCGTATTTCCAACCTCGTCTCGCAGCTTCGCGAGGTGTTCCGCTCGAACGCGGCTCTGCCGATCGCCCCGGTAGACCTGGGGGCGCTCATCCGCTCGGTGAGTGCATCGCTGAAGGATCAGATGGACCGCTCAGGCATCACCGGCCAGGTCGAAATTCCTTCCACCGCCTGCATCGTGCCGGGCGCAGCCGACCAGCTCAGGCAGGTGTTCATCAACCTGATCCAAAACGCCATCGATGCGATGCACTCGGGCGGGCAGCTCACCATCCGCCTCTTCACAGATGACAATGAGGGGCTGGCGGGCGTTGCCGTAGGCGATACGGGCGGGGGCATCGCCCTGGAAAACCTGGATAAAATCTTCGAGCCTTTCTATTCCACCAAGCCCAAAGGGATGGGCCTCGGGCTCCCGATTGTGTATAAAATTATCCAGCAGCACAACGGGCGTATTTCGGTGGATTCCCAACCGGGGGTCGGTTGCACCTTTACCGTCTGGCTGCCAATTCATTAACCGTGTTTTATCCGTAAAGGGAACGAACCTATGCCGGTTCAACAGAAAATCCTCATTGTTGACGATGAAGCCAATCTGCGCGTCACCCTTTCGATGGTGCTGCGGCGGGGCGGTTACGGCGTCGCTCAGGCCGGAGACGCCGCCGCGGCGCTGGAGCTGTTGAAGATGCACGTGTTCGACCTGGCCCTGCTGGACCTGGGCCTCCCGGATATGAGCGGCATCGAACTGCTGCGCCTGATCCGGCAGAGTCACCCCGACCTGCCCGTCATCATGCTGACCGGCAACGCCACCCTCGATTCCGCCATCCAGGCCATCCGCCAGGGCGCGCGCGATTATATCCTCAAGCCAATCGAGCCGGAGTATATTTTGCTGCGCCTGAAGGAAGTGCTGCAAGAGAACCAGCAGCCTCAGCGCCGCCGAGAACTGGTGCGCAAAATCCAGGACTTGATGGGCGAGTTGAACGACCTGGATTCCGGCAATTCAACCACCCCCGGCGAGCTCCAGGCGCTTTCTCCGGCCGACCCGAACCGCCTGCTCCGCGTCGGCCGGCTCACGCTCGATTTGCACACCCGGCACTGCTTCCTCAACGGGCAATTCGTGCAAATCCCGCCCTCGTCCTTCGATTACCTGACGGTGCTCGCCCGCCACTCGCCCGCCGAAGTGAGTTTTGAGACGCTCGTCTATGAAGCGCAAGGGTATCGCGTCTCGCGGGTGGAAGCCGGCGAAATGGCCCGCTGGCAAATCCACGAACTGCGCAAAGCCCTCGAGGCGGATTCCTCGCGGCCTACAATGCTGATCACCGTGCGCAACGTGGGCTACCGGCTGGTGGCTTGAGATAGAACCGCGCACCCCCAACCGCCTGGAGATGCGTCTCCAGGCGGTTTTTTTGTTATTCTTGCCCGAACGGACAGGTCGCAATAAAGACTAAGAAAATCCAATATCGCCGCCGCAATTTCCTTTTAGAATGATCTCAACAAAGAGAATTTGCCGTCCTGTCAATGGTGGGGCCTGGCCCCTCAATTCACAGGAAAATGAGCACACCATCTCACAGATGCGGATCATGGATTGGGCCGATCATGTCATTGCAACTTTCAGTGCTGGTAGTGGACGATGAATACAGCCTGCGCAAGAGCCTTTCGATCATTCTCGCAAAGGCAGGCTACAGCGTTCAGCTGGCCAGCAGCGTCACCCAGGCGCAGGCGCTGCTGTGCAACCACCACTTCGATCTGGTGCTGCTCGATTACAAACTCCAGGACGGCCTGGGAACCAGCCTGCTGCCGTTGATCGCCCGGCAGATGCCGCCGCCCCGCGTCGCCATCCTGGCGGCCTTGCCGCGTTCGTCACACAAGATCGACCCATGCACGCAGGGGGTGGATATCTACCTCGAAAAGCCCTGCGACCCTGAGGAAATCCTCAAATCCGCCCGCCGCCTGTTGGAGCGTTGAGTGGTTCGGCCCGCAGCAGGAAAATATTGGTAATCGCCCAATAAAGACACAGATATTCCAATTACCAGGACACCTTCCCCCCATACAATAGGATCGTGAGAGAGTTTTCAAAAGGGTAGAACTGTTCTCACGAATGCAAGTTTCATCTCTTTTTCCGGCCCAGTCAGTTGTTTTGTAAGGCCCTTCACAGCAGTTTTCATGGCATCCGGCCTGACGGGGGGTTAGTGAAATGGCCCGCGGCATCAGCAGGTTATCTCAGCAAAAGAGCACGAAACCAGGCTGCCCACCAGACCGGATCCTTCTCGCTGCCAGAGCAGCCGGAACGCAGGCCGGTGTGAGAGCCGGTTGAGCCATCCGGGGCCAATGCCCAGCCATCAAGGGAGGTGAACAAAAACAAATTCCAAATCAGCATGTTCTACGCGGACGATAGCCATGAATAGTCGTGAATGTTTTTCCAACAGGTGACAAGATGAATAGAATTAACAGACGGAATTTTCTGAAGATCGGCCTGGCCGCAGGGATTGGCCTGGCCTTACCGCGCGGCGTGCTGGCGCAGGCCACCCCCCCGCCTCCCGCTTCGACCCCGGGCAGCAGCACTCCGCCTTATATGCTCGACCGTAAGGTGACGGTGGTCGACCGCCAGGCCGCGGCAGCCAGTTACCGCGCGGCGGGTTTCAAACCCGGCGCGGCCGCCGGCCTGGCAGCCGATATCCCCGGGCTGCCGCACTACTTTGGCCCCTACGCCAACTATGCCAACAGCCCCATGCCCAAGGGGAGCATCGGCAGCGTCACGGTGGATGCCCCCGGTTCCGGTTACTCGGCGCCGGCGGTGGAAATCCTGGATGTGTACGGCACCGGCAGCGGCGCCACTGCTTCGGCCACGCTCGCGGGCGGGGCGATCAGCTCCATCACCGTGCTGACGCCCGGCAGCGGCTACACTGCCCCCATCGTCTCGATCACCGACGCCACCGGCACAGGCGCGGCTGCCACGGCCGTCCTCCAGCTCGCCGAGGGGCCGTATGACCCCCTGGTCACCGGCGGCATCCGCAAATTCATCGACTCGGTGCCCGGCCTCACCCCCGCCGGCGCCAGCACCCTCGGAGCCGAGCACTATATCCAGATCGGCGTGCCCGATACAACCACCTTCAGCGGCTGCGATTATTACGAGATCGAACTGGTCGAATATGACTTCCAGCTTCACCGCGACCTGCCTCCCACCCGGCTGCGCGGCTACCGCCAGGTGAACGCCGCCGATAACACGCCGCATTACCTCGGCCCGCTCATCCTCGCCAACCGCAACACTCCGGTGCGCATCAAGTTCACCAACAAGCTGCCCACGGGCGCCGGCGGCAACCTGTTCATCCCCGTGGATGAAACCGTGATGGGCGCGGGCATGGGCCCCCTGGATATGATGGGCATGCCCGGAATGAAAGAAAACTACACCCAGAACCGCGCCACCCTGCACCTGCACGGCGGCCTGGTCCCGTGGATCAGCGACGGCACGCCGCACCAGTGGACAACCCCCGCCGGTGAAATGACGCAGTACCCGAAGGGCGTCAGCGTCTCATACGTGCCGGATATGTGGTTCGACCCGGCCGGGAATGTAATCCCCGGCGCATCACTCACGCCGCCCGCGCCCGGGGCCAGCAACAACCCCGGCGACGGCTCGCTGACCTTCTACTACAACAACCAGCAGAGCGCGCGCCTGATGTTCTACCACGACCATGCCTACGGCATCACCCGCTTGAACGTCTACGCGGGCGAAGCGGCAGGTTACCTGCTGATGGACCAGGTCGAGAAGGACCTGATCGACGGCACCAACAACTCGGGCGTCAACCCCGGCCTGCTCAAAGTCCTCCCCGATGCGGGCATCCCGCTCGTCATCCAGGATAAGACTTTTGTGGATGCGGCCACCATCGGCGCGCAAGACCCAATGTGGAAATGGGGCACCACCCCCGGAACCCCTCACACCGGCGACCTGTGGGTGCCGAACGTTTACATGCCCGCGCAGAACCCCTGGGACCCCTCCGGCGCGTCCGCCTTCGGGCGCTGGATGTACGGCCCCTGGTTCTGGCCCCCCACGTCTAACATCACCTTCGGCCCGGTGCCGAACGAATACTATGACCCCGTCAACGCCCCGTGGGAACCGCCTCAGCGCCCGCAGATGCCCTTCCCCTCGATGGGCATGGAAGCCTTCAACGACACCCCGCTCGTCAACGGCGTGGCCTACCCCTACCTGGAAGTGGACCCGAAGCCGGTGCGCTTCCGCATCCTCAACGCGGCCAACGACCGCTTCTTCAACCTGCACTTCTATGAGGCCGACCCGACGGTCGTCACAGCCGACGGGCGCGCCAACACCGAAGTGAGGATGGTCCCCGCCGCCCCCACGCCGGGCTTCCCGGCCACCTGGTCCACCGATGGGCGCGCCGGCGGCGTTCCAGACCCGGCCACCGCAGGGCCTTCATGGATTCAAATCGGCACCGAAGGCGGCTTCCTGCCCGCCCCGGTGGTCATCCCCCCGCAGCCAATCAACTGGAATGCCAATGCCACGGCCTTCAACTTCGGCAACGTCACCGATCACTCGCTGCTGCTGGGCTGCGCGGAACGCGCCGATGTGATCGTAGACTTCACCCCCTTCGCAGGCAAGACGCTGATCCTCTACAACGATGCCCCGGCGGCCTTCCCGGCGCTCGACCCGCGCTATGATTACTACACCGGCAACCCCGATCAAACCAGCTCCGGCGGCACGCCCACCACGCAGCCCGGCTTCGGGCCAAACACCCGCACGGTCATGCAGGTGCGGGTCAAAGGCCAGGCCACCGGCGCGGCTGTCGCCACGGTTGCCCTGCGCAGCGGCGGCGCCGATTACATCACCGCCCCGGATGTGGTCATCGAAGGCGGCGGAGGCACCGGCGCGGTGGCCACCGCTTCTTGCAAGCTGGATCACATCACCCTCACCAGCACCGGCACCGGCTACACCGCCGCCACGGTTGATATTGCCGGAGGCGGGGGCAGCGGCGCCACCGCCACGGCCCGGCTGACCAACGGCCGCGTCACCGGCATCACCATCACCAACCCCGGCTCCGGGTTCACCAGCCTGCCCACCGTCACCATCACCGGTGACGGAGTGGGCGCCAACGCGGTCGCGGCTCTGGCCGTCAATGCCATCACCCTGGTGAGCGGCGGCAGCGGTTACACCTCGATTCCCACCGTCAGCCTGGAAGGCGGCGGAGGGTATGGCGCTGTGGCAGTGGCCGCCCTGGAAGTCACCACCCCGGCTTATGACCTGACCACGCTCGAAGCCGTCTGGAAGAAAGACAGCGCCACCGGCAAACGGGGGGTCTTCGAGGTCTCGCAAGATCAAATCATCATCCCGCAGGCGGCCTACAATTCGGCGTATGAATGGGCGGTCTTGGATAACATGGACCAGTACATTCAGCAGCAGGATTGGAGCAAGACCCTCATCAACGGCCCCTTGCCGGGCATTCGACTGACTTCGCCAGGCGCAGGCTACACCGAAGTGCCCATCGTAAGCATCACGGGCGGCGGAGGCACCGGCGCGGCGGCAACCGCCACCATCACGCCATCCTTCGTCAACGCCGTCACGCTCACTGCGGGCGGCTCAGGGTACACCTCGGCCCCCACGGTCGTGTTCAGCGGCGGCGGAGGCACCGGCGCGGCGGCTGTGGCCAGCTTTACGCGCGTGGTCGACGCCATTCTAGTGACCAACGGCGGATCCGGCTACACCTCGGCCCCCAGGGTGAACTTCCAGGGCGGTGGAGGCACCGGCGCGGCGGCAACCGCCACCGTGGTCGGCGGTGTGGTGACGGCCATCACCGTCACCAGCGGCGGCTCAGGCTACACCTCGGCCCCGCGGATCACCCTGACCGGCGGCAACGGGCGCAACGCAACTGCCACGGCCACCATCACAGGAATCGTGCGCTCCATCACCCTCACCAACGGCGGCTCAGGCTACACCTCGGCGCCAACCGTCTCCTTCACGGGCGGCGGCGGAGGCACCGGCGCGGCGGCAACCGCCACCATCCAGCCGGGGTTTGTCACCGGCGTGACGCTCGACAACGGCGGCTCCGGCTACACCTCGGCCCCCACGATCACCTTTGTGGGCGGCGGCGCAGCAGTCACCGCGGTGGCCACGGCGGTCGCGGTCGGCGTTACCATCGACCCGCTCGAGCCGAAAGCCATTCACGATGAAATGGGCGCAGCCTACGACATCGACTACGGGCGCATGGGCGGCATGCTCGGCCTTGAACTGACCAAAGTGAACTCGCTCAACCAGAACATGGTGCTCTACGGCTACGCCACCCCGCCGGTTGACCTGATGCGCAACGTGACCACCACCGTCCTCACCCAGGGCGACGGCACGCAGATCTGGAAGATCACCCACAACGGTGTCGATACGCACCCGATCCACGTGCATCTGATGAACGCTCAACTGGTGAACCGCGTGGCCTGGGATGGCGCGATGCTGCCGCCCGAGCCGAACGAGCTCGGCTGGAAGGAAACCATTCGCGTCAACCCGCTGGAACACACCATCCTGGCGGTTCGGCCCGCAGCCCCCACGCAGCCGTTCGATGTTCCCAACAGCGTGCGCCTGATCGACCCGACCATGCCGGAAGGCGAAGTCTTGCGCGGCGGCCCCAACGGGTTCATCGACCCAACCGGCGTGGCTGCCCCGGTGACCAACCACAAGGTGAACTTCGGGTGGGAGTACGTCTGGCACTGCCACATCTTGAGCCATGAGGAAATGGACATGATGCACCCGCTGCTGCTTGGCGTGCAGCCGAATGCCCCGAGCAACCTGGCCGCCATCTACAACAACAACCAGCGGCGCGTCACCCTCACCTGGACGGATAATGCCGTCAACGAAACCAGCTTCACCGTCCAGCGCGCTGCCACGCCCACCGGCCCCTGGGTCACCCTGAGCTCCACCGTCCCGGCCTCGGCTGGGGCGGGCGGCACGGTCACCTATGTGGACACCACCGTCCTGCGCAACCGCACCTATTTCTACCGGGTGATGGCCACGAACACCATCGGCGATACCACGGTTTATCCGGCGCCTGCGGTGGGGTACCCGCACTGGAATATCAATTCCGACCCGACCAACCCCGGCGTGCAGGTGGTGACCAACGCCAGCGGGGCCGGCACACCCTTCATCTTCGCGAGCGCCTTCGATGCCGGGCTGGCCGGCTGGGCGGGCGTGGTCGGCAACGTGGCGGTCGTCCAGGGGCCGGCGATGGCGCTGGCAGCCGCCGGCGACAACTACGTCATGGCCGCGACGATGGAACCGGACGCGAACGGCTTCGGCCAGCCGGCTTACGTGTATGACAACTCGCCGGACCTGGAGACGGTTTACACAGCCGGGTTCTACTTCAACCCGAACGACGCTGCCTCGGGCGAGGGGCCGGTGGAGATCTTTGCCGGGCTGGATCAAGACAACCTGCCGATCTTCGGCATCCAGTACGAACGCGATGAATCGGCCTCGCACACGCTCGAAATTCGCGGGTGGTTCCTTTCCGGCGGTGACCAGGTCTTCACCGATTGGGTGGAGATCGCCAACGCATCCAACCTGGTTGAGATGTCCTGGAAGTCGGGCGCAGACGGGTTCTTCAGCCTGTTCCTGAACGAAAGCCACATCAAGACCACCAGCGGAGACACCAGCGCCCACAAGCTGAACGAAGTGCTGCTCGGGCCGAGCATGGGTCTCTCCAAAGGCTCGGCCGGGACGATGTTCTTCGACGAGTTCACCTCCAGCCGCCTGGCGGCCGGGTTGACCAAGAAGATCTTCTTCTCCTGGCTGAGCAATTAGGTAAGTACCTGTTCCCCTGACAGGCACTCAGGCTCCCCGGAGGGTACTCCCCCGGGGAGCCAATTTTTAAGCACCAAAGGGTTCGGGGAGCGGTTGATCGGTTGCCCGCGCCACCTTCGTGCTCAAGCCGGTGCCGCCAAGCCCCCACCCTTAGCCCCGCCCCTTCGGGCGCACCCCGGGTGCCCACCAAAACAAGCTCCCGTAGGGTGCGGTCGATTTTATGACCGCACCCTCTTTCTTGCTCAAGCCGGTGCAAACCGGCCCTCACCCCCCGCGCGCTCGCGTAGCCCGGCCGGAATCTTCTTCCCGCAGCGCCCATTCGGGTATATAGTTGAGGAGATGAAGCCCTTCTTCCTCATACTCCGCCCGCTCTGGCGGGTCATCGCTGCCGTCCTGACCGTAGGCGGTTACAGCGTCCTGCTCATCTTGCTCAAAGATTACTTCACCACTTCCATCGTCGCGCTGCTCTACCTCGTGCCGGTGGTGGTCAGCGCGGCATTTTGGGGCGGGCTGGCAGGCATCACGGCTTCCATCCTCTCCTTCCTGATCTTCAACTATTATTTCCTGCACCCGGTATACACCTTCGCCGTCTCGCAACCGCAAGACATCCTGGCAATGTTCGTCCTGCTGGGCGTGGCCATGTTGATCAGCAACCTTATGGCGCGCGCCCAGCAGCGCCTCCAGCTGGTCCAGGCGCGCGAGCGTGAAATGCGCCAGCTCTACGAACTGAGCGCCGCCCTCACCGGGCAGACCGACGCGCGGCGCGTCATGCACATCCTGGCGCAAAGGCTCGAGACGATCTTCCCCGGCACCGTGGCCGAAATCCAGGTGGATACCGCCGGGATGCGCTTTGCCATCCGCGAGCCCGATGAGCCAGTGCAGCACCCCGCGGCCAACCCGGTGCGCGTCCCGCTCTACGCTTCCAGGGGGCAGATCGGGCAGATCGTGCTCTACGGCCACGCCAACGTAATTTCGCTCGACCAGGAACGCCTGCTGCAAACCTGCGCCAGCCAGGGGGCTGTGGCGCTGGAGCGCGCCATCCTCGCCGAGAACGAGACCCGCGCGCGCGTGCTGGAAGAGAGCGATAAGCTCAAGACGGCCATCCTCTCCTCTGTATCGCACGAATTGAGAACCCCCCTGGCCACCATCCAGGCCTCGGCCACCAGCCTGTTCAACCCCGATGTGGAGTTCGACCCCGAAGCGCGCGGCGAGCTGCAGGCTCTCTTGATCGAAGAGGTGGAGCACCTCACCCAGCTGGTGGGCAACCTGCTGAACATGTCGCGCATCGAGGCCGGGGCGCTCAAGCTGCAGTGCCAGTGGAATTCCCTCGCCGAAATCGTCGATACCGCCATGCGCCGCCTGCGCCGCTCCGCAGCCCGCCAGCGCATCGAGGTGGACGTGGCCGACGACCTCCCCCTGGTGTATGTCGATCAGGTGTTGATGGAGCAGGTCTTCGTCAACCTCATCGGCAACAGCCTGAAGTTTGCCCCGCCTGAGACGCCCATCCGTGTCTCGGCGCTGCTGGAAGGTGCCAGCATGCAGGTCACCGTCAGCAACCAGGGGCCGCCCATCCCCGCCGAGCACATCGGGCACATCTTCGAGAAGTTCTACCTGATCCCCGGCATGGATAGCATGCGCGGGACGGGGCTGGGCCTTTCCATCTGCCAGGGGATTGTCGAAGCCCACGGGGGGAAGATCTGGGCAGAGAACCTGGAAAAGGGCGTGGCCTTCCGCTTCAGCCTTCCAAACGTCTCGCAAGACAACCTGGCCGGGCTCCTCCCCGAAGAGGAGGAATGAGATGAGCGCGCATCCACAGATCCTGGTCATTGACGATGAGCTGCAAATCCTGCGCGCCCTGCGCACCATCCTCGGCCAGCAGCAGTACACCGTCCACGTGGCGCACACCGGCGAAGAAGGCCTGGCGCTGGCCGCCGCAATTCAACCGGATGTGATCATCCTCGACCTCGGCCTGCCGGATATCAACGGCATCGAAGTCTGCTCGCGTTTGCGCACCTGGTCGGAAGTGCCGGTGATCATCCTCTCCGCGCACGAAAACGACCAGGAAAAGGTGGCCGCGCTGGATGCCGGGGCCGACGACTACCTGACCAAGCCGTTCAGCGCCGATGAACTCATGGCGCGCATCCGCGTGGCCCTGCGGCACCGCGCCCGCACCTCAGGGGCAAAGGCAGCCGTCATCCAGGCCGGCAATGTGGTCATCGACCTCGCCGCTCACCTGGTGACCCGCGCCGGCGCGCCGGTGAAGCTGACCGCCACCGAATTCAAGCTGCTGGCCTACCTGGCGAGCAACGCCGGGCGGGTGCTCACCCACCAATCGATCCTCACCCACGTCTGGGGCTACGCCGAAGACAGCCAGATGGAATACCTGCGCGTGTATATCCGCCAGCTGCGCCAGAAGCTCGAAGAAAATCCCCGCAACCCGCAATTGATCCTGACGGAATCGGGCATCGGCTACCGCCTGATGACCTGAGGGCCGGTGCCGGGGCGTGCGCAGGTTTCCTTTTCATTGAAGGCGCGCTCCCCTTCAGCAATCCGCTCTTCGCACGCAAGTGCGGCCGGTTAACGCACTGAGGCGCGGGGTCAACCGCGCCTCAGCTCAATTTGCACCGGCTTCTAACCGTTCTTGCGCTGGAACTCGGCCATGAACTGCGCCAGAACCTGCGCCGACTCTACCGGCAGGGCGTTATAGAGCGATGCGCGCAGCCCGCCCACCGAACGGTGGCCTTTCAGACCGATCAAGTCGGCCTGCTTGGCCTCTTTGACGAACTGCTCTTCCAGTTCCTCGCTCGGCATACGGAACGGCACATTCATGATCGAGCGCGCCGCCACGGCGGCATGCCCGCGGTAGAAACCGCCGCTCTGGTCAATGGCGTTATACACCAGGCCGGCCTTCTGCTGGTTGATCTTGTGCATTGCCTCCAGCCCGCCCAGGCCTTTGAGCCACTTCATCACCAGCCCGACGATATAAATGGCATAACAGGGCGGGGTGTTGTGCAGCGAGCCGCTCTCGGCCAGCAGGCGGTAATCCAGCATCACCGGCATCTTCTCAGGGGTGCGCAGCAGCAGGTCTTCGCGGACGATGACCACCGTCACACCGGCCGGGCCGGCGTTCTTCTGCGCCCCGGCGTAGATCAGCCCATATTTGCTCACGTCCACCGGCTGGCTGAGGAAGTCGGACGACATATCGCAGACCAGCTCCACGCCTGCGGGCGGAACCGGTTCGGTCTTGAATTCCACGCCGTGAATCGTCTCGTTGTGGCAGAAGTGCAGGTATGCCGCCTTTGGGTCGAGTTTAAGCTCGCCCTCAGCCGGCAGCCGGGTGAAGTTTTCGGCTTCGCCGTTGAAGGCCACGCCGGTGGCCCCCAGCTTGGCGCCTTCCTTCCAGGCGGTGCGGCTCCACGAGCCGGTGACGATATAATCGGCCGAAGCCCCCGCCGGGCGCAGGTTCATCGGCAGCATGGCAAACTGCAGGCTTGCGCCCCCCTGCAGGAACATCACCTTATAGTTGGCAGGGATGCCGAGCAGTTCGCGCAGGTCGGCTTCGGCAGTTTTGATGATCGACTCGAATTCCTTGGAGCGGTGGCTCATCTCCATCACCGACATGCCGCAGCCCTGGTAATCGAGCAGTTCGGCCTGGGCCTGCTCCAGCACCGGCAGCGGCAGGATGGACGGTCCCGCATTGAAGTTATGCACGCGTTTCACAGGGGTCATGGTTCATTCGCCTCTTTGGTAGGAAAGTTGGGGTCAAGCGCGAAGGCCGCTTGAATGGTTCACCTGCACTAATGATAGCTTAAATTCGCCGGATTGGGCCGTTCAGGTTCCGGCCGGTTTACAGGCCCGGCAGGGAAAATCCGGTACAATACAACCATCCCTCAGGAGGACAATGCCTTCCATTTTATAAAAATTGTGCGGCAAGCCCCTCAATTTATCGAAAAGGTTACCCATGTCCTCAGGAGCAGCGTATGAAACCTCTTGTCCGGGCAATTTCACTGATGTTTCTCCTGGGCGCGGCTGCCTGCGCAGGCGCTTCCCAGGCGCCTGATGCCACCCCCACCCCGCCTGCGCCCATCGCCATCACCTCGCCCGCTTTTGAACCGGGCGGGGCTATCCCCAAACAATACACCTGCGAAGGCGACGACATCTCTCCCCCGCTGGAATGGGCCGATCCGCCCGCGGGCACGCAATCGCTGGCCTTGATCATGGACGACCCCGACGCCCCCATGCGCACCTGGGTGCATTGGGTGGTCTATAACCTGCCGCCCGATGCGCGCGCGCTTGCCGATGGCGCCTCGAAGGCCAACGGCAAGAAGTTCAACCTGCCCCAAGGCGCCGTGCAGGGCACCAGCAGCTTCAAGCGCGCCGATTACGGCGGCCCGTGCCCGCCCGCCGGGCAGCACCATTACGTCTTTCACCTCTACGCGCTGGATGCACCCGTCGAAGGCAAGGCTCTGGATAAAGAAGCCCTGCTCAAAGCGATGGAAGGGCACATCCTGGCGTATGGCGAGCTGGTTGGGGTCTTCTCGCGCTGATGGACGGCTGGCAGACTCTCCACGCCCGGCCGGTCTACACCGAAGGGAAATGGCTTGCGGTCGAAGACCGCACCGTGCAGACGCCCCAGGGCCGGGTGATCGAGCACTGGCCCTGGGTGATCACCCCCGATTACGTCAATGTGCTGGCAGTCACCCCCGGCGGTGAATATCTCGTCTTCCGGCAGGGCAAATACGGCCTGAAGGGGCAATCGCTCGCCCCCGTCGGCGGGTATATCGAGCCGGGCGAAGACCCCCTTTCGGCGGCCCGCCGCGAGCTGCTGGAAGAAACCGGCTTTGAAGCCGATGAGTGGGTGCATCTCGGCCGTTACCTGGTGGATCCCAACCGCGGGGTGGCGCAGGGTGATCTCTTCCTGGCGCGCGGCGCGCGGCGGGCGGCCGAACCCCTTGCCGATGATTTGGAAGAGCAGCAATTGCTCTTCTTGCGCAAGGATGAACTGGAAACCGCGTTGAGAGAAGGTCAATTCAAGGTGCTGGCCTGGGCTGCCAACATCGCCTTTGCCCTGCTGGCCGGCGGTTAGCCGACGCGCCCGGCCTTCCCCTCAAACCGCCGGTGCGGCATCCAGGCGGGCGATCTGCTCCTGGTAGAAGGCTTGCTGGGTCAGGTTGCCCATCCGCACGGCATACGCGAGGATATCGGAGTAATAACCCCGCGCGGCAGGCAGGTCGCCGAGCGTTTCAGCGATATTTCCCATTTCGTGCTGCAGCCAGAGCAGCCGTTCCTGATTGCCGAAAGAGCTCAGAATCTCCACGCATTCCTTGCCGAGGCGGAATGCCGCCTCCAGGTTGCCCGCCTTGTGCTCATAATGGAACAGGCCCGTCAGGCAGACGGCCCGCCCCCAATCGCTGCCGGCGCGCCGGAAGAATTCCTGGCTGGAAAGGTACATCTCCCTGGCCAGCTCCGGGTCAAAGCCGCCGAAGAGCGCAGAATCGGCCAGCACAAGGCGCACCATCGCCACGCACCAACCATCGCCCTGCTGCCCGAAGGACCGCACGGCCTCGTCTGCAAGGGCGCGCACCTGCGGCCAGCCCAGGCTGCCGCCGAACATGAGGACAAGCAGCAGAGCATAGGCTTTATCGGGCCCGTCGGGGGCCAGGCGCAGCGCTTCCAGGCACTCGTTCTGCAGTTCTCCCGCGGTCTGGAAGCCCACCAGGTTGAACGACATGGCCCTCAACGCCGCCAGTGCGAAGGCCAGCAGCCCCGGCAACTGCCGGCCAGGCCGGAGCTGGTCCACCAGGTCGCGTAAGATCTGCACCACTTCGGCTGTTTCCACGCGCCGGTCGTTCATGATGTAGAAGAGGATCAACGCCGGCATGGCGCGCGAAAGGCGCGCATAATCACAGTCGGCCACCATCTGCTGCCAGACGGCCCGCACATTGGCCGCCTCGGTGCGCAGCATGATCAACGCTGCGAGCTGGTCGGGGCCGCGCAGCATCTGATACATGCGGCTGAGCCAATCGGCGTAATACGCCGTCCGCCGCCGCAGCGCGTCTTCCCTTTCCTCCGGCGAAGCCGCCAGCCTGGCAGCCGCGTACTGCTGCAGGAGCGGGTGAATGGTGAACCTGCCTGCGCTGAGCCGGCGCAGCAGCGATTTATCGGCAAGCGAAGTCAACACCGCCAGCGGCGCGCCCGCCACCTCCAGGGCGGCCTCGCGGCTGAAGCCCCTGACGAATACCGATAACCTGCCCAGGCTGTAGCGTTCCTGGTCGCTGAGCAGCCGCCAGGAATGCTCGAAGACCGCGCGCAGGGTGCGGTGGCGTTCGGGCATGCCGCGCCAGGATGCGGTGAGGAAATCGAGGTCGCGTTCGATTTCGGAGCAAATTTCCTGGCAGGAGAGCATCTTCACCCACGCGGCGGCCATCTCCACGCCCAGGGGCATGCCCTCCAGCAGCTGGCAGATGCGCGCAATCGCCGGCCAGTCGTCCGGGCCGGGCGTGAACCCGCATGCCCGGTCTGCGCCTTTCACAAAGAGCTGCACCGCGTCGAACTGCGGGACAAGCTCGCTGTGCGGGTTGCCCGGGAAAGACAGGCCGCCCACTTCCAGCGCCCATTCACCCCGCAGGTTCAGGCGTTCGCGCGAGGTGACCAGGATTTGAACCTGCGGGCAGGCATCCAGCAGGGCAGCCAGGTCATCCGCGCAGGCGGTCAACTGCTCGAAGTTATCCAGCACGAGCAGCATGTGTTTACCCGCCAGGTACTGCGCAAGCTGTGCCTGCGCCTCGCCGACCGGCAGGCTGCCCTGGGCGGGAATGGCAAAGTGGAATTTGACCGCATCGGCGATGGCCTGCACCATCCCTTCCTCGCCGGTCACGGCGGCGAGCGGCACAAAGTACACCCCGTGAGCAAAGGAGCGCGTGGTGGCCGCCGCCTGGATGGCCAGGCGCGTCTTGCCGGCCCCGCCGATGCCCACCAGGGTGATCAACCGGCAGCCGGGGGTCTGCAGCAACTGCTCGATCCGCGCCAGCTCCTCCTCCCGGCCGATGAACGGGGTCGGCTGGGCGGGGAGGTTGATGAGCTGCGGGTCGGCCGTCTTGAGCGGCGGAAACACCTCCGGCAAACCCGGGGCGGCAAGCTGATAGATATGCTCCGGGTGGACCAAATCCTTGAGGTAATGCTCGCCCAGGTCGAGCAGGTCGGCGCCCGGGGGGAGGTGGTCGCGCACCAGCTCATAGGTGGATTGGTTGAGCAGCACCTGCCCGCCGTAGCCGGCGCTCAACACGCGGGCCACGCGGTTGAGGTCTGGCCCCACGTAATCGTCGCCGCGTTCTTCCGTCACCCCCGAGTGCAGCGCCATGCGCACCCTGAGCGCGCCGATCTCATCCCAGTCTTCGGCCAGCAATCCACGCTGGGCTGCCAGGGCCGCCGCCAGCGCGCCCGGGGCCGTCTGGAAGGCCACCTGGAAGGCATCGCCGATCATTTTATAAACGTAGCCGCCGTGCCCGGCCATGCTCTGGCGGAAGATTGCCTCCTGCCGGGCGAAAGCCCGCTGCATCCCTTCGGGGTAATGCTCCCAAAGCTGGGTGCTGCCCTCGATATCGGTGAACAGAAAGGTGACCGTACCGCTCGGCCTGGGGGCGGCCTGCGCCGCGGGTTCTTCCGCCTGCCCGGCGGGTTTCGGCCTGCCCGCGCGCGAGCGGATCTGGCGGTAAACGGCGGCGGTTTCTTCGGCCGGTTCGACCCCCAGCTCCTCCTGCAACAGCTGGCGGCAGGCCTGGAACTGGCGCAAAGCCGCGCCGGGCTGCCCCTGCTGCTCATACAGGCGCATGAGCGCGCGGTGCGCCGCCTCGTTGAGCGGGTCGAGCGAAAGCCAGCGCCGCGCCTGGTATAAAGCCCCTTCGAACTCCCCCTGCCCGGCCAGCAGAGCGCTCAGCGCTTCCAGCGCCTGGGCTAGGTGCAGGCGCAAAGTCTCAGCCTGGAGCGACTGCCAGCCGTCAAAATCGGGGCAGCCGCGCAGCGTGAACCCCGCCAGGAAATCCCGCTGGTACAGCCCGGCCAGCGCGCGCAGCGTTTCCTGCCCCTCCGAGCCGTTGCCCCCGCCCGATTTCCAGCGCGCGCTGCGCTGGCGGAACTCGTTCACATCCACCCAGATGGAGGCCGCCGGGTCGAAGCTCAGGCGCTGGTCGTCTTTAGCCAGCCACTCGCCTCCGGCAGATTTGTTGAAGTCCCACAGCGCCTGGCGCAGGTAAGCCCCGGCCTGTTCCTGCGAGCAATCGGGCCACAGCAGCGCGGCCGCTTCTTCGCGTGGGATGCCGCCGGCAGCCGGGTTACCCGCGCCCGCCCCGGCTTCCACGGCCAGGTAAGCCGCCAGCGCCAGGGTTTTACGCCGCTCCGGCTTGATGGGCGTCTCACCGATCAAGAGCTGCGGGTAACCGAACAGGCGGATGTTGAGCTGATGCATGAAAACCTATCTATATTATACGGTCCGGTACAAGATTTGAGACGTTTTTGCAACGACCCCGCCCTATTATGGAATGGCACAGGCGTGAACGATGCCTGTAGTTCACCTCGCTTGAAAGGCACAGATGTATGGAAGAACCCACCACAAAGGAAGCACGGAACGAACTGAATATCACCATCGAGGCGCTGCCCGCGATGCGGGTGGCCTGCTGCCGGGCAGTCGGCCTGACGCCAGAGGAGGATTCCTCGGCCCGGCTGGCCCAATGGTTCGAACAAGCGGGCCTCGGCAGCCCTGCGCGGCACTTCGGCTTTGATGTGGACGTTTCTGCCGAGCAATCGGCGGCCGGCCTGCGCGGCTACGAAGTTTGGGGGCCCCTTCCAGAAGGCGCCGCCCCAGGCGGAGGGCTGCCCATCCGCGAGTTTTCGGGCGGGCTTTATGCGGTGATGACGCTGGTCAACCCATTCACCGACCCGTTCACCCACATCCCCGCCGGATGGAAGAAGCTGCATGACTGGGTCATCCGCTCCGATGCCTATCGCGGAGCCGATCACCAGTGGCTGGAAGAGCTGATCACCCGCCCCGATGGCACGGCCGACTTGAAGCTGTATCACCCGGTGGCACCGGTTAACGGGCACTGAAACGGTTCTACGCTGCGAGTTCCAGGTTAATCGCCGTGCCTCCGCCCGGCCTGGGTTTGGCCGAGACGCTCCCCCCGTGCGCCTCGACCAGGGCTTTGACGATCGCCAGGCCTGGCCCGCTTTCGCCGTTCTCCGTATGGCGCGGTTTTCCGGCCCGGCGGAGCGGTCGTAGATATAGGCCACATCCAGCAGGATCAAATCCGGCTGGATGTGGCGCGCCGCGTAGAGCGTGTTTTGCCCGCTGGTCGCGGTCAACACGATGAAGCCCTGCTCGGTCAGGCAATCCTGAAGGAGCTGGCGCACGCCGGATTGGTCATCGACGACCAGAATTGTGCTGTCCATGCTCGCTTCTATATATCCCTTGAAGAAGGCCCTCCCGCAGGCGCGGGCGCCCTGTGAAGCCCCGCGGCACTGAATCCATAGCACGCGATAATTCAAATTTGGTTTGGAAGGCAATTACCTGCGCTTCAGCGCAGGTAACCGGCGCCCCCGCCCCAGGCCGCTTTGCGCTCCCCGCTTCTTTAGCGTATACTCGGAATACAGATCGATCCATACAAACGGGAGCATTCCTTCGAGGTGAGCATGGGGTTCCATGGCGGCGGCTGGTTTTCATACCTGGGGGCCAACGAGAACCGGCCCAGGGTCACTTTTGCGCTGCTCAAGCGCGTGTTCACCTACGCCGGGCCGTACCGCGGGCGCATTGCCGCCACGCTGGTGCTGATCCTCTGCTCCACCGGCCTTTCGCTACTCACCCCACTCGTCCTGCGCGACCTGATCGACCGGACCATCCCCTCCGCCGACACCCGCCGCCTGGCGGGGCTGGCCCTGGCGCTGCTCTTCATCCCGGCAACCCAGGGCGCCATCAATGTCGTCCAGCGCCGCCTGAACAGCCAGGTGGGCGAAGGCGTCATCTACGACCTGCGCGTGGCGCTCTACAGCCGCCTACAGCGCATGTCGCTGCGCTTCTTCACCAACACCAAAGTCGGCGAGCTGATGAGCCGCCTCAATAACGACGTGGTCGGGGCGCAGAACGCCATCAGCAACACCATTGTCAGCCTCATCACCAACCTCGTCCAGGCCGCCGCGCTGCTGGCGGTGATGCTCACCCTCGAATGGCGCCTCACGCTGATCAGCATCGCCATCCTGCCGCTCTTTATCCTGGCGGCCCGCCGCCTGGGCGGGCGGCTGCGCGAGATCGCCCGCCAGCAGATGGACGCCAACGCCGCCATGAACGCCATGATGAACGAGACGCTCAACATCGGCGGGGCGCTGCTGGTCAAGCTCTTTGGCCGCGGCGCGACGGAAGTGACCCGCTTTCAAGACCGCGCGCGGCTTGTGCGCGACCTGGGCATCCAGCGCGCGGTGATCGGCACGGTCTTCTTCGTCATCATCGGCGGCCTCAGCGCGGTCGGCACGGCGTTGATCTATGGCCTGGGGGGTTATTTCGTCATCCAGAAGGCCTTCACCATCGGCACGATCGTGGCCTTTGGCTCTTACCTCGGCAGCCTGTACGGCGCCTTGCAGAACCTGACGAACGCCCCGGTTGAGTTCGCCACCTCGGTCGTCAGCTTCGAGCGCGTCTTCGAGGTGATCGACCTGCCGCAAGAGATCGCCGACGCCCCCGGCGCGCTGGTTTTAAGCGATGTCCGCGGCGAGCTGGCCTTCGAAGGGGTTTCCTTCCGCTATGATTCATCCGAGAACGGCCTGCTCAGCGAGGTGAAGCGCTACGGCCGCATGGAAAACGTGCGGGCGGTTCTCTCTGGCGACTCGCCGCCCGCCAAAGCCCCCGCCGAAAGCTCCAGGGCCAACGGCGGGGCCAGGCCGCCCCGCCCGGCCGGGGCGGGCGAGGAAGAACCCGATGCCGAAGCCCACACCCAGGCGCGCGATGCCGCCCTGGAAGATATCAACCTGCACATTGCGCCAGGCCGGCTCACCGCCCTGGTGGGGCCATCCGGCGCGGGCAAGACCACCCTCACCTACCTGATCCCGCGCCTTTACGACCCGCAGGCCGGGCGCGTGCTGGTAGATGGGCACGACCTGCGCAGCGTGACGCTCGATTCACTCACCGCGCAGATCGGCATGGTCACCCAGGAGACGCACCTCTTCCACGATACCATCCGCACCAACCTGCTCTACGCGCGGCTCGATGCCACCCAGGCGGAGATCGAAGCCGCCTGCCGGGCCGCCAACATCCACGATTTCATCATCCAGCTGCCCGATGGCTACGACACGGTGGTCGGCGAGCGCGGCTACCGCCTGAGCGGCGGCGAAAAGCAGCGCATCGCCCTGGCGCGCGTCATCCTCAAGAACCCGCGCATCCTCGTCCTCGACGAAGCCACCAGCAGCCTCGACAGCGAATCCGAACGCCTGATCCAGGAAGCCCTCAAGCGCGTGATGGCCGGCCGCACGAGCGTGGTCATCGCCCACCGCCTCAGCACCATCCTGGCCGCCGATCAAATCCTCGTCTTCGACCGCGGGCGCATCGTCGAGCGCGGCACGCACGCCGAGCTGCTCGAGCTGGGCGGCCTATACGCCCAGCTCTACGAAACGCAGTTCGCCGGGGGGCGGGCAGGGTAGAGACGCATCATTCCTGTTTACTTGATCCCTTACAGGCAGACCGCCGAGAGGTGTGGAACCCGCCCGGCCCGATCGCCGAGTCCTTGTTGGTTCTTCGGCCAGAATTTGCTACAATGAGGTTGTGCCAGATTGCACAATCACTACAGCAGGACCCCCAAAAGGAGAAAGGATATGGCTGAAGCGAAAGATGGCTGTGTTAAACCGTCCAAAGGGCCTATCCTCACCGGAGAGCCCGTGGTCGAATCGGCAGTTCTCTCACCCCACAAGGAGGCACCCAAGATGCTAGCTCGTGTCGGTAAGCCCGCGCCGGATTTTGAGCTGAGCGCCTATCTGGACGGCGGCTTTCAGAACATCCGGCTGTCGGATTACAAAGGCAAGTGGATCGTCATCTGCTTCTACCCCGGCGACTTCACTTTTGTCTGACCGACCGAATTGTCGGCAGTTGCCGTCAAATATTCGGAACTTAAGTCACTGGGCGTTGAGATGCTCGCCATCAGCACCGACAGCCGTTTCTCCCATAAAATCTGGCAGGAAGAAGAACTGGCGAAGATGGTCCCCGGCGGAGTGCCCTTCCCGCTGCTCTCTGATGGCGGCGGCCGGGTCGGGACGATCTACGGCGTGTACGATGAAGATGCGGGCGTGGATATCCGCGGGCGCTTCATCATCGACCCCGATTTTGTCATCCGCGCCATGGAGGTGCTCACCCCCGAGGTGGGCCGTAACGTGCAGGAGCTCATCCGCCAGGTGAAGGCCTTCCAGCACAACCGTGATACCGGCGAGGTGACCCCATCCGGCTGGCAGCCCGGCAGACCCGCCCTCAAACCTGGGCCGGACCTGGTCGGCAAGGTGTGGATCTCCTGGAAGCCGGAGATGGCATTCTAGGCAAGACCTTAAGGCAGCAGGTAAACTGTAGGGTGCGGTCGATTTTATGACCGCACCTCTTTCTCTACTCGTAGGGTGCGGTCGATTTTATGACCGCACCCTCTTTTTCACCAACAGGAATGGTGCGGCCCAAGGCGGCCGCACCCTACAAGCTCATGCAGATGCGGCCGGTTGTTTGACCGCACCATCTTTTCACCAACAAGAATGGTGCGGCCCAAGGCGGCCGCACCCTACAAGCTCTTGCAGATGCGGCCGGTTGTTTGACCGCACCTTGATAAACAAAGAGGGTGCGCCTAGAACGGACGCACCCTGCCGAATTTTAAATTGGCGCCGGAATTTACGCCGGCTGGCCCTGCTGGACCACCTCGAGGAACTGACCCACCAGGCTGCGCAGCGAAGGCTCGGGCAGCGCGCCCACCTGCCGGTGCACCAGCTTGCCGTTGGCCACGAACAGCATCGTCGGGATGCCCTGCACCCCGTAGCGCATGGCCCATTCCGAGTGCTCATCGGTGTTGACCTTGGCGACGATCAGCTTGCCGGCGTATTCCTTCGCCAGCTTATCGAGGATGGGAGCGACCATCCGGCACGGGCCGCACCAGGGGGCCCAAAAATCGACAATCACCGGTAAGGTGGACTTCAAAACCGTCTTTTCGAAAGCGGCGTCGGTCACATGCACAGGTTCGTTAATCATATTCACTCCATCAAGCGTGAGAATTATTGCTTTACCTTCACTTAGATGCAGCCTGACCGCAAAAAGTTACACCGAGGCC
This sequence comes from Anaerolinea sp., assembly GCA_029975055.1. Classification (GTDB taxonomy): domain Bacteria; phylum Chloroflexota; class Anaerolineae; order Anaerolineales; family Anaerolineaceae; genus Anaerolinea. The sequence goes on from JARKPU010000067.1 coordinate 302,413, forward strand.
CGAGGGCTTTTCCCTGGGGCAATCCAAAAAGAGGGCGGACACGCAGGTCCGCCCCTACCCACAGGTGGCGACGCGAGTGCCGCCTCCCGGTTAAGCCTGTTCTTTTTGGAAAGTGTTTCAATTTTTACTGGAAATTGTTGGGCAAGCCCCACAATTTCCAGTAAAAGAACCACACGATCTTTTTCTGGATAGCCCCAGGCCCTCCCGCGCTAGGCGCTCAAAGCCTGGTCGAGGTCCCACAGGATATCCTCGATGTCTTCCAGGCCGATCGAAAGGCGCACGAAATCTGGGGACACGCCCGCCGAAACCTGCTCCTCCGGCGAGAGCTGCGAATGGGTGGTGCTGGCCGGGTGGATGGCCAGGCTCTTGGCATCGCCCACGTTAGCCAGGTGGCTGAAGAGCTTGAGGTTGTTGATGAACCGCTTGCCGGCCTCCAGCCCGCCTTTGATCCCAAACCCCAGGATAGCCCCCGGCCCCTTGGGCAGGTATTTCCTGGCCCGCTCGTAATCGGGGTGGCTCTTCAGGCCGGGGTACGTCACCGAAGCCACACGGGGGTGCTGCTCGAGGAACTCGGCCACTTTCTGCGCATTCGCGACATGCCGCTCGATGCGCAGGCTGAGCGTCTCCAGGCCCTGCAGGAAGAGGAACGAATTGAACGGCGAGAGGCACGCGCCGATGTCGCGCAAGATCTGCACGCGCGCCTTGAGGATGAACGCGGGCGCGCCCAGCGAGGCATAGACCAGCCCGTGGTAACTTCCATCCGGTTCGTTGAAGTTGGCGAAGCGCGGGTTGCCCTCCCATTGGAAGTTCCCACCATCCACAATCACCCCGCCGATCGATGTGCCGTGCCCGCCGATGAATTTTGTCGCCGAGTGGATCACAATGTTGGCGCCCCACTCGAAGGGCCGGCACAGGTAGGGCGTGGCGAAGGTGTTGTCGATCACCAGCGGCAGGCGGGCTTCCTGGGCGATCTTTGCCACCTCCTCGAAAGGAAACACGTTGATCAGCGGGTTGCCGAGCGTCTCGCCAAAGAGCAGGCGGGTGTTCGGGCGGATGGCGCGGCGGAAGTTCTCGGGGTCCCTGGGGTCCACAAAGGTCACATCAATGCCGAGGCGCGGAAAGGTGTAGTTGAACTGGTTGTACGTACCGCCGTAGAGCGTGGAGGCCGAGACGATGTGGTCGCCTGCCCCGCACAGGGTGAAGACGGCCTGCGCCTGGGCGGCGTGCCCCGAGCTGGTGGCCAGCGCCCCCACCCCGCCTTCCAGGCTGGCGATGCGCTGCTCGAAGACATCGCTCGTGGGGTTCATGATGCGCGTGTAAATATTGCCGAACTCTTGCAGCGCGAACAGGCGCGCGGCGTGGTCGGTATCTTTGAACTGGTAAGAGGTCGTCTGGTAAATCGGCACGGCGCGCGCCCCGGTGGTTGGGTCGGGGGCCTGCCCGGCGTGCAGCTGGCGGGTGTTGAAGCCAAAGGTTCGGGTCTGGGTGGACATAAATCGGGTCTCCTGGGTTAAGAATGGGTCTGGAAAGCCGCGGCGATGCCGCCTGAATGCGAAACGAGCCTGGATGTAAAGTGACGCATGGTTCTGAAAACTACTCCTCCGTGAGCAAAAACCTCTCCTGGAACATGAGGAGAGGCGCGCGGATGGGGCGGGGCTCTCTCATCTTCCAGAAATCAACGACAAAAAACCTCTTCCGCAAGACGAGAAGAGGTGAACGAACTGCCTGAAACTCTCCTCTCATCTTCCAGAAACATCTTCTGCAGGATTTGGCACCATGCCTGGCGGGCTGGTTGTCGAGGTTTCACAGGGCCTGTCCCTCCACCTCTCTGGATAAGAGCGCGTTATTCGGTTGTTGGGGATGATAGTAGCACAAATAAAAATCATTTGCAATAGGCAATTTCCGAAAAACGGATAACTTTTCTCCGCTTGACGGAAGGATGCCAACTTATGTTACAATCCAGCCACGAAACAGGCAAGTGCTTCCGGTTTTCGCGACCGGATGATCCGAAACAGCCCAGTTATTTGGAGGACGTATGGCAGAAACAACCGTCGGATCCTTTGAAGTCAAAAAGGGCCTGGCGCAAATGCTGAAAGGCGGCGTGATCATGGACGTGGTCACCCCGGAGCACGCCCGCATCGCCGAAGATGCCGGCGCCGTGGCCGTGATGGCGCTCGAGCGCGTGCCCGCCGACATCCGCGCCACCGGCGGCGTGGCCCGCATGAGCGACCCCGAATTGATCCTCAAGATCATGGATGCCGTCTCGATTCCGGTGATGGCCAAGTGCCGCATCGGGCATTTCGTCGAAGCGCAAATCCTCGAGGCGCTCGGCGTTGATTACATCGACGAATCCGAGGTACTCACCCCCGCCGATGAAGAGCATCACATCCTCAAGCACAACTTCACCGTCCCGTTTGTGTGCGGCTGCCGCAACCTGGGCGAGGCGCTGCGCCGGGTGGGCGAAGGCGCGGCGATGATCCGCACCAAGGGCGAGGCCGGCACGGGCGACGTGGTGGAGGCCGTCCGGCACGCGCGCACGGTGCTGGGGGCCATCCGCCAGCTGCAGAACATGGCCGAAGAAGAGGTGATGGCCTACGCCAAAGAAATCGGCGCTCCCTATGAACTGCTGCTCGAGACGCGCCGCCTGGGCCGCCTGCCGGTGGTGAACTTTGCCGCCGGGGGCATCGCCACCCCCGCCGACGCCGCCCTGATGATGCAGCTCGGCGTCGATGGCGTCTTCGTCGGCTCCGGCATCTTCAAATCCGGCGATCCGGCCCGCCGCGCCGCGGCCATCGTCAAGGCCACCACCCACTACAACGACGCCAAGATCCTCGCCGAAGTCAGCCGCAACCTCGGCGAACCGATGGTCGGGCGCTCGGTTTCGAGCATGCCCGAGGCGGAATTGATCGCCGGGCGGGGCTGGTAGCAGGCCTATGCGCCTTGGCGTGCTCGCCCTGCAGGGCGACTTTCACGAACACCAGGTCATCCTCGAGCAGCTCGGCGCCGAGGTGCGCCAGGTGCGCCTGCCGGAGCATCTATCCGGCCTGAGCGGGCTGATCATCCCCGGCGGAGAATCGACCACCATCGGCAAGCTGGCGGTGGATTTTGGCCTCATCGAGCCGCTGCGCGAGTTCGGCCGCACCCGTGCCGTGTGGGGCACCTGCGCCGGGGCCATTTTCCTCTCGCAAGACGCCCGCCGCAGCCAGCCCCTCCTCGGGTTGATGGACATCAGCGTGGAACGCAACGCCTTCGGGCGGCAGGTGAACAGCTTTGAGGTTGACCTGTGCGTGGATTTCCCGCCCACCGTAGACCCGCTCCGCCGCCCGTTTCACGCCGTCTTCATCCGCGCGCCGCTCATCGAGCGCGCCGGTGCGGGCGTGCAGGTGCTCTCGCGCCTGGAAGACGGGCGCATCGTGGCGGCCCGCCAGGCCAAGTTGCTGGCCACGTCCTTCCACCCCGAGTTGACGCGCGACGACCGCTTCCACCGCCTGTTCATGGAGCTGGCGGGCGAAGCCCCTGCCGCCTGATCTGCCTTCACCGCACACCGCAAGCAGCCGCCTGCGCCCTTCCCCCGAAACGGCGGGGGGGCGCAGGCGGCCGTCTGCACCCTGCCTGAATGCAGGCCCGATTAATTGATAAATCACATCGATATTCACCCATTAATCACCCCTGAATCGGCGTACAATCAAGCCGGTGATCCGTAAACCCGTGCCGGCCCGCCGGCTTTTGCTTCTCTTCTCCCTCTTCCTGCTCCTGAGCGGAGCGCCGCCCGTCCGGCCTGCCAACGCCGCTGGGGGGCTCAGCCTGCCCGCCGGGTTCATTGATGAGGCGGCAGTCCCCGGCCTGCTCGCGCCGCGCGCCTTCGCCTTCCTGCCCGATGGGCGCATCCTCATCTCCGAGCGCGGCAGCAGCTCAGGCCCCGATAGCAGCTTCGCCAGCATCCGCGTCTTCAAGAACGGCGCGCTGCTTCCGGCCCGCGCCCTCACCCTCAACGTGTGCGGTGATGGCGAGCGCGGTCTGCTCGGGCTGGCGCCCGACCCGAACTTCGCCTCCAACGGCTATCTGTATGTCTATTACACACGCCAGTCGCTAAGCGGTTCGCCGTGCGCCTACAACACCTACTCAAACGGCCAGCCAGGTCCGCGCAACCGCATCTCCCGATTGACGATGACCGGTGATGCAATCGACCCCGCCAGCGAGGTGGTGCTGGTGGATAACATCGCCAGCGACTCAGGGATTCACAACGCCGGCGACCTGCACTTCGGCGCAGACGGCTACCTGTATGCCTCGGCGGGCGATTCCAACCTCACCTCGCCGCTCGCGCCCAGCACCGTGCCGATGGCGCAAGACCTGACGCGCCTGGGCGGCAAGCTGCTGCGCATCCTCCCCTCGCCCGGCGCGCCCGACGGCTACCTGACCACCGGCAACCCCTTCGATTCCTCGCCCAATGCCTGGAAATGCGGCCCGCCTGCCAACCCGCCCGGAACCGGCAGCGGCCCTTGCAAAGAGATCTTCGCTTACGGCCTGCGCAACCCCTTCCGCTTTACCATCCACCCGGGCCAGAGCACCCCCTACGTGGGCGACGTGGGCGGCGGTGTGTGGGAGGAGATCGATGAAATTTCGCCCGGCGCGAATTACGGCTACCCCATGCGCGAGGGGCCTTGCTCGAACGGCGTCCGGTGCACGCCGCCTGAACCGCCCGTCACCGGCCTGACCGACCCGATCTATTCCTATCCGCACAACACCCTCTACGCCGAAGTCGATTCGGCGGTGATCATGGGTTCGTTCTACACCGGCCTGAATTACCCCCCTGAATACCGCGAGAGCCTCTTCTTTGCCGATTTCGTGCGCGGCTTTGTGCGCCGCCTGGCCTTTGACTCGGCCGCCCACGCCTGGTCGGCCTATGATTTTGCCGCCGGCGGGGTCGGCATCATCGGCATGGCTGCCGGCCCGGATGGCGACCTGTATTACCTCTCGCTGGTCTCGGATTCCTCCGCCGTCAGCGAGCTGCGCCGCATCCGCTACGCGCCCGGCGTCAACCGCGCCCCCGTGGCCGCCGCCTCCGTCACACCGGCAAACGGGCCGCTCTCCACGCTCTACCGGTTTTCAGCCGAAGGTTCCTTCGACCCCGATGGCGACCCGCTCACCTATGCCTGGAACTTTGGCGATAATTCCACGAGCAGCCTGGCCAACCCAACCCACACCTATGCCGCTGCCGGAGCAAAAACCATCACGTTGACGGTGACCGACTCGCACAACCTCGCCTCTCAGCCCGTCACGCTCAAGGTCTTCCCCGGCAACACCCCGGCCAGCGCCGGCATCAGCCTTGCCAACCAGAGCGAGCCTGCGCGCACGGCGGGCTATTACGCCGGCGACACCTGGGCTTTTACGGCGGTGAGCGTCAGCGATAACGAGCCCCTGCCCGCCAGCCCCTTTGCCTGGGAGGTCGTCTTCCACCACCGCACGCACACCCACCCCTTCCTCTCCGGCCTCAGCGGGGCAGCGGGGCAGTTCACCATCCCGTCCATCGGCGAGACGGACCCGCAGGTGTGGTACGAGGTGATCCTGCGCGTCACCGATGCGCAGGGGCAGGTGAGCACCTTCTCGAAGAACCTCAACCCGGTGACCACCACGCTGCGCTTCTACACGCGCCCGGGCGGCGGGCAGTTGATCCTCGATGGCAGCGCGTACATCGCGCCCTTCACGCTCACGCGCGTGGTCGGGCTGCAAACCGGCATCGAGGCGCCCGCCGCACAAATGATCGGCGGCATCCCGGCCACGTTCTCCGCGTGGTCCAACGGGGCAGCCCCGGCCTTCACCTTCGCGGCGCCGCCCGCGCCGCTCTCGCTGGAAGCGATCTACGCGGTTCCGCATTCCGCCTGGCTGCCGGTCGTCGGGCGTTGAAGCATGGCCCGCACGTTGATGTTCGCTTGTGCGTTGGGGGCTACTTCTTCGACGTAAACCAGGAAATGTTGTTGTTGAATTTAACGTCCACGCGTTGCGGCTCGCTCAACTTGCTCTCGGTGTAGCAATTTACCAGCATCCCATCGGGCGTTTCATAGATCCGGCAGGCGTCGCCTTCCTGGATCATATTCAATTGAAACTCGCTGGCCACCTGCTCGATCGCATCGAAGGAGCTTAATCCCTTTTCCTCGTACTTGCGGGCGGTTTCATTCAACGTCTGGATCAGGTTATTCTGCTTGTCGTCCATTGGTTAATTACCTCCAAGAAAGGGGCGTGTCGATCAATTCCATTAACAATTCCAACATATCCTGTTCCCGTCTTCCAAACGTTACCATCTCCGCTACCGGCCCGCGTTCACTGGCGGTAGACCGTCAGCAGGGTCACATCGTCCTCTTGCTCCCAATGCGGACCGGTGAAGCCCTGCAGCTCGGCCACCAGGCTGTGGAGCAGGTCGTCGCCCTGGAGCTGGGGCGCGCCCGGCCTGGGGCGCATCATTTCGAGCAGGCGCGGGAAGCCGAACATATCGCCGCCCGGGTTGTGGGCCTCCACCAGCCCGTCGCTGAACATCAGCAGGCTGTCGCCGGGTTCCAAAGCGGCCTCCTGGTCGTCATACACCGGCGAGGGGAAGATGCCAAGCGGCAGCCCGGTGGCGCGCAGCTCCACCGCGCCGCCCCGGCTGCGCAGAACCGGCAGGTTATGCCCGGCGTTGGCAAAGCGGAACAGCCCGGTCGCCGGGTCGAGGATCACCAGCAGGCAGGTGACGAACATATTCATCGGCATATCTTCATACAGCACATGGTTGACGCGCCCAAGCAGCCGGGCCGGTGATTCCGAACCCTTCCGGCCAATGCTCGTCGCCGCGCCGCGCAGGATGCTGCGCGTGTTGGCCATCACCAGCGCCGCCGGCACGCCTTTATCGGTCACATCGGCCACGATCAGCCCCAGCTTGCCGTCTGGAAAATAAATGAAGTCGTACAGGTCGCCGCTCACGCCTCGCGCGGGCTGCCAGTGAGCCGCCACCTGCCAGCCGGGAACCTGCGGCATCCGGCGCGGCAGCAGCCCCGATTGCACCTGCCGGGCGGTTTGCAGGTCGCGCTCGATGCGCGCGTTATCCAGCTGCACGCGGTGCAGCGAGACGATCTCGATCGCCGGCGAGACCTGCATCGCCACCGCCGCCACCAGCTTGATATCGCCCGCGTTGAAGGGTTGGATGTTCTCGCGGAACAAGACCAGCGCCCCAAAGACGCGCTTGCTCGTCTTGAGCGGGGCGCACAGGATGGAGGTCGTCGAGGGCGACAGGCCGATGAAGTAGCGGCGCGCATCCTGGTCGTTGATCAGTTGCGGCTGGCCGGTTTGCAGCACCTTTTTCAAATAATTGGGGGGCGTTTTCGACCCAAGCTCGATCGGCAGCTCACACTCACAGGTTGCCAGAATCTCCAGCTCGTTGCCTTCGTCCTTTTGCAGGAGCACCAGCCCGCCCTTCGACTCGGTCATCGGGCAAACCTCGCGCAGAGCCGTCTCGCCGATAGCCTGCGGCTGCAGCGAAGCGCCCAGTTCTTCAGCCAGACGGTAGAGCAGGTGCAGCTCACGGTATTTATCCAGCACTTCGGAGGCCAGCGCTTTCTTGGCTGCTTCCTGCTCGAGCAGGTAACGCAGCAGCACGGCGAGGTCGTCCTTCAGGCGCGATTCGTGCGGCCCGGTCACCCACCCCGCCACCTGGCCTTCCAGAACGAGGGGAATGCGCGCGCTGCCGTCGCTTCCATCTGGCCCGCTGCCATACAGCAGCGAACCATCCGCGTCCAAAATGCCCACCTGCCTCGCATCGAGCGATTGGATGCCCTCCAGTACGGGCAGGCCTTCTCTGCGCAGCCATTTTCTAAGCAACTGGGGTGCCATCGCGTCCTAACACTTTCACAACCATTTCGAGCAGTTCATCGGGGTCGAACGGCTTGGTCATATAACCGTTCGCGCCCACGTCTTCGCCGGTCTTTCGGTCGTAATCTTGCCCTTTGGCCGTTAGAAAGACCACGTAAACATCCTTGAGGTTCAGCTCGCGCTTGATGATCCGGCAGACTTCGAAGCCGTTGATGCGGGGGATCATCACATCCAGCAAGACGAGGTCTGGCAGCTCCTGCTTGATCAGCTTCAGCGCGTCCTCGCCGTTTTCGGCCTGCAGGATGAGCACCCCCTCGTCATCCAGGTCTTCGAGCGTTTGAGCGATCAGCAGGCGGATATACGCCTCATCATCGACGATCAACAGTTTTTTAGGCGGGCTGGTGGTCATTTCGATTCCCCTTGTGCAACCGTGTTAAGGCGAATGGTCGGGTCTGTAGCGTGGGCGTCTGCGACGGGCAGCGAGAAGTAGAAGGTGCTGCCCCGGCCGGGCGTGCTTTCGAGCCAGATGCGCCCGCCGTGGCGGTCGATAATCTGCCTGGAAATCGCCAGCCCCAGGCCGGTGCCTTTGGGCTTGGATGTCAGCGGGTCGCCCACCTGGCTGAACTTTTCAAAAACGCGCGCCTGGTCTTCGGGGGCAATGCCGATGCCCTCATCGGCCACCGCCACCACCACCTCGTCACCCTTGTGCGCGGCAGAGACGCGGATCGTCCCGCGCGGGGTGAACTTGACCGCGTTCGAAACCAGGTTGATCAACACCTGCCGCAGGCGGTCGGGGTCGCCGGTGATGATGGGCAGGTTTTCGGGCGCATCCACCGCCAGGCTGAGCGGCTTGCCCTCGAACATCCCGCCCGTGCTCGCGGCGGCGTGCTTGAGGATCTCACCCATATCCACGGGCCGCGGGTGCCAGTCCATCTTGCCGGATTCGTTCTTCTCGAAGTCGAGCAGGTTATTGATCAAGGACATCAGGCGCTGGCCCTCGCTGAGGATGATTTCCAGGTTTTCCTCCACCTGGCTCTCGGCGCGCTGCACTTTGCCTTCATCGCTGGGCAGCAGCGGGAAGATGCGTTCGGTGAGGCGCTTTTGGATGATGCGCGCAAAGCCAAAAATCGAGACCAGCGGCGTGCGCAGCTCGTGGCTGACGTTCGCGAGGAAATCGCTCTTGGCCGCGTTGGCCGCTTCAGCCTGGGCGCGCGCGGCTTCGGCCACCTGCCGGGCCTGCTCGGCCTGGCGCGCATATTCCAGCGTCTGCTGGTAGAGGTGCACGTTATCCAGCGCCACGCCAATCTGCTGGCCGATGGTGGCCGGCACCGCCAGGTCCTCCAGGCGCGGAGGGGTGGGGTCGCGGCTGGCGATGTTCATTGCCCCCAGCACGCGCTCCTGGGCCAGCAGCGGGATGCTCACCACCACCACCCAGCCTTCCTTCAGCAGGGTGTCGCGCACAAAACCGGGCGGGTAGTTTTCCACCAGCCGGGCGACGGGCTTCTTGGCCTCCACCACCTCGCGGATGATGCTGTAATCGAGCGGCATCTTCTTGATCATGTTAACCATCGCATCGCTGATCCCCTGGTGAGCCGCCAATGTCAGCATATTGTTGGCCGGGTCAAGCAGGTGCACGCCCCCGCCTTCCATGCCCATCACTTCCATCGTTTTCTTCAGCGCGTTCGGAAGGATCGTATCCAGGTCGAGCGAACCGCTGACCACCGCGGCGATGGCGTTGACCGCGGTCAGCTCGGAGGTGCGCTGTCTGACGCGCATTTCGAGGGTGTCATAGAGTTCGTCCAGCCGGGCTGCCATCTGGTTGAATTGCCCGGCAAGCTCTTCCAGCTCGTCGCCGGTTTCCACTTTGATGCGGTGGGTAAAATCTCCGTTCGCGATGCGGTTGGCCGCCTCGATGAAATCGTTGATCGGCCCGGTGATGCGCTTTACCCCCACCATCACCACCAGGGTGGGGATGCCCAGCCCCAGCAGCAAAAGCAGCCAGAGGAATTCACGGTAAAGCGAGCCTGATTTCGCCAGTGTGTTCCAATCTTCCTGCAGAATCAGCGTCCAGTGGGTGCGCGGAACCGGCGCATAGCCGGTGACGATGCTGGCCCCCTGGTCGTTGCGGCTGACGAACACGCCCGTGCCGCCGTTCAAGACCTGCCCGGCAATAGCCTTGTCTGGATACCGCCGTCCGGTCATGCTCGTGTCGGTGGCATACACCACCAGGCCGTTGCCATCCACCAGGTAGGCGTCGCCGTTGCGTCCGATGCGCATTTTGATCAATGCCCCATAAAAAGGGCTGATGGCTTTGGGATCGAGCCGGAACATGCCGCACACCACGCCTTTGAATTCGTCGTTCGCTCCAAAAATCGGGGTGGCGATGACGATCACCTGGTCGCCATTCAGGTTGAAGCGCTCGACATCGGTGATCACCAGCGAAGGCGTGCGAACCATCTCGGTGAAAAACGCGCGGCTCGACCAGTCTTTGCCCACCAGGCCGGGCCACTCGGGCTTGGCGCCGGTGACGATCCCAAGGTTGTTCAGCACGTACACACCGGCATCGTAAAAGATCACCTGCCGGCTGAAGCTCTCCAGGGCGAGCTGGATCGAATCCGGGTCGGCCGCCACAATCCCCGGCATGCGCGCCAGGCTGTTCAGCCGGTCGATAAAATCCTCGAAGACGGTGGAAACCTGGCTGGCCGTCAGGCGGGTCAGCTCTTCATCGCGCTTGAGGATCAAATCTCTGGCGGTTTGCTGGTAGGCAAGGTAAACCGTCAGCGCCACCAGGAAGAGGATGATCGCCGTGGGAATGAACGACCAGGCGATGATCTTGAGGCGGAGCTTGGACTCGATATACCGGATGACGCCGCCGGGTCTCATTTACGTCTCAGGTGAGCAGTTGCAGTCGGTTGGCAGCCCAGCCGAGTCCTTTTGAAGCGACTCGATCTGCCGGCAAACATTGATGATCGAGGTCACGGAGGTCTTCCCGAGGGTGAAGATCTGATCCCAGGCGTCTTCCGCCAATTTGCCGACGCCCACCATATTGGGGAAGATCTCCGCCGTGACCGAATAGCCCTTCACCTGCCCGTCGGTGAAGGCAGCGATATTGGCATCCGCGGCCTTTTCAGGATACTGATCTTGAATGAACTTGATCCATTCAGGCAGCAACGAAGCCCTGGCCGGCTGCAAAAAGTGCGTCCGCGCCATCGCGCGCCCATATTCCTCGCTGGTGAGGAACTGCAAGAACAGCCAGGCCTGGTCGGGGTTGCGCGTCTTGGCGTAAATTCCCCAGCCGTCGGTCGTTCCCAGGGTGACCTTGCGCTTCGGCCCCGCCGGGAAGGTGGCAATGCCAATGCGGAACTGTGCCCCATCGAGGATGTCTTTGAGCGCCCACGAGCCGTCTTCCACCATGGCAAGTTCGCGGTCGATGAACGCTTTGCGGGTTTCCTTGCTTTGCACATCCAGCGAGGTGGCCATCACCCGGTCGTCCCACATGCGCTTGCGCAGCCATTCCATTGCCTCCAGCGCGGGCGGCATCGACATGACGCAGCGCCGCGGGTTTTGCGGGTCCACGTAATTGCCGCCCCAGCCGTTGACGTGGATCTGGATGCGATCCCAGGAGACGTCGATCATCCCGCCCCAGCGCGTCACTTTGTCACCCTGGCTTACGGTCAGTTTGGTCATCGCCTGCAAGTATTCGGCGTGCGTCCAGCTGTCGGTGGGGTAGTCGAGTCCCGCTTCGTCGAACAGATCTTTGTTGTAATAGAGCGCCAGCGCGCCGTGATATTGAGGCAGCCCGAACTGCTTGCCATCGCGGGTGAAGAGCGCCTGGTATTGCGCGGGCGACCATTCCTTGATGGTGGCCTCATCCAGGCCCTGCTGGGTGTAAGGGCGCAAATCGAGCAGGAAGCCCGCGTCGGCCCAGGCCGGGAACCAGTCGCAGCAGCCGCTGATCACATCCGGGGCTGTCCCGGCGGCCATGTCGGCGTTCAGCTTTTCCACTTTATTGTCGGGGTCGGGTGTGTAGAACACACGAATCTCCGGGTGCTCGGCGTTGAACCTGGCCAGCTCCTCCTGCGCCATCGCGGGGAACCAATCGGTGCGCCAGTCTTGATAAACGAGCTGCACGCTCTCGCGGCCGGGAGCCTGCTTCGAAGCGACGACTCCGCAGGCCGCCAGCAGCGAGCCGGCAGCCGAAGCCGCCGCCAGGCGCAGAAAACCGCGGCGCGAAACAATGCCAGACCGGTCTTTCATGGGTGCTTCTTTCTGTGGGTAAGGTTACCCGACGGTTCCAATCGCTCCATCCACCACAACCGGGTAAGTTTGAACCGGCTGGGTGGCCGGCCCGCACATCACCTCGCCGGTGGCGACATCAAAACACGAACCATGCCACGGGCAGACGATCACCCGCCCGCTCAACTTGCCTTCATCCAGCGGGCCGCCCACGTGGGTGCACAGCTCGCTGGTGGCGTAGAAGGTGCCGTCCACGTTATAAACCGCCACCGGCTGGTGGTTGACGCTCACCAGCCCCGTCTTGCCGGGGGCAATCTCGGCGGTGAAGAACTGGTTGGGCTGCAGCGAGTTCCTCCCGGCGGCAGGTGCGGGGGGCTGCCCCGCGGCAGGCTCGGGCTCCGAGACGAATACCTCGCCCATCTCGAAGGCCGGTTCGGGTTCGGGGATGCGCACGTAAATGCCGTCTTCCCTCTCGAAGACCTGATACGTTTCCAGCTTCGTGGCGGGGTCCACCAGCAGCCTGCCGTTCGTCAGGTTGTATTGAAAGCCGTGCCACGGGCAGGTGAGCACATCGCCCTCCAGGGTGCCGGTGGCCACCGGCCCGCCGCGATGCAGGCAATGGTTGCGCACGGCGAACCATTTTCCGTTGTGGTGGAACACCCCGATCGAAAGGTTATCCACCTGGATGATCTTGCGCTCGCCGTCTGCAATTTCACCCACCCCGGCTGCGAACACCTCCTTCAACACCGGCGGGCGGCTAAGCCCCAGCCCGCGCTCGTAGGTCTCGACCGCCAGATCGACCATCGTTTCGCGGTTGATCTCCAGCAGCCTGCCCGGCGGGACGGCCTCGTGCTCGTCATAGTAGGCCCGCGCCAGCATCTCGAGGATCACCATGAGGAGCAAATTCCAGGCGCGGCTGGCCCGGCTTTCGAGGTCGGGGTTATATTCATGCAGGTCGGCGTGCAGCGCGTTCGAGATGGCGTGCTGGATGAAGCCCACCTGCCCGATGACATAGCGCTCGGCAATGTAGATGTTGGGGTCGGCCCCATGCGAGGTGTGCGCGCGGCCCACGTAATCCACATAGCGGGCGTAATCATCGTCATAGATGCCGCCCGCCGTGCGCCGCCAGAAGTTGGTCAGGTGCAGCATGCGCTTTTGCAGGTACTCCTGATCCACCGTGCCATCCTTGAGCAGGAAATGCTCGCGGGTGGGCGGGTAGCGCAGCAGGTGGGTGTAAAAATCGGCCACGATGCTCGGCAGGTGTTTTTCGATCACCAGCGCGCTTTCGCGCACGGCGCGCGCGTCGTCCTCGGTGAAATGGACGAAATCCATCATGTAGCGGAAGTACTGCCCCGAGTCTTGCGCGCCGCGCTGCGTCTTCTCCTGTTGAGTCAGGTTTTCGGCTGCCATTCAACCTCTTTCAGGTTCTATTGCCGCTGGCTCGCCACAGCGGCCAGGGCCTGTTCTTCGGTTTCGTAGATGTGAATTGCCTCGTGCAGGCGCGTCAACTCGAAGATGCGCTGCAGGTGCTCGCTCAAGCCCACCCCCACCAGCGTCTGTTCGAGGCGGTTTGCCCGGATCAGCAGGGTGATCAGCAGCCCGATGCCGGAGCTGTTCATATAGGTCATATCCTTGAAGTTCAAAAGGATCACGCGCACTTCGCGCCCGCTGATGCCGGTGTAGGCGTCCATGAGCTTGGTTTCGGCAAAGCGGGTCACCTCGCCGCGAATATCAATGGCCCGCGTGTCTGGGCGGATGGTGCGCGTGGTAATGGTCAGGTCGGCGTTGAGCATCTCACCTCGATTCTCGCCGCCGGGCAGGGCCGGCGATAATTCTACAAAATTTATAATAATTATACACTACTTCACAGCCCCTCTTCCGAATCCGCATCGGAGCGCTCCCACTCGGTGTGCGGGCGTTCGAGTGCCAGCCACTGCGGGGCCAGGGGCATCACCCCCAGCTCGCGCACCACTTTGCGGGCTGCCAGCCCGATGACGGCCGTGAAGGTGGGGTAAGCCAGCTCCAGCTCGGCCAGCTGCTCCACCCACATATCGGCGGCCATGCCGGCCGCCACCAGTTGAATCGTTTCGAGCGCCTGCTCGCCGACGATATGCGCGCCCAGAATGCGGTGCGTATCGCGCGAGACGATCAGCTTGCAAAAGCCTTCGGTGCGTTCGTCGATCACCGCGCGGTCGAGGTTGGCGTAGGCCACCGTGGCGGTCACATAATCTCCGGCGGCGCGGGCCTGCTCTTCGGTCATCCCCACCGAACCGTATTCCGGGTTGGTGAAGCCGCCGTGCGGGACGATCTGGTGTTGGCTGCGCTCGCCCACGCCGAGCACCGCGTTCTCGGCTGCCGTGCGCGATTCATACCCCGCGCTCTGCACCAGCATCATCCGCCCGGTGATATCGCCCGCAGCGAAGATATGCTCGGCGGAGGTGCGCAGGTACTGGTCCACCAGCACATAATTGCGCTCGTGCTTCACACCGGCGGCTTCCAGGTTCATCGAAGAGACGTTGCCCAGCCAGCCGGAGGAAAGCACGGCCCCCTCGGCCTCCAGGCGCACTTTTTGGCCGTCTTTCTCATACGTCAGCGCCACCCCGCCCGGCAGCTTCTCGATTCCATCCACGCCGGAGATGCCTGCGACGATTTCGATGCCCTGCCGGGCGAAGGCGCGCGAGAGCACCGCCGAAACCCGCTCATCCTCGGCCCGCAGGATGCGCGGCGAGCGCTCTAACAGCGTGACCTTCGTCCCAAAGGTGGAAAAGATCGTCGCCAGCTGGCAGCCGGTGGCCGCCGCGCCGACGATCACCAGGCTGCGCGGCAGAGATTTCAACGTCCAGATATCTTTGTGCGAAAGGGCAAACTCCTCGCCGGGCAGATCCAGCCGGCGGGCATGCCCGCCCGTGCAGAGGATGAACCGGTCGCCTTCGAGCACCAGGCCGTTATCGCATTGCACGGTGTGCGGGCCGGTGAAGGCCGCGTTGCCCGCCTCGGTATGCACCGTCACGCCGGAATCGACCAGGTGGCCCAGGAGCTGCTTCTTCTCGTGGATCTTATAGACCACCTGCTGCGTCTTTGCCAGCAGGCGCGCAAAATCCAGCTCGGGGGCAGAGACGTGGATGCCATACTCGCCCAGCTGCTCCGTCTCGCGCATCAAGCGCGCGGCCTTTGCCAGCACGCGCGTCGGCACGCAGCCGTCATTCGTGCAGGTACCGCCCAGGCGGCGGCTTTCCACCAGGGTGACATTCGCGCCCAGCTCGCGCGCCCGCAAGGCCGCCGTGATGCCCGCCGGGCCTCCGCCAAGAACGACAATATCCGTCATCACCTCACTCCTTCGGTCATGGGTATCTTTTTTCGTAAATCGCGGGGTATGCCCCGGCATCTACAGAAAGCTTGAAGCACTCTCGCTCCTAATCCATCCCGGCTGATCCAACCATGCAGCGGCGCAGGTGCATGCGCGCCCGCGCCACGCGGCTCTTCACCGTTCCAACCGGCCGGTCGATCACCTGCGAGGCTTCGTGGTAATCCAGCCCGTTGATATCCACCAGCATCGTCACCGTGCGGTAGTCGTCCGGCAGCTTATCCAGGCAGTCGCGCAGCGAGTCGATCATGGCCCGTTGCTGCGCGGCATCTTCGGGCGCAGGCGCAAGGGAATCGGGCAGGAGGTCGTAAAAACTTTCGCCGTCTTCATCCAGCGGGCCGTCAATCGACACCTGCGGGTAACGCTTCACCCGCCGCAGCCGGTCGTAGCAGATGTTGGTGACGATGCGGAGAATCCAGGCCTTGAAAGACCCGCCGCGAAAAGACTTGAGGTGCAAATACGCCGAGAGGAACGCCGCCTGGGTGGCGTCTTCGGCGTCTGCCGGGTCTGAGAGGATGGAGTAGGCCAGGCCAAAGACCGAATCCTGCAGCTTCAGCGCCAGGCGGTTGAACGCTTCCAGGTTCCCGCGCAGCGCGGCATGTTCAGCCAGTTCATCCACATCATCCGGCAGGTTGATCTGCAAATCCATTTCTGCCATCTTCTTCTCCAGGGGCTTGCTAACCGAGTGTTTCGATCAGGCGCACCAGTTCTTCGGGCAGCGTCCCTTCCAGGATCACCGCGTCGGCCCCGGCCAGCCTGGCCGATGCCTGCTGGCTGACGCTGCGGATGATGACGATGCACCGCGCTTCCGGGAAACGCGTTTTCAAGTCTCGCGGCGTCACAGGGAGCTCGCTTTCGGGCTGGCTCGCGTCCAGGAAGACCACGTTGGGGTGCAAATTGCTGATCGCCCGGATCACCCCGTTGCGGCTGTCCACCACGGTGACCTGCGCGACTGCCGGGATGGTGCTCAGTAAATCTAGTAACGCCTGGCGTAGCGATCCCGGACGGCTGATGATTAAGACAAACAGTTGATCCATCATGAAAATACTCGTAATTGAACGCACAATTGAAAATTCGTTTATCCCCGCCATCTCGGTCAATGTGTTTGCAAATAGATGCTCCGTCAGGCGGGCTTCGCAGGCATTCCGCCTGGTCAGCGCTGGCTGGGGCTTCGCTCTCGCTTGAGGCACACGGCGGGAGGCGGGGCCTGAGACCCGCCCCCCGCCACGCTCTCACCTTCCCCGCGGGCGAGCGAATTGGTTTGAAATGATTCACATTCAGGATAAGGCCTTCTCAGACACGATACATCGACAAGACGGTCACATCTGCCTGAGCAAAAAGACCGCTCTTGCGAGCGGCCGGGTAGGTCGAATGTACTAACGGTGAGCGCGGGCTATTCCGGTTTGCGGTTGCGCCTTCTAAGCCCATGCTGGATGGCATACAGGGCCGCCTGGGTGCGGTTCTCCACATCCAGCTTGGCCAGGATGTTGCCGACGTGGTTGCGCACCGTCCGCTCGGAAATCACCAGCCGGTCGGCAATCTCCTGGTTCGAAAGGCCTTCCGCCAGCAATTCCAGCACTTCCAACTCGCGCTCCGAAAGCAGGCTCTTTTCAACGCCCGGGTCTGCCGGGCGGTTGAGTTCATGGATCAACTTACGTGCAATCGCCGGGTGAAGGTACGATTCTCCCTGCACCACCGCACGGATGGCCTGCAGCAGTTCGATGGGCGAGGTATCTTTGAGCAGATAGCCCTGCGCCCCGGCTTTGATCGCCGGAAAGACCTTGTCATCCTCGGCGAAGCTGGTGAGGATGATCACCTTCGCCTGCGGATCAACCTTCTTGAGCTCCTGCAAGGCCGAGAGGCCGTCCATGCGCGGCATCAACAGGTCGAGCAAAAGCACATCGGGCCGCAGCGCCATATAAAGCCTCACGGCTGTTTCGCCGTCTGCAGCCTCGCCGATCAGCTGCATGCCCTCTTCGGTGAGGATCAGCGCGCGCAGCCCTTCCCGCACGATGGCGTGATCATCCGCGATTAAAATGCGAATCGTTTTGCCCATGAGGTATCCCGTCTTTATATCTCGGGTTGCATTCCAGAAAAGACCGGCACTCTAAGGCACACTCGCGTGCCCATGTCGGGCCGGGCATCGATCTGCAGTTCGCCGCCGAGCTGCCGGGCGCGCTCGCGCATGTTGCCCAGGCCCATTCCGCCCCCCTGCGCGGCGGTTTCCGGCTCAAAGCCCACCCCGTCATCTTGGATCTCCAGTTCGAAGCAATCGCCGCCGCCGCGCAGGTGCACGGTGATCTTCGCAGCTTTGGCGTGCTTGAGCGCGTTATTGAGCGCCTCCTGGGCGATATGATACACCGGCGCGACCATCGCTTCCGGCACGTCCACCTCGCCCTCCACCTGCAGCAGCACTTCGGTTCCGGTGCGTTTTTCAACATCGTCCAGGCGCTGCTGGAGGGCCTTGACCAGCCCAACCCCCTGAAGCTCCGCCGGGCGCAGTTCGAACACCATCAGGCGCATCTCTTTGAGCGCCTGGCGGGCCGTCTCGCCGAGGCGCGAGATGTAGTGCCCGGCCAGTTCCAGGTCGCCTGCGGCAGCCGTGCGCCGGCCGGCTTCGGCGATCAGCGTGAGGCTGTACAGCGACTGGGTGACCGAGTCGTGCAGGTCACGCGCCATGCGCTGGCGCTCTTCGACGATAGCCGCCTGTTCGGCCTGTTCATAGAGGCGGGCGTTGGCAATGGCCACCCCGCCGCGCTGAGCAATGGCCAGCAGCAGGCGCTGCTCGTCTGCGCCGAAGCTGCGCGGGCGGCAATAATTCACGCTGAAAACCCCCAGTACCTGCTCGTGCTCGATGATCGGCAGCGCAATCATCGCGTGGATGCCCTCCTGCGCGGCGATATAACGGGCTGCACCCGAAGCCGCGAACATATCCTCGATCAATTCGGGCTTGCCGCTGGCATACACCTGGTGCGAGATGCCGTCGCCCTCGGGGTGGTTGGAAATCCACTCGATCGTCTCTGCCCCAAAGCCGCGCCACGCCGCCACAACCAGGCGGTTCCTGGCTTCATCCCACACCTGCACGTTCGATTTATCGGCGTTCAAAAGCTCCACCACCACATTGACCAGCGCCTGCAGCACATCTTCCAGGCGCAGGTGGCGGTAAAGCTGCTCATCGGCGTTGTAGAGCGCCTCCAGCTCGCGCCTGTGCTGCTCGGCGTGCGCATACAGGCGCTCCACCTCGCGGGTGCGCTCCTGTACCATCGCTTCGAGGTTGCGGTAGGTCATCATGCGCTCGGTGATGTCTTTGCCGGTGGAGATGAAGTGAGTGATCTCACCATCGGCATTGCGAAGCGGCGAAATGGTCTTCTCCTCGTAATACAGCTCGCCGTTCTTCTTGCGGTTGACGAACTCCGCGCGGAAGGTGCCGCCCGAGAGGATCGTGTTCCACAGCCGGGTGTAAAACTCCACCGTGTGATGGCCCGATTTCACCAGGTTGGTATCTTTGCCGAGCGCCTCTTCGCGCGTGAAGCCGGTGATTGCTTCGAAGGCCGGATTGACGTATTCGATCATCCCGGCCTTGTTGGTGATGATGACCGCGTCGCCGGTCTGCTCGATCGCCATCGAAAGCTTGAGCAGTTCGCGGTCGGCCAGGCGGTGCTCGGTCACATCCAGCCCCACCCCGATCGTCCCCAGCAATTTGCCTTCGGCATCGTAGAGCGGTTCGACATCGCAGTGCAAAATGCGCCCCACCAGCTCGATATCATACGAGACGGATTCACCCTTGAGCACACGGCGGTTCAATTCAACCGCCCTGGCCACCGCCGGGCTTTCCGGCCCGCTCAATTCGCCCAGTTTTGTGCCAACGGCCTGCCCGGGCTTCAGGCCAAACCTCGCCAGCCCCGAACCCGACGAATAGGTATAGACCAGGTTCGGGTCGGTCACCCACAGGAAAGCGGGCATCTTCTCCAGCAGCATGCGCTGGCGGGCCTCATTCTCGTGCAGGGTTTCCTCGGCCCGCACGCGCGCCGAGATATCGCGCACAATCATGCTCGTGCGCGGTTCTCCGGTGCGGGTCTTGAACACCGCCGATGAAATTTCCGCCGGGAAGGTCGTGCCGTCGCTTTTCTTCAGCCGGAGAATGCGATTGAACCGCCCGGTGCTGGTGCGCTCCTGCAAAGCCTCGTACAGCTGCGGATCAGACGGATCCACCACGCCCTCGCGGCCCAGGCGGCAAAGCTCTTCCTCGCTGCGGCCGAGCATCCGGCACATGGACGGGTTGGCCGCCAGGATGCGCCCATCGGGGACCGTCAGCAGAATGCCGTCGAGGCTGTTTTCAAAAATGGATTGGAATCGGGCTTCGCTCTCGGAACTTTCCCCGATATTGCGCTCGAGCCGGGCAATTTCCTCCTGCTGCGTACGGGTTGTCTGCCGGCTGCGATACCAGTTCCAGGCGAGGAGGGCGATGAGAACCGCGATGATCGCGATATAAGCCAGGTCTTTAATCATCTTTTCACCGTCAGATCAGCGGCATCGAAGGTTGTGCGGATCTATTTCTGTAATTTGTGGAGCAAGCTCCACAAGTTACAGAAAAAAATCCTTAGCAGCGAACCGAACAGGCAGGCGTCTGCCCGGCGTGGTTCACCCCGAGAGAAGACCGGCGTGCAAAAATCAACCCTTCCAACCGGTGGAACGGTTAACCTGATTCTAAAGGCTAAAAGATGATTGTCAAGCCGCCGCTGCACCCGGCACGTGCCGAGTTGCCCATTTAAGTGAGGAGGTGCGCCTCTTCGGGCCGAATTTACTTGACGAAGTAATAGATCGAAATGGCCAGGCCAATGACCACCACAATTCGGCGCAGCACTTCCGGTTTGATGCGCCCGGCGAGCTTGCCTCCGGCTACCCCGCCGCCCAGCGCGCACACGGCCATCACTGCCGCCGCCGGCCAGACGACGCTGCCCGAGAAAACGAAGAAAACCGCCGCGGCGACGTTCACCGAAAAGGAGATGAGCTGTTTGAGGGCGTTCAGCCTGGTCAGGCTTTCGTTCAGCATCAGCCCAAGCACGGCCAGGACGATGACGCTCAACCCGGCGCCGAAATACCCGCCATAGACCGCCGCCAGGCCCACCGGCAGCACCGCCGCCGTGGTCATCTGGTCGGCCGAGGCAGGCCCGCCGGAGCGCCTGCTCAAGAAAGCCCGCAGGGGGTCGGCCACCGCCAGCAGGAGCGAGGCGAGCAGGATGAGAAAGGGGATCAACTCGGCGAACAGGCGCTCGCCGGTGTTGAGCAGCAAGATGCCTCCCGCCACCCCGCCAATCACCGCGGCCGGGGTGTAGAGCAGCACGCGCTTTTTCTGGTCGCGCAGGTCTTTCAGCTGCGCCAGCGTTCCGCCCAGGTAACCGGGGCAGAGCGCCACCGTGTTCGTCACGTTGGCCGCCACCGGCGGAATGCCCACCGCCGTGAGCATCGGAAAGGTGATCAACGTCCCCCCGCCCGCAAGAGCGTTCACCGCACCGCCAAAAAAGGCGGCCAGCCCAATCAAAACGAAATCCCACCCGTTCAGCATCGTCTCTGGCACCCGTCCCCTCGTAGAATGTTAAAACCTCTCCTGCAAAAACACACGGATTGTACCTTTCTCTCGCCCATTCCGGGAAGGGCAAACGGCCTCTCTCTGGTTACAGGCGCGTCGTTCGCACTCACAGGCTTCTTCAACCGGCCTGAACGGCGGGGCGCGCCTACGGGGCCGCTTCGCGGTTCCAGAGCTGGCGCATCTCCTCGCTGGACTCCAGCAGCTCTTCCAGCGTGCCCTCGGCTTCCACCCTGCCGTCCTTCATCACCAGGATATGATCGGCCCTGCGCAAGACGGGTCGGCGGTGCGAAACGACCAGGCATGTAAAAGCACCGCTTTCGAACAGGCGCTCCCACAGCTGGCTTTCGGTCTCCACATCCAGCGCGCTGGAAAGGTCATCGAACACCAGCAACTCGGGCCGCCGGATGAACATGCGCGCCGCCGCGGCCCGCTGGGCCTGCCCGCCCGAAAGCTTCACCCCGCGCGGGCCGACCAGCGTCTCATAACCCTTGTCCAGCTCCGCCAGGTCGCGCTCCAGCACCGCCAGCCGCACCGCCTGGTCGAGTTCCGCGTCGGTGCGCTCCAGCCCGAGCAGGATGTTGTTGCGCAGCGTGTTGCTGAACAGGCGCGGCACCTGCGGCGTGTAGGCGCAGCGCGGCGGGACGAAAAACGCCCCGGCATCGGTGACCACGCGGCCGTTCCAGCGCACCTCGCCCGCCTGCCTGGGCAGCAGCCCCAGCAGCGTGCGCAGGAGAGTCGTCTTGCCGGAGCCGACCCGGCCTGTCACCACCACCACCTGTCCGCGCTCCAGGTGCAGGTCAACGCCGTGGATGCCGTTCTCGCTGCCCGCGAAGGTGTAAGCCAGACCGGCGGCGTCCAGCCTTTCCAGCCGGTCATCGGGCGTGCGCTCGGGGTAAGTCACCACGGGGAGCGGGCCGGTGAGGTCGAGCTTGCTCTTTTCCACCAGCGCTTCGGCGGGGGCGTCTTCCATCAGGCGGTACATGCGCTCCACCGAGACGGTGAGCTGCTTGTAGCGCGCCGCAAGCATGCCGCCGAAGGTGGCCAGGTCGCCGATGCTCGCCAGCAGGTAGGTGAAGAGCGAGAAATCACCCAGGGTGAAGGAACCCGAGCGCATCATCTGCCCGGCGAGAACCAGCACCACCCCGGTGCCGAGCATGCCGGTGTTGCGCCAGATCGAGCCGAGAATTTCATCGAACAGGCGCTCGCGCAGAGTCAACTTGCGGCGCTCGTCGTTGAGGTTGTGAAAGTGCTCGATCACGCTTTTTTCAGCGGTTGCCACCTTCACCGCCTGGGCGGCGCCAAACAGCTCGCCGATAAAGCCGGTCACCTTGCCGGTGGCTTCGCGGCTGGCGCGGCGGTACTGGCCGATGCGCCTGGAGGCCGCGTTGGCGATGATGAACACCAGCAGCAGCGGCGCGACCGAAATGAGCGTGATCGTCCAGCTGATTTTGATCATCATCACAATCGAAACGACAATGATCATCAAACCGGTGAGGATGTCGTTGATCCAGATCGCGAAGAGCGGAATCTCCACCACATCGTTGCGGAAGCGGCTGACCGCCTCACCCGGAGAATCGGGCAGCGGCTTGGCCCCCGGGCGGCGCAGGATGTGCCTGAGCAGGTTCTTGCGCAGCCAGGTGGCCACGTCTGAAAACAGCGGCACGTCGGCATAATAAAAGCCATACGCGCCGGCCACCCGCCCAAAGAAGGTCGAGACCGCCAGCGCCAGGATGCCCCCAATACCCATCCGCACGGGGGCGTCGCCGGTGAGCAGGTTGAAGAAGGCCTGCAGCATCAACGCAGGGATGAGCTGCCAGGAGGCTCGCACCAGCACGACCGAGAAGAAGTCCACCAGCATATACCAGGGGCGGAAGGCCACCGCACTCAAAATGATTCGCCAGGCGGGCAGCATACGCGCCGGCGCGGCCTGGGTTCCAATGGCGCTCATACCAGCACCTCCTCCAACCCGGTTTGCAGCAGTTGATAAAAGCGCGAGCCAGGGTCGCTGGCCAGCCGCTCGCGCTCGCCATATTCGCACACCTGCCCGTCATCGAGGATCAAGATATCGTGCGCGCGGTGGACGGTGCCCAGGCGGTGCGCGATGATAATGGCGGTGCGCCCGCGCAGCAGCCGGTCGATGGCGCGTTCGATGCGCTGCTCGGTGGCCGGGTCGAGGCGCGAGGAGGCTTCATCGAGGATCACCAGACCAGGGTCGCGCAGGAAAACGCGCGTGAAGGCCAGCAGCTGCGCCTCGCCTGCCGAAAGGCTGTGGCTGCCCGATTCCAGGCGCGTGTCGAGCCCTTCCGGCAACCCGGCGTACCAATCGGCCAGGCCAAGCTCGTCAATGACCCGCTCGATCTGCGCATCGCTGATCGTGCGGTCGAAGAAGGTGAGGTTGTCGCGCACGCTGGCGCGGAAGAGCTGCACCTCCTGGGTGACGATCGCCACGCGGCGGCGCAGGTTCTGCACGCTGGCTTCGCGCAGTTCGGCGCCGTCGAGCAGGATGCGCCCCTGGGTCGGGTCATACAGGCGGAACACCAGGCGCGTCAGGGTGGTCTTACCGCTGCCGGTGCGGCCAAGCAGCCCCAGCACCTTTCCGGGCTGCAGCTTGAACGAAAGGTTTGCCAGCACGGGTTCATCCGATTCGTAGGCGAAGGAAACATCCTCGAATGCCAATCCCAGCGCGCCGCCCGGCAGCGACCGCTCGCCATCCACCACGCGCGTCTTCAGGCTGCGCAGTTCGGTCAGGCGCTCCACGCACGCGCCGATGGTCTGGAAGCTCTTCACCTGGTGCGTCAGCGTCCAAAGCGGCGTCTCGATCATATTCACGTAGTGAACCAGCAGGTACACCGTGCCGATGGTGATGCCGCCGTTTTTGAAGAGCAGGTAGCCGATTCCCAGCGCCATCAGGTTGGCCAGCGTGAGCAGGCTGACCATGACCGTCTCTTGCAGCCACTCTTTGTACTGCGCCTTGCGGTTGTGCTTCAGGTAATTGCCGGCAAAGCGCACCAGCTCGCGCAGAGAAAAATCCACCGCGCCGCTCGAGCGGATATCTTCGGTGCCCGAAAGCTGCTCTTCGATGAAGCCGAAGTTCTCAGCCTCGGCCTGGCGGCGGTCCTTCTCGTGCTGCACGGCCAGGCCGCGCACGGCGTTGAGCGCCAGCACCGCTGCCAATGAGAAAACCAAAAAGGCCAGGCCCACCCGCCAGTCCTCGCGGAACAGGGCCGCGATGATGCCGATGAGCAGCAGCAGGTTGCCCAGCAGGATGACCACGAATTGCGAGAAGAAGGCCGCCAGCTCCGAAACATCGCCGTCGATGCGCTCGATCAGTTCGCCGGGGGTGTGCTCGTTGTGGAAGCTCATATCCAGGTTCAGGCAGTGCCAGGCCAGTTCGGCGCGCAGCGCATTGGTGGCCGTCCAGGCCACGTTTTCGCCCAGGTAGGTCACCGCCACCGAAACGCCCTGCTGCGCCAGCGCGATGCCGATGAACAGCGCCGCGCTGAGCATGAGCCCCTGCAGCGCGCCGCCGCCAAGCGCCGAATCGATGAAACTGCGCATGATCTGCGGGTTGACCACCTGCAGGGCGATGTTCGCCAGCATCAAGGCGGCCAGCAGCCCAAAGCGCAGCTTTTGCGGGCGGATATAAACGGCCAGCAGGTTCCAGTAGGGTTTGAACGGCAGGTTCACAAAGCTCTCCAGGATGAATTAAACGAAACGGCCGCGGGCGTGGAGCGCGCCGCGGCCGGTATGCCGGCAAGGCCTGCCTGTCAACAGGCGCACTCCGAGAAAGTCAATGTGGGCTCACCGATTCCGGCGAGACGGCGATCAAAGAGATAGAACATCATCGCACCCGCACTCCTTTCTGAAGTAGATTCCACCTGCGCAACAGTGTTACTGTAGCACAACCCCCTGCTGCGAGTCAAGCAGAAATTTTGCAGAATCCCACGGCCTCCGCGCCCTGCGGGCGTCACGGCCGCTTCTTCAGGCGCCTGACCTTCCCCGGTTTGTGTAAAATTTCACAATACTGCCTTGTTTTCACTACCACAATTTCCAGTTCTATGGTTGAATAATCCAGGCAGATCGTCATCATTGCCCCACTCATCGCCGCCACTTTACCGGCGCTCCCTGTTTTAAAGGCAACAAAAATATCCCGCCGGGGGGACCTTCCCGGTTGTGTTCAGCCGACGAGGTGAGCATGAATGACCCGTACGATGTAATCATCATCGGCGCCGGAGTGGTGGGTTGTATGGTTGCCCGCGCCCTCTCGCGCTACCAGCTGCGCATCCTCTTGTTCGAAAAAGAAGCCGATATCGGCATGGGGGCCAGCTCGGCCAATACGGCCATCGTGCACGCCGGCTACGACCCGCTCCCCGGCACCCTCAAGGCCAGGATGAATGTGGCCGCCAACCCGATGTGGGATAACCTCTCCGGCGAACTTAACTTCCCCTTCGAGCGCCGGGGCGATTACGTGGTGGCCATCGGGCCGTTCGAGCTGCTCAAACTCGACCGCCTGCTCGATCAGGGCCGGCGCAACGGCGTGCCGGGCATGCACCTCATCACCGGCGAAGAGATGCGCCACCGCGAACCGAACATCAACCCCGCGGTCAGCGGCGCGCTTTGGGCCCCCACCGGCGGGCTGTGCGACCCGTTCATGGTGACGGTCGCCACCGCCGAAAACGCCGTCCAGAACGGGGTGCAGGTGCTCACCTCCACGGCTTTCATGGATTTCATCCTCGACGACCACGCCCGCATCATCGGCGTGAAGACCACCCGCGGCGACTTCCCCTGCCGCTGGGCCGTCAACGCCGCCGGGCTGTATTCGGATGACGTCATGCACCGGGCCGGCGTGCGCCCCGAGTTTTCGATCACCCCGCGCCGCGGCGAGTACATGGTGCTCGATAAAGCCGAGATCACCATCAACAACGTGCTCTTCCCGGTGCCTTCCGAGGTCAGCAAGGGCATCCTGGTGACGGCCTCGCTGCACGGCAACCCGCTCTGCGGCCCCACCGCCAACGACATCCCCGATAAAGACGACCGCGCCACCACCAGCGAGGGCCTGGAGGAAATCCGCCAGGGCGCGCTGAAGATGATCCCTTCGCTCAATCTGCGCCACCTCATCGCCATGTTCTCGGGCCTGCGCGCCAACGGCAACGCCCCCTGCGAGACGCCCGGCGTGGAGTATAACCACGACTTCATCATCGAAATCCCCGCCTCGCCGCGCGGGCTGGTCAACCTCGGCGGGATCGAATCGCCCGGGCTGACGGCTTCTCCGGCCATCGCCCAGCGCGTGGTGGAACTGCTCAAAGACGCCGGTGAACCGCTGCGCGAGAAACCCGGGTGGGACCCCATCCGCCCGCCCCGCCCGCGCTTCTGCCACCTGAGCCGCGAGGAACAGGCTTTGCTCATCGCCCGCGATCCGCGCTACGCGCGCGTCATCTGCCGCTGCGAGCTCGTCACCGAAGGCGAGATCGTCGCCGAAATCAACGCGCCCATCCCCGCCCGCACCTACGATGCGATCAAGCGGCGCACCTGGCTGGGAACCGGGCGCTGCCTGGGCGGCTTCGATATGCCGCGCGTGGTCGAAATCCTCGCCCGCGAGCAGGGCATTTCCCCGCTGGAGGTGACCAAGAAAGGCGAGGGTTCGGGCTTCCTGGTCCGCAAGACCAAGCTGGTGGAGGGTTGAAATGGCGCGCAAATCGAAATACGACGTGGTTGTGATCGGCTCCGGCCCCGGCGGGCTGGCTGCTGCGATTTCGGCCAAAAAGAACGGCGCCGAGGATGTGCTCATCATCGAGCGCGATCTCGAACTCGGCGGCATCCTCCAGCAGTGCATCCACAACGGCTTTGGGCTGGAGGTGCTCAAGAAAGACCTGCCCGGCCCGGCCTACGCGCAGCTCTACATCAACGAGGCGCTCGCGCTGGGGGTTGAGACCCTGCTGGATACGATGGTGCTGGATGTGAGCCCCCGCCGGCGCATTTACGCCACCAACAAGCGCGACGGCGTGCTGGATCTCGAGGCGCACGCAATCGTGCTGGCCATGGGCTGCCGTGAGCGCACCCGCGCGCAGGTGCGCCTGCCCGGAACGCGCCCGGCAGGCGTTTACACCGCCGGGACGGCCCAGCGCTGGGTGAACGTGGAGGGCTACATGCCCGGCAAGCGCTTCGTCATCCTCGGGTCGGGCGATATCGGCATGATCATGGCCCGGCGCCTCACCTTCGAGGGGGCCAAAGTGGAGCGCGTGCTGGAGGTGATGCCCTTCCTGACCGGCCTGATGCGCAACTATGTGCAGTGCCTGATGGATTATGACATCCCCCTGCAGCTGCGCCACACCGTGAAGCGCATCCTGGGCAAAGACCGCGTCGAGGCGGTGGAGTCCGTCCAGGTGGACGAGCACTGGAACCCGATCGCGGGCACCGAAGAGATCATCCCCTGCGACACGCTGCTGCTTTCGGTGGGCCTGATCCCAGAAAACGAGCTTTCGCGCAAGGCCGGGGTGAGCCTCGACCCGATCACCGGCGGGCCGTTCGTCAACAACGAGTTCCAGACGAGCGTGCCGGGCATCTTTTCGGCGGGCAATGTGGTGCACGTCTATGACCTGGTGGACTGGGTCACCGAGGCCGGTCTGTTGGCAGGCAAGAGCGCCGCGGCTTTTGCGCAGCGCGAACGCGAAAGTGAAATCCGCCACCTTCCGCTCCTGCCCGGCGAAAACGTGCGCTACGTCATCCCGCACCGGGTGGATAAAGAGAGCCTTGCCACCGGCGACGTGCGCCTGCAGATGCGCGTCAAGCAGCCCATCGAAGCGCCCGTGTGGGTGGAGGTCCGCAGCGGTGAAAAACTCATCACCCGCAAAGGCGAGCCGTATGTGCGCCCCGGCGAGATGGTCACGCTGGTGCTGCCGTCGAAAGTGTACGATGAAGTCCGCCAGGCCCGTGAACTGAGCCTGGCGGTGGTCGGCCGGTAAGAGGAGGCCCGCATGGAAGAAGAAACCAGGGTTATCTGCATCACTTGCCCTAAGGGCTGCGCGCTGGATGTGACCCGCGAAGGCGCCACCGTGCTCGAAATCCGCGGGGGCGGGTGCAAACGCGGCCAGGAGTATGTGAAAGCCGAACTGGCCGACCCGCGCCGCATGGTGGCCACCACCGTGCGCATCCGCGGCGGGCTGCACCCGCTGTTGCCGGTCTACACTGCCGCGCCCTTCCCCAAGGGGAGAATTGCCGACCTGCTCGCCGAGCTGCGCACCCTGGAACTGCGCGTGCCCGTCAAGATGGGCGAGGTGGTGCTCAAGAACGCCCTCGGAACGGGCATCGATATCCTCGCCAGCCGCACGATGACGCGCTTGAAGGAGAAGAACGGGGAGATGTGATCTGGCCTCGGCTGCCCATAGGGGCGCCAACGACAGGTGCAAAGGGAACACGCGGGGACAAGCCCCGCGCCTACGGAGGATACGGCCCGGTTAGGTGCAAAGGGCAGACGCAGTGACAAGCCCCGCGCCTACGGAGGATACGGCCCGGATTGGGTGCAAAGGGCACACACGGGGACAAGCCCCGCGTCTGCACTCAACGAATCTTCCGCAACACCTCCACCGCCTGCTCAACCAGCCCAAGGTGCGCCTGCGAACCCATGTGCCCCAGGCGGAACACCTTGCCCGCCAGCGGGCCGTAGGAACCGCCCATCACCAGCCCGTGCTCGCGCGCCTTGCGGTCCAGCTCCGCCCAGGTGGTGCCTTGCGGCACCTTCACCGCCGTCACCGTGGGTGATTGCACCGCCCCCGGCGCCGGGAACAGCTCATAACCGCCCTCGGCCAGCAGGGCGCGGCAGCGGGCCGCCGCCTGCTCGTGGCGGGCAAAGACCTGCTCCAGGCCTTCCTCCAGCAACAGCCGGATGCCCGCCTCCAGCGCCGCCATGCCATGCCAGTAGGGCGTGTAGGGGAAGTAAAAATCGCGCTGGGCGGTGGCAAAGGGTTTGAGCGCGTCATAGCCGGGGTAATCCACCTCTTCGATGACCCGCCAGGCCGCCTCGCTGACCGCCACGAAGGACATGGCCGGAGGAACGCTGAGCGCCTTCTGCGAGCCGCCCAGCAGCAGGTCGATGCCCCATTCATCCACCAGCACCGGCGCGCCGCCCAGGCTGGCAACCGCATCCACATACAGCAGCGGAACGCCGTGTTTGCGCTTCAGGCGGCCAAGCTCCTCCAGCGGGTTGAGCGTGCCGGAGGGCGTCTCGCAGTGGATGATGGTGATCATCTTCGGGCGGAACTCAACGATCGCCGCCTCCACCGCCGACCAATCCTGCACAGTTTGGTCGTAGGCCAGGCCGAGGGTGCGCACCTCTGCGCCGATCGAGCGCGCCATATCGGCCACGCCGTAACCGAACACGCCCGTGGCGATGGAAAGCACGCCCTCCCCGGGGCGCAGGCAGCTTTTGAGCGCCCCCCACAGCGCCAGCATCCCCTCGCCGGTCTGGATGGCCACCTTGTTTTTCGTCGCCAGGATGCGCTGCAGGCCCGCCTCGCAGCGGTTATACAGTTCCAGGAATTCAGGCTCCAGGTCGCCGGAGCCAAAATCGACGGCATACGCCGCAAGCACCTCCGGGGGCACGCGCACCGGCCCCGGAACCATGGGGATTGGGTAAGTTTGCATCGCTCACTCTCCTTCCGGCCAGATCTCGCGCGCGTATGGGTAGCCCTGGTAATCGCCCTCCACCTGCACCGCGGCGGCCCCCACGCGCGCGCCCAGCGCCAGGCAATCTGCCAGGGCAAGCCCGCGCAGCTGCCCGGCGATGAAGCCCGCATTGAAGCCGTCGCCCGCGCCTACGGGGTCGAGCACCCGCTCCACCGGGAAGGCCGGCGAGCGGGTCACCTCGCCGTCTGCCAGGGCCAGCGCGCCTTGCTCGGCCTGCTTGAGCACCACCACGCGCGGCCCCAGGGCCGCGGCGGCCTGCAGCGCCTCCAGCGGGTCATCCACCCCCAGCACGGCCCGGGCGTCTTCGTGGCCCATCAACAGCAGGTCGGCCTGCCGCATCAGCGGCAGCAGCGCCGCGCGGGCGGCCTCGGCGCTCCACAGGCGCGGGCGGAAGTTCGGGTCGAAAGACACCAGCGCCCCCGCCTGCCGCGCCAGCTCGATTGCCTTCCGGCAGGCCGCCGCGCAGCCCGGGCCGAGCGCCGGGGTAATGCCCGTCAGGTGCACCACCTTTGCCCCGGAAAACTGCTCTGCGCTCAGGTCGCCCGCCCCCAGCCTGGAAGCCGCCGACCCGGCCCGGTAGTAGTACACCCGGCGCCGGCCGTCGGGCAGGTGTTCGCGGAAGAAAACCCCCGTTGGCGCGTGCGGATCTGCCAGCAGGGCGCTCACATCCACGCCCTCCTGCTCCAAGCGGCGGCGGATGCGCGCGCCGAACGGATCTTGCCCCACGCGGCTGATGAAGCGCGCGCTGTGGCCCAGCCGGCAGAGCGCAATGCACAGGTTCGACTCCGCCCCGGCCAGGTCAAGCCGCAGGCGGGTGCAATCTTCCAGCCCCGCCGGTTCATCCGGGTAGGCCAGCGCCATGCACTCGCCCAGGGTGACCACGTCGCTCATGGCCGCCTCAGTAATCTGCGTCTGGGTCGCGCTGGCTGTATTTGGGCTGCCAGCCGAGCACGCGCTTGGCGCGGCTGCAATCTACCAGGCTGCGGTATGGAGCGCCGGCCAAATATTCGCCCGGCGAGACCTTCGGCCAGGGCAGATGACCGTAGTAGGTATCCACCAGTTCCTGCGTGGGCTGGTTCATCGACGTATCGTCTGCGGTGATCAGGAAAGCCTGGTGGCCCGAGAAATCGGCCGTCAGGGCCAGCAGGGCCGCCTCGCACACATCGCGCACGTCCACGTAGGAGAAGAAATCCGGCCTGGAAAACTCGGCCTTGCGCTCTTCGGGGATCCATTTCCACCAGCTACGCGCCCCGCCGCCCGGGTAGATGACCATCGTCGGGCGCAGGCTGGCGATCACCATCTCGCTGCGCCGCACGAAGGCATCGCAAAGCTCCTCGCCGATGTGCTTGGAGAGGAAGTAAGAGCGCGCGGTGCGGTGCGGCAGGTCGTCGTCGAGCGGCAGGTAGAGGTCGTCGCGGAAAGGCTCGGCATGCCCGAGCGCGTTGATGCTCGAGAAGTTCACCACCCGCCCCACGCCCGCCTCCGAGCAGGCCAGCAGCACGTTCCAGGTGCCCTGGATGTTCGTCTGCAGAATGTCTGCGTCGCGTCCGGGCACATCGTAGGGAATCGCCGCCAGGTGCACCACGGCGTCCATGCCCTGCACCAACCGGCGCACCAGCGCCAGGTCGCAGATATCGCCGGGCGTGTGCTCCCAATCGCTGCCCTTCTTCTGCGCCGTGAAGTCCAGCGTGCGCAGCGCATGCCCGGCTTCCAGCAGGCGCTTCACCATCCAGCTTCCAATTCCACCGGTGCTGCCGGTGACCAGAATACGCATACAACCTCCAAAACGCCCCTTCCCGGCCTCCCCTCAAAATGAACAAGACCATCTTGAGGGGAGGAACGGAAGGCGGGGAATTACTTCATCACCAGATCCAGCACAGTATCCCAATCATCCGGCAGGGTGGCTGTCGGGAAGCTGACGAAGGCGTCATCGGGGTACTCGGCGGCGTTCCACGGACGGTCGAGGCGGATCTCAGAACCGTCGGCCAGCAGGCGCGCGTAAGCCACCTTGCCTTCCATCCCGCGCAGATTCACCGGGCCGATGCCGCGGTCGAGCACATGCGCGTAGAGGTGCCCGGCCTTGCTCGTCCAGCGGCCCCACTCGGGCTTTTCCAGGCGGGCGTTGCCGCAGCCATAGATGCTCTCGCCGTTCCGGCGCATCCACCCGCCCACCTGCCCGAGGATCTCCACACACTCCGGCGGGATCTCGCCTTTGGCCGTCGGCCCGACGTTGAGCAGCAAATTGCCGCCCTTCGAGACGCACTCCACCAGCGCCCGCACCACGGTTTTGGCGGGCTTCCAGTTCTTATCCCAGGCGGCGTAGCCCCAATGATCGTTGAGGGTGATGCAGGCCTCCCATGGGATCGGCTCGCCCGCTTCGTTCGTCACCCCTTCGGCGGGGATGATCTGCTCGGGCGAGGCGAAATCGCCGGCGTAAATCTCCGGCTCGCGCGCCTTGATGTTGCCCCCCAGGCGGTTGTCGATGATGATCTCGGGCTGCAAGGTGCGCACCATGCGCACCAGCTCGCTGGCCTTCCAGGCCTCGCCGCGCATCTCGTCGTAAGAGAAGTCGAACCAGATGATGTCGATCTTGCCGTAGTTGGTGAGCAGCTCTTCCACCTGGTTGCGCACGTAATCGGCGTAGCGCGGTAGGTTGCCGGTGTGGTCTTTATACTCCGGGAAATTGCGGAAGGGGTGAATGCGGTCGCCGGCAACCGGGTAATCGGGGTGGTGCCAGTCGAGCAGCGAGTAATAGAAGCCCACCTTGAGGCCCTCGGCGCGGAAGGCTTCCACATATTCCTTCACCAGGTCGCGCCCGGCAGGGGTGTTGGTGGCCTTGTAATCGGTGTACTTCGAGTCAAACAGGCAGAAGCCGTCGTGGTGCTTGCTGGTCATCACCACGTACTTCATCCCGGCCGATTTTGCCACGCGCGCCCAGGCGTGCGGATCATAATTGACCGGGTTGAAGGTCTCGAAGAACGGCTGGTAGGCGGCCTCAGGGATGCTCTCCTGCTGCTTCACCCACTCACCGCGCGCCGGGATGGCATACAGCCCCCAATGGATGAACATGCCAAAGCGCGCATCTAAAAACCATTTCATGTACTCTTTTTCCATTCCCATCTCCCTTAGAATCTTAGCGGCCCATTAACCTGAGCGCCTCGCGGCAGCGCGCCACCGAATCGAGCGGCGCAGCCGGGTCGCTCTCGTGCTCGACGATATACCATTCCGTCTTGCCCTGCGCCTCGCACAGCGCGAACACCTCCGCCCAGGGAACTTCTCCCTCGCCGATGACGGCGCGCGGGTTGGCGCGCGAAAATTCCTTGAGGTGAATCGTCACCGAGCGGCCCGGGTAGCGCTTGAGGTACCCCAGCGGGTCGGCGCCGCCGTGCATCGCGTTCCCCAGGTCGAGCTGCATGAACACCTCCGGCGCTGCCGCCCCATAGAACAGGTCGAAGCCCGTGGAGCCTTCCACCGGCAGAAATTCGACATCATGGTTGTGGTAGCCCACCAGCATGCCGTGCGGGCGCAGCCGTTCGGCGATCTGGCTGAACAGCCCGGCCAGTTCGAGCCAGCCGGCCTTCGTGCTGCGCA
>JARKPU010000072.1 GCA_029975055.1 Anaerolinea sp.
TATGTGCTGGTCAACTTCGGCAGCTTCAAGGAAGTGGTGGACATTCTGGGCGGCGTCGACATGGACGTGACCCAGAAGGAAATGGAGCAGGTCAACGGCAGCATCAAGGAACAGGCGCGCATTCTGGGCCTGAGCAAGGAAAAATACCTGGCCGGCGAGTATGATCTCAAATCCTACGGCCCGGACACCCATCTGGACGGTCTGCAGGCGCTGGCCTACGCCCGGATCCGCCACATCGACAGCGATTGGCAGCGCACCGAGCGCCAGCGCATGGTCATCGACGCCGCCATCAAGAAGCTGCGCGGCTCGGTATCGGTCAAGCAGGTGGTGAGCCTGTTTACCTCCTCCTGGCAGTACGTGCAGACCAACATCGACATGATGAGCGCCATCGGCCTCGCCACCACGGTGCTGAAAAGCGGCATCGGCGAGGTGTCCACGGGCCTGATGCCCATCACCAACACCTACAAGAGCGAAAACCGGAAGGGCGCAGGCCAGGCGCTCTACGATACCGACTTCGAGGCCAACGCGACCCGGCTGTACAAGTTCATTTATCAGGAATAATCGAAAATAAATCACGGCGGCCGGTCCTTGCGGGATCGGCCGTCTTTTTCAATCGAGGCGAATATAATGAGGACCTTTGAACGCGCGCGTCCGGAGCACGCGGAGGCTGTCTTCCGTTTGTTCGAGGAGGCCAAGCGGGTGGGCCGCGGCCGCGGCACCACGGACTGGGACGAAACCTACCCCACCCGGGATTTCATTGATGAGGACATCGCCCAGGGGGCGCTCTGGTCGCTCCGCGAGGACGGGGCGCTGGTCGCCACCATTTCCATGCTCTCGGAGGATCTAACGGAAGTGGAAGCCGGCTGGACGGACGCGCACGCCTGCGCGCTGGCCCGGCTGTGCGTGGACCCAATGCTCCAGGGCCGAGGCGTCGGCGCGGAGATGATGCGGCGCATCACCGAGGAGGCCGCGCGCCAGGGCTATCGCGCCACGTGCCACCTGGCGTCGGTGGATAACCCCGCTGCGCTGAAACTGTACCGCAAGCTGGGCTACCGGGAGCTGAAAAAGGTGAACTTCTTCTACGGCGACTTCATCGCCTTCGAACGGCTGATCGGGGAATGACCCCGCACAAAGGCCCTTTCCGGTGATAAAAAAGCGCCCGCCCCTCCAGACCGGAGGGGCGGGCGCTCAAACTGCGGGCAACCCAGGCGCCGCTTTCGTCCCTTCGGTAACCTGATCGCCGGAAACGCGTTTCACAGGTCCGTGAACCGCCCGGAAATTTCTTAGGATTTCCGGCTCACGCAGCGTTTCCCCTGAACGCCTGTTTCCCCAATCCTGGAAGGCGGGCACCGGGTTTTCTTCCGTCGTCCGCGCCCGCCGGAGCCCTCAGCGCTTTCTCAAGCGCCCTCCGGCCGCATCCATTCGGGCTTATTGACGGCGGGCATGCCGAGGTGGTTCAGCCAGCAGGCAGCCCGATGGCTGTCGCCCAGCGGAAATTCGGGCGGCTGCTTCCGGCACAGCGCCATCGCGTAGGGGCACCTGGCGGCGAAGGCGCAGCCCTCGGGCGGCGCGAAGAGATCCGGCGGCGCGCCCTCGATGCTCGCCACCGTCTCCCGCGCCTGATTGTTGAGCTTGGGCATGGAGC
>JARKPU010000006.1 GCA_029975055.1 Anaerolinea sp.
TCGAGCACGGCCAGCTTGCGGCGTCCGGCGGAATCAGCATGGCCGTTCATGCGCTCGGCGACCGCGCCAACCACGAGGTCTTGCAAGGCTAGGCGCAGTTACGCGACTTCGAGCGCCGCCACGGCCTGCCCCGCCTGCGCCACCGCATCGAGCACGTCCAGTGCATCCACCCCGATGACCTCCACCGCCTGGCCGAGCTGGATGTGATTGCCTCCGTCCAGCCCATCCATGCCACCTCCGATATGTACATGGCCGACCGGTTCTGGGGCGCGCGTTCGGCGGGCGCTTATGCCTTCCGCTCGCTCCTCCAGGCCGGCACGCGCCTCACGTTTGGTTCAGACGCGCCCGTCGAATCGCCCAACCCGTGGCTGGGCCTGCACGCCGCCGTCACCCGCCGGCGGCCGGATGGCTCGCCTGCACCGGAGGGCTGGTACCCCGCCCAGCGCCTTAGCCTGGTAGAAGCCGTGCAGGGCTACACCACCGGGCCTGCTTACGCTGCCGGCCTCGAAGCACGCCAGGGCCGCCTTGCCCCCGGCTTCGACGCCGACCTGATCGTTCTCGACCAGAACCCGTTCGACCTGCCGCCGCAAGACCTGCACACCCTCCGCCCCGCGGCGACGATGGTCGCAGGCGAATGGGTCTGGCAGAGAGAAGAGACCGCATGACAACCGCCGCCGGCACCACCGGACCCCTCACCCCCGAAATTCTGGTGCCCCGCCTGGGTGAATACCTGGTGGAGAAGGGCCTGATCACCCGCGAGCAGCTCGATTTAGCCTTGAAGCAACAGGAGAGGCTGCGCCGGACGATTGGCACGCGCCCAATCGGCCATATTCTCGTCGATATGGGTTTCATCACCCAATCCGTTTTGGACGCCGCCACGACCGAGCAGTTGATCCAGTTCCGCTCGGCGCTGGAAGAAGCCAATGCGCAGCTCGAAAGGCGCGTGCACGAGCGCACGATGGAGCTGCAGACCGCCCTCCAGCAGCTTTCCTCCCTCAATGAGTTAAAAGCCAACCTCGTGGCGAACATCTCCCATGAGCTGCGCACCCCCTTGACACACCTCAAGGGTTATCTCGACTTGATGCTCGAGGGCGATTTTGGCCCGCTAAATGAAGAGCAGTTGAATGTGCTCGGCATCATCCAGCGCTCGGCGGAACGCCTCGGCAACCTGATCGAAGACCTGATCCAGTTCTCGGTGAGCGAGCGCAACCAGGTGTACCTGCACATCACGCCCTGCGACCTGCGCGAGATGGTCAATTCGGTGTATAAGCGTAACATCTCCAAAGCCCGCGACCACCAGGTGGAGCTCGATCTGCAGGTGCCCGGCCAGCCGGTGCTGGTTGACGCCGACCTGGAGAAGATATCCTGGGTTCTCATGCAGCTGGTCGATAACGCCATAAAGTTCACCATGCCGGGTGGCAAAGTGACTCTTCAGGCCGCCTGCGAAGACAGCTTTGTCCACTTCCAGGTCTGCGACACGGGCATTGGCATTCCTGAAGACCGGCTGGCGCAGATCTTCGAGCCGTTCTACCAGCTCGACGGAAGCTCGACGCGGAAAGCCGGCGGCACCGGCCTGGGGCTGGCCCTGGCCCGCCGCATCGTCGAGGCTCACGGCTCGGTGATCCACGTCTATTCAGAGGTCGGCAAAGGCAGCCAGTTCGAATTCTTGTTGAAGAGCCACCCGTCCTGAGGCAGAGGAGTATATGACTGCGCAAGAACCAACCACCAAAGCAGTCGCTTCTTCTCATCTCTATGAGATCAGCCGTATCGTCACCCAGACGCACGATTGGAACGCGGCTCTTGACCGGATTGTGCCCCTCATTCGCTCGTTGATCATCTTCGATAACCTGGCCGTTTACCTGGCTGATCCGATCGACCAGACCCTCGATGTGATGTATGCCAGGGCAGTCGGTCGGGGGCGTTCGGCTGAAGCCGATATCGCCTGGGGTGAAGACCTGGCAACGCGCATCATGGATGCGCCGCACACCATCATCCATGAACCGGAAGAAGACCCCAACCTCAACCGCCTGCACCGGCCCTTCCTGTTGGGCATCCCTTTGCAAATCGGCGAACGCACCCTGGGGGCTGTGGTCTTCATCCGCTTCGGGGGGCCGCCCTTCAGCCCGCATTACGTCCAGCTGGCCGAATTCATCTCGCAACAGATCAGCCTGCTCGTCGAACGCCAGAACATCCAGCGCGCCTACGACCGGTTGGAAGCCGAAAACCAGGAAGCCCGCCTGCAAGAAGACTTCATCTCCACCATCACCCATGAGCTGCGCACGCCGCTCGGTTTCATCAAGGGCTATGCCACCACCCTGCTGCGCTCCGATACCTCGTGGGATATAGCCAC
Organism: Anaerolinea sp.; assembly: GCA_029975055.1. Lineage (GTDB taxonomy): Bacteria > Chloroflexota > Anaerolineae > Anaerolineales > Anaerolineaceae > Anaerolinea. The sequence goes on from JARKPU010000006.1 coordinate 2,351, forward strand.
CCAGGATGTATTCCTGACGATCATCGACCAGGAGACCGACCGTCTGCAGGATTTGATCGAGAACCTGCTCGATTCTGCCCGCCTGCAAAGCGGGACTTTGAAAATGGATTTTCAAGCCGTGCGCCTGGATGCCCTCGTCCGCGCGGTGGTCGAACGCACCCAGCTCCACAACCCAGGCTTCACCGCCAGGGTGGAATGCGACACGCCGATCGACGCGATCGACGGCGACCCCAAGCGCCTGGGGCAGGTTTTCGACAATTTGTTCAGTAATGCGATCAAGTATGCCTCCGGAAGTGAAGTTTCGATTAGAATACATATGGACGACAGGGAGGCGCACATCGAAGTCTCAGACCACGGGCCGGGGATTCCGAACCGTTATTTAACCCATCTGTTCGAACGCTTCTTCCGCAATCCAGATGTCTCTCCGGCCGTGCACGGCACTGGGTTGGGGTTGTTTATCTGTAAAAAGATCATCCAGGCCCATCATGGAACGATCACCGCCACATCGGTCGTCAACCAGGGCACCACTTTTCACATCCGCCTCCCGCTGAAACAAGAAAAGAGCGGCCTCGGCGATGTCCTGAGAGAGGAGGTCTGACATGGCAGCGCATATCCTGGTCGTTGATGATGAAGCCCGCTACCAGCACCTGGTGAAAGTGAACCTGGAAGCGGCCGGATATCTCGTCACCACCGCCGGCAGCGGCGATGAAGCGCTCGAAATCGTCTCCAACCGCTCGCCCGACCTGGTGATCCTCGACGTGATGATGCCTCACCTCGATGGCTTCGCCACCTGCGAGCGCATCCGCCAGTTTTCGAGCGTGCCGATCATCATGCTCACCGCGAAGGGCGAAGAGCAAGACCGCGTCAAAGGGTTGAACGTGGGCGCCGACGATTACGTGGTCAAACCTTTCTCCGCCACCGAACTGATCGCCCGCGCGCGGGCGGTGTTGCGGCGCGCTCAAAACGCCGATACGGCCACCCAGAACCGCTTCTTCATCCATGGGAATCTGAAGATCGATTTTGCCAGGGCCGAAGTCTGGCGCGATGAAAAGCCCATATTCCTCTCTGCCACCGAATACCGCCTGCTCATCCAGTTTGCGCACCACATCGGCCACGTGCTTTCGGCTGAAGAGCTGCTCACCGCGGTGTGGGGCGCGCAATACCGTGATGATAAAGAAATCCTGTGTGTCAGCATCGCCCGGCTGCGCCAGAAGCTGGAAGATAACCCTCACAACCCGCTGCACATCGTCACCCGCTCCGGCCTGGGTTACCTGATGCCGCCACTAGAAAAAGATTCGACCGAAAAGGTATAACGCATGGTTACTCAGTTCGACGATAAAGGAAAAATCTTCACGCAAATCATCTCGAAAAAGCCCGTCCAGGTCGTGATCCAAACCGTCAGGCATGTCATCCGCGGGACGGTTCACGTCCGCGCCACCGAGCGCGTCATCGACGAGCTGAACCTTTCGGGGCAGTTCATCGCGGTCACCGATGCGAGCGTCCTGGATGATCAGGGCAGCCCGCTCTATACGTGTGATTTCGTGACCCTCAACAAAGAGCAGATTATCTGGATCATCCCCGATGATGAGATACACCAGGACCTGGGGTAAGGAATGAACAATCCAGCCATCGCTAACCGGCAGGCAGAGCTGAGCAAGCTCAAAGAGTACCTGATCAACGCCGTCTCGCGCGAGTTGGAAGCCAACCCGCAGCCAGGCGAAGACCGCCGCAAGGTGATCACGCAGGTGTTGAACACTGCCTACACCAACACCCGCCTGCAGCTGCCCAACACTATCCGCGATCAGCTCTTCCGCGACATCCTCGACGACATGCTTGGGTTCGGCCCCTTGCAGCCCCTGCTGGAAGACCAGGACATCACCGAGGTGATGGTCAACGGGGCAAAAAACGTCTATGTGGAGCGGCGCGGGAAAATCCAGAAGACCAATATCACTTTCGAGAACGACGCCGCGGTCATCCGCGTGATCGAAAAGATCGTCCTGCCCCTCGGGCGGCGCATCGATTCCGACAGCCCGATGGTAGATGCCCGCCTGCCCGATGGCTCGCGCGTG
>JARKPU010000018.1 GCA_029975055.1 Anaerolinea sp.
CATGACCCAGTTGGAACTGGATGAGCTGATGCGTGCGGAGCCGAAGAAGGTCGCCGGGTGGAATCGCGCGGTCAAGGTCCAGAGCGTGGGGTCGCGGAACGAGGAGAACCCGAACTGCAGCCGCGTGTGTTGCCAGAGCGCGGTGAAGCACGCCCTGGAACTCAAGAAGATGAACCCGGAGATGGACGTGATCATCCTGTACCGGGACATGAGGATGTACGGCCTGCTGGAAAACTACTACACGCAGGCGAGGAAAGAAGGCGTGCTGTTTGTGCGGTACCAGCAGGACAAACCGCCGCAGGTGATCGGAAACGGCGCGGGGAGGTCGGTGCTCTTCAACGATCACGTGTTAAACCGTCCCATTCAGATGTCGGCCGACGCGGTGGTGCTGAGCGCGGCGACCCTGGCCAGCGAGAATGACCAGCTTGCCGCCATGCTGAAGCTGCCGCGCAATGCGGAAGGGTTCTACATGGAGGCGCATGCCAAGCTCAGGCCGGTGGATTTCGCCGCCGAGGGCGTGTACATGTGCGGCACGGCCCACAGCCCGAAGCTGATAACGGAGACCATCGCCCAGGCGCTGGCGGCGGCTTCCCGCGCGGGAACGTTCCTGGCGGCGACGGATCAAACGATAGGCGGCGTGGTGGCCCACGTGGAGCCGAACCTGTGCGCCGCCTGCCTGGTGTGCGTGCGGGCGTGCCCGTTTGGCGTCCCCAAAATAAACGACCAGAATGTTTCGGAGATCAACGAAGCGCTTTGCCAGGGGTGCGGCATCTGTGTTTCCGAATGCCCTGCAAAAGCGATCAACCTGGCCAACTATACCGATGACCAGATCATGATAAAGGTAGACGCGTTGTTGGGAGGAGCGAACTGATGGAGAATTACGAACCGGTTATTGTCGCCTTTTGCTGTAATTTCTGAGCGTACTCTGCAGCGGACCTGGCAGGTTCGATGAGATTGAGTTATCCGACGAATATCAGGATCGTCAAGGTGCCCTGCACGGGCAGGGTGGCCATCATTCACATGATGCGGGCGCTGGAGAAGGGGGCGGACGGCGTGTTCGTCGCCGGGTGCCTGGAAGGCGACTGCCGCTTTCAGGCGGGAAACCTGAAGGCGAAGAAGCGGGTGGCGTACGTGAAGGAGCTGTTGAAAAGCATCGGGTTGGAACCCGAGAGGGTGGCCATGTACAACATGTCCTCCGGTGAAGGCCCGCGGTTTGCGGAGGTGGCGCGCGAGTTCACGGAAATAATCCGGAACGTCGGCCCCAGCCCGGTCAGACCGAAAGCCATGGAGAGGGAGAAAGCGGCATGATAATGGCCAAACCCAAGCCGATGGAAGAGATCGTCTCGGCGATCGGCGGTTTTAACCGGGTGCTGGTCGCGGGATGCAACGGGTGCGTCACCGTGTGCGAGGCGGGAGGGCTAAAGGAAGTGGAGATTCTCGCCTCGGCGCTGCGCATGTACTTTTCCGGGCGGCAGCAGGAAGTTGAAATCGGCGAGGTGAGCCTCACGCGGCAGTGCGATAAGGAATATCTCGCCGAACTGAAGGATCGTATAGACGACTACTCGGCCGTACTATCCATCGCCTGCGGGGCCGGCGTGCAGTTCATGGCCGAAATGTATACGGATAAGCCGGTATTTCCCGGCGTGAACACCAACTTCATCGGGGTGAGCCTGGAAAAAGGCGTGTGGAGTGAGC
>JARKPU010000020.1 GCA_029975055.1 Anaerolinea sp.
ACCAGGTAGACGTTCTGCCAGGCGGTGACAGTGAGGATCGCTCCGCCCACGACGGGCGCCAGGGCGCGGCCGATCAGGGTGGAGGAATAATAGTACCCCATGCGCTCGCCGCGCCGGGTGGGCGCCAGGTCGGCGACGTAGGCCATGGCCACCGGGCCAAAGATGGCGGTCGCCAGGCCATGGTACATGCGCACCAGCGCCAATTGCCACGCTGTGTGGATCAGAAACTAGAGGCGCGGGGCCGTGAAAAAGACGAATCCCGAGGCGATCAGCACGGGGCGCCGCCCGCGCTGATCGCTCAGCAGGCCTGCCGGCAGGCTGGTGAGGATGCCGGTGATGGTGGACGCGGCGGCGATCAGGCCGATGGTGGCGGTGGTGGCGCCGATGCTCTGCGCCAGGATCGGCAGCACCGGGTTCTTGGAGATGGTCGAGCTAAAGATCGCCAGCCCGCCGACTGCACACAGGATAAAGAAAGCGGTGGTTTTCTTCACAGACTGCCTCAGTTCCCTCGTTTTTCACTCGCTCAATGCCGAAATCGCCTGACCTAGGCGGGCGAGCACCTTGTCGCGGCCCAAAAGCTCCAGGGTGCCGAAAAGCGGCGGGGCGACGGTGCGGCCGGTGACGGCTACGCGGATGGCGCCGAAGAGCTGGCCCACTTTGAGCCCTAAGGATTCGGCCAGCGGGCGCAGGGTGTTCTCCAGGGCCTCCGGGTCGAACGAGGGCACCTGAGCCAGGGCCTCTTTTGCAGCGCGCAGGGCGGCCAGGGTGCTCTCCGCCGTCATGCCCTTTTGCACCAGCGCCTGGGGATCATAGGCCGGCAGCTCTGTAAAGGCGAAATCCACCAGGCCGGGGATGTCGTTCAGGGCGGTGATGCGCTCCTGCACGAGCCCCGCGACCTTGAGCGCCGTGCCGGGGTCCACGGCAAACCCGGCGCGGGCCAGCACCGGGAGCAGGCGATCCGCCAGCTCGGGCAACGGGAGCTGGCGCAGGTACATGCCGTCCATCCAGCTCAATTTGTCATAAGAGAAGACGGCCGGCGATTTGTTGATCTGCTCGATGGCAAAGGCGGCGACTGCCTGCTCGCGGGTAAAGATCTCGGTCTGCTCGTCATAACTCCAGCCGACCAGGGCCAGAAAATTAAAGAGCGCCTCGGGCAGATAGCCGGCCTGCTCGAACTCGTGCACCATCACCAGGTAATCCTCGCCCCCGGGGCCGCCCACCTTCCGCTTGGACAGCTTGCCCTTGCCCGTGGGGCTCAGGATCAGGGGCAGGTGGGCGAACCGGGGCGGCTCCCAGCCGACAGCCCGGTAGAGCAGCACGTGGCGCGGGGTGGAAGGGATCCACTCGTCGCCGCGCATGACGTGGCTGATCTCCATCAGGTGGTCATCGACGATATTGGCCAGGTGATAGGTGGGAAAGCCGTCGGATTTGAGCAGCACCAGGTCGTCGAGCTGGCTGTTGTCGATGGTGATGTCGCCCCGGATCAGGTCGTGGATAGTC
>JARKPU010000040.1 GCA_029975055.1 Anaerolinea sp.
GTCTCTCCGGCCGTGCACGGCACTGGGTTGGGGTTGTTTATCTGTAAAAAGATCATCCAGGCCCATCATGGAACGATCACCGCCACATCGGTCGTCAACCAGGGCACCACTTTTCACATCCGCCTCCCGCTGAAACAGGAAAAGAGCGGCCTCGGCGATGTTCTGAGAGAGGAGGTCTGACATGGCAGCGCATATCCTGGTCGTTGCTGATGAAGCCCGCTACCAGCACCTGGTGAAAGTGAACCTTGAGGCGGCCGGTTATCTCGTCACCACCGCCGGCAGCGGCGATGAGGCGCTCGAAATCGTCTCCAACCGCTCGCCCGACCTGGTGATCCTCGACGTGATGATGCCTCACCTCGACGGCTTCGCCACCTGCGAGCGCATCCGGCAGTTCTCGAGCGTGCCGATTATCATGCTCACCGCAAAGGGCGAAGAGCAAGACCGCGTCAAAGGTCTGAACGTGGGCGCCGACGATTACGTGGTCAAACCTTTCTCCGCCACCGAGCTGATCGCCCGCGCGCGGGCGGTGTTGCGGCGCGCTCAAAATGCCGACACAGCCACCCAGAACCGCTTCTTCATCCACGGGAATCTGAAGATCGATTTTGCCCGCGCCGAAGTCTGGCGCGATGAAAAGCCCATCTTCCTCTCCGCCACCGAATACCGCCTGCTCATCCAGTTTGCGCACCACATCGGCCACGTGCTTTCGGCTGAAGAGCTGCTCACCGCGGTGTGGGGCGCTCAATACCGTGATGATAAGGAAATTCTGTGGGTCAGCATCGCCCGGCTGCGCCAGAAGCTGGAAGATAACCCCCACAACCCGCTGCACATCGTCACCCGCTCCGGCCTGGGCTACCTGATGCCGCCGTTAGAAAAAGATTCGACCGAAAAGGTATAACGCATGGTTACACAGTTCGACGATAAAGGAAAAATCTTCACGCAAGTCATCGCGAAAAAGCCCGTTCAGGTTGTGATTCAAACCGTCAGGCATGTCATCCGCGGGACGGTTCACGTCCGCGCCACCGAGCGCGTCATCGACGAACTGAACCTATCGGGGCAGTTCATCGCGGTCACCGATGCGAACGTCCTGGATGATCAGGGCAACCCGATTTATACGTGTGATTTCGTGACCCTCAACAAAGAGCAGATTATCTGGATCATCCCCGATGATGAGATTCACCAAGACCTGGGGTAAGGAATGAACAATCCAGCCATCGCTAACCGGCAGGCAGAGCTGAGCAAGCTCAAAGAGTACCTGATCAACGCCGTCTCGCGCGAGTTGGAAGCCAACCCGCAGCCGGGCGAAGACCGCCGCAAGGTGATCACACAGGTGTTGAACACTGCCTATACCAACACCCGCCTGCAGCTGCCCAACACCATCCGTGACCAGCTCTTCCGCGACATCCTCGATGACATGCTTGGGTTCGGCCCCTTGCAGCCCCTGCTGGAAGACCAGGACATCACCGAAGTGATGGTCAACGGGGCAAAAAATGTCTATGTGGAGCGGCGCGGAAAAATCCAGAAGACCAATATCACTTTCGAGAACGACGCCGCGGTCATCCGCGTGATCGAAAAGATCGTCCTGCCCCTCGGGCGGCGCATCGATTCCGACAGCCCGATGGTAGATGCCCGCCTGCCCGATGGCTCGCGCGTG
>JARKPU010000075.1 GCA_029975055.1 Anaerolinea sp.
GCCGCGGCCTGCGCTGCCTTTACGAGGCGTAGGAGCAAGAACGGGACGAGGAGCGGAAAACGGGCGCACGCAAGGCTCACAGTAGCTTTTAAAGGTGATGTTGACACCTATAGCTGTATGACGAGTCGTGCATTGCGCAGGTGTCAACATCACCTTGAAAATGCACTAGTCACACGATAGAGCCTTTCTGTCCATTCCGCCGCACTGGCCAGTGCTGTGGAGCGCGGCAAGCAGCAGTTCCACATCCTCGCGGATCACATTATGGTGCCGCCCTCTTGCCAGTAGCGCTGCAGGCACCCCACTATATGGGCGTCACCCCGGCAGATCACGACATTCAGGCCGAGAGATTTGGCCTGGAAAAACGTTTGCACGATACGCTCATCACTGTACCAGGCGCGCATCTCGGCGTCGCGCGCGGGAGACTGATGTGAGAACCCGGAAAAGGGATTGCCGCCCATGATGAGCCGGGTCACAGCGAGCCGCCCCAGTTTGACTGTTGGTATCTCCATAGAGTGTCCCACCGGTTTCCTTGAGTTGCTACCGAGCGTAGCTGCCAAACTCTTCTGCGGCATCGTAGAAGGCAAGCATGTTCTCCCAGGGCACATCTCGCTCAATGGAGTGGGTGGGCGCGAGCACCAGCCCTCCCCCTGCGCCCACCGTCTCGATCATGTGGCGCACCGTGGAGCGCACTTGATCGGGCGTGCCGAAGGGCAGTGTGCTCTGGCAGCCGATCGTGCCCCAGAACGCCAGGCGATCTCCGTAGGTCTCTTTCACCCACACCGGGTCCATGACCTCCGGCTGTACGGGGTTCAGTATCGTTACCCCGATCTCGGCCAGCTCCGCTATCACCACCTCGACCTTGCCGTCAGTATGGTATTTGACGGGCAGGTCCGGCCGCACCGTGGTGCCGCTCCGGATCACCTCGCGCATCCGTGGCTTGAGCCAGCGGCGCCACGTGGCTGGGCTCATGATGAGGCCGCGCTGGCTGCCGATATCATCGCCCACGCGCAGGACATCAACGCCCGCCTCCGCCAGGCGCCGGGCCTCGAAGCAGCGCTGCTCTGTGATGCGGTCGAGCAGCGCTGTAGCCACATCCGGGTTAGTGAGGAAATCCATCAACAGCCGCTCGACGCCGCGCATCAGCATCGCCAGCTCAAAGATGGTCTGCGACATCTGCCCACCGGCCGCAAGGCCCTGAGCATGGATGGCAGCGATCTCGCGCTCCAGGTTTTCGTGCCGCCAGGGCTCGGTCAGGTCGGGGAAGGGATACGCGTGCACCTCCGCCGGCGAGTTGACGTTGGCCAAGGGGTGGATGTAGGTGGCCGTGGCCCCGGTGGAGCTGCGGTGCGACCCAATACCCCACTCATCGAACTCGAACCCGGGAGGCGGGTTATCGATGTAAGGCCGGAACTGCTCGGCGGCGGCGGGGCGCGCGTGGAAGCCGAGGGTACGCTCATCCTGTCGCAGCTTGCCCACCATCTCGGGGTGGCCGCGTTGCCGGCATAGGTCGTCGATGTGCCCATAGGCCAGCGTCACCGGCACCTTGTCTGGAATCTGCCGCTGTACTGCCTTCAGAAGTCGTTCCCGTCCTGTCATCACTCACCTTTTGCGCCATTCCGTAATTGTGGGTTGTGTAGGAATCCAGCTCGCCTGCCGATCCTAAGCCCCAGTCGCACTCACGTGCCGGACATACCCGTCGTGACGATGCCCTGAATAAAGTAGCGTTGGGCAGCGAAGAACAACACGAGCATGGGCAGCATCATGAGGAGCCCTGCCCCCATCATCTTGTTCCAATAGCCGAAATAGTTGTTGCGGAAAAGCATCAGGCCCACTGACAGCGTCAGGTTCCGGGTGGAATGGAGGTAGATAAGCGGCCCCATAAAGTCGTTCCAGCCTCCCACGATGGAAAAGATGGCGACCGCAGCCATCACCGGCTTGCACGATGGCAGGAGGATCTGGCTGTAGAGCCTGAAGGTCGAGGCTCCGTCGATGCGCGCGGCGTCGTCGAGGTCACGAGGTATCGTGGTGAAGAACTGGCGGAAAAGGAAGATATTGAAAGCCCCGCCACCGAACCAGGCTGGGACGGTCAGGGGGAGCAAGGTGTCGAGCCAGCCCAACCATTTGAAGATCATGTAGGTAGGCAGAAGGGTCACGGCGCCGGGCAGCATCATAGTGGAGAGCAGGATCATGAACCAGATATTCCGTCCCGGATAGCGGAGCCGGGCAAAGGCAAAGCCTACCAGGGAGGAGCTGAGCACGATGCCGATTGTACTCGTAACGACCACCGCGGCAGTGTTGAGGAAGAACAGGTGAAACGGCAATCCCGACTGGAAGATGGCTGGGTAGTTCTGCCACGTGATCGGATGAGGGATAAACTGCGGCGGAAACGAGAACTCTTGCCCGGTCTCTGTGAGCGAAGTGGAGACCATCCAGACAAGTGGCAGCAGGAACACACAGGACCAGGCCACCAGGATGGCGTTCCTGCCCAGGCGCAGGGCGATTTTCAGGCCGCGCTCTCTAGTTATTCTCACAGGACTCCAACTCCTCATCTCGTCAGGGAGAGAGCCGCCGCGGCCTCTGCCAGGTGGCCGACGGGGCTCGCACTCAGGGCAGATACCAACTCTAGAGGCTGGCCTCGTAGTAGACCCATCCGGAAAACCGGAACTGGAGGTAGGTAAAGGCAAGCACGATAAAAAACATCACCCATGCCAGGACGGAAGCATAGCCCATCTTGAGGAACTGGAAGGCGTTCTGGTAAATGTAGAGCAACAGGAACAGGGAAGAAGTGCCCGGCCCCCCGCCTGTGGCAATGAAGGAAACGGTGAACACCTGGAATGAG
>JARKPU010000052.1 GCA_029975055.1 Anaerolinea sp.
TAGATTCTTAACCGCGACGCCCCGGGCGCACCCGGAGGGGTGAAGGACGCGAAGTAACGCGAAAAAGAGAAGAAGGGCGGCCTGGTATTTTCCGTTCTTCCTTCGTGTCACTTCGTGTTACTTCGCGGTTAGATTCTTAACCGCGACACCCCGGGCGCACCCGGAGGGGTGAAGGACGCGAAGTAACGCGAAAAAGAGAAGAAGGGCGGCCTGGTATTCTCCGTTCTTCCTTCGTGTCACTTCGTGTTCCTTCGCGGTTAGATTCTTAACCGCGACACCCCTGGCGCACCCGCAAGGGTGAGGGCCGCGAAGGCCAACAAACTCTTCCTGATCACCGCTATAATCATCGCATGCAGAGCTATTTCATATATCTTGAATGCACCCAATGTGGAGCGCGCTTCGACAGCGGCCGCCTGCAGACGGTTTGCCCCGGCTGCAACGCACCGCTGGCGGCGCGCTACGACCTGCCCTCGGCCCGCCGCGAACTCGACCGCGAGCAGATCGGCGCAGCGCGGCGCGGCATGTGGCGCTGGTTCGGCTTGCTCCCGGTGAGCGACCCGGAGAAAATCGTCAACCTTGGAGAAGGCGATACGCCCACGCTGCCCCTCCCGCGGCTGGCCGCCCGGCTCGGATTGCATGAATTGTGGGTGAAGGACGAAAGCTTCAACCCCACCGCCACCTTCAAGGCGCGCGGGCTTTCGGCCGCGGTTTCGAGGGCATGCGAACTGGGCGTGCAGCGGGTGATCATCCCAACCGCCGGGAACGCGGGCGGGGCCATGGCGGCCTACGCCGCCCGCGCGGGCGTGCCGGCGTGCGTGGTGATGCCGGCGGATACGCCGCGGGCCAACATCGAAGAATGCCGCGCCTACGGGGCCGAGGTCGTCCTGGTGGACGGCTTGATCAATGCCGCCGCGCAACTGGCGGCTCAACGCGCCCGAGAAGAAGGCTGGTTCGACCTTTCCACTTTCAAAGAACCCTACCGCCTGGAAGGCAAAAAAGTGATGGGCTATGAAATCGCCCAGGCCTTTGGCTGGCGGCTGCCGGATGTGATCCTCTACCCCACCGGCGGGGGCACCGGGCTGGTGGGCATCTGGAAAGCCTTCAGCGAGCTGGAAGCTCTGGGCTGGCTGGAGGACCGCCGGCTGCCGCGTATGGTGGCCGTGCAGGCCGAGGGCTGCGCCCCGGTGGTGCGCGCGTTCGAGGCCGGCGCCGAGGCGACCGCCTTTTGGGAAAATGCGCGCACATCCGCCTCGGGGCTGCGCGTGCCGGGGCCGTTCGCCGGGCGGCTCATCCTGCGCACGCTGCGCGAGAGCGGTGGGGCAGCCCTGGCCGTGAGCGAAGAGGCAATCCGCGCGGCGCAGGTTCAACTGGCCGGCCTGGAAGGCCTGTTTGTAGCTCCGGAGGGGGCGGCCACGCTGGCAGGCCTGGTCGAATTACAGCGGCGCGGCCTGCTGCGGCCCGATGAGCGCGTGCTGCTGCTCAACACGGGCACAGGCCTCAAATACCTCGAATGACGATTGTGTTTCGATTTTTTGTAAATTGTGGTGCTTGCCCCGCAATTCACGGAAAAAGATTTACACGATCCGAATGACGCCTCGCTGTAATTTGACAATCCGGAGGGGCATAGATAAAATGAAAGTGCCAGCCAAGCGAGAAGGCGCCCGAGGTTGAGGGGAGTGCGAGCGCGGGATCTCGCTGCCCACTCAGAAAAGAACCTCGAACGGCCTGGGCGGCGGCAGATGCGGGCGGTTCCCCTGGCAGGCAGATACCATGAGTAAGGAGCAACCGTGAGCAAGTGGGCGGGAAAATACGTGATCGGGCTGACCGGCAACATCGGCACCGGCAAAAGCGTCGTCCGGCGCATGCTCGAACACCTGGGGGCTTACGGGATCGACGCCGATGCCCTTTCTCACCGCACGATTGCGAAAGGCGCGCCCGGCTACCAGCCTGTGATCGACCATTTTGGGCGCTGGATCCTCTCCCCGCAGGGGGAGATCGACCGGACCAAACTGGCGCGCGTGGTGTTTGGCGATAAAGAAGCCCTGGCGCAACTGGAAGGGATCATCCATCCGCTTGTCCAACAGGGCGTGGATTGGCTGGTCAAACGCTCCTCGCAGCGCGTGGTGGTGGTGGAGGCGATCAAGCTGCTCGAGTCGAGCCTCTCCAGGGGCTGTGACAGCATCTGGGTGACGTACACCCCGCCGGAAATCCAGCTCACCCGCCTGATGGTCAACCGCAAGATGAGCGAAGCCGAGGCCCGCCAACGGATCGCCTCGCAGCCGCCGCAAGAGCAAAAACTGGCCGCCGCGAACGTGGTCATCCGCAATGACTCTTCCTTTGAAGAGACCTGGCGGCAGGTGACTGCGGCCTGGAAGCGCTTCGTGCCCAAGGGCGCCGAGGCCGCTCAAGAGGTCAGCACCAAGCCGGTACACCGCCTGCCGCAAGGCGAGTTGAGCGTTCAGCGCGGCAAGCCGCGCGACTCGGAAGCCATCGCCGGGTTAATCAACCGGGCACGAAAGCCTCCCCGCCCGGTGACGCGCGATGATGTGATGGCCGCGTTTGGCGAGAAAGCCTTTTTAATGCTGCGCGTGGGGCCAAGCCTGGCCGGGCTGCTGGGCTGGCAGGTAGAAAACCTGGTGGCCCGCACGGTGGATATCGTCCTGGCGGAGGATGTGCCCCCCAACGAGGTGTTGCCCGCCCTGGTGGAAGAGATGGAGCGCTCGTCGAAGAACCTGCAGTGCGAGGCTTCGTTGGTGTTTGTGCCGCCCGAACTGGCCAACGAGACTTTTTGGAAAGGCCTGGGTTACGAAAAGCGCGCTCCACAGTCTTTGGGTGTGACGGCCTGGCAGGAAGCCGCCGCCGAGTCGATCCGCCCGGGCAGCACCATGTTCTTCAAGCAGCTGCGCGTTGACCGGGTTTTGCGGCCGATCTGATGCTCCGCAGAACAACCGGCATGCTCCGGCCGCCATCCGATGACCCGCCGCGGCGCGGCGCCTGGCTCGCCTTTCTAACCGTGCAATGGCCGATTTACTGAGTGAAATTGTTTTCCTTTTCCAGCGCCTCACCTGGACTTCCGTCCTCGACCTGGCGCTGGTAACGTTGATCATCTTCACCCTGCTGGTGATGGTGCGCGAGACGCAGGCCGTCATCCTCTTGCGCGGGGTGATTCTGATCATCATTTTCCTCAGCCTGCTCACCAGCCTGGTGGACCTGCCGGCCTTCTCGTGGTTGATCACCACCACGCTGCCGGCGCTCTTGCTGGCCATTCCGGTGATCTTTGCGCCCGAGATCCGCCGCGGCCTCGAACGGCTGGGCCGGGCAGGCTCGGCCCCGCTGCTCAGCCGCCAGACGGCTTCCAGCGAGATGGACGAAATCATCCGCGCGGTGGTGGCGGCATCGGCGCGCCTTTCTTCGCGCGAGCACGGCGCGCTGATCGTGCTGCAGCGCAGCGACAACCTGGATGATTACATCCGCACCGGGGTGCGCATGAATGCCCGCGTGACGCCGGAGCTGCTCTTGCAGGTGTTCTACCCCAACACGCCGCTGCACGATGGCGCGGTGATCATCGCCGGTGGCGTGCTTTCGGCGGCGGCGTGCGTCATGCCGCTTTCGGCCAGCGGCATCCTCAACCGCACTCCCGACCGGCAGATGGGCCTGCGTCACCGCGCCGCGCTGGGCATCTCGGAGGCTTCCGATGCGATTGCCGTGGTGGTTTCGGAAGAGACGGGCATGGTCTCGGTGGCGCATAACGGGCGCATGATCCGCCGCCTCGACAGCGAACGCCTGGAAAACATCCTCCACACCTTTTACCCGACGGCGCCTTCCGCCTCCTGGCTTTCGGAGCGCCTCAAGAAGCTCTTCCGCGGCGGCAAACAACCGCCCGGCAAGGAGGGCGGATGAACCTGCTGCGCCAGGCCCTGCGCTTCATCCCCACCCTGCTGCTCTCGTTCGTCCTGGCAGTTGCGGTATGGATTTCGGCGGTCACTTCGACCGACCCGACCGAAGAGCGGGTTTATCCGCGCCAGGTCACTATCGAGGTGGTCGGCCTCGATCCGGCGATGATCATTACCTCTGAGGAGACCCGCCAGATCAGCCTGAGGCTCAGCGCGCCGCGCTCGGTGTGGGACCGGTTGACCGCCGAACGGGAACCCGTCCGCGCGATAGTCGATCTTTCCGGGATGCCCGCGGGCACCCATTCGGTGGAGGTGAAAGTGCAGGTGGGCGTCACGCCTGTGCGCGTGGTCTCGTACAGCCCGCGCACCATCACCCTCACCATCGAAGAGCTGGCCACCACCACGCTGCCGATCCAGATCGTCAGGCGCGGCGAGCCGGCGCTGGGGTATGAAGCCGGGCTTCCCACCGCGGATATGGAGGCGGCCACCATTTCGGGCCCCGAGTCGCTCGTCAGCCGGGTGAAAAAGCTGCGTGTGGTGCTGGATATCAGCCGCGCAAACGATGCGCTCACCCGCTCGCTGCCGGTTCAGGCGCTGGATGAGAATGACCTGCAGATCAACGGCCTGACGATCACCCCCGATCAGATCACCGTCAGCCAGCCGATCACCCAGCGCGGCGGTTACCGCAATGTGGTCGTCAAGGTGGTGACGATCGGGCAGATCGCCAGCGGTTACCGCCTGACGACCATTTCGGTTTTCCCGCCGGCGGTGACGGTCTTCGCTTCAGACCCCTCGCTGGTGGATAAACTGCCCGGCTACGTGGAAACGAGCCCGCTCGACCTGACCGGCGCGAAAGACGATGTCGATACGCGCGTGCAGCTCAACCTGCCGGAGGGCATCTCGGTGGTGGGCGACCAGACCGTCAATGTGGTGGTGGGCGTCTCGGCGATCGAAGGCAGCCTGACGCTCACCGATGTTCCGGTGGTGGCGATCAACCTCAGCCCGGGGCTGGGCGCCAGCCTTTCGCCCTCCACGGTGAATATCATTCTCTCCGGGCCGCTGCCTTTGCTGGATGCGCTGCAGAGCAGTGATGTGCGCGTGGTGATCGACCTGACCGGCGTGGCGGCGGGGACATACCAGCTCGTGCCGCGCGTGGAGCTGAACGGCACCGAACTGCGCGTGGAATCGGTGCTGCCCGGCTCGATCGAAGTGACGGTCGGCCGGGCCACGCCCACGCCGCGCGCCACGGGCGGCACCCCGCCGTAAGTCGTTCTCCATCCTTTTGCCGGTCGATTCATGGTATAAATAGCCCACGATGGCAAAGCCGATTGTCGCCCTGGTGGGGCGTCCCAATGTTGGAAAAAGCACGCTCTTCAACCGCCTGGCGGGGGAGATGCTGGCGATCGTCGATGACACACCCGGCACGACGCGCGACCGGTTGTTTGCCGAAGCCGAATGGAACGGGGTGGCCTTCGATATCGTCGATACGGGCGGCATCGACCCGGCGGCCGCCCGCGCCGGCAGAGAGCCGCTTTCGATTGACTCGGCGGATTTTATCAACGAAATTCGCACCCAGGCCGAGCTGGCCATTCAGGAATCGGACGCGGTGCTCTTTTTGGTGGATGCAATTTCCGGGGTGACGCCGGCCGACCGTGAAGTGGCGCAAATTTTGCGCCGCAGCCAGCGGCTGCGCGAAGGCGCTCCCTGGCCGCCCATTTACCTGGTGGTGAATAAAGCCGATAGCCAGAGCCTGCGCGAAAACACCCCCGAATTCTACGAGCTGGGCATGGGCGAACCGTACGCCATCTCGGCGGTGCACGGAACCGGCACCGGCGACTTGCTGGACGACCTGGTGGCGGCTTTTCCGCCTCAGGAGGAGGGCGTCGAAGACGATTCTGTCAAGATTGCCATCGTCGGCAAGCCGAACGTGGGCAAATCCAGCCTGCTCAACCGCCTGGTGGGTGAGGAGCGCGCCATTGTCAGCCCAATCGCCGGGACAACCCGCGACGCGATCGACACGAAAATCGAGGTGAACGGCCTGCCCGTCACCCTGATCGACACGGCGGGCATCCGGCGCAGGGGGAAGATCGAACCCGGGGTGGAAAAGTACAGCGTGCTGCGCTCGATGCGGGCCATCGAACGCAGCGACGTGGCCCTGCTGATGATCGACGCGACCACGGGCATCACCGCGCAGGACGCGCATATCGCGGGTTTCATCCTGGAAGCCTGGAAGAGCACCGTGGTGCTGGTGAATAAATGGGATGCCATCGAGAAAGATAACCAGACCATGCAGGAATTCACCACGCGCATCCGCCAGGAGTTGAACTTCATGGATTACGTGCCGATCTTGTTCATCTCGGCCAAGAGCGGCCAGCGGGTGGATCAGGTCCTGCCGACCGCGCTGCGCGTTCAGGAAGAGCGCCTGGTGCGCCTGAGCACGGGGCAGGTGAACCGCCTGGTGCAAGATGCGCAGGAGAAGCACCATCCGACCTCGAAATCGGGCAAGTCCTTGAATATTTACTACGGCACGCAGGTGCGCAGCGATCCGCCGACCTTTTTGCTGTTCTGCAACGACCCCAAGCTGGGGCACTTCAGCTACGTGCGCTACCTCGAAAACACCTTTCGCAAGGCGTACCCCTTCACCGGAACGCCGATTCGTTTCGTCTTCAAAGCCCGCGGGTAATTCACTTCGTTTGAGCGGCCAGCGGGGTTCGCCCCGTGGTATTCTGATTTAATTCTGCCGGATTTTTGGATCTTGCTCGAGCGTGTTGCGCAAGCCCACGCTCAGCGGGGTGAGCGGCTGGTAGGAGAGCAGCTTACGCGCCAGGGTCAGGTCGGCGCGCATGCGCCGCGGCCCGCCCTCGTTGCGCGGGTTATACACCACCTCGGGCGAGCCGCCCGTCACTTCGACGACCTGGCGCACCAGGTCGCGCGTGGAAGTCTCTACCCCGCTGCCCACGTTGATGGTCTTCTGGTCCACGCCGCTGGCGGTTGCAGCGGAGGCCATGGCGTTCACCACATCGTCGATATAGACGTAATCGCGCGTCTGGGTGCCGTCGCCATGGACGACCAGCGTACCGTTGTGAAAGGCCTGGCGCAGGAAGTAGGGGATCACCGGGGCGTGCACCGGCGGAAGGTGCTGCCCGGGGCCATAGGCGTTGAAGACGCGCAGGATTACCGTCTCGATGCCCCACAGCATGCCGATGGTGCGCACATAATACTCCGCCGCGAGCTTGGAAACGGCGTAGGGCGAGCGCGGGTTGGGGGTGGCGTTCTCCGTAAGGGGCTGCTCTTTTTGATCGCCGTACACCGCGCCGGAAGAGACGAGCACCACGCGGCGCACGCCTACATCGCGGGTGGCTTCCATGAGGGTGACGGTGCCGCCCACGTTGACCGTGTTGTACTCGCGCGGGTAAAGCACCGATTCGGGCACCGAAACGCGCGCCGCCAGGTGGAAAACACAATCTACATCCTGGAGCAGCGTCCACAGCTTGGGGCGGTCGTTGACATCGCCGCGCGTGAGGAAGATATCGGGGCTGAGCGACTGAGGGTTGCCGGTCGAGAGATCATCCAGCCCTCTCACCGCGTGGCCTTCGGCAGCCAGGCGGTTAGCCAGTGCCGACCCTAAAAACCCTGCCGCACCTGTGATGAGAAATCGCATGGAATCCAATAGTTGCCGAGATGGTGAAGTTCCCTTTACCCCCTGGTTGGGAAAGTGCTTCGATTGAGTGGCTTTCCATGGTGGATCGTCACTCGAGGCACGATCCTGTTTGGCGCAGGCCGGCAACGAGAACTTGCCCTCATTATAGCATAGGCCAACGCGAGGCAGGCGGCACGGTGGTGACCTTTATCTGTCTGATTGCTGACAACCGCACCCCCGCCACAGGAAAGGCCTGCATGTACAATTTTTATAGAAGGATACCGATTATCAGAACCCGTAACATGGAGGATGAAAATGAGCAGCATGGATGATCTCAAGAATGCGTTTGCCGGAGAGTCGCAGGCGCGCAGCAAATACCTTGCCTTTGCCCGCAAGGCAGATGAAGAAGGTTTCCCCCAGGTGGCGCGGCTGTTCCGCGCGGCGGCCGAAGCAGAAGGCGTGCATGCCTACAATCACCTGCGCGCGATGGACGGCATCGGATCCACCGCGGAGAACCTGCAAACGGCCATCTCCGGCGAGAATTACGAGGTGACGTCCATGTACCCGCCGATGATCGCAGAGGCGAAAGCCGCCGGGAACCGCCGTGCGCAGGCCACCTTCCAGTTTGCGATTGAGGTCGAGCAGACCCATGAGGCGCTCTACCGCGAGGCCCTCGCGCTGCTTGGGCAACCCGAAGAAGCCTATGACTACTACGTCTGCCCGGTGTGCGGGCATACCCATAAGCGCAGCGCGCCCGACCGCTGCCCGGTGTGCGGCACCGCGGGGAGCAAATTCCTCAAAGTGCAGTGATTCGCCCGGTTTGGAACCAGAAGGCCGCCTTACCCAGGCGGCCTTTTGGTTGATTGGAGGGCTTCTATCTGGCTCACCCGCGCGCGGCGGCGGCCTTGACGATGGCGATAAAATCGGGGGCCTTCAGGCTGGCTCCGCCGACCAGCGCACCGTCGATATCCGGCATGGAGAAGAGTTCGGCGGCGTTCTTGGCGTTCACCGACCCGCCGTATTGGATGCGAATGGCCTGCGCCACCGGCTCGCCGAACAACTCGCGCAGCACCGGGCGCACCACCCCGGCATGCACGGCCTGGGCCTGCTCGGAGGTGGCCGCGCGCCCTGTGCCGATGGCCCACACCGGCTCGTAGGCAATGACCACCCTGGCGGCCTGCTCAGGGGTCAGCCCTTCCAGGCCGAGGCGAGTCTGGCGGGTGACGACTTCGGCAGTGCGGCCGGCTTCGTTTTCGGCCAGAGTCTCGCCCACGCACAGGATCGGCGTCAGCCCAACTGCCAGGGCAGCCTTGACCTTCTTGTTGACCGTCTCATCGGTCTCGAAGAAGTAGGCGCGCCGCTCGGAATGGCCCAGGATGACATACTGGCAGAACTCGGCCACCATTTTGGGGGCCACTTCGCCGGTGAAGGCGCCGGAGGCCTCCCAGTGCATGTTCTGCGCGCCCAGGCCGATTCCCGTGCCGGCCAGCATGTTGGAGAGCGAGACCAGGTAGGGGAAAGGCGGGCAGACGGCGCGCTCGACGGCGGTGATGGATTGCAGTTCGGGCAGCAATTCGGCCACCAGCAGGCGGGCCTCCTCGCCGGTCTTATTCATCTTCCAGTTTCCAGCTACAAAGGGTTTGCGCATAAGTTCCTCGTCGGGGGGGGTGTCATTGAAACGCGTTGATTATACCGTGATTGGCCGCGGTGGAGGCCGTTCGCGGACGGGATACTTGCTTCTAAATTGGGGGCGGCGATGCAATGTCACCTTCACTTCGTGATTTTTATCACTATCTAGGCCCTTCGCGGCGGCGTATCATATCAACATATGCGGATATGTGCATATAAGAAAAGGCGGAATTGATGATCAGTCAAACCCTTACCCAGGAAATCACCAATCTGCATGCCGATATTTGCTCCGCCCTGGCCGACTCGAAGCGGATTCTTATCCTCTACGCTTTACACGAGAGGCCGTGCAACGTGAGCACCCTGGCCGAGGAATTGGGCATCAGCCAATCGGCGTCTTCGCGTCACCTGAACCTGTTGCGCGAACGCGGCATCGTCTCGGCGCAGCGCGACGGGCAATCGGTCATCTATTCGCTGGCCGACGGGCGCATCATCCAGGCGCTGGACTTGCTGCGCGCCGTTTTGACCAGCAAGATCAACAACCAGGCTGCCCTGGTCAACCCGGAAATCAAAGCAGAAGCTTGAGGGAGTTTGCCATGAAAAAACTTGTCATCTTAGGGGCAGGCACTGCCGGCACGATGGTCGCCAGCCGGTTGAGCCGGATTTTGGACTCGAAGGACTGGCTGATCACGATGGTTGACCAGGACCCCGTGCATTATTACCAGCCCGGTTTCCTGTTCATGCCCTTCGGCGTTTATGAGAAGAAGGATGTGATCAAGCCGAAGGAGGAGTTTATCCCGGCGAATGTCAGGCTGGTGATGTCGAAGATCGAATTGATCGAGCCGGAGCACAACCTGGTGCGCCTGGCCGATGGCAACCTGCTGCCTTATGACTTTCTGGTGATCGCCACCGGCGCCGATATTCACCCCGAAGAGACGCCCGGCCTCGCCGAACACGAATGGGGCAGGTCGATCCACACCTTCTATTCCTTCGAAGGCGCCGCAAAGCTGGCCGATCACCTGCGCACCTGGCAGGGAGGCCGGCTGGTGGTGAACGTGGTGGAGAACCCCATCAAATGCCCGGTGGCCCCGCTGGAGTTCCTCATGCTGGCCGATTGGTACTTCACCCAGCGCGGCATGCGCGACCGCGTGGAACTCATCTATGCCACGCCGCTGCCGGGGGCCTTCACCAAGCCGATCGCGGCGAAGATGCTCGGCGAGATGCTCGAAGAGAAGCGCATTCGCGTGGAGCCGGAATTTATGATCGAGCGCGCCGACCCGGACGCGAAGAAGATCATCTCTTACGACGAGCGCGAGGTGGAATATGACCTGCTGGTGAGCGTGCCGCTCAACAAGGGCGCCGACGTGGTGGGCAGGTCGGGGCTGGGCGATGAGCTCAACTTCTCGCCGGTCAACAAGCACACCTTCCTCTCGGATAAATTCGATAACATCTTTGTCCTGGGCGACGCGAGCAACGCGCCGGCCTCCAAGGCGGGCTCGGTGGCGCATTTCGCGGTGGATCTGTTCAGCGAGAATTTCCTGCGCCACGTGGAAGGGAAAGAAATGCACGCGCTGTTCGACGGGCACGCCAACTGCTTCGTCGAATCGGGCTTCGGCAAGGGTGTGTTGATCGACTTCAACTACACCCAGGAACCGCTCCCCGGGCGCTACCCTGTGCCGGTGATCGGGCCGTTCTCTTTGCTGCAAGAATCGCGCATCAACCACCTGGGCAAGCTGGCTTTCCGCTGGATGTACTGGAACCTGCTCCTGCGCGGGCACAAAGTTCCGCTGCCGGCCAACATGAGCATGGCCGGAAAATGGAAGAATTAACCTGGCCGGCTGCAAAGCCCGGCAGGCTGGAATGATTTCAACCGATTTTTGGAGGCAAAAATGGCAACACGTGTAATCGCTGGAAAGACCGTTCAGGTCAACGACGAAGGCTTCATGACGGACCCGTCCGAGTGGACGAAGGAAATCGCCGTGGAGTATGCCAAAGAAGAAGGCATCGCCGAATTGACAGCCGATCACTGGAAGATCATCGAATTCTGCCGGCAATCGGCGGCCACGAGCGGCAAAGCGCCCACATTGCGCACCATTACCGCCGGCACGGGCGTATCGACGAAGGAACTGTTCACGCTCTTCCCGAAGGGCCCGGCCAAGAAGGTCGCCAAAATCTCGGGGTTGGGCAAGCCGGAAGGCTGCGTTTAATCCGCCTCGGAAATACACAACCAACGATCAGGAGACCTGAAAATGTCAGACGAAACCCGCAAAGTTGCATTTATCTGCTCGAAGGGCACGCTGGATATGGCGTACCCGGCGCTGGTGATGGGCTGGGCCGCCCTGGGAAACGGCATCGATGTGACGATCTTCTTCACCTTCTGGGGGCTGGATATCATCAATAAAGCCCGCGTTGACCACCTGGAGCTTGCGCCGGTGGCCAACACGAGCATGAAGATGAGCATGATGGGCATCAAAACCGGCAACCTGGGCATCCCCAACCTGCTGGGTGTGCTGCCGGGCATGACCGCTTTTGCCACCAGCCTGATGAAGAACAAGATGAAAGGCCTGGAAGTTCCGCCGGTGCGCGAATACCTGCAGATGCTGGTCGATGCCGGAGCCAAGCTGTATGCCTGCAAGATGTCGGTGGATATGATGGGCCTGAAGAAAGAGGATTTCGTTGACGGTGTGCTGGATATCGTCACCGCAGGCGACTTCATGGATATGACTGAAGGCGCGCAGATTATCTTCATCTAACCCGGCGCGGATCGTGTAGGTCTTTCTCTGTAAATTGTGGGACTTGTCCCGCAATTTGCAGGAAAGCTGAAACACGTTCCTGGCGCGGTCAGAGAGTATGCCAGAAGAGCATGGCGGGCGCAACGCGCCCGCCATGTTGATTCCGGGGCCGCAATCCGGGCGGTGCGGATATAATAGAGCCATGAACCTTCACCGCCGCCTTGCTCTCATCTTCCTCCCTTTGTTGTTGATGGCCTGCGCCCTGGGTGAACTGGCTGGCTCGCCGCAGAAGGCCCCCATCCCTGGGCAGCCCGGCGACCTGACGCTGGAGCTTGCTCCCAGCGGCCCGGCGGCCTACCGCGCGCAGATGACCCTGCGCTTCACGGGGCAAGACCGCCAGGCAACCCTCACCCTGAGCGATGAATGGGATTCCTCTGCGGGGGCCCGGCACCTGCTGGCAAAGACCGAGCTGAGCAACGAGCCGCCGGCTTCCTTCGAGCTCTACCGCCTGGGCGACCAGGCCTTTCTGGTCTCCACCGAGGTTGGCAGCCAGGCCGGCTGTATGCGCCTGGATAACCCCCAGGCAAGCGCGCAGATGCCGCTGAGGATGGTGGATATCTTCACTTCCATCCGGCGCGGCGACCTGGTGCAGAGCGGCGAGACGGTGAACGGGATCACCGCCGACCATTACGCCCTGGCCGAGGCCGCGTTGGGGCTTGGAACGGCCACCGGCTGGAGCGGCGATGTGTGGGTGGCGCAGCCGGGCGGGTATGTGGTGCGCTTCAGCGGTTCGGCCGAGGCGGAGACGGCCCTCACCGGCCAGGCGGGCAGCGGGCGGCTGGAGTGGGATTACCAGGTCTTCACCCAGGGCCTTGCGCCGGCCGCTCTGCCTGAAGACTGCGCCGGAATTGCCTCCGGCGGGCTGCCCATTCCCGAAGGGGCGCAGAATGTAATGCAGGTGGGCGCGCTGGTCAGCTTCGACAGCCCGCAGGGGGCGGCCGAGATGGTGGAATATTACCGCCAGGTGCTTCCCACCGCCGGCTGGGCGATCGACGAAGAAAGCGGGACGGACAGCCTGTTCACGCTTGGCGCTTCGATGGGCGAGCGCGCCGTACAGGTGGCCATCACCGCCCGCGAGCAGGGCTGCGGGGTGACGATCAACGAAAAGTAAATTAGAATCGAGCCATGTCGAACATAACTCTGCCTGTTGTGCCAATGTCTTCGCCAGACCTGACGGACGCCGAACGCGAGGCGGTCCTTTCGGTGCTGAACACACCCAACCTGAGCATGGGCCCGTATATCGAGGCGTTCGAAAGCGCCTTGCGCGCCTTCACCGGCGCAAAGCACGCCATCGGCGTCAGCTCCGGCACGGCCGGGCTGCACCTGTGCGTGCGCGCGGCGGGCATTCAGGCGGGAGACTGGGTGATCACCACGCCATTCTCGTTCGTCGCCTCGACGAATGTGCTCCTGTATGAACAGGCCGTGCCGGTGTTTGTGGATGTTGACCCGCGCACGGGCAACATCGACCCCGCCCAGGCCGCCGAGACCGCCGCCGACCTGGCGCGAGGCGGAGCGGCGGCGCGCCGCCGGCTGCCGCGCAAAGGGTGCGCTCCAGGCGGGCGTTTGAAGGCCCTCCTGCCGGTGGATGTGTTTGGGCAGCCGGCCGACATGGACGCGCTGCGCGACATCAGCGACCATTATGACCTGGCGCTGATCGAAGACGCCTGCGAAGCCCTCGGCGCCGAGTACAGGCAGCGCAAAGCCGGCACGCTGGGCGACTACGGCGTTTTTGCTTTCTACCCGAACAAGCAAATCACCACCGGCGAGGGCGGGCTGGTGGTGACCGATGACGATGAGGCCGCCGGGTTGATGCGCGCGCTGCGCAACCAGGGCCGCGCCCCCGGCGACACGTGGCTCTCGCACACCTACCTGGGGTATAACTACCGGCTCGACGAAATGAGCGCCGCGCTGGGCGTGGCGCAGATGAGCCGCATTGAGGGTTTGCTCGCGGCGCGCGAGCGGGTGGCGGGGTGGTATGCCGAACGGCTGGCCGAAATCGCCGCGCTGGAGGTGCCGTTTGTGGCCCCCGATACCACCCGCTCCAGCTGGTTTGTTTATGTCATCCGCCTGCGGCCCGGCGTTGACCGGCAGAAGGTGGCCGAACGCCTGGCCGAGCGGGGCATTCCCGTGCGCCCGTACTTCCTGCCCATCCATTTGCAGCCGTATATGGTCGAGCGGTTTGGCTTCCAGCCGGGCGATTTCCCCGTCACCGAAGACCTGGGCGCGCGCGGGCTGGCGCTGCCTTTCTCTGGCAAGATGGATGAAGGGCAGGTGGAGCGCGTGTGCCGCGCCCTGCAGGCGGCGCTTTAGGGCCTTATGCTTGCCGCTACCGCCTTCGCCCCGCCCCGCCGCCGTGGAGTCATCGTCCATGCGGCCGGAGTGTTCATCTTTGGGGCGCTCTGCGCCGCCTGCCTGTTGATAGGCCTGCGCCAGTCGGTGGGCGCGTATTTTGTTTTGCTCATGCTCCTCTCGTTAGTCTTCCTGGCGCCGCTTCTGCTCTTCCTCTACCGGGGTTATGCCCTTTTACGCGCCCGTTACGTGCTCGAACGCGAGGGATTGCGCCTGCGCTGGGGCCTGCGCGCCGAGGATATTCCCATCTACCGGGTGGAGTGGGTGCGCCGCGCCGCAGACCTGCCATACCCTTTGCCGCAGCCCTTGCTGCGCTGGCCCGGCGGGTTGCTGGGGACCGTTCAGGTGCGCGACCTGGGCCCCGTGGAATACATGGCCGCCGAGATGCGCACCCTCCTGCTCGTGGCGACTCCGAATAAGGTTTTCGCCATCTCGCCCGCCGACCCCGAGGCCTTCTTGCGCGCCTTTCGCGGCACCATCGAGCTGGGCAGCATCGACCCGCTCGATTCGGTCTCGGTACAGCCGGCGGCTTATCTGCAAAGCGTGTGGAAGGACCGCGCCGCGCGCCGGCTGATGGGCACGGGCGTGGGGCTGGTGCTGCTGCTCTTCGTTGCCATCAGTTTGGCGATCCCAGGGCGGGTGGAAAGCGGGGTGTCGCTGGGCTACACACCGGAGGGGGCGCGGCTGCCCCCCGTGCCCGCCGAGCAGATGCTGCTCCTGGCCGTGCTGGGGGCCTTCGCTACCAGCGCCGACCTGGTGGGCGGGTTGTTCTTCTACCGCCAGCCGGGCGGAAGGGAGGCGGCCTACCTCTTGTGGGCGGCCGGGGTGGTGGCCCCGCTGCTGCTGCTCATCGCCGCGTGGATGATGCTGTGACGCGGGGATAGATTTTTGAGAAATGAGAGTGACTGCTTTGACAATGTCACTTTACACCCCACCCCTCAAGGGGCAGGGAATTTACCGCCGGATCTGGGTTGGGGAATGAGTGATTAAATATGATGAGAAATGCAGGCAGAGGATTGTTTTGCCTGTCGCCCGTTGCCCCGCCATCACATTTCTCGCTGCCTGGTAATTGATCAATGCCATGATTCTCAATCTCCTCCTCGGCCTGGTCCTTGCCGCCGCCATCGCCTTCGCCGCGCGGAAAGCGCGGGCGCTCAGCCGCTCTGGGGCGTGGGCGGCGCTGGCGCTCGGCACGGTGATCTTCGGCCTTGGCGGGTTCGGCTGGGCCATGCTTCTGCTCGCCTTTTTCATCTCATCCAGCCTGCTCTCGCGTTTGTTCGGGCGGCGAAAACGTGCCCTGGACGAGAAGTTCTCGAAAGGCTCCGAGCGCGATGCCTGGCAGGTGCTTGCCAACGGCGGTGTGGCGGGCATCTTCACCCTGCTGCACGCGTTCGACCCATCCGCCACGTGGCCGTGGGTGGGCTGCGCGGCAGCGCTGGCAGCCGCCAATGCCGACACCTGGGCCACCGAGCTGGGCGTGCTCAGCCCGGCCCCGCCGCGAATGCTCACCAGCCTCCGCCGGGCCGAGCCGGGCACCTCAGGCGCGGTGAGCGGGGCGGGGCTGCTGGCGGCCTTGGGCGGGGCCGGGCTGGTGGCGCTCGTCGCGGGCGCCCTCTGGAGGGGGCACACCGGCCTCAGCTTCGTCGGCCTGCCTTATAGCATTGCCGACCTGCTGGGGGCCGCGCCCGCCGAGTTCAGCTTTGAGCAGCGGGCGGCCTGGTTTGGCATCATCGCAGGGTGCGGGCTGGCCGGCAGCCTGGTGGATTCGCTCCTGGGGGCCACCCTGCAGGCCGTTTACCGCTGCCCGGCCTGCC
Source organism: Anaerolinea sp. (assembly GCA_029975055.1). GTDB lineage: Bacteria > Chloroflexota > Anaerolineae > Anaerolineales > Anaerolineaceae > Anaerolinea. Next base: position 16,115 of record JARKPU010000052.1, read on the forward strand.
GGAAGGAAACCGAACGCCACCCGCTGCATACCTGCGGCGCTCCCACCAGCCTGGCGCGCGGCCTGCCCTGGTTGAATAACGACTGGGTCAATGCGGCCTGCACCCTCTCGGGGGCGCTGCTGGCGGTGGGGCTGTGGTTCTGGCTATAGACAGGCTCGCACATGGATGCTTCTGCGTTGATCGAACGGATGAAAACCATGGCCAACCCGCACAACGTGGCGGGGATGGCGCGCTTCGGCATCAACCCGCAGGGCACGCTGGGCATCTCCATGAAGGACCTGCGCGCCATGGCGAAAGGTCTGCGCGACCACAAGATGGCGCTTGACCTGTGGGCCAGCGGCATCCACGAGGCGCGCATCCTGGCGGCGCTGGTGGAGGTACCCGCGCAGATGGACGAGGCCCAGATGGAAGCCTGGGCGGCGGATTTCGATTCCTGGGATGTCTGCGACCAGGTGTGCCTCAACGCATTCCGGCGCACACCTTTTGCCGCGCTAAAAGCCGTTGAATGGGCCGCCCGGGGGGAGGAATTCGTCAAACGGGCCGGGTTCGTGTTGATGGCCACGCTGGCCGTCCACGAGAAGAAAGCCCCCGATGAATTCTTCCTCTCTTTTTTGCCGATCATCGAGCGTGAGGCGGGCGACGGACGGAATTTCGTCAAAAAGGCGGTGAACTGGGCGCTGCGGCAGATCGGCAAGCGCAGCCCGGCGCTGCGCGAGGCTGCGATCCAGTCGGCGCTGCGCCTGAGGCAGAGCAGCTCTGCGGCGGCGCGCTGGGTGGGCTCCGATGCGCTGAGAGAATTTCAACAAAAGCCTTGAGGGGGCAGGGAAAAAAGGGCTGTCCGAAATGAGCCGTAATATGTAGGGGGCGACACACAGGTCGCCCCCTACGGGTTTTTTGGCCAGTTACTAGGGTTGTAGAGCCGGCTTACAGCAATTTCAAAATTGCTTTGGCTGCCAGGTCGAGGAGCTGGCCGGGGATGAAGGCCGCCAGCAGCGTCACCGCTGCCGAAACGACCGCCAGCAGGTTGATCCACGGCTCGCGTTCCGCGCCGGGGTCGCCGGGCTGCATGTACATCACCACCACCACGCGCAGGTAGTAGTAAGCCGAGAGCAGCGAAGTGAGCAGGCCGATCAGGGCGAGGACGATGCTCCCGCCTTCCACCGCCGCGCGGAAGATATAGAACTTGCCCCAGAACCCCAGCGTGAGCGGTACGCCGGTGAAGGAGAGCATCGCGATGGTCATCGCCGCCCCCAGCAGCGGGTTCTTGCGCCCGAGGCCGGCAAAATCGGCGATGTTCAGGCCCTTCCCCTCGGCCTTCTCGACGGCGATCACCACCGCCCAGGCCGCAAAGCTTGTGAAGGCGTAGCCCACCATGAAGAAAAGCGTGGCCGCCACCGCATCGGAGGCCACCCTGGCATCGGCATACGGGACGAAGGCCATCAACAGGTAACCGACGTTGGCGATGGCCGAATAGGCCAGCAGGCGTTTGATGTTGTTCTGCACCACGGCAAGCAGGTTGCCGAAGATCATCGTCAGGCCTGCCATCACCGCCAGAACGGGCGAGAGCGAGGCGGCCAGGCTGGGGAAGATCATCACGAACAGGCGCAGCAGCGCGGCCAGGCCGGCCACCTTCACGCTGACGGCCATCCAGCCGGTCACCGGGGTGGGCGCGCCCTGGTAAACATCGGGCGCCCACATGTGGAAGGGCACCGCCGAGAGTTTGAAGCCCAGCCCCACCAGCACCATCGCGGCGCCGACGACGAACAGAGTCTGGTTCACCGGTTCTCCGGCCACGGCGGCGACGATCTCCGCCAGGTTGGTGTGGGCGGTTGCCCCGTAGATGAGGGCGATGCCGTAGAGCAGGAAAGCCGAAGAGAACGTGCCAAGCAGGAAGTATTTGAGCGCCGATTCTTCCGAATCGGGCCGCGGGCGGGCCAGCCCCGCCAGCACATAGAGGGGGATCGAGAGCAGTTCGATCGCCAGGAAGACGATGATCAGGTCGTATGCCTGGTTGAGGAGCAGCATCCCGGCGGTGGAGAAGAGCATCAAGGGGTAATACTCGCCGCGCTCGAGGTTCATGCGCCGCAGGTAGTTGTAGGCCAGGGCGATTCCGCCCAACCCGCTGACGAGGATGATCGTGTTGGCGAAGATGGCGAAGCCGTCCAGCACTGCCATGCCGTTGAAGGCGGCGGGCAGGTCGCGACCCATCATCGCCAGGTTCACCCCCAGCGCTGCCGCCAGGATGAAGGCCGCCAGCAGGGCGGTGATGCCCTTGCGGTTCTGCGGGATGAACAGGTCAACGGTGAGCAGGATGACTGCCGCCGCCGCCACGATTGCAGGAGGGAGAATGGTGAGAAAATCGGTGAAAGACATGCTCATGAAGAATTACCTCCCCCCAGGGTTAAGGCATGGCCACAGATGCCGCCTGCAGCGCGGCAGTCAGCCGTTCGACGGACGGGGTGATCAGGCTAAAGAAGTAGTTGGGGTAAAGCCCAATCCACAAGATCAACGCCAGGATCGGCAGCAAGACGAGCACCTCGCGCAGGTTGAGATCTTTCAACGAGCGGTTTTCTTCCTGCGTCAGCGGGCCCAGGAACACCCTTTCGAACATCACCAGCAGGTAAACTGCCGCCAGCACCACCCCCAGCGTGGCCACCCCGGCGAACCAGGGGTTGCCGAGCGTCTTCGACGAGAAGGAGCCGAGCAGGATGGTAAACTCGCCGACGAAGCCGTTCAGGCCCGGCAGCCCGGCCGATGAGAGCGTCACGAAGAGCATCAGCGCGCCCAGCACCGGCACGATCTTCCAGATGCCCCCGTAAGCGTTCATCTGGCGGGTGTGACGGCGGTCGTAGAGCATGCCGACGATGAGGAAGAGCGCACCGGTGGAAAGGCCGTGGTTGACCATCTGCAAGATGCTGCCCGAAAGGCTCTGCACGCTGAGGGCGAAGATGCCCAGCATGACGAAACCCAGGTGGCTGACCGAGGAATAGGCCACCAGCTTCTTCACATCGGCCTGGCGGTACGAGACGATCGCCCCGTAAACCACGCCGACCACTGCCAGGGCGGCCATATACGGCGCGAGCGCCAGGGTAGCCTCGGGGAAGAGCGGCAGATTGAAGCGCAAGAAGCCGTAGGCGCCCATTTTGAGCAGCACACCCGCCAGGATTACCGAACCGGCGGTCGGCGCCTCGACGTGCGCATCGGGCAGCCAGGTGTGCAGGGGCCACATCGGCACCTTGATGGCGAAGGCCGCGGCGAAAGCCAGGAAGAGCCAGATTTGCGCGCCGGCAAAGGCTTCGCGGCCCGAAATCAGCGCGGGCAGCGAGAAGGTTCCACCCGTCAGGCCGATATAGAGCACCCCCAGCAGCATGAGCACCGAACCGGCCATGGTGAAGAGGAAGAACTTCACCGCCGCGTAGATGCGCCGCTCGCCGCCCCACACGCCGATCAAGAAGTACATCGGGATGAGGGTGAACTCCCAGAAGATGTAGAAGAGCACCAGGTCTTGCGCCAGGAACACCCCCAGCATGCCGGTTTCGAGCAGCAGGAAGAAGAGCATGAAGCCTTTGACGCGCTCTTTGACCGATTCCCAGCTCGAGAGGATGGCCAGCGGCGTGAGGAAAGCCGTCAGCAAGACCATCAAGATGCTCAACCCGTCTACGCCCATCTGGAAGGAGATGGTCGCCCCGGCGACGGTGACCCAGGGCTGGTTGACCTCCAGCTGCAGGCCGGGGGCGGCAGGGTCGAACTGCGCCAGAACCCAGATCGAAAGGGCAAAGGTCGCCAGCGAGGAGAGCAGGGCCGTCCAGCGAAGAGCGTTCTTCTGCTCTTCCCTGAAGGCCAGGAGCACCAGAAAGCCCACCAGGGGGGAGAATGTGAGCAAAATCAGCGAAAAGTTCATGGCATTCCCTCGGGCTTGGCCTGTCTCATCGCGAGGCCACGATGTACGTCAGGATGGCGACCACCCCAATCAACACGATCAGCGCATACGAGCGCACGAAACCGTTCTGCACGCGGCGGAGCACCTCGGCGCTGGCATTCATCAGCCAGGCGATGCCGCCGGAGATATTGTCGATAACGCCCTGGTCAATGGGGTGCGCCAGGAACCCAGCCAGCGCCTTGTAGGGGCGCACGATGAGCGCGTCATACAACTCGTCCACGCCCCATTTGGCGGTGATGCCCTTCCAGAGCGGGCCGAGCTTCTCGAGCGGGTCGGGGGTGGTCGTCTCGATCACCTGCCCGGCGACCAGGTACACCAGGTAAGCCGTGCCCAGGCCGCCCATCGCCACCAGCAGCGAAACGAGCGCCGTGAGCGGATCAAAGGAGGCGGGAGCCAGGCCTTCGAGCGAGTGTTCCAGCCATTTATCCAGCGCCCACGAGCCGGGGAAGTTGATCAACCCGCCCGCGGCTGAAAGCACCGCCAGCAGAATGAGCGGCAGGGTGATGATGGCCGGGTTCTCGCGGCTGGCGCCGGCTGCGCGCGTGCGCACGGTGCCGCCGAACACGAGGATGAGCTGCCGCCCCATGTAGAAGGCGGTCAGGAAGGCCGTCACCAGCAGGATGGCGAAGACCGCCACATGGTTGCCTTCGGCCGCGTGCAGGATTTCATCCTTCGAGAAGAAACCCGAGAGCGGAGCGATGCCCGAAAGCGCCAGCGCGCCGATTAGATATACCCAGTAGGTGGTGGGCATGCGGTCGCGCAGTCCGCCCATGTTGCGCATATCTTGCGGGTCGAAGTGATCGTGGCCGTGCTGCTCTGCTTCGTGCCCGTGAGCCTGCTCGTGGCCCTTTTCCATGCCGAGGATGACCGATCCGGCCGCCAGGAAGAGCAGCGCCTTGAAGAAGGCATGAGTCACCAGGTGGAACATGGCCGCCACGCCGGCGCCCATGCCTGCGGCGGCCACCATGAACCCCAGCTGGCTGATGGTGGAATAGGCCAGCACGCGCTTGATATCGAACTGGCCGATGGCGATGGTGGCGGCGAAGACGGCCGTCAGCGCGCCCACCCACATGACGGCATTTTGCGCCGCCGGGACGAGGGTGAAGACCGGGGTGGAGCGCACCACCAGGTAAACGCCCGCCGTGACCATGGTGGCGGCATGGATGAGCGCCGAAACCGGCGTGGGGCCGGCCATCGCGTCTGGCAGCCAGACGTAGAGCGGGATCTGCGCCGATTTGCCCGTCACGCCCAGGAGCATGAAGAGCGTCATCGCCAGCAGCACGCCGGGTGTGGCAGCCGCCAGGGCGGGGGCCTTCTCGAACACGGGTGCGAAGTCGAGCGTGCCGAAGTGGGCAAACATGAGGAACAGGGCGATGAGCAGGCCGAAATCACCGATGCGGTTGACCACGAAGGCCTTCTTGGCGGCCCTGGCGTTGGCGATGCCGTCTTTGCCTTTCTCGAACCAGAAGCCGATCAACAGGTAGGAGCACAGCCCCACGCCCTCCCAGCCGACGAAGAGCATCAGGTAATTGTCTGCGCTCACCAGGATCATCATCGCCGCGATGAAGAGGTTGAGGTAGACAAAGAAGCGGTTGAAGCGCCCGGGGTCGTCGTTGTGGCGCACATCCTGGTGCATGTAGCCGATGGCGTAGATGTGGATGAGCGTGCCGACGCCTGCCACCACCAGCATCATCGTCACCGAAAGGGTATCCACGCGGAAGGCCCAGCGCGCAGAGAACTCGCCGATGGTGATCCAATCCAGGAACGGCACCGTCACCGGCTCGGGGCTGCGCGCCAGCTCGAAGGCCAGCAGCAGCGCCACCACAAACGAGCCGCCCGAAGCCAGGCTGGCGATGGCGCCTGAAAATCCCTCTCCAAGCCGCCTGCCAACCAGCAGGTTGATGATGAGCCCCAGCACCGGCAGGAACACCACCAGCGGCACCATCGAGAGGACCGGCGTAAGGCTTTGTGCTTCTGAGAAGAGCATTCCCCTTCCTCCTAGCCCTTGAGGGTGTTCATCTGATCAAGGTCGATACTGTGCTTGGTGCGGAAGATTTCGACCATCAACGCCAGGCCGATGGCCACTTCGGCAGCCGCGACCGTCATCACAAAAAAAACCACCACCTGGGCCGAGATGGTGCCGAACATGCGCGCATAGGTGATGAAGGCCAGGTTGCCGGCGTTGAACATCAGCTCGAGCGACATGAAAACCACCAGCGCATTGCGGCGCAGCAGCACGCCCAGGATGCCCAGCGAGAATAACGTGGCAGAAAGAGCGAGGTAATATTCGACCGGAATCATGGCGTCTTCTCCTGTTGCTGCTCGCGCTTATAGAGGTCGCGGCGGCGGCCGGCTTTATCCGTCTTTGCCAGCATGATGGCCCCGACCACGGCGGATAATAGAATAATGGCGGTCACTTCGAACGGTAAAGCGTACTGCGTGAAGAGCACTTTGCCCACGTCCACGGGCGCGCCGTAGCCTGCAGGGGGCACATCCACCATGCCGATCTTGCCGCCTTCGCGGGCGATGTTGATGCCAAAATCCAGGGCCAGCACCAGGATGAGCGGAATGGCCAGGAAGCGCTGCCACTTCAACGGCTCGCCGCCTGGCAGGCGCTCGGCGCCCAGCAGCATGATCACGAACAGGAAGAGCACCACCACCGAACCGGCGTAGACGGTGATCTGCGAGAGGGCGATGAACGGCGCGCCGAGGATCAGGTAGAGGATGGCCACGGTGCCGAAGTTCAACACCAGGAAGATGGCCGAATAGATGGCGTTGCGCGTGACCAGCATGCTGATGGCGGTTCCCACCGCCACGAAGGCCAGGACGAAAAAGACAATCAGCATTGGGGCCTCCTTCTCATCAGTCCTGCGGGTCTTTCATCTCGGGCACCGACCGGGTGTAGACGCCCGGCGGCGTGACCTGCGGGGTGGGCTGCCGGCCTTCGGGGACCGGATCGATGAGCATTTCTTTGGTGTAAATGGCCGCGCTGCGGTCGGTGAACGAAAGCTCGTATACATCTCCCAGCTGGATGGCCTCGGTGGGGCAGGCGTCTTCGCAGAAGCCGCAGAAGATGCAGCGCAGCATGTTGATCTCATAAACGCGGGCGTAGCGCTCGCCGGGAGAATAGCGCTCGTCGTCGGTGTTCTCGGCCGCCTCGACGAAGATGGCATCGGCCGGGCAGGCCGCCGCGCACAGCGAGCAGCCGATGCACTTTTCCAGGCCGTTATCGTAGCGCCGCAGCACATGGCGGCCCTTGAAGCGCGCCTTCACCGGGCGCTTCTGCTCGGGGTAGCTGACGGTGACGGGCTTTCGCACCCATTCTCTCAGCGTGGTGAACAATCCTTTGAACATCCGGGCTCCTTTCTCAGCGGTTTACCAGTAAGACCACCACCGCAGTGACCATGACGCTGAGCAGCGAAAGCGGGAAGAGTATTTTCCAACCGAAGGCCATCAGGCGGTCGTAGCGGATGCGCGGCAGGGTGGAGCGCACCCACACAAAGCCAAACAGCAGGGCCACCACCTTGGCCAGGAAGACGAACGGGCCGATGAAGGGGATGATCGGGCCGATCACCGGCAGGCTCTCGAACCAGCCCTGGAAGGGCAGCAAGTAACCGCCGAGGAAGAGCGTGGTGAAGATCATCGAGACGGCGATCATCTTGATGTATTCGGCCATGAAGAAGAGGGCGAATTTCATCCCCGAATATTCCGAGTGATACCCGGCGGTGAGTTCCTGCTCGGCCTCGGGCATATCGAAGGGAGCGCGGTTCACCTCGGCGTACATGGTGATGCCCAGGATGATGGCTGCCCCCGGCTGGAGGAAGGCATACCACAGGCCGCGCTGCGCGTTGACGATATCCACCAGGCTCATCGAACCGCTCAACAGCACCGGCACGATGAAGCAGAAACCGAGGGCGATTTCATAGCTGATCATCTGCGCGGTGGAGCGCAGCCCGCCCAGGGTGGCGTATTTGTTGTTGCTCGACCAGCCCGCCAGGGTGATCCCATACACCGAGATGGAGGTGACCGCCATGATGTACAGCAGGCCCACGTTCACATCCGCCAGGTAGAGGTGGATGGTGCGCCCGCCGATGGTCACATCAGGCCCCCAGGGCAGCACGGCGGTGACGATGAGCGAGGGGATGACGGTGATCACCGGGGCAAGGATGAACATGAGCTTGTCGGCGTTGGCGGGCACCAGCTCTTCTTTAAAGATGAGCTTGATTCCATCGGCCACCGGTTGGAGCAGGCCGAACGGCCCGGCGCGGTTAGGCCCGACGCGGATCTGGAACTTGGCGATCATGCGGCGTTCGAAGAGGGTCAGGTAGGCAAAACCGGCCGTCATGGCGATGAGGATGAAAAGTGACTTGATTACCCACTCCCAGATCATAAGCTGTGCGCCTTTCTCATCCGACTTTCACTTCTTCGGTCAGTCTCACCAGCTTCACGCCGCGCGGGAAGGTGAGCGGCAGCCCGCAGCTGCGCGGGACGATGCCCGCGCCGCGGGGCAGGGTTTCATCGAGGGTCACGGGGGCGCTCAGGGTTGCGCCGGCCGTCTCAAAACCGGCAAGGTCGCCTTCGGCGAGGCCAAGCTGCGCGGCCGTTTCGGGGTGCAGCGCGATGAAAGGCCGGACCAGGCGGCCCTCGAGCAGGCTCGATGGGGTGAGTGTGGTGCCGCGGTCATACAGGCGCACCACCGGCACCAGCCAAACGGCCCCTTGAGCGTTCATTTGCGCCAGGTCGAAGGTGTGTTCGGGCAGGCGGCCCGTCCAGGCGGCGGGGGCGTGCCAGCCGGGTTTCTGACAGGCAGCCTCGAGCTGCACGCCGAGGCCCTCTTTGTTCTCATAGGCCGTGCCGCCGTAATACAGGTCTCCGCGCCCGACGATGGGCCATTGCTCGGAGGTCTGGGCCAGCTTGGCGTAGGTGAGGCCCTGGTAGGCGGGCACTTCGGCGGCCAGCCTGAGGAAGGCCAGCGAAGCCGCGCGCCCGGCCAGTTCGATCCCCAAAGCGCCGGCCACCTGCGCGGTGATGGCGTAATCGGGCCGGGTGCCGGCGGGGGCAAAGACGGCCGGGTAGAAGCGCTGCACGCGCCGCTCGCCGGAGGTGAAGGTGCCTTCGCGCTCCAAGTGAGCCTGCGCCGGGAAGACCACATCGGCTTTGCGGGCCGTCTCGGTGAGGAAGAGCTCCTGAACGATGACGAATTTCGCCTCATCCAGGGCGGCTGCCAGGTGCGGGTCGTCGCCGGCCGGGTCGGCAGCGGCGATATAAACCGCCCCGGCCCCCGCCAGGTTGCGCGCCAGGCTGGCCGAGGGGTGGAAGCCCAGATCCCAGGCGCCCTGGATGTTGGCGTGGATCCACACCGGCACCAGGCCGTTATTGGGCCGCCCGATGTGGTTGGTGGCCACCAGCAGCGCGGTGCAGGCCTGCGCCAGGGCGCTCGTGCCGAGCATATCCATGCCCTCGCCGCCGAAGAAGATCACCGCGTTCTCGGCCTGCGAGAATTCCTCCACGCCGCCGTCGAGGAAGTTCTGAATGACAGCGAGTTCTTCGCCGTATTGGTAGCGGATCACTTTGCTGGCGTAGCGTTCCAGGCGGGTGGGGCGCGCCCCGGCGACGATCAAGGCCGCGCCGCGTTTGGCGGCGGCCTTGAGCCGCAGGTACCAGATCGGTGCGCTCTCGTGCAGGTCGCTGGCGATGACCAGGATGGCCGAGCCTTTGCCCATCTCCGCCAGGTTGCTGCCTGCCGTCAACCCCACCTGGGCGACCAGGTCGCCGCCGCCCATGCAGGTGCTCAGCAGGGCTTTGCCTCCGCGCGCGTCGGCCAGTTTGCGCAGGGTGAAGAGGTCTTCGTTGGGCAACCGCCCGCCTGCCAGGGCCACGAAGGAGTCACCGGCTTCTTGAATGCCCGCGGCGGCCGCCTGGATGGCTTCCTCCCAGGTGGCAGGGGTCAGCTCGCCGTTCTTTCGAACCAGGGGCTGGGTGAGGCGTTCTTTGCTCTCGACATAATGGTAGGCGAAGCGGCCCTTATCGCACAGCCAGATTTCGTTCACCGCCTCGTTCTGGCGCGGCATGATGCGTTTGATCGCCAGTTTGCCGCCTTGAGCGGCCTCGCGGCGCAGGTTGACCGTCTGGTTGCAGCCGACGGCGCAGTGCGAGCAGACGGAGGCGGAAGAGAGCAGCTCCCAGGGGCGCGCGCCGAAGCGGAAATCGGCAGTGGTGAGCGCACCCACCGGGCAGATATCGGTGGTGTTGCCGGAGAAATACGAGTCAAAGCCCGGCTCGGAGAACGTGACGATCTCGATGGCGCGCCCGCGGTTATTGAAGCCGATCACCGGGTCGCCGGCCACTTCGCTCTGGAAGCGCACGCAGCGCGCGCATTGGATGCAGCGTTCGCGGTCGAGGTAGATGAGTTCGCCGAGCGGGACGTGCTTGGCCAGGTGCATCTTTTCGCTGAAAGCAAAGCGGCTCTGGCCCGGCCCGTAGCCCATCGTCAGGTTCTGCAGCGGGCATTCGCCGCCTTTATCGCACACGGGGCAGTCGAGCGGGTGAGAGGTGAGGATGAATTCGACGACCTCGCGCCGCGCATCGGCCACCTTCTGGCTCTGGGTGACCACAACCATCCCTTCCGAGACGGGCGTGGTGCAGGCCGTGTCGAGCTTGGGGGCAAACTGGATCTTCGGATTGCCGTTTTCATCGAGCACGGGCTGCCCGGAGACGCGGTCGATCACCGGCCGGCCGATATCGACAAGGCACATGCGGCACATGCCAACCGGCTCCATCTTGGGGTGATAGCAGAAGACCGGGATGTCGATGCCCGCCTTCTTGGCGGCATCCACGATCAACGTTCCCGCGCTGACGGTTAGGGTTTGTCCATCGATGGTCAGGGTCACATCTTTTGCCATTAAGATCCTCTCTTGGTGCTGAGAAGGCCAGGCGACAACGAGATAAGAAGTTGACGAGGAGGAGAGGGCGACTCCCCTCTACCTTTCGTCACCTTCTCTTGTCATCCCATTGCCTCTTGAGGCACCGTCTCTTCGCTCCTTGTCTCATTGACTTTCCCGTCAAAATCCTGCCGGAACTGCTTGATGCCGGTGGTGACGGCCATCACCGAGAACTCGCCCAGCGCGCACAGGCACTTGCCGGCGATCTGTTTGGCAACGCTGTCCAGCAGGGTCACATCTTCAGCGGAGGCCTTCCCGGCGGCGATGCGCCCCGCCAGCCGGTTCATCCAGAAGGTGCCCTCGCGGCATGGGGTGCACTTTCCGCAAGATTCATGCTTGAAGAAGTTAACCGTCTTGCTCACCAGCCAGGCCATGTTGACCGTGTCATCGAGCACGATCACTGAGGCTGAACCGAGCTGCGAACCGATGGCGGCCACCGATTCGTAATCCATGGGGGTGTCGAGCAGGCTGTCGGCGTTGACGTGGATGATCGATGAGGATGCGCCCGCCGGCATGATGGCCTTCACCGAGCGGCCGTCCGCCAGGCCGCCGCCGTGGGTGAAGATCAACTCGCGGAAGGTCGTTCCAAGCGGCAGCTCGTAGTTGCCCGGTTTGTTGACGCAGCCCGAAAGGCTGAAGATCTTCACACCGGGGCTCTTCTCGGTGCCGAGAGACTTATACCAGGCCGCGCCTTTCTGGAAGATTGGCGGCAGGTTGGTGAGCGTTTCGACGTTGTTGATCAGGGTGGGCTTGCCGTACAGCCCGACCACCGCCGGGAAGGGCGGGCGCAGCCTGGGCTGTCCGAGCTTGCCTTCCAGCGACTCGAGCAGGGCCGTCTCTTCGCCGCAAATATACGCCCCCGCGCCCAGGTGGGTGCGCAGGCGCAGCGAATAGGGCGTGCCGAAGAGGTTCTCGCCCAGCAGGCCGGCTTGTTCGAGCTCGGAAATTTTCTCATCCAGCCGGGCGGCCACCTGCCAGAACTCGCCGCGCAGGTACACGTAGGAGAGGTTGGCCCCTACGCCGTAGGAGGCGATCATCAACCCTTCCAGGAACTGGAAGGGATTGCTTTCGAGGATTTCGCGGTCTTTGAAGGTGCCGGGTTCTGATTCATCGGCATTGCAGACCACGTAGTGCGGCCACAGGTTGGTGGGCAAAAAGCTCCACTTGAGGCCGGTGGGGAAGCCCGCGCCGCCGCGCCCGCGCAGACCCGAGTTTTTCACCTCGTTGATCACATCCGCGGGCTGCTGCTGGGTGACGACCTTCTTGAAGGCCTCAAAACCGCCGTGCGCCAGGTACACATCCAGGCGGTCGATGTTGGGGATGTCGCGGTGGCGGAGGAGGACATGCTCGCTCATGGTTGAGCCTCCTGCCCGGCGGCGGCTTTGGCGCGCACCTCTTCGATCCACGCCATGGCCAGCTCTACGGTCTGGTTCTCATGGTAGACGATTTCGCCGTCGCCCTGCACCTGGAACATCGGCGCGCGGTGACAGGCCGCCAGGCACTTCACCGCTTCGACCGTGAACAGGCCGTCGGGGGTGGTTCCGCCTTCTTCGATCCCCAGCCGCTCGCACAGCTCGCGCAGGAATTGATCGGCCCCGCGCAGTGCGCACGGCAGGTCGTTGCAGACCTGGATGTGGTAGCGCCCGGCAGGCCGGTCGTAATAGAGTGTGTAAAACCCGACGATCGAAGCCACATCGGTGGTGGAAATATCCAGAATTTCGGCGATATCGTTCAGCGCCTGGCGCGGAACGTAGCCGGGTTCGCGCTGGGCCAGGTAGAGCAGCGGCATCACCGCCGAGCGTTTGAACGCCGGCGGGTACTTGGCCAGGATTTGCTGGATTTCTTGAGGATACTTACTCAGCAGTTCGTTCACCGGTCGGCATCTCCCAGGACAATATCAATGCTGCCAATGGCGCCCACCACGTCGGCCACGAAATGGCCGCGCGAGAGGATCGGCATGATCTGCAAATTGGCAAACGTGGGCGTGCGGTAGTGCACGCGGTAGGGCTTCGGGCTGCCATCGCTCTCGAGGAAGACTCCCAGTTCGCCGCGCGGCGACTCGGTGACGGCGTAAACGCTGCCCTTCGGCGGGGTGAAGCCCTCGGTCCACAGCTTGAAGTGATGGATGAGTGATTCCATGCTCACGCCGATCTCCGAACGCGGCGGGGGCACGAACTTGCGGTTGTTGCTGCGCACCGGCCCGTAAGGCAGTTTGTTCAACGCCTGGCGGATGATCTTGAGCGATTCGTCCATCTCTTCGAGGCGCACGCTGTATCGCGCGTAAATATCGCCCTCGGTGCGGGTGGGGATGTTGAAGTCGTACTGCTCGTAGCCGGAATAGGGCAGGGCTTTGCGGATGTCATAGGCCATGCCCGAAGCGCGCAGCACCGGCCCGGTGATGCCGTAAGCGATGCATTGCTTCTGCGTGATGGTCGAGATGCCCTTGGTGCGCTCCAGGAAGAGCTCGTTGGTGTCGAGCAATGCATGGTACTTGGCCAGTTCTTCGGGGAAGTGGTCAATGAAGCTGCCCACCGCGTCTTCGAATTCCACCGGCACATCGCGCCACAACCCGCCCGGGCGGATGTAGGTGGTCATCATGCGCTGGCCCGAGACCATCTCGAAGATATCGAGCAGCTTTTCGCGCTCGACCATGCAGTAGAGGAAGATAGACATGGCCGCCAGGTCGAGGCCGGAAGTGCCCAGCCAGACGAGGTGCGAGTTGATGCGCGTCAGCTCGGCCAGGATGACGCGGATGGCCTGCGCGCGCGGGGGAACATCCAGCTCGCAAAGTTTTTCCACCGCCAGGCAGTAGGTGAGGTTGTTGCCGCACGGGTTGAGGTAATCAAGCCGGTCGGTCATCACCTCGGCCTTCTGGTACGTCTTGGCTTCCATATTCTTCTCGACGCCGGTGTGCAGGAAGCCAATATCGGGCACGCAGTTGACCACGATTTCGCCGTCCAGCTCCAGCAGCAGGCGCAGCACGCCGTGCGTGGAAGGGTGCTGCGGCCCCATGTTGAGCAGCATGGTCTCGCCGCTAAGGGCTCGATCGGAGACCAGGTGTCGCAGCTCGTCAACGCTAACTTCACGGATATCCGTCATTCGGTCGCTCCGTCAATCCTTCGGGCGCGGTTTGCGCAGGTTGATTTCGTTATAGTTGAATGTGTACTGGATCTCTTCATAGCCCAGGGGGTAATCTTTGCGCAGCGGGTGGCCTTGCCAATCGGCCGGCATGATGATGCGGCGCATGTCCGAGTGGCCCGAGAAGGTGATGCCGAACATATCATACACTTCGCGTTCGTACCAGTTGGCCCCTGGGTAGATACTTTCTACGCTGAAGTGCTGCGGGGCATTGCCGTTCAGCGGCGCGCGCAGACAGAGGATCATCCCCTTTTCCAGCGCGCGGATGTGGTAAACGACGTGGAAACGCGGCTCTTCCTGCGGGTAGTAATCCACGGCCGTCACGTCCACCAGCTGGTCGAAACCAAATTCGTCGCGCAAAGCCCGGGCGGCAGCGACGATGTGCTCAGGGGCGAGGATCAGCGTCACCTCGCCGCGGAATTCCTGCATTTCGGCCGCGAAACGCTCCTGAAAGGCAGAGACAACCGGTTGGTAGCGATCATCCATTCTGCTCACCTCGGCGGGGCTCAGGCCCACTTGGATAGTTTTTCCTTCTTCACTTTCTCGTGCAGCGAGATGATCCCATGGATCAGGCCTTCGGGGCGCGGCGGGCAGCCTGCCACGTAAACTTCCACCGGGACGATCTCATCCACCCCCTGGAGGATGGCGTAGTTGTTGAACACACCGCCGCAGGAGGCGCAGTCGCCCATGGCGATCACCCACTTGGGGTAGGGCATCTGGTCATAGAGCTGGCGCAAAACGGGGGCCATTTTGCGACTCACCCGCCCGGCCACGATCATCAGGTCCGACTGGCGCGGGCTGGCGCGCATCAATTCCATGCCGAAGCGGCTCATATCGTAGGTGGAGGCCTGGGCAGCCATCATTTCGATGGCGCAGCAGGCCAGCCCAAAGAGCATCGGCCACATGGCGTTGGTGCGCGCCCAGTTGACGGCTTGCTCCAACGAGGTGGTGACTACCCCCATGTTGCCAAGTTTTTGTTCTACTCCCATTCCAGCGCTCCTTTCTTCCAGGCGTATAAATGGGCTACCTCTAAAACCACGACAAATATCACCATGAGCACCAGGCCGGGGATGCCGAGTTCGCGGAAGGATAATGCCCAGGGGAGGAAGAAAACGACCTCGATATCGAACAGGATGAACAGCACGGCGATGAGGTAATAGCGGATGTTCATGCGCCTTGAACCGGGCCCGTAGGGCACCATGCCCGATTCATACGGCATGGCCTTCTTCTGGCTGGGGCGCCTGGGGCCAAAGATGGTGCCGAGGAGGACCACCAGGAAGGCCAGGATGACCGCAAACGTGATAATGACCAGCAGGGGAATATAATCGCCGAGCATAGAAAATCCTTCCAAGATTATCTAAATACTCTTGCTAGATGAAAAAGTATATCACACCTTACCCTTGGTGGCAAATTTCACAATGCGGTGAGAATGGCGGTGGCATGCGAGATTCCGGCGGTTGAGACCACCGCCGTGAATTTACGCGAAGCCTGCCTGCGCAGGCTCTTCAGCCGCGCGCCGCGCTCAACCGCAGGTTGAGCGCTAAAGCGGTGCGGCTCAACCAGCGGTTGCTTGCTTTCTGGCGCCATCGGTGCAAGAATTAGCACAGTGAGCCGGCGCAAACGCTAACGCTTCGCGGCAAGCAGGGAACACCCCGGGCCTCCCTGCCGCCGCCAACAACCTGAAAGGACGGATGGAATGATCGATTCTCGCAAGACCGGTGCTTATATCGCCAGACTCCGCCGGAGCAAAGACTGGACTCAGCTCGAACTGGCCGAGCGCCTGCACGTCACCCCGCAGGCCGTCTCGCGCTGGGAAACGGGCGATTCCTTCCCCGATGTGGCGCTGCTGGCGCAACTGGCCCAGCTCTTTAAAGTAAGCGTGGACGCCCTGCTCAACGGCGAAGCCCCGTCAATCTTCCGCGACCGGCGCAAGGCCACCACGGGTGAAATTTTGACCGAACTGGCCGAGGGAAACCTTGAAAACGTGGCCAAACTGGTGCGCGATGAAAAGGCCGACGTGGAAACCTTGATCGACGCCGCCCCGCTGACCCGGCCGAGCACAATGGATAAGGTGATGGAAAACCTGACGGATATCAAACTGACAAGATCGCAAATTGCCGGCCTGGCCCCGTTTGTGGGCCAGGATGTGCTCAAGCTGCTGGTCGAACAGGCCTTCAGCGAGGGCGGAGACCCGAGCCTGCTGGGCGAGCTGGCCCCCTTCCTCGATCGTGAAACGCTCGATCAACTGGTCGAAAGGGTGATCAACGGTGAGATCGACCCCGAAAACCTCACCGAGCTTGCGCCCTTCGTCAGCCGCGAAACGCTGGAACGCCTGGTGGACCTGGTGAAGGAAGGCAGGTTTGAGATGGAGCAGATCGAAAACCTCGCGCCTTTCCTGGGCCGCGAGAGCCTGGACAGACTGGTGCAGCAGGCGGTGGATGGCGAGATTGACGGCGAATACCTTGGGCGGCTGGCGCCGTTCCTCAGCCGCGAGACGCTCGACGGCCTGGTGGATCGCGTCAAAGAAGGCTCGATCGGCAAGGTGCAGATCGAAGACCTGGCGCCTTTCCTGAGCAAAGACACGCTCGAACGCCTTGTTTTCGGGTCGGCCGGCGGTGATGTGGATCTGAATATGGTGCGCGAGCTGGCGCCCTTCTTGCGGCGCGAAGCCCTCGACCGGCTGGTGGACCAGGTTGGGGAGGGCAGCATCGATGCGCGCAGCCTGGCAGACCTGGCCCCCTTTCTCAGCAAAGCCTCGATCCGGAAGGTGCTCAAGTTCGTGGCCGCGGGGACGGTGGATGCTGATGTCATTGTAGAGCTTGCGCCGTTCATCGATAAACAGGTCCTCAGCGACCTGATCCGAGGCAGCATGCAGGGAAAAGCAGAATAGCGGTTGTGATGTAAAAAAAAGCGCGGCACCGCCGCGCTTTTTTTTTTATGGAATGCGTTCGATCTCGTAGATCGAGACGCCCTCTGCCCGGTAGAGCAGGCGCAGGCGGGGGCACTCATCGAGCGCGGCAGGCTGCAGGCTGCCCCGGCCTGCGCTGGCATAGACGTGAGTGAGGCCGGCCTGGCTGGCGAGCGCCCAAAAGGACGTGTCGCACGTTTTAAGGTCTTTCGACTGCTCGGCCCAGGCGTTGACCTGCTGCATTTCGGCGGCGGGCAGCCAGGCATAGGCCGCCGGCGGGACAAGGCTGAAGCGCCCCGCGTAGGGCAGCAGCCAGTAACCGCCGTCCACGCCGCGGTACACGTTCCCCAGCCAGAGGGTGGAATTGATGTAGAAGCGCGCATCGGCGGGTGTGTTGGCGCGCACCCAATCCAGCGCCTTGAGGTCGGCCCGGGTGGCGATGATCGTGCTGGGGTTGACGATGCTGCGCGTCTCGCGCACACCCAGGGCCAGAAAGACCCCCAGCGCGAGGGCCAGCGCGGCCCAGCCCGCCCAGGGGCGAGCTTTGGGGGCCGCCGTTTCCAGGGCGGCAGCGCCGTCTGCGATGAGCGCGCCCAGGTAAATGGCCGCAGGGATGAAGAGGAGGATCACGTAGTGATCGGGACGGAACGGCCCCAGGCGGAACGAAAACGGCTGGGCGAGGAATGCCATTGCCAGCGACCAGGCCCCAAAATGCCACAGCGAGCGTTTGCGCAGGCCGATCAAGAGCGCCGCGCCGGAGAGAATCATCAACAGGTGGTTGGTGCGCGGGCCGAGCAGGCTGATGAAGTACGACCAGTCGGCGGCGGTCAGGCCGGTCTTCAGCCCGCGCAGCGTGGCCTGGGCGGGGTTATCGCTCAGGGTGCGGATCATCCAGGGCAGCGCCGCCAGCCCCCCGCCCAGCGCCCAGGCGGCCATTTGCCAGGGAATGAGGCGGGCATTGCGCCTGCGCAGCGCGCTGAGAAGGCCGCCCAGCCCGAGGATCAGGTAGAAGATGAGCAGCATCACCGTCGCCAGGTAGTGAGTCAGGCACACCCCGGCAGTCAGCAGGGCCAGGCGCAGCCCGAGCCGCCGGTCGAAGGGGCGCGCTTTGAACTCCAGCGCGGTTGACATGGCGCACAAGAGGATCACCACCCCGGCCGAGAGCGTGTAGCGCCCCCAGGTGAGGTAGTAGGCCGGCATCTGGAAGGCGAAGCCCGCCAGCAGGCCGCTCAGCGCGGCGGCGGGCCAGCTGAGACCGGCCGCGCGCGCAAAGCGGTAAAGCGCCAGCGAGATGAGCGCGTTGAGCGCCTGCCCGAAGACCAGCACGGCCTGTTCCGGCGAGGCCTGCGCCCAGGCGGCATAATTGGCAGCCAGCAGGTGAAAGCCGTAATGGTAGGAGAAATCGGCATTCAGATAGGGCAGGAAATTCTCCGGCAGGCCGCCGTACTCGAGGATCAGCCGCACGATGAGCGTGTGGTGAACCGAATCGACCCAGTTGGGCAGGGCCAGCCCGCGCGCCTGGTAGAGCCGGTAGCCGATGAGCGCCGCCAGCCCGGCCAGCCCGGCTATCAGCCCGGCCAGCGCAGGCAGGCCGGCGCGGCTCACCCTTGGGAGGCCCTGGTAAACCAGCGCGGCTGCCAGAGTTGCCAGGCAGACGCCATAGAGGAAGGCCGCGCCCAGCGCTCCGGGGGCCAGGCCGATGAGGAAGAACCCCAGCCCGGCCAGCGCGGTGAGGGCCATGCTTAGGCCGAGCGCGTCGGCCAGGTAGGCGGGCAGGTCGCGGCCGGGGCGCTGGAGCCACACCAGGGCGGCCAGGCCGGGCAGCAGGGTGACGATCAGCCCCGCGCCGATGGCGCCGGCATTCATGCAGCCCTCCGCATGGCAGCGTGCATCCACCCGCCGCGCTCAACCGGGGGGTGAAGGATTACGGATAGCCGGGGTAACCGGTGGCCGGCGGCGGGTAGCTGGTCGGCTGGGGGGTGGGGGTGGCGGGCGCCGAAGTGGGAGTGCGGGTTGGCGCGGCCGGGCTGGTGGCGGTGGGCGGGGGCGGGGTGAGCGTGGGCGTCGGCGAGGCGATCACCGCCGTGCGGGTGGGCCTGGTGGAGGTGCCGTCGGGCGTACGTGACGCCGTGGCGCTGGGGGTGGGGGTTGGCGTGAAGGTGGGGGTGAAGCGCGTGGCCGTCCAGGTGGGGGTGAAGGGCACAGTCGGCTCCTGCGCAGTGGGGGCGGCCGTGCCGGTGGGGAGGGGCCGGTCGGTGGGCGAGAGCCCCGGCCCGAAGGGCGTGGCGGTCGGCACCGGCGTTTGCAGCAGGATGGAAAGCTCGGGCAGCGGGTCGGCGGCCCGGGCCGCAAGATCGCGCGCGGCCTCGCCCACCAGCGCAAGCCCCAGCGCGGCCGGGCGCAAGGCTGTAAGATCGGCGGAATAATCGGCTCGCAGCGGCGAATGCAGCGCCACAGGCATCGCACCGGCGGTCACGAACCAGGTGGGCGAAAAGAGGTACGCGCCCAGGCTCAGCAGGCTGGCAATGAGCAGCAGAAGGAAGACCGACCCCCAATAGGCGCGGCGCGAGCGGTGCAGAGCGGAGGCGCGCGCCTGTTTCATAGCATGCCCTTCCATTCTGCGCCGCTGCGCTGGGGCTGCATGCGGTACACCTGGATCTTTTCGACCTTGCCGCGCACCTGGTGGTAGCCGAGCGGTTCAAAACTGAACTGCACCTGGTGATCGGCCAGAGCGGTGTAGGTGGAATGGCTGACCAGGATGGCCGAGCAGTCGAACAGATCACGGGTAAGGGACTCCAGTCGCTGAGCGGTGTTGACGCTGTCGCCAATCACAGTATAGTGCAAACGGTCGCTTGTGCCCAGGCCCCCGGCTGTGACGACGCCGGTGTTGATGCCGATGCCGGTGATCAATTGCGGTTCGCCGCGTGCCCGGCGCTGCGCGTTGAGCGTGTCGATGGCCTGGAGCACTTCGGCGGCGGCCTGGCAGGCCGCCAGGGCGCTGGCTTTTGGCTCGAGGGGGCGCGGTAGGGTGCCGAAGAAGGCCAGCATGGCATCGCCCTCGAACTGGTTCACCACGCCGCCGTGCCCGGTGATGATGGGCACGATGTGGCTGTAATATTCGTTCAGCCAGTGGAAGATCGTGGCGGGGTCGGCCTTCTCCGACAGGGTGGTGAAGCCGCGGATATCGGTGCGCAGCATGGTGGCCACCGCCTCCTGGCCTTCGAGGCGCAGGCTGCCGGATGAGAACGTCTGGCGGAGCTGCTCGCGCACTTCCGGCGAAACCGTTCGCCCGAGCAGGTCGCGGTAGATCGAGCCTTCTTGCAGCCCGGCGACCATGTAGTTGAAGGACTTTGCCACGATGGCCAGCTCATCATCGCCGCGCGCATCCACCTTCACTTCGAGGTTGCCGTTGGCCACCTCCGCCGAGGCTTCTACCAGGCGCATCAACGGGCGGGTGACCAGCCCGGCGAGCAGCACCCCGACGAGGATGACCAGGGTGATTGCGGCGGCGACGATGACGAAGATTTCGATCTGCGTGGCGCGGCTGGTGCGCACCAGGAAGGACTGCGCCAGCGAGACGCCGATCACGCCCAGGTCGTTCCCGCCGCGCACTTCCCAGGGGCCGATGATCTCGCTGTAGCGCCGGTTGGAGATGACGAAGTCGCGCATGGGGGAGGCTTCGTCTTGCCTGGCCAGAATATCCAGCACCTGCTGCGGGTCCACCATCACGCCGGCGCCTGCTCCGATCAACGTGGTGACCACCGGCAGGCCTTGCATGTCATAGAGGGTGACGTCGCTGAGCGTGTCTTGCGAGAGCTGGCGGGCCAGCGACTTGAGCGATTTGCCCACCAGCACCGCGCCGGTCCGGCTGCCGAGCGGGCCGCTCACCGGCCCGGCCACATAGAGCATTTCACCGAGCGCGCCGCTTCCGCGCCCGGCGAATTTATCGCCTTCTTTGTCCACCTGCCCGCTCAGCACCGCCTGGACGAAGCCCCACCCGGCGCAATCCGCTCCTCCGCTCGAGGATGTGTAACCGCCTGTTCCGCCCTCCCCAGCGCGGGTGAGCGTGAGCAGGCGCGTGCCTTGCGAATCGAGCAGGATGATTTCTTCTTCCTGCGAGTTGGCCGCCACCGGCAGGAGCAATTCGCGCAGGGCGTCGGCGTCGCCCGCCTGCATGGCTTCAGCGACGCCCTGGGTGTTGGCCGCCAGGCGCAGCGTTTCCAGCAGGCGGGATTCTTCCTGCACGAGCCAGTCCTGGCTCTGCAGGCCGGTCTTCACCAGCTGGTTGATGAAGCGGTCTTGCTGCGATTCGAGCACCACGCGGCTGACCAGGTAGGCGCTGGCAAGCGCGAACACCAGCGCCAGCAGCAGGTAGGGCAGGGTGATCTTCACGCGCATCGGCATGCGCACCTGCTCCAGGCTGGCGGGTGGCCCGGCAAGCCTGTGCACGGGCACGGTGTCTTCGCTCAAGCGCTTGATGGCCTGGTCGATCCAGCGCGGGGTGAACGGCTGCCGCAAGAACACCTGCACGCCCTGGTCGCGGGCTTTCATCTCGCGCTGCAGGTCGGGGTATTTGTTGGTCATGATGATCTTCATGGCCGGCAGGTTCATCCGCGCCGTGCGCAGGAAGGCATACCACTCCTGGCTGGCGAAGTGCAGGTCCATCAGCATCAGGTGCGGTTTGACCTGCTCGAGGAGCGCCCTGGCCTGGCTCATATCCCAGGCCTGCCAGACCTCATCGCCGCGCTGCTTGAAGTACCGCGTGAGAGGCTGCGCCGAGCGCATATCCGACTGGACGAGGAGGACTCGAATAGCCATAAAGATCGCTTTTAGTCATTTTATTATAGGGTATTGGTAATTCGATCGACCTTATAGGTACCTTGCAAAATCGCTCAGCGAAAGCCGGCCCGGCGGAGGCGGGCATGCGCTGTGTTTCGAGCCATTGGCCGCACGAACCGGGTTGAAAAATCCCCTTCCCGGCCGGGACGGGGATTTTTTTAAATTATTCGAGCGCTTACGAGAGGTATTCGCGCAGGTGGCGGCTGCGGGTGGGGTGGCGCAGCTTGCGCAGGGCCTTGGCTTCGATCTGCCGGATGCGCTCGCGCGTGACGTTGAAATAACGGCTCACTTCCTCAAGCGTATGGTCTTTGCCGTCGATCAGCCCGAAGCGCAGTTCGAGCACGTTCCGTTCGCGTTCCGAGAGCGCCCCGAGCGCGTTCCGCACCTGTTCGCGCAGCATCTCGCGCGCGGCGGCGTCCATCGGCTCGAGCGCCTCATCGTCTTCGATAAAGTCGCCCAGCTGGCTGCTCTCTTCATCGCCGACGGGGCGTTCCAGCGAGACAGGCTCTTCGGCCGATTGCAATATGCGCTGCACCTTGGCGGTGGCCCAATTCCAGCGGCGCTGCACGTCCAGCTCCACGGGGCGGCCTTCCGCTTTAGCGCGGTTGATGGCGTACGTGTCTTCATCGGTGAGCAGGCCGGCTTCGAGGGCCAGCTCCTCGGCCGTTGGGTCGCGCCCGAGCTGCTGTACCATGGTGCGCTGCACGCGCAGCAGGCGCGTGATCGCCTCGAAGAGGTGCACGGGGATGCGGATGGTGCGCGCCTGCTCGGCGATATAGCGGCTGATCGATTGGCGAATCCACCAGGTGGCGTAAGTGGAGAATTTGAATCCGCGGATCGGATCGAACTTCGTCACCGCGCGCAGCAGGCCCAGGTTGCCTTCCTGGATCAGATCGAGGAAAGAGATGCCGCGGCCGAGGTAGCGCTTGGCGATGCTCACCACCAGGCGCAGGTTGGCGTTGATGAGCGTCTCGTTCGCGTCTTCGGCGCGGTGGCGGGCTGCCCCCATTTCAAAGGCCAGGTCCTGCTCATCGGGCATGGATTTCAGAATCAGGTCCAGCTCGGGCATCTGGTTCGAGGCGCGCAGGCGGGTGAGCATCCTTTCGGCCACCTCGCCGGGCATCAGGTACATGCAGATGAACATGGTGAAGGCGTGACGCACCAGCCCATCCCAGAGCGGATCCTTGCCCCACATGCCGTTATCGAGGTATGTGCGCAGGTAGGAAGGCTCGTCGGCCTGCCACTGGCGGCGCAGCATCTGCGCTTCGGCCAGGGTGAGGCTCAGGTCGGGCACGTCGCCCTGTTGAAGGTTGTGAGCGTCTTCCACCAGCTTCTCCCAGGAGGAGATCATCTCGCGGGCGACCATCTCATAGAGATGCAAATTCGGCTTCGGCTGATCGGCAGGGACCTGTTTTTGCAGCGCTTCGAGCAGGCGCTGCGCCTCGATGCGGGCCGCCAGGCGGAATTCGCTGTCGGCGTCGAGCAGGTTGATCCGCCCGATTTCTTTAAGGTACAGGCGCACCGGGTCTTCCGAAAGCTCGAGCGCCACCACCGAGTTATCCAGCAGGTCAAGGGGTTCTTCCAGGTTGATGTCGGTCCAATCCTCGCCTTGAGCCAGGGGGATCGGTTCCTCGATCTCCTCTTTATCCAGGAAGATTTCTTCCTCAGGCGTGGAATCCCCCTCGTCGCCCTGGTTTTTCGGCCGGGCGCTCTTGCCGCGAGCAGGCTGGGCGTTCTCGTCGGCGCCCGAAGGCGAGCCTGCGGAGGCTTTGCGCTCCGGGCTGGAATTTTTTACGGGGCGTGTCGAAGGGTTCTTCTTCCGGACCATGGGTTAAATATACCACAATTGTCAGATTGACCGCCTAAAGCACGTTTGCCTTTAAGGTTTTTTGGATGCGCTGCAAGGTGACGGTAAATTGCAGGATCATCTCGTCCAGGTTGCCGCGCAGCTCGGATTGGCCTTTCAGGTCTTCGCTGAGGAAGCGAAGCTGGTCGAGGTTTTCGCGCACGCGGCTCTCGCGCAGGCGCAAGAGGGTATACACAAGGTCCTCGAACACCTTCTGGTTGTTCGGCTCGCCGCCGGTGAAGGGCTGTAGGTAGGCGTGGGCCGTCTCTTGCAGGGGTTCGGGCATGTTTTCAGCCAGGAAGTGGTTGGCGTCCATGTGGTCCTGCTCGAGCGATTGGATCACCAGCCGGGCGAGGACCTGGTGGTCGGCGTCTTCGAAATCCTGCGCAGAAAACCGGTTGAGGCCGGCCTGCTGCAGGGTGCGGTCGAGGTTGTAGAGGGTTTCGGGCTGGCGCAGCAGCAGGCGGAGCAGGTGGGCTTCGAGGTTGCGGCCGGGCTTGATGCCCTGCACCAGGCCGGGTTTAGCCTTGTCTTCGCCTCTCGAGGCCGGGCGGCGCCGCGCGCGGCGTGCTTCAGCTGCGCCGCCGGCCTGCACCCCCACCAGGGCGCGCTCATCCACCTTGAGCAGGCGCGCCAGCCGCTGGCGGTAATCTTCGCGCTCGATCGGGTTGCCCACGTCGTTGATCAGCGGCAGCACCTGTGCGGCGATGTCGCTCTTCACCTTCGGGTCTTCCAGGTTGCGCCCGCCGGCCAGCGTTTCCATCACATGGATCACCACCGGTTTCGCGGCTTCGACGATCCGCCGCCATTCTTCGGGGTCGCGCAAGGCCACCTCGTCGGGGTCCATGCCCTCGGGAAGGGTCGTCACGCGCAGGTCGGCCTGCAGGCGGCCCTCCTGGCGCAAGAGGCCGCGGGCATCGAAGGCCATTTCGGTGGCCTGGTCCATGGCCTGGCGGGCCACCTCCAGGCCGCGCAGCGTGGCCTTCTGGCCGGCGGCGTCGGCATCCAGCGCAAGCACAATGCGCCGCGAGAAGCGCTTGAGCAGGCGCAGCTGGTCTTCGGTGAGGGCGGTGCCCATGGGTGAGACGGCGTTGGCAAAACCGGCCTGGTGCAGGGCGATCACATCCAGGTAACCTTCGACGATCACCGCCTGGTCTTCGGCGCGGATGGCCTTGCGAGCGCGGTCGAGGCCGTAGAGCAGGCGGCCTTTATCGAAGAGGGGGGTCTGCGGCGAGTTGAGGAACTTGGGCTGGTCTTCAGGGTTGAGGATGCGCGCGCCAAAACCGGCCATTTTACCGGCGGCATCGCGGATGGGGATGGTGATGCGGTTGCGGAAGCGGTCGTAGATGCCGCCCGAGTCGCGCTCGGAGACGAGGCCGGCCTCGAGCAGGTCTTGCTGCGTGTAGCCTTTTTCGATAAAGTGGCGCGCAGCCGCGTCCCAGGACTCGGGGGCATAGCCAAGCCCAAAGCTCTCGATGGTCGCGGGGGTCAGCCCGCGTTTTTGCAGGTAAGCCAGCGCGGCCTGGCCGGGGCGCGTCTCGAGCAGGTGGTAGCGGAAGAAGGTGACGGCTTCTTCGAGCAGGGCGTGGAGCTTTTCGAATTCCTCCTGCTCGGCCTGGCGCTCGGGGGTGAGCGGTTCGAGCACCACGCCGGCCTTTTCGGCCAGCGAGCGCAGTGCGGTGGGGAAATCCCAGCCCTCCTTCTTCATCACAAAGCGGAAGATATCGCCGCCTTCGTTGCACTGCCCAAAGCAGCGCCACGTACCGCTGTCGGGGAAGACGACGAAGGCCGGGGTGCGCGAATTGGGGTGGAAGGGGCAGAAGCCGGTGTAGTTCTTGCCCGTCCGGCGCAGCTGCACCGTCTCGGAGACGAGATCGACGATATCGATCCGCGCCTTGATCTCATCGATGGAGGACATAGGTCAATTATATCGCTTCGAGAGTTTTCAGAACTGGTTTTGCTTCTCCAGACCAGGAGGTTTCCTGCCCTTCGAATGCAATTGTATAATGGTGAGCATGCGCCGGATTCGCCTGCTGCCGCTTTGCATCGTCCTGCTCCTCACCGCGTGCAGGCTGGAGCTGCCCGGCGTTCCAGCCATAGCTTCGCAGGCTGCGCCAATCGCCGCTTCTCCGGCTGCCGTTGCGAGCGCAACGCCCACCGAAACGCCCATCCCGCCCACCGAGACGACCATCCCCACGCCCACACCGCTCCAGCCGGAGGGCCTGTTGTGGGTTGCCAACCCTGCCGATGGCAACCTGCGCCTCATCGAGCCGGTGACCGGCAGCGTGGCGGTGATCATCCCCACCGGCATGCAGCCCGAGCAGGTGGTGGTGGGCCAGGGCGCCGCCTGGGCGCTTGATAAGGCCGCCAACCGGCTGCTGCGCATCAGCCTGGCCGATTACTCGATTCAGGCGGTCATTCCCATCCCGCAGGGGCAGACCGACGCCCTGGCCGTCGGCGAAGGCTACGTGTGGGTGGCCATCACCGAGCGCCCGGCCACGAACATTCTGCTGCCTTCGGAAGAATACAGGCCTGCCGGGGGCGTCTTGCGCATCGACCCGGCCACCTCGCAGATCAACGGCTACGCTGCCACCGGCCCGGCGGCCGACCTGGCCGCGGGGGAGGGCGCGCTGTGGGTGCTGGGGCGCGGGACGGTGGAAACGCCGCTCAAGAAGGTGGACCCGGTCACATTAAAATCGGAGCCCATTGAGCTTTCGGGGACGCCCGACTGGCTGCTGGATGACAGCCTGGCGGTGACGCCAGACAGCCTGTGGCTCTATTCGCAGGCTTTCGGCAAGCTCTACCGGGCCAGCCTCGGCGGGCGGCTGTATGCGGAAATCGCGCTCGGGCAGCGTAAACCGATCGGCCCGGCGCACCTGAAAGCTTTTAGGGGGGCGCTTTGGCTTGCCTCGCCGTGGGGCAGCCTGGTGCGCATCGACAGCGGGGCCAACCTCATCGCGGGCGAGGTGAACCTCGGCGCGCCGATCAGCGGGCTGGGGGAATCGGGCGGCATGCTGTGGGCCGTCAGCCAGCAGGCAGGGCTGGCTTTCCGCATCGACCCGCTCAGCGGGCAGGTGACGGGGCAGGCGGAGCTGGGCGAGAAGGTGCGCCCCACGCCCGTGCTGACGCCCACGCCCATCCTGCGCGCCTACCTGCCCTGCCCAGACGCGCCCTACTCGCGCCTGGAAGTGGGCGATGAAGCTTACACTTTAAAAGAACCGCCCCTGCCGCAGCGCCTGCACATCGAGCCGGGGCAGGAGAAGGAGCGCGTGGGTTGGATTCAACCCGGCGAGCACGTGCGCGTCCTCGAAGGCCCTGCCTGCTTCGAACGGCAGGTGTGGTGGAAGGTGAAAGCCCTCACCGGCGGGTGGACCGGCTGGGCTGCCGAAGGAGACCAGGACGATTACTGGTTAATCCCGGCGAAATGACCCCGGCAATGGTGTTTCAACAACACAATCCCGCGCAAAGCGCGGGATTGTGTTGTTGATGGAGGGAGGTTAGAACCCTTCCAGCCTGGAAAAATCGGCCACGCCGGCGGCCAGCGCCGCGATGCGCTGCAGCAGCCCCAGGCGGTTGGCGCGCACGGCGGGGTCTTCGGCCATCACCAGCACGGCCTCAAAGAAGGTGTTGATGGCCGGGATGGCCGGAAGGAAGGCTTTGAAGAACCCATCCACCGAGCCCGCCTCGCGCGGGGCGGCTTCGGCGGCTTGCACGGCATCAAAGAAGGCTGATTCGGCCGCGTCCACGAACGCGTTCGGATCGACGGTGTAGGTTTGTTTTTGGTCGCGGGTGATGCGCACGCAGCGCGCGTAGGCCGGCAGGATGACCGGCCAATCGGCGCGCGCCGTCCAGGCGCTCAGTTCCCTGGCCGCGCGCCAGGCGCCCAATGGGTCAGCCGATTGCTCGGCAAGCACGGCATCCACCACGTCATAACGGAAGCCGCCCTCTTCCAGCAGATGAGAGCGCAGGCGCCCGGTGATGAAGTCAAAGCAGGCTGCCTGGCTCTCGGCGCTGGCCTGGATGGGCAACCCCTCGGCGGCAAGGCGGATGCCTTCGCGCAGGTCGAAGCGCACCTGGCAGCCGATCAACGCCTGCACCAGACCCAGGCTGGCGCGGCGTTGAGCGAAGGGGTCTTTGGTGCCCGAGGGGGCCAGCCCGGCGGCGAACAGCCCGGCGAGCGAATCCAGCCGGTCGGCCAGGCCGATGATCAGCCCGGGTTTCGAAGCCGGGAGGGAATCGCCGGTGGAGCGCGGCAGGTAATGCTCGTAGATTGCCTCGGCCACCGCTGTGCTTTCGCCGGAGTGCAGCGCGTAATAGCGCCCCATGATGCCTTGCAGGGCCGTCATCTCGACCACCATGTGCGAGACGAGGTCGGCCTTGGCCAGCCCGGCAGCCCGGCGGGCCACCTGCATTTCGGCCTCATCCAGAGCGAGGAACGGGCGCAGCTTTTCGACCAGGGCCTGGATGCGCCGGGTTTTGTCGAGCATCGAGCCGAGTTTGAACTGGAAGGTGAGCGTGCCGAGGCGCGGTAGGTTGTCTTCCAGCTTGTGTTTGAGGTCTTCGCCGATGAAGAATTGGGCGTCGGCAAAACGGGCGCGGATGACCTGTTCGTTGCCGTCTGCCACCGTTTCGATGTGCTGGCTGCCGCCGTTTCGAACGGCCACGAAGTAGGGCAGCAGCGTGCCGCCAGCGGCATAGGCCGGGAAGTAGCGCTGGTGCTTCTTCATCACCGAGATGAGCACTTCGGCGGGCAGCTTGAGGTGCGATTCGGCGAAGCTGCCGCGCAGCGCGGTGGGCGCCTCGACGAGCTGGTTGACTTCATCCAGCAGCGGTTCGTCGATCTTTTCCAGCGCTCCGGCGTCCTTCAGGATGCGGCGCACCTGAGCGGCAATTTCAGCGCGGCGGATTTGCGGGTCGAGGATGATCCCCGCGGCCTGCATGGCCGTGAAGTAAGCGGCAGGCGAGGCCAGTTCGATCGTTTCCGGCTCCTGGAAGCGCAGCCCGCGCGTCACGCGGCCCGATTGCAGCCCGGCGTACTCGAACGGAACCACCTGCCCGCCGAGCAAAGCCACCAGCCAGCGGATCGGCCGCGAAAAGGCCACCTGGCTGGAATTCCAGCGCATGGTCTTTTCGAACTTCAATGAGGCGATCAACCCTGGGAGGGCCTCGGCGAGCACTTCCAGCGCGGGCCGCCCGGCTTCGAACACCTCGGCGACGGCATAGCTGCCCCCGTCGATCTCCATCACCTTCAGGGCGCTCACTTCCAACCCTCTGCTGCGGGCAAAGCCCTCGGCGGCTTTGGTGGGCTGCCCTGCCGCATCGAATGCGCGCGCTGCCGGGGGGCCCTTCACCGTGCTGGTGCGGTCGGTTTGAGCCGGAGCAAGGTCTTTCACCGCTGCCACCAGGCGGCGCGGCGTGCCCAGGATGCTCACCTCGCCGTGAGCGAGGCGCAGTTCATCGAGCAGGGCCGGGACGCGCTCCTGCAATTGCTCGATGGCCGATTGCAGGTCGGCGGCAGGCAGCTCTTCCACGCCGATCTCGAAGAGGAAATCGGCGGGGGAAGTGCCAGTGCGCGATTCGATCTGGATGGGTTTCGCTTGCTGCGCCGCCTCGGCTCCGGTTGAGGTTTCGACATGCTTTTCCTCGACCCACGGGAATTCGAGGCGCTGGCGCTGCTCGAGGTAGGCGGCTGCCACGCGGCGGGAAAGGTCGCGCATGCGGCCAAAGAGC
Organism: Anaerolinea sp.; assembly: GCA_029975055.1. Taxonomy (GTDB): domain Bacteria; phylum Chloroflexota; class Anaerolineae; order Anaerolineales; family Anaerolineaceae; genus Anaerolinea. The sequence goes on from JARKPU010000052.1 coordinate 45,457, forward strand.
GCCTGCCGTTCGGTGACCCCCACCGCGCCGCGCGCATCGAGGATGTTGAAGGTGTGCGAGCATTTCAGCACGTAATCATGCGCCGGTAAGACGAGGCCGTTTTCGAGGGCGTTGTTGGCTTCGGCTTCGAAAAGCGCGTACATCTGCCTCGCGCGCTCCACGTCGGCGACCTCGTAATAATAGCGGCTGTGCTCCTGCTCGCCCTGCAGGTTCACGTCGCCGTAGGTGCGCTGCGGGCTCCATTGCAGCGAGCGGAAGTCTCTCACATGCTGCAGCGCCATCGCGATGCGCTCCAGGCCGTAGGTCAATTCCACCGAGACGGGGTCAAGGACAAAGCCGCCGGATTGCTGGAAGTAGGTGAACTGGGTTATTTCCTGCCCGTCGAGCCAGACTTCCCAACCCAGCCCCCACGCACCCAGCGCCGGCGATTCCCAGTTATCTTCGACGAAGCGGATGTCGTGCCGGAGCGGGTCGATGCCAAGGGCCATGAGCGATTTTAGGTAGAGTTCCTGCGGGTTGCCTGGATCGGGCTTGAGGATGACCTGGAACTGGTAGTGCTGCTGCAGGCGGTTGGGGTTTTCGCCGTAGCGGCCGTCATCGGGGCGGATGGAAGGCTCCACGTAGGCCACGTTCCAGGGCTCGGGGCCGAGTACGCGCAGGAAGGTGGCGGGGTTATTGGTGCCCGCGCCCACCTGGGTGTAGTAGGGCTGCCAGATCAGGCACCCGCGCTTTGACCAGTAGTCTTGCAGGGTGAGGATGATTTCTTGGAAGGTCAGAGGTCGATCCATGCGCTCTCCGCGAGAAAAATGTGCTCGAATTATAAGCGATTTGGGCCGAGAGCGGCGAAGATGGAACCACAGAGGGCAGGGAGGTCACAGAGTAAAAGAAAAGGGAAGAGAAATGAACCGCGAAGAGCGCCAAGAGCGCGAAGAAGAGCGGAAGAAGGGAAGAGGAGAGAAGCGCGAAGATGAAACCACAGAGGGCACGGAGGTCACAGAGTAAGAGAGAAGAGAAATGAACCGCGAAGAGCGCCAAGAGCGCGATGAAGAGCGGAAGAAGGGAAGAGGAGAGAAGCGCGAAGATGAAACCACAGAGAGCACGGAGCTCACAGAGTAAGAGAGAAGAGAAATGAACCGCAAAGGACGCGAAGTGCGCGAAGAAGAGCGGAAGAAGGGAAGAGGAGAGAAGCGCGAAGATGAAACCACAGAGGGCACGGAGCTCATAGAGTAAGAGAGAAGAGAAATGAACCGCGAAGGACGCCAAGAGCGCGAAGAAGAACGTGAAAAGAGAAGAGGAGGGAACGGCGAAGGATGCCTTGCAATATTCTATTCTATAATGAAGGCATACCCAACCTGACTTCCAATCGAATGCGAGGAGACGCTTCCCTTTCTATGCGCGAGCCCGATTTTAACAACCTGCTGTCCGTTTTAGAGCGCCGCGTGCCCGCACGCCCGACCCTCTTCGAATTCTTCCTGAACGAACGCCTGCACGAGAAGCTCACCGGCATCCCTTCCGCCGGTTTGAAGGGTGATTTGGAGATCAACTTGCAGAAGATGCAGGCGTTTTACCGGGCCGGATACGATTATTACGATGTGCTGCTGCCCGGGTTCGGCTTCCCGGCCGGTGAAGCAGACAAGCTGCGCACCGTCTCGCAAAACCAGGGCGCCGTCATCACCGACCGCGAGAGCTTCAAACGCTACCCCTGGCAAGACCCGGCCAACGCCGATTGGGCGCTGCTCGACCGGCTCGCTGAGCATATGCCAAAGGGGATGAAGCTGATCGTCTACGGGCCGTGCGGCGTGCTGGAAAACGCCATCGCCCTGGCAGGCTACGAAGCCCTGTGCCTGATGATCGCCGACGACCCGCAACTGGCCCGCGACCTGTTTGGCGAGATCGGCACACGCCTGGAGGCGTACTATCAGATCGCCGTGCGCCACCCGGCGGTGGGGGCGTGCATCTCGAACGACGATTGGGGCTTCAAGACGCAAACCCTCTTTTCTCCCGCCGGTATGCGCGCTTATGTCTTCCCATGGCACAGGCGCATCGCCGCGGCGATCCACGCCGGGGGCAAGCCGGCCATTCTGCATTCCTGCGGGCACTTCGAGCGCATCATCGAGGATATCATCGTGGATATGCAGTACGACGCGCGCCATTCCTACGAGGATTCGATCCTCCCGGTGGAAGAAGCTTATGAGCGCTACGGGGGGAGAATCGCCATCCTGGGCGGGATCGACGTGGATTTCGTCTGCCGGGCTGAGCCCGAAGAGGTGTATCAGCGCAGCAAGGCCATGCTCGAGCGCTCGGCGCGGCGGGGAGCCTATGCCCTCGGGACGGGCAACAGCGTGCCCGATTACGTGCCCGATGAAGGTTATTTTGCCATGACGCGCGCAGCGCTGGAGGCCTCGGGTTAACCTTTAGCCGCCGCGACGGCGGCCTTGAATTGGTCGGCGTGCTCTTGCTCGAAGTGCCCCGAAAACGAGCCGGATACCCATTCGCACACGCGCCGGTAGAGGTGCTTGCGCCTCTCGGTGAACCAGCCCGGCAGCGCGGCCAGCAGCGCGAGCGTTTCACCCTCGGCCAGCGCCAGTTCATCCAGCACGGCGGGCAGCGTGCCCAGGCGGGCCACTAACGCGTCAATGCGCTCATCCATGTTGGGGCGAAATTCCAGCGAATCTTCGATCACGTTGTCGCGCAGCATCCCTGCCACCCAGGATTGTATATCGCGCTCGCAGAGGACGAAGTGCGCGACCAGTTCCTTCACGCTCCACTCCTTGCCCGCTCCATCCGGGTGCTTTTCCGCCTGTTCTTCGCTCAAACCAGCCACCAGCGAGCGGATGCTTTCGTTCAGGCGCCGGTATTCGGCGGTCATCTTTCCGGCAAGTTCGGCCGGGCTGGAGGGCAGGTCTGGGATGGGGAAGTGCCCCAGTTCGAGGGGAACGCTGCGCAGCTCGGCCCCGCGGTAGTATTCCACCAGGGGCTGATCGCCCGCTTTCAGCCCGTTCAACGCGGCATCGAACGAGGAGGGGGCGGCCAGCTTCACCCCGTTGAGGCTGACGAGGACGTCGTCTTTGCGCAACCCGGCGGCCTGCGCCCCCGAATTCTCGGCTGTGCCGGCCAGGAGGATACCCTCCGTGACCGGCACGCCCAGCCTGCGCGCCTTTTCGGCGGTGAACTCGTCGTAGAGGATTCCCAGGCGCGGACGGCGGGCGATGCGCAGGTCGATGCCGTCTTCAAGGAAGGATTGCAAGTTTTCCAGCGCATCGGTCCACTCGCGGTTCACTTCGGCGGCGATGCGCTGCCATTCGGGGGTATCGTCTGGCAGGGTAATCTCAAGCACCACGCGAATGCCGCTCTCTTCGGCTTCGAAATGCACGCTCACCGCTTCGATGCCGGGATCGGGGCTGCCATCCCAGGTGAAGGCCAGGCGGTTGGGCGGCTCGAAGGCGGTGTAATTGCCGCGCACCGAATAGCCGTCGTTCCAATGCAGGTAGAGATAGCCGCCGTGGCGCGGGTCGGTGAGCGCCGCATTGGAGAGCCAATCGCGCAGGGCGGTGGCGTGGGTGAAGGCGCGGAATGCTTCTGCGGCCGGCGCGTTGACGGAGCGGGCGAATTTGAGTACCAGGGGTTCTGCCATATGTGCCTCCTCGGGTTGATGTCATAACATTTGTTCTATTATAGAGAAGAAAAGTCCACTTTGCAATATCGAAAACCGGGCGGATTCCGGCCTTTCCTGGTTTAGAATAGCCGTATGAGTCTCAAAGGAAGATTAGCCCTGTTCCTCCTGGCAATGGTCGCCGCGGCCTGCGCCCCTACCGCCCCGGCCCCCCTCGCGCCGGCCGAGACGGATTCACCATTGCCCACCCGCAGCGCCTCCCCAACGCCGCCCCCCACCGCCACGCCGACGGCTTCTTTCACCCCCACGGCCACGCCCAAGCCGACCTTCACGCCGACCGCTTCGGCTACCGCCACTGCCACCGTAACGCCGACCCCCGAATACCCGCCTGTGACGGTGAAGATGCAGGCCAACTGCCGTTACGGCCCCGGCACGGCTTACCTTTACCGCTGGGGTTTATACCCGGGCGACCGGGCCGATGTGCGCGGACGCAACTGGAGCGGCACCTGGTATTGGATTCATCCGTTCAACCTGGAAGGTGCGAACTGCTGGGCTTCTGAGATCGTTTTCGAGGAGAGGGTGGATATCAGCCTTGTGCCGGTGGTGCAGATTCCGCTGCCGCACACCACCTTCGCCGGGCCGCCCGGCAACGTGCAGGCCGTTCGGAATGGCGACAGCGTGACCGTCTCGTGGGACGATGTGCCGCTCAGCGACGATAAGCGCCGGGGCTACCTGATCGAGGCGATGATCTGCCAGAACGGGGTCGTGGTGCCGTATATCGTGCACACCGACGCATCGAGCTACACCTTCGAGGACGAGCCAACCTGCAGCGAGCCTTCCAGCGGTCTGCTTTACACGGCCGAGAAGCACGGGTATTCTGACCCGGTGGAAATTCCGTGGCCTTGAGCAATTGAACCGAGGGGGCTGCTTCAGGCCCCGTCTGTTTTGCCGTTGCGCGGGCCGCGCACTTCCTCGAGGAATTCGGGCGAGTTGAGCCGGCGCTCGAGCAGGTAGGTGAGGTAATAGCGCAGGAGCGACTCCATCTCGGCGCGCTCGCCCGCGCCGGGGTTGGCGCGCATAGCTTCGGAATAAGCGCTGC
>JARKPU010000077.1 GCA_029975055.1 Anaerolinea sp.
CTGGACGTGGACGGCAAGGTCGTCGAAGGCGGCCTCAAGCCGTCTTCCGACACCGCCAGCCACCTCTATATCTACCGCCACCGGCCGGATGTCTTCGGCGTGGTTCACACGCATTCACCTTATGCCACCGCTTTCGCCGCCATCGGCAAGCCCATCCCGGTGTACCTCACCGCCCAGGCAGACGAGTTCGGCGGACCCATCCCGTGCGCGGGCTTCGGCCTGATCGGCGGCGAGGATATCGGCCGGCTGGTGGTGGAAAACATCGGCAAGTCCCCGGCCTGCCTGTTGAAGAACCACGGCGTGTTCACCATCGGCCCAGGCGGAAGGGCTGCCGTCAAAGCCGCCGTGATGGTGGAAGACGTCTCGCGCACCATCTGGATCGCCCGCCAGCTTGGCGAGCCGGATGAAATCCCGCCTGAGATGGTCGAGAAGCTGCACTACCGCTACACCCACGAATACGGGCAGTGATGGTAACGCTGGCGCAGTGGCGCGGCGGCAGTCTGACTGTTTCAGCCAAGGCAAACTGCCTGACGCTCTCGTTACAATCATCGGGCGAGACGGCCGTCTTCTCGTTCGACGGCGCAGGCCGCCTGTGGACGGCCATGCGGGGCGGCAACTCCTACCGGCGCGGGCTGGATGGCAAGATCGTCGCCAAATGGCAGACGCCCCAGGCCGGGCGCGGGCGGCGCTGGCTGGCGCCCGCCGAAAGCGTGGAGCTGATTGGGCACGCCTGCGCGATGGCCGCGGCTCTGCTCGAAGATGTGCTGGCCGGCGCGCTGCCGCTCGACCCGCCCCTCGATGCGCCCGCGCTGGATTCGCTCAAGGCAGCGGCTGCCTTCACACCGGCGCGAGCGCAAGCCGATGTGGAAGCCTACCACGGGGTGTACCGGCCCGTCGGCATCCTACCGCCCGACCAATACATGGCGGTAGTGCTGCAAGCCGCCGAAGGCTGTTCCTTCAACACCTGCACGTTCTGCACATTCTATAAAGACCGGCGCTTCCGCATCAAGACACCGGCCGAATTCCGCGCGCACGCCGCCGCCGTGAAGGATTACCTCGCCGGGGGGCTCAGCCTGCGGCGAACGATCTTCCTCGGCGACGCGAACGCGCTGGTCATCCCCACGCCGCGCCTGCTGCCCTTGCTGGAAATCACGCACGAGCTTTTCGATGTGGCGAAACTCGGCGGCATTTATGCCTTCCTCGACGGCTTCAGCGGTGAGAAGAAAACCCAGGCCGATTACGCCGCGCTGGCCAGGCTGGGCCTTCGCCGGGTCTATATTGGCCTGGAATCGGGGCACGACCCGCTCCTGCGCTTCCTCAAAAAGCCCGGCAAAGCCGAAGACGCCGTCCAGGCCGTGCGGGCCATGAAGGCTGCCGGCGTGGCGGTGGGGATCATCGTGCTCTCAGGCGCAGGCGGGAAGCAATTTGCCAGGGCGCATACGGCCGATACCATTGCCGTGTTGAACCGCATGGAACTGGATGCCGACGACCTGCTTTATTTCTCCGAACTGGTGGAGACCGAAGGGCTGGAATACAGCCGGGATGCTTATGCCGCCGCCCTGCAGCCGCTTTCGGAGGCTGAACGCATCGCCCAGGGGGAGGAGATCGAGCGCGCCTTGCGCTTCGACGAAGAGCGCGGCGTGCCGCACATCAGCCGGTATGATATTCGAGAGTTTGTGTATTGAGCAAGGGGCCGGTTGAAGAGAGAGGCTGTTTGAAAAGACCCGTTGAACCAATTGAACCGGCATACGTAAGGGCGGACCGATGGGTCCGCCCTCTTTTTGGACAGCTTCTCTCTTTCGTGGTTTCCCCGCTAGTTCAGACCATTTCCTCTCATTCCCCGGCCCTCACCTGCTGCCGCTTGACTTTGTTCACAATTGCTGCGGGTGAGGGTAGGGTGAGGGAATAATCCAGGAATTTCGCGGGAAAAACCATTTATTAGATGAACCGGAAGTACTCCCCGTAGTCCACATTCCAGCCTTCGGGTTTGAATTCGCCGGTGGCGCGGTCTTGCCGGTAAACGCCCCGGTAATCTCCGCGCAGGATGCGCTGGAGGGCCTCCACCAGCCGGTCCACATCCTCAAAGCTGTTATACAGGCCAAAGGAGGCCCGCACCAGCCCGGGCATATCCGCCCGGTTGCCTGAAAGGATCTCCCCGCGCACACGGCGGGCCTGTTCCTCGCCCACACCCAGCAGGCGCAGCAGGTAGGGATGCGCGCAGAAGCACCCGCTGCGCACCCCGATCCCAAATTCGTAGCCCAGGATGGCCCCCACCAGGAAGTGCGAAACCCCTTCCACACGCATCGGCAGCACCCCCACCCGCGAGGCGGCGTTGGCGGGGTTGGTGTCGCCATAGAGCTGCAGACCGGGCACCCGGGCCAGCCGTTCGAGCGCGTAAGCCGTCAACTCGGCTTCGTGCGCGGCTACAGCGTCCATGCCCAGCGCGCTAAGCTGAGCAATCGCCGCCCCAAGCGCCACCGCCCCGGCGGTGTTGGGGCTGCCGGCTTCATCGCGTTCGGGCGGGTTCGTCCAGGCCACCTCTTCTTCGGTGACGAACTCCACCTGCCCCCCGCCGCGGTGGTCGGGTGCGGCGTTCTCGAAGGTGTCGCGGCGGCCCACCAGCGCACCGCAGCCATAGGGGGCATACATTTTGTGCGCCGAGAGCACGATGTAATCGAGGCAGGCGGGGTCGTCCGGCGCACCCATCTCCACCTTGCGGTGCGGGGCAAGCTGCGCGCAATCCACCAGGATGCGCGCGCCAACCGCGTGCGCCTTCTCCGCCAGGCGGTGAACCGGGTTGATATAGCCGGTGACGTTGCTGGCCCCCGAGACAGCCACCAGCGCCACCCGGCTGCCCCACTCGCGCAAGAGCGAATCGAAGTGGGCTTCATCCAGCCGCCCGTCGGGCAGTACCCCGCAGTGCAGCACCTTTGCCACCCCGCGCCAGGGCAGGTCATTGGAGTGGTGCTCCATCGTACTCACCAGCACCACACCACGCCCCGCGCTGAACGGGTAACACAGCGCCAGCCGGTTGATCATCTCGGTGGTGTTCTTGCCAAACATGCAGGTGTGCACCTGCGGGTCGGCGCCGACAAAAGCCGCCGTCATCCGGCGGGCTTCCTCGAAGATGTGCGTGCAGAGCTGGCTTTTGAAGCCCGTGCCGCGGTGCACGCTGGAGTAATACTGCATGAATGCACTCACCGCCTCTTCCACTGCGCGCAGCGGCGGGGTGGAGGCGGCGTTATCGAGGTTGGTATAGACGCACCGGCTTCCATCCAGCAAGGGCACCGAGACGTCCAGCCCGGCAAACAGGTTTCGATAGGTTTGTGTGGCAATGGGCATAAAAAATCCTTGCAAAAGCGTTAAAAGTGGGAAAAGTACTTGCAATCAGTCCACATATACGCTATACTGTGGGCATAAGTGGTACGAAGTGGGAGATTGTGGTAGGAACGCCGGGTTCGCCCGGCGTTCCGCATATCGGGAGAGGCTAGAACTTATGTTCCTCGGGCGCTACGAACACACCATCGATGACAAAGGCCGGCTGACCATCCCGGTACGCTACCGAGAACTTCTGGCCGAGGGGGCTTACGTCACCCAGGGGTTCGACCACAACCTCATGGTGCTGACCCAATCCTCCTTCGATCAAGTGTACGCCTACATCAACCAGATCAGCCTGACCAACCCCGATGCACGCCTGCTCAAACGCCTGATCTTCTCTTCCGCCGAGCACGTCGAGGTGGATAAAGTCGGGCGCATCCTCATCCCGCAGTACCAGCGGGAATTTGCCCAACTCGAAAGCCGCGCCATCCTCGTCGGCAGTGGAGATTACTTCGAAATCTGGTCGCCCGAAGAGTGGGAGCGCCAGAACGAATCGCTCCAGAACACCGAGGCCAACGAGCATCGCTTTGCGGCTTTCGACCTGCACGTCCGGTGACCGGTATGCCCAGGCCAGCGCCCGGCCTGCAGCCGCCTCACCGACCCGTACTTTACAAACAAATTATACTCGCTTTGCGCCCGCGCAGCCGGGGCCGGTATGTGGATGCCACCCTCGGCGCCGGCGGGCACGCCGCCGGTATCCTCGAAGCCTCCAGCCCCGATGGCATGCTCCTGGGCATCGACCTCGACCCGCAAGCGCTGGCACTGGCAGGCCAGCGCTTATCGAACTACCCTGGGCGCTTCACCCTCGTCGAGGCCTCCTTCACCACCCTGGCGGAGCAGCTGCGGAAACTCGGCTGGGAGAGCGTGGACGGCATCGTCATCGACCTGGGAGTATCTTCGATGCAGCTCGATACCCCCGAACGCGGGTTTTCCTTCCAGGCCGATGGGCCGCTGGATATGCGCTTTGGCCCGCAGCAATCCGTTTCCGCCGAGGAACTGCTCAACCGCCTGGCGGAGGACGAACTGGCCGATTTGATCTGGCGATATGGCGAGGAACGGCTTTCGCGGCAAATTGCGCGCAGCATCGTCCAGGCCCGCCCGCTTCACACCACGCGCGAGCTGGCCGATGCCGTCCTGCGGGCGGTTGGGGGTCAGAAAGGCCGCATACATCCGGCCACACGCACCTTTCAGGCGCTCCGCATCGCCGTCAACGATGAGCTGCAGGCGGTGGAGGCCGTGCTCCCCCAGGCGCTGGCTGCCCTGGCCCCCGGTGGGAGGCTGGCGGTGATCAGCTTCCACTCGCTCGAAGACCGGCTGGTGAAGCAGGCCTTCCACCGCGAGAGCCGCGACTGCATCTGCCCGCCGGAACAGCCTGTGTGCACCTGCGGCCACAAAGCGAGTATCCGAGAAGTGAACCGCCACCCCATCCAGGCCGAGGAGGATGAGATCGCCGAAAACCCGCGCTCGCGCAGCGCAAAACTGAGGGTGGCCGAGAAATTGGAACTGGCATGAGTGTTGCATGGAATCTGGCGCACAAAGAGTTCGTGGAGGATTATCTGTGACAGCTCATCAACGGATCAACCAGGCTTACCGGCAGGCCCCCTGGCGCAAAGCGACCCAGATCGGCGTCTTATTCCTGATCATCGCCGTCCTGGGAGCTTCTATTTTATGGATTATGCTGACCGTCACGGTGCAGGCGGCTTCGGCCGGGCTGCAGATTCAAGACCTGGAGGCCCGGCAGGAAGAATTGCAGCGCAGCATCGCCAGTATGCGCACCGATATTGCCATCAACACGTCCGCCTCTGCCATGGAAGCCCGCGCCAAAGAACTCGGCTTCCACCGCGCCACCAAAGACGAGATCGACTACATGGTGATCCCAGGATACACCGGCCGTCAGCCGCAGATCTCCGCGCCCCCTCCCACCGCCAGCGTCAGCCCGGTGTTGATCAAACCGAGCTACACTCAATCGCTCTCCGAGTGGCTGCTGCAGGGAATTCTAAAGATGAATGAGCAGGCAGGAGGGCTGGCCCCGTGAAAAGCAAATCCTTCTGGCGTTATTACTTCGTTGGAGGCGCGCTGACCCTGGCGGGCCTGTTCATTTTTATATGGATGATCCGTATCCTGCTCAGCCCAGAAGCCGAAACCTTCCGCGAGATCGGCGGAAGGTACGAAACCTTCCCCAAGACGGTTTACCCCGAACGCGGGAACATCTACGACCGCTGGGGGCACCTGCTGGCCGGCAACGTCGAGACCTACGAGATCGGCGCCGACCTGCGCTACGTGACCGACCCGCAGACGATCGCCGCCACGCTCTCCTCCATCACCGGCATTGACTACAACAATACCTACGCCCTCGTCAGCGAACCGTGGGACTCAGACCTGCCGCGCTACGTGAAGCTGGCCGATTTCGTCGAGCCGGAAAAGATCGCCCAGCTGGAAGCCATCGAAAAGCAGCTCAACGAAACGCGCGCCAATGCCTCGCGCCGCAACCGCAAAGACGACGTCATGCCGAACATGGACGGCGTGATCTGGACGCCCAAGCTCAAGCGCAGCTACCCCGAGCACACCCTCGGCTCGAATATCGTCGGGTTCTACTCGTACCGCGAGCAGGAAAAGGCCCGCGGCTATTACGGCGTGGAAGAAAAATACAACCAGCTCCTGGCGGGCACGCCCACCCAGGTGACGGTGGCCCTCGACCCGTATAAAATCCAGGACATCCCGGAGATTCCCCCCGGAGCCAGCCTGGTGCTGACCATCGACCGCGATATCCAGGCGATGGCCGAACGCGTGCTGGATGAGCACATCCAGTCCTCGGGGGCAAAATCCGGCACGGTGGTCATCCTCGACCCCGAAACCGGCGAATTGATCGCCATGGCCGTCTCCGACCGGCTCGACCCGAACCATTACTGGGATTACAGCAAAGTCTTCCCCGGCATCATGGCTTATAACCGCGCCATCGGCACCACCTATGAGCCAGGCTCGGTCTTCAAAGTCCTCACCATGGCCGCCGCGCTGGATGCGGGCGCGGTGGAACCTTCCACTTCCTTCCTGGATACCGGCGTGATCATGGTCGGCGGCGTCGCCATTCGCAACTGGGACCGCGGCGCCTGGGGACCTCAGGATATGACCGGCTGCATGCAGCACTCGTTGAACGTCTGCCTGGCCTGGGTGGCCACTGAACTCGGCCCGAGCAAGTTCTATAACTACCTGAATAACTTCGGCATCGGCCACCTGACGGGCATCGATCTCTCCGGCGAAGTCTCGCAGCCTGTCCTCATCCCCGGTGACACCGGCTGGTATGAGGTGAACCTGGGCACCAACGCGTTCGGGCAGGGCGTGGCCGCCACCCCCATCCAGATGGTCACCGCCATTGGGGCGGTAGCCAACCACGGCAAAATGATGGCCCCGCACGTGCTCAAAGCCGTCATCGAGAACGGGGAGCAGTATAATAACCCGCCGCAGGTCATCGGCACACCCATCAGCCGCCAGACGGCCGACACCCTCACCGAGATGCTCGCCAACTCGCTGGAGAAGGAATCGTCGGTGGCGCTGGTGGAGGGCTACCGCGTGGCCGGCAAGACGGGCACCGCCGAAATCCCCGGGCCGGGCGGGTACCTCGAAAACGCCACGAACGCCTCGTTCGTCGGCTGGGGCCCGGTGGATGACCCGCGCTTCGTCGTGTATGTCTGGCTGGAGCAGCCGCAAACCTCGCCCTGGGGCTCGGTGGTGGCCGCGCCGCTCTTCAGTGAAATTGTGCAGAACCTGGTTGTGCTCATGGACCTGCCCCCTGATGCAATCCGGCAGGAAATAGCCAGCCACTAAGGAGAAACCGTGCTGACCCTGGCAGATATCCTGGAAGCTCTCACCGGCAAGCGTATCGAGCCATCCGGCCTCGTCATCAGCGAGGCTGCCATCGATTCACGCCAGGTGATCCCAGGCGGGCTGTTCTTTGCCCTGCCAGGCGAGCGCACCGACGGGCACAACTACGTCGAGGCGGCCTTCAAGAAGGGCGCGCTGCTCGCCGTCGTCCAGCGCGATATGTCTCCGCAATTCTTCACCCTCGACCTGCGCTCGGGTGCCTTCGACCCCGATGCAACCCTGCCCGCGGCTCTGCGCTCGGGCCAGCCCTTCTGCCTGCGCGTGGATGATTCGCTGGCCGCGCTGCAGCAAATCGCCGCCTATTGGCGCCGCAAGCACGACCTGCGCGTCATCGGCATCACCGGCAGCGTGGGAAAATCCACCACCAAAGAGCTGGTGGCCGAGGTGCTCAGCCAGCGCTACCGCACGCTGAAGAACGCCGGAAACTTGAACAATGAGATCGGCCTCCCGCTCACGCTGCTGCGGCTTGGGCCGGGTTACCAGCGCGCCGTGCTCGAAATGGGCTTTTACGTCCCCGGCGAAATTTCCCAATTGTGCCAGATTGCCCAGCCGCAGGTCGGCGTGGTCACGCTGGTGGGGACGGTGCACGCCGAGCGCGCCGGCTCACAGGAAGCCATCGCCCGCGGGAAGGCCGAACTGGTGCAGGCGCTGCCCCCCGCCCCGGAGGGCTTCGCCATTCTGAACTATGACGACCCCTGGGTGCGCAGCATGGCCGGGCAGACCCGCGCCCGGGTGATCTTCTACGGCCTGGACCCCGCCGCCGACCTGTGGGCGGACGAGGTGGAAAGCATCGGCCTCGAAGGCATGCGCTTCCGCCTGCATTACCAGGACGAGGTGCTTCACCTGCGCGTGCCGCTGCTGGGGCATCACTCGGTGCAGACCGTCTTGCGGGCTGCCGCCGTGGGGTTGTGCGAGGGCCTGGCCTGGGGAGAAATCATCGCCGGCCTCTCGATGGGCCAGACTCAACTCCGGCTGGTGGCCGTGCGCACCGAAAACGGGGCGCTCATCCTCGATGACTCGTACAACGCCTCGCCGGAATCGACGCTGGCCTCGCTCAACCTGCTCAAAGATCTGCCCGGGCGGCACATCGCCGTGTTGGGCGACATGCTCGAGCTGGGCCCTTACGAGAAAAGCGGTCACGAAATGGTGGGCGCAAGCGCCGGCGAAGTGGCCGATGAGCTGATCGGCGTGGGCGAGCTCAGCCGCATCATCCTGGCTTCGGCGCGCAGCGCCGGGCTGGCCGCCGAGCACATCCACTGGGTGAGTGATACGGCCGAAGCCGCCCGGCTGCTCCAGGGAATGCTCAGGGAGGGCGACGTGGTGCTGGTGAAAGGCTCGCACGGCCTGCGCATGGACCGCATCGTCTCCGCGCTGGAGGTCGTCGAATGAGCGAATCGACCCTGGCGATCACCCTCTCGATGCTCAGCTTCATGCTCGCCGTCATCTGGGGCGGCCCGCTGGTGCGCATCCTGCGGCATTTCCGCATCGGAAAGATCATCCGGGTGGAAGAGCCTGAACGGCACTTCACCAAGATGGGCGTCCCCACCATGGGCGGCATCATGTTCATCGTGCCGGTGGTGCTGCTCACCGGGCTGCTGAACGCCGCTTCGCTGATCGGCCTGAACATGCTCGGGCGCTCGGTGCTGGTGCCGCTGCTGGTCCTCCTGTCTTACGGCGCTCTCGGCGCCATTGACGACTGGGAGGGCATTCGCGGCCCACGCCGCGGACTTGGGATGCGCGCGCGCACCAAGTTCATCTTGCAGATCGTCCTCGCCCTGGGCGCGGCGTTCGCCCTCAAGTACCTGCTGGAAGTGCCCGAACTCTACTGGCCGCCCGTCCAGGATACGATCTCCATCGGCCCGCTCTACATCCCGGTGGCGGTGGTGTTGATCGTCGGCTTCTCCAACGCAGTCAACTTCACCGACGGGCTAGACGGCCTGGCGGGGTTGATCTCTGCCACGGCCTTCGCCGGCTTTGGCGCGATCGCCCTCATCCAGGGGCAGGTCTTCCTGGCGCGCTTCTGCTTCACGGTCGTTGGAGCGCTGTTCGGGTTCCTGTGGTTCAACGTTCACCCCGCCCAGCTGATCATGGGTGATGCCGGCGCGCTGGCGCTGGGGGCCACACTGGCGGTGGTGGCCTTGATGACCGGGCAGTGGCTGCTGCTGCCGCTCATCGCCATCATCCCGGTCAGCGAGGCGCTCAGCGTGATCATCCAGGTGGGCTACTTCAGGCTCACAAAAGGCAAGCGCTTCTTCAAGATGGCGCCCATCCACCTGCACTTCGAACTGCTCGGCTGGAGCGAAACCCAGGTGGTGCAGCGCTTCTGGCTGGTGAGCCTGCTGTTTGCTCTATTAGGAATCGCCGTTGCGTTGATGTAACGATATGGAACATAACTGGACCGGCAAACGCGTTTTGATCATCGGGGCAGCCCGGCAGGGCCTGGCCCTGGCGCGTTACCTTGCCGGGCAGCAGGCTCGCGTCACCCTCAACGACGCCAGCCCCGCCGAAAAGATGGCCGGGGCCCGGGCGGCGCTGGAAGGGTTCGCAGTGAAGTGGGCGCTTGGCGGGCATGACCCGGCGCTGCTCGATGAAACCGACCTGGTCTGCGTTTCGGGCGGAGTGCCGCTCGACCTGCCCATCCTGGAAGAAGCCCGCCGCCGCGGCCTGCCGCTCACCAACGACTCGCAGATTTTCATGGAAATCGTCCCCTGCCCGGTGATCGGCATCACCGGCTCGGCCGGCAAGACCACCACCACCACCCTCGTGGGGCGCATCGCCCAGGCCGGCGTGCAGCCTCCGCGCACCGCCTGGGTGGGCGGGAACATCGGCACGCCGCTCATCGACCGGGTTGCAGAGATCAAACCCGCCGACCTGGTCATCCTGGAACTCTCCAGCTTCCAGCTCGAGCTGATGACCCGCTCGCCGCGCATCGCCGCCGTGCTCAACATCACCCCCAACCACCTCGACCGCCACGGCACGATGGAAGCCTACACCGCCGCCAAGGCGCGCATCCTGGCCTGGCAGGGCGGGGGCGATACAGCCGTACTGTGCCGTGAAGATCCCGGCTCCTGGGGGCTGGCGGGGCAGGTGAAGGGGAATCTGATCTCCTTTGGCTTCCAGCGCCCGCCCGAAGGGCAGCCCGGCACCTACCTGCAGGCAGGCGTGCTCTGCTACACCGACGGCCTCACCCGGCAGGAGCTCTTCCCCGAAGAGGTCATCCTCCTGCGCGGCGAGCACAACCGCCTCAACGTGCTGGCGGCCTGCGCCATCGGCATGGCGGCGGGCTTCAGCCCCGAAGCGATCTGCGCGGGCGTGAAAGGGTTCGGCGGGGTGCCTCACCGCCTTGAGGTGGTGCGCGAGTGGCGCGGCGTGACGTGGATCAACGACTCGATCGCCACCGCCCCGGAGCGCAGCATGGCAGCCGTGCGCTCCTTCACCGAACCGCTGGTGCTCATGCTCGGCGGCCGCGACAAAAACCTGCCGTGGGAAGACCTGGCCGCCCTGGTGCACGAGCGAGTGGACCACGTGGTCATCTTTGGAGAAGCCGCCGAAAAGATCGAGCGCGCCCTGGGGCCTGTGGTGGCCGGGCGCAAGCCGTTCAGCCAGGTGGTCTGCGCCGATCTCCAAACCGCCGTCCTCGAAGCCGCCAACCTTGCCCAACCGGGCAGCGTGGTGCTCTTCTCGCCCGGCGGCACCAGTTTTGACGAGTTTAAAGATTTCGAAGAGCGTGGGGAGCGTTTCCGCATATGGGTGAAAGCACTTTCGTAGGTCAACCGGTTTGGAGCGGTGCGTCGCGCCGGCTGCGCGCTGTGCGCCAGGGGCTCGATTTCGTCCTGGTCGGCGTGGTGGTGGCCTTGACGTTGTTTGGCCTGCTGATGGTCTATTCCGCAGGCCCAAAGTTTGCCAGCTACATGGATATGCCGCCCGATTATTTCCTCATTCGCCAGTTGATGTGGGCCGGGGTCGGCGTGGTGGCCATCATCCTCACCACGCTCATTGATTATCACATCTACCAAAAGCTGACCGTCGTCATGATGGTCATCACGCTCCTCCTCCTCGGCATCGTGATGGTCACCGGCCAATCCACGCTCGGATCGGTGCGCTCGATCCTGGGCGGGTCGGTGCGCCCTTCCGAGCTGGCAAAGCTCGTCACCGTGCTGTATGTTTCGGTCTGGCTGAACTCGAAGAAGGATGTGCTCAACGACATCACCCTCGGCCTCTTCCCCCTGGGCATCATCCTTGGCTTTATCGTCATGCTCATCATCTTCCAGCCGGATATTTCAGCCGCCATGACGGTGCTCATCCTCGGCGGGCTGCTCTTCTTCCTCGCCGGCGGTGAGTGGCGGCAAATCGGCATCGTCATCGCCATCGCCGTCTTGATTGGCTGGGCGGCGATCAACATCTACAGCACCGGCCGCACGCGCGTCGAAGATTACCTGGCCGGCCTGCAGAACCCGCTCCAGGCATCTTACCATGTGCGCCGCTCGCTGGAAGCGCTCATCAACGGCGGGCTGTTCGGCGTCGGCATCGGCCACAGTTCCACCAAATTCACCGGCCTGCCCGTTGCCCACACCGATTCGATCTTCGCCATCGTGGCCGAAGAGGTGGGGCTGCTCGGCACGGGAGCATTGATCCTGGCCTACCTCACCATCCTGTGGCGCGGCTTGAACATCGCCAAAAATGCCCCCGACCTGCTCGGGCGGCTGCTGGCAGCCGGATTGACGATGTGGATTCTCATCGAGGCGCTCATCAACATGGGCGTGATGGTGAACCTGTTGCCCCACGCCGGGAACGCGCTGCCGTTCATCAGTTACGGAGGGTCGAACCTGGTCATCACCCTGACCAGCATCGGCATTTTATTGAACATCGGGCGCATGTCCGAGCAGAGCAAAATGCAAGGAGGGAACACCTTTGCAGCGGTTGTTGATCTGCGCTGGCGGGACCGGCGGGGGCGTGTATCCCGCACTGTCCGTCCTGCGGGCCCTCGAGAGTGAGTTCTCCGTGCTGTGGGTCGGCGGGGAGGGCGGCATGGAGGCAGACCTGGTGAAACTCACCGGGGTGCCTTACACTGCCGTCCCTGCGGCGGGCGTACACGGCGTGGGCCTGCGCGCCCTGCCGCGCAACCTGCTGCGCCTGGCCCAAGGGGCGCTGGCATCGCGGCGCATCCTTCGCCAGTTCAAACCGCAGGCCATGCTCTTCACCGGCGGCTATGTGGCCGTTCCGATGGCCGTTGCCGCCGGGCGCTCGGTGCCCAGCCTGCTCTTCGTGCCGGATATCGAACCCGGCCTGGCGCTCAAAACGCTGGCGCGCTTCGCCCGGGTGATCGCCCTCAGCGCGGAAGATTCGCGCGCTTACTTCCGCGGGTCACGCGCCCGCCTCGAAGTGACCGGTTACCCCACCCGCCCCGGCCTGGCCGGCTGGGACCGGGCGCGCGGGCGCGCTCACCTGGGGTTGGCGTTGGAAGGCAAAGTCTTGCTGGTCACCGGCGGCAGCAAAGGCGCGCGCTCCATCAACCGCGCGCTGCTGGCCGCTCTGCCCGGGCTGCTGCCCCTGGCCCAGGTCGTTCATCTCACCGGCCAACTCGACTGGCCCGAAGTGGAGGCTGCCGCGCGCGAACTGCCCTCCGAACTGGCCGCGCGTTACCACCCCATGCCCTACCTGCACGAGATGGGCGCCGCCCTGGCCGCCGCAGACCTGGTCGTCTCGCGCGCGGGGGCATCCAGCCTGGGCGAGTACCCGCTCTTTGGCCTGCCTGCGGTTCTGGTCCCCTACCCCTACGCCTGGCGTTACCAAAAGGTCAACGCCGATTACCTGGTTCGCTCCGGCGCGGCACTGATGCTGGAAGACGAGACCCTGCCCGCCCGGCTGCTCGCCACCGTGAGCGAATTGCTCGCCGATGAGCCGCGCCTGGCGCAGATGCGCGCCCGCATGGCGGCCCTCGCCCGGCCGCAGGCCGCAGAACGCATCGCCGAGCTGCTCAAAGACCTGGCCGCCGGCTCGCGAACCCATGGAGGCAATGCATGACCGGCCTGAATGCCATTTTCTGGATGTTCGTCATTCTTTTCGGCATCATCGGCGCGATGCGCGGTTGGGCCAAGGAACTCCTGGTCACATTCAGCACTGTCCTGGCGCTCTTCATCTTGAATGTGATCGAGACGTACGTACCCTTCGTCAGCCAGAGCCTCAAGGCCAACCCATCCACGCTCTTCTGGCTGCGCGCCATCCTGTTGGCGGGGCTGGTGTTCTTTGGTTATCAATCGCCCAACCTGCAGCGCCTGGCGGGCAGCAACCGGTTCGCCCGCGAAAAGCTGCAAGATTACCTGCTCGGTTTCGTCCTCGGCTCGATCAACGCCTACCTGTTCATCGGCACATTTTGGTGGTTCATGGCCGATGCCAATTACCCCTTCAAGTTCATCATCCCGCCGGACCCGAACACCACCATCGGCCAGGCCAGCCTCGACCTGCTCAAGCGCATGCCGCCCGTCTGGCTCAAACCCCCGGCGATCTTTTTTGCCATCGCGCTGGCATTTGCCTTCGTGATCGTGGTCTTCCTGTAGAAACGGATGGATCGGTGAGTAACATGCAGCGGGTGCATTTGATTGGGATCGGCGGAACCGGGCTCAGCGCCATCGCTCGCCTCCTGGCGGAGCGCGGCGTGAGCGTCTCCGGCTCCGACCGCACCCTCTCCCCGCTGGCTTCCGAACTGATCGCCGCGGGCATCGCGGTGAGCATCGGCCACGACGCGCAGAATATCGCCGGGGCCGACCTGGTGGTGCGCTCATCGGCCGTGCCGGATGACAACCCCGAGGTTCTCGCCGCCCGCGAAGCGGGCATCCCCGTCCTCAAGCGCGCCGAATTCCTCGAGCAACTGTTGGAGGGCAAGCGCGTGGTGGCCGTGGCCGGAACCCACGGCAAAACCACCACCACCGCCATGCTCGCCTGGGCGCTGACGAGCCTGGGCCTTGAGCCATCCTATATCATCGGGGGCGTCTCGCGCAACCTGGGCAGCAACGCTCATGCCGGGGGCGGCGATTTCTTCGTCATCGAAGCCGACGAATATGACCGCATGTTCCTGGGCCTGCGCCCCCACCTGGCGGTCGTCACCTACCTCGAACACGACCACCCCGATTGCTACCCCACCCCTCAGAGCTACCGGGCGGCCTTCGAGGAATTCACCGGGCTCATCCAGCCCGGCGGGGCGTTGATCACCTGCAGCGATCAGCGCGAGACCTTCGAGCTGGCCTTCGCCGTACCGCAGGGCGTCGAAGCGCGCACCTACGGCCTCGATACCCCGGCCCATTACCGCATCACCGATGGGCAGCCCAACCCGCGTGGCGGGTTCAGCGGCGCCGTCTTCCACCAGGGGGCGCTCCTCGAGCAGCTCGACCTGCAGGTTCCCGGCAGGCACAACCTGGCCAACGCCCTGGCCGCTTTGGCGGCAGTCCACACCCTGGGATTGGATGTGCCCGGCGCCGTCGCTGCGCTGAACGCCTTCGAGGGCAGCGGGCGGCGCTTCGAGGTGCTCGGCGAGGCCAACGGCATCACAGTCATCGACGACTATGCGCATCATCCCACCGAGATCCGCGCCACGCTGGCTGCCGCCCGCGCCCGCTTCCCGCAGCGGCGCATTTGGGCCGTCTGGCAGCCGCACACCTACACGCGCACCCTCGCGCTCATGGACGCCTTCCGCACCGCCTTCACCGATGCAGACCGCGTCATCGTCACCGAAATTTATGCCGCGCGCGAGAAGACCGAGCCGTTCTCGGCCCAGGTGGTGGTGAGCGGCATGGCCCACCCGCATGCGGAATTCATCGCCGGGCTGGACGAGGTCGCCCGCCATCTCCTCGCCCATTTACTCCCGGGCGATGTGCTCCTGGTGCTTTCCGCCGGCGACGCCGACCGCATCAGCGCGGGCGTGCTGGCGCATTTGAAAGGAGTTCGAGAAAATGACCACGCTTAAAGATCTCAAACGAACGTACCAGGCCGAGCTGCAGTCTCTGCCCATCCAGCTGGTGCCGCCGGACCCCTTCATGCCCGGCAACACCGGCAAGATCGTCCAGCACCCGGCCCCTGCCACCCTGCCCGCCCAACCGGAGGTCGAGCGCGAGGTGGTCAACAAATTGATCTCGAAGCTCAAGAGGATTTAACCAGGCCAGGGACAAACCAGGATGAAGCAAAAGACCTTCCCGCTCCCCAGGCTGCGCGAGTTGTTTGGCGAGGCGCTGCAAGAAAACGCCGTGCTCGCCAATTACACCACCGCGCACGTCGGCGGCCCCGCCGATGCCCTGCTCCCCGTGCACACCGCCGCGGAGCTGGAACGGGCCGCCCGCCTGCTGTGGGAACTGGATGTGCCCTTCATCCTCCTCGGCAGCGGCTCGAACGTCCTGGTCAGCGACAGCGGCTTCCGCGGCGTGGTGGTGGTAAACCGCGCCCGCAACCACAAGATCGACCTGCACCATGAGCCGCCCTCCGTGTGGGCGGAATCGGGGGCCAACATCGGCACCATTGCCCGCCAGGCGGCTCTGCGCGGCCTGAGCGGCCTGGAATGGGCCGCCACCGTGCCGGGAACGGTGGGCGGGGCAGTTTTCGGCAACGCGGGCGCACACGGCGGCGACATGGCGGGCACTTTAACACTGGCAGAAATCTTGCACCCCGATACGGGTAGAGAAGAGTGGACGGTCGAGCGCCTGCAGTACGCCTATCGCAGCAGTGCCCTCAAGAGCAGCCCGGCTGCTCGCAGGCCCATCATCCTCTCCGCCCGCATGAAACTGAGCCACAGCAGCCCCGCCGAAGTCCAGGCGCGCATGGATGAGTTCACCGCCCAGCGCCGCTCCACCCAGCCCCCTGGGGCCAGCCTTGGCTCGATGTTCAAGAACCCCCCCGGCGATTACGCCGGGCGCCTGATCGAAGCCGCCGGGTTGAAAGGGAAACGGGTTGGAGGCGCGCACATCAGCACGCAGCACGCCAACTTCTTCATCAATAACGAGCGGGCCAGCGCTTCCGATATCGGCGAATTGATCGCCCTGGCCCGCCGCACCGTGGAGCAGAAATTCGGCGTGCGGCTCGAGCTCGAAGTGGAATTGATCGGTGATTGGCCGGCCTTGAACGGCCGGGATCAAAGTTAATGGAGCAGCGGATGCAGTCGAAAATTCGTGTGGGCGTCATTTTTGGAGGCCGTTCCGGCGAGCACGATGTGAGCCTTATGTCTTCGCGCTCGGTTTTGGCAGTGCTCGACCCCCAGAAGTACGAGGTTTTCCAGATCGGCATCACCCGCCAGGGAGCCTGGGTCACCGGCCCGGATGCCTGGTCGGCGCTGGAATCCGGGCATGTGGAAGGCCTGCCCACCGCGCTGCTGCTCCCCGAACCCGGCCGCGCCACGCTCTATGCGCTGCGCAGCGGCAGGCTCGAGCCCGTCTCCGGGCTGGATGTGATCTTCCCCGTCCTGCACGGCACGTTCGGCGAAGACGGCACGCTCCAGGGCCTGCTCGAACTGGCCGACATCGCCTACGTGGGCGCGGGCGTGCTCGGCTCGGCGGCGGGCATGGATAAGGCCCTCTTCAAAGATGTGATGCGCGCCAACGGCCTGCCGGTGGTGGATGCCATCCTGGTCACCCGCCGCGAAATCGAAAGCGACCTGCAGGGGGTGATCGCCCGCGTGGAAGGCCTGGGCTACCCCATCTTCACCAAACCGGCCAACCTGGGTTCTTCGGTGGGCATCACGCGCTGCCGCGGCCGATCAGATCTGCAGGAAGGCCTGCAGGAAGCCGCCCGCTTCGACCGGCGCATCCTGGTGGAAAAGGGCGTCCCGAACGCCCGTGAGATCGAGGTTTCCGTGCTCGGCAACGAGCACCCCGCCGCCTCGATCCCCGGCGAGATCCGCCCCGGTGATGAGTATTACAGCTACGAAGCCAAGTACATCATGGATAACTCCGAGCTGATCATCCCCGCTCCCCTGCCCCAGGATGTGACCGAACGCGTGCGCTCGCTGGCGCTGAAAGCCTACCAGGCCATCGATTGCGCCGGCATGGCGCGGGTGGATTTCCTCATGGATGCGCGCTCCGGCGAACTGTACATCAGCGAAATCAACACCATCCCTGGTTTCACCAAGATCAGCATGTACCCCAAGCTGTGGGAAGCCAGCGGTTTATCATACCGAGATTTAGTGGATCGTTTGATCGACCTGGCGCTCGAACGCAAAGCCGACCGAGACCACACCGAGCGCCAGTTCAGGAGGGGATCATGAGCTTCAAACAGGCAACGCCCAAACCGCGCGCCGAAGCGCTGCGCTCGCGCCGCGCCGCGAACGCCAATCGCCCGCGCCGCTTCGACGCAGTTGCCCAGGGGGGGATTTTTGACGCGTCCTGGATCAATCACCGCGGAACGCCTGCCCGGCCCGCAGCGGCGCCTTCTCCAAGCCGCCCGGTGGTGGTGCGCAACACCACCTTTGGCACGCCCATTCACCGGCAGGTGGCCACGGCCAACCCGCGCCGCGCCTACTATGTGCCGCTGAGCGCCCCCGGCGCCGAGATGCGCCTGCCGGCGCTGCCGGTCATCCGCCCGGGCTGGCGCCTGCTCTCCGCTGCCATCGCCATCGCCGCGGCCATCGGCTTCTTCTCGCTCATCTTCTCGCCGTTCTTCCGCGTCGGGCCGGTGACCATCAATGGGTTAGAACGGCTCAACCCGAACGAGGTGCAGGCCGTGCTCGACCTGGAGAACCTTTCGATTGTGGAAGTTGACCCAACCGCGGCCAGCGCCGGGCTGCTCAAGCGCTTCCCCGCCCTCCAGGCCGCATCCGTCAGCGTGGACCTGCCGGTCAGCGTGACGGTAAACCTGACCGAGCGCCAGCCGGTGCTCGCCTGGCAGCAAGACGATAACGTGCAGTGGGTGGATGCGCAGGGCGTGCTCTTCGCGCCCACCGGGCAGATCGAAGGGCTGGTCACCATCCACTCGCCGGAAGCGCCGCCCGTCGCCATGCCGAAGGCCGATCAGCCCCCGGCGGGCGAGAGCGCCGGCTCAACCGCTGCCGATGGTCAGGCCGAAAGCGGCGCCAAGCTGGCCAAGCCCACCGAGGCCGGCCCTGTTACCCTGGACCCTTCTCTGCTGGCGACCGCCCAAATGCTCGCCGCGCGGCTCCCGGCCGGCACTCCGCTGGTCTTCACCGCCGCGCAGGGGTTGGGCTGGGAAGACCCGACCGGCTACGATATCTACATTGGCAGCGACCTCAGCAGCTTTGAGAAGCGCTTTGCCATGGTCCAGGCCATTGTGGCGCAGCTGACCGAGCGCGGGAAGTCGATCGAGCTGATCAACGCCGCCAACCCGGACGCACCATACTACCGATTGGAGCAATAACGCCATGGCCGAAGAAAACATTGTCGTAGGGATCGATATCGGCACCACCAAGGTCTGCACCCTGGTCGCGCGGGTCGAAGGCAGCAACAACCTGCGCATCCTGGGCGTGGGCATCGAGCCTTCGCAGGGCATCCGCAAAGGGACGATCGTCGATATCCAGGCAGCCTCGCAGGCGATCGGGCGCTCCATCGAGAAGGCCGAGCGCACTTCGGGCATGGAAATCACCTCCGCGCTGGTCAGCCTGGCCGGCTCGCACGTTTCGTCGGTGAACAGCCGCGGCGTGGTGGGCATTTCGGGGCGCGTCATCGATCAAGAAGATGTCTTCCGCGCCCTCGACGCGGCCCAAGCGGTGGCGATTCCCCACAATCGCGAGATCATCCACGTCATCCAGCGCAATTTCGTCATCGACGGGCAGGATGGCATCCGCATGCCGGTGGGGATGCACGGCTACCGCCTGGAAGTGGAAGCACACATCATCACCGCCGCATCTTCCACGGTGGAAAACCTGCGCCAGTGCGTGCAGGCTTCGGGCGTGCAGGTGCTCCAGTTCGTGCTCAACCCGCTGGCCTCGGCCGAGGTGGTGCTTTCTGAGACCGAACGCCAGATGGGCGTGGTGGTCTGCGATATCGGCGGCGGGACGACCGACATGGCCATTTACATCGACGGCGACATCTGGCACACGATGGTGCTCGGCATCGGCGGCAACCACATCACCTCCGATATCGCCCACGGGCTGCGCCTGTCGATCTCTCAAGCCGAGGAAGTGAAGAAGCAGTACGGGCATGCCATCCAGAGCGAAGTGGATGAGAACGAGACGTTTTCGACGCGCATCTTCGGCGAGGAGCGCCCGGTGGATATCCACCGCCGCGACCTGGCGATGATCATTGAGGCGCGCGTGGAGGAGATCTTCGACCTGGTCTTGCAGGAGATCAAGCGCTCCGGTTATGACGGCCTGCTCCCCGCGGGCATGGTCCTCACCGGCGGCGGGTCGCAGCTTTCAGGCATGCGCACCCTGGCCAGCGACGTGCTCGGCCTGCCGGTGCGCATCGCCAAGCCAGAAAACCTGATCGGCCTGACCGACCAGCTCAACTCGCCGGCCTATTCGACCAGCGTCGGGCTGCTCAATTGGGCCATGATGATGAGTGAGGCCGCCCCCGCAGCGGGACGGCGCGCCCACAAGAAAGGAGGATCCAGCTGGAGCGAGAGACTCACCTCATTCTTGAAACGCCTATTACCGTAAGATTGGTCAGGATTTTTATTTGGTAAGAAAATCGGTTCTACTGTACAATTTTCGAGGAGGCACACCATGGACATGAACCAACCCGTTTCAGAGTCATTCGCCAGGATCAAGGTGATCGGCGTTGGCGGCGGCGGCTGCAACGCCGTCAACCGCATGATCGACGAAGGGCTCCAGGGCATCGAATTCATCACCGTCAACACAGACGGGCAGGCGCTGCTGCTTTCCAAGGCAGATACGCGTGTGCGCATCGGCGATAAGGTCACCCGCGGCCTCGGCGCCGGCGGCAACCCAGAGATGGGCCGCAAAGCCGCCGAGGAATCGGCAGAAGAACTGTACGAAGTTCTTAAAGGTAGCGACATGGTCTTCGTCACTTCCGGCATGGGCGGTGGCACCGGCACAGGCGCGGCCCCCATCGTGGCGCAGATCGCCAAAGAAGTCGGCGCGCTGACGATTGGCGTCGTCACCCGCCCCTTCACCTTCGAAGGAGCGCGCCGCGCCAAGGCCGCCGAAGAAGGCATCATGAAGCTCAAAGAGCATGCCGATACGCTCATCGTCATCCCCAACGACCGGCTGCTTCAGATGGTGGATAAGCGCGCCAGCCTGCAAGATGCCTTCCGCCTGGCCGATGACGTTCTGCGCCAGGGCATCCAGGGCATCTCCGAGCTGATCACCGTCCCCGGGCTGATCAACCTCGACTTCGCCGACGTGCGCGCGATCATGTCGGAAGGCGGCGCGGCCCTGATGGCCGTCGGGCATGCCAGCGGCGAGGAACGCGCCCGCGTGGCGGCCGAGATGGCAATCGCCAGCCACCTGCTCGACATCACCATCGACGGCGCGCGCGGCATCCTCTTCAACGTCACCGGCGGCCCAAGCCTGACCCTCTTCGAGGTCAACCAGGCCGCGGCGATCATCAAAGAGACCGCCCACCCCGACGTCAACCTCATCTTCGGCGCGGTCATCGACCCGAAGATCGGCGACGAGATCCGCATCACCGTCATTGCCACGGGTTTCGATAGCAGCGGGGGCCGGCCAAGTGAACGGCCGATGAAGCTCGAGGATCTCCAGACCCCGCAACGCACCCGCCAGGCGTCTTCGGCAGCGCCCGCCGGCCTGCAGGAGCACGCCAGTGTTCCGCAGCAAGCTCAGCCATCTCAACCCGAGTTTCAACGGGTGGTGAACACAGACGACTTCGATATTCCGGCCTTCCTGCGCAACCGCAAGCGCTAGAGGCCTCACCGAACACAGGGGGCAGTAGAGACCGGTTCTGTTGGTGGCTCCTCTCAAGTTTTAGGGGTATAAGCGGGCAATGTGCCTTGCCCGCTATTTCCCTTTAAGCAGCTTTTTCGTCAAATTCGAGGCTCTCCAGGCGGCCTTGTGCGGAGAAGATCGCCGCACAAAGGCCGGTTTCTTTAAGGTTGCGCCCTGGCGCCGTTCGTGATCGTTCCCGGTCCATTTCCGGCAGCCTTCCGCGTTCCCGATGATCTTTAAGAAATCGTTAACGAAAGCTCCGCCCTGCCCTCGCGGCGCTGTATATGTGGCGCTCCTGCGGCTGAGAACGTTGCCGGCCCTGCATGTAGCCTCCCCCGGGCTTGCTTTCTGCCCCATCCTGGCCGGCACAAGCGTTGTGATTGCATCTTCAAATTTTAAGATTAACATTTCTAAAATTCGCTTGAACCCATCGACCAAATGTGCTAGAATATCAGCGTATAGTACATATACGGGCTATCGTAGTAACTACCACCATATATTGGGTGGTGGTTTTTTTCCCAGGAATGGATCCGCGCAATCAGGAGGAAACGATGCGGTGTCCTTACTGCCAGAGCGACGATTCGAAAGTGCTGGATACCACCCACGATGCGCGCGGGGTCGTCCGCCGGCGGCGAGAGTGTGTCGCTTGCCACCAGCGCTTCACCACCATTGAGCGACCGCTGCTGGCGATTCCGTTGATCATCAAGCGCGACGGCACCCGCGAGGAATTCGACCGCGAGAAACTCCTGCGCGGCATCCGCATCTCTTGCGCCAAACGCCCCGTGCCCGCCTCAGCCATCGACCGCCTGGTCGGCGAGATCGAAACCTCCCTCCAGCGCCTCGGGCGTTCCGAGGTCAGCTCGCGCGTGATCGGCGATATGGTCATTCAAGGCCTCAAGGAGCTCGATCACATCGCGTACATCCGCTACGCCATCGTTTACCTGCAACTCGACGACTTGCGCGATCTGCGCAACGAGATCGACCGATTACTGACTGACGAGGAGAACAGCAATGGCATCAAACGAGTTTAGGGTTACCCATCGCAGCGAGCCGAAGTCAAACGGGCTCCTCCCCATCCCGCCGCTTCCAGCCGACCTTCCCGCCGTCGAGTTGACCGACAACGCGCGGCAGGTGCTCATCCGCCGCTACGTGCGCCGCGGCGAAGACGGCCGGCCGGCGGAGACGATCGAGGAGATGTTCTGGCGCGTGGCCTACAACATCGCCGCCGTCGAAACCACCTGGGGCAGCCGGGAGGTCTTATCGCGCGCACGCGAGTTCTATTACCTTTTAACTTCCAAGAAGTTTTTCCCCAATTCACCCACCTTCACTGGCGCCGGCACGCCCCTTGGGCAGCTGGCGGCCTGCTTCGTCCTCCCCATTGCAGACGACATGGGCCGCGACTCGGCCGGCATCTTCCAAACCCTGCGCGACGCGGCCCTCATCCAGCAGACGGGCGGCGGCAACGGCTTCTCCTTCTCGCGCCTGCGCCCGCACGGCGCGGTGGTGAAGACCTCGGCCGGCCAGGCCACCGGGCCGGTGGGCTTTTTGCGCGTGTATGACCACGCCTTCGGCGAGATCGCCCAGGGGGGCACCCGCCGCGGCGCCAACATGGGCGTGCTGCGCGTGGATCACCCCGACGTGGAAGAGTTCATCACCTGCAAGACGGACGAGAACGCCATCACCAACTTCAACATCTCGGTCGGCATCACCGACGCATTCATGCGCGCCGTGAAGGAAGACGCCGAATGGGAGCTGCGCTTCCCAGACGTCTCCCACCCGGCCTATAAGGGCTTCCGCGGCACGCTCGAGCAGGCCGAGGCTGCCGGGCTGCCCATCCGCACCTACCGGCGCGTCTCGGCCCGCGAGCTGTTCAGGAAGATCGTGAAACAGGCGCACCACAACGGCGAACCGGGCGTGCTCTTCCTCGATGCCGCCAACCGCTCGAACCCCGTCCCGCACCTCTACCCATTGGAAGCCACCAACCCGTGCGGTGAACAGTGGCTCGGCCCTTACGAAAATTGCTGCCTCGGCTCGGTCAACCTGGCCCAGCACCTTGGCCCCGATGGGACGGTCGATTGGGAAGGCCTGCGCCGCTCGGTGGTGCTCTCGACCATCTTCCTGGATGATGTCGTGGAGGCCAACGCTTATGTGCCCGCCGTCCCGCAGCTCAAAGAGGCCGCGCACCGCGCCCGGCGCATCGGGCTGGGCATCATGGGCCTGGCCGACCTGATGTACCACTGCGGCATCCGCTACGGCTCGGCCGAAGGACAGGAATTCGGCGCCCAGGTGATGGAGTTCGTGCGTTACCACGCCATGCGCACCTCCATCGATCTGGCCGAACAGCGCGGGGCCTTCCCCGCCATCCAGGGCTCCATCTACGACCCCGCCGCGCTCTCCTGGAACCCCCCCGTCTCGATCGTCCCCTACACCCACGATTACGGCCGCCCCGCCGTGGATTGGGACGCCGTCGTGGACGGCATCCTTAAGCACGGCATCCGCAACGCCGCGCAGACCACCATCGCCCCCACCGGCACCATCGCCACCGTGGCGGGCTGCGAGGGCTACGGCTGCGAGCCGGTCTTCGCGCTGGCCTACATCCGCCACGTGAACGACAACGGCAAAGACCTGCAACTGCTCTATGCCTCGCCCGCCTTCGAGGATGCCTTGCAGAAAGCCGGCATCGCCGCCGAGGCGCGCGAAGAAATCCTCGCGCAAATCATGGCCGAGGGCACCTGCCAGAACATCTCCGCCCTGCCGCAGGAGATGCGCGATGTCTTCGTCGTCTCGGGCGATATCAGCGCCGAAGAACATGTGCGTATGCAGGCCGCGCTGCAGGCCTTCGTAGATAACAGCCTGTCGAAGACGGTCAACTTCCCGGCCGGCGCCACTGAAGAGGACGTGGCCACCGCCTACATGCTGGCCTGGGAGCTGGGCTGCAAGGGCATCACCGTTTACGTCACCGGCTCGCGCGATAAAGTCGTGCTCGAGACGCACGCCACAGCCGGTAAGAAGCAGACCAAGGAAGAGGCCCCTGCCCCGCCCGCATCCATGCCCGCCGCCGAAGAGACCGGCCAGCTGGTGATGTGGCACGAGACAAAGAAACCCCGCCCGCAGGTGCTGCCCGGTTTCACCCTCACCATCGACACGCCCCTGGGAAAGACCTTCGTCACCATCAACGAAAACGGCGGCAACCAGCCCTTCGAGGTCTTCCTCAACTCGGCCAAGGCCGGCAGCGACACCGCCGCCGTCACCGAGGCGATTGCCCGGTTGATCAGCTACATCCTGCGCATGGCCTCGCCCATCGCGCCGGTGGAGCGCATGCGCGAGGTGGTGCGCCAGCTGGCGGGCATCGGCGGAGGGCGTTCGCTGGGCTTCGGGCCTAACCGCGTGCGCTCGCTGCCCGATGGCATCGGTCAGGTGCTGGACCGCTACCTGAGCATGTGGCAGGAGCGCCGCGAGGCAGCCGGGCAGCAGCCGCCCTCCACGCTGGGCAGCAACGGCAACGGGCATTCGGCGCCGCTTCTGGCGCAACCTGCCGCGGCTGCCGCCGCCTCGCCCGCCCGCTTCGGCGACCTGTGCCCCGAGTGCGGCGAAGCCAGCGTGGTCAACGAGGAGGGCTGCCGCAAGTGCTATTCCTGCGGCTTCAGCGAGTGCTAGAGAACGCGCAGGGTGCAGCCGCCGGATGGCGGCTGCACTTTGTCATATAGATCATCTTCTCACAGAATTGCGGACGCCGAACGGCGTCCGCAATTGGTCTTAAAAAGATTGACTTTTTCCTTCCCTCCCTTTACAATCTGGTTTATACTTTACAATTATCATATTATTTGTACAATTCCTCCCGGGGTGAATTACAAGAGAGGGAACAATGAAGCCACGCTTTCCCCTTTCCATATTCGTCTTGATGCTTCTCCTATCGGCCTGCGGGCCAAAAACCGACTCCCCTTCCGCCCGGCCCGCCGGTCAGAAGGCGAAACTGGCCCAATTCCAGTATATCTTCTCGCCGCCCGATCAGCCAGCTTCGGCAGAGGTGGCGCTGGATGAAACCCGCGCGGCCGAGGCCGTCATCCCGCTGGAGGGCGGCACGCTCAGCGCCACCGGCGCGGATGGCACGCGCTACACCCTCCAGGTGCCCGCCGACGCGCTGCTCAACGAGACGAAAATCCGCCTCATCCCCGCCGCGGTGCAGGGCCTGCCGTTCGGCAGCGGGCAGACCTACGCCGCGCAGCTCGAACCGGAAGGGCTGGCCTTCAACAACTACGCTACCCTCACCGTCACCCCCGCGCAGGAAATCCCCATCAAGGAGCAGCTGTTCTTCGGTTACCAGGGCTCCGGCGCCGATGTGACCCTCGCCCCGCCCGTGAAAGACTCGAATGAAATCAAGATCCTGCTCCTGCACTTCAGCGGCTACGGCGTGACAAAAGGCCTGCTGGCCGATGTCGAACCGGTGCGCGAACGGCTGGGGGGCAGCGCCGAGCGCCGCCTGCAGAGCCGCGTGGCCGAATACCTGACGGCCGAACGCACCCGCCAGCTGCTCGGCACGAGCGATGACAGCGGTCAATCGGACCTGGGAGAAGTGATGTCTGGTCTCTTTGAGCAGTATGAAAGAGAAGTCCTCCAGCCGCGCCTGGCTGCCGCCGGAGAAAGCTGCGCCGCCGGGCGCCTTGCCATCCAGACCCTGCTCGGCATAGAACGCCAGAAACAGCTCCTGGGCATCGAGAGCGCCCCGATGGATCAGTTCTCCGATCTGTTCGATACAGTCGGCCGGGTGTGCATCAAGGAAGAATATGAATTGTGCGCCCAGGAACACATCATCCACCGCATGATCCCGGTCTGGCTTGGCTTCGAGCGGCAAATGCAGCTCCTCGGCGTTTCAAACAGCGCATTGAGTGAATATGCCAGGGCGATGACCACCAAGTGCCTCACCTTCGAGCTGGTGTTCGAATCGCAGGCGAACTTCGACGCAGGCTACGGCGGGGGCTTTGATTCGAGCGTGAAAGCCAAAGTACCTCTCCGCTTCCAGGCGGATGAAATCAAAATCCAGGGCCAGTCTGCACTGATCAACGAATCGTTCGAATTCAAGGAGCCCGGCTGCCAGGTGACCAATAACCGGGGCGGCAGCAGCCTTTCCGCCGGCCCGCTGGTTTATGTGACCGATACGCATTCGGCCAGTGATTCGCTTGGTTACGTGCGCGATTTGAAGTTGAGCTTCTTCCCCGAGCGGACGAAGGAAAGCTTCATCATCACCTGCCCCGATGACCCGCCCTACGCCAGCCCCGAGATGGGCGCCTGGTGGAGCATCTTCCTCGTTCTGCACGCCGACGAGATCAATTACGGAAGCTCCGATTCAAGCTCCGCCGGTTCACAGCCGCCTATGCCCGAAATGCCCGACCTGGGGGCGCTGATGGCAAGCGCCGAGGCGGGGATCTCGCTGCCTGCGTTCCCGGTGCCCCCGATGCCGGCGGGAACCGGCTTCTTGATCACCGATTGGGAAATCCTCGGCGGTGAATACTTTGCCAAGAAGGAATGGATCAAAGAAGACGCCGGGCTTGGCCTGGTCGAAGCCGGCACGCTCAAGCTCTATCACCGCCCCGAAAAGTAACAGAACCTCGGAAAGCAACCCGGTTTCAAGCAAATAAAGTGCGGTTGCCATCACACAGCCGCACTTTATCCTTATGAAGCGCCTGGCCGGAACAGCAACTCATCGAGCGGCTTGCACAAGAGGTGCTTCGGCCCGTCTGGCTGCCCGCAGGATGAGGCTGGAGACGAAGGCTTGCGGCCCAATGAAACGCCCAATCGATGTTATGATGATCCCAACCTTCGTCAATGCAAAGGAGACCCTTGAGTTCCATGACCCAACCGCAAGTAATCCCCCTCTATCCTGGCGGAACACCCGAGCCGGATTCATTCGCCACCATCGAGAACGGCCTGCGGGTCATCCGCAACGTCACACAGCCCTCGCTGACGGCATATCTGCCGGATGCGGCCATAGCCACCGGCACGGCGGTGATCGTTGCCCCAGGCGGGGCCTATCATTTCCTGGCCCACGAACATGAAGGCACCCAGGTGGCCGCCTGGCTGAACGCGCATGGAATCGCCGCTTTCCTGCTCAAGTACCGCCTTGTCCAAACGGGCGATGACTTCGCGCAGGTGATCGGGAAGAACCTTTCAAGCCCTGAAGTGTGGGAGTCGACCATCTGGCCGATGATCGAGCTGGAGGCTGCCGATGGCTGCCAGGCGGTGCGGCTGGTGCGCTCGCGCGCCGCCGAATGGGGCGTGAACCCCAGGCGGATCGGGCTGATGGGCTTTTCTGCCGGCGGCCACCTCACCCTCAACGTCGCGCTGCGCCACGATGCCGGCTCGCGGCCCGATTTTGCCGCCCCCATCTACCCCGCCCCGCCCAAAGAAGCCCCCGTGCCGGAGGGCGCCCCGCCGCTCTTCCTGCTTTGCGCCGCCGATGACGACATGGCCTGGCCCGTCTGTACGCAGTATTATAGCGCCTGGCGCAAGGCCGGGCAGAGCGCCGAGCTGCATATCTATGCGCAAGGGGGTCACGGCTTTGGAATGAACAGAACCGGCCTGCCTTCGGATGGCTGGATCGAACGCTTTGGCGATTGGCTCAAAGCGCAAGGATTTTGACCGGCAGCCACACCCATTTTCTTCCCGCGGTGCAGCAGATGCACTTCTTGAGGGCCTGATAGGCCCTCTTTTTATTTTCATAGGCGAAGAGACACACCGCCGCGATCAACATGAACGCCGGTCCTGTCGGAGCGCACGCGGATGGGCACTCTTCCGACAGGAAATGTCACAAATAGGGTGAAATTCCTATTGTATATCACAAATTATATATTATACTTAATACATCCTATATATCCGTTTCAATCTTTCCAGGAGGCTGATATGCGTTTCACCGATAAAGTCGTGGTCGTGACGGGCGCCGGCTCGGGGATCGGCAAAGCAACCGCCGAGGCGTTCGCCGCAGAAGGCGCGGCGCTGGTGCTGGGCGAGATCGATTCCGCCCGCCTGGACGCCCTGGTCGCAGAGTTAAGCGCCGCGGGGGCAAGAATCGCCGGGGTGCAGGGCAACGTGGCCAGCGACGAAGATTGCCAGAAGCTGATCCACACCGCCGTGGAGAAGTTCGGCCGCCTGGATGTGCTGGTCAACAACGCGGGCATCATGGACCGCTTCCTCCCGGTGGGCGAACTGGATGACGCCACCTGGAACCGGGTGCTCGGGGTGAACCTGTTCGGCCCGATGTACACCATGCGCCAGGCGGTGCCGATCATGCTGGAACAGGGCGGCGGCGTCATCGTCAACATTGCTTCGGCGGCCGGGCTGGGCGGCGGTTTTGCCGGGGCAGCCTACACCACTTCCAAGCACGGCGTGGTGGGCCTCACCCGCAACACCGCGGTGATGTATGGCAAGCGCGGCATCCGCTGCGTGGCCATCTGCCCGGGCGGGGTGAAGACGAACATCGGCGCGGGCGGCATGCCATCGCAAGAAGGCTACGCCGCGCTCGGCCCCGGCCTGGCCACCATGCCGCGCGCCGGAGAACCCGCCGAGCTGGCGAATGCGGTGCTGTTCCTGGCCTCAGCCGATGCCAGCTTCATCAACGGCGCTGTGCTGCCCGTGGACGGCGGGTGGTGGGCGCAAGGCTGATCCGCGCCCTGGCCTGATGAACCTTGCTGCAGCCTGCGCCCCAATCAAACCGGCGCAGGCTGTAATGATTTTAACGGCCCGTGTCGCCGGGGCCGTATTCGGATGGAGGCTGTCAGTTCAGAGGAGGGGAAGGAAAACCGGCAACTGCCGGGCGGAGAAAAAGAAAGCGGCGGCTCGTCTCCCCGTCATGAGGGCGCGAACCAACCGCTGCTAAACCGGATCAGCTTAATTTCCCCCAGGCAGCAGGGGAAAACATGGGCACGGGCAGGGCCGTGTGCGGCCTCATTTCGGCGTCGCCACCGGCACGCCCTTCTGCTTGTTAGCCTGCTGTTTTTTCTTGCGTTTCTCTTTGTTCTTCGGACTCTTGTCACCCATGGAAATGCCTCCTTGAAACCAATGTGAACCAAATGGTTCCTCGATTATTATAACCAATATTATGGATTTGACATGAGTCAATGGGAAGCGCCCCATTATTCCGAAGAAACAGCGGGGCTTCCGGCTTGCGGCCGGAAGCCCCGCTTGGGTTGCCCCAGGCAGCCGGTTACATCATCCCGCCAGGAACCGGCTCGAGGATGCCTACGATCGTCCCGCCGGGTTCGAGCACGTAGGCAAAGTGCCCCACGTTTGGAATTTCCATCCTCGGCGCCACCTGCCTGCCCCCGCTGGCAAGGACCCTGGCGATGGTTTCATCCAGGTTGTCCACCTCGACGGTGTTCACCGTGCCAGAAACGGTCTCGCCCGGCCGGTAGATCGCCCCGTCGATGCCCGGCTCGCTCTTCTCTCCGGTGCTCACCAGCCAGTAATCCACCTCGCTATCGTACTTGGCGATTTTCCAGCCGAACACGTTCTCATAGAACTTGACGCTGGCTTCCGGATCGGTGGAAGGGAACTCAAAATGCACGACGCGGCCCATGGTTGGCTCCTTTCGACAAAGAACTACGAAATTGACTGTTAAAGATCATTGTACGATAGAACAATTGTTCTGGCAAGTCCCCAATTTTCCTGATGACGCATCCATCCGCGGCCCTCAAACCCTGATACAATCGGGTGGAGCGCGCACATGCAGTCTGCCAGAGTCCTCCTTCCCGCTATCGGCCAACCCCCGCGTCACAGCGGGGCATTCCCCCGTCCGTTCGCCCGACTTCGCGCCTTTCTGCAATTCATCTTCCTGCTCGCCCTCCTGTGCGGGTGCGCTCCGGCGGCGGCCTCCCCTCTGCCCGCCCCGACCGGCACATCTTCGCCTTCAGCCGCCCCAAGCGCCACTGCCGCATCCACAGCCACAACCGCACCTGCCCTCACGGCGACCGCCCGGCCCACGCCCTCCCCAAGCCCTTCGCCCTCGCCCTCCGCAAGCCCCTCGCCCGTGCCCACCTACCTCAAGCTGCGCGGCGTGGTCACCATCGAGCAGGCCGTCTGCCATTACGGCCCAGGCGCGCCCTACCTGTATAAGTACGGCGTTTACCAGGGCAGCAACCTGGAGGTTCTACGGCGCGTCGAGGGCGGAAACTACATCGAGGTCCAGGCCATTGGGGGCAGCAACGCCTGCTGGGTGCGCGAGGATTACCTGGCGCTCAAGGGCAGCCTGACCGATCTGCAGCCCGTCCCCGCCGACCAGGTGGCGCTGCCGCTCTCGCCCTACTACGGCCCGCCCACCGGGGTTTCCGCTTCCCGCGCGGGCAGCCGGGTGACCGTCTCGTGGAATGCGCTCGTGCTGCGCGCGGGCGACGACTCGGAGCAAACGCCGTACATCGTGGAAGCCTGGGTCTGCCGCGCGGGGCAAATCGTTTTTGAACCGGCCGGGACCTACCACACCAGCGTTGAAATTACCGACGAACCCGGCTGCGCCGCTCCATCGCGGGCGCGCCTGCTGGCCGCAGAAAAGCACGGCTATACCCTGCCGGTAGAAATCCCCTGGCCCGCGCCGTAGATATAAAAAAAACGGCGTGGAACATCCACGCCGCCCGCTTGTACCCCACAGGGTGTTCTCATCCCGCGCTTGCACGCGCCGCTTCCCAATCGGCCTGGCTGAGCGGCGGCAGGGCCGCACCGGCCCGGCGCTCCAGAT
Organism: Anaerolinea sp.; assembly: GCA_029975055.1. Taxonomy (GTDB): domain Bacteria; phylum Chloroflexota; class Anaerolineae; order Anaerolineales; family Anaerolineaceae; genus Anaerolinea. Next base: position 30,816 of record JARKPU010000077.1, read on the forward strand.
GAAGCGCCCCCTGTGGGCAGGCCGCCACGCAAACCCCGCAGCCCGCGCAGCGCAGCTCGCTCACCTGGGCGGTCACGTCCACGCTCAACGCGCCAAACTGGCAGGCGTGCAGGCATTCACCGCAGCCGATGCACAGGTCTTCATCCACCCGGTTGATGAACGCCGAGCGCGCCACCACACCGGCAATCCCCAGGTCCACCATGCCGCGCAGCACCCCGCAGGCGCAGGTGCAGCAATTGCAGATGTACCACACATCGCGCTGATTATTGCTCACGCAGTGCACCAGCCCGGCCTCAGCCGAGCGGCGCAGCACCCCCAGGGCCTCCTCGCGCGTCAGATCTTTCACCGGGCCGCCGCCCGCGAAGGCTCCCGGCTGGTCGCTGAGCACCAGGCACACATCTACGGGGTGCGGGCACGCCTGGCCGATCAACGCTTTCTGGTGCCTGCAGATACAATCGACCACCCCCCACGCCTGCATCCGTTCCACCAGCCCGGAAGCGCTTTCGAACGGCTGCACCTCCAGGGTGTTTTGAACGGCCTCGCGCACCGGCACGACGCGGTGCAGCTGCGGCTCGATGCGCAGCGCCTCGCCAAAGCCGTGCCGGTAATATGCCTCGAACAACCCCGCCAGCTCGGCGTCCATGCTGCCGCTCTGATTCTCGTAAAACCCGACTACGAAAGGCATCAACTTGAAGCCCAGGCGCCCTTGCTGCGTCTTCCCCACCGAGATCAAGCCCCGGCCAGCCATTGCCTTACACAGTTCTGCCACGCTGCGCTGTTCGCGCGCAGTGCGCGCTGCGATCTGCGCGGGGGTCTCGAATTCGGTGCTCAGGTCTGCCGCCAGCGCGGCCTCTTCGGGCGAGAAGAGCTTCGCCAGCAGCCGCAGGTGCGATTCGTCGCCCGCGGGCGGGAAGCGGCTGGGCAGAGCATCCAGGCTGCGCGCCAGCAGCCGGTAGGGAGAATCAGATTCAAAGGCAGGCATGTTCACCCTTTCATTATAGCCGCCTCAGGGCGCAATCAACGTTAAAATAGTCCCGGGAGCAGGCAGTAAATCAGTTTTTCTATAAACCATAGGGCAAGCCCCACAATTTACAGAAAAAGAGTCACACGCTCCAGGAGTAGACCATGGAAACGATTTTGCGGGAAAAGGACGGCATCACCTACCTGGAATGCCTGCCGGAGAGCGGGCAGGTGCAATCGGAAGCCGATGCGCTCGAGCTGGTGGGGGCCTGCGGCGAAAGCGGTACGCACCGCCTGCTGCTGCACGCCTCCAATTTGCCGGAGAGCTTCTTCCGGCTGAGCAGCGGCCTGGCAGGGACGGTGCTGCTCAAATGGAGCATCTACCGCATCGTCGCGGCCGCCGTCTTGACGCCTGAACAGGTTGGAGAAGGGCGCTTCGCCGAATTTGCCTCAGAGACCAACCATGGGAACCAGTTTCGCATCTTCTACGACCGTGCTTCGGCAGAAGCGTGGCTGGCGCAGGTGTAGCCGATGCGCAGCGACACACCGAAGGCGCATTTCAGCGAGTCCGGCCGCTCCTGCCCCGGCTCACTCGATGATGGCTTGCACCCGCCCCACCTTCCCGTTCACCAGCATCACCTTGATGCCGTGCGGGTGGGTGGGGCTTTTCGTCAGAATGCGCAAGACCACGCCTTCGGTGAGCTGGCCGGTGGGCTGGTTGTGTTTCTCGATGATCCGCACCCGCGTCCCGGGCAGGATCTGGCTGCGCGGCGGCACCGTCATCCGGTTCTCCTTTCTCTCTATTCTAACCCACCTGCGGGCGCCTTCATTGCAGGTATAATGGGCGGAACCCTGTTCGGAGGCTTCCCCGCCGGTGGATAACAACCCAGCCAACCCCAAGAAGGACCGCGTCCTGGTCCTTTACATCATCATTTACGCCACCATGTTCCTCTTTGGGCTGGTCGAGAACATCAAAGGCGTGTCTTTCCCGCTCATCAAGGCCGAATTTGGCGTCGCCTATGACAGCCAGGGCGGGCTTGTCTCGGCTACCTGGTTCGGCTACGTGATCTTCTGCCTGGCGGCCAGCCTCTTTATGCACCGCTTCGGCATCAAGAAATCCATCCTGGCGGGGTATTGGATGGTCTGTGCCGGGGCGGTGGCCACGCTGCTGGCGCCCACGTTCTGGACAGCCACCCTCACGCTGTTGATCGTCAACGCCGGGTTCGGCTTCTTCGAAGTCGGCACCAACGCGCTGGGCACGCTCGTCTTCACCCGCCGGGCCGCCCTGATGATGAGCCTGATGCATTTCTTCTACGGTTTCGGCGCCATCCTGGGGCCCAGGCTGGCCGGTACGCTCACCGGGGCATTCTCGCTCGGCTGGCGGCAGGTTTACCTGGCCATCATCATCCCAACCGGGCTGGTCTCGCTGTTCGTCATCTTCACGCGCTTTTCGGGCCGCACCGACCACGACGCCAGCATCGAGTCGCCCTCGCGCATTTCGTTCATCAGCGCGCTGCGCAACCCGCTCGTCTGGCTGTTCTGCCTCACCCTGGGCTTCATGGAGGTGATCGAGTTCGGGGCTGCCAACTGGGGCGGCCTCTACCTCAAGGACGTGTACGGCCTCGACCCGCGCGTCACCGGGGCCGCCTTCGTCTCGCTCTTCTACGTCCTCTTCACCCTCTCGCGGCTCTTCAGCGGCCTGGCCATCGAACGGATCGGCTACCTGCGCAGCCTTTACCTTGCCCTGGGGGCCACCATCCTGCTCTTCCTGGCCGGGTTCGGCCTTGGCCGCGAGGGCATCTGGGTCCTCCCGTTCACCGGTTTCTTCATCGCCATCATGTGGCCCACGATGATGGCAGTGGGCATGCAGGTGTTCGGGCAGGCCGCGCCGGTTTATACCAGCGTGATCATCACCGTTTCCGGGGCGATCAACGGTCTCTTTCAACTGGTGATCGGCTATACCAACCAGCTTGCAGGAGAAGCCTGGGGCTACCGCAGTTGTTTCATCTACGCGCTTGTCGTATTATTAATGCTGTCGATGCTCGCTGCGCGCATCCGCCAGAGCCGCCCTCGAACCCAGCCCGCCCCAATGAAAGCAGATTAATGATGAAATCCGTCCGTCTTGTTCAAGTTCACCAACCGCTCGAAATGCAGGAAATCCCCATTCCGCGCATCGGCGAGCGCGATGCCCTCGTGCGGGTGCGCGCGGCGGGCATCTGCCACTCCGATGTACACTACCGCGCGGGCAAATCGCCGGTTTACCCGCTGCCGATGACGCTGGGCCACGAGGTGTCCGGCGTGGTCGAAGCCGTGGGCTCATCCGTCACCCGCTTCAAGCCGGGCGACCGTGTCTGCCTGCATTACATGGTCACCTGCGGCAACTGTTACTACTGTTCCACCGGCAACGAGCAATTCTGCAGTCAGGGGAAGATGATCGGTCACTACACCGACGGCGGTTATGCCGAGTACATCGCCATCCCCGAGCGCAGCCTGGTGCCCCTGCCGGAGGAAATCCCGTTCGTTCAGGGGGCCACGCTGATGTGCGCCTCGGCCACCTCGTTCCACGCGCTGCGGAAATCGCGCCTGAAGGGCGGCGAGAGCGCGGCCATCTTCGGCGTGGGCGGGTTGGGCCTGTCGGCCGTCCAGCTTGCCAAAGCCTTCGGCGCATTAGAAGTCTACGCGGTGGATATCAACCCCGCGCGGCTGGCGCTGGCCGAAAGCTACGGCGCCATCCCGGTGAATGCCGCCGTGCTCGACCCCGCCGCCGAAATCCGCCGCCTGACGGGCGGGAAAGGCGTGGATGTGGCCCTCGAACTCATCGGCCTGCCGCTCACCATGCAGCAGGCCGTCAGGTCGCTGGCAGTGTTTGGCCGGGCGGTGATCGTCGGCATCAACGATTCCCCGCTGCAGGTCGATACTTACCGCGAGCTCCTGGGGCCTGAGACGGAACTGATCGGCTCGAACGACCATCTTTACCAGGAGCTGCCGCTGCTCATCGAGCTGGCCCGCAGAGGTGCGCTGGATCTGTCGAACGTGGTCAGCCGCACCATTCCGCTGGAGGCCGGGGCGATCAACCAGGCCCTCGATGACCTGGAGCGCTTCGGCGAGGGGGTGCGCACGGTCATCGTTCCGTGACCCGGTGAAAGAAGGAGGAAGGCATGCCGCCAAAAGTGATGATCTGGACGGGTGTTGGCCTCATCGCCCTGGTGCTGGTCATCCTGGGCGTCTGGGCGGGGCTGGCAGGATTCTTCCCGCGCATCGATATCCAGGTGCAGATGCCGGAAATCAACCTCACACCGGCGAGAGATTGGGCGGTGAACGCGCTCAACCAGGTGGCGCAAGCCATCGGCTCGGTGCTGGGGTTGATCGCCAACTTCTTGCAGGTTTCCGTGCAGCAGCTGGTGGGCGCTTTTACCATGCCCAGCCATTGAGCAGCCGCCGGCCCGCTCCGGCCTGAAATTCGAATTACTTTGAGGAGAACCGATGAATTACGACCGCCCGCATCGCCGCCAGAACCTGCTCAACGGGCAATGGGTGCTCGTCTCACCGCACCGCGCCAGGCGGCCCTGGCTCGGCCAGGTGGAAAAAACGCCGCCCGAGAACCTGCCCGCCTACGATCCCGCCTGTTACCTCTGCCCGGGCAACAAACGCTCGGAAGGCGCGCAGAACCCGCCCTACACGGGCACGTTCGTCTTCGATAACGACTTCGCCGCCTTGCTGCTCCCCGAGCCTTCCGGCAGCAAAGAGCGCACCGGCGGGTTGTTCATCGCCGAGGAAGAAAGCGGCATTTGCCGGGTGATCTGCTTCTCCCCGCGGCACGATCTTTCTTTCCCCGAGATGCCCCTGGCCGAGGTGGAAGCCGTGGTGCGCACCTGGAGCGAACAGACCGCCGACCTGGGCAGCCGCGATTTCATTCATTACGTTCAGGTCTTCGAGAATAAAGGCGCCATGATGGGAGCCTCTAACCCGCACCCGCACAGCCAGGTGTGGGCCACGGGGCACATCCCCAACGAGCCGGCCCTCGAGCTGGAGCGCCAGGACGCCTATTACCACGAGCACGGCGCCTGCCTGCTGTGCGATTACCTGGCCGCCGAACTCAGCTCAGGCGAGCGCCTGGTGGCCGCCAACGAGGAATTCACCGCCCTGGTGCCCTTCTGGGCCATCTGGCCGTTCGAGGTGCTGCTCATCGCCAACCGGCACACAGCCTCGCTGCCGGAATTGACCCCCAAACAGACTACCGGGCTGGCGGATATCCTGCGGCAGATCGTCACGCGCTACGACAACCTCTTCGAGGTCAGCTTCCCCTACTCGATGGGCTTCCACCAGGCGCCGTTCGACGGCTCGGCCTACCCCGGGCAGCACCTGCACGCGCATTACTACCCCCCGCTGCTGCGCTCGGCCACCGTGCGCAAGTTCATGGTCGGTTTTGAACTGCTCGGCATGCCGCAGCGCGACCTGACGCCCGAGACCGCCGCCCGGCGCCTGCGCGAGCTGGACCCCGTGCATTACAAGCTGCGCTAAGTTACCGCGCCTGCCCCGAATCAGGGTCGATCATCAGGCCCGAAACATCCACCGCCTCGAAGTCGCTTCCGTGGAGGCTCTTGAAGGCGCTCACCAGGGCGTCGTCATCCCAGCGGCTGTCGGGCGCGCCGGTAATGTACCAGTTCGAACCGTTGTCCGCCAGGATGATGCCGTATTCCTTGAAGGCTTTGAAAATCGCGCGGATCTGCGGCGGGTAACCGTCAATGTTCACCGAGGCCTTCAGCCTGAAGCGCTGGCCCATCGGCGGGAGGTTGAGATCGGTCGAAGAAGATGCGTAGTGCCGCGCCGGCCAGACGAAGGCTTTTTGCGTGCGCTGGGCGGTGAAGCGAAACGCATGGCGGATTTCTCCCCCCGCGGCTTCATCGTAGCGCACCAGCCCGGGGAGGATCGGCAGCCCCGCCGCGTCCGCCGAAGTCCACGTGGCCGGGCGCAGCGCGTTCGAGCGCAGGTCGAAGACCGCCCCCGAGTAGGCCGTCCAGCTATCGTCGGGCTGCTTTTCGGCGGCATACAGCTCGTAGAGCAGGCAGGTATCGCGCTGCAGCACCAGCACATGCCGGTCGGAACCGCCCTCCACGGGCGCATCCGGCGGGATGGGGTAAGGCCCCGGGTCGCTCTCATCGCCGGCTTCCGGGCCAAACCGGATGCCCACCTTCGGCTGGCCGGCGGGAACGGTTGTGTAAGGGATGCCGTAGATTGTGCCAAAATCGGCGTGGAGCGCCACGCCCGGGCCGATGCTGTTGATATACGCCGCCGAGCGGGGATGCACCGGCAGCGCATCGACCCTCCGGTTCCAGATGTTATCCGCCGGGAACATCGGGCAGCCCGCCAGCCACGGCGCGCTGCTCCCGTTGACCACCAGCGGCAGGTACAGGCCGCCGCCACCGCTTTGCGCCTGAGCCGCAGCCGCCACGGCCAGGAGGAACAGGGCCAGGATCGCCAGCGCCACCCGGCGGATGCGAGCGCTCAATCCAGTACCATCTCCTCTTTGCCGGCCAGCTTTTCCTGGATGCGCTGCACCACGGTTTCGAGGTGATGGGCGCGGTGGACGAAATCCAGGTCGTCGGAGCGCAGGGTGAGCACCGGGCAAAGGTCAAACGAGCCGATCCATTCCTCGTAGAAGCTGTCCAACAGGGCAAGGTAGTCTTCCGAGATGCCCGTCTCCATGTTGCGCGCACGGCGGCGGATGCGCTCCATCAGCATCGGCACGGGCGCTTTCAGGTACACCAGCAGAGAAGGCGGCGGCAGGCCGCGCACCACCAGGTCGAAGACCCGGCGATAAGAGCGGTAATCGAGCTCGCTCAGGTTGCCCATGTGGTTGAGCGCCCGCGCGAAAATATAGGCATCCTCATAGATGCTCCGGTCGATGATCGCCGAGCGAGGGTCATTCCAAAGCTCCAGGTGCTGCTCGGCGCGGTGCCCCAAGAAGAACACCTGCAAATGAAACGACCACTTCTTCATATCGGCATAGAAATCCGAAAGATAGGGGTTATCTGCCACCGACTCATACGCCGTGCGCCAGCCCAGGCGCTCGCCGATGCGCTCGGTCAACGAGGTTTTACCCGAGCCGATATTCCCAGCCACGAGGACCAACCGTTTTGCCATGGATAAACTCCAGTGAAAGATGCGCTTCTTTCTTCGCTGTTACAGCTTTAAAATTTTAACATGGTTTTACCGGGGAAGAGTCACCTCAAAAGCGGCCGATGAAACACTTCAGCAGCGGGTTTTTCATTCCGGGCGTATGGCCTGCGCCCGCCCGAACCGGGTATATAATACAGGCAGGACCTTCGCCCCTGGCAGTCGCCTGGCAAGGCACCCTGGAAACCCACCGATTAAAGAGCACACAAGCGGCACATGGCGCAAGAACGTCACATCAACGATGAGCAGGTCGATCGTCTGGTGGTCATCATCCTGGCCTCCGAACAGGTCGGCGAGCTTTCGAACCGTCTGGTGAAGAAGGGCTATCGTCTCACGCTGGTCAACACCAGCTCCGGCTTCATGCAGGCCGGTTCCACCTGCCTGCTGGTGGGCATCAACCATGGCCGCGAAGACGACCTGATCGGCCTGATCGGCTCGGTCTGCCGCACCCACCGCCAGTTTATCCCTGCCGGGGGCACCTTTTCCTTGCCCGGGGGCCTGCCCCCGTTGATGATCGAAGCCGAAGTGGGCAGCGCTTACGTCTTTACCCTCGAAGTCGAGCAATACGAATTCTTCTAAGCCCGCATGGCGCAAAAACCATCCCTTTCCTTCTTCTGGCAGCGCCTCAAACGCGGAGCCGCGCTGGTCTCTGCAGGCGGGAGCTGGTCGGTGCAGCTTCCGGGCGAAGTCCAGCGCAATTTACGCTGGTATTTCTTCGACGGCGTGCTGGCATCCAGCCAGGAGGCCATCAACCTCACCTACCTGACCCTCTTCATCCTGGCGCTGGGGGCCAGCAAGGCGCAAATCGGCCTGATGACTTCCCTCGCCAGCCTGAGCGCGGTGGTCTTGCTCCTGCCGGGGGCGCTGCTGGCCGAACGCTTTGGCCAGCGCAAGTGGATCGTCGTCGCCGGCGGCGGAGGCGTCACCCGCCTGGCCATCTTGGGGCTGGCGCTGCTCCCGTTCTTCGCCAAAGGCCAGCAGGCCGTCACCATCGTAATTCTCTTCAAGGTCCTCATGGACGGCTTCAGCAACCTGTCCATGCCGGCCTGGACTGCCCTCACCGCAGAGATCATCCCCATTGCCTGGCGCGGCCGGTACTTCGGCAGCCGCAACATGGTGATGAGCATCGCCAACATGCTCGTCACGCTCATCGCCGGGCAGGTCATCACCCTGGCCGTCTCGCCCATCACCGGCTACCAGACGGTCTATGCCCTGGCGTTCGCCTTCGGCATCGGCGCCACCTTTTGCTTCGCGCACCTGCAGGAACCTCCGCGCCAGCCCGATGCCTCTGCCACGGCAGCTTACACACCTGCCTCGCTGCTCAAAGCCCTGCGCGAGAACGCCGATTTCCGCAACTTCTGCATCTCGCAGATGGTGTGGAACTTTGGTTTGAACATCGCCGGGCCGTTCTTCGCCGTTTATCAGGTGGAGAACCTGCATGCCACCCCTGCCGAGGTGGGCATTCTCAGCATCATCTCCAGCCTGGCGGGCATCCCGGCGGTGCGCTTCTTCGGCGGCCTGAACGACCGCTGGGGAGCCTATAAGGTGACGCTGCTCACCGGCCTGCTCATTCCGCTCGTGCCGGTGCTATGGATCTTCACGCGCGTGCCCTGGCATGTGGCGCCCATCAACATCACCTCCGGCATCTTGTGGGCGGGGTACGGGCTGGCCTCGTTTAACTTCTTGCTCTCGATCAGCAAAGCCGAAACCCTGCCGCGCTTTACCGCCCTGTTCCAGATCTCCGTGGCGGTGGCCACGGCCGCCGGCGCCGCGCTCGGCGGTATCATCGTCCAGCACCTGGGCTTCCCGGCCATCTTCCTCACCTCGGGCCTCCTGCGCCTGGTGGGCATCTTCGTCTTCTGGAGGATGGTGCGCCCTCGCAACCCGGTATCGGTATTTTCTTAAAGGACTGCCATGACGGAAAATCTAAAAAAGATTGTCTATTTCACCGAAGGCACCTGCTCCAGCCAGGTAACGATTTGGATCGAGGGCGAGTTGATCCGCGAAGTGACCTTCGAAGGCGGCTGCGACGGCAACCTGATCGCCATCTCGCGCCTGCTCATTGGTATGAAAGCGCAGGATGTGATTCAGCGCCTGCAGGGCATCGATTGCGGCGGGCGCGGCACCTCCTGCCCCGACCAGCTCGCAAAAGCGCTGCTGGCTCACACCGGGCGCAGCGCGTAATCCGCCGCAATGTGGGTGATGCTCACGCCGGGCAGCCTTGGGCGCAGCCACTCGGCCAGGTAAGCCATGCCCGGTTCTTCGCTCACCTGGTGGCCCAGGATGATCACGCCCTTCGCCAGCCCGCCCAGCCCAGCGTCGCGCATATATTCGATGGTTGACCATTCGGGCGTCTCGCCGCAGATCACCACATCGGCGCCGGCTTTGCGCAGCAGCTCCAGCTGCATTTCACCCCAGCTGAACCCCGGCAGGACGACCGCCTTGCGGCACACCGCCTGGTCTGCCCCCACCACGCGCAGAGATGAGGCGGCCAGGCGCACCTTCAAGAAAGCGGCGAGTTCGTCCAGCGGCGTGGGCGGCAGGTGGAGCAGATACTCCCGCTCGGGGTCCTGGTAGCTTTTCCAATCCAGCAGGCGCAAGAGGCCTTCCAGCACGCCGTCCGGCCTGACGGTGTGCCAGCCATCGTGAAAGCGCCAGACGGCCATCCTGGTCTCTTCCAGCAGCCTGCGCTTGGATTGATAGACGGGGTCTTCCGCCAGCCAATCCACCTTATCTTCATGGTTGTAGAAGAGCGGCTCGTGCGCGATGATCAGGTTCGCGCCCAGCGAGGCGGCCTTTTCGATCACCGCACGGGTGGCAATGAAGGTGGTGGCGATCCCGGCAAGGGGCTGCGCGGGGTCTCCAGCCTTGAACGTGTCAACCGTGCCGGCAGGGAGCTTTTCCGGGACTTCCTTCAGGATGATATCTACAGCTTGCTGGATCGTATAGGTCATCGGGTCACCTCTTTCAACTCAGGCCGGATGGTCACATGCCCAGGATAAGGATGAATTATCCATAGCCATGGATATTATAGAACGACACCCGCCAGGCGAATAACCATCCGCGAGGGGTTGACATCTTTCCCACTCCGGTTTAAAGTGAGCATCATCCCATCCATCCGAAAGGAAAATTGCATGACTATCCCTGTCCTGGTCACTCACCACCTCGTGAAGGGTGAAGACCTCAACCACCACGGCACGCTTTTTGCCGGGCGCAGCGCCGAATGGTTCGTTGAATCGGGCTTCATCGCCGCCGCGGCACTCACCCACCCCGAGAACATCGTCTGCCTTAAGATTCACGGCATGTCCTTCACCCGCCCGGTGAAGCGCGGAGAGGTGATCCGCTTCGAAAGCAGCATCGTCGCGGTGGGGCGCTCGCGGCTGGTGGCGCACATCCAAATGAAAGGCCGAAAAGAGGAGGATGTGATCGTGGACGGCTTCATCACCTTTGTGCATGTGGACCTGGAAGGCAAGCCCCTGCCGCACGGCGTCACCATCGCCGCCGAGACGCCCGAAGAGCTGTCGCTGCAAGAAAAGGCAAAGACGTTATCCTGAGCAGGCGAATAGAGTGACTGTAGAAAAGGATATCGACCGGAAGGACCTGGTTGTTGATTAGAAAAAGGGCGAACCGCCGCTTCTTCAAGCGGCCGAAGCGGCGGTCCCCTAACCGCAGGGGGCGACACACAGGTCGCCCCCTGATCTTTCTACATGAAGCGGTTCTTCTTACACAGCCGCTTTCCGTTCCCTGCACCAGCGCAGCCTAATTGGCCGGGATGTACGTCACCGAAGTGCGCTGGAACTCGGTTACCGGGAGCACATCCACCAGCTCATATTCACGGCTGCCCAGCCCAAGCTGCTCGGCATATTCCACAACCTTGTAGGGGTCTTTGAGCGGGCCGTGCAGCCAGCGCAGCGGGTGGCCGGTGCGCGTGTGCACTTCCATCGAGGTGGGCACATTCTCCTCGATGAGCGGCGTTTGGCCGGTCATATCCAGCACGGCCTGCTCGAGCGCCACGATGTCATCCGAGCCAAAAATACCGGCATCCGGCAGGATGGGCATGCTGGTGAAGCCAAAGCAGTCGCAGACGGGCGTCATGTGCGTGGCCAGCACCATGTGGATGGATTTGCCCGCCGCGAAGGTGCCCATGCTCACCTCAACGCTGCGCGCGCAGGCTTCCTGGAAGGTGTGGAAGTTGACCGCGTCGATCTTGAGGCTGCCCGGAGGGGCCACCTGCAGGCAGCGGCCGCACTGGTTGCAGCCCTCGAAGTGCATGTGCAGGCCGTCGGGCCGGTCACGGTCCTGGACGATGGCCCCAAACGGGCAGGCGTCGATGATCGCCTGGCGCACGGCGGGGTCGGGGCATTTCTCGGCAAACCAGTAGGGGTCGAAATGCATCGCGTCGTGCATCTCGGCGCGCGTCTTGCCCGACATGCAGCCCAGCGCCAGGTTCTTGATCGCCCCGCCATAACCGCAGCTCGGGTGGCCCTTGGCATGCGCGAAGTTCACCAGGAAGGTCGCGTCTTGGATCAACCCGCCCAGGCGCCAGCTCTTGATGCTCTTGTACGGTTTTTCGTGCTCGTAGAAATACTGATCCATCGGCCCGGAGATCGGGTAAATCGGGCAGCCGAGCGTCTCGGCGGTGTAGCCGCGCGAGGCAGCATCATGCACGTCCCACTCGGTATCCGCCACCACAGGCTCCCCGCCGCCATCCTTGATGGCTTTGACGACCTTGCGCAAGAACACGGGGTGAATCGTCGAATAACCGATGTTCGAGCCGGTATGGATCTTCAGAACCACTTTTTCATTCTTGACGCGATCGCGCAGATGCAGCCGCTCCAGGATAAGATCGAGCTTCGCAGGCAGCGTCTCTTTCGCATCCAGTTTCGACTGGCGCGGCGAGCCCCAAAATACTTTGCTTGCCATTATGCCTCCAATATTGATGTGTTTAGGGGAGATTGATTCATTATACCCCAGAACCCGCGAACAGCTCTCTGATTTTGAATTTCGGCGAGGCCGGGTTGTAATAGCGCCGCGTCCAAGAGTCGTTCTCTGCCAAGAACAGGCCGCTGGGCGCTTCGGAATCCGGCAGTTCGGCGCGGAAATCCTCCACCTGCCGGTTGTGATAGCGGAAATAGAAATGATTGAACAGGCGCATGAACTCGCCGAGGTAGATATCGGCCACGTGCGTGTCGCCGCGGATCACGAGCATGTTTTCATCGTTTTCGGTGGTCGAAGCCTCGCTAAAGTTTGCCGAACCCGTCACCACCAACGGGTCGCTGCCGAGTGGGTCAACCAGCAGGAATTTGTTATGAATATACTGGACGTGCAGGTTGAACCCGGTCAGGCGCTCGGCTGTCCATTGATAGAGCGGGTCGGGGCCAAGGTGCGCCCCCACCGAAACCTGCACATCGGGGTCGGCGGCGTACATTGCATAATTATCGCCGCGCTTCTCAAGGAGCAGGAAACGCGGGAAATCCCTGTCTTTGCTCAACACAGCCGCCAGCAGCGGGTTGACGCCGAAGGCCGCCGTGAGGGCCGCAGAGCCTGCGGCGGCGTCGAGGCGGGCGGCATACCATTCGAGCGCCTTCATCGTTTGCCTGGGAGAAAAGATCACCGTCGTCCCCACCGGCGGGGGGCCTTCCGGGTCCGGCGAGAGGGCGCTCACCTGCGGGCGCAGCTCCTTGTTCGGCAGGTTCTGCGCCAGGAGGTTCCAGTAGGCAAGGTATTGTTTGGCCACGGCGCTGTCGCGCACCAGGTGGCCCACGTTCGACTGGCCGAAGATGCCCCCGCGGGTGATATTGGTGGAACCGGTCCACACCTGCACGGGCCGCCCGCGCTTCAACAGGACGATGAACTTGTTATGCGAAAGATAGGAGCGGTTGGCCGTGCGCGCGATCAAAACCTCCTGCGGCAGGCCCGCGGCCTCGATAGCCTCGCGCGTTGCGTTGAGCGGAGGGTCTTTCCGCGCGTCGTAGATGATCTTCACATCAGCCCCGGCCTCATGCGCCGCGCGAAAGGCGCTCAAAACGGGCAGGTAGTTGAATTCATACACCGAGGCGCGCAGCCCCGTCCCCGGGCGGTCGGCCTGCCCGATGAACCCCAGCAGGGCTTCTTCCAGCCCGCGCGAGAGCCAGATATACGCTTTGCGGTCGGGCACTTCATCGGGCGAGCGGCTGCCGAACTTCCAGGCGTAAGCCTGCGAGCCTGAAACGCCGCGGTTGAAGTACACCGCATGTCGCGCGGTCGCCTCGCGCTCGGTGCGGATGCGCACCCTCACCGCTTTGCCCTGAACCAGTTCCTTCGGCTTGCCATACAGCGGAATCACATCATAAGAGTAATCATGCGCCGGCTTGGCGGTATAATCGCCCCACAGAAATGCCTGCACCGGGTGCTCCATCAGCGTGTAGGTGGCTCCTGGTAGCGGGTTGGGAACCACCGACTGGAAGGTCTTGAACCCCCGCAGGAAGTAGCTTTCGTCTTCGGTATGGTCGGTGCGCTTCAGCGCAAAGCCAAGCAGCCCCTGGCGGGCCTCCTCGGTGGCGTTGAACCCCAAAAGCACCGTGTAGGTGCCCGAAACAGCCTGGACGGTGATGCCGTTCTTCGCGGCTCGCTGACGCATGCTGACCTCCCTGGTGAACCTGCTGCCGGTTGGATTGGTTTTAGGGGCAACCCCCGCGCCGAGCAGAAGAATTGGTGCACAATCAAGACAGTGTTTCAATTTTCCTGCAAATTCTGGAGCAAGTTCCACAATTTACAGGAAAAGATAAACACGATCACATTCCAGTATAGGGGATTAATCGATGAAACCTGTATAATTTCTAACGAAACTCTAATCAAAAAACCATCGCATTGCCTGGGGATCATTGCAACCTATTTCCTCAAGAAGCGTATATCTAGGTAGAGAAGACTACACAGGAGCATGCAGGTGAACAACCTCGAGGCCGGATGGCTCCAGCGGGCCATCCAGGGAGACCAGGATGCCTTTGCATATATCGTCGAAACATACCAGAGGCCGGTATATAACCTCTGTTACCGTATGTTGGGCGATCCGCAAGAAGCCGAAGATGCCTCGCAGGAAACGTTCTGGCGTGCCTATCAGGCGCTCCGCCGCTATGACCAGCAGCGCTCGTTCATCACCTGGCTGCTGTCGATCGCCGCGCATTACTGCATCGACTTGCAGCGCAAGCGGCGCTTCCCGGTGATGGCGCTGGATATCCTGCCGGAAGAAGACGTGCCCGATTCCGCGCCCGACCCTGAGAAGGTCTTCAACGAGATGGAACAGAAAGGACAGATGCAAACGTTGCTCTCTCACTTAGGCCCGCAGGACCGGGCTGCGATTGTTTTACGTTACTGGTATGAGTTTTCGGAGGAAGAAATAGCACGCACCTTATCCCTGACTGTCAGCGCAGTGAAAAGCAGGCTTTTCCGCGCCCGTAAGGAAATGGCGCTTGCCTGGGAGAAACACTCCACCCTCTCCCTCCCTGAAAGGAGAAAGAATGAATCACCAGCCCTTTGAGACATGGATTTTCGCACAGGAAGATCTGAACGAAGCCGACCGGCTGGCCCTGCAGCAGCACCTGGAAGCTTGCCAGGCCTGTCGCTCGCTGCAGGAAAAGTGGGAGTCGCTCCACGAAGAGCTGCAGGCCCCAGCCATGCTCGCCCCACGGGCGGGGTTCACCCGCCGGTGGAAGGCCGGCCTGGCCGAAAAACGCCTGCGCGAGCAGCGCCGCCAGGCCTGGAAAGTGTTCCTCACCTTCAGCGGGGCCACTACGGCCGTTGTCCTGGTCATGATCGCATACGCGCTGCTCACCTCCACGCCTGCCGAGTGGGTGCAGGCGGCCATGCGCACCGTCACCGAAACGGTCGGCACCTACAGCGCCGTCCGCGAGTTGACGACCGCCTGGATGAACCTGACACCGCTTGGGTTGAATATCGTTATCTGGATCGCTTTGGGGGTCACCTTCTGCATCCTCGCTTTTATCTGGGTTTATGCAATCTGGCGAACCGCCTTCGCAGGAGTGTGGAATAAATGAATACGAATCGATTTCTCTCAACCTTTCTGATCTTGCTGCTGGCCCTGGCGCTGCTGGCAGGCTGCACGCCGGCCCCGAACATCAACGCTGGCGGGCTTGTGGTTGGTCAGAGCTTCCGCCTCCGCTCGGGCGAAACGCTGGAAAACGACCTCACGATCATCGGCGGAACCGCCGAGCTGGAAAAAGGCTCGAAGGTCAACGGCAACGTCGCCATCATGGGCGGCAGCCTCTCGGTGAACGGCGAGGTGACCGGTGATGTTTCGGCGATGGGCGGGGTCGTCTCGATTGGCGACTCGGCCATCGTGCGCGGCAACGTGCAGACGCTGGGCGCCACCGTCTCGCGCTCCGAAAAGGCCACCATCCTGGGGAACATCGGCACGGGCCGCCCCACCGTCAACATCCCCAGCCTGGCGCGCATCCCCGTCCGCGAGGGCGCGCAGGTGGCCTGGGAGATCATCACCACCCTCATCCAGGCGCTGGCCCTGTCGGCGCTGGCGGTGCTCGTCTCGCTCTTTGCCCTGCGCCCCATGGAGCGCATGGGCGACACGATGATGAGCCAGCCCTTCCTCGCCGGAGGGCTGGGGCTGCTCTCGGCCGTCGTCTTGCCGGTGATGCTGGTAATCATCTCCATCACGGTGATCTTGCTGCCCGTTGGGCTGCTGGGCCTTTTAGGGCTTGGGCTGGCGCTGCTCTTCGGCTGGGTTTCTGCAGGCCTCGTCACCGGCGAACGCATCTCTCAGGCCTTGAAGAAGACCTGGAGCGGTCCGGTTTCGGCCGGGCTGGGCACCCTGGCGCTCTCGCTGGCCGCATCGCTCTTCGCCGCCATCATCCCCTGCATCGGCTGGCTGGCCCCCTTCCTGGTCTCTATGATCGGCCTCGGCAGCGTCATCCTCACGCGCTTTGGCTTCCAGCCCTACCCGCTGCCGGTGCACCCGGCCCCGCCGGAAGAGAACCCCGAAGCCCAGCAGATCTAAGACCACCCGGCGCATGGGAACGCAAAATGCTCCCATGCGCCTGACGATATGAAAGGAAGAAGAAGATGAAACGACCCATTCTGGCCCTGCTCAGCATCCTGGTGCTCACCTCGCTGGCCTGCGGCTTCACGGTCAACATCCCTACCGCCAAAGTGGGCGAGAAGCAGACCATGACGATCAACGAAGCCTACACCGACGCCAAACCAACCGAGTTGACGATCAACATGGGCGGCGGTGAACTGACGCTGCAGGCCGGCGCGAGCGGCCTCGTCGAAGGCACCGTGGAATACAACATCGAGAAATGGAAGCCCGAAATCACCCGCGACAGCAGCGAAGTGACCATCAAGCAAGAAGTCGCCAACAGCATCCCCGTGGGCGAAAATGTGATCAACAAGTGGGATCTCCGCCTCGGCAAAGACCCCATTGACCTGACCATCGAAGCCGGAGCCTACCAGGGGAAGCTGGACCTGACCGGCATCCCGCTGGTGAACGTGAAGGTGAAGGACGGCGCAAGCGATTCCAAACTCACCTTCAGCGCACCCAACCCGGTGCGCATGGATTCGTTCTCCTACGAGACCGGCGCGTCCAACATCACCCTCGAAGGGCTGGCCTACTCAGACGCCGATGTGCTCTCCTTCAAGGGCGGGGCGGGCAACTTCACCCTCGATTTCTCGGGCCAGCTCAAACGCGATATGAGAGTGAACGTGGACGGCGGGCTGGGCAACATCACCATTAAAGTGCCCAAGGGGATGAACAGCCGCATTCAGCTTTCTACCAGCCTGAACACCATCTCCACCACAGGCACCTGGACGGTGGACAACAACATCTATTCCACCAGCGGTTCGGGGCCCATCCTGCACATCGAAGTCTCGGTGGGAGTCGGGAACCTCAACCTGGTCAGCGAATAAACACGCTTTCACAAAAAAGACCGGCGATCGCCGGTCTTTTTTATGTTAACGATACAGGCCTAATTCAAGGATGATCTGATAAACTGCGTCGGGGAGAAAATAGCGGAAATGCCGCCCATCGGCAGCCCGCTCGCGAATGTCGCGCGAGGCGATCTCCAGCAGCGGCGATTCCACGAAGCAAACGCGCGTGCCGATGCCCGGCAGATAGCGTTCCAGCCCGCCCATATCCACCCGGTCGCCGGGCCGGCGCATCACCCCCACGCCGTCCACCGTGGCCAGCAGCCGCTGAGGGGCGTGCCACTTGGGCAGGTCGTGCAGCGAATCGCCGCCCAGCAGGTAATAGAGCTGGCTGCCGGGGTTCTGGGTTTTGATGATCTGCACCGTATCGGCGGCATATTGGGGGCCGGGGCGGTCAATATCCACGCGCGAGATGACAAAGCGCGGGTCATCATCCAATGCGGCTTGCAGCATGCGCAGGCGCACGTCCAGCGGCGAGATGTGCAGATCCAGCTTGTGCGGCGGGTCGGGCGTAATCACCCACAAGACCCGGTCCAGTTCGAGCTGGTCACAGGCTTCCGCTGCCAGGATCAGGTGCCCCACATGGGGCGGGTCAAACGTACCGCCAAAGATGCCCAGACGCGCCATCTAGTCCTGCCACTCCAGTTCGTAGTCGCCAATGAATACGGAATCACCTTCCTGGATGCCCGCCTTGCGCAGGGCTTTATCCACGCCGAGAGTCTCGATGAGCTTTTGAAAGCGCCGGACGGGAGCGTCGTACTCCCAGTAGGTCATCGAAGCGGCGCGCTCCAGGGCCGGGCTGTGCACCACCCAGCCCTCAGCCGTGCGTTCGATGGTGTAATTGGCGGGGTCTTCCGCCGGGCGGTACACGGGCGTGGCCTCCACCGGCTCGGGCCGCGGAGCAGATTGCACCAGTTCGGCGGCCTTCCAGAGCAGTTCCCTGGTTCCAGTCCGCGCCAGCGCTGAAACGGCCATAGCCGTGAAACCGCGCTTTTCGATCTGCTTTTTCAATTTCGGCCAGCGCGCAGCCACCTCCGGCAGGTCGATCTTGTTCAACGCCACGATCTGCGGCTTGTTGGCGAGCTTCTCGTCATACAGCGCCAGCTCGCTGTTGATCTGCGAGAGATCGGCGATCGGGTCTTCCGAAAGGCCGTCGAGCATGTGAATCAAGACACGCGTGCGCTGGATGTGGCGCAAGAAGGTGTCGCCCAGGCCCACCCCGCGGTGCGCGCCTTCCACCAGGCCGGGGATATCGGCCAGGACGAGGGTCGTGTTCATGTCCAGCTCGGCCACACCCAGGTTAGGCTCCAGCGTGGTGAAAGGATAATCGGCAATCTTGGGGTTGGCATTCGTCACTGCGGCCAGCAGGCTCGATTTGCCCGCGTTCGGCATCCCCACAATGCCCACGTCGGCAATCAGCTTGAGTTCCAGCCACAGGGCGCGCTCCTCGCCGGGCTCGCCCTTCTCGCCCATCTTGGGAACCTGGTTGCTGGCCGTGGCAAAGTGCTGATTGCCGCGCCCGCCGCGCCCACCGCGGGCCACCCGCAGCTGCTGGCCGTGTTCGGTCAGGTCGCCGAGCAGTTCGCCGCTGGTTGCATCGTAGATCAAGGTTCCGGGCGGGACGGGGATGACGAGGTTCTTTGCCGAGCGCCCGCTCATGTTGTTCGGGCCGCCCCGCGCGCCGTCTTCCGCCTGGAAGCGATCGTTATAATGGAAGGTGACCAGCGTGTTGAGCGTATGCCGCGCCTCGAAGATCACATCGCCGCCGCGCCCGCCGTCGCCGCCGTCCGGCCCGCCGCGCGGGACGAACTTCTCCCGGTGGAAATGCACCAGCCCATCGCCGCCGCGCCCGGCGCGGACGAATATCTTCACTTCATCAACAAACATACTTCATCCCATCATGAACAGGCGCGCATGAAGCGAGCCGATCTCAACCTTAATTTTCTGGCACAAGATTGTATCACATCCTTAAAGAAAAAGCCCCCTTCTCGTCCGTTGAGAAGGGGGCTGCGCGAGCATGCTCCGCTTACTTCTTCTTGCCGAATTTCGCCGTCAACAAATCCGACAGGTTCGGCTGGCCGATCTCCTGCAGCTCGTAGCGCACGCGCTGCATCGGCTTGGTCACTTTGATCACCCGCGTCAGGTCGATGGGCGTGGCGCTGAGCACCAGGTCCACCGGAGCGTTGGCAATCGTCATCTCCAGGTCGTGCATCTGCGCTTCGCCGTAGCCCATGGCCGGGAGGATCGCCCCGGTGGTGGGGTACTTGCGGTAGGTGTCGAGGATGGTCCCCACCGCATAGGGGCGCGGGTCCACAATTTCGGCTGCGCCAAAGCGCCGCGCCGCCACCCAGCCGGCCCCGTAGGCCATTTCGCCGTGTGTCAGCGTGGGGCCGTCTTCAATGACCAGCACGCGCTTGCCGCGGATGGCGCGGGGGTTATCCACGAACAACGGTGACGCCCCTTCGATGATCGTCGCGCCCGGGTTCACCATCGTCAGGTTCTGGCGGACTTTAATCACATTTTCGGGAGAGGCGGTATCAACCTTGTTGATCACGAACACATCCGCCGAGCGGATGTTCGTCTCGCCGGGGTGATAGGTCATCTCATGTCCGGCGCGGTGCGGGTCGGCCACCACAATTGCCAGGTCGGGCTTATAGAAGGGGAAGTCGTTGTTGCCGCCGTCCCACAGGACGATATCCACTTCCTGTTCTGCCTGGCGCAGGATCTTCTCGTAATCCACACCGGCGTAGACGATCACGCCGTTATCGAGGTGCGGCTCATACTCTTCGCGCTCCTCGATGGTGCACTCGTGCTTATCCAGGTCGGAGTAATCGGCGTAGCGCTGGACGGCCTGCTTGACCAGGTCGCCGTAGGGCATGGGGTGGCGGATGGCGGCCACTTTGTAACCCAGGTCGCGCAGGATCAAAGAAACACGCCGGGTCGTCTGAGACTTTCCAGAGCCGGTGCGCACCGCGCAGATCGAGACAACCGGTTTGACCGATTTCAACTGGGTGGTCTTCAGTCCCATCAGGCGGAAGTCGGCTCCGGCGGCCAGCACGGTGGAAGCCTTGTGCATCACGTATTCGTGCGGCACATCGCTGTAGGCAAAAACCACCTGGTCGGCATCCGTCTGGCGGATCAAGCTCTCGAGGTCGCTCTCCGGGTGGATCGGAATGCCCGCCGGGTACAACTTGCCGGCCAGCTCCGCCGGATACTTGCGCCCGGCGATGTTGGGGATCTGCGTGGCCGTGAATGCCACCACGTTGTATTCCGGGTTGTCGCGGAAATAGACGTTGAAATTGTGGAAATCACGTCCCGCAGCGCCCATGATGATCGTTCGGATGGGGGTCATACCTTCTTCGCGCTCCTTTTCATTGGCTTGAGACATCAGGTTTCAACAAACACCCCTTCACGATGCCGGAAGGGGTGCGATTCACTGCTACATTGCCTCCGGGGCTCGAATTCCCAGGAGGTTGAGGCTGTTGGCGATGGCCTGCCGGGCGGCCGCCACCAGCCGCAGCCGCCAGCTGCGCACCGGCTCATCGGCGATCAGCACCGGGCAGTCATTGTAAAAATCGGTGAACGTCTTCGCCAGGTCATAGGCAATATTGGCGATGTGCAGCGGCTTTAGCTCGCTCGCGGCGCGCTGGACTTCCTTGGGGAAGCGTGAAATCAACTCGATCAACTGCACCTCGGCGGGGGCCAGCTCATATTCCACGCCGCGCGAGGGCGGCAGGGCATCCAGGCTCTCGATGCCTGCCTTGCGCAGGATGCTGTTGGCGCGCACATGGGCATACTGGATGTACGGCGCGGCCTGCCCGTTGAAATCCAGCGCGGACTGCCAATCGAAGGTGACGATTTTGCCGTTCTCGCGCGCCAGCATGGGATATTTGATCGCCCCCAGCCCCACGGCTTTGGCCACTTCCAGCTTCTGGGCGGGGTCAAGGTCGGGGTTCTTTTCCTCCACCACTGCCAGCGCCCGCTGCGTGGCTTCGCGGATTAAGTTTTCGAGCAGCACCACCGTGCCCTCGCGCGAGGCCATCACCACATTGCCCGGCAAAGTGACCAGCTCATAAGGCACGTGCTGACAGCGCCCGGCCCAATCGTAACCGGCCAGTTCGAGCGTCTTGAATACCTGTAAAAAGTGCAGGGACTGGCGCACATCCACCACGTAATACGATTTGACCAGGTCGGGGTAGTCTTCGAACTTCAGCCTGGCCAGGGCCAGGTCTTCGGTGGCGTAGAGCGCGGTGCCATCGGAGCGCAGCACCACCAGAACGCGGTATTTCTCTTGCGTCAGGCCAAGCTGCTCATCGATTTTTACGATCACCGGGCCGGCAGGGCGCTCATCCTGGGCGATGCCTTTGGCGATCAGTTCGTCCACCGTGTCTTTGCCGCTGTCTTCGACCATGCTCGGGAAGTAATACACATCGAAGCGGATATCGAGCTGGTCGTACATCTCGGTAAAACCATCCAGCGACCACTGCCGGGTGACTTCCCACAGCTTGCGCACTTCGGGGTCGCGCTGATCCCAGCGGGCATAGAGCGCGCGCACTTCGCCTTCCAGGTCGGGGTTTTCCTGTAGACGGCGGTTGGCCTCGGCATACAGGTCACCCACCCAGCGGGTGATGTCCTTTTCGGGCTTTTCGCCGGCGTGGAATTTCATATAATTCCACAGCCACTTGATGACATGCAGGCCGATGTCGCCGGGGTAGTTGGCGCGCACCACGTCATACCCGGCGCTTTCGAGGATGCGGCAGAGCGTGTCGCCGAGGATGGCCGAGCGCAAATGCCCCACGTGAAACGCCTTATGCGTGTTCGGCTGCGAGAATTCCACCATCACGCGCTGGCCCAGGCGCGGCGCGCGCCCAAAAGCGGGGCCTTCGGCCAGCGCAGATTCCACCACGTTCGAGGCATATTCTGCGGTGCGAAAATACAGGTTCAGGTAACCTTTCACCGCCTCCACGCGCTCGAAGCCTTCCGGCGTGCCCAGGTGCGCGGCGATCTCCTCCGCCAGTTCGTTGGCGCGCTGGCCCACGTTCACCTTCGCGCCGCCGGCCCGCGCCTCCGCCGCTGCAAGCTGGAAGAACGACGTGGCAATGCCCCAATGGCCGTTGAATGGGATCCACCCCCAGGTCAGCCTGGGCTCGGGCAGGCCGCGATCCCTGCAATAGGCCAGGATGCGTTCCTCCACCTGCTTTTGCTCAGCTTCGAACATGCGCTTGCTCCTGAAAGAAAAAAGCGGGAGTAGATTCTCCCGCTGCCGTCGCCCTCCTTAAGGGCGGTACTTGAAGCGACAAAGCTCACCCAGGCGAACCTGGGGATCGAACAAGGATTACTTTGCCAGGGCTGCAAGGCGCTTCATCAGGCGGCTCTTGCGGCGAGCGGCGTTATTCTTGTGGATGACTCCCTTTTGGGCGGCCTTATCCAGCTCGCTGACTGCTGCGAGGGTGGCAGCTTTTGCGTCTTCGGCAACGCCGGTTTCGATCGCAGTGCGGGCCTTCGCCACAAAGGTGCGAGCGCGTCCACGGAAAATGCGGTTTCGAATACGCTTCTTTTCGTTTTGTCGGTTCCGTTTAATTTGAGACTTGATGTTCGCCAACTTACCAATCCTCCAGAGATAATCAACAAATCGCGAGGGGGAATTCTACCCCACTCCCGGGGTTTTGTCCAGTCAAAAGGTCATGTTTCCCGCCTCGTTGAGGTGGTTCCTCCCCGCCGCCCGCATCAAGAAACCAGGTGCAGGGAGACTGCCCCCCTGCACCTGGCATCCACACAGGTTATTTATCTTGCAGCGCGGCCACGCCGGGCAGGACAAGCCCTTCGAGCATCTCGAGCGACGCACCGCCGCCCGTCGAAATGTGCGTGATCCGCTCGGCCAGGCCGGATTTCTGGATCGCCGAGGCCGAGTCGCCCCCGCCGACGATCGTCACGGCCTTGCTGTGGACCATCGCATCGGCGATGCCGAAAGTCCCCTTCGCAAAGGTGGAGACTTCGAACACGCCCATCGGGCCGTTCCATACCACCGTGGCCGCCCCGGCAATGACTTTCCCGTAGGCTGCCACCGTTTCAGGGCCGATGTCGAGGATCTTCCAGCCCTCGGGCACCGGGCCGACCGGCATGACTTTGGTCTCGGCGCCTTCTTCGAGCGACCGGGCGAGCACCACATCCACCGGCAGACGCAGCTTGGTTCCCGCGGCAGCCAGCAGTTCTTTGGCCAGCTCGAGGACATCCTCTTCCACCAGCGAGTCGCCCATCGGGTAACCCTGGGCTTTGAAGAAGGTGTTGGCCATGCCTCCGCCGATCAAGATTGCATCGGCTTTGGTAAGCAGGTTCTTGATCACGCCGATCTTATCGCTCACCTTGGCGCCGCCCAGGATGGCCACAAACGGGCGCTTGGGGTTATCGATGGCCTGCGAAAGGTATTGAATTTCCTTCTCCATCAAGAAGCCCGCCACCGCCGGCAGGAAACGCGCCACGCCCTCGGTGGAGGAGTGCGCGCGGTGGGCGCTGCCGAAAGCATCGTTGACATACACGTCTGCCAGCGAAGCCATTTGCTTTGCCAGGTCGAGGTCGTTCTTCTCTTCTTCCGGGTGGAAGCGGGTGTTTTCCAGCACGAGCACCTCGCCCGCCTTCAAGCCTTTCACCTGCTTTTCGGCGGCTTCGCCCACGCAGTCTTCGGCGAACTTGACCGGCTTGCCCATCATACCGCCCAGGTAATCGGCGACCGGCTTCATCGAATACTTCGGGTCGGGGCCGCCCTTGGGCCGCCCCAGGTGCGAGAAGAGGATGACCGCCGCGCCGTGATCGAGCAGGTATTGGATGGTCGGCATCGCCGCGCGAATGCGGGTGTCGTCCTGGACTACTCCATCCTTGATCGGGACATTGAAATCCACGCGCACGAGGACTTTCTTGCCTTGCACATCAATGTCGCGAACCGACTTCTTGTTGAACATGTTCCCTCGGGTTTAGAGCTTGTCGGCCATCATGGCGGCCAGGTCGGCGGTGCGGCAGGAATAGCCCCATTCGTTGTCGTACCAGGTGACAACCTTGATCAGGTTGCCGCCCATGACCATGTTGTAGGGCAGATCAACGATCGAGGAGCGGGAATCGCCCTTGAAATCCATCGAAACGAGCGGATCCATGTAATCGCCGGTGGTGACGCCCAGGATGCCCTTGAGCGCGCCCTTCGAGGCTTCCACGAAGGTGGCGTTCAACTCTTCTTTGGTGGTCGCTTTCTCGATCGTCGCCTCGAAATACACCACCGATACGGTGGGGGTGGGAACGCGCAGCGAATAGCCGTCGAACTTGCCCTTCAGCTCAGGGATCACCAGCGCCACGGCCTTGGCGGCCCCGGTGGTGGTGGGGATGATGTTGAGGGCTGCGGCGCGCGAGCGGCGCATTTCTTTCTTGTGGCCCTGGTCCAGCATCACCTGGTCGTTGGTGTAGCTGTGGATGGTGGTCATCACGGCGTTCAAGATGTTGAACTTCTCGTGGACGATCTTGGCAGCCGGGGCCAGGCAGTTGGTGGTGCAGGAAGCATTCGAGATCACATGATGCACAGCCGGGTCATATTTATTCTCGTTCACGCCCAACACCACGGTCAGGTCTTCATTCTTGGCAGGCGCCGAGATGATGACCTTCTTCGCCCCGCCCGCCAGGATGTGCACGTTGGCGCCGGGTTTCCCCTTCTCAGGATCGCCCTTGGCATCGGTGAAAATACCGGTGGATTCGACCACGATTTCCACGCCCAGGTCCTTCCAGGGCAGTTTGGCGGGGTCTTTTTCCGCGAACACCTTGATGGTCTTGCCGTTGATCACCAGATCGGTGCCGGCCACTTCCACCGTGCCGTCAAAGATGCCGTAATTCGAGTCGTACTTGAACAGGTGAGCATTGGTCTTGGCGTCGAACAAATCGTTGATCGCCACAACCTCGAGTTTACCGGGGTAGCGCTCCATGATCGCCTTCAACACCTGGCGACCGATGCGGCCAAACCCATTAATACCGACCTTCGTTGCCATTGATATCCTCCTGAATGAGATTTACTGGATGATCATGCCAGACGGCATAATTTGCATACGTTTGGGCTGCGGGGGCATCCCCATCAATGGCCCGGCGCTTAGCAAAGCCACCGGGCGGAACTCAGCTAATTATAAACGAATTTCAAACTCCGGGATTGTTCAGATTTTCACGAATTGAGAGCGGCCCGGTGCGCTCGTAGTACAGGTCCATCACCGCCTGGGCCAGCCGCCCAGGGTCATGCCGCCAGGCGCTGTCTTGATCTACCAGATCGGCGCAGTAAAGCGGGTATTCTTGTTCTAGCTTTTCGGAGGGCTTCACCCATTCGATGCCCTGCGGCAGGCTGGCGTTGTAATTGGAGTTGCACAGAACCAGGTCGAAGATTCCCCCGCCGATGTGCCGCTCGATAGTGCGCACATGCTCATAACAATCGAAGCCGTCGGTCTCTCCCTGCTGGGTGGCCACGTTGCAGATGTAGAACTTCAAACCCCGGCTCACGCGCAGCGCCTCGGCGATATCCGGCACCAGCAGGTTGGGCAGCAGGCTGGTGAACAGGCTGCCCGGGCCGATCAAGATCAGGTCGGCGCTCAGGATGGCCTGGACGGTGGGCGGGTAGGCCAGCGGGTTGGACGGCTCCAGCCAGACGCGCCTGACGCGCCCGGCGCTCTTGGGAATGTTGCTCTCGCCGACCACCTGTACGCTGGCCTGCGTTTCGGTGAGCAGGATATCTGCCGCAAGGCGCACGTCATGCAGGGTGGAGGGCAGCACCTGCCCGCGCACCGCCAGCACCCGCCCGGATTCAGCGACCGCTTCCTCGAAGCTCCCGGTGATGTCGGCCAGGGCAGTGATCAGCAGGTTCCCCAGCGCATGGCCGCTCAAGCCGTTCCCGGCGGCAAACCGGTATTGGAAGAGCTGGCCCATCAGGGTTTCATCGTTCGCCAGGGCCGTCAGGCAGTTGCGGATGTCGCCCGGCGGCAAGACGCCCAGGCTGCGGCGCAGTTCGCCCGAGGAGCCGCCGTCATCGGCCACGGTGACGATGGCGCTGATGTTGTTGCTGAAGTCTTTCAAGCCGCGCAGGAGGGTCGAAAGCCCGGTGCCGCCGCCAATGACCACGATGCGCGGCCCGCGTTCGCGCTTGCGGAAAGCCGAGACGGAATCGATGACGCGCTTGCCCGGCTGGAGAAACGGCCGCAGGAGCGAGCGGTTGAACCCCCACAGGCCCAGGAGCAGCAGCCCCACCCCCAGGCCGCCGAAGATCAACACGCGCAGCGGGCGGGTGAGGAAGCGCAGCGCCAGGAAAGACAGCGCCGGCAGCCACCAGGTATCGGGGGCGTTGCGGTAAAAATCGAGCAGCAGCATCGCCAGGCCCACGCCCAGCAGCGTGTTGCCCGCAATGATCAAGAGCAGCCAGCGTTTGACGCCCAGCCCAGGCATGAGCCAGCGCGCTTCTTTGCGG
The DNA here is from genome assembly GCA_029975055.1 of Anaerolinea sp. GTDB lineage: Bacteria > Chloroflexota > Anaerolineae > Anaerolineales > Anaerolineaceae > Anaerolinea. The sequence goes on from JARKPU010000077.1 coordinate 57,361, forward strand.
ATTGCATGCCAGGCGCGCTGGAGAAGTTGGCGTATATTCCCTTGCATAGCATTCACAATATAGCAGTGAATCCATCGCCCGTCAACGGAGAAAACCCAGGCGCGCCTTCATGAACCCAAACCTGCCACCCAACGCGCCGGAGAGGGGCCGGAAGAACCCGCCCCACATACGTTAATTCCCTTAACACAAATGATGATATAATTTCCACCGTATGGACACCTATATTGCCGTCGACATAGGCGGGACTCAGCTACGCGCCTCGCTGTATCCTGCCGGCGATACAAAGCCACTCGCTCAGAAGCGCATCCCCACCAAATCGAAGGATCAAACGCCGGTTGACCGGCTGCTCGATCTGCTGCAATCCATCTGGCCTGCCGGCGGCAGCGTGCGCGGCATTGGCCTGGCCGCCCCGGGCCCCACCAACTCGCGCGCGGGCATCATCTACGCCGCGCCCAACATTGCCGGCTGGGAAAACCTGCCCCTTGCCCGCATCGTGCAAGACCGCTTCAACGTGCCAACGCTGCTCGGCAACGACGCCAACCTGGCCGCCCTCGGCGAGTGGAAGTTCGGCGCCGGGCGCGGTTACCAGTACGTGCTGTACATCACCATCAGCACGGGGATCGGCGGCGGGGTGATCGAAGACGGCAAGCTCCTCTTGGGCTATAAAGGCCTGGCGACCGAAATCGGGCATATCACCGTCGTGCCGGATGGCCCCGTGTGCGGCTGCGGCCTGCGCGGCCACCTCGAGGCCGTCGCTTCGGGCACGGCCATTGCCCGCTACGTGGCCGAACAGCTTGCCAGCGGGGTGCCCTCCTCGCTGGCCGAACTTCACGCCCCCACCGCGCGCGATGTCTCGCAGGCCGCCGAACAGGGCGACCCCCTGGCCAAAGCCGCGCTCGCGCGCGCCGGCATCTTCCTGGGGCACGCCATCGCCGATTACCTGCACCTGTATAACTCGCAGGTGATCATCCTGGGCGGGGGCGTCTCGCGCAGCGGTGCGCTGCTGATCGAGCCGCTGCGCGCCGCATTGGCTGAGCGCGTCATGTCGCCGGAGTACCTGCACGGGCTGGTCATCACCACCGCCGCCCTGGGCGACGACGCCGGCCTGATGGGCGCGCTGGCGCTGGCCCAGACGGCCGGGTAAACCAATGCTGCCCCGGCCGATTGGAAATCCGGCGGGAGATTTGATACACTATGGAGCAGGCATGCTGCCTGCTCTTTTCCATTCTGATGAAAGTGTTCGCCCAACACATTCGTCCTGATCTTGACCATCCACGAAGGAGGATTTATGGTGACAACCCTCAAGTTACCCGGGCCTGTAGCCAGGAGCATCATCGAGCGCGACCGGGCCGTCATATCCGCCTCTTACCCACGGGCATACCCGTTTGTGATGGATCACGGTAAAGGCTGCGAAGTATGGGATGTGGACGGCAACCGTTTTCTCGATTTTGCTGCTGGAATTGCCGTGGTCTCCACCGGCCACAGCCACCCCAAGGTCGTCAAAGCCATCCAGGATCAGGCCGAACGCTTCATCCATATCTCTTCGGATTATTACCACGAAAAATGGGTTCAACTCGGTGAGAGACTTCACCAGATTGCCCCATTCGAAGAACCCGCATCATCGTTCATGACCAACTCGGGCACCGAGAGCGTGGAAGCGGCCATCAAGCTGGCGCGCTACCACACCGGCCGCAGCCAATTCATCGGCTTTCTGGGGGGGTTCCACGGGCGCACGATGGGCGCGCTCGCCTTCACCGCCAGCAAGAACCATTATCACAAAGGCTTCTTCCCGTTGATGAACGGCGTGGTGCATGTGCCCTTCCCCGATCCCTACCATCCCTTCCTGCTCGGCAAACCCGGCGAACCTTACGGCGAGACGGTGGTGCGCTACATCGAAGAGCAGGTACTGGGCAAGGTGATCCCTGCCGATGAAGTGGCGGGGGTGTTGGTCGAGCCGGTGCAGGGTGAAGGCGGGTATATCGTCCCGGCGGAGGGGTTCTTCCCGGCCCTGCGCGAGCTGTGCGACCGGCATGGCATCCTGCTGATTGTGGACGAGGTGCAGTCGGGCATGGGGCGCACCGGCAAGTGGTGGGCCATCGAAAACTTCGGCGTCGAGCCGGATATCGTTTGCGCCGCCAAAGGCATCGCTTCGGGCGTCCCCCTTGGCGCGATGGTTGCCCGCAGGCGCATCATGAACTGGCCCAAAGGCTCGCACGGCAACACCTACGGCGGCAACCCGCTGGCCTGCGCGGCCGCGCTTGCCACGATCGAACTCATCGAAGAAAATTACCTCGAAAACGCCACCCGGGTGGGGGCGCTTGCCAGAGAGCGCCTGGAAGCGATTTCAGCCCGCCACCCATCCATCGGCCAGGTGCGCGGCCTGGGCTTGATGCTCGGTGTCGAATTCGTCAAAGACCTCCAGACCCGCGAACCCGATGAGCACCTGCGCGACCAGGTGGTGGACCTGGCCTTCGAGCGCGGCCTGCTGCTGCTTGGCTGCGGCAAGAGCGTCGTGCGCATCTCTCCCCCGTTGTGCGTGAGCGCAGCCGAAATCGAAGAAGGCCTCGAAATCTTCGAGGAAGCCGTCCGGTTGGCTGAGGAGTATGTTAGGACCCCTGCTGCCTGATTACCGCGTCCGCCAGCGCGATTTTCTGCTCGAAATCGCCCGCGCACTCACCCAGGAACTAGACCTGGGCAAGCTGCTCGAGCGCATTTTGCGCGTCTCGGTGGAAATGCTCGCCGGGCAGGCGGGGTTCATCGCTTTGCGCGAGGCGAACGGCTGGCGGCTGGTCGCCACGCAAGGCATCGCAGGCTCCTTCCTGCGGGTGATCGAATCGCTCCTGGCCGACATCTCCAGGCAGGAAGACCCGGAGCAGTTCGAACTCTCCGAGATCAGCCGGCTGGTGGACTTGATCGTTCAAGAAGCCAGCATGGGCATGCTGACCGGTTTTGGCCTGCCCCTGACGGCCCGCCAGAAGGTCGTCGGCATCATCCTGATCTTCCGCTCCTACGCGGGCCGGTTCAACAGCAATGATTACGCCCTGCTGAGCAGCTTTGCCAACCAGGCGGCGGTGGCTGTGCAAAACGCGCAGCTCTACACTCAGGCCAACGAGGAGCGCGAGCGCCTCAACACCCTGCTCGATTCGCTCTCCGATGGAATTCTCATCCTGACGGCCGACAACCGCGTGGAACGCTGCAACCCGGCCCTGGCGCGCATGCTCAACCAGCCGCCGGAATCGCTGGCCGGCAAGCTGCACGAGGAAATCATCCGTTGGGAGCCGGGGTCGCAAGGCCTCACCCTGGAAGAGGCCGAATCCGGCGGCTGGCCGCTCACCCCGCACGCGCACTTGTACATTGAAGGCAACCTGCGCAGGGTTTCGGGGCCGCCCCTGCCTGTGGGCGTGACGTATGTGCCGCTGATCGGCGAGAACGGCCGCCTGCACAACATCATCGCCACCGTGCGCGACATCACCCGCTTCCGCGAAGCCGATGAATTGAAGAGCACCTTCATGTCCATCATCAGCCACGAGCTGAAAACCCCCGTGGCCTTGATCAAGGGGTATGTATCCACCCTGCGGCGCGACGACGCCAACTGGGACCCTGAGATCGTGCAAGACAGCCTGGAGGTGATCGAGGAAGAGGCCGACCGCCTGGCAGGGATGATCGAAAACCTGCTGGATGCGACGCGCCTCCAGGCCGGGGGGCTGCCGATCAAACGCGCCGATATTTCTCTGCCCGCCCTGGCAGCCCGCGTGGCCGAGCGCATGCAGACGCAAACCTCCAATCACACGATCCGCGTGGATTTCCCGGACGATTTTCCGGTCGTCTTTGCCGATGAAGGGCGCATCGAGCAGGTGCTGACCAACCTGGTCGGCAACGCCATCAAATACTCGCCCGGCGGGGAGATTATCATCCACGGCGAGGTGCGCCCGCAGCAGGTGATCATCAGCGTCAGCGACCAGGGCCCGGGCATTGCGCCGGAGGATATTCCGCACGTCTTCGACCGCTTCTACCGCGCGCCGGATGTGGCCCGCCACACCAAAGGCGCCGGCCTGGGCCTGTACCTTTCCAAAGCGATCGTCGAGAGCCACGACGGGCGCATCTGGGTGGATACGGCCTCCGGTTCGACCACGCGAATTTGCTTTTCGCTGCCCAGGGAAGAGGCTCTCGGGCGCTGAGGTGCTCAGGGGGCGCGGCGCCGAGGAACCCCGTCTCCAGGCGCCAATCGCCTGGCACCCGCTCATTTCCCGGTGGTATAATCCTCCCATTCTGTCTTTTGAAGGAACTCGTATGCCTAAAGTCCAGATGAACTGCCCCCGCTGCCGCCAGCCCCTGCTTGCCGAAGTCGAGCAGTTATTCGATGTCGGCGTTGACCCCAAGGCCAAGCAGCGCTTTCTCTCCGGCCAGGTGAACCAGGCCAATTGCCAAAGCTGCGGCTACCAGGGGCCTTTGAGCATGCCGATCGTGTATCACGACCCGGAAAAAGAGCTGCTCCTCACCTTCTTCCCCCCCGAGCTGGGCCTGCCCCTCAACGAGCAGGAGCGCCTGATGGGCCCTTACATCACCCAGGTGGTGAGCAAGCTGCCGCCTGAGAAGCGCAAGGCCTACCTGTTCCGCCCGCAGTCGATGCTGACCATGCAGACGATGATCGACCGCATCCTGGAAGCAGACGGAATCACCCGTGAGATGATCGAAAGCTCGCAGAAGCGCCTGAACCTGATCCAGCGCCTGCTCACCGCCTCGCCCGCCTCACGGCCCGAGATCGTCCGGCAGGAAGAAGCCCTGATGGACGAGACTTTCTTCCAGATGCTCAACCGGCTGATCGAGGCTTCGCTGGCCGGCGGCGACCAGAATTCGGCCCGCGCCATCGCCCAGTTGCAGCAAGAAATCCTCCCCCTCACCGCCGTGGGCCAGCGCATGATGAACGAGACTGCCGAAGTGCAGGCGGCCATCCAGGCGCTGCAAAACGCCAGCCAGAAGGGCCTGACGCGCGAAATTTTACTGGACTTGATGATCCAACAGAAAAGTGAAGCCCCCCTGGCGGCCCTGGTGAGCATGACCCGCTCCGGCCTGGATTACGAGTTCTTCTCGCTGCTCACCGACCGGATCAACAAAGCCGAAGGCGATGAGAAGACCCGCCTGAACGAACTGCGCCAGACTCTGCTCGACCTGACGGCCGAAATCGACCGGCGAGTCAAAGAGCGCCTGCAAGATGCCAACCTGCTGCTCAACGAGATTGTCAACGCCGCGAACGTCGAGCAGGCTTTCCAGGAGCATATCGAGGAAATCGACGAGTTCTTCGCCGAGGCGTTGCGCAACGAACTGCAGACCGCACGCCAGAAAGGCGACCTGGAACGCAGCGCGAAGATCCAAAAGGTGATCGAGCTGGTGCAGCAGGCTTCTGCCCCGCCCGCCGAATTTGCCTTCATCGAGGAATTGATCGGCGTGGACGATGAAGAAGCCCGCCGCAAGCTGCTCGACCAGAACAAAGAGAAAGTGACGCCCGACCTGCTCCAGATGATCAACGGCCTGGTCTCGCAGATGGAAACCGAAGGTCAACAGGAAATGGCCGCCCGCCTGCAGAGCGTGTACCGCCAGGCGCTGCGCTACTCGATGGAGTTGAACTTCAAGCAATAAAGATGCTGTGATTAAGACAAAACACAGGCGCGCAATGCGCGCCTGTGTTGATTAAGTCTCTTACTCTTCGGGGTTATCGAGCCGAAGGCCGTGGCCGCGCACGGTGATGATATAAGCGTGGTTGGGGTCCAGGCTCGTCAGCCGGTCGCGCAGGCGGCGTACAAGCGCATCAAATGCCTGCTCCGAAACGCCCGCCGCCTCATCAACCCCCCAGACATCGTCGATCAAATCCTGCCTCGAAACTACCTGCCCCTGCCGCCGGTCGAGGGTTTGCAGCAGGCGGAACTGCTGCGCCGAAAGCGGAGGGATCACCTCTTTGCGGTTCACCCACACGCGCCGCGAGCGCGGGTCTAACTGCAGGCGCGAGTGCGGCCGGTCTGCCGGCAGCAGGTCGGGTTCGATCGGCATGGTGGCGTCGGAGGTAAGGAAGGAGAAATGCTGCACCAACGCCACCTGGATGAGGTCGCCATCCTTCAACAAGACGGGGTCATCCACCCGCCGGCCGTTGCAGTAGGTGCCGTTCTTGCTGCCCAGGTCTTCGAGGTAAACCCCGCTCGAAGTCGGCTCGAAACGCGCGTGGAAGCGCGAAACCTGCCGGTCATTGATGATTAAATCACAGGAGGGGTCGCGCCCGATAATTGTTGCCCGCTCGAGCAGCCAGCGCTGGCCGTTCAACGGGCCGGATTGTGCAATCAGAACGGGAAGCTCCGCCCCCAGTGGCTCCATTTTGCCCTCCGTCTTTCGATACGGTATAATATAGCAGAGAATTGTCGATTTGATAACCCTGGCATCTGAGATCTACCTGCGCGGGACAACGCCGAGAACCTGCCGCGATGAAGGTGCCAGCCATTTTTCATGCTGTCCTGCCTGGCAACTTCTCAACTGCTTGCGGAGCAAGGCCGCCCCTCAACACGGCGGGGCACCCCTCCAGGCCTGAGCGGTTGCGTGATTTAATCATCGCTTGGTGAGCCGGGGCATTCTCCCGGCAGGACGAGGTCGAATGCCGGTGCCAATCAAAGCGGGCGAGGTGCTGCGCGGGCGGTATAAAATCCGCCGCATCATCGGCCAGGGTGGGATGGGGTGCATCTACCTGGCAGATGACCTGCGCCTTGAAGGCCGCACCTGCGCGCTCAAGGAAGTGGAGCACGACCGCACCCTGCCCAGCGACCTCATCCGCGAAGCGCGCGACCAGTTCTTGCGCGAGGCCACCATCCTCGCCCGGCTCGATCACCCCAACCTGCCGAAGGTCTCCGATTTCTTTTCCGTCAGCAGCCGCGATTACCTGGTGATGGACTATGTCCCCGGCAAAGATCTGCGCACATTGATGGTCGAAGCCCGCCAGGCCGGCACCTTCCTGGCCGAAGAAGACGTGCTCGCCTGGGCCAACCAGCTTTGCGATGCGCTCAACTACCTCCACAGCCAGACGCCCCCCATCCTGCACCGCGATATCAAGCCCAGCAACCTCAAACTCACCCCCAGCGGGCTGCTCAAACTGGTCGATTTCGGGCTGGTCAAGCTGGCCGCCCCCGGCGAGGTGACGATCACCATTCTGCAGGGGCAGGGCACCGCGCTCTACACCCCCCTGGAGCAATACGGCGGCGACAGCGGCCACACCGATATCCGTTCGGACGTGTTTGCCTTCGGTTCGACGCTCTATCACCTGCTCACCAACCAGGCCCCCGCCGACGCCCGCGAGCGCTTCCTCAACCCCTCCAGCCTGGTACCGCCCCGGCAGATCAACCCCGCCGTTTCGGCGCGCACCGAGCGCGCCATCCTGTGGGCCATGGCCCTGCACCCCGATGAACGCCCGGAGAGCATCAGCCAGTTCCGCGCTTCTCTGCTGGGCGATTACAACCCCATCATCCGCCCCGAACCGAGCATTCTGACCCGGAAGAATGTGAAATTCTGGCAGCGACAACCCGAACGCGCCCTGTTGATCGCATCCGTCGGGCTGGCTGTTCTCAGCTTCCTGGCGACGTTGATCCGTTAACGCTCCGCGCCCGGCGCTCCTCCGACCAGCGCCAGACACCCCCTGCCAGCGCCCCCAAGAACACCCCGATTACGGTCACGATGACCGTCCCGGAAGTCACCCCCTTTTCGATCAACGCCTGGCTGCCGGGCAGGTCGAGGGCGAGATAATTGTAGGCTGCCAGCCCGCCGATCACCACGCACATCGCCCAGCGCAGGCCCCAGCGCACCTGCGCAAGGCTCACCCCCAGCCACAGGCCCACCGCTCCGCTGCCAAGCGTCACGGCCAGGGCCAGCATCCAATCGCCCATTTCGGGCTTTGGCATGGGCGTGGGCGTCGGAGACGGCGTGACGGTGGGGGCCAGAGTCTCGGTGGCAGTGGGTGAAGGCGTGTCGGTGGGGGCCTGGGTGGGCACAATGGCGGTGATCGCCGCCGATTCCTCGCCGGTAATGTTCAGCTGCAACCGGTCGGATTGGAAAGCCGGGTCGCTGTTCACGCTGATTTCGAGCAGCCCGGCGCGTTCGATGCGGTAGCTGGCGCGCGCCACGCCTGCCACGGTGTAGGTTTCCACCGATTGAGCCACGCCCTGGTCGCCGCCGGTGGCGAACAGGAAGCGCACCGGGGTGCCATCCGGCACGGGGTGACGGTTGTGGTCGAGGATCACCCCCGTTTTGAGCGGAATCGTATCGCCCACCTTGAAGGTCGGCACCGGGGTGGGTTCGGGCGTCAGAGTCGGGTTGGCCGGCGGGCTTTCGGGCAGATCGAGCGAAAGAGAGATGATCTGCTCCGGGTCGGGCTTGGTCGCCGTGATCAGGTCATAACCGATCCCCGGCACCGAAACCGGCGAGGCCCCCGTGGGGGTAATTTCCTGGAACAGCACCTTCGCAGCCACTTCGATGAAGGGGGGCGCTTTCGAATACAGGGCATAATAAGCCGTCACCTTCGAAATATCGGTGGCGTCCAGGTAATACGGCGCGTTCATGGCGAACACCACCACGCGCTTGTTGCGCAGCAGGTCGGGGCGTTCCGAAAGCAACCGCCGCAGCGCCTGAGATTCGGGCCGCGAGGCCGAGTAATCCTGTGCCACAAAGACCACCCAATCGGCCAAAGAAAGATCATCTTCCACCGGGGGCAGGTCATCCTGCTTTTCCAGGAAGCGGTACAGGTCCATGAAAGAATACGAAGATAACAGGTTGCGCGAGACCTGCCCCCCCGCCTGCGGCCCATACAGGCGGATGACTTCCGATTGCAGCGCATCGGTGCGGATGGTCGGCACGTCGCCGCAGGTGGCGCACTGCCGGCTGGTCTGCGTATCGGTGATGAACACGATGCGGTCGTTGAACTGCGGCGGGCGCGGCAAGACGGTCGTCAGCTCTTCGGGCTCCGGGCTGATCAACGTCACCGCCCGGGCGGCCACATCATAGGTCACCTGCTGCGATTTGCCGATGCCCTCCAACCCGGCCTCGCCTGGGATCACCTGCTCGATGGTGAATTCAGGATACAGCTTGAACTTCAACGCCAACAAACGCTCAAGCGATGAATCCACCCGCTGGGCGAAGGTCGAGTCTTCGCGGTACTTTTGGGCAAAGAACTCCAGCGTGCGCGAGAGCGTTGTGGCGGCATCCGGGTCGTTGGAGGAAATGAAGTTATCGGTATAGAGCAGATCGTTCCCGGCCAGGAAGGCATCGCGCGCCACCAGGCGGGCATCGAAGCGGTTGCCGATCGGGTCGAAATAGCGCCGGATGGCCGGGCTGCCCAGGTTGTCGCTGACCAAAATCCCGCCGGCGGTTCGCCAGGGGACGAACTCGTTCAAGCCGAGGATATCGTTCAAGGCGGTGCGGTCAAAGCTGAGCGGCAGGGTGGACTGGCGGATATTGCGCTGGAACCCCTGGTAGCGGATGTGCGAGAGCAGCAGGCCGTCTACCATCGTTTGCGGGGCGCCCGCGCTGCCGGTCACGGCGAAGAACGGCGCCAGCTCGATCTGCTTAAGCTGCTCGAAAGTCTTGCGCACCGTGGCGATTTCCGCCTCGGGCTGCCGGTCCGAACCGCCCTGCCCGGGGAAGTGCTTGGCAATCGCCGCCAGGCGGCCCTGGCTGCCTTCGTGCAGCCCGGCGAGGTAGGCCTTGCCCATCTCCCCGACCCAATAGGGGTCGCCCCCAAAGGAGCGCACCCCCAGGTCTTCGCGCCCGCTGATATACAGCACGTCCAGCACATCCAGCGAAGGGCCGAGATATAAATTAAAGCCGAGGGCCGAAAGCTCCTGGCCCATCACCGCGCCCACGCGCCCGGCCAGCGAGGTATCCCAGGTGGCACCGATCGCCATCAGGTTGGGAAGCGCCGTCGTGCCGCTCAAAATCTGATCGTTCGGGTAAAGGTCACCCTCCTGAGCGATGCTGATGAACAGCGGAACATAAACCGGCGCGCCTTCCGCCGCTTCGGGCGCGGCGCTGCTGACCGAGTAATCCAGCCGCTGGAGCGAAGAAGTCAGCTGGTAGGTGTTTTGCAGGATGTCCGTCTGGCTGTTGAAGTTGTTGTTCTTGCTCAGCAGGATCACCCCGCCAATGTGATACCTGGAGATGAGGGTGTAGATGGGCGAGGTCTCGTCCACCTTATCGCCGTTGAAGGAGACGAGGAAAAGCTGCCCCACCTTCTCTTCGGGGGTCATGCGCGCCATCAAATCGCGCGCCTTTTCCTGGTTCGAGCTCGCCGGGTCGGCGCTCTGGCCATAACCGATCGAACCCGCGCCGGTCCAAACCAGCAGCAGGGCAAGTAAGATCAGCAGGTTGAGGAAACGAGGCGGGCGACCTGTCATCTTCATCCGTGGGTAATTCTATTCTACCACCGATGAAGTTCAGGCCACCTCAACAGCCCGGTGCGCCGCGATCGGATCGTCCGTGATCAGCCCGTCCACGCCGTCCTTCACCAGCCGGTCGAGGTCGGCGGGGTCGTTCACCGTCCAGGCGTTCACCTTCCGGCCGGATTCATGCTGGCGCTGGATATAGCTGCCCGTCGCATCGCTGTAATAGGGGTTGACCAATTCCGGCGAGATGCTGCGCAGGAAAGCCGAACGAGCCCACCACCCGGCCCGGCCCGGAAGCGCCAGGATGGCCACCGGCACCTCCGGCAGCTTGCTCCTGGCGCGCATCAGGTTGAGCGGGTGAAACGACGAGAACATGACGCGCTCCTCCAGGCCGAAGCGGCGCACCAGCTCGACCACCTGATCCACCAGCCCGTCTCCCGGCGAGGCGTAATTGGTCAGCTCCACGTTGATCAGCAGCCGCCGGCCGACGGCCTCGAACACTTCTTCCAGGGTCGGGATGGGTTCGCCCGCGAAGCGCGAAGAGAAAAACTGCCCGGCATCCAGGGCCTTCAACTGCCCAAGCGTCAGCTTGCGAACTTCTCCCTTGCCGCCGGTCGTCCGGTCAACCGTCTGGTCGTGGATCACCACCACCGCGCCGTCCAGGCTCAACTTGGCATCCAGTTCGATGGCATCGGCACCCTGTTCCTGGGCCAGGCAGAAGGCCGCCAGAGTATTTTCGGGCGCGTAAGCCGATGCGCCGCGATGGGCGATGATCAACGGCCGGGGGTGAGCCAGGAACCGGTTCATAAATCAACAAAGAAGGACTTGGCGGCGCGGTCGATCAACTCGCGCGCCATGGTGGCCTCGACGTTCAGATACTGCGAGATATCAATGATCTGATCGCATAAATCGCGCGGGTGCGAGGCGCGCAGTTTGCGGTTGGGCTTGATATACCACTCCTGGAGCAGGTACGCCAGGCCCTGGTCTGAATAGGTGACGCCCTTCGAGGCCGACACGCGCTTGAATATCTCGCGGTATTCCTCATACGTCGGATCGACGATCTCGATCTTGTGCCGCAGGCGGCGCAGGAAGGCTTCATCCACCAGGTCTTTCGGCGGCAGGTTGGTCGAGAACACCACCAGCACATCGAAGGGGATCTCGATCTTGCGGCCGGTGTGCAGGGTCAGGTAATCGATGCGGTTTTCGAGCGGGACGATCCAGCGGTTGAGCAGGTCGCGCGGGCGTACCATCTGGCGGCCAAAGTCGTCGATGAGCAAGATGCCGCCGTTGGCCTTTACCTGGAAGGGCGCTTCATAATATTTCAACGTGTCGTCGAAGACCAGGTCCAGCCCGGCCAGCGTCAACTCGCCGCCGGTGACAATGAACGGCCGGCGGATGCGCACCCAGCGCGGATCGCGCCGGGCCCCGGCCCTCAACGGTGGCGCGCCCGCCTGGGGCTCTTCATCATCGGCCAGGGTGTGGTTGACCGAGTCGTACACTTTGATCACCTGCCCATCCACATAGATGGCGTGCGGGATGTAGATATTTTGAGTCTGGATCAGGTTGCCCACGGCGCGCGCCACGCTGGTTTTGCCGTTGCCGGGCGGGCCGTAGAGGAAGATGGACGTGCCCGAGTTCACCGCCGGGCCGAGCGCCTGGAAGGTATCTTCGCACAAGACCAGGCTCGATAGCACCTGGCGCATCATTCGGTTGGTGACCGTCATGCGCCCGCGCGCCTGGCGCAGGATCGAATCGATATAGACATTGAGCGGCACGGGGGCCGGGCCGGCGTACTGGCTGCGTTCCAAAGCTTCGCGGGCGCGCGCTATCCCTGCGCCGGTGATCGCATACAGGTAAGCGCCTTCGCCCAACCCCATCTGCGATGAACGCACTTCCAGCAGCTTTTCGCGCTTGAGCGCCTCCATGATCTGATCCACCACGCCCGAAAACGGCAGCGTCACCTCCTCGGCGATTTTGTAGCCCGTCAGGTAACCCTGGAAATACATGACCTTTAAGATCAGGTCTTGAAGCCAGAGGGGTGAAAGGCCGGTATCTTCCAGGGTGACGATCGGCGGAGGGGTAAACGGAGTGCCGGCAGGTGGAGCGAGCGGCCCCGAACCAGCCGGTGCCTTATTGCCCGTACGCGCTGGTGCATTCGTCATGATGCCTCACCTTCCTTTGCCTTTGAAGAACCGTAGATGGGGCCGGGTTCGCGCCGCCGGTCGGCTGCGCCGCTTCGATTGGCGCCCGCCTGGGCCGTTTGGAACCAATCTGCTCTCCCCTTGTTGTTGATCAGTTCGATCCGATAAGCCATCCTGGAAAATTATAGCACGGTCGGGTACCAGGCACATTCTACAGGGTCATTACAGTAATGAAAGGCGCCAGGCTTCCCTCTGATCGTTGCGCCATGTTCCATTATAATGATTGCCATGAACCTCACCGTCATCATCCCCGTTTACAATGAAATAAAAACCATCGGCGAGATTCTGCGCCGGGTGAAGGCGATTGGCGTCGCCGGCGAGATCATCATCGTCGATGACGGCTCTACCGATGGCACGCGAGATTTTCTCAAGACCCTCGAAGGCGACCCCACGGTGCGCGTGCTGCTTCACGAGCGCAACCAGGGCAAAGGCGCGGCGGTGCGCACGGGCATCCAGGCCGCAACCGGCGATTGGTTGATCGTTCAGGACGCCGACCTGGAATATGATCCGCGCGATATTCCGGCGCTGCTCGTGCCGGTGGAAGAGGGCATCGCCGAGGTGGTCTTCGGCTCGCGCTTCCTGGGCGGTGCGCGCCGCCCGATCCTCTTCTGGAACATGGTGGCGAACCGCATCCTCACCTTTCTGACGAACATCCTCTATAACAACATCCTCACCGACATGGAAACGGGCTACAAGCTCTTCCCGCGCAAAATGGCTTTGGATATGCCGCTGCACGCCCGCGGGTTTGAGTTCGAGCCCGAGTTCACCGCCAAGCTGCTCAAACGCCGCGCGCGCATCTTCGAAGTGCCCATCCGCTTCAACCCGCGCGAATATTCCGAGGGCAAGAAGATCAAGATGAAAGATGCCTTCGTGGCCGTCTGGTCGCTGCTCAAATACCGGTTTGTGGATTAAGAATGCGCCAGCGGAGCAAGTCAAATCAAAAAGGTTCGGCAAGAAGCGCCGAACCTTTTGATTATCCGCCCCGCATCTGTTGAGAGGGTCGTGCATGTCTTTATCTATCCATTGTGGGGCTTGCCCCACAATGGATAGATAAACTGAAACACTATCCTTGAAAGCTGGCAGGGCAAGGGGTTCTCAGCCGCGCGCGCTCAACCCGCCTCTTCGGACGCCTGAAGATCGCGCACGTTGAGCTGCACGTTCACCTGCCCGTTGAACAGGTTGCGCTCGAACTGGTAGAGGATATCCACCTTCGCGGGCATATCGGCCGCCCAATGCCCCTGGCGGAAGGCGATGGCATCCCACGTCACCCAGCCGTCGGTCAGGGTCAGCTTGAGGTGCGCGCCATCGGCCCCCACCGTGCGCGCCTTCGAAACGCGCACCCCGCGCGAGACGAAAGCCGCCTCGGGGTTATCCTGCCCGGTCGGCTGGAGCATATCCAGAAACCGCAGCAGATCGGGGTGGAGCCTGTTGAGCGGGATTTCCGCATCCGCGCGCATCACCGGGGCGAGTTCCCTCCCGCCCAGCTCGCGGCGGGCAATCTCGGCCAGCCGCGAGGTCAATTCGGGCAGGTTCTCGTTGCGCACGGTAAAGCCCGCCGCCACGGCATGCCCGCCGTGGCGCTCGAGCAGCTCGCGGCATTCATCGAGCGCGCGCGTGATGTGAAACTCAGGGATAGAGCGGCAGGAAGCGCGCGTGTATTCTGCGTCGGTACACCCCACCACCGCCGGGCGGTAGAAGCTATCCACCAGGCGCGAGGCCGCCAGCCCGACCACGCCCGCGTTGAACTCCGGTGAGAAGGCGAAGATCATCTCTTCGATCCCCGATTCCAGGCTCATGGCGGCGGCCTGTTCTTGAATCTGGCGGGTGAGCGCCTGGCGCTCGCGGTTTTGTGAATCCAGCTTCTGGGCCAGGGCGCCTGCGCGGATGGGGTCTTTTTCCATCAACAGGTTGAGGGCCGCCTCCGCCGATTCGAGCCTGCCCGCTGCGTTCAGGCGCGGGCCGAGCATGAAGCCCACATCGCCGGCAGTGAGCATTGGCAGCTTGACCCCAGCCGCCCCCGCCAGCGAGGCGACGCCCTGCCGCCGGCCCTTACGCAGCAGCTCCAGCCCCTGGCGCACCAGGCGGCGGTTCTCACCGCGCAAAGGGACGATATCGGAGATCGTCCCCAGCGCCACCAGGTCGAGCCAATCATCGGCGCGGCAGCCCGCCTCGGGGAGAGCGTCACAAATGCCCTGGGCAATCTTGTAGGCCAGCCCCACGCCTGCCAGGTCTTTATCGGGGTAGTCATCACCGGCCTGCTTGGGGCAGATCACCGCCACCGCGGCGGGGAGCTCGTGCCCGGGGTGGTGGTGGTCGCTGATGATCATATCCAGCCCCAGCTCGCGGGCATGCTCGGCCTCTTTGGGCGAGCGGATCCCGCAATCCACCGTCACCACCAGCTCGACGCCCTCGGCTGCGAGGGTATCGAGCGCCTCGTTGTTCAGGCCATAACCTTCCTCGAAGCGGTTCGGGATGTAAGGCCGCACCTGAGCGCCCAGGCAGCCCAGCACTTCGCTCAACAGCGCCGTCGCGCTGACCCCATCCACGTCGTAGTCGCCGTACACGGCAATCATTTCCTGGTGGCTGATCGCCCACTTCAGGCGTTCCACCGCTTGCGGAAGGCCCAACAGCTCCTCCGCAGCCGAGGGTTCCGGATCGGGGTGCAGGTAAGCATGCGCCGAGGGGGCATCGAGAATGCCCCGCGCAAACAAAACCTGGCGGAAAACCGGCGGAAATTCGGCCAGCGCATCCTCGATGCTTTCCGGGATGGGCGGAGCCACCAGCCAGCGCTTCTTCTGTGGAAAGATCATATCATCTCACCGGTAGACGCGCGGGACGCGCGCGCCCAGGCCGCAGACGACCTCGTAGTCGATCGTTTCCCAGCGGCGGGCAACCTCTTCGGCGGTGATCGATTCACTGCCCTGTTGGCCGATCAACACCACCTCATCGCCAATCTGCGCCTCCGGCACGCCGTCGAGCTGGAGCATGCATTGATCCATGCACACCCCGCCCACCACGTTCACGCGCTTTCCACGCACCAGCGCCTGGTTGCCGGGCCGGCGGCGGAACCCATCGGCATAGCCCACCGTGACCACCCCAATGCGCTCCTCGCGTGAGGTGAAGTACTTGAAGTTATAGCCAATGCCGTGCCCCGGCGGAAGCATCTTCACCGAAGCCAGGCGGGCTTTCCAGCTCAATGCCGGGCGGAAGTCGGGCGGCAGCGGGCTTGTCTCGGAGGGCTGCAGACCGAAGACGGCAATCCCCGGCCGCACCAGGTTATAGCGCGCCTGCGGGAAGTTCAAGGTTCCGGCCGAGTTGGCCGCGTGGATGTACTGCGGGCGCAGCCCGGCAGCATCCAGCCCGGCCAGCAGCGCCTCGAAGCGGGCCAACTGGCTCAACGTGGTCGGCTTGTGCGGCTCGTCGGCCTCGGCCAGGTGGGTGAACACGCCTTCCACCTGCAGGCCGGGCTGCCCGCCAAGCCAGCGCACGAACTCCACGCCGTCCTGCGGGCTGTGGCCCAGGCGGCCCATGCCGGTGTCGAATTTGGCGTGCACAAAAAGCGGCTGCCCGGCCTGCCCGGCGCAGCGCGAATAGGCCTGGGCCACCTCGCGCTCATAAACGGCCAGGCGCACCCCCGCCGCGGCGGCTTCGGCGGCCCGTTCCGGCTCGGTGTAGCCCAACACGATCGGCCGCGCATGCAGGCCTTCGCGCACCAGCGCCAGGGCCTCATCGATGCGCGCCACGCCCAGCCAGGTCGCGCCGGCTTCCACGGCGGCGCGGCTGGCATCCACCAGCCCGTGGCCGTAGGCATTCGCCTTCACCACGGCCATCACCTCCACGCCGCTGATCTCGCGCAGCCGGCGAACGTTATGTCGGATCGCCCCCAGGTCCACCTCGATCCAGTTGGTTTGTCCGTTGGAATGCATGCGCGGAATTATACATTGGAATTTCCAGGCAAGGCGCTCAAAAGCAAAGTATAATCTTCCCTCATGCCCCAGTTTACCTTCGACATCGCGGCCGCCGATGGCAGCGCCCGCGCGGGCACCTTTCACACCCCGCACGGGCCCATCGCCACGCCCATCTTCGCCCCGGTCGGCACGCAGGCCACCGTCAAGGCCGTCACCCCGGCGCAGCTGGCCGAACTGGATGCCTCGCTGGTGCTCTCCAACACCTATCACCTCTATCTGCGCCCCGGCGCCGACCTGGTGGCCGAAATGGGCGGTTTGCACCGCTTCATGCAGTGGCCGCGCCCCATGCTGACCGATTCCGGCGGCTTTCAGGTCTTCTCGCTGGCCGAGATGCGCAAAATCGACGAAGATGGCGTGACGTTCAAGAGCCACATTGACGGCTCGACGCACCGCTTTACCCCCGAAGTATCCATCCGGGTGCAAGAACAGCTCGGGGCCGATATCATCATGGCTTTCGACGAATGCGCCCCGCCTTATGACCGGGCCTATAACGAGCACGCTGTGGCGCGCACGCATGCCTGGGCCGAGCGCTGCCTGAAGGCCCAAACCCGCCCCGACCAGGCCCTTTTTGGCATCGTCCAGGGCGGGGTCTTCCGCGACCTGCGCGAGCAATCGGCCGCGTTCATCGCTTCGCTGGGCTTCCCGGGGCACGCCATCGGGGGGCTTTCGGTCGGCGAGACGAAAGCCGAAATGCACGCCATGCTGGAAGTGGTCAACGCAGTTCTGCCCGCCGAAAAGCCGCGTTACCTGATGGGCGTCGGCTCGCCAGAAGACCTGATCAACGGCATCGCCCGCGGGGTGGATATCTTCGACTGCGTCCTGCCCACCCGGCTGGCCCGCCACGCCTCGGCCATGACGCGCACCGGCAGGCTCAACTTGATGAACGCCGCCTTCGCGCGCGACGACTGCCCGATCGAGCCGGGCTGCGCCTGCTACACCTGCCGGACGTTCACGCGCGCTTATCTGCGCCACCTGATCGTCGCCAAAGAGATGCTCGCCTCGACGCTCATCTCGATTCACAACATCCACATGCTGCTGCAACTGGTGCGCGATGCGCGCCAGGCCATCCTCCAGGGGTGCTTCGCCGATTTCGCAGACAGCTTTCTTGCATCCTACAGGCCGCGCGGCAAGCACGCCTGACCTTTTCACACCATAGGAGCCATATGACTCTCATTCAGGCGATCATCCTCGGCATCATCCAGGGCCTGACCGAATTTCTGCCGATCTCGAGCTCGGCGCATCTCGTCATCGCCCCCTACCTCTTTGGCTGGCAGATCAGCCCATCGGTGGCCTTCACCTTCGACGTGCTCGTCCAGGATGGCACGCTGGTGGCGGTGATCATCTACTTCTGGAAAGACCTGTGGAGCATCATCCGCGCATTCATCGGCGGGCTGGTGCAGGGCAAGCCCTTTGCCGACCCGCAGGCCCGCCTGGGGTGGTATCTGCTCCTGGCGAGCGTCCCGGCCGGCGTCTTCGGGCTGCTCGTCAAGCCCCAGGTGGAAGCCGCTTTCGGCTCGGTGGCAGCCACGGCGGCATTTCTGCTCGTCACCACGGCGCTGCTGCTGGCCGCCGAGTTGATCGGCAGGCGCTCGCGCAGCATCGAATCCCTCAACTGGCTCGACGCCCTGGTGATGGGGGTCTTCCAGGCATTGTCGATCTTCCCCGGCGTCTCCCGCTCCGGCTCGACCATCACCGGCGGGATGCTGCGCCACCTCGACCGGCGCTCCGCGGCGCGCTTCTCCTTCCTCATGTCGGTGCCGATTATGCTGGCGGCCGGCGGCCTGGAGACGGTGGACGCCCTGCGCACCCCTGGGATGGCTGCCTGGCTGCCCCTGGTTGGGGCCGGTTTCATCGCGGCCGCCGTGGTAGGCTACCTGGCCATTCACTGGCTGCTGGGCTTCCTCCAAAAAGGCTCGCTGGTGCTCTTCGCGGTCTATTGCGCCGTCCTCGGCGGCGTGACGTTGATTCTCACCGCGATAAGGTAAAATTCACCCCATGCAAGCGTTCAACCTGCGCCGGAGCGCCCTGCGGCTGCTCCTGCCGGCTCTGGCGTGGATTTTCTGCGCCTGCGCCCCTGCGCCTGTGCCTGCAGACGCGCCGCCGACGGCCTGGCTGCGCGTGCAGGTATCTCCGGCACTCATGGTCTTCTCCGGAACCTTCTCGGCCTGCACCCCTGAGGGCGTGGGGCTGGCCATCCAGCAGGCGCCCGGCGCGGCCTTTGCGCCGGAGCAGGCCGACCTCACCCTCGCCTGGGGAGATAACCCGGCAGCTCAGCCGGGCTACGCCGCCGAGCTGGCCCGCGAAGAGCTGGTGCTCGTTGCCAATCCGGCGAACCCGGTCCAATCGCTCGAGCTTTCCGCGCTGCAAGCGGCCTATTCCGGCCAACTGACCGCATTCGATTGGGATTACCTCGGCCAGGCGCCCCTGCCGCTCGTGTTGTATCTTTACCCCCGGGGCAGCGGCCTGCAAACCATCCTCGACCCAACCCTTTTCCCTGAAGGCCCTGCCCCCGCCCGCGAGGTGGTGACGGCCCCCGCCCCGGCCGAAATGCGCCAGTCGGTCGCCGCCGAGCCGGGCGCGCTGGGGTTCCTCCCCCGCCGCTGGGTCGATTCGAGCGTCAAGACGGTGAGGGTAGCGGGCCTGCCCTCCGGCGCGTGGGAGCGGCCCATCCTGGCTTTAAGCAGCGTCGAGCCGCAAGGCCCGGCGCGCGATTGGCTGCTATGCGTGCAGGCCGGGATGCAATAGCATGGGAGTGAAGGTGATCGTGCGCCAGGAAGAACACGAGCTGCCTGCGCCCATCCGCACGGGCGATGCATTGCGCGCCCTCAACCTGCCTCCCGAACTCTACCTGGTCGTGCGGGCAGGAGAGCTGATTGGCGAAGATGAAGTGCTGCAAGAAGGAGAGACCATCCGGCTGGTGGGGGTCATCTCCGGCGGAGGTCTCAGCGCAGCAGGCGCGCGTTGATTTCGCGCACATCCTCGGTATATCGTTCCAGTTCAGAACGCAGTTTCGATGGATCGTCCAGCCGCACCCGGCGGGCCAGGTAGGCATATTCTTCGCTGTTTTCCGGCGGCACGGTGATATCTCTGGCGTTCCCGCGCACCACCCGCAGCGCATCGATCAACCAGCGCAAAAAGGTATGGGCCTTGCGCAGGCGGGTGTAGTCCTCCTCCGAGAGGATCCCTGCGCGCGCCAGGGCAGCCATGGCTTCGCGGGTGTTGGTCTGGCGAAGTTCAGGCAACTTGTGCCCATAGGATATTTGCAGGCCCTGCACCAGGTATTCCACATCCACCAGCCCGCCCTGGCTGTACTTGAGGTTGATCGTCCCCCCGCGCACCAGGTGGCGCAGCTGCCGCTCGCGCATGGCCCGCATGGCGGTGACGTCAAAGCCTTCACCCGTGTACACAAATTCATCGCGCAGCGCGGCAATGCTGGCCCCCAGGGCCTCATCCCCAGCCACGGGCCGCAATTTGACCAGCGCCTGGCGTTCGTAGGCCCAGGCCGGCCCGCCCGGAGCGAAGTACCTCCGGAACGAGTCCATCGAGACGGAAAGACTCCCCGCTTTGCCATACGGGCGCAGCTGCAAATCCACCTCAAAAATGCCTTCGCGCCTGGCGCGCATGGCTGCCACAAAGGATTCGACCAGCTTTTCATAGAACTCGGCGGCGGTGATGCCGCTCGAGCCGGTGGTGCGCCCGTTGCCCTCATAGATGAACATCAGCTCGATATCGGAGGCAAAGCCCAGCTCGTAGCCGCCGAACTTGCCCAGCGCGACGACGCTCATCTGGCAGGGGCTCTCATCTTCTTTCAGCGGCGTGCCGTAGAGCAGGCGCAGGTCTTCGTGGCACAGGTGGAAGGTGGCGTTGGCCACCACTTCGGCCAGGTCGGTCAGTTCGGCGGCGAAATCCCAAAACTCGTGGGTGTGGCCAAGGATGTGGCGCATATCGATGCGGAACATCTCGCGGTCTCGCCAGGCGTTCAGGGTTTCGATCCACGGAGCATTTTCGTTCGGTTCCTGCGGCCCGGCGTGCACCCTGGCAAGCTGCACGGCCAGCTCGGCCTGCAGCTGCGCGCGCGACTTGGCCGTTTCGAGCGCGTCCATATCCGTCACCACCGGGAAGAGGTTGGCATACTGCATGCGCAGGAAATCGTCCCACAGAAAGTCGCTCACCCCCAGCACGCGCGCAAGTGCCTGGAGCACTTCCGGCTTCTGCACCGAGGTGAGCTCGTTGGGCCAATCGGGGCGGCGGAAGAGCTGGTCGATAAAATCGCGGAAGTGCACCAGCGCCCCTTCCGGGTTCGGCGAGAAGGGCAGCAGATGCGTGAAGTGTTTGATCAGCACCGTCGCCGCGCGCAGCTCGCGCTGCTTGCGCTCATCGGTGATCTTGCGCCCGTTGGCGTCACTGACGAACAGCGCATCCTGCACCCGGCTGCCCACCGTGTCGATCACCACCCGGTCGATGTACACCCGGCTGATAGAAAGCGCGTTGGTCAGTTCATACAGGAAGCCAACCGTATCTTGCCCGGCGATGCGCAGAATAGTGTGGTGGTCGCTGGCATCGTTATCGATCTCGATTTCGATCGGGTACAGCGCCGGCACAAGCGCCACGCCTGCCTTGTGCTCGCGCTCCTGGAGGGAATGCGCCACCCGGCGGGTTAGATCGCCCTGCACATCGCTCCGCCGGCCAGCGCGCGTCATGCGCTGGTAGGCGGCCAGGTCGGCGGCATAGCGTGGCCAGGGGTCCTCGCCTTTGGGGGCTTCGAGCAACTGCACGTGGAACACATCCACGATCTTGCGGCGCGTATCCTGCCGCTCGGCGCGCGAAGTCTCGCCGCTGACGGGCACGTAGGTGAACACCTCGCCGGAAAGGATGTTCATCCCGTAAACGAACATCAAGCCGGTGATCACCGAAAGCTCGCCCGGGTAATCGAACGCCACCACGGTCACCCGCCAGGAACCGTCGGGCTGCGGGGCGGCCTCCACCTCCACGGGGTTATCGTCATTCAAGCGCGAAGCCATGGCCGCGTGGAGGGCAATTTCTTCGGGCGAATAGACTTCGGAATAGGATGGCGACATGCGGTCCAGGTGGCGGTGCACCTGCAGCGGGTCGCTCGCGCCGCCGCCAGGGTCCTTCTCGGGCATCGGTTTGATCATTGCGCCTCCCACATAACGCAGGTAAACCGCGCGGATCGCCGCGCAGTGCTGCTCGTATCGCTCGATGAAACGCCTTCCGGGGTCTGCACCGCTGAACCCCAGGCGCTGAGCCAGGGCTGCCAGAGCCGCCGGGTCTTGCGGCAGGCTGTGAGTCTGGCGGTAGTCCATCATTTGCAGGTAGTGCTCGATGGTGCGCAGGAAGATATAGCCTTCCGAAAGCACGCGGTGCTCATCCAGCTGGATCAGCTCCGCCGCCGCCAGGCGCAGCAGCGCATCCAGCGTGTTGGGGGTGAGGATTTCCGGCTGGGCGCTGCCATAGGCGAGCTGGAGAAACTGCGTGGTGAACTCCACGTCGCGGATCGAGCCTTCGCCCAGCTTCACCTCGCCCCAGGCGCGGCCGTTCTGGCGGAGCTGCGCCTCGGTGCGCTGCTTCATCCCCCGCACCGAAGCCTGAAGCTCATCATATGTGAGCGAAAGGATCAGCGGGCCGGCTCGCTCGAGGAGTTCCTGGCCGGCAGCGCGGTCTCCGGCAATGATGCGCGCTTTGAGCAGCGCCTGCTTCTCCCATGGGAGGGCGCTCTTTCCAACGTAAGCAGCGAACCCGGAGACGGTCGAAACCAGCGGTCCAACGCGCCCCCAGGGACGCAGGCGCATATCGACGCGGTAGAGGAAACCTTCGCCGGTGGCCCTCGCCAGTGCCTCGATCAACTTCTCGCCGGTGCGCTGCGCCGCCGCAGGGTCGCCCTGGGTGATGAAGAGCAGGTCGATATCGGAAGAATAATTGAGCTCGCGCCCGCCCAGCTTGCCCATGCCAAGCACGCACAGCCCATCGGGCGGCGCCCCCGCCTGCGCCGCCGCCAGGCGCAGGCAAACCCGGATGAGCGCGTCCGCCAGGTTCGAAAGCTGGCGCGTCACCGCGGGCAGATCATACAGGTCGAGCAGGTCGCAGGCGCCGATGCGCAGCAGCTCGCTGCTTTGAAAGCGGCGCAGAGCATCCAGCGCGGAAGAAAAGCCGCCCCCCGCGGGCAGTGCCGCCTGCGCTTCGCTGAAGAGCTGCTCCACGCTCTTCGGGCGCGCCAGCCGCCGGTAGGCCAGCAGTTTTTCGAGCGCCTCGGGGTTGCGCAGCAGAATCTCGGTGAGGAACTGGCTCCCGGCAAAGAGCACCACCAGGATTTCCACCGCGCGCGGGTTGCCCGCCAGGTAATCCAGCGCGGGCTGCGCCCCGAAGCGCGCAACGAACCGGTCCAGGCTGGCGAGCACCCGGTCTGGCGAGGCAGCGTTGGTGAGGGCGGCGAGCAGGTTGGGCAAGAAACGCCTGACGGCCGCCGCCCTTTCGGGGTTCGACATCAGCCGGTTGAGCGTCAACTGCGCCGAGCGCATGTCGCCGAACCTCACCGGCGCGAGCAGCGCTTGGGTTTCATCTTCCGAGAGGATCACACTCGCATCAGCCATGAGATCGATTATCCCACCCTTGCCGTTCCCTGGGGGTCACCCAAACGGGTATCCTGTTGCTGCCATTATAGGGATTCCCGCTCGCGGTTGTCAAATGAGCCTGCCCTAAGTGTACCCCCAAGATTCTCCTTCCGGGTACTGGAAGCCCGGAGAAGCGGTCTATACAATCAAACGAAAAGGAGAAATACGAGATGAAACGTCCTCTTTCGGCTTTCTGTTTCCTGGTCTTCACGATTGCCCTCATTGCGCTGCTGGTTCAAACCGGCGTCGTCCATGCCGAAACGCCCCCCACCGATCTTGACACGCTTTCCAGCACCACCAGCGATGCGGTTGTCAGCCTGAATGTTTTGTGGGTGCTCATCGCCGGCGCACTGGTGTTCTTCATGCAGGCGGGCTTCGCCCTGGTAGAGACGGGCTTCACTCGCGCCAAGAACGTGGCTCACACGATGATGATGAACCTGATGGTCTTCTGCATCGGCGCGCTCGGCTACTGGCTGACCGGTTTTGCCTTCCAGTTCGGCGGGGTGAATTACCCCTACCCCGCTGTGAACGGCCTGAGTTCATGGGCCTTCGCCCCCGTCACCCTCGGCGACTGGACCGGCTTCCTCGACCAACCCTTGCTGATCGGCGGCGCGGGCGTGCTGGGGTTGAAAGGCTTCCTGCTGGCCGGGCTGACGGCCAACTTTGGCCTGCTCACCTTCTTCTTCTTCCAGATGGTCTTCATGGATACCGCCGCCACCATCCCCACCGGCTCGATGGCTGAGCGCCTCAAGTTTTCCGGCTTCGTCTTGACGGGCCTCTTCATCAGCATGTTCCTCTACCCGTTGATCGGCAACTGGGTGTGGGGCGGCGGCTGGCTGGCCAACCTGGGGCGCTCGCTGGGGCTGGGCAACGGCGCGGTGGATTTTGCCGGTTCGGGCGTCGTCCACATGGTCGGCGGAACGATCGGCCTGGCGGGGGCCATCGTCATCGGCCCGCGCATCGGCAAGTACCGGAAAGACGGCGCTCCCAGCGCCATCCCGGGGCACAATATCCCGATGGGCATCTTGGGCACCATCATCCTGTTCTTTGGCTGGTTCGGTTTCAACCCCGGCTCGGCGCTCGGCTTTGTGGGCGCCTTCCGCAACCTGGCGGTCGCCGCCGCCGTCAACAGCCTGCTGGCAGGGGCAGCCGGGGGCGTTTCGGCCATGTTCTATATGTGGTGGGTTCACCCGCTGCGCAAACCCGATCCTTCGCTTTCGGTCAACGGAGTCCTGGCCGGGCTGGTGGCCATCACCGCGCCGTGCGCCTTTGTGGATAGCTGGGCGGCGGTCGTCATCGGGCTGGTGGCAGGCGTGTGGGTATGCGTCGCCACCGGCGTGCTGGATAGGATCAAGGTGGATGACCCCGTCGGGGCCGTGCCGGTGCACCTGTTCAACGGCATGTGGGGCGTGCTGGCAGTTGGGATCTTCGCCAACGGCAACCCCGATACTGCCCTCTGGAACGGCGTGGCCGGGCCCGTCACCGGGCTGCTGTACGGCGGCGGGACGCAAATTCTCGCCCAGCTGCTGGAACTCGGCGCGGTGTTTGCCGCCACCTTCGCCGCGTCATTCGCCTTCTTCAAGCTGCTGGCGGCGCTCAAACTGCTGCGGGTGGATGCCCGGGCAGAACTCGGCGGCCTGGATCTTCCGGAGATGGGCAGCCTGGGTTACCCGCAGGATTGGGAACCCGAGGGCGAACCATCCGAACCGCCCGAACGCGTTCCAGGCAGGCACCCGGCGCACGCCCCGGCCGATTGATCGAGCCGCAGACAGGTGCTGCGCCCCCTCCCGCCCCGGTGTTCATATGGGCGGCGAGGGGGCGCTCTATTCACTGGCTCTTCACGATCGCGCCCGCGCGCAGGCGCCCCTCAATGCCATGAAATTACCCAAATGGGTACTGGCAAGCCGAGAGGCGCTCATTATAATAACCTCATTGATTGCTAAACCAGCGAATAACTGAAAGCGTTCACTCAACCCGTTGGAGAGCACCGCACCCACCTGAAGGAGATTAATACCATGGCAACTTCCGTCGCCGATGTGTTGAAAATGAAAGAAAAAGTGCAGATGGTTGACCTGCGCTTCACCGATATGCCCGGCACCTGGCAGCATTTTAGCATCCCCGCGCGCCACCTGGAGGCCGACC
Source organism: Anaerolinea sp. (assembly GCA_029975055.1). GTDB lineage: Bacteria > Chloroflexota > Anaerolineae > Anaerolineales > Anaerolineaceae > Anaerolinea. The sequence goes on from JARKPU010000077.1 coordinate 82,707, forward strand.
TGTTTGAGGACGGCATCGGCTTCGACGGATCGTCGATTCGCGGCTTCAAGGAAATCCACGAGTCCGATATGCTCCTCATGCTCGACCCCGCCACGGCATTCATTGACCCTGCCCTCGAAGTGCCCACCCTGGTGATCATCTGCGATGTGTACGACCCCGTCACGCGCCAGCCCTATACGCGCGACCCGCGCTATGTGGCGCGCAAGGCCGAGTCTTACCTCAAGCAGACCGGGATCGCCTCGGTCAGTTACTGGGGCCCGGAGGCCGAATTCTTCCTCTTCAATGACGTGCGCTACGGCGGCGGCACCAACTCATCCTTCTATTACGTGGACTCGGTCGAGGGCTGGTGGAAGAGCGGCGAAGACCTGAAACCCAACCTCGGCGCGCAGATCGCCCCCAAGCGCGGCTACTTCCCCGTCCCGCCGGCAGATACCCAGCAGGACGTGCGCAGCCGCATCGTCATGGCGCTGGAGAAAGCCGGGGTGGATGCTGAAGTCCACCACCACGAGGTCGCCACCGCCGGGCAGGCGGAGATCGACATGCGCTTCGACACCCTCCTGAAGATGGCCGACAACGTGATGGTCTACAAGTACATCGTCAAGAACATCGCCCGCGCCAACGGCCTGACGGCCACCTTCATGCCCAAGCCGCTCTTTGGCGATAACGGCTCCGGGATGCACGTGCACCAATCCCTGTGGGATTCTTCCACCAACCTGTTCTACGACCCTTCCGGCTACGCCTCTCTCTCCGACATGGCCAAGTATTACATCGGCGGGCTGCTCAAGCACGCCCCGGCCCTGCTGGCCATCGTAGCACCCACTACCAACTCCTACCGCAGGCTGGTGCCCGGCTTCGAAGCCCCGGTCAACCTGGCCTATTCGCAGCGCAACCGATCGGCCATCTGCCGCATCCCGGTCTATTCCAAAAGCCCCAAGGCCAAGCGCATCGAGTTCCGGGCGCCGGATCCTTCCGCCAACCCCTACCTCACCTTCGCGGCCCTGCTGATGGCCGGGCTGGACGGCATCCAGAACCGAATCGACCCCGGCGAGCCTGCCGACAAAGACCTTTATGAGCTGCCGCCGGATGAAGCCCGGCTGATCAAGCAGGTGCCCGGTTCACTGGACGCCGTCTTGAAAGCCCTCGAAGCCGACCATGAATTCCTGCTCAAGGGCGATGTCTTCACCACCGATCTCCTCGAAGCCTACATGGCATACAAATACGAGAACGAGGTCAACCCCATCCGTATGCGCCCGCACCCCTACGAGTACACGCTCTATTTCGATGCATAGGCGGTGACATCGAAACAGATCGGTAAACCAAAGGCCGGGGTGATGCACCCCGGCCTTTGCATTTATGCTATGATGAGAATACCATGACCATCGAAAAAAACCGGCTCTACGTGGTTGCCACCCCCATCGGCAACCCCCGCGATATCACCCTGCGCGCCTTAGATGTGCTGCAAGAAGTGGATGCGGTCATCTGCGAGGAGCAGCGCGAAGGCAGCACGCTGCTCAAGAAGCTCGGGATCAACAAGCCCATCCTGCTGCTCAACGAGCACAACGAGGCCGAGAAGGCCCCCGAGATCGCCATCCGCATCCATAAAGGCGAGGCTTTCGCGCTCATCTCCGACTGCGGCACGCCCGTCTTTGCCGACCCCGGCGCGTCGCTCATCGCCCGTCTGGTGGAGATGGGCGTGCCCGTCACGCCCGTGCCGGGGCCTTCCTCGCTCATGGCGGCCCTCTCGGTGCTGGATGTGTCGCTCGACCGTTTCCTCTACGCCGGATTCCTCCCGCGTGAGAAGGAAGAACGCCGCAAGGCGCTGCGCTATCTGCGCCATCTGCGCATCCCCATCGTGGTGCTCGACGCCCCCTACCGGCTCGGCCAGCTCCTCGATGATGTGGAAGGCGTCTGGGGCGCGGGTGCCCGCGTGACGCTCTGCCTCGACCTCACGCTCCCCTCCGAAGCTGTGCTGCGCGGCACGCTGGGCGAAGTGCGCGCCCGCACCGGGCAGCGCAAGAGCGAATTTGTATTGTTGATCCATTAAGGCGCTGATCGTTACGTCACGATCCTTCCAGCAAACCAGAAAGGCGGATGCGACCTGAACCCATGAACACGCCTGCCCCGAAGAAGCGCCTGCGTTGGCCGACCCTCCTCATCATTGCCATCTTCGCCTGTGGCTGCGTCGCCGCCCTGGCGGCCTTGATCCAGCTCGTCCCCTACGGGCGGGCGCACACCAACCCGCCGGTGACGGCCGAACCGAAGTGGGACAGCCCCCAAACCCGCGCGCTGGCCAGGCGCGCCTGCTTCGACTGCCACAGCAACGAGACCACCTGGCCCTGGTACAGCAGCATCGCGCCGGTGAGCTGGCTCGTCCAGCGCGATGTAGATGAAGGCCGGTCGCGCTTGAACTTCTCCGAATGGGGTGCGGCGGGCAAAAGCCGCGAAGTGCGCGAGGTGGGTGAAGTGATCCTTGAGGGTGAGATGCCCCCCGCCTATTACCTGCTCAACCACCCCGAAGCGCGGCTGAGCACCGCCGAAAAGCAGGCGCTCGCAGCGGGGCTGGCGGCTTCATTGGCACGGTGACCAATCTATGAACCCCGCGGTTGCCACCCTGGTGTTCGACTGGGGCGAGACGTTGATGCGCGTCTTCCCTCAATACTCCGGCCCCATGTCGGCATGGCCCGAAGTGGAAGCCACCCCCGGGGCTGCCCAGGCGCTGGAGAGGCTGAAAGATCACTACCGGCTGGTGGTCGCCACCAATGCCGCCGATTCGCATGCCAGGCAGGTGCGCCAGGCGCTGGCGCGCGCCGGTTTAGACGGCCACCTCAGCGCCTGCTTCACGGCCCACGAGCTGGGCGCGCGCAAGCCCGATGAAGCCTTCTTCCGCGCCCTCGAATCCGTCCTGCGCCAGGAGCCGCGCCAGCTTGTGATGATCGGCGACAGCTACCGCGACGACGTTCTTGGGGCGTTTCGCGCCGGCTGGACGGCAGCCTGGTACAACCCCGCCGCACAGGCTGCTCCCGGGCTGCTCCCGCTGCACGACCTGGAAATCACCCGCCTGGAAGACCTCCCCGCCGCCCTGGCAGCCCCGCGCCTGCCCGGCTACGACCGGTGCCTGGCCTGGCTGCAAGAAGAAGCCGTGCCGCATGCGCTGCTGGCGCACGTGCACGGGGTGGCGGCCGCCGCTTACCAGATGGCCGTCTGGCTGCGTGAGCGGGGCGAGGCGGTGAACCCATTGCTGGCGCATCGCGGCGGCCTGCTGCACGACCTCGCCAAAGTGAAAGCCTCGGGCCGGCAGATCAGCCACGGCGAGCTGGCCGGGTTGATGCTCGACGACCGCGGCCAGGCGGCGCTGGCTGAGATCGCCCGCCGTCACATGCTGCCCACCCTCGAAGACGAACGCCTGCGGCCGCGCACCTGGGAAGAGATGCTGGTGTATTTTGCCGATAAACTGATCGAAGGCTCACGGCTGGTCGACCTGGATGAACGCATCGCCGGGCTGCACCGGCGCTACCCGCAGGACAGCCGCGAGATCAACGCCATCACGCCCGCCTTGCACGCCCTCAAAGAAACCATCTGCGGCGCGGCGGGCATGGGGGTCGATGAACTGATCCCCCGCTTGCGGAAAGCGTTTTCGGCTACAACTGGTTGAAGTAGTTATATACGGCTTCGGAGAGCTTGCTCACCAGCAGGTTGGCTTTATCCCAGATCAATTGCTGCGGGTCGTGCATGTAGATGCAGATCACGTAATTCCCGCCGGGCGAATAGACGATTCCGGCATCTGAGATGGTGTGCATCAGGTTATCGGATTCGATGATCCAGCCGTGCTTGTGGGCAATCTGCGTCGCTTCCGGCAGCCCGGCTTCGAGCAGCACGCCGTTGCGGTTTTTCGACAGGTACGCGATCATCTGGCGGCATTCATTCTGGCTGAGCTGGCCCGGGAAAACCGCCTGGAACGTCCCGCCGCCGTTCTCGGCGCAATGGTAGATATCCTCCAGCAGCATGCCCATGTCGGTGGGTGTGGTCTGGTTGTACATATCCGGGTCGGTGGATATATCCTCGCGCTGGTTGGCAGGCGTGCTAAAGCGCTGCATCAACGGGGCACCCGGGTAGAAATAGCCCGCCAGGAACGTGTTATCCAGGCCGATGGTCTTCATATCTTCGGTGACCAGCAGCGGCCCGGTGGTCTGGTCGAGGACGGTTTCCATCAGCGAGTCAGCCGGGCCGTTCTCGGAATACTCGATCATCAGGTCGATGAGGTTGGCCGTCTCCGCCGGAAGCGGCTCGGGTTCGCGCAGGAAGACCGAGGTCATGATCGGGATTTTCATCGTGCTGGCGGCCGTAAAGGCGATATCCGGGCGCACCAGCTGGCCCTGGTCGTATGCGAAGTGGACTTCCTGGCCGTTTTGCAGGTCATTCACGTACAGTTCGAGCGTGCCGTTGTACCCGGCCGCCTGGACGATTTCTTCCAGCAAGATCTTCAGGTTTTCGATCGACGGGCGCGGCGGATCTACCCGGTTGAAAGACAGGTTCACCCGGCGGGCAGAGGACGAGCGGAAGGCATCGCCGATCAACACCACGGCGCGGTCGATATCGAGCAGCGTGCCCGGGGTGCCGGCCTGGAAGGACGTGCTGCCCGGCACCGGGAGCGAAGCCGTGGCGGGCTCATCGTAACGCGCGGCGATTTCATCCTGGAGGAAGGCCCGCAGGCGTTCCTCCGAAAGGCTCGAGATGAGCGGCACGGCTTTCGGCGCCGGAACCCTGTTCCACAGATAATCCCAGAACCCGCTCCAGAAAGGCCGGCTCACACGCTCCAGGTCGGCGGCGGCGATCATCGATTCCAGGTCGAGTGTAAACCCGACGACGGACGGCTTGATCTGAATGACTGCGTCGCGGTAGCGAATCTCCACCGGAACGGCCGTGTAAGCCTGCAGGAGGCGCTCGGCTGCCTGCTGGGTGGTCAGCCCGCCCACCGGGATGCCCGCAATCTGCATTCCAGGAGGGAAGTTCGAACGAATGCGGCTGTAGCGCACCAGCTGGACGGCCGTCAATACAACCGCCAGGAGGATGAGGATGATCGACACCCAGCGAAGAGGGAAGAGCATACCACGGTTGCGCATGTCAGCGATTCTACCAGAGAAAGTTAAGCATTGAATGAAGAGTGCCGGCTCTCTTCATATCATCAGACGATTGTCCTCACGGCTCGAGCGGCGAATTTAGCCGCAAGCAATTGAAGTGCAAAGGCGCTGATACCCAAATGTTCAAATCTTGCCGGAATGCGCGTTTTACAGTATAGTGACATGAAATTCAATCTCCAGCGTCCATCAAAGGAGCAGGCAACCTCACTATGCAACCGGAGCCCAATTCGACATCCTGGCTGGACCGCCCTCTCTTTAAAGAAGGCTCCAGCTTTAAGATTGAAACTCTCCTCGTTGTTCTGATCCTCCTTTTCGCGGTCCTCAGCCGGTTCGCCATCCTGGGCGAGCGCGTGATGAGCCATGACGAGGTCAATCACGTCTGGCCATCCTACGATTACTTCAAAGGCAAGGGCTACGTGCATAACCCGGTCACGCACGGGCCTTTCCAGTTCCACATTGTAGCCCTGTCTTACTTCCTCCTCGGCGACAGCGATTTCTCCTCGCGCGTGCCGGCGGCGCTCTTCAGCACGGCGGCGGTGGCCTTCGTGCTCTTTGGGTTCCGGCGTTACCTGGGCCGCACAGGCGCGCTCATCGGCGGGCTGCTCTTCCTCATCTCGCCATACCTCATGTTCTATGGGAGGTACACCCGCAACGAGGGCTTTATCGAGCTCTTTATGGTGGTGATGGTCTATGCCGTGATGCGCCACCTGGAGAAGGGAGACGACTTCTCGCTCTACCTGCTCACCGGCACCATTGTGATGCATTTCATCACCAAAGAGACCTCTTTCATTTACATGGCGCAGCTGCTGGTGTTCCTGGCGTTGATTTTCATCAAGGAAATCCAGCGTGCCGTGCAGCGCAGCCCAAGGTTCTATACCCGCTTTGTGGTGCTCATCGGCCTGGCCATGCTGCTCTTGTTTGTCGCGATCGGTTTTGGCGCAGCGAACGCAAAGCCGGTCAAGCAGGTCACTCCCGCAGGCAACATTGCCCCAGGCGCTGAGACCCCTGCCGCCGCACAGGGCGCCCTGGCCAGTGAAACCCGCCTGGCGGTGGAACTGGTGACCGTGGTAGGCGCGCTGGCCCTGGCAGGCGTGGCCTTCTACCAGCTCATCCGCAAATTAGGCTGGGAACAGATGCGGCGCCTGCGCTCCTTCAACCTGCTCATCCTCACGGGCACGCTCGTCTTGCCGCAGCTGGCGGCCTTCCCGGTCAAAATCCTCGGATGGGACCCGCTGGATTACTCCTCTTCGGTGGGTCTCACCCGCACCGGCGTCGTCTTGGGGTTGTTCATCGTCATTTCGGCGGTCATTGGCTTCTTATGGAACCCGCGCCTTTGGGTCAAGAACGCCTTCCTGTTCTACACCGTGTATGTGTTCTTCTACACGTCCATGTTCACCAACGGCAGCGGCTTCTTCAGCGGAATCATCGGCTCGCTGGGCTACTGGCTCAGCCAGCAGGGCGAGCAGCGCGGCGGGCAGCCCTGGTATTACTTTGCACTGCTGCAGGTGCCGGTGTATGAATACCTGGCATTGCTGGGGTCGATCCTGGCATTCTACTTTGGCCTGCGCTTCGACCGCTTTTCGCACCTGCCCGGGACGAACCCTTCCGACCCGCAGCTCGTTGAGTCCTCTGAAGAAGAGGCCGAGGATGATAACCCGGCTCAGGCCGCCGATGAAACCGGCCCGGCTCTCTTCAGCCTAGAGGATTTCTACAGCCGCCCGCAGCGCCTGCCCATTTTGGGCTTCCTGCTCTTCTGGTCGGTCACCAGCCTGTTTGCCTACAGCCTGGCCGGCGAGAAAATGCCCTGGCTGACGGTGCACATCGCCCTGCCCATGCTGCTGGCCGCTGGCTGGGGGCTGGGTTACCTGGTTGATACCACTGCCTGGTCGAAGATCGCCAACCGAAAGGGGCTGCTGGCGCTGGCCCTTCTGCCGGTGTTCTTCATCAGCCTCGGGCGCGCCTTGCTCAGCCTGCAAGGGGCCAACCCGCCCTTCGCCGGGAATACCCTCGAGCAGCTGCAAGCCACCAGCCTGTTCCTCTTCTCGGTGCTCGCCTGCATTGCCAGCGTTGCCGGGGTGCTTTGGCTGCTGCGCGGATGGGAAGCCGCCCAACTGGCCCGGCTGGCCACGGTGACCTTCTTTGCCATCCTGGCCGTGTTGACGGCGCGCACCGCCTACCGGGCCAGCTTCATCAATTATGACGACGCCACCGAATTCCTCGTCTATGCTCACGCCGCGCCCGGCCCCAAGCAGGTGCTGGCGCAGGTGGAGGAAATTTCGCGCCGCACCACCCGCGGCAAAGATATTGTGGTCGCCTATTCGGGCGACGCCCAATACCCCTACCTGTGGTACTTCCGCGATTACCCCAACGTGCGCTGGTTCGGCGATAAGCCCACCCGCGACCTGCGCGAGGTGCCGGTGATCATCGCGGGCGAGGATGTCTTCAACAAGATGGACGCCGTCGTCGGCGACAATTTTGTGAAGTTCGAATACATGCGGCTGTGGTGGCCAATGCAGGATTATTGGAACCTGGATTGGAAGCGCATCAGCTACGCGCTTGGCAACGCCGAGTACCGGCAGGCGCTGTGGAACATCTGGCTCAACCGCGATTACAGCCTGTATGCGAAACTCACCCAGAACCCCAGCCTGACGCTGGAAAACTGGCAGCCGAGTGCGCGCATGCACGTGTATATCCGCAAGGATATCGTCGCGCAGATCTGGAATTACGGCGTCCAGCCCAGCGTCGTCGCCCAGGCTCAGGAAGACCCGTATAAAAATAAGATCCTCCCGCTCGCGGCCGACGGCGCCGCCATCGGCCGGCCAGGCTCGAACCCCGGCGAGCTCAAAGCTCCGCGCGGCATTGCCCTGGCCCCCGATGGCAGCCTGTACGTGGCCGACTCACAGAACAACCGCATCCAGCACTTCGCCGCCGACGGCAGCCTGATCAACCAGTGGGGCACCTTCGCCGACCAGGCGCAGGGCGAGGCCCCCGGCGGCACCTTCTACGAACCATGGGACGTTGCCGTGGCCGCCGATGGAACGGTGTTCGTCTCCGATACCTGGAACCACCGCATCCAGGTCTTCAGCGCGGATGGCCAGTTCATCCGCATGTGGGGTTACTTCGGGCAGGCCGAGACCGGTGATGCCTTCTGGGGGCCGCGCGGATTGGCGATCGACTCGCGCGGGCGTGTCTATGTGGCCGACACGGGCAACAAACGCATCATGATCTTCGAGCCCGACGGAACTTTCGTGGCTCAATTCGGCACCGGCGGCCTGGAACCCGGGCAGTTTGCCGAACCGACCGGCATCGCCATCGGGCCGGACGATGTGGTCTATGTGGCCGACACCTGGAACCAGCGCATCCAATCCTTCGTGGGCGATAGCAGCGGTCAGTTCTTCACCCCGCTGCGCCAGTGGGATATCGCCGGCTGGTACGGCGAGTCACTCGATAACAAGCCTTATCTCAAGGTGAACGCATCCGACGGGCATGTCTTTGCCGCCGACCCGGAGGGCGGGCGCATCCTGGAATTCTCCGCCGATGGCGAGTTCGTGCGCGGCTTCAGCGACGCAACCGGGTTTGGGCTGGTCTCGGGCCTGGCGCTCGACGGCCAGGGCGGCATGTGGATCGCCGACGGGATCAACAACCACATCCTGCACTACACGCTTCCGTAAAGAATTCGGGGCGGTTCGTGAACCGCCCCGACTTTTTAAAGGGAGTGTCCTCCGGTTGGCGCGGGCCTCGTGCCCGAGCCTTCCACGTCACCTTGCCCCGCGCCGGCCGAACTGCCTTTCGAGCAGGTCCACCGAAAGGTGAATCATCGTTGGGCGGCCATGCGGGCACGTGCGCGGCGACACGCACTGCTCTAAATCGCGCAGCAAGACGCGCTGCTCCTCGGCCGAAAGCACATGCCCGGCTTTGACGGCGCTGCGCTTGCACACCCGCGCGATCAGGCGGGCTTCCACCTCGGCCTGGAGCGGAGTCTCATCTTCTTCGAAGTCCTCCACCACGGCGCGCACCGCCGCGGCCGGGTCGGCCCCGGCGAACAGCGCCGGAATGCCCCGCACGCGGAAGGTGTTCGGGCCAAAACCCTCCACCTGAAACCCCAGCCGCTCGAGCACATCCATCTGGTTGTGAAGCAGCATCGCCTGCGCAGGGGGCAGAACCACCAGCGCCGGTTCGAGCAGCGCCTGCGAGGCGATGCCCTCGCTGCGCTGACGCATGAAGCGCTCGAAAAGCACGCGTTCGTGGGCCGCGTGCTGGTCAATCAGATACAACCCGTCTGGGCCTTCGGCCACCAGGTAGGCCGCCCCCACCTGCCCCACCAGCCGCAGGAGCGGCATCATCCCGCCGGGCAGCCCGGCCTGGCCTGGCTGCGGAGCCTGCGGGGCCTGCAGCGGTGCAGGGATGTCTGCTTCCGGTTCGGGCGGAAGGGCGGGCACGGGCAAGGGCGTGCCTTGCGCCATCTCCCAGGCCGGGTCGATGCCGCGGGCGCCTGCGCCTTCGAAGGAACGCTGCCAGGCCGTGGCCGGGGCCACCGAGGGCACCGGTGAATAGGCCAGCAACGCCCGGCGCGCCGCGCGCGAGACGGCGCTGAAGACGGCATCCGGGCTGCGGAAGCGCACTTCGGCCTTGGCCGGGTGCACGTTGACATCCACCTCCTCGGGCGCGATGCTGATGAACAGGGTCGCCAGCGGGTAACGCCCCACCATCAGCAGGGTGTGATACGCCTGCAGGAGCGCCGCCGTCAGCGAGGCATCTTGCACCCAGCGCCCGTTGACGAAGAAAGTGATATCGCGCCGGTTGGAGCGCGTCAGCGCCACCGGGCTGATGAACCCACTCACCTGGGTCGGCCCGTCGGTGAAGGCCACTTCAAGCATCTGGCGGGCCACATCCACGCCATACAGACTGGCGAGCACCTCGCGCCGGTCGCCCTTGCCGCTGGTCTGCAGGGCGGGGCGGTCATCATGGAACAGGTGAAAGCGCACATGCGGGTAGGCCAGGGCGTAGCGTGTCACCAGCCCGTCGATCTGTTGCCGCTCGGTGATATCGCGCTTGAGGAATTTGAGCCGGGCGGGGACGTTGAAGAACAGGTCTTCCACCCGCACCAGCGTGCCCACCGGGCCGCCCGCCTGCTGCGTGTACCCCACCTTCCCGGCTTCCACGCGCAGGCTCTCACCCACCGGGCTGCCTTCGGCGCGCGAGGTGAGTGTGAAGCGCGAAACGGACGCGATGGAAGCCAGCGCTTCGCCGCGAAAGCCCAGCGTGGTGATGTGGAACAGGTCTTCGGCGCTCTGCAGCTTGCTGGTGGCATGCCGCGCCACCGCCAGTTCGAGCTCGCCTGCGGGGATACCCCTGCCGTCGTCGGCCACCTCGATCAGCCGCCGGCCTGCATCGGCTATGCGCACCGTTATCCGGCCGGCCCCTGCATCCAGGCCGTTCTCGATCAATTCCTTCACCACCGAGGCGGGCCGTTCCACCACCTCTCCGGCGGCAATCTGTGACGCTACTTCATCCGGCAGGATTCGTATGGGCATAAGCAATGCCCTGATTATACCTGCAAGCCGGTCAGCCAACGGCACGAGCTGGCCCGGCGGCCCGGCTTTTCACCCGCAGGCCTCATTCCACCTTTCGCCGCGCCCGGAAGCCCAGGAGATTACGGTATAATCTCCACCGTATGCCCTATTCGACGCTCTTCTTCGACCTGGATGACACGCTCTACCCCGCCTCAAGCGGCGTGTGGGATGCCATCGGCGTGCGCATCGAGCGCTTCATCCACGAGCGGCTCGGCATTCCGTTAGAAGAAGTGCCCGCCTTGCGCGAAAGCCTCTACCGCGCTTACGGCACCACCCTGCGCGGGCTCAAGGTCACCCGCGGCATTGACGAGCTGGATTACCTGGCTTACGTGCACGCCATCCCATTGGAGACTTACCTGACCCCCGACCCCCTGGTGAGAGCAGCCATTCTTCAAATCCCTCAGCGCAAGGTCATCTTCACCAACGCCGACCGGGCGCACGCGCAGCGAGTCCTGGGTCTCCTTGGGCTGGAGGGCTGCTTCGAGAGGATCATCGATATCATTGACGTATCGCCCTATGCAAGCCCATGCCCGAAGCCTTCCACCTGGCCCTGGCGGCAGCCGGCGGGCCGCCCCCGCAAGAGTGTATCCTGCTGGACGACGCCGCTCACAACCTGCGCGCCGCGCGGGCATTGGGGTTCTATACCATCCGCGTGGGCAGCCCGGCCGTTGATGGCTGCTGCGATGCCGCCGTGGCCTCACTGCGCGACCTCCCCGCCGTCCTCGGCCCGCTGCTCGCCCCCCCGGAGGCGAAATGAATCTCTCCGAAATCACCCTCCTTGGCTGGTGCGGCATCGGCGTGCTCGTTTTCACGGTCGTCTCGATCAACGTCTGGCTGTTTTCGCTCCTGCGCGGGCGCGGCGCCCAAAAAGATGAAGCCTCCGTCTGGAAAGACACGTTTCAGGCCATCCGCCACCCCTTTGCGAACGAAAACCGCCGGTATTCCGAGCTGCGCGAGAAAGTCAAATCGCTCAAAAAGCCCGGAGAATAGCTTCACCGCTCCTCATCGAGCCGACGGCCGAGCAATCATTCCCAAAGCGCCGGGTCGGCATACGGCGCGCTCCAGGCAGCATGGCCTGCCTGAGGGCGAACCGGAAGGTGCGCACCGGCGTGCGCCGCCCAGCACTCCCGCTGGAAACGTGCCAGTGCTGATAGCAGCACCCCGCCATTCATCCCAAATTAACCAATCTATGTTATCTTAATCGATAGTTTCTACCTGGTAGCTTTCGAGGAGACCGTTCCATGGATAAAACCGTTCGTATCCTGCTGGGAGTCTTTATCGCTGTATTGCTCCTGGCCGGTTCGTTTTCCGGCGGATTGGTCGTCGGGTGGCTGCTGCCCAGCCGAGCCGCCGCCGCTGCCCAGGCGCTGCCCACCCCCGGTAACAGCACAGCCCAGTCGGGCACAGTGCCCGATGCCGGTGCTTCGGGCGGCACCCCTACCGACCTGACCCAGCTCTTCAAACCCTTCTGGGAAACCTGGCAGATTGTGCTCGACCAGTATGTTGACCAGCCGGTTGACCAGGAGGCCATGATGCGCGGCGCGATCCGCGGCATGCTCGAATCGCTGGGCGATACGCACACCTCCTACATGGACCCGGACGAATACCGCCAGGCCAACATGCCCATGGACGGCGAGTACGAAGGCATCGGCGCGTGGGTCGATACCACTGGCAGCTTTGTAAAAATCGTCAGTCCCATGCCGGGTTCCCCCGCCGAGAAGGCCGGTTTGAAAGCCAACGACGTCATCCTCAAGGTGAACGGCGAGGACATGTCCGGCATCGACGGCAACCTGGTGCTGCGCCGCGTGCTTGGCCCGGCCGGCACCGACGTGACACTCACCATCCAACGCGAGGGCACCGAAGAACCTTTCGATGTGACCATCACGCGCGCGAAGATCGTCATGCCCTCGGTGACGGGTAAAATCATCGAAGGCGACATCGCCTACGTGCAGCTGTACACCTTCGGCGAGAAGACCACTTCCGAGCTGCGCGACACCCTCACCACATTGATGGCCCAGCATCCCAAGGGCCTGGTCCTCGACCTGCGCAACAATGGCGGCGGCTACCTCAACACCGCCATCGAAGTTGTCTCCCAGTTTGTCAGCAAAGGCGTGGTGATGTACGAAGAGTACGGCGACGGCCGCCGCAAGTCCTTCCAGGCGCTTTCCGGCGGGCTGGCCACCGAAATCCCCCTGGTGGTGCTGGTCAACAGCGGCACAGCCTCTGCCAGCGAAATCACCGCCGGGGCGATTCAAGATTACGGGCGAGGCACGCTGGTGGGTGAAACCACCTACGGCAAAGGCTCCGTGCAGAACTGGATTCCCCTGGATAACAACCAGGGCGCGGTGCGCGTCACCATCGCCCGCTGGTTGACGCCGAAAGAACGGCAGATCAACAAAATTGGGCTCACCCCCGACGTGGAAGTGAAGCTGACCGACGAGGACCTGGCCAACAACCGCGACCCGCAGCTCGATAAAGCCGTGGAGATTTTGCACTCCGGCGGGCAGGCCGCCCCTTAATCCAGCCAAACGGGCGCCGGACTGGTTCCGGCCTCTGCAAAATGACCATCACGCGATCCATCGGGCGGGTAAAACCGCCCGATTGGTTTTATACCGTATAATTCCTGTGTGCGGAAATTCATCATCGCTCTCATCCTGCTCCTGGGGGTCTTATTTCTCATCAGCCGCTTCACCGAAATGCAGAACATCGCAGCGGTGCTCAGCCAGGGGAATTTCGCCCTGATCTTGCTCGCCCTTGGCATCGAAGCGTTTTGGCTGTTCAACCTCGGGCTCACTTACCAGTCGATCTTTCGCGTGCTGGATATCGACACGCGCTCTTTTTACATGGCGCGCGTCGCCACCGCCGCCATGTTCATCGGCGTGGTGGCCCCGTCGGGCGGGCTCAGCGGGGCGGCCTACCTGCTGGCTAACGCACGCAGCCAGGGGCGCTCCGCCGGGCGGACGGCCGTGGCCGGGGTGCTGTATGTGTGGCTCGAATACACCGCCACCCTGCTGGTACTCACCTTTGGGCTGGCAGAGCTTGCCAGGCGTAACAACCTGCATTGGGCCGAAGTCGCCGCCTCGCTCATCCTCCTGGCCGGGGCGCTGGGGCTGACCATCCTGCTCTACCTGGGGATGAAGTCAGGTGCGCTGCTGGCCAGAGCGCTCTCGTGGTGCGCCCGCACCATCAACCGCCTCCTGCGCCCGTTCATCCACCATGACTACCTCTCGGTGGAGCGTGCGTATTCCTTCGCGTTCGAGGCGGCCGAAGGCATCGCGGCGATGCGCGGCAAGCCGCGCCTGGTGCTGCGCCCGCTGTTCTTCGGGCTGCTGAACAAAGCCCTGCTCATCGTCATTTTCATCCTGGTGTTCCTGGCTTTCGGCGTGGAATTCACCGGCGCGACCATCATCGCCAGCTTCTCCCTGGCCTACCTTTTCCAGATCGTCTCGCCCACGCCGTCCGGCATCGGCATCGTTGAGGGGGTGATGACGGTGGCGCTGCGCTCGCTCCAGGTGCCCATCGAGGCATCGGCGGTCATCACCCTGGCCTTCCGAGGAATCACCTTTTGGATGCCCGTGCTCGCGGGCATGATAACCTTTAGAAGTTTGCACGAGTCGGAAAAGCCGTAATGCATCGGTAATCTTTTTTGCTTGTCCCTGGTTCATTTTTATGCTAGACTTTCTTAAGGCATGCAAGTGAAGAAAGCGGGGAACGGATGGCCGAGAAAATCTTGATCGTCGACGATGACGTACAGACATTGCGACTGGTCGGCTTGATGCTCGAGCGGCAGGGTTATAAAATACTGGCTGCCTCTAACGGCACGCAGGCAATCGGCATGGCGCGCAGCGAACTCCCCGACCTGATTCTGCTCGACGTGATGATGCCCGATGTTGACGGCTTTTCGGTGGCCCGCACCTTGCGCAAAGAGCCCGAAACGGCCGATATTCCCATCCTGATGTTCACCGCCCGCGCCCAGGTGGAAGATAAGATCGCCGGTTACGAATCTGGAGCGGACGATTACCTGACGAAACCGATCCACCCCGCCGAACTGACGGCCCACATGCGCGCCATTCTGTCGCGCAGCAAATCGCACGGCAGCACGCCGCTCGAACGCGGTTACACCATCGGGGTGATTGCCGCCAAGGGCGGCCTGGGCGTCTCCTCGCTGGCACTCAACCTGGCAATCAACTACTACCAGAACACCAAGCAAGATGTGATCGCCGCCGAGTTGCGCCCCGGCCAGGGAAGCTGGAGCTGCGAACTTGGGATGGGCACGCAGGAAGGCCTGAACAACCTGCTGCGCCTGACGCCCAACGACATCAACACCGCGACAATCGAGAACGAGCTTGTGCGCGTCCCTTATGGCATCCGCCTGTTGATGGCCACGCCATACGCGCGCGATGTGCCCTTGATGAAAAATACCAAGAACATCGAAGCGATCGTCGATCACCTTTCCCTGATGGCCCGGCTGGTGCTTTTGGATATCGGCCTGAACACCCATCTGGCGTTCGATGAAATCCTTAACCTGTGCAAAGAAGTCATCGTCGTCACCGAGCCATTCCCTGGGACGATCAACCGCACCAAAATCCTGCTCGAAGACTTGAAGCAGCGCGGTTTTGGCAAGGGCAAGCTGGTCAACCTGGTGGTGGTCAACCGCATCCGCGCCGACGTGCAGCTTTCGGTGACACAAATCCAGGAAGGGTTGGGCATCCCGGTGACGCAGGTCATCCCTCCGGCCCCCGAGGTGGCTTTCCAGGCCGCCACGCGTAACCTACCGATGATCCAGGTGCAAATTGGCGGGATGCTCAGCCTGCAATACAGCCGGCTCGCAGAGGCTATCTCTGAGCGCGTAACGGTATGATCCCTGCCGGAGAGCAGGAAAAGATCGAACAGGCGCGCCGGATCGTCCAATCGGCCGCCTATTTGGTGGCGTTCACCGGCGCGGGCATCTCCACGCCTTCAGGCATTCCCGATTTTCGCTCCAAGGGCACAGGTCTATGGGAGCGCTACGACCCGATGGAAGTAGCCTCGCTGACCACGTTCCGCACGGCCCCGGCCCGGTTTTGGGATTGGAAGCGCACGCTCATGCGCCAGGTGTGGCAATCGCAGCCCAACCCGGCCCATTACGCGCTGGCAAAGCTGGAGTCGCAGGCCAGGCTGAAGGCCGTCATCACCCAGAACATCGACGGGCTGCACCAGCGCGCCGGCTCGCAAACCGTGCTCGAGCTGCACGGCACCATCGAGACGATGACCTGCCCATCCTGCCGGCGGCAGGCCCCCTCCAGCCAATACCGGGCACTCATCGAATCGGGCGACGAAATGCCGCGCTGCAAAACCTGCGGCGCGGTAATGAAGCCGGACGTGGTGCTCTTCGAGGAAAGCCTGCCCCCGCGCACCTGGCGCGCCGCCGAAAAGCATTGCGCCAGCGCCGATGTCATCCTGGTGGTCGGCTCGTCGCTCGAGGTGTGGCCGGCCGCCACCCTCCCTGAATTTGCCGTCTCCAACGGGGCCAGGCTGATCATCGCCAACCTTTCGCCCACTTTCCTCGATGGACGCGCCGAAGTGCTGTTGCCATACAACGTGGCCGAAACGCTCCCCCTGCTGGCGGGGTTGTGAGTGGGCGCACAAATCGCCTGCAAAATTCTATTGACAAAAAAAGCAAACGTGCGTATCATCAACCATTATTCTTAAAGACACCTTAATCTAGGCCCATTCCTGTCCTTTCTATCAACGTTATAAACGCCGATCACCAACCGGTACGTGAGCTTTCGGGTCTCTCAGGGCCAACGAAGCCCTAAACTACCCGTAACTATTGCAGGATAATAGAAACTGGCACGAAAGGAGGTGACGCCGGCAGCAGGAGAAACGCTATCTCCAGCTGCGCCGCAGGATAACCAAACGGCACGCAGATCACAGTCCAATGACCTGAACGTTCCTAATTCCAAAGGAGGAATAAGAGTTATGAAGACCCGTGTAGCAGTTTTTGCATTGTTGATCGTCGCCATGTTGCTGACGGCCTGCCAGCCAGGCGCTGCCGGCGGTGGCACCATCAAGATCGCCATCCTGGCCCCGCTGAGCGGCCCCGTCCCGACCTTCGGTGTATCTACCCGCGACGGCGCCCTGCTGGCGATTGAAGAAGCCAATGCCAAGGGCGGCGTGCTCGGCAAGAAGATCGAAGCCGTGGTCGCCGACAGCCAATGCACCCCCGACCCGGCAGTGAACGCGGCCAACAAAGTGATCGAGCAAGACAAGGTTCACTACATCGTCGGCGAGGTTTGCTCCAGCGCATCCATTCCGATCTCTGAAATCGCCGAAAAGAATAAGGTGATCCAGATCAGCCCGACCTCCACGAACCCCACCGTTACCCTGAACGCCGACGGCACCACCAAGAAGTACGTCTTCCGCGCCTGCTTCATCGACCCGTTCCAGGGCACCGTGATGGCCAAGTTCGCTCTCTCCAAGGGCTATAAGACCGCCTTCATCATGTTCGACCAGGGCAACGACTACGTTCGCGGCCTGGCCGAGTTCTTCGAGAAGGCCTTCTCCGAGGCGGGCGGCCAGATCGTCGGCAAAGAATCCTATACCAAGACCGACACCGACTTCTCTGCCATTTTGACCAAAGTTGCCGAGTCTAAGGCCGAAGTTCTCTTCCTGCCCGACTACTACAACATTGTCAACCTGGTTGGCGCTCAGGCCAAGGAAAAGGGCGTGACCGCCGTGATGATGGGCGGCGATGGCTGGGATTCCGCCGACCTGGATGTCAAGGCTGCTGATGGCGGCTTCTATTCGAACCACTACGACGCCGCCGACACCCGCCCGATCGTTCAGTCGTGGGTCGCCAATTACCAGAAGAAATACAATTCCGTCCCCGATGCTCTGGCTACCCTGGCCTATGACGCCACCAACCTGCTCCTCGCGGGCATCGCGAAGGCCGGCGTCGATGACACCGACAAGGTGGCTGCGGCGATGGAAACCCTCAACTTCGAGGCAGTTTCCGGTAATGTCACCTTCGACAAGCAGCACAACCCCATCAAGAGTGCCGTTGTTATCGCGGTCAAAGACGGCAAGAAGACCTTTACCGCTTCGGTTGCTCCGTAAGCCGGTAAGCGCCTGCAATGAAGAGGGGCGGGAGTCCCCCGCCCCTCTTCATCATCAGGTCACACCCCGCCGCGCGGTTCGGGGTTGTTTTCATCGAATCTGGACGCTTGCGCAACCTGCCTCCATCTTCGCTTCCCCCGCAGGCAGCCCGGCTCAAAAGGAGTTTTATGGTTTTTCACCTGCCGGTGAGGGCTGGTGAAAAACCATAAAGCTGTTCTAAGGCACCCTCATCTTTTCACTTGGGGTACTGTATGAATTCTACAAAAGCAGTTTCGCCGACCCCGTCCTTTATCGAAATGCTCGTTCGGAGAAGAGTACTGCGCACCTTTTTCCTGGTGTTCCTGGTTGCTGTCGTCGTCTGGAGGATCGGCACAGCCCTGTGGGCCAACCCGACCCTCTTCTTGCAGCAAGTGATCGACGGTCTGCGGCTGGGTTTCGTCTATGCGCTGATCGCGCTGGGCTACACCATGGTGTACGGCATCGTCCGGCTGATCAATTTTGCCCATGGCGATGTGTTCATGATTGGCGCGTTTATGAGCTACCTGGCGATTGCCCGCGTGCAGCTCCATCTCTGGCCGACCAAAGTGTTCCCCGGTATCTCTCCCGTCCTGGCGTCTGGAATCGGGTCGATCACGGTGATCTTGCTCTCCATGGCCGTCTGCGCCCTGGCCGCCATCACCATCGAGCGCGTGGCCTACAAACCGCTGCGCAGCGCGCCGCGCATCTCGGCGCTGATCACCGCCATCGGAGTATCCTTCTTCCTGGAATACTTCGGTGCGCTGGATTTCGTCTTCACGCCGAACTTCATCACCTACAAGCGCCCATTCGATGTCACCACCTGGGTTTTCGGCAGCGGAGGTGTCCAGGCTTTGGTTCCCGGGCAAGCCATCCCCGAAAACACCGTCACCTTCTCGAACATCTCGATCATCATCGTGATCGCCACAATCTTCTTGCTGGTGGTGCTCCAGTATATCGTCACCCAGACGAAAATCGGCAAGGCGATGCGCGCCACAGCCTATGACCAGCAAACCGCCCGCCTGATGGGCATCAACGTCAACGGCATCATTTCGGTCACCTTCGCCATCGGCGCCGGCCTGGCCGGCGCGGCCGGGATGCTCTACGCCATCGCCTTCCCGCAGGTGACCTTCTTGATGGGCGTGCTGCCGGGCCTGAAAGCCTTCGTCGCCGCAGTGCTTGGCGGCATCGGCAGCATCCCGGGGGCGTTTGTAGGGGCGCTCATCATGGGGCAGGCAGAGGTGCTCAGTGCAGCTTACATCTCCACGCCGATGCGCGACGCGATCGCGTTCACCATCTTAATCGTGGTGTTACTCGTCCGGCCGACCGGTATCTTCGGCGAGGCGCAGAGGGAGAAAGCATAGGCCTATGTTCAAGAGAATCGACCGCAACTCTCTCCTCTTTTTTGGCGTAACCATTGGGTTCTTCGTCGTCGTTCAGGTGCTCATCCTGGTCGGCGTCCTCACCCCGTTTTACGAGACTCTCCTGCGCCTCGGCGCGGTTTACGCCATCGTCAGCCTGGGTTTGAACATGATCTACGGCTTCAACGGCCAGTTCTCGCTCGGGCAATGGGGGTTCTACGCCATCGGCGCATACACTGCCGCCGATATCACCTTCCGGTGGACCAACCAGGCCAGCACGGCAGGTCTCACGGTGCTGCTCTTCATCGTCCTTCTGGTCGGGGCGGCCATCCTCATCCTCTACAAGCTGCTCGGGCGCCTGCGCGGGCTGGATGCCCTCTCGGCCTTCACCGTGTACCTCCTGGCGGCCTTTGGGCTGGCGGTGGTGGGCGTGAAGATCGGCCAGGTGGTGGCCATTCCTCTGAACAGTGTACTGGCCGCCCTCCCTGCGGGCATCGCCACGACGATCGTGTACGTTTTGGCCGTGATCATCGGCGCGCTCATCGCCGCAGAAGTGAGCTTCCTGTTCGGCCTGCCCGTGCTGACCCTCGGCTCAGACTACTTTGGCATCGCCACCCTGGGGTTCACCATCATCGTGAAGGTGCTGCTCGATAACTCCGATACGCTGCTCGGCTTCGAAGAAATGAAAGGCGCGCGCGGGATGATCGGCATCCCCAAGGTCACCACCTGGTTCTGGGTGTTCCTGTTCCTGATGATCGTCATCGTCGTCGTGCGCAACCTGCTCCACTCGAGCTACGGGCGGGCGATCGTCTCGGTGCGCGAGGATGAAATCGCCGCGAAGGCGATGGGCATCGACGTCGGGCATTACAAGACACTCACCTTCGTGCTGGGTTCGTTCTTCGCCGGGCTGGCGGGCGCGCTGTATGCGCACATCAACGGCTTCCTCCACCCCGATATGTTCAACTTTATCAAATCCTTCGACCCGATGATCATCGTCGTCTTCGGCGGGCTGGGCAGCGTCACCGGCACGGTCTTCGCCGCATTCGTCTGGCCGCTGGTGCTGGAAGGGCTGCTGCGGCAGATCCTCCCGCCTGGGTTCGAAACCTGGCGCTACGTGGTCTACCCGCTGCTGCTGCTCATCATGATGCTGCTCAAACCGAACGGCCTCTTCGGGAACTTTGAGGTACCTTACCTCCGCCAGGTTCTGCCGGCTTTGAGGAAGAAAATCTCCACCGAAAGGTCGCAGGCACCCTCTGCACCCGCCGTGAAGGAGGTGAACGGATGAGCGACTTCACCCCCGCCCCTTCCAACAACACGCATGAAGAGATTCTCCACATCGAAGAACTGACCAAGCTCTTCGGCGGGCTGCGCGCGGTGAACAACTTCAGCCTCACCCTCCACCGCGGCGATTTAAACGGCCTGATCGGCCCGAACGGCGCCGGAAAGACCACCGTCTTCAATATGATCACCGGCGTTTACACGCCCACCAACGGGGTGATCAATTTCATGGGCCAGAACATCACCGGCCTGGAGCCTTACCAGATCAACCAGATGGGCATCGCCCGCACGTTCCAGAACATCCGCCTCTTCCCCAAGCTAACGGTGCTCGATAACGTGCGCATTGCCTATCACCCCCACGCCGGTTATGGCCTGATGGATGGCATCTTGCATAACGGCCGCTTCCAGCAAAAGGAGACGGAACTGACTGAAAAGGCCCAGGATTTCCTGGCGGTGTTCAACCTGCAAGACCGCCAGGGAGAAATCGCCAGCAACCTGCCATATGGCGAGCAGCGCCGCCTCGAAATTGCCCGCGCGCTTGCCGCCGAACCCAGGCTGCTGCTCCTGGATGAGCCTGCCGCCGGGATGAACCCCGCCGAGACAGTCTCCTTGATGGAACTGATCCACTTCATCCGCGAGCGCTTCAACCTCACGATCTTGCTCATCGAACACCAGATGCGCGTCGTCATGGGCATTTGCGAGTACATCACCGTGATGGACTTTGGCGAAGTGATCGCCCGTGGGACGCCGGCTGAAATCCAGGCCAACCCGCGCGTGGTAGAAGCCTACCTGGGGCCTGGGTCAGCCGCCTTATCCGAAAAATTCAGCCGGAAGAAGGCCCTATGATGCTCGAAGTGAAAGACCTCAATGTGTATTACGGCGCGATCCATGCCCTGAAAGGGTTAAACTTCCACCTCGATAAGGGCGAGATCGTCACCCTCATCGGCGCCAACGGCGCGGGAAAATCCACCACGCTGAATACCATCTCCGGCATTCTGCGGGCGCGCAGCGGGCAGATCACCTTCATGGATAAGGAGATTACCCGCACGGAGCCGCAAGACATCGTGCGCATGGGCATCGTCCAGGTGCCCGAAGGCCGCAAGATCTTCGCCACCCTCTCGGTGCTGGAAAATCTGGAGATGGGCGCCTTCCTCAACAACGATAAGGAGAGCATCCAAAAGGACCTCGATGCGGTGCTGCAGCGGTTTCCACGCCTGCGCGAGCGCCGCAGGCAGTTCGGCGGGACGCTTTCAGGCGGGGAACAGCAAATGCTCGCCATCGCTCGCGGCTTGATGTCTCACCCCAGCCTGCTCCTGCTCGACGAGCCTTCGATGGGGCTTTCGCCGATCCTGGTGGAACAGATTTTTGAGATCATCCGCGACATCAACGCCCAGGGCACGAGCATCTTGCTCGTCGAGCAAAATGCCCAGATGGCGCTTTCGATCGCCGACCGCGGCTATGTGCTGGAGACCGGCCGGGTGGTGCTGGAAGGCCCGGCTCACGAACTGCTCCACGAGCCCATGGTGGTCGAGGCTTACCTGGGCGGTCATGGTTAAAGGCAGGCATGAGATGAGCACACTCGAACGTATCTTGATTTTCTACATTCTGCCGGTCGTTGCCGTTCTGCTCTACCCGCCGCAAATGCTGGTGAGAGGGATCGGTGTGCTGGCGGTGGTGGTCGTGCTGTTCATCCTGCTCGGCGTCCTGTTGCAGCAAGGGCGCTCGCTGGCACTCACCTTCAGCATCTTCGTGCAGGGGTTGAACGTCATTATCCGGCTGATGACCTTCTGGAACAACGGGTTCAGCCGCGAA
This sequence comes from Anaerolinea sp., assembly GCA_029975055.1. Lineage (GTDB taxonomy): Bacteria > Chloroflexota > Anaerolineae > Anaerolineales > Anaerolineaceae > Anaerolinea. Next base: position 104,982 of record JARKPU010000077.1, read on the forward strand.
GGCGTGCCCAATGTGGCGTTCATCATCACCTGCCTGCTGGGGCTGGCGTTGTCCTTCTGGCTGCTGGTGCGGCTCGATCACCAGGATATCCGCGTGCAGATGATCCGCTAGGCATACCAGACGAACCAATAAGAAAAAGAGGTGGCGGCCAGCCACCTCTTTTTCTTATTGGAGAGCTTGCGTCACTCTTCCAGCACTTCGCGCACCTGCGTGGTGGCTTGCGCCGGGCCGACCACCCCCTGGTCTTCCATCGCATCGATCAGGCGCGCGGCGCGGGTGTAGCCGATGCGCAGCTTGCGCTGCAGCATTGAAATGCTGGCCCGGCCTTCTTGACGGACGATCTTGATCGCGTCTTCCAAGAGCGGGTCGTCGTTCTTGCTGCCCATCTCTTCATCAAAAAGCGGCGCCTGGGTGAGGGGCGTGCTGAGCGGGATATCCATATTGACGGGTTCGGCGGTCGTGTCTTCAAGGCGCGCCTGGCGGGCCAGACGCAGGTTGTAATCCTGCATCTTCCAAAAGTCCACCACGCGTTGAATTTCCGCGTCCGAGATCCACACCCCCTGCACGCGCACCGGCGCGGCGGCATCGGGGGCCTGGAAGAGCATGTCGCCCCGCCCAAGCAGGCGTTCGGCTCCGGGCTGGTCGAGGATCACACGGCTGTCCACCCCCGAAGCCACCGCAAAGGCCACCCGCGCCGGGAAGTTGGCCTTGATCAACCCGGTGACCACATCCACCGAGGGGCGCTGAGTCGCCAGCACCAGGTGAATCCCGGTGGCGCGCGCCAGTTGCGCCAGGCGCGTGAGGCTGCGCTCGGTTTCCTCCGGCGAGAGCATCATCAAATCGGCCAGCTCATCCACCAGCACCAGCAGGTAGGGCAGCGTGGGCGAATTCTTGCGGTTGTACTCGGCAATGTTGCGCGCGCCCACCTGCGAGAAGCGGTGGTAACGCGCGTCCATTTCGCGCTGAACCCATTGCAGCGCGCCCACCACACGCTCGGCCTCCACCACCACCGGCGAGAGCAGGTGGGGAATGCCGTTGTAGCCGGTCAGCTCCACCCGCTTGGGGTCCACCAGGATCATGCGCAAGTCGTTGGGCGTGTTTTGCATGAGCAGCGCCACCAGCAGCGAGTTGACGCACACCGACTTGCCCGAGCCGGTCGTCCCGGCGATCAAGAGGTGCGGCATGGCGGTCAGGTCGTAAGCAATCGACTTCCCCGCCACGTCTTTGCCCAGCGCAAAGCGCAGGTTCGAGCGGATTTTAAGGAATGCTTCGCTTTCGATCACCTCGCGCAGCATCACCCGGCTGATTTCCACATTCGGCACCTCGATGCCCACGTAACTCCGCCCGGGCACCGGCGCCTGAATGCGGATGCGCTGCGCCGCCAGCGCCAGGGCCAGGTCATCAGCCAGTGAGACGATCTTGCTCACCCGCACGCGCATCTTGCCGGTGCGCGACTCGATAAAATCCGGTTCGACGCCATACTGCGTGACGGTGGGGCCGTGGTGGATCTCCACCACGTGCGCGGGCGCGCCAAACGATGCCAGGGTTTCTTCGATCAACCGGGCGCGCTCCTGCTCGACGTTCGATTTGACCGCCTCGGTGGCGGGGGCATCGAGCATCTCTTCCACTTTCGGCAACTGCCAGGCAAAGCCAGGGGAAGAAGCCGGTAACTGCTGCGCCGGGGTGGCGGGGGCGGCATCGTCGCCAGAAGCAGGCCTCTGGCCCGGGGCAGGGCGGCGGCGTTCGCCGGCCCGCGCGCCGGAGGGGGCCGTCCGCGCCGCCTGGGCGCCCGGCATGGGCTTGAAATCCGGCGGGAGTTCCGGCTCGTCTTCGTCTTCATCCGCCTGGACCGGAGCAGGCGGGGCAATCCGCCGTTCCTCGCGCGCGCGTTCGGCAGCCAGCTCGCGCTCGGCCTGCAGCCGCTCTGCCAGCGAACCGCCCAGCCTGGAGAAGAAACCCGCCAGATCGTTGACCGAGATATCCAGCGAGAGGATCACCGCAATGAGCAGCCAGGCCGCCAGGAGCACCCAGGCCCCGGTGACGCCCAGGCCGTTCACCAGCGCGCGTTCGAAGAACGCGCCGATGTACCCCCCACCCAGGCCGGCAGCCGCCGCCTCCCAACCGCCCCCCGCCAGCACGTGCAGGATGGTGAGCACATTGGCATACAGCAGGAGAAAGCCGGTCACGCGCTCGCCCGAAGGTGCCGGGATGCGCTCGATCTTGCGCAAGATCAGCCAGACCCCCAGGAGCATCAGCCCGAGCGGAAGGACCACGGCGCCGCTCCCCCCCGCCTGGCGCATGGCGGTCACCCACCAGCGCGTCAACACCCCATGCTCCTTCGAGAGCAGGCTGAGCAGCGAAAGCAGACCCACCAGCGCCATGACGATGCCCAGAATATCGACCTTGCGTTCGGCCGAAAGCCCGTTCCACCAGCTCTTCAGAGGCGAGGCCTGCGGCGTGTACTGCCTGGAAGGGCGCGCGCTCGTTCCACGCGGCCGCTGCGCGCCCCGCGCAGGGGCTTTGCGAGCCGCCATGCTGCCGCCCCGCGCGGGCTTGTGCGCGGGTGTGGATGCTGGCTTGGGGGCAGGTCGTTTCTTGTTTGCCATACCGTCAGGAAAGGAACGGGCCTCTAGGATTCATTCGACACGATCTATTATAGCACAGGCATTCTAGCCGGCGCTGTGCAAAAAAAAGGGCGGCCAGGGCCGCCCATCAGCTGTACTTGCAGGGCATCAACCCCCTACCACCAGATGCGGAAACAGGTGGAGGCGGCGGCGCTCGGCCCCTGCGGCAGGTTCACCGAGACAGAGACGCGCACGATGTCGTTGGGCTTGAACGCCCCCACCTGCAGATCGGTCTGCGTGAGGCCGTTGACTTTGGTTTCATCCAGGCGGCTGGTGATGACCTGCCCGTTGGGCAATTGCATCGAGAGCGTCACCAGCGCGCCTTCCACCGGCTGGAAAGTCTGGTTCTGCACCACCACGTAGATGGTCTGCTTGCTGTTGGGAGCCACCAGCGGGCGGGCCGTGAAGACATGCACCACCAATTTCTGGTCGACGCCGTCGCCGATGATCCCCGAATCGCCCTTAGGCCGGGCATCCACCACCGGATCGTGCGTATCCACCCAGATCTTCCCCAGGTCGCTCAGCACCACGCGCTTACCGGCGGGCAGTTCGGGCCACCATTCCATGCGGGCGCGCTCAAAATATTGCATCAGCCGGCCGGATGAGGTCTCTAACATGGGCGAGATCGGTTCGCCAAAATAGACCTCGCCGTTGTGCTGGTTATAGAACTCCAGCAGGCCGTAGCAAAGCGTCAGGTTGCGCTCGCGGAACAGGCGGCAGGCCCCCGGCGTGTAATATTGATCGACCGGCTTGCCCTTCTGATTCCCATCATAGAGCCAGACCCCCAGCGGCGCCAGGCGCAGGCGCTCGCCTTCCGGGGCCTTTGGGTCCCAATCCATGCGCACTTTTTGGAAGTACTGGACTTTCACCCCCGGCAGCACCGGGTGATCAACCACGTCGCTGATCGGCAGCCCGAAGATGAGCAGAGGGTCATCGGCCGCTTCGTAGGCGTCGAGGAACTCGCCCGAGACGGTCCGGTCAGTCTCCGGGAAGTAGCGCTCATCCTCGCCGCCGGGCTGCTGTGGAGGCCGGGCAGCGATGCTGCCAAGCAGCAGAAATATCAGAACGAGGAAAGCGAGCTTCGAACGCGGGAACATGACCTTATTATGGCACAGGTGTGAATCGATGACAAGCGAATTGATACACGAAATATGGAGAAAATGGTCGAAATTTTTAAGGTTAAACCCATTGCAATGAAACTGCAATTTTGTTATAGTATTGATGTCTCTCCTGCCGGTAGCCCCCCTCTACTGGCTGGGGAGATCCTTTTTAAGCAGGTTCGCACGCAAGGCTCACATCGCCTTGCGGCGGCGGTTCAACTCCTGCCGGCGCTCCCATTCGGCCACCGCCGAGCGCAGCAATTGCTTGACCTCTCCTTCGGGGATCGAGCCGATCCCTTCGTAAATATCATTTTCAACCCGCACGATCACCCCGCGGCGGGGATCTTCGCTGATGAAGATCTTCTTGCCTTCGAAAGGCGTGCCCGGCAGCATGCCCTGCAGCACCTCGTCAATTTGCTGGACGATGCTCAGCGCCGTTTCCTTTTTAGCCGCCGGCTGGAGCGCATCGGCCAGGGCATTCGTCACACTCGAAATCACCGGCGACTGGCGGGTGAGGTCCATCGGCTCCGCCATCACCAGCACCGGTTCAGCGGCAGCTGCCTGAGGGGCCGCCTGCGCCACCGGCGCGGGCGCCGGCTCTCCCAGGTGATAAGCCAGCCCCATCCAATCAGCCGTGGCGCGCAGCCCGGCTTCGATTTTCTGCCGGTCCTGGAGGGTGAGGGTGGAGGGGTCGCTGAGCGCGCGTTTTCCCAGCTCGACCACCAGCCCCCCATCCGGCCCGCCGGACCAGACCTTCAACACCGGGCTCAGCTCGGCCAACGGCGGCGTTGATTCTGGGACAGGCGCCGGTTCGGCAGCTTTGAGGGCCTCCGCCGGGGCAGCCGGTTCGTTCACAGGCTCGGGCTTTTCGGGCTTTTCGGCCTTTTCTTCGCGTTTCCGCGTCGCGGATGAGACGATCCATCCGAACACATAACCGATCGTAATGCATACGATCGCAATGATGATCAGCATGGTACTGGAGGTGGCGGGACCGGTGGACATAGGAACCCCTCATGCGCCGGTTAAAATACAGAACGGACGCCAGGATTTCGGCGTCAGTGTTTTTAACCGACGGACGAAATGATTATAGCATAGGGAGGCAAAATAACTAAAAAATTACCTGATTTGATATTCATTCGTCATTTTTCGCCGGCGGTGGCTGGCACACCGGGCAAAAATGCGTTCCGCGCTGCCCAACCACGATGCGCTGCACCCCCGCGCCGCAGACGGGGCACGGCTGCCCGGCGCGGCCATACACGCGGAAGTGGTTCTGGAACTCTCCGCCCCGGTAAACCCAATCAATGCTGGCGCCGTTGCGCCGGATTCCGTCCTCCAACACGCTGCAGATGCTCCGCCAGAGCTTTTCTGCCTGCACAGGGTTGAGCCGGTTGGAGGGCGTCAACGGGTGGATGCCCGCGCGATGCAGGGCTTCATCGGCGTAGATGTTGCCCAATCCGGCCAGGAAAGACTGGTCGAGCAGCAGGGGTTTGAGCTGGCGTCGAGTTTTCTGCAGGCTGGCGTAAAGCGCCTGGGGGGTGAATTCGGGGTCGAAGGGTTCCGGGCCAAGAGCGCCCAACACCCCGGCAGGGTCGGCCGCCAGCCACATGCGCCCGAACTTGCGCGGGTCATGGAACGCCAGGCGCGCGCCATCGGTGAAATGGATCACCACGCGGTCATGCTTTTGCAGCGGCAAAGACTGCGCCTCCACGCGCAGATCACCGCTCATGCGCAGGTGCACGAGGAGGTAATCCCGCTCCAGCTCGATGACCAGGAATTTCGCGCGCCTGCCCACACTGCGCACGGCCTGGCCGGCAATCCGTGCAGCGAATTCCTCTGCCCCCGGCGCGGCCAGGCTGCGTGCCCAGAGCACCTGCGCCCCGGCCACCACCCGCCCGGGCAAAGCCTGGCTGCCCTCGCGCAGCATGCGGGCGATGGTTTCTACCTCGGGCAGTTCGGGCATTTCAGGGCCTGGCGCCGGTGCGGATCACTCGTTGAACATCTCGCCCACGCTGCGGCCCTGGTTGGCGCGCAAGATCACCTCGCCCAGCAGCGGCGAGACGGAAAGGATCTTGAGCCGGTCGCCAAAGGGGGCGCGCCGTTCGGGGGAGAGGGCAATCGAGTCGGTGGTGATGTACTCGGTCACCGGCAGTGCCGCAAGCCGCTGCACGGCATTGGCCGAGAAGACGGGGTGAACAAAAACCATGAAGATGTTGCGCGCGCCAAAGTCTTTGAGCAGGTTGACGGCCTGCACCATCGTGCCGCCGGTGTCGATTTCGTCATCCACCAGCACACAGTCGCGGTCGCGCACGTCGCCGATGATTGTCAGAGCTTCGGCCTTGGCATCGTTGGCCACGCGGCGCTTCTCGATGAAAGCCATCGGCGCATTGATGCCTGCAGCAAAGTTGCGGCCTTTCTTGGCAAAACCCAGGTCGGCCGTCACCACCACCGGCGAGTGCATGCGGTGCTTGATCGAATTGAGGTAATCCAACAGGATGTGGAACGCGGTCAACACATCGCCCGGGATGGTGAAGAAGCCTTGAATCTGCCCGGCGTGCAAATCGAGCGTGATGTAGCGGTCGGCCCCGGCCACCTCGATCATATCCGCCACCAGGCGGGCGGTGATCGGCACGCGCGGTTGATCCTTTTTATCGGAGCGCGCGTAGCACAGATAAGGGATCACTGCGGTGATGCGCGCGGCCGAATCCAGCCGCAGTGTTTGGATCATGATCAACAATTCCATTAAATTGCGGTGCACGGGGGCCGAGGTCGTCTGAATGACGTAACAATCCTGCCCGCGGACGCTGCTGTGGAGCTTCACGAACAGATTGTCGTTCGGGAAGGAAACCACGTCTCGCCCGCACACCGAAACCCCCAGGTATTCGGCTACTTTGGCCGTCAACTCAGGAGAAGCCGTCCCCGTGTACAGCTTGATATCGCCGTACATCTTCTCGTGTCGTGAATGGTGCATACTTCGCCTTTTCTACCCTGCTCTAGAAGTCACTATCTTGCCATTCTGTCTTCAAGACAGACATGATCAGCGTATCATAATAGCGCCCGCCGCGGAAGGAATCCTGCCGCAGCCGTCCCTCGTGGACGAACCCGGCATGCTCGTAAGCACGGATGCCGCGCGTGTTGTGCTCGTAAACCCGCAGCCAGATGCGGTGCAAATTGAGGGTGTTGAAGCCGTAGCGCAGCATCAGCTTCATCACCTCGCGTCCGTAACCGCGGTTCCAGTAATCCTTCTCGCCGATGAAGATGCCCACCTCGGCGCTGCGGTTCACCCAGTCGATATCCATGAAGGACGTGTTGCCGATCGCCTTCCAGCCCGGGTCTGTGCTCGCCTCGATGACCAGCACGCGCTCGGCGGCAGGCCCCTGCAGCATGCGGTCGAACCAGTTTTCCTCCTCGGCTTTCGATAGCGGCATATTGCGCATCAGAAACTGGAGGACTTCAGGGTCGTTCAGCCAGGCAACAAATTGGGGGATGTCATCCCGCTCAGCCGCGCGCAGTCGAATCCGTTTGGCGTAGATCATAGTGGGCCACCTTCTTCCGGCATATCGTATTATACGCCAAGCAGGCAGCAACGCATGGGCGGCCGGGTTTGTTAACGAAACTGTAGGTTATGCTCGTTAAAAACGTTCTGCGCAAGGCCTTCGGCCTTGCGCAGAATAAAGAACAGCATCTTCTTCCAGTCGCGCAGCTCGCCGGCCGCGTGGGCTGCGTGCGCCGCGAGTCTATTCTTCCGGCAATTCCACGCGGATGTGCAGCTCATCGAGCTGCTTATCGCTCGCAGGCGAGGGCGCATCGGCCATCAGGTCGCGCGCAGCCTGGTTCTTCGGGAAGGCGATCACCTCGCGAATGTTCGGTTCATCGGCCAGGAGCATCACCAGCCGGTCAATGCCCGGGGCCATTCCGCCGTGCGGCGGCGCGCCGTACTCGAAGGCTTCGAGCATGTGCCCGAACTTGCGCTGGATATCCTCCTCTTTGAGGCCGAGAAGCTGGAAGATCTTGAACTGGATGTCGCGCCGGTGGATGCGGATGGAGCCGGAGGCCATCTCGTAACCGTTGCAGACCATGTCGTACGCATCCGAAAGGATGGAGCCCGGGTCGGTGTCGAAGCGCGCCAGATCGCTGAGCTGCGGCATGGTGAAGGGATGGTGCGCGGCGTCCCACTTCTGTTCGTCCTCTTTCCACTCGAACATCGGGAAATCCACCACCCAGGCAAAGGCCAGCGTGTTTTTATCGGCCAGGCCAAGGCGATCGCGGAAGAGCAGGCGCAAAGCTCCCAGGGTCTTGTTGGCCACGGCCTTCGTATCGGCCACAAACAGCACCAGGTCGCCTTCTTTCACCCCGGCCTGAGCTTTCAAAGCGTCCAGCTCGGCGGGGGTGATGAACTTCTGCGCCGTGCCCTTCACGCCTTCGGCGGTGAGGGCCAGCGTGGCCAGGCCTTTGGCGCCCTGCTCTTTGGCAAAGGTCGTCAGGTCGTCCACTTCCTTGCGGGTGTAATCGGCACAGCCGGGGACCGCGATCAGCTTGATCACCCCGCCCGCTTTGAGCGTGTTCTGGAAGACCATGAAGCTGCTGCCGGAGAAAATCCCGCTGGCGTCGTGCAGCTCGAGGCCGAAGCGCAGATCGGGCTTGTCGGAGCCGTAGCGCTCGAGGGCCTCGGTGTAAGAAAGCTTGGGCCAGGGCGTAGAAAGCAGCTTTTTATGCGGCGCGACCGCCGGAATCATCGCCGTGAAGAGGCCTTCGACCAGCGCCAGCACGTCGTCGCGGTGGACAAAGGACATTTCCAGGTCTAACTGGGTGAATTCAGGCTGGCGGTCGCCGCGCAGGTCTTCATCGCGGAAGCAACGCGCGATCTGAAAGTAACGGTCCACGCCGGCCACCATCAGCAGCTGTTTGAGCTGCTGCGGTGACTGCGGCAGCGCATAGAAAAGGCCCGGATGGACGCGCGAGGGCACCAGGTAATCGCGCGCGCCTTCGGGGGTGGTTTTGAAGAGAATCGGCGTCTCCACCTCGATGAAACCCTGCGCGTCGAGGTAGTCGCGCATAAATTTGACCACTTTGTGGCGCAGGATAAGGTTGCGCTGCATGCGCTCGCGGCGCAGGTCGAGGTAGCGGTACTTCAAACGCACGTTCTCGTCGGTATCTTCGTCTTTGTTGATCATGAAGGGCAGCGGCCGGGCAGGGTTGAGCACCTCGCAGGCGGTCACTTCCACTTCGATCTCGCCGGTGGGCAGGTTGGGGTTTTCGGCGCCTTCCGGGCGGCGGCGGACAACGCCGCTCACCTGCAAAACCCACTCCGAGCGGGCATCCTGGATGATCTGCACCGCCGGGTTGCCGGGGTTTGCCACAATCTGCACAATTCCCGAGCGGTCGCGCAGGTCGATGAAGGTCACGCCGCCGTGGTCGCGCTGGCGGTGCACCCACCCGGCCAGCTGCACGGTTTCGCCGGTATGCGCGAGGCGAAGTTCACCACAACCATGAGTCTTGTACATCCGTCCATCCTTGAAAATGAAGATCGTGTATATCTTTTTCTATTAATTGTGGGTCAAGCCCCACAAATTACAGAAAAATTGACACTCTATCAGAATGAAAGGTCAATGACGGTACATTTTAACATAATAGAAGGCGATGAGGCGAAAGTCGATGAGGAATAAGGCAGTGATTGAAAAGTCAATGAGGAATAAGGCAACGAGGAATAAGTAAAATCGAAAGGAGGATCGGTTCTTCTATTCCTCGAAAGCGTTCTCTACCCTTCCCTCATTACTCATCCCTCATTTCTCATCTTTCATTCATTCACATCCCATCGTCTTCTTAACGGCTTCCTCCGCCGCCTGCGAGGGCGAAACCTCGCGGCTGGCAATGCGCGCGAAAAGCTCGTGGACGGCCCTCGACCCGGCCTGTTCGCGCCAGCGCGCCACCAGCGCAGCGCTGAGGAGCGCCTCGAATTCGCGCCGCAGCCGGTCCTGTTCGCGGCGCTGCCAGCCGCCTGTCTCTTTCAAGTAAGCGCGGTGCTCGAGGATGGCCCGGACGATCTCCTCCACACCCTCGCCGGTGGTGGCGGTGGCGCGCAGCAGCGGGGGCCGCCGCCGCTCAGCGGAACCGGCCGGGTAAGCCAGCTCGAGCATATTCTCCAGCGCGCGCAGGGTGTTCTCCGCGCCGGGCAGGTCGGCTTTGTTGACCACCAAAATATCGGCAATTTCGAGGATTCCGGCCTTGATCGCCTGGATATCGTCGCCCAATCCAGGCGCATCGACCACCACCACGCTGTGCGCCAGCCGGACGATCTCCACCTCCGACTGGCCCGCGCCGACCGTTTCGATGAAGATCGGGTCATACCCGGCGGCATCCAGCACCGAGGCCAGCGCAGCGGTGGCGCGGGCCACCCCTCCCACGGCCCCGCGCGAAGCCATCGAACGGATAAAGACGCCGGGGTCGCCTGAGATGTCCTTCATGCGCAGCCGGTCGCCCAGCAGCGCCCCGCCGGTGAACGGGCTGGAGGGGTCAACCGCCAGGACGGCCACTTTGCGGGCGGGGGAGCAATCACCCAGGCTGCGAAACGCGCGCGCCAGCCGGTTGGCCAGCGAAGACTTGCCCGTGCCGGGTGCGCCGGTGATGCCCACCAGGTGAGCGCGCCCCGTGCGCGGGAAGAGCCGGTCAAGCGCCGCGCGGCCGGCGGGGGTGTCGTTTTCCACCTGGGTCAGCAGGCGCGCCAGCGCCAGGCGTTCGCCGGCCAGGGCCCGCTCGACGAGATCCATTTCAGATGACGATGTCATCGGGCAGCGCGGAGCGGATGGCCGCGGCGATGGTCTCAGAGGTGGCCCCCGGGCCATAGACTTCCACCACGCCGGCCTGCTTCAATGCGGGGATATCCTCTTCCGGGATGATCCCGCCCACGAAGACTTTCACATTCCCCTGACCGTTCGCCCGCAGGAGCTCCAAAACGCGCGGGACCAATGCCATGTGCGCGCCCGAAAGGATCGAAAGCCCCACCACATCCACATCCTCTTGCAGCGCAGCTTCGGCGATCATCTCTGGGCTTTGGCGCAGGCCGGTGTAGATCACCTCCATGCCGGCGTCGCGCAGCGCCTGAGCGATGTACTTGGCCCCACGGTCATGCCCATCCAGGCCGGGTTTGGCAATCAAAACTCTGATTTTTCGGTCGGTCATAACTGCTCCGTCGAGTGAATTTGCTCTCCCCTGGATTATACCTCCCCAGGCTGGCGCGGATGGTTTTTTTGCTAACTCAGGCCACACAAGCCCTGTGTGCCTGAGCGCCATCACTCCAAGCCTCTACAACCGGTTGTAATTGCCTCCCGTTTTGGTTAAACTCGTTATTGCAACTTCTTGCAACAACAGGTATTCCTATGCCGCACCCCATGACGTTCGATCAATTGCGCACCAGCGGGTTCCGCCTCACACCCCAGCGATTGGCGATTCTGCAAATCCTCGAAGAGACTCACGGACACCTCAGCGCTGCCGCCATCTACCAGCTCGCCGCCGGACGGCTGCCGGGCCTCACCGAAGCGACGGTGTACCGCACGCTCGATTTTCTCGTCAGCCAGGGGCTGGCGCTCGTCGCACACATCGGCAGCGGGCGCATGGTCTATGAATCGGCGGCGCACGAGCATCACCATCTCATTTGCCGCAAATGCGGGCAATCGGCCGAGATCAACGATGCCGAACTGCAATCGCTGTTCAGCCATTTCGAGCAATCGACGGGGTACCGCATCGATTCGAGCCACGTGACCTTCTTCGGCCTGTGCCCTGCCTGCCAGGAAGGCGCCAGGCAGCCTGCCAAAGCATGACCTCAGGAGGTGGATATGCTCGCATCCGTTCAACCCATGCACATCCCCGACGGCTTCCTTTCGACGGCGGTTGCCGTTGCCCTGTGGGTCATCTCGGCCGTTGTCATCGCCGTCGCGTTCCGGCGCGTCGGCAAAGAGCTGGGCGAGCGTGAAGTGCCCGTGATGGGCGTCCTGGCGGCGGCCATCTTCGCCGGGCAGATGCTCAACTTCACCGTCGCGGGGGGCACATCCGGCCACCTGATGGGCGCCGCCCTGGCGACCATCCTGCTTGGGCCGTGGGCATCGGTCATCATCCTCACCTGCGTGGTGGGCGTCCAGGCGCTCATCTTCCAGGATGGCGGCCTGCTGGCGCTGGGCGCGAACATCTTCAATATGGGCATCGTCGGCACCACCGTCAGCTTCGCGGCTTTCAGCCTGGTGCGGAAGCTTTCCGGCGGGCAGAAGTGGGGCCTCTATGCCGGGGGCTTTCTCGCCGGCTGGCTGTCCATTTTCATCGCCGCGCTGGCGGTGGCGCTGCAGCTGGCGCTTTCGGGCACTTCACCTGCCAACATCGCCATTCCGGCGATGGCCGGCGTGCACGCGCTCATCGGCATCGGCGAAGGGCTGATCACCCTGGGGGCCGTCAGCCTGGTGATGGCCGCCCGCCCCGACCTGCTGAAGGCCGGAGAAACGCGCAACAAAGGGAACGCGCTCGTCTGGGCGGCAGGCGGGCTGCTCACCCTGCTTCTGGCGGTGCTCTCACCGCTGGCATCCATCCACCCCGACGGACTCGAGTGGGTGGCCGGGAAGGCCGGCTTCCTCCAGACCGCGCGCGAGCCGCTCATCAAGATCATCCCCGGGTATCTTTTCCCGGGCGTTTCGAACACGGCTCTCGCCACCATCCTGGCGGGCGTTCTCGGCGCGTTGATCGTCCTGGCGGCGGCCTTCGCCATTGCCCGCGCGCGCAGGCGGAAAACCTCATGAGCCACGCGCATTTCCTCGACCCCTATCAGGACCGCCCCAGCCCTGTCCACCGCCTCGATGCGCGCATCAAGCTGTTGCTGGTGACGGCTTTCATCCTCACCGCATCGCTTTCTCCGCTGGGGGCCTGGCCCGTCTATATCCTCCTCCTGGCGCTGGCGCTTTCGGCGGAGCTGCTCAGCAATTTGGGCATCCGCTTCTACTTCAAGCGCGCCGTGCTGGCGCTGCCCTTCGTCCTGGCAGCCCTGCCGGTGCTCTTCACCACCCCGGGCGGCGCGCAGCTGAGCCTCCCGCTGGGGCTGGCTGTCACCCTTTCAGGGCTGGAGCGCTTCTTGAGCATCGCGCTCAAATCGTGGATATCGGTGCAGGCGGCGATCCTGCTGGCCTCCACCACCACCTTCCCGGATATTCTCATGGCTTTGCGGGCGCTGCGCCTGCCGCGCCTGATGGTGGCCGTCATCGGCTTGATGTGGCGCTACCTGTTTGTCATCGTCGATGAAGTGCTGCGCATGCTGCGCGCCCGCCAGGCCCGCAGCGGTGAGACCGGCCAGGGCGGCCATAAGCCGGGCGGGACGGTCTTCTGGCGCGCAAAAGTGGCCGGCGGGATGGCCGGCAGCCTCTTCCTGCGCTCGCTGGAGCGCTCCGACCGCATCTACAACGCCATGCTCGCGCGCGGTTACGATGGCGAGGTGCGCAGCCTGCCCCACCCCGCTCTTCAGCCCGCCGATTGGCTGCTTTTGGGCGGGATTCTGATCGTGTTGATTTTCATCCTGGCCGTTGGCCAGATAGCCTGGGGTTAAATTGTGGATATCTTTTCTATAAATTGTGAGGCGTGCCTCACAATTTATAGAAAAATTGAGTACCACCTGGGGATAAAACCATGTCTTGTGTCGTCGAAGTCGAACACATCAGTTTTTCGTATCCAGACGGCCACCCGGCCCTGCGCGATGTTTCGCTGGAGCTCAGCCACGGCGAGAAGGTGGCGCTGGTCGGCCCGAACGGCGCGGGAAAGTCCACCCTGCTCCTGCACCTCAACGGCATCCTCCCCCGCCAGAGCGGCAGGTTGGCCATCAGCGGGCTGGATGTGAGCGGCAAGAACCTGGGGCGCGTGCGCGCGCTGGTTGGGCTGGTGTTCCAATCGCCCGATGACCAGCTCTTCTCTCCGACCGTGTTCGACGATGTGGCCTTTGGGCCCATCTACCAGGGGCTGGCGGCTGACGAAGTGCGCACCCGCGTTGAGGAAGCCCTGGCGCTGGTTCACATGGAAGAGTACGCTGCGCGCGTCTCGCATCACCTGAGCGTGGGCGAGAAGAAACGCATCGCCATCGCCACCGTGCTCTCGATGAAGCCCGCCGTCCTGGTGCTGGATGAGCCCACCGCCGGGCTCGACCCGCGCGCGCGGCGTTCGCTGATCGAGCTGCTGCGCGAGCTGCCGCAGACGATGATCGTTGCCACCCACGACCTGCCGATGGTGAAAGAACTCATCCCGCGCACCGTCGTGATGGACCATGGACAAATCGCCGCCGACGGCCCCACCGCGAGCGTGCTGTGCGACCCCGTCCTGCTGGCCGAGCACGGCCTGGAAATGTAACCCTTCCTTCATTTTATGGTATGATTTTCGCCATCGGAGAACCGCATGGACGATAAGATCACCATAATCGAAGGCCCGCCGCCTTCCTTTGAAACCGTCGAGGACGGCTGGGCGCTTGGGCTCAATGAAGGCCCGTCTCTCTATGACCTGGCCCTCACCCGCGTGCGCACCTTTAACGGTAACGCCCTGGTGGAGCGCTGCAACCGCGCCTGGCGCGGCCAGAACGCGATCTTCTTGCATTACCGCAACCCGCTTGGGCTGGAAGAGCGCGCCCCCATCATGGCGGCCCGCAATGTGGAGACGCCCGAAGGCAACCTTTTACTGCTTTGGTGCCGCCGCAAGCCAGAAGATATAGACGAAGAGCTCGACTTCGGCAGCGAGGATGATGACGACCGAGAGGACCAGCCCTGATGCTCCAGCTTGACACGATCCGCAGCCAGTTCCCCGCCCTCCAGCGGCCGGTGATCTTCCTGGACAACCCCGGAGGGACGCAGATCGCCCGCCAGAGCCTGGAGCGCATCCAGGCCTACCTGGTGGAGACCAACGCCAACCACGGCGGTGAGTTCGCCACCAGCCGCGCCTCCGACGCCGTCATCGACGCTGCGCGCGCCGCCATGGCCGACCTGCTTAATGCCGAAAGCCCGCAGGAGATCATCTTCGGCCCGAATATGACCTCGCTGACCTTCCGGATGAGCCGCGCGCTGGCGCAGAACTTCGCCCCCGGCGACCTGCTGGTGGTGACCCACATGGATCACGACGCGAATATCTCGCCCTGGCTGCGCGCCGCCGAAGACCGCGGCTGCCGCGTGCGCTGGGTGGATTTCGACCCCGCCACAGGCATGCTCGACCTGGAAGACTTCAAGGCTGCCCTGGCCGGCGGCCCGCGCCTGGTGGCCTTTGGGTACGCCTCGAATGCGCTCGGCACGGTCAACCCGGTGGAGGAGATGACCGCCCTGGCCAAACAGGCAGGGGCGCTCGTGTATATCGATGCGGTGCAATACGCCGCCCACGGGCCGATCGACGTGCAGCGCATCGGCTGCGATTTCCTGGTCTGCTCGGCCTATAAGTTCTTCGGCCCGCACGTGGGCGTGCTTTATGGCCGGCGCGATCTGCTCGAACGCACCCGCGCCTACCGCGTCCGCCCGGCTCCGGCCGAAGCGCCCGGCAAGTTCGAGACGGGCACGGGGAACTTCGAGGGCATCGCCGGGACGCTCGGCGCGGTGGAGTATTTCACCTGGCTGGGCGAACAGTTTGGGCACGACCAGCGCGAAATCTACGCCGGAGCGTACACCGGCCGCCGCTTGACGCTCAAAACCGCCATGTCGGCCCTGCGCGCCTATGAAATGGAGTTGAGCCGCGCCATTCTGGAGACGCTCTCAGGCATCCCGGGCGCTTGCGTATACGGCCCCAAGGATGTGCGCCACCTTGAGCAGCGCGTGGCGACGGTTTCCTTCACGCTCGAAGGCTATTCGCCGGAGCAGATCGCCCGCCACCTGGATCAACGCGGCATTTACACCTGGAACGGCAATTTCTACGCCCTGGCGGTCACCACGCGGCTTGGCCTGGAGGGCCGCGGCGGGCTGTTGCGCGTGGGCGCCACGCATTACAACACGCTGGGAGAGATCGAGCGCTTCGGCGCGGCGCTCAGAGAACTGGTAAATTGACGCGAAAGCCCGGCCATTTGAGCCGGGCTTCATTTTTTTTTAAACGATAAACGCCAGAGTGAGGGGGGCACCCTGACGTTTATCTGGTGAAAATTCTACTATGATTTCGTTGAAAAATCAAGCCTCAATTCTTACCAATTTCCAACATTCTTCTTACAATTCTTGACCATATTAGTAGCATATAAGCATGAAGGCAGCTCCCTAAGCGAAGAAAGCAGGGGCAGGGCTTGTCCCTGCGCCTACGGTGTATGCCTGCCCCCCTCTTCACGGATAGCGGATTGCGGACAGCGGATCGCTGACAGCCTCTTCACATTCCCCAGGAGGGACTCGAATGTCACACCCTTCCGGGTGCTCTCAACCTGTCCTTAAATGAATATGCCCCAGGAGGGACTCGAACCATATCCATAAATATTCCCTCCCCTTCACCATCAAACTTCCGCGCAAATCTCGTTCACGCTTCTAGAGTTCCTCCTTCACCCGCTTTAGCTTACTTTCGATCGCATCAACTCGCGCCTCCAGGTTCTTCATCGAAGCCTGGAGCTCTGCGATAGTCGCATCGCCTGTCGTTCCACCACCACCGCCATCATCCCCGCCTGGAGTTTCCAGCGCGTTCAACCAGCTGCGCCAATCCTGGCTATGGACATAACAATTGAGGTCGATAGCCACCGGCGACCCGGCAGAATTGGTAATCTCCGGGATCTTGAACCGATCCCCCGAAATCTGAACCAGCCGAGGGTTCCCAAACATCGCATTTCGATAGCTCGAGCTGTCTTTCCAGTTGTCAGGAATCTGCGCCAGGTGGTTCGAAACGATCTCCTCCAGCGTCGTCAGCACCCCGCCGCCCCCCCAATAATAGATTGCCGGGTGCGTGTCCTTCGTCTCCAAGTAGACCCCCAGGTCCGGCGAATAAGCATTGATGAACCACTTCCCCGAATAGATCGTTACCGGCACCCGTGGCAGATATCCGCGCATCATCGCCCAATCCAGCCGCTCATACAGCTTCCGCACCGAGAATGCGATCCATGTCGGCTCGATCTTCGTCACCGATGTACTCGGAATTTGCCCGCGTAGCGACGCCAGGTATTGGTTATAAGACCTCCACCACCGTTCTGCGTCGATCTCCCAGCCCATCACCCGCCGGAAGGACGCCGTCTTCAGCGTCTCCGGGTCCGTCACCCATCGGTCGCCGATCGCCCACTGCCGCACGATCAATCTGAACTCCGGATCCTGCTGCAACATCTTCTTGATCCGTTCCTGGTTCGTGCCGGTGTCGATATCATCCACCCCCTGCATCGTGTACTGATTGTTCAACCACCACGCCCCGCAATGGCTGAAGATGTAACCGCAGTACGCCATCTCGGCTTCGAAGGCTCCCTGGCAGGCAGCCTGGAATTTCGGGTCGAGCCAGCTGTCAGGCCCCGCCGTATCGTCCACCTCGCCCGCTTTATGGATCACGCCCACAAAAGCCCGCCCTTTCAACTGAGCGAACTTGATCTCCGGCTGATACGATCCGCTTGCGTCGAGGAACAACGGCCGGCTGGCAAAGTACGTCCCTCCGCCGGAGACCGCGGCCATCCAGCGCATAAGAGCTGGTGCCGTCTCACTCGCGCGTCGCTTGCGCAGGTCAGCCCGTACGAGCGTAA
Organism: Anaerolinea sp.; assembly: GCA_029975055.1. Taxonomy (GTDB): domain Bacteria; phylum Chloroflexota; class Anaerolineae; order Anaerolineales; family Anaerolineaceae; genus Anaerolinea. The sequence goes on from JARKPU010000077.1 coordinate 122,378, forward strand.
ATTCTTGTTCCGTAAGCATGGTATTTTCTCCTCTGGTAGATCTCTGCTAAATCAGGTACACGCCATTGATATTGATGATGTCCGTTGCTGCCCAGGTATGTGGCGTTGTAGCGGTGAGGTTGGAATATGTCAAATAGGTTCCACTGGCATTCTGCAGCTGTGGATAGATGTTATTCGCATTAATGACTGTGATCCCGACATAGTTTGCAGTCCCGGTATCTCGTAATTCTGCGAAACCAATGATTCCGTTCAGACCTCCATTGAGTACCGGTGCTGTCATAAACGGCGCTGTGCCAATGGAGGATGTAGAGCCAAACGTAAATGAAGCCTGAAAGGTCAGTGCATTATTGTCGATGCTAAATACGCCGGTATTCGCCCCATTCCCCACCGTGAGATTTGTCCAGACCGGCGTAAAGTTAAACCGCTGGGGGAATCCCTGCGGCGCGGCCTGATACGAACGGTAGTTGGCGGTGATAGCCGCGTTGGCCAGCGTGTAATCCGATCCGCCGGTGATCGTCACCGTCGTCACTCCGCCGCCATAACTCGTCCCAATCGCATAGAAATACTTCACGGTACTCGACTGCGTCAGCTTGATCTTCGTGCCCTTCGGGAAGCGCGCCTGCACATCCCCGCTCACGGTAAAGGTTGTAGCGCTCGCATACGTCCACGTCGCCCCGTCCGCAATCCACCCCGTTTCCAGGTCGGCCAGCCGGCTCTCCACCGCCTCGATCCGCGCCTTCACATCCGCCGCGCTCCCTTTCGGCAGCGTCCCCAGCTCCGTCTCGATCGCCATGACCTCGTTTTGTATATCATTCACATGCGCAGCGAGGACGTCATCGATAAAATCCGTTTTCGCAGTGAACGATTTGATGGATGAAGGATAAGCACTCATACTTTTTCCCCTCTAACTCGGGCCGATTGCGATCCAAAAAACCTGGAACGTTCCGCTGATGGTGCCGGCGTTGACCGAGAGCGACATAGACGAGAGACCCAGCGACGTGACGGCCACGTAACCGCTTGCGGTTACATTCACATAAATAATCGGCACAGGCAATCCGGAAAAACTGCTCGGAAACGTGATGGTTACCGACCCGCTTCCGCTCGACAATGTGACGTTCGCCGTGCCCAAAAAAACCTTTGCCTGCGATGGTGTGTAGTTGGTTGTCCCGCCTGTCGCCCAACTGGTAGCGCTGCCGCCTTGCCTGGCAGTGAGGATGCAATCCCATCCGACTGCGCCTCCAACCACCTTCAGCAGCTGCCCCTCGGCCCCGGCAGGCAGCCTGGCGGCCGAGTCCGGCCCGCTCCCCACGGCCAGGTCACCCGCAGCCTGGAAGATATCCGGCACACCCGCCGCGAAGTTGTCGCGGATGTACGTGTTGAACTCCCCTGCCGTAAAGGTATCCCCCGTGTTCTTCGTTGGAGGCGTGTTATATGCCATGTCTCACCATCCCAAGATTGAAGTCGTGTTGAACGTCGCCGGGAACCGCCAGTAGCTATACGCATCATACGGCTCCAGCCGCCATGTCGTCTGCACCGCCTGCCCGGTCGCCGCCTGCCACCGGTGGCTGATCTTCCCAATCCGGAACGTGCCCGCGATGTTCAGCGCCGCGATGCTCACATCTACCAGGTCAAACAGATCCGCCCCAAATTGGATCTCCGGCCGGCTCTCGATCACGATCTCGGGCGTCGGGCCAGCGCTGCTCAACGTCGCCGTCAGCCGACCTGCAAAGACCGCCGGGTTGTTCACATCCTGTTGCCACTCCAGGTCCAGGCTCAGCTTCTGCGGTCTGCGCGCCCCCGTGCTGGCCATCGCCGTCACCTTCATTGGATTCAACAACCGGCCGCGCAGCTGCAGGAAGTTGACGTATGCCAATTCACCTCCCATGTTCGTCACGGTCACCCTCGCCGTCTCTGCAAACACCTCCGCCGCCACGTTGATCGAACCGGTCAGATCGCTGCCCAGCCCGCCGCTCTGGCTGTATGCCGTATAATCCGTGCTGGCCGCCGGTTCGGCCACGTCGATCGCCCCACCGCCAAACTCGGCAATGAGCTCTGTGCTCGCACCGGGCGAAAGTACCAATTCTTTTGGATTGGTCCAGACCACGCTTTCAGCCGCCGCGTTGATCGGATTCGCCGAGACGTAAACCAGGTTTCGCCGGATCTCCCACGGCTGCGGCACGCTCAGCTCCTGGCTCAGCTGCGTCTGGTCCACGCTCATGACTGCCGTCTGCTCGCTGTGCCTGCTGCGGAACACAAACTGCCCCCCGGCCGCCTGAAAAACGTGCCCCAGTTCGCTCCCCGCCACCGCGCGGATCTCCTCCAGCCCGCTCCGTCCCCGTCCCCACCAATACTCCAGCACATCCGCCCCCCGCGCCAGGTTCCTTCCCCACATCGCCGGCCATTCCGCCGCATCCAGGATCGCCCCAATCGCCTGCCCGGCATAGATGTTTTCATACACCGGCGTGCTCGCCGGCATATCCTGCAGCCAGCGCAGCCCGTCCTCCGCCGAAACCACCGCCACGCCCCCGCGTGGGTTCGCCCGGATGTTCTGAATCGTCCCGCTGAACAGGTCATAGGCCGTCGAGCCGCTTCTCACCCTCAGCTTGATGAACCTCCCCGGCGCAACGTTGGGGTAAAGCGGGCTGCTTGTGTTGAATGCGTCATACCGCCCGTCCCCGTTCTCCAGCACCGCCTCCATCCTCCCCGGGCTGGCCGCCTCCAGGCTCTCCCCCGCCGCTCCTACCAGGTAATTCCTCCCGCGCTCGATCGTCAGCCCCACCATCCGCCCGGCCTCGATCGCTCCCGAAAGCCCCCCGTCGTCGTCCCAGTCCACCTCCAGCCCCCAGATGAGATGCTCCGGTGTCGAAGCCCCATATTTCTGCGCCCCATACCCGAAAGTGCTATACCTGGCCATTTCGCCTCAGCTCGCGCACCACCGCCTCGATCGCCGGTCTGAGCACATTCGCCGCCTGCTCCGGGCTGGCTGGCGGGAACATCGACGGAAAACTCAGGTTGATCTGCACGCTTCTCCCGCCTCCCCCGGCTGGCGGCGTTCCCATCCACCCGTCCGTCTTGGGCGTAAATGGCTCCGGCCCGTTTTCCCCCACCCACCTGGTCACGCCTGCCCACATCGGCCCGCCGCTTGCCCGCCCCGGCTCGCCGGCGTTATAGGTCCCGCTGTAATAATTCCCATAGCCCGCCCGTTCGCTCAGCATCCCGCGGCTGGTGCCTTTGAACACGTTATACTTCTCTCCAGCTTCGTTGAGCTTATTCAATTCGTCGGTCGCCGCCTTGGCCTGGATCAGCTTGCTCGATTCTTCCGCGCTCGCTCCGGTCAAGATCGAGAGCTCCCTCACCTCGCGCGCATAGTCCATCGTCTTGCCAATCGTCTCCCCCATCACCTGTCGCCCCAGGTCGATCACCTGGTTCACCGCGCTTCCTGCGCTCATCAGATCAGTGAAGCCTCTGGTCAGGTTCTTTGCCCCGTCTGCCGGCCCGCCCACGCCTCGTCGCGCCTGGTCGAAGACCTGGTTCGCCTGGTTCTGCGCCCGGATCAGGAATTCGAGAACGCTAGTCTCGGCCATTTTGCAGCTCCAAAATCGCCATCACCATCTGCCATTCCTCCGGGTGCGCCTCCGCCCATTCGCCTTCGTGCCCCGCCTGTCGCGTCCGCCACATCTGCCAGGTTGCGCATACCCGTTCTGCCAGCTCCATCCGCTCCAGCAGCCCCGCCTCCTGTTCCAGCACGCCCCCGCTCTCCGGCAGCGCCCGGTAGCGTTCGCAGCGCCGCGCCAGCTTCAGCATCGGCGGCGGTGGACCTTTCCCCTCCACATAATCCACCACCGCCAGCATCAGTTTGGGTCCGGCGCCAGGATCTCTTGTACGCGCTTCTGGATCGCCCGGCTGGTCAGGATCACATCCCTCGGGTCCGCCTGGTCAACTTCCAGGTCGAACCAGCCCGCCTCCACCGCGCAGCGCACCACGCCCCCGGCGTAGCTCGCCACGTTCATCTTCCCCGGCTCGATCCCGCGCTCCTCCAGCAGCCCCAAAAAGCGCTCGAACTGCGCTTGTGTGATCTTCGGCAGCTCGCTCATGGCAGGCTCGCAAGCTCGTTCACCCAGGTAAATTCCGCGAAAAGGTTCGCCGTACTGTTGAACCTCGCCCTGAACACGCCCGCGATCACGTCGTTTCCCTTCTGGCTGCCCAGCTTCTCGAACTTCTCCCACTTCCCGGCCAGGTCGATCCGCGCCGTCTTCTTGCTGAAGCTCGTCCCAGGCGTTCCCAGGTTGCTCCCTTCCCATTGCAGCCTGATCAACCGCCCCGTCTCGGCCCGCCAGTTCGCTTTTTCTGCCGTAGCCGTCCCATCGTGCTCGAAGGTCAGGTTCAACACCACCTCCATCTCCTCCCGCACGTGCTTGATCGTCGTGAAGTACAGCTGCCCGTCGCCTGTTTCCACGATCGTCCAGCCGGTCTTCACCGCCAGCTCCATTCCCAAAAAGGTGCCGCTCTTCTGCGTCGTGCCGATCGTCCCGCCGATTGCATCAATGAACAGCTTCCCTTTGCTAAAGAGGATGCTCTCCACGCTCGGCAGGCTCAACCCGTTCGTCCACGTCGTCGGCGTCAGCTGCCGCCCGGCCCACTCCGCGCTCCACATCAACGCTTCGCCCGGCTTGCCCGTCAGCTTAAAGCTCTCCACGAAGGCATATTCCATCTCTTCGCACTGGTTGTCGTCGCCGCCTTCCAGCGTATAGGTCTTCAGCACGTTCATATTCGGCGCCGTCGTCGGCATCGGGTAGATATACTTCTTCCCGCTCCCGCCGCCGTCGGCTGCGCCGGTCACCACATTCTTGATCCCTGCCGCGAAGATGTAGGGTTGTTCGAATGTCGCCGGCGTCGGGTCGAACGTGAAACCCGCCAGCAGCCTCGGCGTGATCGTCCGATCCACCCCGCTCACATAGCCGATATCTTCCTCGACGAACTGCACAACCCGCTTGTCTTCCGGCAGGCCCTTGCCTCTCCAGATCGCCGTCGCCGCCACGGCCGTCCCGGCCACCGATTCCGCTCCCAGTTGTATCTTGCGGCCGCCTTCGATTCCAGCCATACCACCTCCTACTCGATCACGACCTGGTTGGTCACGTTTTCCTTGACGCGCCAGTACACGATCAAACCCCAGTGCGGCTCCTCACCGCCGTATTTCAATTCCACAGGTCCTTCGATGCTCTTGCCATCCTGCTGCAGGAGGAAATAATCCACCTTCCCTCCCAGCGTCATGTGCAGCGCTGCAGCATCCCGGATCCTCGCAAAATAGCGGATCACGAACGGCAGCAGCGATCTTGCCGTATTGGGCGTCAGGTGGAACTCCGTCTTCCCATCCCACAAATCCACGCTGTTGCCCGCGCCGTATTCGCTCAACACCTGGCGTGGGTAGCTGATCGCGCACGGGAACTCGCTCAGCGCATCCGGAACCTCACCCACCTCGTACATCTGGTATGAGCGCACCTTCCCACCCTTCCCGTCGTCGATCTCTCCCCACACCTTCGCGATTTCATCGATCCAATTCTCAATCATGCATCACCGCCTTGGCAATCCGCGCCTGTGCCGCTTTAAAGAACTCCAGCACTCTTCCTCTGGCCCGTTGGAATCCTCCGCTCAAGAAATGCCTGCCCTTGATCCCTCGCCGGTAAATAGCCATCGCGATCGCACCCGCCACCGTCGCATCCTCTACCAGTTGTGTGAACTGGTTTCCCCTCCGTCTCCCCGATGGCGACCTCGATCCGGCCAGGCCCTTCACGTGCACCCACCGGATCAGGCTCTCCATCCCCTCCGGGCTGATCCAGTGTCCAGGTTCCCGCCCGAATTCCATCACCTTCGGGTACACCTCATCCTTCATGCTCGAGCCGATCCGCCCAATAATCGTTCCGCCCAGGCCGGTTGTCACTTCGCTCCCGATCGAATTCCTCAACATTCCAGAGACGCCCACCGGCGCGAGCGGCTTCACCTCGGCTTCCACAGCATAGACGGGTTGCTCCATTGCCCGCGTTGGCTCGCGTTGGGCAATCTGCGGAAATTTCTCCAGCCCCCGCATCTCCTCGTCGAAGCCCTTCAATTCGATCTGAAAGTCCATCACAGCTCCCAAATCGTATACGCCTGTCGGATCTTCTCGATCTCTTTCGGGAAGGCGTTGTGCCGCAAGATCACCTGTCGCGTTGTCACCCATTCATCCGAAAATCCCGTCTGCGCCATCCGCAGCATCAAGGCTGCCATCTGCCGGCACAACCCGTTCACGTCTTCAGGCGGCGCATAGCGCCGCAGGCCGGCATTGCTATGGGCCGCCGCCGTCGTCCCGTTCGCTCCCCTCCTCACCGAGTAAGTTCGATACACATAAACGTCCGCTCCGGTCTGGTGGCCAGTGCGCCTCGTCCCGTTGTACCCCCGGCTGACCAGCACCAGGTTATTGGCCTTGTCAAGCACCCGCATCTGCTCGAAGTCGATCCGCAGCACCTCGTTCGGGTTCACCTTGCTGGCATCGTCCAGCGCGATCTCCTCCTCGTTCCCGTCGATTCCCCCGTTCAGGTTCGCCGTTGAATCGCTCGCTGCGCCGGTAGCCGTCACTACTTCCTGCTCATCCTCCACCAGCAGCACCATCCCAGGCGAAACCTCTGCCCCGTTGGTCACTACCAGGCTTGTGTCCCCGATCAATTGAGAGCTGTTAGCCGCTAGCTGAACGCTTCTCTCATACAATCCCCACCGCCCGCTGATCGAGACAATGTCTCTCCTCGCCGGCCATGCGCCGATGTTTGTCGAGTCCCGATCACACGCAATCCGTGTGTACGGGCCGTTCTCCCAATGCCGCTGCCTCGGGTAGAGCAGGTAATCGTTCCCTTGTAAAGTCAAAGAATCGACCTGAATCGCACTCACGCTCAACAATGGGTCCACCCACAAGTCCTCGTCGCCCGTTCCGTCGAAGCGCCTGGTTTCCATCGTGGGGATAAATTGTCCCAGGTTGCGGTCGATCCACTCTGAAGCCGCGCCGATCTTGTTCATCACCTGGTTTTCCTTCCAGGCCTTGATCCCGCCGGTCTCCAGGTCGTCCAGCAGCTCTGCCAACGTGCAATATAGCCTGTCTATCATCATGGCTCGATCTCGAACGAAGCCGAGGCTCCCGTCCCGGTCAACGTGGCGTAGATTCCTGCCGAAAACACCACGCCTTTCCCGTCTCCCGAGGTCCATGAGTCACCCGCCCCAATGACTGCCCCCAGGGTCAGGGTGTCGCTCCCACCGCCGGCGCTGCTATCCTGAATGCCCAATGTCGCAGCAGCTGATCCTGCCACCAGGTGCACCGATTTCAGAATACACGGCCCGGCCTTCACCAATCCCGTCGCAGTCACCTTCACCAACCGCGCGCCCATCAATCACCTCCTCGTTTTACAGCCTTGAAATCATCCGCGCTGATCGGTTCTTGCGTTCCCCGGCTTCTGGTCTCCGCCTCGCGTACCATTCGATCTTTACGTATTTCTTCATTCAACGGCTGTTCCTTCTCCTTCTTCCCGGCTGCCCGGAGCACCCCCGGGCTGTCGCGGTTCACCGCCTCTGCAAGCCGGTCGTCAATATCCACCAGGTCACCTTTCAACCACGGCCCCGCCAGGCTGCTCTTATAGTTCCACTGCACGAGGTATTTCATCTTTCCTCTCCTGAGCGCCTGAGAGCCGAAGCTCCCAGGCACTCATCATCTGATTCCCATCGTCAGTTTCAAATCCCATCCAGGTATACCAGCGCCCAAACCACCACCACGATATCCGCCGTCACCGGTGCCCACGATCCATCCGTGGTCACCCGCGCGCCGAGTTTATCTCCCGCCTGGAAGGTGTCATTCCCGCGTGCTTGCCGCGTAGCCGCCGATTGGGTATTGGTGGCGTTCAACACGCCGGTCAGCCCCGTCGCAGTGGCGTTGATCATCGCCTCGGCTGTCAGCGTTCCACCCGATCTGGCTGCCGATGCCCTCACCGAGATCCCGATGATCTCACCGCCCCACGGCATCACGTATCCGTCTGCCGCATTCTGGTCGTCTGCGCTGGCCGCCGCATCCCTCACCTCGGCCACCGTCAGGCCTGCATTGCTCTGGCTGGCCGCCACATCACTTTGCATGAACACCAACGGCACCAGCGTCCCCTTTGCGATCGCATTGATCATTTGCATAGCCCTTTCCTCCTGCCCAGGCACCCATCACCTCATCGACTGATTGACTTATCGACATCCCTACAGGGAAATATCGTAGATCACGTCCGCCGCCTCGATCCCGCTCGCCGCGCCGGTTGGCGTGAACCGCCCCAGCCCCATCCGCAGGCTCAGCACGATGCGCGTCTGGTCCGTCGCCGGGATGCGCTCGCTCTCCGTCTTCACCCGGCGGCGCCAGCCCACCTTGAACCCCCGCCGGTTGAACGTCGTCACCTGGCCCTTCGTGTTATTGCTGGCCGTGGTGCTCACCTTTCCGTCCGCTTCGGTTTTCGGTTGCGCGATCGTCGAAATCACCGGGTGCCCCAGCACGCGCGTCACCTCGCCGTTGAGCAGCGCCTGGCCGTTGAGCTGTTTGTAGGCGATGATCTCGTCCAGCAGCGCGATCCGGTCCGCCGTTTCAGGGTCTGCCGCGAAGATCAGGTCGGTCGGGTCGTTCGGGTGCCCCCAATCCACCTTGTTTGTCAGGTCGATCATCCGCCCCTTCACGTCCCGCAGCGCGGCCAGCGATATCGCTCCTGCCAGGTCCTTGCTGTTCCCGGTGTTATCCACCAGCCCCGCATGCCTGATCCCGTCGAATGCCAGGTAATGTTTGGTGTCCGCCGGGTCGGCATCGTCCAGGTTGATGTTGCCGGTCGCCGCGTTGGTCGTGTCGCCGTTCAGCACCAGGCTGTCGCCGTAGAAGGCCACCGAGAGCAGTTGCTGCCGCCGCAGGAAGGGCACGAACGGGATGATCGAATCCTCTTCGATCTCACCGCTCCACATTTGATGGATCACGAACTTCTTCGCGTCCACCTGCACCCGCTGCGAGCCGGTCTTCACCGTGCTGTAGTTCGAGGAATTGTTCAATGTCGATTCCGCCACGAACAGCATCTCCGGAAAATCCACTTCCACCGGCAGGTAAGCCGTCGGTTGAGTCATCTCGAAGGTCTCGAGCAGCCCCAGAATGCGGCTCTCGCCCCGCGCGGCATCCCACAACTCGCTCACATACTGCGCGCCGATCAGCTGCTGCCCGTAGCCGCTTTCTGCCGTGTCCATTGCGCGCATCGCTCGCTGGTACGCCTCGGTCAGCTCGAAAGCCCCGCGCCCGGCCAGCTCCCGGTCTCCGCCGCCCAGCCAGGTTACCGGAATCCGCGGGAACAGATCGTCGATCGCCCGGCGGTCCATCGCGCGCACCTGCTCCATCGGCAGGTAATAGGCCTCCGAGATCGCCTGGAAGGTATTGCGCAGTTCCTCCCCCGGCCCCTCGTACACGCCCGGGTCGTTCACGCGCTTCTGACCGCGCAAGCTCTCCTGCAGGTCATACAGGAATTCGATGTCCGCCACCGACAGCCCCCAGCGGGCATATTTCGTTCCGACCAGCTTGCCGTCGGTTTTCCCGCCGAAGCGCATCTTGCGCACGAAGTCCTGGTCGTTCATCAGCAGGCCAAACTGTTCCGTCACCAGCTGCTTCAGCCGGTTCTCATCCACCGCCTGGCCGATCGCGGTCAGGCGCTCGTTGATGCTCTGCATCAACTGGTCGAAATTCTCAGGCATTTTGCCCTCCAATAGTTGAAAGTTTGTCGAAAATGGTTTGTAACGCCCGCATAGCCGCCGCTTCGGCGCCCCCTTGGGGGGTCGCATCAGCGCTCCTCTCAGCCTCGGCAGGGTTTTCGTCGGCTGGCGGTTCCTCTTTGACAGACCGCTCCAGCACGCCTTGGATCAATTTCATCGCCTCCGTCAGGTCGTCCCGGTTGCGCTGGCTCAACGCCGCGCCTTTCCGCTCGTGGGTGCCATAAACCGTTTCCCATTCCCCTTCCAGGAACAATCCTCGCAGAGCCTCCGAATTGAGCCCTTGCAGTTCCTCCCGCTTCAGCCATTCCGGGGCCACTTTGCCCAGCTTGCGGTAGCGCGGCAGCAGCGCTTTGTAACGTTTCTCGCGTGCCTCGTCCGTGTCATCAGGCTCAGGCAAGAAAATACCGACCATCTCGGCCGCAGTTTTCTCCCATGAACCCTCTTCGTCGTCAGGCTCGAATAACTCCTTCAGCGCCTGGTATTGCCGCTGCATCAGAGCGCCCGGGTCGCCCGGCACTGGCACTGCGGCAATCTCGAGCAGCTCCCAGTCCGTCACATCCCGGCCGTTCATCGATAAACTATCCCAGTTGACCGAAACCGCATGCAGGTAACCTCTGCGATACTTGCTTTCGATCGCCCTGGCGAACTCGTCCTCCTGGTCGAAGGTGATATCCGCGTCCAGCTGGTTGCCATTCACCATCACCTCCGCGCGCCCTATGGGCAGGTTGCGCCCCCACAAATCATGCGCCCAGGTCACGATCGGGTTACGTCGGTAATTATCCAGCCGCGCCCCGCTGATTACCAAATTCAACCCATCCCGTTTGATTCCCTCGGTCGCTGCCACAAACCGGATCGGGCTGCCCATCTGCCCGCTCTCCGCGGTCGCTCGATCACAATACATTCGCAATGCGCCCATTTACTCCTCCTCTACGATAGGCTGCATCGTGCACAGGCAGTTAATATCCTCTTCCGGCAGCCCAATCGCTCCCGGGTGCGGTCCCGCGCCTGCGCCCACTTCGAAGTCCTCATCCAGCCCTATTGGTTCAGCCTGGTAGCGCATATGTGCTTCCACGTGGCTTTCTCGCGTCCCCTTCGGCTCCAGCGCGCTCAACCAGGTTTTTTTCTGCACCACGCCGCTTTGCCGGTAAGCCTCCAGGTTTCCTCCATTGGATGCCCCCACTAATTCTGTGCGGGCAATCGTCTCCCCGCTCGAGCGGATCCTTTCCGCCATCACGTTCTCCACCCGCTCGATGATCTTGCTCAGTCCTTCACCGGCCTCCAGCGCCGCGCTCAGGCTGGCCCTCAGTTCATTCCAGGTGGTTTCATTCACTTCAACGGCAAAGCGCTGCGCCCGTCCTTCGATGAAGCGCGCCACCCTCGGTTGCCCAACATCGAATGCCAGGCTCAATCCCAGCTCGTCCAACGCATCCTCGCCAAATTCCTGCACCAGGTCGCGCAACTTCGGCCGGATCTCAGTGCGGAAACGCTTGATCCATTCCTTCTTATCGAATGGTTTTTCCGGGTCGAAAGCCCTCATCCTGCCTTCGTCATTTTCCTTCAACTTCGCCAGAATCGAATCTCTCTGCCGCCTGAAAAGTTCAGCGGTTGCATCGCCAATGGTTTTCTCCCATCGGATCGCTTTTCGCTCGTACTTCCGCCAGGCGCGTTCATGCTCTGGGCTGCCGTAATCGATCATCCCCCGCCTGGGTTTCCCACCGGCCCGGTTTTCTTCTGCAGATTTCGAAGCCGGTTGGGTTTCTTCTCCTGACTTTGCGGATACCACGTCTTCTGTGGGTAAATCTTCTTTCGGCTGATCGCTGACGGCTGACACCTCTGGTGCACCCATAGGGGTGGGCTGAGAGCTATCTTCCACTGGGGTCCTTCCCACTGGCGCCCACCACACGTCTCCCCATGGCAATGGCTCCATTCCCCTTTCTTTGCGCCACTGGTTGATCGTGATTGCCCCCTCCTGTATCTGCCCTCGCGCGCGTTCCCAGGCCGCGTTCTCGCTTTCATGCAATGCCTCCACGTCCTCCAGGTCGAACTCCACCAGGTCCGCTTCTCCCCCAAACATTGGCAGCAATTGCTCCGTCATCTCGTCCGCCAAAAACTCCATCTCTGGTTTAAGCGTTCTCACCCAGATTGCCCGCTCCGCCGCTTCCACATTCTGATACGTCCTCTGCCCGCCGACCAGGTCGAGCGGAATCCCATAAGCCCTCGCCACCTCTTCCAGCGACCAGTTCAATGTGAACGGGAATTCCGCATCTTTGGCAGTGATCCCAAATTGTTTCATCTCGAACTCGTAGCGGAATACTGCCCAGCGGTGCGCTTTGTCCACCCCTGCGTAACGCTTCCCAATCTTATTCTCGATCTCCGCCGCCTGCTCTTTCGTCAGCGTCGCGTCTTTCTTAGGCAGCACGGCCCCGCCCAATTGCATCCCCTGTTTGAACAGGTTCATATTACTCTGCGCTGCCGCATTGCCCAGGTCTGCCGCCAGCCTGGCTGCCGCCAAGGGCGAAAGTCCCTCGTATTCGTCGATCGGGTTTCCATAGCGGAACCACACCACTTCCCCCGGCTCGAACACGATCGGCTCCCCTCCGGTCAGCGGGAAATAGAAGAATTTCGATATGTAATTCGAAATATCCGGCACAATCCTCACCCGGTCCGGCCGGCCCCACCAAATCTCCCTGGGTGGCAGCCGCCCGCTGGTTCCACGCTCACAGAACCAGAATGCCTTCCCCCATAGTCCCAGGCTTTTTTCCGTCATCTCCATCAGCCTGCGCATCGTCCAGAACGGGTTCACCTTTGCCAGCAGCTCTACCAGCTTCCCGCTGGTCACCTCCACCTTCTTCCCCTTGCCCGTCCGGAAAGCCCGGAGCGGCCTGCCGCTCAGCATATTGGCTCTCAACGTAATGCAGGAATACACCGCATTGCTGGTCGCGATGTAATTTCCGTATTCCTCCGGCGAGAAGGTTTCTGTGGGGTGTCCATATACGGTATCCGCCCTCTCCACTACCCCTGGCCCCAGCGCAAAAGCTCTTGCTGCCATGCGAAGCCGATCCACCAGCTCGGAAATTTGGAATGCCATCAGACGACTACCTCCCCATCCATCACGATCGGCGCGGCAATCATCTGCAGCCCTCCGCTCGCGCTGTCGATCTGGTCGTCGTGTTGCCCGCTCGGAAAGTCCAATGCCTCTAGGATGAATGTCTGGATCCACGGCCCCCTCACCAGCTTCACCTTCCCGGCCTTCGCCCGCCCCTGCAATGGTCTTGCCCTCTCCACCTTGTCGCCTCGCGGGGTGATTGAGATGATGTTGATATTGGCCAGCTCGGGGTCGCGCCAAAACTCCTGCACGGCCAGTGCCTGGAATGCTGTGTCCTCTATTCCCCAGGTCGTGCCTCGTTCCAGGTCTGAGAGCATCGCCGCCTTGGCTCTCTCCCTGAACTCGATCCACCCCTGCACCCGGATCATATCCCGGTACCAAACGTTCCCCTCTTTGTCCATTGCGGCCGCCAGGCTGGCATTCCAGTCCGCAGTTTTCTTCTCTGAAATCGCCAGGTCGTTGTACCGGAACCAGCGCAGCCCTTCCGGAGCCCGATCCACAATCTCGAAATCCCCCGCATCGAAGAACCCACCCTCTTGCGGTCTCGGCTGCTGTTGATACAGTGCAAACCAGTCTGGCAACCCCCCGTTCAGTTCCAGGTTCTTCCGGATCCGCTCCAGCGCCTCCCGGTCGTATTTCTGCGGCCAGAGTGCCTCTCCAGGTTTTCTGCCCAGGGCATCCAAACGATCCTTCCAGATTCCTTCCAGCAGCGCCTGCCGTTGTTCATCGTCGTTCTTCGCCAGCTCCGCCTCCTCGAATGCCAGTGCCGGCAGGCACAGCACCACCCATTGATCCGCTCCCGGATCGGTTGCCATGGCCTTCAACAGCTCGCCGATCAAATCCTCGCGGTGCCATCGCGTGTGGATAATCACCACCGCTCCGCCTTCTTCCAGCCGCGTGTAAGCCGATGAGGTGTACCAGGTCATCACCCGTTTTCTGTAAGCCGCCGAATCTGCGTCCTCCCGGTTCTTGAACGGATCGTCGATCACAAGCAAATGCGCTCCTTTGCCCGTGATCCCCCCTCCCACGCCTGCCGCCACCACCCCTCCCCGGTGCGGCTCGGCCAGGTCCCAGTTCGCCTTCGACCGCGCATCCTCCGAAAGCTCCACCGGTTCGTCCACCGCGCTTTGCTGTCCAAACACCGCCGCGAAGCGCTCTCCAGTCACCATCTGCCGCACCGCTCGGCTGTTGTCCTGCGCCAGGTCTGCCCCATAACTGGTCAAGATCACCCGGCTGTTCGGCAGCCTTCCCAGCAGCCATGCCGGGAAGATCTGGCTCACTTCCACCGTCTTGCCCATCCGTGGCGGCATCTCGATCATCAGCCGCCCGATGCCCGTCTGCCCCCTGGTGCGGATATACGTTTCCACCAGTTCAAGGTGCTCTGCGATCAACGCATGATGCGCCGCCATCTTCCACCACGGCAGAACATACTGGCCAAAATCTCCCAATCGCCTCCGCGCCAGCTCTCTCCTTGAGCGTTCGGCCCTGGCTTGCTCTGTGCTAATCGCCATCTTCAGCCTCTTCCTCTGCCTGAGAGCTGATCGCTGACAGCTGATCGCTGATAGCTGCCCCCCCTGATGCGACCGTAGGGTCGAGATGAGAGCCTAATCCCGCCAGCTTTCTCAGCTCTTCTTCGGGAACCTGGCTCAAGTCGTCCAGGTCATCCGGCCGTTGCAAATCCACCCTTGTCCGCGGCACGTAATCCCCGGTCAATTCCAGGAACAGCTTCCGATCTGGGTTGCTCCGGTGGTCCGCATTGCTCGCCGATATTGCCAGCGCCCTGAACACGTCTGCCCGGTGCTCCATCAATGGCGCTGCCTGCAAAATCGCGATCACCTCGTCAATCGCTGCATTCTTTTTCCGCCAGGTGCCGATCTGCCGGTCACTGGTCAATCCCAACACCTCTCTCGCCAGATCCTCTTGCGTCTTGGGCCATCGGTTCATCTTTGGGCTGGCTGCCCAGGCAATGTAGCATGCCACCCGCCACGGCCACCCAGCCGCCAGCAGGCTTTGATACTGTTCGAACCACTGTGGAGGCTCCTCCTGCCCTGCCATGCCCAGCGCCTGCCGCGCGGTCATGCTCCGCCGCCTGGCCTCGTCCGGAGAAACGAATCCCTCGTTCGATCGCTCGCCTTCATCCAGGTCCAACCCAAGCGCCAGTTGCTCAATGGTTCCAGTGGCCTGTTGGAACATCTTTCCCTTCATCGCCTATCCTCGTTTCCCCGGGCCGCCCTGTTCCAGGTTCCCTCGCGTCCAGTTATCATGCTCGCGCAATTCCTGCCCAAGGTTTTTCACTTGCCCCACCAGGTCGGCCAGCAAGGCATTCGTTTCGCGCGTCCGCTCCTGTTGTTCCTTCTGCATCGCCGCGATCAGCTGCTGCCAGGCCTGGTCGCGCTTATCCTGGGCCTCCTCTCGCAGTCGGTTCTGCTCGCTCGACCAGACCCGTTGTTTTTCCCGTTCGGCCTCCCGCTTCAGATCCTGCGCATCCAGCCAGCCGGTGAATTCCTTCCAAAACTTCCGCACCCCGTATGCGAGTAAAATGAAAACCAGAACGATAATCGCGATGATCGTGAACTGTGTCCAAATCGAAGCTGGCGGGATCGACATTTTCTCACTCCCGATGCATCTGTTCGTATGGATATGCCCGGTCTTTTGCCGCCCGGTCCTTCTCCATCGTGTAGCTCTTGCCAATCACCGCAATCCCTGCCAATGCCATTTGGTGAGTCAACCGCGCCGAAACGAGCTGCCACACAAAACCAAACACGGTTGTCAAGACGAACGCCAGGTCCCCCGCCAATCGGTCTGCTCCCGTCACATCCGCATCGGGTTTCAGCACGCCAACGGCAAACAAGAGGATCAGTCCCACCAGGTTGAGCCCCGTTGATACGGTCGGCGCCTGGCCGTCCTTCACCCATCCCACCGTTTTGAGGATGTTCACCACCACGGCGATCAACGCCCCCACTCCGCCCAGCGCCCCAAAGGCCTTCAGCAGGTCTTGAAAATTGGAAAAATCGAGTGAAATCATCTCCCCTCCTTTCTGGGTAGAAAAGAAAAACGCCCGGCAGACCTTTTCAGGTCGCCGGGCGCTCGTCTCCGGTTCTGGTCCGAACTGCATCGGACCTGCATCTTTTATTTACCTTCGCCCCTCAAATTCCCTGCAATTGTACGGGGGTCTTCTCCTCAACTGCCCGGGGTTGGCTCCCCTTTCTCTGCTTGCCGGTCGCCTCCTACCATCTCTCTTTCGCGATCGTCTGCGCTTTCGCCTCTAACAGCATCCTTCTTCGTTCAGGCCCCACTCGTGCGATCAACGCGTCGAATGCGGCAGTCACCTCGGCAAGGCTTGGCACAGGCAGGTTTTCCAGCGATATGGACTCGTAAGCCATCCCATCCGGTTTAACCTTCATCCGCAATCTTTCCCGTGCTCGTAGGCGGTTCTCACGATCGTTTCGCATGGCTCCAGAGCTTCTCTTCATCGGTTTATTGTTTCGGCCATCGGCGCTCATAGCCATTCTCCCTTCGCCAGAAGGACACGCTCCATCAATCCCTTGATGATTGGAAAGTTCCCATCAATCTCATCGATCAATGTTGTAATTGTACTCCGGATTGGTTTGTTTGCGTGCCATGAGTTTGAATCAATGTTAATCACAAAATCGACGTTTTGACTGTCCCCTTCAATTTTGAAAGGTCTCGAGATGATGGTTTTCAGGTTCTTCGTCTTTTCCACCATCTCATCGCTCAAATTCCATCGTTCTTTGATTTTAACATGATATCGCTTCATGGTGATATACACAAACTTATTATCCTTCCATGCCGTCCCTGCGCATCCTTGCCTCTCCTCGAATACCAGGTCCAAATCGCTTGCTGTTTTCATATTATCCGAGAAGAACTTGATTCGCAATTTCTTCTTCCATAACCCTTCCGGCACCATGATGTTGGCTCGAAACTCGTGTTGGGTCTTCGTCCTGAGCGTCTCCACGATCTGATTCAAAACATCGACGATAATTTCCTCGTACTTCCTCGCTTCGCGTATGCTTAATACCCTCGTGACGATCCAGTTGATGATAGCTACGACCACGGCAATGACCAGCAAATAAGCAATGATGGGTCTCGCCTTGCCCGGTTCGTGGAACACCCCCAGCTCGAAGAGCCCCAGCATCAACCCCGAAACCTCAGTGATGAGGGTAGATATCACTCGGATATACCGCACGATGATGAAACCGGTTTTCATGCTCACCTTCACCACATTCTCTCGGTTGTCTTCCCCCTCGCATCATTCTCCCTGGGTCGTGGTTCTCCCTCGGCGCACCCCTCGGCTCCCCCTTCGGCCTTTCCAACCTCATCTCGCTGGCGTTGCTCTGGTTGCTCGTTCCCTCTGCCTGTTTCTTCCCCCATCCAGGCCCGGCACCCCCCTTGGCCTGGCGTTAAATCATTATATTCCCTTTCTTTATGAGCATTTTATAAAATTACCACCCTGTTCCTAGTGTTTTTCCCGCCAAGTTCAAACCATTCCCCCTCATCCCCCGGCCCTCTCCCTCTCGGATGCGCTTCGCGCACCCGTTGCGGTTGGGGCGGGGTCAAGGAAAAATCTAGGCATTCAACCAAAAAACCACGTAGATCTTCCTCTTCTACCGAAACGCATTCTCACCCGTCGAGTATCACTCTGATGTAATCGTATGGTTTCTCCCCTAAAATGGGTCGGTTCGGAAAGAGAATGTGTTTTTCCGTAAAACGATCCAGGTCCCATTTGCCGTCATCGTACTTGGTTCTTAATTCCTCATACGGGGTGGCCGATACGATAAAAGAGTCAAGGCGAATATCCGTTCGTCCGGTTCGCTCTGCAATGTCTTTTGCCAATTCCGGCAAACGTTCATGCAGGCTTGCCTTTTCATCGTTTGCATAGGGCTTGGCGTAAATCATCCCATGGGGCTCCACGAACACAATCCGTTGTCCTGCCTTGTCCACCACCCACAAGATAAAATCGGGGTAAAAACCGTTTCCCCAGAAGAAGCCGATACCTTTTCCTCGGCTCAAATTGCGCAAAAGGTACACTTCCTTCTTTTCCGTCGATTTTTCCCCCTCCGATCGCCAATAATCCCTCAAATCTCGCACAAAGCGGCTTTCACTCTCTTCTAGGGCAGGCGGCTGGGTGATCACAACGTCATTCTTCTTCAGGAGGAGCGGCAAGTAAATATGTCGGTCGAAGTGCAGCCGTGGCAGGTTTCCGTTTTCATCGTTGGTCAGTTTATCCATGTCATTTCGAAGTTTAACAATCGCTTCGATGATCTCTTGCTTCGATCGCGGCACCCTCAGAATGTAAGCCGGTTTACCATCCTCGCTCACTTGGCGATTGAATGCCAGGTTCGGGTCGTCTTCAACAAGCTTCGCATAAACCAGGTTTTTCCTCTCCCATTCTTCTCGTTTGCGGTTGTAATAACGGTCAACGTATGTGCGCATTACATCGCTGATGGTTTGTTGTAGAGCGTTTCGATCCGCAAAGGATCCGGGGTTGAATACACTTGGGTCGGCGATTAGCTTGTACCCCGCTTTTTCCATGATTCGCCGTAGCATTCCCTGGGTTACGACGAGGTTGGTCAGCCTTCTGTTCTCTTTATAAACCAGCACATCAAGATACACCTTTCCCCAATCAACGAAATCCAGGTATTCGTTAGAGATCTTTCCTTCCATGCCCGAACGTAGCCGAGATTCCCATAGTCCCGGTCCGCTGCTCTCCATGGATTGAACTTTGGTGGATAAATCAACCTGAACTTTCACTTCCGGGTCGTAATCAAGCAGAATTTGCATTTCGTTGGCAAATTCCCGCCCCCCGTCCGGGCGCGGCACAACCAACCCCTTTTTGAGAATTTCCTCGTTTGCCCACACAAAAAGCGGCAGGTCAATCACTTCTTCCGTTTCCACGCCCTCTCGTTCCAGGTAATCCCGGAATTGCGCCATGTAGTTGGCGCGCACGGCAAAGATGTTCAACGTCTCCAGCAGTTTGATGTGCTTTGGGTGTTCGCCTTCCAGCGCCGAGCTCCGCTTCAGCAATAATTCCTTACCGCGTAAACGTACGCCGCGCCCGAAGAGCTGGATAATCTGTGATCCTTCCTTCCGGCCGATGTTGAGCAGTCCCATGTTGGAAACCCGCCACGAGTTCCATCCCTCCATGAATTTCTTTGCCCCCACAAGGATATCGATCTCAGAGTCGTGGCGGTTGATTTTCTCGAACAACGAACCGCCAATGGCGTCTTCCTCCAGGATAATTCCCGAAGTGTCTTCCTCGAGTAGTTTCTTGAACTCCCCCACATCCCCGATGTAAATTAATCCGAAGTACTTTTCTGCCCCGGCCGCTTTGAGTCCCAGTTCCCCGGCATTGCCCTTGATCTCGAAGATGTGAAGCCCTCCTCCACCAGGCGCATGAAATACCTGCTTTAAGATGCCTTGGTACAACGCTTGCGCCTTAACGCCTTCTTCACGGAGGTACGCGAAGCGTCCCGCAAAAACATCACTGCCGTCCGTTGTGACCAATCCACTTTTGCCGTTCAGCAATTTTTCGATGGCTCCCACCACCCAGTTCTGCTTGTTTTCCAGTACGTGGTGGAGGAACCGCGCCACCGTCAGCACATCGCTGCGCTTTTGATTGTCTTTGCTGTAAACGGCATTGACGGTACTTCCCACAAACACCCACAGGGGTTTTTCCAGGTTGTAAGGCCGTAGTTCTTCGCGTTTTTCTTCGTAAAGGCAGCGCTGTTCGTAGAAAGAAAGCAAGTTTCCTAAAAGCAGCAACTCGGTTTTTTCATCGTCGGTTTCATCCCGCAGGTTGAGGATGCGAAAGTCCTTGCCGTAGCCGTCCCCGTAGAAATAGCGGTAAGAGTAGTCGAAGGCGATTGCCTTGCCGTATTCCTTGGTCAGTTCATTGTCTCCCGCAGCCGAAAGTGCCTGCCCAAAAGTGGCGCTGTACTCAAAGGTGAAGCCGGTCTTCCCCAGCGCGTCACGGTACTTGCGCCAGGCCTCGCCGCCCGTGCCTTTGTGGCCCTCATCCACAAAAATAAGGTTGCGCCCCTCAAAACCCTCCACCGCCACGCTCACCCCGCTTCCCCTTTTTTCATCAACCAACTTGGTTATTTCGATGACGCGCACAAGGTTACTCCGCTCGGCTAATAAAGCGGCGCCTCCCGTGTTGAATTTCTGTGCCGGTATCCCCGATGCTGCCAGTTCGCTCAGGTGTTGTTCGCTTAAACCATCCTTGGGGGTGATCAGGAGAATGTTGTCCAGCGGCACGTTGTTGTAGTGCAAATATTGGTGATAATTCAGCTGCATAATGAGCGTTTTTCCGCTGCCGGTGGCCATCCAAAAGGCCAACTTGCTCAAGTCGCCATCAGAAAATTCCTCAAAGGGTTGCTCCGCGGCATTCTTTGCGGCATTCTGCTTCCGGATGAAGGAATTCAAATCGTACAAGAATTCCTTGCGATGGTTGAACAAATTGTCCAGGTATATCTCTGTGTAAAGGGCAGCCAGGTATTGAAAGTACCGCAGGGTGATCGCCTCGGTTCTGCCGCGATTGATGCTGGCAAGGTGGCTTCTGATGTTATCGTCGTAGCGTTTCAGTGTGTCGTTGGGGATCTTCACCTTGCTTCCCCGCGCGGTCTGGTGGTGATAAAGAAAACTCCGCCCTTCAGGGTCAAACCCCTCCTCAACATCGCGTGTGTCGGCCAGCATTTCCTTGTTGGTCTCGTACCCCAGAAGATGGTTCAGATAGGCAAGCAAAACCAGACGGTTCTCCAGTTTGGTGTATTGCTGGCTTCCATTGCCTGTTTGGGCCTGGGCTTGCCCTGTCTGGGTGCGCTGCGGCATGGTCATTCTCCCTTGATCCTCTCGAAGCCTTCTCGGATGATCTGCGCCATTCTCTTTTGTCTTTCTTTCAAGAACGCCGGATACTCCATCTCGTGCCACCGTTCCGGCAATGCGTGCAGGCGATACATTTCTCGAAGTTCCTCCGGCGAGAACCTTTTTTCCAACTCGGGGACGTATGCGGTAGGTGCGCGGTCAGAAACCTCGATATTATCGCTCCACTCCACCAAGGCGTAATTGGCGGTTTGGTTGATGATCCGTTTATCGCCGATCTTGAGCCGTTGGAGATATCGGCGCGGGAAGAGATGATGACGCTCCAAAGCCGATTTATTCGCCTTGCTGGATGGGTCCAACAGGTCGGCTACTTTCATCTTGGAATAAAGCACCGGTGCATTCAAAAGGCACAAGGCTGCATAAAAGGAATACTGTCCTGTGCTGCGTGCTGCGGCGGTCTCCAATTCGTTAGGCAGGGTAACTTCCCAATAATCACGCGTGAGCACCGCTTCGATCTGCCGGTTCAAAACCCCTTCAAAATCATCTGCTCCCTGCGCTTCTCGCAATAGCGCCAGGTCCTGTTCCATTCGGCTCTCTGGCGAGCCGGTATAGCGCCCCGTGAGCGATGCCATAAAAAACCAGCGCGCCATGGTCTCGCGCAGGCGGTATGGGCTGACGTGGAAATCTCGTTTACCGATGAGCCACAACCCATAGGCATACAACAAGGTCATTTGAGATGTGATAAATTGTGAACTGATGAACCCGGCTCGCTTGAGTACTTTGAAGAACTCGTGCCAATGCTGAAGGTCCAAGACGTCGGCTTGGCTTTTCTTCAATATGTCAAATTGCTCTTCTCGTTGTTTTTCCGAAAACTGCCCGTTTTGCAGGTCTTTGCCGCGCAATAACGAATACACATGCTCCAACCGCGCCCGCCTGAAGCCCAGCGCCACGCTGACCCTGAGCAGCTGGTCTGGTGTGGGGAGGAGATAATGGTTAAAGGGTGATGCCCCATGCTCTGTCGGCGGTGTCTTGGCTTGCCGGCAAAATCTCTCCAATTCCTTGCGCCCCTCATCCCAGAATACGGACATTAACGTCAAGATAAAATCGGCCTGGTTCAGCGGCGTTCCCTTGCTGTTGACGCGCACAAATATCTCCGCCACTTGGTCTTCGTTGACCGAGTAAGACACTTCCAGGGCAGTAAGCGGGTAGCCCTCCAGCTTGACCAGTCGGTCAATGACGGCAGGTATTTTATTCTCTTCTTCCGGAGATAAAGCGCGGCGGGCTCTTAATCGGCTCAGAAAGTCATTGATATAGCCAAAAGTGCTGGTAGCCGGCTTCCACAAGTCGCTGATATCGGCAATCCACTCGGCGTCCCTTTCAATCGCTGAATTGGTGACTTCGAACTTCTCCTCCAGCGGGTGGAAGGCAATCCGGATGCTCTCGGTGTGGTAATTGTCGTTCACGATAGCCACGCCCTTGATCACTGCGTAGAGCGAGGTCAGGCGTTGTTGTCCGTCCACAATCAGCAAGCGCGGCACTTTCTGCTTGCTTTCTATGCCAATGGTTCGGTGCGATTCGTTAAACCCGTTCTCCCAAAAAAGCAGGTAACCGATCGGAAAGCCGCGGTACATAGAATCAAACAAGTCGCGCACTTTTGCGCGCGGCCAAACGAACGGTCTTTGGATATCAGGCAGGCCAATTTCGCCCACCTGGATGTCCTCCATCAGTTTCTTCAGGGTGTAATCTACTTTCTTGAAAAGAACTTCTACCATGTCATGCCTCTACCCCGCGAACATGCGTTCTTTGAAAACCACATCCAAAGACCGCGCTCCGGGAACGACCGAGTCCCCGTTGATGAAAACTTCCTCTGCGTCCCCGGTCAGTTTTTCCATGGCGATGTACTCCGCATCGCGTTTGTAGTCGTCCGCCGTCCACCCCGTTGTTTCCCGCCAGATCACGGCCGTTCTGCGTCCCTCGCGGGTTGTGCCGTGAAAGACCAGATACCCCCGCCCCTCATTCTCCCGCGCCTTTCGTGTCCGCACATCCAGCCCGATCAGGTAGTTGAAGGTTTCGGGCAGGTCCACCGGGCGCTCGTTGGTTTCGCCGTCGCGGTAGATCCGCAGTTTATACGAGAACGGCGTCTGCAACTTCTCCACGTCCAAAAAGGTCTCGCTTCTGCGCGTCTCCCATTTCAACATGTAGTGCAGCAGGTAATCGTCTTTGAAGAGTTCCAGCGTTTTTTGGCCGCCTTCCTCGTCGAAGGTCAGGTTGTTCAGCGCGTCCTCGTAAGATTCCAGCCGCATAATCTTGACGATGCGCGGGCTTCGTTCGGCTTCCTCCGCCGTTGCCATCCGCTTGGGTTTCCCGTCTTTCCACTCCGGCGTGAAGGTCACCTTCTTGATGCGCGGCAGAAGCACGCTGTCGAAGTATTCTCCCATCTCAATGAGTGTAAAGCTACGTGTTCCACCATCGCGGCGATTAAGGTTTATAATTGCATGCCCTGATGTACCAGAGCCAGCAAAAAAGTCGACGAAGTGTCCATCTTTAGCCATCCCGATTTCGGCGCATCGTTCTACTAATCTAGTAGGCTTTGGAAAGTCGAAAATCGCCTTGCCGAAGAGACTACCAATTAGCTCCTTCCCATTTTCGTTATTTATGTCTTTATCTATCCATATTGTTTTTGCTTTTGTGGTTACAAGTGTTCCATTTTCACTATACAGGCGGTCTTTACGGAATACACGCCAAGTACCAGCCCTCGTTTGGCGGGCCACAAGTTCACCAATATGCGCTTGGGCTTTTCCCTTGCTCCAAGTCCAGCAGCCATCTTGTTCGCGCGAATTACGTGGAAGAATCTCAACAGTGTGGGTTGAGTCTGGCTCTACTCGCACTGTCCCGCTCAGAGGATCAGCAAACAGAGTATAGAAAAGATTTGGGCGATTCGAGCGATTAAATACTGGGTTCCGATTTCTTAGCTCGAGTAGTCGATAAGGTCCTTTCTCGTCTTTCTCACAATATTCTGACTGAGCTTCTTTGCTCTTAGTAATTTCGCGAATTGCTCCTGGCGAATTGGAAAGAGCAAACACACCTACATACTCGTGTGTCTTCGCCAAATACTTGTCCAAAGTTCGCCCTCTCGGATTCAACTGAGCAGTCACGAGCGTGACGTATTGGATTGAGAATGAATGATTCTTGATTAAGCTAACTAAGTTGCCGACCTCGTTGTCATCGATGGAAATGAACAAGGCAGTGTCTTTTTGAGCAAGTGGGAGGAAAGCACCGATCCGGTTATCAAGAAACGTGATCCACGAAGAATCACGATAACTGTCTTTGTATATAAATGCATCATTTCCAGTGTTATACGGCGGATCAATGTAGATGCACTTCACCCGCTCGCGGTACTTCTCCTGCAGCAAATTCAGCGCCTGCCAGTTTTCCGAGTGCACCAGCAGCCCGTCCGTCAGTTCGTCCAGGTTATCAAAGCTCCCCAGCAGCCGGTCGGTAAAATCTTTGGAGAAGTGCCGCGTGTCCAGCGGCAGGGTCGGGTGGGCTTTCAAAAAGGCCAGCCGCTCTTCGGGCTCCCTCTCCACAAACCCCAATGCCCGCCACTCCTCCCACTGCGCCGCTTTGGCGGCAATCTCCCGGTAAAACCCTTCCGGTATGTTGCCCACCGTTATGATGTAGAAGCTCTCGGTGATGAACTTCCTCTTCTCCCAAAGCATCTTCTGGAAGCCCTCGATCTGCGCCAGGAAGTCAATGATCTTATTCCCCACTCGCTTGATCAACCGCATCAGCTGGAACCACCCCTCCGCCAGCTCCTCTCCGGCCGTTTCCATCTCCTCCAGGTTGAGCACCTCGTTCTTCAGGTAAAAGTCCAACTCGCGGGTGAGGAAGCCCCTGAGGTCCTTGTGGATGAAGAAGTCGCTCGTGTTGCGGCGTGCGTATTGTCGCAGGTGGTGTTCTAGGTACGAAACGATCGTGCCGTCTTCTTTCCTGCGCCGCTCGGCGTTGAGTGCGGCCAGCGCCGCCTCGGTTCTCACGTGCATTGGAATTTCCGCCACCGCCTTGGCGATGATCGCCTCTTGCTGGTTCTTCTGCCCGTAGGTGATTGTCTCCTGGTCGGTCAGCGGGCGGAACTCGAAGGGCATGGTCAGCGTTCGGGAGGGTTCTTCCCATGTGCTTCCCGAAAGCACGGGCAAGAAGAAGCGCTTTTCGCCCTTGATGTTATTCTGCTCCACGTTGGCCTGTTGGAGTTTGAAGCACACGGTCACGCCGTTGGGGGCTTTGAAGGCGTAATCGGTCAGGTACTCCCCGGTCTTCACGTAGTACTGGTCGTGGTTGGCCCAGTAAAGGTAAACCTCCTCGCCGTTGTAGGGGATGCCGTACCGTTCTTTCTTGGAGTAGCGGCGCTTGGAGATAAAATCCCCCTCCTGCCAGTAGCGGTTGAAGAAGGTGTAAAGGTGGTTGTAAATCGTGGCTTCCAGCGCCTCGGTGGAATGGCTGCCTTCGGCGCGCGCCCGCGCTTCCAGGTACGCTTTTCCTGCGGGTGTGTTGCGGTAGGTCTCCGCCAGGTTGCCGTTGGCGTCCAGCGCCTCATCGCCGAGTGCGTTCCGCACTTTAGCAAGCGCTTCCTCCAAAGCTTTGTGCGCCTGTTGTTGCTCGGCCAGCGCGCTGCTGTTTAGCTCTTTGTTAACCTCATGGGGCAGGTCTTCGCTGATGAAGCGTTCCACAACCTGCCGCTTGTGGTTCATAATCCGGTAGATGCCAAAGTCCAGGTCGGCGCTGTCGAACTCGAACAATTCACGAAGCAGGCTTTGGAATTTTTGCAACGGTTCGCTCATCGGTTACTCCTGTTCAAGGTTTTTCAAGCGCAGCCCCTCTGGCGGGCAAAGTATTCCCGCGCAGCCGGCAGATCCGCCGCTCCGTCTGCCCGTCTCAAGATCTCGTACTTGTACGCTTCTGTCAACGGCGTGATGATGCCCGATTGGATGTTCTGGTGCAGGTACCAGATCCCGTCTCTTTCCACCTTATAGGTTTCTGTCGTGATGCTCCCAATAGCTGCCCCTGCCAAAACCTCTGCTTTTTCCTCATTGGAAAGGCTGGTGTCGAGAATTTCATCAAAATTTGGTCTGAGGGAAGCATAAATTATAACTGGAATTCCACGGAAATCTCTCAATGTCTTGATGACAGGCCCTTCCTTCTTATTTGTCTGCTTTTCATGCTGGTAGGTTTTATTCGAGCCAACCTCGCCAATCTCGCGCCGGTACAACATGTTCCTGGCTTCTTCCTCGGTTATTGCTTCTCTCAGAACGAGAATTACCCCGATCACCGGGCTGCCAAGTCCTTCTGCCACAGGAACCAATGTCGGGGCGTTGTGCCGGGTTCCACTTCGCCTGGCGTACTCAACGTTGAACGGGGTTTCTACTCCCCCTATCCGTCCAGCTAAAGCATTTCTGATTTCCTCGCCCGGATCTGAGACCAGAGAGCCGTATGCAAGTATGCCGGTCATCCTTCGTTCTCGATCCTGCAGATGGAATTCATCTTTTTTCTAAAGTTTTTTCTAAGAAGTTTGTCGTTCTCATCTTGGGCTGCCTTCAATTTACCGGTGTAAACCGCGAACTCTCGTTGTACCAGGTCGTAAAAGGCACGCCAGTAAACAATTAATCCATCTTCGTTTCTCTCAAAAGGCAAATCTGGCTTTTCGGGATTTTTATATCGGATAAGCGAACCACAGTCCGTCTCAGCGTGATGGTTAAGCCCGCAGCGAACGGTTTCGTAAAACCTTACGGCGTCCTGACCATCCCGGAAGGATTCTTTGAGAACGAGCGATCTGCTCGACAAAAAATGAGTATAGATTTTCTTGCTTTTTCTATCGCTGCTGGGCACCCCTTCATAAAACTGTGCGAGGGTCTCGATCAAGAGACCGACCAGCGCCATGATTGCAAACCCAAAGCGGCGTGGTTTGCTTTTCTCATCTTCCTTCTTCAAGATTTCTATGGCATCAAAAAAACGCCCCTGGATCCGATCCTCGAATATTTGGGTGGCTGTTTCCCAATCCTCTTCATTGCCAAAATGGTCATTTCTGCCAAGCTTGAGTTTCTCCCAATCTTGAACAGTCCAATACCCATCGCCCTTCTTCGGCGCTATTCTCATTTCTCCAGGAGCATTCTTCATAAATAATGCACCTCAACTCCTGAATAAGCACAACCGCCTGCGCATCGCGGTTCGCTTACGCCGACGGCAAAAGGTTGTTCTGCTCTTTTCCGTCGCCGCGTTGCCGTCTCAGCCCCGCTGTTTCCAGCTGCAAGGTTGATGGTTCTTTGCAGAGTAGTATAGCAAAAAAATCATTCTTCGGCCGTTTTCCAGTGGCAAGATTTATCCGTCCTCCTATTGATCGCTTCATCTCGAAAGGTTTACTGTCTTTTGCCCTGCCGTTCTATGGTTAACCGGTTGCTCTCGGTCCTCCCTTCGCAGCCCTTCGAACGCTCTGTGGTTTAGATCAGGTGCGAATACACTTCCGAAAAATAAGAAGGGTTCCGGTTTAGAACTTTAAGTACCTGGTCTTCTCTGAACCTGAGTTCATCACCGATATTCTCTTTGGTCAATTCAATCCCATCAAAGATAGCAGCTAGTTCCGTTGCAATCACCCGGTCACAGAATCCACATTCAAAGAGCATAATCGCGTTGGCATTCGTCAACCCATATTTCAACCTCTTCAACAGCGCCTGCAATCCTGTCATGACCCTGTCTTTTTCATTGCCGTTTTCAATGGTTCTCATCTCGAGTAAGTCTATGATGGCTCCAAGGATGAGCGTCCCCTCGTATGCGATTGCTTCTTCACACATATCGATGAGGTCTTCCAATATATACTTCCGTTCTTGTCTAGGGTTCCTGATAACTGCTCCCGAAGCTGATAATGTCCCGAACAATTGCTCGTAAGTTTTCCCATCCATCCATTCATGGGTGATCTGCAATCTAATCTCAGGTTTGCTGCACTTTACAAACGGCCTGTTTTCGATCATCTCCGTCATGATCGGCCAGATGCAATCTAGCAGCTTGTGTCCATCCTCGCATCCGATCAGCGCGCTTGTGTTGTCATCGAGCCACGCAGAGATACGCATATTATCGTAGATGCCGAATAGGGTTTTTCCAAACGCGATCCGTCGCGCAGGTTCTGGCACCAATCGCTCGATGTTTTCAGCTAATAACGTAAACAATTCTTCAATTTGTCCTTTTTGATTTTCGTCTCCGATGTGATATGCCAGTGTTCCTCTTGCCAGTTCTCTAACGAATGTTGTTTCTAAGCCTGGGTTTTCCTCGTCTATATGGGCAAGGATGAAGTTCTCGATTGCAAATATTATTTTCATTCGATAAGTTACTTGCTCGGTTAATCCCTCCTTCGTGAACCCATTCCTCGTTTCTCGATCCGTAAGATGTTGAATGTATCTTTCGATTTCCTCATATCCGCTGATATACCGCCTTACGAGTTCTAACGGCTTTGCTTCAATATACCTGGTCTTCTTCTCATTTTGCAGCTTATCGAATAATGTGAATAATGTACTCCCACATGGCTCAGATCTGTCTGGCGATAACATTTCCTTTGTCTGGTTCCAAATGTTCTGCTCATCTGGCTCGGATTTTGATTGGTACACTTTAGGATCGGAAAACAGAATCGTGCCTTCTACCTGCATTCCTGCCCTTCCGGTCCGCCCGATCAAATTTTGAAAATCTCGTACCTTTATGTTCGCTCTTCCTTGCCTTGTTCCGGTCACAATTAAGTACCGAATCGGCAGGTTCACTCCTTGTGCCAACGTAGATGTACAAACAACATACTTGATCATCCCTTCTTTAAATGCATGTTCCACGGCTAATCGTATGCCTTGCGGGATATGATGATGATGTCCAAATATGCCTTTCTCTGCGCTTTTCGCTGCGCTTGCGTCCCGGCCTAGGTTTTGAACGATCTGAGAATGGATCTTATTCACTTCAACTCCATTTGAGCTCGTCAGAGGTTTGGGCAGTTCAATCCCGCCATCAAAAATCTCGTTTGCCCGGTCACAGATCGCCCTCACGCTGTCTTTTCTGCCACAAAATATCACAACGCTTCCGTTATTCACCAGTTTCAAACCCAAATATAAGGCGATATCGTTTCCATTGCCTTGTTGATCGGGTCGTTTCGGGAAGAATCCTTTCTTTCCCCTATTTTTTTGGGGAGTGTATTCATATTGTTGGATGATTTGGGGGACGTAATATTCTTCTTCATCGGGGTTTTTAGGGTTTACGAACCAAATTATGCCTTCTTCATCTTGTTGCCAGCGCGAAAATCCTAAGCTTCGTATCGGTGGGGTTAACTGTCCCCCGGCTACGATCTGTGTGCCATCTCCGCCAAGCCATTGGCCAATTTGTTCCGCATTATTGATCACTGCCGATAACAAAACAATTTGGGCATTTCGGTCGATTTTTTCCTTCAACAATGTGATCAGAAGCTCGTAAGTTATCCCTCTGATTCCGCTGTCAAATTGGTGCCCTTCATCAAGCAGCAAAAGGCCAATTCTCCCCCCAAGTTCTGGCTTGTGATGAAGAACATAATTGAGTTTCTCCGGTGTTACGACAAGGATCTGTTGGTCCTCGGGTACTTCTCCAATTGTGAAATCGATACGGTTTACGTCGCTAAGTTCGTTGATAGTCACGTCGTCATCTCGAAACGCTGCTTTTAGGTTTTCTCTGATTTCATGGCATAAAGTTCGGAACGGCGCAACGATAACAACCAGGGTTGTTCGGTTTGATAAGAATGCAC
The DNA here is from genome assembly GCA_029975055.1 of Anaerolinea sp. Lineage (GTDB taxonomy): Bacteria > Chloroflexota > Anaerolineae > Anaerolineales > Anaerolineaceae > Anaerolinea. Next base: position 151,906 of record JARKPU010000077.1, read on the forward strand.
TGCGAATGATGATTTCAATCGCTTTCGTTTTTCCCGCGCTTGTCGGCATTTGTATGATCGCCGATTTACCTTTATAAACTCCATGCTCTCCGATCAAATGTTGCGCGGGCCAAAGTTCCTTGATGAAGTTCTCTTTTTGGAAGGTTCTTCTCCATCGCTCAAGAGGTATTTCTGAATAAGCCGGTATGCTCTTCCATGTTGAATTCTCATATCGTTTTCTTATGACGGCGCTAACCACATCGGCAAATAAGAGCTGTTTTGCCGTTCCATCTTTATATGCCGCCCGAAGGATTTGGGCCGTTTGTGCGAACAGCGCTTCTGTTCCTTCACCGGTTTTATTAAACTGTCTCAGGGTTCTAACGATTTCTCGAATGCTTTCTTGATACAAACCTTCAGGGATTTCAATTTCGTCGGTCAGGTTTCCTTGCAACACCCAATGTAATAAACGCTCTAGCCCAAGCCCATCCAAATCAAGGCTTGTTTTCCTCACTTCCTCTGCTAATAATTTTGAGCTTCCAGGCAGGTCGCACAGGTAAAAAGCAGCCGAATCTAATAACGACAATATTGGTTGCAAATCGTCATGAAACTGTGCTCGAAGGTACGCGTAGAAAAATTGGGCTGAGAAGGATAATGTTTGGGTCATTTCCCGTATCGTGCTTTGATTCCGCTCTACTTTATTGATCTCAGCCGCCAGGTCTCCAAGCATCCCTATGGATAATGGGAAGAGCTGTGCTGGTTCACCTGGTATGGCGATGTGGCTCTCTTCTGGTAAGCCATATTCATACATTTTGGCTTTCGACCATGTGATTGTTAAGAGTTTCTGAGAGTTTTTTTCAGGCTTCATCAGCTGCCCTTTGGTATAAACGGTTGACCAATTCCATAAATCGTTCACCCTTGATGACCAACAGAACCAGGTCATCCTTAGATGGGTGTTCTTGTACCTGCGTTCCTTTGATCAAAGCAGGGTTGTAAACAGAGCAGGTAAATATGGCTGCGGCTCCATACTTTCTCTTGTACGGCCTGTCTCCCTGCGATTGGAATCTTGATATACGGTCTGCGTCTCGGAAATTTTGTTTCTCGATGTACCGTCTTTTATATGCATTGAGTGTGAATCCCAATCGGGTCGGGTCTTTCCCGGAGTCATCTATTGCATCTTGTAATCTATTCTGCGGATTTCCATCGTGTAGCTGCGTTTTTACTTCAAATGTGATCAACAGATCGTCTTTCGATTCCCTTCCTTCCTCGATAAACCGAATTCCGACGATATCGCAACCCTTTGTCGATTCATTGGGGATATCTTTATGGTTGTATCGCGTTCGCGGTACCCAAAAAGATAGTTTGAATTCAATAAAATCAGCAACGAGAATTTCCCCAAAATCTCCCGCGCGAATGCTTGGCCCAGGAGCTTTACGTTCATCAGGAAAAATGAGTTGTCGTAGATATTCGCTTCGAGAAAAACCGGTTCCATCTCGTAGCTTGTCTATATCGTCATCATCACAATATTGGTTCCTAAAATGTTTCGCCCAACCACTCAAAATGGCTTCATCATTCCCATAACACAACTCATAGACATCAATTTTCTTACCATCCTGCGATTGTAGTCCTTCTGTCTTTATTAGCCATTGGATATGCGTCTGTTTGTTCATTCCATCATCTTTCATATCCCCTCTTTATGGTCCCGCCTGAGAGCTTCTCCTGCTTTCATCACCATTCCGCCGGAGCCTGTTTCTTTCCTGGGAAAAGTATGGATCAACCCCCAGAAATTAAGCTAAAGATTTGAATCGTCCCATTTTTTTAGGATTCACGGTGAGGTTTGAACGATGCCCGGTGCATTTGTCTTCTCGCCAGCTGACCGATTGTGTCTTTTACTGTACAAGAAGTACTATCCACCTTCTTCCGGAATGGGTCGGTTTTCTTTTTCTTCTTGTTATATTATATTGATAAAATTGATGTGATTTCATTGCAATTATTGATTAAATTCATGCGGGTCGCGTTCATCCTATTTTATTAATCTTCCATTTACGCTACCAAGGTTTCGCCCCTTCCCTCCTCCCTCCTCGCCTTCTCTCGCTCTCCTTCCCGGGCGCCCACGTCCTCACCCTCTCGCAAATCGAGCATCGCACATTCATCACTTGTCCCTCCACCACGGCCAATATGTCCACCTCCTCCATTCCGTCTTCTTCATTCCAGTCCAGGTCAATTGCCTGCCGGTATAACAGCAGCTGCCGGATTCCTCTCCCGTTGCGCCGCACCTGACCCATCACATGCCCCGCAGGGCATTTCCACACGGCTATTGTTTGGCTCATTCGCCCTCCACCACCAGATACCCCATCGGAACCCAGTCTTCCTCTCTCAATCTGAGTTCGATCTCCGTTCCCAACACATTAATCCTGATTCTCCCATCGTCCGGCGCGCCGGTCGGAAGCCGTTGTGTCAGGCACATCGTGCCGTCTTTAGCCAAATCAAGGTAATACCTCTCCGCAGCCTCGGCTGCCGCATCGCGAAATCTCGTTCCCTTTCCGATGAACCACATCACCCCCCATTTCTTCCTATCCGGGTAGCCCAGTTGCACCGTTTCCCGTGCGAGCCAGCATAACCAGAGGTGATATATGCCTAACGTCCTTTCTTCATAATGAGCGGCCGTTAGTGTATCCACACTGCACACAGGCAGCCTGGCAATCCAATTCTGCAGGTCTGGGGGCTGCCCCATCCTTGCCACATGCAGCCGTCGGTACCCCGTCCGCGTCAGCTCATTGAGCAGAATCATCTCTTCGTTGGCCATCGCACGCCATCCATCCCACTCGCCAATAGAACGGTTCCAGATTTATATTCGATCTGTGCCCATCCCCCCTCGCAAGGCCTCGTCTTCACCAGTTGCCCTTCGTCGGCTGTTTACCCCCTTCCCGTTCTGGGTCATGGGACAGCTATTCCAGCAATGGCGCAATTCCCATATCGCCAATCGGCTGAATGCGCAGGCTCCCCGCCCCTTAAGGGGCGGGGCCGGGGGTGAGGTGTATTGAGGCCTCGTCTTCACCGGTTGCCCTTCGTCGGCTGTTTACCCCCTTCCCGTTCTGGGTCATGGGGCAGCTATTCCAGCAATGGCGCAATTCCCATATCGCCAATCGGCTGAATGCGCAGGCTCCCCGCCCCTTAAGGGGCGGGGCCGGGGGTGAGGTGTATTAAGGCCTCGTCTTCACCAGTTGCCCTTCTTCGGCTGTTCCTATCTGCCGATATACCCGCTTCCCTTCCTGGTTGATTGAAAAGTTATAGACCTTCACGGTCCTGTTCAATACCACCACCCCGACGGCCGCCTGTGTAGGCCCGTTTTTTACTGGCTCATGTCTTGAACTCGCCTGGACGGTTTGCATCGTACCGATCGCCCTTTTTCCCTGCATCTCCACAATGCCCCGCTGAGTAGCCGCCCATGTCCCCCAATAGAGCAAGGCCACTCCCAGGCTCATGACGATGATCGCGCCGGTAAGATAAATACGTTTATTTTGCATGGCTCTTCCTCCAAATTCGATAGCATGCCGCCGAGTGAAATCTTTGGTTGGGCGTCCGCGGCACAAACTCGATCCCGCAGCCCGGGTTCGCGCATGATTGGCTGTTTGCCAGCACCAGCGCCCCCGGTCGTACTTTACCGCTTGCCAGCACGCTCACTCGCTCGGCGGTTGCCGGCAGATCGGGTGTGCCATCAATCAACGCTCCCAGTCGCATCACCGCATCCGCCAGCTTCTTGCTGGCTTCCATCTTCCCGTTCAAGACGTTTCGTAGATATCTCCAGCCCCAGGCCGGTTCACGCTTTACCACCGCCGAGAGCCGGTTGGCAATCCTCTGCAGGTCTTCCACGCTGATCAAGGCCGGGTCATACCCCGAGCCTCGGATGACCTCTGAGAGCGCTTCAGATGGCTTGTAGGGCAAATAGATCGGCCTCACGTGCCTCGCGCTTTCTAACATGCTTCTAACCTCCCTGGAAGGCATTCTGTTCATCGATCCTCCCCAGGAATAGATGGTTCTTAAGCACGTGCCCATCAGGTTTGATGGCAATTCCATCGACAATCTCCGCGGTGCATTGGGTTCGTTCTACGTAGCAGATGTTTGGTTTCATTCCATATTTCCGCTCGTAATAAGCCGCTGCCCGTCTCACCCGCTCTTCCAGGCTGCCGGATGGGTCAAACCACAGCATTCCAGTCTTCATCATTCACCTCTTCGATAAAAACAAGGTTGCCAGCACGGATCTCCACATTTGCTAGCACAATGACTACCTGAACCGGCTTGCTTTCTTCATAAAACGGCGCCACCCGCACGCTCAGGCCGGTGTGCTGGCAATGGATTAAAGCCTGCTGTAAGATCTCAAGCGCCTGTTCGCGCGTGAGTTTTTCGGTTTTGCCAGTATTCCGCTTTTCTTGCTTCATCGAGACTTCCGAATTTGCCACCATATCGGCTGATCCTTTCGTTTCGCGATCCCTTCCGCCACTGCCAGTACTTCCCCTTCCGGGTGATCTCGATCCTCCATCCTGTGCTTGCCAGCACAGATTGTTGTATGCTGGCAAGCACGTTCGTGATCGCGGTCGCGTCTATCGTTTCTGGCGCCGCGACCGTAAGGTAGGGTTTGAGCTCTTCGCTCCAATTTCCTCCCCTACATCAGTGCTGGCAACTGCGCCGGTTGTGCTGGCAAATTGGGTCGGTGCCTGTGCTGGCAGAACCTGGATCGGTTCTTCTTTCACCCGCCCCTTCTTTAAAATGTTCCGGTACTTGGCCGCCGTCGAATCCATCCACTCGGCCGCAATCTGTGGCGCCATCTGGCTCGCGAGGATCTTGCTGTTCTGCCGCACCAGGTTGAGCGCCAGGTCGTCCACTTCCGCCTTGGCCTCTTCTTCCGCTTGCGCTTTCAACTGATCGGGGTCGGTCAGGTGGTGAGCAATCGTGCTGGCAATATTGAGCGCGATTACCGCGCTGAGAACCAGAACGGCCGTTTGGATCTCACTCTCACTCATCATCGCCGTCATACCCGATTTACCCGTGTTATAGAGCGTGTCCAGAGTGAACATGGCCACTGCACCGGCAAAATCGACCACCACCATCAACAACGCGATCCCCCGCTGCCAGCCGCCCGAGCTGCCATACAGGTATGCCAGAAACCAGGCGATCAATCCACCATCAAGCGCCGCCAGCCCAAAATAGGCTAGGATCTGCCGACCCGGCGGCAATGTCAGAGAGATAAAATCCAGGCTGCGCGTGGCCGAATAGAACAGCAGCGCAATCCCCAAGATCGTCACCAGTAGTGCTCCAATTTTCTTGAACATGATTAACTCCTTCGGCCTGCACTTTGTGTCCAGACCATGAACGCCAGGATAAATCCGATCAGCAGTGCATAAGCCCATCCGAACAGCACTCCGCTGATCAAAACGATACTGAAGGCCGCCAGGGCAGCCAGGAGCGCGCGCTTCATTGCCTGCTCCAGGTAGTGATACCGGTTGAATCCATACATCGTCGTTGCCTTCCTTACTTAATGCGCATATATTATTCGTGAACTTCTAAATGAGAAGTTCACACGAAGTTCACAGCGCCTTCCCTGTTTCTTTTTTTCTACAGGTCAAGAAAGCGCCTGGCTCTCTATACAGTTCACATATATTCATAAGGTTCACAAGAAATCCACCTCCAAATCGCCAAAATGCCCGTTTATTCCTGTTATGCGCCCTAAATTGGCTCAAAATGACCTTAAAAAATCCGTTAACATCGTGAACTTCGTTAACTTCCTGGGCAGATAGCCATTTGTTTTGTCGATTTCTTCCGTTTTTTCCGCCTTTTTGACAAAACATTTCAGTAGCCGCCAGATCAATTCACAAAGTTAACATCTTCACAGACTTTTTAAGGTTCGACCAGCGCCCCTTGCTGGAGCTGCGCCTTGGCAGGCACCGGCTTGAAATTCTCCGGGTTGATCCCGAAGCGCGTCGAAAGCCCCGTGATCCTCGGCTCATTCCAGTACACCCAAAATCCATCCCGCCGCCTTTCGCTGACGCGCAGCTGCAGTTCCGTCCGGATGATCCTGCCAATCTTCTGCGAACTTAACTCCCGCGATCCAAATCGCTTCTTGTCCTCTTCTTCCTCTTTTTCACCCGTGTCATTCATCTCGTTGATCAATTCGTTCGCAATCCTTGTGATGTCTCCAATCTTGATGATGTACTCGCCGGTCGGTTCCTGTTTCACCATCTCCTTGCGCAGGTCTGGGTACTGCCAGATCTTCCACAACGCCTCGATCACCCGTGCCCCAATCGTCATGCTCTGGCTGATGATCGATTCCCGGTAATATTCCCGCAGCGTGTGGCGAATCTCCTCTTGCTGCGCCGGGTCGTTCTGCGCCAATGCCAGCATCGGCCCGGCCACCTGGTTCAGCCTGGCGCTGATCGTCATGTCATACAGCTCCGCATCCACCTCGATCTCCGGCTGCCAGGTCTCCAGGCGCCAGCGCACCAGCAGATTGCGGATCGCCTGCGCCCGTGTGCGGATCGTGCTGTTCACCGTCAGGTTGATCCCTGCCGCCTTCAATTCCGTCATTTCCGCCGAATTGAGCTTCAACGTGATCGACCTGGTTCCCACCGCGTCGTCCCGGAACTCTTTGCGCATCGCGATCAACTTCGGGCAGAACGTCTGGAAGCTTACCGCCTCCCAATCTTTTTCCCCGTTTGGCCCTGTCACCTCAATCGTCCGCCAGATCGGGTTCCCGCGCATCGCCCCCAGGTTATAGAACTTCACCATGTCGTTTTCCGTGTCACTCTGCTGGATGTCCGCCTCATCGAGCAGCACCGTGCCCTTATAGCGCTCCAGGCTGCGGAACAGGCTCGAGGTCGAGCCCGCCCCATTGGCCGTCATCGTCCGGTAACAGATCATCCCGATGCGCTTGATCAGCTCGCTCTTGCCGCTTCCCGCTCCTCCCATCGCCCGCAGGTAGATTACCGTCTCGAAGCAGTCATATACCCACGTCGTCAGCACCCAATATGCCGCCAATCCCACCATCTCCTCGCTGGGAAACAGGTAAATCGAGTGCAAGTACATCTTGATGTACGCCACGATCTCGGTCATGCTGCGTTGCTCGCCCAGCTGCGACGGAAAGATAATCGCACCGCTTTTCAGCGTCTCATTGGGTGGATTTGGCATATACCATCGCCCTTCGATCTTCACGCTGTCGCCGCTGCCGATCTTTCCCTGAGGATCCCGCCACGCCAGGCTCGCATGGTCATGCTCAATGTCATAGAGATATTCCACCAGCCACCCATCGATCAGCCCGCCCCATGTATAGACCGGTTCCCCTCTGGCCTGCTCCTCCTTGACGACCTCGTTGAGAGCCTTCAGCATGTGCTCCAGCTCGCGCACCGTCACGCCCAGCGCCTTGGCCAGGGACGAGCGATACAGCGACCGACCCATTGTGTCCAGCCTGGCCACCACTTTCAGCGCCTGCACCTGGCCGTCGTTTTTCGCGGCTCCCTCCAGGCTGCCCGCCCACGCGCAGATCGCCTCCACGTAGGTCCCTGCCTGGACCATCATCCCCCGCAGCGTGGCTTCCTGCGCCTCCGGCTCCAGCCCTGCCCCGATCATCGCCCTCAGCAGATCGTTCGCATCCTTCACCTCTCTGACCTGATCGCCCGCCTGATAGCTCCGGAATTCGTGTACCCCGTTCCACGTCAAGATCCTGGTCATCGGCCCCAGCGCGTCGGCCACCCGCCAGCGGTTTGCCTCGCCGGCCGCATCCGCGTCAAGCCCCACATAGAGCGTCTTATGCCTCGCCAGTTGCTCCCCCAGGTCATCATCGGGCGCCACGCCCGCCAGCGCTACCGCCGCGATCCCCAGCTGTCCCAGGCTGATTGCATCCGCCTGCCCCTCCACCACGATCACTTCCTCGGCTGCCGGGCTGTACGCGTGGTTGAAGTATGCCTGGCGCTTGCCGGCCAGTGCCTCCGGCAGGTTGTAATGGAACTTGCCCTCGATCGACCTGGCCGAAAGGTAGCGCACCCGTCCGCCGCGCACGTGTGGATACACCAGCCGCTTGCGCCCCAGCATCGCCGGGATGTATCCGCTCGCGATCCACTCATCGCTCAGCTGCAGCTCGTGCTGCCTGGCCCAGCCTGCCACGTCCCCGCGCATCCCCAGGATGGCCACCGCCGCCGGGCTGCTCAAATCGACGCCCGCCGCTTGCAGCTCGCGCCGCATCTCCGCCCGCTCTTCCTCCGTCCCTTCCCCGCTATAACCGAGCATGGCCAGCTGGATCGTGCCCGGCTCCTCCCCGTCTGGACCCGTCCACCCGCGCCCTTTGGCATACGCTTGCGCTTCCGTCGAGCGCCACATCCAGCGCACAAAGACCCGCTGCGCCACCTCCAGCGCCTCTTCACGCGCCCGGGCTGCCATCCTCAGGCCCTGGTCATCTCCTTTCCAGGTCGGCTCAGGCAGGCCCGCCAGCCGCGCCAGGTGCTCCACCGCTTCTTTGAAGTCCAACCCCTTCCTGTTCCGCACCCATGAGATCACATCTCCGGTCTCATTCCTGGCATTCCAGTAGTACATTTGCATATCGACGTTCACCACCAACCCGCCCACGTGTGGCGTTGTGCACTTGCGGTGCCGCCCGCGTTTAGGCAGCGGGTATCCATCGGCTTCGATCACGTCTTCGATCCGTAGCTTGCCCTTGATTTGCTCTACGATGTCGTCGGTCATTGCACCGTCCTGTTATGCGCCCTAAAAACTGCGCTCTAAACTGCTAAATTCCGCCCAAAAACCGCTTTTTTCGAGCCTTCCGGTTCGCATAATGCGTAATTCTGCGAACCGCACGCCCCCCGCCCCTTGAATCCTGGCACCTGCCCGCCCGAGGCCCCCCGGGCTGCATATTCGTGAACTTTGTGATTCTTCATGCTGCTGAATTTACTAATCCAGACGCGCGCGGCGGTGGGACAAGGCATGTAGGCAATCATCATTGATCCTTGAATTTGTCTATGATCGAGCATTGCACCTCACGGATCAGGCGCTCGATCTGCCGGCAGTCTTCCACCGCCGGTTCGAGCAGCACATCCTGCCCGTCTACAATCGAAGCCGCCCTTACCCGGTCGAGCACCAGGTGCAGAAAGACCAGCGCGTGCCCCAGACGCCCAAGATCCGCTTCCAGCAGTTCCCGTTTTGTTTCATCAACGTCCTTCCACCTGGCCACGCCCCACCTCCTGCCGCAGAGCCTCCGCTTCGCGTTCCGAGATGGCCAGCCGCGCGCGCACCTGACGCCATAGATCAACCAGGTAGCTGGCCGTCACAGTCAATCCACCCATCCCTGTAATCACCCACAAGGCAATCAGCGCATGCCAGCTCTTCCAGGCGATCAAGAGCGCCGTCATGGGCAGGTGCAGCGCCAGAATGCCCATCACGTAACGCGCCATTGGATGCAGGCGCTGATGCGGCAGCCAGTAATGCTCCAGCAGCAAGATCAAGCTCGCTGCCGCTGCCGCCAGGGCTGTTTCCTTCCAGAGTTCGCCCATGTTGCCTCTCCCATTCTTCAATCATTTCGAATAAGATCCGAACGGCCTCGTTCCAGGCGTAGAGTTTTCCCTTCGGTAGCGCCACCGTCTCTACCTCCAGCTGAACTTCGTATGCTTTCTTCATCGCCTGGTGATTGGAAAAAAATGGGGACCGGCCTCTCTTGCGAGATCAGGGGTTGGCCGGCCCCCTCGGTATTGGCTACAGCCCGCGCGCTTCCAGTTCTTCGCTCACCACGCCGCGGATGAAACGCACCAGCTCGGGCTTATTGATCAGCTCATCCGCCTGGTCGTTTTCCACCGGTTCATAGACCGGCTCCTGAGTCTTTTCACCCGCTGCTTCGAAATTCCGCGTTGCCTCGGAATGCGCTTGTTGCTGCTCAGAAATATACGCTTGCTGCTGCTCGTAATAACGCTGGCGCTCCTCGGCCAGGGCAAGCGCCAGCTCGAGATCGCCGGTCATCTCTACGCCCATGTGCTCGTCGGTCCCATCATAGCGGCCGGTGTGGAAGATATATTCCACCTCTCCGTTCAAATAACCGTATTCCAGGTCGAAGTACGGCAGTCTGGAGCGCACGCCCGGCACCGTGTATGGATTGTCGCCCTGCAGGTATGGGATTCCAGTCTCCGTCACCCATAGTTCAATAGAGATCGGCGCGCAGCCCGGCACAGCCAGGCGGAGCGTCCGATTACCCCATGCGGGGGTTCGATAATCCGACGCATCAATGTAATCCGCCATGCCAGCCGGGAGCAGCTCCTCCAGGCCCTCATGCAGCTTCTCCAGGAAGTTCGTCAAGCGCAGTTCATCTTCCATCGCTTTCTTGAGCGCATCAGCGCGCCGCTTCTCTTCGCGTTCGGCCAGCTTGAGCCGGCCGCTTTCCAATAAGCTCATGATGCTCGTCTCCATTGCTCCTCCTAACGCACCGTCACGTAAACGCGCGCCATGCATGGGTCTTGACGGTGCGGGTATGACGCGCTCTGATCGATCACTTCATATCCATTCTGTTCGAGCAGTTCGCCGATCTTGCTGGCCACCTCCTCGACAATGGTTGGGTCGGCTTCGACCCGGATGCGCACAATCTTTTTGGTTTTCCGTTCGTCGTCCATAACACCTCTTTAGAATTCAATCAGCCAGCCATCTTTCCGGGTTTTCGATGACCAATGTGGTGCCCTCGGCCAGGATCGGGCAGCCGAATTGCTCAAGCTCTCGCTCGACCTCACCCAGCGGCAGGCTAAACCGGCCCGCAATGTGGGCCGTCAACCGCGCGCGCTGCTCGGCATTGATTTCCTGCATGTCGAGCTCATACACCATGCCCTCGCCGATCCCCGGCAGCTGCGCCGGCAGCGGGATGAATGACCGGACGCAGACAACGTTGGTTCCGAAAAGATCGACAAACAGCTTGCGCCGCTCGGGATCATGAATGATGACCTTAAAGTCTTTAGCCATGTTCTTTTTCCTCATTCGCCTATCATGCGATGGTAGCCATCAGGTGATTGGCAGCAATAACCACCGTCATTTTCCAAACCACAGTAGACACAGTAAATGGAAACGTCATCATCTCCATAATTCCATTCCTCATCGTCTGGATCGTCGCAAATATGCAGACAATCATCTGGCACCGGCAGCCCGCCGGTATCATCCATGTCGCAGTCGCACTCCTCTCCGCAGAATGGGCACGTGTGCATCAATTCACTTACCTTTCCCCATCCGCCCCAGCTCACCCGCCTCGACGGCTTCCTGCAAGTCTTCACGCCCCGGCTGGACGTAGCGCGCCGTTGTCTCGAGCTTCTCGTGCCCGAGGATCTTTTGCACCTCGCTCAATGGCCGCCCGGCATCCAGCATGGATTTCGCGCAGGTGTGGCGCAGCGCATGGCAGGTCAGGTCGGCGATGCCTGTTTGCCGCGCCAGCTCTGCAATGCGTTTCTGGATCGCCCGCGTGCTCAGCCCGCCGCCATCCTCGGCAGTGAAAAAACTGGTTGTGAACTTTGCGCTCCCGGAGGGGAGAGTAATCAGGCTTTGCCTTACTTCGAGCCACTCCCCCAACGCCTCTCGCGCCGAAGAAGAAAGCGGCACCGTGCGTGTCTTGTCGCGCTTGCCGCGCCGCACCGTCACGCTCCCTTTTCGTTCTGCCAGCTGCACGTCGCCCAGCTCCAGCATGGCGGCCTCTTCCACCCGCAGCCCGGCATAGCGCATCACCGCCACCAACGCCCGATCGCGGATCGCCCGCCAGCGCCGCAGCTTCGTCGCGGCGGCAGTGATGTTGATCTCCAGCCGGCGCATCACGGCGCGCTCCTCGGCCTGCGTCAGCCAGCGCGGGGCCTGCTCCTGCTCGGGTGCCCGCTTGATGCGCTTCTCGAACGGGAAAAGGCGGAGATCCAGCCGCTCTTCGATCCACCTGCACAGCATTTTGAGGCTGTTGTGGCGGCGGTTCCATGTGGCCGGCGCCAGGTGCTCGACCTCGAGCGTGTACTCACGCCAGGCGCGCGCATCGGCCGAGTTCATCTGGTCGGGCGTGAAAGCCTGGCCGTTGATACGCTCGAACCAGTCACAGAAGGCTTTCAGGTCCTGGCGATAAGCCGAAACGGTCTTTGGGCTGCGCTCCTCCTCCAACCAGTCCGCGAACTCATTCTTCCAGCCCTGTTCGTCTCTTAAGCTGAAAGCGGATCGCTGATCGCTGATAGCGTTTTGCGTCTTCTCCTTCATCCAAACCTCCTCAGCAGATCTACCAGCGGGCACGCGCGGCAGGTTCGTTCATCGGCTTCATCGTAGAGCGGGCAATCGCGGCAAACGGCGTCGGCTGCCTGCGCCAGCCTCGCATCCTCTGGTCGGCGGCCCACCTGCGCGATCGCGTTCCAATGCCCGCCGGCCGCAGCCGCGCGTTCGTAAGCCTGTGGAAGTCTATGGGAGCCGGTTTTTTGCCTCTCACCGCCCATGCGTTTCGACCAGGCGCGCACCCAGGCTGCGCCTTGCTTCTTCTCGGCGGCAATCGTCGCCAGCCGCACGCGCTGCTCTGCATCCGGGATGTCGCGCAGCGCGTAGAGCATCTTTGGGTCGCTCGAGATCCGTCCGTCGGCCACCAGTTGCTGGATCGGCGCGTCCATCTCGAGCAGCAAAAAGCCGGCGGCGATTGTCGCCATCGAGACGCCCAGCTGCGCGGCCATTCGTTCCATCGTCAGGCCTTCCTCGCGCAGCTGTTGAAAGGCGCGCGCCCGTTCGAGGGCGTTGAGGTCGCGCCGTTGAAGGTTGCCGATCAACGCCAGCACCAGCCGGTCGGCATGATCCGGCTCGCGCACCGAGGCCTCGATCTCCTCCAGGCCCAGCATCTTGTGCGCGCGCCAGCGCCGCTCGCCGTCGATCAGGTAGTACCGGCCATCCACCGGCCCCTCCACCGCAATCGGGTTGAGCAGCCCGTGTTCGCGGATCGATTCGGCCAGGCCGCGCAGATCGTCCGTGTCGAAGACCTGGCGCGGCTGCTGAGGGTTGGGTGCTATCAGATCCACCGAGATTTTCATTTCACCGCCTCCTGGAGGATTTCCAGCTGCGCGCGGTTCCAGAAGAAGTGGAAGCCGTCGCGCATGCGCATCGAGCGCAGACCCAGTTTGCGGATCATCCGGCCGGCCTGCGTCGGGCTGATCCCGTTGCCCAGCAAGGCGGCCAGGTCTTTGACGTGCATCTCCCACATCTCCGCGTTGCCGTGTCCGCTCGCATAGAGGGGTTGTTCCATCTCGCGCCGCAAAGCCTCAATGACATCGCGCGAGAGGATTTCCGGCGCGAATGGCAGCCGCGGCTCGGCGGCCAGCACCCGCGCCAACGTCTCACGATCGATCACTCCTGTCGTAAACATCGCTATTCCTTTTCTTGTTACTCGTTGATTGATAGAAGAATCGCCAAAAAAAGCCCCGGCGTGCTATTGTTGACGCAGATTGAAGTACCAATCCGCAGCCAGCGCCGCCAGGGCCACAATTGCCACGACCAGCATGAACCAGCCCGTGCTCATTCCTCACCCCCTTTCTCGGCTGGCGAATCGGCCAGAACGTCCGTCAGGCCCTTCCCCGCCAGTAATTGCCCGGAGCGCAAGCGCTCATAAGCCTCCGCCACCAGCCAATCGATCGTGTCGCCTTTTCCGCGATATGTAGCGGCAGCGATCTCATCGATCTTCCGGCTGGTCTCTTCCTCGATTGAAAAATTCACTTTCACTTTCATCAGCCCTCCCAATTACCTGGTTCTTAATTATTACTATAGTAATAGATTAGCACAGCAGTCCTTGATTGTCAAGATAGTTCTTTCTTATTCTTGCTTTTTGTCTATAATGAAAACAATGGATTTTTCGGACTGGATCACAAGGAAATATGTCAAGTGGCGAGGGAGTGCTATCGGAAACGATCGCTCGATCTCGGAATTTGCGACAATGATAGGTGTTTCCCAGTCCTTAATGTCGCAATGGATGAAGAAAGGAGGGAAAGTTCCACGCAGCCAGAAATATATCTCTGCTCTTGTGAAGTGTTTTGGCGATGAAGTTTATGAAGTTTTAGGGCTGCCGGCGCCCGAATCGGTGCCCATCGAGGCACTCCCTCCCGCAGTGCGGGAGGCTCTCCTGGCAGCCACGCGCGAACTGGCCGATACGCTGGCCGAAAGAAGGATCGACCCGGATTCCGATGAAGCCGAAGCGCTGACCGTATCCATCATGGAAAAGCACGGCTTCAAATGGACCAGAACCGTTAAATGAGGTTCCGAAGGAACAACGAAATACAATTTACGATCTGCCATTCCCACCTCGTCGGTTTATTGGAACAGGCGATAGAACAAATATTCTGATTAGATTCTAGCGCGATTCACAGCCGGAGGACAGTGGGAATTTTGGGGGATCAACCGGAAGGGGATGAGGGAGGAGGCGAATATGACTGAACAAGTTGACAACTCTAAACAAGCTGCACCTGAACCGATCACGATCGATCCCGGGACGAAGCTACTGGTCGAATGGCAAAAGAGCATTCACCACGAGTTGAAAGCCATCAACGGGAAGTTGTCCTGGTTCGTATTTCTTTCGATCCTGGCACTCATTGTGTCGTTCTTCGCGAGTCTTTTACGGTTCTGATAATGTCAATGGTTTTTTAGTTTATTTGGGTGATTTATTTAAGGAGCTAATATGCCCGAATGCGTAGCGATTTTCATCGACGGAGCTAATCTGCTCCACTCGCTCAGCAAAGATTTTGGGCGGATCAACATAGATTTCGAATTAATCGCCCAGGAGCGGGCAATCATTCCATCTTCGCCAAATATGTGACGTTACTACGGTGCTGGATGCGGTCTATCTGGTTGATTGCTGGAGAAATTGAATCTCAGAGGTAACACATGCCCATTATCGATATCTTCTCTAAGCGAGGTAAAAATAGGTCCAATCCAGAGGTATTTATTTATGATTCAATTCCTAATAGATTAAGAGTTCAACTGGTACATATTTTTCGTGATACTATCGGTGATTACAATCCTTATGATCTTTCCGCACTGTCAACTCTATGTTGGGATCGGGTGGCTCAAATCCTAAAGAAAGAATATGGCGTATTTTCATTATATGAACTGATTGGGTTAGAAAAACCACCGCATGATGATCCTCAAAAAGAAAGTTTAGTTTTTTTACTGAACGTTCCCGAGCACGAAAAGGCTCTCGATGTGATTGAGCTGATACTCAATTTTATCGATGCAGTTTATTCGTCATCAGAAAGGGGGCGCGTAGGCCAAGTTAAACGGCAAAATGCTAACGATGCAATTCAAGAAGTAAATGCCAGATTTTTGGAACATGGCGTCGGATATGAGTATTCGGATGGCCGAATCATCCGTAAAGATTCCCAATTCATCCACAACGAGGTCGTTAAAGAAGCATTATTGCTTCTCAACCAGACAGATTTCGAAGGTCCTCAAAAGGAATTCCTGGAGGCATATAGATTTTATAGGCAAGGCGAATACACTCAAGCAATTTCTGAAGCATCCAAAGCATTTGAGAGCATAATGAAAATCGTCTGCAAGAAAAAGAAATGGGAAGTTCCCCAAAATGCGACTGCTAATAAATTGATCGAAATAATGATACAAAAAGGTCTTATACCCGGGTTACTTTCTGCGCAACTGACCAATCTCCAAACGTTGATGGTGAGCGGGTTGCCCGCCGTGGCAAACAACCTGACCCGGCATGGTGCCGGTGATGAAGAAAAATCGGTGTACTCCCATACGGTTGCTTATGCGCTTCACCTATGTGCGACGAATATCGTGTTCATTGTGCATTCGTCTTATCTGTAGTAATGCCCACACTCACTCCCCTCCAGTTCATCGCAAAATGGCGCCAGGCCGAAGTCAAAGAGCGCAGTGCCTACCAATCCCATTTCCTCGATCTCTGCATGCTAGTCGGCCATCGCACGCCCATCGAGCTCGATCCCAAAGGCACTTTCTTCACCTTCGAGGCCGGTGCCAGCAAGGTCACTGGCGGCGAGGGCTTTGCCGATGTCTGGTTCCGTGAGCATTTCGCTTGGGAGTATAAGGGCAAACACGCCAACCTGGAGAAGGCCTACCAACAGCTCCTGCAGTACCGCGAAGCGCTCCAGAACCCGCCTCTCCTGGTCGTCTCCGATATTGAAACCATCCAAATCCACACCAACTTCACCAACACCATCAAACGCGTCTACACCCTCACGCTCGATGATCTAGGCACCGCCGCCGGCCTGCAAAAGATTCACGACCTTTTCCACAACCCGCAGGCCTTCCAACCCTCGCAGACACCCCAGCACGTCACCGAAGAGGCCGCCCGCCACTTCGCGCAACTCGCTGAACGTCTCCGATCCCGCGGCGCCCCGGCCGAGCAGATCGCCCACTTCCTCATCCAGCTCCTCTTCACCCTCTTTGCCGAGGATGTGGACCTGCTCCCCAATCGCCTGCTGACCCGCATGGTCACTCAGCAGCGCCTGCGGCCCGATCTTTTCAACCGCCAATTGAGCATGCTATTTTCCGAAATGGCCACCGGCGGCTTCTTCGGCCCCGATGAAATCCTTCACTTCGATGGTCGCCTCTTCGAGAATGGCACCATCATCCCCCTCGACTCCGGCGATCTGGCCATCCTGGCCGAGGTAGGTACCCTCGACTGGGCCAATATCCAGCCTTCCATCTTCGGAACCCTCTTCGAACGCAGCCTCGATCCCTCCAAACGCTCCCAACTCGGAGCGCACTATACCAGCGAGGAAGATATTCTCCTTATCGTCGAGCCGGTCCTTATGGCTCCGTTGCGACGTGAATGGGAATCCATCAAAACCCAGGCGCACGATCTCATTAAGCAACAAGCGGAAATCTCTGGCACAAAGGGCGAAGCTGCTTATGTCAACCGGCGCCGTAAACTTTCCGAGCAGATCGGCTCGCTCTTTATGTCCTTCGCCGGGCGCCTGGCGTCTATGCAGGTATTGGATCCTGCTTGTGGTTCTGGCAACTTCCTTTATCTGGCCTTGCGCCGACTGCTCGACCTTTGGAAGGAAGTCTCTCTATTCGCCGGTGAGCTGGGCGTCACCCTTCTCAGCCCGCAACCCGGCCTGGCTCCCTCGCCCGAGCAGCTGCACGGCATTGAGATCAATGAGTATGCCCATCAGCTCGCTCAAGCAACCATCTGGATCGGCTACATCCAGTGGCTGCGCGAGAATGGCTTCGACTTCCGCAAAGAACCCGTCCTGCACCCGCTCGATAATATTCTTCACATGGATGCCATCCTCGCCCTGGATGAAAACGGCCGACCCTACGAGCCCGAATGGCCTCAGGCCGATGTGATCATCGGCAACCCGCCGTTCTTGGGCGATAAGAAAATGCGCGGTGAATTGGGGGATGAGTACGTCACCCAATTGAGAGAGCTTTATAGGAATCGGGTGCCGGGTGGATCTGATCTAGTTACTTACTGGTTCGAAAAATCACGTGCGTTAATTGCACAGAATCGCCTGCAACGTGCCGGCTTGATCGCCACCAACTCAATCCGTCAGCAGGGCAATCGTCAGGTGCTTCAACGAATTAAAGATACAGGAGATATTTTCTTCGCATGGAGTGACCGGCCCTGGATCCTCGATGGTGCTGCAGTTCGCGTTTCAATTATCGGCTTTGACAATCGGAAAGAAACCCAGAAAATCCTTGATGGGAAAACTGTCTTGAAGATAAACGCCGATCTTTCATCAGGTTCTGATGTAATACAAGCCAAGCAGCTTGAGGAAAACCGTGGTTTGTGCTTTCTCGGCATGATGAAAGCCGGTCCCTTTGATATCGATGAAAAAACTGCCAGTATTTTAAATTCTCTACCGGCCAACATAAATGGCCGTTTGAACACCGATGTGGTTAAACCAAGAATCACGGGTAAAGATATTACCGGAAGATGTTCGATGGGCTACGTCATTGACTTTGGTGAAATGCCAGAGGAGCAAGCATCTTTATTTGAAGCACCTTTTGAACATGTAAAGAGAGTGGTTAAGCCAGTTCGCGATGAGAATAGAAGAGAACGAACAAAACGTAGATGGTGGTTGTTTGGGGAAACTCGACCAGGTCTCCGCCAGGCAATGGGCAAGTTGACCCGCTGCATTGTGACCCCTGAAGTTGCAAAGCATCGGATCTTTGTCTGGATGCCCACCAATACTATTCCGGATCATAAATTGCATGTAATTGCCAGGGATGATGATCTTTTTTTTGGCATACTCCATTCATCCATACATGAAAAATGGAGCCTGGCTCAAGGATCTTGGATGGGCGTAGGGAACGATCCGGTGTATTCATCATCCCGCACCTTCGAAACCTTCCCCTTCCCCTGGCCACCCGGCAAGGAGCCCCAGGGAGATCCCCTTGTCGAAGCCATCGCTCAGGCTGCCCGCGAGCTGGTCCAGTTGCGCGACAACTGGCTCAATCCTCCCGGCGCGTCCGAAGCCGAGCTCAAAAAGCGCACCCTTACCAACCTTTACAACCAGCGTCCCACCTGGCTGCAAAACGCCCACCGCAAGCTCGACCAGGCCGTTTTCGCCGCTTACGGCTGGCCACATACCCTTAGCGATGATGAAATCCTCGAGCGGCTGCTGGCGCTTAACCTCAAGCGTGCTGCACAAAACAGTCCTTGATCATAACGGTTTTTCCTTCTTTGGGAATCAGGATGACCCGGAAACAGGAGGATAAAATGCCGTTTCCTGAAAATGTCGTCAAAGAAGCCTGGACTCGATCGGGTGGTAAATGCGAATGTAAGCGCACCAATCACGGGCATTCAGGCCGTTGTAATCGAACCCTCCTTTATGGAAGTCGAGGTAGTGAAACGTCTTATGGTTGGGAAGCCCACCATATCGTCGCTGAAGATTCAGGCGGTCTAAATACATTATCAAACTGCGAGATTTTGTGCATGGATTGCCACAAGAAAACTCGCACTTATGGCCGCTAAAATAAAATAAACCACTTCCGGGTCATCCTGTTCTAGAGATAATATCATCCTACTACATGCCGAACCCTTTCCCGGCCCAATCTTCAGTCGTCGCCTATTTGCGTGATTCCGGTCACGAGGATCAAGAGCTCTCCGTCGAGCAGCAAGAAGCCCAGATACGCGCCTGGTGCCTGGAAAACAACCTCCTCCTCACCGAGATCTTCACCGATGCTGCCGCGCCTGGCTCGTCCACCATCGGCCGCGCGGCTTTCCTTGAGATGATCCGACGTTTCCGCACCCCTGGCTGCCAGGAAGCCGGCGTGGTCGTCTGGAAGTTCAACCGCTTCGCCCGCGATCTGGATGACGCCGCCTTCTATAAGGCCGATCTGCGCCGCCGCGGCTACATCATCCATTCCATCAACGATTCCGTTCCCGAAGGCCTTGATGGTCGCTTCTTCGAAGCTGCCATTGATTGGATGAACGCCCGCTACCTCGAGGATCTGCGCACCGATATCAAACGCGGCCAGCGCCACCTGGTCGATCAATACGGCGCCCTCGGCGGCACCCCTCCGCGCGGCTTCAAACGTCAGCCGGTTGAGATCGGCACTCGCCGCGACGGCCGGCCGCACATCGTCAACCGCTGGGTGCCCGACCCGAACCAGGTCGAGACGGTCCGCCGTGCCTGGCAGATGCGCGCATCCGGCGCCACATACGACCAGATCAACCGGATCACCCATCTCTACAAAACCACCAACGGCTACGAGCGCTTCTTCTCAAACCGCCTTTATATCGGCCAGCTCGACATTGCCGGTCGGCGCATCGAGAACTATTGTGAGCCGATCATCGACCAACCTCTTTGGGACGCTGTGCAACTCATCCAGCAACAGCACGCCGAAGCCGTCCGCCGCAGCGACGACCATCCCCGCCGTAAGGCGTCCACATTCCTCCTTTCCGGCCTGATCTACTGTGCCCAATGCGGCTCTATGATGAACGCCGATATCGTCCAGTTCCGCAAGACCTCCCAGCATCGCTACGAATACTACGCCTGCTCCGGGCAGAACCGTCACAACGGCTGCACCGCGCGCAAGATCCCGCGTGCAGTACTCGAGAACACCATCCTGGAAATGTTTGCTGAAATCGTCTTGGATCCGCGCGTCATTCAAGCCCGCCACCATCAGCTGCAAGAGGCCGCCGACCAGGTCGAAGCCACCTACAAGCGCGAGCATACCCGCCTCAACCGCGAGCTGCGTGCAATCCGCCGGCGCATCGAAAACCTCACTGAGTTGCTGGCCGAGAAGGGCAAATCCGTTCGCTCCCTGCTTGAGAAACTTGCCGATCTCGAGCGCGAAGAGACTGGAATAAAAACGCAGCTGGCCAACCTCAAGAAGGTCAACCAGCCGGTTCCATCGTTGGATAAGCTACTCGAACAAAGCCATCAATTCCGCGAAATTCTGGCAAACCCCGCCGACCTGGCGAAATTAAGCTTTCTACTGCATGCCATGATCCATCGCATTACTGTCGAGCTCGATCCCGAAACCGACGTGGTGCGTGGCCTTCTCCAATATTACGATCCCCCCTCCAAAATCGAATCTGGGTCATCGTACGATGACCCAGATCAGCCTCATCTTTATGATTTAACTACATGCCCCAGGAGGGACTCGAACTCTCAACCTAAGCGTTAGGAGTGCTTTGCTCTATCCTATTGAGCTACTGGGGCGCACCCTGATTATACTATAATACTCCTCAAACCCTCAATTCCATCAGGAGGCCCCGTATGGACGAGAAACAACACAAACGCGCAATTTGGGCCTGGACCTTCTACGACTGGGCCAATTCCGCATTCGCCACCACCATCATGGCGGCCGTCCTGCCGGTCTATTACGCCTCCGTCGCCGCGGCCAACCTGCCCGGGAACATGGCGACTGTCGCCTGGGCTTACACCACCTCGATCAGCCTGCTCATCGCGGCCCTGCTCAGCCCCATCCTCGGCGCCGTGGCCGATTTCGCCGGCGCGAAGAAACGCTTCCTCACCATCTTCATGCTCATCGGTGTGACGGGCACCGCCTTGCTCTTCTTCATCCGCACCGGCGACTGGCTGATGGCCTCCATCTTCTTCGTCATCGGCGACCTGGGTTTCGCCGGTTCGCTGGTCTTCTACGACGCGCTCCTGCCCCACGTGGCCCGGCCGGAAGAGATGGACGAGGTCTCTTCGCGCGGGTACGCCATTGGCTACCTGGGCGGCGGGCTGCTGCTGGCCATCAACCTGGCGATGATCATGCTCGCGCCCAAAGAACTCACCGGCATGATGACGCGCCTCTCCTTCCTCACCGTGGCCGTCTGGTGGTTCGTGTTCACCATCCCGCTGCTGCGCCTCGTCGGCGAACCGCCCCGGCGCATCCTGGCCAAAGAGCAGGGCCGCAACCCGATCGCCGTTTCTTTCAGCCGCCTGGGCAAGACCTTCCGCGAGATCACTCACTACCGCGACCTGTTCATCTTCCTGGTGGCGTTCTGGTTTTATAACGACGGCATCGGCACCATCATCAAAATGGCCACCATCTACGGCACCGAAATCGGCATCGGGCAAACCACGCTGATCGGCACCCTCTTGATGGTGCAGTTTGTTGGCATCCCATTCGCCATCCTCTTCGGCTGGCTGGCAAAACGCCTGGGCACCAAGCAGTCCATCTACCTGAGCCTGCTGGTTTACACCGCCATTGCCATCGGGGGTTACTTCATGTCGAAGGAATGGCATTTTTGGGCGCTGGGCGTGGCCGTGGCCACCGTGCAGGGCGGCAGCCAGGCCCTCAGCCGCTCGCTCTTCGGGCGCATGCTCCCCAAGAGCAAATCGGCCGAATTCTTCGGCTTCTTCAGCGTCAGCGAGAAGTTCGCCGGCATCGCCGGGCCGTTTGTTTTCGGCGTGGTGGGCCAGCTGGTCGGTAACAGCCGCCTCAGTATCGTCTCGTTGATCATCTTCTTCATCGTCGGGGCGGTTCTGCTCACCCGGGTGAACGTGGATGAGGGCGTGCGCGTGGCCGCTGCGGAAGAGAACGCGCTTCAGGCAGCATCCGTGCCTGCAGCCGGAGATTGAACATCGAGCGGGCGTATCTTTTTCCATAAATTGTGGGGCAAACCCCACAATTTATAGAGAATAAATGGAAGGACTGTTTGAACATGGCTCAAGAACCCTTGCGAGTGGCCATCATCGGCACGGGCAGGCGCTCCAGCTACCTCTACGGCCCGTTGATCAATGCGCTGCCCCACGAAACCCAGCTGGTTTCGGTGTGGGGCCGCAGCGAAGAAAAGGCCCGCGCCCTGGGCGAAGAACTCGGTGTGCCGCACTACACCAGCCTGGAGCGTTTGGTGCGCGAGACCGCGCCGCAGATTGGAATCGTCTCGGTCAATTACGGCGCGAACGGCTCGGTCGGGCTGATGGCCGTGGAAGCCGGGCTGAACGTTCTGCTCGAGACGCCCATCGCCCACCGCCTTGCCGAGGCAGATGCCATCATCCAGGCGGCCCAGGCGCGCGGACTGAAGATCGAAATCGCCGAGCAGTTCCACCGCCGCCCGCTGGAGCAGATCAAGCTCAAGTTGATCGAAAGCGGGCTTTTCGGGCGCGTGCACACTTCCTTCAGCGATTTCGCCGGGCACGGCTACCACGGCGTGAGCGTGATGCGCTCTTACCTGGGCTTCGACGCGAAACCCTTGCGCGTGACCGGCGCGGTGCACGATTACCCGTTAGGGGCGCACTGGTCGCGCCTGGCCGGCACAACGGGGCCGCGCACCGAGACGCAAGAGCACGCCATCGTCGAATTCGAGGGCGGGCGGCTGGGCATCTTCCACTGGACCAGCGTGGGCTATGATTCTGCGCTGCGCTGGTGGCGCAGCAGCCGCTTTCTCGCAGAGAAGGGCATGGGCATCACCACCGGCGTGGGGCTGGATGTGGATGAACGCCTCTCGCTGCTGGCCCCCGGCGGAGAAGCGCCGCTCTTCATCACCCTCGAGCGGCGCTGGGAGCGCGTGGACGGCGGCGCGCTGGTGGCGATGGTGGCCCACACCGGCGATTCGCAGCAGCCCATCGTCACCTGGGAGAATCCCTTCCGCCCGGCCCGCCCCGGGGCAGGCCCGCAGTGGCACGATGACGAGATCGGCGTGGCGGGCTGCCTGCTGAGCCTGGTGAACGCCGTGCGCAGCGGCGGCGAGCCCACCTACGGGCCCCACCAGGGCAGGCTCGACCAGGAAATCGTCCTGGCGATGCGCCTCTCGGCCATGCAGGGCGGGCAGCCGGTGGAGCTCCCGCTCGACCCGCAGGCACAGTCCATCTGACCCACCCGGCTGGTCAGTCAGACGTGTCCTAATATCTAATAGCGTGAGGCATCGAGAGTTGTAACCTGGTGCAAACACCAGCGTGTGATACCTAATCGATCGATGCGGCATCATTCATGCAAGTGAAGATTGTATAATAAAATCCAGGGAGATATTAAAATGGCCAAGAAGAACTACGTGTTGACACTGCAAACTCTCAAAATCGGCATCTGGAATTGGAAGTATAAATATCATTGGCCCAGTGACTTTCACAACCAAGATTATCTGGAGCTACAAAGGCAGCTAGAGAATGGGATCACCCCCTCGATTTGGAACAAATTGGTAGATCGCTTATCTGCATGGCGTGCCAATCGGCCATTATCAAAAAGCGTCATAAGAGAACGAGGCCTTTCCGTTCTCGATACTCTGAACGCTGAAGTGGAGAAAGTTAATCGACTTTACAACAAACGACCTACGTTATCTGACGTAGAATGGCACGCGATAGAAGGGTTATATCTTATCACCCACCGTATCAAAAATGTTACAAGCCCAGTATTCGCCAGTAAATTATGCCATTTCATCTTCCCTGATGTGTTTCCTGTGATAGATAACGAATACATAGGAGTCCTGGGCGATTATAAGGAGTACTGGCGACTTTGCCAAAAGTTGTGGGTAAACGCAACCCCGGGCTTGAAAAATGAGTTGATTAATGAATTACAAAGCCAATCCTCGTCGCAGATGTATCCAATATTCCCTTGGTCAACAAAGATTGTAGAAATGTGCCTTTCGGCTCAGTAAGTTTTTACCTGAAGACGGATTATCGGCATCTGTATTCGACCTTATCAAGCTTGTTAATTTCTTATTCAAATTGTATAAGAGTTGTATAAGATCGGCCCGTTTCCACTTGACATCCTTCTCTGCATAAAGGTATATTTTATTTGAAATTTATCATAAATATTGGTGCCGTGAAGAACACAGAGGAAGGAGGTCTTATGGGTAGCGGAATTTCGTTAGGGCGGGTCTGGAACGTCCCGATCAAACTGCACGCGAGCTGGTTCTTGATCGTGGGGCTCATCACCTGGTCGCTCGCATCAGGGTACTTCCCCGCGGCTTACCCGAACATCAACCCCCTGCTGTATTGGGCTTTAGGCGCGGTGACGGCGCTGCTCTTCGCCGCTTCGGTGCTGCTGCACGAGCTGGGGCATGTGGCGCTGGCCTTGCGTGAGCGCATTCCCGTGCGCGGGGTGACGCTCTTCATCTTCGGCGGCGTCGCGCAGATCACCGAGGAGCCAAAGTCGGCGGGTGCCGAGTTCCGCGTGGCCATTGCCGGGCCGCTGGTGAGCCTTGCCCTGGCCGGTCTCTTTGGCCTGCTCTACATGCTCGACCGGGCAGTGCCGTTCCTCGCCGCACCGAGCGAATACCTCATGCGCATCAATTTCATGCTGGCGGCCTTCAACATGATCCCGGGCTTCCCGCTGGATGGCGGCCGGGTGCTGCGCGCCGCGATCTGGAAGTTCACCGGCAGCCTGCCCAAGGCCACCCGCGTGGCTTCCATCTCAGGGCAGATCGTCGCCTTCGGCTTCATCGCCTTTGGCGTGCTGACGATCATGAACGGCAACCTCTTCAACGGCCTGTGGCTGGCCTTCATCGGTTGGTTCCTGCAAAACGCCGCCATTTCGGCTTACCATCACAGCGCTCTCGAGCATTCGCTGGCCGGCGTGACCGTTTCGCAGGTGATGAAGCGCGACTTCGGCCAGGTGACCCCCCTCACCCCGCTGAAGCAAATTGTGGATGAAGGCGTGCTCGCCGGCGGCCAGCGCAGCTTCCTGGTGGTCGAAGACGGGCAGCCGCGCGGCCTTGTCACCCTCGAAAACATCGCTTCGGTGCCGCAGCGCCTGTGGCCTTTCACCACAGCGCGCCAGGTGATGACCCCGCTCGAGCGCGTCGAGGGCCTCACGCCGTACATGGAGCTGATGGCCGCCCTGCAAAAGCTGGAACTCGCCAACCAGGCCGCTATGCCGGTGTTATATGGCAGCCAGCTGGTGGGGATGCTCTCCAGAGATGATGTGCTGCGCTACCTGCGCATCCGCACGCAGCTCGGGGTATAAGCTCCTTACCGGCACGGGCTTCACCCACCCCCGCCGCCGTGACGCCTCGAAAATCAATCAACAACCCCCTCCGCTCGCCTGGGAGGGGGTTGTGCTTTACCGAGTGGTTCGCTTCACTCCAGGCAGGATTTGCACGCCAGGATGGGGAAGAAATTGCCGCGCGGCAGGCTCAAATCCGGGCTCATTGCCGGGAGGATCTTCACCTGCTGGAAGCCGTTCCGCTCGAACAAGGCCACATAAGCCTCGTCGCGATACGCCTGGGCGCTCTGAGCGTAGAACGCCACCTCGCCGGAGGCGCAATCTACCACGTAATAACGGCCCGTGCGCGCCTGGGCAGTCTCATCCCAAAAGTTTTCTTGAAGCGCCAGGTAGGGCTGGTCTGAGAACAGCCCCGCCGCAGATGTGTACCAGCCCGGCCCGGCCAGGCCTTCGCGTCTGACGTCTTCGTAATCCTGCACCTCGAACATCACCACTCCTTTTTCATTTAACGCCGCATAAGCTTTCCGCAGGATCAGGTTGGCATCGGCGGGCTTGAAGACGTTGAGTTCGCCATAGATTTGCATCACCAGGTCGTAACCCGAGCCAAAATCGGCCTCGCGCAGGTCGGCGAGCTGGTAGGTGATCTCCAACCCTTCGCGCACAGCTTCGCGCCGGGCGTACTCGATCGATGCCGGGCTGTAATCGATGCCTGTGCAGGTGTGCCCGAGCTTCGCCAGCCGCTGCAGGTACAGCCCGGGGCCGCAGCCCAAATCGAGGATGCGCGCGGGCTTCGCGCCCAGCAAGTCGTTGTGGATCCAGCTCACGTGAGCGTCGATCGTCTCGCTGCGGCGGCTGGCGGCGTCGTGCTCCTGGGTGAGGTGCTGCTCGAGCATGCGCCGGCTGAAATCGGGGTCGTTCCAAGGGATATTATCGCCTTCGCTCCACGGCGCAGGCCGGGCGGGGCGGGAGACCAGGTCGGTAAGCTTCATGCTTTGCCTTTTCGGAGTGATTGGATGAAATTATATATCAAATGAGTATTGACAAGCCCGTTTGCGGCTGGTAAACTACCACTTATGCAGCCGCGCATTTCCATGCACCATCATCATCTGCACCTCCCGCCCAATTGACCGGAGGCCGGCTGCGTTTAACTGCATACCGAACCTAGAAGCTCCCCCGGTCGCCGGGGGTTTTTTTATTTCTGAAGGAGGATGATGAACACTCCGCAACCCGAGCCTGCTGTGCGCATTTCGCTGCCTTCCAAGGGCCGCCTGGCCGAAGACAGCCTGGATTTCCTGAACGCCTGCGGCCTGCGCATCTACAAGCCCAACCCGCGCCAATACGAGGCCACCATCCCGGCCTTGCCGGGGCTGGCAGTGCTCTTCCAGCGCCCTGCCGATATCGTCGTTTCGGTGCGCGATGGCAGCGTGGAGTTTGGCATCACAGGCATTGACGTGATCGAGGAGCGCCGTGGAGCCAACGGCGACTTGCTCATCCTCCATGAGGCGCTGGGGTTCGGCAGCTGCGCCTTGCGGCTGGCGGTGCCCGAGCACTGGTCCGGCGTGGATGACATGGCCTCGCTGGGCCGCTACGCCGCCGCACTCGGCCGCCCGCTGCGCGTGGCCACCAAGTACCCCCTGCTCACCGAGCGCTTCCTCGCGCAGGCCGGCATCGCTCACAACCTCATCTCGGCCGAGGGCACCCTCGAAACGGCCCCGGCCATCGGTTATGCCGATATCATCTCCGACCTGGTCTCCTCCGGCCAGACCCTGCGCGACAACCGCCTGAAGCCGCTCGCCGACGGGTTGATTCAAACCTCTCAGGCGGCTCTCATCGCCAACCGGCGCGCGCTCAAGTCGCGCCCGCTTGCGCTGCAGATGGCCCGCCACCTGCTGGAATTTTTCGAAGCCCACCTGCGCGCCAGCGATGAACTGGCCATCTTCGCCAACATGCGCGGTTCCTCGCCGGAAGAAATTGCCCGGCGCGTCTTCACCCAGCCCACCATCGCCGGGTTGCAGGGCCCGACCATCTCGCGCGTGGTCACCCGCGACGGCGACCCGAACTGGTACGCCGTCAACGTCATCGTGCCGCGCTCGCGCCTGTTCACTGCCGTGGGCGAGCTGCGCGCCATCGGCGGGAGCGGCGTGGTGGTCATGCCGGTGAGTTATATCTTTGAAGAAGAACCCCCGCGCTACGCCGCCATGCTGCGCGCGCTGGAACAATAACCAAAGGACTTTGCTCATGCTCCGCTGTCTTGACGTATCGACCGCGCAACATACCGTCTTAAAGCGCACGCCGTTAGACGACATCGAAGTGCCTGCTTCGATGCTCGAAAGCATCCGCGCCCTCTTCGGCGAGCCGCTCACCCCCGGCCAGGCTGTGGAGCGCATCCTGCGCGATGTGCGCTCGCGCGGCGACGAAGCCCTGGCCGAATGGAGCGCCCGTCTGGATGGCAGCGCCCCGGGCAGCTTGCGCGTCGCGCCGGATGAGCTTGCCTCGGCGCTCGGAAGCCTCCCCCCCAACCAGCGGGCAGCCCTGGAATTGGCCGCCGGGCGCATCCGCCGCTTTCACCAGGCCCAGCCGGTCACCTCCTGGCTGACCAATACGCTCGGCGGGACGCTTGGGCAGCTCGTGCGGCCCATCCGCCGCGTTGGGCTGTACATCCCAGGCGGGAGCGCGCCGCTGCCTTCATCGGTGCTCATGTCGGCCATCCCGGCGCAGGTGGCCGGGGTGCAGAGCATCGCGGTGGCCGCTCCGCCGCAGCGCTCAACGGGCAAGATCGCCCCGGTGATCCTGGCGGTGTGCGCGTTGATCGGCCTCGACGAAGTCTATGCCCTGGGCGGGGCGCAGGCGGTCGCCGCGCTGGCCTTTGGGACGGCCTCCGTCGCGCCGGTTGATAAGATCTTCGGCCCGGGGAATCTCTTCGTCACCCTGGCCAAGCGGCAGGTGTTCGGCGTGGTCGGCATCGACGGGCTGGCCGGGCCGACCGAGACGGTCGTCATCGCCGATGACTCGGCCAACCCGGCCTGGGTGGCCGCCGACCTTCTGGCGCAGGCCGAGCACGATGTGCTGGCCTCGGCCATCCTGCTCACGCCATCGCAGGCCCTCATCGAGCAGGTGCAGGCCGCCGTTGCGGAGCAGATTGAGCAGCGCGGGCGGGCCGAGATCATCGCCGCCTCGCTGGCCAACCGCAGCGCCGCCGTGTTGACGGGAAGCCTGCAAGAAGCCGCGCGCCTGGCCAACGCCTACGCCCCCGAGCACCTCTGCCTGGCCGTGCGCGAGCCCTGGCGCCTGGCGGAGCAGATCGATGCCGCGGGCGGGGTGTTCCTCGGCGAGCACTCCTTCGAGGTGCTGGGCGATTACGTCGCCGGGCCGAGCCACGTCATGCCCACCGGCGGATCGGCGCGCTTTGCCTCGCCGCTCAATGTGCTGGATTTCGTCCATTGGGTCAGCCTGGTGGCGCTGGATGAAGCCACCACCCGCCAGGTGGCCCCCGCCGCCGCGCAGATCGCATCCGCCGAGGGCCTGGATGCGCACGCGCACTCGGCCGAGGTGCGCTTATGAAAGCCGCGGCGCGCTTCGAGAACCTGCCCCCCTACACCCCCATCGAGCCGTTCGAGGTGCTTTCGGCCCGTTTGGGGTTGAGTGCGGGGCAGATCACCAAGCTGGATGCCAACGAGAACCCTTACGGGCCTTCGGAAAAAGCCCGCCAGGCCCTGGCAAACCTCGCCTATGCGCATATCTACCCCGACCCCGAAAGCCGCGCCCTTCGCGCCGGGCTGGCCAGGTTCACCGGCGTGCCGCAGGAATTCCTCCTGGCGGGCGCCGGGGCCGACGAGTTGATCGACCTGCTTTTGCGCGTGATGCTCGAGCCGGGAGACTGCGTGCTCAATTGCCCGCCCACCTTTGGCATGTACCCCTTCGACACGTTGATCAACGCCGGGCAGCTCGTTGAGGTGCCGCGCCGCGCCGATTTCTCGCTCGACCTGCCGGGCATCGCCGCCGCGCTGCGCGGCCGCCGCCCCAAGGTGGCTTTTTTAACCGCACCGAATAACCCAGACGGGCGCTTCCCTTCGGAGGAAGAAGTGAACCTGCTGCTCGGCAGCGACTGCCTGGTGGTGCTCGACGAAGCCTACATCGAGTTCACCGCGCAGGGCGGCCGCCTGGGCGGCGCGCTCAGCCGCATCGGGCAGGTGCCCGCGCGAGAAAACCTGGTGGTGCTGCGCACCTTTTCCAAGTGGGCCGGGCTGGCCGGGCTGCGCGTGGGCTACGGGGCCTTCCCCGGCTGGCTGATGCCCATCCTTTGGAAGGCCAAGCAGCCTTATAACGTCAACGTGGCCGCCGGCGCCGCCGCCCTGGCCTCGCTGGATGACCTGGAGGCCCTCTCTAAAAATGTAGGGCGCATCCAGACCGAACGGGCGCGCCTGCTGGAACGGCTGCGGGGCATCCCCTTCCTCCACCCTTACCCTTCAGAGGCCAATTTCATCCTCTGCCGCGTAGAAGGCCGCTCTGCAGCCGCCCTCAAGCAAGAACTGGCCTTGCGCGGCGTGCTTGTGCGCCATTACAACACCCCCTTGCTGCGCGACTACATCCGCGTATCCGTCGGCCGCCCGCAAGACACCGACACGCTCATGAACTGCCTCGAAGACATCCGCCTCCAGGTGAAAGCTGAGGGATAAAGTATGCTCGAAAATTCGCGCATCGGGTTTTACGAACGCAAGACCGCCGAAACTTCGGTGACCGTCAGGCTCAACCTCGATGGCAGCGGCAGGCACCAGGTCTCCACCGGTCTGCCCTTCCTCGACCATATGCTGGCGCAGGTCGCGGTTCACGGCCTGTTCGACCTGGAGATCCAGGCAGAAGGCGACCTGCAGGTGGACCCGCATCACACGCTGGAAGATACCGCCCTGACCCTTGGCGCGGCCTTCCAGCAGGCGCTTGGCGAGCGCGCCGGGATTACCCGCATGGCCTCCGCCGAGGTGCCCATGGATGACAGCCTGGCCGCCGTCGCGCTGGATTTTTCCGGCCGCCCATACGCGGTCTTCCTCGGAGAGTGGACTCTGCCCACCGTCGGCGGCCTGCCCAACACGCTGCTGGCGCATTTCTTCGAGAGCTTTGCCCAGGCGGCGCGCTGCAACCTCCACGCCCGCATCCTCTACGGGCGCGACGACCACCACAAGGCCGAGGCACTCTTTAAAGCCTTCGGGCGGGCCGCCTGCGCCGCCACCCGCCTCGACCCGCGCCGCGGCGGCGCGATCCCATCGAGCAAAGGGAGGTTGGTGTAGGATGAGCACGGGCGATGTGCTGCTGGTGGATGCGGGCACAGGCAACCTGCACTCGGTGGAGAACGCGCTGCGCAGCCTTGGGTGCCGCCCGCTCGTAACCTCCGACCCGCACGACCTGCTCCGCCCGGCCAGGGTGATCCTCCCCGGCGTGGGCGCCTTCGGTGCCTTTATGCAGGGGCTCATCCAGGCCGGCCTCGATGAAGCCGTGCGCGAGGTTTTCCGGCGCGGTGACCCGCTGCTGGGGATCTGCGTCGGCATGCAGGCGCTGTTTGAGTCCAGCGCGGAGTTCGGCAGCCGGGCCGGGCTGGGGCTGCTGGCCGGGCGCGTGGTGCGCTTCGAAGCCGCCGGGGGCCTCAAGGTGCCGCACACCGGCTGGAACCAGCTAACCTTCGTTCGCCCTTCGCCGCTCTTCGCCGGGCTGGAACAGGGCTGTTATGCCTACTTCAACCACGCCTATTATTGCACCGCCGCCGACCCCCTGGACGTGCTGGCCGCCACCGATTACGGCCCCGGGTTCGCCAGCGCCGTTCAACGCGCCAACCTCTACGCGGTGCAGTTCCACCCCGAGAAGAGCCAGCAGGTTGGCCGCCGCATCCTGGCCAATTTCCTCACGCTCTAGGAGCATCCATGGACACCTCGCCCAACCCGCCCGACCGGTTCACCGTCTTCCCCGCCATCGACCTGCGCGGCGGGCAGGTGGTGCGCCTGCAGGAGGGCGACCCCCTGCGCCAGACGGCTTACTCCGCCGACCCGGCGGCCACCGCCGCGCGCTGGATCGCCGAAGGCGCGCGCTGGCTGCACGTGGTGAACCTCGACGGCGCATTCGACAGCCCCGATGCAGCCAGCCGGGCGGCGCTGCAAGCCATTCTGAGCGTTTCTGCGCAGGCCAATGTGAAAGTACAGTTTGGGGGCGGTTTGCGCTCGCTGGAGGCCGTCCAGCGCGCCCTGGAGCTGGGTGTGGAACGAGTCGTCCTCGGCACGCTGGCCATCGAGCACCCCGAGGCCCTGGCCGAAGCCCTCTCGCGCTGGGGCGCAGAGCGCATCGCCGCCGGGTTGGATGCCCGCGGAGGCCTGGCGGCTCTGCGCGGCTGGCAGCAGGCCACCGAAACGCCCGCGGCGCAGGCCGCCGCCCGCCTGCGCGATGCCGGGCTGCGCTGGCTCGTCTTCACCGATATTGCCCGCGACGGGCTGCAAACCGGGCTCAACCTGCCCGCCACGCTCGAACTGGCCCGCCATACCGGCCTTTGGGTGGTCGCCTCCGGCGGGGTGAAAGAGGCGAGTGAAATCCAGGCTGCGCGGGAGGCCGGGCTGGCCGGGGTCATCATTGGCCGAGCGTTGTATGAAGGCAGTATTCGATTGGCGGAGGTGCTATGCTAGCCAGGCGCATCATCCCATGTATGGATATCGCCGGGGGGCGCATCGTCAAGGGGGTGCAGTTCGCCAACCTGCGCGACGCGGGCGACCCCGTGGAACAGGCCCGCGCCTATGACGCAGCCGGTGCCGACGAGCTGGCCTTCCTGGATATTTCGGCCACGCCCGAGGGCCGCGCCACGGTGGTTGACCTGGTGAGGCGCGTGGCCGGGCAGGTTTTCCTGCCGTTCACGGTGGGCGGGGGCATACGCAGCGTGGAAGATATGCGCCGCCTGCTGCTGGCCGGGGCCGATAAAGTCTCGGTCAACTCGGCCGCGGTGCGCCGCCCCGAACTGCTCAGCCAGGGCGCCGAACGCTTCGGCAGCCAGTGCATCCTGCTGGCCATCGACGCGCGCCGCGCCCCGGGTGCCGTACCGCGCTGGGAGGTGTTCATCGACGGCGGCCGGACCCCCACCGGCCTGGACGCGGTGGAATGGGCCGCGCGCGGCGTGGAGCTGGGGGCCGGGGAGATTCTGCTCACCAGCATGGATGCCGATGGCACGCTGGCGGGCTTCGACCTGGCGCTCACCCGCGCCGTCACCACGGCAGTGAGCGTGCCGGTCATCGCCTCCGGTGGGGCGGGCGCTCCGCAGCACTTTGCCGATGTGCTCACCCTGGCTCATGCCGATGCCGCCCTGGCCGCCTCGCTCTTCCACGACGGCCGCCTGCGCATCCCCGAACTGAAAGACTACCTGGCCGCCCAGGGCGTGCCGGTGAGAAGGAGTTGAAATGGCTCTCCAACCGAAAGTGCTCCAGTTTTTTTATAAATTGTGGGGCAAACCCCACAATTTACAGGAAAAGAACCACACGACCCTCCAACCGCGCTTCGACGCGGGTGGCCTGCTCCCGGCGGTGGTGCAAGACGCTTCCACCGGCCAGGTGCTCATGCTGGCTTATATGAACCGCGAGGCCCTCGAACTGACCCTCCAGAGCGGTGAAACTCATTTTTGGTCGCGCAGCCGGAAGGAATTGTGGCACAAGGGCGGCACTTCGGGCAACACGCAGCAGGTGGTGGAACTGGCGCTGGATTGCGACGGCGACGCATTGCTGGTGCGAGTCTTGCCGGCCGGGCCCGCGTGCCACACCGGCGCGGTGAGCTGCTTTTTCAACCCATTGACCCCTCCTAAGGACCCCACCTCATGACCCTCGATGAACTGTTTGACATCATTTGCACGCGGCGAGAAGCGCCCCCCTCCGCCTCTTACACGGCCCGCCTGCTGGCCGCCGGCGAGGATGAGATCCTCAAGAAGGTCGGTGAAGAGTCGGTGGAGGTAATCCTCGCGGCCAAGGCGCAGGGCGATGCGCGCCTGGTGGAAGAGATCGCCGACCTGGCTTATCACACCCTGGTGCTGTTGGCCGCCCGCGGCCTCACCCCGGATGATATCCGGGCCGAGCTTGCGCGCCGCCACCGCCCGGCCTGAGCAACAAAAAACCGCCCGAGGGGGCGGTTCTGTGTTGCGGGTAAAAATGTACCCCACCATGCCGTGTGCTGCAGAGTTCTGAACCTGCTTTCGCAGGTGGGCACCTACCCGGCAGCGCTGCCTTGGCCGCAGCCTATCGCATTGCTCCCGAAAGATTGGCTCCCTTTTTTAAAGTGTTGGCTCAGAACTGGTTATGCGGCATCACGAGCACAGCAGGGCTGAAGCAAAGATACCACAAATCCGCAGGATTGGGTAGAGAATTTTAAGTTGCCAGCCGGTTGTAAGGTGAGCGGCGGGCGTTTGGGTTCACTCCGAAAGGATTTCTCCGCGCAGGCGGGCAAGCTGTTCTTCCATCTGCTGGCGGCGCTCAGAGGCTGCCAGTTCAATCTCTTTGCGCATCTGGTCGCCAAAATTCTGCACATCGGCGCGCAGCTGCCGCCCCGAAGACGGCGCCAGCAGCAGTGCGATGGCCGACCCAACCATGGCCCCGGCGACAAGGCCCAACAGCATATTCAAGGCTTTGCTCATATGCCCTCCTTTACCCTCGGATCATGTGTATCTTTTTCTGTAAATTGTGGGGCAAGCCCCACGATTTATAGAAAAATAGAAACACTATCTTTCCTCACCTTTATTGTACCAGACCCAGGCGCTTGAAGAGCCAGGGCGCCCCCGCCGAGACCCACGCCCCCACCAGGAAGTAGCGCCCCAGCCTTAGCAGCAGGCCGAGGGTGTCTTCTCCGCGCGGTAAGACCCGGCCAAGCACAAACCAGAAGAGCATCACGCCAACCAGGCCGATGCCATAGCACGCCGCTCGCTGCCAGAAGCCCGGCAGCGGCCTGAAGCCGCCTGCGCGCCGGAACATCCAGGCCGCCCCGGCCGTCAGCCCGAGGAAGGTGCCCCCCAGCGTGTAGGCTGCCTCGCTGCCGAGCGGGTGAATCGGCTCTCCCCCGGCGGCGAGCGCGTTGGCCGCCCACTCGGGCGGAACCTGCACTGCGGCTGCCGTCGCGGCGGAGGCAGCCAGAACGACCAGGAAGAGCGCCCCCGCAGCCGCCACGCAGGCCAGCAGCAGCTGCTTGAAGCTCAACCGGCCAACCCAGGCGCTGACGGGGCCGTCGAGCTTCAGAAAGGCCGCGAGCAGCAACCCGCCGGCCAGCCACCCGGCGACCACATCCGAGAGGAAATGCACGCCCAGGTAGATGCGCGAGAGGCCGATGAGCAGAACCAGCACCCAGGCCGCCGCATTCACCCAGCGGAGGCGGGCCAACCGCCCCATTAACCCCCACATCGAGGCGCTGTTCTGGGCATGGCCGGAGGGCAGGCCGAAAGCCGGTTCACTCGCCAGTGCTTTCACGCCCGGGTCCGTCCAGTAAGGCCGCGGCGAATGGAAGCCCAGCTTGAGCGCGGCGTTCACCCCGTTGCTCAGGGCCAGCATCAGCCCGAGGCGCAGCCCAAGCGCGGCATCCACGCACCAGTAGAACACCGGCATGACCAGGAAGTAGAATTCCTCGCTTCCCAGGAAGGTGAAGAACTGCGCGGGCAGGTAGAGCCACCGCCCCAGCGCCTGGAATGCATAATTGATGACGATTTCGAGGTTGTGAAGATCGCTCACGTTGAAGCTAAATGTCGGCTTAGAGTAATTTGTAAACGTTGACGATTTACGTGGTTCTATTGTACACTCAATTTATGCGCACCAAACCCGTCCGCTGGTGGGATCTACCCGCCGCGATCTTCCTGACGATCGCTCTGTTCGCAGCCGTTCTCCGCCTGCAAACCACCAACTGGACGCCCCATCTATCGCTCGTGCAGTGGCTGGTACTCATCGGTTTAGTCCTCGGGCTGGCCTTAGGGAAAAGCCGCTTCGGCCCCCGTGTGAGCTTTCTGTTTGGGTTCATTTTTACCATCACCCTCGTCCCCTGGGCGCTCTGCACGCTGATTAGATCCGAGCTGTGGCTGGAGCGCCTGCAGAGCCTTTGGGGGCGGCTCGTCGCCGCCGGCGGGCAGCTCGTTGCCAACAAGCCGGTGGATGACGCCATCCTCATCCTCGGCTTCCTGTGCCTTCTGTTCTGGCTGGCGGCGTTGATCGCAGGCTACCAGCTCACGCGCCACGCCCGTCCCTGGTTTGGCATCCTCGTGGCGGGGGTGATCGTCTTGATCGTCGATTACTCTTTTGAGATGTTCGCTGCCGTCGATACCGGCACGGCTCTCAGCCTGGTGTTCTTCCTCTTTTCGGTCATTCTCGTGGCCCGCGTCTATTACCTGCGCTCGCAATCGGATTGGAACGAGCGCGGGCAGATGGTGGAGAACGAGGTCGGGTTCGATATCAGCCGCGGAGCGGCCATCGCGGCGTTGGGGCTGGTGCTGGTCTCCTGGCTCTCGCCGCGCGTGATCAAAAGCTTCACGCCCGGCACGCTCGAGTCGCGCAGGCTGTCCGAACAGTTCCAGGCCTTTCGCGACCGCATCTCGAATGCCGTTTCATCGCTCAACAGCCAGGCACCGCTGTTTGTCGAAACCCTGGGCAGCTCGCTGGCGTTGGGCAGCAGCACGAACCTCAGCCAGGAAACGGTCTTCTCCGTCAAACCCGAGGAAGGGCGCCTGACCGGCGGGCGCTATTATTGGACCGGGCGCGTGTACGATGCCTACGTGAACGGCCAGTGGGTTTCTACCGAAACTCAGCCCGCCCCCTTTGGGCTGGGGTTGGCCCCAACCACATATACCTACATCGGGCGGCGCGAGGTGAGCGTGACGGTGACGAGTCACATCTCGCTGCTGCGCACGCTCTACTTCCCCAGCCCGCCGATCAGCATCACGCGCGAGGTGGAAGCCGAGATCTTCCCGAAGGACGGCGACAACCCCGAGATCACCGCGTTGATCAGCCAGCCGCCGCTGCGGGCGGGAGAATCCTACCAGGTGCGCGCCGCCATCAGCGCCCCGACCGTCGCACAGATGCTCGCCAGCACCAACCTGGAATACCCCGATTGGGTCACCGAGCGTTATCTGCAGCTTCCGCCGGGCATCCTCTCGCGCATCAGCGATCTGGCCAAGAAGATCACAGCGGGCGAGACCACCCCTTACGGTAAAGCGACCGCGGTGACCTCCTGGCTGCGCAGCAACATCGAATACCAGACCGTCCTGCCTGAAATTCCCTCCGGCGTGGACCCGATCGTGTGGTTCTTATACAACAGCAAAGTCGGCTTCTGTAATTATTATGCCTCGGCCGAAGTGCTGCTGCTGCGCTCGCTGGGCATTCCGGCGCGCATGGTGGTCGGCTACGCCGAGGGCACCTGGAACCCCGAGGTTTCGGAATTTGAAGTCGCCGGCAAGGATTACCATGCCTGGCCCGAAGTATTCTTCCCGGATGTCGGCTGGGTGCCGTTCGAGCCCACCTCCAGCCAGCCGGTGTTGACTTACCCCAGCGACAACAACCAGGCCAACAGCGGCACTTCCAGCGGCCCGGCGGGGGGCATTCCCACGCCGTTCATCCCGCCCTCCAGCGGCACCAGCCTGGAAGACCTGGCGGCTATCCGCGCGCTGCAAGAAGAAGCCAACCGGCAGGCCACCGCACGGGCGATTGGCATCGGCGGCGGGACGCTCTCTGCCGGGCTGCTGGCCTTCGCGCTGTATCGCTGGCGCAAGTACACGCTCAAGTCCACCCCCATCCCCACCTGGTTCGAGCAGACCCTATCGAAACGCGGCATGCGCGCGCCGCGCTGGCTGGTGAACTGGTCGGTGCGCGCCCGCCGCACGCCGATGGAAAACTACTTTGCGCGCGTGCCCGAGATGCTGCGCGTCTGGGGACAGCCCGCCGACCTCGACCTGACTCCATCCGAGCAGGTGCAGCGGCTGGTGAAGATCGTGCCGGAAGTCTCCGGCCCGGCTCAGGCCCTGCTCGCGGAATATGAACACGCCGCTTACAGCCGCCGCCATTTCGATGCGTTCCGCGCCCGGCAGGCGGCCGACGACCTGCGTTTGAAAGGCTACCAGACCTGGTTTAAACGGTTGATCCGGTTCGACATCTAAGGGGGTTCATTGACCACCAGGCTGACAACCTCTTCGTTGATTTCAGTCGATCAACAATTGAACGCGCTGGTTGAACTGATCGGCGAAGTTCACACCTACCTCAAAACCTATCGCCCGGCGTTCATCCCCGAACGCATCTATGAAGCGTTCGAGAAGATCTCCGCCGAAATCCCGGCGTTCCGCAAGCAGGTAAATTCGCTCGAGGGCGAGTGGCGCAACCTGCGCGCCCTTTCGCAGATCAGCCAGGTGGTGAACTCCTCCCTGGAGCTGGACCGCGTCCTGCAGGCCGTGATGGATACCATCATCCAGTTGACCGGCGCCGAGCGCGGTTTTTTGATGCTGCGCGAGCCGGACTCGGGCGAAATGGCCGTGCGCGTGGCGCGCAACTGGGAGCAGGAATCGCTCAACCCCAATGAATTGAACATCAGCCAGACGGTCATCCGGCGCGTCCTCACCGATGGAATCCCCGTGCTGACCTCCGACGCGCAGGAAGACCCGCGTTTTGGCAACCAGGATAGCGTCACGCTGCACAACCTGCGCTCGATCCTCTGCGTGCCCTTGATGATCAAACGCCAGCTCAACGGGGTGATCTACGCAGATAACCGCGTGCGCACCGGGCTGTTCACCCTGCGCCACCTGGAACTGCTGACGGGGTTCGCCAACCAGGCCGGCGTGGCGATCGAAAACGCGCGCCTGTTCGATTCGGTGCGCGCCACCCTGGCCGAAGTGACCGGCTTGAAGAACCTGATGCAGAACGTTTTTGCCTCCATCCCCTCGGGGGTGATCACCACCGATATTTCCGAGCGCATTCAGATGTGCAACCGCGCCGCCGGCGAAATCCTCGGCTGGGCGCAGGCCGATCTCGTCGGCCGCTCGCTGACTGAAGCTCTGCCCGAGCTGAGTTCTGCGGCCAAAAGCGTCCTCTCCGAAGGCCACACCGTGATGGGCTTGGAGTTCAACCCCTCCCTGCCCGGGCGCCGCAGCCCAGACCTGAGATTGAGCATCTCGCCGATTAAAGACGAGGAAAAGAACACGCATGGGCTGGCGGTGGTGCTCGAAGACCTGACCGAGAAGCACCATCTCGAGGCGCGCCAGAGCCTCTTTTCGCGCATGGTGTCGCCGGCGGTCATCGAACAGCTTGACCCCAAAAGCCTGAAGACCGGCGGACAGCGCCGTGAGATCACCACCCTGTTCGCCGATCTGCGCGGTTTCACCAGCTTCTCCGAGACGGTGGAGCCGGAAGAGCTGGTGAAGGTGCTCAACAGCTTCCTGGCGCTGGCCGCCGATGCCATCCTCGACGAAGGCGGCACGATCGATAAATTCCTCGGCGATGCCGTCATGGCGTGGTTCAACGCCCCTCTGCCGCAGGCCGATCACCCGCTGCGCGCCGTCCGCTCTGCCATTGCCATGCGCGACGCCGTGGCGAAACTGGAGCGCAAGCCGGGCGGCGCTGAGAAGCTCTCATTCGGGGTGGGCATTCACGTTGGCGAGGCGGTCCTTGGGCTGGTCGGCGCCGAACAGCGCCTGGAATACACCGCCGTCGGCGATGCCGTCAACACCGCGCGGCGCATTCAAGAGAACGCTGCCCCTGGGCAGATTTTGATCAGCCACGCCACGTATGACCGCGTCAGAGGCTCGATCAACGCCGGGAATGTTTACCCGTTGCGCGTGTATGGCAAGCGCGACCCAATCGTCGTTGTGGAAGTCTTATCCCTGAAGTGACGCGTTGGCCTTCGCCCGCCTGCTCTCTGGCAAGGCGCTCAATGCCTCAGCGCTTTCCCATCCCGGCCGCCAGCAAAGCCCCGTAGAAGAAGAACAGACAGGCAGCGTAATAGGGCAGGTTCGCGGCATCCAGGTTCGGGAACACCAGGCGGTGGAAGAAAAAAGCCGGGATTTCGAGCAGCATCGGCACGGCCGCGAGCCATAAAACCGCCCGCGGGGATTCACCTGCCCCCACTCCCAGCCGATCGAAGAGCGGCCCCACCAGCAGCCAGACGAGGCCCGCCGAAAGCACGAACAGGCCAAGCAGCGCAGGCGAGCCCGGGTTGAACACCCACTCTCCCCAGGCGCGCGCCAGCGCCACGCCCGCCAGCCAGAGCGCCAGGCCGATCCACAGCAGCCGGTTGAAGCGCGCGTTCATTTCCTTCTACTTCACCACCACGTCAATGAAGAACGGGTCGCCGAAAGGCTGGCCATCGGGGTTGTAGGCCTGCCAGGCCGAACGGTAGCTGCCGGGCTCGGCAGGCGCCTGGAAGATGATTTGCAGCACCACCTGGGCGCCGCTGCGCGCCGGGTAGAGCGCCTGCTCTTTCGGGGCACCCAGGTCGGGCCCGGCGATCAGCCGCAGCCGGTAGCGGTCATCCCAGTTGCAGTTGCCGCTGTTCGTCACCTCCCAGCGCTTGTCGAGCGTGGCGTTCGGCTGCACTTCGGTGCCGTCCGGGATCGTCACATCCGAGAGGAAGGTCAGGTTATCGATGCACACCGGCG
>JARKPU010000069.1 GCA_029975055.1 Anaerolinea sp.
CGCGCCTGGAGCATGAAGCAGAACTTCAGGTCGCCCAGGTACACCACGGTGTGGGGGGAGCTTGCGGGGGCGAGGTTGTGACAAGTGTTCGGATACGCAGGAACATTATGGCTGCTGCATCCGATTTTATTTGATGGGCTAATTCTAATGGGTGCGGGTTTCCCTGCCTTATTGGCGAATGCTTAGCCGCCCGATTGACACCCCTCCGGAACATGTTAGCACTTTCCAAAACATTTTGGGGGATTGCATGAAGCGGCTAGTATCGGCCTTTATGCTGGCCTGTATGGCGTTCGCTATGGGATGTACAGCGGCGACCCATAAGGCCCAAGTGCAGAACGACACGGCCGACCGCATTTCGGTCGGCACCGTGCAGAGGGAGATCCGCGTGGGAATGAGCTCGGCCGACGTGGTGGCCGCGATGGGCTCGCCCAACATGGTCACCACCGACGACCAGCGCCGCGAGGTGTGGGTCTACGACAAGATCTCCACCGACGTGAGCTACTCCGGCAGCTCGGGCTACGGCAC
The DNA here is from genome assembly GCA_029975055.1 of Anaerolinea sp. Taxonomy (GTDB): domain Bacteria; phylum Chloroflexota; class Anaerolineae; order Anaerolineales; family Anaerolineaceae; genus Anaerolinea. The sequence continues at coordinate 526 of JARKPU010000069.1, forward strand.
GCTCATCATCGCGGGCGGGTCCATGGCCTCCGGAGCGGCTTCGCGCTCGCAGCGCACGCTCACGGTGATCATCAAGTTCGACAACGAACAGAAGGTGCGGGACTTCGCCTACCGCCAGACCAGCTTCTAGGCGGAGACAGTATGATCAAGAAGTGTTCAGCCATCGTGCTCATCGTCGCCATGCTCTCCGGATGCGCCACCAAGATCCCCAAAGGGGCGCTTGAATTGTCGCCGGAGGACCTCTCCAAGAAGCAGCTGCAGTCCCGGGTGTTCGAGACCACCGACGAGAAGCAGATCCTCGCGGCCTCGGCGGCCCTGCTCCAGGACCTGGGTTTCAACCTGGACGAGAGCTGCACCGACCTCGGGTTGGTCACCTCATCCAAGAACCGCTCCGCGGTCGAGGCAGGCCAGGTGGCCGGGGCCATCGTCGTGGCGATCCTGTTCGGCGTGGCCGTGCCCATCGACAAGGAGCAGAAGATCAGGGCCTCGCTGGTCACGCGCCATGTGGGCGAGAACAAGGAACGCATTCTCGTGCGCCTGACGCTCCAGCGCGTGGTGTGGAACGACCGCAACCAGGTCAGCAAGGCCGAGACGATCAGCGATCCTCAAATCTACCAGGAATTCTTCAACAAGCTCGGTCAATCCGTGTTTCTGGAGGCGCAAAGCATATGAAGTCCAGGATGATGCTCATGAGTCTTGCCGTGCTCCTGATGCTCCCCTCCATTTACGGCTGCCAGACGTCGAAGAGCCAGGTCATGGCCGCGTCCGCCTCGCAGGTGGAGCTGCGCGCCTACCAGAGCCGCAGGTTCGAGACGGCGGACAAGGAAAAGACCCTGCGCACGGTGATGGCCACCCTGCAGGACCTCGGGTTCATCATCGACAAGGCGGACGTGGTCCTGGGCTCGGTCAGCGGGACCAAGCTGAGCGGCTACAGCCTGCGCATGACCGTGACAGTGCGGCCCAAGGGCGGAGAGCAGATGGTCGTGCGCGCCAACGCGCAGTACAACATCACGGCCGTGGAAGACCCGGAGCCGTACCAGCAGTTCTTCGCCTCGCTTGAGAAGTCCATGTTCCTCACGGCGCACATGGACGAGTAGGGCGGGATGGACGATGCAAATCAAAAAGGGCCTGAAGAGGCCC
>JARKPU010000078.1 GCA_029975055.1 Anaerolinea sp.
ATGGCCAGCGGTGGGCCAAGGCCCCCACCCCAACCCCTCCAACAACAGGCAAGGTGAGTGCTAGAGACGGATGGCCAGCGGCGGGCCAAGGCCCCCACCCCAACCCCTCCCCCAAAATCGCGGCGATTTTGGGGGAGGGGCCAGGGGAGGGGGTAAAACAATCTGGAGTACCCATCGGGTCGCGCCCAGAGGAGTAGCCAGAATGGAATATTCTAAGACAGGCGGGTAAGCATATGCGCAGAGCATCTCACAGGCGCGCCGCGACATCCACATTCGAAAAGGCCCGCGAACTGCGCCACAACCTCACCGAAGCTGAAGCGGCGCTCTGGCAGGCGCTGAGGATGCACCGCCTGGAAGACATCCATTTCCGGCGTCAGCAGGCCGTCGGGCCCTACGTCGTCGATTTCTGCGCCCCTCGCATCAAGTTGATCATCGAAGTGGATGGCGGGCAGCACAAAGATCAGCTGGAATACGACACAGAACGAACGGATTTCCTGCGCTCAAAAGGCTACATGGTCTTGAGGTTCTGGAATGATGAGGTTCTGAACCACATCGACAAAGTTCTGCATGAAATCGCCCGCGCGATCGGCGAGAAGAAACAACCCCCTAAGGAAACTTGACCCTCTTTTCCCATCGTCGAACCCGAAAAACCAACAGCTGGAACTGCCCCCTCCCCCAAGATCGCGGTGATCTTGGGAGACACCCGGGGTGCGCCCACAGGGGCGGGGTCAGGGGAGGGGGTGAAAAACCTTCTCTTCAACCACCCCGCGGGGCCTTTTCGCCTCGGCGCGGTTTCTTGGGCTTCTCCTCAGGCCACGCAAAGGCCACCACCTGGTTGATGCGCGGCACTGCGATGCGCCCATCCTTGCCGATGTGCACCACCGTGATGGAGGTCGTATCGGCTCCCAGGCGCTGGAAGGAATCGAGCGGCATGTTCAGGTAGTGGGCCGTGGCCAGGCGCACCACATCGGCGTGTGAAAAGCAGGCGATCACATCCTCGGGGTGGGCCGCGGCGAGCGCATCCAGCTCGGCCACCACGCGCGCCTGCGCCTCGGCAAAGCTCTCGCCGCCCGGGAAGCGGAAGGCAGACGGCTGCCCGGTGACCGTTTTCCAGGCCTTCAGCCGCCGCACCGAGCGCAGCGTGCGCCCGGCCCATTCGCCGGGGTCAACGTCGGCCAACCCGGGGATGACCTTCACCTCCAGGCCGAGCGCGCGCGCCAGCGGCTCGGCGGTTTCGAGGGCGCGCTCTAACGGGCTGCTATAAATGGCCTTGATCGGCGCTTTCTGCAGAGCGGGAACCAGCGCTTCGGCCTGTTTTACCCCGCGTTCGTTGAGGTGAATGCCCGGCAGGCGCCCGGGCAGGCGTTTTCCAACGAGGTTATTCTCTCCGTGTCGAATCAGCAGCAGTGTCGTCATCGGTTTCCTTGGGCTGCAGCCCTTCTAACTGTAATTTCCGCCAGGCTGCCAGGCGTTCGGCGATCCGCGCCTCATAGCCCTGGTCGGACGGTGTGTAAAACGTGGTGCCCAGCAGGTGCGTGGGCAGGTACTGCTGGGGCGTAAAGTGCCCCGGAAAACTGTGTGGATACTGGTACCCCGCGCCGTGCCCCAGGCCTTTCGCATCGCGGTTGGCGTCCATCAGGTGAATTGGCACCGGCCCGGCGCCTTCCTGCTCGATCTGCTCGAGCGCTTTGAAGTACGCCCCCACCGAATTCGACTTTGGCGCCGTCGCCAGGTAGAGCGTGGCCTCGGCGATCGGGTAAACCCCTTCCGGCAGGCCCACATAATCGAACGCCTGCGCGGCGGCCATCGCCACCACCAGCCCCTGCGGGTCGGCCAGGCCAATGTCTTCTCCCGCCAGGATGATCAACCTGCGCAGGATGAAGCGCGGGTCCTCGCCGGCAGCCAGCATCTTCGCCAGCCAGTAGAGCGCCGCATCGGGGTCGGAGCCGCGCACACTTTTGATGAATGCCGAAATCGTATCGTAGTGCGCGTCGCCGTCTTTATCGTAGAGGATGGCGCGCTTCTGGATCGACTCTTGCGCCACCTCGAGCGTGATGCGCCGGATGCCGTCGGCCTCGGGCGGGGTGCTTTCCACCGCCAGCTCCAGCGCGTTGAGCAGGTTGCGCGCGTCACCGCCGCTCACGTCGATCAGGTGGCGCTGCGCTTCGGGGCTGATTTCAATCTGCTGGCCGCCGTAACCGCGCTCGGGATCGCTCAACGTGCGCTCGAGCAGCGTGCGCAGGTGGGCTTCATTCAACGGCTTCAACTGGAAGATGCGCGAGCGCGAGACGAGCGCCCGGATAACCTCGAAATAAGGGTTCTCGGTGGTCGCGCCGATCAACGTGATCATGCCGGTCTCGACGTGCGGCAAGAGCGCGTCTTGCTGGGCCTTGTTCCAGCGGTGCACCTCATCCACGAAGAGGATCGTGCGCTGGTGATAGAGACGGCGGCGCTCCTGCGCGTCGGTGATCACCCGGCGCAGTTCGGCCACCCCCGCCAGCACCGCCGAGATGCTCTCGAAATGCGCACGTGTGTTCTGCGCGATTAACCGGGCAATGGTCGTCTTGCCGGTGCCGGGCGGCCCCCACAGGATGATCGACGAAAAGAGCCGGTCGGTTTCGATGGCCCTGCGCAGCAGGCGCCCCGGCCCGATGATCTCTTCCTGCCCGACGACCTCATCCAGCGTGCGCGGGCGCATGCGCGCCGCCAGCGGGGCTTCATGCTCCATGCGTTCCTGCATCGCGTGGTCAAACAGGTCCATTGATTGTATTGTACTCTCAATTCTTTTGCTGCACTCGCGTTTTATTTTTGATGTAGAATATGGTACACACCCTTGCATATCAAAGGAAGACCTCGGGGGAGAGTTTGGGCGCCTTGAAACGATTAACGATACTGGGCATGCTGGCCGTGCTGCTTGGGGGGATGCTGCTGTGGGGAATGCGCCGCTCCCCGGCGGTGCAGGCCGACGTGCTTCAGGCCGGCCTGGCCACGCCGCGGGTGCACCTCACCCCGCTTCCTAAAACCGCCGAACCTGCGCCCATCCAGGCTGCCGCCCCGGCAGAAAACCCGGTTTCGGCCCCCTCCAACCAGGCCGTCCAGGCTGCCGCACCGCAAAGCGCGCCCGAGCTCGCTCAGGTGCTCCCCAGGCCGCAGCTCGACCCGGCCAACGAATACATCTACCGCTTCATGCAGTCTTACCGGCCGCTCGAACAGGGCGGTGGCTGCGCCGCCATTTGGGAGGTGGTGCCCGATTACGTCCAGCTTCCCAACTGGCTCACCACCCCCGGCAGCGCCTCGCAGATCTACTCCAAAGTCTCGCTCTACTTCCTGGCCGCCATGCTCATCCGCAACAACGCGGTGGATGCTTCCGAATGCCCCAACAACGGCATCTCGCTCGAAAACCCCTGGGTGGCCACCACCTGCGGCCTCAACAAAGCCTATGGCGCGGTGATCGCCTGGCAGAACCGCTTCAACCAGGTGATCTTGGACATCGCCCAGGAGACGGGCGTGCCCGCCCAGTTGATGAAGAACATCTTCAGCCGCGAAAGCCAGTTCTGGCCGGGCATCTTCACCACCCTCGAAGAAGCCGGCTTCGGCCAGCTCACCGTCGGCGGGGCCGATGTGCTGCTGATGTGGAACAAGAATTTCTACGACCAGTTCTGCCCCACCGTGCTGGTGCCCGAAGCCTGCAAGAAGGGCTATACCAACCTGAGCGTCAATGAGCAGCAAATGCTCACCGGCGCGCTGGTGCGCATGGTCAACGCCACCTGCCCCACCTGCCCCGAAGGCGTAGACCCGGCCCAGGCGGAGTTTTCGGTGCGCGTCTTCGCCGAGAACCTGATCGCCAACTGCAACCAGGTCGGCCAGACCATCCAAAACGAGGTCGGCCGCCCGCCCAACCGCACCAGCAGCTACCAGGACCTGTGGCTCTTCACGCTGGTGAACTACCACGCCGGTTCCGGCTGCCTGCGGGATGCCATCCGCAACGCGGCCGCCAAGAACTATGACCTCAGCTGGGATCTGGTCGCCGCCAGCCTGCCCGATTACTGCGCCAGCGCGAAGCTCTACGTGGAAGAGGTCATTTACATGCCTGAGGTGGCCCCCAACCCCACGCCCCCGCCAAACGAGCCGACCCCCACGGCCACGCCCGCACCCTGACCCTGACCCCAAAAGACCGGTGGCATTGGCACCCTGCCGGTTTAAAGGCGAAGAGGCGTTTCCGTCAATGTGTGACTAAAACGCCTCTTCGTTTCGAGGGACAGGGCTTGTTGCGGCCGGCCTCCTACGCCTCTTCTCGCTTCTGTTTGCTGATCACCTCGGCCAGCGTCTCCACGGCCTCCGGGCTGAATTGCGTCTCGGCCTCGCGGCGCAGTTCATCGATCGCCTCCTCGTTGCTCCTGGCCGGGCGGTTGGGCTGGTCAATCGTCATCACCGAGAACGCCTCTGCCACCGCAATGTAGCTGGCGGGGATGGGAATCTGCCGCCCCGTGAGATGGTCGGGATACCCCCGCCCGTCCCAACGTTCCTGGTGGTGATAGATCCACGGCACAATGCGCGAGAGCGCCTCGATGGGCTTGACGATTTGCGCGCCGTAGTAGGGATGCATCTGGATCGTCTGCCACTCGTCTTCGGTGAGCGGCTCGGTCTTCGTCAGGATATGCTCGGGGATCGAAATCTTCCCCACATCGTGCAGCAAGGCTGCAATCATCAGGTAATCGATATCCTGCTTGTTCCAGTTGGCCGTGCGCGCCATCTGGACGGCCAGCTTGGAGACGGCTTCAGAGTGCCCGCGCATGAAGCGGTCGCGCGAGTCGATCGCCGCGATCAGCGAGCGGGCCATCGCCCCCACCTGGATGAGAGCCGTCTCGTCACCTTCGGCGGCTGTCACCAGCGCGCGCGTCAGGCCGGGGCGGCGGCGCTCCAGGTAGGTCAGTTCCGTCTCCACCGTGCCTTCATAGGTTGTGACAAAGCTCTCCAACACCTCGATGGCGTGCTCCAGCTCCTGGCGCTGCCCCATCACCCACAATTGGGGCACCTGCTCGTGCAGCTTGATCGTCATGCGCGCAATTTCCTTCTGCGAGATGATCGTCTTGCCGTACGAGACGAGCATATCGTGCTTGGTCACCAGCCGGGTAAAGCGTTCCTCCACCTCACGGATGCGCATCGAAAGGTTGGGCGCCTCGCGCACCAGCGTCTCCAGGTTGTAAATCCCAAGCACCAGTTCATCCGGGCTGATCTCCCCATTGCGCTCATCCTGGATGACCTTTTCCAGGCGCTCATTCCAATACTGCTGAGCGTCTTCCAATTGAAGCACCTGCGAGCCGAAGGTGACCCGCCCTTCGCGGTGGAGCTGCTCGATATAGCCCATCGCAAGGTCGAGCGAGCGGCGCGCCGCCGCGATCCTTGCCTGGTAATCGGACTGGCGCTGCTCTTCCAGGCGCATGGCTTCGCGCTCGAGCTGGCGGGCGTTGTACTCCTGCAACTCGGCAGGCGCCTTCTGGAGCGCATCCAGCAGCACTTCCTGGTCATAATGCAATTTCTCCCAGGCTTCGGCCAGGCTGCGCAGGTCTTTGTTGCTTCGCAAGAACAGCGGGCGCAGGGAGGTCAGGGTGCTCAGGCGATCCTTTTCGGCGCGGATGTGGTCGAACAGGTCCCACACGCGGCGGTCGGTATCGGCGGCTTTGTAATTCAAGCCCGAAATCACCAGGCGGTAATCATTGAAGCTGGTTTCGATCTCGGCCAGCTTGGCGTCGATCTTTTCTGGGAAGGCCTTCACTAAAGCGCGCAGCCGGCGCCACTCGCCGATGGCAGCGGCGAATTTGTTTGCACCCTGCTTCGGTTGGATATTCTCGACCGGCTGCTCTTCCTCGTTGCTCACCAATCTGCGCTCCATGAGTAGCTGTTTATTGGCCATGCATCCCCCTTTGGAATAATCCATCCGGCTGCCCGGTTGGCCTGAACCAGCTAGGATTAATTATACCTGATTCATTCCAACGCCACCAATTCGATAGGAGACTGTAAGCCCGCCTTCGCCGCGGGGCGATCATTTGCCTTTTTGAAGGGTTACAGATAAAATAATTCTTATCTTCGTCTGTCAGGTGGGATCCGGAGGGAGTTATGAGTCCGCAAAGAGTCAACCGCGTGTTGGTCGTCGAGAACAACGTCCAGGCGGCGAAAACATTCCGCAAACTGCTCTCCCTGATCGAAAACGTCGAGGTGATCGATTTCCTCACCACTGCCCAGGAAGCCCTCGAGATGGTCAGTGAAGTCAAGCCGGACATATTATTGGTCGAAGAACACCTTCCAGACATTGATGGCATCAGTTTCACCGAAATCATCCGCCGCGATTACCCGACCACCCAGGTGATCATCGTCTCGCAAGATAAACAATACGATACCGTCTTACGCGCGCTGCGCAACGGCGCTTCAGACTTCCTCGCCCACGACGTCTCGATTGGCGAGTTCCGCGAGGCCATCCTCCGCGCCGGCGAACTGGCAGCCATCGAGCGCACCAAGTACCACCCTTACTTTGCCCCCGAAGCGCCCAAAGCCGATGAAGGCGAAGGTTCTTCGAAAGCGCACGTGATCAGCGTTTTCAGTCCCCGCGGCGGTTGCGGGGTGACCACCATCGCCAACAACCTGGCCCTGGCCCTGCGCGACAACGAAAGCCAGATCAACCTGATCGATTCCAGCCTGCAGTTCGGCGACGTTGACATCCTCTTCAACGAAGTGGGCCAGCTTTCGTTGATCGACCTGACGCCCATCGCCTACGAGCTGGACCCGAAAGTCGTCAAAGAAGTGATGATCCTGCACCGCTCGTCCGGCCTGTTCCTGCTCGCCCCGCCCAAGCGCCCGGTGCTGCAAGAGCCGGTCACCGGCGAGCAGATCAGCCGCGTGCTGGAATATGTGCGCAGCTTCTATGACTATATGGTTATTAATACCTCGCACTACATCAACGATGCCACGCTTGCTTCGCTCGATATCGCCGATGTCATCGTGCTGGTCATCACCCAGGAGATCGCGGCGATCAAATCCATGCGCACCTTCCTGGAGTTGTGGGACGGCTTCGGTATGAAGCGCGAGCGTCTCTTGCTGGTGGTCAACAAATTCGTCAAGAGCGGTGCGCTCACCCCCAAGAAGATCAGCGAAACCCTCGGCCTGCCGGTGGATCTGACCATCCCCGAAGATACCGAGGCCGCCCTGCGCGCCGCCAACCTGGGCAACCCGTTGTTAATGAGCAACCCGAACGCCGATATTTCTCAGGCGATCGTCGAGCTTTCCGATAAGATCAAGCAGAAGCTGCCCGGCCTGCAAACGCAAGAGCGCTTCCGCCTTTACATGAAGAACATCTGATCATTCGCCGCGGTACACAAAGCTGTCCACCGCGCAAACCTGCGGATCATCGGGCAGCTCGAGGCAAACCCGGTATTCCACCACGCTCATATTTTCCAGCCCATCCAGCGGTGGCAGGTCCACCGATGCCCGCCCATCGGGCCCCGTCGGAGGGACCGCAAGCTCCAGCGCAGGCCGGTCCGGCAGGTTGAGCGAAAGCCTGCCCGCCACCCAGCCCATCGGCTCCCCGGTCGCGCGGTCCAGCACCAGCAGGCTCACCTGCTGCTGCTCTCCGCGGGCCACCTGCGGGCTGCGTTCTTCAAGGCTGAGCTGCACCGTCTCGGGGGTGAAGCGCTTGAGGGCAACCGCGCCCGGGTCCCTCTGCTGCAGCCACAACCAGCCCAGGCCGGCCAGGCTCACGCGCGCGCCTTCGGGCGCGGCGGGGTTGTAATCCAGGCAAAGGTTTTCGAAACACTGGCGGTAGATGCTCCCGTTATTCTCCGGGAAAATCTCGGTGATCGGTTGGCCGGCCTGTTCGCGCCCGCCGAGGCTGCCAATGAACGCATCGAAGAACAACGGCACATTATGCCCCAGCCCGTTTTCGGTTTCATAGAAGATGAGCTGCTCGTGCGGGTTCTTTTCGACCGGCGGCTGGACGGCGACGAAATTCAGCCAGGTCACCAGCGGGCGCAGATGGATATGCGCCAGGTCGTCCGGCGAAGCATACAGGATGGCATTCTCATAGACCTGCTCGAACATGCCGTCTTCGGCCATGCGCGGCTGAGCGATGGGCCTGCCCAGGCCCGCCCGCACCGCGCTCGAGAGCGTCAGCTCGAAGAGCTGGGTGATCCGCCCCGAGCGCACGATCTTCCAGTACTCCTCCGACCGCGCGGCGCAGCCCGGTTCGCATTGGTAGGCCCCGTAGGGCAGGAGGTGCACATCGCCGGGGGCGGCGTTAAAATCGCGGTAAAAACCAACGTTCTCGAAGAACTGCTCGTAACGCCCGGTCTCGAGGTTGGCGCGCACCTGGGTGAGGGGCCTGCCCGCGTACAGATCGCCGTAGATGCGCTCGTACAGGCTGGCAAATTCATCGTACAGCCGGAACCCGCCGCCCAGGTCGCGGCTGCCCGCTCCCGGCGGAACAGGCAGCTGCGGGTCATCCTGCACCTGCAGGCCGTATCCCAGCGGCTCCAGGCGGTACTGCCGGCTGCTTTCCGCTTCCGATGGGTTAAAGCACATCAGGACCGCCTCGGTGAACTGGCACTTGCGCGCTTCGCGCTCCACCAGGCCGGTGAGCACCGGGCCCAAAACCGCCTGTCCGCCGAGCGCCTGGTAAAACTCTTTAAATAAAGGATCTACCGGAAGCGTGCCCGTCACCGGTAGAAGCGCCTGAGAATCGGTCGGTCCAAATGCACCCAGCGGCCCGCAGGCTGCCAGGAGCAGCAGGCACAACCCTCCTAGAATTTGTAAAACGCGGCGAACGTTCACCTCTTAATCAGAGTCCCCCTGCACAAGGTCCGGCGGCGAGAAAGTGCTTCTATTTTCCTGGAAATTGCAGGGCCGGCCCCGCAGTTGCAGAAAAACGAAGGCACAATCGGTTGCGACAGGTGAGCGGAAGTTGGGTCGAAGGCCAGGCTGGTGACGATGAGCATTGCGTGACGGGAAGGCCAAGCCGCAAAGTTTTGTTAATATCCCCGCCGGACTAATAAAAACCGCTAACCTGTATCGCCGTTTTTACCGATAAAACAACGAAGAACCTACAAAGATTTTAAAGGAAAGATTAAGAAATGCGCGTTACAGTTCGGTTGCAGTTAGAAAACCGATAGAAAAAGCCCGGTGATGTTCCCGGGCTGGAATGAGGACGCCCCCGCCCCAGGGCCGCCCTGGATGCAGGCGGAGTTAATCCTTGCTTTCTGTGCCGGAGCTCGATGCACCGGCTTTCGGCTCGGCCGGGTTCTTGCTCTCGCTTTTCCCCTCGCCCTTTTCTTCGGAGTGGCTGGCAAACTTGCCGCCGCCGGAAGGAGAACGGTGATCGGTAGCGTAAAAACCCGAACCCTTGAAGACGATCCCAACCGGCTGGTACACCTTGCGCAGGCTTTTCTTGCCGCACTCGGGGCAGCGCGTCAGGGGAGGGTCGGTGAACTTTTGATTTTGATCAAATCGAATCCCGCAGCTCTCGCACCGGTAGGTATAGACTGGCATAACCACCTCGAACAAAGAAAACAAAATCTGGGCCGCTTGCGTTCGGGCACAGCCTGATGATTATACGCCCCATCCTGGGCAATTGCAAGGTGATCCCACAACTGCTTGCGGCCGGCAGGGCCATAGACCCTTGCCAACCTCATTTAATACCACCGGTTTATATGAATTGAATAAGAATCCGGGCAGAAATTCAAAAAGGTGTGCGGCTCGCGCACACCTTTCTGAGAACTTGCGGCAGGCTCAACTGAGCGCCCGGTCTCCCGAGTGACCCATCGCCTCGGCGACCACCAGGAAATCGGTCGCGGAGATCATCCCCACGATCATGCCGGCCGCATCCACCACCGGCAGGTGATGGATACGGTGCTGGTGCATGATGCGCGCGCATTCTTCCACCGCCATGTCCTGGTCAATGGTGATCAACGGGCTGGTCATGATCTCGCGCACCCTCACGGCCCCCGGGTTTCGATGCTGCGCGACGATCTTATCGCTGATGTCGGTGGAGGTGAGAATGCCGAACTCGGGGTTATTTGGCCCTTTATTGACAATTAAACTGCTGATATACCGCCGGCGCATCGTCGCGAGGGCATCGGTGACGAGTGTTTCCGGGTCCACATAGACCACCAGGTCCATCATCCAGTCGCGCACTCTGAACTGCATAGGTATCTCCTTATCGTTGGGTCAGGAACCGATGAAATGATCGAAAACCCGTCGGGTATGAAAAGTATAGCAAAAATGAACCTGGCAATGCAAGCGAGGCGGCTGCGTGTTTTTGCGCCGGGCGGGCCGGTTACATTTTTCCATGAATCGCCGTCAAATGTAACCGAAAGCGGCTCCCCGGCATCCAAAATGCTATACTCCTGTATAGTATAAAAACGGTTTCGAGGTGAAGGAATGCCCATTTACGAGTATCACTGCCAACAATGCGACCAGGATTTCGAAAAGATGGTCCGCCTTTCGGAAGCCGGCCAGAACCCGCCCTGCCCCTCCTGCGGCAGCCGCGATACGCGCAAACAGATGAGCGCGGTGGCCGCGCATTCCACGGGTGCGGCGCTTTCTTCAGGGGGCCAAAGCTGCTCCAGCAGCCGAGGCTCCAGCCCCTTCCGCTGAGGGTAGCCGCACCCCGGCCGTGTGCCGGGAAGGAACGAGATGAAACTGAACGATCCCGAACTGCAAGCCAAGCTGGCCGCCCGCCTGCGCCGCATCGAAGGCCAGGTGCGCGGCGTCGAGACGATGCTCTCTGCCGGGCGCGAATGCCGCGAGATTATCCAGCAGCTGGCGGCCATCCAATCGGCCCTGCACGGCTTCAGCCGCACCCTGCTGGAAGAGTACGCCATCAACTGCCTGGTTCCTGAGGATGGCAAACCCTTCGACCGCGCCGCCCAGGAACGCAACCTGCGTGAGTTAATCGCACTGCTCAAACAAGCCCCCTGAGGAGAAGCAATGCCTTCTGCAACCGTCCGCTGGACCGGCGGGCAAACCTACATTGGCACCGATTCCACCAGCCATTCTGCCGTCCTCTCCACCCCGTCCGACGGTGTCGGCATCAAACCCTCCGACCTGCTGCTCATCGCCATCGGCGCCTGCGCCTCGGTGGATGTGGTCAACATTCTCGCCAAGAAGAAGATCACCCTCACCGGCCTGGAGGTGAAAGTGACCGGCGAGCAGGATGCCGACCCGCCGTGGACCTTCCGCAAGCTGCACTCGCACTTCAGCCTGCGCGGCAAAGGCCTGACGGAACAGGCCGTCGAACAGGCCATCCATCTCGCAGAGGAAAAATACTGCTCGGTGGCCGCCACCGTCCGCCCCACCGCTGAGACGACCTTCAGCTACGAATTCACCAACGAATAAACCGCGCCCTGCCCGCGATCGCATATAACATTTTCTGTAAATTGCGGAGCTTGCCCCCACAATTTACAAAAAAAAAAGAAATACCGCCCTGCCCGCAACGGGCAGGCGGAATGTGCTGCGGTTTTCCGGGAATATCCGGCCCGCGATCGGTTTGCGCGGGCCGGATATTCGGGGTTAAAATAGAGCGAATTGCCCGCCTCCCCGGAGATGCCGTGACCTTCCAAACCGTTCCCACCTACCAGGGCGTCCTGGCCCGCTACGCCCAATACCTCGATATCCCCGCGCACACCCGCCCGGTCACGCTCCAGGAGGGCAACACCCCGCTCATCCCCATGCCGGGCCTGGCCGCCGAACTGGGCGGCGGGTTCGAGCTGTTCGTCAAGTATGAAGGCTTGAACCCGACCGGTTCGTTCAAAGACCGCGGCATGACGGTGGCAATCAGCGAGGCTTATGGGCGCGGGGCCAAAGCCGTCATCTGCGCCTCCACGGGCAACACCGCCGCCTCTGCCGCCGCTTATGCCTCACGCGCCGGTTTGCGCGCGGTGGTGATTATCCCGCAGGGCAAGGTGGCGGCGGGTAAACTCGCCGGGGCGGTGGCCTACGGGGCCGAGGTGATCCAGATCGAAGGCTCCTTCGATGACGCGCTGGCGCTGGTGGTGCAGATTTCGCAGCAGCAGCCCATCGCGCTGGTCAACTCGCTCAACCCTTACCGCCTGGAAGGGCAAAAAACCGCCGCGTTCGAGATCTGCGAAGCCCTCGGCGCCGCGCCTGATTGGCTCTGCCTGCCCGTGGGCAACGCCGGGAATATCACCTCTTACTGGATGGGCTTCCGCCAGTACCACGACCTGTACCGCCTGGGCCTGCCGCGCATTCTGGGCGTGCAGGCCGCCGGCTCGGCCCCGCTGGTGCTCGGCCGCCCCGTGGAACACCCCGAGACGGTCGCTACGGCCATCCGCATCGGCCGGCCGGCGCGCGGCGAGCAGGCCCTCGAAGCCGCCGAGCAATCGGGCGGGCGCATTTTGGCCGTCAGCGACGAGGAAATCCTCGCCATGCAGCGCCGCCTGGCCGCCGGCGGTGTGTGGGTGGAACCGGCCTCCGCCGCCGGGTTGGCCGGGCTGGCCCACGAACTGCTGGCCGGGCGCCTGAGCCTGGATGAGCTGCGCGGCAGGCGCATCGTGGCCGTGTGCACCGGCCACGGCATGAAAGACCCCGATATCATCGCCGCCAGCATGCCCGCCCCGCTGCGCCTGGAACCCGACGTGCGCGCCCTTGAGCAGGCCATCCTGAGGGGGCGCTGATGGATGCGACTCCTCGCGTGCGCGTCCGCGTGCCCGCCTCCACGGCCAACCTGGGCCCCGGCTTCGACAGCCTGGCCCTTGCGCTGGATCTGTGGAACGAAGCCGAGTTCAGCCTGGAAGGCCGCGGCCTGGAAGTGCTTGTGAGCGGCGAGGGCGAAGGCCGCCTGCCGCGCGACCGCAGCAACACCGTGGCTTATGCCTTCCGCTGCTTTTTGCGCGAGCGCGGCCTGCCCGAGCCGCCGGGGTTGAGAATCACCTGCCGCAACCGCATCCCGGCCTCCTCGGGGCTGGGCTCCAGCGCCTCGGCCCTGCTGCTTGGGCTGCTGGGAGCCAACGCGCTCTATGGCCGCCCGGCCGGCGATAGCGAAATCCTCAACCTGGCGGCGGGCATCGAAGGCCACGCCGATAACGCCGCCGCAGCGCTGCTCGGCGGGCTGGCCGTGGTAGCCCGCCAGGACGGCGGTTGGCTTGCGCGGCGCTTCGAGGTGCCGCCCCTGCAGGCCGCCGTTGCCATCCCGGCCCTGCACCTGCCCACCCGTGAGGCGCGCCGTGCGCTGCCGCGCCGCTTCTCGCGCGATGACGCCGTCTTCAACCTCAGCCGCACCCCCTTGGTGGTCGAAGCCCTGCAAAAGGGCGACCTTGCGCTGCTGGGCCAGGCCATGCAAGACCGCCTGCACCAGCCCTACCGCATCCGGCTCATCCCCGGCGCACCGGAGGCGATTGCCGCTGCCCGCTCGGCGGGGGCTGCCGCCGTGGCCCTTTCGGGGGCCGGGCCAAGCCTGATCGCCTTCTCTTCCGCCGATTGCACGCTCATCGGCGAGCAGATGCAGACCGCCTTCGAAGCCTGCGGGGTACACGCCCGCGCGCTGGTTGTGCGCGTCAGCCCGGGGGGCGCCCAGGTGCTGGAAGAATAGAGCGTGTGTATTTTCTTCTGTAATTTGTGGGGAAAGCCCCACAAATTACAGAAAATAAAAAAAACACTGCCGAGGAATAGACATGGAGCGCGTGATCACCCCTTCAGAGCGGAACGTTCTGCGGCAGCTGGCCCTGCGCGTGGCCGAAATCGCCGCGCTGCCCGAGGTGGCGCGCCGCCGCGAGCGCTGGTATGCGCACAATGATCTAAAATCCACCCGCCCGATGCTGCTCGTCTTCCCCGAAGGCGCCTGGCAGGAGCTGCTGCCCCCCAGCGCCCTGGCCTGCCGGGGCGAGTTCGCGCGCGCAGTCGAGTTGGAGCTGCGCAAGCGCATTTACACCTTCGAGCACTTTCAAGATGACACGGTCGTCGAGGCCGAATGGGTGGAATTGGAGCAGATCGCCCCGCCCGATTGGGGCGTGGAGGTGCAGCGCCAGGCCGCCCCCCAGGCGCGCGGCACGTGGAAGTTCGCCCCGGTCATCCGCCGCCCCGAAGACCTGCGCCGCCTGCACTACCCCGACCTGGAGCACGACCCCGCCGCCTCGCGCCGCGCCGCCGACCAGATGCACGATCTGTTCGGCGATATTTTGCAGGTCAAAACCGCCGGGATCAAGCACATCTCCTTCCACCTGATGAAGGAATACACCAACTGGTGCGGGCTGGAGGAAATGATGACCGACATGCTCGACCAGCCGGGTTTCGTCCACGCGGTGATGCGCTTTCTGGTGGAGGGGCACCGGCGCTACGTGGCGCAAATGCTCGAAGCCGGGCTGTTCAAACTGAACAACGACAACAGCTACCAATCCTCAGGCGGCAACAGCTATACGCATGAACTCCCCAGGCCGGGCTGCGACCCCGCCCGCCCGCGCCTCTGCGACCTGTGGGCCAGCGCCGAATCGCAGGAGATGGCGCTCGTTTCTCCGCGCATGCACCGCGAGTTCGCGCTTCAATATGAGAAAGAGCTGCTGGCCCCGTTTGGCCTCACCGGCTACGGTTGCTGCGAAGACCTCAGCCGCAAGCTGGACGACGTGCTCACCATCCCCCACATCCGGCGCATCTCCATTTCACCCTTCGCCGATGTAGACCGTTCCGCCGCGCGCCTGAAGGGCGAGGCCATCTTCTCCTGGAAGCCCCACCCCTCGCACCTCGTCGGGGGCTTCGACGCCGAAAAGGTGCGCGCCTACCTCCGCCACACTGTAGAGGTCTGCCGCGAAAACGGCTGCTTCCTGGAGATGATCCTCAAAGACACGCACACCTGTGAATTCCACCCAGAGCGCTTCGACCAGTGGACGCAGGTGGCGCGCGAAGAAATTCAACGCATGGGCTGGGATTAGCGGATTTTTTTACTTCAGGAATTTGGCGATCAGGTTGAGCGCCAGCGTCAGCAGCACGCTGAGGAGGATCGACCCCAGGATGGGAAACAGGCAGGTGAACCCGCTGCCCTGGATGCGGATGGTGCCGGGCAGCCGGTCGAGGCCCGGCAAGGCCTTCCCCGCCAGCCACACCAGCCCGCCCAACACGGCGATGCTCACCCCCAGGATCACCAGCAGGCGCCCGGCTCCTTCGAGGTTCATCGCTCCCTGCCCCGCGAACCGGTCACTTCATCCAATCGCCGATCTTCGCCCAGGCGTATTCGAGGTGCTCGGCCAGCATGCGGCCCTGCTTGCCGCTCTTGCGCCGCACATAGCGCTGGGCGTATTCCATCAACGGCAGCGCGCCGATCTCGTTCAGGCGGGCGCCGATCTGCCGGGCGCGGATGTTGCGGCTGTCGGAGTTGAAGCCCCCGCCCGGCCGCTCGGAGAGGAAATCGTCGCGCAGGCCGATCTGCACCAGTTCATTCAGCAGGTGCTCCACTTCGTCCTTCACCTGCGCCGGGTAAGGTTTAAAGAGCAAATCCTGTAACCAGCCCATTCGCATCCTCCTGGCTTAATTTTACCATTTTCGCAACTGTTCCGGCCCCCCGCCTGGAGTTCCCGCACAACCGGCGTGCGCACGCCGGTTGTGCGGGTTTTATTCAAAGAAAGAGCCGGCTTGCGCCGGCTCCATCTTGCGGCCAAAATCGAGGCTTAGCGGAAGATCGTCACCAGCCAGGCCTTGATCGTCAGGAACAGCAGGCGGCCTTCCACCATCGGATTGATGGGTTTGACCGTATCAGGATCCTGGAGATAGTGGATCACGGCGTCGCGCACGTAATACTGCGTGTCTTGCTCGATCTGGTCGAGCGGCCAGATCGTCACCCCGCCGTTGTTGAAGTTGCACGAACCGGCGGCGATGTAGTTGACCGTCGAGACGTTGTAGTAGGTGTCGGCGTCGGTGAAGTCCACCTTGTGGGTCACGCCCAGCTCATCTTTGAATTCCAGGGCGACCACGTTGTTGCCGTTCGGGTAGAGCGGGTAGCTGTCGTTGTAGGTGATCTTGCCGCCGGAGTTGATATCCAGCATGCAGGTCGTGTAATACGAATACCCGCCGCGCCCAGGCACATACTTATAGTAGAAGTAGTTGCGGTACCCGCGTTCGAGGATCGCCTTGAGCTGCGGACCGTTCAGGCGGAAGACCACCAGCGAGTTCTCGTAGGGCATCAGCGTGAACATGTCCGACACCTTCAAGGTGTAGGGGTAGGTCGACCCATCAGCCGGGGCCTTGGTGTTGCTCATCGCGCCGGAGAGATGGAAGTCTACCTCGATGCCTTTGTTGCGCAGCTCCCAGATCGAAGCATCCGTCTGCAGGTTGGCGCCATTGGTCTCCTGGGTGTAGCCCTGAACCGCGCTGATCTGGGTGTTCGTCTCACCCAGGACGGTGTTGTTGTAGTCCGTCAGGAGGTTGGCATAGGGGGTGATCAGGTTTTTGATCGCCGTGTCTTCAGCCGTCGTATCCTTACTCACCGCCAGGTACTTGCCTGCCCGGCTGACCAACGTATAGCCGCCCGCACCGTCGGACTTGAAGCCCAGGATGACCTCGCCCAGGTAGTTATTGTAGCGGTAAGCCGTGGTGACCAGCACCGGCGCGTCATTCGGCCCGCTCACAACGGTCGGCAGGTACTTGTAGTTGCCCGAGTAATCGGTTTGCTTGGAGGGGTCGGTGTGGCTGTGCGAGCCGATGATCGCGTCGATGCCCGGCACTTGCGCCGCCAGGTAGGTATCGACGTTCGTGTCCACTTCCACGCTCTTGGGGTTCTCGGTGAAGCCGATGTGCGTCAGCGCAACCACGGCGTCATAGTACTGATCAAGCAGCGGGGCGTAGTAACTGGCAGTGCTGATCGGGTTGGTGAACGTCAACCCGGGGATGTTGCTGGGCAGCTCGTACTGCGGCACGCGGTGGTTGCCGATGCCCAGGAGCGCGATATTGATGCCCTCGACTCCCACCGTCTTGACGATGTAAGGCCGCACGCCCGCCGCGGCAAGCCCGTAGGGGGCATCCGGGTCGTCATAGATGTTGGCCTGCAGGAGCGGGAAGTTGGCCTGGCGCAGCGTGTTGACGAACACATCTTTGCCAAAATTGAACTCGTGGTTGCCGAGCACCATCGCGTCATAACCCACGGCGTTGAAGGCCTTGATGAGCGGGTTGATGCGCAGGTCCACCGGCAGCGCGGTTCCATCGGCGGCATAGCCCATGGCGGCGGTCTTGAAGTAGTACATCATCGCATCGCCCTGGATGTTATCGCCGCCGGAGACGAGCAGGGTGCGCGTCGGGTTGAAGGCGCGCTCCTGGTTGATGAGCGTGACCAGCTGGGTGTAGCCGATGTAGCTGCCCTTGAGCAGGTTGCCGTGCGAGTCGTTGTGGTGCAAGATCGTCACCGGCACAACCGGCCCGCCGCTGTCATCGCCCTCGCGGACGACGCGATCATCCAGCACGCCGTTGTACGGGTTGGTCGGCACCGGCGGGTCGCCGCCGTCATCGCCGCCGTAGTTGGTGAGCATCCAGTGCTTCACCTGGTTGAGCATATCGCCCCAGTACTTGAAATTCGTGAAGTACTTGAAAGGTGTATACCCATCCTGCCCGGCCGGGGCGAGGAACTCGTTGGTGGCGACGCGGTAGGTTTTGGTCAGGTCCAGCGGTGCCCATTTGGCTTCCGCCTTATCCCACACGAAGACGTCATACGCGCCCCATGCCCAGGTGACGCCGGAATCTCCGGGGGTCTTGTAGCGGTAGAACTTGAACTTGATGCCGCTCACCTGCAGCGAGCCCTTGAAGAGCGTGGCGCTCTGGTTGAGCAGGTCCATGATCTGCGCGCCGGTCATCTCTCCGACGACGGTGGCATTGCCGAACGGCAAGACGCTGAACAACATGCCGTAGTTCACCTTGCAAGGGTAAACATCCCCCGGGCAGGTGATATCGGCGCGCAGGCCGCCGGCGTTGTTGAAGACCATATCCGTGTCGTTATCCGGCTCGGCATCCTGGTTCAGGTCGTTATAGATGGCATCGTTGACCATGATGCCCATCAGGTTGTTGCCGTTGTTGTAATTGCGCACCAGGGGCACGTTGGTGTAGAACATCTTCTCGTTGACCAACGTCTGGTAGTCCGGGTCGCTCGAATAGGTGGCGATGAAGGCTTTGATCTCGGCATCTTCGGGCGTGGCCGGGATGAGCGGAGGCCCGGCGATATCGAGCGGCGTGATGGTGTGGCGGGTGAAGGTCAGCGTGATGGCGCCCGTCGCCCGGTTATAGACGATATCTTCCTGGCCCAGTTTACGGCCGTTGTAGTGTGCCTGGACGACATAGGTGGTAACCGTCTTGGCGGTATTTTCCACTTTCGTCGCCGAAGAAAGGTTGGTGTGGCTGTGCCCGCCGATGATCAGCTGCACGGGTTTACCGGCGTCGATCAGGTTCTTCGCAAGGGTCTGATCGCCATACACACTGAAGCCGTAACCGTAACCGCCGTCGTTGTACCCGATGTGCGACAGCACCACAATGACGTCGGAGGCGGCGTCCAGCGCATCATAGTAGTGCAGGATCGCCTGGGTTGGGTCTTTGAAGCACAACCCGTCGGTGGCGGACGCGATGGTGATGTACGGCGTCTCGAGCGAGGATACGCCGATCACGCCCACGCGCAGGGGGGTGCCTGAATCGGCATCCTGAACATTGAAGACCTGGTAAGCCGCAGGGACGAAGTCAGGCAGGGTCCAATCGGAGGCGACGCAGTTCCCGCTCGCATCCTTCTTGGTAATGTTGGACACCAGGAAGTTGAATTCCTTGGTGGTCGCATCACTATCATCCGTCTTGGCCTGGTTCACCCGGTCGGCGAGGACAGTCTGGCCCCAGTCGAACTCATGGTTGCCGAACGCGGCGGCATCGTAGCCGATCTTCTTGTAGTAGGCGATCGTGGGCAGGCCCTTTTGCAGGTTCGAGAGCAGGCTGCCCTGCATGATGTCGCCCGCGTCGAACAGGAGCGTATCCTGGCTCAAGGCCGTTTTGGCGGCGCGGATCTCTTTGATCTTGGTCGCCACGCGCGCGGCCCCGGGTACGCCGTCTGCCGAAGGCGGCACGGGTTCTTCCAGGTTGCCGTGGAAGTCATTTGTATGCAGAATGGTGAAGTTCACCACCCCGTCGTCCACCTGCAGCGATGCCGCTTGGGCCGGCACCGCCATGGCCAGGATCAGGACAAGGACGAACAATTTATAGAATCGCTTGAGCATGCTTTCCCTCCCAGGAAAATTCAAATAACAGGCACGTTCGATTCACGCAAAAAAAGGCTGAGAAGACTCGCGGCCCACCTCCTTTCGAGCACTCACGCCAATAAGACCCCGTTGATAACCCCCACCAACGTGCAATTTCGATCAACGGCACATTAAATTGAAATTAACGGTATCGTAATTATTATACAAGAGAGGTGCGCCTGAAAGGGGTATCGAATTACCTTAAAATTGTATGACAAGGCTCTCAATCGAGCGCAGCGCCGCCTCAGGCCGTGCGGTCGCGCACATAGGCGCCCACCTCGGCCACGGGCGCCACCCACACGTCTCCCCGCCGGGCCAGGTAATCCACCAGTTCCTGAAAGTCACTCGCCCCCACCGGCAGATGCCCCTCGCTGATGCCGTGAAAGGTGTAGATGGCCCAGCGCCCCAGCCAGGCGGCCTGTTCGGCCAGCCCCACCAGCGTCGCGCCGTCGCAGCGCTCCACCGGCCACGAGGAGAGGTGATGCAGGTCGCACACCAGCGGGTCGTTGGCCAACTCACCGCGCACCTCGCTCTTGTGGCGCGCCGCCGTGAAGTGCCCGGCGATGAACGGCGTGTAACAGACCCGGTTCTTGCCCCTGCCCACGGCGTCTTCATAGCACGGGTAGGCGTAGGAGGTCTCGCGCTGCGCGGGGAAGGCCGCCATCAGCCTGCGCTGCGCCTCGAGCACATCGGCCATGATCTGCTCGAGCGTCCAATCGCGCAGGTTCTTGCCCTGCAGCCAGGGCGGGTCGATGTTCAGCGAGCAGGGGTGTAGCAGCGAGTGGTTGCCCATCTCGTGCCCGCGCGCCTGCGCCGGCTGCCAGCGCGCCAGGCGCTCCATCCAGCTGTCGCCCAGCCCGGCGCTCTCCTCCGCGCCGGCAGGGTTGAGGTAAAACGTGGCGCGCATCCCGGCCGCATCGAGCGCCGGCAGGGCCGTCTCGAGCTGAGAGCGCATCCCGTCGTCAAAGGATAGCGAGACAGCCGCGCGGTAAGGGTGGGGCCAAAAGGACATTCTTCCCTCCATGCAGGAATCCACTCCGCTTTTCGGATCATTATAGACGAACTATTGAAGTATCATTATCCTCCAGAGGGTTTCCCCCCATGCCGCTCATCTGCTGCAACTTCTTCCAAGGAAAATGAACATGCCCGTACCCGTCATTCTCGATACCGACATCGGCTCCGACATCGACGACACCTGGGCGCTGGCCTTTTTGCTGCGCTCGCCCGAGGTGGATCTTAAGCTGGTCGTCAGCGACACCGGCGACACGCTCTACCGCGCCGCGCTGCTGGCCAGGCTGCTCGAAACCGCCGGGCGCAGCGACGTTCCGGTGGGCATCGGCCCGGCGCTCGCCGACACTTCCGCGCAGGCGCGCGGGCAGGCGGCCTGGGTGGAGGGCTATGACCTGGCCCGCTACCCCGGCCGGGTCATCGAGGATGGGGTCGGAGCGATCATCGAAACAATCCTGGCCTCGCCGCAGCCGGTGACGCTGGTGTGCATCGGCCCGGTGCCGAACATCGCCGAAGCGCTGCGCCGCCGGCCGGAGATCGCCCAACACGCGCGCTTCGTGGGCATGCACGGCAGCCTGCGCAAAGGGTACGGCGAAGAGCCGGAGATCGTTGCCGAATACAACGTCAAGCTCTACCCCGAGGCCTGCCGCGCGGCTTTCGCCGCCCCCTGGGAGGTGACCATCACCCCGCTGGATACCTGCGGGCTGGTCAGCCTGAAAGGCGAACTCTACCGGCGCGTGGCAGAGAGCACCCACCCGCTCACCCGCGCGGTGATCGAAAACTACCGCGCCTGGCACAGCGCCTCGCCGTGGGATTTCGTCAGGCAGCTCGACCCAGCCGCATCCAGCTCGACGCTCTTCGACACGGTGGCCGCCTACCTGGCCTTCTCGGAAGACTTGCTGGAGATCGAAACCCTCGGCGTGCGCGTGGACGACGAAGGCTACACCCGCCTCGACCCTTCTGCCAGGCCGCTGCGCTGCGCCACCCGCTGGAAGGACCTGCGCGCCTTCGAAGAACTCCTCGCCGCCCGGCTGGCTTAGGGGGTGGCCGGCTCAAATTGGATGGGCCGTTCGAAAACGACCCATCCAGACCCTTCGCGAGCTTCCGCAGGGGCAGGGCCTGTCCCTGCCCGTGGCGGGCCGTTTTTGGTATATTTTCCCTTCTTCCTCCCTTGACAGAGCCTAAAAGGGTTTTATAATCAAATTCGATGAAACTTGTAGGTTTTAGAACGGTGAAGTTGATTTCGTGCATGTGTCCGCGGCGGGGCCAGGTGACCCTGCCTCGTCGTTAGGGCGCACGCGCGCTTATTGTTACCAGCAGAACGAAGGCAGCAGACCACGACCCCGCATTTCAGCTTTGTGGGCGAAGCGGTTACCCGCTGCTTTTGTTATTTCTGCTGGTTTTTTGTTTACCGGGCCAATCACACTTTGAGGAGTTTACCACCATGCAAATCTACAATGACGCCACCGAGATGATCGGCAACACGCCCCTGGTTCGGCTCAACCGCGTCGCCGCCGAAGCAGGCGCCAAAGCCACCATCGCCGCCAAGCTGGAGTACTACAACCCCGCTCACTCGGTCAAAGACCGCATCGGCGTTTCGATGATCAACGCCGCCGAGGCCGCCGGGCTGGTCAAACCCGATACGATCTTCCTCGAACCGACCAGCGGCAACACCGGCATCGCCCTGGCATTCGTCTGCGCCGCCCGCGGCTATAAACTGACCATCCTGATGCCCGAAACGGCCAGCAAAGAGCGCCGCATGCTGCTGCGCGCTTACGGGGCCGAGTTGATCCTCACCCCCGCCGCCGAGGGCATGGCCGGGGCCATTCGCAAGGCCGAAGAAATGGCCACCGCCGACCCCCGTTACCTGATTCCCCAGCAGTTCAAGAACCCCGCCAACCCCGAAATTCACCGCAAGACCACCGCCGAGGAAATCTGGCGCGACACCGACGGGCAGGTGGATATCGTCATTTCCGGGGTCGGCACCGGCGGGACGATCACCGGCGTGGGCGAAGTGCTCAAGGCGCGCAAGCCCTCGGTGCGCATCGTAGCCGTCGAGCCTGAGGCCTCGGCGGTGCTCTCCGGCGGTCAAAAAGGCCCGCACCCCATCCAGGGCATCGGGGCGGGGTTCATCCCGGATGTGCTCAATACTGCAATCTACGACGAGATCATCCGCGTCAAAGCCGATGACGCCTTCAAGACGGCGCGCAAGATGGCCGCCATGGAAGGCCTGCTGGTGGGCATTTCCTCCGGCGCCGCCACCTGGGCAGCCTTGCAGGTGGCCGCCCGCCCCGAAAACGCCGGCAAATTGATCGTGGTCATCATCCCCTCCTTTGGCGAGCGCTACCTTTCGACGGCGCTCTTCGCCGACCTGGCCGAATAATCGCCTGGTTCAACCGGAGATTTTATGGAAATACCCTTCTTTTCGAAGATGCGCGATGACATTCGCTCGGTTTACGAGCGCGACCCGGCCGCGCGCAGCACGCTCGAAATCCTCAGCAGTTACCCGGGGCTGCATGCCATTTGGGGGCACCGCATCACCCATTGGCTCTGGAAGCATAACCTCAAGCTCTTCGCGCGCTGGGGCTCACACGTCTTCCGCTTCCTCACCGGGATCGAAATTCACCCCGGCGCCACCATCGGCAGGCGGTTCTTCATTGACCACGGCATGGGCGTCGTCATCGGCGAGACGGCCGAGATCGGCGAGAACGTCACCCTCTACCACGGCGTCACCCTCGGCGGCACGAGCCTCGAAAAGGGCAAGCGCCACCCCACCCTTGAGGATAACGTAGTGGTCGGCGCGGGCGCCAAAATCCTGGGCGCCATCACCGTTGGCGCGGGCAGCCGCATCGGCGCGAACGCCGTGGTGGTCAAGCCCGTCCCCCCCAACTCGGTGGTGGTGGGCGTTCCCGGCCAGGTGATGCTGCGCAACAAGCCGCAATCGGCAGCGCCGGACCTGAACCACAACATCCTGCCAGACGCCATCGGCAACACCGTGGCGGCGCTGATCGAGCGCGTGGAGCAGCTGGAGGCCGCATTGAAGGAACGCGAGTACCGCCCGCCGCTGGTTGGCTCCTCCGACCGCCTCGAGCGGCTCGAAACCGACCTGCGCGTGCACCTCTATGAGCACCCGCACGTGCCCGTGAACGGCAAGAACGGCTCAGCCGAGCGGCACGAGCATCACCTTCCGCACCAGGTCAGCGAAGGAGTGTGGAACGGCGAGGATTTCGCGATCTAACCCCCCTCCCTCGACCATTCTTCCGTAAGCGCGGGCCTTGTGCCCGCGTTTTCATCTCCAAATCACGGCGATTTAACCCCCACCCGTAGCCCTCCCCCAAAATCTACGATTTTGGGGGAGGGTTGGGAGGGGGTAAGTGGGGCCGTGATTGGAAGAAAAACACACGAAGGTGACTGCGCCTCGACCGCTCTACTGTAAGCGCGGGCCTTGTGCCCGCGTTTTCATCTCAGAATCACGGCGATTTAACCCCCACCCGTAGCCCTCCCCCAAAATCTACGATCTTGGGGGAGGGGCCAGGGGTGGGGGTAAAGGTCAGCCATCAAATATGAATCGCGTGCCCCAGGGCCGATTCGGCCGCCTCCATAATCACTTCGCTGAGGGAGGGGTGCGCGTGGATGTTGCGCGCCACATCGGCCACCGTCAATTCGTTACGCTGCGCAAGCGTCAACTCGGGGAGCAGCTCGGTCACTTCCGGGCCGATCATGTGCGCCCCTAAGATTTCGCCGTATTTCTCGTCCGTCACAATCTTAATGAACCCGGCATAATCGCCCAGCCCAAGTGCCTTGCCGTTCGGCTGGAAGGGGAAGCGCCCTACCTTCACCTGGTAACCGGCCTCCTTGGCCTGCGCTTCGGTCAACCCAAAGGAAGCCACCTGCGGCTGGCAGTAGGTGGCGTGCGGCACCATGCGGTAATCGATCGTCGCCGTCTCCACCCCGGCGATATTCTCGGCGCAGATCACGCCCATCGCCGAGGCCACGTGGGCCAGGAGCGTCTTGCCGGTCACGTCGCCGATCGCCCAGATGCCCGGCACGTTGGTCGCCATGCGGTCGTCCACTTCGATGAAGCCGCGCTGGTTGACCGTCACGCCCAGTTCTTCCAGGCCGAGGCCTTTCGAGTTGGGTTTGAAGCCAATCGCCATGAGCGCCTGCTCGGCTTCGAGGGTCTTCTCGCCCTGGTCGCCGGCCACCTTCACGCGCACGCCGCTCTCGGTCGTCTCCACTGCCAGAACGCGGTGGCCCGCCAGCACCTGGATGCCGCGCTTCTGGAAGGCCTTCCCCAATTCGAGGCCGATTTCCTCGTCCTCCAGCGGCACGATGCGCGGCAGCATCTCCACCACCGTCACCGCCACGCCGTAGGCGCTCCACACCGTGGCAAACTCCACGCCGATGGCCCCGCCGCCGATGATCACCACCGATTTCGGCAGCCGGGTCTGTAAGATGGCCTCCAGGTAAGAGACGACCTTTTCCCCATCGATGCTCACGCCTGGAATCGAAGCAGCCGAGGCCCCCGTGGCGATGATGATATTGCGCGCCTGCAGATCATTCTGCCTGCCGTCCTTATCGGTCACCTGCACAACGCCGGGAGCGGTCAGCTTCGCCGTGCCCATGTGCACGTCGATGTTGTTCTTCTTCATTAAAAAGCCCACGCCCTTCACCAGCCGGTCCGAGACCTGCCGGCTGCGCTTGACGGCGGCGGCGAAATCCAACGTGAGGTTTTCGAAAGAAAAGCCGAATTCTTTGCCGCGCTCGCGCAGCGTGTGGGCCACTTCGGCGTTCTTGAGCAGCGCTTTGGAAGGGATGCAGCCCACGTTCAGGCACACCCCGCCCAGCCATTGTTTATCTACGATGGCCGTCTTCAGGCCCAGTTGAGATGCGCGAATAGCGGCCACGTAGCCGCCCGGCCCGGCCCCGATCACGATGACATCATAAGCGCTCATAGGAATCCTTTCTATGCGATGAAAGCCGTTCGTCCTCAATCCCGCCGCCCGAAGGGCCTATGACCCTCCGGCCAGGCGCCCTTTACCAGCCTTCCAGCGCCTTCACCACCGTGCGCAGAAATCCGTCGGCGGTGTACCCATCCACCACGCGGTGATCGAACGTAAAGGAAAGATAGACCATCGGGCGAACCGCCAGCATGTCGTCGATCACCACCACGCGTTTTTGGATCGCGCCAACCCCAAGGATACCACACTGCGGCTGATTAATCACCGGTGTGGCAAACAGGCTGCCCCCCACGCCGTGGTTGGTGATCGTGAACGTGCCCCCGCTGGCTTCGTCGGCGCGCAGGCGGCGCGTGCGCGCCCTGGCGGCCAGGTCGTTGACGGCGCGCGCGATGCCCAGCAGCGAAAGCCCGTCGGCGTCGCGGATCACCGGCACCACCAGCCCCTGCTCTTCGAGTGAGACTGCCAGCCCGATATGCATGCGCCGGTGGAGCAGGATGCCCGCATCGCTCCAGGAAGAATTGACCAGCGGGAAGGCCTTTAGCCCGGCCGCCACCGCCGCCACCACGTAAGCGGTGTACGTCAGGTGCGCGCCGTCGCGGGCAAACACCTCCAGGTTGGCCCGGCGATGCTCCGTCACACGCGTCAGATCCGCCTCCATCACGGTGGTGACGTGCGGGGCGGTGCGCATGCTCATCGCCATGTGCTCGGCGATTGCCCTGCGCATCGGGTCGAGCGGCAGCAGCCGGTCTTGCGCGGGGTCATCCAGAGTGGGCGGCTCAGGCGGTTTGGGGGCAGCAGAATCCAGCTCGCGCGGGCGGAAGAGGTCGCCGTCGGCCGGGAGCTCCCACGGCTGCGGGCCGCCGTTGGTCTTTTGCGCGTCCAGGTAAGCCTGCACGTCTTTTTTGGTGATCCGCCCGCCCTCGCCGCTGCCCTTCACCAGGCGCAGGTCGAGGTTATATTCAGCCGCCATGCGCGCCACCACCGGCGAGATGAACCCCAGCTCGCGGTCGCGCCCGGCGCGCACAGCCTGGGCGGGCGCCGGCGGCTTCGCTCCGGCAGGCTCGCCGGTTTCATCACCCGGCACGGCCTCGCCCGGCGCCCCCACCCAGCCGATCACGCTGCCCGTAGGAACCGACTGCCCCTCGCGCGCCAGGATACGCAGCAGCGTCCCGGCGGCAGGGCTGGGCACCTCGGCCACCACCTTGTCCGAATCCACCTCGAGGATTGGCTCGTATTCCTGCACCGCGTCGCCCTCGGTTTTGATCCAGCGCGCCACGGTGCCTTCCACGATCGATTCTCCGAGCTTCGGCATGGTGATTGGGGTGGGCATAATCTCTCCTTGATGGGATATCAGAATCGGGCCAGCCTGCGGATGGCACCCAGGATCTTCTGCGGGTTGGGCATCACCCATTCCTGCATGGCGTGGCTGAAGGGAATGCCCGGCACATCGGGGGCGCACAGGCGCATCACCGGCGCATCCAGGTCGCCAAAGGCTTCTTCCGCCAAAATGGCGGCGACCTCGGCCCCGTAGCCGCCCGTCAGGTTATCTTCGTGCACGATCAGCGCTTTGCCCGTCTTGCGCACCGAGGCCAGGATGCTTTGGCGGTCCACGGGCAGGAGCGTGCGCAGATCCACCACCTCAACCGAAATGCCCTCCGCCCCGGCCTGCGCGGCGGCCTGCAGTGCATAGTGGTGCATCATCCCGTAGGCGAACACGCTCAAGTCGGTGCCTTCGCGGCTGACGTGCGCCGGGCCGATCGGCACGCTGTAATCGCCCTCCGGCACCTCGCCGCGGATCAGCCGGTAGCCCTTCTTCGGCTCGAAGAACATCACCGGGTTGGGGTCGCGGATGGCCGCTTTGAGCAGGCCCTTGGCATCCTTCGGGTTAGAGGGAATGACCACCTTCAGCCCCGGCACGTGCGCATAGAACGCCTCGACGCTCTGCGAGTGGTAGATGCCCCCGCCGATTCCCCCGCCATACGGCGCGCGGATCACCATCGGCAGGGTCCACTCGCCGTTGGAGCGGTAGCACATGCGCGCCGCTTCATTCACCACCTGATTGAACGCCATGTGGATAAAATCGGCGAACTGGATTTCGCACACGGGGCGCATCCCGTAGAGCGCCGCGCCCACCCCCACGCCGACGATCGAAGCCTCGGCCAGCGGCGAGTCGATCACGCGCTCTTCGCCGTACTTTTCCAGCAGGCCCTGCGTGGCGCGGAAGACCCCGCCCCGCCGCCCCACATCCTCGCCGATCACCAGCACGCGCTCGTCGCGGGCCAGCTCCTCATCCAATGCCTGCCGCACCGCCTCGATCAGGGTCATCTCAGGCATCGCGCACATCCTCGGCATAGACGGGGTAAGCCGCTTCGGGGCCGTCGGGGTCGGGCGCCGAGAGGGCAAAAGCGACCGCGTCATCCACCATCGCTTTGGCTTTGCGCTCCAGCTCCTCCACCAGTTCCGGCTCCAGTCCGAGCGCCTTCTCCGCGCGGGGCAGGCAATCGTTTTGCTTATAATGCTCCACCTCTTCCCGCGAGCGGTAAGAGCGGTCGTCGTCGTCGGAGGAATGCGGGGTGATGCGATAAACGCACGTCTCGATCACCGCCGGGCCTGCGCCCGAACGCACGTGGTCGAACACCTCTAGAAAGGCGCGGTGGCAGGCCGGCGCGTCCATCCCGTCCACGCTGACGCCCTTCAAGCCCATCCCGCAGGCGCGCTCGGCAGCCCCGCTCACGGCCATCTGGCGCGAGGCCGGCTCCGAAATGGCATACTGGTTGTTCTGCACGTTAAAGACCACCGGCAGCCTGTGCACGGCGGCCCAGTTGACCGCCTCGTACCACTCGCCTTCCGAGGTGGAACCCTCTCCGGTGCTGGTGAAGACGATGCGCTCCTCGCCGCGCCGCTTGATCGCCAGGCCGATGCCCGCCGCGTGCAGCGCCTGGGTGGCCACCGGTGAGGAATGACTCACCACATTCATCGCTTTGAAGCTCCAATGGCTGGGCATCTGGCGCGCCCCCGAGGTGCGTTCGCCGCGTTTGCCCATCAAGGCCAGCATAAAATCGCGCGGGGTGTAGCCCAGGCCAAGCAGCAACGCCAGGTCGCGGTAATAGGGCACAACCCAGTCGAAACCGCGCCTTAAAGCGAAGACCGCCCCCACCTGGGCGGCCTCGTGGCCGATGCCGGAGATATGAAAAGCGATTTTCCCCTGGCGATGGAGCAGCCAGGCGCGCTCATCCAACCGGCGCGCCAGCAGCATGGTCCAGAACATCTCGCGCTTGAGATCGGTGGTCAATTCCATCATGCGGTTGTCTCCGAAATACGAGAGATTTTATCCGATTATGAAACACCACCCGGGCACGGAGGATGCACGGCTATTCGTATTTCACAATCCTCACCCCTTGAATTTGAGCCAGGCGTTCGCACAGCGCTTCCACCGGCTCGCCGCCGCGCATCTTCACCAGCGCATCCATGCGCACGCGCTGGCGCCGGACGTGGCGGTTCAAGCGGAACGAATCGACCTTGCGCGCAGTCGATTCCATGGCGCGGCGCACCTGCTCGACGACGCCCGCCCGGTCTACCGCGTAGACGGTGAACTGCAGCGTCAGGTAGGGCGTCACCAGGCGCGTCTCCACCCAATTGAGCACCGTCAGCACCGCCAGGAGCAGCGCCGTCACCCCCGCGCCCACCAGCAAGTAGCCCGCGCCCACAGCCAGCCCGACCACCGCCATCGTCCAAAGCGAGGCGGCCGTGGTAAGCCCTTTGACGGTGGGGCCAAACCGCAAGATGGCCCCGGCCCCCAGGAAGCCGATCCCCGAAAGCACCTGCGCCGCCAGGCGCGCCGGGTCGCCGTTGGGCACATCGGGCTGGAACTGCATTGCCAGGTTGATCGAAAGCACCATCGCCAGCGCCGCGCCGACCACCAGCACGATGTGCGTGCGCAGCCCGGCCGGCTGGCTCTGGCGCTCGCGCTCCAGGCCCACCAGCGCCCCCAGTCCCGCCGCCGCCAGGATGCGAATGAGAATCTCCAGTTCGTTGATCATCTGCTGCCTCCTTCACCGCGCCGTTCGAACGATAAACTGAGTGTAGCGCCAACAAGGCAGAAGTCAACCGGGGTGGCGCTCGACAGGAATGCCGTGTGAAGCATCCGGCCGCCAGGGGAATGAGCCGCAGCTTTCGCCACGCTCATGGAATAGAATTTGATGTATGATTGTTAAGCACAAGTTCGGTTCGCCCGCACCTAAGGAGTGGACAAAATGGAAAAGCGTTACCGCGCGCTGCGCATCGTCGCGACCCTGTATAAAATCCTCGGCGGAATCGTGCTCGTCGTGGCGATCGTGTCCGCCATCGGTATCTGCCTTGCCGGAATCCTCGGCGGGCAGGCCCTGGCAGATTTCAACCGCGATTTCGGCACCGGCCTCAACACCGTGGGGGCGTTTGGAGGCGTGGTGGGGGGCATCCTCTCCGGCCTGGCCTTCCTCATTGGCGGCGGCATCGGCGGGCTTACGCTCTTCGCCACCGGCGAGGCCATCTATCTGCTGATCGACATCGAAGAAAACACGCGCGCCTCCCGTCAGGCTGCAGCCCAGCCGCTGCCGGGTCCGGCCGTCAGGCAGGAATGAAAAAACTTCTCAAGACCGACCGCGATATTCCCTGGATCCCCACCCGCCACGAGGCGCGGCTCTACCTCACCGATGAGCTGCCCCCGCTCGACCTGTGCGGTGGGGTCTATGGCTTCGCCTTCGATGGCGACCGCGTCTTGCTCGCCCGCCTGCGCGACCGTGAATGGGACCTGCCCGGCGGGCGCATCGAGGCCGGGGAGACGCCCGAGCAGGCCATCGTGCGCCTGGTATGGGAAGAAACCTGCGCGCGGGTAGAAACGGTTGAGCTGCTTGGCATCCAGGAAGTGCAAGTCCTCGGCCCGCGCCCGCCCAACTACCGCCTGGGGTACCCGCTCTCCGTGCAGGTGTATTACCGCTTGAAGATCGTCGAGCTGGCGCCTTTCGAAGTCGGCCCCGAAAGCCTGCAGCGCGGCTTCTTCAGCCCGCGCCAGGCCCGCCGCATTTCCACCATGGATAACCACGACCTGCTCTATGAAGAGGCCCTCGAACGGGCCACCCGTTGAAGCTGCCAAAGTAAAGGGCTATCCGAAAAGAGGGGCGGACACGCAAGTCCGCCCCTGCCCATGCCGGTTCTGTTTGGCGGTTCCCTCTCTTAGAACCCCAATTCTTTCAAGATATCGGCCTCTCCGCGCTTGCCGGGGGCCTTGCTGCCGAGCAAATCGGCCCAGAATTTCTCGTCGTAGCGCCGTGAGCGCACCGGGATGGGCATCGGCACGCCCCAGCCCAGCAGCAACACCTCTTCCTTGGCCTGCAGGCGCGCCAGCATCCCGCGCAGGGCCTCCTTGCCCGCCAGCCCGGAGAGCACCGCCTGGATATCCAGGTCGTCGCCCAGCCAGCCGGAGATGCGCGTGCCAAGCTGCGACATCACCTCATCGTAGATCTGCGACGGGCGCTGGTCGATGATCAGCAGGGTGACGTAATACTTGCGCATCTCGCGCGCGATGGTCGAGAAGGCCGTCTGAGCGGCCATCTCGCGGTTGAGCAGCTTATGCGCTTCTTCCACCACAATCACCAGCGGGCGCGGCGCCTCATTGCTTTTCTCGCTGCGGAAGTCGTTCGTCTTGCGCTCCCAGGCCGCGCGGATGCGCCGCGTGAGGATGTTCGCCACCAGCA
The DNA here is from genome assembly GCA_029975055.1 of Anaerolinea sp. Lineage (GTDB taxonomy): Bacteria > Chloroflexota > Anaerolineae > Anaerolineales > Anaerolineaceae > Anaerolinea. The sequence goes on from JARKPU010000078.1 coordinate 30,949, forward strand.
GGTAATCCAGGTCGCTTTCGAAACGCCCGAAGGAAAGCACCACATGCTGCCCGTGCTCGAGCGCTTTGATGATCTCGCTCACCGTATCGGCGGCCGGGTGCTCGGCGACGTACGGCAGGTTGAAGACCCTCCCCAGCTTGCTGTGCAGCCCCTCGGCCGCGCCAGGGTGCACGCCGGCGCGGATTGCCCACCCGGCCACGCTGTCTGGCGCATCCACCGGCTTGCCGTCTTCGCCTTCGATCTTCGCGCCGTATTTGAGAGCCTTGAACTGGTGGAACCAATCCGCGCCAAACTCGCGCTCCAGCGCCGCCAGCGTGGTGGGCGTGGTTTCTTTCAGGTTCAATTCGCGCGTGAGCATCTCGATATCCCCCGGCTCGATATCGCGTTCGGCGATCTCCAGGTTGAAATCGGCGTTCATGTTGCGGAAGTGGCTGCCACGCCCCAGCCCCACAAGGCGCACTTTGGCCGGGAATTTCCCTTTCAAGCCGGGGATGCGCTCGTTGGTATCGGAGGCGGTGTCATCCGGCCCGTACTCGTTGTGCATGTCGAAGATCAGCGCCCCGGCCACGTTCGAGTTGATCAACCCGGCCAGGATAATGCGCGTGAGGAAGGATTTGCCCGTGCCCGTGGCCCCGAAGATGCCCGATGAGCGCTGGACGAGCTTCTCCAGGTCGAGGCAGACGGGGTGGCCCTGCTCGCGGGTGTAGCCGATGACGAAATTTCCCTTCTTGTGCGGGTCGCCGAAGATCTCGGCCACGTCGCCCGGGCCGGCCAGGCGCACTTTGGCATGGTGCGCCGGAACCGTTTTGATCGGGATCGGCCGCGGTTGAAAGCCCTCGCCTTTCTCGGCCCAATAGGCGGCGTAACCTGGCTCGCCGGGGTCGGGCGGGCGCTCCACCATCAGCGCGGGCAGCACCTCCAGGTTGGTGTAGAGGGTTTGCCCGTGCAGCAAGGCGGAAAGGCCGGGGGGCAGGCGGTCTTCGCTCTGCTCGTCGGCAAAACGCGGGTCGGTGGCGCCCAGCTGCAGGTCGGTCACCAGCCCATAGAAGAGCCACCGGCCGCTCTCCACCACCACAAAGGCGCCCTCCTGCACGGTGTGAGCCGGCACCGTCAGCCGCACGCGCAGGTTTTCCTTCAACCCTCCGCCGACAATATAACCGATCGAATCGGGAACGCCGTTCATCCTGGCCCTCCTCCGCTGGTCAGATCACTTCAGAAAGCGCGCCGAGCACGCCCATCAACGCCGGGTAATCGTCGCGCAGCAGCGTGATCAGCTCCTGCACGGCGCGGTCGCGCCAATCGGGGCGGCCCGCCTCGGCCTGCGCGGCCTGCGCCTGCCGGATGTGCGCCGCCAGCAGCTCGCCCACGGGCATCTCGGCCGCCGCGCGCAGCACATGCCTGAAGTAGCCAAAGCGCCCCGCCGAGGTGAAGGCCGCCAGCTCGCGCGGCTCGCAGGGGTAGATCGCATCCAGGCTCAGCGGCGGGCGCGGCGGCAGCAGGTGTGAAATGCGCCCTGCCTGCTGGTAGCCCACATGCAACACCGAGAATTCCACCGGCACGTTGCGGTTCACGCGGTTATCTTCCAGCACCTCGGGTTGAATGCCCTCCGCGGTGACGAGCTGGCGCACCAGGCCGTCGTCGTCGATGTGAATGTCATAGATCAGCCCGAAGATCTGGTAATCACCGTCCAGCGGGATGCGCACCAGGCTGCCAAACTCGGGCGCGCCCGCCTGCGAGACACGGCACCCCACCACGCAGGCCGCGGTGCCCGCACGCAGCAGGCGCCCGATCTCATAGATTTCATGTCCGCTCATGCTCATAACCTCGTCCGTCCCGGCAAGTCTTTGGCCGATTGCTTGTTGGATGGTTCGCCCGCGTTCAGCCCCTGGCGGCGCAGCTCGGCTTGAATCATCGCCTCGATCTGGTCGCGCTCGTCCAGGTGCACCACCGCCACCTCGTGAGCGCGGTGGAGGATATACGGGTAGGGCCGTGCGCCCATCTGCGCCGATTGAGCCACCAGCGCCGCGTGCAGCAGATCGAGCAGCTCCGCATCGGCGGCCACCCAGCGCGGAATTTCCACCCGCGCCAGCTGCGGGTGGCCTGGCCGACCCACGTTCAGGTAAAAGAAGTGCAGCCCAAGCTCGCCCGAAAAGCGCACCCCCGCCGGAGATTTCAATTCCAGCACCGCCGAACGCTCGCCGCCCCGCAAGATGCCGCGCACCAGGTCGGCGTCGCGCACAGGCCAGAGGGGGCGCTCCTTGCCGGCCTGGCTGAGGCGGCCCTCGCGGTCGAGCAGCACCAGCTCGAGCAGGCTCACCAGCGTGTCGCTGCGCGGCTTATCCACGTAGCCTGCCGCGGCGGCGCGCAGCCCGGCCAGGTCGCGCAGAATCGACAGGTATTCGTCCAGCTTGTGCTTGAAGAAGTCTGATTCCTGCTCCTGACCGTACAGCTCCAGCGGCCCATCGGTGAGCGTGACCACCGCCAGGCCCGCCGCGCTTTCCTTCAGCGCCAGCTCGAAGAGCTTCTTGCGCTCAGCCAGGTCGCGCCAGATGGCCAGCTCGCCTTCGCTGAGCGGGCGCTGGTTGGCATACAGGTCGTCGCCGAAGAGCAGCGTGCTTTCCACCTTCTCGCCGGGGGCCAGGCCGGGCCGCATGCAGATGGCCCCCACATTGACCACCCCGAACTCCACCGCGCTGTGCCGGTCGGGGTTGATCTGCGAGCCGTCGGCAGCCAGCAGCACGCTGGCGGCGGGCCGGGCGGGCACCGCCGCGCGGGCATCCAGCCGCTCGGTAAGCGGCACGGCGCAGCGCAGGCGCGGGTTGAAGCGCTCGGCCCGGGCGGCCAGGTCGCGCAGAAAATCCAGCTCGCCGGCCATCTCCGCCAGCAGCTCGCGCGCGCTTTCGCGCAGCGTCTGCAGCCGGGCCTCGCGCGCGCGCGCCTGGGCGCCCATCGCGTGGATCTGTTCGGCGGCCTGTTGGTAGTTAATCGGCATGCGTCACCAGTTAGAATTTTTGTTCAACCTATTATATCCGATTTTCACTTATCCCAGGTCATGGTCGGCAAAGAATTTTCGCCACGGGCCGCTGCCGGCGATGAAAGGCTGCATCATGGCCCGCTCGGCCTGAACGGTGTGGTTGAGGTCGTGCGCGCCCCATTCGTGCAGCATCTCGCCCAGCGTCACCATGCCAAGCTCGGCGTGGCGCGCCCTGCGGGCCAGGTCGGCGGGAGAAACGCTCTCCAGCATCGCCAGCGACTCGCGCCGCAGGCGGGCAAACTCTTCGGCCAGAGCCAGGGGGACCGCCGGGCCGGGCGGCGTGCCTTCTTCATCGGGGTTGAAACCGGGGAAGTCGCGCCCTTCCAAAAACGCGCGCAAGCGGAACTGGAACACCTTCTCGGTATCAACGAGATGCTGCAGACATTCCAGCGCCGACCATTCGCCTGCTGCCGCCGGCGCCTGGAGCAATTCCGCCGGCAGCGCCTGGGTCATCGCCAGCCAGCGTTCAGGGGTGGTGGCGATCATCGCGCGGGTAGATTCAAGCACTGCGTCCATAAAACAAAACCTCCTTGGGTCAATTCGCAAGGGTAACGGGTATCTTTTTTACAAATTGAAACGCCGTCTTCGCCGGCCCCCGGCCTGAGGGCAGCGGCAGTTTGAGCGGCTTTCTTGCGCCAGGCAGTTATGATATTATACAATTCAGCAGTCCACAATGCGCGGCAAGGGAACCTTTCCACCGGCGCGGCGTCTTATCCACATGAATAACACAGGAAGGAGACCTGTTATGAACATCAAGAAAACTTTCGGAATCGTCGCGCTCGTGATGGTGCTGGCCCTGGCCGCCTGCCAGGCCGCGCCTGCCGCAACCCCGCAGGGCAGCAACGCCTTCCAGCGCCAGATCAGCGTCACCGGCAACGGAAAGGTATACCTGGCCCCCGATGTGGCTTATGTGTACATCGGCGTGCAGAGCCAGGCCAATAACGTGGGCGACGCGCTCAACCAGAACAACTCGAAGGCCCAGGCCATCGCCGGGACGCTCAAGGAACTGGGCATCGCAGACAAGGATATCCAGACTTCGGGCTTCAACATCTTCCCGCAGCAGCAGTACAGCCCCGAAGGCCAGCTCACCGGCACGACCTACATCGTCGATAACACCGTCAACGTGACGGTGCGCGACCTGAGCGTGCTCGGCAAGCTGCTGGATGCCGTCGTGCGCGCCGGCGCCAACAGCATCAACGGGATCAACTTCGACGTGGTGGATAAGAGCAAGGCCATCTCGGAGGCGCGCAAGCTGGCCATCGAGGATGCCCGCGCCACCGCCGAAGAACTGGCCGCCGGCACCGGCGTCACCCTCGGCAACCTGCTCTCGCTCAACTCGTACCTGAACACCGGCCCGGTGACCATGTATGACAGCAAGGGCGGCGCCGCAGCCTCCGTCGGGCAGGTGCCCGTCAGCGCCGGGCAGTTGATGATCAGCGTGGACGTGAACGCCAGCTACGAGATCAAATAACCCGTAATTTAAACCAAAAGAGGGCAGTTCCTCAAGGGCTGCCCTCTTTGGGTTTAAAACCCTTCCAGCATCATTCCCAGCGAGCTAAGGTCGGTGCGCGAGGTCAGGTCGATGCTCACCGGCGTCACCGAGACGACCTTATCGTACACCAGGGCGTACACGTCCGAATCCGGCTCCACCTCCTCCTGCTTCACCTTGATGCGCGCCGAGACGAACCCGCGCGTATCCCAGCCGCCGTCGCGGATGAGGTAGGGCATATAGTAGCGCTGGCGCGACTGGCGGGTGATGCGCCAGGGCGTCTCGGGGGTGGCCTCGGAGGGCACATCCACCTTGAGCAGGTCCACATCGGCAGGCAGCGCGCGCCCCAGCAGGCTGCGCGCAAAGCGCGCGGTGAAGGCCGCCGCGGCGCTGAAATCCAGGTCGTGGTAGGTATACCATTCCTCGCCCAGGATCTGCAGCGACACCGCCAGCGCCGGGATGCCCAGCGCCGCCGCTTCGAGGGCGGCCCCCACCGTCCCGGAGACGGTAATCCCCGTGCCGACGTTCTCGCCGTAGTTGATCCCCGAAACCACCAGGTTGGGCTGGCGCGGGACGATCTCCAGCACGGCGTGCAGCACCGATTGCGCCGGGGTGCCGCCCACCGCGTAAGCCTCCACCTGCGCGCCGGCGACGGGCATGTTCACCCGCTCGATGCGCCCGTCGGTGGTCACCGGCAGGCTGCGCCCGGCGCTCGTCTGCTGGTCGCGCGGGGCCGCCACCACCAGCTCGCCCAGGGGGGCCAGCGCCGCGGCGGCCGCGGCGATGCCCGGCGATTGGATGCCATCATCATTGGTCAATAAGATCAACGGACGTGTTGCCATGCGCCCTCGTTATTCATCGCATGCCAGGCCGTTATGGTCAGGGTCGAGGCCGGCGTTGCGGTAATCTCCGCAGGCATTATAACAGGCCTGGGCATCGGCCTGGCTGGTGAAGTCGGTGCAGGCATAGCGCACCTGGCAATCGCACGGCGGGCTGGCAAGCCCCCCGCCAAACGAGAAGGGCGTGCCGGCCGCCAGCCCCCAAAAGCCGCGCTGCTCCTGGCGGGCCAGCGCCTCACCGGCCAGCAGCGTCTCCACGCAGGCCTGGATGGGCGGGTAGAGCGCCACCAGCGCGGCACCGTCGCGCACCAGGGTGTAGTTGACGAACAAATCGCCCACCAGCACGTATCGCAGCAGGTTGCCCTGCGCATCGGTATCGCCCGCATCGCGGATGAGCGTCACCGTGCGGCCTTCTACCAGGCTGCGGTTGAGCAGCGCGGCAGGCTGGCCGTCGGCGGCGGGGTCCACGCCCAGGTAACGCACGAAAGAGCGCACCCCGTCCACTTCCACTTCGATCACCGCGCCGCTGACCACCGCGCGCACCTGGGCCTCCACCCGCTCGGAATCGGGCGGCAGGCAGGCCAGCGGGTTGATCGGCGTGGGCGACGGCGTGAGGGTGGGCGTGGCACTGGGGGCAGGCGAGGGCGTCTCGGAGGGGGCGAAAGTCTCGCTTGGCGCAGGCGTATCGGATGGCGCAGCGGTGGCGGCCAGGGTGGGCTGCCCGGCTGCCGAAGCCGGGCGCAGGAGGATCAACACCAGCCCCCATACCCCCGCCACCAGGGCGACCACGATCAGCAGAATGGCGATCTGCGCGCCGCTGAAGCTGGAACGGTTAGACATGCCGGGAATTATACCCGAGCCTGCCTTCATATGCTCCCAACCGGCGCTGGCCGGTTTGGCGGCCTCCGCAGGCGCGGTTTTCAGCTGCCGCAAACAGCCCGCCTGCCTCAGCGCATGCAACCGCCCCGGCAAAGTTAATACGGATCGGCTTTAATTCGGATAACTATTGTAGAATAGAGATACGTTAGGCCCCCACAGTTCATGGAAAGGAGGAACGCAGCCATGTTGGTTGGAGAACGCATGTCTCACCCGGTGCTGACGATCCTGCCCGATATCCCCGTGCAGGATGCGATGATGCGCATGCGCAAAGATAAAGTGCGCCGTTACCCGGTGGTGAATAAACGCGGTAAACTGATCGGGATTGTCACCGCCACCGACCTGTTGAACGCAAAGCCGTCCGAAGCCACCACCCTCAGCGTCTGGGAAGTGGGCTACCTGCTGGCGAAAATCACCGTCGAACGCGTGATGACCAAAGACCCGCTCACCGTCACCGAAGATACCACCATCGAAGAGGCGGCGCGCATCATGGCCGACCGGAAGATCGGCGGCCTGCCGGTGATGCGCGGCGACCGGCTGGTGGGCATCATCACCGAGACGGACCTCTTCAACATCTTCCTCGAGATGCTCGGCGCCCGCTGCGCAGGCGTGCGCGTGACGGTGGAAGCCCTCGACACCCCCGGCAGAATCCACGACCTCACCGGCGCCATCTACGGCCTGGGCGGGAACATCCAGGGGCTGGGCTTCATCCAGGGCGAGAGCGTCAAGACCAGCCAGCTCACCTTCAAAATTGCCGGGGTGGAACCGGAAGCGATCAAAAAAGCTTTCAAACCGCTGGTGGAGAAAATCCTCGACATCCGCGAGGAAAAGGGCACATCCTGAGGAAGCGGATCAACCGAAAAGGGTTCGCCGCGCGGCGCGGCGAACCCTTTTTTAGGTAGTGCTTCTATTTTCCTGTAAATTGCGGGGCAAGCCCCACAATTTACAGGAGAAGATGCACACCATCTTTTTTCGTTCGTGCAGCGGATGGGCGCGTTCTAAGGCAGCGTGCCCACCACGTCGAAGGTGCGCATAATTTCGTCCAGCGCCGCCGCATCGCTTTCGCTCATCAGGTTGACGAACACCGTCACCAGCATGCTCGTCTTATACTGCTGCGGGCGGGCCGAGAGGACGACCATCGTGTTGGAGGCGCCGGCGCACTGCGAGTACACATCATAGGCGCCTTCGTAGGCGCTGTCTTTATAGTCGTAGCGGCCCTTGTAATTGCAGTCGCCCTTGAACACGTCGCGGTAGGCGTCCAGCAGCTCCACATAACCCGCCAGCTTGGCCACGTCATCCGAAACGGCGAAGAACACGCCCGGCTCGCTGTAGGTGTTGTTGAAGCCGTCCAGGCTGGCCGCGGCGGTGATGCTCGCGCCGATGATTTCACCATCCACCACCCACGGGTCGCCGTTCACCTCGCTCCATGAGGATGGCACGTTCACCTGGATGGCGCCGTAGCTATCCTGCACGGTGACATATTCGGAATAGGCCTGCGTCGAACCGCCACTCACATCGCCGCTCAACTCGTTGGCGAAGGAATAGCTCACCTCGAGCGGCTTGCCGTTCAACTGCCCGGCCAGGTATTCGCTCGTGGCGAAGCGCAAAATCTCCACCGAGATGGTATCGGAGGCGTTGCGCGTGCGCAAAATGCCGCAGTAATCCTGCATGGTTCCGTCGGTGGCGATGATCAGCCCTTCCATGGTGGTGATGATATCGCCGCCCTTGATGCCCGTCTTATCGGCCGGAGAGCCGGATTTGACCGAAGAGACCCAGATGCCCGAGAGCGTGCCGTCTTCCGACATGACCGCCTGCCCGTTGACGCCGATCGATTCGAAATCGCCTTTTTGCAGGTCGGTGATGATCTTCTTGGCATCCTGGCCGCGGATGGCGTAGTTCAGGTCATACTGGTCGTTGCCGGCGTAGTTGATGCCCACCACCTTGCCGTCTTTATCCACCAGCGGGCCGCCCGAATTGCCGGGGCGGATGCGCGCGTCGTGCTCGATGACGGCCGGCACCGAGGCCCAGTTCGTCTCACCGCCGGCTTTGGCCTTCGAGACAATGCCCTTGGTGAGGGTGAACTCGGGGTCGCCAAGCGGGAAGCCCGCGGCGTACACCTCCAGGCCGGGGTCGATCGCCGCCTCATGGAAGCCCAGGTAGGGGTAGCCGTCGCCCTCGATGTCGATCACGGCCAGGTCCCAGCATTCCGAGACACCCAGCACCTTGGCGCTGCGCGGCTCGCTCTCGCCGCCCACCCACACCTTCAGCAGCGCCGCGCCGGTGACGACGTGGTTATTGGTCACCGCGATGCCGCTCGGGTCGATGATAAAGCCCGTTCCGCGGCCTGCGGCGTTATAGACCGTGCCGACCTGCGGGTCCACGAACGTGCCCTGGGCTTCGATCTGCACGGTGGCCGATTTGACTTTATCCACGCTGGTGACCAGGCCTTCGGGAACGGCAGGGGTGGCGGTTGCCGCGGGGGGCAGGGTGGCTTCCTCGACCTGCTTGGCCGGTTCGGTGGGTGCAGCAGTGGGGGATGATGACCCGCCGCTGAGCGCGCAGGACATGCTGACCAGCGCGATGACGATAAAACCCAATAGAATGCGACTGCGGTTCATAACAACTCCTCTTTTAACGACTGGTTTTACGTGGAACGACTGACCGGCACTTCGTTTCGGCAGCGGGGGTCGAGCAAAGGCCACAGGCAGGCAGGTTCCCCCCATGGATTGAAATCGCAATGTTTCTCGATTAATTCTACCATCATTATAATAATTCACTCGATACAAGATCGTTACGGCTCGATTACAGATCGTGCTTCAATGGATGCAAGCAAATACTCGCTGCTTGAAATCAGCCATGGGTGAACATGCGAAAGACGCTCAAAGCCCGGTCCAGTTCAGAAGAAAGCTCGGCGGGCCGCTCGTGCGAGATGCGCCGGAACGCATCGGAAACGAGGATCATCTCGCCTTGCAGCTCGATTCCCACCCCGCGCAAATTGCTCAGCCGGGAGCGCAGGTTTTCATCCAGGAAGGCGCGCGCGGCGGGTTCGTCTTCGCCGAAAACCAGGTAATGCTGTGCGAATTCGTACGGGGTGTCGAACTCGATGCGCGGGAGCGACCGGGCCGCCACCCAGCCGATGAAGCGGTTGGCCAGCCCGGCGGCGGGGTTGGTCTCTTCCAGGCGGGGCAGCAGCGAAAGGCGCGGGTAAGCCGCCCCCGCCACGCGCAGCGCGAAGGCGGTTTCGGCCACCGGAGAGGAGGAACCGCCGGAGGTGTCCCACAGGTCGAATAGAAACAGGTCGCCCTCCGGCAGGGTGCGCTGGAAGGCGTTGCGCAGTTCGATGCTCCCCGGGGCGCGGTGGAGCAGCCCCGATATGCGCTGCAGCAGGGCCGGGTCGGGGGCGGAGAGGGGACGCAGGCCAAGCGGAGCGGCGGCATTTTGCCTGCGGGCTGCCGCGCGCCGCGAAGCCCTCACGCTGATGAGCAGCAGCAGCGCGAACGCCCCTGCAAAAGATAAAGCAAGCAAAGCCCCCCACGGAGATTGCATATCCACATTATAGAAGATTCACCCCCCCGCCAACCTTACGATGGGTTGACAAAAAAGGGCAGGCGCGGGCCTTGTGCCCGCGTCCGCCGCGAACGCGCCCACCAGGGGCGCGCTTCTTTCCACACCTGGCTGCTTGTTTCTGCCAACGCCCCCTGGAGCGGCCTGCTGATGGTGCGCAGCCCGGCCCGCTTTATGCTATGCTATAAGCAATCTCCGCTGCAATGGGGCCGTCATGGATCAATCCACATCTACACGCAGCACCTTAGGAAGGCTGATGGGCACCGGGTGGGGCATCGCCCTCGCCTGGACGGCTGCCTGCACCCTGGCTGCCGCCGCGGCCCTGTGGCTGACGCCGTTCATCGTTAAAGCAATCGGCATCGATGAAGACCGCGGCTTCGCCTACATCTTCGCGGCCGCGCTGGCGATCTTCTCCACCGCGGCGCAGGTGCCCGCCCTGGCGGGCATCCTCAAGCGCCCGCGCGGCTGGTGGGCCGCTGGAATCATGAGTTGGGCAGCGGGCTACCTGCTGGTTTACCTCGCCACCCTCCTCCTGCCCGCCTATCTCTCGGGTGCTACTTTCAGCATTTTCCCGGTGCTGGGGGGCGGCATCGGGCTGGTGCAATGGCTTTACCTGCGCAGGCACGTTCAAGGCGCAGGCTGGTTTGGGGCAGCCACATTTGCCGGGTTTGCTCTGCTGGGCGTCCTCTTCGGCGGGGTGATCTCCGAATTGTGGGGGCTGGTGCTCATCGGCCTCATCCCGGGGCTGGTGAGCGGGGCCGAGCTGGGCATCCTCGTGCAAGGTCAGCGGCAGGCGGCAGGGTCGGCCCGGTAAACCCGGCTTTCTTCCTCGTGAGCCGCCCACAACCATTGCCCGTCGGCCGCCAGCCCGCGCCAGCCCCACCAGGTGGGCTGCGGGTAACCGGGAGGGAGCATCACCCGGCATAGAGATTGCGCATCGGCCGAAAGCTTTGTGATGAACTGGTCGGAGAGCACCCAGAGGTAACTGCCGTCCCAGGCCAGGCCGTCGATGGTGCTGGACGGAAATTCTCCCACGGAAATGGCATACGAATCCAGCCGCTCCAGGCCGGATGCATCGGCCCCCGCCTCGAGCTTGTAGAGCACGCTGCCGGTATCGGCCGCCCAGAGGTGCGCGCCATCCCAGGCGAGGAAAGTCGGCCGCCCGCTGAAGATGCCGGAGACGTCGAAACTGTCCAGCACCTCGCCCGAAGCGCTCAAGCGGAGGATCGATTCCGTCTCCGCCGCCCAGAAGACTCCGTGAGTCGAATCCCAGGCCAGGCTCGAGACTCGAGGAAATTCCAGCTCCTCCTCTGCCCGCAAGTGAAGGCTGCCCGAATCGACCGCCAGTTTCACCAGGCGGTCCTGCGTGTGCATCCACAGGCTGGAATCTTTATACAGCAAATCGAGCGCGCCCTTGAGGGGCAGCGAGTAGGCCTCTGCCTCGCCCGGTTCCGCCAGCGCGAAATTGGAAACCGGCTCGGTTGCTGCAGGCGGCTCCGGCGTGAAGCTGGCCTTTGGCAAGGTGGGCCGGGGTGAAGGCGATGAAACGGCCTGCTCAACCCCTGCCGCCGCGCTGGGGGTTGGCTCCGGTGACGGCGCCGGCAGCGCTCTCAGGAACACATACACGGCCAGGAGCAGCGAGACGACCGAAGCGATATCGGCCAGAACCTGGATGACCTTGCTGTCGATCTTCCCTCGTTTGACCTGGATAAAGAGAAACCCGGCCAGGAGGAGCAAGAGGATCGAGATGAAGATGCCCATTGGAAGCTTCCTTGCGCCCGGGCAGGCGCACTAGCAGGAAGAGGGTCATGGGGTTCACCGCTAATGGGGGAGATGATTCCCATTATAGCCCGCCGGAACGGCGAGGGCAATTGGAAAACAACCGGGGAACAGGATTCACCTGTATGAAGCGGACGGCTGACAGCTTCTTCCAGTGCCCGTTGCAGCGCTCGAATACCGCCCCCTTCCGGCCCTCTGTGAGGGTGCTGCGCGAGGGTCTGCAACCTGTTCTTTAAAGCGGAAAGCTGACAGCGGACGGCTGACAGCTTCTTCCAGTGCCCGTGGCAGCGCTCGAATACCACCCCCTTCTGGGGGTCTGTAACCTTATAAAAAAACAGCCTTTTCAGGCTGTTAGTGCCCGTGGCAGAACTCGAATCTGCAACCTTTTGCTCCGCAAGCAGACGCTCTATCCAATTGAGCTACACGGGCGAGCAAGGAAATATTATACCGCGTTCGACCCTGCCGTCAAGGGCGCTTTCACCGCCTGCACGGCATCCACAAGAAGTGCCCTCTCCCTGCCCCCAGGCAAAAGACCTGCGTTTCCAGGATATTCGCATCAACGGGTGAAACTCCCCGCCGGTGCTCAGGGTATAATCACATTGGAATTCTTTTCAGGAGAGACGTACATGCCTCTGGATATCGTCATCGGCACCCAATGGGGCGATGAAGGCAAGGGCCGCGTGGTGGACCTGCTTTCCTCTCGCGCCGACCTTGTGGCACGCTACAACGGCGGCGACAACGCCGGCCACACCGTCACCGTGGGCAGCCAGACTTTCAAGCTGCACCTCATCCCCTCCGGCATCATCCACCCGCAGACCACGGGCATCCTCGGCAACGGGGTGGTCATCTACCCGGCCACCCTGCTGGCCGAAATGGACATGCTCAAGAACATGGGCGTGAAGGTGGACCCCTCGCGGCTGCGCATTTCGCACGCGGCGCACCTCATCACCCCCGGCCACCGCGCGCTCGATGCCGCCCAGGAAGCCGCCCGCGGCAAAGACCAGATCGGCACCACCGGGCGCGGCATCGGCCCGGCCTACACCGATAAAGCCGCCCGCAGAGGCATCCGCATGGAAGAAATGCTCAATGAGCCTGCCTTCCGCAAGCGCATGGTCGCCCACATCGAAGAGACCAACCAGATCCTCACCGCGCTCTACAAGGCCCAGCCGCTCGACCCGGAAGCCGTGGCCGACGAATATTGCGCCTATGCAGAACAGCTGGGCGGGTATATCGCCGATACTTCCGCCCTGGTCTGGGAAGCCCTCCAGCGCGGGCAATCGGTGCTGGCCGAGGGCGCCCAGGGCACCCTGCTCGACCTTGACCACGGCACCTACCCCTTCGTCACCTCTTCTTCCCCCACCGCGCCGGGCGTGCTGCCCGGCCTGGGGGTCGGTTTCGGCTTCCCGGGGCGCGTCATCGGCGTCACCAAAGCCTTCCAGACGCGCGTCGGGGCCGGGCCATTCCCCACCGAGGTGCTCGGCGAGGCCGCCACGCGCCTGCGCGGCACCGGCAGCAACCCCTGGGACGAGTTCGGCACCACCACCGGCCGCCCGCGGCGGGTGGGCTGGCTGGATGCCGTCTTGCTGCGCTACGCGGTGCGCATCAACGGCCTGAGCGAGCTGGTTGTCACCAAGCTGGATGTGCTTTCGGGGCTGCCGACCGTGCGCCTGTGCATCGCCTACCGCGCCAACGGCAAGGAATACAGCGACCTGCCCTTTGGGCCGGCCGACCTTTCGCCCTTCGAGCCGGTGTACGAGGAGCTGCCCGGCTGGGATGCCGACCTAACTTCGGCGCGCAGCTGGTCGGACCTGCCCAAACAGGCACAGGCTTACCTCACCCGCATCTCTGAAATCAGCGGCGTGGAAGTATGCCAGGTTTCCGTCGGGCCCGAGCGCGACCAGGTGGTGGACGTCTGACGGCGATGCGCAGCCTGGCCGTCCTGACGGTATGCGCGCTCGGGCTTTCGGCCTGTGTGGCCGGGCCGCCGCCCACCGTCGTCCTCGCCACCCGCACGCCCACCCCCACCGTCGAGCCGAGCGCCAGCCCCGTCTGGTTCCCGCCGACCGAGACGCCCACCTCCGCGCCGACGATCACCCCCCGCCCCACCGAGAACTACAAACCCGGCGTGGCCGGGCCGGTGCTGGAAGACGATTTCAGTTCCGAAACCGGCTGGCGCACCGGCGCGCTCGCCAACGGGCGGATTGCCTTTGGGGTGAACGAACTGACCCTGGCCGTCTCTGCGCCCAAAGGGATGCTGGCCAGCCTGCGCGAGCGGGAACTCCCTGCCGACAGCTACCTGGAGATCACCGCGCGGGCTGCCCTGTGCAAACCGAGCGACATCTATGGCGTGCTGGTGCGCGCATCCTCCGAGCGCGACGGTTACCGCCTGCTGGCCACCTGCTCTGGCTCGCTGCGCCTGGAGCGCCTGCGCAACGGCGAGGTGGCTCTGATGCAAGATTGGACGCCCTCCGGCGAGCTTCCGCAAGGCGGGCTGCTGCCCGTCACGCTGGGGGTTTGGTCGCTGGGCCGCGAGCTGCGCGTCTTCGTCAACGGGGTTTACCAGTTCGGCGCGCGCGACCCAGTCTTTGAAAGCGGGCAGGTGGGGGTTTATGCGCGCGCCTCCGGCGACGGCCCGCTGACGGTGAGCTTCTCGAACCTGCGCGTTTACCGCCTCGACCCGGCCCTCATACCCACCGCCACGCCGCCGCCCAGCCCCACGCCATGAGGACCGCCTTGCGGGGCGCACCCTACGGGAGTCTTGTAAAACACGCTCGCTTTGGACCGCACCACTTCAATAGTCTTGTAGGGTGCGGTCGCTTTGGACCGCACCAATTCAATAGAGTCGTGTAGGGTGTGGTCGCTTTGGACCGCACCAATACCACATAAA
>JARKPU010000079.1 GCA_029975055.1 Anaerolinea sp.
GGCCCCCTGCGCACACCTGTTTTTCGGGTTTCATCCCCGGAAGCGTAAACCACCGAATAACTTGCCACAAGCGTCTATGGATGATATGATGAATGCATCTGGAGGCAGGGCCTGGCATGGCAGCCATTCACGACCAACAGCGCAACAGCATTCGCACCATCCTCATCCTGGCGATCATCGCCGCCGCCGCTTGTTACTGTGTTGGCTTGACCGCCATTCAGGTGACCGAGTGGGCTAACCGCCCGCGCACCCCCACCCCCACCGTCACCTTCACCATCACCAACACGCCGCCGACCCCCACGGCCACCAACACCTTCACCCCCACGCTGCCCACCTTCACGCCGACCGTCACCAACACGGCCACGGCCACGCCGACTTTCTTCACCTTCACCCCCACGCCGACGGTCACCTTCACCTTCACGCCCACGCCCTCCAACACGCCTCCTCCGCCGACGGCTACCTTCACCGAGACGCCCACGCTCACGCCCAGCCCGACCGAAACGCCGACGGCCACTCCTTAACCCCTGGATGAATCCATGCCTGATCTCACCGAATTCCTGAAACGTTTGCTCTCGCTCCCCGGCCTTTCAGGGCATGAAGGGCCGGTGCGCGAGCTAATCGCCGAGGCCTGGCGGCCGCTGGTGAACGACCTGGCCGTCAGCCGCCTGGGCAGCCTGCACGGGCTGCGGCGCGGCTCCGGCCCCGAACCGCGCCCGCGCATCCTCCTGGCGGCGCACATGGATGCCATCGGCATGATGGTGTCGCGCATCACGCCGGAGGGCTTCCTCTACTTCACCGAGGTCGGCGGGCTCGACCCGCGCATCCTGCCGGCCCAGCCGGTGACGGTGCACGCCCGGCGCGACCTGCCGGGGGTCATCGGCCAGCCGCCCGACCGGCTGCTCCCGGCCTCGGCGCGCGGCAAGCCGGTGGCCATGCAGTATCTGGTGGTGGATACCGGCCTGCCCGCCGAGGAAGTGCGCGAGCTGGTGCGCGTGGGTGACCTGATCTCCTTTGCCACCCAGCCGCTCGAACTGGCCGGGGAGCTGATCGCCGGGCACACGCTGGATAACCGCGCATCGGTGGCCGCCGTGACGGCCTGCCTGGAAGAACTCAAGCCGCTGGCCCACGCCTGGGATGTCTATGCCGTGGCCACCGCGCAGGAAGAGGAAACCCTGGGCGGCGGCCTCACCTCGCCGTTCGATATCCGCCCGGATATCGCTGTGGCGATTGACGTGACCTTCGCCAAAGGCCCCGGCGTGGGCGATTACCGCGGCCGCGGCCTGGGCAAGGGCGTGGCGCTGGGCTGGGGCCCGAACACGCACCCGGCCATCTTCGAGGGCTTCAAGAGCCTGACCGAGCGCCTCGACCTGCCGTATGAGCTGGAAGTCTACACGGCCTATTCCGGCACCGATGCGATGGGCATGCAGATCGTCGCCGAGGGCATCCCCACCATGGTGCTGAGCATCCCGCTGCGCTACATGCACACCCCGGTGGAGGTGGTCTCGCTCAAGGATATCCGCCGGGCGGGGCGGCTGCTGGCGCAGTATATCGCCTGGCTGGAACCCGATTATGTCGAAAAAATCCGCTGGGATGAGGAGCAAGCATGACGGCCACACCCCCCCTCCCCCCTGAGACGCCGCGCATCGGCGTGGAACAGATGGCCCTGCTGGAAAAGCTCAGCAACGCCTGCGCGGTTTCGGGCGATGAACGGCAGGTGCGCAGGATCGTCCTGGCCGAGATCAAAGGCCACGCCGACGAGGTGAAGGTGGACGCGCTCGGTAATGTGCTGGCGGTGAAGAAGGCCAAAGCGCCCAACGCGCTGCGCGTGATGCTCGATGCGCACATGGATGAAGTCGGGTTTATGATCGTCGAGGACGATAAAGACGGGCTGTTCGAGTTTCAACCGGTCGGCGGCATCGATGCGCGCACCCTGCCGGGCAAGACCGTGCTGGTGGGCAAGGAGAACGTGCCGGGGGTGATCGGCGCAAAGCCGATCCACCTGACCGAGGCGGGCGAGACGGAGAACAAGATCCCGATCGAATCGCTGCGCATCGACGTGGGCCTGAACGGCGGCGGCAAGGTGAAGGTGGGCGACCGCGCCACCTTTGCCACGCGCTTCCGGCAGGTGGGGCCTTCGCTGTTCGGCAAGGCGCTGGATGACCGGCTCGGCGTGGCGACGCTCATCGAGCTGCTCAAGCACGCCCCGGAGAACGTGGAACTGCTGGCGGCCTTCAGCGTGCAGGAGGAGATCGGCCTGCGCGGGGCGCGTGTGGCGGCCTATGGCTTCAACCCCGACCTGGCCATTGCCGTCGATTCGACCCCTGCCTTCGACCTGCCGGTGTGGGAAGAGACCGAAAACAGCGTTTATAATACGCGCCTGGGCGGCGGCCCGGCCATTTACATTGCCGACTCGGGCACGCTTTCGGACCCGCGCCTTATCCGCCACCTGGCGCAGACCGGTGAGGCGCTTGGCATCCCCTTCCAGTTCCGCCAGCCGGGCGGCGGCGGCACCGACGCGGGGGCCATTCACCGCGTGCGCGCGGGCGTACCGAGCGTGTCGGTCTCGGTGCCGGGGCGCTACGCGCACACCGCGCAGATGGTGGCGCGCACGGCCGATTGGGAAAACACCCTGGCACTCGTCTATCACGCCCTGGCCCGCCTGGAGCGGGGGCTGCTGGCGCTGGAGCGCTAGCGCCCCAGCGGGCGGCTGTGAATCAACACACATTGGAGCATTTCGATGAAAGAATTAATCCAGAAGCTGGTTGAAGCTGTCGGTCCATCGGGCTACGAGGGCGCGGTGCGCGAAGTGGTGCGCGCCGAGGTGGCCGGCCTGGTGGATGAGATCAAGGTGGACGCGCTGGGCAACCTGATCGCGCGCAAAGGCGTGAAGAGCCCGGAGGGGCTGCGCATCATGCTCTCGGGGCATATGGACGAGATCGGCGTGATCGCCACGCACGTGGACGAAAACGGCTTCGTGCGCTTCACCACCATCGGCGGGGTGGGGGCCGCCACCTGCATCGGCGGGAGGGTGGCGTTCCTCAACGGCACGCACGGCCTGATCTACATGGAAAAGCTGGAAAACTCGGGCCACCTGCCGGGCATCGACCAGCTCTACATCGACGTGGGCGCCTCCAGCAAAGAAAACTGCCCGGTGAAGGTGGGGGATGTGGCCGTCTTCGAGCGCCCGTTCATTGACTTGAACGGCAGGCTCGTCTCGAAGGCCATGGATGACCGCATCGCCGTGGCGGTGATGATCCAGGCGCTCAAAGAGCTCAAAGAATCCCCGCACGAGTTGTATTTCGTCTTTTCCACGCAGGAGGAGGTTGGGCTGCGCGGGGCCACCACCGCCGCGTACGGCGTGGACCCCGACCTGGGCCTCTCGGTGGATGTGACCCGCACCGGCGACACGCCCAAAGGGGTGAAGATGGACGTTGGGCTGGGCAAAGGCCCGGCCATCAAGGTGCGCGACAGCGGCATGCTCGCCGACCCGCGCGTGGTGCGCTGGATGGTGCAGACCGCCGAAGGGGCGGGCATCCCCTACCAGCTCGAGGTGCTCGAAGGCGGGACGACCGACGCGCGCGCCATCCAGCTTGCGCGGGCGGGCGTTCCGGCGGGGTGCCTTTCGATCCCGACGCGCTACATTCACAGCCCGTCTGAGATGGTTGATCTTTCCGATGTGCTCCTTTCGGTGCGGCTTTTGGTGGAATTGATCAGCCGGCCTATCCAGCTCGGATGAAACTTTTCGAGGATCGGGGCCCTGCCCGGGGCTCGCAGCCTGGCAGGGGCCGGCGCGGGGGGCGGGCGGTTCGCCTGGCAGGGCTGCTCCTGCTGGCGGGGCTGGCGTTATTTTCAGCCTGCAGCGGGGTGGAAGGGCTGTTGAAAGGCATTCCGCTCTTGCCGGCCACCCCCAGCCCCACGGCCCCGCCGCAGGCGACCCCCACGCCCGGCCCGACGGCTGCGGCCGTCACCCCCACACGGGTGATTGAACCCCCCGGAGAGATGATCGTCTGGCTGCCGCCGGAGTTCAACCCGCAAGGGACCGACCGGGCGGCGGCTCTGCTGCGCGGGCGGCTGGCCGAATTCGAGCAGCAGAAGGGCGTGAAGATCGAGGTGCGCCTGAAGGCTGCCAGCGGCGCGAGCGGGCTGCTCGAGTCGCTCTCGGCGGCCAGCGCGGCCGCCCCGCTGGCGCTGCCCGCGGTGGTGGCGCTTTCGCGGCCCGACCTGGAAGCGGCGGCCTTGAAAGGGCTTCTCATCCCGTTGGACGGGCTTTCGGCGGCGATCGACGACCCCGATTGGTACCCCTATGCGCGCGAACTGGCGCTGGTGCAGGGCGTCACATTCGGCCTGCCCTTTGCCGGAGACGGCCTCGCGCTGGCCTACCGGCCTGCGAAGATCCCCGGCGGGCTGGCTTCGTGGGAGGATGTGCTTTCATCCAACCAGGGGCTGGCTTTCGCGGCGGCCAGCCCGCTCGGCCTGACCACGGTGGCGCTCTACCGCTCGGTGGGCGGCGAGGTGGAAGATGCCCAGCGCCGGCCCATCTTGCAGACCGATCACCTGGCTGAGGTGTTCGAGCTTTATCGCAGCGGCGCGGTGCGCGGGGTCTTCCCGGCCTGGCTGACCGGCTATGAGACCGACGCGCAGGTCTGGCAGGCTTACGCGGATGGCCGCGTGAACGCCTGCCTGACGTGGACTTCCACCTTCATGAAAGCGCGCCTGCCCGACAGCCTGATTTCCCCTCTGCCCGCGCTTGGGAGCCAGCCTTCCACGCTGGCTTCCGGCTGGGCCTGGGCGGTGGCAGACCCGCTGCCCGAACGCAGGCAATTGAGCGCGCAGCTGGCGGAATGGCTGGCGGCGCCCGAATTCCTGGCGGCCTGGTCTGAAGCCGCCGGCGTGCTGCCCACCCGCCCATCGGAATTCGATGCCTGGCAGGATGTTTCGCTCAAGACGGTGCTCGGGCAGGTGGCCCTGACGGCGCACGCCCGCCCCTCCACCGACCTGCTGACCAGCCTGGGGCCGGTTTTGGAAGAGGCGACCTTGAAGGTGATCCGCCTGGAAGCCGAGCCTTCGCAGGCGGCGGCGCAGGCTGCCGAGCGCCTGGCGAACCCGGAGTCGCGCTAAGAGGAGGTGAGACCCGTGCGGGTGAACCTGATGAGATGGGATAAGCGTGTGTTGTTCAGCGGCCTGGTGCTGCTCCTGCTGGCGGTGGTCAACCTGGCCTGGAACTCGCCGCCCGCCCGGCATGCCGCCGCCACCCCGCCCGCCGCCGAAGCCACGCTCACGCGCACGCCTTTGCCCACCCAGCCGGCTGTGACCGACTCACAGGCGACTCTCACCCCCACGCCCCTGCCCGCCGAGCTGCTGGCGAACTTCCAGCAGACCACCGGCATCATCATCGTCGCTGCGGTGCTGGTGTTGATCGTCGCCGCAGGGGTGTTCAATCAACTGCTCAGCGAACGCGAATCTCGTCTATAATTTCCGCTAAGGGAGGAAATTATGGGCTGGTATCCGCGCATTCCGACCGGGCAGTTATCTGTTTACCGGGCCATCCCGAAAATCGAGCTGCACCGCCACCTCGAAGGCTCGCTGCGCCTCGATACGCTGCTGGATATTGCCCGCCAGCACGGCCTGACCATTCCGTTGACGGTTTTTCACTCGCTGGTGCAGCTTCAACGCGACGACCCGTTGACGTACACCAATTTCCTCTCCAAATTCCAGACGCTGCGCATGTTCTACCGCTCGCCCGAGGTCATTGCGCGCATCACGCGCGAGGCCGTGGCCGACGCAGCCGCAGACGGGGTGCGTTACCTTGAGCTGCGCTTCACCCCCATGGCGCTCAGCCGGCTGCAGGGCTTCTCGTATGGCGAGGTGATGGATTGGGTGATCCAATCGGCCGAAGAAGCCGGGCGCGATTACGGCCTGACGACGGGGTTGATCGTCTCGCTTAACCGGCATGAACCGGTGGCGGTGGCCGAAGAAGTGACCAGGCTGGCCGTGGAGCGACTGGGCCGCGGGATTGTGGGCATCGACCTGGCGGGCAACGAGGTGGATTTCGCTGCCGCCCCGTTTGCGGGCCTGCTGCGCGAGGCGCGGCAGAGCGGCCTGCACCTGACGGTGCACGCCGGCGAATGGGGCCCGGCCGAGAACGTCCGCGAGGCCATCGAAGACCTGGGCGCGGAGCGCATCGGTCACGGCGTGCGCGTGATGGAAGACGAGCGCGTGGTGAGCCTGGCGCGCGAACGCGGCACGGTCTTCGAGGTGTGCGTGACGAGCAACTACCAGACGGGCGTGGTGAAGGATTTACAGGCGCACCCCCTGCCGCGCATGATCGAGAGCGGGCTGGCGGTGACGATCAACACCGATGACCCGGGCATCTCGCGCATCACCCTCACCGACGAATACCGCGTGGCGCTGGAAACGATGGGCATGCCCTCTCAGACGATGTCGGCCTGCGTGCTGACCGCGGCGCGGGCCTCCTTCCAGCCTGCCGAAGCGCGCGCCGCGCTGGAGAGCGGCATCGAGCCGGCCTTGCAGGCAAGCTTAAAGAACTTATAATTCCTCTATGCACATTCTGGTGACAAACGATGACGGCATTCTCTCGCCCGGGCTGCTGGCCCTGGCGCAGGCGCTCAAACCCCTCGGCAAAGTGACGGTGCTGGCCCCCGACCGCAACTGGACGGCCTCGGGGCATGTCAAAACGCTCGAACGCCCCCTGCGCGTGCGCGAGGCGGTGCTCTTCGATGGCAGCCCGGGATTTTCAACCGACGGGGCGCCTTCGGACTGTGTGGCCCTGGCCCTGCTGGGCGTGCTGCCCGAGCCGGTGGACCTGGTCGTCTCGGGCATCAACGCGGGCGAGAACGTGGGCCACGATGTGACCTACTCCGGCACCGTCACCGCGGCGATGGAAGCCGCCATTTGGGGGCTGCCGGGCGTGGCCGTTTCGCTGCAGCTGCCCGAAGCCCCGCCCAGGCTGCCGGATTACGCCCCCGCCGCCGCGATGGCCCGGCGCGTGGTGGAACGCGTGCTGCGCTTTGGCCTGCAGCAAGGCGCGCTGCTCAACGTGAACGTGCCCTACCTGCCGCTGGAAGCGATTCGCGGCATCCGCATCACCCGCCAGGGGCTGCGCATTTACCGCGATGAGCTGGTGAAGCGCCTCGACCCGCGCAGCCGCCCGTATTACTGGATCGGCGGCGAGGCGCCCTCGGGCGTGCCCGAAGACGGCACCGATTTCGGCGCACTTCACGAGGGGTATGTTTCCGTCACCCCGCTGCAGCTCGACCTGACCGCGCACAGCCTGCTCGACGGGCTGCGCGGGTGGGAATGGGAGTGAGATGAGGATTGTGTGGACCTTTTTCTGTAAATTGTGGGGTTGGCCTCACAATTTACAGAAACATAAAAACACCATCGGTATGAGACGTGCAGGGTGGTTAACGCCGGCCCTGGCGGCAACGCTCCTCGTGGCAGGCTGCGGTTTGCTCGCCACCCCCGAACCCACCCCGACCCCGCCGCCCACCCAAACGCTTACGCCCTCGCCCACCATCACCCCCACGCGCACGCCCACCCCGACCTCCACGCCCACCCCCACGCCGACCTCCACCCCCACGCCGGTGTTGATCGGCACGCCTTACAGCGCCGACCCGCAGGGCATTGTGGAATTGAGCCTGCCGCGCGTGGTGGAACTGGCGCGCTGGGGGCGCGGGACGAGCAGCGACCTGGCCTGGTCGCCGGATGGAAAGCGCCTGGCGGTGGCCACGCGCCTGGGCGTGTTCCTCTACGATGCCGCGACGCTGGAGCAGGCGGCTCACCTGCCCGCCTGGGATGCGCGCCGTGCGGCCTTCTCGCCGGACGGCCGCACCATCGCCTCGGCGGGCGAGTCGCTGGACGTGTGGGATGCCCAGAGCTTCGAGCGGTTGGTTTCATTCAACTCGCTGGCCGGGCTGGATGCGCTGGACCTGCGCTATTCGGCCGACGGCCAGTCGCTTGGGCTGGTAGGGCGCAGCCAGGCTGCAGCCGATAAGGTGCTCTTTGAGCGCTGGGATCTGGCATCCGGCAGCCTGGCCTTCAGCCTGTCAATCGGCGGGCCGGGCTCGCGCATCAGCACGGCGGTGCTTTCGCCGGATCTCTCGCTCCTGGCGGCCCACGGGCGCGGGCAGGTGCAGGTTTACCGCACGGCCGAAGGGGCCAGCCTGACGACGCTGGCGCTGGTCGTATCGGCCCCGGGGCCGCTGGCCTTCTCGCCCGATGGCTCGCGCCTGGCGGTGGGCTACCCCGACCAGACTCGCGATTATGAGAACAAGAACCTCGTGCAGGTCTTCAACGTGCCAGACGGCAGCCTGGCTTACACGCTGACGGCCCCCGGCGGGCTGGAAGGCGCGCTGGAAGCGCTCATCAGCCTGAGCTTCTCGCCAGACGGGCGGGCCATTGCGGCAGGGTTTGCCAACCAGGCGGTGCGCGTTTGGGCCGATGCGGGCGGCCCCCCTCGGCGCACGTTGAACGGCGCGGGCTTTGCCGAGCAGGTGGCCTTCTCGCCGGATTCGACGCGGTTGGCCAGCAGCGCCATGGATGTGTGGGAGGTGGACAGCGGCAACGTGCTGGCTTCGGCCAACCAGCATTTCGAGGCTTTCCAGGATATCGCTCTCTCGCCGGATGGGGCCCTGGCGGCCCTGGCCGGTTACAGCCACATCGAGCTGCGCTACCTCTCCGATGGCAGCCTGCAGCGCGAAATTGCGGGCCTGCCCGGGCCGGTGCGGTCGCTTTCCTTCTACCCCGGCGGGCAGACGCTGGCTGCGGCCTGCGGCGACGGCCTGGTGCGGCTCTACCGCGTGCGCGACGGGGCTTTCCTTTCTACCCTCGGAGAACTCGGGCCGCCGCTCTGGGCGGTGGCCTTCTCGCCAGACCGCAAGTGGCTGGCCTGGGGCGGGGAGGGGCAGCGCATCTTCTTCTACGACCTGGAAAAGGATGTGCTGGCCGATAAGTTCACCGAGCCGTTCGTCACCACCGGCCTGGCCTTCTCGGCCGATAGCACCCTGCTGGCCTCGCTGACCTCCAACGGGGTGAACATCCGCGGGCTGGATGGCGTGCTGGTGCGTTCGGCGGGCGGGACCGGCCTGGACGACATGGCCTTCTGGCTGGACGGCAGCCAGATCGCCCTGGCGGGCAACGGCATCGCGCGGGTGATCGAGACGGCCTCGGGGCGCGATGTGGCCGCGCTGGATTTTCGGCCTGATGATTCGCCGACCGCGGTGAGCTTCTCGCCGGATGGGGCATTCCTGGCGGTGGGCTGGGCGAGCGGGAAAATCGAGCTGTATTGGGCCGGGACGAAAGACCGCCTGCTCACCCTGGAAGGCCACCGCGGCGCGGTGCGGCAGCTTGTCTTCGGCGCCGGCAGCCGGGTGATGCTTTCCAGCGGCGAGGACGGCACCGTTCGGATCTGGGGGGTGCAGCCGTAATCATTGAACCTGGAGGAGCCATGCCGCAAGCAACCTTTCATTTCCCGCCTGGGTTCCTGTGGGGAACGGCGACTTCCTCGCACCAGGTGGAGGGCAACAACAAGAACAACGATTGGTGGGCCTGGGAAGAGCAGCCCGGGCGGGTGATCAACGGGCAGCGCTCGGGCCTGGCCTGCGATTGGTGGGGCGGGCGCTGGCGCGAGGATTTCGACCGCGCCAAAGAGACCGGCCAGAATGCCCACCGGCTTTCGATCGAGTGGAGCCGCATCCAGCCGGCGCCCGATCGCTGGGATGAAGATGCACTCGACCGTTACCGGGCCATGCTGCGCGGGCTGCATGAGCGCGGCATCACGCCAATGGTCACCTTTCACCACTTCTGCAACCCGCTGTGGCTGGCCGAGCGCGGCGGCTGGGAGAACGAGGAAACCCCGGCGCTCTTTGCCCGCTACGTGCGCAAGGCCGCCGAGGCGCTGCAGGAATATTGCACGCTGTGGATCACGATCAATGAGCCGAACGTGTTCGCCTTCGAGGGCTACCTGGAAGGGCTTTTCCCGCCGGGGAAGAAGGACCTCAAGGCAGCGTTCCTGGTCTTCGCCAACATGGTGCGCGGGCATGCGCTGGCCTACCGCGAGATTCATCAGCTTCAGCGCGAGGCGCGGGTGGGGCTGGCGCTGAATATCCGCCCGCTGCACCCGGCCGGGCCGCTCACTTTTTTGGATGCCATCCCGGCGCGCATTGGGGCGCGGACCTTCAACGAGGCTTTCCCTAACGCGCTGGTAGATGGCAAGCTGCGCCTGCCCACGCGCACGGTGCGCATCCCCGAGGCGGTCGGGACGCAGGACTTCCTGGGGGTGAATTATTACACGCTGGATATGGTGCGCCTCAACCTGCTGCGCCCGTCCGAGATGTTCGCCGAGCGCTTCTACCCGCCCGGGGCCGAACTGAGCGACACGGGGTTCATCGCTAACGTGCCGGAAGGGATGTTCGAGGTGCTCAAGTGGGCAAAGGGGTTCCGCATCCCGATCATTGTCACCGAGAACGGCGTGGAAGACGCCGATGATCACCTGCGCCCGCGCTACCTGATCGAGCACATTCACCAGGTGTGGCGCGCGGTGAACTTCAACTGGCCCATCAAGGGCTACTTCCACTGGACGCTGGTGGATAACTTCGAGTGGGAGCGCGGCTGGACTCAGCGCTTTGGGCTGTGGGGGTTAGATGTGGATACGCAGCAGCGTATCCGCCGCCCGAGCGTGGACGCATACGCGGCGATCTGCAAGCAGAACGCGGTTTCGTATGAGACGGTGGAGAAGTTCGCCCCGCAGGCCGTGCCGCGCATGTTCCCCGGGTGAGGGGATGAACCGCGAAAGGACGTGAAGGAAGCAGAATCCGCAGGCGCGGGGCATGTCCCCGCGTTCATGAGATAACCGCGAATCCCCGGGCGCACCCGAAGGGGTGAGGGACACGAAGGGAAAGCACCCTCTCTTTTTCGCGTTCCTTAGCGTCCTTTCGCGGTCAAATCTCCTTAACCATGTAATTCTGCCCTAAGGCAAACCCTCTGGATTGGTAATACAGGCGCGTGCCGATGGCGGCGATGACCGCCAGGCGGCGGTAACCGCGCGCGCGGGCAATCGCGGCGGCGCGCTCGAGCAGGCGCGTGCCCAGGCCGATGTGCTGGGCGGCCCCGCTCTG
Organism: Anaerolinea sp.; assembly: GCA_029975055.1. Lineage (GTDB taxonomy): Bacteria > Chloroflexota > Anaerolineae > Anaerolineales > Anaerolineaceae > Anaerolinea. Next base: position 11,136 of record JARKPU010000079.1, read on the forward strand.
CTCGCTGCCCACCGGCAGCGACTGCCCGTAAACGTGCACCTCGCGCACCAGGGCCGCGCCGGAAAGATCCGGCAGAGCAGAAGAGACATCCGGCGCGCCGGGGCCGGGCAGCGAAAGGCGCAGATAAGCGGCGATGCGGTCTTCGGGGGTGACGAATTGCAGGAAATGCTCTTCGGCATGGGATGCGGGGTAAGCCACGTCCGAAAGCTCCAGTTCACCCGGCCTGACCGGCTCGCCGCGCACCTCGCGGCAGCGGATGCAGCGGCAGCGCTGGCCGCGGCGCTCAAGCTCGGCCAGCACATCACCGCGCAGGCTGGTGCGCCGGTTGCCTTCGACGACGTTGGTGGAGGGAATGTCGCGGATCACGCGGTTGACTCGGCAGTAAAGCGGGATGCCCGGCTTGATATCCGCGATCAGGGCGATCAACTCTTCGGTGGTGTAGGGGTGATACTCGCCGCGCTGCCAGTACGCGTACAGGTCGGCGTTCGATAGCAGCTGGCAGGGGTAGATTTTAATCTCATCCGGGGCGTAACCTCCGGCCCACAGGCGGGCGAAGTCCTCGCGGTCCGATTCGAGCGTCGCGCCGAGCAGGTTGGGCATCCAGTGCAGGACGATCTTGAACCCCGCGGCGCGCAGCAGCGCGCAGGCGGCGAGAGTCTGAGCGGCGGTATGCCCGCGCTGGTTGAGCGCCAGGATGCGGTCATCGAGCGATTGCGCCCCCATCTGCACCTTGGTGACGCCCAGGCCGCGCAGCCAGGCCAGCTCGGCGGGGGTGATCTCATCCGGCCGGGTTTCGATCACCAGCCCCACGTTGCGATGCGGCGCAGATGTGTTGAGCGCCTGGGCTTCGGCGAGGCCGGCCGAGGGCACCTCGTTGAGCGCGTCGAAGCAGCGCTGGACGAACCAGGCTTGGTAATCGCGCCGGTAGGAGGTGAACGTGCCGCCCAGGATGAGCAGCTCGATTTTATCGGTGGGGTGCCCGGTGGCCTGCAGCGCTTCGAGGCGCGAAGCCACCTGCAGGTAGGGGTCGAAGTTGTTCTGCAGCCCGCGCATCGCGCCGGGCTCGTCGGGCAGGTAGCTCTTGGGCATGCGCGCATCGGTGGGGCAGAAGATGCACTTGCCCGGGCAGGGGTAGGGCTTTGTCAGCACGGTGACGGTGGTGACCCCCGAGAGGGTGCGCACGGGCTTCATGCGGATGCGCGCCAGGAAGCCCGCATCGGCAGGCCATTCGCCGCTTTCCACCAGGGCCTGGTAGGTCTGGACGAGGATAGATTTGGTCAGGTAACCGCCGGCGGGCAAGGGGTGGCGGCGCAGAGCGCGCAGCACGTCGGACCCGGCGCGCACCTCCTCGAGCACCTGGCGGGCAATTGCCTGCCGCTCGGGGGTGGGAGAGTGGGTTTCCTGCCAGTCCATGCGCGGAATCATACCAGAAAAAGCGGCAATCTGCTTTCCAGCAAGGCCCAGTGCCCGCTGACCCGGCTGGCGTGCTACGAGAAAGTGTTTCGATTTTTCTATAAATTGTGGGGCTTGCCCCACAATTTACAGAAAAAGAACCACACGATCGTGCTACGATAGGATGGGAGGGAAACCATGGAGAAGCTGGACAGGCTCGATCAATTGTTCGTCGGGTGGGCGTTTCTGTTTCAGGTGGGATTAATCATTCACTTTGCCATCCGCAAGCCCCTTTTTGAAGCTTACACGCTCAAGTATGGCTGGATCGTCTATGCCCTGTGTATCCCCGCGGCGGTGATCAGCGTGATTCTCCTGCGCGGCGGAAAGAACTGGGGCTTCTGGCTGGGAGGATTTATCTGCGTCCTTTACGCGGGCTTTGGTTATTGGGTAGACTACGTGGCCCGCTACCAGTTCCGCAATCCGCTGCGTTTGCAGGTTTTGATCCCTTATGTGTTCCTCTATTTGGCGACGGTGATGTTCTATTGGTTCCCGCTGGCGCGGCTCGACCGGCGGCTGTGGTTTGCGTACCTGGTCCTGTTTGTCATCGCCACGGTCTTGAACATCACCTCGCATTGAGAGCAAACACGCCTTCTCACCCCCGTAGGCGGGCGAAGCGCGCCTTTGCGGGAGGTGTTTAGGCGGTGAAGGCAGGTCACCAGTTGGTGAAGGAGCCGTCAGGTCGGCGGTAGGTGGGGATGGGCGCGCGGTGTTCGGTCACCTCGGCGAGCAGCCCGGCCCCGGCGGGGTCGAATTCCACGCCCAGGCCGGGGCGGGCCTCGGGCCACAGCCTGCCATCGCGGAAGTTGCAGCCCCGGGTGAGGTGGGGCGGCAGGTGCGGGCGTTCACCGGCGATCTCCATCACGGCCGGCAGCGAGAAGGCCGAGAGCACATGCACCAGCGCGGCGAGCGCCACCGGGCCGGTGAAGTGCGGCACCATGCCGATGTAGTGCGTCTCGCACAGCGCGGCGATGCGCAAAAATTCGGTGATGCCGCCGGTGTTGGGCAGGGTGACGCGCGCATAGTCGATGGTGCGCGCCTCGATCAGTTCGTTGATGTCCCAGCGGTCGCCAAACTGCTCGCCGACAGCGATGGGCACCTTCACCAGCGGCCGCAGCGAGGCGAGGGCCGCGGGGTTTTCCGAGCGCAGCGGGTCTTCCACGAAGAGCGGGTTATACGGCTCGATCAGGCTGCACAGGCGCACCGCGTCGGGCAGGTCGAGGCGGGTGTGGAAGTCAATTGCCCAGTCGCCCTGCTCGCCGATGGCCGCGCGGATTTCACGGCAGATCTCAGCGGCCCTTTCCACCTCGCGGCGGGCGTCGAAGACGTTCCCCGGCATGTCGCCGACGGCGGTGCGGTAGGCACGGAAGCCTGCTTCGATGCAGGCGCGGGCCGTCTCGCCGTGCGAACCTTTCCAGGGGAAGCCGGTGGAGTAGCATTCCAGGTAATCGCGCGAGCGTCCGCCGAGTAGTTCATAGAGCGGGGCGTTATATTGCTTGCCTTTGATGTCCCACAGGGCCAGGTCCAGCGCACCCAGGGCGTGCAGCTTTTCGCGCCCGGCGGGGTAGAAGTAGCCGCGGTACATCACCTGCCAGAGGTGCTGGATGCGCGCCGGGTCCTGGCCGATGAGCATGGCGGCGCACTGCGTGAGCGGTTCTACCGAGCCGCCCTCGCCGATGCCGGTGATGCCCGAGTCGGTCTCCACGGTGACGAGCAGGTCGGATTGGTTGAAGGTGGGGTTGGGGCGCTGCGGCCGGTAGATGCAGATGCGGGTGATTTTCATGTGAGCTGCCTTTGGGTATATTTTAGCTCAGCAAGGCCGCTTGACCCCGTGAAAACCGGCCCGCATCTGCCGCGCGCCCGGGCAGGAAACATGGTTTAATCAAGGGGATGGATGAAAAAACCGCGGCTCGGCTTTTAGAGATCAACCGGGTGTTTTACAGCCGGTTCGGTGCGGCGTTTGCCGCCACCCGGCGGCGCGTGCAGCCCGGCGTGCGGCGCGTGCTCGATTCGCTGCCCGATGAGGGCGCCTGGCTCGACCTGGGCTGCGGCAGCGGCGCGCTGGCCGCCGAATGGCTGGCCCGCGGGCGCAAAAGCACGTACACCGGGTTGGATTTCTCCGCCGAGCTGCTGGCCGAGGCCGCCAGGTCGGCGCCGGGGGTTGCCTTTTTGCAGGCCGACCTTGCCGACCCGGGCTGGGCGCAGCCTTTTCAAGCGGGAGCTTACCGCGGGGCGCTGGCCTTTGCCGTGCTGCATCACATCCCATCCCATGCGCTCAGGGTGCGCATCCTCCGGCAGGTGGGGGCGCTGCTCGGCGAAAACGGGTGGTTTGTCCATTCGGAATGGCAATTCCAGAACGCGCCGAAGCTGGTGGGGCGCATCCAGCCGTGGAGCGCCGCCGGGGTGGATGAGGCCGATGTGGAGGCAGGCGACACGCTGCTCGATTGGCGCTTTGCCATGCCCGGTCAGGCTGAGCAAACCGGGCTGCGCTATGTGCATCTCTTCACCCTCGCTGAACTGGCTGCCCTGGCAGCAGAGGCCGGGTTCAGCGTGGCGGGCACGTTCGAATCCGATGGCCACGGCGGCCGCCTGAGCCTTTACCAGGTGTGGGAAAAGGAAGGCCCCGCCACGAAGGCGCGCAGAGGATAAAGGCGCGCGAGTGAGTTCCGGGCGGCTTTGCGCCTTCTGCGTTTTCCATCTCCAAACTTGTTTATTCTTATTTTCGGATGATCCCCGCGGCTTTGGCCAGCAGCTCGGCGCGCGTCTGCGCCCCGAAGAGCGTCTTCAGCCCGGCGATGTAGGTGTACACCGTGCGGGGGCTGATTCGCAGGCGCAGGCACAACTGGCGGGTGGTCAACCCGTCGGCGAGGCCGCGCAGCACCTCCAGCTGGCGGCGGCTCAGGTCGGCGCGGGTGGGGCGGGCGGCCGGTGCAGAGGGCGGCGGGGGCTGCCGCAGGGTGATGGTGATCACCCCGTCCTGCAAGGCGGCGTTGAGTTCGCCTGAGAAGACTTTGTCGAACGGGGCGGGGAGCCGCCAGGCTCCGGCCTGGATTTCGGCCAGGATGAGTTCCTCGGGCTGGTCGAGTTCCAGCCAGAGCAGGGTGTTGGGGTTGGGGACGAACAAGAGGCGGGTCATATTAGAAATTATGTTCTAATATTATTATCGCCCATCCGCGCCGCCTGTCAAGAGGCGAGGCGAAGGCGGGTTTTGGTCTTTGGGGGCAGTTGGAAACTGCACCTGGCGGAATCACAAAGCCGACCTCCGTCGGCTGAAGAGCCTGCGTGGCGGCGATTTTAATCGCCGGGCCTGGCGCACGCCTCCACCTTACAAAAGCAATAACTACAAAGCAAGGGTCTTTCCATATAATGTAAGTATCCAGGCCGATGGGGATGCGCCTGCATGGATACCGCTCCTGCCCATTGAATTCATGCCTGTTTAATTGTTGAAGAAAGGTCTGCATGCACAATAATCCGGCGCCGCGAGCAGCGGTCAAGTATGCGCTGTGGGGTGTGGCCTGCGGGGTTGTCTTCAGTCTGCTGGCAGCCTGGGCCGAGCTGCATTTCACCGAGCGTGCGGCGGTGACATGGCAGTCTTTCTTGAGGCTGCAAGCCAACCCGCTCATGTGGGTCATCGAGGCGCTGCCGCTCCTGCTGGGGGCGCTGGCCTGGATGGTCGGGCGCCGCGAAGACCGCCTGATGGCCGTCACAAAAGAATTCGAGACCCTGGTGCAGCAGCGCACCCGCGAGATCGAGCAAACGTACACCGACCTGCAAAGCGAGGTGCAGGAACGCAAGCGCATCGAGAGCATCATCTCCCGCGCCAAGCGCGAGTGGGAGGCGATTTTCGATGCGGTCTCCGACCAAATTTTGCTCACCGACACCGCCGGGACGGTGGTGCGCTGCAACCTCGCCGCCGCGCGCGCGTTGAATATTTCCTTTCAAAACCTGATCGGCAAACCCATCGATGAGCTCTTCTTCGGGGCCGGGGCCGAGAAGAGCCTGAGCCAGTCGGTCGGCAGGCAGGTGGTGTTCCCCAGCCTGCCGGGCTGGTATGACGTCAACTCGTATGATGTCAAGCGCGAAGACGGCTCGGACGGGCGCATCTTCGTCATCCGCGAGGTGACCGAGCGGGTGGAACGCGAGCAGGAGATCGACCGCCAGAAGCGCTTTTTCGAATCGCTCTTCGAGACGAGCCCGGTGGCGATCGTCACGCTCGACCTTGAGCAGAAGATCGTCACGTTCAACCCGGCTTTTGGGGCGCTGTTCGAATACCGGCTCGAAGAGGTGGCCGGGCGGCCCATCGAGGAGCTGCTCGTGCCGGAACACTTGATGGACGAAGGCGTGGGCTACTCGCAGGAAGTGGTGCGCGGCGGGATGGTGCATGCCATTACCCAGCGCAAGACCAGCAGCGGGCGGCTGGTAGATGTGGAGCTGTTCGGCGTGCCGGTCATCGTGGCGGGCAGGCGCGTGGGGGCGCTCGGGCTGTACCACGATATCACCGACCTCCAGCGCGCCCGCAAAGCCGCCGAATCGGCCGATAAGGCCAAGAGCGAATTCCTGGCGAACATGAGCCACGAGATCCGCACGCCGATGAACGGGGTGATCGGCATGCTGGAACTGCTGCAGGGCACCGGGCTGAACGCCGAACAGGCCGATTACCTGGAGACCGCGCGCCAGAGCGCCGATACCCTGCTGAGCCTGATCAACGACATTCTCGACTTCTCCAAGATCGAGGCCGGCAAGCTGAGCCTGGAGATGATCGACTTCGACCTGCGCAACACCGTCGAAGGGGTGGCCTCCACCATGGCCCAGCGCGCCGAGGCGAAAGACCTCGAACTGGCCTGCATGATCTATCACAATGTGCCTTCGCGCCTCAAAGGCGACCCCGGACGGCTGCGCCAGGTGCTGGTGAACCTGGTGGGGAACGCGATTAAGTTCACCAACGAGGGCGAGGTGGTCATCCGCGTGATGATCGAAGCCGAAGATGAGAACAGCGCGGTGCTGCTCTTCACCGTCAGCGACACGGGCATTGGCATCCCGAAGGAACGCCTGGAGGTGATCTTCGAGCGCTTCATGCAGGTGGATAACTCGACCACCCGCCAGTATGGCGGCAGCGGACTGGGGCTGGCCATTTCGAGGCAGTTGGTGGAGATGATGGGCGGTGAGATGGGCGTCGAGAGCGAGGTGGGCAAAGGCAGCACCTTCTGGTTCACCGCCTGCTTCGAAAAGCTGGCCGATGTGGAGGGCGGCGAAGGCCCGGCCGGCGTGGACCTGGCGGGCCTTGACCTGCACGTGCTGGGGGTGGATGATAACCGCACCAACCGGATCATCATGCAAAAGATGCTGGAGAGCTTCGGCTGCCGGCCCGAAACCGCCGCGAGCGGTCAGGATGCGCTGGCTGCTCTCCATCACGCCGCCAAGGTGGGCGACCCCTACCGGCTGGTGCTGCTGGATATGCAGATGCCGGAGATGGACGGCGAAGAGACCCTGCGCCTGATCAAAGGCGACCCAGTCATTCAGAATGCGAGCGTGGTGATCCTGACCTCGATGGGTATGCGCGGCGACGCCGCCCGGCTGGAATCGATCGGCTGCGACGGCTACCTGGTCAAGCCGGTCAAGCAGGCCCAGTTGAAGGAGGTGCTCGAGGCCGTGCTTGGGCGCAGAGCACAGGCGCAGGCCGGGGCCAGGTTGATCACCCGGCACACCATCCAGGAGAAGAACCGCCAGTCGCTGCGCATCCTGCTGGCAGAAGATAACCCGGTGAACCAAAAGCTGGCGGTGATTTTGCTCACCAAAGCCGGTTACCCGGTGGATGTGGTTGACAACGGCGCGCGGGCGGTGGATGCGGTGGTCAAAGGGCGCTACAGCCTGGTGCTGATGGATGTGCAGATGCCCGAGGTGGATGGGCTGGAAGCCGCGCGGCGGATCCGCCAGCAGGAAGCCCCGGGGCAGCATGTGCCGATCATCGCGCTCACCGCGCATGCCATGCAGGGTGACCGGCAGCGCTGCCTGGACGCCGGGATGGACGATTACATCTCCAAACCGCTCCAGCCGGACGAGCTGCTGGCCACGCTCAAGCGCTGGACGGCCGAGGCGGAGGAAGCACCCGGCGCGAAGGCTCAAACGCCCTCCGCAGTGGGCGAACGCGGGCCGGGCAGGGGAGAAGAAGATTTGGTGATCGACCTGGCGAGTGCCCTGCCGCGCTTTGGCGGCGACATGACCTTTTTCCTCGACCTGCTGGGCGAGTTCATCCGCCAGGTGGAGAGCGGCAGCAAGCAGATGCGCGAGGCGGCGCGCGCCGCCGATGCGGCGGCGCTGGCTGAGCTTGCTCACAGCCTGAAAGGCGCTGCGGCGGCCTTCTCTGCCATGCGGGCGGTGGAAACCGCCGCCGAACTGGAACGCCGCTCGCGCAGCGGCGACCTGGAGGGCGCGGAAGCGCTCATCCTGCGCCTGGAGGCCGAGGGGCCGCGCCTGAAGGAGTTCCTGGGCCGGCACCAGGCCGCCGCCGAGGGGTGAAGCGGGGGCCTGCTCAACCGCCGGTGATCAGCGACATCAGAATCAGGTGGTCGTTTTCGTGAGGGCGTTCGCTCATCACCATAGCGGGCGTGGTCATATCCCCATTGATGATGAACATGTTCGAAGAGAGGAAGGTCTGGCCGTCGCGGTCAATGAGCACGCCGACCAGGCCGGGGAATTGCTGCGCCAGGATGCGCACGATATCCTGGTAGGTATCGGCTTCCGAAAGATCGAGGTGGATGATCTTTTGGCCGGCGATGGCGCGCGCCGCGCCGGTGAGTTCGACGGTGACGTGCATGGTTAGAGGTAGTAAAATCCCTGAGGAAAGCAGCTTCTGATTTATTATACGCTGCGGGCGCGGGATGTGAAGATTGTCACCCCTCTGGCGGTGATTCATCCGCGTTCGCCCGAAAAGCGTTGACATCGCCATATGCGTATGCTATAGTAACCAAGTTGTTAGACAATTGATCGTGCACGTCCGCTGCATAACTTCTGGCTGCCTGAAGTACAAATTGTTCCACTCTGATTGGATGGAGTTACCCGGTAAATACAGATTAGCATGCTGCTAACCTGCGTTCACTTTCAAATTCTTTGAGAGGTTAAAATGAAACTCCCGCCCCCTGTTGAAGTATCGACCAACCAGGTCAGTTTTGATGTCAGCGAGATCGAGCCATTGCTGCAGGCTCCGCCGATGAACCTTCCGCCCTGGCCCGAGGCGCAGATCACCCTGCGCGACGGCCGCATCCTTTACATCCGCCAGGCAAAGCTGGAAGAAGTGCCGGCCATGCTCGGCTACATGGAAAAAGTGATGAAGGTGCAGAAGGACTTCTATGACATTGTGGGCGTGCGCGTCTATGGTGAGATCCTCGGCTGGGCGCGCAAGCGCATCAAGGACCCCTTCCACCTGGTGGGGCTGATCGACGGCGAATGGCTTGGCCTGGCGAACGGGCGTGTGATGAACGAAGACATCGCCATCAGCCTGCATACGATGACCTTCGCCCGCCGCGGGCGCCTGGGCTGGGCGATGTACTACGCTAAGACCTACTACGCCCTCGAGGTGTTGAAGTGCAAAGAATGGTGGTCCACCTTCGAGAGCTATAACGGCTGGCGCATGGCGGGCGTCGAGATGGCCCAGCCGACCAAGCCGTGGCCCGAATACCAGCACGAGCTGGGCGGTGCGCGCGTCTATTACCTGACTCAGGCGGCCTGGAACTCTGGCGTGAAGAACTTCTGCGAGCAGATGATCGGCTCGGCGATGAGCTTCAACGTCACCGATGAGGTGCGCAAGGCCAACGAGAACTTCCGCGTGCCCGAGACGGTCGACCTCTAAACTTGATCACCGGGGTGTGGAATGGGCAGCTGTTCCACACCCCGGTTCGTTGAATGGCTGCAATTTGTCATACAACTTCAGGTGAAAGGTAAGTTGACTCGCTTTTTTATTGTTGCTATACTGGATTTGCTGCAAAGTGCCCATTCAACTGTACAAAAGAATAGTACGTATGCCCTGTTTTGCTGTTAGCTGCACAAAAGAGAATGAAATCTGCGACTCGCAGGGGTTGCCCTGTTCGCAGGCGGATCACTATAGGTGAATTGACAATCGATGGAGCGCCGGATCAAACCAGCTTTTGGTCTACGGCGCTCAATAGTGTTGATTGGCGCTCAAAACTCAACCAGAACAATCGGAGGTAGGATGGCGATCATAAAATCGGAAATCCGCAGCGGAGCTTATTACGACTCGGCAGTCTTGATGCAGTTGCAGCGCTCCCTGGCCGGATTGCCCGGAATTCAAGATGCCGGCGTGATCATGGGGACCGATTCCAACAAGGAACTCCTCGCGCACATCGACCTGGTCTCCCCCGAAGTGGAGAGCTCGAAACCGGATGATATGGTGATTGTGGTGCGGGCCGAGACGGAACAGGCCGCCCTGGATGCGATCGGCAAAGTGGATGAGCTGCTCTCGCGGCGCAAGTCGGGCATCGAACAGGAATTCCGCCCGCACAGCCTGGAGACGGCGGTCGAAATGCTGCCCGAAGCGAGCTGGGTGCTCGTCTCGGTGGCGGGGCGCTATGCGGCCGGCGTGGCGCGCGAAGCGCTGCGCCTGGGCAAGCACGTCTTCCTCTTCAGCGACAACGTCTCGGTGGAGGATGAAATCGCCCTGAAGAAGCAGTCAACCGAGCTTGGCCTGCTGGTGATGGGCCCCGATTGCGGCACCGCCATGGTGAGCGGCATTGGCCTGGGCTTTGCCAACAAGGTGCGCAAAGGGCCTATCGGCGTGGTGGCGGCGGCCGGAACGGGGCTGCAGCACGTCACCTCGCGCATTCACCAGCTGGGCGGGGGCATCACTCACGGCATCGGCACCGGCGGGCGCGACCTTTCGGAAAAGGTGGGCGCGGCGACCTTCCTGCAGGCCATCGACCTGCTCAGCCGCGACCCGGATACGAAGGTGATCACCCTCGTTTCCAAGCCGCCGGCCCCCAAAGTGGCCGAAGAGGTGCTCAAGGCCGCCCGCAACGCGGGTAAGCCGGTGGTGGTCAACTTCATCGCCCGGCCCATCACCTCGCAGCGCATTGATAACATTTACTTCGCCGGCAGCCTCGATCAGGCCGCCGAGCTGGCCGTCAAGCTGGCGAACGAAGGCGCCGCCCTGGAAGATCAATCGGACCTGCACCTGGAGCGCTTCGCCCCGGGCCAGAAATACCTGCGCGGGCTGTTCTCGGGCGGGACTCTGGCCTACGAGGCCCAGCACATCCTGGCCGGTTACCTGCCGCGCGTGTATGCCAACGCGCCGATCAATAAAGAGCTCAAGATGCCCAACTCCTTCGAGAGCATCGAGCACTCGATCATCGACCTGGGCGAGGATGAGTTCACCGTCGGGCGCCTGCACCCGATGATGGATAACGAACTGCGCATCCGCCGCCTGCTGGAAGAGGCTCAAGATCCGAGCGTGGCGGTCATCCTGCTGGACGTGGTGATCGGCTACGGCTCGCATCCCGACCCGGCCAGCGAACTGGCTCCGGCGATCGTCAAAGCCAAGGCCCTGGCCAAAGAGGCCGGGCGCTACCTGGAAGTGGCGGCCGTGGTGACCGGCACCGACGAAGACCCGCAAAACCTGAATTCGCAGGTGGAGCAGCTCAAGGCCGCCGGCGTGTGGGTGAGCACCAGCAACGAAGCCGTGGTGCGCTATGTGGGGCGGCTGCTGCGCGCGCTGGAAGGCGCCGCCGCGGCGCCTTACGCGGGCAAACCGGTTGACCTTGGCTCGCTGCGCAAGCCGCTGGCAGGCATCAACGTCGGGCTCGAGTCTTTTGCCGAGAACCTGGCGGCCCAGGGAGCCCCCGTGCTGCACGTGGACTGGCGCCCCCCGGCGGGCGGGAATGACCGCTTAATGGCCATCCTCGAGCGCATGAAGAAGTAATTTTGATTCCAAACCAAACAGTTAACTGCGGAGGTCCTGACATGGTGGATATCGAAAAAGCAAACGCCTATGCCGTCGAGCAGATGATGGAAGCCCGCCCGGTGGTGACCGGGGTCGGCAAGGCGCTGGATGTGATCCCTGGGATGCACGAAAACCTGCTCCTGCACGCCGGGCCCCCGGTGACCTGGGAGCGCATGGCCGGCCCGATGAAGGGCGCCATGGTGGGTGCCTTGATGTTCGAAGGCAAAGCCAAAGGCTGGGATGACGCAGAAGCCCTGTTAAAATCGGGCAAAGTGCAGTTCGCGCCCTGCCACCACTACGCCAGCGCCGGCCCGATGGCGGGGGTGATCTCGCCTTCCATGCTGTGCTACGTGGTGGAAAACAAGACTCACGGCAACAAAGCTTTCTCCAACTTGAACGAAGGCCGCGGCAAGGTGCTGCGCATGGGCGCTTACAGCCAGGACGTGCTGGATAAGCTGACCTGGATGAATGAGGTGCTCGGCCCGACGGTGGGCGCGGCGCTGGAGGCGATGGGCGGGTTGGATATCCGCACGCTGCTGGCCAAAGCCCTGCACATGGGCGATGACGGCCACAACCGCCTCGACGCGGCTTCGATGCTCTACACCGTGGCGCTGGCTCCATACATCGTCAAGGTGGCCAAAGACTCGGCGACCGCCTCGGAGGTGATCCGCTTCCTGGGCGAGAACGCGCTGAGCATCCTCAACCCGGTGATGGCGGCCTGCAAGACGATGGCCGACGCCGGGCACAACGTGGAAGGCAGCACCATCGTGACGGTGATGGCGCGCAACGGCACCGACTTCGGCATCCGCGTGAGCGGCCTGGGCGACCGCTGGTTCACCGGCCCGGCAGGCATTGTGAAGGCGCTCTACTTCCCCGGCTTCACTGAGAAGGACGCCAACCCCGATATCGGCGACAGCACCATCACCGAGACGGCCGGCATCGGCGGCTTTGCCATGGCGGGCGCGCCGGCGATCGTCACCTTCATCAGCGGCACGCCGAAGGATGCGATCAACACCACGCTGGATATGTACGAAATCACCTACGCCGAGCACAAGTACTTCACCATCCCGGCGCTGGACTTCCGCGGTACGCCCACGGGAATCGATATCCGCAAAGTGATCGAGAAGAACCTGCCCCCGCGGGTGAACACGGGCGTGGCGCACAAAGACCCTGGCATCGGGCAAGTGGGCGCCGGTGTGGTGACCCCGCCGATGAATATCTTCGAAGACGCGCTGGTGGCGTTTGCCGAGAAGTACGGCTATTAGACCAAACCAACAGGCCTGCCTTTTGAGGAGGATTGTATGGACCGTGAACGATTCATTAAGATGATGTCCGAAGCCAAGCTGTTCGACCTGACCCAGGGGTGCAGCATCTTCACGCCCCCCTGGCCGGGCGAAAAAGCGCTGGAAGTGCACTTCTTCAAACGCGTCACCGGCGCTTACGGCGGCGGGCAGGGCGCGAACGGGCAAATTTTGAACTGGAGCAACACCGTCGGCACGCACCTGGTCGGCGAGACGGCCTTCCACTCCGGCGCGCGGCGCATCGCCGATATTCCGCTGACCGACCTGTGCGGCCCCGGCGTGGTGGCCGATATCTCCGGCATGGTCTCCGATTACAGCGTGTACACGCCGGAGATGATCATGAAGGTGGCCGATGTGCGCAAGGGCGATATCTTGATCGTCAACACCGGTTACCACCGCTATTCCTACGACCAGCCGGATGTGGTCAACCCGAACGCGCAGGGCGGCGTGGAATCGAAAGAATTCGGCTTCCTGGTGCGCCACCCGGGCCCCTCGATGGATTTCTACAAGTGGGCCATGGATATGAAGCTGAAGGTCATCGGCGTGGACTGCGGCTGCGCGGAACACCCGATGAACACTCCCATCCGGCGCATGCACGAGAACCACTTCAAGCTGGCCGAAGCCAAGCTGGAGAAGGAAACCGGCAAGAAGTGGGACGAGATGTTCCCGCAGGGTGAGTATTACGAGCTGACGCACATCACCATGCCGAAGAACCACCTGGTACTGTGCGAATCCATCGTGGGCGATATCGACAAGCTGCTCAACAAACGCGCGTGGATCATGATCATGCCGATCCCCTTCACCGAGGTGGAAACGGCCTGGGCGCGCGTGGCCGCCTACCAGGCCCCGGATTGGATGAGCGAAGACGAGTTCTTCAAGGCCATGGGCGAATCGCAGATGATCGATATGACGGTGCCCTTCAGCGTGCAGACCCCGCAATGGCTGAACTACGTTCCGCTTTCGGTTACCTACACCAAGCGCGTGGGCGGGCAATTCTTCGGCATGGGCCGCAACGGTTCGATCTGCAATGCCAGCATCCACCTGGCCACACACATGGACGGCGAGAAGCACTTCTACCCCAACGGCCGCACCATCGGGCAGGTTCCGCTGGAAGAGTGGGTGGGGCCGGGCGTCATCGCCGATATCTCGCACCTGGTGAGCGACTCGAGCGTTTACACCCCCAAGATGATCCAAGACGTGGTGGACATCCGCAAGGGCGATATCCTGGTGATCAAAACCGGCTGGAACAAGTACGGCTGGTTCAGCCCCGAATCGGACGAGTTCCGCTACATGGTCAAGCACCCAGGTCCCTCGCCCGATTTCTCGCGGTGGGCCACCGAGATGGAGCTGAAGTGGATCGGCGTGGATGCCGTCTCGGCCGACCATCCGATGAACACGATCATGCGCATCTGGCACCCCAAGACGTTCGCCGAGGCGAACGCCAAGCTGGTGCGCGACTTCGGCAAAGACTGGGACCAGATGTACCCCCTGGAAGATTACTACCAGGACATGCATCTCAACCTGTTCCCGAAGAAGATTGTGCACGCCGAAAACCTGGCGGGCGATATTGCCACCGCCAAGAGCGGCCGCTATTACATCGGCTGCTACCTGCAGAAAGCGATGGAAGCTGAATCCATGTGGGGCCGCTTCGTTGCTTTCAAGGAGAGCAATTAGGTTCGTCAATCCACAAACCTCCAGGCCGTTTGACCCCTGGAGGTTTGTGGCTGTTAACGGAATGAGGTTGCCCGAGTTCCCCTCTCGTTGTTGAGGAGGTAATCCGTTCATGAAGCCAATTCCATTCGAATATTACGCGCCCTCCAGCGTGGCTGAGGCGCTTGACACAATCGCGGAGCTGGGATACTCCGGGAAGATCCTCGCCGGCGGGCAGAGCCTGATCCCATCGATGAACTTCCGCGTGGCGCGCCCCGGCGCGCTGGTGGACTTGAACAACATCCCAGAGCTGGCTTACATCCGCCCGAACGGCGATGGGAGCGTGGCCATCGGGACGATGACGCGCGACAGCAAGGTGGAACACGACGCCGAGATCAAGCGCCGCTTCCCCTTGATCGCCGAGGTGATGACCTACATTGCCCACCCGCAGATCCGCAACCGCGGCACCTTTGGCGGGGCCATCGCGCACGCCGACCCGGCCGCTCAGCTTCCGGCGATTTCGCTGCTGATGAACGCCGACCTGAAGCTGCTCAAGAAGGGCGGTGAGCGCTGGGTGCAGGCCGAAGATTTCTTCCTCGGGCCGTTTATGACCGTGCTGGAGCCGGATGAAATGCTCGCCGAGGTGGTGCTCAAGCCCCTCCCGGCCCGCACCGGCTCGAGCTACAAGCAGGTCTCGCGCCAGCGCGGCGGTTACGCCCAGGTGGCGGTGGCCTCGGCGGCCACGCTGGACGAGGCCGGGCGCTGCAAGCAGGTGCGTATGGTGTTGATCAGCGTCGGCGATACGCCCATCCTCTCGAAGGAAGTCTCGCGCATCCTGGTGGGGCAGAAGCCTGGCCAGGAGGCCTTCGAGGCGGTGGCCGAAGCGGTGGCGAAAGGCGAGATCGACCCCGGCACCGATGTGCACGCCACAGCCGATTACCGCCGGCACCTCACGCGGGTGCTGGTGGTGCGCTCGCTGACCGAAGCATTCCAGCGCGCGGCGCTTTAAGGAGGTAGACGTGACCAAGCTATACACGATCAAAGTGAAAGTCAACGGGACGGAGTACGAGCGCTCGGTGGAACCGCGCCTGCTGTTGAGCGATTTCATCCGCCACGACCTGGGCCTTTCGGGTACCCACGTGGGCTGCGAGCACGGGTTGTGCGGCGCGTGCACGGTGCTCTTCGACGGCGAGCCGATGCGCTCGTGCCTGATCTTCGCCGTGCAGGCCAACGGGCACGAGGTGCAGACCGTGGAATCACTGGGGACGCCTGAACACATGCACCCGCTGCAAGAGGCCTTCTCGGAAAAGCATGCCCTGCAATGCGGCTTCTGCACGCCGGGTTTCTTGATGACCCTGGTGCCGTTCCTCGAAAAGCACCCCGACCCCACGGAAGAAGAAATCCGCGAGGCGATCGACGGCAACCTCTGCCGCTGCACCGGCTACCAGAACATGATCGGCGCAGTCCAACTGGCTGCAAAGAAGATGGCTGCCCGCCAGGAAGTATAACGAGGTGATATCGTGTCTGGAAAAGTTTTTGGCCAAAGCGTCACTCGCAACGAAGACCCGTACCTGCTGACCGGCAAAGCGGAGTTTATCGACGATATCGAGCTGCCGGGCATGCTGCACGCGGCCTTCTTGCGTTCCGATTACGCGCACGCGCGCATCAAGAGCATCGATGTTTCGCAGGCGCTCAAGCGCCCCGGCGTGGTGGCGGTGTATACGGCGGCCGATTTTGGCGACTATTGGCGCCCCGGCCCGCTGCAGGTGCCCCCGCCGACGGCAATTAAAGGCTCGGTGTTCCACGCCCGCACGCTGGTGCCGATTGCGAAGGATAAGGTGCGCTTCTCGGGCGAGCCTCTGGCGTTGATCATCGCCGAGAGCCGCTATATCGCCGAAGATGCCTTCGATGACATCATCGTCGAAATGGAACCGCTGGACGCGGTGGTGGATTTGGAGAAAGCCCTGGAACCGGGCGCTCCGCTGGTGCACGAAGACCTGGAAAGCAACCTGGCGGCGCACGTGGTGCAGGAACGCGGCAATTATGAAGAAGCCGCCGCCAAAGCCGATTACGTCATCAAGCGGCGCATTTCGGTGGACCGCTGCGCGGGAGCCGCGATGGAAAACCGCGGCCTGCTGGTGGATTGGAACGACCGCACCCGCGAGATGACCATCTGGGCTTCCACCCAGGCGCCCATCCCGCTGCGCAACAGCATCGCCGCCCGCCTCGGCCTGTTCGAGAGCCAGGTGCGCGTGATCACCCCCTACATCGGCGGTGGGTTCGGCCCCAAGATCATGACCTCGCAGGCCGATGACGTGCTGCTGCCGATCGTCGCCATGTGGCTGAACCGCCCGATCAAGTGGATCGAAGACCGCCGCGAGAACTTCCTGGCGACCACCTCGGAGCGCGACCAGCTCCACTATGCCGAGATCGCGGTGACGAAGGACGGCATCATCCTGGGCGTCAAGGATATGTTCTATCATAACACCGGCGCGTACGATCCCTACGGCATGACCGTCCCGCTCAACACGCAGACGCACACGGTCAGCAATTACAACGTGCCGAACTTCAAAACCGAAGTCAAGATGGTCTTCTCCAACACCATGGTGGTCACCCCGGTGCGCGGAGCAGGCCGCCCGTATGGCGTGTATGTGATGGAGCGCCTGATCGATTACGCCGCCTGCGAACTGGGCATGGACCCGGTGGAGATTCGCCGGCGCAACCTGATCCGGTCGGACCAGTACCCGCTGCCGACCGGCATCATCGGGCAGGACTTCGTCGAAGGCGTGCTCGACAGCGGCGACTATCCCGAAGAGCTGCGCAAGGCCGTCGAGCTGATCGGCTACGAGAAGTTCATCAAGGAAGAGCAGCCGCGTTTGCGCGCAGAAGGCAAGCATAAGGGCATTGGCGTGGTGTGCTTCACCGAAGGCACCTCCGTCGGGCCGTATGAAGGCGCGCGCGTCACGGTCGGCGCAAACGGCAAGGTGAACGTCTCGACGGGCATCAGCACGCAGGGGCAGGGGCACTTCACCGTCTACGCGCAGATCGCCGCCGAAGAATTGGGCGTGGATGTGCGCGACGTGAACGTGACCACCGGCGACACGGGTCACTTCCACTGGGGCGCGGGCACGTTTGCCAGCCGGGGCACCGGCGTGGCTGGCTCGGCCATTCACCTGGCGGCTTCCAAAGTGCGGCAGAAGGCCATCAAGCTGGGCAGCAAGCTGCTGGGCGTTCCAGAAGACCAGGTGGAGCTGTGTGACGGCAAGGTGTGCGTGGCGGGAGATCACAGCCGGTTCATCTCGCTGGGCGAGATGGCGATGAAAGCCAACCCCACGCGCGGCACCTTCGAACAGGGCGCCGAACCCGGGCTGGAAGCGGTGGCTTATTTTGGCCCGCCCTACGGCTCCACCGGGGCCGGTGCGCTGGCCATGATTGTGGATGTTGACCCCGGCTCGATGGATGTGAAGATCGAAAAGCTGGCCATCGTCCACGATTGCGGCACGCTGGTGAACCCGATGCTGGTGGAAGGGCAGATCCTCGGCGGCCTTTCGATGGGGATTGGCAACGCCTTCTACGAGCAGCTCAAGTATGACGAGAACGGCCAGCTCCTCACCGCATCGTTCATGGATTACCTGCTGCCACAGGCGACCGATATGCCCGACGAGGTGCTTCTGGGGCATGTGGAGCGGCCTTCTCCGTTGAACGAACTTGGGATGAAGGGCGTGGGCGAGGCGGGGGCCATCCCCACACCGGCGTGCTTCGCGCAGGCGGTGGAAAACGCCCTGGCCGACTGCAAGCTGCAGATTGCCGAGACTCCGCTCTCTCCGAGCCGGCTGTTCGAGCTGGTGAAGAAGAGCACCGAAAAGTGATGGCCCAGGTTAAGACCTGGATTAAAAAAATGTGAGTACAATATTAAGCTGAAGAGGAGAATATTCATGAATCTCGAAGGTGAGCACGTCTTTAAAGGTCCGCGCGACGAGGTGTACGGTATGTTCCGTGATCCTGAGGTGCTGGCATCGGCACTTCCCGGCACTCAGTCCCTGAATATGGTCGACAGCAATCACTACGAAGGCACGATGAACGTCCGCATCGGGCCGGTTTCTGGGGCGTTTTCGGGAAAGCTCGAAATTGCCGACGAGGTGGCACCTGAGAAATGCACCTTGATCGTGGAGGGCAAAGGCGCGCCCGGGTTCGCCAAGGGTGTGGGGCACGTGCATTTTAGCGAACAGGAAGATGGCACCACCCTGCTGAAATACTCTGGCGATGTTCAAATTGGCGGCACCCTGGCCAGTGTTGGCCAGCGGATGATCGACAGCGTGGCGAAGAGCATGATCAAAACCGCCTTCGAGACGCTGGATAAGGCCCTCGAGGCCCGTTTGGCGGCCAAGGCAGGCCAGGAGGTCGAATTTAAGGCGCCTACCGAAGCTCAATTTGCTGCCGGGGTTGCAAAAGACATGGCAAAGGGATGGACGCAAATCGCCGAAGTCAGAATGGTGTTATATGTGATACCTATGGCGATTTTGCTCGCGATCATCGGCTTTATCCTGTCGAAGTGCAACTAAGCCCCGGGTGCTTCTGTAGCTCTCCATAAGCTGCTTTCCTGGTTGCCCGGAGGGTGAAGAAGAAAGGAGGTGGTGTAGGGAAAATCGGTTCCCGAAGACAAAAGCCGCTTTATTCTTTCCTTTCGTAGATTGATTTGACTTTCCTAGAGGAGAAATCGTTAAATGGCTACAAAAGCGAAGGTGTTTGGATATTTGCCGAATGACCAACCCCCATTTGGGCAAATGGTCCTGTTGGGCTTCCAGCACGTGCTGACCATGTTCCCCGCCACCGTGCTGTGCGCCCTGCTGATGGGCTTCCCTGTCCCGACCGTGCTGACGGTGACCGGCCTGGGCACCATCATCGCCCTGATCGGCTCGAAGCTGTCGATGGGGAAATTCATCCCCCTGTACTACGGCTCGAGCTTCAGCTACATCGCCGCGGTGACTGCCATCACCAAGCCGACCTTCGGCGTTCCGGCTGATCCCCATCTGCTCTCGGTTGTTCAGGCCGGGTTCCTCGCCACGGGCATCATCAACGTGCTGGTTGGCCTGCTCATCCGCGTCGCGGGCGGCAAGAAAGCCATCGATGTGATCCTGCCGGCTTCTGTCACCGGCCCGGTTGCCTGCACCATCGGCATCGGCCTCGGCGCTGCGGCCCTGAACAACGCCACCGGCATTACCGGCCCCACCGGCACCGCCAACTGGCCTGAGTTCATCGTCGCCCTGTTGACCCTGGTGATCACCATCTGCCTCTCGGTGTATCTGCAGAACAAGGGCTTCATCGGCATGCTCCCCATTCTGTTGGGCGCCATTGCCGGCTATATTATTGCGGCTCTGTTCGGGCTGGTGCACATCACGTTTGGCACGTTCTTCCGCGTTCCGCAGTTCACCTTCCCGGTCTTCAATGACCCGCTGACCCTGACGGTGATCTTCGGCGTCGGCGTGATGGCAATCGCCACCATCCCCGAGTCCACCGCGCACCTGTATCAGATCAGCCTGTATGTTGACCACCTGGCTGAGGAACAGGGCAAAGAGAAGTACGGGCTTTCGGAATACATCGGCCTCAACCTGATGCTCGACGGCCTGGATGACATCATCAACGGCATCTTCGGCTCCACCGCCGGCACGAACTACGGCGAGAACAACTCGCTGATGGTGATCACCCGCAACTACTCCGGCCCGGTGCTGCTCACCGCCGGCGTGATTGCGATCATCCTCGGCTTCGTTGGCTGGCTGGCCGACGTCGTCAACTCGATGCCCTCGGCTGTGGCCGGCGGCCTGTCGATCTACCTGTTCGGCGTCATCGGCATGCAAGGTATTGCGCTGATGATGGCGGAGAAGGTGAACCTGTACGATCCGAAGCAGCTGGCCATCGGCGCCGTGATTTTGATCGTCGGCATCGGCGGCAACATCGGCTTCCCCGGCGGGTTCCTGCCCTTCCCGGTCGGCCAGGTGTTCCCGAGCGGCCTGCCCGCCATCGCCACCGGCGCTGTGCTGGGTATCTTGATCAACCTGATCTTCGTCTTCTTCAAGCCCTCGCACGAGCGCGCGGCTGTTGAGAAGAAGTAATCCCGGCAGGATGCCAATCTGATTTTTCTGAGGGCTCCCGGTATCAAATCTACCCCCCAGGGGGATGAGGCGATATCGGGAGCCCGTTTGACGGGTGCAGCATGCTCATCTTAATCACCGGGGCAAGCGGAAAAACGGGGGGCGCCATTCTGCGCAGGCTGCGCGCCTTGGCCCCGCAGGCGCGGATTCGCGCGGTGGTGCACCGGCCCGGGCAGATTGCCGCTGCCCTGGCCGCCGGGGCGGCGGAGGCGCTGGCCTGCGACCTGCTGGACGGCGCAGCGCTCCAACCGGCGTATGCCGGGGTGGATGTGGTCTATCACATTGCCCCCAATATGCACCCGCAAGAGGTGGAGATCATCCGGCTTGGGCTGGCCCTGGCGAAGAGCGCGCGGGTGAAGCGTTTTGTGTACCATTCGGTGCTGCACCCGCAGGTGGAGGCGATGCCCCATCACTGGAACAAAATGCGCGCCGAGGAATGCCTGATCAACAGCGGGGTTGACTTCACCATCTTGCAGCCGTGCGCCTATATGCAGAACCTGCAGGGCTATTGGGAGGCGATCCGCAAGACGGGCGTGTACGAGCTGCCCTACCGGCCGGAAACGCGCATCAGCGTTGTAGATTTGGAAGACGTGGCCGAGGCGGCCGCGCGCGTGTTGACCCAAGACGGCCACTCGGCGGCGGTTTATGAGTTGGCGGGCCCGCAGGCGCTCTCACAGGCCGAGGCGGCCTGGCTGATCGGCTGCGCAATCGAGCGGCCGGTAGAAGCGCGCGCCCTCGACCGGGCGGAGTGGGAGCGGCGCGCCCGGGCCGCGGGGATGGCCGATTACGCCGTGAAGACGCTGCTGGCAATGTTCGAATACTACGAAAAATGCAATTTCATCGGCAATGCCAATATCCTGGAGTGGCTGCTGGGCCGCAAGCCCGCCACCTATGCCGAATACCTGCTCCGACTCGCTGCTGAAGGGTGATTCATGGATAAAAAGAAGAGCCAGCATTTCAACTTTAGTTACGAAGCCCTGCCGATCATTTTCCATTCGCAGACCAAGGATTTCGAGAAGTATCTTGAGAAAGACGGGCTGAAGTTCCTCGAGTTTTGGTGGAACCATGTGGGCCAGATGCTCCCGTACGAAAAGCTCAGCTCCTTTGCGGGCACGACGTACGAAGTATTCGACCTGACGGAGAAAACGAAAATCACCATCATCACCCTGCCGAAGCCGCAGGAGGAGGGCGAGATGTATTACCTGGGGTTCATCCGCAACCCCGAACGCCGCTTTGGATGGGTGAAACTGCCCACCTGCCGGGCCATCGGCCTGGTGATGCGCTCGAAGGAACGTTTTGAATCCGGCACCGAACTGGGCGACCTGACCCCGCGCGGTCTGTTCGTTTCTCTGGGTGAAGGCCCCGAGGCCGAGTACGAAGCGTTCAAGCAAAGCGTGATAGAGATTGCACAGAAGATGAGGGTCTAGACGATGAAAATTGATCCGGGTTGGATTGCCGTCATCACCGCGGTGGTGTTCTTCTACATCCGCATGTACCAGCTGCGCGGGCGCAGGCGGCGTGAAGCCCGCCAGGAAGAGCTGGCGCGCCTGCGGGCGGGTGCCGCCAAACGCAAGCCGGGCGATGCCCCGCTGGCCGCGCCGGGCGAGCAGGTGACCTACCGGGTGGGAAGCTGGTGGTTGATCGGCGCGGGGGCGGTGGTAATGTTGATCGGGCTGGCCCTGCGCACCGTCACCTGGGCGCCGGAGTTCATCCTGCCTTACTGGTGGGCGGTGGTGACGGTGGGGGTGGTGTTGTTCACCTTTGGGTTCAAATAAGCGCCATCCGAAGCCGAGGGGAGATATTCGATTTGCTTGCCGTGAACCGCACTCGCGTGATCAAAACCACGGTCGTTCTGATCATTGCGATGATCATTTCGGTGGCAGTTGGACAGTTCCTTCCCTCAGGGATTGATTGGCATGAGTCGTTCCGCCCTGCCTCGATTGCTCTCCTGGCGGGCCAATCGCCGTACAGCGTCGAAACGTTCTATGCGGCTCCCTGGAGCCTGATTCCCCTTCTCCCGCTTGCACTGCTGCCAGAGGATTTCGGACGCGGGTTATTATTCACCGTGTCCATCTTGAGTTTTGCCGTACTGGCACGTCGCCTGGACGCAAAACCCCTGGCCTTTGCCGTCTTTCTTTTATCGCCGCCCGTCCTGCATGGTTTGTTGAATGCCAATATTGACTGGCTGGCCATGTTAGGTTTCATTCTTCCACCACAGGTCGGTTTATTCTTTGTCGTCATTAAGCCGCAGGTGGGATTGGGGCTGGTTGTCTACTGGCTCGTGGAAGCCTGGCGGGTTGGAAAATTCAAGCGCGTGGTTCAGGTCTTTGCGCCGGTGACCCTTGCCGGGGCAGTTTCGATCCTGATATTGGGGTTTTGGCCCTTTCGTTTCCAGAATATCATCGATTACTCCAGTGACTTCAATGCCAGTTTCTGGCCTGCCAGCCTTCCCATTGGTTTGACCCTGATCGCTGCTTCATTGCACAAAGAAGAACCTCGATTTGCAGTCGCTTCTTCGCCCTGCTTTTCTCCGCACGTTGTCTTTCACTCCTATGCGGGCGTGCTTGCGGCTCTGCTGCCTCAGACGATCGAGACGGTCACTGCGGTAATAGGTTTATGGATCCTGGTCAATATTCGCGCTTTCACAGGCGGGTGACCGAAGATTGAGCGTGTGCCGCTTGCCTTTTTTGTCAGACAATTACATTTGTTGGTTGAAAAATGGATAAAGGTAAACTTGTCAACCATCTCTGTCTATGCTACCATTTTTTGGGAGAGCGACCTGTTCACCCCGCGAGGTGTAACCCAACCAGGGCCGGTTTTGTCTCCCCACAGATGATGAGCAGGATGCAAACGCCCAGTTGCATAGCAGTGGTTGGCGATCGCCGGATGTGCGAAGGCGCGCGCGCCTCTGCCTGCGGCTGCGCCCGGTTGATTTTGCGGTAGAAAGAACCTGCTGCCCGGCTTCACCGGCCTGGCGCAGGTATTTTGTTTCGGTTGGCGATCCTATTCATTCTTGAAAGAGAGGAAGCTAATTTATGCACAATCCTCATCCTGGACTCCCCGAGATCGATTACATCAAGCCTGCGACCCTCGAAGAGGCGAGCCGATTCCTGGCTTCGCACGCAGGCGAGGCGCGTCCCTTCATGGGCGGCACCGACTGCATCGTGCGCATCCGCGACGGCGTCTGGAAAACCAAATACCTGGTAGATGTTAAAGGCCTGGACGGTACGGACGGCATCCGGTTCGAAGCCGGCAAAGGGTTGACGATTGGCGCAGCCGTGCCGATGAACAAAGTGGCGGCTCATCCGGATGTTCAGAAGCATTACCCCGTGCTGGTGGAAGCCTGCCATTGGGTCGCCAGCTACCAGCTGCGTTCGAGGGCGACGATCGTCGGCAACATCTGCAACGCGTCGCCGGCGGGCGATACGATCGGCGCCTGCATGCTGCTGGGCGGCGTGCTGCGCGTCTTTGGGCCGGATGGAATGCGCGACGAGCCGCTGAACGGCTTCTTCAAAGGCCCCGGCAAGACGAACCTGAAGCCCGGCGACATCGCCACGGCGCTCTTCCTGCCCCTGCCCCCGGCGGGCAGCGTGGGCCGTTACATCAAGCTCGGCCGCAACCGCCTGGGCGACCTGGCGATTGTGGGGGTCACGGCACTCGGCTACCCCGATGCCTCGGCGGCCTCGGGCTTCCGCTTCGGCATCGCCCTGGCTTCAGTCGCGCCGGTGCCGCTGCGTGCCTCGAAGGCAGAGGAGATCCTGGCAGGCAAAGCGATCGACGAGGGTGTGATCGCCGAGGCCGCTCAGGCCGCCATGGATGCCTGCACGCCCATCGACGATACCCGTGGAAGCGCACGCTACCGCAAATTGATGGTGCGCAATCTGACGCGCAGCGCCCTGGTGGATATCTGGACGAAGATTCGCAAATAGAGGCCAGACGAGGAGGACTTTATGTCGTTTCACCGGATTACTTTGACGATTAACCACACGCTCTACCAGGTGGATATCCCAGGGCATCTGACGCTCCTGCAGATGCTGCGCGAGAAGGTTGGGCTTACCGGTACCAAAAACGGCTGCGCTTCAGGCGAGTGCGGCGCCTGCACGGTGCTGCTCAACGGCGATGCCGTCAATAGCTGCATGGTGCTGGCTGCCGAATGCGACGGCGCCGATGTGGTGACGATCGAAGGGCTGGCGCAGGATGGCGAGATGGACAGCCTGCAGAAGTTCATCATCGAGGAAGGCGGGGTGCAATGCGGTTTTTGCACGCCGGGCATCCTCATGTCGGCGCGCGCCCTGCTCAACCGCAACCCGCACCCCACCGAGTTCGAGATTCGCGAAGCGATCTCGGGCAATTTGTGCCGCTGCACGGGCTATAACCGCATCGTCGCTGCCATCTCGAAGGCGGCGCAGTACGAACATCCCGCGGCTTAGCCGGTTGGATAGACCTGGATTCTGCGAATCAATAAGGAGACGACCCTATGGCAGTCGTTGAAAAGCAAAAAACCAATAACCCCGTCGGGAAGAGCGTGCCGCGCAACGATGTGCTGGAGAAGGTGACCGGCACCGCCATTTACACCGATGACATTCAGTTCGGGCCGGGCCTGCTGCACTGCCGCGT
Organism: Anaerolinea sp.; assembly: GCA_029975055.1. Lineage (GTDB taxonomy): Bacteria > Chloroflexota > Anaerolineae > Anaerolineales > Anaerolineaceae > Anaerolinea. Next base: position 36,251 of record JARKPU010000079.1, read on the forward strand.
GGTGCGCAGCCCCTACCCGCACGCGCTGATCAAGAAGATCGACGTCAGCAAGGCGCTCAAGCTGCCCGGCGTGAAGGGCGTGGTCACCGGCGACGATTTCGACGAGTATATCGGCCTGTACCTGAAGGACCGCCATCTCTTTGCGCGCGGCAAGGTGCGCTTTGTGGGCGAGCCGGTGGCCGCCGTGGCAGCCACCACCGAGGAGATCGCCGAAGCGGCGGTGGAGCTGGTGGAAGTGGAGTATGAAGAGCTGGAACCGGTGCTCGACCCCGAGTTCGGCGCCCAGCCCGGCGCGCCTTTGATCCACCCCGACCTCGGTTCGTATGAGCGCCCGAACTTCATCTTCCCGGTGGCGGGCACGAACATTTCGAACCATTTCAAAATCCGCAAAGGCGATACCGAAGCGGCCTGGCCGCAGTGCGCCGCGATTGTGGAGCACACCTTCCGCGTCCCCCACGTGCAGCATGTGCCCATCGAGCCGCATGTGGCGGTGGCCAAGATGGAAGAAAACGGCCAGATGACGCTGTGGGCTTCCACCCAGTCGCCGTTTGCGCAGCGCGCCCTGCTGGCCAAGACGCTGCATATCCCCGAAAGCGACTTCCGCGTGATTGCCCCCACCATCGGCGGCGGGTTCGGCTGCAAAGCCGGCGTGACGATGGAATCGATCCCGTGCGCGGTGGCGATGAAGTTCAAAGGGCACCCCATCAAGCTGCGCCTGACGCGCGAGGAAGAGTTCTACACCAACTTTGTGCGCCAGGGGCTGGTGATTCACCTGAAGGTGGGCTGCGACAAAGACGGCAACCTGCTGGCCTTCGAGAACCGCATGTATTGGGACGGCGGGGCCTACACCGAGTACGGCGTGAATGTGACACGCGCGGGCGGTTACTCCAGCACCGGGCCGTATGACATCCCGAACGTCAAAACCGACAGCATGTGCGTGTACACCAACCACCCGGTCGGCGGGGCTTACCGCGGCTTTGGCATGGCCGAGCTGCATACCGGCGTTGACCAGGTGATGGACATGCTGGCCGAGAAGATCGGCATGGACCCGGTGGAATTCCACAAGCGCAACTGCGTTCAGGGCGGCGATGTGCTCGCCACGGGCATGGTGATCCACGACGTGGGCATCAAGGAATGCATTGATAAGGTGGCGCAGGCGCTGGATTGGGGCGTCAAAGAGCCGCCGAGCAGCCCGAACAAGCTGCGCGGCAAGGGCATCGCCCTGGCCTGGAAGGCCCCGGCCATGCCGCCGAACGCAGGCTCGAGCGCATTGGTGAAGATGAACGCCGACGGCACGGTGACCGTCAGCGTGGGCGGGCAGGAGATCGGCCAGGGCACCTTCACGGCCATGGCGCAGATCGCCGCCGAGACGCTGGGCGTGCCTTACGAGTCGGTCAAGGTCTCCGGCCCGATCGACACGCGCTACAGCCCCTACGAGTGGCAGACGGTGGCAAGCCGCCTGACCTGGTCGATGGGCAACGCGGTGCGCAATGCCGCGCTGGACGCCAAGAAGAAGGTGTTGGATATGGTGGCCGAGGCCTGGAATGAAGATCCCAAGGACCTGGACATCAAAGACGGCTATGTGATTTCGTACAAGACGGAAGAGTCGATCTCGATCAAGGATATCGTCGTCTATGGTCTGCCCAAGCCGAACGACCAGGGCTGGATCGGCGGGCCGGTGGTGGGGGCGGGTTCGTTCATGCCCACCTATGTCACCGGGCTGGATGCCGAAACCGGCCAGGGCGACCGGGCCGTGGTGCACTACACCACCGGCGCCGAGGGCGTGGAGATCGAGGTTGATAAAGAAACCGGGCGCATCACCATTCTGCGGGCGGCCTGCTCGTTCGACGTGGGCAAGGCCATCAACCCGGCGCTGGTGAAGCAGCAGATGGAAGGCGGCTTCGTGCAAGGGCTCAGCTCGGCGCTCTTCGAGGGCATGCAGCTGGTGGGCGGTGTGACGCGCAACCCGAGCTTTGTGGATTACCGCATCGCCACGGCTGCCGACGTGCCGCCGGAGATCGACACGTTCATCGTCGAGCACGCTCAGGATGACGGGCCGTTTGGCGCGCGCGGGATCGGCGAGCACCCGCTGGTGCCCTCCATCGCCGCGGTGGCCGCCGCGCTGCACGACGCGACGGGCCTGCGCATCACCAACCCGCCGTTCTCGGCCGAGAAGGTTTACCTGGCCTTGCTGGACGCCGGGCTGGTGGAATAGGAAACCAGCACCGATATGCCGGGGCAATCGCCCCGGCATATCATTCATCCGGGCAAAATGTGACAAATAACCGGTGAATTAAGCAACGTTTCTTACTTGATATGTCAGACAATATCGGGTAACTTGATGTGAGTATTCTGGTTAGAACATTCCTATATTCATCTTACGGAGAAACTGCATGATGGAAGCTGGAGTGAATGAGAAAACGCCTTCTGCCGGGGAGAACCCTTCCGGCAGCGAGGCGCAGTTGAGTTTAATCAAAAAGGTTCAGGAATACCGCGCGAAGATCGAAGAAGGCGGCGGCAAGGAACGCATCGACGCGCAGCACGCCAAAGGCAAGCAGACGGCGCGCGAGCGGGTGCTGCAGCTGCTCGACGAAGGCTCCTTCCAGGAAGTGGATGCCTACATGACGCACCGGCACACCGATTTTGGCCTGGATAAGACCCGCACCCTGGGCGACGGCCTGGTGGCAGGCTTTGGCAAGATCAACGGGCGGCGCGTGTGCATCTACGCGCAGGATTTCACCGTGCTGGGCGGTTCCTTCGGCGAGGTGGCCGGGCAGAAAGTCTGCAAGGTGCTCGACCTGGCCATGCAGGCCGGCGTGCCGGTGATCGGCCTGAACGACTCGGGCGGCGCGCGCATCCAGGAAGGTGTTTACAGCCTGTATGCCTACGGCGAAGTCTTCTATCGCAACACGCTGGCCTCGGGTGTCGTCCCGCAGATCAGCGTGATGCTTGGCCCATGCGCAGGCGGCGCGGTTTACTCTCCGGCTTTGACCGACTTCATCGTGATGACCAAAGATATCAGCAATATGTTCATCACCGGGCCGGAAGTGATCAAGACGGTGACGGGCGAAGAGGTGGACACCGAAACGCTGGGCGGTGCCAGCACGCATGCGACGATCAGCGGCGTGGCGCACCTGGTGGGCGAGACCGAAGCCGATTCCTTTGCGCTGGTGCGCAAGCTGCTCGAGTATATCCCCAGCAACAACACCGAAACTCCGCGAAGATTACCCCCTGCCGATGAAGACCTGCGCGGCGATCCGGCTCTGAACACCATCGTGCCGGTATCCTCGAGCGAGACCTATGATATGCACGAGGTGATCGAGCGCGTGATGGATCGCGGCAGCTTCTTCGAGATTCATGCCGGTTACGCGATGAACGCAATCGTCGGGTTCGCCCGCCTGAACGGCGAATCGGTGGGGGTGGTCGCAAATCAGCCCTCGGTGATGGCCGGTGTGATCGACATCAATGCCGGCGATAAGATCGCCCGCTTTGTGCGCTTCTGCGACGCGTTCAACATCCCGTTGATCACATTCACCGATACGCCGGGCTTCATGCCGGGGACTGTCCAGGAACATGGCGGCATTATTCGCCATGGCGCGAAGATCGTCTATGCCTATTCCGAGGCTACCGTGCCGAAGCTGACGGTGATCACCCGCAAGGGCTACGGCGGCGCGTACATCGTGATGGGCAGCAAGCACATTCACGCAGACCTGGTTTACTCCTGGCCGAACGCCGAAATTGCCGTGATGGGCGCGGAAGGCGCTGTAAATATCCTCTACCGCAAGGAAATCAAAGCGGCTGAAGACCCGGCGGCAGAACGCGCGCGCCTGGTGGAGGAAATCCGCGAAAAGTTCTCCAACCCCTACCGCTCGGCGGCGGCCGGTTTTGTGACCGAAGTGATTCTTCCGGTCGAAACGCGCGGACGGTTGATCGCCGGGCTTGAGTTGCTGCGCGATAAACAAAGCTCCGCCCCGGCCAAGAAACACGGGAACATGCCGCTCTAGGAGGCGTGATGGAAATACCACTTGGGACCTCCTTGCTGATCGTTGCCGTGGCTATCGTTGCGCTCCTGGTGGTTCTATCGGCGTTTGCTGGCTTGCTCTACTGGCTCACCGGGATGATAAAGGGTGAGGAAGAACAGGAAGAAGAAGCAGCCCCCGCGCCGGCGACCCCACAGGCTGCCGGCGGAGCCGACGCCGAGCGGGCCTCCAGGGTGAAAGTCGCGCTGGCGGCTGTGGCCCTGGCTCGTGCTGCGCAAGCGCGCAAGCGCGCCGCTCTTGAACCGGAAGGCTTTTCCAGCCCCTGGTACCAATTCCATCTTAACCGGCGTCTCAACCAAACTATACGCTTGAGGAGAAACTCATGAAGCGGTATCGCCTGACCCTTGAGGGCAAAACCTATTCTGTCGAATTATTGAGCGATCCATCTCAGGATGAAGTCCGTGTGAATGTGGACGGCGAGGTCTTCACCGTGGGCGTCGAGCCCGTCCAGGAAGAAACTGCGGCGGCGAATGCGCCGGCTGCCGCACCGCTGCGTGCGCCGGTTGCCGCTGCCACCCCTGCCGCTGCCGCGCCCGATGTTCCCCAGGCGGTTGGGACGAATGTGGTGAAATCGCCCCTGCCGGGGGTGGTGAAGTCGATTGCCGTTCACACCGGGCAAACCGTGGCATTCAACGATGAGTTGTGCGTCATCGAGGCGATGAAGGCGATGAATGTCATCCGGGCACCGCGGGCGGGCACGATCGGAACCATTTACGTCACCGAAGGCCGAAAGATACCGCATGGTTCGCCGCTGATGGATCTCGGGTAAAGAGAGGCCAGCTATGTCTTTCGACCTGAGCGGACTTCTTGGCGGCTTGCTGGACATCACCTGGCAGCAGGTGGTCATGGTGGCTGCCGGCCTGTTTCTCATGTATCTTGGGATTGCCAAAGAGTATGAACCGACGCTCTTAATCCCAATCGGGTTCGGCTGCGTGTTGGGCAACCTGCCTGTCGCGGTCAATATGATCGGCGAAGGCGGCATGCTGGGTATCTTGAAGAAGGTAGGGGTTGATAACGAGCTGTTCCCGCTGCTCATCTTCCTGGGTGTGGGTGCCATGCTCGACCTCCGCCCCCTCCTCAGCCAACCGATCATGTTTGTGATGGGAGCACTCGCTCACCTGGGGATCTTCGCCACGTTGATCGTTGCCCTCCTGCTCGGCTTCAACCTGGCCGAATCGACCGCCATTGGCATGATCGGCGCAATTGACGGCCCCACGGTCATTTACGTGAACGGGAAGCTGGGAAACCTGTTTGACAACCCAGGGCTGGCCGCGGCAATCGCCGTCACGGCGTATTCCTATATGAGCCTGGTGCCCATCATCCAGCCCCCGCTCATGCGCCTCTTCACCACCCGGCGGGAGCGCATGGTGCGCATGGAATACACCCCGCGCCCGGTTGCCAGGCTGACGGTGATTCTTTTCCCGATTTTCCTGACCATTCTGGCCGGGATCTTCCTGCCCGAGGCGGCTCCGCTCATTGCCACCCTGATGCTCGGCAACCTGTTCCGGGAATCGGGTGTGGTGGAAGGCCTGACGGACACTGCTAAGAACGTGATCACCAACACAGCGACCATCTTCCTCGGGCTGGTGATTGGTTCTACCATGCAGGCTTCATCCTTCCTGTCGCTGAGCACGCTCAAAGTGCTGGGCCTTGGGCTGGTGGCCTTCGCGCTGAACACCATCGGCGGGCTGCTCTTCGGGAAGCTGGTTTGCGCCATCTCTCGCTTCCGCATCAACCCCCTCGTCGGGGCGGCGGCGATCAGCGCTTTCCCCATGAGCGGCCGCCTGGCTCAGAAAGTGGCGCTCGAGGATGACCCGCAGAACTTCATCTTGATGCATGCGCTGGGCGCGAACACGGCCGGGCAAATTGCCTCCGTCCTCGCGGCCGGCATTTTGATCCAGATGATCTTCCCGTTATTGTTAAAATAAGCAATGCGTTCCGAACCGGTTGAGCGGCTGACGCTCAACCGGTAACCAGTTCTTCACTTCAATATTCTCAGGAGGATTGCGATGAAACTGATCGATCTTACCATTCCGTTAGGCATCGGCACACCGCCCTGGCCCACTTATGAACCGCTGCAGGTGAAATACTTCAAACGGCTGGCCCCCAACGGCGCGAACGGGCAGCTGCTGACCCACTCGAACCACCTGGGCACCCACCTCGACGGCGAGATTCACTTCTACACCCCGGGCAAAGATATCGCCTCGCTGACGATGGATTACCTGGTGCATGATGCGGCCATCGTTGACCTGAGCGACGTGTGCGGCGATTACGATGTCTATACCAGCAAGATGGTCACCGACCGGGTCGAGGTCAAAGAGGGCGATATCCTGGTGATCCACACCGGTTATCACCACTTTGGCTGGGACATGCCCACGGCGGATGAAATCCGCTACATGGTCAAGCACCCCGGGCCGGACCGCGAATTCGCCGAATGGGCGCAGAAGATGAAGCTGCGCTGGATCGCTGTTGACTGCGGCAGCGCCGACCACCCGATGAACACCATCGTGCGCACCTGGATGCCCCGCCAGGCCAAGCAGGCCGAACACGTCTTCCAGAAGAAGTTCGGCAAGAGCCTCGAGCAGTTCTTCGATGACACCAAGTATCAGTTGATGCACATCGAAATGTTCGATAAAGAGATCATCCACGCCGAGTGCTTTGGCGGCGAGATCGACCTGCTGCTCAACCGGCGCGTGCAGGTGGGCTTCTTCCCGTGGCGCTTCGTGGATGGCGAAGCCTCGATCGGCCGCGCGGTGGCCTTCGTGGACGATGCCGAGTACGAAGAGTTGATGAAGAAGAAAGCCGCCCTGCCCAAGACGAAATTCGGCGACTGCTACGACCCGAAGCACGTCGAAAGCCTGAACCGGCTCTCGAAAGCCAACCTGGCTTGATGAGCCATCTTGGCGAAAGCCGCAAATAACCGTACAATTCGTTTAATTCCACAATAAGGAGAGCTAATATGAAGTTTGATCTGCCGACCAAAGCATCGCAGGAGACGCTGGAGATCGATGCGCGCGAAGTCGAGGCCATGCTGCAAGGCCCCGCGATGAAGCTGACCCCCTGGCCCGGCGCGATGCTGCCGCTCAAGGACGGCCGCACGCTGTATATCCGCGAAGCGAAGCTGGAAGAAGTGCCGCTGATGCTGGCCTACCTCAAGCGCTTTTTGGATGTGGACCACGATTTCTATGATATCGTCGGGGCGCGCGTCTATTCGGAGGTGTTGGGCTGGTACCGCAAACGCCTGAAGGACCCCTACACCCTGGTTGGCCTGATCGACGGCCTGTGGGCGGGCTTCGCCAACGGCCGCCTGATGAACGAAGACATCAACATCAGCCTGCACACTATGGCCCTGGTGCGCGGCGGGCGCATCGGCGCGGCGATGTACTACGCCAAGGCTTACTACGGGTTCGAGATCCTCGGCAACAAAGAGTGGTGGGCCACCTACGAAAGCTACAACGGCTGGATGCGCTGGGGCCTGGGCATGGCTCAGCCGAGCTACCCCTGGCCGGAACACCAGCATGAGCTGGGCGGCGCGCGCATCTACTACGTGACCAAGAAGTATTGGGATCAGCTGGTCAAGGATTACGTGCGCCAGATGGTGGGCGCCGACCTGAACTTCAACGTGCCCGATGAGGTCCGCAAGGCCAATGAGGTCATGCGGGCGCCGGAAGAGCTGCTGGTGTAATTCCCTTCAAAAAACAAACACCCCGCTGTTGCGCGGGGTGTTTGCGTTTAAAGCGGGGGCGCTCAGGCCGCCGCGCGCAGCGCCTCGATGAGCAGCGCCATGCCGGCGAAGGCATCGAAGCCGGATGAACTGCCGTATGCTTCGAGCGAGGCGAGGATTTGCGCCTCTGAGAGCGCCCCGCCGAGCAGCCCGTCGGCGGCGGTGAGCAGGCGTTCATCGGCCGAGCCTTGAACGGCGGCTTCGATCAGGTTGGCAGAGAGCGAAGTGGTTTTTGCGTAGGCCAGTTCGATGATCTGCTGGGCAAACGCGGGCAATTGCGCGCGGATGTCCTGCCGCAGCGGGATGCGGTTGAAGATGAGCAGCAGGCCGGTGATCAAGTCGTCTCCCGAGGGGGTCAGGCCGCGGCCGAGGCCCATCAGCTCTTTCACCTGCGGCAGGCTGGCCTCCAGCGGGCGGGTGAGCAGGTTCTGCTTGAGCAGCAGCACGGCAGAGATGGTCGGCTGGAGTGAAATCGGCACGGTGGGGCGGGCGGGCAGGTCGAGGATGAAGGGCAGCAGCGGCACCAGCCCGGCTCCGCGCCGGGTTTCGATGACCCGGCGGGCAAGCGAGCGCAGCGCCGCGGCGAGTTCACCGGCGGGGCGCAGCGGTTCGGGCGGGGCGGGGGGCCGCCAGGTGAGCCTGCGATCGATCAGGATGTGGGCATTCAGTTCGGGCAGGCCGATTTCATCCGGCGCGAGGTTCACCTCCTGCCCCTGGAAGACGGGCAGCGCCTGCGCAGGGGGCGGGTCGAGGTTGACCGTCTGCGGGCCGCGGTGAGGCTCGTACGAGAGGAAAATGACGCGCTGCTCTGGGACGAGGATGAACACCCCGCGCGAGGTGGAGCCGGTGACGCGCCCCGTGGCCGGGGCGGCAGTCACTTCGGCGGCCTTGTGGCCGATGGCGGCCGCGTGAAAGGTCTGCGTGAAGCGCAGAGGCGAAGTTGGCGGTTTTAACATAGTCTGGTAAGGCTATAATACCATAAGCGAGACCATGCTCAAAAACTCACGCATGGAGAGGGAGATGCAAGGTGATTCTTTTCCCCCGCCCTGCCCGGTTTGCGGGTCTGCTGGGCAGGTCTATAAATTCAGCCAGGTCTATGTGAGTGCGATCACCGCCCCCGCCGACCGCAGCCCCGCCGACGAGGCGCTCTTGGGCAGCGTATTTGGCCCTGGGGCGGGGCCGGTGGAGGCGGCGCAATTCGCCCCGCCTGCCGAGCCGGCCGAGAAGCCGCGCCTGCCGCACCCCGATGCGCTGGCGCTGGCCCTCGGCGCGGCGGCGCTGATGGGCCTCTTTCTCCTCTTCAACGGCAGCCCGGAAAGGTTCTGGCGCGGTTTAATGGTGGTTGGGGCGCTCGGGGCGGGGTATCTCCTGTTCAGGGGCCGGTTCATCTTCCGTTACGCGCGCGCCCGGCAGGCCGCCCTGGATGCGGCGCAGCGCTCGGCCCGCGCGGCCGCCCGCTGGGCAGGCGCATATTACTGCGCAGCCGACCGGGTGGTGTTCGACCCGGCGCGCGGGGGTTGCGCCGCGCTGGAGGATGCGCCGGGCTTTCTGTTGAACGATTGATTGGCCGACCCCTCAGCCAACAAGCTCAAACCAAAGGCCACCTGCCGCGGCGCTGGAGGGCGGCGGCGATCAGTCCGGTGGGGATGCCCTCATTGAACGGCACGATCCCGCTGTGATGGAGCGCCACCAGCTCCCACTGCTGGTTGAAGCAGGGCGAGCCGGAAGAACCCGGCTGGGTGTGCGTGCGGTAGCGCACGCGCGTGCCGTTGGCGTTCAAACCGAGCACGGCGCGGGTATCGAGCGCCAGCTTGAGCGGCGCGCCGGACGGGTGTTGGACGATGAAGAGCGGGCTGCCGGGGGCGAACTCAACCGCCCGGCCGGTGAACTCCACCCACCCGCGCGGGCGCTCGTCGGCCGATTTCTCCGAAACAGGCTTTTGGCCTGGGTTTCCATCCAGGCGCAGGATGGCGTAATCCAGCTCGTCTGGCGAGGGGAGGGCGTTTTCATCTCCGGCGGCTTCCTGCGCGTTGTAGGGCAGCGCGTCGATCAGCCAGGCGGGGGCCAGGCGGAACTCGCGGCCCGGGTCCACAAAGCCCTGGCGGCGTGAGAGCTTGTAATCGAAGCGCGCGATGAGGCTTTCGGGCGGTTCGAGTTCGTGGATCAAATCTTCCACCACATGGTAGCAGGTCATCAACAGGTCCGGCCCGATGAGGAACCCGGTACCGGCGGGCTTGCCGGCAATTTCCAGCCGGCAGATCTGGTATTCGATTTCGCCGAGTTTTTCGCGCCAGGCGGAAAGGTCGAGCAGGCTGCCGGTCTCGTCGATGGCCTGCCGCAGGGTTTCATCGCTGAGGCGGCGGGCGCGGGGCGGCAGGGGGCGGCGGGCCATCACCAGGCGCGGGGCCAGCCCGAGCTGGTCGGCGGCGGCCTGCAGGGAGGGGTCGTGCGGGCGGCTTTCGCGGGCCGCGGCGACGAGGTTTTCCAGCCAGCCCTGGCTCTCGGCTTCGGCCAGCAGCGCGGTGAGGGCCTCGGGCAAAGTGCGGGCAGGGGTGATCGATTCTAGCTCCACGCTCAAAGCCTGGCGGAGCATCTCGCGCAGGGAGGGGAGGTCGAAGGCGGCGCTGAACGCCTGGATCAGCTGGCGGGCCTGGCGGTCGGAGAGGGGCATGGCGGTTCCTTCAGGCGGCGTGGTGGGGTTTGGCTTCGCTGCGGTTAATTATAGGGAATTTCTCCGCAGGAAGCAGGAATAAGCCGATTTGAAATCCAACCCGAACCGCGATAGAATAGCCGGGCGGAATATCATAAAGGAGCAGACGGATGGCGAATAACATTTATATCCCGGAGAGCGCGATGGTTGTGGTGGCGCACCCGGATGACATCGAATTTTCATGCGCAGGGACGATGGCGCGCTGGGTGCGCGCCGGAACGCGAGTCTGCTACGTGTTGTGCACAAGCGGCGACGTGGGCATTGCCGAGGAGGGCATGACCAGAGAACGTGCGGCGCAAATCCGCGAGGAAGAGGCGCGCAAGGCTGCCGAAATTACCGGCGTGAAGGAAATCGTCTTCCTGCGCGAGCCTGACGGCATGCTGACGGCCACGCTGGAGCTGCGTAAGAAGCTGGTGCGCGAAATCCGCCGCTTCCGGCCTGAAGTGCTCGTCACCGGCGACCCGACGGTGGTCTGGTCGGGCGAGGGGTACATCAACCACCCCGATCACCGCGCGGCGGCGCTGGCGGCTGTGGAAGCGGCCTTCCCGGCGGCGGGGCAGCCCAATTTGTTCGAGGAGATCGAGCGCGAGGAGGGCTTCAAGGCTCACAAGCTGCGCAAGGTGTACATCACCACCTGGGGCGAGGCCAACGTGTTCGTCAACATTGATGAGACGATCGATGTGAAGATCGAAGCCCTGCGCGCTCACAAGAGCCAGGTACGCGACTGGGACCCGGCCGAGATGATCAAACAGTGGGCGGGCGAGCACGCGAAAGGGAAGGAGATGACCTACGCCGAAGGCTACCGCGTGGTGACGCTGGTGAGTGATGAGGATTGGGCGAAGTACAGGAACAACGGCAGCCGGCCGGGGTAGGGGGTCGAATGCGTGAGACGAGAGGGCAAGGCGCCGGACGCCTTGCCCTCTCTTTTGTTCCATGCAAAGCGGGCGCGAGGCCCGGCTGCTATTGCAGCGGCAGCAGGTAATTGCCCGCGTCGCGGAACTCGGCGCCGGGGAGGTCGAGGTCGTAATCGGCGCGCACAATACCGGCATCATCCACGCGCAGGGTGACGTAAGAAGTGCCGCCCGAGCTGTTCACCGTGGAAAGGACGACGCCCCACTTGCCGGAGGGGTAATACTCCTCCTGGGTGACGCCGGCTTTGACCTCGTAGACCGCCAGCACGCTGAACGGCCCTGCCAGGAAGCCTTCGGGAAGCTCGTTCTTGCGGACGAAATAGCCTTCGGCGCCGAGCGAAGGGAACACTTCCAGCGGGGTGCCATCGGCTTCGCCTTCCTTGCATTTGGGCGGGCCGCCCAGGCCTTCGGCGGTGGTGCAGGGGGCCGTCTCGAAGACCAGCAATCCGCGCAGCCCGTCGGCGTTCCCCGAGGCAGCCGCTGCCAGGACTTGATCCACGATCGCGACGCCGGTGGAGGCGGAGGCGTCGTAGGGGGCCGGGTAGCCGGGCGCGGCGCCGCCCTGCGCGGGGTAAGCGCCCTCGGCCGATTGCCCCTGCGCCGGGTAAGCTTCTGTTTGGGGCTTGTCGCCCCCGGCGGATTCAACTGCCGGCAGCGAGACTTCTTGCGTGGGGCTGACGGCGGCGCTCGAACAGGCTGCCAGGAGCAGCGCTGCAGCCAGGGTGACGAAAATTACAATGCGGTTCATCAAATCCTCCAGATCATTTTCTATGATTAATTACCGAACATCTCGGCCACCAGCGGGCGGATGGCATCCCAGTTGGGCAGCAACACCTGCGCGCCGCCTTCGGTGAGGTAGGGGGTGACCATTTCGCGGGTGATGGTGCGGTGGTCGATGCCGTCCAGCCCGCCGCGCAGCAGGGCCAGCCCCAGGCGCGGCCATTCCCAGGAGGGCAGGTTGGTATCGACTGCGTTGAAGAAGGCCGCCGCCGCAGCCGGCAGGCGCGGCCATGTGAGCGGGTTGAGCGCCTGGCGCGCGGTGGCGATGAGGATGTATTGGCCCTGGTTCATGCGGAAGAAGTCATCGGTGCCCTTGCGGTCGCGCGCAAAGGCCAGCGCCTGAGCGCCATCCAGGTGGTGGCGCCCGGCATCCAGGCCGCCCATCGGCGCATCCAGGTTGATGGTCACCCCGCCGAGCGCGTCGATCACGCCGGCAAAGCCGTCGAAGCGCACGCGCGCATAGTAACCCACGCCCACGCCGAAGTTCGCCCGGATCACGTCCATCACGGCCCGCGGGCCAGAGCCGGGCTCGGCGGCTTCGGCAAAGAAATGGGCGGTGTTGATGCGGTTCTCGCCCACGCCCGGGATGGGCACCCACAGGTCGCGCGGAATGGAGAGCATGCGCACATCGGGCTTGAGCGGGTTGACCTGCAACAGGATGATCGTATCGGTGCGGCCGGTGTAGCTGCCGTCTGCGGCGCGGTCTACCCCCAGGAGCAGCACGCGCGTTTTGAACGGGAAGAGGAAGTAAACGGCCGCCGCCGCGAAGAGCACCAGCAGGCCGAGGAGAATCACCCCGCAGCAGCCCATGGGGCGGCGGCGCGGGCGGTAGCGCGGTTTCGGCTCCTCGCGGCGCGGCTTCTTGGCGGCGGGCGGCTGTTTTTGGATGGGCTGGTAGGTCGAGAGCGGGTCGAGCGCGGGCGGTTCCAGGAGCTCGAACGGCGGCTCTTCGGGCGGGGGCTGGGGGGCTGGCTCTGCATCCTCGGGTTCGGGCGCGGGCTGCGGCCCGGGCGGAACTTCGGGCTGGGGGGCGGGGCGCACCGGCTGGGTGGGCGCAGAGGGGTCTTCCTGCGGGGAAAGGTCTGGATAAGGGGTTTGCATGGTTAATCTATGCGTGAGACGCGCTGCTGGGCGATTAGTTCCCGCCCGCGCCTCAGCGGTGGATGACCAGCCCGCGGCGCTGCAGGCGCGCGATGCCGCCATGGGTGATCTTCACGCAGCCCTGCAGGTCGAGAAAGCGCAGGCGCAGCAGTGCGCGAAGGGGTTTGACGCAGGCGTCGGTGAGCCGGTTGCAGTAGGAAAGGTCGAGGTGCGCCAGGCGCGTCAATGCTGCCAGGTGCGCCAGACCCCGGTCGGTGATGCTGCAGGAGGAAAGGTTCAGCCCGCCAAGCTGCCCCAGCTGGCGCAAATGCTCCAGGCCGTCATCGCCGACTTTGCGGTTTTCGGAGAGGTTGAGGAAGGTCAGTTCAGGGCAGGCCGCAAGCTCGCGCACCAGTTCGCGCAGTTCGGCATCGTCGATGTTCTTGACGCGCACCATCACCTCCACCCCGGCCGGGATGTGGAAGAACCCGGGCCCGCGGTCGAATTCCTGCCAATCGGCGGGCGGATCGGCGGCAGGGCGGGTGTAGATGATGACCGGTAAGGTGGATGAAAAGCTGCTCGCAGCGGCGGGGTTTTCCATTGGCTCTGGTTAGTGTTTTTATTCTTCGAAATGTAAGGTTTCACCCCACGAATTCCGAAAAAAGATGCATTTCCTGCCTTGATTATAACAGGAACAGGAGGGCGATTCCGGCCATCGAGACGAGCGTGCCAAGCACCGCCCGCGGGCTGACGCGCTCTTTGAAAAGCAAGTAAGCGAACGGGAGCAGGAAAATGGGATTGAGCGACATGAGCGTGGAGGCCACGCCGACCGGCGCGAGCTGGATGGAGACGATCGAGAGCCAGACGCCCAGGAAGGGGCCGATCAGGCTGCCCGCCAGAATCAACCCCAAGACGCGCCGGTCGCGCATGCTCTGCAGGGTGGCGGGCGCCTGCCCGGCCAGCAGCGTGATGAGCCAGATGGCGACGGCCGAAACGAGCATGCGGATTGCGAGGCCCGAGATGGAAAGAAATCCCCCCTCCAGGCCAACCTTGGCCATCAACAGGCCGATCGATTGCCCCGCCGCGCCGCCGAAGGCCGCCAGCACGCCCAGGGCGTAGCGCTTGCGGTCGGTGATGAGTGCCTGCCCGGAGGTGCGCTCGAGCACCACCCAGGTGATGCCGCCCACGGTGAGGAGAATGCCAATCACCTGGGCCGGGCGCAGCGCTTCGCCCAGCCAAAGCCAGGCCGCCAGCGCGCTGAGCACGGGCGAGAGCGCCATGACGAGGGTGCTGATGCGCGGCCCGACCATGACAAACGCTTGAAAGAGAAACAGGTCGCCCAGGACCAGCCCGAAGATGCCCGAAAGCCCCAGCCACAGCCAGCGTTCGGGCGCGGCATCCAGCGGGATGAGCTGCCCCTGCAGCAGCAGGTGCATGAGCAGAGTCCACAAGATGGCAAACGCCAGGCGGATGCGGTTGACCTTTAGCGCGCCGACCCGTTGACCGGCGAAGGTGAAGATGATGGATGTGATGGTCCAGCAAAGCGAGGTGACGACGGCGGCTAATTGACCCAACGGTGCGGCCTTTTGGTGCGGAGATAAAGCGATATTATACCCGGTGCGGGGGAACGAAATCGTGAGATATTATCGAGCGGCATGAAAAGCGAATTCCCGCAGAAGATGAGCGTGAGGCGCCCGGCTTCTGCGGGAATTCGCTTTCGAATTGCAGGTTAGATTAGATTCACCCACAGGAAGTGCTCGAGCACTTCGATGGTGGACTGCTTGTCTTGCAACTGCTGCTTGACGACATCGCCAATCGAAACCAGGCCGATGAGCTTGCCCTCTTCCAGCACCGGCAGGTGGCGCAGCTTCTTAGCGGTCATCACGGCCATGCAGTCGTCCACCGTTTGATCGAGGTTGACGAAGTACACCGGGTGGGTCATCAACTGGCGGACGGGAATATCGATGTTCAGGCAGTCGCTGAATTCCACGGCATGGCGGGCAAAATCGCGCTCAGAGAAGATTCCCACCAGCTTGTCATCTTCGACCACCGGCAGGGCGCCGATGTGCTTTTCAGCCATCAGCTCCAGTGCCTTGCGGATGGTGCTATCCGGGTGGATGCTCCAGACGGTGTATCCTTTGCCTTCAAGAAGATCTTTTACGGTCGCCATATTGGTCCATCCTCTCTGACGGTGCTGCGGTGCGCGCGGGTACGTCTCCTTCATTATCTCGAAGGAAGGGGTGGTTGTCAAGCCGCCATTTTGGTGATTGAAAGGTGATTCTCCCCTCCCCCGCCGGGCCGCTTGAGCGTTGTTGTATAATAATTGTAACGTCATCCCCGGCTCGGCGGCAGGCTGCCGGGCCGGGCAGGTCCATGAGGGTGCCGGGATACCATGCGGCATTCGAACCAGTTGGTTAGGGCTCATCAGGAGGGATTATGACGGCACTGGCAGATATCGAAGGCATTGGGGATGTATATGCCGGGAAGTTGAAGGCCGCCGGCGTGAACAGCGTTGAGCAGCTTCTCGAAGCCGGGTCGTCCCCGAAGGGACGCAAAGACCTGGCCGAGAAGACCGGCATCAGCGGTGATTTGATCCTCAAATGGGTCAACCGGGCCGATCTCTACCGCATCAAGGGCATCGGGCAGGAATATTCCGATTTGCTCGAGGCCTCCGGAGTGGACACCGTGGTGGAGCTGGCGCAGCGCAAAGCCGAGAACCTTTTCGCCAAGCTGAGCGAGGTCAATGATGCCAAGAAGCTGGTGCGGAGGCCGCCTACGAAGGAACAGGTGAGCGATTGGGTTGAACAGGCCAAGAAGCTCCCGCGCGTGGTGAGCTACTAAGGAAGATTGTCTCGTTTCCGCGCTTTGCGGGGCATCCGCAAGGCACGGAAAGGTGACCATTCGGCTCCGGCCAGGCTTTTTCATCGGAGCCGATGGAGGAATCTTGCGCGGCAGCCGCCCTGGCAGCCGCGCTATTTCTTTGTGCGGGGATCATCTTAAAGCATTTGAGCGCGCCCCGGCGCGATTGGTGCATGGCGCGCCGCTTCACATAGCAGGGGAGGGTGATATGACGCTCAATTTCTGGCAGGGAACGAACATCCGCCTGCGCGCGGTCGAACAGGAAGATTGGAAGGTTTTCCAGGCATGGAACCTGGACAGCGAATCGGCGCGCAGTTCGTATTTCATTCCTTTTCCACAGTCAGCGGCCGATTTGCAGCGCATGAGCAACAACGCGGCGCTCGAACGCGGCGAGAACGAGGCTTTCCGCTGGATGATCGAGAACAACGAGGGCGAGGCGGTGGGCACGCTCAACACGTTCGATACGTGGCGGCGCTCGGGCACCTTCCGCTATGGCATCGCCGTGCGGCGCGAGTATTGGGGCAAGGGTTACGCGGGCGAGGCGATTCGCATCGTGCTGAGTTATTATTTCGACGAGCTGGGTTATCAAAAATGCACGGTGGGCATTTATTCGTTCAATACGCAGTCTATCCGCCTGCACGAGAAGCTGGGCTTCAAGCTGGAGGGGCGCGAGCGGCGCATGGTTTACACGGGCGGGAAGTATTTCGATAACCTGATCTTCGGGATCACCGCCGAAGAGTTCCGCGCATTGTGGAAGAACCCCGCTGCCGATTCTACCCGTGGAGAGAATGAAGGATGAAACACTTTCTGGTAGAGATCACCTACACGGCTCCGGCGGAGGTTTTGGCGAAGATTCGCCCGGAGCACCGGGAATTCCTGCAGGCAGGGGTCGATTCGGGCTGGCTGCTGATCTCCGGCCCGACGAAGAGCGGCTCTGGAGGGGTGTTGCTGGCGCGTGCGGCGGAGTTGAGTGCCATTGAGGCTATCTTCGCGCGCGATCCTTATCATTTGCGCGGCGTGGCAACGTACCGCTTCACCGAGTTCGAGCCGGCCAAACGCCAGCCCTGGCTCGATGCTTGGGTGGCGGGCGAGTAAGAACACGGAGGAATAGAAAACCCTTAACCGCGAAGGGACGCGAAAAGACGCGAAAGAAGAGAAGAGATTAACCGCGAAGGGACGCTAAAGGACGCGAAAAAGAAGAGACTCTCTTCCCTTCGCGGTTAGGTTCTTAGCCACGAAGGGACGCCAAAGGACGCGAAAGAAGAATTTAACCGCGAAGGGACGCTAAAGGACGCGAAAAAGAAGAGACTCTCTTCCCTTCGC
>JARKPU010000080.1 GCA_029975055.1 Anaerolinea sp.
TTAAGACCCGACTTTCAGACGAACGTATTCCGACATCTTGTTATCCTTTGAATCTAAAAATGCCCTGAAGGGCATTAAGACCGAGGGCTCCCGCAGGCAACTGCCTTTGGCTGATCGCTTTGAATCTAAAAATGCCCTGAAGGGCATTAAGACCCCATAACTCAGAAGCAGCACGAATCGCTTCCTCTCCCTGTGAATCTAAAAATGCCCTGAAGGGCATTAAGACCGGATCCATTCTTCCCCCGTCCACACCACGGGGTGGCACCCTTTGAATCTAAAAATGCCCTGAAGGGCATTAAGACAGCCGTCCGACGATTCCGGGACGTATGTTATCCCAGAACTTTGAATCTAAAAATGCCCTGAAGGGCATTAAGACACATTTTCAGCGGGATGGCGTTCCCGTCCTGGTATGATGCCTTTGAATCTAAAAATGCCCTGAAGGGCATTAAGACGCGAAAAAGATCATCTCCCCGATATCGGGGTCAAAACTTTGAATCTAAAAATGCCCTGAAGGGCATTAAGACCCGACCGGTGGGGCATTTTTTTATTCCCCTTCCCCTTCGACCTTTGAATCTAAAAATGCCCTGAAGGGCATTAAGACTCTTGACCGCGCTCGGGACCTTGCCTTGACGGACCAAACTTTGAATCTAAAAATGCCCTGAAGGGCATTAAGACGACTCACCACAATCCCGATCTCGCTAGCGGTTGTGTCTTTGAATCTAAAAATGCCCTGAAGGGCATTAAGACTTACCAGGGCCTCGTAATGCGTGATGACAATCGCGTTGCTTTGAATCTAAAAATGCCCTGAAGGGCATTAAGACGTTTTTTCGAGGTCGTGCAGGGCTTTCGCCCACCTCGCTTTGAATCTAAAAATGCCCTGAAGGGCATTAAGACCAGCACGATCATTTTCTCTCCTTGCCGGCCTATAAGCCCTTTGAATCTAAAAATGCCCTGAAGGGCATTAAGACTCACGAGCCGGGATGGATTTTAACGGTGCATCATCTAGCTTTGAATCTAAAAATGCCCTGAAGGGCATTAAGACGGTCGGGCTGCACCCCCAGGTACGCGGACAGGCTAGCTTTGAATCTAAAAATGCCCTGAAGGGCATTAAGACAATTATTCATCTAACCAGACCGCAATCTTGAAGATTGGCTTTGAATCTAAAAATGCCCTGAAGGGCATTAAGACCCAACGTACTCGTCCGTGACTTCCTCTTTGCACGCTGTCTTTGAATCTAAAAATGCCCTGAAGGGCATTAAGACGAAGAACCTGGTGCGCTGGATACCGTCCTCTACGAAGCTTTGAATCTAAAAATGCCCTGAAGGGCATTAAGACCTTCGACGTCTGCACCGCCGAGGCCTCTTCGAGGGTCATTGCTCTGAATCTAAAAATGCCCTGAAGGGCATTAAGACCCGAACCGGGAAGACGAAGAGCCTGTTTGAGGTCGCTCTGAATCTAAAAATGCCCTGAAGGGCATTAAGACGCATTCGCGACGTCCTCGTTCAATTCCACCGTGACTTTCTCTGAATCTAAAAATGCCCTGAAGGGCATTAAGACACTATACAAAGCTGACTTCTGCTCTTCCGAGAGATCACTCTGAATCTAAAAATGCCCTGAAGGGCATTAAGACTCTCCTTACCGGCCTTTAGCCCGACCGGCGGGGCATTTGCCTCTGAATCTAAAAATGCCCTGAAGGGCATTAAGACCGAGTTGGCAACCGCCAGCATCGCCGAGGTGATATACGCTCTGAATCTAAAAATGCCCTGAAGGGCATTAAGACCTTACTTTGCGGACGTAGCAGCTTGTTGGTGCCCAATACTCTCTGAATCTAAAAATGCCCTGAAGGGCATTAAGACGCAATTACAACAAGAAGAAAAGTCATACTTCCTCTGTGACTCTGAATCTAAAAATGCCCTGAAGGGCATTAAGACTTGTGCCGCCAGTCGAATTTTCCATACAGGCTCCATGTTCCCTCTGAATCTAAAAATGCCCTGAAGGGCATTAAGACGCATGGCCATCGACAGATCGGCACCGGCCAGGTCTGCCTCTGAATCTAAAAATGCCCTGAAGGGCATTAAGACCAATCAGGTTCTCGCGTTTCACGCCGTTGGGATAAACCTCTGAATCTAAAAATGCCCTGAAGGGCATTAAGACCCCGCAGGGGCGGTTCGCGAACCGCCCCACGCAACCAAACTGCCCTGAAGGGCACGAACACGAAGCGGAAGCTGCCCGGCTGGCTGCCATCGCGCTAGAGATCGGGCTGCCTGCCAATTCCATCAGCGGCGACAGAAAAACTATTGATTCTGTGCGTGTGGATTACTATAATTGGGAATATGGAGACGAAAAGCAATACGCGCGTAATTACACCAGCCTGGTACGACGGCTTGACGCCGCAGGAATTACTGGATCGGCTAAACCAGGAATTTGCGAAGTGTGGCTTACCACCGGTGACGCTGGCTAAGCCGAGCACGGAGCCTGGAGCTCCCAGGACGTTTACCGTCATTTTGAGGCCAAATCCCAAGCCGCAGCAGAAATCCGGCGGCTGATCGAGCCAACACCCTATCTCTCTAAACTGTTCCCCGTTCTTTGTGCAGCGCCGGGCCGGTAGAGCTGTGGCGGTTTGGCATTGATAAAAATAACCCTGAAGGGCATGAAGACGCGCCGGGGGCGGTTCGCGGACTGCCCCCTGCGCATCGGCGGGGTTTTCGCATTGCCCTGCATGGCATTCCACCCGGCATACAGCCGGCTTTTTTCATTCAAGGTTAAAATAGGCTTATGTCCGCTCCCGAACTGCTTTCTCTCGTCCTCGCCCTGCGGCCGCTGAGCGCGCCGCCCGCCGAACGCCCGCTCCCCGCCTGGTGGGGCGGAGCCGCCCACCGCCTGGCCCTGGCCGCCCTGCAACAGGCCGACCCTGCCCTGGCGGCCCAAACGCACGACCAGCCCGGCCTGCGCCCCCTCAGCGCTTCCTCGCTGCTGGGACGCATGCCCCAGCGCCGCCCCGACCCGGCCGTTGCCTATGCACTGCGTCTCACCGGCCTGACGGAGCGCGTCTCGGCAGCGCTGCTGCAAAGCATCCAGCCGGGCGGGCTGCTGGCCCCCGGCCAGCCGGTGGAGCTGGATTACCTGCCCTTCCAGGTGGAGGCGGCGCACACCGCGCCGGAGGAACACCCCTGGGCGGGCAGCGCCAGCTACCAGGCCCTCACCGGGCAGCACCTGCTGGGCGGCGAGCCGGGGCGCAA
This sequence comes from Anaerolinea sp., assembly GCA_029975055.1. Lineage (GTDB taxonomy): Bacteria > Chloroflexota > Anaerolineae > Anaerolineales > Anaerolineaceae > Anaerolinea. The sequence continues at coordinate 3,240 of JARKPU010000080.1, forward strand.
GATCCGCCTGCGGTTTTCCAGCCCGACGGGCTTCCACAGCGCGGAGAAGCACCAGCCCTTCCCCCTGCCGGAGCTGGTCTTTGGCAGCCTGCTGGAGCGCTGGAACAGTTTTGCCCCGCTGGCCTTCCCGGCCGAGGCGCGCCGCTATGCGCTCGAATGCCTGGCGGTTTCGCATTACCGCCTGCGCACGCGCAGCACGCCGGTCAAAGAGGGCGGGTTGAGGGTGGGCTGCATCGGCGAGGTCACCTACACGGCGCTCACTTACGACCGCTACTGGCTTGGGATCTTGCACACGCTGGCGGCGTATGCCTTTTACAGCGGGGTGGGCATCTCCACGGGGATGGGGTTTGGCCAGGCGGTGCGCATCGAGCCGGAAGCCCCCCGCAGCGAAGAAGAATCAGCCGAGTAGCCGGCTGAAAGGAGGTGAACCATGTTCGACCCGAAACCCGATATCACCAAGATGGACATCAACGAGATCAAAGAGTGCGGGCTGTTCACCCCGCAAGAGCGGGCCGCCGAGTACCGCCGGCGGGGGAAATCACCCTCGGGGGTGATCGACGGGGTCTACAACGACGCCTACCGCGGCAACGACGAGTACAACGACGCCTACCGCGATTGGGAAGCAGACGCGTAGGCTAAAACCGACCTTCCCCCATCGTCCCTGCCGGTGAGGTGCGCAGCCTCCGTTCCGCCTATCACCGGCAAGCCCAGGTCGAGGATGGCGAGATCAGGCTCTCCGGCCTTTAATGCCTGTAAACCTCGATGACTGTGCATGCCTCAAGGGCGATATGGCAGCGGGCTTTGAGCGTGACGCATAGAAACCGGCGGGTTTAATCTGCCCTCCCAAAAATCACTGGCCCAGATTAAAAGTCCGGATCCGGCAGGGAATAGGGATATGCTTTAATGTGTCAGGGAATTTCAGAAGCTGCAATGCCTCAAGTGTTTTATCAGGCCCAACAGTTCCTGGGCTTGACGTGTATCTTCTACCAATCTTATGGATGGAATTGGACGGCCTGATTGTTTGCTTTTCATTTACCTCAAGGCCGTTTCATTTACCAAACAGGGTTACTTGTTGTCCTCGGCATCTCTTCGTGAAGTAAGTGTTCCCTGGCGATTGGTTCTTCGAATCTCGTCTTTATCTTTCTTTTTTGCCGAGATCTCCTGAAACGATTGCTGCGCGCGTTGGTACCGAAACGGCTTTTGAAATTTCAGCTCTTCCTGAGCCTGTTTATATACTTGCTTTTGTTTAGCGCTCTTGCCCTTTTCACCAAAGAACAACTGTAGAGCTGCAACGGAAGCCCAGTCCTCGTCGTCCGAAAAGGCTGCATCAATCACCAGTTGGCTTTCACCAGCTGAAGCCATTGCTTGCATCCAATATCGCCTTATGGATTCGGCGAGGTTTTGCTGAAGCTCTTCGGTATATTTGAAGATCTGATCATTTAACTCCACGATATGTTCATTCCAATGCTCAGGTGCCGATTTCTTGTAATCCATAGCGCCATATAAAATTAGATACTCTATCGTAGTATGGCGCGGTGGTGTACATTCTTTCAGAACGGCCTTAGCCACATCTAAAATGGTGTTTTTTACCCACCATTGTATAGGAATTGGCCGCAGGGGCGTAACCAGCATATTGGCGATATTAATGTCCCGGTAATCATCCTTCGCAGAAAGAAGAACATTAGTGAGAATTTCTATAGTTGAGTCAGGATAATTGGCAAGCATGATTTTTAGGAGTTTTCCCGCTGAGTCCATGCTCTGTTGAACCCATTGTTGGCAGTCAAGCATTGCTGACTCTAATTCCGCTGGATTCCCACTCCATAGAAGAATCTTGTAGAGATCAAGGACGGCAGCCGTGTTTCCAAGCCTTTTCTGGTGGATTATTTCATGTTTTACATTTCGTAAATCATCTTGTTCAGGTTTCCAATTTAACTTTTCAAGCGCTTGCCAGGCAATTCGGCGGGGAGTCTCAAAAGGATTCTCAAATACGCCGGAATCAAACAATAATCTCGTTGCTGCTTGATTCCCTTTAGCAAGGTCGGCCATGAGCTGTGAAAGCATTTCTGTTGACACAGAGTCCCTTTCAAGCTGGTTCATCCAAACATAGGTTGAGTTCAACAGACCAGGGAGCGCCCAGGCGCCTTCTTCTAAAATCTCCTGGCGAATTCCTTCCTGACGTTGGCAATTCGCCCCTAATAATTCCTCTACTTTTTTCTGGATCTCAATCGCACGATTGGGGTCGCCCCGAGAATCGGCTAATTCAATTTCACATGGCTCAAATACTTTATTCATGGCTTACCTCCTTCACAAAGTCGCTGTATCTGTAGCGGAAATCCGGAGCTTTATTATCATTATCTACCCAGACGAAGACCCAGGGTACTTTCGTGTGATCCTGTCGTTCGTCACTCTCATAAAGCATTTGAACCCATACAGGGGTGCCTTTGGGATACTGCTTACGGAGGGGGATTGATGTTCCACCCTGATGGATTAATGTGTGGTAGACGCTTTCGATTGGATCGCTCCCTTCAGGCTCCTCTCCGGCAAATATTTGCAATAAGATATTATCTGCGTCTTCATTCAATTCATAACATTTCTTCTCCCCCTGTAATGTTTTTGCTGGAAGGATAAGGTCAAAACGGTCTTTCAAACGCACGTAATAAGCATCTGCGGCCGGCTCTTGTAAAGTAAAACCAGGATATTTCCGCCTTAGCAGGCTGTAAATTGCTGCGCCGGTCACGACAGCTTCATCGGACTGTGGATAGAGCCAAACCTTGTCATTCCCCCAATAATTTCGCAATGCTTCTCCGACAATCGGCAGCCTTCCCATACCACCCACGATTAATAATCCATCCAACCTTTGTGGATCTAGATGGCTCTTCTGAAGGAGGTCGTTTAGAGGGGTAATCAAGCTCTTTCTTGAGCTTCCATACACTAGATCGTTTACCACTTCGCGGTACTGTGAAACGGTAATATCCCCTTCCAATGAATATAGATGACTCTTAACCTTAATGGAAGCCCGATAAAATTTTGATGGATCTTCCCCTTGTTCATCTTCAGCGAATGGGTCAACCTCGGTCTGATCGACAATCAGTTTACTGACGTCTTCTTTAATTTTCTTGGCTGCATTCATCAATTGCAGGCGAACACCGAGCCGCTGGTCGGGAGTCAACTGAACAGAGGCAAGCCCTGAGTTTCGTTCCATCAATCGTTTGTATAGGTCTTTGGCAAGTGCGAGATCAAAATCCTCACCACCAAATGGGTTGTAGTACCCAATGCTATCAACATGGATTCTTAAATCGGCTAATCCCTGAACGGGATGTTTTTGAGGTTCGATAAAGACAATAGTTAAATCTAAGGTTCCACCGCCAATATCGTAAACAACTACTCGATTATCCTTTGTGAAATTGAGCTTACGGACTTCACTGGGCAGTTCAAATTCCCGGTTGATAAATGCAAGCACCGCGGCGACCGGTTCACTGATAAAAAGCTGCCCCTCATCCGCTTTAGGGTATTTGATGCCGGCTTTTTCGCACGCCAGTTGCAGGGCGAGAAGTGTATCTGCGCGCTGATTACTTGTAAAGCTTGCCGGAACGGTGACGGTAAAAACCATATCCCCAATAGGAAGGGAGTAACGGCCCTCTGTCAATGCTTTCTCAAGATACAGAGCGGCAATTTCATGTGGTTGGCGGTTCACCGATGGTAATATTATTCTTCGACCCATCTGACGCTTGACCGCACGAATGAATTGACTTGGATTTTCCTCCGGCCCAATAAGCATCGCTTCTACACCGACTTTAAAGTCGCCAGTTGGGCTAAGGTATGCTACTGAAGGTAAATAGTTCAGCGAAATTGTCCCGCCTTTCCCATCCTTTTGCCGAATGTCCAACACCTTTGTTGTAATCAAACCATTCGCTTCATTGGCTTTGCTGATCAATGTGGTTGTCGTACCCAGATCAATCCCAAGATATACTTCATTATTCATTGTCTCTTCTCCATTCTTTGAGCGGGACAATCCTGTTTAGCCTGGAACTTGTCCGGGCTGTTTGGGCTGATAATTTGCGTTAAGCTTTTCAAGTAGAGAAACCATGCGATCCTTTAAAACAAGCAGCGCACCATTTTGCTGCTGGAGTTCTTTTACCTGGTCATCAATAGGTCCATAGATTCTTTCCTGCCAAAAGAGGACGAACAGGGATGTACCTGCGCGTTGCATGTGGGCGAGCGAATCCCACATAATGCTCGAGGATCCATTACTGTTGGCAGCCAACTGCCTCCATTCAAATTTCTTTCCGGTCCATTGGTATAAACGAATTTCCTGTTTTGGATGCCCAGGATTCAACGTGCATTCGAAAACAGTCCCGGCGGGGGGGACACCATCGTCGTTGGGAGTGAAGAGGCTGAAGCCTTCTATCGCCTCGATGTTGTCTATAGGCGGAATTACCAATGTTTTTCGTTTTAATTTTGCGCCAAACCGCATTAACATCTCCTGCGGTATTTCTTGATCAACCAGGAAAACTAACGGGAAATCAGGGAAGTCTTTGAGAGGTCCTCTTAGGAGTGGATAGATGGTTCCAGGCAATAATTCTTGTACTTCGTCCTTTGGTCTCTTGAATAGATCGGGAATAAAATCGTAGTCGGAGGAGAAGTAAGAGGCGGATGCTCGGTAAGTCGCTCTCCAATTTTTCTCATTTGGAGATCGGTAGAACGTTAAATCTACCTCCGTTGCATTAGCAGGCGTGTCCGGATGTGGATAAAAGGTTACAGACTGCGGCTGCCATCGAACCGTATGGTCAGCAGTGCTGAGTAACGCCGCGGCAAACCGGCTGAAACGGAGATCGACAATGATCCAGGAGGGCATTATGGCCTCCCCTGTGTCTTGCGTTTGGCTATCCAATCAGTTATTTCCTGTTGAGTGAATTGAAGATAATCAACAATTTGGAGCGGCGGGTATTTTTGCCAGAATGCAGAAAGCAACTGCTCTGTTAATCCATTTATCTCCTCCTGCAGATCCTCATTGTCTTCGATCAATTTAAATTTGATTTGCAGTTTCTCGAATAGATCTAGATTCTCGTCCATTTTTTATTCCCCCGGTTGTTCTCCATCTGGAGCGAATGTAGTCACCCTGGCTTTTAACAGGATGTTATTCCCGACCCGCCAGCCCATCCGTTGGACGCGCAGCTTAACACGTCGCTGGCCCTCTACCAGATTCGAAAAAGGAGACTCGGGTGACCAATCGTATTGAGCCAATAAATTCTCTAATCCCTCATTATCCGCATCTACGAATATCCAGGGATGCTTCTGGTCATCATACGTCATTTCTTTCTTGACAGGGAACTGCCGAGGACGCTCGTTGAAAACCCTTTCCATCCAATTCAGCATATTTTCGTATGCTGCACGTGGAGATAACCCACGATCTGGGTCAGGTTCATTTCCAGGTACCAGCATGGAAAGGTCGCTTAAGATCGTAGCCAGGCTTTTTGCCCATTCACTGGCAGCTTGTTTTCTCTCGTTTGAAGCCTGGTCACGAAGTTCGTCACGCTCTTGCGTGAGGACCTCGATCGCATGAGCAGCCCGGATATTCTCTTGCTGGAAACCGTCCACTTTATTTTGGAGTTCGGTGATCTGCGCTTCCAATTGCTCAATCTGTTTTTTTAACGCAGTAATTGTTTTCTCACGCGATCGGGAGACGCTTATTTCTGCATCGTATAGTTTCTCGAATTTCTCAACCTGCTTTTGCAGTTCCGTTTTCTCGGCGTCATGCTTGGCGCACGCGTCTTGTATCTGCCCAAACTGAGTTTGAATGGTTTGAGCCAATTGAGCAAGTAATGCTAAATTCTCAATAAGTGTTTTCGGTTCATTTGTCTTGGCCGCCTTCTCTTCTTTTACCGGCGCTTCTTGTTGATGCTTTTCAGAAATGGCTCTAGACTGTGCTTCCAATTCTTGGATTGGGCTTGATTGGACGGCAGCTTCCTGACGGCCTGCGCACTTTTTTCCTCTTGAGTCATCCGGCTGAGGTTCTTTCGGCTGTTGGGGGGCTGATTCCAAAGCCACTTGTAACTCGAGTTTAAGCCTTTCAACCTCTATATCTCTACTTCTTACTTTCCCTAACGCTTCGTCCAATTCCTCTCGCAGGCGGCTTATTTCTTCACGGAGGTTTTTGGCGACATCTGCATTTTTTGATTTTCCTCGGGAGGCTCTCTGAAGCCGTTCATTATCCTGCCTGAGTTTTGCCAGCTCATCTTCCAGTTTGCAAAGCGAGGTTGATGCAGCAATACTCTGCTCGCTAACTTCTTTAACTTTATTCTGAAGCTCTTCTATCTCCTTTTGCTTTTGGTTCAGTTCATTCTTCATAGAATTAAGTAATGAAAGAGCGTTATCCCTCTCTTTGATTGCCTCGCTTCTTTCACGATCTAGTTTGATAATAGGGTCTTCATGGCGCGTTTCATTACGTTTCTGACCAGACTTTTTTTGTACCATTGTTAATTCTCCATTCTGGGAATGATGATTTTTCTACCAAGATCGAGCAGGGTTCTTTCCAAGAGGGTGTTATAGCCGTGATAGATGACTAGATCAGCGCAGCAGACACCTACTGCGAAGGCCAACTGCTCTCCCAAGCCGGCGTGAGTATAAATCGCCGGCTTTGAAAGATGAACGGATTTTGGCTTTTTGTTAAGTGAAGAGATTGAATCTATGTTTCCTTCAGGCATAATGATGATGCCTTTCGCCGGTAGTGGGTCATGAGCCTCTGCGAATGGCAATCGCCAGGGATCTGAAGTAGTGTTGAGCGCTCTCCTGTACTGGTCCGAGATAGTCGCGACGGAGTCTTTAAGGTACACAACAAGGTTGGGAACCCCCCCTGCCCGTTGGGTCATAACCAGCGCTGCGTAAGCTTCCTGAGCCTGCCCGAGGGATTGGATTGGAACGATAATCTGTTGAGCTCCGCAACTGTATGCCTCTGCGACAGCATTCAAGAATTGAGTTCTGGCAGCTCGTACATCGACTGGTGGGAACCAATCTGAAACGCCACCGCTTGATGCCATAAAAACTAAGCTGTATTCACCGCCGGGAATATCCGCACCCTTAAGCCCGCCGACTTCGCGGAGGGCAAAATCGCCCGTGATAAGGACTCGTTCTTGACCCGCCTTGATTTCGATCATTGAAGCCCCCAGCAGATGGCCTGCCGGCAGCATGCAAACCTCCACATCCTGTATCTTGCGCACCTCACCAAAATCTAGGAGGATGGTGCGTTGTAGACATGCTTGGAGCAAGTAATTGTGTTCTGCATGGTTGGCGAGAAGGTCCGCGGTTTGCGTGGACATCAGTATTCGTGTATCTGGAAACAATGCGGACCAGGCAGGTAGCCGGGCAGTATGATCGTGGTGGGCATGGGTCACCAGGATCAGATCAGGTGCCGCTTTCGGTGTTGGCGCGAGAGGACCCGGGTCGATCCAGATGGACAGCCCATTGACTTCCAGGCAAATGGCTGCTCCCCAGGTCTGCGCTCGCCAGTTTTTTGCCGGCTGCGGAGCCTGAGCTGGCTTTTGCTGCCGCCACCACTCCAGATCGTGGACATATGGAGCAATAAATGACCAGGGGAGGCCTTCTTGTCGCAAATTTTCCGCATCTGAGCCCGTGATACCGCCATCCTGTAAATAACAATCCAACTGGCGAAGGGGTCCATTTGGAGGTCTAGGATAAGGAAAATAAGGAGTAGGGTTATGCATGGTTTCCATTCATGACGAAGAAGGTATCCCAGGCTTCGACCAGTTTATGCGCCGCGGCTATTGGATCCGTAGATTGCAACTGGCGAGCATCAGCGATCAATGTGAACCAGCGCGATAAGGCCGGTTGAGATTCATCTACCGACACTGTAAATGGTTGTGGGGTGCGTGCGGCAATCTCGGCTAACAGGGGTAGAGCTTCTTGCGGGCAATCTAATGTTAACCGTTCAACTGCCTGGCGAGTAAAGTCATCCATTCGGTTATTCTCTAACGCATATCGAACGACCTCAACCCAAATGGGGGCCACTGTCGCTTTTTGAAGAGCAAGTAAAAAGTGGAGAGAGGATTCTGCTTGTTTCACTAACCCCATGTTTCTTAACAGAACCTGTTCCTGGTCATTAGCTTTTTTCTTCGCAGCCTCAAATTCCTTAATTTTCCCATGAACAGAGGCTTCTAACGCTTGTTTCTTCTGCTCTAGATTCTTTTGTTCCACATTCAGGCGTGTAATTTCTTGGTTGGCCTGCTCGATTTGTTTGTTTAGCCCTATAAGCTGTTCCTCGATTTCCGCCCGTTCTTGTTTCAACTGGTCAATGGAAAGAACATGGTAGTCCTTTTGCATTCTACGCTCAAGGTTTGCGATATTTTTCTGTACCTCAATAGCGTAATTTGAAGAGCCATTCTTCGTGTAACAATCACTTGCGATGGTGTAGCTTTTAATAGCGTTAGCATAATCTCCAATCGATTCGTAATATTGCGCGTACATTACATGGTAATCGCTGTAGAATGACGCGTATCTTTTCATCTTGGAGGCATCTTGGGGTGTATTGCTTATTGTTCTGCGGGCTTCCTCAAGTTTCGCGGCGATTCGCTTTAAATGCTGCTCTTTTCGCTTCGGGTCTTTTTCTATTCGCGATACCAGTGAAAGGACCCGAATTGCATCCCAGGGGTAATTCTTATTTACCAAGACCCAAATGACACGTAATAGTTCATGCCCTTGAGGCGAGTCTAAATTTTTTTCTGCTTCGGCATACAGCATCTCTTTATCTTCCATGGGAATCTGGTCCCAGAGATATTTTGCCGCTACCGTGCTGTGAGGAACGTTTTGCTTAATTTGACCGATGATTTCCGACGCTAATTGATGCATCATTTACTCCATTTGATAATCAATTCAATCTTGGCCGGTTACCACTTTCTATCCGCCGCTGGCTGCTCGTTGGATCCGTTTTGTCGCTTTTAATCGTGTATGTAGTTTCTCGAATGCTTATTTCCTGTTTCAAATTCAGGAAAAATTCATTGCTTTTGCATCAGGCACCAACCGTTTCCGGGTTTATGTGCCAAAGATAACTCCTTCGTGCGTCTCAAGCGAGATTGGGCCTTATCGTTTTTTTTTTCGCTTTCTCGACAGTTGATCTCTGATCAGAGATACCCATCTGGGAATTACATCCCTTTTCTCGATCATTGAGTGAATTCTTCTACTTTTTATGCTGGGTTTCCGAATGATAAGAGAAAGGGGCATAAGTTCAGGTATTCTGTGATTTGAAAAGGTAAAACGGCCCATATTTTCAAACTGTAGATCAATGTGACACAATCTGTTAGCCCTCATCCCCTAAAAAGGGGAGAGGGGAAGTTGTGATCATTTCATGCTGATCAATCTAATCGAGAATAGATCGCGTTCTGGTGCTTTCCCACCTTGAAATATGGCAATTTGTGATCCTAAGAAATTGATAGATTGATGAAAGAGGTATGCATAATAACGTAGCGACCTCGTCGGCAGTCAGGAATCGATTAACCTCTGTCACCTGGATCACCTCCCCTAAGTTTTTTTACCGCTCTTTATAATTATAACACCAAGAAAATAACCGTCATATTACTTATTATTTACTTTTTTGTGACAATTGCATGGATTTTAACAGGAACAGAAAGGCCGCGGATCATTTTCGCAGCTTCATGACCTGCCCCCATTCTATGTACCACTCCTTTGATAGGGTTTGAGTTACCGCGGTCGCGGCGAATGGAAATATTAATTGCATCCCAACTGCACCCCGAAAAACTACCCGCCGATTTAATTTCACCCCGACCCGTATATATGGCATGTGCCGGTCATTCGACCGGCACATGTGCTGCGCCCCCGGCGGGACTCGAACCCACAACCTACTGATTCGAAGTCAGGCGCTCTGTCCACTTGAGCTACGGGGGCGTGGCTTCATTATACTGTAATCGCGCCGTTTCGAGTAGCGCTTCTTACTTCACCACCAGCACCGGCACCTTCGCCAGGCTGACCACTTTCTGCGATTGGCTCCCCAGCAGCAGCCCGCTCAGCGCCCCTTGCCCGCGCGAGCCCATCACGATCAGGTCGCATCCGCGCGTCTCGGCCACGTCGATGATGCTCTCCGCCGGCGGGCCAAACAGCAATTCGCGGTGGATAACCGCCGAGCTGCCGATCAACGCGCTGCCTTCATCGAGCAGCGCCGAACCGGCCAGCGTCTGCTCGGCGATCCATTGGTCGGCGATGGCCTGGCCCATCGTGCCGGGAACCGACCCCATGGCGCACACCAGCCAGATTTCCGTGCCCGCCTGCTCGCGGGCCATATCGCCTGCCAGAATGGCGGCGCGCTTTGACCATTCCGAGCTGTCGTATGCCACAACAATGCGTTTGAACATCGTTGCCTCCCTCCTCTTACGGTTCTACATTTATTATAGCGACCGAAGATTAAATCGAAAGGCCCGCCTTTGTTGGTGGGCGGGCCTTCAAGGGTCTGCGGAACCTTTAGTCGATCTTGACGTTGCGCAGGCGCAGGCTGTTGGTCACCACGAACACGCTGGAAAAGGCCATGGCACCGGCTGCCAGCATGGGGTTGAGCAGCCCGGCCGCCGCAGCCGGGATGAGGATGACGTTGTAAATGAAAGCCCAGAACAGGTTCTGCTTGATCGTCCGCAGCGTGCGCCTCGAAAGCTGGACGGCCTTCGAAACCCCGCGCAGGTCGCCGCTGATCAGCACGATCGGCGCCGAGGCCATTGCCACATCGGTGCCGGTGCCAATGGCGATGCCTACATCTGCCTGCGCAAGCGCCGGGGCGTCGTTGATGCCGTCGCCGACCATCGCCACCACCTGGCCGCCGCCTTGAAGTTTCTTCACTTCTCCGGCTTTGTCGCCGGGTAGAACCTCGGCCAGCACCACATCCAGGCCCACCTGGCGGGCGATCGCGTGGGCGGTCTGTTGGTTATCGCCGGTGATCATGGCCACCTTGAGCCCCATCTCGTGCAATCTGCGGATAGCTTCTTGCGAACCGTCCTTGAGGGTGTCGGCTACGGCGATCATGCCCTGCACTTCGCCGTCGACTGCCACGACCATCACCGTCTTGGCCTCACCTTGCAGGCGTTCCACTGCTCCTTGCATGCCGTCGAGCGATAAGGAGCGCCCGGCTGCCATGCGCAGGTTGCCGACCAGGATCTGGCGGCCATCCACCTCGGCGGTCACACCCTGGCCCACTTCGGCCTGGAAACCGTGCGGGTCCGAAAGGGCCAGCTCGCGGGCGTTGGCTTCGGCGAGGATTGCCTCACCCAGCGGGTGCTCGCTGCCCTTCTCCACCGAAGCCGCCAGGCGCAGGAGTTCGTTTTCACCGCCCGCCCGCGGGCCGGTGACCACGTCGGTCACAGCGGGCTGCCCGCGCGTGATGGTGCCGGTCTTATCGAGCACGATGGTCGTCAGGCGCCCGGCACGCTCGAGCGCTTCGCTGCTTTTGAAGAGGATGCCGAGTTCCGCGCCTTTGCCCGTGCCGACCATGACGGCTGTAGGGGTGGCCAGACCCATCGCGCAGGGGCAGGCAATCACCAGCACTGCAACGGCGTTGATCAATGCGCGCGTGAAGGTGTTGGTTTCGGCGCCGGCAGGCTGCGGGAACAAGAAGAACCAGGCGAGAAAAGTCAACAGGGCGATGCCGATCACCACCGGGACGAATACCGCCGAAATCCGGTCGGCCAGCTTTTGAATCGGTGCCTTGCTGGCCTGCGCGTCTTCCACCAGGCGAATGATCTGCGCCAGGGCAGTTTCTTTGCCCACTTTGGTGGCTTCAAAGCGGAACAGGCCGGTTTTATTGAGCGTGGCCCCGATGACCGGATCGCCCGGACCTTTCGTCACCGGAAGCGACTCACCGGTGAGCATCGATTCGTCAATGGTCGAATGGCCTTCAGTAATGGTGCCATCCACGGGGATCTTCTCACCCGGGCGGACAATGACGATATCGCCGACCAGCACTTCATCAACGGGTACTTCCATCTCTTGCCCGGCGCGCACAATGCGCGCCGACTTGGCGCGCAGGCCCATCAGCTTCTTGATTGCCTCCGATGTGCGGCCTTTCGCGCGCGCTTCGAGGAATTTGCCCAGCTTGATCAGCGTGATGATCACCGCCGCAGTCTCGAAGTAGACATGTCCTTCGATCCACCCGAAAGTGACCGGCAGCGAATAGAGGAAGGCCGCCGAGGTGCCCAGCGCCACCAGTACGTCCATGTTGGCAGAACCGTTGCGCAACGATTTATACGCCCCGACGTAGTACTGCCAGCCGACGTAGAACTGCACCGGCAAGGCCAGGATGAGCATCATCCAGTTGGTCCAGGGCGCGTCCATCAACATGCCGAACAGGCCCAGGTCGCGGCCCATGGCGAAGAGGAACAACGGCACGGTGAAGACCAGCCCGGTGATGAGCAGGCGGCGTTGCGTGTCGATCTCAGCCTGGCGGGCTTTCGCTTCGGCATCTTCGGCGTCGCCGCCTGTCTCCACCGCCTCGAACCCGGCCGAAGCCACAGCCTTGCGCAGCTCGGCCTGGCTGACCACGGTCGGCACATAGCGCACGCGGGCGCGCTCGCTGGTGAAACTCACCTGCGCCGAAAGCACGCCTTCGATCGCCGAGAGGACCTTTTCCAGCCGGCGGGCATCGTTGTCGTCGCTCAGGCGGCGGATGAGCAGGTCGGCTTCACCGCTGGCCACGCCGTAACCGGCCCGTTCCACCCGGCCGATCAAGTCGGGCAGGGCGGCGAGCGAGGGGTCGAATTCCACCGTCGCACGCTCGGAAGACAGGTTGACGCTTGCGGCGCTGACCCCGTTGACCTTCTTCAGGTTACGCTCCACGGTGGCAACGCAGTTCGCGCAGGTCATTCCGGTGATGGGCAGGGTCAATTGTTTGGTTTCTGGCATGCCATTCTCCATGTATAGTCAACGAACGGGCCTGTACCTGGGGTTCCCCAAGCCACAGGCCCGTTCAAACCAATAAGGTTATTCAAGCCGGTTGAAACGGCCAGAATACAAAGGAAGATCAGGAGAGCGCTGGCGGGTAATTGATATCCGTCAGGGTGGCGACGATCTGCTCTTCGGTGGCGGGGGCGTCGAACGTGATGACGGTTTGCTTGGTGTCTTTATCGGCTTTGACGTTCACCACGCCGGCCAGCTCGGAGACTTCGCTGGTGATGGTGTGCACGCAGTGGTTGCAGCTGATATTGGGGATGGTGTAAGTAACGGTTTTCATCAATACCTCCAAATGAATGATGGGTCGATGGTGCGCCTCAAGAACGGGTGGATGCCTCGAAGACGCTGCTGATTTCCTTGAGCACCCGCTCACGCTCGCCGGGGTCTTCACCGCGCACGGCGGTGATGACGCAGGAGTTGAGGTGATGATCGAGCAACTGGGTGCTGACTTTATTCAGCGAAGCCTGCACGGCCTGGATCTGGCGGATGATGTCGATGCAGTAAGCGCCATCTTCCAGCATGCGTTGGATGCCGCGCAGGTGCCCTTCGGCGATTTTCAAACGGTGAACAGCGTCTTCTCGTCCGTCCATGGGTTGCCTCTTGGATACCCCACCCCCCTGGGGGGGGTAATCACACATATTATATCCTAACTGTGGAATTAATCAAGAGGTTTTCATTAGGATTCTATTAATATCCGGGCACGGCGCAACCCGGCGCCGAAAGGCGCGTATATAGAGTAGTGCAAAACTTAAAACCTTTGAACCTGGAGGCCTGTTATGTCTGACGCTGTGAAGAAACTTTACCGCTCGCGGAAGAACCGCATGCTGGCCGGTGTTTGCGCGGGGTTGGCAGATTATATGGGCGTCGATGCGACGATTATTCGCCTGTTGGCCGTCGTCTCGCTGCTCATCTCCGTCGGCACTTCCGCGTTTGTGTACCTGGTGTTCTGGTTGATCATCCCGGAAGAGCCTGAGATGAGCGCGGGCACCGTGGTGGATGTGGATGTGAAGAAAGAAGAGTAAATCAAGAAAGGCGGCCGTTCAAAATGGCCGCCTTTTTGATTCCTCAATTCCGGCCAAGCAGCCGGATCACGCGCTCGTACATGAGCAGATAATCCACCAGCACCAGCAGGCCAAGCGCGATGGCCAGTTGAGGGCGACCAATGGATGCCAGTGCGGCGCCGGCCAGCGCGAACAGACCCAGCTCGAGGGCCAGCCGCACCGCGCCTGGGATGGCGACCACCGCCGGGCCGGGGTCGTTCGGCACCCGGAAGACGCCCCAGGCGATGGCGCCGAGCAGCGGCAGCCCGATGCCGAGGAGGGCCCGGGCAGGCCAGCTTTGGCCCGTGCGGAACCCCCAGACGCCCAGCGCCGCCAGGATGCCAAGCTCGAGGAGAAAATGCAGCCCCAGGCCGGCAGTTTTAATCATCGACATGGTTCACCGATCCTTTCTCGTCTTTGAGTAGTCCAGCAATCAACAGGTTCACCAGGCGGCGGAAGCTCTCGTCGCAGTCGAGCGGCAGGCCGAACCCCCCGGCGATTTCCAGCGTGGCAAAGCCGTGCACCAGGCTGCGCAGACCGCGCACCGCATGCAGCGCATCTTCTCCGCTCAAACCGAAGGGCGCGAGGACTGCCAGCACCACCCCCACCACTCGTTCCTCTCCTTGCCGAAGCTCTGCATCTATCGGTGGATGCAAGCGCTGTGCGCGCAGCCCGGCCAGGTAAACCCCCGGATGCTCCTTGATATATTCGCGGTAGGCCTGAGCCAGCGCCCGGATCGCATCGGCGCCCGACCTGCCCACGGCTGCATCCTTCAGGCGCGCTTCGAGCATGCGGATGTTCAAAAGCGCCAGTTCGCGCAGCAGGCCGGGCATGCCGTCCACATGGTTATAGAGCGATGGGGGCCGGATGCCCAGCCTGGCGGCCAGCCGGTTGAGCGTGAGCGCGTCCACGCCTTCCGCGTCGGCCAGCCGGGCGGCTTCGTAGATCACCATCTCGCGGTGCAGGCGCGGCTTAAGCGGCAACCGTAAGCTCCTCCGGCTGCGGCAGCGATTGGAGAAAAGCGAGGATCTCCGCTGCCGTCACCTCGGGCATTTCGGCGTGCGGGTAATGCCCGGCGCCGGCGATCATCCGGTATGCGCCGTGCACCTGCGCTGCAACCCAGCGGGCTTCGTCTTCCTGGTGGTTGGCGAAATCCGGGTCTTTCGAGCCCATCAGCACAAGCGCCGGGGCTGTGACGAGCGGCAGGCGCTTTTCAGACTCGATCTTCGAAGCAGCCATCATCCCGTTCAAGGCTTCCATCCGGCCGGGCTGGAGTAGATTGGCGCGCAGGCGGGCGGTGTAATCCTCGAAATCGGCCGGTTTGGCGGTGGGGAAGAGCGTGTTGAAGTAAGTCATCCACAACCCGGGCCCCCAGGGGCGCATGAACATGAGAGCGAAGAGCACGCGCGTGACCTCGCTGGCGAAAGTCTTCGTTCCGCGCACGAACGGGCCGATGAGCACAATGCCGCGCACGAGCTCGGGTGCTTCGGCGGCGGCCCACACGGCCGCACCGGCCGACATCGACGTGCCGATGATCACCGCCGGGCCGGATTCCAGGCTGCGGATGAGGGCGAGCATATCGCTGCCCACCGCGCCGACCGAGACATCGCCCCAGCCGGTGCTGCTCTCGCCGTGCCCGCGCACGTCCATCGAAACGACGCGGTAGCCGGCCTGGGCCAGCAGGGGGGCCAGGAAGCGGTATTCTCCGCGCAGGTCGCCCATCGAAGGCGAGCAGATCACCAGCGGGCCAGAGCCCGTTTCATCGTAAGCGATTTGGCCGTCAGGCCGCTGCAAGAAGTGTGTGGTCATCTTTACCTCGTAGGATACTAATCTGATTAGTATTATAACTAATAAGATTTTATTTGTCAATTTAATCTTCCCAATGATCCGAAAATGGTTCCATCCCGCTGCCTGGGATCGGGTACAATCTGCTCTTGCACGGAAACTCGAAGAAGAGCAGAGCCGCTTTGACACCATGACCGATTTCAACCCACAAGAAACCAGGTACCGCTGGTTTATCCTGGCCTTATCGGCGCTGACCAACCTGCTGGCGGTGGCAGCCCCCGCCATGGCGATGCCGGTGCTGTTTGCCGAGATTTCCAGAGACCTGCGCCTGGATCTCGTCCAGGTAGGGCTTGTCTGGGGCATCAGCGCCCTGCCTGGCATCCTCACCGTTCTGTTTGGCGGGGCGCTGGGCGACCGCTTCGGGCCGAAGCGCGTGCTGATCGTTGCTTGCGTCCTGATCGGCCTGACAGGCGCGCTGCGCGGGCTTTCGGGGGGCTTTCTGGCCCTGGCGGCGACCATGTTCCTGAACGGCGGCATCACACCCTTCATCACCATGAACACGATGAAGACCTGCGGGTTGTACTTTTCGGGGCGTCAGCTGGGATTTGCCAGCGGGGTGCTCTCGATGGGCATGGCGCTGGGGTTCCTGATCGGGTCGTTGGTCAGCGCCACCTATCTTTCTCCGGCGCTCGGCGGCTGGCGGCATGTGCTTTTCTTTTACGGTGCGCTGGCGGCGCTGCTTGGCATCCCCTGGCTCTTCGTGCGTTCAGTGCCGCATCCGGCGCGAGCCGCAGCCTCTGCAGGCGGGCAGCCCCGTTCCCTCTGGGAGACCATCGCGCACATCGCGCGCATCCGCAACATCTGGTTTTTTGGATTGGCCATCTTTGGCATCAGCGGCTGCGTGCAGGGCGTTTTGGGGTACCTCCCTCTGCACCTGCGCGCGCTTGGCTGGCCCGAAGCCCGCGCCGACGAAGCCCTGGCGGCCTTCCATACGATCAGCCTGGTTTTCGTCATCCCCATCGCGCTGGGCTCCGACCGGCTGCAGACCCGGAAGAAAATCCTGCTGGGCGCCAGCGCGATGATCATCGCCGGGGTGGGGCTGCTCTCGTTTGCCCGGGGCGGGCTGGTATGGGTGGCCGTATGCCTGGCCGGGATGGTGCGCGACGGCTTCATGGCCGTGTTTATGACTTCGATCATCGAGACGGAGGGGGTGGGGCCCGCCTATGCCGGCACGGCCATGGGCGCGGTGATGCTCTTCAGCGGCATCGGCAACCTGCTCGCTCCACCGCTGGGCAACAGCCTGGCGGGCATCTCCGCCGGGCTGCCGTTCCTCTTTTGGGCGGCTCTTGCCGCGGTGGGGCTGGCGGGCGTGGCGGCCTCGCGCGAAAATCACCCCGCCCGGGAATTGGCTGTCGGCCCGGCGGATTAAAAAAGTAGCGCAAGGTTGGGGGACCCTTGCGCTACATACCAATAAACAGGCACGAGAGTGGATTATTGGCCCGGTTTAATCACCACCGAGGTGGTCATGTTCCAGCGCAGGCGCGGGTCGTTCTCGTCCAGGCTGATGACCACTCTGTAGGTGATATCGCCCTGCTTGTTCTCTCCCAGGTTCGAAATGAATTGCACTTTTCCGCTAAAGCTTTCACCGGGGATCGCATCGAAGGCGATCGAGGCCGTGTCGCCCGGCTGGATGCGGGTGACGTTCAGCTCCGTCAGGTTGGTGGTCTCCACCTTCCAGGAGGAGCAGTCGGCCAGGACGACCACCGGCGCGCCGAGGCTGACATATTCGCCCGCTTTGATGGAAAGCCGGATGATCGTCCCGTCGAACGGGGCGGTGAGTTCCATCTGCGCCAACGCGCCTTCGGCGGCCGCCAGGATGGCCTGGGCGTTTTGCAGCCTGCCTTCAGCCACCTTCAATTCCAGCGGGTCGGGGCCGTCGGCGTAGATTTCATATCGGCGGTTGAGGTCATCCAGTTTGGCCTGCGCCAGTTCGATGCGCGCATCGGCCTCGTGATATTCCTCTTCGGTGCGCGGGCTGAAGAAGTAGTTCAGGTTGGCCTGGGCAGTGTCGCGGGCCTTTTCAGCCTGTTCCAGCGCCGCGCGGATTTCCTTGTTGGTGCGGCCGGATTGCTGGTACAGGTCTTCCAGTTCGCGGATCAGCTTATTGGCCTCGTTTAAGTCCTCGGTGTTCTCGTCGATCTGTTTTTGCGAGGCGCGCGGCATGTTCATCGCCTCGCGTTTCTTGATCGCGTCGTCCAGCTCTTTCTGCGCGGCGGCCATGTCGAAGTTGATCTGCGCAGCGGTCAATGGAGCACTGTTTTTCAGATCATCGATCGCCTTTTGGGCGTTGATCACTTCCAGCCGGGCGGCGGCCACATCGGCGGCGACCTGTTCCTGGTTGCGGATGCGCGCCAGCACCTGGCCTTTCTTCACCAGGGTGCCCTCACTCACCAGCACTTCTTCCACCACGCCCGAGGCGTTAAAGCTCAGGTTCACCGATTGGTTCGGCACCAGCTGACCTTCGACGACCACGTTGCCCGAGGCCTTTACCGGAGGAAGGCTGGTTCCAGCCGTGGCGGCCGAGGAGGCGCTTGCAGAGTCAACCTGGCTGGCCTTAGCCGCGAATACGCCTGTGCGCGTGACCAGGCCGATGATGACATATACAATAATTGCCAGCACTGCGATGCCGCCGATCCAGATCAATCTCTTTTTCATTCGAGGCCTCCTTCATAAATCAAAGGCAAATGGTAAATCCGGGCGCAGAGCCTATTCATAGGCCAGCACCTCGCGGACAGAGATACGCGTGGCGCGCAGCGCCGGCAGGGTGCTGGCTGCGGTGGAAAGCCCCAAGACGATGCCCAGCCAGAGGAAAGTCCCTTCCACCGAATAGACGTATTCCAGCGGAGTCTGGAGGAAATTCATCCCGACCAGGTCGCTCAACAGCCTGCCGAGGGGGAACGCCGCGATTGCCCCGCCCAGCCAGCTCAGCAGGCCGATCACCGCACCTTCGACGACCACAATCTGCAGCAAGGCGCCGTCGCGCGCGCCGATTGCCCGCATCACGCCGATTTCGCGGGAGCGTTCGATAATGTTCAGGCTCATCGTACCTGCCAGCCCAAGCCCGCCGATGAGGGCGATGAGGGCAGACATCAGCACCAGGAACAGGATGATGACGTTGAATTGCAGAATGGCCGAGTTGCGCAGGTCGGAGACCAGCGCCGTGGAGCTGACGTTCAGGCTGGTGGAGCGGTACTGCTCCTCCAGCCGGGCCGCCACCCCGGCGACGGAGGGAGCATCGTGAGACTGGGTGGTGATATACACCGCGCTGACCAGCCCGGCCTTATTCAAGCGATAAGCGAAATAGGGGTAGTTTGTGTAGGCCCACGGGCCGATCATCACCGATTTGACGATCCCTACCACCACCCACGGAACATCCTCGCCCTCGATGCGCAGGTCAATTTGCGAGCCGATCGCCAGGTCGGGGTTCTCGCGCAGCACATCGGTGTTGATCACCACGGCGTTCTCATCTTCGGGGACCAGCCAGCGGCCTTCGAGCAGCACGGGTTGGATCATCTGCGTGCCGGTCGGCGGGGCTACGAGCAGGATCGAATCGCTCTCGGTGCCGTCTGGGCGCAAGCGGTGCGTGTTGACCACCCCCCAGGTCTCGCTGCGCTCCACACCGCTCACCTGCGCGGTGGCCGCCTGGATGCTTTCGGAGCGGTAGGGGCGCTCGAAGAACACCAGGATATCGAAGTTGTAATACTGCAGAGCCTCATCGAGGGTGGTGAACAGCGATGATTGCACGTTCATGACGCCGATGAAGATGGCGCTGCCGAGCGTGAGGGTAACCAGCGTTAAAGCCAGGCGGCCTTTCTTGCGGAATGTGTTGCGCAGCGAGAGCAGCAGCGGGCGGGGCAGGGCTTTGAGCCGGGCAACCAGCCGGTCGATCCAACCTGTGCCAAAGCGCGCTTCTCCAAGCCCTGAGTAGGCGATGGCCTCGCGCACCGAGATGCGCGTGCCGCTGAAGATGGGCCACAGGCAGACCAGCGGCGGGATGAGCAGGCTGAAAACGGCCTGGATGAGCAGAACATGGCGCGGGTACGTAAAGGCGGGCGAATCGAAGTTAATGAAGCCGCACAGGATGCCGATACTCGCCTGCGCGCCATACCGGCTGAGGGGCAGCGCCAGCAGCAGAGCCGCCAGCCCGAACAGCATCACCAGGACGGCATACAGCGCCACAAGCTGCCCGCGGCGCGCGCCGACTGCCTTCATGATGCCGATCTGCCGGGTCTGCTGGGCCAGCAGCGCCGAAATGGTGTTGACCACCAGAAAGCAAGAGAGGAGGAGCGCCAGCGCCCCCAATGCCCCAAGCACGGCTGTCATCGGGGCAAGGTATTGCTGGAACCAGTGCTGAGAGGGGTCGCGCACGGTCGTCCAGTACACCGTGCGCCCGGTCTTTTCCACACGCTCGCGGACGGCGACGGCGGTCGCTTTGAACAGCGCGGCATCGGCCTGCTCTCCGCCGGCGACGACGAGGAGCTCGTTGTACGTGCGGGAAAACCCCAGCCATTCGAGCGTGGCGGGGGTGACGTAACCGTTGACCTGGTTGGTGAACTCGCCGGACGGCTCGTTGATATCGTGCGCCAGCCCGGCGATGCGCAGCTGACGCGTGCTGCCATCCGGCGTCTGGACGGTGATCACGTCTCCCACGTTTGCGCCGGTGAGGGCCAGCGATGCGCGTTCGATGAGCAGCTCGCGCTCCGGCGGGGGCCATGCGCCGCTCTGAGGGAAGACCTTGTTGACCTGGATGCGCGTGTAATCGGGGTACGCATAGAGGTTGAGCGTTTGCCAGGTTTTCGGGCCGGTCTGCAGACGCACCGCCTGGACGGTCCGCCCTTCGGCCTGGGCCACGCCAGGCAGCTTGCGGATGAGGCGGAGAAGGTCATCATCGAACGGGTCGGTGGTGAGGGCGGCGCTGGCGGGGTTGGTGGCCGAGTAGATGGCGGGGATTTCACTCGCCAGTGAAACCTGCGTGCCCAGGACGATGCCAATGGCAGCCACACCCACCGCGATGGAGAGCACCACCAGCAGCGAGCGGCTCTTATTGGCCCAAAATTCCCTGAACACCTTGTTCCAGCGTACCATGTGCGCTTGCTTTCGCCTACCCGGTCAACTCGTTGATCGTGTTTGCGTGGAGCGGCTGCTCTGGTTGGTTCGCCCCTGGAAAGGCAGCGCTTTCGACCACCCGCCCATCGGCCAGGTAGATCACCCGGCCGGTGCTGGAGGCGATATCGTGATCGTGCGTGACGATGAGGATGGTCTTTCCCAGGCCGGTGAGTTGTTTAAATAGATTGAAGATCACCTCCGCCGATGCGGAATCGAGGTTGCCGGTGGGCTCGTCGGCGACGACGATGGGCGGGTCATTGGCCAGGGCGCGGGCGATGGCGGCGCGCTGCTGCTGCCCGCCGGAGATCGTGGCGGGGAGCTTATGGATCATCTCGCTCAAGCCAACCTGCTCCAACAGGGACAGTGCGCGTTTACGCCGCTCGGCCAGAGAGAACTTGCCGCAGAAGTCCATCGGCATGATCACGTTTTCCAGCACGGTGAGGGTGGGGATGAGCTGGAAGAACTGGAAGACGATGCCGACCGCCTCTCCGCGCCAGGCGGTGAGCTGGGCTTCGCTCATGCGGTGGAGCGCGCGCTCTTGCACGTACACTTCGCCGGATGTCGGGTGGTCGATGCCGGTGATCATATTCAACAGCGTGGATTTGCCGCTGCCCGACTTTCCCACAATGGCGGCAAACTCACCCTGCCGGATGGCAAGATCCACCCCGCGCAGCGCGCTGAAGACCCCCGCCGGGGTGGCGAAGTTCTTCACCACCTGTTTGAGGAGGATGCCGCCGTCTGCGGGCCCGCCCGGGCGGGGGGCTTCACGGCCGTTCTTCTTGAGGTTGGTCTTCAGCCATTGCTTCATTCCATTAACTCCGCCCCAAGCAACAGATTGATCACTCAGCGCCGTTCCACCAGGTTCCGATCATGGGATGCCCCAGCCAAACCCCGAGCCGTCGTCGGTGGGCCAGCCGGGGGGCGGTTCATCGGGCGGCTCGGCAGTGGGCCAGCCCGTGGGCAGGCTGCCGGGGGTGATCTCTGCCGGCCAGCCGGTCGGGAGGGGCACGTAGGTCGTCCAGGGGGTTTCCATCAACGTCCATTCGGCCGAGGGGTCCATCGTCCATTCATCGGTCTGCAGCTCGCCCCATCCGGTTGGCCAGTTGGTAGCCCATTCAGTCTCGAATTGAGACGGATTCATTTCATCCGGCGCGGGGGTCTTTTTTGTGCGGGTGGGCGTGGCGGTGGCGCTCAGCGAAGCCGACGGGCTGGGCGTGGGGCTGGCAACCGGCGGCACGATCACCCACCAACCGCCGGTTTCCGCGAGCAGCTCCGATATTTCCTGCAGGGCATCGGCGATATCGGCCTGGATGCCCTGGATTTCTTCCGGTGAAAGGTCTTGCGGGAGCACCGGCCACTGCTTCAAGATGCTCTCGAACTGGGCCTGGTGACCGGCGAGGAAGGTGAGCAGGTCTGTCTGCAATGCCTGGCGCTCTTCCTCGGTGGGGATGGCGCAAGTCTCCAGGCAGGCGAGCGCGGCGCTCAATTCGGCCTGGTAGGCGCGCACGGCGGCAGGGATTTGCGCGGTGCGGTTGGCCTTGAACAGCGCGATGACCTCGGCGTAACGCCGCTGGACGAATTCCAGGTGCAGGCGCGCCGCTGCGGAATCGGGGCGGGCGAGGCTGAGACGGGTGTGCTCATAACCCGTCTTGAGCGGATAGAGCGGGTCGCCGGGGAGGGCCTGGGCAGCGGTGGTGGAGATCGTCAACGCGAGGAGCAGCAGGAGGATGAGGACGACCACCGCCGGGGCGCGCAGAGACGGCAGCGGCAGATCGAGCCGGAAGTTCCCCAGGCGCTTCCAGGCCTCCCGCACGCTGAACCGGCCGGGGCGTTTCTGTTCAGGCTGGGCGGGGGCCGGGTCGAGCCTGCTCAGCAGGCGTGCTTTTGCCCGCTCGCGGAACGCGGCCGGGGCCTCCAGCCGTCCGGCAGAGCGCAGGCAGGCCGCCAGCTCCACCAGCCCGGCAAAAGCTCCTTCCTGTTCCGGGCACGCCTGCGATGGCCGTTCTTCATCGATCAGCTCATCCAGGCAGCGCGCGAGCGCGGCATCGAATTCGTAATCGTTTTCCATCATATACCTCAAGCTACCTCGAGCAAGCGGTTCAGAGCGGCCAGGGCGCGGCTTTGGAGCATGCGGCAGGCGCCTTCGCTCTTATCCAGGATGCCGGCAATTTCTGCATGGCTGAACCCTTCGATAAAGCGCAGGATGATCACCTGGCGCTGTTCTTCGGTGAGGCGGGCAATCGCGCTGGCAAGCGCGTGGGCGTCTTCGAGGGCCGTTGCCTGCAGGATATCTTCACAACCCAATGTTTCCTCTAACTCATCGTCCATCGAGACCGCATCGCTTCTTGTTCTTGAGCGCAAAAAATCTACGACCGTGTTGTGCGCGATCCGGTAAATCCAGCCGGTCAGCGGGCAGCCGTTCATTTGATAACCGGGCAGGGCTTTCCAGGCGTTCAAGAACACTTTCTCCGTCAGGTCTTCGGCGTCTTGTTCGTTTCCGATGTGAAAGTAGATATAGCGGTAAATCCTGTCCAGGAGCTGGAGGTAAATTTCGCCAAAGGCGTCGCGGTCGCCATTGACCGCGCGCTGCACCAGGGCAGGTTCAATCACCGGAAGGCATCTCACATCGAAATTGACTCGGCCGCGATCCTGTTCCTTTCGAATCGCGCAGGCACACGCACTGCGCCGGATAAATTGGCACCCGATAAATCCACCTGGCAACCGTGTGCGTCGGTCAGGTCGGCGCCGCTCAGGTTGGCCCCCCGCAAGGAGGCGTTGGTGAGGTTGGCGCCGACCAGGATGGCGTTGCTCAGGTTGGCTCCATCCAGGACGGCCCCCGAGAGGTCGGCCCAGGTGAGGTTGCAGTTGCTCAAGTCGGTGGCGGGGCCGCTGAGGTCTGCTCCGCTCAGGTTGGCGCCGGTGAGGCCGGCGCCGGCCAGGCAGGCTCCCGCCAGGCGGGCCTCCTGGAGGTCTGCGCCGGTGAGGTTGGCTCCAGCGAAATTCGCCTGGCGAAGATCCGCCTGCATCAAACGTGCAGAGAACAGGCTGGTTTCCCTGAAGTCGGCGCCTGAAAGGCATTCACCAACCAGGTTGATGAAGGCCAGTTTCATCCCCCTGAAGTCTCGTTCCCCCGATTTGTATTGTTCGGCAATCTGTCTGGTGTCCATAGCTCTCTCAACCATCCCTGCAAGGTCTTGGGTGGCATTCTCCCGCTTTGATTGACTGAGCGGGAGAATGCTCACCGCGCCGGTTCAGTTGCGGACTATCGAAAGGAACATCTTCCGCCACAACAGGGGCGGGGTTTCAGCAAGGCCGGCGGTGATCGGGTCGGTGCCGATTTCAGTGAAGATCGGCATCTGATCGAAAGCCGCCGCGCGGGTTGGTTCGCCCCAGCCGGGCAGGATGAAGTTCGGCCCGCCTTCGGGCGAGATGACAAGGTCATACACCGAAGCTTCGATGCCGTGCGCCATGAAGACGTAGATCCCGGCCTGGGTGGTGGTGAATGTTAGCTCCTCAAGCTCAAGGCCCGGATGCGAGCTGGTCTGGTCGGCATCCTCGTAGTTGTAGGGGTACCAGACGTACAGGTCGGGGTTGCCGCTGGTGGGGGTGAGGGTGACCTTTACATCCACCCCGGTTTCGTAGTAGATCAGGTAGGGGATGACCTCATCCTTGCCGACAGGGGTATCCTTCAACTGGAGGCTGGCGAAATCCAGCGATTTGAAGGTCATCAACGAGGTGACGTGCTCCGCATTGGCCACCCACACGCCGACGAAATGCAGCCCGCTCTGAGCCGAAAGCGTCCAGGGCAATTCTTCGGCGAAGGGAACCCACCCGCTGGATGCGGCCACATCCCAATGCGGGTTGGGCTGCTGGACGATCTGCCACTCACGAACGTACATAAGGGTGGCTTCGGAGCCTTCCGCGAGTGTGGTGCGGAGGATGGTCTCCTGGGATGTGAGAAAATCCTTTGTGTCGATGGTGAATTTGGCGACGACCGGGGGTTCAACCGCCCCCTCAGCGCCGGTGATCGCCCTGGCCTGAACAACCGGCCCGGAGGCCATGAACGTCAACAATACCAGGCACAGCATCAGCGCGAGGGTCATCGCGCGGGTGCGCCTGGGGGTTCTCGACAGGTCAGTTTTATCCTTGCTCATCTTGCAGCATCTCCTTGAAACGACTGGCGGTTTCCATTCCGGTTGAGCGTTCGTTCAAATGTTTTCCCTCCTCACTCTCTATAACGATGGGGCGGAGGGATTCGTCACGGTCGCGGTCAAGGAAAGGATCCGAATATTGCAGGAAATGGAAGGAGCAGCTCCTCCCTTCGGCGCAGACACAGGCGATATACCCCTGGAGCGGGCGGAACGTGCGAATGCACCAGCGCTCGCTTTCGGCCGGTTTGCCATCCACTCGAAGGTGAACGACAGATTCGCCTGGGTTGATGGAGACATGAAATTGATCCAGTGGGGTTGATAAGCCCAGCCCGAGGGCTTTGATATAGGCTTCCTTGCGCGTCCAGCAGGCGAAGAATGCTTCGGCCTGCTTTTCGGCGGGCATTTCAAGCAGGCAGGCGGTTTCGTCCATCGCAAAGGTGTTCCGGGCAGTCTGCATATCGGCCAGTTCCACGCGAATCTGCTCGACATCCACGCCGACGTCGACGCCGGCCGCGAACGCATAGAGCGCCACGCTGCCCGAATGGGACAGGTTGAAGCGGAGATCGCTGTGCCCATCTGCAATGAACGGTTTTCCGTGTGAATTATGCGCGTAGCGGACTTCAGCGGGGGGAATGCCCAGGTACCCGGCGGAGAGGACCCGCAGCCCGGCATGTGCGGCAATGTAGCGAAACTGGTCGCGCAGGAAGTGAAATCGCCCGGCCCGGGTCAATTCTTCGGAGGTGAGTAGGCTTTCTGCATGGCACAAGGCGCGCAAGGGCAGCTCGAGCGAAGCCAGCCAGACGTGCACGTCGCCTGGCGAGAGGCGGAGCGGGAAGGCGGCTTCGTCCCAAATCACGCTCAGAGGTTCCACGCGGCCGTCCTTTCATTGCGATTGGTGAGGTGGTATAGCTCTCTCGATAGCACTTCGGTCACCATCAGTGGGTCTTTATTTATGAAGAAATGATCTCCCGGGAACATGCGCAGTTTGAAGGTTCCGCGGGTATGGATTCGCCATGCCTCCAGCCCGGCGCGGGTGAGGCAGGCATCCTGTAACCCGCCGAACGCGCTGATGGGGCAGTCGAGCGCTTCACCGGGCACGAAGGTGTAGGTTTCACAGGCGGTGAAGTCGGCGCGCAGGATGGGCAGGATGATCTGGCGCAGTTCCGCGCAGGCCAGCACGGCTTCAGAGGTGCCGTTCAGTTCGCGGATTTTCTCGAGGAATTGGTCTTCCGGCAGGGCGTGGATGGGAGGTGTGCTGTGAGGGAGATGCGGGGCAGCGTGTGCCGAGACGACCAGATGCGCCGGTTGAACACTCATGCAGGCTTTCAGGTAGCGCGCCACTTCGAAGGCGACCAATGCGCCCAGGCTGTGCCCGAAAAATGCAAACGGGCGGTCGAGGTCGGGGAGGAGGGCATTGGCAAGCGTCCGCGCAAGCGGGAGGATGCTGGTAAAGGGTGCTTCGCCCAGGCGGTCTTCCCTGCCGGGCAGGCGCAGCGGGCAAACCTCGATTTCGGCAGGCAGGTTCCCCACCCAGGGTCGGAAGATGGATGCACCCGCGCCTGAATAGGGGAAGCAAAACAGGCGCAGTTTCGAATCGGTGCGCAAGGAAGCGTTTGCCAGCCAGGGATTCAAGTTCGGTCGAAAGGTAACGGTCATGCGTTATCCTCCCTCATGGCCCTCCAAGCGGCGTGACGGCAGCCGGTTCGGCGGGTGGGGTCACCTCAGGCAGCGGCTCGCAGGCCAGGTACTCGCGGAATTCGCGTTTCAGGCTCACCGCCCCGGTGATGAGCAGCATCGTCGTGCCGCAGACGGCGTAGATCAAGGGGATGTTCTGCTGGACAAGGTCGGCCACCACGCCGGTGAGTCCCATGGCGATGGGCGTGAGGCCGCCGGCAATGGTGCTGAGCAGGCCGAAAACCCGCCCGCGGATCTCTCCGGGCGTGGCAATCTGCAGCAGCGTGGTGACATTGATGGTGACCACGCCGCTCAAAATGCCGTCCAAGAAGGCCAGGACGAGCGCGAGGAGCGGATCGCGGACGAGCGCGAGGAGGCCGTAACCGGCGGATTCGGCAATGATGAAAGCGACCATCAGGCGGCTGCGCACCTTGCCGCTCATCCGCACTGCGCCGACCACCACGTAGCCGATCAACACGCCCACGCCCGAGGCGGCGACGATGAAGCCGTACCAGTCGGTTGTGGCTTTGAGGGTGTCTTCGACGTAGAAAGTGAGCAAGACGATGATCGGCACCGAGAAGAAGTTCAAGATGGCCGAGACGAGGACGAGATACCTCAACCCGGTGTGCTTCCAGACGTATTGCAGTCCAAGCAGCGTATCGCGCTTGAACTCGGCGAACTGCTCTTTCCAGTGCGCTTTCTTCTCGGGGATGATCTGCGGGATGGTGATGAACATCTCGGAGAAGGCGGCGAACAGGTAGCTGAAACCGTTGATCAAGAACAGGAAGGGCGCGCCGATGACGCGAAAGAGCACGCCCCCCAGTCCCTGCCCGATGAAAACCGCCAGCTGGGTGCTCAATTGGGTCATTGAGTTGGCCGTGGCAACGCGCTCCTTGGGGACCAGGTCGGGAATGGAGGCCGAGATGGCGGGCGAGAAGAAGGCGCTGATGATGGAGATGATCGTGGCGGTGACGAAGAGGAAGAGCAGCGTGGGGGTGAGGTCGGCGGGAGTGAACAGCAGGAAGCCCGCCAGGAGCAAGACGACCAGCCCGTCGAGAAAATCGCACAGAATGATGATCTTGCGCCTCGAATTGAGGTCGGCGAACGTCCCGCCGATTGGGCCCATCAACACCGCGGGCAGGGTGGAGACCATCTGCATCAGGCCCACCAGCGCGGCGGAATCGGTGGCGTGCTTGACGTAAAAGAGCATGGAGATGGCGAAGAACTGCACGCCGATGGCCGAGATGGTCTGTCCCTGCCAGAGGAGCATGAAGTTTTTGTTCAACAGCCGGTTGGGCAGTGACATGGTTCCTCTGTGGTTTCCGACCTATGAAACCGCCTCGGCCAGCGCCCGTTCGATGCACAGGCCGATCTCGGCGGCCAACGCCTGGACGTGCGGGTGGCGCATCATGCTCAGGTGGTCGCCCGGCACCTCGCGCACCTCCACGGGCCGGGCCGCCAGCGCAGCCCAGCCCAGGTCTCGCGTGGGGCAGAGGGGGTGTTCCTGCCCGGTGGCGTAGAACACGGTGATGCGCCCTGAGTAAGCGCGCGGGGTGTACCTGCGCCAGGCTTCGGTGTGGGTGCGCAGCAGGTTGACGAAATGGTCGAATTGCTCAAACGTGACTTCCGGGAAGACGAAGCCGGCCTCTTTGGCGATCTCCAGCACGCGCCGGACCTGCTCACCGGGCGCGTAAACCCGCAATTCTGCGGCATCCAGCGCAAGGTGTTCGCCAAAAACCTGCACCAGGTAAGCCGCGTCGTCCTCGGGCTGCGGGTAGGGGAGCACGGGGCCCTGGTCCAGCAGGCCGAGGAAAGCCACCTCCTGCCCCTGGGCGGCCAGTTGCTGCGCCACTTCGTAGGCGATGATGACGCCCATCGACCAGCTCCCCAGCAGGTAAGGGCCGCCCGGTTGAACGGAGCGGATGGCCTCGACATAGGTGGCGGCCATCTCGCGGATATCCTCTTGCAGCGGGCGTGCGCTCTCTGCGCCCACCGCCTGTATGCCATAGAAGGGCTGATCGGGCCCGAGGGCCAGCGAAAGCTCAAGATACCAGTGCACCGATCCGCCGGAAGGATGGATGAAGAAGAGCGGAGGTTTCGAGCCGCTGGGCTGGATGGGGATGAGGATATTCTCTTCGGCATCCGGGGGGCGCTCTCGGCGCAGGGCCGCCGCCAGCCCTTCGATCGTCGGGTTCTGGAAGAGTTCCAGCAGGGGGAGTTCGCGCCCGAGTTTCTCTTTCACCTTCGCCATCAGGCGCACGGCGAGCAGCGAGTGCCCGCCCAGCTCGAAGAAGTTATCGTGCACGCTGATCGGCCTGACGCTCAAGACCTCTTCCCATAGCGCGCGTAATTGCTCTTCGAGCAGGTCGCGCGGCGCGACAAACGCCTCGGCGCGCGAGACCTGTTCCCGGCCGGGGTCCGGCAGGCGGTGCCGGTCAACCTTGCCGCTGGTGTTCAGCGGGAAGGAGTCCATCAGCACCAGGGCTGAGGGGAGCATGTACTCGGGCAGTTTGGTCTTCAAGAAGGCGCGCAGCTCGCTCAGCACCGGCCGGGCGCCATCCTGCGGAATCACATATGCGGCAAGGCGCAGCGGTTCGGCGGCTTCAGCCTCGGCAGGGCGGCGGGCGGCCACTGCGGCGGCTTTGACGGCCGGGTGCAGGCCGAGGAGGGTTTCGATTTCACCCAGTTCGATGCGGAAACCGCGGATCTTCACCTGCCCGTCGGCGCGCCCCAGGAATTCCAGTTCGCCGTCCGGGCGGTAACGCGCCAGGTCGCCGGATTTATAAAGCCGCCCGCCGGGCTGGAATGGGTCGGGGATGAACTTTTCGGCGGTCAGCTCCGGCAGATTCGCATAGCCTCTGGCCAGGCAAACCCCGCCGATGTGCAGCTCGCCGGGTACGCCCGGCGGTGCGGACTGCATGGATGAATCGAGCACATAACAGCGGATGTTCGGCAGCGGGCGGCCGATGGGAATGCGCTTCGCGCCCGGCTCGATGCTTTGGACCTGGTGCGTGGTGGTGACGACGGTCGATTCCGTCGGCCCGTAGGCATTGACGAGACGCACGCGGCCCGCCCAGCGCCGGGCCGTCTCTACGGGCAAGGCCTCTCCACCGGCGCAGATTGTTTCGAGGCCGGGGCATTGCGACGGCTCGAGGAGCGCCAGCATGGACGGCGGCAGGAAGATGTAGGTGATTTGCCTGGCATGGATCGTCTCGACCAGCGCCGTGACGGAGCTGTGCTCTTCGCGCGGCGTGAGCACCAGCGCCCCTCCGGCACAGAGTGTGCCAAAGATATCCATCACGGTGGCATCGAAGCTGATGGAAGAGAACAGCAGGCAGCGGGTGGCAGGAGTCAGGGCGTATTCCTTGACCAGCGCCTGGGCGAGGTTGCTCAGGCCGTCGCGCTGCAAGAGCACCCCTTTGGGCTTTCCGGTCGAACCGGAAGTGTAGATGATGTAAGCCAGCGCGCCGGGCGGGATGGCAAGCTCAAGGTTCTCTCCGGGCAGGCGCAGGATATCGCCCCAGGCTGAATCGATGCAGGCAAAAGGCAAGCTCACCTCTGGCAGGGCAGGGAGCACTTCCTCTTGCGTCAGCAGGAATTGGGCGTCTGAATCCGAGAGGATGAACGCGAAGCGCTCAGGCGGGGTGGCCGGATCGAGAGGAAGGTAAGCGCTGCCGGCCTTGAGCACCCCCAGGATGGCGGTGATGAGTTCCGCCGAGTGCTCCATGCTGATGGCGACGATGCTGCCCGGCCGCACCTGCCTGGAGAGCAGGTAACGCGCCACCTGGTTGGAGCGCGCATTCAACTCGGCGTAGGTCCAGGCGGTGTGCGGGTCTTCGGCCGCCGGGGCCGAGGGCCGCGCCTGGGCCTGCGCTTCGATCAGCCGCAGGATATCCACCTCCTGGATGTGGCCGGAGGGGATCGCATTCCATTCCACCAGCACGCGGTGTTTTTCTTCATCGGTGAGGAGCGAGACCTGCCCAAGCGGGCGGTCTGGGTGGGCGGTGAATGTGTTCAACAGCACCCGCAGGTGGCACAGCATCTGGCGGATCATCCCCACGGAGAAGCGCGAGCTATCATAGTTTAACTTCAGCATCAGGCGGTCCGAACAGCCCGCCACCAGGTTGAGCGGGTAATTGGTGGCCTCGACGGAGCGGATATCTTCCACCTGCAGGCCAATTTCCAGCCCGTTCACCGTCTGCTGGATGGGATAATTCTCATAGACGAGCAGCGTTTCAAAGAGCGGGCTGCCGCGCGGGACGCTGCTCCAGCCGTGGACTTCGAGAAGCGGGCTGTATTCATACTGGCGCATTTCGGCCAGGTCGCTCTGCAAGGCGCGCAGCCAGGCGCGGATGCTGGCCGCCGGGTCGAGCCTGACGCGCACGGGCAGCGTGTTGATAAACAGGCCGATCATCTCCTCTGAGCCGGGCAGGTCGGGCGGGCGGCCAGAGACGGTGGCGCCGAAAACGACATCATCGGCCTGGGCATACCGCCCCAGCAGCAATCCCCAGGCAGCCTGGACGCAAGTGGAGAGGGTGACGTTCAATTCGCGCGAACGGACCTTCAGGGCGGCGGTTTCGGCCTCAGAAAGCCAAACCTCCTCCTCTTGAGCGCCGCCAGCGCGCCCCTTTGCGATTTCCTCGGGCCAATCTTCCACCAGCGGGGTGGGAACCGAAAAGCCCGCCAGGTAGCGCCGCCAAAAAGCCTCTGCCTGGGCCTGGTCCTGCTTGCGCAGCCAGGCAATGAAGGCACGGTAGGGCTGCGGCGGCGGCAGGGCTGGGCGGCCGCCCCCGCGGATGAGGGCGTAGAAGTAAAAGACCTCCTGCAGGAGCATCGGCAGCGACCAGCCATCGAACAGGATGTGGTGATGTGACCAGATGAAGCGCCAGCTTTCCCGGCCAAGCCTGCATACAGCCAGGCGGAGCAGGGGCGGTGTGGAAAGGTCAAACTTTCGGGCGCGGTCGCGCTCCAGGCAGGCTTCGAGCAGCGTTTCCTGTTCGGCGGGGGTATGCGCCGACCAATCCTCGCGCTCGAGCTTGACGCTTACCTGCCGGTGTACAACCTGGATGGGCTCTTTGAGCTTTTCGCCGATGAAAGCCGTGCGCAGAACGGCATGGCGATCCACCACACGCTGCCAGGCCTGTTCGAAGGCGTCGGGGTCGAAGTCGCCGCTCAATTTACAAGAGACTTGCTCGTGGTAAGCGCCGGACTCGGGCGCCAGCAGGCTGTGAAACAACATGCCCTGCTGCATGGGAGAGAGGGGATAGAAATCCTCGACCTTTTTCATGTCCATGCCGTCACGCTTCCCTCCGGTTCGGTGAATCAACCCTCGCCAAATTCCTTGAACTCATCGAACTCCTTCAATTCGCCCATGATCTCATCCAGCTCGGTCTGCCCCCAGTTGAAATCACGGAAATCCTCAGCCGAGGGCTTCTGCGCGGAGGCCGGCTCGGAGCCAGCCGCAATTTCCAGCAAGGCCTGGCGGTATGCATCGAGCAGCTTTTCCATCGTTTCGCGGCGGTGCAGGCCGGTGGAATACGTCCAATCCAGCCCAAGGCAGCCGCCGAGGATGCCGCCGTTGATCTCCCACACCGCCGGGCGCAGGCCCTGGGGGTGGCGCTCGGCGCCGCGAGATTCCCCGGCCAGGCCGAGGGGACTCTCGTCCAACAGGCCGCCGGATTGCCCCAGGTAGTTGAAGCAAATCTCTCCGCGCATCCGGCGCTTGAGTTCAAGGCGCACGGAAGGATCGGGGTGGTAGGCTGCCAGCAGGCCGAATCCGAAGCCCTTATTGTGCAGCCGGTTCAACGCTTCTTTCACTGCCCGCACCGCCCCGGCCGGGCCGCTCTCTGCCAGGCGGATGTGCAGCGGGTATTGCGTGGTGAACCAGCCGATCGTGCGAGAGATATCGACCGGCGCGCCGATCTCCTCGCGCCCGTGGCCTTCCAGCTCGATCTGCCAATCCTGCTCGCCGTAACAGGCGCGGAGAGCCTGGGCCAGCCCGGCCAGCAGGAGAGTCTGCATGTCGCAGTGATACCGCGCGGCAGCCTGGGCCAGAAATTGCGTGGATGGTTCATCCAGGCTGAGCGGCAGGGTTTCGGCGTCGCACTCGCGGTTGGAGCCGTTCGGGTCATCCAGCCGGAGAGAAGGCGTCTCAGGCGCTTCTAACCACCAGGGCAGTTCGGCGAGAACAGCGGGGCTGGCGGCGAATTCGGCGAGCGCCGCGGCCCAGGCCTGGAAGGAGGTTGACTTGGGCAGCAGCGAAACCGCCTCGCCGCGCGTAAGCTGTTCGAAGGCCGTCTGAAGGTCTTCCAGGAGGATGCGCCAGGAGAACCCATCGAAGGCGAGGTGGTGCGCGGCGATCAGCAGGCGCGCCCCGCGATCCCGTCCCAGCCAGAAGAGCCCCGCGCGCAAGAGCGGCCCTTGCGCAAGGTCGAAGCCCGCTTGCACCTCGGCGGCGGCTGCCTGCAAGGCCTGGCGCTGGGCCGAGTCGTTAAGAGTGGAGATGTCTCGCCGGAGCAGCGGGGCGGCGGGCGGAGGCGGGGCATGGCGGGCCTGCCATGTGCCATCCGGCAGGCGCGAGAAGGTCAGGCGCAGCGCATCGTGGTGCTCGATGAGCGCCAGGAGGGCCTTTTCAACCAGCGCAGCATCCACTTGCGCATCGAAGCGCAGCATGAGCGACTGGTTCCAGTGCTCGGGGTGCGGCAGGTCGAGCTCGAAGAACCAGCGCTGGATGGGCGTGAGAATCACCTCGCCTTCGACGAGGCCCTGCTCGGCCTGGGCGCAGGCGGCGGCGCCGGCGGCCTGCGCCAGCCCGGCAACGGTGGGGTTCTCGAACACCTGGCGCGGGTTGATCTGCAGGCCCTGCTGCCGGGCGCGATAGACCACCTGGATGGCGAGGATCGAATCGCCGCCCAGCTCGAAGAAGTTATCTTGCCGGTTCACCTGCTTCACGCCGAGCACCGCCTGCCAGATCGCCGCCAGCACGCGCTCGGCGGGCGTGGAAGGGGGCTCACCTGCCGAGGGCATCGCGCTTTGCGCCGCCTCTGGGGCGGGCAGCAGCTTGCGGTCGAGTTTGCCGTTAGGGGTGAGGGGGAGCGCATCCAGGCGGACGAACGCATAGGGGATCATGTAATCGGGCAGGCGCTGGCGCAGGCTTTCGCGCAGCCCGGCCGGCTCGGGCGGCGAGGATGGGTCTTCGGCCACGTAGTAAGCTACCAGGCGCTTCACCCCGCCGTCTTCGCGCACCCACACGGCTGTTTCCTTCACACCCGGGCAGAGCGAGAGGGCCGATTCGACCTCGCCGAGTTCGACGCGGAAGCCGCGGATCTTCACCTGGAAGTCCATGCGCCCCAGGCATTCGAGGTTGCCGTCGGGCAGCCAGCGCACCAGGTCGCCGCTTTTATACATGCGGGCGCCCGGTTCAGGGTTGAACGGGTCCGGCAGGAAGCGCTCGGCGGTGAGTTCGGGGCGGTTGAGGTAGCCGCGCGCCACGCCCACCCCGCCGATATAGAGCTCGCCGCGCACGCCGATGGGCACCGGCTGGAGGTAGCGGTCGAGCACGTACAGGCGCGTGTTGATGATCGGCTTGCCGATTGGGATCACCCCGGCTTGGTGCTTGCCGGGCGGGGCCCAATAGCAGCAGCAGCCGACGACCGTCTCGGTGGGGCCGTACTCGTTCACGAGAGCCGTCTGCGGGGCATATTTTTGCCAGAAGTCGATGTGATCTACCAGCAGGTTTTCGCCGCCGATAATGAAGGCGTGCGTGCAGCGAGCCGCCTGGCCGGGGGGCATCTGCTCGCCGATCAGCTTGAGGTGGGCGGGGGTGATTTTGATGAGGCAGTTGTCATCCACGCGCTGCATAAAGTCGCCGAGCGCTTCCACCCCCTGCTCTTCGGGAAGCATGTGCACCGTTCGCCCGGCGAGCAAGACGGGAAACAGGCTGGTGACCGTCAGGTCGAAGCTGATGGACGAGTGCACCGGCGTGCCCTGCCCTGCTTCCAGCGGGTAGGCCTGGCGGCACCAGGTGAGGTAATTCACCAGGCCGCGGTGGATGATCATCGCGCCTTTGGGCTTGCCGGTGGAGCCGGAAGTGTAGATGACGTAGGCCAGGTTCTCGGGGCCGACACCCGATTCCACGGGCGAATCCGGGCAGGCTTCGATCTCCGCCCAGTTCGAATCCAGGCACACAGTGCGCGCCCGCGTGGGCGGAATCTGCCCCAGGATGGCCTGCTGGGTGAGCAGCACGCTCAGGGAGCAATCCTCGAACATGAAGGCCAGGCGCTCGGCCGGGTAGTGCGGGTCGAGCGGCACATAAGCGCCGCCGGCTTTGAGGATGCCAAGCAGACCGACCATCATCTCCAGCGAGCGTTCCATGCACAGGCCAACGCAGACATCCGGCCCCACCCCTTGCGCGGCGAGGAAGTGCGCCAGCCGGTTAGCCCGCCGGTCGAGTTCGGCGTAAGTGAGCGATTGATCCTTATAACGCACGGCGACGGCCCCTGGCGTGCGCCGCGCCTGCTCTTCGATGAGCTGATGAGTGCAGCGATCGGCGGGGAAGGGCGCTTGAGTGGCGTTCCATTCGTCAATCAGCAGGCGGCGTTCGCGCTCAGGCAGCAGGGGCAGCCTGCCCACGAGGCAATCGGGGTCTTTCACGATGGAACCCAGCAGGATTTCGAAGTGCTCGATTAAGCGCGTGATAGTGGGCGAGTCGAACAGGTCGGTGTTGTATTCGATCGCTCCCGCAAGGCGGCCTTCTTCCTCCAGCATAAAGCAGGTCAGGTCGAACTTGGCCGTTCCGGGGTGGGCTTCGACCGTTTCGATGCGCAGACCGGGCAGGTTTTCACCCTTGCGCGGCGAATTTTGGATGACGAACATCACCTGGAAGAGCGGGCTGTGGCTGAGGTTCCGCTCGGGCTGCAGCGCATCAACGAGCTTCTCGAAGGGCAGCTCCTGGTGGGCATAGGCCTCCAGGCAGGTTTCGCGCACCTGCTGGAGGAAGGCGCGGAAGGTCATCTCTTGCGAGAAATCGGCGCGCAGCACCAGCGTGTTGACGAAGAGGCCGATCAAGCTTTCCAGCTCAGCCTGGCCGCGGTTGGCGATCGGCGTGCCAACGCAGATATCCTCCTGGCCGCTGTAGCGCGCCAGCAGCACCTGGAAGGCCGCCAGGAGCAGCATGAACTGCGAGACGCCCTCGCGGCGGGCAAGGCCGGTGAGGTTTTGCGAGAGGCCCGCGGGGAGTGAGAAGGTCTGGTAAGCTCCGCGGAAGGTCTGCACGGCCGGCCTTGGGCGGTCGGTGGGCAGTTCGATCAGCGGCGGGATGCCTGCCAGCTTCTTCTTCCAGTAAGCCAGCTGGTTTTCGAGCACCTCACCCGAGAGGTAGCTGCGCTGCCAGGCGGCGTAATCGGCGTACTGCAGGATGAGCTCCGGCAGGGGCGAGGGGCGGCCCTCAGAGAAGGCAGGATAGAGCGCGGCCACCTCCTGGATGAGAATGTTGCTCGACCAATCGTCGCCGATGATGTGGTGCATGGTCAGCAAGACAATGTGGTCGGCCTCGGCGAGTCGCAGCAGGCGGGCGCGCAGCAGCGGGCCTCTGGAGAGGTTGAAAGGCTTTTGTGCCTCCTGCTGCACCAGCCGCAGCACGGCCTGGCTGCGCTCTTCTGCCGGGATGGACCTCAGGTCGTCCACCGGCAGCTCGATGACCAGCTCAGGGTGGATGACCTGGATGGGCAGCCCGTCCACCGTCTCGAAGGTGGTGCGCAGAACCTCGTGGCGGCGGATGATCTCATTTACTGCCCGTTCGAGCGCGCACACATCGAGTCGGCCGATCAGGCGGATCGACTCTGGAATGTTATAGAAGGGGCTGTCAGGCTCCAGTTGATCGAGGAACCACAGGCGCTGCTGCGCATACGAGAGCTGCAGGGCCTTCGAGCGGTCGGCGGGGCGGATGGGCGGGGCATGCCCGCCGCTATCCTTCTGGCGCAGCGTTTCGATCTCCAGCGCCAGGGCGGCGATGGTGGGCATCTCGAAAATCCGGCGCAGGGGCATCTCCACGTGGAAAGCATCGCGCATGCGCGAGACCACCTGGGTGGCAAGCAGCGAATGCCCGCCGAGCTCGAAGAAGTTGTCTTCCACCCCCACCTTTTCCACGCCCAGCACCCCCTGCCAGATCGCCGCGAGCGCCTCCTCCACCGGGGTGCGGGGGGCGATGTAGTGAGTCTGGATATCCAGGTGCGACCAATCCGGCTCGGGGAGGGCTTTGCGGTCGAGTTTGCCGTTGGGGGTGAGGGGGAGGCTATCCAGGAACACATAGGCCGAAGGAACCATATGATCGGGCAGGCGTGCTTTAAGGTACGCGCGCAGCTGGCTGAGCGTAAATTCGTTGGCCTGCAGCAGGTTCTGGATGACCCGGTCAATCTCCGCCTGCTCGCCGGGGCGCGGGTCGAAGCGGATGCCGACCCAGTCTTCGCGCACCCACCAAACCACGCCGCAGGTGGTGATTGCCGCGCCCGAATCCGGCAGGCTGAGCTGCATTTCAAGGCGCTGGCCCCTTTCCCAGGGGTGATCTCTGGCAACCAGGCGCAACCCGCCGCGCGAGATGTTATCCACACCGGCCCGGCTGTTTTCGCTGCCGTTCCAGCGCACCAGGCATTCGGCGCGCACCGGGATGCGGGTTTGCGCCCGGCGAAGATCCTGCACGAGCAGGCCGGCCATCTCCGGCATCTTCTGGCGCGCCTCGCGCAAGAAGTGCAGCAGGCTGTGGCGCGATTGCGGCGTGTGCGCAAAGGCCATGCCCGCGCTCCGGCCCTGCTTCCACGTCAGGCTGCCCTCCAGGGTGACGGCTTCTTCGATCTCAGGCCAGTGGAAGGTGACCGAGAGGCGCTCGCCGGGTTCCAGGCCGGCGGGGACGTCCTCGAAATGCGCGCCGCCCTCCGAGAGATCGGCCAGGTCGAGTGCGAACGGGCCGCCATCGGCGGTGATGCGCCTGGCCTGGCAGGCTACCTGCACGGGGATGCGGTCGATGGCGAGGTCACTCACCAGGTAAGCCACCAGGCGCTGATCGCGGGCCGAAGGATGCCCGTCTTCGCGCCGGGGCGAGAGCGCGGTGACGATTGCGTCGCGGATGGCCGGGTGCTGGCGGAGGGTGGATTCAACCTCGCCCACCTCCACGCGGAAGCCGCGGATCTTCACCTGGTAATCCATGCGGCCGATGAATTCCACCGTTCCATCCTTGAGGTAGCGGGCCATGTCGCCGGTCCGGTAAACCACATCGTTGGGGTTGGCGCTGAATGGATCGCGCAGGAACTTCTCGGCGGTCAGTTCGGGGTGATTCAAGTACCCGCGGGCCACCCCCAGCCCGCCGACGAACAACTCGCCGGGCACCAGGGCAGGCAGCGGCTGCATGTGCCGGTCGAGAATGTACAGGCGTGTGTTGGCAAAGGGCCTGCCGATGGGCACCACGGCATCCGGCGGAAGCTGGATGTTCAGATCGGCGTAATACGAGCTGTCAATGGTGGCTTCGGTCAACCCGAAGGAGTTCACCAGGCGCGTTTCGGGGCCGCAGAGCGATTGGATGGCGCGGTATTCCTCCACGTACCAGATATCCGACCCACAAATCAAGAGGCGCATAAAGGCCAGATTCTGGCGGGTTTCGGTGAGGTAATTGACCAGTCCGCGCAGAACAGCCGGCACGAACTCGGCGATATCGATCGCTTCCTCGCGCATCAGGGCATACAGGTCGGCGGGTGAGAGCAGGTAGTCGCGCGGGCAAAGGACGAGTTTTCCGCCGGAGCAGAGGGCGCGCACCAAGTCGCCGGTGAAGACATCAAAGGCGAAGTTGGCCATTTGCAGGTGCGAACGCATATGGCGCAACTGGTAAGCTTCTTCCCAACTCAGGTAAGCGTTGGTGATGCTGCGCTGAGAAACAAGCACGCCTTTGGGCCTGCCGGTGGAGCCGGAAGTGTAGATCAGGTAAGCCAGGTTCTCAGGAGTAGCGGCGCACGCGAGCGGGGAGCCCTCTTCCTGTGAAATTTCTGCCCAGTCGCGGTCGAGGCAGATGGTTTGAGCGCCGTGCTCCGGCAGGGCATCCAGCAGGCGGGCCTGGGTGAGCAGCACCGCCACGCCGGAATCGCTCAACATGTAGGCGAGGCGCTCGGCGGGGTAAGATGGATCGATCGGCAGGTATGCGCCACCAGTCTTGAGCACCCCCAGCACCGCCACGACCATCTCGACCGAGCGCTCGGCGCAGATCCCGACGATCACATCCGGCCCGACGCCCAGCTTTTGCAGGCGGCGGGCCAGGCAGTTGGCGCGCGCATCCAGCTCGCGATAGGTGATGCGCTGCGCGGCGGCGCCAGGTTCGGGCGGGCGCCAGACGAGCGCTTCGGCTTCGGGCGTGGCAGCAACCTGCCTCGCAAACAGCTCGGCGATGGTGCAGTGGGCAAGCGGAAAGTCGCGCGCGGTGTCGTTCCAATCGAAGATGATGCGCTTCCGTTCGGCGGGGGTGAGCAGGTTGTAGCGCGAGACGGCCTGGTCCGGGTCGGCCAGGATGCCCTCCAGGAGGACGATGTAGTGCGTGAGGATTTGCTCGACCGTGTCAGGGTCGAACAGGTCGGTGTTGTATTCCATCGCGGCGTCCAGGCCATCGGGCAGCTCCGAGATGGAGAGCGTCAGGTCGAAAGTGGAGGTGCCCGTCTCGGCGTCGAGGCTTTCCATGGAAAGACCGGGCAGTTGATACGACCTGGCGGGGGCATTCTGCAGGATGAACATCACCTGGAACAACGGATTAACGCTCAGGTTGCGTTCGGGTTGGATCGCTTCGATGAGCGAGTCGAAGGGCAGGTCCTGGTTGGAGTAGGCATCCAGGGTGGTCTTGCGCACGCGTTTCAGGAAGTCTCGGAAGGTTGGCTCGCCGGAAAGGTCGGCGCGCAGGACGAGGGTGTTGACGAAGAAGCCGATCAGGCCTTCCGTTTCGGCCAGGGTGCGGTTGGCAATCGGCGAGCCGATGCACAGGTCTTCTTGCCCGCTGTAACGCCCGAGGAGCACCTGGAAGGCTGCCAGCATGAGCATGAACAGGGTTGAGTCTTCGGCGCGGGCCAGCGCTCGCAGCGCGGCGGCCGACCGGGCATCGATTTTGCGTGAACAGGTGGAACCGTGGAAGCTCTGCACGGCCGGGCGCGGCCGGTCGGTGGGGAGCTTGAGGATGGGAATATCACCCGCCAGCTGGTGCTTCCAGTACTCGATCTGGGCGTTGATGCCGCTGCCTTCCAGGCGCTCGCGCTGCCAGATGGCATAATCGGCGTATTGGATGGGCAGTTCGGGCAGCGGGGAGGGCCGCCCGCCGGTGAAGGCCTCGTAGAGGATGGCGATTTCACGCACCAGCACGCCCATCGACCAGCCGTCGGAGATGATGTGGTGCATCGCCAGCACGATGATATGGTCTTCAGGTGCGAGCACCAGCAGGTGAACGCGGAGCAACGGGCCGGTTTGCAGGTCGAACGGGCGGCGAGCCTCTGCCTCCACCCTGCGCAAGGCTTCGGCCTCGCGCTCAGCGGGCAAGAGGTGCTGCAGGTCGGTGACCTGGAAGGGTATGTCGGCCGCAGGCGAAACGATCTGCACCGGCTGGCCGTCTTGCGAGGCGAAGGTGGTGCGCAGAGTCTCGTGACGGCGGACGATTTCGTCCAGGCTGCGTTTCATCGCCTGGATGTCCAGCCGGCCTTTGAGGCGCACAGCCGCCGGGATGTTGTAAAACGCGCTGCCCGGCTCGAGCTGGTCCATGAACCACAGCCTTTGCTGGGCAAACGAAGCCGGGAAGGCATACACCTCGTCTGCGGCGGGGTTCATCGCGGCGGGCGCATTCGTTTCTGGCATAGGGCCTACCCCCCTTCACCTGAGCCGGCGGGCGGAACCTCGCCTGGGCGGCGCACGCGATATGAATCGCGCGAGACGCGCCGGATGGTTGGCGCGGGTGGCTGCCCGCCGGAATCTTTGATCCGGTCGATTTCCTGGGTGAGCACCGCGACCATCGGGTGCTCGAAGAGCATGCGCAGCGGCACTTCCACGGCGAATTCCTCGCGGATGCGCGAGATGAACTGCGTGGCCAGCAGCGAGTGACCGCCCAGGTCGAAGAAATTATCGTAAATGCCCACCCGGTCGATCTCCAGCAAGCCGGCGCAGATTTCAGCCAGACGCTGCTCGGTCGGCGTCTGTGGAGCCACGTATTCGGCGCCTTGATCGGGGCGCGATAGATCCGGCGCGGGCAGGTTCTTGCGGTCGATCTTCCCGCTTGGCGAGAGCGGCAGGCTCTCCAGCGTGACGAAGAAGGAGGGCAGCATATAGTCCGGCAGGGTCTGGCGCAGGTGCTCGCGCAAGTCGTTTGGCGC
This sequence comes from Anaerolinea sp., assembly GCA_029975055.1. Lineage (GTDB taxonomy): Bacteria > Chloroflexota > Anaerolineae > Anaerolineales > Anaerolineaceae > Anaerolinea. Next base: position 44,391 of record JARKPU010000080.1, read on the forward strand.
CGGGCCGGGCGCCTGCGCCGGGACGACGTAAGCCACCAGGCGCGCGCTGCCGCTCCTATCGCTGTGCACGGCAACGGCCGCCTGGCGGAGGTCAGGGTGGGCGAGCAGGGCAGCTTCGATCTCGCCCAATTCGATGCGGAAGCCGCGCACCTTCACCTGCCCGTCGATGCGCCCGAGGAATTCGATGTTCCCGTCGGCGCGGTAGCGCACCAGGTCGCCGGTGCGGTAGAGGCGCGCCCCAGGGGCCTTGCTGAATGGGTCGGGGATAAAGCGTTCGGCGGTCAACTCGGGGCGGTTGAGGTAACCGCGCGCCAGGCTGACGCCCCCCACGAGCAATTCGCCCGGCACGCCCACCGGCACGGGCTGCAGGTTGCGGTCGAGGATATACAGGCGGGTGTTGGCAATTGGCCGCCCGATGGGCGGCGGGCCGGGTTCATCGGCGGCGCAGAGGTACATCGAGGCACACACGGTTGTTTCGGTGGGGCCGTAGGCGTTGAAGAACCTGCGCCCCGGGGCCCATTTGGCCACCAGTTCTGCCGGGCAGGCCTCTCCTGCGGCGATGATCACCTTCAAGCCGGGTAGATCGGCGGGCGGCAGCACCTGCAGCACCGATGGGGGCAGGGTCACATGGCTCACCCGGGCATCCTGGAGCAGGCGCAGCAGATCCAGCCCGGAGGCAAGCACCTCCTGCCGGGCCAGGACGAGCGTGCCGCCGTTCGCGAGGGCCATGAAGGTCTCCCAGACGGAGGCGTCGAAGCTGAAAGGCGAGAATTGCAGCACCCGGCTGCCGGGGGAAATCTCAAATGTCACGCGCTGAGCCTCGGCGAGGTTGCACAGCCCGGCATGCTGCAACGCGGCTCCTTTGGGCCGGCCTGTGGAGCCGGAGGTGTAGATCACATACGCCAGGTTCTGTGCATTCACCAGCGGAGCGGGGTTGCCCGCTGGTTCATCCGCCAGGCGCGGCCAGTCGCTATCCATAAAGAAGCGCCAGCCCGAAAATTCCGGCAGCGCGGCGCTCAAGGAGGATTGGGTGAGCAGGTACCGCACACCCGCATCGGAGATCATGAACCCCAGCCGCCCGGCAGGATAAGAAGGATCGAGCGGCAGGTAGGCGCCGCCGGCCTTCAGCACACCCAAAATGGCGATGATGCTCTCAAAGGATCGTTCGAGCGAAATTCCCACGAGCGTCTCCGGCCCCACGCCTGATTTCCGCAGGTAGTGAGCCAGCCGGTTGGCGCGCGCGTTCACCTCTTCGTAAGAAAGCACCTCGCCCTGGAAAACCAGCGCCTCCGCGCCGGGGAGCTGCGCCGCGCGCTCCTCGAAAAGCCGGTGGGCGGTCTTTTCCACGGGGGCCGGGGCGGCGGTGTTGTTCCATTCCACGAGCAGGGTGTGTTTCTCCTCGGGCGAGAGGAATTCCAGCTCCCAGACGGGCTTTTCGGGGTCATCCAGCGCCGATGAGAGCAGGTTCTGGTAATGGGCGGCGAAGCGTTCGATGGTGCTGCGCTCCCAAAGATCGGTGTTGAATTCCAGCGCGCCGATCAGGCCATCGGGGGATGAGGAGATGGATAGGGTCAGGTCATAGGAAGCCTGCCCGGTGGGCGATGGCATCGGGTGGATGCTCAAGCCGGGCAGCTCGAGCGCCGCGGGCATGGGCGGATCGAGCACGAACATGACTTGAAAGAGCGGCGAGTGGCTCAGGTCACGCGGGGGCTGCAAGGCTTCCACCAGGGTCTCGAAAGGCAGGTCCTGGTGAGCATACGCGCCCAGGGCAGCCCGGCGCACCTGTTGGAGAGCGCCGCGAAAGCCCGTCTGCGCATCAAAGCGGGCACGCATGACGAGTGTGTTGACGAAGAAGCCGATCAACCCTTCCACTTCTTTCACGTTGCGGTTGGCAACCACCGTGCCCACGGCAATATCGTCTGTGGAGCTGTAGCGCGCGAGGAGCGCCTGGAAGCACGCCAGCAGGGTCATGAAGAGGGTGGCGCCCTCTTCTTTACCGAATTGCTTCACCTGCTCGGAGAGGTTTTTTGGCAGGTGAAACACGTGCGTATCGCCATTGGAAGTCATCACCGCAGGGCGGGGGCGGTCGGTGGGCAGCTCCAAGATGGGCGGCAGGCCCGCAAGCTGCTCCTTCCAATAAGCCAGCTGGGCTTCCAGCACCTCGCCTTGAAGCCAATCGCGCTGCCAGAGGGTGTAATCGGCATATTGCACGGGCAGCTCGGTGAGTGGATTTTGAGCGGCTCCCGTGTACACGGCGTACAGCGCGGCGAATTCTTCGAGCAGAATGCCCATCGACCAGCCGTCGGTGACGATATGGTGCATCACCAGCACGGCGACATGGTCATCGAGTTCCAGGCGCAGCAAGGCGGCGCGCAGCAGCGGGCCATTGGCCAGGTCGAACGGTTTGCCCGCCTCCTCGGCGGCAAACCGGCGGGCCAGCGCTTCACGCTTTTCGGCGGGGCTTTCCGTCAGGTCCACCAGCCGAACCGGCAGCGGCATGGAGGGGCGGATTTCCTGAACGGGTTTCCCGGCGACCAGCGTAAAGCGGGTGCGCAGCACTTCGTGCCTGCGCACGATTTCATCGAGACTTTTTTGGAAGGCAGCCAGGTCGAGCCGGCCTTTGAGGCGCACGACCATCGGCAGGTTGTAGAACAGGCTGCCCGGCGAGAGCTGGTCGATGAACCACAGGCGCTGCTGGGCAAAGGAGAGCGGCGCCTGTTCGTGCTGGCGCGGGTAGATGGGCGGGTACTTCGCAGCCGGCGATTCGGCCAGCCGGGCGGAGATGCGCGCGGCCAGGTCGCTCAGCACGGGGTAGTTGAACAGGTCGGCGAGGGGCAGCTCCACCTGGAAGACCTCGCGGACCGCCGAAACGAGCCTGGCGGCCACCAGAGAATGGCCGCCCAGCTCAAAGAAGCTGTCATTCCAGCGCACGGTTTCCACGTTCAAAATCTGCCGCCAGATCTCCGCCAGGCCCTGTTCCAGCGGGGTGCGCGGAGCGTTGGCGCCGGGGCTTGCGGTCATCCGCCCGCGCATGGCAGAAAGCTGCTTGCGGTCCACCTTGCCGCTTGGGAGCATCGGGAAGGAACCCAAAACTACGAACTCCGCCGGGACCATATAGACCGGCAGGCGCGATTTCAAGAAGGCATACAGTTCCATGGAGGGCGGCGGGCAGGCTGCATCTGCGGGCAGCACAAAAGCGATGAGGGCTGTTTCGCCGGGCTTATCTTCGGCGGTCAGCACCACGGCCTGCCGGACGGCAGGGTGCTGCGCGAGGACGGCTTCGATCTCTCCCAGTTCGATGCGGTAACCGCGGACTTTCACCTGGTGATCGAGCCTGCCGAGGAATTCGACGCGTCCATCGGGCAAGAAGCGCCCCAGGTCGCCGGTGCGGTACATCCGGCCGCCCGGTTCGCGGGTGAACGGATCCGGCAGGAAGCGCTCGGCGGTCAACTCGGGCCGGTTGAGGTAGCCGAGGGTGACGCCCACACCCGCGATGAAGATTTCTCCGGGCACGCCGGGGGGAACCGGCTGGGAAAACTGATCGAGGAGGTAAAGCCGCATGTTGGCAATCGGCCTGCCGATGGGCACCGAAGCCAGATGGTCATCCTGCCCGGGGCGCACCTGCCCCCAGCAAGCACCGATGGTCGTTTCGGTGGGGCCATAGCCGTTGAAAAAGCGCCGGCCGGGGGCCCATTTTTCGGCCACGCGCTTCGGGCAGACATCGCCCACCGAAACGACGGTCGTCAGCCCGGGGAGGTCTGATGGATCGAGCAAGTCCAGCATCGAGGGGGGCAGGGTGGCGGTATTCACTCCACGGGTATGGATCAGGCGGGTGAGTTCGGGCGGTGAGAGGAGCGTATCGGCATCCACCAGCACGAGGCGGCCGCCGCAGAGCAGGGCGGCGAAAATCTCGGCCACCGAGGCATCGAAGGAGCAGGATGCAAACTGCAAGACGGCGCTCTCGGGCGTCAGGTTGAGGTCGCGGATGAAGGCATGAGCGAAGTTCAACAGCCCATGGTGATGCGCCAGCACGCCTTTGGGCCTGCCGGTGGAACCGGAGGTGTAGATCACGTAGGCCGGATCGGCGGGAGTGACCTGCACCTCAGGGGGCTCCGCTGGCAGCGCGGCGAGGGTTTCGGCTTCCACATCCAGGCAGACGACCCGGCCGGTGTAATCCTTAAAGGCAGAAAGATGCCCGGTTTGCGTCAGCAGCACGGTTGCCTGTGAATCCTCTAATATATAGGCCAGGCGCTCAGGCGGGTTGCGCGGATCGAGAGGCAGGAAGGCCGCGCCCGCCTTGAGCACGCCCAGGATGGCGGCGATCAATTCGAGCGAGCGATCGAGGCAGAGCGCCACCGGGCTGCCCGGCCGCACCCCTGACTGGGCCAGCCGGCGGGCGATGCGGTTCGCCTGCCGGTCAAGATCGGCATACGTCAGTGCCTTCCCTTGAAATTCCACGGCGATGCTTCCGGGCGTGCGGCGGGCCTGTTCATCAAAGAGCACATGGGCACAGCGCGCATCTGCCATAACCACGCCCGTGTTGTTCCAGGTTTCCAGCACCAGGCTCTTTTCTTCGGCAGTCAAGATGGGCAGCCCGCTTACAAGCGCGGTGGGGTCTGCGGTGATGCCTTCGAGGATGACTTGCAAGTGCTCCAGCATCCTGCCGACGGTCTGCGAGTCGAACCGGGCCGTCTCGTAGGCGATTTCCAGCGCGATGGGCCTGCCCGGCGAGACGACCACGGTGAGGGGGTAATTGGTGCGCGCAAAGCTCCGGGCGGGCAAGATCGTCAAACCGCCCAACCTGCCGAGGCTGAAGGGATCGACCGGGTAATTCTCGAAGACGAGGAGCGACTCAAACAGAGGCGTTCCGCGCGGCACATCGCTCCAGCCCTGAATATCCGTCAGCGAGCAGTACTCGAACTGCCGCAAGCGGGCCTGCCGGGTCTGGAGTTGTTGCAGCCACGGCAAGACGGCATCCTCGGCGCTCACCCGGACTCGCACCGGCAGGGTGTTGATCAACAGGCCGACGATGGTTTCCGCGCCGGGCAAGTCGGGGGGGCGGCCCGAGACGGTGGCACCGAAAACCACATCGCTTTGGCGGGTGTAATGGCTCAGCAGCAGGCCCCAGGCGGCCTGCAACAGCGTGTTGAGCGTCACCTGGTGGCGGCGCGAGAAGTCATATAAGGCGTTGCTCAACTCGGCGGAGAAAGCCTGCTTTTGCGATTGATACTGTGCTTCAGGGCTGCCGGCGGCAGGCGAAGCCGACGAAGCAAAACCAACCTTCAAAACACCCGGCTGCTCGAAACCCTGCAATTCGGCGCGCCAGGCGGCCTCGGCGGCGGAGAGGTCCTGCTGTTTGAGCCACGCGATGTAGTTTCGATACGGGCAGGCGGGCGGAATGGCCGGCGTTTCGCCGCGTTGCAGCGCCAGGTAAAACTGGATGAAATCGTCAAAGACTACCGGCTGCGACCAGCCGTCGAGCAGGGTGTGGTGGTGGCTCCAGACGAAGACCCGGCGCTGCGCTGCGGTGCGGATGAGCGCGAGGCGCATCAGCGGCGGGGTCGAAAGGTCGAATCCCTTTTCACGGTCGGCCAGAAGGTAACCTTGAAGCAAGTGTTCCTGCTCGGCTTCGCCTGCGGAGGACCAATCGAGTTCTTCTATTTCAATGCTCACTCCACGGTGGATGACCTGCATGGGTTCATCCAGCCCCTCCCAGACAAAGGCGGCCCGCAGCGCGCTGTGACGATCCATGATAAGCTGCCAGGCTTTTTTGAAGGCGGGCACGTCCAGCGGGCCGGTGAGAATCCAGGCGCTTTGCTCGAAGTATTGGCTCGCCTCAGGGGAGTAGATGCTGTGAAACAGCATGCCCTGCTGCATGGGGGTCAATGGGAGGATATCTTCGATATCAGCCATGTTCATCAGCCGCCTTTCTATGCGGTTGTTTCACCTTGTTAAGGATTTTGTCCAGTTGTTTCTGGTCGAGGTTGGCCAGCGGGAAATCGGAAGGAGCGAGGTCGAGATCGCCCGGCTGGAGGGCGAGGATAGAAGAGAAAGCGGAAGAAAACGCATCGAGGAGGGCCTGGATGGTGTGGGGCTGGAAGTGGAGGGAAGAGAAGGAGAGCTCAAGGCGCAGGACATCGGAGAAAACGGCAGCGGAGAAGAGGAGGGGATGAGAGCGGGGGTTCTGGGGGTGGCGGTCGAAGCCGCGGGGCTCCTCGGCGAGGGAGAAGGGAGCGGAAGAGGGGAGAGGAGCGTCGAGGCGGCCGAGGTAATTGAAGGAAATGGAA
>JARKPU010000011.1 GCA_029975055.1 Anaerolinea sp.
AGCGCCCCACGCCCGCGTGCGCTTTGTGAACAACACCATCATCGCCGCAGTCGATGGGATTTCAACCGGCAACGGGTTGGATTGGGAGATTCGGAACAACTCCATCCAGGCCAAGACCGCGGTCGTGATGGACGCGGGCGCCAGGCGCATCCTGGTATCCCAAAATACGCTTCAGGGGTTCATTGGCGTCTTCCTGCGTGGAACTGCTCAGGCCGGCGTAGTCAACAACCGCATCCAGGCCGGTTGGCAGGGAGTCCTGGTTGGGTCTGGCGCCGATGGCAACCTGATCGTCGCCAACCGGATCGTCAACGTGGAAATGGCGGGCATCGCCTTTGAAGGGGACAATGCCAAGAACAACGTCCACGGCAACATCGTGACGTGCCTGGCAGGGAGCGATTGTGCGGCGGTGAGCGCCGATGAGGAGACTCTGCAGCTGAATAAGATCAGCGGCAACCTCTTGAGGAAGTGACGCTTCAGAGCGCCTTCGGCGGGCCGCGGCGGATGTGCGCAAGGACTTCCGCCTCATCCATATTCCACAGGCCGTCGATGAACCAGGTGGCCCCGGCCTCGGCCCACGGGCCGACGGCGTCTTGCGCCTGCTGTAAACTCATGCCCTTTGTGGCGCCCTCGGCCACGTAGTCGAACGGCGTGGTGAGGGTGCGGTTGGCCTCGATGTAGGCTTTCACCTCGCGCAGGTCGGCCGGGAGCACATTCTCGAACTGCCCCTGGGCGTTGATTTTGTTCATCAACAGCCCGTCGGCTTTGAGCACGCGCTGCATCGATTTCATCCGCGGCCAGACGCCCACCACCCACAACGGGATGCGCGGCTGCTGGACGGGCCTGGGCGGGAAGTGCTGCAGGTCCATCTGCGTCAGCTTCACATGGTAGTGCCTGCCGTCGTAGTCGAACTGCTTGCGCTGGTAGAGCAGCGTGAGGATGTCGATGGTCTCATCCAGCATCTCGGCGCGCGCTTTTTTATCGGTGACCTCGTCCGGGAAGGCCTGCCAGCCCATCCAGACGGCCCCGGCCCCCAGCCCGAGCGTCACCCGGCCGTTCGAGAGATGGTCGAGCGCCAGGCTCTCGCTGGCGAGCTTCCAGGGGATGCGCAGCGGAACCGGCGTGACCAGCGTACCCAGCCGGATGCGCTCGGTGACCATCGCGGCGGCGGCCAGGCAGATCATCGGGTCCTGGCACCAGATCGCATCGCCCAGGAAGGCCCCGTCCCAACCGGCCTGTTCGGCCTCGCGCACCAGGTTGGCGCCCGCGCGCGGGCTGCCATAGGGAATCGTCAGACCAAACTTGATTGTGTCCATTTCCACTCCCGCATTCATTATATAACTTCAGGGGAGCAGTGCGGATGTTTTGCCGGGCCCGCGCGCGGCCTGGCCTTGCGGACGCAGCCGCAGCAACTTTCCGCGCCGTCTCGCGTACATTAAGTGGTGCAGTACAACCAAAACACATCGAGGCAAATGAAAATGACCAAACTTCTCTCACACTTTCTGATCGCTCTTTCTGCCGCGGCTGCCGCCGTGGTGACGGTCGTTCTGGCATCCGCGCGGCTGCGAAACCTCAAGAAGGACGTACAACCCGTTCCGCAAGAAGAACTCGACCCCCAAAAGGCCGACGAAATCACATCCACCTGGACTTTGCTGCATTAAGCCGAACAAGGAACACACAATGAATCCTCAACGCCGTACCATCGCCTGGGCCGGAGCCGCCCTGTTGGTTGTGCTCGCCGCCCTGGCCTTCAACCTGATCAGCTTCAACGTTATGTCGAGCCGGATGCAGCGAGACTCCAGCCTCGTCTCCATCGGAGCAGGCCCCGATGACCAACCCTTCCAACCAGACCTGACCGGGCTGGCCGTGGAAGGCAACGGGCGGCTGGAAAGCCCGCTCCAAAAACAGATGGCAAAGAACCTGGAAGGCCAGCCCGGCTTTGGAGCGATCCAGCCGGTTGATGAACCCGCCGGGCCGGCAGGCCGCCCGATGCTGCTGGTCAGAGTCGAGCCGCGGACGCTGCTCTGGACGCCGTTCTATTCTCGCGCCGACCTGCAGGTGACGGTGCTGTATGATTCCGAGGGTGATCTCTCATCGCTGATGGGCGATTCGGCGGTTGTGAAATCCAGCGAAGGCAAGCGGATCATCCAGCGCAAAGGCGACTTTACCTTTACCGATGTATCCTGGGGACTCATCTCCAAACCGGGATATACGGATTACCTCGCCAGGGAGATCGCCAAGCAAATCGCCGCTGAACTGAAAGCGCAGAAATAACGGCTCGCGTGTTTCCTTCTCAGTACAACGCGGGGCAAAGCCCGCGTTGTACTGAGTAACGGACAGACAACCGCCTAATCGGCCAGCAGCGGGAACTCGGTGATGCGCAGGTTGGTGCAGCCGTAGGGGATGAGCCGCAGCTCCTCGAGCGGCTCCGGCGAACGCTGCGGCCCGGCGGGCACATCGGCGGCGTTACCGCCGTCCATTCCCCAGCCCGGCAGGCGGCGGCCCATCACCCGCGCTTCCAGCGGGGCGCCCTGCGGTGAGAAGGGTACATCACCCAGCGGGCGCTCGATGAAGCGCACCTGGTTTTCCAGCCCGGCCGGGTTCAACAGCAGGGCGTAATTCCACGGCGTGGTGGGGTAAACCTCCCAATCGGCGTGTGGCAGCGCGCGCTGCGGGTTCTCGGCATTGATGCGCCGCCAATCCTCGCCGGGCGCAAGGGCAAAGACCAGCGGCCCGCGCCTGAGGGCCGCCGCGCCGTTAAAGCCCGGGGCCAGCTCCGGGCGCATCGGCAGGCGCAGGCTGAAGCGGCTTTGGCCCTGCCAGGCGCGCTCCAGGCGGTAGAACTGCCCCGCCGAGGGCGTGAGGGCCTCGCCGCCGATCTCCAGCCGCGCGCCCCCGGCCCAGGCCGGGATGCGCAGCCAAAGCGGAAAGCGCCGCGTCTCGCCCTCCGGCAGGGCCACGCTGAAGCGCAGCTCCTCGCGGAAGGGGTACTCCGTCTCGAGCGTCACCCGCACGGGGGCGCCGTCGATCTCCACCTCCACGCTGGAAGGCGCGTAGGCGGCCGCCGCCAGGCCGCCATCGGCGCTGCGCATCCACAGGTGGGCGGCGAACTTGGGCCAGCCCTGGCTGAGGTTGGCGGTGCAGCAGCCGTAGTTCGGCTCCACCCCAAACAGGTTCGATTCCGGCCCGTTGGCAACCCACGGGCGCGGGCGCAGGTTGCATTCCACCTGGTTCACCTGCTGGTCATACTGGTGCGCCCACATATCCGGCGAGAAGGTAGCCGGCAGGGCGTTGAAGATCACCTGCTCCAGGCGGTCGGCAAACGCCGGGTCGCCGTAGATCGAGATCAACCACTCCAGCGAGTAGGCATATTCGACCACCGCGCACAGTTCGCTGCCCTGCGTGGGGCGCTTGCCCGCCAGGCATTCGTCGCCGGTGAACATGCCCGTCACCATGCCGTGGTAGCGGTCGAGTTTCTCGTAGATATCATAGGCGGCGCGGTAGTCGGCCTCGGCGCCCGAAAGCCGCCACCACAACCCCTGCGCCTTGACCGCCATGGCGTTGTTGACCACGTGGCTCATGTAATTCCAGCGGAACTGCGGCGTGGCCCGGGTAAACGGCCAGCGCCGAAAGAATTCGGCCCAGTGAAAACCCTGCGCGTGCAGCTTTACCGCCAGTTCGAGCAGCCAGTCTTCGCCGCTGCGCTCGTAGAGATAGTAGATGGCGATCAGCCCTTCGAACCAGCGGAAGGAGCCCCAATTGAAGAGCGGGTGCAGGTCGATCTGCCGGTCCAGGTTGCGCAGGTTGGCTTCCAGAGCGCGCAGGGCGCGCTCGTCGCCGGCGGCCTGGTGATACTGGACGAGCACCTTGCCGATGAGCAGCACGGCCCACAGGTCGTAACCGGCCGGGACGCCCGGCCCGAGCCAGCCGTCTTCATCCTGGTGGTCGAGGATGTAGCCCACGTAACGCTGCGCCTTCGCCTTGAGGGCGGGGTCATCGAGGGTATAGGCCAGGGGGATGAGGCCGTCCAGCCAGTACGGGGCGCGCTCCCAGCCCTCGGCCTGCCCGCCGAACCAGGCGCTCTCTTGCACGTCGGGCCAGAATTCGTCCAGGTGGCCGCTGATGCCATCGGCCTGGATGCGCAGCTGGCGCGCCAGCCAGCCCAGCGGGCGGATGCTGCCGAGCGGCAGCGGCGAATACTTGGTCGGTTGCAGGCTCATGTTTCAGGCTCCTTTACAGTACCCACAATCCAATGATTTGGCCGAAGAACACCCCAAAAGCGTTGACCATAGTGTGCGCCGCCAGGCTGGCGGTGATGGTGCGCGAACGCCACGCCAGCGCTCCGAGCGCCAGCCCGCCAATGGGGATGGAAATCCAGAACGTCAAGGGTAAATCGCGGAGGTAGTAGGCGTGCCCCAGCAAGAAGAGAAAGGCCTGGAAGAGCAGAATCGCCGCATCGCGCCAGCCCTTCTTGCGCAAGATGCCCCACAAAAAGCCGCGAAACACGGGCTCTTCCGTCACGGCGGCATAGCCAAGCTGCTGGGGGATGCGGATGAGGGCCGAGAGAAACCCAGCCATCGAAGGACCGAACAGGGTGTGAGAAGAGCGCAGGGTGAGGGCCGAGGGGACGCCCGTCACAAGGGCAAGCACCAGCCCGGCCAGGCTGCCCCAGGCCAGCCAGCGCGCTTCCTCGCGCAGGGAGGTCTTCCAGGACCAACCCGAAAGCTTGAGCGCCAGTACGAGGAGCAGGGCCAGCGCCAGGTAGCTGAAGCTGACGGGCCTGGGGAAGCTGTTCGGAGCGAAATCTGCGCCCATCAGGTAAAGCATGAGCGGCATGAGCGGCTTGGCGGCCAGGATGAGGATCAACGCCAGCGGGGTGATGTGATAGTCGGCCAGGCGGCTGCGCTCGACCCATAAGAAGGCCAGGGTGAGCAGGTAGGTGCCGATATCAAAGACCAGCATGGCCCAATCGGGGGCCCTGCCTTTGAGCAGCACGATCCCGGCCCAGAAGGGGATGCGCAGGCACAGGAGGGCCGCCGCCAGGAGCGTGGTGAGCGAAACCCGCCATTTTGCGCGCGGGAAGGAGATTGGACCGCCTTGTTCAAGCTGCATGGGCATCTCCCAAACGCTTCCGCCAGATAAGCCTGGTGGTTTGTCAAATCTATCCCTGTGGTTTATTCCAGGCGCTACGCGCCTGAAATGAACCACAGAATCACCTTTGACAGAGTACCAGGCGGAAGCTAATCGGCTGCCGGCAGGATCACATCGCGGATCATATTGAGAATCGGGTCCGCATCTTCGGCCTGGGCGGTGGTGACCACCACGAGGTTCGATGCCGGGTGCACGTAGATGAGCTGCCCGTAGCGCCCGATGGCGGAGTAAGAGCCGAGGCTTTCTTCCACCCACCACTGGTAGCCGTAATCCCAATCACCCTCGGCCTCGGCGTGCTTTTCGGTGGCCCGGCGCACCCAACCGGCCGAGACGATGCTCCGCCCCTGCCACTGGCCTTCTTGCAGGAAGAGCTGCCCCAGGCGGGCCATCTGGCGCGGGGTGAGGTAAAGCCCCCACCCGCCGATCAGGCTGCCCTCCGCGGAAGTGTCCCAGCGAGCATCTTCCAGCCCCAGCGGGCCGAGCAGGTACGTATCGGCATACTTGCGCGTGTCAGTGCCCGCCGCCGCGGCGAGGATGGCCGAGAGGACGTGCGAGCAGCCCGAGCAGTAGTTGAATTCACTGCCCGGCCGGCTGCGCATGGGCATATCGAGGACGAATTTGGCCCAGTGGTTGCTCATATACATGGCGCGGTAGATGGGGTCGCCCTCCGCCCAATCCAGCCCGGAGGTCATGGTGAGCAGGTTTTCCACCGTCATGGCCCGCTTTTGAGCATCCACCGCTGCGATTTCGAGCTCGGGGAAGTATTCCAGCACGGGGCGGTCCGTTCCCGGAATGACCCCCTGGTCGAGCGCAATGCCGATGAGCGTGGATGTGAAGCTCTTGGTGACCGAAAAAAGCTCATGCGGGGTTTCTTGCGTGAAGGATTTATAGTAGGTTTCGCTGACGAGCACGCCGTTGCGCAGGACGAGCAGGCTATCGAGGTTAAGGTCGCTCTGCTTGCCCAGCTCGGCGGCTTTGGCCAGGGCCGCCGGGTCCATGCCCTGTTCTTCGGGCGTGGACGTGGGCCAGTCGAAGGCTTCACCGGCCGCGGGCGTGGCGGTCAAGGTTTGCGCGGGCGCAGGCGCGGCGGTCGAACAGCCGGCAAGCAGCCCGAGCGCGGCGCAAAGGAGGAAAATGCGGAGGAGGTGTTTCATAGCGGCATTCCCTGTGGCACAGGCCGGGGGACGAAAAACGGAACGGTTTACAGCCCCATCTCACGGGCAAATTGCTCTAGCGCGCCGATGTGCCCGGCCGGGGTGGTGAACCCGCAGCCGGTGGTGATCAGCGAGAGGTGCGTGGCCCCGGCGGCCTGCCAGCCGCCGACCTTGCGCCGCCATTCGGCGGGGTCGCCCTTGCCGAAGGACAGGCGCGCTTCCAACCCAAAGCCCGCGCGGCTGCGGCCGGCCTGTTCCAGGGCCGATTCCAGCAGGTCCAGGCCGGGGCGGGCTTCCTCGGCGCTGGCGTAGAGGGGCATCCAGCCATCGCCGATGCGCGCGGCGCGGCGGATGGCGGGTTCGGACTGCCCGCCGAACCAGATGGGGATGGGCCGCTGCACCGGCAGCGGGTTGATGCCCGCGTCTGGGATGTTGTGCCAGGGGCTTTCGTGCTGCACCAGCGGCTGAGTCCACAGTCGGCGCAGCAGCTCCACCTGCTCATCCACGCGCCGCCCGCGGGTGTGGAATTCGGCGCCCAGCGAGATATACTCGATCTCGTTCCAACCCAGGCCCACCCCCAGGCGCAGCCGCCCGCCGGAAAGCACGTCTAGCCCGGCGGCCTGCTTGGCCGCCAGCACCGTCTGGCGCTGCGGCAGGAGCAGCACGCAGGTTTCGAACTCGATCTTGCGGGTGACGCCTGCCATGAAGCTGAAGAGCACGAACGGCTCGTGAAAGGGCGTGCGGTAGGTGACCCAGCCCGTCCAGCCGCCCGGGCGCTGCGGATTGGGGCCAATGACGTGGTCATCCGCGCCGATGTGGGCATAGCCGAGCTGCTCGGCCGTTTGAGCGTAATCGCGGATGGCCTGCGGGTCGTTGCCAAATTCAAATTGAGGGTAGATCACGCCAATGCGCATTAGGGGGTCCTTTCCTGTTACGGCGGGGAGGGCGCCGGTTTGCGTCGCGGGGCCGCCTTAATACCCGCGCAGGTCGGTGCTCGAGCGGCGCGGGAGCCCCGGCCTGGGCAGGCGCTTGAGCACCACATACTCCAGCCCGAGCCTGGCGCAGAAAGTGCGCTTCTCGGGCCGGTCGCCGTCTTCATTCACCAGGTAAATATCGGGCTTCAGGCGCTGAATCTCCGGTTCGGCGTCCACCCAATCCCAGCCGGAGGTGACAAGCGCCTGGTGGACGAAGCGGATCGACCCGGCCATGTAGCGGCGCACTTCCTGGGGGAAGAGCGGGTGGCCGGGGCCTTTGAGGTGGGTGACGTTGGCATCGTTGCCGACGATGACATACAGCTCGCCAAATTGCGAGGCTTCCTCGAAGAAGCGCACATGCCCCGAGTGCAGCCAATCGTAGCAGCCGGTGACGACCACCTTCTTGCGCCCTGCCCGCCGCGCGGTGTCCATCTCCGGTTCGGGCGGGAAGACCTCCAGCTCGCTCGCGGCGATCACGCAGAGTTCCACGCCGCGCTCGGCGCACCAGGCGCGTTTGGCGGGGTGATCGTCCTGCTCCTCCACCGCCCAGGTGCGGGGCAGCCAACCCGCCGGCAGCTCCGGCGCATGCGGGTTAGCGGGCGCCTCCAGGAGCGAGACGCTCGCCACCCAGCGCAGCGACTCGAGCAGGTAGCGGCGCTCCTCCTGCGGGAAGGCCGGCGGGCGGCCTGAGGCGGCTTCTACCAAAGCATCGGACCAGAGCAGCACATGCACCGCGCCCAGGCGCGCGGCTTCTTCGAGGAAGCGCACCTGACGGGGATTGAGGTTATCGAAGCTGCCGGAGGCGAGGATCATAGCCTGATTTTAACCTCGAACGCCCCCGGGACGGGCCGCTCGGATGCCACCAGCAGGTAACCGCCGCCGCAGCCGGAATACATGGCCCCGGGGTAACGCGACTGGTAACTGGCCAGCAGCCCGGGCAGGTCGATGTGAATGGTGGGGTGGCGCACGGTGTGCGGCAAGAGCGCCTCCCAGCAGCGCATGCACTCGTTGAAGGATTCGCCCAGGGCTTCTACATCGCATGCCAGGATGGCCGCGTAGCAATCTTTGCCGCTTTGGCCCAGGCGCTGCACCCAGGCCGGAGAGAGGTTCTGCTCGCCGAGCGGGTTGTAGCCCGGCGGGCGCTGCTGGACGGGCAGGAAGTGCACGGCGCCCTCCAGCCAGGCGGCGATGCGCTCGTCGCGGCAGGTCTCGATATGCGCGGGGAAGACGCCCCCCTCCACGGCATAATCGTAATCCAGCCGGTGGATGCCGGGGTAGAGCAGCCCGATCATATCCTGCGAACCGGAAGGCTCGGCTTTGCCTGCGTTTTCGAGCGCATAGAGCTCGCGCACCAGGCGGGCAGGCTCGCCTTCGGGCAGGCGGCCGCCCCAGGCCTTCAACGCCACGCTGCGTGTGCCGCCCGCCATGCCGCTGCGCTCCATGAAGTAGTTCACCGGCTGCAGGCTGACCACCACCATCGAGCCGGGCGGGGCGGGGTTGTGCCGCGAGACAAAGGGCTGGTCGATCCACCCGCCGGCCAGCGCCATGCGGTAGGGCAGGCCGCCGATGACGCCTGAAAGGGGCGCATCAATCATGCACCACCTGCTTGCCGGCTTTTTTGAGGGCGTATTGGGTTTCGATCCAGCGATAGGTCTTTTCCAACCCTGAGCGCAAGGGGGTGCGCGGCTGCCAGCCGAGCACCGCTTGAATGAAGGTGTTATCGCTGTTGCGCCCGGCCACGCCCAGCGGGGCATCCAGCTTGTGGCGGCGGGCCAGCTTCACCCCGCCGATCTCTTCGGCCAGCCCCACCAGCGTGTTGATCGAAACCAGCTCGCTCGAGCCGAGGTTGATCGGGGTAGCCACGAGCGCATCGCAGTGCATGATCATATCAATGCCCAACAGGCAGTCATCGATGTAGCAGAACGAGCGCGTCTGCTCGCCGGTGCCCCAGATCTCGATCTCCAGCTGCCCCGAATCCTTGGCTTCGATCACCTTGCGGCAGATGGCCGCGGGGGCCTTCTCGCGCCCGCCGAACCACGTGCCGTTGGGGCCGTAGATGTTGTGGAAGCGCGCGATGTGCGTCTCCAGGCCGCGCTCGGCGGTGTATTCCTGGCAAAACATCTCCGACATCAACTTTTCCCAGCCGTAGCCGCGCTCGGCCATGGCGGGGTAGGCATCGGCTTCTTTGAGGGCGGTGACGTTCGGGTCTTGCTGCAAGAGCGTGTTATAGGCGCAGGCCGAGGAGGAGAAGAAGTAGCGCTGCACGCCGGCGCGGTAGGCGGCCTCGAGCATGTGGGTGTTGATCAGGATCGAGCGCAGGCATTCCACGCGGTGCGTCTCGATGAAGCCCATCCCGCCCATATCGGCGGCCAGGTTATACACCTCGGCGGCGCCTTCGACGGCGCGGCGGCAGGCATCAGCCTCGCTCAGGTCGAGGCACAGGCTTTCCACCCCCGGCGTGCGCTGGTACCACTCGGGCAGGGGCTTTTTATCCACCGCGCGAATGCGCGTGAAACCTTTCTCGTGGAAATAACGCGCCAGCGACCCGCCAATGAACCCGCCTGCGCCGGTGATGACGATCTGATCGTCTTTTTGAAGCACATCTTCGATGGTCTTATTGCCAGAAAACATGGGTTGGTTCCTCTTCTTAGCCAAAATGTTACGGCGATCCGGGTGTGAAGCCCCCCTGCCTCACAGCTGGCCTTCGCATTCGATCTTCACCACCGGCGTGGGGCGATCGGCGCGCGCAGGCAGTTCCACCAGCAGGCCGCCGGCCTCCTGCCGCCAGTTCAGCGCGCCTTCCAGCCCCAGCAGGCTCACCCGCCGGATTTTAAGCCCGGGTAACCCATCGCTCCCCAGCGAGCGGACCAGCAGCTCCGCGCCCGGCCAGGCCAGCGCGGTGACGTAGAGCGCATTCCCCTTTTTGGTGAAGCGCAGGTCCTGCCCGGTGTAGGGCGGGCGTTTGGTATCGGTGAAGCCGCCTTCTTCCACCCGCGTGGGGCCTTCGCCGTACCTTCGCCACGGGCGCGTGGCATAGACGGCCTCGCCGTTCAGCTTCAGCCAAGCGCCGATCTCGCGCAGGATGCGCTGCTCCGGCTCGGGGATGGTGCCATCGGCTTTCGGGCCAATGTTGAGCAGCAGGCAGCCGTTCTTCGAGACGATATCCACCAGGTCTTGAATGATATCGGCCGAGGTTTTGTAATCCTGCTCGGCCACGTAGCCCCAGGAGTTTTTGGAGATGGAGGTATCGGTCTGCCAGAAGTAAGGGCGCAGGTCGCTCAACTGCCCGCGCTCGATATCCCACACGGCGGCTTCCTTGGGGAAGGTCTCGTTCTTGAAGTTGATCGCAACGCCCTGGCCCCATTCGAGGGCGCGGTTGTAATAATAGGCCGCGAAGCGCTGCACGTAGGGCTGGAAGACAATCTGCTCGATCCACCAATCGAACCAGAAGACCTGCGGGCGGTAGGCATCCACCAGCTCGCAGCAGCGCGCCAGCCAGTCTTCCAGGAAGGCCGCATCGGGGCGGGGGGTCCAATCGCGGCTCTTCCAATCAGCCGGGGCCGGGCCTGGGCCGGCAGGGCCGTCGATGCTGCGCGCCGGGCCGTAAAAAGCCGCATAAGCCGGGTCGTTCACATCGCTTTCGTAGCCGCGCCCGCCGTTCATGAACCACCAGTGCTCGGCGCGGTGGCTGGAGACCCCCAACACCAGGCCCCGCGCGCGCACCGCGGCCGCCAGTTCGCCAAGCACGTCGCGCCGGGGGCCCATCTTCGCCGCACACCACTCCGAAAGGCGCGTGGCATACATGGCAAAGCCGTCGTGGTGCTCGGCCACCGGGACGACATACCGGGCGCCTGCCTCGGCGAAGAGTTCCGCCCAGGCCTGCGCGTCGAACCGCCCGGCGGTGAAGCGCGGGAGGAAATCCTTATAACCGAAGCGGCTATGCGGCCCGTAGGTTTTGAGGTGATGCTCAAATTCGGGCGTGCCGGGCAGGTACATGTTGCGCGGGTACCATTCGTTGCCGAAGGCGGGCACGCAGTAGGGGCCCCAGTGGATGAAGATGCCGAACTTGGCGTCCTGGTACCAATCGGGCACGGTGTAGGTCTTGAGTGAATCCCAGGCGGGCAGGTAATGCACAGATGAGTCGGGCATGGGGAAGGGTCCTTTCCACCAGTATTATAGGGGTGAATCCATTCCTATGCTTCAGGGTTATTCTATATAATCTACTCATCTTTTTTTAATCTGCCAAAGGAGAGTGCATGATGATCGACCGCATTATGGGAGCCTTCACCTTCCGCAAAGGCATCTATGCCGAATCTGCCCGAGAGACAGGCTTCACCACCGACGCCTGGATCATCGTGGTGGTGGTCACCTTCCTCGCGCAATTGGGGGCCAGCGCGTCTGTGCTATCTACCAATCAGGGGTTCGGCAGTTTCCTCATTTCCGTCATCGTGGGGACGGTCGTCGGGCTGATCGGCTTCGTCATTTCGGTTTTCCTGATCAGCTGGCTGAGCCGGGCGATGTTCAACGCCAAAGCCGGCTTCGATGAACTTCAGCGCGCCATGGGCCTGGCTTCGGTCTGGCGGGTGATCGGCTTCCTTTCCATCCTGGGGGCCATTTCTCCGGCGCTGGTGTGCCTGGTTTCGCCGGTGACGATCATCGCCGGGATCGCCGGGCTGGTGGCTTTCTTCTTTGCCATCCGCGAGGCCACCGGCATGGATACCGTGGGGGTAATCGTGACCGTGGTGGTGGCGCTGGTTGTCCAGCTCATCGTCACCGCGGTTGTCAGCGGCATCCTGGCCATCTTCGGCATCGGCGCGGCGGCCCTCCTCGGCGGGCTTTAGCGGGCCGAAACGAAGAGGTTGGCGCGTTCGGCGCCAACCTCTTCGTGTTATCAGCACCGCAGTTCACCTGCAGGCGCTTTCTATTCCTTCTTCCGCCAGAGGTACACCGCCGCGCCGATTCCCACCAGGCTGAGGAGCGCGCCAAGCGGGGCATCCCAGGGCAGGTAGTTCAGATTCACCCGGTGGCGGCCTGCGGGCAGCTTCAGCGCCAGCCATTCGCCCGGCTCCAGCTGCGCCCGCGCGCCATCCACCCTGGCGCGCCAGCCGGCCCAGGCATGCTCATAAACCACCAGCATGCCCGGCGCGTCGTTCTGGCAGACCAGCGCGATCTGCCCGCCGCGGGCCGAGGCGCTGCACGGCGACTCTGCGCCGTTTTCCATTTGCACCGCCGCATAGTGCACCTGCGGGTCTTTCGAGAGCGTGAGACCCTGCACATCGGCAAATACCTCCGCGAGCGGCTGTTCGGCCGGGCTGCGCTCTGCCTTGAGAGCGGCCGGCGGCGACTGGCGGTTGAGCAGGTGCCAGGGGTGGAAAGCCTCGGCAACTTTAAAGTCTTGCTCTTGCGCCTCCAGGAACCAGCTCAACTCGCTGAATGGGAACTGGACCCACCCGGCCGAGCCCGGGCGCATGGCATTCATCACCGGTTCGATCTCGCCGGGTTGAGCGGCCGGGAATAACCACGCCTGGGCGAACTGGTACACCGAAAGCACGCCCCACACCAGCGGGACGGCCAGCAAAAGCCAGCTCAGGCGGATATGCTTCGACTCACCGGCACCCCATTGAATCGAAACATTCGGCCCGGCCTGCAGCGCCAGATCCAACCCCCACCCGGCCAGGCCAAGGACCAGGGGCACGGCCAGCCCGGCCATGAGCGTGGGGTGGCGGATGCCGATCAGCAAATCCTCGGCGATGACGCCAAAGAGCAGGCGCGGGAGGATCATCGTGCTGTTCAGGTACACCAGCGCGATGGCGGTCAGGAAGAAGATCAGCACCCGCAGGCGCTGGCGCGGAATCAAACGCAAGGCCAGGGCCGCCAACAGCACGGGCACCCAGCCAATATAGTTGACATACAGGTAAGGATAAGAGAGCTTGTGCAGCGAATCGTTGTAGAAGAAGCCGGTATCGCGGATCACCAGGTTCAGCGGGAGATATTCGAGCGGCTGGATGGTGCCAAAGGTCGCGTCGGTATCTTTGACGAAGTTGCCCGATTGGTGCAGCCAGGGAACCAGCAAAGCCCCTGCCAGCAGAGCCGCCACGACCACGGCCAGGCCAAAGCCTTTGAGGATGCGGCCGGTGTTTTGCGCATCGCCCAGGAACAAGATAAACAGCGCCGGCACGATGCTCAAGGCCAGGCCGATCTGTAAATAGCCCTGCCCGGAGAGGACCGCCATGCCCAAAGCAGCCGCCAGCAGGACGCTGGAGCGCAGGGAAGGCTTTTGCGCCAGGTTGACCCCGGCCGGGATGACCAGCATGCACGAAGCGGTGGAAAGCACCAGAACGACCAGGCCGTTTTCCATCTTCCCGGTCACCGAGCCTGCCGCCACGGCGATGAGAGCGGCCCACACCCGCGCCACCCGGCCCAGCCCCAACAGTCGCCCCAGCCACCATTGGGCCACCCCCGCCAGCGCCATGCTCAGCACCAGCGTCACCTTCGCCCCGTTGATCACCCCAAACAGCAGTGTGGGGATTGCCACCAGGGGGTGAAACGGCGCGCTTTGCAGGTCCACCAGCGCCGGGTAGCCGCCGTTGATGCTCCCGTTCCAAAAGGCGCACGCGCCGCAGCGCAGCAGGTTGGTCCAGAAGAAGTTTTCGCGCACCGAGAGGGGGAATTCAAACCCGTTGGGCCACATGTTTGGGTCGAAATTCAACACCAGCCGCCCGGCGAGGAACGCCCAGCCGATGATGAGCGCAATTTCGATCCAGAGATACAAGGTGGGAATGGAAATCCATTCACGCGGACGGGCTCTGGCAAAGGCCGCCTTCACCCATGAACCGGATAAGAACCGAGGCCGGGGGGAGGTTCCCAGGTCAGTATCCATAAGACCCTCGCTTTTCAATAGATAAGATACCGGTCACATGCCCATTTTCTGAAAACCTTGGGGCAGGCCCGCCGGTTTCAAAAAAAGGAACACTTTCAGAAATACGATTAATCGGTCAAATCATAAATCCAGAGCAGCACCGGGCGGTACACCCCCGGCACCTCCACCAGCTTGCCGCCGGGGTAGGCTTTCTGCAGCGCGTAGAGCTCCTCGACGCGGTGCGGGTAGAACACGTTCACCGAGCCGTCGGCGGGGGTCGGGCGGTCTTCGGTGGCGGGGAAACGGCAGTTGAACCCTTCTTTCCCCGGGGTGAGGTAGGGGAGCGAAGCGATGGAATCGAAGCCCATCTGCGGCTCGGCGTACATGCAGACGCGCGTTCCGGGGGGCATGTCGCGCACATAATCGGCCACGTAATTGGCCGTCATCGTGTTTTCATCGTAGAACGAGCGGGGGATGTAATCGAGGAAATAATGGCGAAATTCACCCCAGCAGATGCCCGCCATCACCACCACCAGGAGCGCCGCCCAGGCCTTCTTCTGGCGCGGCCAGAGCTGCTCGAGCAGTTCCAGGCTGGCGATGAGCCCAAAGCCCACCAGCAGGGCCGCCGCGGGGGCCGCCGCCGGGTAACGCTGCGCGGCGGGCGCCTCCAGGCTGAGCGTGCCGGTGAGGGTGATCCACCCCAGCCAGCTGCCGAGCAGCCAGGCCTGGGCATAGTGCTTACGCACGAAGAGCAAGATGATGCCCAGGAAGAAGAAGACGGCCGGGATGGTGAGCAGCATCGGCGTCTTCGAGTCATACCAGGTACGGAAGCTGATATCCGTATAGACCTGCAAATTCAGCTTGAGCTGTTCCCACATCAGCCCGAGGCGCGTCATGCCGGTGCTCTGGGTGGTGTTGGCAAACCACTCCGGGCTGAGGCTCACCCGGTTCATCGGGGCCATGAATTCATCGGGGTGGCGCAGGTAGAAAAGGCCGAGGGGGAGGAAGATCACCAGCGCCACCAGGGCCATGATGATCAGGTCGGGCAGCGAGCGCTTGAAGCGCGGCCAATCGCGGATGATCAGCCCGCCCAGGTAGAAGAGCACCGCCGCCACCAGCACGCGGCTGGAGGCATAAAAGAACTGGCTGAATCCCAGCGCCAGCCCCGCAAGGACGTAATAGGCGCGCTTTTCCTCGCGCCAGGCGCTCCACAAGAAGCCCAGCACGAGCACATAGAACAACCCGTCCCAGATGTTGTTGATCGACAGGCGGCTGAACTGGATGTGATAATGCAGGAAGGCCAGGAAGAGCGCCGCCAGCAGGGCGGTGCGATGGTTGAAGATGCGCCGCGCAGCCAGGTAGAGCGCGCCCACGGTGAGTGTGCCGGCCAGCGCCGAGATGATGCGCGCGGCGGCGATCGTCCGCCCGAAGATGCGGATCGGCAGGGAGATGAACCAGAAGCTGAGGATGGGGTAAGAGAACGGCCCGGTGGCGAAGATGTTGGTAAGGCGCCCTTCGGCGGCTTCCACGCCGCCCAGGCCAAACGTCCCCTCATCGCCGTTCATCACAATGGGCATGCCGCCCACGTTGTAGGCGCGCAGCGGCAGGGCCAGCAGCGTGAGCCCGGCGGCCCACAGGAGCGCCTTGCGCAGGTTTTGGCCCAGGCTGCTGCCTTCCTGCCAGGCCCCGGCAGTGACCATGACGACGCCGAGCAGGTAGCAGAGGATCGATTGGACGGGGTTTTTCATCAGCGCGTTGTCGCCAGCCAGGTAGGCGGCGGCAATCGAGAGGCCCAGCCCGCCCGCCAGGAGGAGCAATTGCCCGGGGCGCACGCGCAGGTATCCGGCCGGGATGGTGAGCAGGCTTTCGACGGTGGCCGGTTTGTTCACCAGCAGGCCACCCCCGGTGAAGAGCGCCAGCCCGGCGAGGATCAACCCGCCGGAGACCCAATCGCGGATGCCCTGCTCACGCATGATCTGCCCGGCGGCAACACAAGCCACGCCCAGGATGATTAAAAACGCGCTGACGCGCATCGAAGGGATTCGCCTGACCTGAGCCAGGCCGCGCCCGACGCCCCTGGCAGCCGTCTTAATCCATGCGGTAATGGGTGATTCGCCGTTCATGATGCTCACGGTGCGGTCCTGCTCCTCCCTGAACGCCCGACACACTGCACCAGCCGAAACGATGCCAACTCATTATAGTGTAATTTTAATTGGTTCTTTCGCGGGCCGACTCGACGGCTTTGTAAGGTCTCAGCCCCGAGGGGCAGCTTTCGAGGATTTGAGGCGGCGGCGGCGCAGCCAGCGCAGGGCGAGAAAATCCAGCCCGGCTGCCAGCGCAATGACCGCCAGCAGGCCGGGGAGCCGTGCGCTGGCAATCGCGGGGGGCGCGCACGGGTCTCCCTGCGGAAAGGCGGAGGGGGTGTACCAGACGGAGAAGCGCGGCTGGCCGTCCAGCGTGCGCTGGTAACAGCGCCGCTTGCCGGCCGATTGCATGGCAGCCCGGACGGCGGGCGAGAGGCCGGCGGGCAGGGAGGGCGTTTCGATCACCACGGTGTTGTTCCTGGCGGCCAGCTCAAGCGCAGGCTGGGGGAGCGGCCCCGAAAGGTCGGCATCGATGATCGCGCTGCCCGCGAGCCATTGCGGGTAGATGCGCTGGAAGAGTGTGAAGCCCTCGACCCCCCAGGTGGAATCCGAGAGGAACAGGAAGGTGCGCGGCTCGTGCGGGGCCTGACGCGCCAGGTTTTGCACCAGGCGCATGAAGAGCACCTCCACCGATTGCACGCTGGTGTTACGGATGCCGTTCAGCCAGTAAGCCCCGGCCAGGTTGAGCAGCAGGATCACCGCCAATGCAGCCGCCCAGCCGCGCCGCCCAGCGCCGAAGCGCTCCAGCAGCCATTCCAGCCCCAAAGCGGTGAAGCCCGCAAACCACGGCAGGAGCATGAACATGCGCGTGACAGGCGGGAAGGGGCGGTCATGGCTGGCGCCCGCCAGGAGGAGCATGAGGGCAAAACCCGCCAGCCAGGCGGCGAGGAAGCGCGAGCGCCGCAGCCAGCCCGCCGCGGCGGCCAGGCCAAGCCAGGCCAGCCCCGCGCTGAGCGGGTCAAGGTAGGCCGAGACGACAAAATGGCTCTCTTCGGGGATGGCCCAGCCGGAAAAGAACGCGTAACGCAGGTTCACGGCCAGATGAGCCGCCAGCGCGCCCCAGCTTTGCACCAGTTCCGGGGTGTAATAGACGGTTCCGGCTTTCAAGGTGCCCCAAAAGCGCGGCTGGGCGAGCATGGGCAGGGCCAGCAGGGCAGCCGCAGTAAAGAAGCAGGCCCAGCCTGCGAGCGCCTTGCGGCCGGCGGGCGTGTAGAAAACCGGCAGCAGCACCAGCGGCAGCGGAAGGATATAGAGCGCGGCCGGGTACACGTAAAAACACAGGCCGCAGGCCAGCCCAAGGCCCGCGCAGGCCGCCAGGCTGCGCGCCCGCGCCACCCACCCCAGGCACGCCAACACCAGGGCGAGCATAAAGTACGCCTGCAGGTTGTTATATCCGATCTTGGAAAACCCCAGCAGGTAGGAGGAGCAGGCCAGGCAGAAGGCGGCGGTCAGCGCGGCGCGGCGCGAGAAGACTGCGGTGAAGAACGAGTAGCAGAGCGGCACCGCCAGGGCACACAGGAACGGGTTGAGCGAGCGCCAGCCAAAGTTGTACACCCCGAAAACCTTCATCCAGGCTGCTTGCAGGGCGGTGGAAAAGAACGGGTGCGCCCCATACACCGCGCAGCACTCGAACAGGCGGCGGGCCGCCCGGGCCAGCGGCAGGGCGGCGTATTCGCTCGCCAGGTTGTAGAAGGCGAATTCGTCGCCAATGACGGTGAAGAGCCAGTGATCGAGGTTAATCAAGGCCGCGCCGAGCGCCAGCCAGAAGAGCCACGCCCCGGCAGGGATGCGGCGGCGCACGAAAGCCACCAGCCCCGCCGCCGCGCCAAGGGGGACGAGGCCCAGCCAGAGGGAGGCGCTCGCCGACCCGGAGAGGTAGAAAAAGTATAGCAGCGCCGCGGTGAAGAACAGCGCCGGCAGGAACCACCCCAGCGCACGCCGCACCCGGGCGAGAGCGGCTGAGGCAGGCTGCGAGCGCAGCGCAAGCCCGGCCAGCATGAGCAGCAAGAGCGCCGGAAGTTCCACGCCCGGCAGACGGCGCCTTGCCAGGCAGACGGCCGCATCAAAGAGCAAGGCCGCGCCGCCCGCTGCAACCAGCAGCCAGGCAATGCGCCCCTGCAGCCTGGAAATTTGCCCTGCGCTTTGAGGTTCACCAGCCGGTGCGGCGGCGGGGAAAGGCGGCCGGTCTTTGAGCGCAAAAATCAACGCCGCCGATCCAACCAGGCAGACGGCGGCGAAAAGGGTGAAGGCATCGAGGCCGACAAGAGAATCGAGGCCGTCGCCGTACCAGCGGCCCCAAAAGATCCAGCTCGCCGGCAGCAGGGCCAGCAGCGCGGCCGCCGCCGCCAGCCAGAGCGTGTGTATCTTTTTCTCTACATTGTGGGGCTTGCCCCATAATTTTGAGAGGAATTGAGACACGCTCGCCAACCACCTTGAAGAGCGGCTCGGGGTTGCGGCGGGCGGTGCGGGGCGGCTTTCTGGCACGGGTTTCCCCCCGGTGCAAAGCGGGCGCCCCCCAGGGGGCGCCCAACCGTAGTTTACCTGAGCACCTGCGGCCTGACGGCGCGCCAGGCATCGCCCTCGGTGGCGCGCTCGTAGGCGCGGCCGATGCGCAGCAGGGTGGCCTCGGAGAAATCCGGCCCGAGCAGCTGGATGCCCAGCGGCAGGCCGTCGCCGCTCAGCCCGGCCGGCAGTGTGAGGCCCGGCACGCCCGCGTGGTTGGCGGGCACGGTGAGCTGGTCGGCATACTGCATCAACACCGAATCGCCATAGACCGCCTGCATGCCAAAGGCGGGCGTGGGCGTGGTGGGGGTGAGCAGCGCGTCCAGGCGGTAAGGGCCGTGCGGGTCGAAGGCAATTTCAAAATCGCGGCGGATCATGCTGCGCACGCTCAACGCGCGCCGGTAATACTGCGCCGAGTACTGCGCCGCAGACACATACATGCCCATCAGGATGCGCAGCTTGGGCTGCGGGCCGAAACCCTGCCCGCGCGAGCGCTTATAAAGCAGGCGCAGGTCGTCCACCGGTTCGGGAGCGCGGTAGCCATACTTGACGCCGTCATAACGGTGCAGGTTCGAAGCCGCCTCGACCCGGCTGATGACGAAGAAGACCGGGATGCCGTGGCGCGTGTTGGGCATAGGCACATCTTCGATGATTTCCGCGCCCTGCGCCCTGAGCAGTTCGGCGGCCCGCCGCACGGGGGCAGCCACCTCTTCGGGGACGGGCCGTTCCTCAAAGCCGCCGTCTGGGGTGGGGATGGTGATGCGCATATAATCGGGCGAGAGGCCGATGCGCAGGCCCTTCACGCCCCGTTCGAGCGCCGCAGTGTAATCATCCACCGGCGCGGTGGCGGTGGTGGCGTCGCGCGGGTCGGGCCCGGCAATCACCCCCAGCATCAGCGCGGCGTCGCCCACATCTCTGGCGAGCGGGCCGGGGCAATCGAGCGAGGAGGCAAAGGCGATCAGCCCGTAGCGCGAGACGCGCCCATAAGTAGGCTTGACGCCCACCACGCCGCAGAAGGCAGCCGGCTGGCGGATCGACCCGGCCGTGTCGGTGCCGAGGCTGAGCGGGCCTTCTCCGGCAGCCACCGCCGCGGCGCTTCCGCCCGAAGAGCCGCCCGGAACGCGCGAGGTATCCCAGGGGTTGCGCGGGCTGGGCTGGAAGGCCGTGGACTCGTTCGAGGAGCCGAAGGTAAATTCATCCAGGTTGACTTTGCCGAGCATCACGCCGCCTGCGGCCTCGAGGCGTTCAACGGGCGTGGCGGTGTAGGGCGCAGTGAAGTTGGCCAGGATGCGCGAAGCCGCGGTGGTGGGCGTTCCGCGCACACAGAAAACATCCTTGACGGTGAACGGAATGCCCGCCAGGGGGCCGGGGTCTTCGCCGGCGGCCAGCCTGGAATCAATAGCCTTGGCCTGGGCCAGGGCGCGCTCGTCGGTAAGCGTGATGAAGGCATGCACTTTGCGGCGGTCTTCATCGCTCAGCGGGGCGGGGTCGGGCGTGCCGGGGCGGCCATCGACCGCGCCGACGCGCTCGAGGGTGGATGCGAGGATTTCCACCGCCGAGGTCTTGCGCGCCCTCAGCAGAGCCGAAAGCTCGCGGGCGGTCAGGTCACACAGTTCCATGCGGGCTACTCCAGTTTGGTGTGCGGGATATCCGGGACGACGATGTAGCCTTCTTCGACCTGGGGGGCCTGGGCAAGGATTTCCTCAGGGTTGGGGCAGGCCTGCCAGGTATCTTCACGCGGCGCCTGGCTGATGGCGGCCGTATACGCCACCCCGTGCGAGGTGACCGGCAGAGTCTCATCGAGCGGGATGGCCTCCAGCTCATGGATGGCTTGAAGCTGGTGGTTGAGCTGCCCGCGGATATACTCGGCCTCTTCGGGGCTCAGCTCCAGGGCGGCCAAATCCACCAGGTGGGCAAACAATTCGGGGGTGATCGCGTCGCTCATGGGTCCTTTGGAAAGGCTGTTGGGGATCTTTGGGTGAGTATATCCGAGAATGGGAAACTGTCAATAACAGGTTTGGCCTGACCGGGCCGTTCGCTACATCCGGCTATACGCAGCGGCCTGCCGCTCGCGCCGGGCGGTTGGCTTGAGCCGCCCGCGAGGCTTCATTGGATTAACCCCCTGGTCGATTTGGTTCCGATTCCGATATAATTCTAATAAGCCGGGTGTATAGTAGGCTGAGGAGTGAAGCGTATGGCCTCTGAATTTATCGTTGATGTTAGTGAAACCGATTTCGAATTTGAGGTGCTGGTCTATTCCCAGAACAACCCCGTGGTGGTGGACTTCTGGGCGCCCTGGTGCCAGCCCTGCAAGGCCCTCACCCCGCTGCTCGAGAAGCTCGCCGAAGAGGCGGTGGGGGCCTTCCGCCTGGCGCGTGTGAATGTGGACGAGAACCCCAACCTGGCGGTGCGATACGGCGTGCGCAGCATCCCCACGGTGAAGGCCTTTTCGCAGGGGCAGGCGGTGGCCGAGTTCGTCGGCCTGCAGCCTGAAGCGCGCATCCGTGAATTCCTCACCCGCTTGCTGCCGCCTTCAAAGACGGCCCTCGCGCTCGAAAAAGGCCAAAGCCTGCTCGGCGAGCAGGATTGGGCCGCTGCCGAGCGCCTGTTCCGCGAGCTGGCAACCGAAGAGCCGCGCATGCCTGCCGTCCAGCTGGGGCTGCTCAAAGCCGTGCTGGCCCAGGGTCGCGGCGAAGAAGGGCTGGCCTTGCTGCGCGACTTTCCGCCCAGCCGCGAGTTCATGACCGCCGAAAAGCTGCGCCCGCTGGCTGAAAGCCTGGTGCAGTTCGAGAAGGGCCAGCTCCCCGATGAAAACGAGCTGGATGCCACCTTCCGCAACAGCCTGCGCCTGGCCCGGCGCGGCAACCTCGAAGCCGCCATGGACGGCCTGCTGGATATCCTGCGCCAAAACAAACGCTACCGCTCCGACCGGGCGCGCCTGGTGCTGCTCGGCATTTTGGAGCTGTACAACCTGGATGACCCCACCGCGCGCCAATACCGCAACGAGCTGAGTTCGGTGATGTTCTAACGGCGCCGGGTTCACCCTCAAACCCGCCCGAAGCCTGCCTTTACCGCCTGAAGAACCTGCGAAGGCAGGCTTTGCGCGTTTTCGGCGGTGGTTTCAATCGTCAGGGGGCAGAACGCCTCCGGCCATGCCGAACCTCCGCTTTCATATTTACAAATCCACCAATCCGTTATAAGCTTGAGGGGATGAGGAACGGCCGAAAGCGCTTTGGCTTTTTGGTTTACCTGCCGATAGCGTTTCAATTTTTCTGTAAATTGTGGGGCAAGCCCCACGATTTGCAGAAAATGATTTGCACGATCGACCTGCATGCAGGGAGGGTGTGATGAAGATTCTGGTGATCGGGGCGGGCGTCTTGGGCAGCCTGTACGCAGGCAAGCTGCACGCCGCCGGGCATGATGTGACCGTGCTGGCGCGCGGCGAGCGCCTGGCGCAGATTCGCGAGCAGGGAATCCTGCTCCAGCCGCACGGCAGCGCGCAGATCAGCATCGCAAAAGTACCTGCCATCGACCGGCTGGACCCGCAGGAGCACTTCGACTGGGTGCTCGTGCTGGTGCGCAAGAACCAGCTGGCTGCCCTGCTGCCAACCCTGGCCGCCAGCCGCGCCACGCCCAACGTCCTCTTCATGACCAACAACGCCGCCGGCCCCGGCGAGCTGACGGCCGCCCTCGGGCGCGAGCGGGTGCTGCTGGGCTTCCCGGGCGCGGGCGGCGAGCGCGACGGCGCCGTGGTGCGCTACCTCATCGCCGGCAAACGCCGCCTGCCCACCACCCTTGGCGAGCTGGACGGGCTGGTTTCTCCGCGCCTGCTGCAAATTGCGCGCGTCCTGCGCGAGGCGGGCTTCGCGGTGGCGCTCTCGCCCAACATGGACGCCTGGCTGAAGACTCACGCCGCGCTGGTGGTGCCGGTGGCCTGCGCCCTGTATATGGCCGCGGGCGATAACTACCGCCTGGCGCGCACGCGCGACGGCCTGGTGTTGATGCTGCGCGCCATGCGCGAGGGCCTGCGCGCGCTCGACCGGCTGGGAATCGAGATCGAGCCTCCCCTCGCGCGCTGGGTGGGGCGCATCCCCGAACCGCTGCTCATCCCGCTGCTGCGGCGCGGCATGGCAACCAGCCAGGCCGAGCTGGCCCTGGCGCGCCATGCCAACCATGCCCGCGATGAGATGAGCCACCTCACGGCCGAGTTGATGCGCTTGGTGCGCGCCTCGGGCCTTTCTACCCCTGCGCTGGATTGGCTGAGCGAGTATGTAGACCCAGCCGTGCCGCCTGCCCCTGCGGGGCAGGCCGACCTGGCGCTGGAATGGAAACAGGCCGCTGCCTGGCTGTTCGTGCTGATCTGGCTGTACGCCTACCTGCGCGTCACCATCCGCCGCTTCAGCCGGCGGGCGTGAGCCGGGCCGCCTGCGCAGGCACCCCCTGGAGGGATTGTTCAGGCTATGACGGATGTTCGTGCGGTCGCCCTGGTCACCGGTGCATCGGCCGGGCTGGGAGCGGCCTTCGCCCGCAAACTGGCCGCGCGCGGCTGCGATTTGATCCTGGTGGCCCGGCGCACCGACCGGCTGGAAAACCTGGCCGCCGAGCTGCGCACCGCTCACGGTGCATCGGCCCGGGTATGGCCTGCCGACCTGGCCGATGAGGCGGCGGTGGCAGGCATTGAGGCGCGCATCCGCGCACTCGACCGGCTGGATTACCTCATCAACAACGCCGGCTTCGGCGTGCGCGGCTACTTCTTCGATTCGAGCATCCAGCGGCAGACCGAGATGGTGCGCGTGCACATCCTGGCGAGCATGCGCCTGGCCTATGCGGCTCTGCCGGGGATGATCGCCCGCCGCCACGGATATATCATCAACGTGTCATCGCTCGGGTCGTTCATGGGCATGCCCGGCAACGTCAATTACAACGCCACCAAAGCCTATCTGAATACCTTTTCGCAAGGGCTGGCGCGCGAACTGGCCGGGATGGGCGTGCGCGTGCAGGCGCTCTGCCCGGGCTTCACCGTCACCGAATTCCACGACACGCCGGCCTACGCCAACCTGCGCGCCCGCGAGCGCATCCCGCGCTTCTTCTGGGATCCGGCCGACCGCGTGGTGGAAGCATCGCTGCGCCACCTGGAGCACGGACCGGTGATCTACGTGCCATTCCTGAAGAACCAGGTGATCGCCCTGGGCGGCAAACTTGGCATGATCGGCCTGCTCTTTGGCATCCTCAGCGGCTGGTTCCGCAAGCGGGCGTGAAGCCCGGCCCGTGCGGGCTGAAGGAGCGGGGTTCTGAATTGTCAGCGCAATTGAAGGAGAATCTATGACCGATATCGATCCAACTCACGGGCTGGGCACGCTGGTCAACCATGTCGGCGAGGGCGGCGACCCGCTCGGCGCGCACATCGCCCCCATTTACCAGACGACGGCTTTCCGCTTCCCGGATGTCGAGACAGGCGCGGCGCGCTTCCGCGGCGATGAAGACGGCTTCATCTACACGCGCTACGATAACCCCAACTTCCGCCAGGTGACGGCCAAGCTGGCCGCGCTGGAGGGGCTGGACCGGCTGCGCTCCAACCCCGGCGCGGCGCTGGAAGAAACCGCCGCGGCGCGCATCTTCTCATCCGGCATGGCGGCCATCACCACCGCCGTGCTGGCCCGCGTGAGCGGCGGGCAGACGGTCATTGCCCAGGAATCGCTCTACGGGGCCACCTACAACTTCTTCCACGAGGTGGCCCCGCGTTACGGCATCCGCGTGGCGTGGGTGAACGACCCATCGCCCGAAGGCTGGGAAGCGGCTTTCGACGACCACCCCGATGCCGTCCTGGCCTATGCCGAGACGCCCATCAACCCCACCCTGCGCCTGGTGGACCTGCAGGCTGCAGCCGAGGCGGCGCACCGCCGCGGGGCCTGGCTGTTTGTGGATAATACCTTCGCCACGCCTTATTGCCAGCGTCCGCTCACGTTGGGGGCCGATGTGGTCTTGCACGCTACCACCAAGTACCTGGGCGGGCACGGGGTGGTGATCGGCGGGGCAGTCGTCAGCCCCTACATCGATTGGGTGGCCGGGCCGCTCTACACCGCGATGAAAATCTACGGCGGCTGCCCCAGCCCCTTCGACGCCTGGCTGACCAACCTGGGCCTGAAGACCTTCGAGCTGCGCATGCAGCGCCATTGCGAAAACGCGCTGGCGGCGGCGCGCTGGCTGGAGGGCCACCCCAAGGTGGCGGCTGTGCACTACCCCGGCCTGCAAAGCCACCCCGACCACGCCCTGGCGCTGCGGCAGATGAGCGCCTTCGGCGGGATGTTGTCCTTCGAGTTGAAGGGCGGCCTGGAAGCCGGCAAAGCGCTCATGGAGGCAGTGCGCGTCTCCACGCTGGCCGTCAGCCTGGGGAACACCGACTCGCTCATCTGCCACCCGGCCAGCATGACGCATTCGGCCGTCTCCCCCTCGGCGCGCGCCGCCATGGGCATTGGCGACGGGCTGGTGCGCTTCTCGGTGGGCATCGAGAACGGCGCGGACCTCATCGCCGACCTGGAGCGGGCGCTGGAGCAGGTGTAGAAAACAAAGGGGTGGGTTGTTTCAAATACTTTCTTAAAAGGGAGCAAGGAAGGTAAAATCATCCCATGCCGGCCAACCCTTCGATGCGAGCACATGAGCGCCCATCCCTCGGATAAAGCCGCTTTGCGCGGCGAACCTTCCTACGTCTGGCGGGCCGGGCAGGAGCGCCGCCTGGGCATGCTGCTAGAAGCCGCCGGCGAGCGGGCCGCCGGGCGCGTGCTGGATGCCGGCTGCGGGGTGGGCATGTATCTGGGGCGGCTGGCCGGGCGCGCACGGCAGGCAGTGGGCATCGAATATGAGCACGAGCGCGCGGCTCAGGCAAGGGGGCAGGCCGCCTTGGTGGCCTGCGCGGCCGGTGAAGCGCTGCCTTTCGCAGACGGCAGCTTCGATTTGATCCTCAGCCATGAAGTCCTGGAGCACGTGCAGGATGATTTCCAGGCCGCCGCCGAGATGGTGCGCGTGCTGGCCCCCGGCGGGCGGCTGGCGCTCTTCGTCCCCAACCGGGGCTACCCCTTCGAGACGCACGGCATCTACTGGCGCGGGCGCTACCGCTTCGGCAATATCCCGCTGGTGAACTACCTGCCGCGCAGCCTGCGCGACCGGCTGGCCCCGCACGTGCGGGTCTATTCACGCCGCGACCTGGAAATGCGCTTCGCCGGGCTGCCGGTGCGCTTCATCCGCCGCACGGTCATCTTTGGCGCGTATGATAATGTCATCGCGCGCTTCCCGGCGCTGGGGCGCGCCCTGCGCGCCGTGCTGCAATTTTTGGAGCGCACGCCGCTGCGCACGCTGGGCCTTTCGCACTTCTGGGTGATCGAAAAGACGGTTTGAAGCTTTCCGCCATCGGCTGAAGCGAATTTTCCCCTCTCCTCAAGCAATTGGCAGGTTCCGGCCCTGTGATGGGCGGAAGGCCCCCCAAGCCCGGTTTGCCAAATCTTTTAACTGATCTTAAAGATCGGGAAAGGGGATTCTTGCTATAATGTAAATACAGACCGGTCGGTATGTTTTTATCCCGAAGGCCGGTTCCTTGAAAGGACCCATGCCCATCACCTCCCTCACCTCTCGCTGGCGTATCCCCACCCGTGTGCGGCCGCTGTACCGCGACGCAGACGGCGTGCTGCACGTCACCGGTTTCGCCGAGGCGCGCGCCATCCTGCTGGCCGATGTGCGCCAGGCGGGCTTCAAAGCCGAGACGATGCAGAAGATCCCGCCGCGCCTGCGCATCAAGCCGCCGGTGCTCTTTCAAGACGGGCCCGAACACCGCGAGCAGCGCACGCAGACGGCGCGCTTCTTCACCCCGGCTGCCGTCCAGGCGCGCTACCTACCGCTGATGGAAGCCGTCGCCGGGCAGCTCATCGATGAGCTGTGCCGCGCGCGCCAGGCCGACCTCAACCACATGGCGGCGCGCATGGCCGCGGGCGTGGTGGCCGAAGTGGTGGGCCTCAATGCCAGCCCGCTCGCCGGGCTGGCGCGCCGGCTGGACCGCCTGCTGCACGCCGACCTGGAGATTGGGCTGAGCCTGGCCCGCCTGCCCGCTTACCTCAACGTGCAGCGCCTGGTGCTGGATTTCTACCGGAAGGACGTGCGCCCGGCCATCCGCGCGCGCCGGGCCGCCCCGCAGGATGACCTCATCTCGCATCTGCTTTCCAAAGGGCGCACCGACCAGGATATTCTGATCGAATGCATCACCTACGGCGCGGCGGGGATGGTCACCACGCAAGAGTTTATCTGCGTGGCGGCCTGGCATATGCTGCGCGAGCCAGAGCTGCGCGATCGCTTTGTGCGCGGCGAATTGCAGGAGCGCCAGAGCATCCTGTATGAGCTGCTGCGCCTGGAGCCGGTGGTGGGGCATCTCTTCCGGCGCGCCGCCTCCGACCTGGTGATCGAGAGCGAGGGAGAGAAAGTGCACATCCCATCCGGTGTGTTGATCGACCTGCACATTCAGGAGATCAACGCCGATGCGCGCGCCGTGGGGGCCGAGCCTTATGAATTCAGGCTCGACCGCCGCCTTGAAAAGGGCGTCAACCCGGCAGTGCTGGGCTTTGGCAGCGGGCCGCACCGCTGCGTGGGCGAGTACCTGGCCATCGCCGAGTCGGATGTGTTCTTGCGCCGCCTGCTGGCGCTGAGGGGGCTGCGCATCCTGCAAGAACCGCGCCTGGGCCGCAACGAGAGCATCCAGGGCTACGAACTGCGCAATTTCATCCTTGAGGTGGCGGAGTAATCTGCACCATCCCAACCCGTTATCATAAAGCCGCGCCTCAGGTGAAGGCGTAGCCCAATTCTCTCATCACGTAATCCAGCCAGGCGCGCTGGGGCGGGATGACCTCTGGCAGCGCGTTCACCGGCGCCCAAAAGAGGCGGAACAGGTGCCCGTCGGCGCGGCGGCGGGCGGGCAGTTCGGCCCCGGGCAGGGCCTCGAGGTGAAAGAAGTGCCGCCGGTTGGCCTGGGCCAGCGCCTCTTCGGGCACCCAGCCGGTAGCCTGGTAGGTGATATAGGCCGGGCCGGGGTAGCGGTCGCCTTCCTCATACGTCACCTGGGCAAAGCCGGGCGCGCGCCGCAGCAGGCGCACCGCCACCCCGCGCGGCAGGCGGATCCAATCGAAGCTGGAAGCATCGGGCCGGGAATAGAGGGTGGCGGCATGGAGGATGACATGCGTCTTGCCGGGGGGCAGCTCGTCGCGCCAGCCGATCTCGGCCAGCACGCGCACCGCACTCAGCCCGGTTTCCTCGGCCACCTCGCGGAGCGCAGCCTGGCGGGGAGCCTCGCCTTCGTTCACCGTCCCGGCAGGAATCTGGATGCCCGCATGTGGATGTTCAAAGAGCAGCAACTCCAGGCCATTCGCGCCGCGGCGGGTGACGAAGGCGGTAACCTTTTCAAGATAATTGGGGGGATGGCTCATCGCGCGAAGCCTGGGCTGCTCAGTTTGCGCCCAACAGTGCGCCTTCGAGGGTGGCAGCCAGCCATTCGGTGTACTGCTGCTCCGTCCAGGCCCGGTCGCGCGTGAGCAGCAGGTAAACCTCGGCGCTGCTTAGGGCCCAGGCCGCCTCGGCGGCTGTTTCAAGGCTCAGGCCGGGGCGCAGCGGGCCATTGGCAGCCAGCGCGGCGATGAAAAAGCGCATGCCTTCCATCCGCCCGGCCAGGAGCCGGCTGCGCAGCGCGGCAATCTCCGGTTCTTGCGGCGCGGCGGCGTTGATCACCTCAAAGAGCGGGGCCACGCGCGCCAGGATCGCAGCGATCTGCCCGGCAAAGAGGCCGATCTGCACCCGCGGGTTGCGCTCCTGGCGCACCGCCTGCGGGCCGGGCCGTTCGAGCAGCGCAATGGGCTGGTCATCGCCGCCGACCGCCAGGTCTACCAGGCGGGCGAGGATGGCCTTTTTGCTGCCAAAGGAGGCATAGACCGTCTCGGCGGCCACGCCCGCTTCGGCGGCAATGGCCTCGATGGCGGCACCGCTGTAACCGCGCGCGGTGAAGAGGCGGCGGGCGGCTTCCAGCACCTGGCGTTGAGTCTGGAGAGCCTGTTCCTTGCGCCGCGCGGAATGATAGGCGCGTTTGGGTCTATCGGGAGCGTTCATCGCTAAACGACACGGATCGGTCGATTCATTATAGTGAGGCTGTAA
Source organism: Anaerolinea sp. (assembly GCA_029975055.1). Classification (GTDB taxonomy): domain Bacteria; phylum Chloroflexota; class Anaerolineae; order Anaerolineales; family Anaerolineaceae; genus Anaerolinea. Next base: position 28,961 of record JARKPU010000011.1, read on the forward strand.
CGGAATGGCAAGGCCTGCTCAGAGCGCCTTGTTCAGCACGCGGTAGGCGTGGAAGACCGTGAAGCCGAATTTGGCGTAAAAATCGAGCAGGCCGGTCCAGTCGATCACACAGCCATCCACCCCTTTGCTTTGCAGGTGGCGCAGGGCGCAGTCGATCATCACCCCGGCGTAGCCCTGGCCACGCACCTCGGGGGCCGAGCCAATGGAGCCGAGCTGCCCCCACGGGCGCGGAAGGCGGTTGGGGAAGAAGCGGTCCAGCGGGCGGGTTGAATCCTCAAGGGTGATCCAGCAGAAAGCGCGCAGCCCTTCGGGTGTGTAGAGGACGATTATATCCTCCGGCCGGCCGCCATCAGCGATAAACTGGCGGTAGTCTGATTCCCAGTACGGAAAGTCGCTGTGCAGCAGGTCGAAGAGGCGCGGCAGGTCTTCCGCGCGGGCAGGGCGGACATCGGCAGGCGGGCGCCTGGAGAGGGCCGCGCCGGCATAGCCCCGCAGGCTGCGCGCCATATCCCAGGTGAGCTCTTCGCCCTGGTAGCCGCAGGCCGCGAAGAAGGCCGCGTTGCCGCCCGGCTCGGGCACCCCGGGGGCAAACGGCCGCGCGCCGCCACCCAGCCAGGCCATGCGGCAGCCCATCTCCTTCAACCAGCTTTCGGCCCAACCGAGCAGGCGCGCGCCCAGGCCGCGGCGCTGGAAGCGCGGGTCAACCGCCAGCGCGGGCACCCACCCCAGGGCATTCTCCGGCGAGTCGCCGCTCACCTCGGCCAGGACGAAGCCCGCCGGCTGCCCATCCACCAGCGCCAGCCGGCCGTTCAGGCGGCAGCCCGCGGCAGGAAGGAGGTTATACGTGACGGCGCGCGGGGTGATGGCCCACTCCGCGCCCAGCGCGGCGTTCCACAGGCCGGCGAGGGTTTCGGCAATGTGCGGGTGTTCGGGGAGGAGCTTCAGCAGGACGGTTGGCATGGGGGGAGGCTTCCTTGTTGCGGTCGGAACTTCTTGGTCTTCTCATTCTAGCATCGTTCCGAAGTTGGGGCGCTTCGATGCAAGATTATCTGATGGCAACCCGCCAGATTACGGACCAGTTTTGAGCACTTTCCTCCAAAACCCTTCCATTTTTTGAATTTTATGATATACTTCAGCAGATTTACAAGAAGGTTCGTGTGTGCAATAGCCGCTTGACCTTTGAGGTCAGCGGATTTTTTATGCCAGACGGGTCGCACAGGCCCGCTCGGCAAGGAATAGATGAATGGAAGTAAAGCTGTACGTTGGTAACCTGGCATTCTCCACCACCGAGGATGCGATTCGCTCCCTGTTCGCCCAGGCCGGCTCCGTCACCGAGGCCGCTCTGATCAAAGACCGCGACACGGGTGTCTCCAGAGGTTTTGCCTTTGTGACGATGTCCTCGCAGGAAGAAGCGCAGGAAGCAATCAAGAAATTCAACGGTTACACCCTGGATAACCGTGAATTGCGGGTCAATACGGCCCGCCCCAAGGAAGAATCGGGGCGCGGCGGGTATGGTGGCAATCGTGATCGTGACCAGCGCGGTTCGCGCCGGTACTAAATCTTCATTTTGAGTAATAAGGAATACAAGAATGGCTGAGCGTATTATCGGAACCGTCAAATGGTTCAACAATGACAAGGGTTATGGTTTTCTGGCGCAGGAAAGTGGCGCGGATGTCTTCGTTCACTACACTGCGATCCAGTCCGAAGGTTTCCGCTCCCTGGCCGAGGGCCAGCGCGTGGAATTCACCATCGAAAAAGGCCCCAAAGGGCTGCAGGCCGCGCAGGTCGTGGTCCTCTAATCTCCCCTTCGGCAAACCCTGATTGTAAATCGAGAAGCCCCGCTCTTGCGAGCGGGGCTTTTTTATGCCTTGCGAGTTTTCCTTTTCTAAATCCAATCGAAACCGTTTTCCGTACACATTAATACAACCGAACCAAACAGCCCGGGCACGGGGCCGGAGGAGGGCAATGCAAAGGTGATCCAGGCGCAGGCCTGGCGTCGCTTTTCCGTTGCCTTTTTTTGCCCCGCCCGCGCAGGCGGTTCACACTTTGCTCGATTGTTTTAGGAGGTAAAGAACGATGAACGCGCAGAAGAAACGATCCATCCAGCGAGCGCCCCTGGCGCTGGCCGGAGCCTTATCGGTATTGATGCTCGTGCTGGCGGCATGCGCGCCGGCGGCCACCCCGGCCCCCACCGCCATTCCAACGGCGGCGCCCAGCCCCACCTCGGCCCCCAGCCCCACGGCGGCCCCCAGCGCCACCTCCGTGGCACAGGTGCCCGTCACCGGCGAAGAGGCGGAAATTGCGGTGGTGAAAGACGCCAACCTGGGCAATATCCTGGTGGGCAACAACGGCATGACCCTGTATATGTACACCAAAGACGAAGCCGATACATCCAACTGCAGCGCCGGCTGCCTGGCCCAATGGCCGCCCTTGATCACGCTGGGCAGCCCCAAGCTGGATGACGGCGTGGATGCCTCGCTGGTCGGCTCGACCAAGCTGGCCGACGGGCGGATGATCGTCACCTACAACCACATGCCGCTCTACTACTGGGTGAACGATAAGAAACCCGGCGACACCACCGGGCAAGGCGTGGGCGGAGTCTGGTACGTCGTCTCGCCGGACGGTAAGCCCGTGGGCATGGAAACTTCATCTGCCGCCGCAACCCCGGCCGCGGCCGAAGCGCAGATCTCGGTGGCCAATGACGCCAAGCTGGGCAAGATCCTGGTGGGCAACAACGGCATGACGCTCTATATGTTCACCAACGACAAGCCGGATGTCTCCAACTGCAACGCCGGCTGCCTGGCCCAGTGGCCGCCGCTGATCACGCAGGGCAAACCCGTGCTGGGCGACGGCGTAGACGACTCGCTGGTGGGCACGACGAAACTGGCCGACGGGCGGATGATCGTCACCTACAACCACATGCCGCTCTACTACTGGGTGAACGATAAGAAACCCGGCGACACTACCGGGCAGGGCGTGGGCGGAGTCTGGTATGTCGTCTCGCCGGACGGCAAGGCCGTGGGGATGGCATCCGGGTATGGGTATTAAACCGGCGTAAGTCAGGGGAAGCGCCCTCACCTCAATTCCCCCTCCTCCGGGCCGGTATAGGCCGGAGGAGGGGGTTTTTTGGAAGCCGGTGTGCGCCGGGTGAGAACCGCCCGGGAGGAGGGCTTTACTTCGCGGGCCAGCTTTTCTCGTAATGGGCGATGATATCGTCCATCAGGCGGTCGGTGGCTTCATCCACCTTGCGGCGCGAAGCGTCGGCGTCGTACCAGGCCATGATCTCGGCCGCGCCGCGCACAAAGGGGATGCGGCAGTTGAATTCGGGCACCAGGCGCTTGATCTTGGTGTTATCGAAGATCATGCTGTGAGATTTATCGCCCAGCAATCCGGCGCCCCAGGAGGGGTCGAAGGCGGCGATCAGCTCGGAGGGGATGTGCACGAGCTTCGGCTCCACCCCGGCGGCGCGGGCGACGATCTCGTAGATCTGGTTCCAGGACAGCCATTCATCGGAAGTGATGTGATAGCTCTCGCCGATGGCGGCCGGGTGGCCGAGCAGCCCCACAAAGCCCACCGCGAAATCGGCATGGTGGGTGAGCGTCCAGAGCGAGGTGCCGTCGCCGTGCACAATCACTTTTTTACCCCTGCGCATGCGGTCAACCACCGTGTAGCCGCCGTCGAAGGGCAGGAGGGTTTTATCGTAGGTATGCGATGGGCGCACGATGGTGGCAGGGAAGCGTTCGCTGCGGTAGGCGCGCACGAGCATTTCTTCGCAGGCGATCTTGTTGCGCGAATACTGCCAGAAGGGGTTATCCAGCAGGGTGGATTCGGTCACCGGCAGGCTGCCGGGCGGGGTCTGGTAAGCCGAGGCCGAGCTGATGAAGACGAACTGCCCCGTGCGGCCGCGGAAGAGCTCAAGATCGACCTGGATGTGTTCGGGGGTGAAGGCGATCCAATCCACCACCGCGTCGAAGGTGAGGTCTTTGAGCGCGGCGCGGGCCGACTGAGGGTCGCGGATGTCGCCGTGCAGGATGTGCGCGCCTTCGGGGGCCGGGCGCGAAGAGGTCTTGCCGCGGTTGAGCAGGTAGAGGTTGATGCCGCGTTGGACGGCGAGCTGCGAGCAGGCCGAGCTGATGATGCCGGTGCCGCCGATGAAGAGGACGTTCATGAGAACCTCCGGGTTCCGGGTGAGATGCGCCCTGGAGGGCGTGAGGTAATTGTAGCATTTTATGGGCAGCGGTGAAGGTAACCGGCCAGCCGTGAACTGCCGCCGGGCATTCGCCTTCCGGTGCAGCGGCCGAGGAGAATATAAGGTATACTCAGCCGCATCGAGGGACACATGCCGATTGAACCTGAAGTTTACGACTTCCCGACCGCCATCCCGCTCAAGGTGATCGGGCGCAATGCCGATGATTTCGAGGAATTTGTCCTCGAGCTGTTCTACAAGTACGTGGATGCGGCCGATATTCACGGGGTGACGCAGCGCCCCAGCCGCGACGAGCATTACATCTCGCTGACGGTGACCTTTACGGCTTATTCGCGCGAGGGGCTCGATGCGCTCTATGGCGAGCTGAACAGCCACCGCCGCATTTTGATGGTGATCTGATATGTCCGGGCGGGCTGCCGGCACCTGGCGCGCCAACTTTTTGCTCGTCCTCACCACGGTCATTTGGGGCTTTGGCTTCGTGGCGCAGCGGGTGGGGATGGAGCACATCGGGGTGTTCACCTACAACGCGCTGCGCTTTGGCATCGGCTGCCTGGCGCTGGCGGCGACGGCGCCGCTGGTGCGCAAGTTCGAGCCGCGCGCGCCCTCGGCAGGGTGGAAGACCACGCTGTGGATGGGCGCGGCGGCAGGGGCGCTGCTCTTCACCGGCTCCACGCTGCAAACGGAGGGGCTGGCTTATACCACGGCAGGGAAGGCCAGCTTTATCACCGGGCTGTATGTGGTGCTGGTGCCGGTGCTGGGGCTGTTCCTGGGGCAGCGCACGCAGGCTTCCACCTGGGCGGGCGGGGCGCTGGCGCTGGGCGGGCTTTACCTGCTGAGCGTGGGCGAGGATTTCTCCATCAACCGGGGCGATTTGCTGGTGCTGGCGAGCGCTTTCTTTTGGGCGGGGCATATCCAGGCGCTGGGGCACTTTTCCAGGCGGGTAGACCCGCTGACGCTCGCGATCGGGCAGTATGTGGGGGTGACGCTGCTCAGCCTGGCGGGGGCGCTGCTCTTCGAGCGCAACACGCCGGAGGGCCTGGGGGCGGCGGCGGGGGCGATCCTCTACGGCGGGCTGATGGTGGTGGGGGTGTCGTTCACCTTGCAGGTGGTGGCGCAGCGCGAGGCGCACCCGGGGCACGCGGCGGTGATTATGGTATCCGAGTCGATGTGGGGGGCTTTTGCGGGCTGGCTGGTGCTGAGCGAACAGATGACGGGGCGCATGCTGGCCGGCTGCGGGTTGATGCTGGCGGGGATGCTGCTCTCGCAGGCGGGGCCATATTGGAAAGCGCTGCTGCCTGCCCCGGCCGAGTGACCCGGCCGGGCTAGACGACTTCTCTGGCTTTCAATTTAACTGCATACCAGCGCTTGTAAAGCTCGCCGAACTCTGGGTGGTCGGCGGGGAAGTAGTCAATGAGGATGGTGACCCAGCGGAGGAGGACGAGGTCGGAGTAGTAGTAGATGGTGTCTTTTTGGGCAAGGCGGTTGAGGGCGGCGCGGATGAGCTGGGCATCGGTCTCGCCGGCGAGATGGTAGGTTTTGATGAGATTGGTGCGGGCCATCTCGACGGTGGCGGAGAGGTAGAAGGAGGAGAGGGGGTTCAGCTGGTCGGTATTCATGACAACGTTATCATAACACGCCGGGGAGGGGGTTAGGGCGGGCGATCATTACAGTTTTATTACAATTGGCCGACTTGTTCATGATTTCGCAAGGAAGAGAAGAGGATGAACCGCAAAGGACGCTAAGAGCGCGAAGGAGGAGAAGAAATAACCACAGAGGACACGGAGAACACTGAGGAGGAATCGAGAAGGGGCGCGAAGGAGGAGAAGAAGTAACCACAGAGGGCACGGAGAACACTGAGGAGGAAGAATCACTGAGGAAGAAGGCGGAGGATTCCCTACGCTCTTTTTCGCGTGCTTTGGCGTGACTTGGCGGTTTTTTTACTTGAAGGAGGATGAACCGCAAAGGACGCTAAGGGCGCGAAGGAGGAAAAGAAATAACCACAGCGGACACGGAGAACACAGAGGAAGAGGGGAACAGCGAAGGGATGCGAAGAAATGCGAAGGAGAGGAAGGCGGCGCGGGACTGACCTTTCATTTCGCGTGATTTTGTGTTTTTCTCGATAAATCCCTGGATATTTCCCTCACCCTACCCTCTCCCTCTGGGACGCGCTTCGCGTACCCGTAGGGGTGGGCCGGGGATGAGGGGGGATGTTTTGAACTTGCGAGAAAACCATTTCGTGTCCTTTCGCGATTCTTCGATTCTTCAGAAGGGCTGTCACCGCCTTTAGTATTCAAATTAAAAATCCCTCACCCGGCTGTGCTATAATCTTTCACCTGAAAGGTGAAGGATGTTCAAAAAACTGGTGAATTTCCTGGGGGGCGACCCCCATAAGCGAGAAGTGGAGCGCGCCGCCCAGGTGGTGGATGAGATCAACGCGCTGGAGGGGGAGTTCGAGAAGCTCTCGGACGATGCGCTGCGGGCGAAGACGGATGAGTTCCGCGCGCGACTGAAGGAAGCGCTGGATGCCGGGCGCAGCGAGGAAGACGCGCTCGAAGAGCTGCTCCCCGAGGCATTCGCAGCGGTGCGGGAGGCCTCTAAGCGCACGATTGGGCTGCGGCACTATGATGTGCAGCTCATCGGCGGGATGACATTGCACCAGGGGAAAATCGCTGAGATGCGCACCGGCGAGGGCAAGACGCTGGTGGCGACGCTGCCGCTGTACCTGCGGGCAATCGCCGGCAAGGGCGCGCATTTGGTGACGGTGAACGATTACCTGGCCCGGCGCGACGCGCGCTGGATGGCGCCGATCTACCAGGCGCTGGGGCTTTCGGTGGGGGTGCTGCAGATGGCGGCGCGCACCGAAAACGGCCGCAACGCGTTTTTGGTGGATCTGGAGAAGGAATCGCCGCACGAAGACCAGCACCAACTGCGCATGGTGCACCGCAGCGAGGCTTACCGGGCGGATATCACTTACGGGACGAACAGCGAGTTCGGCTTCGATTACCTGCGCGATAACCTGACGATGAGCCTGGCCGACCGGGTGCAGCGCGGGCATTATTACGCCATCGTGGACGAGGTGGATAACATCCTGATCGACGAGGCGCGCACGCCGTTGATCATCTCGGGGCCGGCGCAGGATGATTCGGAGAATTACGTGCGCATGGCAGCGGTGGTGCGGCAGTTGAAGCCGGAGGATTACGAGGTCAACGAGAAAGACCGCTCGGTAAGCCTGACGGAGCTGGGCGAGATTCACGTGGAAGAATTGCTGGGCGAGCCGCTGCGCGACCCGGAGCGCCCGGAAGACATCACCCCCGAGCAGGCGCGGCTGATGGGCTACCTGGAACAGGCGCTGCGGGCGCAGTTCCTCTACCGGCGCAACAAGGATTACCTCGTCCAGGCGGGCAAGGTGATCATCATCGACGAGTTCACCGGGCGGTTGATGCCCGGGCGGCGCTGGTCCGACGGCCTGCACCAGGCGGTGGAAGCCAAAGAGGGCGTGAAGGTGGAGCCGGAGAACGTCACCTACGCGACGATCACGATCCAGAATTATTTCCGCATGTATGCGAAGCTGGCGGGAATGTCGGGCACGGCGGTGACGGAAGCGGAGGAGTTTTACAAGATTTATAAGCTGGACGTGCTGCCGATCCCGACGAACCTGGAATTCAACGCGATGCGGTCTGACTCGCTTTACGTGCAGGTTGAGGCGAAGGACGAGCAGGGCTATAAGTACAGCTATTACGCGCGGCGCGACGACCCGCAGAAGCGGCCGATCTTCTGGAAGCGCAAAGATTACCCAGACGTGGTTTACCGCACCGAAGAAGCCAAGCTGCGGGCGATCACGCTGGAGATTCTGCACTTTCATGTGCTGGGCAGGCCGCAGCTGGTGGGCACCACTTCGGTGGAGCACTCGGAGCGGCTTTCGAGGCGGCTGGAGGCCGACCTGTTGAGGCGGTTGATGCAGGCGCAGCTGCTGCGCGATCTTTACCTTGAAGCGAACAAGATCGAGGTGGTCGAGCGGAGCATCCCGGCGCTGGCGCCGCTGAACAAGCCGCTCGAGGAGCTGGAGACGAACGAGATGCGCCAGCTGGCGCGCACGCTGGGCATTTCGATGTCATTCAACCTGGAAGAGCCGGAGAACCTGGCGCGCCTGCAGAGGCTGCTGGACGTGCCCGGCGCCAACGAAGACCGGCTGGTGAGGGCGCTGCAGGGGGGCGTGCCGCACCAGGTGCTGAACGCGCGCAAGCATGACGAGGAATCGAAGATCATCGCGCGCGCGGGGGCTTTTGGGGCGGTGACAATCGCCACTAACATGGCCGGGCGCGGCGTAGATATCAAGCTGGGCGGCGAGCTGGATGAGGAAATCCTGGGCGATACGAACCGCGTGCTGGAGCGGGCGGGCTACGACGCCTATAACATGACCAACCTGGAGCGGCGCGAGGCGCTGCTGAAGGTGGACCCGGGCGAGTACAGCATCTACGAGCAGCAGGTGCGCGCCTTCCTGCAATATATGGACGAGATGGAGAAGGTGCGCGAACTGGGCGGGCTGCATGTGATCGGCTCGGAGCGCCACGAGGCGCGGCGCATCGACAACCAATTACGCGGGCGCTCGGCGCGCCAGGGCGACCCTGGGTCGTCGCGCTTCTACCTCTCGCTGGACGACGAACTGATGCGCCTGTTCGGCGGGCAGCAGGTGACCGGGCTGCTGGAGCGGCTGAACATCGACGAGAGCGTGCCGATCGAGAGCGGCATGGTGGGGCGGCTGGTGGAGCAATCGCAGGAGCGGGTGGAAGGCTCGAACTTTGACGTGCGCAAGCACCTGCTGGAGTATGACGATGTGCTCAACTCGCAGCGCCAGCGCATCTACGAGCAGCGCGACCGCGTCTTCACCAAGGAAGATCTGAGCGATGATGTGGAGGAGATGCTCACCACCGAGCTGCAGCGCCGGATCCCGCTGGAACTGGGGAACGAAGAAGGCCCCTGGCGCCTGCTGGCCTATCTGGAAGACATCCAGCCGCCGATCGCGTGGAACGAGATACGCTACCCGAGCTTCACGATGCGGCTGCTGATCGACGAGGTGGCGAAGCGCAAGCCGCAGGGGGCCACGGCGGCGCACCTGCGCGCGGTGCTGCTCGAACTGGCGATGAACGCGTTCAACGCCGAGCGCGACCATGTGCTGAAGAGCTTCAACGAGCTGCTGGACAAGACCGAAGAGACGCTGGAGCAGCAGCGCAGCGAGCGCTTCGACGCGCTGGACACGTTCTTTGAAACGCTGGAAGACCGCACCGGCGACGGCGCGGCCCCCGTGCGCCCGCAGGAGCTGGCCGATGAAATGCTCATGCTGGCGCGGCTGCCGGCTTACCGGTTGAGCGGCGAGCAGGTGCGCTGGCTGACGAGCGACCCCGAGCGCCTCAAGGAGAGCATTCGTCAGCAGATCGAGAACTTCCTGCTCAACCTGAACACCGCCCGCATGGTGGGGGCGCTCGAGCGGCGCCTGGGCGAGAACCTCAACCTGCGTCCGGGGCAGTTCAACGGCATGGGGTGGGGAGAGATCGCCGACTCGCTCGCGCAGGAGGCCGAGGCTCTGCTGGCCAAGCAATACGAGCGGCTGTTCGGGCCGAACGGGACGATCGCGCGCGATTTGGACGCTGCGCTGGAGAAGTACGACGAGTATATCGAAGACCCCGACCAGCTGCTGGACGTGTTCACCCTGCTGGCGACGGGCACGCGCATGGTCTTCGACCGCAAGACGCACCGCCAGGCTTACCAGCAGACGGCGCGGCTGCGCTGGGTGTACCTGGCGGCTCAGCTGTTGGGTGAGGCCAATCCGCAGCAGGTGACGGAAGACGTGCTCGAACACCTGCGCGGGGCCGAGGATGTTCTGCAGGATATCTTTGGAGCGGTGGATGCGAGCTACCTGCAACAGAACCGCGTCTCGCTGCGCCAGACCGACCCGCGCCTGCACGCCTATTTGAAGGACGCGCTGGGCGAGGAGACCTTCGAAGATGTGGCGGACCGGCCGCTGGAAGAGCTGGATGAAAACCAGCGCGAGATCGTCGAATCGGTGCTGGGGTGGTGGCGGCAGAACGAGATCTACCGGCACCTGGTGCTGAGCGCGATCTCCGAGCTGTGGGTAGATTACCTGACGCGCGTGGAGGCGCTGCGCGTTTCGATCGGGCTGGAGGCGTATGCGCAGCGCGACCCGCTGGTGCAATACAAGGGGCGCGCCTCGGAGATGTTCAGCGAATTGCTGGCGGAGATTCGCGCGGGGGTGATCTCGCGCATGTTCACGCTGAGGCCGCGCCAGGCGGGTCAAGGCGGGCAGCCTGCGCAGACGGCAGCGCCGCAGCCGGCGGCGGTGGCGCTGGCAAGCGGGGGGAACGGTTCGGGCGCGCGCCCGGCGGCGCCGGCCGGGCCTGGCGGCGGGAAGAAGAAGCACAAGCGGAGGTAGAAGAACCTGCCCCGTGAAGAGCAGGGCCTGGGATGCCGGGCCCTGCTCTTATTTTGCGGCGATCCGGCCGGCAATCCACTCGGCGTGGTCGGCAACGCCGACGAGCAGGCCGGTTTTTTGATAGGGCAGCCAGGGCATTCCGCAGAAGTAGAGGCCGGGGAAGCTCGTCTCGCCCTGTTGGGAGAGGGGGAAACCGGCGTCATCCACCACGGGGAGCCTGACGAGGCTGTAATCGAAGGCGTGGCCCAGCGCCCAGATGACGGTGGTGATGCGCTGGGTGGTCAGGTCGAGCCCGGTGAGGATGGGCGCGGAGAAGCCGTCGCTCAGCCGGGGCAGGCTTTCTTCTGGCGCGCTCAGGTGCATCGATTCGACGTAGCGGTCGATCCGCTGCAACAGTTCCTGCTCGAACTGGTCGGAGCGGGCCAGGTTTTCCATCAGGTCGGAGGCGAAGTAGAATTTGCCGTCGCGGGCATCCTGGGCGCGGCCGAGCAGGCGCACGCCCTCGCGGGCAAAGATGTGCAGGTTGAGGGTGTG